>OZ252020.1:0-2060000 GCA_965247505.1 Micropepsaceae bacterium | reverse complement strand
CGGAGCTGAGCAACCCCTTCGCGGCGTTTTGTGCTCATAAGCCCCCCTGCATGGATCCCAAACTTGGGCGGGCGGCTTTGGGGGGCTCGAAATTTGGTGCAGTGGAAGGAGTAAAACTTTCTTTGGATACGACGCGATATTTTTTATTCGAGCGCGCTCATCAGACCAATAAAGCGGCGATGCCAATCCGCCGCTAAATCGGCGCGCGCATATGCGCGCGTCATTTTAATCTAGTTACTCTTTGTACAGATTAATTGCCCGCGGCGATGTATTCTTTCAACGCGTCGGCTTCGCGCACCGCTTCTTCGATCCGCGACTTCACGACATCGCCAATTGACACAAGTCCGATCACGCGGCCCTTTTCGACAACGGGCAAGTGACGAAAACGCCTGCGCGTCATTAATTCCGCAACATCTTCGATCGCGTCGCCTTCCTCACAAGATGCGACCGGCGAGGTCATGCATTGTTCGACTTTGACCGAGAGAATTTCCGGCCCGCGCTTTGCAATCGCGCGAACAATATCGCGTTCGGAAAGTATTCCCACCGGCGCGCCGCTGCTATCCAGAATGAGGACCGCGCCGATATTATGGCGGGTTAAAACGTCCGATGCCTCCGCAAGCGTTACATCGCGCTTCACGTCGATGACATCACGGCCTTTGATGCTCAGTATTTGGGACACAAACATGGCCCAGCCTCCTTCCCTTAAACGAGGCGTGGCCCGCACCGCGCCGAATAATCGGCCGCCATCGCTGTAGGGCCAATTCTTAGCCCCGTATATCGCCCTTATCCTGCGCCTCATGGGCCCGGGCTGCAAGGCAAAACCCAGACAAAATGCGATCGAAAAAGCCAGGAAAACCGGGCATTTTAGCGCCTACTCAGCCAAAATGCAGGGAGACCAAGGAAAAACGGCAGCATGCTCGAAGGCGGAAAAAATGCCGCGTCAGGCGCCAGTTTCGAGAGCAATTTAGATGCCATTGGGCCAACGCAACGGCACAAGATCGGGAGGAGAGAAACCTGCGATCATCTGTGCGTTTGCGGTGTTTTTTTAAGCGAGGTAGCGGACTCGCGGCGCACGCGATACGGCCGCGCGTTTTGGCGTGTCGCTGAAACACAATAAGTGCCTTGCATGTCGTGCAGAAAAATGTGCAAAAGTCAGGCGCTGAAATGGCGTATAGGTATTAGCCGTGAGGCTGCCTACCTATGGGCGGCAGCGGACAGGCAATGAAATACGGAGGATTGGCCGAGTGGCTGCCCGCCCTTGAGCCGAAGCGAACGGGCAATTTAAAATATGCCTTCAGCCATAAAGCTGTCAGCAATGAAATGCGGAGACGTGACCGAGTGGCTGCCCGCCCGTGAGCTTAAGCGAACGGGCAATGAAGAAAATGCCTTCAGCCTTAGTGCTGTCGGCAATGAAATGCGGAGACGTGGCCGAGTGGCTGAAGGCGACGGTTTGCTAAACCGTTATACGGTGTGAAGCCGTATCGAGGGTTCGAATCCCTCCGTCTCCGCCACTAAATGTTGAACTCTAACAATAATTTCTGAATTCTGGATTTCGACCCCCGGTTTGACCCCCGGATGGCGCGGCAGCGTTTCTCAGGCCTTCACCTTCTGCAGGCACAAGACTTACCGCTAATCCACCATTCTACAGGTCGATTGCCGTCTGAAGTATCTCGGCGACCTCATCGGAGGGCCGACTGTCGTCGAAGACGGCCCGCCCCAAAGCCGCGTCGAGCGGCGACGCGCCGAGATCGTCCACGATGTCCACTTGCGCGCCATGATCGATCAGATACTCGACCACGCGGGGCCAAGCCCATTGCACCGCGCCGTATATTGCGCTGTGACCGCCCATATCCTGCAGCGAGCTGCCGCGTCCCATGCGCGCGGTATAGCTCTTGACGTCGGTGATCCGGGTATTCACGTCGCCGCCTTCCGCCAACAGCATTTCGAGCGTCGCGATCGACCGATCCTCCACATCAATGGCGTCGGGATTGAAGCGTGGGCTGGGTTCCATGCCTAGCCCAGCGGCCGCCATCAGCGGCGTCACACCCATCACATTGGGCACGTCGATCCGTCCTCCGTATTCCATCAACAGCCGCACGGCCTCCACGTCTTGCGACCCGGCAGCGCGCAGCATTGGCGTGGCGCCGGTGGTCATGATCTCGTCAGCGAAGCGGCCGGCGTTGCCGCCGCGAGAGGGCCGGTGCATGTTCAACTGAGGATTGGGGTTGACGCCAGCGTCCAGAAACAGTCGTGCGAGCTCGAGCGCGGTGGTCTCCTCCGTCACGATGGGCGGCCCGGTGTGTTCGGCGTAGGCATCCAGACTGTAAGTGTTCATATCGATCGTCGTGTACAGTGCGGTACGACCCCACCAATCCCAGACATGCGGATTGGCGCCGCGTTCGAACAGGAGTCTTGCCGTGTCGAAGGCAAAATTGTCCATAGCCACGATCAGCGGCGTCACGCCGTCGGGATTCGGCCGGTTGGGGTCCGCGCCCGCGTCCAGAAGCGCTGCCACGCAGTCCTTGCATCCCGAGCGCGCCGCATAGAGCAACGGTGTCAAGCCGCCGGTGGGACGATATTGGTTGCGCGGCTCGCCGGTGGTCTGGGTCGGCCAGTCGGTCGACAGCGCGGGGGTGTTCACATCCGCGCCGTGATCGATGAGAAATCGCGTCATCTCGACTGAGCCCGTGGCCGCCGCCCAGATCAGCGCCGTCTGGCCGCGCCATGCCTCTCGTGCATTGACATCGGCGCCGTGGCGCACCAGCAGCTCGGCGACGTCCAATGAGCCTGCGCGCGCAGCCAACATCAAGGCCGTTTGGCCCTCTTGGTTCGGCACCTCCACGTCGGAACCCGCATCGAGCAGCAATTCGACCAGGCCGGCATCGGCAATCTTCACAGCCTCCGCTAAAGGGCTCGAGCCGTAATTATTGATGACATCTGGCTGCGCCCCGCGCTCGAGCAGCGCACGGCTAAGGTCCACGTCGATCTTGTAGATTGCCCAATGCAGCGGCGTGGTACCGTCTCCCTGGGCTGCGTTCACGTCGGCGCCCGCATTGATCATCTCAAGCGCGGCGGCGCGATCACCGGCCTGGATCAGACCGGCGAGTGAGCCATCGGCGGCGGCAGCAGCAGCCGTGCCGGCCGCTGCGAGCCACAAAACAGTTGCGACAACGGCGCGCTTTCTAGCGATATTCATCAGAGCACGTCCCCTCCAAGGGAATTGTGATGCGCCCAATAGCCCTTATGGGCGTCATAAGCGAAGCGGGACGGGTCATCGAAGGTCCGATATAGCCCCTCCAAGAGTCCCGCATCGAGCATGTCTTGTGCGCTCATCCCCCTCTTGTAGAGCTCGAGCATGCGATCATAGAGCAAACGCGACATGTCAGCCTCGGCCTGCAGCTCGGCGCGGCCAACCACCGGGCCGTAGCTGGGCACGATCCGCGTTTGCTCATCAACGAGCTCCATGAGTTTTGCCTGTGCATCGGCGCGCCCGCCCAGCCAACCGCCGCCGAACCAGTCGAGCATCGGATCCTTAAGCGGCGAGACAGCATCGCCCACGGCCAGCACATTCGCGTCACGGAAGAATACATAGATGTCAGCATCGGTGTGGGCCTCGAGCAAATGGCCGTACTCGACCCGCTCGCCGCCGATGAGGGTCTCGCCGCTGGCGAAAAAGGTCTCGGTCGGGTGAGCCTCCGCGGGCAGCGCTTTTTGGTACCGGTCCTCGTCCCGCAGGTAATAATCCGTCGCCAGATGCGCCTTAGTCTTCTCGTGAGCGATGATCGTTGCCCCCGACTGCCCGAGGGCCAGGTTCCCGCCGACCTGCTCGAGGTGCCAGTGCGTGTTGAACACAGTCTCAACCCGGCCTGCGCCCGGAAGCTCGCCCAGGCGCGCAAGCACCGCGCCGGTGAAATCAGCGGCCCCGCTGTCCACCAGCACCTGACCGACGCTCGCTGTCCGCACCAGGATATTGCCCCCGGCGCCGGTGAGCATGACGAAACCGTCGCTCACCGGGACGATGGCGAGGCTTTCTTGGGAGAAAGCGTAGCGCGAGAAGGGCGCTAGGGTCAGACCCACGACGCCGCCTATCGCACCTTTCACTATTGCCCTGCGGTTCATGGTCACTGATCCGCGCGCTTAGACTCCGGCGATCTCGCCGGTGCTGTCCCCGAAGCTCTCCATCTCCATGCCCGTCTTGTTAAGCAATGTGAGGTGCAGATTCGAAACCGTCGTGCGTTCGGGCAGCTCGATCTGCCGTCCCCCATTGAGCACGCCGGCGCCGCCGCCGACCAGGATGTTCGGCAGCGGATAATTGCCGTGCAAATTGCTGTTGGCCATGTTGGAGCCGTAGAGCAACATGGAGTTGTCCAGCAGCGTGCCTTCGCCGTCTTGTATATTGGCGAGCTTCGCGACGAAATACGCGAACCGCTCCACGTGATAGCGCTGGATTTTGACTAGCTTTTGGATCCGATCGAGACGATCGGCGTGATGTGACAGCGGATGGAAGGAGTCCGGCACGCCGATGTGATTATAGGTCCGGTTCGTGCCTTCGCCGACCATGATGTAGGAGGCCACGCGCGTGAGATCGGCCTGATAGGCAATCGCGATCAAATCGAACATCAACCGCACCTGCTCGTCGAACGAATCTTGCTCGCCCAGCGGCGTCTCGGGCGCCTCCACGCCCGAGAGATCACGGTTCTGCGCAAGCTCGACGCGCCGTTCGATCTCTCGCACCGTGTCCAAATAGCCGTCCAGAAGCAATTTGTCGCCCGGACCCAGCTCGATTTGCAGCGCCCGGGTACGCTCGGCGATGAGATCGAGTATGCTCCGTTTCTGCCTGACGATGGCCTCGCGCTCTTCCGCTGTGGAGCCTTCACCGAACAATTGTTCGAATACCTTGCGCGGGTTGACCTCCATCGGCAGGGGCGAGTTTGCATTCTGGTACGACAGCGTGGAGCTGTAGAGGCAGCCATACCCGGCGGCGCACGCGACTGCCTGGATGTCACCCTCCGAGCAGACTTCCATCGACGGCAGCGCAGTCTCCTGGCCGATGTGGCCGGCAATGATCTGGTCGATCGTCGCCGACATGCTGGGACCGGGCGCTTCGAGATCGGGCTTGACACCGCTGAGCCAGGTCGCCGGGTTGTAGTTGTGCACGGAGTCGACGCTGGCCTTGTTCTCGAGATTGGCGATCGAAGTTATGAGGTGCTTGTAGTCCTCAAGCGGCTCGAGAATCGGGCTGAGTTTGAAATCCGCGCCCGCGCCGCTCGGGGTCCAGGCATCCATCTCCGGCCCATGGGCCGTGTTCCACAGGATCGCGCCGTGGGGAATGTAGAAGAATCCTACCCGCAGCTTCCGTGCGGCGGCGGTCTGCGCGAGCGCGGTGGAGGCCGGGATCATCGCATCGAGCAATGGCAGCCCGACGGACACGCCCACGCCCTTGAGCAAGGTCCTGCGAGAAAGATGCTTTTTGGTCAGATACATAGTCTTTACTCCTCCAACGCCTGCATGCGGAATGCATCGCTCGATACAATTCCTGCCACGATCGACGATAACCGGTAATCATCCTCGGCCGCTGCGCGCACGATCGTCCGGACCTGCGGCATGTCATGATATTCGATCTCCCGGCCAAGCGCGTACATCATCAGCTTCTCCGTCAGCGCCTGGACGAACTGGTCGGGGCGGCGCAGCAGGGCTTGGCGCAGCTCCGCCGGTCCCTCGATCGCACTACCGTCGGCCATGACCGCGCTCGCGTCGATGGGCGCATCGGCGAGCCAATCGACGTCGCGCCACTGGCCGGTGACGGTGAAGTTCTCCAGCGCCAGCCCGTTGGGATCGATCACGCCGTGGCACATGTTACAGCTCGGATTACTGCGATGCTCCTCGAGCATCGCACGAATGGTCTTCGGCTGCTCGCCCTCCGGCGTGGTCAGATCCGTCTCCACGTCTGGCGGCGGCGGCGACGGCGGCGTGCCGACGAGCTTGTCGAGCACCCAGGCGCCGCGCAACACCGGCGAAGTCCGGTTGCCATATGACGTGGCCAACAGCACGGCACCCTTGCCGAGGAGCCCGTGGCGGGCCTCGTCCTCGAGGATTACACGCCGGAACTGCGCACCGCGCACCGATGTGATGCCGTAGTGCTGCGCCAGCCTTTCATTGAGGAAGGTATGCTCGGCCGTTAACAGCTCCTGCACGTTCTTGTCTTCAAGCAAGATGCTGCGCAGGAAGAGCTCGATCTCGGTCGCGAAATCCTCGCGCAGCTCGCGGCTGAATTCGGGGAAGAGTCGCCGATCCCACTCGAAGCGGTCGATCTCATCGAGGTTGAGCCAGCGGAGCGCGAAATTAGTCGCCAGCGTCTCGGCCTGCGGAGCGGCCAACATACGCTGCACCTGGGCGTCCAGCACTTCGGGACGTCGCAGCTCGCCCGCGTTTGCGAGCCCGAGTAGCTCATCGTCGGGGCCCTGGCTCCACAAGAAGAAAGACAAGCGCGAGGCCAGCTCCAGATCGCTCAGCGCATGGAATTTTGCGTCTTGTGTATCCTGCGGTGGGGCGATTCCACGATAGAGAAAATCCGGGCTCACTAGCACTGCGGTGACCATCAGTTCGATCTCGGCGTCGAATCCGTTGGGTCCTTCATAGCCCGCGGCGTAGAAGGCCATCAGCCGGTCGACATCTTCCGCAGTGACGGGCCGGCGGAAGGCACGCCGGGCGAAATCCGCTGTGATGCGCTCGGCGCAGGCGCGCTCATCCTCGGGGACCTCAGGCTCACAGATGAATATCTTCTCCCGACCGGGTGTGCGGGTGGGGCTTGTCGCCGCGTACGGCCCCACGACCTCGATGGGCCCAATCAAGCGCGGTAGACGCAAATACCCGACGAAAGCCCAATTGGGATACTGGGAACCGCCGGCAATCGGGTCGTCGGTTGCCACCCGGGAGCGCTCGATGAAAGTCACGACGACTTCGCGGACACCGGCCGTCACCTGCACGGGGATGTTGGCGAAGCGCTTCATGAGCTCCGCTCCCGCCGGTGCACCGCCGCCCGGGAAATTATCCAGGAACGCGCGATCTGCTTCGCCGCCGATCTTTTCGCGGAAGACTTCAGCGCGATCGATCAGCACAATCACCGTAGTCTCGTTCTCAATCCCCCGTGGGTAGAGCCCGAAATCAAGGTCCGTGATAGTGATGCGGTACTCACCGTCCGCCGGGAAAATGTGCTCGAACCTGGTGCCGCCCCGCGTGCCGAGCGGCATGCCGTCCACATAGCCTTCCTGGTCGCCGCCAGGTGGCGGGAAAGAGACGCTTGCGACCTGCGGCACCGGCTCGCCTACCGCCATGCGCGAGACCGTTCGCGCGGCACTGACATACTGCTCCAGGAAGGCGGGTGACACGCTCAACGCCGCTGCGATGTTGTTGAAGCCTTCGACCTCGATCTCGGCCGGCAGGTGCTCCTCGGGATCGATCTCCACAGCCAAGAGATCCTTCACGGCATTGGCATACTCGTTTCGGTTCATGCGCTGGACGGGGACGTGGCCCGCCACGGGCGCTTCGCTGTTCTCGTCGAGGGAGCTCTCGAGCCAGCTAACCAGCGAATCGATTTCCTGCTGCGAGGGCTGGGGATTGCCTGGTGGCGGCATCAGGCGCCCCCGCAATTTGCGCACAGCGGTCTCGAAAATCTCAGGGTGTTCGGGCACGGAATCTGCGGTGAGCTGGTCGAACATGATGTCGCCGGCGCGAACGATGGTGTTGTGGCAACCGACGCAGTAGCTCTGCACGATGGACCATTGCTGTTCTGGATGCGGCGCGACCTGGTTCGCGGGTTGGGAAAAGGCGACGGAGTCAACCGAAAGGATGCCAACGGCACAAGAAATGCCGATAAGATATCTAGCGAGTTTTATACCAGTCATCACGGATTTATAGTTGATTTTGACACAGAAAAGTAGGGGTCGAACCGCGATATTTCTTTGATCTGCCGACATCGCTCAGGGAGATAGCTTCTGTGCCTCGTCGTTGCGGAGAATACAGCGTTACCGCCCTAACCGAGATAGTTCCTGCACGGCTCGGCGCAGCACAGGAATTAACGGACGATTTCCAATCAACGCCTTGAAAGGTGATGAGGACGTTAACAACGCATCGCTCTCACGCGTCACGAACTGGACTCAGAACATTGGAGAGTAGGCCTGGCTAACTGATTGCAATCCCGAAATTCAATCTCAAGGCCTGTTAAATCCTGCCGGCTCAACCGACGGCCCCGCAAGACGCTGGGGTTTTGGACTCCGGCACAACGATTTAACGCGTGTGTTGCATCGAGGGGTTGGGCCGGCAAGCTAATGCTCGCCTTCAATGGCGTTTCATTTTAAGTGTAATTCGCTAGATTTATGGAGTTGGGCATCCCCGACTAAGGATCGGACAAAGCGGCACATGCGCATCGAACAAATCGGATTGGTTGTTATGACTTTATGCGCGAGCACTTCCGCTTTGGCGCAGGCGGGATCACACGAAACCATTGCCGGCATTTGGGATAATGGTTTGACCGCGACAACGCCCTTTGGTCAGCCCGAAACCGGGCCCGGGCCCATCATGGGTACGGAAGTGCGGCGTGGCGATATCGGCTGGCGCGGCGACTACAACTCTCCCATCTTGCAGCCTTGGGCCGCCGAAGTGATCCGCCAGCGCGTCGAAAACGACATCAATTATGTCTTTCAGGCAGAGCCTAAAGAAAGCTGCCACCCTTTGGGTGTGCCCCACATCATGCAACTCAACGGCGTCATCCATGTGATGCCGACCGAAGATGTCGTGGCGATCACTTACATGTGGGGGATGCGTGCACGCATGATCTATATGAACCAAAAACATCCCGAGGATTTAACGCCGAGTTATCACGGCCATTCCATCGGACATTGGGAGGGTGATGCGCTGGTCGTCGACACAATCGGCTTTAACGACAAGGCGCCGGTCGATATTTACAGCACGCCACACACCGACAAGATGCATGTCGTTGAGCGCTATTCGCTTCGCGACGGCGGCGAGACTTTGCATGTCGATTTCACCGTGGAAGACCCCGGCGCCTTCACAACGCCGTGGTCCGCAACCGCCGGATATGCGGCGACGGGACTGCCCTATATCGAAATCAACTGCGCCGAGAATAACCGCTTCCCGGGCGGCAGCGAGGTCGGGATGCCGATGGACTCAACGCCGGATTTTTAAGCGGAATTATCGCCAACGATTTTGTTTTGCGAGATGCGATATGAGCGTAGAACTGAACCACACTATCGTCTGGTGCCGTGACCAGAAAAAATCGGCGCAATTCTTCGCCGAGATTCTCGGGCTTGGCAGCCCGAAGCCCTTTGGTCATTTTCTGGTGATCGAGACTTCTAACGGCGTCTCACTGGATTTTGGCGAAAGTGACGACGAGATCGCCTCGCAGCATTATGCGTTTCTGATCAGCGAAGCAGAATTCGATCAGGTGTTCCAGCGCATCACCGAGCGAAACGTTTCTTATTGGGCCGATCCAGGCAAACGCGGCGCGCAAAAGATCAACCAAAACGATGGCGGACGGGGATTGTATTTCGAGGACCCCGACGGTCATTTTCTCGAAGTCATTACCCGGCCCTATGGCAGCGGCAAGTAGCGCTCTTTTCTAAAACTCCTGGCCGCCGACCGCGGCACCCGAATTGATGATATCCAGCGCATCAGCTTCGGTGGTCACGATTTCGCCACCGATGCTGAGCACAGGTCGCCCATCGGGAAATGAAAAAGTGCCCTCACCGGTATAGCGAACCGCGCCGCCTTGCCCATCGACGATCGAAACCGAGGCTTGGAAATGCGCCGGCGGCGGCATGTTGCCCGGGACTATAGCTTCGGCGACGTAAAGACGATGATCGTGATAATGCATCTGAACGAAATTGCGGCGGCCATCAGGTAGCGTGATTTGCAATTGGTGACCGGGGATAACCTGAATCTCGCTATAGGCATCATAGGTGACCTCGCCGGTCTGACGAAGCTCGGTCGCGGCATAAGCCATCGCGCCACGTAGCTCAACGCCTTGCCGGCCCTGCGGGCGCACGGTGGTGTGCATGTCGATGACGGTCATCTGATAGCGCCCGACGGCGTCCACCACGATATAGCGCCGCGAAGGCAAGGGCGATTTAAACTCCGAGACATAGAGGAATTCCTCGAGCCGGGGTTCGCCGGGAAAATTCACCGCAAAAAGATCATCGGTATTGACATATTCGATCCAGCCCTGAGCCGACGCGCCAGCCGCGTAGAACAAAAACGCCATCGCCGGTATCAGCTTCCAAACACGCATTTGATCTCTCCCCAAAATCACAAAATTCTTCAAAAACGAATTGTCGACGCGTTACGCCACAAATCCAACAAGCCCGCGCTGCCTCTACTGATCTTCTTTTACGGCATCATGCCCAATGGTGCGACAATTGAGTTTTCCAGGCCCATGCGGTCGAAGGACTGCCGGACAAAACCCGATGCCTTGGCGTCCTCGACAAAGGACGTAACGAAGGCCAAAGCCGCGGGCTTTCCCTTCGGGACCGCAACCGCAGTGGTCGAATTGAGAAAGGCATCGTCCAAAATACGCCCCCCCCGGGATCCTATCCAAAATCCCATGCAAAGACTCGCGCCCCAAGGCAATCGCCTCGGCGCCGCCTGCCAGCACGAGCGCTATCGCGTCGTCGGGACCGTCGAGCGCAATATGACTGGCAAGCGGCGAGGCGGCATTGGAGGCACGGAAGGTCGCAGTGTCCGATACGCCGGCGATACGAAAACCTTCGTGGTTCGCTTCGGCCACGCTCATAATCGAGGACGAAGGCGCAACCAGATAAGTGCTTTGCAAGAGATGATAGGGACTGCCGAAATCGACGATAGCCCTTCGCGTATCGTCGACCGGCATAAAGGTAAGATCCCAAACGTCATCGCCCGCGCTCATCTGAATTTCGCTGGAGCGATCATGGGCAATAAACGATATCGGAACGCCTAATTTCTCGCCCATTGCATTCGCAAGATCGATGGTCACGCCGCGATATTCGCCGCTTTGCCTGTCTCCAATCCCATAGAAACCACTGGGCGCAGGCCCGATTCCGATGGCAACGCGCATAGTGCCGCTCGGTGCAAGCTCGGCGCGCACGGACTCCAAATCACCCGCCGCCAGATCATCGGCAGCATTCGCGCTCATGGCAGCAAAGTTTGCTGCAACAACTAGAGCCAAAATTCCAACTATCCGCATGAATGTTTAAGCCGGTGCCGACGCCATTTGGCCGCCCGCGTCCGGGTCGTTGAAAATCGATTCATCGAATTCGTTTTCGGCGCGCGCGACAATGGTTGTGACGACGCCGTCGCCGCACACATTCACTGCCGTACGCGTCATATCCAATATCCGGTCGACACCGAGGATCAAGGCAATGCCTTCCACCGGAAGTCCCACTTGCGTCAGCACGCCCGCAAGAAGGATAAGCCCGACACCTGGAACGCCGGCCGCGCCAACGGAGGCCACGATGACCATCATGACCACCATCAGATATTGCGACATGGAAAGATCGATACCGTAATATTGCGCGATAAATCCGGTTGCCAGACCCTGCATGATCGCAGTGCCGTCCATATTGATTGTCGCACCCAACGGGATGGTGAAAGACGAGATCTTGTTGCTCACGCCCACGCGTTCTTGCAACGCGCGCAAGGTGACGGGAATGGTTGCGCCGCTGGATGCCGTCGAGAAGGCAAAGGTGAGCGCGTCGCGCATCTTGCGAAGAAAAACGGCCGGGTTCAGACCGGAAAGCGTACGCAGCAGCAGGGGATAAACGACCAAGGCTTGAATCATCAATACGATAAAGACCAGAACGACATATTTTAATACGCCCGCGAAGGCGCCCCATCCCGTCGTCGCCGCCATATTGGCGACCAACGCAAAGACGCCATAAGGCGCGAGGGTCATCACAATCCCGACAAGCCGCATGATGACCGTGTTGAGGTCGGTGAAGAGCGCCGCGATACGCTTTCCCTGTTCGCCCGAAAACGCAATGGCAAGTCCCAACAGAACAGAGAAAACAATCAGCGGCAGCATATTGCCCTGTGCCATCGCCTCAACGGGGTTGCGCGGAACAATATCTATCAAAACTTGTGTGAAAGACGGCGCCGCTGCGATCTCGCTGGCCACCGCCGCACCCGGATTGGCGCCGACACCGGGCTGAAAAATCAGAGCCGCGCTCAACGCCAATATCACGGCAATGGCGGTCGTCACCATATAAAGCCCAATGGCCATGCCGCTGATACGCCCGAGACTTTTGGGGTTGCTGAGCGAGGACACCCCAACCACCAACGAGACGAACACTATCGGGACAATAAGCATGCTGAGAAAGCGCACAAAGGCCTCCCCCACCACATGAAAGAGCCCGTCGAGGAGCCAAAGCTGGACCCAAGGCTGATCGGCAATACCGGCATTCAGCACGAGCCCAAAAGCCAAACCAAGGCCAAGGGCAGCCAAAATACGGCCGCTTAATTTGTGGTGATCGAAACGCGTCGATGCCATGTTCTGCCCCGAATTAGATTGGCCTAATACGCTATGGCTGCACTTTATGACCGGGAGAGATGACGGGCAACCGCCACAGCTTTTCTAAGTAATTCCCTCGGTCTCGATATGGATAACCCGGCCGCAATGCTTGCAATGAATGGCATCTGCATCATGGCGCTTGAGCGCGCAGCCGGGACATTCATGCTGCACTTGGGCGGCCTCAGCATGACTTGGACCAGCCGGGAAAATCACGATGGCCACAGAGTTCATTCTATTTCGCTCATTTCGATTCGCTTATGTCATTGCGCCGCTATCGATTTGCATGCTTCGAGCGCCTCGCTACCGGTTTTGAGAATCACCTATTAGCGCGTATTTTATTGGGTTTTTCGACATGTGCTACGCCGCTAAAACCGTTCTTTAAGGCCGGCCGCCTAAAGTGGACAGAGATTTTCTGGGCGGAGTGATGCAAAGAACCATACCCTTGCTGGCGATCAACCTCTTGCCGGTAGCATGCGTCGCGCTGTTCGGCTGGAGCGCGCTGCTCCTGCTGCTCATCTACTGGGCGGAGAACGTCATTGTGGGCGTCTTCACCTTTTTTAAGATGCTGATTGCCGGGATCAACAAGGGGCCGTGGCAAATTCTGCCAACGCTTTTCTATACCGGCTTCTTTTGTTTTCACTATGGCATGTTCAGCCTGGTCCATGGCGTTCTCATCTGGGGCATTGCAAGCGATAACCGGCTTGCCACCAGCCAAGGGTTTTTCTCCAGCCTGGCCACGGACCCATTGTTCGGCAATGCAGTCGTCCTCACCAATCTTGCTCTCATCATCGCCTTTCAGCTTTATCTCTTTATTGCGTATTGGCTCTTGCCGGGCCGCTGGCGGCATGAATATCCGAACGAAATCATGGCGACACCCTATGGCAGGACCGTCGTCGTTCACCTCACCATTCTTTTTGGCGGCTATGTCACCTTCGCGCTCGGCGATCCCCTTTACATGGTTATCACCCTGGCGCTTCTGAAAACGGCAATGGAGCTTGGTGCGAGGATCGTATCCAATTCGCTGGAAAATGTGGTTGCGCCACAGAGCGCATAAGGTTTTGCGAGCAATGCCTCCGTCTCATCGCTGGCGTTTGGAACCGCTTGCGCGATAAAAGAGTGCCCGATGAGACTTTCGCCGCCCATGGCTAAGCTTTCCATATCGATCGCAAGCATCTTGTTTGCGGGCGCGATCTCTTTGGACGCAACGCCGCTCGGCGCACAGGAGCGACTGAACCGGGTCGCACGCGAGACTTTCGACGTCATCGCGCCATCGACACGAATTGCCGGCGAGCGGGGCGAGATGCGCGCCATCCAGGACGCCTGCCGCATTGGCCCCACCCATTGGGCGCGGCGGCGGATCGTCGATATCGCAACGCAGGAATGGGCCTATTTCGGTTTCCAGACCATCGATACGACCAAGATCGACACGCGCTTTTTGCCCGACGGAATTGTTCCCGACACCGTTAATCCCGACATAGCGGCCCCGCGTGTGGCGCGGCAATATTTGCGGCTTGGAGAATTCGACGGCGACGAAGAACTTGCTCCCACCATCGCCGGCTATTGGTCGGCCGCGCCCAATGGCCCCGGCGCCATCGCGGCACAGAACCGGGCCTGGAATGCCTCAGGGCGTGATTCCGTGGCCTGGCGGCGTCCGTGGTCTGCAGCTTTTATTTCTTGGGTCATGTGCGAGGCGGGGCTCGGCGACATGGCGCAGTTCGAGCGCTCGGTGGCGCATCAGGTTTATATCGATCAAGCCATTCGCGCGCGCGATGGACAGGCGCCCGAGGCCGCCTTTACGGCTTACGATGCGGGCGAGGAAGAGATTGAACCCGGCGATCTTCTTTGCAATGCACGCGGAAATGCAGATTACCGATCGCTTGCCGATAGGCGTCCGGAAACGGGGAGATTTGCTCCGCTGCATTGCGACATTGTGGTGAAGGTCGATGCGGCTACGATGCGCTTTTTCGCTATTGGGGGAAATGTTTTGGAATCGGTGAGTCTCACGATCATTCCGGCGGTGGCCGAAGAAGGCCGCGCATTAAGACCCATTGACGAGGACACGCTTGACGGCGCGCGCACGATCTTTGCGCATTTAAAGCTCAACGCCGATGCCGTCGAGATGAATGCTCTCGACAATAGCGCCACGATCCGCGCGCTTGGCGATGCGGTGCGGAACAATATCGAATCGCAATTCGTAGATTGATTTGGAAAACGCTGCACGCCTTCGCGCTCAATCTCCACTATCCCGGCAAGTCCGCCTCAAACCATCCGCCGACGCAGCGCCGCCCGCCGAGATTGGGATACATCCAACTGCGCGCCGCCATAGGCGTTTTCAAAACTTTTGGGCCGCCGCGAATAATTGCGGGGGCAAAGCCCTGGCTGATCAGTCCATGAAGCGAACAGCGATAGCCGTCCTGCACCGAACGGGTCATGAAATCCGACGTGGCTACGACAGTGAGATGTAATGTCGGGGCGACATAAAGCATTTGCCCGCCAAAGCCCCAGGCAAAATATATTGGATGGCCCTCAACCTGGCTGATGAACCAGCCATAGCCATATAATTGTCCGCCGCGGCCGAAGGTTTTGGGAGCCCAGGAAGCCTTTACCCATGCGGCGGGAACCACCTGTTCGCCGTCGGCCGACACCCCGCCATTGCGGTACATTTCCCCGAAAGCCAACAATGCACGTGGCGAGAGCCCCATTTCGTTGCCGCCAAAATAGGTTCCCTGCGGGTCGCGGGTCCATGGCGGAACATCGAATTCGAGCGGCTCGCCGAGCCAATCACGGGCAAGCGCCAATGTGCTTTGCTGCGAGGCGTCCGTCAGGATCGCCGAAAGCATGTGCGTGTTGCCGGTCGAATAAAGCCATCCGCCGCCCGGCCTATCTACGAAGGGACGTGACATCGCGTAGCGCACCCAGTTCGGACTAACCACCCATGGGCCGTAATATTGACCCGATGTCCGCTCCAGCCCGGCGCGCATGGTCAGCAAATGATCGATGGTGATGTCAGCCACGCGCGGATCAAGCTCGGCGGGTGCGCGCGCTTGAAGAAGCGGAAGGATCGTCGCATCCGTGCCGTCGACGACACCCTTTTCGATCGCGATGCCGACCAAGGCGGAAATGATGGTCTTGGACGCCGACTTTATATTGACGGGCTGATTGAGATTGGGGCCACGAAAAACGCGCTCCACAATCACCCGGCCTTCATAAGCGACAATAAGGGCGTGAAGGCGATCCAGCTTCTCGGCACCTGCGAGCGCTTCGGCAACCAGTTCTAAATCGATTGCGGGGTCGATTGCCGGGTCGATTGAAGAAGCAACAGTTTGCACTTCTTGCGCGAAAGCGTTCGCGCCCAAGAATAAGCAAAGCGTCGCCGCGGCAATTCCTCGCGAGATCGCGCTACTCTTTTGCTGGAAGCGTTTTAACAAAATCGATCGCCGCCTTTGTATAAAGCTTCAATGCCGCATCATCCTCATAGCCGTCAGGCGCCACCTTCAACCAACCCTTCATCGGTCTGCCGGTGATATCCATCGGGCCAACGCCATCTTCTTCCGACAAGGCGTTGGCTTTTTTCTCTTCTACTCGAATAATAAGAAAATCCTTGTAGACGCCAACGCACATATTGCCATTCAACATCCAACCAATGCCGCCGAACATTTTCTTTTCCGTAATCGCCCTTTTGCGCGCGACGACGCTGTGGAGACGCTCGGCCAGTCCTGGATCATATGGCATGCTCGGCCCTCTTCGCGATTGGTCTTCTCGTGCTCCTAGAGACCTATTGTTTTACAGCCCGCCCGGATATCCCAAAAAACGATCGGGGTCGAAGACCTCTCAAGATCGCAATAAGTTGATTTAATTGAGTTTTCTCTATTGGTTTTGCAGTTGCAACATTTCTGCGCTAGACGCATTCTCAATATGTGGTCGTCACAATGAGGTGTGAAATGAAGAGGCTTGGGATAGTTGTAGCGGGTGCAAGCTTGGCAGCGCTCATGGGACTCGCCGCTCCGGCGCAGGCGCATCACGGTTGGGGCTGGTATGGCAATGACGCGTTCGAACTAACCGGTACGGTCGAAGAGGCAAGTATGGGCGGACCGCATGGTCAGCTGACATTGCGCGTCGATGGCGAGCTTTGGGACGTCGTTCTTGCCCCTCCGGGACGCAATAATCGCGCCGGGCTGCATAACGATATTGTCCAAGTCGGGATGGAAGTTACCGCGCGCGGCCATAGATGGCAGGACGATGCGGGCCGGCTGGAAATGAAGACCGAGCGGCTTGTGGTAGGCGACGCCACATATGATCTTTATCCGGAACGCGACTGAACGTCTTTTGGGGAATTATTAATTGCTGGATTGGTTGGGGTGGCTTGAAGCCTCCGCGCTTGCGGATTTCGTGCGCAATTCCGGTCCCTATACTTACGGTATTGTAAATTTATTTCATGTCTTCGGTATCGCGCTTTTGTTCGGCGCGATTGCGCTTCTCGATCTACGCCTTCTTGGTTTTTGGAAATCGATTCAGATAAATTTGCTGGCCAAACCAGTTCTGGCCAATGCGGCATTTGGTTTGATCTTGGCGCTCCTATCCGGGATCACGCTCTTTAGCGTTCAGGCAACGGAATATTACTACAATCCGTTTCTCTATCTAAAACTAAGCGCGCTTGTTTTGGGCATTGCAAATATCGCGGCGCTTCATTGGTCGGCAAGCTGGAGGGCAATCGAAAACGCCGAGGCCTCTAGGGCTGGACGTATGCGCCTTGCATTGGGCGGCGCGCTCTCGCTCGGCTGCTGGATCACAGTCATCACCGCGGGGCGCATGATCGCCTATTGGTGAGGGGCGCGCGGTGCGCAATCCCAACCTCCGCGCGTTGGGGAGGTAAGGAACGACACCCCGCCCTCTAAAACTTGTCATCCCGGAAGCCTTAAGGGCTATCCGGGACCCACTGCGTGGTCGCGCCCGGACGCTGACAATCATGCGTTCAGAGCCGGGCTAACTCTTCCAATGAGGATGTATTCCCGTGGGTCCCGGGTCTCGCGCTATCGCGCCGGCGTGCGTCGCACGCCAATTATTCATTCTGCGCGGCAAGGCCGCGCGGGCCCGGGATGACACAATGTGTTGCTAGTTTGGGCGGCACATCCCACTCCTCAGTCCCGGATGTCCTGCAAAAACCATTCGGTGGGAATTTCGCGTCCCAAGCCGGCTTTCTTTGCCAGCTCATAGACATGGCCTGCGGTCGCGAAAAACTGTGCGCCCTGCAGATTGCCGCGCTCTGAATAAGTGATCTGATCAGCCGAAGTGCGCCCCTTGGCCTCACCATTTACGATCTGCGCAAGTGTTACGCGTTTATCGGGGAGAAGCGTCCCACGCGCACGTTTTTTGCCATGCCGACCATCGCCAAACTTGTCGGCGTCCGGACGTGCTTCCCAACCGATATTCTCATAGTCGAGGTTAAACTCCGGCCGCCCGATCGGCGAGGGGGCATCGCCAAAACGCAAATAAGCGTCCACGCGGTTGAGGCTTTCCGCATCGGGACTGCCGCTGCCGCCAATATTGACCAGATGGGTGCCCTTCTCGAGCAACGCGCCGTCGGTCACCGGCACCGCGGAATCGGTGAGGGCAGACACGATATGTGCGCCGCGGTAAATTTCTTCGGGACTGCTGCAAACTTTCACTTCGATTTTGTGGCGCTCGACCATCTCGGCCGCGAATTTTTCGCGGTTGGCTTTTGTCGGGCTGAAAACTTGCAGCTTCTTGATATTCCGCACCAACATGAACGCGTCCATATGGGTGCGCGACATGCCGCCTGAGCCGATCATCCCGATCACTTCGGCATCTTCATTGGACATATATTTGACGCCGATACCGCCATCGCCGCCCACCCGCATATGCTGCAACACGCCGTCATTGATAAAGGCAAGCGGCTGGCCATTCTCGATCGATGTCAGAAAGATAAGCCCGCAAAAAAGGCCCGGCTTCACACAATATTTTTCCTGCGTAATCGCACCGGCGTAACGCGTTTCATATATGACATCGGACTTCATGCGGATTGCGAAATAGCCCGACGTCGACCCGCCTTCCATCGTGCCCCATTGATAGTTCTTGTTCGGATCGGAAGTGGGAATGCGAATGTCGATCCGCGGGCGGCAAACCGCTTCTTTTGTAACGAGATCGCGGTAGGAGGTTTCCAGCGCTTTGAGCGTGGCCTCCATGGTGAGAAGTTTTGAGACGTCATCATTGTTGATGATGAGTGTCATGCGAGCAAATCTCCTCGTTAAGAATTGACCGGGTAGAATTCACTGGGGTGATCAGCCCCCACTGACTGGTCCAGTTTGAATCTTAGTTCATGGTCGGTCTTTCTGGCAACGGGACGATGGTTTCTGGCGCCGGGGGCTGATAACCGAGGGCACTGTGCGGGCGCTTTGTGTTGTAGTGCCGCCGCCATTGCTCGATGACGATCTGTGCTTCTCTCAAAGAATAGATGTCAACGGCGGAGCAAAATTAGTCCACCCGGGCGGAGCAAAACTAGTCCACTTAACGTTATGCGGTACGCGGTGTTGGGGGGTTGTCCCGGTAGTCCATAGGAGGGACCCGCGCTGCTTCGTGTAGCGCTTGCGTTACGCGGAGCGAAGCAGCGTGGGAGGTTCCTGTGGACCCACCGGGTCAACCATTGCACCGGCGGTTAAGCAGGTATTTTTGGGGATTTCCGCCGTTTTTGGCTTTGGTTGAGACGATAGCTCTCGCCGTTCATTTCCAGGATATGGACATGGTGGGTGAGGCGGTCCAGCAAAGCCCCGGTCAGGCGTTCCGAGCCGAATATCTCCGTCCACTCATCGAACGGCAAGTTGGAGGTCACCAGGATCGAGCCCCGCTCGTAGCGCTGGCTGAAGACTTCGAACAGCAGCTCGGCGCCGGTCTTCGAGAGCGGCACGAAGCCGAGTTCGTCGATGATCAGAAGGTGATACTTTGCCAGTTGCTTCTGCAGGCGCAACAGGCGTTTTTCATCCCTGGCCTCCATCAGTTCATGAACCAGGGCAGCGGCCGTGAGGAAGCCGACGGAGAGCCCCTTTTGGCAGGCCGCCAGACCGAGACCGAGGGCGATATGGGTCTTGCCGGTGCCTGAGTTGCCGAGCGCGATGATATTCTCACGACGCTCGACGTATTCGCATCGCGCCAACTCCAGAACCAGCATCTTGTTGAGCGATGCGATGGCCTTGAAGTCGAAGCTGTCGAGGCTTTTGACGGCGGGGAACCTGGCCTGTCTGATCCGCCGCTCGACCATGCGGCGCTCACGGTCGATCAGTTCCAACTCGGTCAGACGGACAAGATACCGCACATGGTCGGCGCCCTCGGTGGCGCATTGGCGGGCCAGCTTGTCGTATTCGCGCAGGAACGTCGGCAGTTTCAGGGTCTTGAGGTGATGGGCCAGCAACACTTGCGGCGTATCGGTCATGACGCGCCTCCACCCAACAAGCTCATATAACTGGCGGCGGCCGTGGTCGCCACGTTGGCCCGAGGCAGGTAGGGATAGATATCCAGGTTGAGTTTGGGCGGGCGTCGCTCGATACGGCACAGCACAAGGTGTTTGACGGCGTCGTAGCCGATCGCACCCAGGCGCAGGGCGTCCTTCACCGCGCCGTGAAGCACCTCGAGATCGAAGGTCTCCAGAAGCCGAAGGACCTGGACGTATTCCCGCTTGCCGGCCTTGCCCATGCGCGCCTCCAGGAGACGGCGCAGGGTTGGGAAGGCATCAGGCAGTTCCCATCCGGCTAGCGGCGCGGCCTGATCCAGGGCACCGATCTTGTGCTCCAGCAAAGGCAGGTAGTGGATCGGATCGAAGACCATATCTTCCCGGTCGTAGGAACGGGGGTGTCGGGCAATGATCCCGGTGCCGCAACCGATAACCCCCTCGTGGACATAGCCACGGATCCAGACTTCCTGATGGCCGTAGGCGACGGGCACGGAATAGTCATTCGTCCGGTAGCGCACCAGGGACAGCGAGTTGACCCGCGTGCCCTGCTTGTCGCACGCGTCGAACGGTGCCGGCAGTGGCCTCTTCAACGCTTCGCGGTCACGCACAAACCGTTCGCCGATGCTCTCGCGGTGGCCGCGCAGGACGTTGCCTTGCCGGTTGCGGCATTGCTCTTCCAGGTGGCCATTGAAGGCGTCCCAGCTCGCGAACCGGGGAAGCGGCGTCATGAAGTTCCGCCGGGCATAGCCGACCACCCCCTCCACATTGCCTTTGTCGTTACCCTTGCCGGGACGGCCGTAGCGGTCCTCGAAGAGGTAATGGGACTGCAGCCCGCTGAACGCCCGCGTTCGTTGCCGCGTGCCATCTGACAAGATGCGCGACACCAGACACTTGTCGTTGTCGTAAAGAATCGATTGGGGAACGCCGCCGAAAAAAACAAAGGCTCTGTTGTGCCCGTCCAGCCAGGCCTCCGTCGCCGCCGCCGGGTAGGCCGCAACGAAGCAGGCATCGCTGTGGGGAAGTGTCATGACGAAAAAATGCGCCCGATACTTGACGCCGGCGATGATCGCATCCGCCTCGCCAAAGTCCGCTTGAGCATGGCCCGGAGGATGTGACAACGGCACAAACATCTCACGCCGACGAAGGCGCCGTTCCCGAACGTAATCCTTCACGATGGTCTCTCTGCCCGTGAAGCCATGTTCGTCGCGAAGGCGCTCGAATATACGCTTCGCCGTGTGGTGCTGCTTACGGTGAACCGTTCGGTCCTCCTCCAGAATACGGTCGATGATATCCGTGAAGGGGGCCAGTTTCGGGCGTTTCGGTGGCTGGCGTCGCCGATATCCCGGCGGTTCCGAATGCCGCAGCATCTTCCTCACCGTCTCGCGCGCAATGCCAAACCGACTTGCCGCCTCTCGCTGGCTCAGACCATCAACATGGCAGGCCAGCCGAACGCGCAGATATAGGTCCACGGTGTACATCCTCCCGCCTTCCATCTCAAAAAAGATCGAAGGCTACAGGTGGCAGAGTTTTACTCCGCCCGCGGCTGGGAAATCCCGCCGCTTCCGTGGACTAATTTGTCACCGCCGTTCTCAAGAATAGAAGATTTCCCCGTTGAGAAGTTCGTCCCTGAAGCGTGCGTTGAAGCTCTCGATGTAGCCGTTCTCCCAGGGGCTTCCAGGCTCAATGTAGGCGGTCTTTGCTCCAACCACGCTGATCCAGTTGCGTACGGCTTCAGCAACAAACTCCGGCCCATTATCGGAACGAATGTAGGCTGGTACGCCATGCAGAATGAAGAGATCGGTGAGGACATCGATCACATCGGTAGAATTGAGTTTCCGCTTCACCCGAATGGCCAGACATTCCCGACTAAACTCATCCAGGACGTTGAGGGTTCGGAACACGCGCCCATCGTCGGTTCGATGATGAACAAAATCATAGGACCAGACGTGGTTCACATAGCCTGCCCGCAAGCGGACACACGAGCCATCATTGAGCCACAGGCGGCCTTTCTTCGGCTGTTTCTGTGGGACCTTAAGCCCCTCCCGTCGCCATAGGCGCTCCACACGCTTGTCATTGATATGCCAACCGGCCTCTCGAAGGAGGGTGGCAATGCGACGATAGCCGTAGCGGCCATATTGCCGGGCCAGTTCGGTCATGTCGCCGACAAGGCGCTCTTCGTCTTCTTTGCCCCTTGGATCGTGGCGTTGTGTGGTGCGATGCTGACCAAGTACGCGACAGGCACGGCGTTCGGAAACACTCAGCTTGTCACGCACCTGATCAATGCAACACCTACGACGCGAGGGGCTTAGAAGTTTCCCCGGGCGGCCTCCGCTAGGATCTGCTTATCAAGCGTGAGGTCCGCAACAGCCCTTCGAAGCCGTTGGTTCTCCACCTTAAGCCGCTTCAACTGTTTGCGCTGATCTGTACCCATGCCGCCATAGTTCTTGCGCCAGCGGTAGTAGGTGAACGCGGTTACGCCAATCTGGCGAATGGCATCGATCCGAGACTTCCCTTGCCCCAGTAAAACGTCAACCTGACGCAGCTTAGATACGATCTCTTCTGGTTTATGGCGCTTAGCAGCCATCTTCGGTCCTCCTCTTTCCATCACAATAGGGTGGACCAATTCAAAGGGGGAGGATCATAGGGATAACCAACTGCGCGCTGGGCCCGCTCGGTGATTGCAGCCGTCAGTTCTGGCGACAGAGCCTTCACCTTTAATTGTGCCACGATGACGTCATTCTTATGAAGAACAAAGCGATATTCTTGAAGGTCGTGTAAATCCTCAAAGTCGCGTGCATAGATTCTTGCGAATGTCGTGCGACCATCCGGATGGGTCATAAGCTGGCGCGTGCGTCCCCAAAGCTGCTTGATAACCGGAAGCATGATGCCGCAGCCACATGGTTCTCCCCACTCGGCAACATCACCGATGTCATAGCGGACGAGTGGCATTCCATAACTTTGCATCACCGTTACGAGAACCCGGCCGGGTTGCCCCACAGGGCACGGGGCGTTGTTTTCGTCCACAATCTCAACCAGCGTAACGGGACTTTGGACATGAAGACGATCGTGCTTTGGGCACTGTATCGCGATGATACCCGTTTCCTCAGCGGAATAGCGATCGATGATCTTGGCGCCCAGCCCTTCGCGTACGATCTCGCGCGCTTCCTGGGTGACGGCGGAACCATAACTCAAAAGTATTTCGGGGCGTAGATCGCAGCGACCGCTCCGGATCGCGTGGCGGGCAAGGCCCGTAAATGTGGGCACGCCAGTAAGAAGATAGGCGGGGGTTTTCGATGCGCAATAGTCATAAATCTCACCTTCCTCCCGACCCTTTAGGCACCGGGAAAAGCCAATGCCGGTCAGACCGAACCAACAAAACGGCAGGCCCAGCTCTTCGTGATCGTTATCCTCAAACTTCGGTGACAATCTTCCCAACGACTTCGTAGGATCGATCTTGTGCCAAGCGCTTTCGCGCAATCTCGCAGCGTATTGCGCCGGCCGGAAATGTTCCGCCAAATGTTCGACGCGCACGGGGGTTCCGGTAGACCCGGAGCTGATCTTCCGTAAATCATGCATCGTCTTTCGCTGTGGAAAGTGAGCGACAATGTCATCATAGTTTGATTGGAGTTCGTTGCGCGTTAATGGAGGAAATGAGCTCAATATTTCGTCGAGGCTTTGTTTCCCTGGAGACCATGATTGAAGCCGTTCTCTCCAAAACGGCGAATCGCGTTTGGCGTGCGTAAGAAGAGAGACCAATCGTCTAGACAAGAGGTCGGCCTGACCCTCGACCTCAAGTCGTTCAAATTTCTCGAGACGATCCTGAATATTTAGAACTTTCCTCGCAGCGGCGGGCAGCTGCTCGGGAAGGTTCGTTGCATAAAAAAATTGGGGCAACGCAAAGTCAGTCATTTGATAAGGCCGTCAAGCATCGTGTCCCGCTACAATGATTGAGACCGAGTCTGCATCAACTTTAATTTAGGTCCTTTCCTTGATTGCGGCCTCTACGCGAGTGTTCCCCTTGCTAAGTATTTTAAAGCCTATACTCGTGAGCAATCCCTCAATTTCCGCGACTGTTGGATAGTTATCCTCCCGCGTGACAATTTCATGGAAATAGTGGCGGAGCACATCATCCAAATCTAGTTCCGTACCCCGCCAAGAAGATTCAAATTCAGAGCCGCGCAGGGCTTCGCGTGCTGCTTGAAAACACGCCAACTCACGCTCTTTACTATTCCCACTTGCAGGCGGCCCCACCATCCTATCCATGCACACGAGAACTCCGCCGCGCACCAAAGAACGCGATAGGCGTTCGAAGCACCGCTGACGGTTTAAACGATCAAAGAACATAGAGGTATAATGTAGAAGAATGAGATCCCATTTCTCATGTCCATCGAGATCGCTAATATCTGAATGAAGCGTGCGGCAGAACAGGTCCCTCATCACCGCAAATTCTTCAATGAGCGCGAGCGGGGCCCTGCATCTATCTACAACAGTAATTTCCGGTGCGTGCTTGTGGGAAATTCGCCCCATCGTGCTGAATATACTCGTGTCCGCGGAGCCGGCTATTAAAACCCGTGTGTCCTTATTGATTAAGGGCAAAATTGTTGACGCGAGAATTTGTTGCCCCTTCTTGAGATCGCCAATAAACCCCGAGGCCCTTAAAGGACCCCGTAGCACATGGTAAAATGCCGAACATGTACAAAGTGTGCGGCCTAATTCGACACCGCGCGTGGCGAGCCAGGATAAATCTTCCTCCCATATCTCATTTGTGTTGGAAGTTGTCGGGCACATATCACTCATACGTAACATTACCTTTTCCAGGCTGCGCGGCCGCCTCGCTCACTCTAATCGACAAGAGCGCTTTATCCACATACTGGCTTGAGCTGGCCGAGCTTTCTTGGAGTGCGCGTAGGGAAGACTGCCGTGGAGAGGGCACCTAGATGTCCGCCAAGTATCAATAGCGGACACTCCGCAGCGTACTGTTGCGCAGCTGTCGCTCATAGAAAAAGGGCGGGCGTTATTGGCGCCCGCCCTTTTGTACTTAGTTTACAGACCCTTTGACGATCTCATCTACTCGTCGAGATCGATCACGGCCCGTCTGTTTTGCGGCTCACGCACCCCTGGTCCGGTCTGAACCAGAAGTTCGGCGAACCCACGGCCCCCGGCGGTGATATTGCCCTCGGCAATATTCAGACGCACCATCTCATCCTTCACGCTCTGCGCTCGGCGCTCGGATAGAGCCTGGTTATAGTCCGCAGAGCCCGACTTATCGGTGTGCCCGACGACTTCTATCCGGGTCCGTCCGGTGCGCATGGCCTCTGCAACCGCATTGCCAACCACTTCCTGGGCCTCCGCCGTCAGATCCGACTTATCGAAGTCGAAGAAGACGATGAAGGTCTGCACTGCCGGCGGCGGCGGTGGTGGTGGTGGTGGCGGCGGCGGCGGCGGCGGCGGCGGCGGCGGCGGTGGCGGTGGCGGTGGTGGCGGCGGCGGCGGTGCACCCCCGAAGCTCCACCTCAAGCCGGCACGAACCGCAGCAACGGTGTACTCGGAATTTTGCTCGATCGGATTACCCGCAATCGAGTAATCGCCTCGGACAAAAGCGCTGAACCCGTTGGTGTTCACTACTTCTACGCCGAGACCGAACTGCCACCAGTCCTCGACGGCATTATCGGCGATCGACCAGCTCGAGCCACCGGAGTTGAGCGTGACGCTGTTGTCGCCCTCAAACTCGTGCCAAAGGCTCACCGCACCGAAGGGGCGGACCGTCGTATCGTCGCTCGTCCAGTTGAGACCGAACTGAACGCCCAAACGGCCACGGAAGCTGTCCCCGTCGTCGAAGTCGACGCTGCCATTATAAACGGAAGTCGTGTCGAGGTTCGAGCGGACATAAGACAATGTCCCCACAGGCTCGAAGAACACACGCTCCGTCACATCGAAGCGGTAGCCCGTAATGAGCTGGGCCCCGATATTGGTCCCATTAATCTCCGCCGTGATGGGCGGTGGACCAGGTTGGTGGAACCCGCCATCTACGAACTCCGCCTTGACCATACCGTCGACGAAGAAGGGACCGTTCAGATAGGTGATATAGGCCCCAGCCTGCCAGGCATTGATATCCGCACGGGCATTGGAGCCCGTCGCGGTGAAGCGCTGATCGCTATTGACGTAACCGCCAAAAGCGCCAAAGGCGACGGCTCCGCCATTGCCCAAACGGTTCAGCATATCGGCGCCGATCTGCACGCCCTGGACGAATTGGTGGTAGCCGACATCATGGGTCAGCGACCCACCGTTCATGGAGAAGTCTTGGGAGTGCTGACGCTCCGCATCTGCGATGACGCCGCGAATCCACAGTGAACCGCCCTCTTCCGCGAACCCGCCCCCTTGCGAGGGAAGCGCCGTGCCGTCGGCAAGCGCACGGCGAAGATCGGTGATGTGGTCGAAATGATCGCTTTGATGCCACATCTCCTGCAGACCGGACATGATCTGCGACATCTGCGCCCCGGTCTGGGCGAGCACGGGTTCTGGGGTGGCGACCATGCCAAACGCGGTAAGAAGACCTGCCGTCAATGCTACACTGGGAAGCAGCGAGTGGCATATCCGCGATGCGGTTTTCTTGGCTGCAATGAGACGCTGCGCACTCGGTCCATAAAGCACCCCGCGCGGAGCAAAATCCGCGGTGGAAACGACAATGGATGTGCTGCCGTAAAGATTGGAATTGCGCGTTTGGCCGAGAGGACGCGTCGTCATAATAAACCCCCAGAGAATCTCCGCGCGTTGCAAGCGGAAGTGACATGAAAATCCTACATAAATAAATCGCGAATCCGCCCAAAGAGCAAATTCGTCATAACTGTATACTTTAGCGCCGAGTTCGGTTCCGCTTCAACACATAATTGGGTCTGGTCGGGCGCCGGGACAACTGAGGCGCAGGCAAATTACGAGCAATTTGTAGAGGCGCAAACAAAGGCTCCAAGAGTGAAATTCGCCTGGAGCAGTCGAAGCTATCGCGATTAGGTGCTATAGCCTTTTGAATTCATGCAATAAGAAATAATCTAATATTGACCGGCTGGCGCCCGAGAGATGGCGGGCCGTCATTCTTCCCAAGAAAAGCGGGACATCTTGCCGCTGTGGCCAAAAGTTTCAGCGGAAAACTTTATTTTCCTGCTTACGCCAAAAACGGTTCCAGCCTCGCTTGGACGGATAGGCGTTAAGTCTGGGGGGGATCGTGTTATTCGCTCCTCAACCTGATCTTCTCACCCCGCGGCCTCATTGAAGGCGGACACGCTCCGGACGAAGGGCTTGGAGTGCGCCGATTTCATGTTATAAGTTATTGATTATAATAATTTTTTTGAACAGGCTAAGGTTTGGAGCTTAGGCCCTGCGCGCCCTCGCCGCAGCCAGCTTTTCGAAGAAAGCGGTTTTCTCTGGGGGCTGGAGTGGTAATACTCCCGCCGATTTTGCAGGGGGCTCAGTTTAATGGGGTGGCACATCAATGGGTAAGCCGATCACAAATATTACTATTGTCGGCTGTGGGACCGTCGGCTGGATTACCGCTGCGCTTCTCAACAAGCGTCTGCAATCGGGCCCGACCGCAAACCCGGATGTCAAAATTACCCTGATTGAGGCGCCCGATGTCCCCCGGATCGGGGTCGGCGAGGCGACCGTCCCGACGCTTAAAGGCACGCTGAAAACGCTCGGCATTTCCGAAGCGGAATTCATGCAGCGCACCGAGGCGACATTTAAGCTCGGGATTTGGTTTAAGAATTGGAACAAGGACGATGACGGCAAATTTGTCGAATTCGTTCATCCCTTTACCGGCGGTCTCACGGCCTATGGATTCAATCCCGGCTATTCGTTCAAGACCCACGGCATTCCGGGAAAGAACGAGGTTTCGGACCAGGATTTCGTGCGCGTCATCAGCCATACGCGCGATGCGATGGAGGCGGGACGCGGACCGCGTGCGCTGAACGGACCGGCCTTCGGCGGCGCCCTGCAATATGCCTATCATTTAGACGCGACGAAACTGGCCACGTTCTTCGAGGAAGTCGCCATAGCGCGCGGCGTTAAATATGTGCGCGATAAGGTCGTCAAAGTGAACAAGAACAAGCGCGGTTTCATCTCTTCACTGAAGCTGAAAGAACACGGCGATTGGCCGGTCGAACTTGTCATCGATTGCTCCGGCTTCAAGGGGTACTCATCAATGAAGCGATGAAGGAGCCGTTTGTATCTTATTCGGATTACCTCATTAACGACCGTGCGATTCCAATCCAAGTCGATCACGACGAGCCGAAAACGCTAAACCCGATGACCACGAGCACCGCAATGGAGGCGGGTTGGGCTTGGAACATTCCGCTGCAAACGCGTGTAGGAACGGGCTACGTGTTTTCCAGTGCGTTCAAAAAAGATGACGAAGCGATCGAAGAGTTTCAGAAGTTTCTTGGTCCGGTCGGCAAGAAAACCGAACCGCGCGTTCTAAAGATGCGCATTGGTCATACGCGCAATTCCTGGGTCAAGAATTGCGTTGCGATCGGTCTCTCAAGCGGGTTCATCGAGCCCTTGGAATCGACGGCGATTATGTCGGTGGAGTTGTAGATACGCTGGCTGATCTACGATTTGCCGACCACCGATTATGAGCAACCATTGCTCGATCACTTTAACGGCGCCACGCAGCGCCTTTACGAAGAAATTCGCGATTTTCTAGGAATGCATTTCAAGCTGAGCAACCGCGCGGACACGCCCTATTGGAAGGCAATACAGAACGAAGTGAAAACCTCCGACAGCCTTGTGGGGCATTTCAAGACCTGGAGCTGTGCGATGCCGAACCCCATCGATCCGCGCATCCGCACCGTGTTCAACCAATGGAGTATTGCCTGCATTCTCATGGGCAATAATTTCTACAAGGACAAAACGCTCGGAGGTTCGGAAGTCGTTACCCCGCCGATGTGGCAAACATATTGTAACGAAGTGCTGACACGAAAGAAGGCGGTGTTGAAACGGGTCGCCAATCATCAGGAATTGGTCGATACGATGTTAGCGCGGGCGAAGACCGGCGAAAGCGCGGAGCGCAAAGTGGAGATCACCGAGCCACTAATCGGCGATACTGGAAATCTCGATATCGAAAACCGCCCTGTTATGTCGCCAGCGCCGACGAACCGCTAAATCCGCCGCGCTGATCTAATGGTATTGGTTCCTAAGCGGTTTACCTGCAAGAAATCGCTCGAGATTTTCGCGAAATAGTTCTCTGTGCGAAACGTAAGCATTAGAGCCTGCGCCCGCGCTATGCGGCGAGACGATGACGTTCGGCAGATCCCATAAAGGACTTGTCGCAGGGTGCGGTTCGGTTTCCTGAACGTCGAGCGCCACACCACTCAAAGCCCCGCGCGCGAGTGCCTCGACAAGCGCGGTTTCGTCGACAAGGCTACCGCGCGAGACATTAACGAGCAGCGCGCCGCGTTTCACGGCGGCCAATGCCTTCGCACCGATCATATGCTGCGTGGTGTCGTCGGCGCCGGTGCAAATCACGATTGCGTCGGCCAGCGCTAGCGCATCAGTTAGGTGCGCGCGCGGAAACACAGTACCGACTTCGCCACCGGATTTTCCGGTGCGAGAAACCGCAATCACATTGGCATGAAACGCTTTGAGCTTGCGGGCGACCTCACGCCCAACATGGCCAAGGCCGATGATACACACCGTTTTTTCTTCCAGTGTCGAAATTTCTTCGCTGATTTCTTCGCGCAGCCAATGATGGGCCTTTTGTGCCGCGATGATGCGCGGGAGACCGCGAGCGAGCGCAAGAAGAAGAGCAAGCGCGTGCTCGGCGACCATCGGCGCTTTCACCCCTGCCGAATAGCTGACCCGGACGCCGTGGGGCAGACCCATGGTCAGGCCACGGTCGAAGCCCGCAGTCAAAAAATGGATCCACTTCAATGCGTTTGCTTTTGTACGGAGAATTTCTCTTAGCTCCGGCGAGGCGGAGCGGTTGGTCAGCAGTAGAATATCGGCATCTGCAATCTCGCGCTCCAAATCGGCGAGCGTGATCACCAGGCGGCAGCCGAGTTCCGGAAAATCCTCCTCCCAGCAGCGCAGCCAAGCATCGCCACGAAAGTGAAAGACGACGGCTTTCATAATGGCAAGAAATAAGGGTCTAAAACCAACGCGACAACCAAATCATGGCCGCGGCGCTCTTCTCGCCTGCGACATGGCCTGCATCATGGCGAAAGGCGATATTAACTTGAGACCTCCATGCCCCAAAATTTCCGCCATATCCAGGCTCGAGCGCAATTTCGCGGCCCGAAGGGGTGAGCGAAATATCGCTATTCTGCAAAGCCCCGGCGCCGGTACCCGGGTCAATGCCCGCCGTGAATAAAGTCATATGCGCGCGCTCGGCGCGAAGCGGCTGATGCAATGTGAGGGACAACGCGTCGCCCGGCGAAAAAAGATTGTTTCGCGCGAATCCGAATGACGTTGTACTGGAAATGATCGGAGCAAAATTGGCGACAAGATTTCCGCTTTTTTGGTTGGGATTTGTCAGCGCAAGCGATGTCGAAGCTTTCAGCGACCAATTCCCACCCAGCTGCACATCGCCGCCGAATCTTGTCCAAACACTTGCCGAGCGCTCGGCAAGATTGAGTGCGCCGGTGCCCGTGCTTCCCAAGACTGCACCCTCTTCCAGCGCACTTCCCATTTCGAGCGAAAAGTCGGAGAGCGGTGCGGCATAGTCCAATCGCAGAGCTGCGGCGTTCAGGCGGATTCCCCTATACGGCGCGGCCATATAATCGCCGAGTGCGTTTGCATTGCGTGCGTGCGACATTCCGAAGGAAAGGTTTGTGCGCTCGTTCAGCGCGAGCCGCCCGGTAGCGAAATGGCCCACGCGAGTCTCCAACATGTTCGAGAACGCGCGCGTTAAAGGCGCGATGCCCTCATCTTCTCCGTTGTTCGCCAACGCGGTGCTTAACGCCAGACCGCTCCCCGCCGTCCAAGCAATTGCGCCGCTTCGTCCGGTGAATCGTACGACCCCGCGATAGGCATCGGGCTCCTCCAAACCGTTATGTGTGGTTAAGGAAATTTTTTGTTCGTCGTAAAGCTGCACCGAAACACCGCTGGTGAAGCCGAGACGGTAGGCCGCGCCGTGCCAACGGGATTTTTGTTCCATAATGCCGGCGAAGTTCGATCGCGGCGCGTTCCACACAAAATTGGAGAGATCTATTCCGAACTCGCGCCCGAAGGAATCGTGAATGGGAACCGCCTGAAGCGCGATGCGCAATTGCGGCGCATCGCCGAAAGCATCGCCCAAAACGATCCCCGTATTTTCGGTGGCAAATTCCACGCCGTTTTGGACGCTAAGCGTTGTGACGCCCAGGGGCTGGAGCGCGGCGAAAACGTTCAGCATGCCCTGACCGTAAATTGCATCCGGCCCCGGATTGCCAAGATCGGTTGCAGAGTCGAAAAGAATATCTGCGATTTCCCTAGCGGTTAGTTACGGCCAACGCTCGAGGACCAAGGCGGCGGCACCCGTCACAAGAGGCGCCGAAAAGGATGTTCCACTGCCAACGCAGAGAAAGCTCGGCGCACATTCGGGGGGGAAGGGAAAGACAAGGCCCTCTCCGGGCGCAACCATGAAATAGTCCTCTAAGTTCCCTGCACGGTTGGAAAAGCCCGGTATCTCAAAGCCGCTGATTGTTTGCCGAACCGATCCGACGATCATGAACGCGCCGGAGCCGTCTTCAAGATTGTTGGCGACAATGCCGTACACAATGTCCTGATTGGAACGAATGGGATTGGGGCCGGCATTGTTACCGGCCGATGCAACCAGAAGCGCGTCGTTTTCGATAGCGGTCACGGCAGATGCATTGTCGTAAAATTCGGTCACGTCGTCCGGGACCTCGACGCTGTCTCCGTCATCATAACCATAAGACTTATTGATGATCTTGACGCCGCGCGAAGTGAGATAGGTCCAGGGATCGGAGACATGGGACGTGAAGCCGTCTTGCACGACGTCTCGCGCATTAACATTGGCAAAAAAATCAACAGCCAGAACTTCGGCGTCGAATGCAACGCCATGAATCCCATCATCGTTCTTGAGACCGGCGGCAGTGGCGGACACGGCATGGCCATGCAGGTCCTCGGTTGCGGATCCGGTGCCTTGCACCGCTTCGTACCATGCAATTGCTTGGCTATCAGCGCCAACGCTCGCGGCGCCGTAATTCACTTCGGACGAAGTCAAATCAAAATTAAAGTCGACGACCCCGATGGTTACGCCGTCGCCGGTATACCCAAGCGCATAGGCTTCGGCGGCAGCAATTGCATCGAGCGCCCAGGACCTTAAATATTCTGTTGTTCTAAAACTCGCCGCGCTTAGTGGAGATGTTCCTCCGCCCCCTCCGCCGCCGGTACCGCCGCCGGGTCCCCCCTCCGCCAGTGCTGCCGCCCGTGCCGCCAGTACCGCCGGTCCCGCCGCTGGTGCTATTGTCGGATGAGGCACAGGCAGCGGCTATCAGAGCCGACGCAAAGAGGATTGCGGCTTTGCGCAAAAGCGCAGGCCTTTGGTTCCAAATTCGCGGTCGTCCGATCCGCGCCACGCCGAGCTTACCGAGGGTTCGATGCCTGCAGTGATCTTGAGACCAGCAATAGCTTAGGTCCAGTGCAATCGTGCAACAAAGCCCGTGGGCAAGGTGAATATTTGCTTACCCCGCCAGCCTCAATCGCCCGAATTAATCGTCAGCGTAAATATCGCGGTCTTTTGTTTCCGGCAAAAACAGCATGCCGATGACAAAGGTCATCAACGCGAAAGCCACAGGGTAGTAAAGGCCCGAGAGTATACTTCCGGTCGCTGCAACAATCGCGAAGGCTGTGGTCGGTAAAAACCCACCAAACCAGCCATTACCGATGTGATAGGGCAGCGACATTCCGGAATAGCGAATTCGGGTCGGATAAAGCTCGACAAGGAGCGCGGCGATCGGCCCGTAAACCATGGTCACATAGAGAACGAGAAGCGTGAGGATCGCGATGGTCAGCGGCATGTTGATACCATCGGGATTGGCCTCGGCCGGATAACCGGCAGCGCGAATGGCTTCGGTTGCAGCCACGTTGAACGCTTCAGTCAGTGCAGGCGCACCTTCGCCTGCAGCGCCCGCATCGAATGATTCAATTTCTACATCGCCGATAAGAATGCGCGCGATAGCGCCTGTGGGCGCTTCCTCATTGGCGTAATTCACCGCGTTGTTGGCTAAAAAGGATTTGGCGATGTCGCAAGACGAGGTGAAGCTCGCTATTCCCACCGGATCGAACTGGAACGAGCATTCGCCCGGATCGGCGACCACGGTCACCGGCGAAGTTCGTTGTGCTTCCATAAGCACCGGGTTCACCGCATTTCCAAGCGCACCGAAAAGCGGGAAGTAAGTGAGCGCAGCCAATAGGCAGCCGGTCATAATAATTTTCTTGCGCCCGATTGTGTCGGACAACCATCCGAAGACAACAAAGAACGGCGTTGCAATCACGAGTGCGGTTGCAAGCGCCAAAATCGCACCGGTGAGGTTCATCTTCAGGGTCTGTGTGAGAAATAACAGCGCGTAAAATTGCCCCGTGTACCAAACGACGGCTTGTCCGGCGGTCCCGCCAAGAAGCGCGACGATGCCGATTTTCGCATTTTCCCATTTCCCGAAGGCTTCTTTCAAAGGCGCTTTCGAATGGGTGCCCGCATCCTTTATTTTCTTAAAAGCTGGTGATTCTTCGAGTTGTAATCGTATCCAAAGCGAGACACCGAGAAGAATGACGGAAAGAAGGAAAGGGATTCGCCAGCCCCAAGCGTTGAATGCCTCTTCGGACATGCTTTGGCGCAAAAGAAGAATAACAAGAAGCGATAATAAAAGTCCCAGCGTTGCCGTGGTTTGGATCCACGAGGTGTAATAGCCGCGGCGATCCTGCGGGGCATGCTCGGCAACATAAGTCGCCGCCCCGCCATATTCGCCGCCCAAAGCCAGGCCTTGCAACAAACGACAAGCAAAGAACGCAATTGGCGCAGCGATCCCGATAGTTGCGAAATTGGGGATTAGTCCGATCGTGAATGTTGCAAGTCCCATGACCGTCATGGTGACAAGGAAGGTATATTTGCGCCCGATAATGTCGCCGAAGTAACCAAATACGAGCGCGCCGAAGGGGCGCACTGCGAAGCCTGCGGCGAATCCGAGCAGCGCAAATATAATTCCGGCTGTTGGGTTCGCGTCGGAAAAAAAAGCACTGGCAATAACCGGGGCCAGTGCCCCAGCCAGGTAGAAATCATACCATTCGAAAACCGTGCCGGCAGAGGACGCGATAATGACTTTGCGTTCTTGCGCCGTCATGCGCCGCCGCGCCGGGCGCGCAGTCCCTGTTTCCGTCATATGCTGCGCCCCCCGAAGCAATCCATCTGTATATTTCTAATTGCGAGAGCCCTCCCGGTGAATAGGGCGGGCCGCAGCTGAGTTTAGTAGGCGGTCACGGGAAATCCAGCAACTACAAGGGCATCGCAGCCGAAAATCCCTTTAGCGTTGGGGGGTGGCGGGGGCTAAAGGCCGCCGCTATAAGCGGCCCCGGATTACCCAAACGAGCAGCCAACACGCGCGAGCGAGGCATGTCGCGCGCCCCAACAGGGGCGCTTTTCAAGGAGGGGCTTAATGAGCCGGACGAATGTCAAACTGACGATTGCTACGACCGATTACGATCATTTCCGTGATTTTCGCACCGGCGTGGTCAACGCCGAGGGTATCGACCACACTTGGTTGATGCATGGCCATCACGAAGTGTTCGCGCGCTTTACGCTGAACCGTGAATGGGACGTTTCCGAACTGTCCTTTGCCAAATTCACCGCCCAGGTCACCCGCGAAGATTCCGATATTATCGGCATTCCGGTCGTCTGCTCGCGCCTGTTCCGCTTCGGCTCGTTTTACGTGAACAAGAATAGCGGCATCAAAACGGTGCAGGATTTGAAGGGTAAGAAAATCGGCTCGCCCGAATGGGCCCATTCTGCAGCCGTTTATATGCGTGGCTGGATGCACAATGAGCAGGGCGTGAAGCTGCAAGACGTGCATTGGTATCAGGCTGGGGCCAACGCGCCGGGCCGGGTCGAGAAAGTCGAGCTGAGCCTGCCTGAAGGAACGAAGCTGACACGCGTGGCCGATAAATCCTTAAGCGAGTTGCTGGCGTCCGGAGAGATCGATTGCGCCATCATTGCGCGCCCACCGACATGCTTTTTGGAAGGCCATCCCGATGTCGTGCGGCTCTATCCCGATTACGTCGAGATGGAGCAGGAATATTTCGAGAAGACCAAAGTTTGGCCCATCATGCATATTATCGCGCTGAAGCGCGCGCTGCTTGAGGACAATCCTTGGATCGCGCGCAATCTCTATAATGCTTTCTTGGAATCGAAGAACCGCAGCGTCGAGCGCATGCTCGATCCCGCCGTCTCGCGCTATCCGGTGGCCTGGCTTCCGGCCTATGCGCGGCGCATGCGCGACATGTTTGGCGGCGATCCGTTCCCTTACGGCATTGAAGAAAACCGCCCGGCCTTCGAGCAATTGGCGCTCTATAGCTATCAGCAGGGCATCGCGCACAGACACGTCAAGATCGAGGAATATTTCCCTAAAGGCGTGACGACAAAGATCGTGATTTAGAAATGCGGTTTGTATCTTTTGAGACTGACGGAGGCGCCAGCTATGGCGTGGTTTCGGGCGACGGGATTATCGATCTGGGGCCCAAGCTGGGAAGCGAATATCCGACGCTCATCGATGTCATCCGCGGCGGCGAAACGGCGCTTCAAAAGGCCCGGGACGCGGCCGGGGGCGCACCCGATCACAAGCTCTCCGCCATCACTTTCGCGCCGCCGGTGCCCGGCGCTGAGAAAATCGTTTGTGTTGGGATCAATTACCCAGCGCGCGTTGCCGAATATGCCGACAACAGAGAAAAGCCGAAATATCCGAATCTCTTTGTGCGTTTTCCCAATTCCATTGTCGGGCACGAGCAGCCGATTTTGCGCCCCACGGTTTCGGAGCAGTTCGATTATGAAGGCGAGATCGTAATTGTGATGGGCAAGGAAGGTCGCAACATCGCCCGCGAAGACGCGCTTGATCATGTCTTCGGCTTAACGCTCGGCAATGAAGGCAGCGTGCGCGACTGGCTGCGTCACGGCACACTCAACGTCACGCAAGGAAAGAATTTCGACAAATCGGGCGCGATGGGGCCCTGGGTTGTCACAAGCGATGAGCTTAACCCTGGAGCGAATCTTCGTCTTATGACACGGGTGAATGGCGAGCTGCGCCAGGATGACACCACCGATCGTTTGACTTGGGATTTGGCGGAACTGATCCGTTACATCTCAATGTTCGCGACACTTAAACCCGGCGATCTTATATTTACCGGAACGCCTGTCGGCGCGGGCGGACATCAAAACCCGAAAAAATGGCTTGTGCCCGGCGATGTGGTCGAAGTCGAAGTGGCTGAGATCGGAGTTTTAAGAAACCGCACCGAAGACGATTTGTAAGATCTACAGAAAAAATCTTGTGGTCCTCCGGGGATGTGGCGCAGCGCGTTAGCCGTTCCCCGCAGAATTTGGCGGGCCACAGCGACGATTTCAAACCCAACCAAAACTGTCATTCCCGGCACCGCAATGCGTTAGCGTTGCGGTGGGAAGGGAACCCAGGTAGCGACGCCACACAATATTCGACACCTGGGTCCCCTTCCCTCACATCGCCCCGGCGCGCTTTGCGCGCCATTTTTTTGGATTCGCGTGCGAAGCACGCGGGGCGATGCTCGCCGGGGATGACAAGTTGTAGGCGCGTCGGACAACCCCGACCTAACCGCCCCGATTGCGGCGGCCGCGCGCGGGACGCTCGGTACGCGCATTGTCGTTATCTGCACGCGTTTGGCGTGTTGCTCTCTCGCGCTGTGGGCGTTGTTGGCGCTGTGCGCGTTGAGGACGCTCAGCGCGCGCGGCACGTTGCACCGGCTGTGCTCTTTGAGTCTGCTGTGCACGCGCCGCCCGACGCGGGCGCTGCGGCGCAACGTTCTGCGTGCGTGTGCGGGGCTGCTGCGCTGTCTGCTCGCGGCGCGAGCGCTGCGGCCGTGCATTCTCGTTGCGCACACGCGGCTGCGTGGTTGTCCACTGACGTCCCGGGCGCACATTCTCGTTGCGCACACGCGGCTGTTGTGCGGTCTGCTCACGTCCCGGACGCGGGTTCGCGCGCTGTGTATTGCGACCAGCATTGCCGGCACCGGCTTCACGGCGCGGACGCTGGTCCACGCCTTGTCCGTTGCGCCCACCAATGCCGGTGTTTGCATCGCGCCGTGGCCGACCGGGCCGGACATTCTCGTCACCCACACGCGGTTCTTGCGTAGCGCGCTCAGCTCTGCGGCGTTCTAGGCAGTTTTGCGCATTACGACGGTCGCCTCGTGGCAGGGTTGCAAGACGCTCGCGGGCCGAAGCGTCGGGATTGCCGCCATTGAAGCGGCGCTCGCGCTCATGGATGCGTCTGCCCGCATCGGCTCTGGTGCGACGCGTTTCGCGTCCGAATACTTCGCGTGCAGGGCGCGCGTCATAGCCCAAGCCGCGGCCACGATTAAAGCGGCGTCCGCGGAGGCTGCGGTTCGAGATGTAATTGTTCTCGGTGACATAGTTCGTTATATTCCGGGAGTTGCGCACCAGGCTGCGCACGCGATTGCGCGGCGCCACCCAGCGGCGAGAATCACGATGGCCGAATCTGCGCTGATCGACGAACACCCATTGCGAGATCGACCAGTTCAAACCATAGCTGGGGCCATACCAATTGGTGTAGCCGAAGCTTTGATTCCAATTGCGCCAGCTATTGTCGTAAGTTTGGACGCCCAATAGGAAGGAATCGGTTGGCGGCATGGGAAACCATCCGAGATAGTCTCCACTAGAGCGCCAGATCACCCATGACGGTCCCCAGACATAACCCGGAACCCAGAGCCACCCGTCATAGGGATCGTTTACCCAACGGCCATAATGAAATGCGATGTCGCCCCAGGAGTGATCCGACACCCAGCTCCAGCCATATTCGGTCGTGTTGGCCCAATAACCGTCCTGATAATAGGGACGGAAATCTGGGCTCACATTGATCGGACGCCAAACATCGCCCCAGCGCGCGTGGCGGAACCATTGCCCGTGCGGTGCGAGGCTGTCGTAAAAGTAATCGAAGCTGACTCCATCCCCATATTGCCCAGAATCATATTGATTTGGGCCATATGAATTGGCCGCGCCCTGGTTGTAATAACCGGAATCGTCATAGGAACTATAATATGGCTCAGCGCCATATTGCCCAGTTCCATACTGTCCGGCTCCATTGTCATCGTAATAGCCGGACTCACCATTATAATTTTGGGCCAGCGCAGAAGGGTTGCTAAGCCCGGCCACGATTGCAGCTATTGCAAGTGCAGCGTTCTTTTGATTCCACATGATCCTGGCTCTTCCTTTTCACGGCAAAAATTGAGTGCAATGGCGCACCCATTTGCCTGTTTCGTGGAGGAGTCTGAACGAGTTGCAATGAACTCGTCCTGAATGGAGTGTGGCGACAAAAAGGCGGAAATTCCTGGCTTAAACCCTGGATAAATTGGAGTTCCCCGCCGAGCATTCGGGCAGCATTGATCGATGCCGGCGCTTGAAGCGAGCCCGCCAAACCGTTCGTTCGAATGGCTTTATTCGTCCAAGAATTCGAAGATCGCGGCGATCGCTTCTTCATATTGCGCGTCGCTGAACCCACCATGGGTGCCGCCTTCAAGACTCACCAAGCGATTGCGCGACTTAAGCGCCGCATGCAGCTGTGTGGCTTGCACATAAGGGACAGTAGGATCGGCGGTGCCATGGATCGAGATAATTGGCGGAGCATTGTCCGAGACAAGCGATTGCGGAGAGTACGCGACGAAATCTCGTCCATCCGGTTCATGTCTTCTACCCATAGCTGCGCGTAGTTTCGTTCCACGCCCGTATCGGTGAGAAATTGTTCGACCGCCTTGATGTCGGTGATCCCATACCAATTCACAACTGCGCTCGGCGCGACATCGGCGCGGCAAGGGTGATCGCCGGCAGCGTTTAACAATCCCACTACCAAGGCCAAATGCCCGCCCGCGGATCCGCCGCTCACCACAAAGCGATCACTGCGTCCGGTGCGCTGGCACTCTTTCTACAACCCATTTGTAGGCGCACATCGCATCGTCAACGGCCTCAGGAGCCGTGCCCGTCCCCACTCGGTAATGCACATTGGCGACATGCCAACCGCGTTCCAAATATTGCACTGTACGATTGAGATTGCTGGCTTTGTCGCCGGCGACCCAACCGCCGCCATGAAACCAGATTAGCGTGGGACGGGGTTCATCTAGCGGCTCAAGCCCCGAGCCGGGCGCCGGTCGCTGCGCCTGAATATATAGATCCGCGGTCTGCGCTGGGTCCTCGCCATATCGCGCATCGATGTCAACAGCCAATCGATGGGCCCAATAGTCTTGGGCATGCGCCTGAGTTGCCAACAAACACAGCGCAACAAGAATGAGTGCTTTTCTCATGACGAATTCCTTGGTTTGGCGAGAGACCGGTCAACGCGTGAGTGGCAGTGCGCCACCGGCGTGATCGATCAAAAATCAAGACTATCTGCGATGGGAATGAATTCACTGTAAAATTGTTCGTTGTTCTCGGCGCACCGCATCTCTTCAAGCGGCTTTGCCTCGCGCTGAAAACGACGGAATACCTGCCAGGGCTGAACAAAGGTGCCGGGATCATCGACCGTGACATGAACTTCCAAAACGTCGCCGCCGTCGAGCAGTCGCCAACGCTCGATGACATGAAGTTTCTCTGTGTGCGGCGTGCGGTAGGCATCAATGAAGCTTCTATCGTTTAAGCCGATGGTGTCGACCACAAGCGTGTCGCCCTCGTAATGGCCGACCGAATCCCCATACCAGGACGGTTTAGGGTTTTCGGAATGCGGAACATTTAAATGGATGCGCCGCATTTGTGCATCGCCTTCATGGATCATCACCACCTGATCTGCCGTTTGTAGAACATGCGTCCCGCCCCCACCCATGAGGACAAAGCCAGGCACGCCTGCGGGACTACAGGTCGAGCGCGGCGAGAAAGCGATTTTACCGGCAAGCACTTCGTCGTTGTCCTGCTGCATCACGTCGCGCGCCCATTGCATCAGATTGGGGTTGCTGACGTCGCTGATTCGGTAGTTCGGCTGTTCTCCGGTGATCCGGCTTTGTGCATTGGCCACGCGGGCGTAGCGCGGGTCCTGGGTGACCGGCACGGGGCCGCCGGGAATGGGAATGAATTCGCCTCCGCCGATTCCGCCCCAAACCGACACGCCCGAACCAAGGTCGGGCCATTGCACGGGCTGAGCGGCAGCAGGAGTGGCCAGCAATAAAGCAGCGACAGTGGCGAGCATACCCGCTGCGGAAATTCTGTTTGCTGAGGCGACATCAAACATCTTCTGTCTCCTTTTTCACGCTGCGTTTACGCAGCGGATTCTTGACCGGCAGAGCGCTTTGTGTCGAGCGCGAACCAATTATAACGAAGCGCCGCAATCATAACGGCGTAATAGAGCACATAATGCATATTGTTCCCGACCGTGCCCCAGTCTTGGCGCATAAGATTACCAAACACGAGAATGAACATCATCAGACTACCGCCAAGCAGGGACCAGCGCGTAAAAAGACCAAGTGTCGTGAGTGTCCCGAGGACCACTTCGATAAACGGCAACACGGTGAGAAACGCATGGACGGACCACATCGGAAGCAGCGTTTCGGTGAATGCCGCTCCTTGCTCCATCACCCACGCATCCAACCCGGTAATCAAACGCATTGCGCCGTGGAAAAAAATGTTTACGCCAAGCGTAACCCGGAAGATTGCATAGGCCAGATTTAGATCATTGTTCCATCCCGACATGATTTGCCCCCCCGCGCGGCCGGGCCGGATTTGCCCCCTGCCATGAATTTTCCACCCCAAAACTTCCATCTTTGAAGTGAGGGCAGCCTAGCCCGGCATTGAGACCTAGGAAACTATAATGCTCGTGCGGGTCAGGGCCCTAGCTGCTCGCCATTGACGCATTTTTAACCGGAATCCGACTTTTCAATCCAAATTATGGGCTGCGACCCATGAAAATGAGAGTTTCTTAGGCTTCCAATGGCGATGATTGGGACTAAGGAGCCTGACATGCGCAGTATTTTTCTGACGGCATTTGTACTGATCGTGATTGCTGGCACTGCGCCGCAATTTATCACCTCGTGGATGGAGTCACGCTCTGAGGCGCGCGGCGAGGAGGTCCAGCTAAGCGCTGCGGACCGTGCAGGCCGCAATGGGCGTAGCGGCGATGTGGAAATCCACGCCGAAAGGAATGGGCATTTTTATGTCGATTTGAAAGTCGACGGCAGAACAATAGAGGCCATGGTCGACACAGGGGCCTCGGTCGTTGCGTTGCGCGAATCCGATGCCCGGCGCGCAGGGATTCGGGTCCGGCGCAGCGATTTCAATGTTCCGATGTCGACCGCAAACGGTACGGCTTACGCCGCGGACGTCACCCTGCGCCGCGTTTTCATAGACAATATCGAAATTCGCAATGTCTCCGCCGTTATTGTGCGCGACGAACAACTCAACATCAGCCTCTTGGGCGCCAGCTTCCTAAACAAATTGGAGCGCTTCGAGGTCTCCAACAACATTCTGGTTCTCGAAAACTGATCGCCGCAAAACGTCCTCAGAAAGACTACAGCTCTCTGATTTCGACCATACGGAATTTCACCACGCCGGTGCCATATTGCAGCGTGATAGGCCCGCCCGTGTGCGTTGAATCGCGCATATCAACCGTGCGCCTGCCGTTGAGCACGATCGTGAGATGATCGCCCTGTGCGATGATTTCGTAAGTGTTCCAACGGTTTGCGGCGATTGGCATGTTATCGATGGTCGCAAAATTGACGATAGCGCCGGTGCCATAGGACGGATCGGGACGGGTATCGAAAATATTGACTTCGTAGCAGCTGGCGGCGCCCGGCATTTCGGGGTCGGCGCAGCGGATGAAAATACCGCTATTGGCGGGTTCATCGACCCAGAACTCCGCTCGTAGCACGAAATCATCATAGGATTCGTTGGTCATCAAATGACCGCCACCCATATCGGCCTGGGCGATGCTATCGACGATGCGCCAATTCGCGTCACCGACAATGTGAAAATTATCGAGATTGCTGCCGTCAAAAAGCGTGGTCCATTGAACCTGGCTCTGGGCAGTTGATGTCAATGACGCCGCGAGTAGCGCGGTACCGACGACAACAAGACTGGCTAGAATGGCGGGGCGACGAAGCATGGCGAGTTCCTCTTCACGATTTGAAGTGTTCGGTTGAGCCGTCAGGGCAAAATATTCTCCAACAGTCAGCGCGAAACCTTGGCAAAGATCAAGGGGTGGGGTGGGTACGAATTTGAGCCCAGCTATTCCTTGGGCAATTCACCCTTGTAATCCTTATCGTAAAATTCGGGCTTCATGCGGGACGGCACCCCTTCCTTAGCGAGCATCCCTTCCCAATCTTTCTTCACCCCGGAATCTTCCATCCAATAGGGGATGGAAGTGCCGCCTTCGGTGATATCCATGCCGGTATAGTCGATATGCTTCGAGCCTGGCGGACCGGCCTCGCGCCCCGGATTCCAGGGCCCGAACCAAGCCATCAGCCGCAGCGGATTTTTGGAAACGCCGAAATGCTGGTGATACCAACGCGCACCGCCGGGAGCTGCCGAGATCATCCCGACCGGCTCATAATCGATGCGGCGAACTTGGTCTTCATGGCCATCTTTCCACGGATTGACGCCCAATTGTTCCGGCCAGGTATGGGTGTAGCCTTTGCCTTTGATGCAGATCAGCACCGCGGCCGATGTATGAGCATGGGCTTTGGAATAGCGCCCCGTCTCGTGCTGTCCCAACCAAAAGTAAAAAGTATTGTTGGTCATAAAAGGCTCGACGCGGCGAAAGCCCGGGGAGCGGCGGTTATCGAGCGGTAATTCGCAATTGACCGCGTCGGGCACAAAGTTCGTACGCCGCATGGCGAGCCCCCGCACCGGATCGGGCTCCACGTCATCTTTATATTTGTAATAGTCGTCGGCGCTAGAAAAACGATCGCGGAACACCATCGGGCAATCGAAAATCGCCTCCATGCTTTGCAGCGTGTTCATCACGATCGGAGCAGTCGTTCCGCCCAGCAGGACCGCAGGCGCCGAGCCCGCATTGACGATTCGATGATAGGCGTTCATCGGAATGGAGAAAATCGAACCGGCCTGCCATTCGAAAGTCTGTTTTCTGGAATCACCTTCCTGCCAAACTTCCGTCGTGCCGCGCCCTTCGACAACGAAGTAAACTTCTTCATAGAGATGTTTTTCAGGGTTGAGCGCGCCGCGCGGGGGCACTTCGATCAGATAACACCCCCATTTCGATTCCGTACCGTGGAGTTGGATATAGGTCCCTTTGCCACCCTTGCGTTTCCAAGGTTTTAGAGGAAGCTTTTGCACATTTCCGATGCCGATATCGCGGAAACATGGAATCTCTTCCGACTCCATAAAAAGGTCATAGGGCGTTTTGACCCGGCCCCATTTGCCGAAGCCGGCGCGCTGGCCTGTTGTGGGTTCATGCCAATGTGATTTGCCGACGACGTCGTGCACGGGTGATCTCCTTAAAAACTTATTCTTTGCGACTTCCGGGGCACTTTAAGCCGCGGGCGCGACGCAAGAAAGGGGGCACGCCTATTCCTTCGGCAACTCGCCCTTATAATTCTCGTCAAAATATTCGGGCTTCATCCGGGAAGGGACGCCTTCCTTATTAATCGCGCCTTCCCAATCGGCCTTCACTTGCTGGTCTTCCATCCAATAGGGAATGTTGGTGCCGCCTTCGTGAATATCCATGCCGGTGTAATCGAAATGTTTCGATCCCGGCGGCCCCGGCTCGCGCCCCGGATTCCATGGACCGAACCATGCCATCAAACGCAGAGGCTCTTTCGAAACGCCGAAATGCTGGTGATACCAACGCGCACCACCGGGAGCGGCGGAAACCATACCAACCGGTTCATAATCAACGCGTTTGATCATCTCTTGTTTGCCGTCTTTCCACGGCGAGACGCCGAGATGCTCGGGCCAAGCATGGGTGTAGCCCTTTCCTTTGATGCAGATCAGAACCGCCGCCGAAGTATGCGCATGGGCTTTTGAGTAGCGTCCATTCTCGTGCTGACCGAGCCAGAAGTAAAACGTGTTGTTGGTCATAAAGGGCTCGACGCGGCGGTAACCGGGCGAACGGCGATTATCCAAAGGAAGATCGCAATTGACCGCATCGGGCACGAAATTGGTTTTGCGCATGGCAAGGCCGCGCACCGGGTCGGGCTCAACATCGTCCTTATATTTGTAGTAATCGTCGGCGCCCGAGAAGCGGTCGCGAAACACCATCGGACAATCGAAAACCGCATCAACGCTTTGCAAACTGTTCAAGACAATCGGTGCCGTTGTCCCACCCAAGAGAACCGCAGGCGCCGAGCCGGCATTAACGATGCGGTGATAGGCATTCATCGGAATGGAAAAGAGCGAGCCCTCTTGCCATTCGAAGATATGCTTTTGGGAATCGCCGTCTTGCCACACCTCCGTCGTGCCGCGCCCCTCGATCACAAAATACAGCTCTTCATAAAGGTGTTTTTCAGGGTTCAAGGCGCCACGCGGCGGAACCTCGACCACATAACATCCCCATTTCGATTCCGTGCCGTGGAGCTGAACATAGGTGCCTGAGCCTCCCTTACGCTTCCAGGGCTTCATGGGCAGATTGCGTACATTGCCGATTCCGACATCGCGGAAGCAGGGGATTTCCTCGGATTCCATAAAAAGATCATAGGGCGTTTTGACCCGGCCCCATTTTCCGAAGCCGGCGCGCTGACCCGCCGTGGGCTCGTGCCAATGTGATTTGCCGACGACGTCGTGCACGTCCGATCCTCCCCAATATTTTCTCGAATGGGCTTCGGCTTAGCTGCCCAAGCCCCCTCTTGGCAAGCTGCGCGCGGCCGCGTTCGACGCGTGCACGAGGGGTTTGGGACAATGCGCCGCGCAGGGCCTAGCGGCGCGCGAGACGAGCCATTAGTGTGGCGCTCCCACGCCCGCTCTCTCGCGGGAAATTCGCCAACTCACCTCCGGGAATTGATACGCAATGAGTGCACTCGACAATCTTTTGAATGACCTTGTGATAGCCAATAAAATCCTCGCCAAAGAGGATGTTGTAGATGCCTATGGCCATATTTCCGTGCGCCATCCGGACAATCCCAAGCACTTTTTTCTGTCGCGCTCGCTAGCGCCCGAACTCATTAGCCGCGACGACATAATCGAGCATGATCTTGAATGCAATCCGACCGCCGGCGACGACCGCCCGCTTTATCTTGAGCGCTTCATTCACGGTGCCATCTTAGAGGCCCGCCCAGACGTCAATGTCGTGGTTCATGCCCATGCAGAGGACATTCTTCCGTTCGGCATCGCCAATGGCACGCCGCTCCGCCCCGTCATTCATGCGGGAAGCTTTATCGGTTCGAACGTTCCGGTGTGGGACATTGCGGATAATTTCGGGGACACCAATCTTCTGGTCTCTAATATGGATCACGGTCGCGACCTTGCGAAATGTTTGGGCGAAAATAATGTCGCGCTCATGCGCGGTCATGGTTTTGCCTCGGCGGGGCGTTCGATCATCGAAGGTGTGCGTATGGCGGTGTACCTGCCGCGCAATGCGCGCGCGCTACTGAAAGCCAAAACCCTCGGCGGCGATATCAAACCTCTCGCGCAAGGCGAGATCGATGCGCGCAACAAGGGCTATAGCCCCTATTCGCCGGAGACATGGCGGACCTGGGAATATTGGGCCAACAAATGCGGCTGCGCCCACATGCTCCATAAACCCGACACGGGCAAGAAATAGAAACGGAAAGACGCGATATGAAACTTGCATCTTATATTGCCGAAGGCAAAGAATCCTTCGGTGTAGTGGTGGACGGCGGCGTCGTCACTTTGAATGACAGGCTTGGCGGCAAATATGCGGACCTAAAAGAATTGGTTGCGGCAGGCGCGTTTGACGAAGCGGCAAAAGCTGCCGAGGGTGCCTCGCCCGATCACGATCTCAAGGATATCGAATATCTTCCCCTCATTTCGAATCCGGGCAAGATCATCTGCATCGGGATCAATTACAAAGCCCACGCTGCCGAGTCGGGTCATCTGGACATGGTGAAGCCGAACATCTTCATCAAATTTACCGATTGCTTGAGCGCGCATGAAGGCAGAATGATGCGGCCAAAAGTGTCGGAACAGTTCGACTATGAAGGCGAGTTGGCGCTGGTTGTCGGTAAAGCCGGGCGGTACATTAAAGCCGAGGACGCACTACCACATGTCGCCGGCTACACCTGTTTTTGCGAAACCAGCGTGCGCGACTTCATCAAAGAATCGCTGATAACCGGCAAGAACTTCCCCAATTGTGCTCCGCTTGGGCCCTGGATGGTCACGGCCGACGAAATCCCCGATCCCTCAAAGCTTCATCTCACCACAAGGCTCAACGGCAATGTGATGCAGGATTCGGGAACCGACATGCTGATGCATGGCGTGCCCGAACTGATTGCCTTCATCTCGCGGTTTACACCGCTAAGTCCGGGCGATGTCATTTCCACCGGCACGCCGGAGGGCATCGGCGCCAAGCGCAATCCGCAAGTGTGGATGAAGGCGGGCGATGTGCTGGAAGTCGAGATCAGCGGAATCGGAACGCTGCGCGGGCATGTGGTGGACGAGGCGTAGGGTATGAACCGAGTGGTTTCCGCCGAAGTGGATGTGGCTCAAACGTTTTACGCTTGCCGCCGCTCTCGGCGTGTTAATACTTATCGGGACGGCGGCGAGTCCGGAAGGTCCGGTTCGGACCACATTCGCGGTGATTGGAGCGCTTACACTCGTACCGCTCTTTTTTTGGCTTTGCTTCGTGCCGATCATGCATTGGCGCGAGCGGTATAAGGGAAATCACCCATATGTTTGGGGGGCGTTTCTAGTTTTTGAAACGAGCGGCTGGAGCAAGATACTTTATTGGTTCATGCACGTCCTTCCGGATAATAAGAAATCTGGCCTTTACCAAGACGAACCATAGCGGGCATGTGGTGGACGAGGCGTAGTGATATCGGGCGGTGCAGCTTTAAACTGCGCTGATCGCTAGCGCCCGAGCCGCGTCTCCAAGAATGAGTCTATCTCGAGCAGTATTTTACTTCGGGTGCTTTGATCCTCGGCTGCATCCTGATCGTCATAGTTGATTGCTTGCCTATCCGGTTTACACCCACACCCACTAGGGCTAGAATGGGCGCAAACCGGATATAGGGGAGCGCGCCATGGATGTTCTCGACCGCGCCGATCTCCCATTCCCGCATTCGCTACCCGAGTTCCAGCGACTTTTCCCCGATGATGCGGCCTGCGCCGCCTACCTGGAGAAAGCCCGCTGGGGAGACGGCTTTGCCTGCCCGCACTGCGGCACGGCGGGAGAGCCGTTCCACTTTGAAAACCGCCCTGGCGTCCTGCGCTGCCGCAAGTGCCGCCAGAACACCGGGCTGACGGTGGGAACAGTGATGGAGCGTAGCCACACTCCGCTGAACGTCTGGTTCTGGGCCGCTTATCTGGTCGCTAGTCAGACGCCCGGCATGTCCGCCGTGCAGTTTCAGCGACAACTTGGTCTTTCGCGCTACGAGACGGCCTTTCAAATTCTCCACAAGCTCCGCTCGGGCATGGTGCGGCCCAACCAAGACAGGATCGGTGGACAGCCCAAGAACCATGTTGAGGTGGACGAAACCTGGGTTGGCGGGCGAACGCGTGGGGAAGGCCGTGGTGTTCACCACAAGGTTCCCGTCTCCTGTGCCATCGAGGTGCGTCATCGAAAGCCGGGCACCAAGCTCGACAACCGGAAAGACGGACACTATGCCGGACGCGTTCGGCTCGCCGTCGTGCTCGACCGTAGCGCCGAGTCGCTCTGTGGGTTCGTCGAGAGCACCGTCGCGCCGGGATCGCTGATCGTTACTGACGATTGGAGCGGCTATGCTGGCCTCGGTAAGCGCGGCTATGAGCACTTCGCTGTTGCCGAGTGTGGTGATCCAGAGGTTGCCGAGCAATACCTGCCGATCATCCATCTGGTTTTCGCCAACCTGAAGACGTGGCTGATCGGGATCCACCACGGCGTTAGCCACCAGCACCTACAAGCCTACCTCAACGAGTTCACCTTCCGCTTCAACAGGCGGTTCTACCCGTTCAACGCCTTCCGCTCATTGCTCGACATCGCGGGCGACACCTCTGCTCCAACCTATGCCGAGCTTTACTCGGGAGAGTGGCGGCACCCTACATGTAGCGGTCATGGGTGTTAACCGGATAGGCAAGAATTAATGATCGTTGTGGAATCGCGTACAGATGCCAAATTGCGCTTAACAGCAAGCGGATCAAAAAAACCAAAAAGGCTAATTGCGCATGCATATTGGCCCTGCGTTAGCGCCGCGCCGATGACCGACAAATACCCATCATCGCCATTACCAAGGATGCAGACTCTGTCCCCATCGACAATTCCGCTTTCCGCGAGAGACGCGATTGCTTGCGCGATATCGCCATGGGCCGTCTCGACCCATTCTTCAATCATCCCTTCCCCGTAGAGCTCGCCGAACCCGAGGTTTTGGCGCGCGCCAGCGTGAAACACGGCATAGCCTTGGTTGGCCAGGAAATGCGCCATCCAGTGGAAACCAAGGCGTTCGAATCCGCTTGGTCCCGGGAGGATCACAATCATCGGCAAGTTGGACGCTTGCGCAGCGGCGGGCAGTGTAAGGAGCCCGGTTAACTCGGTACCGTCGGAGGCGACATAGGTATGCGGGCGCGTCTCACCGAGTGTCACGCCGCCGAGGGCCGGGTAATCGCCCCCAAGCGGCACCAACCGACCGGTGGAGCTATCGAAAACATAGAAATCGGGAGGGTGTATGGGAGAAGACGCCGCCAGCAGGAGCCGATCACCATTGGCGCTTCTCGAAACAATGTAGATTGTAAACCCATTCAGAGCCGCCCCGATGACCTCCTGCACTTCCTGGTCTTCGGGGGAGAAGTAGGTAGGCCGTAAGACGCCTTCTTCGTAGTAGGTCACGCCTACGATTTGGCGGCGCCGATCCCTGAGAACGCCGACGACGTCACTATCGGGATTGAGGAATATCTCGTCTCCCCATGTTCCGGAGTTGAGGTCATAACTATAGAGACCTTCGCGGACCCCGCCACGCCGCGAGCGGGCGACAAGAGAAGAGACGTTATCTGTAGCTAGCCCGAGCACGTCGCCGGTATTTTCCAACGTATCGTTGATTATCCCGACCCGGCGGAAACCGCCATCGCCGTCCGGTACGAAAATCGCATCTTCCTCGCCGTAATCGAGAACATCGATGCGCGCAACGAGGCTCCCTTCGCCATCCATGATCCATTTCCCGGTTTCGCGGTTGCCGGCATAGACACGGTTCGTTGCGCCGGAAACAGGGTCGAGCTTGAAAATGGAGTAAAGATTGATCTGCGCGAATGATCGCGCAGAAACATAAACCGCTTCGGGATCGTTTGGAGCCAGATCCTCGACCCACTCGCCGCTAATAAGCGGCCCGAGAGTTACGGTGTCCCCCGGCCCTTCGGAAGAAATGATCACGGATCGATAGGAGTTATAGTCGAGTGAAGTTGAGCCGGCGGAAAAAACCTGTCACGCGGTAGCCAATCGCAAGGCGGTCATCCGCTAGCCAAGAGATAAATGTAGCGTTCCCGTCAATAAGCAGGCCTCGCATCTCTTGAGACGTATCTTCGAGATTGATGATGCCGACATATTCGCCATCGTCACGCGGCATCACAAAGGCGGGCTTCACTCCGTCTGGCGAAAGAGTCGCATGCTGAAACCTCGGTAAGGCCCCGAAAGCTTCTGCTGGATCAAAGTCTTGTGCGGCGGCGAGAAGGGGCCACAGCGTTAGCCCCAAAATGATACTCCAACGCCGCGTGATACGAATGCGCATCATCCTGATCTGGCCCCGCCCGAATTTTGTAGGACTAGCTTTTCACATTACCACCAATTCTAGAACCAGATTTTCGGCTTCGGCGAAATGAGGGCCAAAAATTGGGACCGTTGCGGTACAACGCACCCCCTTCAAACCTTTGCGCATTTTCACCTGAGACGGCGAAAATCCGCGGTGAGCTGCGCGATAGCTTCGGCATCTTCAATTTTAGCGAGACGGACGGACACCATCTAAAATCATCCTCTCGGCCAGAGGATAGCGGAGTCCTGGCCTGCAAGAACTAGAAATCCGGCGTCAAATCATGCGGAACGTCGAAGACCTGAGCTGCGGTGGTTGCCCGATTGTTTTCCGCACAGATAAATTCCGGAAACGAAATGTCCTGCGGAATGTAATTGGCGACACCTCGCCATGGCATCGTGAATGCGCCTTGGTCCTCTACGGTGAAGATTACCTCTAAAATACCGTCATCTAAAATCCGATAGCGTTCGACCACATGCAGCGCGTCCGAGTGCAATGTTCCAAAACGATCCAGCTCGGTGAAGTCGACTTGGCCGATGGTGTCAATCACCAGTGTGTCGCCTTCATAGTGACCAATAGAATGACCGTACCAGCTGCGCTCCACATTTTCGGGATGCTTTTGGTTCATATAGACGCGGCGTATCTGCGAATTGTTCTCGTAGAGAATCGTGAGCTGATCGGGTCCTTGCAAAAACTGCACTTGATAACGAAGGTTGAGAATTTGAGGGACGCCGGAGGGCTTGCAATGCTGTTGAAACGACAAATGCGAAATTCCTGCGGCTTCGCCGTCCGAGTTCTTTTTCAAGGCTTCGCGCGTCCAGGGCAGCAAAATGGGATTGGTATAGTCGGCAATCCAGGCATTTGATTCCCGGCTTTCGGTAACGCCGGGCGGGCAAGGGTCGCTATTGGGAATTCCCGGGGGAAGAAAATCGCAATGTCCGTAATGCGGCACGGAGGTGACGATTGTGCTCGGCCCATCGGGCGGCGCCTGAAAAGTCGAGGGGCTTGTCGGATCGTTCTCGCCCGTTGGGGTAATATCGCCTTTGCGGGTCCAAGTTCCGAAAAAATCAGGGGCCAGCAGACCCTCTTCGGTGCTCTGGGCTTGAACGCCGGAAAGCGAGGCAAATATCAGCGCGGACGCTATGCTCAACGCCAGTGCGCTAGTTGCATTCATTCTCGAAGCCCTCATCTTGTTCACTCCACTCGTCTGAACGGGCCGTAAATCACCGCGCTGCCCGGTCACAAACAGCCGATTTGTGACGGCCATGTCCGGACCCAGAATAAGCGCGTTCGATCCGGTACAAAAGCGAATAGCGCCAATATTTTCTCTGTATTGACCATTTACCGGCGCTCTGGGCTGGCAAATCCGCCGGCGGTTTGCGCTAAGATGCGCCTTTACGCACCGTAACGCTTTCTTGTTTGCGGTGCTTTCTTGATGGCGGTCGCAAGACGAATTGTCGCTTCGACACTCGTTTGCTAGGTTTGGGCATCCCAAAGATTAAGGATTGGAACGATTTATGGCCTCCCTTTTTCCGCGTATCGCGCTCGTCGGTGTTAGCTTGGTGGCAGGGGCGCTTCTATACGCGCTTACGGTGGATACGCCGTCGCCTGAGGACGTCGAACAAGCGCGCATCGCCGAGGCCGTTACGGCCTATACCAACCAGCAGCAGGCGGAGCATGAAGCGGCAACCGATGCGTTGGTTGCCAGCAGAGCCAATGATTTATTGCGCGATCCGAACACGCCAATCATCGGAAATTCCGAGGGCGACGTCACGCTGGTGGAGTTCTTCGACTACACCTGCGTGTTCTGCAAAGCGGCCGATCCACGGATAAGGCAGCTCATGCAAGAGGATGATGGCGTGCGGCGTGTGCTGAAAGATTTTCCGGTTCTAACGCGTGATTCTTTAATCGCGGGCAAAGCTGGCCTCGCGTCCAGAAACCAGGGCATGTATGAGAGCTACCACAATGCGATGATGGAGTTCCGGGGCCAATTGACCGAGGCGCGCATTTTCGAGATCGCCGAGGAGGTGGGGCTGGATGTCGATCGCTTACGCGAGGACATGGAGGCGCCAGAGATCGCCGACCAAATTATTGAAAACTTCAACTTGGCGCGCGCGCTTCGCGTTTACTCGACACCGACCTATTTCGTCAACGACCGGATGATTAATCAGCCATCGGCCGAGATCGATTTCCCTGCGACCATCGCAGCGGCGCGCGCCCGATAGATGGGCCGCGCCTTCTCGCCCGCTGATCGGCGAGAATCTTGGCCGATAGTGCCTTTCACTGCGAAAGGAAGCTCGCACCGATAGGATAAAGTGTTAGGTTTAGAAAATATCTCGCAGCAAACAGACCGCGAAAACGGGAAGGGTGGAGAAATGCATTCGAGAAAACAAATTCAGTCGGTGGGGTCCCATCACATAGGCATAGCAACAATTGCGGCAACGCTCGCGCTGCTCCTAGCGTCCGCGCAAATGGCAAGTGCGCAAGCGCCGATCTCCCCGCCCGATGATTCGCCCTACCGCACCCAACCGTCCGGACCTTTTCAAATCATGGACAATATCTATGTGGTGGGTGAAACGCTTCACCTCACCAACTATCTCATCACCACTGACGAAGGACATATTTTGATCGATGGGGCCTTTGAGGAATCGGTTCCGAAGATTCAAGCCAATATCGAAGAGCTCGGATTTCGCATCGAAGACGTTCGCTATCTTGTTGGAAGCCACGCGCATGGCGATCACGTCGCGGGATTTGGGCGGTTGCAGGAATTATCCGGCGCAGAGATTATTGCCGGAGCGCGCGATGTCGGTGTATTGCAGGACGGAGGTGTCACCGACTTTCGCAGTGATGGCGAGCAGCAATGGCGGCCGGTGACGGTCGATCGTGGCATCGCCGATGGCGATGAACTTCGCCTTGGCGATACGGTTTTGACTGCCCATGCTACGCCGGGCCACACCAAGGGCTGCACCACATGGACGATGACGGCGGAAGAAAACGGCGTTGAATATGACGTGATTTTCTTCTGCGGGACCAACATTGCGAACAATGCGCTGCCCCTTATCGGGCACCCCAAATATCCGGAAATGGCGGATGATTTTGCCGGCACTTTTGCCAAGCTGAAAGCCATTGAAGTCGATGTCTATTTGGGCGGCCATGGCTATTGGTTCTGGGTCGAAGACAAGCTCGCCCAGCGAGCCGCCGGCGCGGCCGAAAATCCTTTCATCGATCCGGAGGGCTGGGAACGCGCCTTAGCGGTATTCGAGCAGCGCTATCTCGACCTGCTCGCCAACGAGCGCTGAGAGGCCTATCGAGTTCTAGTTCACGAAGGTCAGGCGAAAACCCGTCAAATCTAAGGGTAAAAGCCGGTTATGAGCGGCTCGGTCGGTCAGCTCCAGCGATCAGCATTATTTGAAATTTGGGGCCTTTGCAGACGAGCCTGGAAGCCTGTATGATCTCGGCAACCAGCCATCTAGGCGCCCGCCTGTGGGATCAGCAAAGGGGACACCCATGAAATCCGTTACGCTCTCAGCCATCGCATTGTCTATCGCCCTCACAGGATTCTCGGGCAGCGCTTTCGCGCAGTCGCGCACCGAGCCAGCCGGCAAGCTGTTCTTCGAAGGCGACATCGTCCTTCACCGCTTGGACGGGCAACAGGGTCCGTTCTGCGTGCTGCAAAACCGCTATACCCGCGGCGAAGCAGTCGCGTGGCGTATTCGTGCAATTCTGCCGAGCGGCGACGTGGCCACCGACGAGGTGTTACGCGGCCTTGAAGTCGTGTTAGGCGATGGCCAGAGACTAGAAACGGAGTACCGCACCCATGGAAACCCGGCGACCGATGCTTTCTGGTCGGTGTTTTGGACGGTGCCCGACGACTTCCCAACAGGATCGCTTGGCTACGAAGTTCACGCCACGATGGAAGATGGGAGCGTCGTGACCTGGGAGCCGTTCACCCGGCCGGCGACGCAACTCACCGTCATCGAGGGCGAGCCGCAGATGGCGGACGCTACCCCTTAAGCGCAAGCCTACATTTGACGGGAGAGGTCCAATGACATTTCGCTATGGGCCGCTAATAGACTCGGGCATTGCGGTTTTTGCGATAGCGCTGTTGTGCGCGCAGCCGCTTAGCGCAGCGCCTGCCACCGCATTTGGGCCTGAAGTCGAAGTCTTCGCGGCGCGCGACGGTTATGTCGGCAGGATGCGCGTGGCACCTCTCCACGGTATAGCCGGCACGCCGTTCACGGTGAGCGCCGAAGCGCTTCCGCCCAATCAGGAATTTCAGCTGATCTGGCGCACCATGAACGGACAATGGAACGTCACCGAGGCCGAATATCACGGCCGCGAATATGTTCCAATCGCCTATGAGATGGGAATTGTTCGAAGCGATGCAGATGGCCGGCTGGAGGCAAGCTTTGAGACCCCGGAAGATTTTGGCTTCGGGCATGACATCGTTTTGCAGCAAGGCGATCGTCTGCTGACCCAAGTCGGCTATTCGATCGACATGGCGGTGGAGATTTTCCCGAAAAGCGGACCGCTGGGCACACCAATTAATGTCGAAGTCACCGGAATCGGCTGGCGCGATTTACACAGCTCCTGGGATCTACTTTACGACAATAAATATACCGGCTGGCTGTCTGCGGTGACGACACATGGCTCGGCCAGCTTCACGGTCCCGGCGACCGGTCATGTCGGCGATCACATCATCGAAGTGCTGCACGGACAATACACCTTCCCTTATCGCAACATGCAGCAAAGCCCCGAACCCGACCGCCCGCGCTTTGTTATTCCGTTTGCGATCACACCCGGTGATCCAATATTGCCCCCCACAGCGCAAGCGCAGGCACAAACCGATGTGCGTCTTGCGCCTTATGATGGCGAAATTGAATCCACCCCACGCTTCTCCGGCGTCGGCGAAACTGTCGCGGTTGCCACGGACGGCTTGCAGGCGGGCCAGACTTACACTCTCAGTTGGACTCGCGTAATCGGCAATAGAATGACCGGTTTGGGTTGGGAGGAGACCTCCATTCCGGTCGCGGAAGCAGTGGCTGATGCAAACGGCGATATCGCGTTCGAATTCGAAACGCCCGACGATCTTGGCGGCACGCATGGTCTTTGGATCGACGACAACGGCACCATGAAGCTTGGCACGCATTTCATTAAAACCACCGCGTTTCCTATCGATGTAGAACAGGGCCCGGTGGGCACCACCATAACGCTGCATTTAAAAGGCGTCGGCTGGACCGAGACGTCCAACATTATGCATCTCGTTTATGACAACGCCTATGTCGGCTATGCCTGCGCCTTCAACAGCCAGGGCGATTTGGAGATTTTCGTACAAGCCACCGGTACGCCGGGCTGGCATTTTATCGACCTCTATCCCGGCATCTATAAGGGCGTGGAGATCAACCCGAATAATTTCAAAATTCCGCAACTCACCTATGCAGCCGATCATCCGGGCGATGATTTGCCGGCCTTCCACTTTGCTTTCGAAGTGACGGGTGACTGACGGGCAAGGCATACTCCGTATCCTATTACGGATGGATATCGCCGCGCGCGGTCCAACGAAAAATATGAAATGGGACGCCAAAAGTTGAGCGCGAGAATTTGCAGGACGCTTTGCGGGTTCGCGATTGCGGCGATGATTGTTACCTCGCTGCCGGCGCGTCCGGCGTTTGCGCAAGACGCGATTCGAATCGGCACGTCAAGTATCGGGGCGGATTACTATATTCTTGCCGTGGCGATCGGCGAATTGCTCGCAAAATATGAAACCATCAACGCAACGACCGAACCGATCGGGGGATCGCATGCCAATATATTCGGCTTGGCTGCGGACAAGGTCGAGTTTGCCATCGTAAACGCGTCTGCGGCCTATGACGGGTACCGCGGGGCAGATCCGTTTCCCGGGCCGCAGCCGCTGCGCCTAGTTGCACAGGGGCACACGACTTATCGCTTTATTGTGGTGCGCAGAAGCGAGAACATTGACACGCCCGATGGCCTGCGTGGCAAGACCATCATTGCGCGGCGGAGGGCGATGCCGGAAATCGAAGAAGTCGGCAACGCGCTTCTTAATGTCTCGCAGATTGCACCCAATGATGTGCGCTTTGTCGGAACGGTCGACACGACGCAAGTCGAGGAAGCCTTGCGCGCCGGAACGGTTGCCGGCGCGGTGATGCCGGGGAGCATCGATCAGCCGGCCCTGCAGGGCTTGTTCCGCGACGAGATCGTGGACTTTCTTTATCTCGACGATGCGACGGTAACGTCGATGATGGACGACTTGCCGGCAATCTTCCTAAAAGACGTCATCCCTGCGGGAAGTTTTCCCGGACAGACACAAGACCTCATAGCATTGGGCCTAAACGTCTATTTCGTTTCTGATGAAGGCATGTCAGACGATATTGTCTATCGGACGATCAAGACGATTCGTGAAAACTACGACGAATTTACAACCTATTTTTCGTCTGCAGCGGCATGGACCGTCGAGAACGCGCTTCGCGAACCACGCATACCCTATCATCCCGGGGCAATAAGATATTATCGGGAAATCGGCGTCTGGAACGATGAAATGGAGAATTTGCAGAATAATCTGCTTGGCGCGCAGCAGCCTTAAAGCAACGAGCCATATGGTGGTATTACGTAATGGGATGCGCGTAATTTCTCATGCATAGGCACCGGCTCGCGACATGGCTGGCAACGCTGACGGTTATCTACCACCTACTGGCCGTGGGGCAGGTCTTCACGCTTTTCGGATTTTTCCTCCCGCCGCAAATCCACAGCGCGATATCTCTGACGCTTGCCAGCATGATCGTTTTTTTGTTCGTTCCGATCCGGGGCAGCGAACGGCGGGAGAACGCGCGTCTCAATTGGTGCGACATCCCTTTCATACTCGCGATTCTTGCGGCCAACGGATATGTAATCTTCTTTTTCGAGTCGATTGAGGATTATAGCCTCTTCGGCTTCCTCGACAGTTTCGGCATCGTGCTTGCGCTGGCTTTGAGCATTGCACTTTTGGAAGCCACGCGGCGCACGACCGGAATCATTCTTCCGCTTCTCATCCTTGCCATGGTCGCGATGACGGCGTTCCAGCCCTATTTGCCGGGCCTGCTCTTTGGACTGGGCTATGATCTCGATCGCATCATGTATTCCGCCTATATCGGAGAGGGCGGAATTTTTGGGCTGCCGTTAAAAATTGCGACCACTATTGTCTTCGTCTTCGTCGTGTTCGGCGCGGTCATGCAGGCGAGCGGAGCGGGGCGTTGGGTCATCGATCTTGCTCTGGCGCTCACCGGGCGCAGCCGCGGCGGGCCAGCCAAAGCGTCCGTCGTTGCCAGTGCTATATTTGGCTCGATTTCAGGATCGCCAACAAGCAATGCGGCAACGACCGGCGCATTCACGGTTCCGATGATGAGATCTGTCGGCTATTCGCCGGCCTTTGCCGGTGCGGTGGAAGTGGTCGCTTCGACGGGCGGGCAAATCCTTCCACCGGTGATGGGAGCAATCGCTTTTGTCATGGCGGAATGGATCGGCAGAAGCTATGCCGAAATCGCGCTGGCCGCGATGCTTCCCGCTATCATTTATTTTCTGATCGTTTTCGCGTCTGTGCATTTTCGGGCGCGCCGGGACAATCTTGTCGCCATTCCTGCCGAACGCATGCAAGGTTTTGTGCAAGTCTTTGCGCGGGGCTGGCGTCACCTCATACCCTTTTGCGCGCTCATCTATTTCCTGTTCGGCATGGCCTATCCCCCAGGGCTTGCCGGCATCTATGCCACACTCATTGCCATCGCGAGTAGCTATCTGAGCCGCGATCGCGACGAATGGATCACTTTCCAAAAGTTTGGAGAGCTCTCGCATGACGCGGTAATGCGCTGGTTTACAATAGCAATCATCACGGCAGCTGTCGGGCTGATGGTGGGCTCGCTCGAGCTGAGCGGTGTCGGCATTAAGCTTTCGCGCTTTCTGATTGATATTTCCGGCGGCGATCTTCTGGTGGCGCTGCTTCTGATTGGTGTCGCAAGCCTGATTATCGGCATGGGCCTGGATTCGATTCCGGCTTACGTCACCCTGGCCACGCTGATGGCGCCGGCCCTTGTTGGAATCGGCGTGCCGATTCTCGCCGCGCATCTTTTTATTGTGTATTGGGGTCTGGCTTCCTTTTTTACTCCGCCAGTATGCATTGCCGTCTATGTCGTCATCGGCTTTTCAGGCGCCAAGGTTTGGGAGACCGGTTGGGAAGCGATGAAACTCGGCATCGCCTCATTTCTTGTTCCTTTTGCATTTGTTTTGAACGATGGCCTTTTACTGCAGAGCGGCCCTCTCAATATCGCGCAGGCCTTTGCCACCGCTGCGATCGGTGCGATTATCTTGGCCACCGGAGTACAGGGCTTCGCGCTGGTGCGGCTAAACCTCGTGGCGCGCATCTTGATGGTGGTGTCCGGGGTTCTATTTATCGCGCCGGGCTGGATGTTTCCCGCCATGGGCGCCGTCATTTGTGCCGCAGCCTTATCGTTAAGTCATTTCCAAGCAGCGAGTAAGCTAAGTTCAGGCGGAAAATAAATGCGCTCGGGCTGTTGATGGGTCCAACATGACCAATAGGCATCAAGTGGTGATTATAGGGGGCGGCCCGGTCGGGCTGGCGCTCGCCCTCGATCTCGGATTGCGCGGCGTGTCTTGCGCGCTTGCAGAAACCAACACCCAGCAACATCGGATTCCTAAGGGGCAGAATCTTACCCAACGCACAATGGAGCTTTTCTATTTCTGGGGCGTCGTGGAAGAAATGCGCGCCACGCGCATCATGCCTTCCGATTTTCCGATCGGCGAAATCGTCGCCTATCGTGATCTGATGAATGACTATTGGTACGCGCCTCCGGGGCGCGAGCTAGTCCGTCCATTTTATTTTCAAGACAATGAACGTATCCCGCAATATCTCGTCGAAGAAGTACTGCGCGAAAAACTTGCGACACTTCCCAATGTGGAAATCCGCGCTGGATGGTCGGCGGCATCCCTTGAGCAAGACGATGAGTGCGTACGCGTCAGCATTGTTGAGACCGGCGGAAAGCGCAACGATGTCTTGGAAGCCGACTATGTCGTGGGCTGCGATGGCTCGCGCTCGATCGTCCGCGCGCAGATGAGGATTGAACGCGACGGAACCGATTTCGATCAGCTCATGGCGTTGGTGGTGTTTCGCTCAAGCGAGTTGCATGAGGCGCTGAAACGCTTTCCGCCGCGTTCGACTTACCGGGTGATGCATCCAGACCTAAACGGCTATTGGCGCTTCTTTGGACGGATCGATGTTGGTGAGGGTTGGTTTTTTCATGCGCCGGTCCCAAAAGGCGCGACACAAGGCAATTTCAACTACAAGAGCGAACTGTTTAAGGCAGCGGGCTTTTCCTTCGCATGCAAGCTGGATCATGTCGGGTTTTGGGACCTGCGGGTCGCTGTTGCACAGACCTATCAGAACGGGCGGGTTTTCATTGCAGGCGATGCGGCCCATAGCCATCCACCTTATGGCGCCTTTGGGCTAAATAATGGCCTGGAAGATGCGGCGAATCTGGGCTGGAAGCTTGCCGCGAAACTCAATGGCTGGGGAGGTAAGCCCTTGCTCGCCTCCTATAGCGAGGAACGACGGCCCATTTTCAAGGAAACAGCCGAAGATTTTATCGCCTCGCGGATCAAGCGCGATGGCGCTTTCCTAAAGCGTTACGCTCCTGAGCGCGATAGGTTGGAATATGAGCGCGCCTGGAAGGATTGGCGGGCGGATGTCAGCTTTCGGGTCAAATATGAACCGCATTATGACGGCTCGCCTGTCATAGATGGACCGCCAGACGGAGCCAGCAGCGCGCATGGCGCGCATGCATTTAGGGCGGCTGCGGGACATCATTTGGCGCCCCAAATTCTCTCAAACCAAAAAAACATTTTCGAAGAATTAGCAGACGGCTTTACGCTGTTGGCGTTAGATGCGCCGGACGACGCCGTTACCGGTTTCGAGCGAGCTGCAATTACGCTCAATGTTCCGCTGAAGATAATACGCGATAGTTTTCTCGACGGCCGCGCGGCTTATGAGTCCCGGTTTATCCTCGTCCGCCCCGATCAATATGTCGTTTTGGCGGGCGATGAATTGCCTGAGAATGTCGAAGCTTTGATCCGCAAAGTCGCCGGCCGGGAATAACAATTCTTGGGGAATAGTTGTCCTTAGGCTCCGAGCTTCTGCCGCCCAACGGAAAAGGCCTCGGCAATAAATCGCTGCAGCGCTTCGCTAATCTCGGCTAAGGAAAGAATCTCATCGATCGTTGCAATAGCGCCGACAAATCCTTCTTTATGCCAATGCCCTGGGGAAGGGGCCGGCGGCAATTTGGCCGCGTCTAAAAGTGGAAACGGATTGATATAGAAATAGGGCTGATCATAGCTTTCGTCACCTGGCGACATGCCGACGCCGATGCCCTTGGCGGTTTCAAAATCGCCGTGCTCCAAGCTCACATAGGTTGCGATATCGAAATGATGAGGCCAGCAGCGCACGGGGCTGGGCCCCGGAACCAGATTCGCATTGGCCGCGGCAAAATCGGAGAACAAGGAATGAGCAAGGTCATACCACGCCGATAATGTGGAGAGCGCCGCGCCCTCGCTGCCGGAGGAAAATGTTTCGATCTCCGCGACAGATGAGGGTAGCTCGTAGGGAAGCGCCACATCGGAGGCAGGTTTTAATCCTACTTTCTGAAGCTCTGCATCAAGCCAAGACGCTGCGTCGCCTTCCGTAATGTTCTCCAGGCCTAATGCAGATATGACCTCATCATCGCGAAACAGGCCGATTCTCAATGGAGCCAAGGACGCCCCTACAAAAATGACGGCACCGTCACTCATTATAGGTTGTGACAAGAACCCTTTGAGCGTGCCGTTCCAACCGATGTTGGAATGACTGTCATCACCCTCTGCTTTGAGGTTGGCGCGCGCTGCTTTTGTTACGAACTGTGCAATTTTGTGGCCAACCGCCTGGGCTTTTTTTAAGTCCTTTGGCGCAACGCGGCGAAGTTCAGCCTCTTCAACCATCGATAGTCCTCCACAAAAAAGCGCCGCTGCCGTTTGATCTCAGACAAGCTCCGGATCGGTGATTATCTCTACCAGCGAGGGGCCGTCATGGCCGATCGCCTTGGCCAGGACCTCCTCCAGATCTTTTGTCTCGGTCACTCTTACTCCTTGCCCCCCGCATAATCTTGCGAATGCGGCAAATGAGGGGTTGGTCAAATTGGTTTCCCAGACTGGCCATTCTCCAGCGCGCTGTTCTTTGGTGATTTTTCCGAGCTGCGAATTATTGAGAAGGACATGCGTAATGTTCATGCCATATTTTACGGCGGTGGTGAATTCCATCGCATATTGGCCGAAACCGCCATCGCCCGAAATTGCAATGACTTTCCGCCCCGCAAATTCTTCGAAATCCTGTGTTGCAGCCCAGGCGCCCATCGCCGCCGGAAGGCCAAATCCAATCGAACCCAAATAACCGGACATCAGCACGCGCTGACCTTTGGTTTCGAAATGGCGGCCAAAAGAATAGGTGTTGTTTCCGACATCGACGGCAATGATCGCATCTTCCGGAGCGAGCCGCGTAAGCACTTCGAAAATAGCCGCTGAATGTATCCCTTGATCGCGTTGTTCGGTGAGGCGGCGCTTCTTTTCGGCTCTCCATATTTTCCATCGATTTGCCAGCTCATCGATTTGGTCGGCCGATTCTTTGGCACGCGAAAGGCGCGGTGCAAGCGCGGAGCAAAATTCCCCGATCTCACCCCAAATTGGCAGAGTGATGGGGTGAAAACGCCCCAGCTGCATGCGTTCGAAATCGACTTGAATAATCGGCTTCGATTTTTCGATACCGGTATGGTTTGAAAACGAAGTGCCGAGCGCCACGATAAGATCGCTCTCATTCATGAACCAAGATGCGATCGGTGTGCCGGAGCGGCCCAACACGCCGCCGGCATTTGGGTGACTGTCGGGAATAAGGCCTTTGCCTTTAAACGTCGTAAGGACGGGCGCGCCTAGTTTTTCTGCGAGCGCGATAATCGCCTCTCGCGATTGAATTGCGCCATGGCCGACAACAAATATGGGCCGTTTCGCCGAATTGATGAGCTTGCCCGCCGCCGCCAGATCAGCATCGCTTGGGACGACCTCCGCGCCGGCCATGCGGCCACCGAGTCCCTCAGCAAGAGCATCGCTGGGGATGGTTTGGACATCGTCCGGAAAGATCAAATGCGCTACATCGCGCTCGATAAGGGCGGTTTTGCAAGCGAGTGACACCAGCTCGGCATGCTTAGACGAATCAAGCACCGGTTGAGAAAAGCGGGCTACTCCGTCAAAGGCAGACTTCAAATCGATATCTTGGAAAGCGCCCGGGCCAAATACTTGCGTTTGCACTTGACCCGTGAGGGCAAGCACCGGCGCCCTGTCTACTTTGGCATCCCACATGCCGGTGAGCAGATTTGTTGCACCGGGCCCTGCAATTGTCAGACAAGCGGAAACGCGACCGGTGAGCTTTCCATAAGCCGATGCTGCAAAACCTGCCGCTCCTTCGTGACGTACGCCAATATATCTCATGTCTCCGTCGGCAACCCGTAGACGAATGGCATCGGCAAGACCAAGATTGGAATGGCCCACTATTCCAAATACGCTTTTGACGCCCCAATTGACCATTGTCTCGGCCATGACGTCGGATATTGTACGCGTATGTGGTGGCGCTTCCGGCAACCCGACGAAGATTTCGCTTTCCTCAATTTTGACCGGGAAAAGAGCTTGGCCGGAATCCTCATGTCCGCTCAGAGATCTTCCAGTCAGCGGATCAAAGTCCCAGCCATGCCAGGGGCAACGTATCCAGCAATCGCCGCCTACGCCCGTTTCGATCGAGCCTTCGCCGAGCGGGCCGCCTTGATGCGGGCAGTGATTGTCCATGGCGGCCCATTGGCCTTTGAAATGCGACAGGCAGATAGAAGTCGTGCGGGCGGTCACCGTCATCACCCGGCCTTCGGGTAAATCGCTTTCCCGCCCGACGCAAATCCATTCCAGTGCCTTTTCGCTCATTGCCGCTCCTCGTCGTGATCAGTCGCTAATCTGTGAAAGCTCTTAAGCGACGCCGCCAAACACCACGCCCGAAAGCTCCGCCATTTCTTTTTTCCAGGTCGTTAGATCGTCGCGCGTGAATTTCGAGAGATGATCGTGACCGCAAGCGCGCGCCATGACTTGCATCAGCTCAACGGACGCATCGAAAAAATTCTTGAGCTGCCCAGCCGACTTCTCGATAACAATCCTGCTGACCAGATGTGGCTTCTGCGTCGCGATCACTACCGGACAATTATTGGTATGGCAGGCCGCATCGCAATACACCCAATTGCCTGCATCGCCGAGTTGGAGAGCGCGATCGCGTCGGCGCCAAGCGCCATTGCTTTTATGAAACCGGCCGGTTTGCGTAGGCCGCCGGTGATGACAAGAGTCACATCATTTTTTGACGAGCTATCCAAATGGCGTCTTGCCCGGCCGAGCGCCGGTATTGTGGGAACCGAGATATTATCGCGGAATATGATGGGGGCGGCGCCCGTGCCTCCGCCCCGCCCGTCCAGGATAATATAATCGACCCCCACTTCGAGCGCAGCGTCGATGTCTTTTTCAATGTGTTGTGCAGAGAGCTTGTACCCGATCGGAATCCCGCCGGTGCGTTCGCGAACTTCATCGGCAAATTCGCGTATCTGGCTTGTTTTGGTCCAATCCGGAAACCGCGACGGAGATATGGCCGGCACGCCTTCCGGAAGGCCACGCCCTTCGGCAATTTTTCCTTTAACTTTTGGGCCGGGCAGATGCCCCCCGATACCGGTTTTTGCGCCCTGACCGCCTTTGAAATGAAAGGCTTGCACCTTATTCAGCTTGCTCCATTCGAAGCCGAATCTGGCTGAAGCGAGTTCATAAAAATAGCGCGAGTTTTCCACCTGCTCTTCGCTCAGCATTCCTCCTTCGCCGGAACAAATGCCGGTCCCGGCCAGCTCTGCCCCACGCGCAAGCGCAATCTTTGCAGGCTGCGATAACGCGCCGAAGCTCATGTCGGAAACAAAAAGCGGAATAGCGAGCTTCAGCGGTTTTTTTGCATTCGGTCCGATGACAACATCGGTGCCGATTTTTTCCTCATCAAGTAAAGGCACGCGGTGCAATTGCGCGGTCAATAATTGAATATCGTCCCAATGCGGTAGCTTAGCAGCAGGAACGCCCATGGCGCTGACCAGCGCCATGGTGCCCGGTTTTGGACAGCCCATCGCGCGCGTAACCCTGAACGAGCGCATTATAGGGCTCTTCCTCGGTTCCGTGAGCAGTGTCCGCGTATTGGCCGAGATAAGCATCGCGATCAAAGCGTTGCGGATTTTTAAGAGCCCATTCATTGATCTCATCTTCGTCGACGAGAACCTTGCCGGTTTCTATCCAGGCATTGAATTTGGGGAGCACCTCCTCGTTGGCATATTCAGAGACTCCAGAATCGAGCCGATAATCCCAATTGTGAACGCCGCAGATGAGGCTGGCTCCCCTAACGAAACCATCGGCCATAAGGGCGCCACGATGCAGGCAACGCCCGTAAAAAACGGACACGCTGGCGTCAAAACGCACAATGACGAGATCTACCTCTCCAACTAAAGCATGCTGAGGCGCTCTGTCCGCCAGGTCCTCAAAAGCTGCGACAGTGATTTTTTTCATGGTTGAGCCTATTTCACGATTGGAACCTGTTTGATTCTATTCGTTTGGGTGGAAACAATTGTTACAGGCGGTCTTTGCCCATTGCATTGGTGATCGCCGAACTATGCGCCTTGATGGAAGGATTATTCCAGCGAATTCGGGGCGTTGCGCCCAATGCGTTCAGCGTGACCCAAAATGAGCCGGTGTTATCACGCCAAAAATGTTGGTTGGATATCTTCACCTCCAAAGCGGGGAGGTCGATCCGCGGGAGCATTCGCGAAGGCGGATCAGGTGGGGGGAGATTCCATTCCAATCCCCCACCCGCTCGCGGGAAGAACGCCGCTCGCGTTTTCGGGCGGTGAAAGGTCCACCGGACCTTTCACCATTCGCCCTCCAACCCCCAAAGCGGGGAGGTGATGGTATGCGGCTGCGCGCTGGCGTCGGCTCGCTGCTACTGCACGATTTGAACGATGCTGCCGTCCGCGCCTTTGCCCTGGCTGCGATACTGGCCGATATTCTCCAACAAGGCTTTGTCGGAGGTGGTGTAGATGATCGCGTCTTCGGAGCCATTATTGACGTGACGGCGCCAGAGAAAGTTCGGAATGGCCATGACATCGTTTTCTTCCCAATCATAGCGTTCGCCGCCAATCTCGGAAAACCCCTTGCCCGCTAAAACCAGCGCGTAGGCGCTCGAGGTTTCGCGCTTGAATTGCAGTTCTTCGCCAGGGCGCAAGAGCTGCGCCGAGTAATCCAACGTCGGATAGATCGGCTTGCCCGAAACCGGATTGACGAATTGCATTTTAATGCCTTCGAACGGATCGCCTTTTTCGCCTTTGAGCCGCGTAAGTGTTTCGCGCACTTCAACGCCGCGGAAATGGAACATGGGCGACATGCCTTGTCCCCAGCCGCGTTGGTTGGAATCAAAAATCGGTTTCAACCCGCCACTGCCATAGAGCCGGGTAGAATGGCCGCTTTCATGCGTTACCGGCTGTGATATTGAATTGCCTCCCGCAGGATCGTGATAATCCTGATCGACCCAGACGCAATCGAGATATTCCATCAAAGGCCAATCGAGCATGTCGATCCAGATCATCGGCTCGGTGTCTTCATTGCCGTGATCGTGCCAGGTGCCGTTCGGCGTGAACACAATATCGCCGCGGCGGCACTCGCAGCGCTCGCCTTCGACATTGGTGTAGCCGCCCTTATCGGAAAGAATCGTACGGCTGGCATTGGGGCTGTGAATATGAGCAGGCGCGATGTCGCCGGGATTGTAAATCGCAATGGCCGCGCGGATCGAATTGGTGATCTGCAGGCGACCGCCGAGACCAGGATTGGTGAGAAGAATGCCCTGCCTGTCGGTGGTCTCCAGCGGCTTAATCTCCGCATTTCGAGCAATCTCGCCGATCTTGTAGAGATAGGGACTGATCTCTTTCCAGCGCCAGCGATGCGGCAGCATCTTCATTTGGTTGGCCGCAATGCGCCCCTTGGCCAGTGCGCCGGCGCCCGTTGCGCCGCCGGGATCGACGAACCATGCGCGCTGCGCTGGCGAATTCGCTTGGGTCCGAATCCAGCAATGCAATTTGGCGGTTTCCGAATTCAATTCGTCCATCATTTCGGCCGCGCTTGTCGGGCGGTTGTGGACGGTCTGAGCGATCATGGGGTCTTCTCCTTAAGTAATCAAGAGCCAGGCTCTTGGCGCAAAGCTATCCCCGAACCGACAGACGAAGCAACGCCAAGACAATATTTAGGTGCGTCGGGTCGCAGCGCATTGAGGTAGATCAAGCCTTAAGAATTAGCCCAGGAAGTCAGTCAAAGCGGGGGTGAAAGCTTCGGGAGCCTCAAGATTGGAGAGGTGTCCTGCCCCTTCGATCTCCACCATTTTAGAACCCGGGATGGCGCCATTGAGGAATTTTACGCCTGGGAAAGCTGCGTCCTTGGTTCCCGCGATCAGAAGCGTCGGCGCTTTGATATCGCCGAGCCCCGCTTTGAAATCGAAATCAGAAAGCGCCGATGCGCAGCCGATAAAACCGTTCACTGGGGTCTTTCGGATCATCTGCTTAACTTTTTCGACGGCAGGCGAATTGCTCTCAAGAGCTTCGGGCGAGAACCAGCGCCCCACGGTGATGTCGACCAGTGCGTCCATGCCTCCTTGTTTTGCATCCGCAATGCGCTCGGCCCATTGCGCTGCGCCGGCAGGGTTGGACGCGCCTGTGCAATCGCAAATGATCAGCCTGTCAAAACGGTCCGGATATTTTTGTACTAAGGCTTGCGCGGTGATGCCGCCCATTGAAAGCCCGCAAAAATGCGCGCGTGCGATGGAGAGCTCATCCATGAGCCCGATGACATCGGCAGCCAAGATATCGAAATTATAAGCGCCTTCCGGTGCCTCGGTGCGCCCATGACCACGCTGGTCGTAAGTAAAGACACGAAATTTTTCTTTGAGCACAGCAACCTGCTCGTCCCACATGGAGACGTCCGTTGCGAGCGAGTTGCTAAGGATCAGCCAAGGAGCATCTTCAGGGCCGCCGACGTGACAGTAAAAATTGATTCCGTTTGCGCTCGCCCTCATTTGGCGTCTCCCCAAAAATCGAGAAGGAGATCAAGAAGCGCCTTCGGAGAAGTCGTCGGCATGAAATGGCCGGCATCGATCCGCTCGAAACGGGATCCGGGAATTTTTCCGGCAATCCCTTCGGTAACGGAAACCGCCCGTATGAAATCCTGATTTCCTGCGATTACCAGGCTCGGCGCAGCAATTTTTTCGAGCGACGAAAGAAGATTGGTCCGCGCCATCATACGAAAGGCTTGTGCGAATCCAACGGGGTCATTGGCGACATAACGCCCGCGATAATTGTCGTAGGTCTCACGATCCGACAGTTCCGGCGGATAGGCCTTGTCGAGCATGAGCGGAAGCACACCGCGAATCCCTTCGGCCTCCGCCTTCGAGGCAACATTTTCAAGCCCGGAGGCGCGGCTGGGATCGACACCCGGCGCCGGGTTACAGAATACAAAAGAGCCGACTTGCTCAGGGTGGCGGTTGTTGAAGGTCAACGCCTGCATGCTTGATGCTGCAAGAGAGACAATATGAAACGGCGCTTTGAGCCCCAGCTCTTTGATAAGAGCGTCGAGGTCATCGCCGAGATCATCTTGGCTGTATTGCGTGCGGGATTTTTCCGTCAGGCCAAAGCCGCGCTGATCATAGCGAAAGACGCGAAACTTTTTGCTAAGGCCCGGAACGATTTCGTCCCAGGAATCCAGCGAGCCGCCGATCTCATGCAGTAATACGACCGTAGGGCCCGATTCCGCCCCTTCCAATTTGTAATGAATACTAGTCCCGTTCACTTCAATCCAAGGCACTGCTCTTCCCTCCAAGTTTTCCCCGCCGGGCATTTAGCTAGCTTGGCGGGCGGCAGGGGTCAATCGAGGCGCTTAAAGCCACCGCAAATTGGCAATCCTAAAGGGCGCTGTTAGGCTCAGCCGTCGCCCCCCCCCACGATTGAGTGACTTTCCTATGGCATCTGAGCCCCGGCTTCTTGCACTCAAGACGGCGGTCCCACCTCATGTGCTGGAGCAGCAAATCGTTGCCGATATCGCCCGCACACTTTTCGGCGGAAAAACCGACATCGATCGTATGCTTCCGGTTTTCGCTAATTCTGGCATTGAGCGCCGCTATTCCTGTGTTCCGCCCGATTGGTATCTGTCCGATCATGGCTGGAAAGACCGAAACACAATTTTTATCGAAAATGCCGTCGATTTATTCGAAAATGTCGCGCAGGCATGTTTGAACGAGGCCGGCCTCGCGCCGAATGACATTGATGCTGTTGTCTCGGTCTCGACCACAGGGATCGCAACACCAAGCCTTGATGCGCTTATCGCCCAGCGCATGAATCTGCGGCGCGATATAACGCGGCTTCCTATTTTCGGCCTCGGCTGCGCCGGTGGTGTTTTGGGCCTCGCGCGCGCCGGCACGCTTGCGAAAGCCAGTCCCGGCACGAGGGTTCTCTTTCTTTGCGTAGAGCTTTGCGCGCTCACTTTCCGTAAAGACGATGTCTCGAAAAGCAATATTGTCGCCACCGCCCTGTTCGGCGACGGCGCTGCCGGCGCTATCATATCAACCGATGGTGAAGGACCATGCTTAGGGCCTAGCGGTGAACACACCTGGCCGGATTCACTCGGCATTATGGGTTGGGACATCGAGGAGGATGGTTTTAGGGCGATCTTTTCAAAAAACATTCCTAAATTGGTCGAAGAGAATTTTGAAACTGTTCTTTTCGAATTTCTCAACCGCAACAATTTGAAACTAGACGACATCGATGGTTTTGCATGCCATCCCGGTGGCGCAAAAGTCTTGAGCGCGCTGGAGCGCGCATTGCGCCTTCAAGATGGCGGACTTACCGACAGCCGAGAGATATTGCGTCAATATGGAAACATGTCGGCGGTCACAGTGCTGTTCGTCTTGGAGCGCATGCGCGTTCGCGAAAAGCGCCAGCGCACATTGCTCTCGACTTTGGGACCCGGCTTTACGGCCGCCTTCATGACTTTGGAAGGGCAATGAGTTTCGCTCTTATCCTCATTGCGCTTGCTGTGGTGCAAAGAGTTCTCGAGACAATCTATGCAGCGCGCAATGCGCGCGCTCTGATTGCACGTGGCGGAGTTGAGATCGGGCGCAAACATTACCCGCTGATTGTTGCGCTTCACGCTTGTTGGTTGGCAGTGCTCATACTCGCACTTCCCACCGAGCTGCCGATTCATTTCATTCCGCTAATTCTGTTTTTGGTTTTGCAAGGCTTGCGCATTTGGGTGATCGCAACGCTCGGCCCCTATTGGACAACGCGGGTCATTACGATTCCCGGTGCCCCGCTTATTCGCCATGGGCCTTATCGCTTTTTCCGCCATCCCAATTATTTGATTGTGACCGGTGAGATTGCCGCGCTGCCGCTCGTCTTCGGCGAGGTCTGGGTGGCGATGATATTCTCCGTTCTCAATGCGGGTGTTCTGAGCTGGCGCATAAGAGTGGAGAACCAGGCCCTAGAAGCACGCAGATAAGTCGCGTTCTAAGCCGAGAGCGCCACCCTCCGCACCTCCTTTTTATAAATGCATGTGATTTTTATTCGCAAAAAGCCTTGCCATCCGCTCTATTTGAAATTAAGAACCATTCTCAGAAATAAACGAGGCGCTTGCAGGTATTTTGGTGGCATCAACATCCAAAAAGACCAGCTCGGTTAGGCTACTCGGCAGCACGGCCGCCGGCGCAATGATTGTGTTTTATTGCGGTGCAGCATCGGCGCAAGCACCTATGCCTAGCCCCGAGGAAATGTGGGCCATTATCCAGGAACAGTCCCGCATGCTCGAAGAGCAGCGCGGCGAGATTGACGCTCTAAAACTTGAGCTTGGCATGGTTCAGGCGAACCAGGAGGAGACCGAGGAAACCGTCATGCAAGTCCAAGAGGCGGCGTCAGAGGCACAGGCCGCGGCGGTCGAAGCTCAGCTCGCAGCGTTAGATGCCGCGACAGGCGCCGTCCAGAACGCGGATCCTCTATTAGGTCTAACTGGATTGGAGTCCGGCGGCACCGGCGGCGGATGGTGGGACCGAACATCGTTGGGCGGCTATGGCGAGCTCCATTACCAGGGCGGGCCGGTCGACCGGGTGGACTTCCACCGCTTCGTTCTTTTCCTAGGCCATGAATTCACAAACGACATTCGCTTCTTTTCCGAAGTTGAAATCGAGCATACCTTGGCCGGCGATGGCGCGCCGGGTGAGGTCGAGTTGGAGCAGGCCTATATTCAGATCGATGTGAACGATCGGAATCGTATCAATGCCGGTCTGCAACTTCTTCCCGTCGGCATCCTCAATGAGACGCATGAACCGCCGACATTTTTCGGCGTCGAACGCAATCCTGTTGAGAGCAATATCATCCCATCGACATGGTGGGAGGCGGGCGTCGGCGTCAACGGGAATTTCGGCGCGAGCGGTATTAGCTATGATGTTGTTGCGAGCTCCGGCCTTAACGTCCCGACAATAGGGAGCAACGCCTTTCGTATGCGCAGCGGCCGTCAAAAAGTTGCCCAGGCAACGGCGAAATCCCCGGCCCTAACAGGGCGGATTGGCTACACCGGGACCCCTGGTTTAGAGCTGGCGGCGAGCGGACATTACGAGTTCGACATTACACAAAATTCCGGCGACCCGATTACCGGAGGCAATGTTCCAGCCTTTCTGTTCACGACGCATGCCGATGCGCGTTTTGGCGGATTTGGCCTGCGCGCGCTGTACGCTTCCTGGTGGATCGATGGCGTCGGTGCAAGCGCGATCGGGCGCGATCGCCAAACCGGCTTCTATCTCGAACCTTCCTATCGATTTCCGTTCGAAACGATAAGCATTGGCGGTGAACCCGGTGAAGCGGGCATTTTTTACCGCTATAGCTGGTGGGACAATAATGCAGGGATGAGTTCGCTCAATCTCGGTAGCGACCAACATGTTTTTGGAATGAACTTCTGGCCGCACCCAAATGTCGTGTTCAAACTGGATTATCTTTTAGACAGGCCGGAATCAGGCGCAGGCTCGGAGCGCGTTGATGCCGGCATCGGATTCCAATTTTAAAAGTTGTTTCGTAGGGCAATGAAACCAGCGCGCATACATCTTTATCTTCTTGTGGTCATTGCCGCCCTTATGGGTGCAAAGGCAACTGGTTTGTCCGCGCAAGAAATTTATCAGTCGCCACGAGATTTCTTGAGCGAAGCCTTCAACGATAATATTCCGCTCGCAAATTCGTTTGTCACTAACGAAGAAATACGTGCCGAGGCTGCGCGTATTTTGCGTCACGGCTACGGCGTCGAGAAAATTAATTTCTGGAGCGAAGGTGCGCGAACGGTTTGGATATTGGAAGAGATCGGTCGCTATCGCCCCATTACCGTCGGTCTCATTGTTTCCAATGGCGAGATCGAGGCACTACGCGTGCTAATTTTTCGCGAGAGCCATGGTTGGGAAGTGCGCCACGCATTCTTTACCGACCAGTTTAAGGGTCTGCGGCTGGATCCCGAGAACGAACTGACCGCAAGCGTCGATGGCATTTCCGGCGCGACGCTTTCTGTTAGTGCGCTGAGGAATCTTGCCCGGCTTGCGCTCTATTTTGATGTCCAAGCGCAAGGCGAATAGGCGCAGCCACGCTCGATCGATTTTTTCAACTTAGATTCTAGCCAGCGTTCCGTCGCGGCGGACTATCAATGCCCGCGCACTATCAAACTCGCGCATTGCCGTTTCGATTTCTTCTTCGCTTAAAAACGAAAAAGCGGTCGACAAACCATCGGCAATGGTCGCGCTGGGATGAACCACACTGACACTGGAATGAAGCTCGGCGCTTGTCCCGCTGCGGGGATCGAATAGATGATTGGCTTGCCCATTTGGCCCGATGAGCCCGCCATAGGCGCCGGAAGTTGCCAGCGCTTCGTCCTGAAGTTCGACAATTTCCACAAGACCATTTGCATTTGTGGGGTCCTGAATACCCACTTGCCATGGGCGTAACTCTGGATGGGCGCCGATGGCACTATATTCGCCGAGATTGACGAGTACGCTCGTCAGCCCTTTGCTCCGCAAATGATCCGCGATCTTATCGGTGATGAAGCCTTGCGCGATTCCGTTCAATGTCATCGCCATTCCTTTGCGCGCGAACGTGACGCGCTGGGCACTCCAACTGACATTGCGAAAATCAACAAGGCTCTTTGCAGCTTCTAGTTTCTCTGCTCCGCCACTGCCGGAGGCATAAAACTGCCAGAGCGGTTGTACGCTCGGATCGAACGCCCCTGTAGTCGCGGCCGATATCCGCTTTGATACATCCAAGAGTTCGATGAATTCAGAATTTGGATTTTCGAGTACGCCGTCCCGATTGAGCCGCATGAGCGCCGAGTCTTCACGATAGAGGCTGAACTGAGCCTCAAGCCGCGATATTTCGCTCAGAGATTCTTCGAAAATCGCCTCGGCTTGATACCCGTCCAGACCGCCCAGTGTGATCGTCGCGTCCGCTCCCAGCGCACTTCCCTGCCAAATATGGGTTTGGGGCGCGCCGAACGCGCCGCGGATTGGCCATAAAGCCGCCCCGCTGGTTGCGGCGGTGAGCTGCAGAAATCTGCGCCTTGTGGGAGCTGGCATGTTTTTGCGACCAATTCTCATTCGCTGTTATTAGCGCGGGCGTACAATGATTGCTAGGTCAAACCGGTCATTCGGGCGCTAAGGCGTTAGGGCCTTGCGAGCAAGGCCGTCATAGAGATCCAGACAGCGCCCGATCCATGTTCGAACGATGTCGCCCTCTTCCAATAGCGTAAAATCACTCACCAACCGGGCCCATTGGAAGGGCGCAAAAGCCGCATAGTCGGCATAAAGCGGGCTCTCGCCGCCGATCCATGGACCCTGGACCCTGCTGACGAAAGTGGAGACGTCCTGCGATAGGATTTTGATCGCAGGAGGTGCAAATGTCGAAGCAGAATGGGAACAAGGGCCGGCGGTTTGATCGGGCCTTCAAGGAAGAAGCCGTCCGTCTTTTACAGACGAGCGGGCGCAGGCAGCGGCAGATAGCAGGAGATCTTGGGATCAGCGTCAGCGCGCTCGGCCGCTGGGTCGCAGAATTGCGTGAGGAGGATTTGCTTTCCGGTCCGCATGAGGATGCAGCGAAGGAGATTACCCGTCTACGCCGAGAGCGTGATCTGGCCCGTCAGGAACGTGATCTCCTAAAAAAGCGCTGGCCTTCTTCGCCAGGGAAAGTCGATGAGGTTCCGGTTCATCGACGCGGAGAGGGCCGGGTTGGCGATGCCGATATTCCGCCTGTGCAGACTGCTGCAGGTCAGCGTCTCAGGCTTCTACGCTTGGCGCAATCGCGGCCCAAGCCAGCGACAGCTCGATGACATGGTTCTACTCGCCCATGTCCGGGCAGCCTTTCGGCGCAGCCGCGAGAGCTACGGTGCAGAGCGGGTCCATCACGAGCTTGCCGAGTGTGGTGATCCAGAGGTTGCCGAGCAATACCTACCGATCATCCATCTGGTTTTCGCCAACCTGAAGACGTGGCTGATCGGGATCCACCACGGCGTTAGCCACCAGCACCTACAAGCCTACCTCAACGAGTTCACCTTCCGCTTCAACAGGCGGTTCTACCCGTTCAACGCCTTCCGCTCATTGCTCGGCATCGCGGGCGACACCTCTGCTCCAACCTATGCCGAGCTTTACTCGGGAGAGTGGCGGCACCCTACATGTAGCGGTCATGGGCGTTAACCAGATAGGCAAGGATCTTTCCTTCATCGTCCAGTACCGGGACGGTTTTTTGCTTGCCGTCTGCGATGGACGCGATGTCGGTGAAGCGCGTTGCACGCGCCTCGCAAGGAAGATTCTTATGAGCAAGCGCTAAGCGCGTGCGCCAGCAATGGGGACTAAACCGGCGGCCGTCACCCGCCGCCAAATCAAATAGAACGGCCATCCAAACTCGCTACCCCAAACTCGCTACTAAGGTGAAATTGGATTTCGTCAGTGGAAGCGAGCGGGTACGTATGCCGCTGGTGGTGAATATCGCATTGCAAACGGCGGGCGCTAGAGGCGGCAAGGCCGGCTCGCCAAAACCGGTTGGGTCGAAATCGGACTGTATGAAATGCACGTCCACTTCCGGCGCGCCGGCAATGCGCAACATCGGGTAACTGTCAAAATTAGCTTGCTGCACGCGTCCGTTTTCAATGGTGATCTCCAACCCTTGCATGGTGGAGAGCCCGTCGAGCACCGCGCCTTGCGCTTGGGTTTCTGCGCCACTCATATTCAAGACCGGTCCGATGTCCGCAGCGACGGTGACATTGTGCACCGTCACATTGCGCGCCGTATCGACGCTCACCTCGGCGACTTCCGCGACATGGCCGTTGTGACAAAAATAGAAGGACAGCCCCAGCGCACGGCCTTCCGGCATTTGCCTTCCCCAACCGGCTTGCTCGGCAGCAAGCCGGATAACGCCGGCAGCCCGGCCGGTGTTAAGCGCACCGCGATTGCCGGGCTCGAGCCATCGCGGCTCGCCCATGATCTCGAGCAAAAACTCAAGATGATCGCGCCCGGCTTGGCTAGATAGCTCGTGGAGAAAAGATTGTTCGGCAAAGGCAATCGCATTGGAACGCGGCGCGCGCCACGGGCCGCAGCGTGTTTTCAACGGAAGCAAAGTTTGTGTCACATGGAAATTTGCGAGCAGAGGTCCGGGCTGAAAATGGCGGAAATCGCCGCCCGCGACAGGTCCATCGCCATCATTCGTAAACGAGATGAAGTGATCGTCCCAAGCGATCAGTTTGCCGTCATCGTCGAGCCCCGCCTTGAAATGATGAAAGCCGCCGACGCGATAAAAATCATGCGCAAAATCATCTTCGCGCGTCCATTGCAGCTTCACCGGAGCGTCGATGCGCCGAGAAATCTCCATTGCTTCGAACATGAAATCATTTAGCAAACGGCGTCCAAACCCACCGCCCGCGCGACCCTGATGAATGATCACCCGCTCGACGGGAATATTCAGCCACTCGGCAATCTGCGGCAATGCGCGGTCGCCGGACTGGGTGGGAACCCAAAATTCGGCGATGCCCTCATGAAACCAGGCCGTGCAATTTTGCGGCTCAAGCGGCGCGTGGGAAACGAAGGGATAGTCGTAAGAGGCCTCCATCACCTCAGCGGCACCCGCTAACGCGGCCTCGGTATTGCCGATGTCGGAAAGCGTTTCGGGACCGGACGTTCCGGCAAGCGCATTGGCCTGCTGCATGGCGCCGCTCCAGCTGTCTTTTCCGGCATTGGTTTCGTCCCAGTCTATATTCAAAGCGCGTTTTGCTTTGATTGCCGCCCAGGTGGAATTGGCGACAATGGCAACGCCGGACATAAGCTGCGCCTCATTGCCATTGCCCTCGATGACAAAAGCATGGTGCACGCCGGACATGGATTTGATCGCATCGACATTGGCCGCAGCTACGCGCCCGCCGACGGCGGGACATTTCGTGTAGGTGGCATAAACCATGTTCGGTAAAACTTGATCGATGCCGAATGTCTCGGTGCCGGTCACTACCGCGTGGTTGTCGACGCGGGGCATTCGGGTGCCCAAAAGTTTCCACTCGCCGCGCGGCTTTAAGCTCAAACTTTCAGGGTCGGGCACGGCAAGTGTTGCGGCTTCATTTGCAAGCTCGCCATAGGAAATCCGGCGATCGCTCGGGGCATGGATGACCATGCTGTTCTCGGCGCTAAGCTCGGATTCGGAAACATTTAGCCGGCGCGCAGCAGCACTGATGAGCATGGCCCGCGCAGTGGCGCCGGCATGACGGTGCTGTGTCCAGCCTTGGACGATCGAGTTGGAACCGCCTGCGCTCTGCCGCCCGTAAACTTCAGGCTTGATCGGCGCCTGTTCAATGCGGACATCGGACCAATTACCATCCAATTCTTCCGTGATGATCATGGGAAATACGGTTTTGATGCCCTGACCGATTTCCGGGGCTTTGGAATAGACCAAGATCTCTCCATCCGGAGCGATCCTGATAAAGGCATTGAAAGTGTTTTCTCCGCCGGCGTCTTGCGCGCTGGCCCCACGCGGCAAGGTGGAGAAGGCAAGGACAAGCCCCGCGCCCGCCAAGCCGGTAATCTTCAGAAAGCCTCTGCGGCCCAGATCCTTGGCAAAGAGCGGCCTATCGGATGCGGCCTCCATGGCCTCGATAAGCTCGCATACACTTCGATCCCCGGACGCCTGAACTGTCTTTGGAGCCAACATGACCGTCTCCTGCCGCTTTTGTTTATTGGCTCAAACTACAGCCTAACCGGGCCCCAACAAAGCCCCGATGGAGACTACGGGCAAAAACATCTCGGTAGTGCGAGATATTAGCGAAGACCCGCTCAATACGGCGTGAGCTTCCGTTTTGGATCAAACTCCCTGGTCAACCAGGCCCGACTATTTGCTATAAGCGCCAAAGCAACAGCTTTTAGGGAGCCCGCCCGATGGACCAGAGAATTATCGATATTCATCACGACTATGTTCACAACCATTCCGACCGCAGAAAATTCCTGGCCCAGGCTGCGCGTATCGTTGGGAGCGCCGGCGCAGCTGCAGCTTTGCTGCCGGTGCTGGACTGCAATTTCGCCAATGCCCAAACAATCGCCGAAGACGATCCCCGAATTACGAAAGAGCGAGTAAGTTTTGAGGGCGTGACCGGAACCGTAAACGCCAATCTCGTCCTCCCGACAGCGCCGGGGCCCCACCCGGGTGTTGTTGTTGTCCACGAGGCCGGCGGCATCAACCCGCACCAAGAAGACATCGCCCGCCGGCTGGTGATCGCAGGTTTCGCAGCCCTTGGAGTCGATTTTCTCAGCCCTGCCGGCGGAACGCCTGGGCCCGGCGAAGGCAGGGCCTTCGACCGGCTGCGCACATTGAACCCTGAAGAGACCGTGCAGAACGGCGTCGCAGGAATCGCCTATTTACGCGCGCGTCCCGAGACCTCAGACAAAATCGGCGCTGTGGGGTTTTGCTGGGGTGGACGCGTGACCCAGGCCCTGTCGGTGAACGATCCGTCATTAAGCGCGGTCGTCGTTTTTTATGGCCAGCCGCCGCATCCCTCGCTGGCACCGAGACTGAATGCGCCGCTTCTCATGAATTATGCCGATGTCATGCTCGATATGAATAATACCGGCGAAGCGATCCTTTACCGCTCGGAATTGGATCGGCTCGGCAAGACCTATGAATTCCACATGTATGACGGCGCGCAGCACGGCTTTAACAACGATACGAACGAGCCGCGTTACAACCAGGCGGCGGCGGAACTTGCTTGGGGCCGAACAATCGATTGGTTCAAGCAATATCTTTCGTAAGATCGACGCGCCTTAGCATCATGGCCGTGGCCAGCGCGCTTTGCGCGCAAATAAATAAATTTGTGTGCGACGCACACAGGGCCGGCCATTCATCGCGGTCGTGTCGACGAAAGCAAATAGTTTTTCGTATGACTTCTTTCAGCGCTCCGAAGCGCTGAGCTGGATGGCCGCCTCAAAAGGGCGGCCATGACGAAATTGGGATGTTTGGAGGATCGACAAGCACTAGCTAAGCCTTACTCGCCTCTTCGAGAAGGGCTGACGCGTAGTCGCCAAGATCAAGCCGCGTTGCGACCGAAAAATCCTTCAATTGAGAAATCTCGGTCGCGCTTGCGATGGGCGCAACGATTCCCGGCTGGTGCATGGCCCAACTCAACGCCACGGCGGCAGGCGTTGTGCCATAGGCGTTAGCGACCGTATCAAGCGCCTGGAGAATTTTTAGCCCGCGCTCATTGAGATATTTTCCCATGCTGGAGCCGCGTGGGCTTTTGGAAAAATCGGATTCATCGCGGTATTTGCCGGTCAAAAAACCGGAGGCCAATGGGAAATAGGGGATGACGCCAATATTTTCTGTGTTGCAAAGCGATCGCATTTCGCCTTCGAATTTTGCGCGCTTGTATAAATTATAGTGCGGCTGAAGCGTTCCATAGCGCGGCAAGCCCTTTTTCTCCGCAATGTCGAGCGCTTCACGTAAGCGAGCAGCATTATAATTGGATGCCCCAATCGCACGCACTTTTCCGGTATTGATAAGTTCGTCGAAAGTATCGAGCACATCTTCAAGCGCAGTGTTGGGATCGTCGCGATGGGCCTGATAAAGATCGATATAATCTGTTTGAAGACGCCGCAGGGAGTCTTCCACTTCCCTAATGATATGCGCTTTGGAGAGTCCGCGACCACGCTTGCGCATATCGTGGCCGACCTTGCTCGCCACGATGATGTCGTCGCGGTTACCGCGTTCCTTCATCCACGCGCCGATGATGGATTCGGATTCTCCGCCTTCGTTCCCGTCTACCCAAATCGAATAGCAATTTGCCGTGTCGATCGAATTAAACCCGGCATCAACAAATGCATCAAGCAGCTCAAAAGCTTTTTCTTGATCGACCGTCCAGCCGAAAACGTTTCCGCCAAACATAATGGGCGCAATGTTTATGCCTGTTGTCCCGAGCTCACGCCAATCCATGAGCAGCTCAAGGCATAGTTTGCAGAAGCGGGATCGAATCCGGATCGGGTGGTGGAGGCAGGCTCGCGAGGAAAGCGTAAATATCGGCAGCCTGGGCGTCGGAAAGAACAGCTTCCGAATAAGGGATCATCACTTGGCGCGGTTGGCGAAGTTGGAAAAGAAACGGTTCGAACGCCATGGGCGGCGCCACGGCAGGCCCCGGCGCACCGCCCTGACCGACAAAACCGTGGCACTCATAGCATCCGGTGGAAACGTATAGCGATTCACCGCTTTGGGCGTCGCCCGTCACATTCTGCGCATATGCAGAGCTGCTCAATATGAATCCAAAAACAACCGCACTCAAACAAACAAACATATTTAATTCCTCACTCGAAACCTAACGCGGCTGCATGACGGCATCGATCAATGCCGGCTCGCCATTTCTGACAATTGCGAGCGCGCGCTGAATCGCCGGACCGATTTCATGGGCCTCGGATACCGGCGCTTCCGCATACACACCCATGCTTTTCGCCATCGCCGCGTAATCCATATTGGGATCTTTGATTGTAGTCCCGATATCGGTGCGATCGATGCCACGGTTATGGCGGTTGGCCATGCGCTGCACATGCATGACTTCTTGGTGATAGCCGCGATTATTATGCACGATCATCAACAATGGAATCTGATGATGTGCCGCGGTCCAAATGACACCAGGCTGCATCATGAAATCGCCATCGCCAACAATGCCGATTGTCAAACGGCCCAGGGCCCTATTGGCAAGCGCAGCGCCAACAGTAGCGGGCGAATTATACCCGACGCCGGAGGCGCCCGATTGGCCAAGATAATTATGATAATGATCCATCGTCCATAGCCGGTGCGCCCAATAGGATTGGAACTGGCACTCCGTCGCGATGGTGTAATCTTCTTCCCTGATCTGGTCCCAAAGCTCCGCCAGGACGCGCGCGGTGCTGATGGGACTTACGTTCCACGCACGCGCGGCATCGCGGCGTGTTTGTTCGGCGAGACCGTACGTCGCCTGACGCAGTCGCTGTCCGCGCGCCTCAAACGAATTGTTCGCTTTGCTCCGCACCGCCTCAATGAGATAGGGCAAGGTGGCTGCAGCTTCGGCGGTAATGTCGATATCCGCGGGAGCATAACGCTGATGCGCGCCATAATTTGATTTCTGCGCAAGGGCGGTCGTGCCGATGCGAATGACCATCGTATCGGGGCGAATACGCGAGGTCACCGTGCGAATGGGAAGGTCCTGCAGTCTGTTGATCATGCCGAATAGATTGCGCGGCTCCAGCGCTAAAATGACATCGGCATTTTGAACGGCAGGCCCCGCAATCTGGGTATGATTAAGCGGGTGTTGGGTGGGAAAATTCATTCTCCCACGCGAATCAATGACGGGCGCCTGAAGGGCTTCGGCAAGTTCGACAAGCAGAGGAACAGATTGCGGCGTCGTGCCGTAGCGGTCGGTCATGATGACCGGGTTCTCGGCATTCACGAGAAGCGTGGCGATTTCATCCACCGCCGCACTGTCGGCAATTGTTTTGGTGCGGCGGCTGATTTTTGGGATGCGCAAATCCGCCATGTGCTCGGCATGGACTTCTTCTTCCTGAATTTCGGCATCGCAAACCAGCAGAACCGGTCCGGGCGATTCTCTGACCGCCGCCTCATAACAACGCGCCGCCGAGTTGGAGAAATCGCGCAAGGCGTATGGCTGCTCGTCCCATTTCACATAGTCGCGCACCATCTGCGCTTGATCAGTGGAAGAATGCGCTGTCTCCGCGCCGGGCCGGCGAACCCATTCGCTGGCGACATTTCCGGCAATGACATAGACCGGTGCTTGATCGGCAAAGGCATTATAGATCGCCATACTCGCGTGCTGCAGCCCAACATTGCCATGCACGAGCGCGGCCATCGGCTTGCCGGTAATCTTTGCATAGCCTTGGGCAAAATGAACGGACGAGTCTTCGTGTAGCGCAGTTAGAAATTCCGGCTTGGTATTGCCGCCATAATTGACGATGGATTCTTGCAGACTGCGAAATGTCGAGGCGGGATTAGAAGCAATATATTCGAGATCGAGCGCTCTTAAGGCATCGACCATATGATCGCTGCCGCAAACATGGCCGTCGGCTAGCGGTGCGGCTTGGCCGGGCGGTTGCATATCGCCGGCTGTATTTGGATTTGCCGGGACGGACGGCGTCTGCGCTGCGAATGCAGTGTTTGGGCCAAGCGCGACGGCTGCTATTGCGGGCGCGGCTGCGGCGCCTGCGAGAAATTGGCGGCGTTTAATTTTGGATGGTTTCGACGATTCGGGCATTACTTCCTCCCCATGGCAGCCATTGTGGAAGACATGAGGAAGCGCCGGCTGTAAAATGTCAATCAGTCACGCAATCCCAGCCGGTCCCGCCAGGGCGCGCACGCAAACCTATTGTATGTCCTGCAACAGCTGGATGTCGTCGGCGTCGGGTGGCTGTGGAATAGACTGAAGAAAAGCGTAGATGTCTTGCAAATCCTCGTCAGGCAATACAGCCGGCGTGAAGGGCGGCATAGGGCCGGACGATTGCCGCACGAAATTGCTCAACGCGGCATAGGGAAGAGGATCAGGCGCAAGCTTAGGGCCCGTCCCAGCGCCCTGGCCCTCATAGCCGTGACAGCTGTAGCAGCCGACTCGGTTATAAGCTTCCCTGCCTGCATCGGCGTCGGCAGCAAATGCAACACTGCCGGCGAACAAGGCTGGAGCCACGATCACCGCTACGCCCGCAATTTGAAATAGTGAACGCATAACTGAATCCTCAACGCGGTTGTGTGATGACGTCGACGAGCGCCGGCTCGCCATTTTTCACGATATCGATGGCGCGCCGTAACGCCGGAGCGAGATCGTTTGGATTGTCGATCGGACCAATGCTTGCCACGCCCATAGAATCGGCAAGCTTCGCGAAATCGACATGCGGATCTTCGATCGTCGTCGCAACGCGCCAATTGGCGTTCTCGTAACCACGCTGGCGCCAACTGGCCAGGCGTTGCAAATGCATGACTTCCTGATGATAGGCACGATTGTTATGCATGACGGTGAGTAACGGAATTCTGTGATGCGCCGCCGTCCACAATGCGCCCGGCGCATACATGCAATCGCCGTCATTTTGGATGTTGATCGCAAGACGCCCATGTTCGCGATGGGCAAGCGCGGCGCCGACCGCCGCCGGCAAGCCATAGCCGACCCCTTGTCCGCCCGGCCCTCCGATCCACTGATAATAGTTCTGAAAATCCCAAATCCGGTGCGGCCAAGCGCTTATGCTCTGATCGCGCGAAACCAGCGCCCAATCTTCGTTCTTGATCAGCTCCCACATTTCGGCCGAAAGCCGCGCGCCGCTGACCGGGCTCGCATTCCAGGCACTGGCGGCAGCTTGTGCAGGGGTGGCGGCGCGCGCGCTCGCATAGGCTTCGCGGAGCTGCTGGCCGCGGAGATCGATGTTGGCGCGCTGCGCATCGGTAAGCTGCGTTTTCACCGATTCAATCAAAAGCGGCAATGTCGCTTCCGCATCTGCTCCGATGGCGATATCGACCGGCTGATAACGCTGGAAGTCCTGATAATTGGCGCGGATGTAAATGTCGCCAACACCGATGCTGACCATCCTTGTGCCCGGACGCACCGCCGGCCCTTGGGTCGGATGTGCGGTATCGCTCATATCATTGACGCTGCCCCACATATCGGTGAGTTCGAGCCCGACAACCATATCCGCCCGGCGAATGGCCGCTTTCCCGCGATTATAAAGGTGATGCATGTTGGGGAAATTCATGCGCCCGCCCTGATCGACGACAGGTGCTTGCAATAATTCCGCTAGCTCGACGAGCGCCTCCATCCCGGCCTGCGTACGTGCGGCGCGGTCGGCAACGAGGACGGGATATTCCGCGCTCACCAGCATGGCGGCGGTTTCGCGAACCGCATTACGGTCACCGGTCGGCGGCGCCGGGATCGCAACTTTCGGGATCGAGAAATGTTCCACCGCGCTCGGTTCCGGCACCTCGTCCTGCATGGCCTCGCCCATGACGATGAGGACCGGCTCGTAAGGCGGCGTCAGTGCGATCTTGTAGGCGCGTACCATCGATTCGGAGAAATGCTGCAGCGAGGCCGGCTGGTCGTCCCATTTGGTGAAATCGCGGATCATCGCCGCCGGATCTTGGGCAGCATGTAAGGTCGGTGTGCCTGGCCGGCGATGCTCCGCATCCATCTCGTTCCCGATCATCATGATAACCGGCGCGCGGTCGCACCACGCATTGTAAACCGCCATCGCCGCGTGCTGCAGGCCAACGGTTCCATGGCACAAGGACCCCATCGGCTTGCCAGAAACTTTGAAGTAACCGTGCCCCATCGCGGTGCCGGATTCTTCGTGCATGGTCGTCAATAGTTCGGGCGCGGAATTGCCGCCATAGGTGACAAGGGATTCGTGAAATCCACGGCAGCTCGAAGCCGGGTTGGTGATAATGTAGTCGATGTCGAGCGTCTTGATGACGTCGACCATATAGTCCGAGCCGGGTTTGCCGTGAGAAACACCGGGATATTGCGAGGGCATCGACACCGAACTAGTTGCGAGCTCGGCTTGCGCAAGCGAAGTGGAGGGACGCATCACCGACGGTGTTGCAGGCGCCGTGCCGCCCTGAGGCAAAATCGCAGACTTCGCGCCGTCGCTCGCTGTGACGGCCGCCGCTCCCGCGATTGCAGCGGTTTTGATGAAATTGCGCCGGTCTAGGGCTGCGCCATTGCTATTTTTTGAATTGATCTTCTTTGCCATTCACTGCCTCCCACCATGCCCGGAGATATAGGCCGCGCCGTCATTTAGGCAGCGACCCGCACCCGTTAGTTCATCCCGGTCGGGAGAACTCTTGAGGCAAAGCGTATCAGCGCGGCGCGTGGCCTGCCAGATCAATTCCTATTGCGTTCGGTGGCGCGTTTGGTCGCCCGCTTGGCTGCCCAACCGTCCTATTCGGGAAATACACCCTGCAGAAGCGAAAAATTACTCGGCGGCGGTGGCTCGGGGCGCGATTGCAGATAGGCATGGACTGCACGAAGATCATCGTCGGACACGACCCGCTCCGAAAAGGGCGGCATACGCCCGGAGGTAGTTCGCACGAAAGCGCTGAAGGCCTCATAATTATGTGGCGTACGGGCAATTGTGGGGCCGTGGCGCCCACCTTGTCCTTCGTAGCCATGGCAAGACCAACATCCTACGCGCTCGAAGACTTCGCGCTGGCGCTCGCCATCGGCCGCGATGGCGGATGAAACGCTACCGCCTAAGGCGAAAAGCGAAGCGATCATCAAATGCGAAAATTTTCCGTATTGCATAATTATTCCTCAAATCTCGTTATCAACGCGGTTGTGCGATGACGTCGATCACGACGGGCTCGCCTGTTTTCACCACTTCAATCCCGCGCCGTATCGCAGCTGTAAGATCGTTGGGATCCTCGATTGGACCGATCCCTTCCACGCCCATGCCTTGCGCCACGGTGGCAAAATTGATGTTCGGATCGGTGATCACCGTTCCGACCAGCGCTTGTTCGACACCGCGCTGCCGCCAGCTTGCCATGCGCTGCATATGCATCACCTCCTGATGATAGGCGCGGTTATTGTAGATGATATTAAGCATGGGAATGTTGTGATGCGCGGCAGTCCAAAGTGAGCCCGGCGCATACATAAAGTCCCCATCATTCTGCAGATTGACGACCAGCCTGCCATGTTCGCGATGGCCGAGCGCCGCGCCGACCGCCGCCGGCAGGCCGTAACCAATGCCCTGGCCGCCGGGACCGCCAATGAACTGGTGATGATTTTCAAATGCCCAAAGACGATGCGGCCAGAAGGATAGGCTTTGATCGCGCGACACCAGCGCCCAATCTTCGCTCTTGATCTGCGCCCAAAGCTCGGCGCTAAGGCGCGCCGAACTGATGGGCCGGACATCCCAACCATTTGCCGCGGCCTCGGCCAGGCTGCGTTCGCGCGTTTCAGCCTGATTGCGCCTGGCGTCTGCCCCGCGTTGATCGATGGCTGCTTGGCGGCCCGCCGGGATGGCAGCTTTCACCGCTTCGGTTAGCCAAGGAATTGTAGTCTCTGCATCCGCGGCGATGGCGATATCCACGGGCTGATAGCGCTGGAAGTCTTGAAAATTTGCACGGATATAAATATCGCCGACACCAATGCTGATGAGTTTTGTGTCGGGAGAGACATTGGGGCTGACATTTTGGGCCACATTGTCGCTGAAACTATTCACCGTGCCCCAAAAATCGGTGAGCTCAAGTCCCAATACGACATCGGCGCGCTGCAATGCTGCGCCGCCCATCTGATAGAGAGGATGCGTGTTGGGCATGTTCATACGCCCGTAGCGATCGACAACCAAAGCATTCACGCTTTCGGCGAGCGCAACGACATTTTCCATGCCTGCTTGCGAACGCGCGGCGCGATCGACAACGATGACCGGAAACTCTGCATTGGCCAGGAGCGCAGCAGCCTCGCGCACGGCGTTCATATCGCCCGCGGGGAAAGAGGGCGTAGTGAGCCTCGGAATGGTCAACGGTCTTGCGGAGTGGATTTCATGCTCTTGCATGTGCTCTTCGAGCGAAATGAGCACCGGCTCGAAAGGCGGTGTCATAGCGATCTTGTAAGCGCGCACCATCGATTCGGCGTAATGCTGGAGCGAGCCAGGCTGGTCGTCCCATTTTGTGTAATCGCGAACGATCGAGCCGGGATCTTGAACGGTATGCAAAGTTGGCGTGCCGGGGACGCGCGTCTCCGCATCGGTATTGTTGCCTACTACCATGATAACCGGAACACGGTCGCACCAGGCGTTGTAGACGGCCATCGCTGCGTGCTGCAGCCCAACGGTACCATGGCACAGCGAAATAATCGGCTTGCCCGTGACTTTGAAATAGCCATGGCCCATCGCGGTCGCAGTTTCTTCGTGCGTCGCGGTGAGCAGCTCGGGCATCGTATTGCCGCCATAGCTGACAAAAGATTCGTGAATACCGCGGCAGCTCGAGGCTGGGTTCGTGATCGCGTATTCGATGTCGAGCGTCTTGATGACGTCGACCATGAAGTCCGATCCCGGCTTGCCGTTTACGGTCCCGGGAGAGCCATCAGCGCCAGCCTCTTGAAACAGGCCACCTTCGGCGGCGACCACTTGCGCGCTGGGACGCAATGCGCTTGGCGCGAGGCCGGCGCCTTGACCTTGTGGCAACACCGCGGCCTTGGCGGTCTCACCGCTGGCAACCGCCGTTGCACTGGCAATGGCCACGCCGGCGATGAATTTACGCCTGTCTACAGCGCTCGGGTCGGCGTCGATGTTTTCTTTTTTCCTGGTCATGATTTTTCTACCCTGGTGCCCGCATAAGCGGCTTGTTCGCCTTATCTTTTCGATGAGGTCCAATTTCTTTCGGCAATCAAAATAGCAGCGCAAATGCGGCGGGGCTAGGCCGGATAGCTCAATTCGCGTGGCAATGAGCCGCGTTGCTTCAACGAGATGGGCTAGCGTATCGGCGGCGCGTAGAGAAGGCCGCCCTCAAGCCACAAACGGTTGGGCCCGCGCGGAAGGTTCGCCGCATCTGGACTGCCAAGATGGCGCATGAATATCTCACCATAATTCCCAACGCTGCGGATAATCGCGTCGCTCCATTGCGGGTGAAAACCCGAATTTGGCGGGGGTTCCTGAAAGAATGAGGTAACTTCCACTATCGTGCTCGCACGCATTGCATCGATATTTTCAGAGTCAATGCCGAGCGCTTCGGCATTGATCAGCGCATAGATCGCCCAACTAACGATGGCATAAAACTCGTCGTCGCCTTTGCGCAAGAGCGGCGCTAGCGGTTCTTCTTCGATATGTCCCGGAAGGATCATGAAATCTGCAGGGACATCGGCATGTTTGATAATTGCGCTCGCGAGCTCGGCATAATCTGCGGCCATCGCATCGCACTCACCCGCGAAAAAAATTGCCTCCGATTCTGCGCGCGTTTGGGTTCCAATGCCGTCAAACACCAAACCATGGGCATCGAAATAACGCTGCAGCGGTGGAAAGAAGTCGGCATAAACATCCGACGACACGCAAATCGTTCTGCCCGAAAGATCTTCGAAACTGTGGGCGCCGAGCGAAGCGCGCACTAGAAAAGTCTGGCCATTATGTAAAATGGTCGGACCAAAATGCACGCTGCCGCTGACATCGCGACGGTAAGAACGCGTCAATCCACGTATAACCAGATCAACGTCTTCTGATTGAAGAAACGCGTTGAGAGTCACAGTCGGAGAAAAGTCGACATTCGGAGCGCCGAAAATGGCAGCTGCGATCGCCCGGCAAATATCGGGCTCAAAGCCGGAAAAATTACCGGCCTCGTTTTGCGCCGACATGCCCGGTTCGGCGATGGCAACGCCGCAATTCAATGTCCCACGCGCCTTTATGGCGTCCAAACGCGGTCCCGCGATTGCGCCGCTTGTCGCAAAACAAAGAATGAAAATAGTAAATGTCCTAAAAATCGACATAATCGAGGCAAGACTCTCCCAGTGTCGCTGATCAGTATAGTAGTATGTAAGCGACAGACTTTGTCCTGAACATGGCAAGACAAGATGCTAGCACAGAATTGATATGACACGCCCAATACGCCGTAGAGATGTTTTGTCCGGTGGGGCAGCCGCCATTGTCGCGCCGGCCATAGCGCGTGGCGCGATTCCAGCGGGGCCGCCGACGATCATCGTCATTGGAGCTGGTCTAGCCGGTCTGACAGCCGCACATCGTCTACGCGAAACCGGACGGCGCATGATTGTTTTGGAAGCACGCGATGTCGCCGGCGGACGCGTGCGTACAATCCGTGGGCGGTTCGATAATGGATTATATGGCGAAGCGGGTGCCGCGCGCATCTCCGATGTTCACCATTTTGTTCTTCATTGGATGAACAAACTCGGTTTGAACCTCGTGCCGTTTTCACCGCCGGAAGGTCACACGATTTTCGCAACGGATAGCGCGAGCGCCTATTCGGACGATGCGAATATTGGAGAGCGCCTGGCCCTAAATTTGCGCGCAGACGAGCGCGGGCTGCGTCCCGGCGCACTGGCCAATCTTTATCTTGAAGGCTTGCCGGAAAATTTGCGCAGCACCGAAATCGACGCCGATGCTTTGGCAAGCTGGACGCAATTCGACGAAACCAGTTGGCCCAACTGGCTGCGCGAGCGCGGCGCCTCCGAAGCGGCGGTGCGCTTACTAACGCTCGGCGCAGATTCGAGCGAAATTTCCGCGCTCTATGTGTTGCGGCAAATTTTTCTTCATCGTGCGGGGCGCGGCTATTTTAGAATTGAGGGGGGCATGGATCGTCTTCCGCGAGCGCTCGCCGAAGCGTTGGAAGACAATATTCGCTACAATTGCGAGGTGACCGCACTCGAGCAAAGCGCGACGAATGTGCAGGTTCATTATCGCGAAGCCGGAGAGGTCAAAACCGTAACCGGCGCGCGGGCCATTATTGCGATCCCCTTTACGCTGCTGCGCGACATAGAGGTGGAGCCCGCATTGTCTCCCGAAAAGCGAGAGATAATTTCGAACATTCCCTATCGCTCCTCGATTCGCTTTCTTTTGCAAACCGATAGGCCTTATTGGCGCGATCAGGGGCTTTCGGGCGCCGCGCGCACCTCCGCGCCCTGTGAGATTTGGGATGGGAGCTTCGGTCAATTGAGCGTGAATGGGCTTCTTTCGGTGACCGCGGGCGGGCAACCTGCGATGCGCGAGCGCTTTGCGGCTCTGGAGGCTCCTGAGCAATTGAACCTTGGCATTGCCATGGCCGAAGGGGCCTTTTCGGATCTTCAAGACCATTATCAGAAGGGATTTACACAAAATTGGACCGATGATCGGTGGTCTCGCGGCGCATTCGCGGTATCATACCCGGGTCAGATGACGCGGTGGGGGACGAGAGGCTGGGAACCCGAAGGGCGGATTCACTTTGCGGGCGAACATGTTTCGCCTTGGCCCGGATGGATGGAGGGCGCACTTTGGTCCGCCGAACGGACGGTGCAGGAAATATTGTAGATTGCTGATTTTACAGATTCCTACGGGGAGGGGTCATGACCGTTACATTGTTAATCTTTCACGGGATATTTGCCTTTTTGCTCTTGGGCGCGCTCACGCACCAAGCTGTCACGAGCGTGTGGCCGCGAAAACCGGCGAACCAAGGGTTCATCGCCGCCTATCGGGGCGTGCACGGCCATAGCTACACCAACGCCGTCATCGTTCTTTTCATCATCACCTTCATTCTCGGTGGCTATATTTACATCTTCTATCGGATTCAGGTTCGCCCACCGTTGGAAGCATTACTCGATCTCGTGCCGATTGGCGTTTTCGAGCTGAAAGAGCATTTCGTCGCCATCGCGCTGGGGATGCTTCCTGCCTATTGGTATTATTGGAAGAGAAAACCGGAAAGTAAGATGGGGCGGGTCGGTACCACATTGGTTCTGACCTTCGCGGTTTGGACTGCTTTTGTCGGCGGGCACTTCGTGAACAATGTGAGGGGGCTGCTATGAACTGGATGGAACGCGCATTTCCCGCTTTCGCGTTGGGGTTCGCCGCCTATTACGGGGCTGCCTTCGAGTATAACAGCGCCTATTGGCCGGCCTTTACCTATTATCCGGCAGTTAACGAATTCATCTGGTTTTTTGGCTTCGGAAGCGACGAAATCGGTCCCCCGATGCATTGGTATGGCTGGATGGCCAATGCCGCCCTGGCCGGAGTCGCGTTGGGGGCCATTTCACAGTTGTTACCCGCGAAAATCATCGAAAAAACCTGGCCAGTGCTGGCCTGGGCGGGTCCTTTGGCCGGAATGGCCTTCATGATTTACGCGGATCGGTTCTTTTTCTACCCGCAGTAATTTAGAAGTTTGAGGGTAATTTGGGCTTGAAACTATAGATTTTGGTAGCTTTTTCGGGTAATATGATGTTGTTAAAAGAATCCGCTTCAGGAAAGCCTATGAGACGGTCACGTAGAACAGTGCAGAAATTGACTATAGCTGGCGCTCTCGCGCTGGGCTGCGGCTTAGGTGCTGGGCCTGCGCTCGCCAATGGCGGCGACTTCTTCGCGGAGTTTGCCGAGCAGATGGCGCAAACTGATGCCAATATCGGACCGTCTTATTTCGGCTTCGTGCGTGACGTGAATGGCCGGACCATTCATGGTGCTTCCGTGTCCGCTACAATTTTCCCTAGTGGATCGGCGATGACTGTAAAATCGGATGTTATTGGGCATTACCGGGTTTTGGGGTTCCACAAGGTCATAGACCCCGCTACAGTCGAGATCAGCTGTAAGGCGCCGGGCTATGTTCAGGTTTCTGCGGCACGGCGTTCAATGCAGCGCAACGAAGGCGCGCCCATTGAAACGAATTGTATTTTGTCGACAGTAGCGGCCGAGGCGTCATAGATTTTTAAAGAGCATAAGTTTGAATTCCATCGTTCGGATATACGAGGAGACAGGACAGTGAGACAGAGCAAGATTTCGGGACTATGCGCAGGCGTTGCGATCGCCGCCCTTATGTTCGGCGCTGCACCGGCGCTCGCCAATGGCGGCGATTTCTTCGAGGAACTCGCACTGCACGGGCTTCAAGCAAACCCGAATATGGGCTCGCCCTATTTTGGCTTTATCCGCGACGCGCGCGGAAGAGGCGTCAACGGTGCGACACTGGTCGCAACGGTTAAGACCAGCGGCGAGATTAAAACGGTGAGAACCAACATACTCGGCCACTACACGCTCGACGGCTTCGACAAATCCGTTGCTTCGGTCGATGTAGAAATTTCTTGCGAGAAGGACGGTTTCGAGCAGGTTCGGATCGAGCGCCGCGTAATGGAAGACCGGGTGTTGCAGCCGGTGGAAGTCAATTGCACATTGACTGCCAAAACGGCCGACGCTTCCTAAACTTCGGATAAAACAGAGCATTCAAAAAAGCCGGGCGTTCGTGCCCGGCTTTTTCTTTTTGCGAGGCGAGAGCATGATGCGGCCGACGCGCCACCGCGCGGAGAACCGGAAGAATTTGCGCTAGGAGGTCTGCGTAAGCGGACTGGTCTCCGCTCTGTGCCTTCGCCATTAATTGCGACCAGGCGCGGTCCAAACCGTCCATTTCGCTGCGTTCGCGTTCACCTCCGCTCACAGTTTTCTACCCCTCATAAACCACGCGAAAATGTGGAGACCGGCGATGGCGCGCGGCACGCATTTGTGCGCCGGACGAGCCATCGGCAATCGTGGAAGGGACGTGAGGAAGACGCAAGGGCATGCGCGTTAGGTTTTCATGGCGCTTGCTCCGCTACCACCAAACAAGCGGGAGAGGAGGTAGCCGACGGAGAGCGGCCCCGGCCCACGGAAGAGCACGACAAGAAGCAATGCCGTCCAGGTCATATGCTGGCCCCAGGCGTTGGGATAAACAAATATTTGGATGATTGCGGCGACGCCCAGAAGCGGCAATGTCGACAGCCGCGAAAAGAGCCCAGCGAACAGAAGTACCGAGAAAACCATTTCCACCGCTGTCGCCATGCGTGCCGCCAAATCGAAGGGTAAAAGCGGAACTTGATACTCATTTTGAAATAGCAACAGAGTGATATCCCAGCTCTGCAATTTAAGTTTCGCCGAGTTATAAAAACCCGCGGCGACACCGATACGCGCAAGTGTTTGAATCGGCCATAAGGGAAGGCATTCCAACCAGTTAATAATATTTCTTAGCCGCGTCATGATAGTCGGCGATGTTTCTATATCGGTCATCTAGATTCTTTCGTTTTAAAATTTGACTATTTGATTGCTGGCCCGCCCAAACTGTGCGAGCGCTTTGCTCTTGTCGAAATTGGAATCAACTCTTCGCGCTTCGGCGTGCGCTACGAATGTTTCGCCACGCTCCATAATGTTTGTGTGAAATACAAAACCCGCATGCGAAAGAGACTCAAATTTTACTTCGCTCTCGTCGCGATAGATGAGAACCCATGCTTTGCCTGAGTTCATATCGACGGGGCCCTCAGTGCGGCCCATAGCAACACGCCAAATCGCGTCTACTGGCCAACGAGACGAGAAAAGATTCAAGCCCGGCGAGAGAAATTCCTCGTTCGCATCGTCCGCATGAAATACGCAATGCATTGCCCATTCCAAGCGCGCGACATCGCCCAAATAGGGCAGCGACGCGCAGGCGGGGAACGCTTCCAAGAAACCTGGTAGCTCCCCTCCATATTCAAAAAGGCAGGGTGAGGTGGGAGGATGAGCACGAATGAAACGATCTGCGGCGAAGGCAAAAAATCGTTCGTCGACAAGGTTTACGACAGCCGGAAAAGTCTTTTCCAACGACGCGGTGATCGAGTGGATGAAATGCCTCCGATAAATTTCAAAACGCGGCGCAGTTTGTCCGAACAGATCGCCCAGCGGTGCAGGCTCTTTCGAGAGGAGGGCGTCACGCATGCGAATTTGTGCGTTCTCAAGCGTAAGCATACGCGGGCTCAGTCTTAACATGGGTTTGAACGCGCGCAGCCTCGTCTAAGAGAACACTTAACTCGGGCAGCTGGCTGTCCCATTCGACAAGCGCTGGGACATCATCAAATTTTTCCATAGCGGTCGCGTAGAGCGCCAGCACCTCGTCGCAGGGGCGGCGGTCGTGTGTATCAACAAGGACCATTCCGTTTTCGTCCTCTTCCGTGGCATGGCCCGCGATGTGAATTTGCTTCACGGCGGAGCGCGCAAAGCGTGAAAGCAAATCATGCGGGGAGGTTCCGCGATTGCTGGCGGTCACAAAAATATTATTGACGTCGCACAAAATTCCGCATCCCGTTCGGCGTGCGAGCTCCGAAAGAAAAATGCCTTCATCCATTTCGCCCTGGGAATACCCAATATAGCAAGAAGGGTTCTCGACAAGCATTTGGCGGTCGAGCGTGTCTTGGATCTAATCGACATGCGCCGCAGCCATAGAAAGCGTTTCTTCGACAAGGGGAAAGGGAATGAGATCGTTGGTATAGAGCCCGGCAAGATTCGACACTGAGAGATGATCCGAAACAAGAAAGGCGTCGATTTCATCGGCAAGTACGCGAATGCGTTCCAGATGCTCGCGATCAATCCCGTGCGCCGATCCAATGGACAGGCCCACGCAGTGGAGCGATATCGGATAATCGGGCCGAAGGTCATGAAGCGCGGCGCGCATCGGCCCGCCGCAGATGTGATTTTCGCTGTGAACTTCTAAGAATGGTACATGAGGACGGAGCGCCTGAAATGCGGCAACGTGGGGGGCACGTAACCCTATGCCGGCGCTTGAGAGGTTATGGGTAGCAGACATAGCCAGACGCCCCGCCCTTATGCCTACTTAGGCCTCTTCTGTCCTGCCGTTGACGATCTTGGCGCAGACGCCGGTCGGCACGTAGAGCCATGCTCCGGGATCGGCATCAAGGACCGAAAGACCGGCACAGGAATTATTCCCGGTGGCGGCGCAGTCATTGCTGCCCGCTTTTGCGACGCCGTAGCATTTTTCAGCGGTAAATTCGGGCGCGCCTTGTGCCAATGCTGTGGCAGCGCCACCAATCGCTACGGCGGCTGCCGCAGCAATAAGGGTACGGGCATTAAAGAGTGTATTCTTCGACATAGAGTTCTCCTTGGATTTCGATTCGAAAATTCGCTAGGGAAAACGGAGCTCACAGAGCCATTTGTTGCCTGCGAGGGCCTCCCTACCCAAGAAGTTCGCCCACCAGCCTTGATCGGTTACGCCCGAAGGCACATTTCTTATGGGTGCGACAACCGTTCCTAGAAAAACTGTGTTGCGCCGTGGCAGACTTAAGCGGGGCGTTCGAGAAGCCGGGGGATTGCCCGGGGCATTACCGATCAAGGAACTCAAATGGCCAATAAACTGGTGGAATGGCGGCGAAATGCGCTCAGCAAGCGCGTCCTAAAATGGTACCGCAAAATGCTGCCGCCCATTTCGGATACCGAACAGGCCGCGATCGATGCCGGAACGGTTTGGTGGGATGGGGAACTCTTCTCCGGCAAGCCCGACTGGCAAAAACTGCGCGATTATCCAAACCCGGCATTAAGCGAGGAGGAAAACGCTTTTCTCGACGGGCCGACCGAACAGCTTTGCGCGATGCTTTCGGATTGGGAAATCCGCCGCGCGGGTGATCTGCCCGACAAGGTCTGGTCCTTTATTCGCGACAATGGCTTCATGGGGATGATCATCCCCAAAGAGCGGGGTGGCCTTGGCTTCTCGGCTCTGGCGCATTCCGCGGTGGTAATGAAGATCGCAAGCCGTAGCCCGACAGCTGCGGTAACTGTGATGGTGCCCAACTCGCTAGGGCCTGCTGAACTTCTTTTACGTTACGGCACCAAAGAGCAGAGCGATTACTATCTTCCTCGCCTCGCCAGAGGCGACGAGATTCCTTGTTTCGCGTTGACAGGCCCGGAGGCTGGATCGGACGCCGCATCGATGCCGGATAAAGGCATCGTTTGCTATGGCGAACATGAAGGCGCGCGCACGCTGGGCTTACGCGTAACTTGGGACAAGCGCTACATCACGCTTGCACCTGTAGCGACGATCTTAGGTCTCGCATTTCGCGCCTTCGACCCCGATCATCTTCTCGGCGAAGCTGACGACCTTGGGATCACGCTCACATTGGTTTCGACCGATACGGACGGCGTAAAAATCGGCCGCCGCCATTTCCCGGCAGGTCAAGCCTTTCAGAACGGACCGACTCAAGGCGACGACGTCTTCATTCCGATGGAATGGATTATCGGTGGCCAGGAACGCATTGGGCAGGGCTGGCGCATGCTCATGGACAGCCTTGCGGCGGGGCGCGCCATATCGCTTCCGGCGCTCGGCACGGGAGCAGCAATTTTTTGCGCGCGCTATGCGGGGGCGTATGCCCGCATCCGGCGCCAGTTTGGAATTCCTATTGGGCGCTTCGAAGGTGTCGAAGAACCGCTTGCCCGCATTGCCGCCTACGCGTATGCGCTGGACGCAGCGCGCAAACTCACAGCCGGTTCGCTCGATGCGGGCGAGCAGCCTTCCGTGCTCTCCGCTATTTTGAAATATCACTCGACAGAGAGAATGCGCACGGCGCTCAATGACGCGTTGGACATACATGGCGGGCGCGGCATCTGTGACGGGCCGAGCAACTATCTCTTCGGCGTCTATCAAAGCGTGCCTGTTGCGATCACCGTCGAAGGCGCAAACATTTTGACTCGCAACCTTATGATTTTCGGACAAGGCGCGATCCGCTGTCATCCGCATCTGTTGAACGAGATGAAGGCCGCCAACCTTGAGGACCCGAAGGAATCGCTCGAAGCCTTTGACAAAGAATTATGGGCGCATGTTGCAGATGCGACTTCCAATATCGTTCGTGCGTTCTGGCACAATCTGACTTTTGCAGTTTTCGCCAGCACGCCGGAGGTGCGCGGCATTGGGGTAATGTACCGACGCCTTCATGCCGCTTGTGTAACCTTCGCTGCGGTCTCTGATCTCGTAATGGGAACTATGGGCGGCGGATTAAAACGCCGCGAGGGCATTTCCGCGCGATTGGGCGACGTTCTTTCCGAACTTTATCTGATGAGCTGCGTGCTGAAGCGCTTTGAGAGCGACGGGATGCCTGCCGCCGACCTTCCGCTTGTGGAATGGAATCACCGGATGTCGCTTTACGACATTCAAAATCGGCTAGACCAGGCTCTTGTCGATCTGCCGAACCGTCCGGTCGCGTGGTTGCTGCGTATTATCGCGTTTCCCTGGGGCCGGCGCCACAGACCACCTAGCGGCAGAGTATCTCATGCTTGCGCGAAGCTCATTTTGGCGGCAGGTGAAACCCGCGAAAGGCTCACTGCGGGAATCTATGTGAGCGAGGACAGTTCGGACGCCACCGGGCTTATGGAGGCGGGGTTTGCGGCGGCGCTTATACGCGATTCCATCGAAGAAAAACTTCGCAAGGCGGGAATAACAGGCCGCGCGGCGCTGTCCGATTTGGAAGCGCTAGTGGCCGAAGGCGCACTAAGCCGCAAGGATGCCGATATCCTTAACAATGCCAATAAAACCGTCCGCAAGGCCATTGCGGTGGACGATTTTGCGCCCGAAGAACTTGTAGAGCGCCCGGAGAAGACCCCGGGTGACGAGGCCTGAAGTGAAGCTTTTGTGGAGCGGGTGCTTCACATCTGCCGCAGGGGGGATTAGTTTTGGCCAACGCGTCGTCTTGGCATTGCGGCATAGCCGCCGGGCGGCCCATCGGAAACGGATTACCCGCTAAGAGGGCATCATGACCGCGCAAGACGAGACCGCCTCCGCGGCAAGCGCGGAGAATGACGAAGCCCATGCCGAAACCGGCCCAGCGGCGCTCATAGAACAATTCTGTGACATCAGAGCCGAAACAGAGGCGCTGGCTGCGCCTTTGACGGCCGAGGATCAATCGATTCAGTCGATGCCGGACGCCAGCCCGACGAAATGGCATCGCGGCCATACATCATGGTTCTTTGAAACCGTTCTGCTCAAGCGCTTTGCACCCGATTACAGCCTATTCGATCCCTCCTATGGCTATCTTTTCAATTCCTACTACGAATCTTTGGGCTCTCGTCATCCGCGTGCGGAGCGCGGGCTCATCACCCGCCCGAGCGCGTCGGAAGTGGGCCAATACCGTGCCCATATCGATCGCGCGATGACCGCACTTTTGGAGGAAACGGCGCTCGGCTCGGACCCGCACGTCGCGGCGCTTACCGAGCTTGGCATCCATCACGAGCAACAGCACCAAGAACTCCTACTCACCGATATCCTGCACGCCTTTTCCCAAAATCCGCTTCATCCCACTTATGGTCCGTATTTTCCTGCGCTGGTGCGCAGCTCTAAGCCACTTGCATTCATCGATATGGACGGTGGCGAGGTTGAGATAGGGCATGGCGGCGAAGACTTTGCGTTCGACAATGAGCGTCCGCGCCATCGCGTATTACTGGAGCCCTATCGCATTGCCGACCGACCAGTAACAAATGGGGAGTGGGTCGAATTCATTGCAGATGGCGCGTATCGCAATCCACTTCTTTGGCTCTCCGACGGTTGGGCAATTGTCTGCAAGGAAGGCTGGGAAGCGCCGCTCTATTGGCAAAATTTGGAGGGCGCCTGGCAGACCATGACGCTTTCAGGGATGCGCCCGGTCGATCTACACGCTCCGGTCAGCCATATCAGCTTTTACGAAGCGGACGCCTATGCAAGGTGGCGTGGCAAACGGCTTCCCACCGAAGCTGAATGGGAACACGCGCACGCTATCGCAGGCGATGAAAAGGGCAATTTGTGCGCTGGCCGTTATTATCGCCCGCTCGCCGCGCAGGACGGCAGCGCACCCTTAAAACAAATGATTGGCGATGCCTGGGAATGGACCGCGAGCCCCTACGCACCCTATCCGGGCTTTGCACCGCTCTCGGGCGCGGTCGCGGAGTATAACGGCAAGTTTATGATCAACCAGATGGTGCTCAAAGGTGGGGCCTGCGCAACGCCGAAGAATCATATTCGCCCGAGCTATCGAAATTTCTTTTATCCCCATCAGCGTTGGCAGTTCTCCGGCTTGCGCTTGGCGGAGGATTTGCGCGCGCCGAAGCGAAAATTTGAGGCAGACGAATCCACCGCCTTCTTGGACTCGGTTTATGCAGGCCTTTCGGCAACTCCGAAACGGCTTAGCTGCAAGTATTTTTACGATGCCGAGGGGTCACGTCTTTTCGATCTGATTTGCGATTTACCGGAATATTATCCAACACGAACGGAGCTCGCGCTGCTCGAAAAGATTGCACCCGAACTCAGCGGCCGCGTTGCCGAGGGTTCAGCGCTTGTCGAATTCGGCACTGGTTCCGAGAAAAAGGCGGAAATTCTTCTTGGCGCGACATCTCATTTTAGCGCCTATGTACCGATCGACATCAGTTCAGACCATCTTCATCGCTTGGCCGAACGCGTTGCACGCAATTATCGCAGCATAAAGGTTTTTCCCGTCCCAGGCGATTTTACAAAGGAACTCGCGCTCCCAAAGAACATTGGCGCGGCCCCGCTTGTCGGGTTTTTTCCCGGTTCGACAATCGGCAATTTCGAACCCAAGGAGGCCATAGAACTTCTGAAATCCTGCAAGCGGGTTTTGGGACAGAACAATCAACTTTTGATCGGCGTCGATCTTGTCAAAGACACCGATGTTCTGCTTAGCGCTTATGACGATGAAGCGGGCGTGACCTCCGCATTCAACAAAAATATTCTCGGGCACATCAACCGCAAATTCGACGCCGATATCGACCTGACGTCTTTCTTGCACCGCGCGGTCTGGAACGCCGAGAAATGCCGGATCGAAATGCATCTTGTATCAAAAGCTGAGCAAGTTTTCTCGATCGGTGGACGGTGTTTTGCCCTATCCGAGGGCGAAACAATTCACACGGAAAACTCGCACAAATATACGGTGGAGCGGATATCCAAACTGGCCGAACAGGCCGGGTGGTCGGTTGTACAAGTCTGGCAGAGCGAAAATCCGAGCTTTGCGATTTTGCTCTTGAACTGAGGCTTCGACTCTAAAGAAATGCCAGGGCGAGAAATGAGCAGGCCGCCGAGACAGACTGTCGAGGGGGGGCAAATAGACCTTGTCTAGAACCGGGACCCGCTCTGATCAGACAATGCTCGAAGCAGTGATGGGTTCCACGCCCAAATCAATTTAATTTAACCCGCCTTGATCCGGCGCTCGGGTAACTACTTTTTGTCGCGAAATAATGATGCTGCCGCACCGAAAACACCGGCAAGCAGCACTGCGGTGATCGGTTTGTCGCGCGCAAGTCCGGCGAGAAATCCCAGCGCGACATTGTCGGGCGAGGGCGTGAAGGGGCTCTGACCCGCTGCACCCTGTTCGGGGATCCGGATGCGGCTTCGTCGTGCGCGAGGTGGAGTGATCAGTGTCTCGCTAAAAGCGCTTGCCAAGGGAAATCTGCAGATTGCAATTGAAGATGACGGTGTCGGAATGAAAGTGCCTGTGCGCGACGCTAGCGTAGGCTCGCGGCTCATGCGCGCATTCTCATCGCAAGTGCACGGCACAGCGACAATGACGTCTCGCAAAAGCGGTGGAACGCGTGCTGTGCTGGTGTTCCCCGATCCGGCTGATAGGAAGAAAGAGGAGCCTTCTTGCGCCAAACACGAATCGGGCGGCGCTTCCCTTTAGCTGCGTGGCGCTCAACCGGCACGAAGGGCGAGCAAGGCCGTTTTTAACGGTTGAGGTGCCAGATGATCGGATAGGCTGGGGCCTAAGGGATATTCGCCTTGGATATTCGCCGTATGAGACATTAGCCCGAGTTCCCTTCGAGACGGCGCCAAAACGCTGGAAAATTGATAAATATACACAAAATCAACTAGTTAACGGGTAAACTACCCGATATGAGGCACCAGCTTGGGTGACGGCTTGTTACAAATTGCCCGGATTTCAGGTTCGTTTTGACATAGAAGAAAGACCCCACTCGGCTAGTTTGCCCTGCAGTCTGGTAATGTTCGATCTGGTAGAGTTCGATATGAACAAGCGCAAGAACATATCAGCAGCGGAGCTGATTTCGCGCGCGAATAAGCGTACAACTCGGCACAGCACATGAAGAAGATTCTGGAATTCGCACGTCGAAATCGAGAGCTTGTCATAGCAGGCGTGGCGGTCCTTGTTGTTTACCTAGCCTATAGCTTTAGCGGCGGCGACGTCCCGGAAGAAGAAATCAACACTGCGCGTGTGACGCGCGGCGACATTGAAAACGTGGTTCCTTCGGCGGGTAGCCTTCAACCACTCACCTTCGTGGATGTTGGCGCGCAAGTTTCGGGTCAGCTTCAGATGCTTCACGTCGAGGCGGGCGACCACGTCAATGAAGGCGACCTGCTCGCCGAAATCGATGCCACCGTGCAGATGGCGAATGTCGCATCGATACGCGCCCAGTTACAAAGACTTCAGGCGCAACTGGAGGACCGCCGGGCACAGTTGCAGCTTGCGCGCATTCAGGCTGAGCGACAAGAGCGCTTGATGGAGGAGACCGCGACGAGCCAGCAAGAATATGACAGTGCCGAAGCCTCGCTTGCATCAGCAAACGCGCAAGTGCGCTCCACCCAGGCCGAGATCGAACAGACACGCTCCGAGTTACAGGGAGACGAGGCACTACTCGGCTACAGCAGAATCTATGCGCCGTTCTCCGGTACCGTCTCATCCATTGTCGCACAAGAAGGGCAGACGCTAAACGCCAACCAAACCGCGCCGACGATCTTGCAGATTGCGGATCTCTCGAAAATGACGGTCTCGACTCAAGTGTCGGAAGCGGATGTTTCAAAGCTTCACATCGGCATGGATGCTTATTTCACAACGCTCGGCGGCGGGAACCAACGTTGGACCGGCCATTTGCGCCAGATTCTCCCGACCCCGGAAGTCTTGAACAACGTCGTGCTTTACACCGCGCTCTTTGATGTCGAAAACCAAGGCGGCGAGTTGATGACGCAGATGACCGCGCAGGTCTTTTTTGTCGTCGCTGCCGCTTATGACACCTTGCGTGTGCCGGTCGGCGCAATTCGTTACGAGCCGCGTGGTGAGCGCAGAAATGATCGCGCGCCCGGCACCATCGTTGGCGGCTCCCCGCAACCGGTCTTGGGCGGCGCGGGAGGTCCTGGCCGCCCGGCGAGCGTGATGGTGATGGCAGACAATGGCGACATCGTTGCACGCGAGATTCGGGTTGGCGCTTCGGACCGTATTTATGCAGAAGTCATTTCCGGTTTGGAGGAAGACGAAGAGGTCATTGTTGTTTCCAGCGCCCGTGACGATGATAACGACGACAACGATCGCGGCAACAACCGTTGGCGAAGGCGGTTCGGAGCTCCGATGGGCGGGCTGCCATGAACGAGCAACCGCTGCGCGGGTTAGAATCAGCCCAATCTACGCCTCTAATCGAACTCGACAATGTTTGGCGGACATTCGTCACCGGAGGCGATGTCCGGGTCGATGCGCTGCGCGGGGTTTCGCTTTCCATTCATGCCGGCGAGTTTCTTGCGATTATGGGTGCATCAGGGTCCGGCAAAACGACATTGATGAACATTCTCGGTTGCCTCGACCGGCCGAGCGAGGGCACGTATCGCTATGGGGGCCGTGACGTTTCGGCGCTGGATGCCGACGCGTTAGCGCAGCTCCGACGCGAAGCCTTTGGGTTCGTTTTCCAAAGCTATAATCTTCTGCCCACCGCAACGGCCGAGGAGAATGTCGAAATACCGGCCGTATATGCCGGGGTAAGCTACGAGGAACGCAAGAACCGCGCAGACGAGCTTCTAATTAAACTCGGTGTTGGAGACCGGTTAGAGCACCGCCCGTCCCAACTCTCCGGCGGGCAACAGCAACGCGTATCGATTGCGCGGGCCTTGATGAATGGTGGAGAAGTTATTCTTGCGGACGAACCGACCGGCGCCCTTGATTCAAAAAGTGGCGAGGGGGTCATCGTGCTTCTCGAAGAGCTCGCCACTCAGGGGCACACCGTTATCCTTATTACGCATGATGCCAAGGTTGCCGCACACGCGCACCGCATCGTGGAGCTTCGCGACGGTGAAGTCGTTGCGGACAGCGGATCGAAAACAACCGCAGCGACACGTGGCGTGGCGCTCAGGGAAGTTGTAGACGAGACGCCCTCCCTATTTGCCGGGCTCGGCGAGTCCCTCAATATGGCGCTGCGCGCGTTGAGGGCGAATTTTTTTCGCACCATATTGACCCTTCTGGGAATCGTCATCGGTGTCGGTTCGGTAGTCGCCATGCTTGCGATGGGAGAGGGGGCAAAACAGCGCGTCGTCGATCAAATCAGCTCTATGGGGACGAATCTTATTATGATTCGCCCCTTACGCGGGCGCGATGCGGGCGATCGTGTCTTGTTGACGCCCGAGGACGCGGAAGCGATTGGTGAGCTGCCGAATGTCGTGACCTCCATGCCCGACGTAAGCGGCGAGTACAATGTGCGCTACAGCAATATCGACTACCGACCCGAAGACATCATCGCGACGACGACCGACTTGCCCTTCACGCGGAACTGGGACTTAGCGCAGGGCGCCTTCTTCACCCGGCAGGATATGGAGGATTATGCGCCGGTCGCGGTACTAGGCGATCTCGTCTACCACACCCTTTTTCCCGATGGTGGAAACCCGATCGGAGAATACTTCCTGGTCGGCAATGCACCGTTTCAGGTTATCGGGGTGATGGAACCCAAGGGCGCGCTGTCGGCGAACGACGACGCCGACGATGTCGTCTTCGTTCCGCTCACAACGGGGATGATGCGCCTTTTCGGACAGCGGCACTTGGGCGCGATCACGGTGGCGGTCAACGATATATCGGCGATGGAAGAGACCCAAGACGATATCATGGATCTCTTACGTGCGCGGCATGATGGCGCGGCAGATTTTCGAATACGGAATATGGCTGATCTTTTGGAAACAGTTACAACAACCCAGAACACACTAACGACATTTCTTGCTGCTGTTGCTGCGATCTCGCTTCTCGTCGGCGGCATTGGAATCATGAACATCATGTTGGTCAGCGTCACCGAACGCACCCGCGAAATAGGAATTCGCATGGCAACGGGTGCACGACAGCGCGATATCCTTCAGCAATTTCTTTCAGAGGCAATCATGGTTTCGGCCATTGGCGGCATTGTCGGCATCATCGGAGGCGTCGCAGTGGCGCTGACGATCCGTACTTTCGGAACCCCAATTCTTTTCACCGCGATGCCAATGATCCTTGCCTTTTCTTGCGCCGCTGCGACCGGCTTGGTCTTCGGCTACGCGCCGGCCAGAAAGGCCGCCCGGCTGGACCCCGTGGTCGCGCTGGCAAGCGAATAGAAAACCACAATGCGCCCAAATTTAAAGCCGCTTCTTTGTGCAGTGCTGGCCTCAACGATTTGCGGTTGCGCGACAGGGCCGGTGCCGGTCTTAGAAACGACGGATGTGCCCCCAGATTGGGAACAGCCCATCGCCGCCGATGCGAGCATTTGGCCAGAGACGGATTGGTGGACCGGATTTTCTAGCGCTGAGCTAAACGATATTGTTTTGGCCGTCGAGGCAGGCAATCTGGATCTTGCCGCAGCGGAGCAGCGCATCCGTCAAGCAGATGCGCGGGTGCGGATTGCAGGCTCGGCTCTGTTGCCGGGAATCGGTGCGGGATTGAGCGGTTCACGTCGTGGCGATCTTGGAGACGCATCGTCTTTCGGCAATTCCTTCGGGGCCGATTTCAGCGCCAGCTATGAATTAGATTTTTGGGGACGCAACCGCGCAGACCTTCAAGCTGCGCAAGCCGGCCGGGCCGCGACCCGCGCCGATCGTGAAACGGTCGCGCTCACGGCCGTCTCGGCTGCGGCGAACACCTATTTTCAGGTGCTCTCTCTGCGGGAGCGTCTTGAGATTGCCAGATTAAATTTAGAAATCGCGCAATCGGTCTTGGAAGTGACCGAAGCACGTTTACGCAATGGCGTCGCGACTCCGCTTGAACTCAGCCAGCAATTAGGAACAATCGCCGGACAAAGGGCGGTTATTCCACAACTAGAACAACAAGTTTTAGAGACGCGCGCTGCGCTCGCGATATTGACGGGCCGGCCCCCGGAAGGTTTCGTCGTTTCGGGTGAGAACCTCGAAGAAATCGCGACACCCAATATTGCACCCGGTCTTCCCTCCGACCTTCTCCTGAGAAGGCCCGACATCGTCGCGGCGGAGGCAGATCTGGTGGCCGCACATGCCAATCTCGCGGCGGCACGCGCGGCCCTTTTCCCCACAATTTCGTTAACCGCCGGTGGCGGCCTTTCCAGTGACACCTTGATCGGTTTGGTGCGTGATTCAGCTTTAGCGCTTTCCATCGGCGCAGGACTTTCGCAGACCATCTTCGACGCAGGCGCCCGCCAAGCCCAAAGCGATGCGGCAGCGGCGGCAGAGCTGGAAACGCTTGCGAATTACCGAAGCGTAGTGATTTCAGCCTTCGCCGATGTCGAGATTGTGCTTGGCAACATCGCCAATCTTGCTGAACAGGAAATTTATGAAATCGAGCAAACCGAACAGGCTGAATTCGCTTTCGACATCGTCACAGCGCAATATCGGGAAGGCGCAGTCGATTTTCTTACCCTGCTCGATGCGCAGCGAACGCTTTACCAAGCGCGCGATTCATTAGGGCAGATAAAGCTTTCAAGGTTGCAATCCGTCGTGGCGCTGTTCCAAGCGTTGGGCGGTGGATGGCATGCCGAACAAACATTTCTTGCAGAAAATTAGTCGGCCGAGTTCCGCCTTATTGGGGCGCCGGATCAACGGCGCGGTTCTCCGCTTCTTCCACCATGTGTTCGATTGCCTCGGCGAATCCATTTACGGAAAATGGCATTTCAAGAGTATCGCCCTGGCCATAGGCGTAGACGGTGACCAGCGTATTTTCCGTTAGGGTGGAGAGCGCTTCGATCGTTGCCTGAGGAAAGGCTATTTCCACATAGCATCCGTCAACTTCGCAGCGGTTAAATTTTATGCCTGTGAGAGAAGCGTCACCTGCCTGGAGCGTAAGGCCACGCGACAGGGCGACACCGAGAGGAACTATGATCTGCGCTGCGTAAGACTGAGTCCACGGAATATAGGCAATTGAGGTCAACGACACGCGTTGCTGGGTTTCGGCATTGGTCCCGATCTGAAGGATGTCGCACGGCGCCTGAGATTCGACGTCAAAGCAACGCACGCTCCAATCGTCGTGTAACTCATCCACCAATAAATTTGGATTGACCGTAGGTTGCTGTACCGCTGCGACCGGCGTTGGCGGTGGGAGAGCCGGTGTCGGCGCTCCAATCGCGGGCGCCGTCACTGCAGCATCCTGTGCCCGCGCCGCCGATGAGAGGGCGCTCAAGAGCGACATGACTATCAACGCGTTTACTGCAATCCGTCCAAACATAATTTTGTTACCTTTGAGTCTTCTGAGCCTCGCATATGGCCATGCGCCAATGCGAGGCTAACCGGCGAGGAAACTCCACATGGAATTACGCCGTGCTCTTTCGTCCACGAGCGCGTCGAAGCCTGCGGCGAATCCATTTAGCGAATAGGGAACCGTAACAGGCGTGCCTGCCGCCGGAACCACGACGACTTCACCGTTCATATTGTCGCGCAATAGCTCCAGCGTAGTCGTATCGATTGTCACAAGAGCAAAACAGCCGTTCGGCACGCAGGTTTCAAACTGATAGACTTGAAGCGGCTGATCGCCGATTGAAAAACCAAGGCCCGGATCGAGAAAAACGCCGTGCGGCACTATTACCCGTAGTCGGCTTCCCAATGTGGGATCATCGACCACCAATGAGATCTGTCCGGGTACGACGTTGGAGGAAAGCTCGCATTCCACCTCGTCGCTCCTTGGCGGACAAACAACGCGCCAGTCCTCAAACGCTAGAATGCGCAATTCGTCGGCAGCGCCGCCCGATAGAAGGCGTTGGCCCGCAATCGCCGTTACTGCGCCCGCCAGAAAGATGAGCACCGGGATGGCAATCATTAGAACCCTGCGAGTGAGGTCCTTAGAACGAGACGGCTCCGCGCCCTCGGATGCGTCCAATTTTGAGTCCGACATCAACTCTCCAATTCACTGTTCAGTAGGCCGGTTCTATGGCCCCCGGGCCTTGCCCACAATTTGGAGCTTCGGCTTTACATCGCTGCGACGCGATCTTTCCGGGGCGTCTATTTACCCTGCCAAAATGGTTTTGGCGATATCTCCCGAAGATCATATTTAATGGGCTTTTTTCTGCGTAGCCTGCAAGGTCACCAGAGTTGCACCCGCTCCTCGGGCGACAAATACAGGGCGTCTTCCGGCCCAACGCCGAACGCCTCATACCAGCCATCGACGTTACGGATAGCGCCATTGACCCTAAATTCCGGCGGGCTGTGCGGATCGGAGAGTATTCGCCGACGCATGGTGGCTTCCTGTGCCTTGTAGCGCCAAACCTGGGCGTAGCCAAGAAAAACGCGCTGCGCGCCGTCGAATCCATCGAAAACCGGCGCGGATTCACCCCCCAGCGAAAGCGCATAGGCGGCGTGGGCAATGGTGATGCCGGCGGTATCGGCAATGTTTTCTCCAAGCGTCAACTGACCGTTCACGAACATCCCTTCCAGCGGGCTGTAGGCGCTAAATTGATCAACCAGCCTGGCGGTTCGGCCCTCAAAATTTGTGCGGTCCAATTCCGTCCACCAATTCTCCAAGACGCCGAGCGCATCATATTTGCTGCCCTGATCGTCGAAGCCGTGACTAATCTCGTGTCCGATTACCGCGCCGATGCCCCCATAGTTTACCGCATCGTCGGCATAAGGATCAAAAAATGGCGCCTGCAGGATGGCGGCGGGAAACACAATCTCGTTTAGCGAAGGGTTGTAATAGGCGTTCACGGTTTGCGGTGACATGTGCCATTCGTCGCGGTTGACCGGCTCGTCCAATCGCAAAATGTCGTAATTCCATTCGAAGGCGGTGCTACGTGCGCGATTGCCGAGAAGGTCCCCCTCTATCACTTCAAGGGCAGAATAATCCCGCCAGCTGTCGGGATATCCGATCTTGACGGTGAAGGCCTCGGCTTTCTCAAGCGCCTGAGCGCGGGTTTCCTCACCCATCCAATCGAGCGTCTGAATGCGGTCGCGATAAACAGCAAGAAGATTGCCGACAAGCGTTTCCGCTTCGGCTTTCGCAGAAGAGGGGAAATGCCGAGCGACATAGATCTGCCCCACGCCCTCACCGATTGTCCGGTTGAGAAATTGCACGCCCCGCTTGGCACGCTCCAATTGCTGATCCTGACCGGCGAGCGTCTTGCCGCGAAACTCGAAATAGGCGTCATCAAACGCTTGGCTTAAGTAAGCGGCGTGAGAATCCAAATAGTGAAAAGTGAGATAGTCGCGCCATAGCACGACGGGGGACATTGCAAAGAGTTCGGCAAGCGGCGGGAAAGCCGTGTTCTCGCTTGCGACGACGATGCGTTCACCTCCATCGCTGAATGTGGTGATCCCCATCTCTTCAAGAAAGAGTGGCCAAGGAAATCCCGGGGCGTAATCCGACAACGCATTTACCGTCATCGGATTATAAATCCTATCGGCATCGCGTCGGTCGGCGCGGGGCCAATGTATGTTCGCGATCTGCGCTTCCAGGGCAAAGATTTCCGCTGCTTTGTCTTGTCCTCCGTCGATGCCGCCAAGTCCCAGCATTTCAGCGATGTATTCGACATAGGCCGTGCGCGCGGCAACAATGTTCGGTTCATCGAGTAGATAATAGTCTCGGTCGGGAAGGCCCAAGCCAGATTGCGTGATAAAGGCGGCGTAGGCGTCGGGGTTCTTATCATTGATCCCAATACCGATGCCAAAAATGCTCTCGGTCCCCATTGAGGTGGACGCCATCACACGCGCGACATCGTCATGCGTTTCGATTTCTGCGATCGTTTGTAAATCTTCTGCCCCTGGCGCGAGACCGATTTCGTCCAACTGCGCCGTATCAATGAAGCTGCGATAGAGGTCGCGGACTTTGCGCTCGACCGCGGAGATATTTTCCTTGGTTTCGAGATCGGAAAGGATGTCTTGTACACGCTCTTCGCTCCGAATCGCGAGGTCCAGAAAAGAGCCCGTGCTGGTTCGGTCGGAAGGAATCTCAGCTTCTTCAAGCCAGGTTCCATTCACGTAGCGGAAGAAATCGTCCCCCGGTTCAATGGCGGAGTTTATGCCGTCGAGATTGACACCCCAGCTACCCAGTTCTGCCTCGCCCGGCGCTGCAGACACCATTTCGTTTGCTTCCGGGGCGTCACCCATAGGGGCATCACCCAAAAAATACCACGCCAGCCCACCTGCCAGAACAACACCGGCGGCCAAAGTCCATTGCTTCATCGATTCGCCTCTCAATAAACCGAAGCCGCGCATTGCCAAGCGCGCATCGCTATTCGCTACAAACTATACTTTGGGGGCGGACCCCAGCGGAAATGGTTGCGTGTCGGATGCAAGCGTCATGTAGTCGAACACTTCTTGCATGTAGCGGCCCACTAGTCGGCAGAACTGTTGCAGCTCTTCACTCTTGTGACCGGCAATCGCAATCGTGACAAACTGCAGCACTGCAAGCACCACAATAAGTGAAAAGGCAAATGACGCTATGAAGCCGAACAGGATCGTCAAAAATAGTCGCGCGAACGGGAAAGGTTCGCGTAGGCTCTGCGCCTCGGGCGGCGCGGAATCGGTTTCGCTAGAACCCTCGTCGTTCTTATCGGATTGTGTGGCAGATGGCTCTTCCGATGCCTTGCCGGATTCGGGATCGGATTTTTTGTCGGACTCTGGGGAGCTCTGGGCACTGGTTTCGTCCGTCATAGGGTTCTCCTTCTCGAATCTAAGATTCGTTTATAGCAAAGCCATGCCTCGCATGGGCCTAAATGCCCGTCACCCCGTAAATCACCAAATCTAATAAGGAGCAGGCAGCTAATAAGACTCAAGTGGAAATTGGACGCGCCCCAATCAATCGGGGCTTCAAATAGCTCTGGGGCGCCTCTTTGTGAGATCAAATAGGCCAATTCCCAGCAAACCGGCAAAGAAACCGCCCATATGGGCGACCCAGGCGATCAATTGGCCCTCTTCTGTAAGGCCCAAGCCGGTAATGCCGACCACCACGTTGACGCCAAGCCATACAGACGCAAAAAACAAGACGGGCCGCGCATATATCGGTGCGAGCGGCGGCGATTCTTGGCCGAATGGCTCAGTCCGGTCAGCGTAAAGAATGCGAACGGCGCCGCCCATGAGGCCCGAAACCGCGCCCGAGGCCCCCACAACCGGCACCACAGAGCCCCAATCCGAGACCAGATGGGCAAGCGCAGCTGCAATCCCACAGAAAAAATAGAAGGCAAGAAAGCGTGCTGTGCCGAGGCGCCAGGCGACCGGTGGGCCGAAAGCGAGCAGCCACATGCTGTTAATGAGGGCATGAAGAAAGCCGCCATGAAGAAAGAGGTAGCTTAGATAGGTCAGCGCCTCGGCTGGCCGCGCCGGAATGAAGGCATAGTCCATTGCGATAATGTCGCCTTGCGGCGCCGCGAGAAAAGCGCGCGCAGCGTGCGCGGCCATTATCGCGCCGATTAACCATAAGACGGAGGTAGGGGCGTTGAGGAAGCGCTCTTTGGGCCGCCCGTCGTTTTGAAAAAAGGCCATCACCTCTCCCCATCTAGTGTTGCCGGCTGAGCATTCCGCCGTTGATCGCCAAAGGTGAGCGGCCAGCATGTTTCGCCGGCAAATTTGGTTGGACATACAACGCAATCCACTCGGGTCTAACCAATCCCCTGCAATATTGCGAGCCCAATAGGCAAAGGGACCAATGGAAGGACGGTTAATCGCTAATGGGACCCGCTTCGGTACGCTTCCCACGCCGTTAACCATCTTCCTGTCTCATTCCGGCACGAAATGGGCATTCAACGCGCTCTGCGGGTTGGCACGGCGGTTGCTCATTAGGGTCCGAGACATTCTTGGATTTTTATGATGCACCGCGCACCTCTTTATTGGACCGCAATTGCAATCGGGCTCGTTTTCGGGTCGGAAGCTGTGCTTGCGCAGGGCCTTATCAACAATCCAACGGCCGCCATAAACGGCGTGACGAACTCGGCGGCTTTCAACGCCGGGGTCGGCGCGGTGCCGGGTTTTGAAAATCAACCAGCTGACGGCCAAGTCCGCGACGAAAATGGAAATCTTCTTGTCGTCAATGGCGTCATGGCCGGTGCGTCCGCGCATAGCCAGCAAACCGGCGTGCAGCATTCCGGTGGCACTCTCGGCACCAATGCCGGCGCGACCGCCATAGGCAACTCCCTCAACGTCACCGTGCTCGGTAACTGGAACACGGTGATTGTCGATTCCGAGCAGGTTAACAACGGCAACCAAAACGCCGAGGTCAACCTGAACGGAGACTTAAACCTCTGAAGACGGATATGATCATGACCCGCGCCCGCCGTCATTTTGTAAAACCTCTCGCCCTCGGCCTTGCCGCGATGGCGCTTGCCGGATGTGCAAGCCCCTTCGCAGATTCCACCGGCCGTTACGCCACACCGATCGGCCGTGCCCCGGTCATTTCGAACGAGACGCCCTATTCGCGCGGCCTCGCCTGCATTGCCGGTTACAATTCGAGGCGTCTGGCGCCGCGTATCGCGGTCGGTCAGATAGCCGATTACACCGGAAAGTGGGAAGCGGACGGCTCTGGCCGCAAGATCACGCAAGGCGCCGCGCTGATGGCGATATCCGCCTTGAACAAGGCCGGCGTTCGCCTGGTCGAACGTTTCGATACTTCGGTGGCGGAACTCGAACTGAAATACGCAAACAACAAATTGATCGGTGATGAAATTGCTTCCGATTATCGCAGGATTCTCGCAGGCTCGATCCCCGGCTCGGATTATTATCTTGTCGGCAGCATCACCGAAATGAATTTCAACATCCGTTCGCAAGGCGCCTCGCTCGATGGCGGCGACATTGCCCCGAAGGGTGCGCGAGGCTCGCTTTCCGGCAATGTCTATGTGATGAATATTGGTCTGGATCTTCGGCTTGTCGACACCAATACGCTCGAAATCGTCGACGTCATTTCCTATCAAAAACAGATCGTTGCACGGCAAGTTCAGGCCGGCGTCTTCGACGTGCTGGGTTCCTATATTGTAACCGCAGGCGTGGGTGACAGTGCACTTGAGCCGATCCAACTCGCGGTACGCGCGGTCATCGAACGCGCCGTACTCGAGATGATCGCGAAGCTCTATGTTATCGGTACCGATGTTTGCCGCGGCAGCATAGGATCCGATCAGCTGGCCGATAGCTACGACCCAGCCGCGCCGGCGGATTACACTACAAGCACCGTTTCCTATTCGGAGCCCGCTCCATTACCGTCCGCGCCGCCTCCGGCTCCGACCTTGGCACCAGCCTTGGCACCAGCCTCTAGCGATGCCTATGTTTCGTCGGAGCCGCTTCCGCCTTTGAGCCCTGCACCCTCGGCGGCACCGGACTATGGCTCTTATCAGCCCGTACCAAATCCGCCTGCACCGCCTGCGCCGCCACCGGCTCCAAGCTACAGCGAGAACTATTACAGCGAAAACTACGGATCCAATTCTACGCCAGCACCCTACACGCCGGCGCCGCCACCACCCCAAACCCAAACACCTGCCCACACCTACGAGGAGAATACCAATGCGCAGAATCGCCAAGAGCCTTATCGCTGGTACAGCGCTGTTGAGCCTAGCAGCACTACAGGTCTCCGCGGAGGAGTACGTTGAGTACGGCAACGCCGAAGTCATAAATGGGCAGCTCAATTTCGGAAACGTCTGGTCCACGATCAATGCGACGGTCAGCGCACCCGAAGGAGACGTCCACGCCTTCACCCAGTCCGTCGGCAACACGGTGAATATCTTCACCATGTCAAATACTTGGGTTGAAAATACCCAAGATCAGCGGGGTGATGTTGGGGCAGAGATAAATTTAGAAGCCACCGATGTTTGGGGTGATGTCAGAGTTGGCGCCACTGCTCTTTGTAACGGCGCGATGGTTTCCACCGATCCGGACGTCACCGCAGTAAAGAGCGAGCAGACTTGCGGTGCGAAAGATCCCTCGGCTGTGGTCAACTCCGATTTGTCCAATATCTCCGGCGGTGTCGGTATCGCAGCGACAGCGGTGAGCAACCAAATCCAGGTGGACTCGAATGCAAAGAGCTTCCCGATCGATTCCACCCAGCTGAATCGCGCCGACACAGTCGCCACCATCAATGCCAATATATCGAATACCGGTCAGGTGGACCTGTCCGGCTCGGCCGTCGGCAATAGCGCTACCTTTATTCATTATTGATAGAATTGCCTCTCCGTAGCTCTGGCGCGGGTTAGCAGGGGGGAACGAAGAGGGGAGAGCCCATGGCTCTCCCCTCTTTTATGGGGGGTGGCATACGAGCCAAGCACGCCGCCTCGTTTTTCCTTGCAATCGAATGCCACCGGGCCCATTTGACAGGGAATGAACTTACGCGCGCCCTCTCTTTTCCTGGGTCACGGCTCTCCCATGAATGTGATTAAGGAAAACCCGTATCGAACTGCCTGGGCCGCACTCTCGGAACGATTTCAAACGCCCAAAGCTATCGTCTGCGTATCGGCCCATTGGGAAACAAACGGCACATATATGACGAGCGGTCCCAACCCGCGTACCATTCATGACTTCCGAGGATTTCCGCAGGAATTGTTCGACATACAATACGACGCGCCCGGGGCGCCTGCACTTGCCGCACGCGTCTCGGAGATAACCGGCGCGTCATCCAGTACCGAATGGGGGCTCGATCATGGTGCTTGGAGCGTGCTGCGTTCGCTATATCCCAATGCGGACGTTCCGGTTATTCAATTCAGCCTCGATCGTACCAAAACGCCGGCCGAACATTACGCGCTAGGGGAAAAGCTTAGCGTCTTGCGCGACGATGGCGTGATGATTCTCGGCAGCGGTAATATCGTTCACAATCTACACTTTTTCCGCAGCGCACGGCAGCAATTTGCTTGGGCCGATCGCTTCGATGGAGCGGTAAAAGAAAAAGTCCGGAGCCGCGATCACGCAGCTCTTATCGATTACGGTTCACTTGACGAGGAAGCGCATCTTGCCCTACCGACGAATGAACACTATCTGCCGCTTCTCTATGTGATCGCCCGCAAGACGAAGAAGAGAGTGTCGATATTTTTAGCGACGATGTGCTGGCCTCAATTTCGATGACGTCGATCGGGTTTGGGATTTAGCGCAACGCGCCACGTCAAACTTGACGGCCCGTCCTTTGAAACTTGATGCCCCCTCTATTGGTACCGTCAAAATTTCGTGCGGCGGCTTAGCGCTGGGACACGCCTTCCTCCGCAGCGCAGCGAAAAATGAGATCTAGCGAATCGCTTTGCCCGTCTGCGCCCTCTATGACTCGGCTATCGAGAATTTCCGGCGTGAGATCACGGAAAACGCAATGTCGATAGGCGTTTTCTTCCGCTTGGGCGCGCGCGGCAGCCTCATTGCGGTCTTCACTCAGTGCGATGCTCACATAATAGGTGCCTGGCGTAAGTGGCACCGGCGCGCCGGAAGCGCAGCCGGACAACAGAGCCCCGGTGAGCGCCAGGGAAATAAACGCCCCATTTGTACGGCTCACGGTGCGGCGTCCGATCCGGCCGGAGTGGGGGCGATGCGGTCTGAGAAACGAATGAGGCTATAGATTTCACCATCACCCGTGGTGACATCGATTAAATGCCCACCCGGCCTGCCATCAAGGAATGGATTGTAAGAGACGGAGATTGCCTCGCCGCTTCGAAAACTCTCAACGCTCCAACCAAGACGCTCCGCGCGGCCAATATTGGCGCCTTCAAAGATCAATACTTCTTCGTTCTCATCCAATTCAGGCGCGCTAAGGTAAATTTGGATATGAGGATTTCTCCACTCATATTGGGAAACCGTACCCGTGACGGTAAGGGCCGTGTTCGCGTCATAGGCACGCAAGGAATGATGGGCCGCAGTGGCGGAGGCAGCGAACAGATAACTGATAAAAAGAAAGCCAGCGAAAAAAGCTACCGCAACAAACCGCATCGTCAAAAACACCCCTTAAGGCTGAACCGCCGCATTTACATCCTTCTGGTCAAGCGAAGTAAAGCTGTTTTGGGGGCGAATTTGTTGTTCGCTTCCTTGTAGCCAAAAAAAGCCCCTCATGGCGCGCCTTGTCAGGCATGAGGGGCTGAAGATGTTTAGGATCAGGAGTGTGTGAAGGGCTTTAGTAACCGCCCGGGCCAACGCCGCCGGACATGCTGGAAAATTCTATCGTGCCGCTTGCTTGCGAATAGCCGCCCGATTGCGAGCTTGTCGAATGCGCAACGCGGCCTGTCCCGGCAAGCACGGCGCAGACCCGCGCTGCATAAGAGAAAAACAGATCACCGGTGCCGTAGCGGCGCATGTTCTCGCGTTCCGTGCAATCAGGGACATGCTCGGCGGGGGCGCACTTCACAAGACCGTCCGTGTAATGCCTTAAGGCTCCACCGAGTCCGCAAGTGAGAATTCTGCCGTTGTCATAAACGCCGGCCATGCCGTGGCTGCTTCGTACGACTTCACCAAATACGACACGCAGTGTCGCGCCAGGCAAACAACGATAAAGCTCTTTTTCGATACTGGAATCGACCCAGGTCTCGCGCAGCATTCGCGTCGCAGGGTGAAGTTGACCGCGTGCATCCGTGCATTCCGCGTGGATTGACGACACCACCTGTGCCCATGTCTCAACACAAGGCTCTTCAACGACGAGCCCGCCAATATCGCCGCCGCCTTGATTGACGACGTTGACATAGGTCGAGCCGTGCCTATCCGTTTGTCACCCACACCCACTACATCTAGGGTGCTCCCAGTCGCCCGAGTAAAGCTCGGCGTAAGTGGGAGCGGTGACATCGCCAGCGATTCCGAGCAGGGACCGGAAGGCGTTGAACGGGTAGAATCGCCTGTTGAAGCGGAATGTGAACTCGTTGAGGTAGGCTTGGAGGTGCTGGTGGCTCACGCCGTGATGAATGCCACTCAGCCACGTCTTCAGGTTGGAGAAGACGAGATGAATGATCGGCAGATACTCCTCAGCGACCTGGGAGTTGCCTCGCTCGGCGACGGCGAGGTGTTTGTAGCCGCGCTTGGCGAGGCTGGTATAGCCGGACCAATCGTCGGTGATGACCGACGCACCCGAAGTAACGGCGCCCTAGACAAAGCCGCAGAGCGATTCCGCGCTGCGGTCTGGCACGACAGCGAGTCGGACACGTCCGGCGTAGCGACCGCCCTTCCGCTTATCGAGCTTGGTTCCCGGCTTGCGCTGTCGCACTTCAACGGCGCTGGCGACAAGAAGCTTGTCGTGAACGCCCCGGCCCTTGCCGCGCGTGCGGCCGCCGACCCAGGTTTCGTCGACTTCGACATGGTCGCAGGCCTCGCTGCCGATGCGGTCCTGATCCGGCCGAACCATACCAGCGCGGAGCTTGTGGAGGATCTGAAAGGCGGTTTCGTAACGGGAAAGCCCGACCTGGCGCTGGAACTGTGTGGCAGACATGCCGGGCGTCTGGCTGGCAACCAGATAGGCCGCCCAGAACCATACGCCCAGCGACGTATGGGTGCGCTCCATGACCGTCCCCGCCGTCAGCCCGGTGTCGCGGCGGCACTTTCGACAGCGCAAGACGCCGGGCCGGCTGGTGAAGCGGAACGGCTCTGCCGCCGTCTGGCAATGGGGGTAGACGAACCCGTCACCCCACCGCGCCTTCTCCAGGTAGGCGGCACAGGCCGCGTCATCCGGGAAAAGTCGTTGAAACTCGGGAAGCGACCGCGGAAACGAAAGGTCTTCGCGCTGCGGAACATCCATCCCCGCTTCGTCCGCCTCCCGAGCCACTCGACGCCACACCCTACATATAGTGGGTGTGGGTGACAACCTGATAGGCACGGGTCGAGCCACCGCCGGCAAAGACGATTGCGCCGGCGCCGGCACGAGCGCCGGCGAAAGCAAAGGCTTGCGCCTGCGCGGCGACTTCGATGTCGATGTTCTTCTCGATAATGATCTTCTTCGACAGATCGATGTTTTTTTCGATATGTATATTCCTTGCCTATCCGGTTAACACCCATGGCCGCTACATGTAGGGTGCCGCCACTCTCCCGAGTAAAGCTCGGCATAGGTTGGAGCAGAGGTGTCGCCCGCGATGCCGAGCAATGAGCGGAAGGCGTTGAACGGGTAGAACCGCCTGTTGAAGCGGAAGGTGAACTCGTTGAGGTAGGCTTGTAGGTGCTGGTGGCTAACGCCGTGGTGGATCCCGATCAGCCACGTCTTCAGGTTGGCGAAAACCAGATGGATGATCGGCAGGTATTGCTCGGCAACCTCTGGATCACCACACTCGGCAACAGCGAAGTGCTCATAGCCGCGCTTACCGAGGCCAGCATAGCCGCTCCAATCGTCAGTAACGATCAGCGATCCCGGCGCGACGGTGCTCTCGACGAACCCACAGAGCGACTCGGCGCTACGGTCGAGCACGACGGCGAGCCGAACGCGTCCGGCATAGCGTCCGTCTTTCCGGTTGTCGAGCTTGGTGCCCGGCTTTCGATGACGCACCTCGATGGCACAGGAGACGGGAACCTTGTGGTGAACACCACGGCCTTCCCCACGCGTTCGCCCGCCAACCCAGGTTTCGTCCACCTCAACATGGTTCTTGGGCTGTCCACCGATCCTGTCTTGGTTGGGCCGCACCATGCCCGAGCGGAGCTTGTGGAGAATTTGAAAGGCCGTCTCGTAGCGCGAAAGACCAAGTTGCCGCTGAAACTGCACGGCGGACATGCCGGGCGTCTGACTGGCGACCAGATAAGCGGCCCAGAACCAGACGTTCAGCGGAGTGTGGCTACGCTCCATCACTGTTCCCACCGTCAGCCCGGTGTTCTGGCGGCACTTGCGGCAGCGCAGGACGCCAGGGCGGTTTTCAAAGTGGAACGGCTCTCCCGCCGTGCCGCAGTGCGGGCAGGCAAAGCCGTCTCCCCAGCGGGCTTTCTCCAGGTAGGCGGCGCAGGCCGCATCATCGGGGAAAAGTCGCTGGAACTCGGGTAGCGAATGCGGGAATGGGAGATCGGCGCGGTCGAGAACATCCATGGCGCGCTCCCCTATATCCGGTTTGCGCCCATTCTAGCCCTAGTGGGTGTGGGTGTAAACCGGATAGGCAAGGTATGTTCTTCGAGAAGTCGAAGTTTTTGTTGATCTCGATATTTTTGTTTATCTCAATGTTCTTAGAAAAATCAAAATTCTTGTTGATCGTCGTCGGACGATTGATGGTTACCGATCTGTCGATATTATACATTCTTGGACCGACAGAGCCGCCGTCGCACACTGAACGCGCAGGTGAAAAATCGTCCGCATGGGAAGGTGCCGCAATCGTTAGCGCCAAAAGCGCCGAGGCGGACAAAGAAAGAAACGTCGCGCGGTAATTCATGGATCGGCCCCAAATCAAAAAGGGTGAAAATACTTGCCTTTGTCCGTCCGGGCAGGTCCGCCCATCTTGACAAAGACGCAGTTCCGGTCCCCTCAGTTTCACGATCCGTGCCACCTGCATGGCTTATTGTTCGGGCAAATCCGATGGAAGAATGGGACAATATGTTTCATTTTGGGACAGGTTTTGTGCAGCGGCCAAATATGGCGGAAAACCCCACCGAATGATCCCGATATCGGACGATAACCCGGTTCGCCATGCGCCGATCCTGAATTATGTTTTGCTCGCATCTTGCGTGTTGGCGTTCGGCTGGCAGCTCAGCTTGACCGGGTCAGAATTGGAGCAGTCAATACGCGACTTCGCCTTGGTACCCGCCAGCCTGTTTCGTGAGGGCGCCTTGCTGCCCTTAGATGCACCATTCTGGACCTGGGCAACCCTAGCCACATCGATGTTTCTCCATGGTGGCTGGCTGCATCTCGGCGGCAACATGCTTTATCTCTGGATTTTCGGAAACAATATCGAAGACGCAATGGGCCATCTTCGATATTTGGTCTTTTACGTCGCCTGCGGCATTGGGGCGGCACTCAGCGAGGGTGTTTTGAGTTCAGTATCCGAGGTCCCGATGATTGGCGCGTCAGGCGCTATTTCGGGCGTACTCGCAGCCTATTTGCTAATTTTCCCCAGGGCGCGGGTCACGGTAATCGTGCCTCTCGGAATCCTGCTCTACCCATTAAAAATTTCAGCGCTCTATGTGATCGGCTTTTGGTTTCTAATCCAATTGTTTCAGGCCGGCTTCGCCGATCCAAACGCGCCGGGCATCGCTTGGTGGGCTCATATTGGAGGCTTTGCTGCTGGTCTTATATTGGCCCCGATGTTCTCGCATTTTCCCCTTTTCGGACGGCGCCGGGCCGGGCCGTGGGGCTAGCGCGCTTTGAGACAAACATTTATGCCTTTGTGGGCATACATAATAAAACTCTTTAAAATCAAAATGATTACATGAAAAATCGGGAGGCTGGCGCGTCTGAGCGCGGCAATTTTCCGGCTTGGCATGTCTTTCGCTCTGCTCTGTACGAATGCCGGCCAAAGCCGCCCGCAATGGGTCAAGGTGAGACAGGCAAACGATAACAACAAAGTTGGGGCGTTCGAGCCATGAAGCACAGAAATAGTCATTTTGCCGTCGGATATTGGAGTCGCCTTCGGCAAGGCCGCCCTACGCCGGATCAAGCCGATATCGATCCGAAGGCGTTGAAACGCCTTCTGCCCTTTGTCTTCCTTCTTGATGCCCGCCCCGACGGAAGCTTTGTTTACCGCCTTGCCGGCACTACGCTTTGCGAGCGCTACGGGACCGAGCTTCGCGGCAGAAACTTCATGGCGCATTGGGACGGCGAGAGTCGCACTAGGCTCGGCGTACTTTTGCGCCAATCCTTGGTCTCGAACACGCCACTTTGCCTCAATTCGGTGGGAGCAACCGAAGACTGCCGCATGATCGAGATCGAAACCATATTGATGCCGATCAGTTTCGGTTCGGGCCATGCAGAACGCTATCTGGGCCTTGCTCAAGTACTGACAGATGTTTCGCCGCTTGTGGGCCGGTCGATTTCATTTGAGAGGCTTGTCGCCTCATCCCTCGTGCGAGAGGACGACGACGTAAGCACGGTCGAGCTTCCGCCTCCACCCGCACCACCGGCAGGTAAATCATGGCGCAAGCACCCGCGCGCGCCCCATTTAAGGCTTGTTGTTTCACGTGATGGGGAAGCGGACGCCACGCCCGACCCGCTACATTTGGACCCGCAAGAATCGCTGCGCAAAATCTTCGAAATGTGCGCCGCCAGCGCAGCGCGCACGGCGCACTGACTGGATCACGGGCAAAGAGGGCTACGGGCCGCCCAGAGGATCGTTATATCTGTCCCGCGGCGGGCCATAATATCGGTCAGCGCGCCGCTCCGCGTCGGCATCTCGCCTTTGTTGCTGGAGATATTGCATCTCGTAGCGCTCTATAATGTTACGATAACTCTCGAATTCCCTCACATCTTCAGCGCGTCTTTCGTCGCAGCGATCGACCGCATAACGCCGCGTTTCCTGACACCAAAGATCGAAATTCATCGATTGGATAGCATTGTTCTGCCGCCCGCCTAGGCTCTGATCCCCTGTCTGCGCCCGGCCTGCGTCCGTTAACAGCAGCACGAACGCGGCGAAGAGCCCTACTCCTAGAATTGGCACACGCATCGTGAATTCCCCGCCCGGCTCCTAGAGAACCTTAGGCCTAATCGCATGCTCGTGCCAGCGGCGCGCGAAAATGTCCCAAACTGGAACAGTGCATTAGAAAATTGCTCAACATTCTGTCAAAATGTTAACGCACGAAATCGCGTGGCGGCTCACGTAAACCGTTTATTGAGCAATCATGCGATAGATTCGACGTGATTTTTTAACGCGTTGGACCAACTGGAGAGATGAACCCACCCGCAACAAAGGTCACGATGAGCCTGGGCGACCAGGTCGTCGCGCGCGCCAAGAAAGAGCGGCGCCGATTTCGGCGCGTGCGCGTGAGCTTGGCCCGACGGCTTTACATCCCCGCTACGCAAGAAGAAGCGATCTGCACCGTCGAGGATATTTCAGCGGGCGATGCTGCTTTGCTGTGCGATCTAAAGAGTGAGCCGCAAGGTAGGGCAGTAATTTATCTCGACGGATTGGGACGATTTGAAGGTCCGGTCGTGCGCTGCAGAGAAGGCGGCTTCGTCATGAACTTCTCTTGTTCCATGCAAAAGCGCGAGAAGCTCGTCGACCAGCTTACCTTAGAACTCAACCGTCACCTTCTGGATGAGAGCGACCTACGCAAATATGACCGCGTGGAAGCGCAATCCGGAAGCTACACACATTTCACGCGTTCGACAGGCGACCAAGTGCGCTGCGAAGTGCTGGATTTATCGCTCACCGGACTTTCCATCCGGACCGAGATGAAGCCTCCAGTAGGCGAGCACGTCCTTATTGGAAATCGGGCCGGACGCATTGCGCGCCATCACAGCAACGGAATCGGCATAGAATTTCTTGGTTCACTACAAGAATCTCAAAATCTGTTGGACATGCCTTCGAATCTTGCGACTCTAAACCCGCCGGCTCACGACGCGCGGCCGCAACGCAATCTGGCGGCTGTGGGCGCTGAGCTGCAAACGCAAAACTAAATTCGGTACTGCTTTATTTAATCGCGAATAGCGATCCCGGAGGCCGCGAGGTAGGCCTTTGCCTGACCGATTGTGATCTCGCCGAAGTGAAAAATTGATGCGGCAAGAACGGCGTTGGCGCCGCCCAAACGAATGCCCTCTGCTAGATGGTCCATAGTTCCGACCCCGCCGCTGGCGATCACGGGAACCCGAACGGCGTCGGCAATGGCGCGCGTCAACAATATATCGTAGCCGGACTTGGTGCCGTCGCGATCCATCGAGGTCAGTAATATTTCGCCTGCACCATATTCAGTCAGTCGCACCGCGTGTTCGACTGCATCAATGCCCGTCGCATTGCGTCCGCCATGCGTAAACACTTCAAACTTCGTCGTAGCGTTATCCGAAGAGCGTTTGGCGTCGATGGCGGCGACAATGCATTGACTGCCGAATTTTTCGGCGGCCTCGCGAATGAACTCGGGCCGCTTGACCGCCTCGGTGTTGATCGAAACCTTGTCTGCGCCGGCCAATAGAAGGGCGCGTATATCTTCCAAACTGCGCACACCGCCTCCCACGGTCAGCGGTATGAAGCAAGCCTCCGCCGTGCGGCGTACGACGTCGAGTAAAATTGGTCGCTTTTCGTGACTCGCAGTTATGTCGAGAAAACAAAGTTCATCGGCACCGGCCGCGTCATAGATGAGCGCCTGCTCGACAGGATCTCCGGCGTCACGCAAAGAGACGAAATTGACGCCCTTGACGACGCGACCGTCTTTCACGTCGAGACAGGGAATAATGCGTATCTTAAGCATCGTATCTATGCTGCCGAACCAATGGGGTTAATGTCGACGCGAACGGGCGAGGGCGGCGACCGAGAACAATGCTCGTCCGCACGCTGCCTCCCCCGGAACACCGGTCGTTTTCGTGAGCGCTTCCGCTTCGTAAAGGATCGATTGCGCGTTCTCAAGCTTTGCTTCGGTCCAACGGGAGATTTGTGCCTTAAATGAGTTAGCGCGCCGGAAGTGAATGGGAGGACGAAGTTTACGCATAAGGGATTGCATATCACTTCCGTCGTTATACTCACTGTGCACCAGCGCCAAGCGTTGAAAATGTCCCAGGGCCAAACGTAGAATGGCGACGGGCGAGGTCCCCGACATCCACAGGCGCGCCAGAGCGGTGTCGAGCGCCTTGAAATTGCCTTCGCCGGCAGCGTCACAGCATTCTTCCATGCGAAGATCAGATTCATCACCCATTGCCGCGCGGATATGATCAATGGTGACGGTTTTCTCCTCGCCAACATAAAGGATAAGTTTTTCAAGTTCGCTGCGCGTCACGCCGCGGTCAGACCCAAGCCGCGACACAACATCCGTCAGCGCTTGAGGCTCGATCGAAAGCCCTTCGGCCTTCAGAGCTGCGCGCACAACGTCGTCGAGATTGCGCATGCTATCGGGATAGCAACCAAGCGCTGCGGCATTGTCGGCACCCTCGAAGACCCGCCTCAACGAAGCGCCTTTGGCGAGATCTCCCGCCTCCACAACGATCAACGCGTCTCCAGGCGGCTCATCAAGATAGCGCTCGAAATGTTTTGCGAGCGCATTGCCGGCGCCACGTACTCTGATGACGCGCCGCCCCCCGAGCATCGAAATCGCGGCCGCCTCATCCCATAGCCGCGCTGGATCGGAGGTCAAGGCGTCTTCTTCGAATTCCGCCACGCGAAACGGGTCGCGCAGCTCAGGCACGACGCTTTTCGTCAATGCCTCCGCGCGCTCGCGAACAAGCCCCTGATCGGGTCCAAAGACCAGCGCGGCGGCGAGCGTCTCAGGCGGATGGGCTGCATATTGCTCTGCGTTTGCGGGCTTGACGATCATCCCGGCAGGCTCACTGGAGAGAAGCCGCCATGCTTGATGCTTCTTCGGCAAAGAACACCGCAAGCTCGACTCTAAGGCGCTCAGCAATATCGCCCGCGGCCCGATTGCTGGCATCTTGCTCGGCAACCACGGTGGCATAGGGCGAAGTCGCGACATTGTAAGCCGCAAGTGCACTCACCTTGCCGCTTTTCACTGCCGCTGAATCGTCGGCGCGCATAAGGTCGTAACGCGCTAGAAGCGTGTAATTATACCGCGTAATCGAGGCGTTGGGCCGAATGGCGGCACCTAGTCTCTGCTCACGAAGAGAAATTTTAAGGTGATAGGTCGCGCCATCGCTACGCCCGCGCGCGCCAAGACGATCAAGCAAATGGTTCCTGAGCTGATAGCCGACGCGCTCAGGGATCGATTCGACAAATATCCCCGCCATGGCGTCTCCCGGGCCAACGCCATCGGGGCCGCTCGCATATAGCGGTCGAAACCCACACGCGGTGAGCGTTAGCCCCATGAGGGCAAAGGCTAAGGGCAAACAAAGGCGAGGCATATAATTTCTCATGCCACAACATTCACGATCCGGCCAGGAACGACAATAACCCTTCGCGGGGTCTTGCCGTCCAGGGCACGCTGCACCGTAGCAAGCTCCATTACCATATCGCGAATCTCATTTTCCGAGGCGGTGAGCGCGATTTCTATTTCGCCTCTACGCTTACCATTGACTTGGACGGCGATGGTAAGCGTCTCGCTTTTCACCAGATCCGGCTCCGCTTTCGGCCAAGGCGTTTCAACGACGAGCGTCTTGTGGCCCAGCTCCCTCCAACAGGTTTCCGCAAGATGCGGCATCATCGGCGCAAACAGTAGGACCAGTGTTTCCAATGCTCCGCGTAGGGCGGAAGAGACTTTTGGGGCTGAGGAAATCTCGTTGGTCAGCTCATAGATTCGCGCCACCGCGCGGTTGAAGCGCAAATGTTCGAGATCGTCGGTGACCCATTCGATGGCGCGGTGCGTTGCCTGACGAAGCGCAAGCCCCGCTTCATCGCCAGAGTCGTTGGGGGCAATGACTGTGCCTGGCGGTGGGAGCTGTTCCACTTCCGTAACCAGGCGGTGCACACGTTGAACGAAGCGCCAACAACCCTCGGCGCCCGCTTGTGTCCATTCGACATCCCTTTCGGGCGGTGAATCGGAAAGCATAAACCAGCGAATCGTATCCGCGCCAAACGCGTCAATGATGGTCTCAGGCGCGATCACGTTTTTCTTTGATTTAGACATCTTTTCCGACGGTCCAACCGTCACTGGAGTGCCAGCGCCCTTTCGAACGAAGCTTCCGTCGCGCTTTTCGACTGTATCGGGCTCAAGCCAGTTGTCTTCTTGATCCCTAAACGTCTCATGGCAGACCATGCCCTGCGTGAAGAGACCCGAAAACGGCTCGTCCAGCGAAACGACGCCGGCGCGATGCATGGCGCGGGTAAAAAAGCGCGCGTAAAGCAAATGCAAAACCGCGTGCTCGACGCCACCGATATATTGATCGACGGGAAGCCAATAGTCCGCGGCCTTGCGGTTGACGGCTTCCCCGGCCATTGGATCGGTGAAGCGTGCAAAATACCAGGAGGAGTCGACAAAGGTATCGCAGGTATCGGTTTCGCGTCGGGCTTTGGCCCCACATTTCGGACAATCGACATGTTTCCAGTCGGGATGATGATCGAGAGGATTGCCCGGGACATCGAATCCGATATCTTCGGGAAGAACAATTGGTAAATCTTTTTCGGAAACAGGCACGAGACCGCATGCTTGGCAATGAATGATCGGGATCGGGCAACCCCAATAGCGCTGCCGCGAAACAAGCCAATCGCGAAGACGGTAATTGACCGTGCGCGCGCCCTCGCCGGAAGCTTCCATACGGGTTGCGACTTCCGCCTTCGCGGTCTCCACATCCATGCCGTCCAAAAAAGATGAATTGGCCAGGCGACCTGCGCCAGTATAGGCCTCGCTACCGACGTCAAATGTTTTGGGATCCGCCCCCTCTGGCAGCACCACCGCCCGCACGTTAAGCTCGTATTTGCGGGCAAAGTCGAGATCGCGCTGATCATGCGCGGGGCAGCCGAAAATCGCGCCGGTGCCGTACCCCATGAGCACAAAATTCGCCACATAAACTGGTAATTCCCAATTGGTATCAAAGGGATGAGTAGCTTTCGCGCCGGTATCAAAGCCGCGTTTTTCTGCCGTTTCGATCGCCTCTTCGGAGGTTCCGACGCGCTTACACTCGGCAATGAAGGCCTTTAATTTTTCGTCCCCAGCAGCCAATTCAAGCGCCAAGGGATGATCGGGAGAAAGCGCGACGAAACTTGCGCCGAAAAGCGTGTCGGGGCGCGTCGTGAATACCTCCACCGAAGATTGCGGAGCATTGCGTAGCTTAAAATGGAAGCGCAAACCCTCCGAACGGCCGATCCAATTGCGCTGCATCAGGCGGACTTTGTCCGGCCAGCGCTCTAATCCATCGAGTCCGTCCAAAAGATCATCGGCGAAATCGGTAATTTTGAAAAACCATTGCGCAAGCTTGCACCGTTCTACGAGCGCGCCCGAACGCCAGCCACGGCCCTCAATGACCTGCTCATTTGCAAGTACGGTGTCATCGACCGGATCCCAATTCACCTCGGCCTCAGCGCGGTAGACAAGACCCAGTTCAAAAAACTTTAGGAAAAGCTGTTGCTGGCGTGCGTAATATTCAGGATCGCAAGTTGCGAATTCGCGTGACCAATCGATTGCGAGTCCCATCGCCTTGAGCTGGTTGCGCACCGCCGCGATGTTGGAATAGGTCCATTCGCGCGGGTGAATGTTTTTGTCGCGTGCCGCGTTTTCCGCCGGGAGGCCAAACGCATCCCACCCCATCGGATGGAGCACATTATAACCCTGGGCGTGGCGAAACCGCGCGAGACAATCTCCCATCGTGTAGTTGCGCACATGACCCATATGGATGCGCCCCGACGGATAGGGAAACATCTCCAGCACGTAGCATTTCTTCTGATCGGAATCGTTCTTGGCGCAAAAGGATTGGCGCTCGTCCCAAACCTCTTGCCAGAGCTTCTCGGATTCTTTCGCGTTGTAGCGCGCCATATGCGAGTTTTGCCTCCCAGCCTTGCCCAGCCGGGTGGCTCTCAGCCTCGGCCGAACAAAACGCGTCTACTGAATAAGTGAAATATGAATCTCACGCGCACGCGTCAGTATGGCGTTTTCCAAGCGCACTGCCGTGTCGGGATTGGTCTGCGCGTCTACCCACATTCCACCGGCAAGCGTTTGACGAAACACCGAAACACGGAGCGCATCCGCCCGTAGGCGGCGATCAAGAATATAGGTGGTGACCTTAAAGCGCTCGCTGGGATTCTCCGGAGCCGAGTACCAATCGGTGATAACAACGCCGCCGATAGGATCGCTTGAAGCAAGCGGCATGAAGTTAAAAGTGTCGAGCGTTGCACGCCAAAGATAGGCGTTCACACCAAGCTCGGGCGCACCGCCCGTCGTTGTGCCCGGGTCGCCATTGCCGCCAAAGGGCCACCACCAGGAACCACCGCTATCGCTAGCATTTCCGATTGACGTTTCGGGTGCTCCCGTGCCGGGTATGGCAGTGCCTGAACTGCAAGCGGCAAGAAAACAAATACTGGCGGCAAGTATGAGAATCCGCATTGGGTAACTGTAGCTCCTAAATACCGTTTTTTGCCCTTGGCCGCGCAACCGGCACCACGGAGCTTATAATAAGGCTCTATTTACGGCGCAATGCCAAGTTCCGCCTATTGGCTCCCCTGTTGCGGGGGCAAAAGATTGTCATCCAATAGTCCACCGCCGCCGAACTCCTCTTCGCTACCGAAAAGACCGAAGATTCCCCCGGAATTCGAAGCGGCGGGAAGCGGCGAGAGAGTTGGCTGGTCAGGCTCCGGTTCGCCCGCCATTCTCGTATTGCCGTAGACGCCGACCAATCCGGCCTCTCTTTCGGCGTCGGTCAGACAGTCGCCCGGATCACGAAAATAGGGCCAAAGCATACTCGTATTGCACCCGCGTGTATTTGTGATGGCAGGCACCTCGGGCGCCGAAGCCGGCGCGGGGGCATCTTCGTTGATCGGAGCGCTTGAGAAGTTCTGCTGGCCCAGATTTGCCGTCACAACGGGCGCGCGATTTCTGACGACTATCGGATAACTGCCGTCGCGCCCGGCCAGCTCCGCCGGAAGTAACATTTCGAGCCTCGTTGGGCTCATGACGACCGTCGGCACCGGTATTGCGTTGAAATAGGCCTGGGTATTGCAGCGAAAATTCGAACCGGTAATGGTGAGCCTGTAGTCGGTGCTGTCGCGAAGAATTACCCGACTGGAGACCGATGCGAGTACGGGCTCCGGCCCGGCGGAAACCTCGCAGCCCTCCAAATCTTGTAGTGCTCGTGCTGCCACCGGAGTACGCAACAACCTGCCTTCCGGATCTTGATATGTTCCGGTCGCGCCGGCGCCGCGTTCGCCGTCCGTTAAACAATCACCAGCGTCTCGAAAATAAGGCCAGGTTACCGACACCATGCATTCTCCGTCGGACCAGCTTTGTGCTTCGGCAATTTGGGGAGCCAGAACGCAACCCAATAGGCCAAGGCAAAGCGCTAATAGAGGTGTTTGACGCATGGAAATTGCCTCCTGTGGGCCGCGGCCGGCATTTTGCCCCGATAAGGCCCGCTTCTTCAGGCATTTACGTGTTTATACTGAGACCGGTAAAAAGGCGCAACGCCACAGCACATGAACAATTCGCCAAAGTTCCGGTCAGGGTCTCGATATGGCGAGACACTTTCCGGAAATCCTAATGCTTTTCCAGGGCAATTCCGTGTAATGAGGCGGAACGGCGCGATTTCCGAGGGAGACTATATGGCGAAATGTTTTGGCCGCCTGCGCGTAATATGGCTCGTGAGCCTCGCTCTTATAGGCGCCATCTCCCCATCGCAGGCGCAGGGTTTGGAAGACGCGCTCACCTTTGACGCGCCGGTTTGGTATTACGGAAATTACGATCTCCGCCTTGAAGGTTTCGCGAGCGGCAGTGTCTTTACCGCATCGCAGGACCCAGGCCCGCTTAGCGCCGGCGGCTTTAACGAGACCAGCGCCACGGGATTGGCGGTCGGCAGTATTCGTCTGCAACGGCTCTATGACAGCGGACTTATAACCGGAATGCGCGTGAACGTTCTGCTCGCGCGCGACGAGCTTTCCAGCGACAATTACGGAAGCGATTTTCTGCAGAAGATGTATTTTTACGTGCAGACCGGTCTCGGCCGGTTGGAAATTGGGCAACAGGACGGCGCAGGCTACACTATTGGATTTTCCGGCCCGCAGGTGGATAGCCACATATCGCTTGAAGATTCCGACAGCGCTTTGTTTCGCAATCCAATAAATCGTGGCCCGTTCAACAACTTCACCGAAGAAATCACTTCGGTGCAGGCCTCTTCGAACGCGTCGAAAATTTCCTATATCTCGCCGAGCCTTTTTGGCATCCAAGTTGGCGCGTCCTACACGCCCAATCTGGTAAAGGGCGCAGTGCCGTATTTGTTCGTCAATCCAAGCAACGCACCCAATACGCAAGCTTCGATCTGGGAATTTGCCACAAGCTATACGCAACGCTTGGGCGAGATCACGATGGGGGTGTCTGCCGCTTATGCACGCAGTGCACTGCGTAACCCGAGTTTTGCAAGTGGCGATATCTACGACTTCGCGCTTGGACTGCAGTTTCAGGCGGACATAGACGATTTCGAGATTTCATGGGGCGGCGGATACCGCGCCTCCAGCGGTTATGGCTTTTCTACGGGAACGGTCTTTCAGGGCGCTGAAACAGAGCGTGTGTTTTTATCTGCGCTGGCGAGTTTGGACTCATGGCGGTTTGGGGTCGAATACTCAAATACCTTTATGGATGCCGCAAGCGGCGTTCCGCGATTTATTGTGACCGCTTATCAAACTTCAATCGGATATGAGTTGAGCCGCAATGTTCAGATCACAGCCGGCTGGCAATTCTACAATTACGAACGCAATGTCGGCACGTTTTATAATGGCAATAGCTGGATCAACATGGACGGCGGATTTCTTAGCCTTGGCGTCTCGATCTAGTCCGGCAGCGCGCCATCAATCGCCGCTATTCCGGCTATGCGCGCCTCTGAAAGTCTTTCCGCATTCGCTGCTGTAATTCCCCCTAATGCGTAAAGCGGAAGCGGTGCCCGCGCCGCCACCAAACGAAATCGCGTTAGGCCGAATGCACTCTTTTGAGGGTGACTTTTGGTTGTGAAAACCGGCGCAAATAGGCTGGCGTCGGCGCCGGCGCGTTTTGCGCGAAGGAGTGCGCGCTCCGAATGTGCCGCTGCAGTAATGATCCAGCTTGGATGACGCGTGCGGCATGGCGCGACCTCGTCGATTTGCGATTCGGAAAAATGTACGCCATCTGCGTCAAGACGCCTTGCAAGCGCGGAGTCTCCTGCGATCAGCAGCATAAGATTGCTTTGGCGCATAAGCTTCACGAGGGCTTCGCCGAGCCGGGAGCGCTGCTGGTCGTCGCGGTGACGCAAGATGATGGCCGATCCTTGAGGAAGAGCCTGTGCGGCGGCAATGGGATCCAGGACCCGTTTGTCGTCGGTCATTAGAATCAAAGCCGGCAATGGCTGTCCGCAACATGCGTTGAGGCGCTGCGCTAGCCTTGCTAGTTTCAACCGAGCCAAAACAGATGCCATCAAATGTCCTCAGTAGCGACAGAGATAGACCCCGCCGCAAATCTTCGCACGATCCTTTCGCGCATCGCGAACGCTCGGGATAAAGCAATCAAACCCGCTTTGGAAACCCGTCTTGTCGCGATTTCCAAAACCCATGATTTGGAGCGCATTGAACCGGTGTTAGAGGCCGGTCATAGGCTTTTTGGGGAAAACCGGGTTCAAGAAGCAAAGGCCAAATGGCCGGCATTGAAGCTGCGTTTTACCGGTATTGAGCTTCATCTGGTTGGCGCTTTGCAGTCCAACAAAGTGGCCGAAGCGGTGTCCCTGTTCGATTACGTTCATTCTCTTGATCGCGACAAGCTGGCCCGCGCCTTTGCGGCAGAAAGGGAAAAAACCGGGCGATGCCCGGGGCTCTTCGTTCAGGTCAATACGGCCGAGGAACCGCAAAAGGCCGGTATTGCGCCGGGGAAAACGGCGGAGTTCGTCGATCACTGCCGAGAGGAGCTCAAACTACCCGTGATCGGGCTCATGTGCATTCCACCAGTGGACGAGGAACCCTCGCCCCATTTCGCGCTGTTGCAAAAGTTTTCGCGCGATTTATCGCTTGAGTTCCTAAGCATGGGCATGAGCGACGATTTCGAAACTGCGATCCGTTTCGGCGCAACACATATACGCGTCGGGACGGCGATTTTCGGCGAACGCAAATAGCGCGCTAAGATTCTTCGATCCGGATTTTTGCAGTCGGGGAAAGATCGCGCAGTAGCTCCGAGAGATCTTCTTTTTTCAGCGCAACGCAGCCTTCGGTATGCGCAAAGTCCATTGCAGCGACATGCAGAAATATGGCACTGCCCCTCCCCGCAACGACCGGCGCATCGTTAAATCCAATTACAACGACAATGTCGTAAAGCGCATCGGCGCGCCAAAGTTTCTCCGCGCTCGCCGCATAAGGAAATTTTATGGGGAGATTATAATTTTTATCTTCTGGCGCATCGCACCAGCCATCATTCATCTCGATGGGCACGATGTGTAACGCCGTGTCCGGTGCTTTTTGACGATCTGCACGATAGAGAACGCGCTGCACAGGCCAAACTCCCACAGGCGTAATATTGTCACCCTCGCGTGTTTTCTTGCCGATGCCGGCCAGGCCAATCGCGCAGCGGCGGGCGCCTGCACCCCAATCGGTAATGGAACCGGCATTTTCACATCTGACAGTAACAAGATCGATCAATAGAGGTGCCCGCCACGTTTGGCCTTGGTCTTAAGGTAATCGCGGTTATGCACATTGTCCGGAAAGCTATGTGCCACGCGCTCGGCGACCTTGATGCCTGAAGATTCCAGCGCCTCAATTTTCTCCGGATTATTCGTCATTAGTTTCACTGAACTATATCCGAGCAATTGGAGCATACGCGCGGCGGTATCATAAAGGCGTTCGTCGGCTTCAAAACCGAGACGTTCATTTGCCTCGATAGTGTCGAAGCCCTGGTCTTGAAGACGATAAGCGCGCAGTTTGTTCATAAGCCCGATGCCGCGCCCTTCCTGAGCAAGATAGAGAAGAACGCCGCCACCCGCCGCCGCGATTGCCTGAACCGCGCCGCGCAGCTGATCGCCGCAATCGCAGCGAAGCGAGCCTAAGAGATCGCCCGTGAAACATTCGGAATGAAGACGCGTGAGGACCGGGCCGGGGGTCGCCAATCCTTTTGCGCCACTCTCGCCGATAAGAATCGCATGATGTTCCGTCCCACCGTCGGCGGGCCGGAATGATACAAATTCGCAGGCCTCCGCTCCTTCGAGCGGCATTCGTGCCCGCGCAACCAACTGCAAAGTGCGGGCAGCATCGTTTTCGAAGGAAAGGACATCGCTCGCATCGATTGCCAAAACCTCTCTGCCCATCGCGGCGACGGATTCCTCTGCCACCGAAATAGCGAGCGCAGCCGGAAGGAGCCCGGCAAGTTTTGCGAGGTGGATTGCAGCCTGCGAGCCCGGCGGGAGATCGCCGCGCAACGCTTGGAACGGGCCCTTTAACGGCACGGCCAGATCGCTCGCTGGATCGGCAATTGCGAGTATGCGTTTTGCATCGGCGCCGGGCTCAAGCGTGACGCCGACAACATCGGGCGTGTAGAGGCGGATCTTTAGCGTCGCTGCACGCGCAGATGTGAGAAGCATTACAAGCGGTTCATTATTCGTGCACCGCAAGCGCTCCAAGATCGTATCGCTGATTGTTTCTGCGGCAAAAACAAGCGTCCCGCCGTTTTGGTCCCCTCCGCTTTGGGGCGCACAAATAAGCACTGGGGCTCCACGGCGAAAATCACCGACAGCGCGTTCAACCTGGTGTTGCACCGATATGAGCGCCGCGCCTTGCGCTGATCCGCCTTTTTCCTGGCCCTGCCTTTTCTCTGCCATAGACTGGAAATACACCGCTCAAGCAAAACGGGGTAGAGTTTCCCGCCCGCCGCGTATATCTCACCGGGAGCAGAGGTGCCAAATGCCTAGTTCCAAACGCGTATTTCTCGTCGACGACGACGATATGCTGCGCGAATCCCTGGCAGAGCAGTTTGCAATTAGCGGTTTCGAGCCGGTCGGAGTGGCCTCGGCTGCCGAAGCGCGGGACAAGGGCCTGTCCGGGCTTTATGAATTCATGGTTTTGGACGTATCGCTCCCGGACGGGGACGGACGTGAATTATGCCGGGAGTTTCGGGAAAAGGGCGTTACCTGCCCCATTCTCATACTTACTGCTTCGGATTCGGACGAAGATACAATCGCCGGGCTTGAAGCGGGAGCAAATGATTATATCGCCAAGCCCTTTCGCTTCGCGGTTTTGATGGCGCGTGTGGAAGCCCATTTGCGCAGCCATGAAACGAGCGAAGAGGCAATATATCGTATCGGCCCTTATACATTCCGTCCCAGCGCAAAATTGCTGCTCGAAGGCGATAGGCGCATTCGGTTGACGGAAAAGGAAACGAATATTTTAAAGTTTCTTCAGCGTGCGGGCGACACGGTCAGCCGCGACGTATTGTTACACGAAGTCTGGGGATATAATCCCGCCGTGACCACACACACGCTGGAAACACATATTTATCGCCTGCGTCAAAAGATCGAGAAAGATTCCGCTTACGCGAAAATTCTTATCACTGAGAGTGGTGGTTACCGCTTGATGGGATAGCTCTCGCTATTCGTGCCTGAGGGCCTCGATGGGATCGAGGCGCGCCGCTCTTCTTGCGGGGAAATAGCCGAAGGCAACGCCGATTGCGGCGGAAAACAGGAAAGCGATCAGCATGATCGACAAGGAAGGCACAAAAGGCACTTCGAAAAAATGAACCACGATCGCCGACGCAATGAGTCCAATTGCGATCCCGACGATGCCGCCAAGCGCCGACATCATCACCGCTTCCACGAGAAACTGGGTGAGGACATCGCTTTCGCGGGCGCCAATGGCCATGCGGATTCCAATCTCGCGCGTTCGCTCTGTCACACTGACCAGCATGATGTTCATGATGCCGATGCCGCCTACCAATAGGCTTATGGCAGCGATGGCCGATAGGAAGGCCGTGAGAATCGCGGCCGTCGCATCCATCACGCCGGCGATCTCCTGCATGTCGTTGACTCGGAAATCGTCGGGCTCATTGCTGATCAGGTGACGGCGCTCGCGGAGAATTTCGGTGAGCTGTTCTTTGATCCGTGGGATGTCGCCTGCGTTGTTCACGCCGATCCATATTGTTCCAATGTCGAGATTACCTGCAAGACGGCGCTGCAGCGTACGTAGCGGCATGACCACGAGATCATCCTGATCCTGCCCGAAGGTCGATTGCCCCTTTGGGGACAGCACCCCAACAACCTCGCAAGGAACTTGTCCGACGCGAATTTCATCGCCAATGGGATCCTGCCCGCCATACAGAACATTTTTGACCGTTTGCCCCAACACGCAGACTGCGCGGCCGGCGCGCATCTCGGCGTCAGAAAAAATGCGGCCTTCGATCACTGGCCAGTCGCGTACGCCAAGATAAGCATTACTGGTTCCGGCGACCTGTGTCGGATGATTTCGGTTGCCGGCAATAATTGTTGCGGCGCGCGTCGCAAGGGCGGCGACGCGAATATCTGAGACTTGGCGCGTAATCACGTCGACGTCGCCTTGCGTAAACGGTGGCGCGCTGGCACGGCCCCCTCCACCGGGCCCGCGCCGGGTTCCGGGCTGAAGAATGATGAGATTGCGCCCCATGGATTCTATGCTGTTGGCAACGCCCTCACGCGCCCCGTTTCCGATTGTCACCATGGCGATCACGGCGCCCACGCCAATAACAATTCCAAGCGTCGTCAGCGCCGCGCGCATCAGATTACGCCGGATTTCGCGTAAGGCGAGAATGAGAGCATTGCCGATCATGCGAGTGCTTTTTCCATGTCGCTCTCGATGTGGCCATCGAGAAAACAGATACGGCGCCTGGCATAGGTTGCAATGACCTCCTCATGGGTGACAAGCACAATTGTGATTCCCTGTTCGGTGTTTAGCGACGACAAAAGCTGCATAATTTCCTGTCCGCGGGCAGTGTCGAGATTTCCGGTCGGTTCATCGGCAAATATCACTTTCGGTTCGGTCACAAGGGCGCGGGCAATCGCTACGCGCTGTTGCTGGCCGCCCGAAAGCTCGGAGGCCGTATGAGTGGCACGATCGGAAAGACCGACAAGCTCCAGCGCTTTTTCGGCCGATGCGCGGCGTTCTTCTCGCGATGCGCCACGATAGATGAGAGGGAGCTCGAGGTTTTCAAGCGCCGTTGTGCGCTTTAAGAGATTGAACCCTTGAAAAACGAACCCGACATAGTTTCGACGCAAAAGCGCGCGCTGATCGCGGCTTAGGCTCGCGGCATCAATGCCCTCAAAATAATAGTGGCCCGAGCTTGGCGTATCGAGACATCCAAGAATATTCATGGCTGTTGATTTGCCGGACCCCGAGGGGCCCATAACCGTGACAAACTCGCCAGCCTGAATGGAAATATCGACATGATCAAGCGCCACAACCTTTGCCTCACCGGATCCGTAAATCTTGGTGACGTCGTCAAACAAAAGGAGGGGCGGGGGCGTCATAAAAACGGTCGGCGATCAAGGCGCGTTTGAATTTCGGGCATCGGTTATCACCTCGTCGCCCGCGGCCAAACCGCCTGAAATCACTTCGGTCAATTGGCCGTCGGAGCGCCCGACGACAATATCGCGATGCGTCGGCCGCCCGCCCTCGAGCACCCAAACACGGCCGGAAAGAACGCCATTGGCAAAGATGGGCGCAGGCGGAATTGGACCCGCCTCTGCAACGCTGGGCGTAAAGCGCAAGGCGCCGTTCGGGACAAACAGTTTATCGCTAAGTTCCGCGACGACAATGTCCGCATTCGCCGTAAGCCCCGGACGCAACAACATGCTGGAATTGTCGACGACAAGAACGCCCTTATAGGTCACGACCCCATTTTCAATATTCGGAGCGTTGCGTACCGACACAAGTTCAGCATCGAATCTGCGCTGCGGAAACGCGTCGACCGAAAAGCTTGCCGTCTGTCCCTCGCGCACCGAACCGATATCGGCCTCATCGATATCGATGACCAACTCCATCCGAGAAAGATCGCTCGCTAGAGTAAAAAGGACCGGCGTTTGAAACGAGGCGGCGACCGCCTGTCCAGGCTCCACCAACCGATCGAGTACGACCCCGGTTATAGGTGAGCGGATCACGGTTTTGCTGAGAGCTGTGCTGTCGGCGTCCACTTGCGCGGCCGCGAGCGCCGCATCCGCACGGGCACGCTGTAAGTTCGCTTGCGCGCGCAGCAAATCGGCACGCGCAGATTCGAGATCCTGCGCCGATACGACGTTGCGCTCGAACAAGCCTTCGGTGCGCGCCGCACTTGCACGCGTTTGTGTGAGCGTTGCTTCATTTTGCGTGACGTTGGCGCCTGCCGCATTTCCCAAGTAGCGTCGATATTCAGTGCGGCGAGAAGGCGATTCTGCTATAAGAATCATGAAGTTGTAGCATGCATGGAGCGGCGGATATGGCACACCCGATGGGTGAATCGAAACCGGGGTGCCTTCGGGTCGTTTTTGACCGTCGCTTGAAGCTTGAATTCCACGGTTCCAAGATCACCTCTGATGCCGGGTTGCTCGCCTACCGGGAGCTTGACGATGCCCTCGGCCTGACTGAGATGGCCGAGGGTGTTTTCCACGACAGCCGTACCGGCAAGAACGGATGGCACGGCATAACGGGGCAGTTCCGTCAGTCCGTCTTTGGCCGTCTTGGCGGATACGACGACGTGAACGATGCCGATCGTCTGGGTCGTGATCCCGCCATGCGCTGGATTGTCGGCGGCAAGGCCATCGAAAGACAGGCCGCTTCCACCAGCCAGATGGGACGCTTCGAGACGGAGCTATTGGCCACCGACGAGAACGTTGAAGCCTTGGTCGACATGAACGGGGTGTGGATCGACAAGGTTCATGACCGCCATCCGCCGAAGATGATCATTCTCGACATGGACAGCAGCGTCAGCCCGACCCATGGCGAACAAGAGGGAACAGCGTACAATGGTCACTTCGGCTGTACCTGCTACCATCCGCTATTCCTGTTCAACCAGTTCGGCGACTTGGAGAGATGTTCCCTGCGCCCCGGTAATGTTCACAGTGCCGACGGATGGCGGAATGTTCTGGAGCCGGTGGTGATGCGCTATAAGGAAAGGAAGGTGCGGCTGTATTTTCGTGGCGATGCCGCCTTCGCCTCACCGGAGATATACGAATATCTCGAAGCCGAGGGATTACTCTACGTCATCCGCCTCAAAGCGAACGCGATTCTCCAGCGGAACATTGCCCATCTGCTTACGCGACCTGTCGGTCGCCCGCCCGACCATGTTCGCCGTTTCCACGCCAGCTTCAGCTATCAGGCCGGATCGTGGAACAAGAAGCGCCGTGTCGTGGCCAAAGTGGAGTGGCACCCCGGCGAGCTGGTTCCTCGCGTCGGTTTCATCGTCACTAATCTGTCGCGCCCTACCAAGCGGGTGGTGGCGTTCTATAATCACCGTGGCACGGCGGAGCAGCACATCAAGGAAGGCAAGAACGCCATCAACTGGACCCGTCTGTCATGTCGCAAGTTCCGCAACAATGCCGTTCGGCTCCAGCTTCACGCCCTGGCCTACAATCTGGGCAACTTCATGAGGACACTGGCTTTGCCGAAGGAGGTGGAGCACTGGTCGATGACGACGTTGCGCGACAAGCTGGTGAAGATCGGGGCCAAGGTTGTCCGACATGGCCGCTACGTTACGTTCCAATTGGCTGAGGTGGCGGTGCCGAGGGACCTGTTCCGGAAAATCCTGAGCTTGATTGATGATCTGCGACGAAGACCCGCTCCGGCGTAGGCCGAGGGAATCGACGGCGAGGAGAAAGCGACAGGAGAGGTGTGTCTGGATGGCGAGAAAAATGACCGAGTGGCCTTCCAAGCGCGGGCCGATTACCAAAATCATGCCATCGGATGGCTGCATAGGGGATACAGTTCCCTTGGCGGTGGGAAAGTGGTACGATTTCCACGAATTTGGATGCAAAATGCCCCATCTTTGACCAATCGCTGCCTTAAGTGAGCCTCTTTGGGGGACCAATGTCGTTTTCAAGCGTTGCTATGGACGGTGGGAGGCCCAAAGGACCCTGGGCATTTATCCCTCGTTAACCTTCCAGGCCCTAGAAAATATTGGGGAATTTAGTGGACGAGCAAGCCCCAAAGAATAACCAAGAGCGAGCCGACAAAATGAGCGGGTTTGATAAGCGGTCAACAAGCCGGATCAAACGGCCTGGCGGGAGAAAGCGCGCCGGGGCGAAAGGGCGTGGTTCCCCGCGCCGCCGAAGCGGCATTCGCTATTCGCTTATTGCCGGCGGAGTCTGGGCAGTATTTCTTGCCCTGGTCTTCAGCTCCTATTTCTTCACCGATCTTCCGGATACGGCGAACCTTCTGACCTACAACCCGCGCGACGACATTACGCTGCTTGATGTCGATGGAAGAATGATCACGCGGCGCGGGCTTACCCATGGCGACATCGTCATGGTGGAGGACCTTCCCTCCCATATCCCGAACGCCTTGGTCGCGATTGAGGATCGACGCTTCTACTACCATTTTGGAATCGATCCGCTTGGCCTCGCGCGCGCGCTTATCGTCGGCATCATGCAAGGCGCATTCGTGCAGGGTGGCTCGACTATCACGCAACAATTGGCAAAGAATCTTTTCTTGCAGCCGGATAGAACATTTCGGCGAAAATTCGAAGAGGCGATTTTGGCGCTCAAATTGGAGCGCCGCTACACGAAGAATCAAATTCTTACGCTCTATCTCAATCGCGTCTATTTTGGCGCAGGGGCCTATGGAATCGAAGCTGCTGCACAGCGCTTTTTCTCAAAACCTGCGGGCGCGCTGAATGTAGTCGAGGCGGCCATTCTCGCCGGTTCCGTCAAGGCACCCTCACGATACAATGCAGCCAACGACATGGACGGAGCCATGGGCCGCGCGAGCATAGTCCTTAGAGCCATGGAGCGTTCAGGCTATCTCGAAGAACAGGAGGTTCAAGACGCTCTTGCAACGCGGCCAAAAATTACCGCAGGGCTGGCGACCCCAGGGGCAGGCTATTTTGTCGATTTTGTGATTTCCGCAGTGCCGGCTTTCATCGGTGTGGATTCCGAAATCACCGAGCGACTGATTATCGAAACGACACTCGACCTCGATGCGCAGGCGGCCGCCGAACATGCTCTGGCGGCCGGTTTGGAAATGGAGGGCGAACGTCTTAGCGCCGGCCAGGGTGCATTGGTTGCCATGACGCCCCAAGGCGAAGTTCGCGCGCTAGTCGGTGGGCGATCCTATGACGACAGTCAGTTTAACCGGGCAACCGATGCCTATCGTCAGCCGGGTTCGGCATTCAAACCTTTTGTATATCTTTCCGCGTTGGAGCAAGGCTTTCGTCCTGAAGATCGAGTCTTCGACGGCCCGGTGAGCGTCGGCAACTGGGCGCCTGAAAATTATGACGGAGAGTATGAAGGTGAGATTACACTTTCCTACGCGCTTGCACATTCGTCGAATTCGGCGGCGGTTCAACTCACAAACGCGGTTGGCCCGGAGCGCGTCGTGCGCACGGCGCATCGGCTTGGAGTAACGGCAGACCTTCTCGCGGTTCCCTCGCTGGCGCTCGGGACTTCGGAGGTGACGCCTATTGAAATGGTGACCGCCTACGCCGCAATCGCCAATGGCGGGACAGGTGTAATTCCTTATGTTGTAAGGCGAATCTCCACCGAGTCGGGTAGGGTTCTCTATGAGCGCCGTGGCACGGGAATGGGGCGTGTTATGAGCGCAGAGATCAATTCGGAATTGACCCAAATGATGATGCGTGCGGTCAGTGAAGGCACGGGGCGGGCTGCCTCCCTTGGCGAGCGCCCGCTTGCAGGGAAGACCGGCACTTCTCAGGATTATCGCGATGCTTGGTTTGTCGGCTTTACAGCCGACTTTGTTTGCAGCGTTTGGATCGGAAATGACGACAATGCGGAGATGAATCGCGCAACGGGCGGCGGTCTTCCTGCGCGTGTTTTCAAATCCTTCATGCAATCGGTGTCACATGATCTTCCTGTGCGCCGCTTGCCGGGTGTGGACTATCTCTTGGTGGCGCAGTCGGTGCCGAACAGCAATTTTCCATCTGGACTTGGTTTTGAGGAAAGCGGAGAAAACAATGCTCCGGAATCCGAAGGTGACGATGGGATCCTTCGCGCTTTCGAAGCAATGCTCGATAGACTGTTCTAGTTTTTACGCCTAACGAAAGGTTTAAGATTTTCGCAGGCGTGGTGCGTAACGATAAAGCGTTGCGCCATGCTCATCGAGCCAGATTTGCGATCTTTTCGTGTGCGGAACGAGCTTCTCTACAAGACGCCAAAACCGCGGCTCGTGATTGAGCTCGCATAGATGTGCGACCTCATGCGCAACGACATAGTCGAGTACATGGGCAGGGGCCATAACGAGGCGCCAGGAAAAAGAAAGATAATTATGCGACGAACAGGAGCCCCAACGGCTTGTCGTATCGCGCACGGTCACACGCTTGGCCTGCACGTCTAAACTTTTTGAATATTCGGCGACACGTTCGCCGATGCGTTTGCGCGCCTCAAGCTTCAGCCAATCGCGTACCCGGCGCGGGACATGTTCGCTCCGTCCCGTAACGCGAATCGTAGGCAGCGATGCCGTGTCATCGATCCATATCGGACCACGACGCGTTCCCCCCTTTGCCGCCTCCCCAGGAAGAAGCACATGTAGCGTGCCACAGAAAAGAATTGGCGCACCAAGATTTACTTCAATTGGTTCCGGAACATTTGCCAACATTCCCGCGATCCATTCACTTTCCTTTTTTGCAAAATCAAGTGCATCGGAGAGCGAGCGCGAACTTGGTGCGGTGACAGAAACTTCACCGGTTATCGGATCGACTTTTACGATGTAGCGACGCGCGCGTGGATTTGCGCGCAGACTCACTTCGACCGTCCTATCGCCAATTTCGAGAAGTGCGCGCCGCATCGCTGGTTTCGCGATTCTTTTTTTCTTTGTTTGTGTCCAGCCGATCGCCATGGAACTCTTTATCAACGCAAAGCGCGCCGCAAAACGCGATGCGCTTTGTATAAAACTCTTGCGAGCAAACCTTTAGAGAAACCGGCCGGCTCGCCGGGCTGACTGCGGACCCAAACGAACCGACCGTAAGGCCCATTTAAGCACGCAATGATGAGAGCTCAAGCCAAATTTTCGTAATATCGCATTTTTTAATTCTTTGAAATCAAACGTGTTTTTTGTGACAAATAGATAATTACACGAACAATGATCTTTTATACGAACACTGTCCGGCTAATTACCTTTTTTGGGGTGCGATTATTGTCCGGTCCCGTAAAAAAGCCGGCTTGATGGACAGGCAGGAAGGGCGCTGATATGGCCTGGCGCGTGGCACAAACCAAGTGAATCATGATGCAGCTATCGCCTGACATGCGCGCCGGAATGCTTGCGGGCGGCGTGAGCCTCGCTCTGCTGCTCGGCGCCCTCATGTTTCAATATATTGGTGGATTGCCGCCTTGCCTGATGTGTCACTGGCAGCGCTGGCCGCATATTGCAGCCGCTCTTATTGGGCTCATCGGAATTGGGCTCCTCGGTGCCGGGCTGCTGCCGCGTAGCTGGGCCAGGCCAATGGCCATCTTCGCTATTGCCGCGCTCGCACTCTCCGGTCTGATTGGGATCTACCATGCGGGGGTGGAATGGGATCTTTGGGAGGGTCTGTCCTTCTGCTCGCCGAACAACTTTAATCCCGATGATTTGAGCGGGCCGAATGCATTTCGTGTCGTGCCCTGTGACGTCGCCGCATGGCGGCTGTTTGGAATTTCACTCGCGGGGTATAATGCGCTGTTCTCGCTGGGCGCGGCTGCACTAAGCCTCGTGCTCCTAGGGCGCAAAAGGTAACACCCATGTCCGTGACGCCATTACGCAAAACCCGGCCTTCGCTCCCTGGAAGAAGCGCTGAGAAGAACGACGCCGAAAACGACATTGCGGCAATGATCCGAGTCGATCACGCGGGCGAATTTGGCGCCTTGCGCATTTATAAGGGTCAGCTTGCTGTGCTCTCCCAGCTGCCGAGCGCAAAGAGGAACGCTGCGTCCATCGCGCAAATGGCTGCTCAGGAACAAAAGCATTTCGACACCTTTTCCGAAATGGTGAGGACGCGCGGCGTAAGGCCGACTGCGCTAGAGCCGCTATGGCATGTCACCGGTTACGCGCTTGGCGCGGCAACGGCACTGATGGGCGAAAAGGCGGCGATGGCCTGCACTGTCGCGGTGGAGGATGTCATCGACGAGCATTATGCAGGGCAGATTGAAAAACTTTCCGCTCGACCCGACGAAACGGACTTGCGGATGACCGTAGAAGAATTTCGCCAAGACGAGCTCGATCATCGCGACGAAGCACTTGCATGTGGGGCCGAGCAGGCGCCGTTTTATGGCTTGCTTTCATCTGCAATCAGATTGGGTTGTCGTACGGCTATTCGACTTTCCGAGCGCATATGAGCGCGTCTCCGCACGGGGCCGATGCCCCAACACCGCAAAGCGGGAACGTTTCGAAAAGCATTGCGACGAGACGAGCAACGCCGGATGACGCCGGGCGCATTTCGCACCTCCTTGCCGCCGCCTTCTCACGCGATCCGATATTCAACTGGATGACGCGGGTGGGTGGACGCGCAGAGGCGCTCAATCGCTTTTTTTATTGGGTCATGGCCGAGCGCGCGATCCCGCTTGGCGAAACATGGATAACGTCCGACGCTTACGCTGCAGTGTCGTGGATCGCTCCCTATGCCGAAGCAAAACCGGAAAACTTTCGCGACGAGTTGCGTCTTCTGTCCGTCCTCTTGTCGCTTACGGGCGTATCGCGCTTTGCGCGCGGCGCGGCAATGGCCAAGGCAATGGAGCGGGCTCATCCCCCGGAGCCATATTTTTACTTAGCCTTTGTGGGCGTGGCGCCGCGCTTTCAAGGTGCCGGACTGGGAACCGCTCTTCTTGAAAGCACGCTCGCCCGAGTCGATGCCGCGAGGATGCCGGCGTTCTTGGAAAACTCCAATCCGCGCAACATAAAACTCTATGAGCGTTTCGGCTTTCGGGTGACGCGTGAGATCACGGCGCGCGACGATGCGCCGCCGCTCTATGCGATGTCGCGGCCGGAAAGAAACGCTTAAAACCGAGTTGGCAGCTTTAGGGTTCCAGTTCGCTGTCCCAATAGAGATAATCGGCCCAGGACTGGTGCAGATAGTTAGGCGGAAACATTCGCCCGTTCTTCTGCAGCTCCGCAACGCTCGGCCGGTGTGGAAAATGTTTGGGTTGCATTTTCGCACGGGCGGGCATCCTTCCGCCTTTCAATAAATTGCAGCGCGCGCATGCCGCGACCACATTTTCCCAAGTCGTGCGGCCGCCTCGTGAACGCGGAACCACATGATCGAATGTGAGGTCTTCGCTTGAGGTGCAATATTGGCATTCGAAGCGATCGCGCAGAAAAACATTGAACCGCGTGAAGGCGGGATTGCGTACCGGCTTTACGAAACTCTTAAGCGAAACGACTGACGGAACGCGCATTTCGAACGCGACCGAATGCACCACCCGGTCATATTCCTCAACGATATTTACGCGTTCGAGAAAGACCGCCTTGATCGTGTCCTTCCACGACCACAGCGACAGCGGGAAGTAGCTCAACGGGCGGTAATCCGCATTGAGTACGAGGGCCGGGCAGTGATCGGGTACTCGCTCGGCGGTTAACACAACGAAATATCCCTATTGAAGACTCAATCTCCTCGCCATAAGGGGCCAAAGGCCGGCGGACTTTAGCGGGGCGGTGACGCGCCGCCAAGCCCTGGAATCCTTGGGACAATCCAGGCAATTTATGGCGATTAATCGACGATAAGCGAATGCCTCGCCGGATTGCTCCCGCCATTCGCGTTTGAGATCAATCGCGTTTTCGTAAATATCGCGATTGCTGCGGCAGGCATTTGGATTTGGACGCGCCGGTATCGGCTTGTCGTTGATTAGTAAAACTCGGCGGCTCAAAGACGCAATTGCTTGCTATTATTCCGGCGCCAGCGTGACTTTGATGCCGTCGGTTTCGTCGGAGCAAATGAGCTGACAGGATAGCCGCGAATTAGGCTGCACTTCGAGCGCCATGTCGAGCATGTCAATCTCTTCGTCGCGTTGCTCGGGCAATTTTTTTAACCAACCATCTTCGACATAGACATGGCAAGTCGCGCAGGCACAGGCCCCGCCACATTCGGCGGTGATGGGAAGGCCAGCATCGCGCAATGCCTCCATCACGGTCCAGCCGTCATTGCCTTCCACGTCACGCGTTTCGCCGTCGCGGTCGATTGCAATAATTTTCATTTCACGCCCAGCTTCTTTTGCAGGCTCGAAGACGACGTTGTGTATTGGAAGCGCAGCTTCTCGTTGGGGCGACAAATATGAAAAGCGGCTTGCGACATCAATGCCGCCTCGTGAAATGCCGACAGGATAAGTTTCAATTTACCCGGATATGTATTGATGTCGCCGATGGCGAAAATACCCAGGGTCTCAGTTTCAAATTTTCCCGTATCCACCGGAATGAGATTTTCATTCAGATTTAGTCCGAAATCGGCAATCGGGCCGAGCTTCATGGTGAGCCCGAAAAAAGGGAGGAGCACGTCCGCCTCATGTCTGCGCTCGATTTTATCGGGACCGGCAAGGGTGACCGCTTCGAGCACGCCATTGTCACCATAAAGCGCTTTTACGCTGGCAATTTGAAAATCGATTTCCCCGGCTGCCACCAATTCGCGCATTTGAATGACGCTATGCTGCGCGGCACGAAATCCATCGCGATGATGTACGAGCGTGAGACTTTTTGCGATGGGCTCGAGATTGAGGGTCCAATCAAGCGCAGAATCGCCGCCTCCCGCGATCAAAATATTTTTGTCGCGAAATTGCTCCATTTTGCGCACGGCATAAAAAACCGACTTGCCTTCATAGGCGTCGATGCCGGGAATAGGCGGTCGCTTCGGCACGAAACTTCCACCACCCGCGCCAATAACAATGACGGGCGCGATAAACTGTTTCCCCATATCCGTAGAAAGCTTCCAGCGGCCGTCAGGGAGCTTTTCCAGCGCGCTCGCCATCTCACCCAAATGAAACACGGGATTAAACGGAGCAATTTGCGCCATGAGCTTGTCCACGAGTTCTTGCCCGTTGACGATGGGAAGTCCCGGAATGTCGTAGATGGGTTTTCCCGGATAAAGCTCTGTGCATTGGCCCCCTGGCCGGTCCAGAATATCAATTAGATGGGCCTTAAGATCGACCAAACCAAGCTCAAAACCCGCAAACAAACCCGCAGGCCCCGCCCCGATTATGACGACATCGGTTTCGATCGGGCTTTGGGGCTCGGCATCTGTGGAGGGTTCGATCATACTAATTTCACAACAATTCCGTGTGAGAAGTGATAAAGGTACATTCTTATATGTAAAAACAGAATTGCCCGCAATCCCGCTGTCGGGGCTGCGACAATGGGTGACCGAAGGCCAGTTTTAGCTGGATTTGCTGGTTAGATCGTCAATAAATTGGTGGACGGAGGCGGCATTGGCTTTAAGCCTCTCAACGGCCTCGAGCACTTCCATTGCATCGCCGAGGCTCATCTTTTCCGCCTCAGCGGCAATGTCGCCCAGTTTGAAAGCGCCAACGCCACGCGATGCGCCCTTCAGGGAATGGGCAATTTCACGCCAATTCTTTGCGTTTTCGACGCTCTCTCCGCTTGCCGCAAGATTAGCTAATCTCTCAATGATTTCACGGCATTGGCCGTCAAAGAGGCCAAGAATTTGGCAGTTGAGCGTTTTGTCCCCGCCGGTATAGATGTTCAAATGGTCCAGATCGATTGGACTTAGCGCCGGTTCCGCCATTTGCCCTTCTCCTCAATTGCCCGACCACGCTCGGACAGCAGAAGTTTAGGGTGGAATTGCTCAAGGCGACGTTAATTTAGTGGCCGGGTTCCTGCTATTTTCCGCCTGCGAGCCGTCTGCCCTCTTGCGTCAACTTACAGATCAGCCAATCGGGTTTCAGTGGATTTCCGAACCAGGGTTCAGCCCAACCATGAGCGACGCAGGCCTTAACGAGTGCTGGATGCACGTGCTGCCCGTTTTCATCAAAAAGCGGGAGTTTACCTCCTGATTGCGCCAATCCTCGGGCGAGATAACGGCGTTGCGCCGGATTGGGGCGCGCCTTTCCCGAAGCGGAAATTTCCGCGAGAGCGCTGTCTGCCGTAGCCTCTCTCTCCTCCACCGCCATTACCCCTGTTTTATTTACGTTCTTGCCTAATGGCATCGTCTGACGCTTGAATGGCGTAGTTTAGCGCATAACGAGTACCAAGCGAGTCACGCGTATGACGAGTTTACGAGCAAAGATAGACGGCAAGACCGAGTCGAAGGAGACAATCGCGCTTGCCGAAAGCCAAGCGATAGCGTCTCCATCCGAAGCGGTTGGATCCAAAAAGACCGAGGAATCCCTGGCCGAAGAATCTGCGGCTAAAGATTCCGTGGCCATGGCCCCCCTGGCAAACGATTCCTTAGCCCAAACGGGGTCGGGTGCAATTTTCTTTTCGGTGACTCTGGCAATCTTCTGGTCTGGCGCGGCGGTCGCGTTTCTCTGGGGCTATTATGGAACCGAAGGCCTTGCAGGCTTGGCTCCACACCTCATTGCCTTCGCGAGTATCGCAGTTCTTCTTCCACCGTTCCTATTCATTGCCTGCGCCTTTGCGTTTACGCGAGCGCAAGCGATGTCGAACGCTGCCAGCGTTCTTCGTGCATCTGCCGAACGCCTGACCAATATAGACAATGCGGTAGTCGGAGATGCGCAACGTTTGGGCCGCGCGATCAGGCGTGAACTTGATACGATGAGCACCGGACTGGACGCCGCCCTTGGGCGCATGCGCGCTTTGGAAAATGTTTTAGAGGACCGCATCGCTCAGCTTGACGATGCAAATGCGCGTGCTGATGTAAAAACACAGGCCATCGCACAACGTCTTCAAGACGAGCGCGCAGGCATTGAGAATGTTGCCGAGTCGCTGGATCAAGCGGCGGCGCGCGCCTCGGAGTCTCTGGCTGGGCGTGCGGCGCAACTAAAGACCCTTATGGAACAGGCTGGCGACGAACTGAAATCTGCCGGGCAACTTCTCGACACGCAAGGTGCGCAATTTCGCGACGCAGCCGAGAAAGCAGCAGCGGCGCCGGCGGCAGCGGCAATTGAGCTCGACCGCCAGTCCAAGAAGATCGAAACTGCGGCGGAAAAGGCAACCAGCCGAGCGGAATTCGTACTCGGTAGGCAGGAGCGTCAACGTATCGCCATGAACGAGCTGGTCGTACGTCTTCGGGAAGAAAGTACAAATTTCGAAAAAACGTTGGAGACGCAGAAGAATGCGATCGAACGGGCCGCGGAAGTGCTGTCCGGCGAGGCTAAACGTTTCGACGAGTTATCTGCGCAAGGGCTGCAGCGCGTAGAACTGGCTATGGAAAGCGCCGATGAGCGCACGGCACGAATGGCGGCAGGATTTGGACGCGACGCGGACAACGTCAAATCGGCCTCCGGTGCAGCCGCCAATGCAATGTCAAAACTGATCGACTCGCTCCGAGAAGCTTCGATAAGTGCACATGATCTGATGAACGAAGCCACCTCCGAAGCGAAACGGCGCACGAAGGAGTTCGTTGGCGATGCGATGGAGAGTTCGGACCAACTCCAGCGCGCCACCTTGGACGTTGCTAAGCAGGCCGAAAAGGCCCGCGCCGCCCTCGCGAAAGCCGCAGAGGATGCCGAACGCCACATCGTCGCGCTTCCGGGCGTGGCCTCACAAGAGGCCGAACGCGTACGCGAGGCCATGCGTTTGGAAACGGAAAAAATGCTCGATATGTCGGCTCGGACTCTCACGACGCTGCAGGCGCGTGCGAGTGGACACCCTACTCCAGACGAAAATGCGCCGGAGAGTGCACCGCAAGAAGCGATTGGCAATGGCTTGCGGGGCATGGCAAAGCGCATCACAACGCCAAAGAAGCGTGGAAAGGGCGGCGCGAGGTCAACGTTCGAGCTGTCCGATGTGCTGGCGGCCGCTGAAACCCCGGACGTGAATGGCCCCACCTTAAAACCCAGCGCGCTCTCGGCTCTCGGATCGGTTCAAGCGGCGCTCGCTGATCTGGCAAGTGATCTCGAAGTGGCGATGAACGAGAGCGCAAGCCCCGAACTTTGGCGCCGCTACCTTGACGGCGACCGCGGCGTTTTTGCACGCAAATTTGCGACTTCTATCGGTCCCGAAACGGTCGACAAAATTGCCGGCCTCTATCGCGACAACGCACGTTTTCATGGCGCGGCCGATGCCTATCTCGAGGAGTTCGAACTTCTTCTCGCCCGCGCGCTGGAAGGCGACCGAGACGGCTTTCTTGCCTCTACATTGCCCAGTGCCGATACCGGAAAAGTCTATCTCGTCGTTGCCTATGCCTTGGGGCGCTTGGAATAGGCCCTATACGCGCCGCCGAACGGGGGATTCAAAAAGGGACGACTAATGCTCACCCGTCTGGGACAAGTTCTCTGTGGGGTTATCTGCTGTTCGGTGACGTTGGGGGCTCAAAGCACTCAAGCTGCTGACGAAGCCCCCCCCCCCCCCCCCCCCCACATCACGGGCATGTTTTCCCTCGTTGAAGGTGTTCCTGAAGGTGGAGAGGGTGCAGGAGAGCTATACGGAACAGAAATATGGATAGTTAATTCTTGCCTATCCGGTTAACGCCCATGACCGCTACATGTAGGGTGCCGCCACTCTCCCGAGTAAAGCTCGGCATAGGTTGGAGCAGAGGTGTCGCCCGCGATGCCGAGCAATGAGCGGAAGGCGTTGAACGGGTAGAACCGCCTGTTGAAGCGGGAGGTGAACTCGTTGAGGTAGGCTTGTAGGTGCTGGTGGCTAACGCCGTGGTGGATCCCGATCAGCCACGTCTTCAGGTTGGCGAAAACCAGATGGATGATCGGCAGGTATTGCTCGGCAACCTCTGGATCACCACACTCGGCAACAGCGAAGTGCTCATAGCCGCGCTTACCGAGGCCAGCATAGCCGCTCCAATCGTCAGTAACGATCAGCGATCCCGGCGCGACGGTGCTCTCGACGAACCCACAGAGCGACTCGGCGCTACGGTCGAGCACGACGGCGAGCCGAACGCGTCCGGCATAGCGTCCGTCTTTCCGGTTGTCGAGCTTGGTGCCCGGCTTTCGATGACGCACCTCGATGGCACAGGAGACGGGAACCTTGTGGTGAACACCACGGCCTTCCCCACGCGTTCGCCCGCCAACCCAGGGTTCGTCCACCTCAACATGGTTCTTGGGCTGTCCACCGATCCTGTCTTGGTTGGGCCGCACCATGCCCGAGCGGAGCTTGTGGAGAATTTGAAAGGCCGTCTCGTAGCGCGCAAGACCAAGTTGCCGCTGAAACTGCACGGCAGACATGCCGGGCGTCTGACTGGCGACCAGATAAGCGGCCCAGAACCAGACGTTCAGCGGAGTGTGGCTACGCTCCATCACTGTTCCCACCGTCAGCCCGGTGTTCTGGCGGCACTTGCGGCAGCGCAGGACGCCAGGGCGGTTTTCAAAGTGGAACGGCTCTCCCGCCGTGCCGCAGTGCGGGCAGGCAAAGCCGTCTCCCCAGCGGGCTTTCTCCAGGTAGGCGGCGCAGGCCGCATCATCGGGGAAAAGTCGCTGGAACTCGGGTAGCGAATGCGGGAATGGGAGATCGGCGCGGTCGAGAACATCCATGGCGCGCTCCCCTATATCCGGTTTGCGCCCATTCTAGCCCTAGTGGGGGTGGGTGTAAACCGGATAGGCAAGGTTAATTCCTTCGACGGGTACTGGGTCGTCGCGCAAGAATTTATCGATTATGCAATCACGCCGGTCGTCGTGAGGCTCACGGTCGAAGGAAACGAGATTTCCTTCGCTATGCCGCCGACATCAGAATATTCCGGCTGCTCTTACCAAGGGCGAGTAACCGAAGGTGGTTTCGATGGTGTCCGTACTTGCACCTTCGCGAATGGCGAGCCCACTAGTGAAAATGTCCAACTAAATAGGCAGCAGACGTATTGGCAGACAAACTAGCGCGCTCCTTCATCCAACTTAAGGCACTAGGGCTCTAATTAGGACAGCACCAATAGTCTCTATGCGCGCCGCCGCAATCGCGCAGCATAAAACCCGTCCATCCCGCCTTTGCCCCCCCAGTGATGGGGATTCGTCCGCAAATCGCCTTTGGACGAAATAAATGCTGCATCGGGCATTTCGTCGGGCCGCAATGGGTCTCTGACAAAATCGGGGCTGCGTGAGAGAAATGCCTCGATTTGCTCGACGCCTTCTTCGGGTTCCAGCGAGCACACGGCATAGACCAGCGTTCCGCCGCCTGAAATCATTTGCGCTGCGGCATCGATAAGTTCTCGCTGCAGACTTTCCTGCGCGGTGATGTCGGCTGCGCTCTTAATCCAGGGAAGTTCGGGATGGCGCCGGATCGTACCGGTCGCCGTGCAAGGTGCATCGAGAAGCACAAACGGCACCCTCGCTTCCGGTCGCCAGTCCCGTGCATCCGCAACAATAAATTCGGCGTCCAGGCTTAATCGCGCAAGATTGCCGCGAGCGACACCTAAGCGTTCCTTTGAAACATCGACCGCCTTTACGTCACCCCCCATGCTTGCGAGCTGCGCGGTCTTGCCACCGGGCGCGGCGCAAAGATCGATAACCGTTGAGCCCTGGATGTTGCCAAGCATTTGCGCAGGCAGGCTCGCGGCAAAATCCTGCACCCACCAGCTTCCGTCTTTGTAGCCTGGAAGCGCGTCAACTTTTCCGGCGTCCGATAAGCGCAGACATCGAGGAGCAAGCCGCACACCTTTCAGTGGATCCAAAAAGGGATCGTTTTCTTTTTTAAATGCAAGATCGAGCGGCGGGCGCTTAAGATGGGCAGCGGAAATAGCACGCGCCGTTTCTTCCCCGTAATGCGCCGAAATACGCTCCCACATCCAATCGGGCATCGCGATTTTCGCGCTATCGAGCGTTTCGAGAACCTCTTCGCCCTCGCGCGTAATGCGCCGCAGCACCGCATTGATCAATGGTTTGAAATGAACGGCTTTGGCGTCCTCCTGCGCAAGACGGTTTGCAGCGTCTACCGCGGCATGCGGCGCAGTTTTTAGAAATATGAGCTCGCACGCGCCCGCGAGAAGAATTTCCAATGTCGGCCCCGCCTTGTGCGGCAACGGCGCTTTGGGAACGAATTTTCTAATCAACGCGTCAAGCGTGCCGAGTCGGCGGAGCGTTTCGCTTGCGATTGCGCGCGCAAATCCTAAATCGCGCTCGTCGAGCGTTGCCTTGGCGAATATTTCTGCCATAGCGACATCAAGCGTTTTATTTTTGCGCAACACTGAAGACAAAATGCCAAGCGATGCTCTGCGGGCCGAGAGCCCACTCGCCTTGCTTTTCGCACGCGCGCTCATGCGCGCTTGCCGAAATCAAGAGCGCCGACGCCCACGGACCAAGCCTCAGCCAATTTTGACGTGCCGACTAGCTCCAAGGCCCTGCCGCCGGCGTTTGCCCCAATTCCCCCGCCATGGCGCTCAGGCGCCGCACGCGTTCTTCTGTCGAAGGATGGGTGGTGAATAGTCCGCGAAACTTTCCGCCGCTCAATGGATTGATGATGAACGTGTGTGAGGCCGCCGGATGGCCTTCCGCAGCCTCGTTCGCGATCTGGCCTGCAGCGGATTGTATCCGCTGCAATGCCGAGGCAAGCCAAAGCGGGCGGCCCGATATCTGTGCTCCTACGCGGTCGGCTTCATATTCGCGTGCGCGACTTATTGCCATTTGTATAAGCGCCGCCGCCAACGGCATCACGATGATGACGAGAAGAATTCCCACAAACCCAAGAGGGCTGTTGCGGTGATCGCCCATGAAGAAGGCAATATTGCCGAGCATGGCGATCGCGCCTGCAATCGTTGCTGCGATTGTCATGGTGAGCGTGTCGCGGTTCTTCACATGGGCCAGCTCATGGGCCATGACGCCCGCGACTTCCTCCGAACTAAGGCGCTGTAGTAATCCCGTCGTCGCGCAAACCGCCGCATGCGCAGGATTGCGTCCGGTCGCGAAAGCGTTGGGCTGCGGATTATCCGCGACATAGACTTTTGGCATTGGCAGCCCGGCGTTCTGTGAAAGCCGCTCTACCATGCGAAAGAGATCAGGCGATGTGCGCCCATCGACCTCGCGAGCGCGATACATTTTGAGGACAAGTTTGTCCGAATTCCAGTAAGAGTAGAAATTTATGCCCACAGCGATCAGAAAGGTGATCACCATGCCGATCTGCCCTCCAAGCAAGAACCCGGCGGCAAGAAAGAGGCCTGTCATAGTGGCCATCAAGATTCCAGTGCGGAAAATATTCATAAGCGTTACCTTTAACGCGCTCCCTAACCCATGATGTGATGTGGCCCCACCTATTGGAATAGGACAATCGCGGGCACTTAACTTATGTAGGTATGATGGACGAGAAGAAAAAGAGAGTGGGCGCAGAGTGCGCCAAGAAAGCCGCGCCGCGCCCGCATCTTACCCCGGAGGCCCAAAGGGCGCTTGCCGAGGCCGAGGCGCGGCGCCGCGAAAACGCTCCGCCTGCTTCAAAAGCTCCCGCTCCAAGAGCCAAAGAGGTCAACGGGCCAAAAGGACCCGAGCCCACCCGCTATGGCGATTGGCAAAAGAAGGGGATTGCCTCCGATTTTTGAGTCGAAATCGGCCAGCCAACAGGCTTTATTCGGTTGCGCCGGAGGTGACATCTCCTGCGCTCACCCCCCTGACGCGGTCGGCCCCACGGCGTTCGCCGCAAGAACTCGCACCGAAACCGCCTGTGAACCGCCGTTCTCGAACTCGAGCTGAACCAGAAAGGTATCGTCTTCCAGCAATGGCGCGCGCAAATCCATCAGCATGATGTGATTGTCATTGGGCGCAAATAAAACCGCGTCCTCTGCCGGAATATCGAGTGCCTCAATGGCGGCCATTTGCCCTCCACCGGAATGAATCATAACCCGCTCGGACATCTCTGCCCGCACGCCGATCAGCCGCTCGGCGTCCTCGCCGATATTGCCGATTCGCAGATAGACCGCAGCATTCGTGGCGTTTCCGGGCGTCGCCCGAGTCCATGCATTGGAAATAGAAATGTTGGCCCGAGCCTCGGTGATAGCGGCAGCGGCGGCTTCTTCCGCCTCAGTCTGCTCATCCCCGACCGCTTCGGCGTCTGCATCCTCTGCCGCCATTGCTGGTCCGGCGCCAATCAAGGCAACGCCTAAGCAGACGGCGATCAGCGCGCTGCGGATTTGCCCTCTTTGCTTCATAAAATCCTCCTATGCCCTGGCGCAGTTAGCGAATAAATCGAAGCTGCCCGGAAATCCAATTCGATCAACCCAATATCACATTCTTTCAAGAGCCGCGCTGCGCCGAGCGTCGCAGGAACAATTAAACGACAGAGAAAGGGCTTTTTTGCAGGTTTTGCCTCTCCAGCCGCCCTAAGGAAAGAGGTGAGCGGTCAGATGTTTGTTGCCGTTCCCTATTCCTGCACCGGCTGCCCCGAAGCCGGCCTTGTCGCCGAAGGGGCTTGAGCCAAACCGAATTTCGATGTTCATAGCGCACAGCGAGCAACAGCATTGACCGCCACAGATAAACGGAAGTTTGAAAGCATGAGTAGCCCGAAGACGCTTTACGACAAAATATGGGAAAGCCACCTCGTCCACGAGGCCCCCGGCGAGGCCAGCGTTCTTTATGTTGATCGTCACCTCGTCCACGAGGTCACGAGTGCGCAAGCTTTTGAGGGTTTGCGCGACGCAGGGCGTAAAGCGCGGCGCCCCGAACTCACATTGGCGGTTGCCGATCACAACGTGCCGACAACCAACCGGGCCGAAGGGATCAGCGATCCGGAATCGGCGCTTCAAATTCAAACGCTTGCGAACAACGCCGAGGAATTCGGCATCGAGTATTTTTCGATGGATGATATTCGTCAGGGCATTGTTCATATCGTTGGACCGGAACAGGGCTGGACGCTGCCCGGTACAACCATCGTGTGCGGTGATTCGCATACCGCGACGCATGGCGCGTTCGGCGCGCTGGCTTTTGGTGTCGGAACTTCCGAAGTGGAACATGTTCTGGCAACGCAAACCTTGCTCGCGAACCCGTCCAAAAACATGCGCATTTCGGTCGACGGATCGCTGCCCATCGGTGTGCGCGCGAAAGATATTATTCTTACCATCATCGCGAAGATCGGAACCGCAGGCGGCACCGGCCATGTCATCGAGTATGCCGGCGATGCAATTCGAGCGCTTTCGATGGAAGGGCGCATGACCGTTTGCAACATGTCGATTGAAGGTGGCGCGCGCGCAGGACTTATCGCGCCCGATGAAACAACATTCGATTATGTGCGCGGTCGGGCGCGCTCACCTAAAGCTGCGGCTTTTGAAGCGGCTGTCGCCCATTGGCGGACATTAAAATCGGATGACGGCGCGAAGTTCGATTCCGAAATAAAACTCAATGCCTCGGACATCGCTCCGATGGTGACTTGGGGTACCAGTCCGGAACAGGCGCTGCCTATCACCGGGCGGGTTCCCGATCCGGCCGAAGAGACAGACGCCGGCAAGCGCGAAGGAATCGAACGTGCTCTGGAATACATGGCGCTCGCCCCCGGAACGGAATTTAGATCAATCCAGATTGACCGCGCGTTCATCGGCTCCTGTACCAATGGCCGCATTGAAGATTTGCGCGAAGCGGCAAAAATCGTCGAGCACCAATTGCAAAAGGGCCGAAAAGTCGCGGCCCATGTCGGCGCGATGGTCGTGCCGGGCTCTGGTTTGGTCAAAGAAGAGGCGGAATCAGAAGGACTCGACAAAATCTTTACCGCCGCAGACTTCGAATGGCGCGAGCCGGGATGCTCGATGTGTCTAGCGATGAATGCAGACCGCCTGGAGCCTGGCGAGCGCTGCGCTTCGACTTCAAACCGAAATTTCGAGGGGCGGCAGGGCCGCGGCGGGCGCACCCATTTGATGAGCCCGGCCATGGCGGCAGCTTCCGCCATCGCAGGCCATCTCGCCGATGTACGCGAGTTTCAGTAAGCGCACCTTTAGAAAAAGCTCATCGGATCGACATCAATAGCGAGCCGCACGGTTGAGGGAATCTTCTGCGGTGCAAGCCAGGCCCGCAAATAATCCTGAATGTCGATATTGCGCTCGGCCTGCACCAAAAGGCGTTCACGCGTTTTCCCGCGCAGCATTTGATAAAAAGCCGGCGCAGGGCCCCAAACGCGCACGCCTTTTACTTTGGGAGCCGAGGCCGCCAGCTGGCGCCCCGTCCCGCGCACTTTGTCTCCATCGCGCCCCGAGAGAATCAGCGCCGCCAAGCGACCGAAAGGCGGGGTGGAAGCCCGGCTGCGCGATTGCGTTTCACGATCGAGAAAATCATCACGCGACCCAGCTTTCAGCGTCTGCATTATGGGATCGTCTGGATTGCGGGTTTGAACAAACACGCGGCCCGGCTTTTCCGCACGCCCGGCGCGGCCCGCTACCTGATAAAGAAGCTGAAAACTGCGTTCGGCACTTCTCGGATCGCCGCCGGCGCCGCCCAAATCCGCATCGATCACACCGACCAAGGTAAGCTGTGGAAAATGATGGCCTTTTGCAACGATCTGCGTTCCGATCATCACGTCGATCTCGCCGCGGCCAAATGCCTCTATAACGAGGCGGGTTTCTTTTGGACTGGTGAGCGTATCGCTTGAGGCGATCGCAAGCCGCGCGCCGGGGAAGGCGTCGCGAAATTCGTCGGCCACTCTTTCGACTCCGGGGCCGCAAGCAATGAAGGAACCCTCTGCTTCGCATTCGGGGCAATGTTCGGGTCGCTTGGTCTCAAAGCCGCAATGATGACAAACAAGGCGTCCGCGGTAGCGATGCTCGACAAGCCAAGCCGAACAGTTGCGGCACGTTTCCTTGTGGCCACAGGCCTCACACAAGGTCAGCGGCGCATAGCCGCGTCGATTAAGAAACAAAAGCGCTTGCTCGCCCGCATCTATGACTTGCTCCAAAGCCAAGAGAAGCGGCTTCGAAATATATTTCCCCGGCTCTGCGTGTTCTCGTAAATCTACCAATTCGACCTCGGGCATAGACGCGGCGCCGTGGCGCGAGGGGAGCTTTGCCCATTCGTAGCGATTGTTCTTTGCGTTGAGATAAGTCTCGAGCGAGGGCGTAGCACTGGAAAGAATGATCGGGCAGTTTTCTAAGCGCGCGCGTACGACAGCCATGTCGCGTGCGTTATAGATGACCCCTTCTTCTTGTTTGTAGGCGTGGTCGTGCTCTTCATCTACGACGATGAGCCCAAGATCTTTGAACGGTAAAAACAGTGCAGAGCGCGCACCCGCGACAATGCGCGCTTCGCCGCTCATCACCGCGCGATAGGTATGACGACGCTCGCGCTCGCTCATGTCGGAGTGCCACTCCGCAGGGCGGCAGCCAAAGCGCACGGCGAAGCGATCGAGAAACTGCACAGTCAGCGCAATCTCGGGAAGAAGTATGAGTGCTTGCAGATTCTGAGTTAAGGACTCGGCAACCGCCTCAAAATAGCATTCGGTTTTCCCCGAGCCCGTCACGCCGTCGAGCAAATGAGCGGAATATTCATGCCTCTTCACGCCTGCGCGAAGATGCGTTGCGGCAGACAATTGATCGCTGGACAGCACAACGTGATCGAATTTAGGATCAGGCGCGGCGAAGGGTACAAACTCTGGCAATAATACTTTTCCCAGCGCGCCGGATTTTGCGAGCGCACTCACAACGCCGGAGCTCACACCCGCCTCGCGCACAATCTCGGAGTTGGTACGCGGGAGGCCGTCCGCCATCAGCGCCAGAACACGCGCACGCGCGGCGCTCCGGCGCCCTGGGATATTCTTTCCGATACGAAATGCCGGCCTAGGCTTTTCAGGATCGAACGCGCTCAAAATCCGAAGCGCCTGCGCCAGCACCGCACCGGGTGGGCTTAATGTGTATTGAGCGACCCAGTCGATGAAATCGCAAAGCGCGGGTGAAAGGCATTGCTTTGGTTCGAGCGCTATTGCTTCACGTAATTTTTCCGCAGGCACTTCGCCTGATGCCGGGCCCCATGAAGCGGCCAAAAGCTCTCGCTTTCCCAAAGGCGCGCGTAGCAGGCGGCCACGCTCAAAAGGGCCGGAAATGAGATAATCATATGTCCCGCGTAATGGGAGCGGGATCAGAACGCTTGCGCGCGAGGCAGGGTTTGTGGTCGACATAGCGGACAAAGGCGCCAGATAAGCCTAGTTTTGTAAATGGGTGCCGGACGTAACACCACTTTCGGCGATGCTCCCCAGCGGTCAAGGGTGGAGCACCAGAAAAGGATTTAGGGGGCAAGGATGAAATTGTTTCTCGATTCGGCCGATCCGAAGGAGATTGAAGCTCTTGTGGCCACCGGCCTCGTCGACGGTGTGACCACCAATCCTTCGCTCGCGGCGAAAACCGGGCTTTCGCTTGTCGATGCGCTGGCCACAATCTGCAAATTGGTGCCCGGATCCGTCAGCGCAGAGGTCACGGCCCTGAAATCGGCCGAAATGATTTCAGAAGGCAAAAAGCTGGCCGCCATCGCCCCCAATATCACCATCAAGGTTCCCCTGACTTGGGACGGCTTAACAGCCTGCAAAACGCTTACTTCAGATGGGCATAAAGTTAACGTTACCCTATGTTTTTCGCCAAATCAGGCGCTTTTGGCCGCCAAAGCCGGCGCTACTTTCGTGTCGCCCTTTATCGGCAGGCTCGACGATGTCGGCCAAGACGGAATGGAGCTTATCCGCGAAATCCGCGAGATTTTCGACAATTACAGCTTTCAAACTGAGATTCTCGCCGCCTCGATCCGCCACACCATGCATATTCGCGATGCCGCTCTTGCAGGTGCGGATGTTGCCACGCTTCCACCTTCCCTATTCCGCGCCCTAGCGCAGCACCCCTTGACCGATAAGGGATTGGCGGCGTTTCTCGAAGATTGGAAGAAAACCGGGCAATCTATTTTATAATCAACGCTCTATAATGAGGCGATTCGGAAGTACCCGAACAATTAGGGGACAGAATGGATCGCGCCGAATATTTAGAGCCCCGCGAGGCGGCCGCAGAAGCGGTCAAAGCCTATTTGCGGATGCATCGGCAAAGAATCGCCGAAGACCCGGAGAGGCTCGCGCTGCTGCTTCCCGAGCGCTTCACCGGCGATACGAACTTAAAAGACTACCAGCATTTCGTTATCGGAAAGCTGACGGCCGAACTTGCCGCACTGAAATCCGAGCGTGACGGGCTCCTCCATAATTCGGATGGCAGTTTCTCGGACAACGCCATTCCAACCCGTGAGAGCGTAAAACGGCTTGTGCTCAATCTGATCGCCTCTAATTCCTTTGAAGGTGCGATAGCGGTTGCACGCAACGCGGCATCCTCGCTGAACGCCGATTTTGTCTCGATCGGCGTCGAAAGTGATGCCCAACTAGATCTCGGTAAGGCGGGTATAAGCCTTCTGCATCCGGGGCTAGTCGGCAAACTCATCGCGCATGAAAATCCAAGTGCAGTTTTGGCCCGGGAAGCATCAAGGGCGCTATACCCGGCGGCGGCTCAGATTCAGAGCGTTGCAGTCTTTCGTATGCGTTTTGGGCCGAAGACACCGCCTGCTCTCTTCGCAGTAGGATCGCGAGACGAATGCCGTTTCGACGGAAACGGCGAAACGCGCGAGATCGCGTATTTCGTACGTGCGTTGGAATCAACGATACGCGCATGGCTCAATCCGTCGAAGAATTAAAAGCGGCTTGGCTCGCGGTGCTTGCGCATGAGCGGCGCTCCAGTCCGCACACATTGCGCGCTTACAAAGATGATTCAGAACGGTTTCTCGCTTTTTTAAGCGATCATCGCGGCGCCCGCGTGACACTCTCAACTCTACAAGGACTTTCGCCTGCTGACGTCAGGGCATTTCTTACGAGGCGGCGAAAGGAGGGGTTGGGTCCGCGCGGCATTCAACGGGCGATGGCTGCGCTTCGTTCCTTCTACCGCTATCTCGCGCGCGAAAAGCTTGCCGACGGTGCGCCGCTTCGCGCTATTCGCTCGCCGAAACTACCGAGAACTCTTCCCCGCCCGATCAGCGAAACGGACGTTGCGCGCACGATCGAGGAAGCTGGCGAAAACGAGGTTCCATGGATCGCTGCGCGTGACACGGCCTTGGTGACCCTTCTTTATGGAACTGGGCTTCGCATTTCAGAGGCGCTGCGCATAAAAAAACGCGGCGTTCCTCTGTCTGATTCTCTAATCGTTTTGGGAAAGGGTAACAAAGAACGCGCCGTGCCAGTTTTGCCGAGCGTGCGCGAGGCCGTTTCGGCCTATGCGGCGTTGGCGCCATTCACCGGCGAAAAGAGCGGTGCGTTGTTTCTTTCCCGGACAGGAAAACCGATGAGTGCGCGGGACGCCCAAGGCTTGATGCAACGCCTGCGCGGCAGACTTGGCCTGCCGGCCAGCGCAACGCCTCATGCGCTTCGCCACTCCTTCGCAACACATCTTTTAAAGCATGGTGGCGATCTTCGCAGCGTGCAGGAGCTTCTGGGTCACGCCTCGCTTTCCACCACCCAGAAATACACCGAGGTCGAGGGCGAGCAGATTCTCGCCGTTTACGAAGCCGCTCACCCCAGAGCATGAAGTAAGCCAATTAGAAAGCGCAATCGGCGTAATGGAAACCGAGCCTGAATCGCCGCTGCCGAGCCTACCCGATAAACCGCCGCCGGCAGGCGATGGCGTTTCGCTTGGCTATCTTTTTGCCGCGGCAGGCGCTGCTTTGTTTTCGACCAAGGCAATTTTCATCAAGCTCGCTTATGCCGAGACCATAAGTGCCAAGACACTGCTTGCTCTGCGCATGGGATTGGCACTTCCCATCTTTCTCGTGATCGGCGCGCTTTCATTGCGCGACCGTGCCAAGCGTCATGGCGAGCTGCCGCCCGCAAAGCTCGTTTTTCAATCTGCTCTCATTGGCGCATTGGGGTATTGGTTTGCAAGTTATGCCGACTTTTTGGGCCTGCAATACATCACGGCACAATTTGAGCGTCTTATTCTCTTCACTTACCCATTATTCGTTGTCCTATTTGGTGCGATGTTTTTTGGACAGAGCCTACAGCTGCGCGGGCTTTTCGCGTTCGCGACAAGTTCTTTCGGACTAGCGCTCATCTTCGCGGAAAATTTTCAATGCAAGGCGAAGATGTCGTCATTGGAAGCGCGTTCGTCCTGACGGCAGCGATAGCGTTTGCGCTTTATCAATTGCTGGCGAAGGACGTTATCGCCAAAGTCGGCCCACGTCTTTTCACCTGCATCGCGATGCTTGGCGCAAGCGCTGCCGCTTTTACTCAGTTCATTGCGGTGGAAGAGTTAACTGCAATTTTCGTCAGTCCAAAGCTTTTCTTGTATGGAATTTTCCTTGCCTATCCGGTTTACACCCACACCCACTAGGGCTAGAATGGGCGCAAACCGGATATAGGGGAGCGCCATGGATGTTCTCGACCGCGCCGATCTCCCATTCCCGCATTCGCTACCCGAGTTCCAGCGACTTTTCCCCGATGATGCGGCCTGCGCCGCCTACCTGGAGAAAGCCCGCTGGGGAGACGGCTTTGCCTGCCCGCACTGCGGCACGGCGGGAGAGCCGTTCCACTTTGAAAACCGCCCTGGCGTCCTGCGCTGCCGCAAGTGCCGCCAGAACACCGGGCTGACGGTGGGAACAGTGATGGAGCGTAGCCACACTCTGCTGAACGTCTGGTTCTGGGCCGCTTATCTGGTCGCCAGTCAGACGCCCGGCATGTCCGCCGTGCAGTTTCAGCGGCAACTTGGTCTTTCGCGCTACGAGACGGCCTTTCAAATTCTCCACAAGCTCCGCTCGGGCATGGTGCGGCCCAACCAAGACAGGAGCGGTGGACAGCCCAAGAACCATGTTGAGGTGGACGAAACCTGGGTTGGCGGGCGAACGCGTGGGGAAGGCCGTGGTGTTCACCACAAGGTTCCCGTCTCCTGTGCCATCGAGGTGCGTCATCGAAAGCCGGGCACCAAGCTCGACAACCGGAAAGACGGACACTATGCCGGACGCGTTCGGCTCGCCGTCGTGCTCGACCGTAGCGCCGAGTCGCTCTGTGGGTTCGTCGAGAGCACCGTCGCGCCGGGATCGCTGATCGTTACTGACGATTGGAGCGGCTATGCTGGCCTCGGTAAGCGCGGCTATGAGCACTTCGCTGTTGCCGAGTGTGGTGATCCAGAGGTTGCCGAGCAATACCTGCCGATCATCCATCTGGTTTTCGCCAACCTGAAGACGTGGCTGATCGGGATCCACCACGGCGTTAGCCACCAGCACCTATAAGCCTACCTCAACGAGTTCACCTTCCGCTTCAACAGGCGGTTCTACCCGTTCAACGCCTTCCGCTCATTGCTCGGCATCGCGGGCGACACCTCTGCTCCAACCTATGCCGAGCTTTACTCGGGAGAGTGGCGGCACCCTACATGTAGCGGTCATGGGCGTTAACAGGATAGGAAAGGAATTTTCATCGCAATCTTTGCGACAGTACTGCCTTCTTTTTTTCTCAGCGAAGCACTTCACCGTATCTCCGCGCAGGCAACCGGCGTAATCGGTACGCTCAGCCCATTGGTGACTATAATTCTTGCCGCGCTGATTTTGGGCGAGCGCCTAACATTACTCGGAATAGCCGGAGCCGCGCTTGTGCCCGCAGGCGTCGGCTGGTTTACGCTGACAAAAAAAACATAGTCGAAAAAATGCTAGCGGCGGGTTCCGAAGTGACTGAGGAACCGGGCGCTGAGGCGCGATACCGGGAAGTATATTAGGACGTCCGTTGTCCCGAATTGCGGGTCGACCACCGCGCCGTCGCCGATAAATGTTCCCGCCCGAACATAGCCTTTGATGAGAGTGGGCAAAGACTTTATCGCTGCGCGCGGTTCGATTTCTTCCTTCGGCATGCGATTCATTTCGACATAAAGTTCGGGCCGCGCGCGAACGCGGTGACCTTCAGGCGCGCGATGGAAATGGTGGAGATAAGACAGCTGAAGCGCGATCGCGTCCGGATCCGTGCCGGGAAACGATCCGCAACCAAACATGATGTCGATCGAATAATGAAGGTCGTAAGCGATAATGCCCTTCCACAGAAGCTGCATCGTGGTGCCCTTGGAACGATAGCGCTTGAGAACGCATGAGCGCCCCAGTTCGAGAAAGCGCGTTCCGGGACGATTGGCATGCTGCATTGTCGAAAGGTCGTATTCGGAAGAGGTGTAGTAACCGCCATGCATCGCGGCCACTTCACCGCGCAGCAGCCGATAGGTTCCGACAACGGCCGGTGCGCCGCTCGCTTCGATGATGTCGCGGTCGATAACAAGCACATGATCGCAAAAATTGTCATATTTATCGAAATCGCGTTTCTCCGCGCGCATCTCGGCCGACGGCGTTGCGTTCATCTCTTCATAAAAGACGTGGTAGCGCAGGCGCTGGGCCGCATCGACCTCCGCCGCGGTTTGGGCAACGCGCACTTCGAGCGAGCCGAAAGCCGATAGTACCGGCCAATCCGGAAGGAGGCGGCGCGAAGAATTATCTTCTTCGGAAAGGGGAGAACGTTTCGGGCGTGTTCCGAAGCGAATGCGACGCGGCACGATGAGGCGCTGGCGCGAAAAGCCCCAACGCCTGCCCGCATTGCGTAGGCGTGAACTAAACCGGACGCGCCGTGCCGTCGTCATTAAACTCTGTCTCCGCTTCACCTACTCGTAGCAACGGCATTAAAAGTTAAATTGCTGCCGCCATGTTCCGATTAATAGCACAAGCGCCGTCTTTTTCGCATCTATTCGGCCAAAAAATTTGTGGGCAACGCCGCTAAATTTTTTGTAACGCAACGCCTGATTGAAAATTTTTGGCGCTATTCGCCCGCTGCTGCGGGGGCGATCTCCGAATCCGCGTCCTCGCCGGCGTCGAGCATTTTTTCGTGACGCGCGGCAACGATGAAAGCAAGCACGACCGCGAAAATGCCGATAACAACCGAGTAAGAGAAGAAAGACACATAGCCCGATCCCAAAGCGATAGGCGAGACGCCCGATTTTTCTAGTGCGTCGACATATGTTTCAGGGGGGACGTTCGAGAACAAGCCGTTAAATATTGAGAAAAAGCCACCCGCATCGGCCGAACCGGCCGCACCTTCAACAATGCGCCCGGACTGCGAAGCAATAAGACGCCCCGGAAGCGCATAGAGCGAAGAAAACAACGCGTATTGCGTCGCGGTGAATCCGCGTCCTGTTAAGCTTGACATATAAGCGATAAGACAGGTCCCAGCGAAGCCGGTGAGCGCGTTGTCTATGCCGATCGACACAAATAATGCGGGGACGTCGTGGCCCCGCATTGCCAACCAAATAAATACAAGATTGCTGAGCGGGCTGGCGAACGAGCCAATTACCATCGCGCGAATGAGCCCCAAACGTGCAACGGCGAGGCCACCCAAAAATATTCCGAAGACGCTCATGAACGCGCCGAAGATTTTGCGCACTTCCGCAACTTCGACCAGCGAAAAACCAAGGTCGAGATAAAACGGATTCATGATGTTCAGAACGAAGTCCGACAGCCTGTAGAAACAAATCAACGCAAGAATCAGCGCGGCCGCACCGCGATAACGGCGAAAGAAATCGCGAAACGGATCGCCAAGGGCCACGGACAAATAGATCCCGGGCCGCGTGCGAATATTTGGGATCGGCAACGCGGCCATAGCGATCACCGTAAAGCCCCAAACCACCGACAGAAGTTGGAATCCTACCCGGTAATCCGACTGCCATGCGGCGAGAATCGCTTCGCTCGCATTGGAGAGCTGGGCAAGGCTTAAGACCCATGCCAACGCATCCGCATTCGCGGCGAGTCCCGAACCCACGAATAGTGCGCCAAGAACGAGTGCGCCAAAGCGAACAATCCACTCTGCTATTTCCACGCCCGCTGAACTATGCGTCCCTTCAACATGGATGGCGCGGACGCTATGGCGTTCCTCTCGCGGCGCTGCGAACACGGCAATCATGCCGACGATCATCAAAACGGACATAACGCCGTAGGAAAAATTCCAGCTGTAAAATTCTGCGAGCAAAAGCGGAACGGCACCTGCGACCAGCAATGCAATGCGATAGCCCCATTGATAGGCCGCCGCCATGGCGCCTTGTTTGGAGGTCTCCGTCACCTCTATGCGCCATGCATCCATGGCGATGTCCTGCGTCGCCCCCGCAAACCCAACCAAGATCGCGAGTGCGGCCATCACTCCCAAAGTGGAATTGGGATCGTTGGTTGCGATGAGCCACAGGCCGAGCATCACAATTGCTTGGCAAACAAGCATCCAAGAACGGCGATGGCCCAGATAGGCGGTGAGAATTGGAACCGAGGTGCGATCGACCAGCGGCGCCCAGAGAAATTTGAACGCGTAGACAAGCGTTGCAAGACTAAAGAAGCCGATGACTTCAAGCGTCAATCCGTCGTCTCGAAGCCAGGCGGAAAGCGTGTCGAATACAAGAAGGAAGGGAAGGCCCGCCGAAAAACCCAATGCGAGCATGACCAGCACGCGGCGCTCGGCGTAGATTGCCAATGCCGCGCGCAGGCTTGGCCGCTCTGAAGCGCTAGACATTTGCCGGCCATCGTTCGGTGAAGCCATGATTAGGTCATACAGGAAGCGATGAAGCGGCGAAACGAATTTAGGCGGCAACCGTTTTGCTGGCGACGACTTCTAATATCGCGTCGATGTCGGTGGGGCCGACCGGCTTGGTAAGGAAGCCGTTCATGCCTGCTTCCTGGCACGCCTTACGTCCGGTTTCGAGCGCATCGGCGGTTAGCGCAAAGATGGGTATCTGAGGCGTTCCAGCGGCCAGTTCAGCGGCCCGGATTTTCTTTGTGGCCTCGATCCCATCGATCCCAGGCATGTGCAAATCCATCACCACAAGATCGAACTTTCTCTTAGCGCAGGCGTCCACGGCGGCGGTGCCGGTGGTTACATGTTCGACAGCATGTCCGCGGCGGCGAAGCAGTTCCCGTGCCAAAAGTGCATTGACGTGATTATCCTCGGCGAGAAGCACGTTTAAGACGCCATCGCCGCCTTGCCGCTTCAAAGGTTCGCTCTCCACAACTTCGCGCTCCAGTTCCCCAAGCGCAGTCCGAATGCGCGTTTCCAGCGATTTTTGGCGAAGAGGTTTCGTGAGGTAATTCTCGATTCCTTTTTCCCGCAGCGCCGAAAGGTCTGCGCGGTGTTCCGGCGGCAGCAATGCGCAGGCCGGCATCCCGAGCCCTGAAACATCCGGGATGTCGCTCGTGCCCTCCCATCCAGCGTCCAGGATCACCAAATCACATGCCGTTTTGTACAGCGCTGCCAGAACGTATACTTCGACGTTTTCCGCGCCACTTTCCGCCAGCTGCTGTCTAAGACCCGCGGCAAGAATGTCGCAATTGGAAATGACCGCTATTTTCTTTCCCGCCAGCGCTTTCTCTTCGCTGGACGGACAAGCCGCTTGGCCAAGCGGCAAATTCACCCAAAAATTGCTGCCCGAATCTGGCGCGTCCATGAGCCCGATTTCGCCGCCCATCGCATCAACGAGGCGCTTGGAAATCGTAAGACCGAGCCCAGAGCCTTCGAAGCGTCGCCCATGGCTCGAATCGGCCTGGACAAACTCCTCGAAGATATTCGTTCGCTGTTCCTCCGGTACGCCTATCCCGGTGTCGCGCACTGAAAAGCGAAGAGTGCCGCCAGCGTCCCCATGCTCAATCGTCACCGACAGCAGGACTCCACCTTGTTCGGTAAACTTGATGGCGTTGCCGACAAGATTTGTCAGAATCTGACGTAGTCGAACGGCATCAACCTCAATTGTTTCAGGAACCTCGCTCGCAATGGCCGCCACCAAATCGATGTGTTTGGCATGCGCGCGTGTTGCAAGGAGCTCGGCGACTCCCTCGACCAGGGGTCTCAGCTCCACCTCTTCCGGTTCCAGCGTAATCGCACCGGATTCAATCTTGGAAAAATCTAGGGGGTCTTCGATGAGAGAGAGCAGAGAATACCCTGACTCCCTTATCGCGTCGGCGTAGGTAATTTGGTCGGGGGCCAAATCTGTTTCAAGAAGAAGGCGCGCCATTCCCAACACGCCATTCATCGGCGTGCGGATTTCGTGGCTCATTGTGGCAAGAAATTGCGACTTGGCAGTGTTGGCGCTTTCGGCGCGGTCGCGGGCTTCCGTAAGCGCTGCTTCAAGGTGTTTGCGCTTGGTGACATCGCGGCCGACACTCTGAATTTCGACAAGGTGGCCCTCCATGTCCCGGATGGCGCAATCCTCCCAAGCGATCCAGCGATCCCCATAAACGGTCTTCACTTTCTGATCATAAGCGACCCGGTTTTTTTTCGAAAAAATGACCGGCGGAGGCGGGGGCGAACCCGGCAGGTGCGGGGGACAGAAATTTGTTCCGACAATCTCTTCCTGCTTTACACCGAAGAGCCTCGCATAGGCGTCGTTCGAATAACTCACACAACCGTCAGGCGTACGGCGAACAATGGCATCGCCCTGTGAATCAACCAGCCGGCGATAGCGGGCCTCGCTTGAATGGAGCCTCTTATTTGCGCCTTCGAGCGCGGTGATAAAAGTTTCAAGTTCGTTTGTAAGCTGAGTGAGCTGGTCGGTCCGGCCTTCGAGGTGTTCCGCGCGATCATGCATCGTGATCACGCCAAGCAGGAGGAACCCGGTCCCAATAATGGCTAGTGCACCGAGCAATCGTGGATCGACGAGCGTGAGTTGACCATTGAAGTAAATGTCGAGCAGCGCGGCGGCGCCCAGCCCCGCAGCCACATATGCAAATAGGAAGGTCCCAGCGCGTGCGAACATAAAAAAATCCCGCTCTTCCTGGAAATATTGCCTTGCCCGCGTTGAGAAAGGCTTAATTTGAATAAATTGAGAGCGCAAAAAGGCCCGTGTGGCACCAAGTATTAAACACATCGTTAATCCTTGCCTATCCGGTGAACGCCCATGACCGCTACATGTAGGGTGCCGCTACTCTTCCGAGTAAAGCTCGGCATAGGTTGGAGCAGAGGTGTCGCCCGCGATGCCGAGCAATGAGCGGAAGGCGTTGAACGGGTAGAACCGCCTGTTGAAGCGGAAGGTGAACTCGTTGAGGTAGGCTTGTAGGTGCTGGTGGCTAACGCCGTGGTGGATCCCGATCAGCCACGTCTTCAGGTTGGCGAAAACCAGATGGATGATCGGCAGGTATTGCTCGGCAACCTCTGGATCACCACACTCGGCAACAGCGAAGTGCTCATAGCCGCGCTTACCGAGGCCAGCATAGCCGCTCCAATCGTCAGTAACGATCAGCGATCCCGGCGCGCCGGTGCTCTCGACGAACCCACAGAGCGACTCGGCGCTACGGTCGAGCACGACGGCGAGCCGAACGCGTCCGGCATAGCGTCCGTCTTTCCGGTTGTCGAGCTTGGTGCCCGGCTTTCGATGACGCACCTCGATGGCACAGGAGACGGGAACCTTGTGGTGAACACCACGGCCTTCCCCACGCGTTCGCCCGCCAACCCAGGCTTCTTCCACCTCAACATGGTTCTTGGGCTGTCCACCGATCCTGTCTTGGTTGGGCCGCACCATGCCCGAGCGGAGCTTGTGGAGAATTTGAAAGGCCGTCTCGTAGCGCGAAAGACCAAGTTGCCGCTGAAACTGCACGGCGGACATGCCGGGCGTCTGACTGGCGACCAGATAAGCGGCCCAGAACCAGACGTTCAGCGGAGTGTGGCTACGCTCCATCACTGTTCCCACCGTCAGCCCGGTGTTCTGGCGGCACTTGCGGCAGCGCAGGACGCCAGGGCGGTTTTCAAAGTGGAACGGCTCTCCCGCCGTGCCGCAGTGCGGGCAGGCAAAGCCGTCTCCCCAGCGGGCTTTCTCCAGGTAGGCGGCGCAGGCCGCATCATCGGGGAAAAGTCTCTGGAACTCGGGTAGCGAATGCGGGAATGGGAGATCGGCGCGGTCGAGAACATCCATGGCGCGCTCCCCTATATCCGGTTTGCGCCCATTCTAGCCCTAGTGTGTGTGGGTGTAAACCGGATAGGCAAGGTTAATCCTTCGTGCTGATCGCCAATAGGGCGTTAACGCTACCCCCCCCCCGCGCAAGGACGCCGCAGGGTCTAAAACCAGGCCCGCAATAGTAGGCATGAAAGGTCCGGCGCTGATGGGCTCGGACAAGCCCGCAAGAGCGCGCTGTGACAATTATGCACGTCATTTTCTGCAAGCGTCACAGCTCTGTCATTTATCTGTTGAGAGACTGTCATGAGCCCCTGAGATCAAGGGGCGCAGTGCTGTTTAAGCATTGCAGCATGATCGCGGTTGTTCCGCGAAATTCAAATTATGGCTGGAGAATTCGCCAGCAAGGAGAGAGCAATGAAACGCTATGGGAGCATCGCAGCAAGCGTGCTGTTTTTGGCGACCTTAATTCCAACCAGCCTCGATGCCGCGGAGGGTGAGGCCCTCAGCCTCGAGGAGCGGATAAAGCGAATTGAGGAGGTTCTCGGCCTAGACGGCGTTCCCGGTGAAGCAGTCGCAAACGCTCCCCAGACTGGCGGCGGTGCCGTATTGCGCACGCCTACTCCCTCTGTCGCGCAAAACCCCGCAACCGCCCTTACACAGGTACAGCCGCCCGCATTGGCACAGGCGCCTGCGCCCACGCCCGCGCCGGCCTCGGTCGCACCAATTTGGAGTTTTGCGAACAACCGCCCAACGATTCGAACTCCCAATAATGATTTTGAGCTCGCCATCCGTGGCCGCTTTCAGTTCGACGCCGGAAATTTCTCTCGAAGCCGCGATCTGCCCGCCTCGGTTACGACCGGACGTGACCTGCACAATGGTTCGCATTTCCGGCGGGCACAAATTGGAGTCGCAGGGCATGTGTTCAGGGATTTCGACTATGAATTCGTCTTCGATTTTGGCAGCTCGGCGACCGAGCGTGCTGGACAGATTTACCTTCTGCGCCTCGCCTATACCGGCATTCCCAATTTCACCATCAATGCCGGCGCTATTCAGCCCAAATTTACGCTCGATGATTCGACCTCATCCGCCGATTTGACCTTCATGGAACGCTCTTCCATCGCTAACACCATCCTCGATCCCTTTGGTGGAAGTGATTCCCGGCGTGGTCTCGAGGTCCGCTTTCAAAAGCAGGGGATCGCGAATAACGGTGACAATCTCCTGATTTCCACCGCCCTTACCGGCGAGCGAATTGCAAACGCCAAAACGGACGATGAGGGCACCCAATTATTGGGGCGGCTTGCCTATAGATTCTATTCCGACCAGAAATCGAATTTCCAGATCGGCGCCAGCGGGTCCTACATCCTAAACGAGCCCGACCAAATGATGGGCTTTCACGACCGGCCTGAAACACGCGTCGACGGCACCCGCCTGGTGGGTTTCGGCCGAAGCGGTTTGCCGGCATCGGTCGGCGCAAAATCCGCTTCACTCATCGGTGTCGAAGGGGCGATGAATTACGGCCCTTTCACCATGCAGGGCGAGTATTACCGCTACCAACTTTCACGCACCGATACTGCGCTAAGAGACCCCTCCTTCAACGGATGGTACCTCCAAGGTTCATACGTGCTGACCGGCGAGATACGACCCTATAATGCGGGTAACGCCTCTTTCGGCTCGCCTAGTCCGCGCAACCCGTTTAGGGCGGGAACAAATGCCTGGGGCGCCTGGGAGGTCAAGGCGCGCTACAGCATAAACAATCTCAACTCCAGTATCTTCGATCCCAATCCGGCAAATCGCGTGCGCGGCGGCGAACAGCGAATCATCAGTACCGGGCTCAATTGGTATGTGAACAGAAACATCCGTTGGCTGTTCGATTACAGCTTCGTAGACGTAGATCGCCTCGATGCCGCCGGTCTGCAGGCGGGTCAGGACTTCAGCGTGCTGGCGGGCCGAATGCAGTTCAGCTTCTGAGAAAAGGCTCAGTAGTGGCGCCGGCCAATAGACAGACCGAGGACTACATCACCGGGCGCTTCGGTTAGGCGGCGTTATAATTTCTCTATGTCGCGCTTATGGGTTTCGGGAAGCAGCAACGTCCCAATAACGACTGTGGCGCCTGCAATAATCACAGGATACCAAAAGCCGCTATAAATATTTCCGGTTGCCATAACGATCATGAGCGCTATCGCCGGTAGTAATCCCCCAAACCAGCCATTGCCGACATGGTAGGGCAAGGATAGCGCCGTATAGCGAATGCGCGTCGGAAAGAGCTCGACCAGAACCGCTGCAAGCGGCCCGTAGATCATGGCGGCAAGCACCATAAAGACCAGCATGATGGCAATCATCATTCCCATGTTCATTTCATCCGGATTGGCACGCTCTGGATAACCGGCTTCGCCAAGTGCTGCGCGCAGACGTGTATCAAATTCCGACTTTGCGGTGACAAGAGCGTCTGCGCTAAACGCGCTGCCATCGAAGCTTTCAAAAACATTTGTGCCAATTTGGATGCTGGCGATTGTGCCCGGTGCGGCTGCTTGGTTCCGGTAGTTTACGCCGGCGCCGGCAAGCGCACTTTTAGCGATGTCGCATGAGCTCACGAACTCTTCGACGCCAACGGGATCAAACTGGAGCGAACAGCCTTCAGGATCGGCAGTGACTGTCACTGGCACGCTTCGCAGCGCTTCGACAAGGGCTGGATTTGCTGCGCTTGCCAGCCCCTGAAAGAGCGGGAAGAAAAGAAGCGCCGATAGTCCGATAGCGGAAAGCATAATCGGCTTGCGCCCGATCTTGTCGGAAAGCCAGCCGAAGAACAGATACATTGGCAGGCCAATTGTGACTGTGATCAACATCAATTCGCTGACAATTGCGCCGTCGACCTTCAAAACCTGCGTAAGAAAAACCTGCGAATAAAAATGAATCGAATACCAAATGACCGCATGGGCGGCCATGAAACTGGAAAGTGCGATCAGAACGAATTTCATACTTGCCCAGCGGAAAAATGATTCCGTGATAGGCGCTTTGGATATTGCACCCTCGGCACGAATTTTTTCGAACACAGGCGATTCCTGAAGGCGCATGCGCACCCAAAGCGAGATCGTAAGAAGCAAAATCGACAACAAGAAAGGCACGCGCCAGCCCCACTCAACGAAGGCCTCTTCGCCTAGCAATCGCCTTGTCCCAAGAACAACTAGAAGCGCAGCGACAAGACCGGCAGCAGCCGTTGTTTGCAGCCAAGAAGTGTAAAGCCCGCGCTTATCGGCGGGCGCGTGCTCGGCGACGTAAATGACCGCTCCGCCATATTCGCCGCCAACGGCAAATCCCTGAAGAACACGCATCGAGATAAGAAGAATGGGGGCGAGGATTCCAACTTGCGAATAGGTCGGCAGGAGCCCGATGACAAAGGTCGCGCCGCCCATAATGGAAATCGTGATGATGAAGGCCTGTTTGCGCCCGACGCGATCGCCTATGCGGCCAAAAACCAGCGCGCCAAAGGGGCGCGCGATAAAGCCTGCGAAAAATCCAAGTAAGGTAAAGACATTGGCAGCGCTTTCATTGACACCACCGAAAAACTGGGTGGCGATGACTGCGAGGATCGAGCCGTAAATATAAAAATCATACCATTCGAAAACTGTGCCTGCCGCCGCGGCGCCGGTAACCATTCGGATGTCCTGCGCTGGGGCGCTCTTCTCGCCTGCCTCTGGCTCCATTGATTTCCCCGCCCACTGCTCGCTCCCATCAACCTATGGGCTGAGGCAGCGTCCCGTCAAAAGGCTCAAGCGCGCCGGGCTTTTTTGGTTTTGCGAGGCGCAGATTTTGCCTTGCGTCGCTTAGGTGCGCCCGTCTTTTTTTCCGCTGCCTTCTTTTTGGTTGCCGCCTTTTTTCGATTTGGCTTTGGCGCCGCAAGGTCTAGCTCTGGATAATGCCGGAAAAGGCCGTATTCATTGAACGGGATGCGTCTTTTGGAGGCTAGATATTTTACGATGCGTGGGCGCATCGCGATCCGCGCATGGAGCTCGCGAAGGCGCGGATATTTCTTTTCTGCTCGGTCCATCGCATTGGGCAAGGCATAGCGAAGGCCCGACAGGATTTGAAAGCTTGAGAGGTCCGCATAGCTCGCCTCATCACCGACGAGATAGCCGCTGGCCTTCTTATTTTTTTCGATGATGGTGTCAAGATAGCCGAGATATTTTGGGATGCGCTCTTTAACGAAAATGGCCGCGCTGCACTTTGCCGCTGATTTCTGCTCTTCGTAATAGAGCCGCGCCGAGATCGGATGGTGAATGTCATGAGCTTCATTGGCTAAATCGAGGATGGTGAGCTGCAATTGATGAACCCAGAGCCGGCCGGCTTTGTTTTTAGGCGCAAGATTGTGACGCCGCCCAAGATAAGAAAGGATGGCCGGCGTTTGGCCGATGACTTGCTTTCCCGCTTTTAAGATCGGCGGGGCAAAGGATGGCCGCTCAATGTCTTCGCCGCCGCAATAGCGCGTTAATTTCTCCAGGCCGTATTTGCCCCGAGCGACATCGAGGTAGTTGGCGCCGGAATCTTCCAGCGCGAGCCGGACGAATTCGCCGCGGCCCTGAATGCCCGGCCAATAATAGAATTCATATTTCATCGCCCGTGCCATTCCGATTTTGTCACCCGAACGCGGGCCATTATCGTTGTTCCTGAAGCTGCGTCGAGCGCGCAGGCGGCCAAGATTGTCTAGATCCAGCCTTAGCCAGATGGAGAGTAGATCACCGTCATCCCTTGGCTTAGTCTGGGCCGATCAAAGGGCGAAGCGCCCTATTTTGGCCTGGCCCGACGGAGGAATTCGAATGCTGCGACAACCCCTTTTCCTATTTGCCTTTGCTCTTAGCGCTGGGTTTTTGGCACTGCCGAATGCGGCCAACGCCCAGTCATGGGGTTATTACATGAATGACGAGCATCAATTCTCGGGGCTTTTTCCGGGCGATCCGGTTGGGAACGCCATCGACTACACATCGGGAGCAGGCGCGGTCATCGCCGCCCACGAATTTTCGGCCCAGCGCGGCGAGGGGCACTATTCGATCAAGATTGTCGACTTCGCCGAACACCGCGGAGAAATGGATAATGCGGTCGCACATGCTGCTGCGAATGTCCGTGCACGCGGCATGCCGGCCTATGATGAATTTGCCCAGCTAAACGGCATCCCCGGACACGCGATCAGCGTCACCGAGCCGAGTGGGCGGCAAACCATCTCGCAGATGTATTTATTCGAGACCCGGCTTTACATTGCCGAAGGCAGCGAGCCGCCTGGCGTCGCGCCCGCAGCTCATTTCACGCAATCGCTCGATATCCATCACGCCGACGGCACCCCCGTAAATCTCAACCCCGGTGGTGCGACAACCCGCGAGGAGATTTTGGAAAACCGCGCGCGCGAAGCGGCAGAAGCTGCAGGAGGAGGGTAAGGGTTTGCGTCATAGCCAAACGAAAAAGGGGCCGGATCACCGAGCCCCTTTTTCTTTGATGAGTTCATTATTCGCCCGCGCCATTCAACCGCGCTGTTCCACTCCTGCGAGCTCTGCGTCACTGACATCGATATTATTATCGAGAGCGCCTGTTGTGACTGTGCTTCCATCGATCAGCTTCATCGCGCCCAGCAAACCTCCGCTTGTGCCGATTGCAAATTGGCTTGTACTTGGCCAAGACGCGCCCGCGCCTGGTTCATGGCTGCACCCCCCTACAATGCATAGCTTCTTTTTTCTAATCGCGTTAAAGTATTACTAATACACTGTATTAGTTAGACCAAATCTCCGTGCTTCGGAAAAATTAATGGTGATGCCCTCGAGCTACGCGCGTCTGGACAAAGCCGGCTGAGTGAGTTTTAGGAAGCACTACCAAATTGCATCGAATCAACCTTGCCTATCCGGTTAACGCCCGTGACCGCTACATGTAGGGTGCCGCCACTCTCCCGAGTAAAGCTCGGCATAGGTTGGAGCAGAGGTGTCGGCCGCGATGCCGAGCAATGAGCGGAAGGCGTTGAACGGGTAGAACCGCCTGTTGAAGCGGAAGGTGAACTCGTTGAGGTAGGCTTGTAGGTGCTAGTGGCTAACGCCGTGGTGGATCCCGATCAGCCACGTCTTCAGGTTGGCGAAAACCAGATGGATGATCGGCAGGTATTACTCGGCAACCTCTGGATCACCACACTCGGCAACAGCGAAGTGCTCATAGCCGCGCTTACCGAGGCCAGCATAGTGGACCCTGCTGACGAAAGTGGAGACGTCCTGCGATAGGATTTTGATCGCAGGAGGTGCAAATGTCGAAGCAGAATGGGAACAAGGGCCGGCGGTTTGATCGGGCCTTCAAGGAAGAAGCCGTCCGTCTTTTACAGACGAGCGGGCGCAGGCAGCGGCAGATAGCAGGAGATCTTGGGATCAGCGTCAGCGCGCTCGGCCGCTGGGTCGCAGAATTGCGTGAGGAGGATTTGCTTTCCGGTCCGCATGAGGATGCAGCGAAGGAGATTACCCGTCTACGCCGAGAGCGTGATCTGGCCCGTCAGGAACGTGATCTCCTAAAAAAAGCGCTGGCCTTCTTCGCCAGGGAAAGTCGATGAGGTTCCGGTTCATCGACGCGGAGAGGGCCGGGTTGGCGATGCCGATATTCCGCCTGTGCAGACTGCTGCAGGTCAGCGTCTCAGGCTTCTACGCTTGGCGCAATCGCGGCCCAAGACAGCGACAGCTCGATGACATGGTTCTACTCGCCCATGTCCGGGCAGCCTTTCGGCGCAGCCGCGAGAGCTAGGGTGCAGAGCGGGTCCATCACGAGCTTGCCGAGAATGGGATCGAGGTTGGACGCCATAGGGTGGCTCGGCTGATGCGGGGAAATGGGTTGTCTCCAAAACGGAAACAGAAGTTCAAAAAGACGACGGACAGCCAGCACAACAAGGCCGTCGCATCGAACCTTCTCGACCAGAACTTCTCCGCCGAGGCACCCAACGAGAAATGGGCTGCCGACATCAGCTATATCTGGACGGCACAGGGCTGGCTGTACCTGGCCGTCATGCTCGACCTCTACTCCCGGCGCGTCATCGGCTGGGCCGTGGGCGCTCGCATGACCAGCGACCTGCCGCTCAGGGCGCTTAACCGTGCTATCGGGCTGCGCCAACCTGGCGCCGGTGTGATCCACCATAGCGATCGGGGAAGCCAGTACTGCTCAGACGCATACCAGGCGCGCCTCGGTGAACTCGGTTTCCTCGCCTCAATGAGCGGTAAGGGAAATTGCTATGATAACGCCGTCGTCGAGACCTTCTTCAAAACCATCAAGTCAGAACTGATCTGGAGGACTGTGTTCATGTCAAGAAGCCAAGCTGAAACTGCCATAGCCGGATACATCGACGGGTTCTATAATCCAGTCCGTCGGCACTCGACGCTGGACTTCACAAGCCCCGTCAAATTCGAGGCAGAAGCAATGCAAACGGTGTAGGGCGCCTCCACTTTTCCTGGATGGGTCCATAGCCGCTCCAATCGTCAGTAACGATCAGCGATCCCGGCGCGACGGTGCTCTCGACGAACCCACAGAGCGACTCGGCGCTACGGTCGAGCACGACGGCGAGCCGAACGCGTCCGGCATAGCGTCCGTCTTTCCGGTTGTCGAGCTTGGTGCCCGGCTTTCGATGACGCACCTCGATGGCACAGGAGACGGGAACCTTGTGGTGAACACCACGGCCTTCCCCACGCGTTCGCCCGCCAACCCAGGTTTCGTCCACCTCAACATGGTTCTTGGGCTGTCCACCGATCCTGTCTTGGTTGGGCCGCACCATGCCCGAGCGGAGCTTGTGGAGAATTTGAAAGGCCGTCTCGTAGCGCGAAAGACCAAGTTGCCGCTGAAACTGCACGGCGGACATGCCGGGCGTCTGACTGGCGACCAGATAAGCGGCCCAGAACCAGACGTTCAGCGGAGTGTGGCTACGCTCCATCACTGTTCCCACCGTCAGCCCGGTGTTCTGGCGGCACTTGCGGCAGCGCAGGACGCCAGGGCGGTTTTCAAAGTGGAACGGCTCTCCCGCCGTGCCGCAGTGCGGGCAGGCAAAGCCGTCTCCCCAGCGGGCTTTCTCCAGGTAGGCGGCGCAGGCCGCATCATCGGGGAAAAGTCGCTGGAACTCGGGTAGCGAATGCGGGAATGGGAGATCGGCGCGGTCGAGAACATCCATGGCGCGCTCCCCTATATCCGGTTTGCGCCCATTCTAGCCCTAGTGGGGGTGGGTGTAAACCGGATAGGCAAGGAATCAACTTCCCGTTCACTGCGAGTTAACTTGAGGCCAAACCCAGCGTGAGCTAGGCTCTGTGCAGATATTGTTTGCGAGACATATAGGGAGAATTTGCTGGCCATTTATGCCGCCTGTGTAAGGCGGTACCTTGTAATGCAAGATACCCCGCTCCTACCCCTGCACCCTTGCCTCCACCGCATCCCAGATGAGGCTTGCGCAATCGGGCCCGCCGAAACGCTTTAGCTCCTGAATGCCGGTGGGCGAGGTGACGTTGATCTCGGTGAGATAGTCGCCAATGACATCGATGCCGGTAAAGATGAGCCCGCGCGCTTTCAACTCGGGCCCGATAGCTTCACAAATCTCCATATCGCGTTTGGTCATTTCGGAAAGCTCGGGCTTGCCGCCGACATGCATGTTGGAGCGCACTTCTCCCTTGGCAGGAACGCGATTGATCGCACCTGCCGCGATGCCGTCGACAAGGATGATACGTTTATCGCCCTGGCGCACTTCAGGCACATAACGCTGCACCATCGCGGGCTCGCGATAGAACTGGGTGAACATTTCTAAAAGGGAGGAGAGGTTTTCATCGTCTTCGCGAATGCGGAAAACCCCCGCCCCGCCATTGCCGTAAAGCGGCTTGACGATGATGTCTTTGTGCTCTGCGCGGAATGAAACAATCTCCGCACGGTCGGAAGAAATCAGGGTCGGCGGCATTAAGCCTTCGAATTGGGTGACAAAAAGTTTTTCCGGTGCGTTCCTGACTTGAAAGGGATCGTTCACCACCAGGGTCTTGGGATGGATGCGCTCTAAAATATGCGTGGCGGTGATGTAGCCCATGTCGAAAGGCGGGTCTTGCCGCATCAATACGACATCGAGATTCGCAAGATCGCTTAAGGCAGGCGCGCCCAAAGTAAAATGCGCCCCGATTTGTGGTTTTACCGTTAGCGGGCGTAGCGGCGCGGTGACCTTGCCGTCCCCAAAGCTGAGATCGCGTGGGCCGTAATAAAAGAGCTCATGGCCGCGCGATTGCGCTTCCAGTGCAAGGGCGAAAGTGGAATCCCCTTCGATATCGATTTTCTCGATGGGGTCCATTTGGATTGCGACGCTAAGAGCCATGGCGCGCCGTTTTAATTGAGGCGGCGCTTCAGCGATTGAAGCGCAATGGCTGCTTCGTTCGCTGGGTTGCCTTTGCCGCGATCAAGCTCAAGCGAACGCTCATAGGCCTCGCTCGCCGCGCCCAAAGCCTGCGATGCCTCTTGAAGCTTTGCCAGTTCCAGCCAAAGCGGAGCTTCGTTCGGGGCAATGAGCAGCATGCGCTGCATAATTTCCGCCGCGCGTATTTGATCATTCGCTTCCAAAGCGCGGGTCTTAAGATTGTTCTGCAGCCGCAAGAGCACTTCGATGTCGCCGACGGGCTTGACCGTTTGTTTGCGGCCCTCCGGCGGCGGTTCGGACATGGCCGGCGGCTTTGCCGAGCGCTCATGCTCGATCATCTTGCCGCCATTGAAGGGGTCGATCACGGTCTCGCCGCCGCCCGCCTGAATCATTAGAAGAAAATGTTTGGGGGCGGAGAGGCCGAATGCTTTCACCCCGGCGGCGCGGGCGGCGTGGATGTAAAGAATGCCTAAGGCAACGGGAAGCCCCCACCGGTTGACGATGACCGAAATCAAATCGGCACTGTCTGGCGAATCGTAACGTACTTGATCACCGGCATAGCCGTAACGGCCTTGCAGAAGATCGCTAAGGCCCTTCGCGGCAAGCTCCGGGCTGCGGGCAAAGGCAGCCTCCGCTTTCGCCGCCTCGGCGATTTCCGAGAGATGCTCGGTGAAGGGCTTTAGATCCGCTTCCGGATGATCCAATGCGGAGAGCATGAGGGCGACCGTGGCGATGTCGCGCGGACCGCCGCCGGCCTTTCCCACTCGTGCCAAATATTCTGCCGGGGCCTCCTGGCTCATCGGTTTCGAAATCTTTCCGCTGTGAACTACAATATGGGGGCCGCAATATGGGGCCCAATTTGAAAATTAGAATAGGACCCGATCCTATAGGACCAGATCATATTCTAGCAAAGCGGAGTTTTCGAATAACGGGTTGGCCTATTCTTCGGGGGCTGACGCGACGCCAAAATAGCGTTGTGGATCGTCCTTCAGCACGACAAAATTTTCGACCCGCTTAACGCCTCTAAAGCGCGAGGCACGGGCAATAACGCGGTCGGCTTCCGCCTGGTTCTGCCCAACACCGGTGATATAAACCACGCCATTGACGACATCGATCGTGTAATTGATGTCCTTGATGGCTGCATCGGTGAGAAGGTCCGCCGCGATCTCGGTGCGAATGAAAATGTCGCGCGGGCGATTTAGCAAACCGGCGCTGTCGGTTATCTCGATCTCATTGTCGACACGGCGAACGCCTTCAACGCCCCAGGCAATTCGTGTGGCGTCCAGACGCTCTTCCGGATCGTCGACTCGGCCCGTCATCAGGACGCGGCCCTCGATGACCGTGGTCGAAACATTCAGGAAATTCGAGGCCGCGGCGCCGGCGAGGCGCACTGTCACAGCGGTTTTAATCCGCACATCGTCGATCGCGGCGCCGACGGTGCGCTCCTGGCGCGCGGCAGATACGCCCGCGAAAATGCCGGTTGCCGCCGCAGCAACGCAGCCCGAAAGCAGAGGTGCGGCAAGGATTAGCGCGAAAGCTACGGTGAGGGGGTGCTCCGACATTAGGGATTCTCCAAATTATCGCTGTTACGCAACTCGATAATCGATCCCACCAAAGCCCAATATGTTGTTTTGTTTTTATATCATCAGCGCCATGCATCTTTCACATGGCGAGGCGCCCGAAACGGCACGATTAAGTATAGCGTCGAATCGGACATGATTATGGCGTAGCCGCGTATGTGTGCTCAAGTAAAGCTTGGCCGCACGGATAATCCGCTGACGCTGATGGTTTGAGATCGCCTCAAGCGCCTCTGTCTCGCATTTTCTGGCCTTCGCCTCGACAAAGACAAGAACGCCCCTAGGCGAAAGTGCGACAATATCCAGCTCGCCAGCCGGTGTTCGGAGGCGTTGTCCAAGGATGCGGTAGAATTTGAGGCTAAGCCAGAGACCGGCAAAAAATTCAGCTCTTCGGCCTCTTTTTTCCGCGTTTTTTCGATCGATTGCCTTTATCCGATTGATCTTCGCCCTCATCCAGATTTGCCGCTTTTTCCTTCAGCTCCAGCGCGCGCGCATAAACCGAGCGTTTGCGTGCTCCCGTCGCCGACACAACCAAAGAGGTGGCGGCAGCGAGGGGCATGTGAACAAGCGCTTGCGTCAATAATTGGTCGATTTTGGGGTTTTCTGCGTCAAAGTCGGTTTCCGACCTCAAAGCCGGTCCGACAATTAATGTGATCTCACCCCTTGGTGGGGCACCCTCATAAGCCTTGCTGAGCTCAGGCAAAGTACCATGGCGGGCCTCTTCATGGAGTTTTGTCAGCTCGCGCATCACCGCCGCATCCCGCGCACCCAATATTTCTGCCATATCTTTCAATGCCTTAGAGAGGCGTTTGGGAGATTCGAAAAGGATCAGCGTGGCGGGAGCCTGTTTTAGCTCCTCCAATGCGCTCCGCCGCTCACCGCGCTTGGCAGGCAAAAATCCGACGAAAAAGAAGCGATCCGTGGGGAGACCGGCGGAGCTGAGCGCAGCAAGCGCCGCCGAAGGCCCCGGTATGGCATGGACTGCGAGCCCTTCTTTTGCTGCGTCGCGAACAAGCTTGTGGCCGGGATCGGAAACAAGCGGCGTGCCGGCATCACTCACCAACGCCAGCCGCGCCCCCTCGCGCAGCATTTTCAGAAGCCGCGGACGCATCCTAGGCGCGTTGTTTTCGTTGTAGGAGTGCAGCGGCCGCCGGATTTGGTGGATGGCGAGGATGCGCGACGTGACCCGCGTATCCTCGGCAATGATGGCGTCGCAATTAGAAAGGACATTTAGCGCCCTTAAAGTAATATCAGAGGCATTGCCGATGGGCGTCGCGGTAACGTAAAGACCAGGTGTTAATTGAGATTCGGCGCCGGATGGCCGGCCCTTACGCCCTATTCTGGCCGCGAAATCTTGGTTGGAGTGATTAGCTTCTTGTTCGCCTTTCCGTGCTTTGGAGTAGTTTTGTGTTTTTCGATACGTTGACACTTTTGGACGAACCTTCCGCACTGCGATCCACCAAACTCGGATCGCCGTTCAAATTGTGCGCGTTTATTGCGGCGCTTGCTATGGGGGTTACTCTAGCAGGCTGCGTCAGCGCTCCGCCGCCTCCGCCGCCACCACCGCCAATTGTCGTGGCGCCGCCGCCCGCATTCATGCCGCCACCGCGTTCCGATCAGCCTAATTATTTTCGCCTTCGAGGCACGCCGGCCGACGATACGCCCGTACGCGTTGCGCTGCTTCTGCCCTTTACCAATCCTTCTCCCGAAACCAGAGCCCTGGCGGACGCATTGCAACGCGCTGCGGAGTTGGCGCTTTTCGATTCTGGAAATAGCGACATCATTTTGATGCCGCGCGACGATGGCGGCTCTCCCGAGCTAGCCGTTCAAGCCGCGCGGCAAGCCATCAATGACGGCGCTGAAATTATTTTGGGACCGCTTTTTGCGCAACTCGCTATTGCGGTCGGTCCCGTGGCGCGCGCCCAAGGCGTTCCGGTGATTTCGTTCTCGAGCGACCGCGACGCCGGCGGCAATGGCGTTTTTCTTTTGAGCTTCCAACCGGAGTCCGAAGTCGCGCGGATCGTTTCCTATGCCGCGCGATCGGGGCATAGCGCTTTTGCCGCCATGGTCCCGCAAAATCCATATGGCGACAAAGTCGCCGATCAATTCCTGACAAGCGTGGGCGGGCAAGGTGGCGCGGTCACGGCGATTGAGCGCTTCGCACCGCAACCCGGCATGGTGGGACCGCCAGTCGAACGCGTTGCGGCTTCTTTTCCCGACGCAATTCTTCTGGCTGAAGGCGGCGTGATGCTCCGCTCACTTGCGCCTGCGCTTGCGTTGCGCGGTGCAACCAGCCCTGGCGTGCGCTTTCTTGGGACGGGCCTGTGGGACGATCCGGCCGTAGCGCGCGAGCCTATGTTGCAGGCGGGTTGGTTCGCGGCGCCGTCTCCAAATGCTTGGCAGGATTTTTCGGCGCGCTACCGGCGCACCTATGGCAACGCGCCACCGCGCCTAGCAACATTGAGTTATGACGCAGTTTCATTGGTGTCGTTATTGTCGAACGGCATTCCCTCCCGGCGCTTCACCGATGCGGCTTTGACAGATCCCAATGGTTTTGTCGGCGTCGATGGTATTTTTCGTTTTCGAATCGACGGTGGTACAGATCGCGGTTTAGCGGTGCTGCAAGTTGGCGAAGGGGGATTCAACATCGTCGATCCCGCTCCGGCAAGCTTCATCGCACCCGGTTTTTAAATTTAGCCGCTAACCGCGTTCCAACCTGATCAGCAGTAACAAGCGCCACCCTCAGTGAACGCCTACTCACTTTTATCTCCCCCAGCGCGGGGAGGTGAAGAATGTGCAGCGGGGCGGGTTGGCAAGTATTGGCGATTCAATACTGTCGAAAGATGTTTTAAGCCGCTAGCTCCGCGACGACGGAGTTCAGCAGTAACCGTCCACGCGGCGTTGTGCGCAAACGACCCTCCTCACATGTGATCATGCCGCCACTCTCAAGCGCAAGCACGCGTTTATTCGAAAGTGCTTCGCCCCATTGCGTCTCATAGGATGCGATCTGCAATCCCTCGCGAAGCCGCAGCGCCATCAAAAGATGCTCGCGCGCTGCGTCATGTAAGCTGATTTCTTCCAGCGCCAAACTTGATCCTTCGTCTTCGACTTTGCGCAACCAGCGTTCCGGAAGGCGTTCGGCCTGAGTAGCCGTCCGAGCGCCGTTTAGATTCAGGCGCCCATGTGCGCCTGGACCGACGCCGGCATAATCTTCATAGCGCCAATAGAGAAGATTATGCCGTGCTTCTGCGCCTGCGCGCGCATGGTTTGAAATCTCATAGGCGGGCAGGCCCGCGCCTTCGCATATTTCCTGCGTTGTCTCGAAAAGATCGGCGGCACAATCTTCCTCTGGAATATCGAGTTTTCCCTGCCGCGCCAGCGTTTCGAACGCCGTGCCCTTTTCGATGGTGAGTTGATAGAGCGACAAATGTTCATTGCCAAAGGAAAGCGCTTCGGCCAGCTCGCGTTTCCATTCCAAAAGGGTTTGCTTTGGCCTTGCATAGATAAGATCAAAGCTGACGCGCGGAAAAATTTCCATGCCGAGTTTGACCGCCGCCTTGGCTTCCTCTGCGCTGTGAAGGCGGCCGAGAAATTTCAACGACAAATCGTCCAGCGCCTGAACGCCAATCGACACACGATTAACCCCCGCCGCCCGGTAATCGCGAAAGCGTGACTGCTCGACGGAGTTGGGATTGGCCTCCAGCGTTATTTCGCTTTGCGGCGTAACGCGCCAGCGCGCCGCGATGGCATCGAGAACCATAGCCAGCGCTTTGCCGCTCATGAGCGAAGGCGTCCCGCCACCGAAGAAAATACTCATCACCTCCGGGCGATCATCGCCTTGAAGTCCCGCAACAGATTGAAGTTCGCGTGTGATCGCTTTGGCCCAACGCATTTCGTCGGTGGTTTCGCGCACATGCGAATTGAAATCGCAATAGGGGCATTTGGCCGCGCAATAAGGCCAGTGCACATAGATGCCGAAACCCGCGCTCAACTTTGCGCCAGTTTGAGCGCGCTTGAGAGTTTCTCGAAGGCCTTCGCACGGTGGCTCATCGCATGCTTTGCTCCTGGGTCCATCTCGCCAAAGGTAAAACGATGTCCTTCGGGAACGAATATGGGATCATATCCGAAGCCGTGCTCGCCGCGCGGCGGAAAAGTGAGCGCACCATAGACGCGGCCCTCAAATGTTTCTTCTTCGCCGCCGGGCGTTACCAAAGCGAGCACGCAAACGAAGAATGCCCTGCGGTCCGGATTGCCATTTAGCTCTTCCTCCACGCGCTGCATCGCCGCGCGAAAGTCTTTTTCCTTTCCGGCCCAGCGGGCTGAATAAATTCCCGGCGCACCGTCAAGTGCGCCAACGCAAAGCCCGGAATCGTCGGCAAGCGAAGGACGCTGCGAATTTCCCGCCGCGCTCCGCGCTTTGATCAATGCGTTTTCGGTAAAACTGGCGCCGTTCTCTATGGGTTCCGGCAGCCCTAATTCATCCGTGCCCTTGATCTCAAAACCGAGCGGCGCCAGCAATTCCTCAATCTCGCTTATTTTGCCTTTGTTGTGGCTTGCAATGACGAGTTGGGACCCAGGGGCCAGCGCGATCACGGCGCCAGCACCGCCTTTTGCAAGGCTACAAGTTCCGTTGTGCCTTTTCGCGCAAGCGCAAGAAGCTCGCCGAGCTGGGCTTCGCTGAACGGTGCACCTTCGGCGGTGCCTTGAACCTCGACCAATCCGCCAGAGCCCGTGATAACAAAATTGGCATCGGTCTCGGCCGCGGAATCTTCGTCATAGTCGAGATCGAGAACTGGAGTGCCGTTAAAAATGCCGCAAGAAATCGCAGAGACATGGTCTTTGATGGGCGCCTGTTTGAGCAGTCCGGTCGAAACCATGAAACGAAAGGCTTGAGAAAGCGCGACAAAGCCACCGGTAATGGCTGCGGTCCTGGTGCCGCCATCGGCCTGAAGCACATCGCAATCGAGCGTTACTTGGCGCTCGCCCATCGCTGAAAGATCAACCACGGCCCTAAGGGAGCGCCCGATAAGCCGTTGGATTTCCTGCGTTCGTCCAGATTGTTTGCCGACGGCGGCTTCACGGCGCATGCGCGAGCCGGTCGATCGCGGCAGCATGCCATATTCCGCCGTCACCCAACCGCGGCCCGAGCCCCTTAAGAAAGGCGGCAGCGATTCTTCCATGCTGGCGGTACAAAGCACATGGGTATCGCCGAATTTCACCAGACAGGAGCCCTCGGCATGCTTTATGACACCGAGCTCCAGCGAGACCTTGCGCATCTGATCGGGAAGGCGTTTGGAAGGGCGCATCAATGTCTCTTGAACTAAGGGGCTGCCGTCGCTACGTAGCGGCGGGTGGGGCCGAGATGCAAATCTATTGCGGCATATAGAAAAACCGTAATAATAACAAAGGGTTGTAATTAGGAGATGGGCTTGGGCACGGGCGCACCTCAATCAGTCGGTTCCGGACAGACGCTTTTGGATATGTCCGAACGCGCACGCGCGATCTTCCGCCAACTGGTGGAGGGGTATTTAAGCTCGGGCGAACCGGTCGGCTCGCGCACCCTTTCCCAGCGCCTTCCCATTTCCCTTTCGCCCGCTTCGGTGCGGAACGTTCTCGCCGATCTTGAGAAAATGGGGCTTCTCTACGCGCCGCACACAAGCGCCGGCCGTGTGCCGACCGATATCGGTTTGCGGCTCTTCGTCGACGGCATGTTGGAGGTCGGCGATTTGTCGCTCGACGAACGCGGCGCGATAGAAAAACAAATTATTGGTTCCGGGCGCGCGTCGGAGGATGTTCTTACGCAGGCAACAAGTCTTCTATCAGGCCTTTCGCATTGCGCCGGCCTTGTTGTTGCGGACAAACAGGAAAAGTTTCTGCACCATATCGAATTCGTGTCTTTAAGCTCGGATCAAGCGTTGGCGGTTCTTGTCGGCGTCGATGGCAGCGTAGAAAACCGCTTGATCGAAATGCCGACCGGAATGCCGCCCTCGGCCATGACCGAAGCATCAAATTATTTAAGCGCGAAACTTCGCGGTCGCTCGCTCGAAAGCGCGCGCGCCGAAATCTTAAATGAGATCGAAAGGCAGCACGCCGAACTCGATGAGCTCACCGCAAAGATTGTCGCCGTGGGCCTTGCCACTTTAAGTGCGCGTCCTGAGAGCAGCGGCGATTTAGGCGACAACAAAATACTTATCGTGCGCGGCGTCTCCAATCTGCTCGACAACATTGAAGCGCAAGGCGATTTGGAACGCATTCGCACGCTCTTTGATGAAATAGAGCGTAGAGGCGATTTGATAAAACTTCTCGAGCTGGCAAAGGCAGGCGAGGGCGTGCGTGTATTTATCGGCTCGGAGAATAAGCTTTTCAGCCTTTCCGGATCTTCTGTTGTCGCGGCGCCCTATGCCGATGCCAAGGGAACAGTCGTCGGGGTGATAGGTGTGATTGGTCCGACACGACTAAATTATGCGCGCATCGTTCCGATGGTGGATTATACAGCTCGTGTAGTGGGACGCCTTTTGGTGTAATGCACTGCATCTACTCGTTGACGGGTTAAGGAGTTTTGATGCCGGAGAAAAACGGAAACGGCGCGGCGGAAAATACGGAGCCGGACGAAGCCTCCGCCATCGATGATGCCGAAATAGAACCCCCTGAAGGCGCGACCGACATCGAAATCTTGCAAGCGGAGGTCGCGGCGCTCAGAGAACGCTCTTTGCGCGCACTTGCCGAGGCGGAGAACACGCGTAAGCGCGCTACCCGCGAAAAAGAGGAGATGCGTCAATTCGCGATTGCGCGCTTTGCCCGCGATCTTCTTTCGGTGTCCGACAATTTGAATCGCGCTTTGACTGCATGCCCGCCGGAGGCCCGGGCGGGCGCCGACGAAGCGCTGAAAGCGGTGATCGAGGGCATCGAAGCGACCGAGCGCGAGCTTCAGACGGTTCTCGCCAAGCATGGCGTCAAAGTAATCGAGGCCGCCGGGGCTAATTTCGATCCCAATCTGCACCAGGCGATCGCCGAGGTGCCGTCCGAAGGCAAGCCGAAAGGCACTGTCGTGACGGTTGTGCAAAGCGGCTACATGATCGGCGAGCGCCTTTTGCGCGCGGCCATGGTGACGGTGGCCAAAGGCGATGCCCCGATGCCAGACGACGGGGCGAAGGAGCCGGAAACCAGCCCTGAGGCCGACGCTTAGGGGCTCATTTCGACAAGCCGGATTCTTAGCATTAGTTTGCCGAGGGATTGATCGTTTTCGCTTCTTGCCCTCTTAGAGGGCCGTCTAGGGATGATATCGGTTATGAGCAAGATTCGCGTGAGTGTGGCAGGAGCCTCCGGCCGTATGGGCCGTGCGCTCGTCCGCGCCGTTTGTGAGAGCACGGATATGCGTCTCGCCTTTGCGCTTGAGCAAGAAGGCCACCCCGATCTTGGCCAAGACGCCGGCGATCTCGCCGGCATCAACGATGCCAAAGTCGTGTTGACCGACGATCCGTTGGCTGCGCTGGCAAACTCCGATGCGATGCTCGATTTTACCGTGCCCGCCGCATCCACAGCGTTATGCGAATTATCGGCGCAAGCGCGAATCGTTCATGTCATCGGCACCACCGGGTTTTCCGATGCGGATCTTGACCGCCTTAATGCGGCAGCGCGTCATGCGGTAATCGTAAAATCGGGGAATATGAGTCTTGGCGTAAATCTTTTGGGCGCATTAGTGCGCGAGGCCGCGAAAGCGCTTCCCAATTACGACGTCGAGATTGTTGAAATGCATCACCGTATGAAGGTGGATGCGCCCTCCGGAACTGCTCTTCTTCTCGGCGAAGCAGCTTCAGAGGGCCGCAAAATATCGTTGCGCGATCACGCGGTAAGGGCTCGTGATGGACAAACCGGGACGCGGCCCGACGGCGCTATTGGGTTTGCGTCTTTACGCGGCGGAACGGTAGTGGGCGATCACACAGTGATTCTCGCCGGGCCGCATGAGCGCATCGAGCTCACGCACCGCGCAGAAGATCGCATGATTTTCGCGCGCGGCGCCATCGCCGCTGCACGTTGGGGCCAAGGTAAGAAGCCGGGCATCTATTCCATGAAAGACGTGCTGGGAATTTAGGCGCTGTTTTTTTCGCCCGTGCGCGAAAGAAAAACCCGCACCGAAAAGGCGCAGGCTTTTCCAGCTCAAAACTGATGTCTCTCGCTCTCAACCAGGCGGGTAATAGCCGCAGCGGTAATAATAATCCTCGCGGCTGGCGTTCTCGTCGGCCCAGATCGGGTGACCGAGATTGACCTCGCACGGATCGCTTAGAGCGCCGGCCGCCACGCCCGCGACACCGCCAATGAGCGCGCCCGCACCCGCATCGCCATAGAGCGAGCCGATAGCCGCGCCGGCACCCGCGCCGATGAGGCCGCCGGAAGCGGCCCGATCGCTCGTAATGGTTCCGCAAGCGCCAAGGCCAAGCGCGATGGCGAGAAATACGCCCACAGCAAAACTTTTGTTCGCGACAACCATGATTTTCTCTTTTTTTCAGATTCAGAGATGAAAACGGGCGCACCCGAAATTCGTTCCCAGGCGTCCTGGAGTGTGGCTCTTTTTCCGGCAATTACAATGCGTTAGGCTAGACTGCACAGGCTGCCCTACGCATCGGCATAGTGAGAAATGGCCTTGAAGAAATCTGCGTTTAGTGCCAAAGAAGTGAAGACGTTCTTCTCCAGATTGGCGGCCTTAAGCCCGGCTTCGACAAGCGAGCTTGTCTATCGCAATTCCTACACGCTTCTTGTCGCCGTGGTTCTTTCGGCGCAAGCAACCGATAAGGGCGTGAACAAAGCCACAAAGCCTTTGTTCGAAAAAATCGACACGCCGGAAAAGATGGTTCGCCTCGGCGAAGAGCGCCTGCGCGAGGCGATCAAAACCATTGGTCTTTTTCGCAACAAAGCAAAGCACGTCATCGCGCTTTCAAAAATGCTGATCGAAAAACATGGCAGCGAAGTTCCGCGCGAGCGTGAAGCATTGGAAAGCTTGCCCGGCGTCGGACGCAAAACAGCGAACGTCGTTTTGAACGTCGCGTTCGGCGAAAAAACAATTGCCGTGGACACGCATATTTTTCGTGTTGGGAACCGCACAAAATTGGCGCCCGGAAAAACGCCGCTCGAAGTGGAATTAGGCTTCGAAAAAATCGTTCCCGATGCGTTTAAACTCCACGCCCATCACTGGCTCATTTTGCACGGACGCTATGTTTGTGTGGCGCGCAAACCAAAATGCGAAGAATGCATTGTTGCCGATCTTTGTAAGTTTGAGGAGAAGTCCACACCTGCCGAAACAAAAACGCCCCGGCCAAAAAACCGCCCAAAAAAGAAAACGGTAATAAGAAAGAAGCCCGTTAGGAAGAAGGGCGGAGCGCGTTCCTGATGCTGGCAAGGCAAGCCATATCGATTACGCCGTCCTCGCCGGGCGGGTCGGTTTCGGCGTGGCGCAACACATAAGCTTCGGACTCGCGGTATAGAAAGACGAAAAGCGAACAATCGCTGCCGTCATAGCGCCAAAGCTGCGATTCGGCTTCGTCGCGGACAAAATCAGGCGGGCCATATTCGGCGCGGAAATAGAATTCATCCGCCCCGTCTGGCGGCGGATTTACTACGCTCGATTCGTCTGCCGGCGTGCTGGAAGGGGCGGAAAGGGGCGCAGGCAATTGGGGCCCGGCGGGCGGCGCTTGAGGCGTCGCGCAAGCCGATAAAAGCCCGGCAAGGCCCAAAAAACAGGCGTTTACAATCCCCGTCCTTGCAATCACGGTTAGGCCTTTCTATGCGAGTCGCTGTGTGGGTCTGGCCCATACCGGGCGGTGGATCGGGTTCCGCGTTCGCTAGACCATACACGTCGCATTTGGGAAAGGAAGCTCGGTTGGGAAAACGCTACGACGTTACCGGAATTGGAAACGCCATTGTCGATGTGATCCATCCGGCAAGCGACGATTTTCTTCTCCAGCACAAGATTGCCAAAGGCGTAATGACATTGATCGACGAATATCGCGCCGATCAACTTATCTCTGGCGCCACATCAGGCAAGGAAAGTTCCGGCGGCTCGGCGGCGAACACCATGGCGGGCCTCGCCTCTTTCGGCGCCAAGGGCCATTTCATCGGTAAGGTGAAAGACGATCGCCTGGGCCAGAGCTTCGCGGAAGATTTGAAGTCCAACAATATCGATTTCGAAACCGCCATGGCGATCGGCGGGCCCGCGACAGCCTGCTGCATTATTGCGGTGACGCCGGACGGGCAGCGCTCAATGAGCACTTATCTTGGCGCCTGCCGCGAATTGACGCCGGACGATATCCACTCTGCAGCGATTGCGGATGCGGCAATTCTCTATATCGAAGGCTATTTGTGGGATGCGGGGGCATCCAAAGATGCGTTGCGCCGAGCGATGGAGGCGGCACAACAGGCCGACACCAAGGTTGCCTTTACATTGTCCGATCCATTTTGCGTCGGACGGGTTCGCGAAGAATTCCTTCACCTGATGAAAAACGACGTGCAAATTCTTTTTGCCAATGAAGAAGAGATCAAGGCATTATATGAGGTCGATGATTTCGACGACGCGCTTCAAGCTGCCCGCGCGTGGAACGGAATTGCTGCGATAACCCGTTCGGATAAGGGCTGCGTAATCGCGGCGCGAAACGGCGAGGTGCATGTGCTCGACGCCGAAAAGATCGACAAAGTCATCGATACAACGGGCGCGGGCGACCAATTCGCCGCGGGATTTTTGTTTGGGCATTCGCGTCAGAAAAATTTGCGCGATTGCGGGCGGCTTGGCGCCATCGCGGCAGCGGAAATTATTTCGCATTATGGTGCGCGCCCGGAAACTTCCCTAAGGGCGCTTGCGGCCCGCGCAGGGTTGGATTGAAGGCCAGAGATGCGGCAGATTCTATCGATGAAACAGCTTCTATTTTCGATGGCACTGGTTTTGACGATGAACGCAACGGTGGCGCGGGCCGAGGAATCGTGGGTGATCTCCGCCGGGGACGATTTCGCCTATTTCATCGACGCCGATTCCCTCGTCACCGTGCCGGGCGATATTCGAAAAGCGAGTGTCCACCAGATTTTCTTTCAACCGCGCGATGTCGGGCTGGCGGTTCCGATTCGTGTCGTGAGTATAGAATTTGATTTTGACTGTGCGGCGGCGACTTATCAGCAGCTTTTCGGCATTGGAATCGATGATTCAATGAATCAAATCACCTCATTTGAGGCCAGCGATCCGCAAGCGCTAAATCCGGGCACTAATGTTGGGGTCGCCGGCGATTTCGCCTGTGCGGAAGAGGGTGCGCGCGCGCAATTCGCGCAAAAACTGGGCGGCAATGCGAGCCTTGAAGAGGCCGTGCGCGTTTCGCGGGCCTTGGAAAGTCCTGCCGGGCCTTAAGGCGCAGCCGCAGACTCTTCGCCTTTATTTGGTCCATATCGGCTGGCATCGTGGAATTGTTGAGATAGTCAGAACGTGTTGGAGGGGCACATGCGCTGCAAGTTTATTGCCGTGATCTGTTTGTTACTCGGAATGAACTGCCCGATAAGCGCGGTCGCGCAAGACTCCATCAAAAGTTCCCCGCTGACATTCGATGCGTTGTTTGCCTTACCTATGGAGCAACTTGCACGGCGTTTGCTCGGACCGGCCGGCGAGCTGGTCACAACCCAAATTCCCACGCCATCAAGCTCGGTTTTAAATTTTCTTACCGCACCGCGCGTTTCTGCATCCGGTCTTTGCGAGCGCACTCTGCACAGTGTGCGGCTGATTTACGGCGACGCATCTTCGGGCAATAATGAAATTCAAATCGCCGATGTTCGAAGTGCCACGCATTACTTGGTCGTCGGCGATTTGCTGGGTCCTGAGCGCGATGCCTTAACCCCCCAAGAGCACGAGACTTGCGAGCGCGCAGACTACGCGACCTGGGGTTTTGGCGCGCTTTCGCGTGAGGAGGCATGGCGTTTGGCATATCTTCTCGACGCCGCAATCGCTTCCGTGCGGGATGCAAACGGAGATATGCCTCAAATCGAATGCAGCTTACGACCGGAACAATGCGATCACGTCGGGGACTTGCTCTTACGCCTTACCTCGCGCAACATCGTTTCTACAGGTGCCGGGTGTTCTCATCTGTCGTCGAACGTTACGTGCTATCGTTATCGAGTTCACGAAGACTTCTACACTTGGTTCGTTGAAATCGCGGCTGATAACGAGAACCGGATCGGCGCAACATATTTTCTCGTACGGCACAGCGTCCTCGGCTAGGAACTTGCTCTTGTCTTCGCTGTCGTTGCGCGTCGCTGACCCCACCACGTGCTAGCCGGACCCAACCACATGCATCAGCACTTCCCGCTGATGCGGGGCATCGCGATGTTCGAAAAGATAAATCGCTTGCCAAATACCAAGAGCCAGCGCGCCGTTTTTCACGGGAATCGATAAAGATGTTTGCGTCAGTGCCGAGCGGATATGCGCCGGCAGGTCGTCGGGGCCTTCGGTTTGGTGGCGATAAAGATTCAAATCGCGCGAAACGAGACGCGAAAAGAAATTCTCCAAATCGCGCAACACATCCGCGTCGGCGTTTTCTTGAATCAATAAAGATGCCGAAGTGTGACGCAAAAAAAGCGTGAGAAGGCCTTCATCAATCCCGGCGGCTGACACGAATTTTTTAATGTCTTGTGTGATGTCGGTCAGGCCGGGGCCGCGCGTCGAGAAAATTATTGAGCCGCTATGTTGGTGAAGCATTTTCTATTTTTCACGATGTCTTTTGAGCGCGACATAAAACGCGCCGTCACCGCCATGTTTGGCATGGGCGGCGCTGATTCCGACGATGAGATTTCGAAACTCCGATTCGCCAAGCCAACGCGGAAACATGTCTCGTAGCGCTCCGCCTTTTCCGGTGACGACCAGCACCACGCGCTGCCCCATGCCGTGCGCGCGCATGAGAAAACGCTGCTGCGCGCGATAGGCCGGCTCGACACGGTAGCCATGCAGATCAAGCTTGGCTTCGGGCTCCAAACGTCCTTTGCGCAGATGGGCGGCGCGGTGGCCGCCAATGCCGGGCGCATAGCCGTCCGAATAAACCGGTGCTTTGGGCAGCGGAGTCGATGCCGGGAAGGGCTCGGCTCTCAAAAGGGGGCGCGCGGGTTTTGCTATCTGGCGCGGTGCAGATTTGTGCTTTAACGGCTGAGTATCCTTAAGCATCTCGCGGAAGAACGCGGCTTCCAGCTCGCTCACTTCGCGCCGGCCCCGACTCATGGTCCGGCTTCAACGGGCGGGGACTTCTCGCCAATGCGATCGGCAATAATGCGTGGCAAAAGCACGCTCATCCCTCCTATGCTGCGCATGCGTCCGGCGATCTCGCCTGCGTCTTCTCCAACACCCCAATAGATGTCGCCGCGTAGCGCACCATTGATTGCACCTCCGGTATCCTGCGCCACCAGAAGGCGATGAAACTCAGTTTCGGCTTCGTCTCCGATTGGCGCCGTCGTTTCAAGCCAGATTGGAACGCCTAAAGGATGCACGCTCGCATCGACCGCAATGCTTGCTTCGGCTGTCAAGGGGGCCCCTTGAGTCCCTCTGGCGCCCAGCGCGGGGTTATCGAGTGGCTCTAGGCTAAAGAAAATATAGGAGGCGTTTTGATCCAAGAGCGCCTGTGCCCCATCCGGATTGGCGTCAAGCCAGGCGCGGATCGATTGCATGGATATCTCTTCACGCGTCAGCTCCCCCTCGCGGATAAGAACCGCGCCGATCGCGGTGTAGGGGTGGCCGTTCTGAGCGGCATAGGCGGCGCGCACCACACTGCCGTCTTCGAGCCGCACCCGGCCAGAGCCTTGTATTGCCAAGAAAAATGCATCTACGGGATCGTCGATGAAGACCAGCTCTTGCGCTTGATCGAGACCAAAGCGGGCGATCTCACCCCTTGTGTCATAGGGGACAAGGCGTCCTTCCTCGAGGCGCCCGGCAAGGCGCTGTCCCATGAAATCATCTCGAAATAGCCCAAGATCGACACTGACGAGATCGGATGGAACGCCGTGGAGCGGGGTTTGAAACGCGCCTTGGCGGTTTGTACTGCCCCTGAGCTCAGGCTCGAAATAGCCGGTGAAAAGGCCCTCTTCGTTTTCGCCCTCGTTGATGCGGTAGGGAACAAACTCGGTCTCGAAAAAATTCCTTGTCGCGGCGCCATCATCTGCCAAAACATTTGCTGCATTAGAGCAAACCTCGCGCCAGTCGGCTGGCGTTCCGCCATAACCGGCCCCACCCAGGAGCGCATCTTCGGGCATTGCCGCAATAGCGTTGCAAGAGCGCGTGAACGCAACAAAGGCATCGTTCGTGCCGGCCGCTCTCCAATTTTCAAGTTCTGAAAACGCGGTGCGCGTCAGCTGAGTTTGACCGGCGCCCGCAATGGGCAGTTGTGGCGGCAACGCCCCGGCCCCCTCGAGTGGCACATCGGGTGCCCCTTCGAGGGGCGCTTCGAGTGGTGTTTGGCGGGGCATACAGGCTGCGAGGACGACAAGGCCCGCCAAGCATAAATTTCGCGTGCGAAGAATGTTGCGAGTCCGAAGATCCATGCCTCCGGAAGCCTTGGTCTTTAAGTGCTAGACGTCGCGACCAGCACCCAATTGGGATCGCGCACACTGACGTCCCGAGCAAAGGTCCAGACGTCGTTGACCCGGTTGGCCGCGATCGACTCGCCTTCCACCAGATCGCCGGTTTCGTCACGCAACGCCTCGATGACTTCGCTTTCAAAAGCGACGGTGATTTCGGCTGTCTGGTCTTTAAGTTCGGCAGCGCTAATTTTTGAGCCCTCAAGTCCAAGGAAATTGAATTCCATGGTCTGTTTGCGCTTTTCGCGTTGGGAGATCGCGCGGTCAAAGGCGCGATAAACTTCATCGCTCAGAAGCGGCTGCAGAGTCTCGCGGTCACCCTGGGCGAACGCGGTGACGATCATTTCATAAGCGGCGCGTGCGCCTTCAACAAACTGGGCTTCGTCAAAGCTTCGGTCTGCGAGTTTCATATCCATAATTGCGCGTGCGATTGGGTCGCTGCGCGAAGTATCGGCATTAGCGTTGGCCCGTTCGGGCAGTTTAACGACATTGTCCTCGGCATGCTGTTTGGCGGGCGTTTCCGGGACGCGCACCTGCTCATCCGGAGAACGCTCATTGCCCGTGCGCCGACCCAAAACGTTATAGAGTCTAAAGCCGATAAACGCCGCAATCATGGCGAAAAGAATGATGTCTAGAAATTCGATCGGCATATCTAACCTTTATCCGCACCCTTATTCGCGTCCCGGCTCAGTTAGTTTGGTGCCGGCTTGGTGGGTCGGACGGGGAATCCTACCAAATACAGCCGTCCAAAGCAGCAAGCCAGCCCATCCCCGCTGCATAATTGATCTAGCCTAGTCCTCTGCGCCAGCCGGGTCCAGACTTGGCAACGTATTTTCCCTGTAATGGGTATTGTTCCGGCCATTAGCAAGGGTGCGGGTAACAATGCATGGGAATATGCCACGCAGTAACGCCTGGCCCTTTGCTTGTAAATTTCCTGCAATCCGTGGTAGCGGCGAGCGCCAATTGGCAAATAACGGAAATCACGCAACGGAAAGCAAAAAAATGGCTGACGAACCCAAGAGCCATAACGGCGACGGCACTGCCAAAGCGGCGGTAGGCGCCACCGCTGAGCCCAATGCGACTGGGCCGCAAATCCAGATGATCAGCCAGTATATTAAAGACCTTTCCTTCGAAAATCCGGGCGTGGGGCGTCAGGTGAAAAGTCCGAAAGTCGAGCTTGCGGTAGATCTGCAGGCAAACCGCGCTGCCGAGCCAACCCAATACGAGATAGTATTGAAGCTGCGCGTTACCGCGACCGACGAAACGCGAACCATGTTTATTGTGGAGCTGGCCTATGCAGCCTATGTGCTCCTGAAAGATGTGCCGGAGGATTACCTCCAACAGGTCTTAATGATTGAAATTCCGCGGCAGATTTTCCCATTCGCACGGCGCATCGTCGCCGATGTGACGCGTGACGGCGGCATGATGCCGCTGATGCTGGAGCCGATCGATTTCCTTGCGATCTATCAAAAGAAAATGGCGGAATCTGCTGGGAAAACACCAACACCGCCGCCGGCATCCTAAACGTCCCGGTTTACTGGGTGTGTTTGCAGCTTAAGACTTAGCCCTCGTCCAAAGAACATCGCCTTTGAGCTCGTCCGCGACGAAGCGCGCATGGGCCTCGCGCTCGTCTGCATCGAGGCGGGCCGGCAGCTTCTTGCCGCGTTGCCGGGCGGCGCGGACTTCACTGCGGCCGGCCTGTGCCTCTGCGCTCTCCCAGGGGGCAAGCTGCAAATGGGCCTGACGGCCGCCGATCAGCTCAAGATAGACTTGGGCGAGGAGCTCTGTATCGACTTTCGCGCTGTGCTTTGAGCGGACCGACAGATCGATGTTGAAGCGGCGGCATAGCTCGTCGAGCGAGTAGCGTGCACCGGGAAAGCGGCGCTTAGCGATTTCGATCGTATCAATGCCCCGCGAAGCGGGAAGAAGGGGCTTGGCAGCCCGCTTAAGTTCGGCATTCAAGAATTTCAAATCGAATTGCGCATTGTGAATGACCAGCGGCGCGTCGCCGATAAAGCCAAGAAAATCGTCCGCCACGTCGGCAAAAAGTGGGGCGTTTTCCAATTTATCGCTCGTTATTCCGTGGACCCTCGTCGCCTCTTCGGGGATATCGCGCTCCGGATTAACGAACGTATGAAAAATTTTATCGGTGGGAAGATGGTTCTCTAGCTCGATGCAACAGATCTCGATGATCCGGTGGCCTTCGGTCGGGTCGAGCCCCGTCGTTTCAGTATCGAGAGCAATTTCACGCATGCAGAATCTTTATCCCAGTTTCTTTATCCCAGCCGGTCTTTCAACACCGAAATGATGGCTTCGACCTGGGCGGCAGCGTGGCCCAAGCCCTTGCTGGTATCAATCACGAAATCGGCTTTTGCACGCTTTTCGGAATCAGGAGTTTGGCGAGCCAAAATGGCCGCAAACTTTTCCTCCGTCATGCTGGGACGCTGCATCACCCGCTCGCGCTGCACCTCTTGAGGCGCGGAAACCACAATGACGGCATCGACATCCTTTTCGCTTCCGACCTCAAAGAGCAGAGGAATATCCAGCACGGCTATGGCTGCGCCTTCTGTCGGGGTTTTTTCTAAAAAGGCGTGGCGGAAATTGCGCACAAGCGGGTGAACAATTTCCTCAAGGCGCTGCAATGCCGCCTTGTCCCTGGTCACGATATCGGACAGCGCATGGCGGTCGACCGCACCGCGTTTCACAGCGCCGGGAAAAGCCAAGCCGATAGCCCCTACCGCAGCGCCGCCCTCGGCGTAGAGTTCCCGCACGGCCGCGTCGGCATCGTAAACCGGAATCCCGGCCTGCTTGAACATTTTGGCGGTTTCGGATTTGCCCATGCCGACAGAGCCGGTCAGGCCGATCAGATATGGCCTGCCAAGAAATGGCCCCGTAAGAAATGGCTTGGTGCGAATTGGATTGGCGGGCCGCTCAGCCATTCAATTTTTCTTCCAGGGCAATGCGCAGGCCCGGTGTTACCGCCGGTCTGATTCCAAACCATGCCTCGAAAGCGGGGGCGGCTTGGTGCATGAGCATTCCAAGGCCATCCATTGTGCGGTGGCCCCGGGACCTTGCTTCTCGCAACAGCGCCGTTTCAAGTGGATTGTAGACAATGTCGACGACACAAGCGCTATCGGGCAATGCGCCGAGCGAAATATCCAGCGGGCCCTTCCCCACCATCCCAAGGCTTGTCGTGTTCACCAAAAGAGCAGCTCCCGGGAATGCGCGCGGCCAATTGCCCCACTCGAAAACCTCCGGCTTCGCGCCATCGACGGCTTGTGTAAGGTCTTCGGCTCGGGCGCGGGTACGATTGAGGATGCGTATTTCCGATGCGCCATTTCTTACCAGAGCAAGTATGACGGCGCGCGCGGCACCACCGGCGCCCAAAACCACAACCGGTCCGGCCCGCGCCGCGTCAACGCCCAATGCATCGTTAAGCGCTGCAGAAAAACCCAAGACATCCGTGTTTCGCCCGTGTATTTTTTCGTTCTCGAAAATCAGCAGATTCACGGCGCCCGCGGCGCGCGCATCGCCGTCCAATGTCGTAGAGAGTTTATACGCGGCCTCCTTATGGGGGATGGTCACATTGGCCCCGACAAAGCCTTTTTGCCCAAGGGACACGATTACGGCGGGAAACTCTTCCGGCGGAATGCCTAGCGGCAAGTACTCGGCGTCTACCCCATATTCCGCAATCCAATAGCTATGCATTGCGGGAGAGAGCGATTGGCCGACAGGCCAGCCGACGACGCCCGCGCGCAATTTTTTTGCTTCGTTCATTTAGCCATTATCCCCCTCGCGCGCAGAGCACCCAAGAGGGGCAATAACGGTAGCCCCCGAATCGTGAATTGATCGCCACTGATTTTTTCAAACAGTTGCGCTCCCCTACCCTCGATCCGATAGCATCCGACCGACCCCAAAATCTCTGCGCCCTCTTGTTCAAGATAGGCATCCAAAAACGCGTCGGAAAAATCGCGCACCCAAAGTTCGGCACCCTCAGCATGCAGCCATTCCGTCTTCTCATCTCGGACCAGCGCCATCGCACTGATCAATTCATGCCTACGGCCACGAATTCGTTTCAAACTCTCTCCTGCCTCGGTCAAATTTTGGGCCTTGCTGAAAAGCTCTCCTTCGCAAACAAGAATCTGGTCGGCGCCTAGAACGAGGGCGTTTTCCGCGCGAGCGCTAACATCCATTGCTTTTTGCTCGGCCAACGCCGTGGCGATAGCGCCGGCCACTGCGCCTTTGCCTAATAGTTCATCCTTAATGCGGTCCTCGTCGACATCCGGAAATTTGATCTCAAAGGGTGCCCCTGCAGCGCTCAAGATTTCCTGCCTGGTCGGGCTGGCAGAGGCGAGAATGAAATGCGCACTCAACTGTTCTGGTCCCTTTCGGCAAGAAGATTGAGAACCCTCGCTGCCGTTTCTTCGATGGACCGTCTGGTCACGTCAATCGAGGGCCAGCCCTGCCGTTCATATAATCGTCTGGCTTCGGCGACTTCGCTGCGTATCGCCGCTTCATCGACATAATCCGTACCACGCGTTTCACCCAAGGTCGTGAGGCGATTGCGGCGAACTTGCAGGAGCCGATCGGGCGAAGCCCAAAGCCCAACGGTCAATGATTGTTTCTGTTCGAATAATTGCTCGGGCAGCGCAACGCCCGGGACAATAGGGACATTCGCCGCGCGTACACCGCGTATCGCAAGGTAAACACAAGTTGGCGTTTTAGACGTCCTGCTTGGGCCGACCAAGATCACCTCGGACGAGCGCAAATGTTCAACGCCCTGCCCGTCATCTTGGTGGATGGCATAATTTACCGCCTCGACCCGTTCCATATAGCGGGCATCGACTTCGTGCTGCCCGCCGGGCCGGTGCGATTCCTCCGCCCCAAGATATTCCCGTAAAGCCTTTGCCGCCTGATCAAGAATCGAAACATATGGTACACGAAGCGCCTTGCATTCTCTCTCCAAAATGGCCCTTAATTCAGGGTTCACCAGCGTGAAAAAGACAATGCCGGGATTTGCTGCGATCTGCTCGATCGCACGCGTGAGCTGCCGCCGATTTCGCACAAGGGAATAGACGTGCTCTTTCGCTGTTACACCTTCGAATTGCACCGTAAGCGCGCGTGCGACCGTGTTTAAAGTCTCGCCCGTCGCGTCGGAAACAAGATGTAAATGATACACACGAGACATGGATAAGTCCTAAGTTCATACACAGTTCAGCATGGAAGCATGTGTGCCGGTTAACTTATGCGAACAGAACAATGGCTTATCCCCAGCGCCGGTGGAGTATTCTGACTTGCTGAAACCACTGGCATAAGCGTATTGCAGCCCCATTGAAGTCAACCATCCACACTATCCCGCCCCCAACAACAACAACATAAGATTCTAGAGTCTTATTGTAGAGATGATAAACAGTGAATCTAATCCTCGTTTCCTATCTGTCTTCGAGGGAACCACCATAAAGCCTCCGCCGATTTGGTTGATGCGCCAAGCAGGTCGTTACCTTCCTGAATATCAGGCGGTGCGGAAAAAGGCGGGTTCATTTTGGACAATGTGCATGACGCCGGATCTCTCGGTTGAGGTGACGCTTCAACCCATAAGAAGGTTCGATTTTGATGCCGCGATAATATTCTCTGATATTTTAGTGATCCCATGCGCGCTTGGCCAGAAAGTGCGATTTGAAGATGGGATCGGGCCAATCATAGAGCCATTGTCGGGTGTTGATTCTTTGATCCGGGACAAAGCAGTTTGGCAAGACAAGCTTTCGCCGGTCTATGAAGCGTTGAGAAATACGCGCGAAACATTGCCTGAGAATAAAGCGCTCATTGGTTTTGCCGGCGCACCGTGGACATTGGCGGCCTACATGCTCGAGGGCCGCGGGACCAAGGACCAAGGCAGTGCCCGTCTATACGCCTACCGTAACCGCGGTAGTTTTTCCGAACTTCTGGAACTGCTGAGCGATGCTGTTGCCGCGCATCTCATCTGTCAGTTGGAAGCAGGGGCGAATGTTGTACAGATATTCGATTCATGGGCCGGAGGATTACCGGAAGAAGCGTTCAGAGATTGGGTTATCGCACCAACCAAACGTGCGGTCGCGACTGTGCGACGCAAATATCCCAAAGCGCCGATCATAGGCTTTCCGCGACAGGCCACCCAAAGCGGACTTGAGAGTTTTGCCGCTGACACAGGCGTTGATGCGGTTAGCATCGACACTGCTACAGCGATAAAATGGGCAGTCGAAAAACTAAGCAGCGATGTTGTGTTGCAAGGAAATCTCGATCCCTTGGTATTGGTCGCCGGGGGCGAGGTACTTGACCGGGCGATCGATAATATTTTGGAAGCGTCGACGGGGACGCCGTTTATATTTAATCTCGGACACGGAATTTTACCAAGCACGCCGACAGAAAATGTCGAACGCTTGGTTGCTCGCGTTCGTGGATAGGCCGGCGGGAATTCGTGAAGATCGCGATTGTATTATTTAATCTCGGCGGTCCGGACAGCCTCGAAGCCGTCCGACCATTTCTGAGAAATTTATTTTCCGATCCAGAGATCATTCGCGTGCCGTCCTTCATTCGCGTATTGCTTGCGCGTTTCATTGCCTATCGGCGGGCGCCGGTCGCGCGGAAAATCTATGCCAAAATCGGTGGCGGCTCGCCGCTGCTTCCGGAAACAAAACTGCAAGCGCAAGCCTTAGAGATGGCTTTGGGCGAGAAGGGGTTTGAGGCAAAGTGTTTTATCGCCATGCGCTATTGGCGGCCCTTCACTGCAGAGGCCGCTGCAGCGGTGAAAGCCTTCGCGCCGGACAAAGTGGTTCTTCTTCCGCTTTACCCACAATACTCGACGACAACCACACGATCATCGCGCGGCGCATGGGCGAAAGACGCGAAAAGTTTGAAGCTCGATTTTCCGACCCGCGAGATTTGCTGTTACCCGACCGAAGGCGGATTTATTGCAGCCGTGGTGGCACGTATGCGTGAGGTGATGGCCAAAGCGAAGCCGGACATAGAATACCGCGTTCTTTTTTCTGCGCATGGGCTCCCGAAGAAAATAGTCGAGGCAGGCGATCCTTATCAGTCGCAGGTCGAGATGACGGCCGCCGCTGTCGTGAAGGAACTCGGGCAAGAAAATCTCGATTGGACGGTTTGCTATCAAAGCCGCGTTGGACCGTTGGAATGGATTGGGCCAGCGACTGATGACGAGATAAGACGCGCTGGCGCACAGGGCAAAGGATTAATTGTGGTGCCGGCCGCCTTTGTTTCGGAGCACTCGGAAACTTTGGTGGAACTGGATATCGACTATGCCGAACTTGCGCAGCGGGCGGGGGTTCGAGATTATTTGCGAGCGCAAACAGTGCGCGATCATGCGGATTTCATTGCTGGGCTCGCTGGGCTTGTCTCGGTGGGTTTGAATGCGAAAAGGCCCGTGAGCTGTGTTCTCGGCCGGGCCTGCCCGCTGGAAACCAGCTGCGGTCAAGATGGAGCTAAAGCATGATGTTTCTCGGCCTGCTCGGCCCCTATTATCTCTGGATCAAGGCGCTACACATAATCGCCGTCATCGCTTGGATGGCGGGCATGCTCTATCTGCCCCGGCTCTTTGTCTATCACTGCGAAGTCACGCCGGGGACGCCGGAATCAGAGCGCTTTAAGCGCATGGAGCTACGCCTGCTGCGCATAATCATTAACCCCTCAATGGTCGCAGTCTGGATTCTTGGTCTGCTGCTTGCCTATCTCGGCCAATTTTGGGCCGAACCCTGGATGGGGCTGAAACTGTCCCTTGTCGTGCTTCTAAGCGCCCTCCATGGCTTTTTGTCGCGATGCCGAAGGGACTTTGCCAAGGATGCTAATACCCGCTCGCAGCAGCTCTACCGCCTAGTAAACGAAGTGCCGGCGGTACTGATGTTTGCGATTGTCATATTGGTTGTGGTGAAGCCTTTCTAAGCCTCCCCCAAAAGAAGGGATTTGCAACCTGCGAAATTCGCTGTAGAATTTACGCGTCTCTCAAAAGACGCCGAAGGGGCCCCGCCGGGTTATGGCGGACCCGGCAGGAAAGCCCGTCAGGCGTCATCTCTTTTCCTAGACTTTATGGCTCCAAGCGAATCGTGGCCGCTTGGTGCCGCAAAACCAATAAACGACACCAATATGCGCCCCCTAACCCTCACTTAAATACTCCCACCCCCTCATGAAACAACAGTCCAGGTAAGCGTTATGGCAGTAAAAGACGGCCTTAAGGCCATGAAGCTCCAAGAGCTCAAAACAAAATCCCCCACCGACCTTCTTTCTTTCGCAGAGGAACTCGAAATCGAGAACGCCTCGACGATGCGCAAGCAAGACATGATGTTCGCGATCCTAAAGGAACTTGCCGAACGCAGCGTCGAAATCACCGGCATTGGGGCGTTGGAAGTCTTGCAGGACGGGTTTGGATTTTTACGCTCGCCCGAATCAAACTATCTCGCCGGACCCGACGACATCTATGTCAGCCCTTCGCAAATACGCCGCTTCGGCCTTCGCACCGGCGACACGGTCGAAGGGACCATTCGTAGCCCGAAAGACGGCGAGCGTTATTTTGCGCTTTTAAAAGTATCCACGATCAATTTCGAAGATCCCGACGCCACCAAGCACAAAGTCCACTTCGATAATCTGACCCCTCTCTACCCGACCAAGCGGTTCATCATGGAAATGGACGATCCAAAGGCTAAGGACAAGACCGGCAGAATTATCGACATCGTTGCGCCGCTCGGCATGGGTCAGCGTGCGCTTATCACCGCCCAGCCGCGCACCGGTAAAACCGTTATTCTCCAAAACATTGCCAAGGCGCTCGCGGCCAATCATCCGGATTGCTATTTGATCGTGCTGTTGATCGACGAGCGGCCGGAAGAAGTAACCGACATGCAACGTTCGGTGAAAGGCGAGGTGATTTCGTCGACATTCGATGAACCCGCTACACGCCATGTCCAGGTCGCCGAGATGGTGATCGAAAAAGCAAAGCGACTCGTCGAGCACAAGCGCGACGTGATTATTCTGCTCGACTCGATTACACGGCTAGGCCGCGCTTACAACACCGTCGTGCCGTCCTCCGGCAAAGTGCTCACCGGCGGCGTCGACGCCAACGCATTGCAAAAACCGAAACGCTTTTTCGGCGCCGCACGCAATATCGAAGAGGGCGGATCTCTAACCATCATCGCCACCGCTTTGATCGATACTGGCAGTCGCATGGACGAAGTCATTTTCGAAGAATTTAAAGGGACAGGCAATTCGGAAATCATTCTCGACCGCAAAGTCTCCGACAAGCGCGTCTTTCCCTCGATCGATATTCTTCGCTCTGGCACACGCAAGGACGAGCTTCTGGTCGACAAAGGCACGCATTCGAAAATGTATGTGCTCAGACGAATCCTCGCGCCCATGGGTACGATCGATGCGATCGAATTCCTGCTCGACAAACTTCGCGAGTCGCCGACCAATGAAGAGTTCTTCGACAGCATGAATACGTAAGGCGCGCAGGTTCGCGGGCGCCGCCTTAGCCCGGTCGTCCGGCCTCAATGCGGCCGGTCATCGCGATGCGCCACCCTGACAGCGCAAACAAGGCGGCCATGCCACCGCCGATCACCAAATCCGGTATATTGGAATTTGTGAGCGCGACAGCGATTCCGGCCGCGATAACCGCAACATTGCTAACCGCATCGCTCCGCCCCGCACGCCACAGGCTGGCGAATCCGCGAGGGGCGCTGCTGAGTCTCAGCATGATCGCCGAGAAGCCCAGACTAGCAAGAAAAGCCAGCACCCCCATGCCGATCATTAGGTTTGGATGTGGAATGCTCCCAATCATCCACCAGCGCAGGACCACGACACAGACGAGGCCACCGAGAAGCATCATCGCGGCGCCCTGTAGCTGGACGCTCCAGCGCTGTCTCGCGCCGTCACCGCAGGCGGCACGAAACGCAAAAGAGGCGTTTATGGAGAGCTGAAGAAAGATTAGCGCATTGGCGAGCATCGCCGCGGAACCGGCTGGTACTGAAATCAGCCCTTCAATGCAGGCGACAAGTGCAGCAATCCACGAGATCAGCAAAAGTGCTACGCGTTCGTTGGCGAACATAGCCCGAAGTTGGCCCCCACTTAAACGTCCTGTCCAGCCAAAAATGGCCTTTGGCAGAGCCGAAAATCGACAATGCCCATAAAATACTTGTGTCCTAAGGAATGAGGACGGTTGCCCCGGTGGTCGCGCGGCTATGCAGTGCCTCATGCGCCTCGCGAGCCCTGGCCAGCGGGAAACGCTGATTGACCGCTATCTTCACCGCGCCAGCGGTAATCACCGAGAAGAGATCATCAGCGGTTTCCTGCATTTCTTCTCGATTTCGGGTGTAATGCAGCAATGTCGGCCGGGTCAGATAGAGCGAGCCTTTGGGGGCTAGGTGATGAGGCTCGAAGGGCGGCACCGCGCCTGAGGCGTTGCCGAACGTCACCATTGTGCCGCGGACCTGAATACAATCAAGCGAGGACATGAATGTGCCTTTGCCGATCGAATCATAGACCACGGGCACGCCCACGCCGTCGGTGATCTCTTTCACTTTTGCCGGAATATCATCGGTCCGCGAATTGAAAACATAGGCGCAGCCATTTGCCAAAGCGAGGCCGCGCTTGGACTCGGCGCCCACCGTTCCTATTACCGTCGCGCCCAAATGTTTCGCCCATTGGCAAAGAATCAGGCCGACGCCACCGGCTGCCGCATGGACTAAAATGGTATAGCCGGCCTGTACGGGAAATGTGCGCTTTAAGAGATATTGCGCCGTCATGCCTTTGAGCATGCACGCCGCTGCGGTTTCATCCGAAATCGACTCGGGAATCTTGACCGCGCGCCATTCGGGAATGTTGGCGCCTTCCGAGTATGAACCCGGCACATTCACATAGGCGATCCTGTCGCCAATTTTGATACGCGCAGCATTGGAGCCCACTGCCTCCACGATGCCAGCCGCTTCCGAGCCAATCCCGGCGGGAAGGGGAAGTTTATAAAGACCGGAGCGGTGATAGGTGTCGATGAAATTGACGCCGATTGCCGTATGACGGATGCGGACCTCGTCCGGACCGGGCGGCGAAAGCTCGACATCTTCGAGCACCATCGCCTTGGGGCCGCCGGGCGTATGAACACGGATTGCTTTCACTTTGCTTCCCCAGTTGCGATTTAGCCGAGATGTTGGCGGAAGAATGTTTCGCTGCGCGTATTAGCGAGATCGGCGCAAGCCTTGTCGTAATGCTGGCCTCCGGTGCGCGCGAAGGCGTGCTCCATTTCCGCGTAGCTATGAAGCGTGACATGCGGGCTGTCTTTTAGAGCGTCAATGATCTTTGCTTGCGCCTCAGGCGGGACGAATTGGTCCTTCTCAGCGATGTGCAACATGACCGGTTTGGTGATCTTGGACGCTTCATCGAGCCGGTCTTGGATATAGACGCCGTAATATCCGACCGAGGCGTCGGGATCGGTGCGCGTTGCCGAAAGATAGGCGAGCTGGCCGCCCAGACAATACCCCACGGCGCCGATCTTGCCGTTGCAGCCCGCGAGGCCGCGCAAATGGCTTATGCCGGTTTGAATGTCTTCCATGCCGGTGTCGACATTGAAGGCTTGCATGAGAGAAAAGGCCCTTTGCCAATGCTCTTCGCTTTTGTCGGTGATATCGACACCGGGCTCGATGCGCCAAAAAAGATCGGGCGCGAGCGCGAAGCGTCCTTGGGAGGCGTGGTAGTCGCAGATCTCGCGGACGAATTCATTGACCCCGAAAATTTCTTGGATAACGAGAATGCCCGGCCCCTCGCCGGAAGCCGGCGAAGCCAGATACCCGCCGAAAGATCCGTCCTTATTCGTCAGCGTCACTTTGTTTCCTGCCATGTTCGGCACCCCTTGTCGTTACTTGTCCGTATTGTGATTTAGCCTGTGTATTATCGGCGCAAAATTTCCGCTCGCCGAGCGCTAAAATCTGCGCGGCGTGGTTGCAGCTTGCACAGCCCCTTGTTCTTGTGCCGGCATTAACAACGCCTGGGACAAATTCACTGCGCTCGTAACCGGCGCGGAACAGTGATGGGCACGACAGATATAGGCCGTCGGATTTCCATCCTCCATCTTCTTGCCACGCGCAGGATGCAGCTCCGGCAGTTCTTCGTCCGGAGAAATTACCGTTACGATTTTGTTCGGCACGCTGCGGCCGAGAACGGCGTTGACGAGATCAAGCGTTCGCGGGTCTGCCGGTGGTCCGACGATGACGATCTGCAAGGCGTTCATGCAAAACTCAATACCGTTCACAAATGTCGCCATTAGCAGATGATTGTTTTGGAGATCGCCTGCAAACGCATTTATGAGGGCGTTGAGCCGTTCATTATACGTTTTGTCGCCTGTTGCGTAATAGAGGCGCACCAGAACTTCGAGCATGGTGCCGTTCGCGGAAGGCGTTACGCTATCGCTCGCCGAGCGAATTTTAACGTGTGTCTGCTCGTCCCGCTTAGGCGAGAATACGTAGCCCCCAAGCCCGAGATCCCAAAATTCTTCGTTAAGAACCCGCGTCCACGCTACGGCGCGATCGAGATAGCTTTTTTCTTGCGTTGTTTCATAAAGCCGAAGCGCGGCGCGGGCCATATGAGCGTAGTCGTCGGCGAATCCCGGATGCTGGCGCTTGCCCGCGCGATAGGTGTGAAAGAGCTTGTCGCCGTCGCCGAGCTTTTCGCAGACAAACGCAAATGCCGTTTCCGCCAGCTTAACCCATTCCGGACGCTCCAATACGGGCCCCGCGAATGCGAGCGCGGCAATCATCATTCCGTTCCAGTCGGCGAGAATTTTGTCGTCGCGGAAAGGCTTCACACGCTTCTCGCGCGCCTCACGTAGCTTTTTAAGTTGGGCTGCAAATAAGTTTTCATCGGCCTCGGTAAGGTCGGTAAACGGAATGTAACGATGAAGAACATTGCGCCCATTGTAATTGCCCTCGGCTGTTACGCCGTAAACTTGTTTGAAGCGCGGGATCAGTGTTCCAACCAAAGCGGCGTCGATTTCGGCCTCGGTCCAAACGTAGTATTTCCCCTCTTCCCCTTCCGAGTCTGCATCGAGGCTTGCTGCAAAAGCCGAATCCTCGACAAGCATCTCCCGACTCAGCCATTCGACGATGCCCTCAACGCGGTTCCTAAAAGTTGGATTGCGACCGGTCTGCCAAATAAGCGTGAGCATTTCGACAAACTGAGCGTTGTCGTAGAGCATCTTTTCGAAATGGGGCACGATCCAGCGCTCGTCTACCGCGTAGCGTGCAACCCCGCCGCCGACATGGTCGTAGATCCCTCCGCGCGACATGGAGTCGAGCGACGTCATTACGATTTGTGCAAATTGCGGCGTACCGGTGCGCAAGTACGCGCGCCAGAGAAGAGCAACCGAGGCGATTGAGGGAAATTTCGGCGCGCCGGTCATGCCGCCGAAAAAAATGTCGAAGCGTTGTGCAAGCGCGATTGTGATATTTTCCACAAGAATTGGATCGACTTTTCCGGAGCGATCCTGATTCCATGCGCGGTCCGTAATTTGTTTTATGTGTTCGATGTTAGGCTGAGCGGCTTCGGGTTTCTCACGATAGCGTTGAGAAATTTGACGCAAGACGGTTTTAAATGCGGGCCGCCCCATGGCGTCTTCTTTAGGAAAATATGTTCCGGCCCAGAAAGGCTCGCCCTTGGATGTTAGAAATGCATTAAGCGGCCAGCCGCCATTATCGCCGGTCACGGCCATCGCGTTTTGCAACCACGCATCGATGTCCGGCCTCTCTTCGCGATCTATCTTTACCGGAATGTAAAGTTTGTTGATCAGTGCGGCCGTTTCTTCGTCTTCAAAACTTTCATGCGCCATGACATGGCACCAATGGCACGCGGCATAACCGATCGAAACGAGCAGCGGCTTGTTCGCCTCTTTGGCTTCGTTTAACGCCTCCGCGCCCCAGGGACGCCAGTGAACTGGGTTGTCTTTGTGCTGCAGCAAATAGGGGCTGGTTTCAGACGCGAGCAAATTGCCGGGCATGTTTTTTCCGTTGGTCGAGTTTGAGAAAGGGCCTGACCGCACGCAAGCGGTGGCGTGATTGCTGTTTTTCGGTGCGGACTTTAGTTTCCTACAGCTTCTATCGCGTTGTTCACAAGACTAAGGCCTCACAAGAAGTGAACCTTAAAAACCATGCATCTCCTGTTTGGTTATTGAAGCACGGCGCGGCGCGGTGGAACCCTTTTCCGCCGAAATTATTTTTTTGAGGGTGAAAATTCAAAAGAGCTGATGACGGGCACCACACCAGACACGATTTTTGCGCTTTCCTCTGCGCCGGGCAAAGCCGGGGTTGCGGTAATAAGGATCTCCGGTCCCGATGCGCCACGCTGTGGTGAAATTGTTGAAGGGAAGCTTCCGGAGCCTAGAAAAGCAGAAGTACGAACACTGTTCGATAAAACGACTAATGAGCGTATAGACATTGCGTTAGTCATTGTTTTTCCCGCGCCAAACTCATTCACCGGCGAAAATATTGTTGAAATTCAATGCCATGGCGGGAGGGCAGTGATTGAGAGCATATTGGAACTATTGGCAAGAATCGAAGAATTTCGGCCGGCTGAACCTGGTGAGTTTACCCGAAGAGCAGTTGAAAACGCCCGAATCGATCTAACCCAGGCGGAGGCGATCGCAGATCTTATCGATGCCGAGACCGAGGCCCAACGCCGCCAAGCATTTCGTCAGCATGAGGGCGCACTGAGCGATCTTTATGAGGAATGGCGCGCGCGGCTGATTAAAGCGGCGGCTTGGCTCGAGGCCTCGATAGATTTTCCGGATGAAGAAATTCCGGATGGAGCAATTGAGGGGGCCCGCGCGGAGCTGTCCTCGATCCATGATGCGATCGCAGCGCACCTTAAGGACGGCAGGCGGGGGGAGATATTGCGAGAGGGTCTGCATGTTGCGGTGATCGGGTCGACAAATGCGGGGAAAAGCTCGCTGGTAAACGCCCTTGCGCGGCGAGATGTTGCGATCGTAACCGATGCTCCGGGGACCACCCGCGATGTGATAGATGTTCACCTCGATCTCGAGGGTTTTCCGGTGATTCTTTCTGATACGGCGGGCTTGCGTGAGGCCGCCGATCCAGCGGAAAGGGAGGGCGTGCGGCGCGCATTAGCGCGGGCTAGGAGCGCCGATGTTCGTCTTGTTGTGGTGGACGGAACTGCGCCACTACTGGCCGACACGCCCAAGGCAGAAATCATCGTTTTTTCCAAGGCAGATTTGATGAAGGAGCGGGGGGCCGGCCACTGGATATCGGCGAAAACAGGAGAGGGGCTTGATGATTTGATTGGCCAATTGGCCACCATGGCGAGCCAGGGTTTAAGCGGCGCTTCGCCCCCTGTGACGCGGGCCCGGCACCGCTATGCGCTTGAGGAGGCGGTTTCAGCGCTGAGAAAGTCACTCGATCAGGAGCCGGGAAAGAACGAGATTGTGGCCGAAGAGGTCCGGATTGGGCTGCGCGCGCTTGGGCGGATTACCGGCAGGGTTGATCTCGACGAGTTGCTGGATGTTGTTTTCAGGGATTTCTGCATCGGGAAATAATCGGTATTATGTAGCTGTCTCACCTGTGACATGGTGCCGAAGAGGTGCAATATGGACGACTACGAGGGTGATGGTGCGGTCATCCGCTGCGTGCGCTTTGAGTATTGTTGATAATAAGTGCTAACACTATTTACATGTTGAGTAAAACGTGTTCTAACCGGCCCAGAATCGTCATACTCGACCATATCATACATGGAGAGAGGTCCAGACCATGGTGCCGAAGGCGGGTAAAGACCGGCTCATCGCCGCGCTTGACGTATCTACCCATGAAGAAGCACTCGAACTAGTCGAAAAACTCGACAATGTGTCATTTTTTAAGATTGGCCTACAACTACTTTTTGCTGGCGATGTGCTAGGATGTATACGCAGAATACAGAATAGCCGCGCCACCCAGGGCGGTGTGTTTGTAGACCTGAAGCTAGCCGGTGATATTGGAAACACGATCACCGGACTTGTTCAGAATTGCCCGGCTCTTAACGTAAAATTCCTCACGTTGGTTGAGACGACGCCAACAGCGATCACCATTAGAACCATTGAGGCCATCAAGAAAGCCAGGGGTGGTAATCAATACCCTCTTCTATTAATGGTTCCGCTTCTTTCTAGCCTTGACACTGGCGATTTACATAGCGCCGGTTCCCAGGACGACGCAACTCAATATATCGTTGAGAGAGGGAAGGTCTTGTTGAGACATGGGTGTGATGGGCTGATCGTTTCCGGCGAGGCTATAAGGAAATGTCGCGCGGAATTTCCAGAGGCATATATTGTGAGTCCTGGAATAAGGCCGCACGGGGCCGCATCTGACGACCACAAGAGAATTGCGACTCCTCGCCAAGCCATCAGATTTGGTGCAGACTATCTCATAGTTGGCAGACCCATATCAAAGGCTGCAAATCCTCGGGACGCTGCACAAAAAATAATCGACGAGATCGATCAAGCACAGGGTGCGGGTCCGAAAACGATCACGCAGGAGGCCCGACTGGATGGTCGCGCCACACAACAACCAGCAGCAATGGCGTCCTAGCTACTCGGGTCATCCATCTTTTTCATCTAAATATCCCCAAGGTGGATTGTCTTGCACCCGATGGCGTCAAGACATTGGATGAAGAATACGGCAGAAAAACTACCGCGCCCGATCTTGTTTGAGATATTTCTTTCGTTCTCCCGGACACCAATTTCCACTAGTTTTTTTGCTAGATCGGCATAGCTCAGGTCGCGGCGCTTCAACTCAGCTTTCAGCAGGCCCTTCACTTTAGCCTGCCAATCCCTGGCTTTTTGCTTAGGTTTTCCGGACAAATCAGGACCCCCCTTAATCAATGTTAAAATCATCATAATTGATGTGATTCCTATTGACAAGGGTGAAATAATGCACTATATATGATGTATCGAAACATCAAATACAGTGTAACGTGTCTCAGCATTTTCTTTTATCTCGTGAAGCCAGGACGCTTTCTCTTAGCGCCGTTGCGCGCATGTCTAACGCTGAGGCACAAGACGCATTCCGGCAAATTCGCTGGGCCGATAACGGTGGTGATCCCTACTGCCCGAAGTGTGGATGCCTTCACGTCACCTCATTGGCGACACGCCCCGTTTGGAAATGCAAAGGATGCACCTATCAGTTTTCAGTTACGGCGGGGACGATCTTTGCAGATCGTAAGCGCCCTATTCGCGATTACCTTCTAGCGGTCGCGATCTTCTGTAACGGCGCGAAAGGCGTTAGCGCACTCCAACTTAGCCGCGATCTCGACGTGCAATACAAGACGGCATTCGTTTTGGCCCACAAACTGCGGGAGATTGTTGACGCAGAACAACACAAGGCCACGCTTAACGGGGTCTGCGAAATTGACGGCGCGTATTTTGGGGGAAAATCTAAACAGAAGAACAGGGTTGCTGAGCGCGTAGACCGACGCGCCGTAGAAGAACAAACAGGCAAGCGCCGCGTCGTCGTCGTAATGCGCCAACGTAGGGGCCGCACACTGTCGTTTGTTTGCAAAAAGGAAAGCGACGCCCTCCCGACAATACGCAAGACCATTCCGCGCGGGTCAAAAATCCACGCTGATGAGGCGGGCGCATGGGACGCACTGCACGCCCATTACGAAATGTTCCGCATAAATCATTCGGTTGCGTACAGCCTCAATGGGGCGTGCACCAATCAAGCCGAGTCCTATTTTTCGCGCTTGCGTCGCGCTGAAATTGGTCAGCATCATAAATTAAGCGGGCGGTACCTGCATCGCTACGCATCGGAAATGGCATGGCGTGAGGATCATCGCCGCGCACCCAATGGGGCACAATTCAGCGCGGTTGTGGCCGGTGCCCTTTCGCTTCCGGTGAGCCGTGACTGGCGTGGTTACTGGCAACGAGGCGCAGCATGAGGGACCCGCACGTTCTTGCCGGACTGAAAGAAAAGCGCGCGCGGCTCTCCGGTGAATTGGTCATGGCGCAAATGCGAGTGATCGCGCTCAAGGCCGACTTAGCGCACATCGATGGCACGCTGAAAATATTTTATAGCGATGTCGATCCCAAAGAAATCCCGCCGAAGATCACAATCGGAAAGAACCCTGCGGGCCTTAAGAAGGGTGTAGCGAGCCGCACAGCTCTCGAAATATTGCGCGAGACAGAAGGGGCTATGAGTTCTCAGGAATTGGCTGCTTGCGTCTTACAACGCCATGGGAGACCCTGGAACGCCGTTCTCTCGATATGATGGTGAAAGCGATACACGGTAGTTTTTCGCGGCGGAAAGATGGATTGGTTGAGTTCAGCCGAGAAACCTATCCAGGCAAGTGGCGTATTAGTCCACGTCTTTAGCCTTGCGGAGACCCTCTGCGATGTTTTTCTGGACAGCGGGTGTCTTGAGCGTGTCCAAGATAAGCGCCGCGCAAATCGTGGCTCTATATTTGCCGTAGAGACCGAAAGGGATGAGGCCCTCCTCAATCATTTCAATGGCTTCCTTTGGAAGCGTAATGGAGAACGATTCAGTTTCAGACATTGTAAAGGCAATGGAATTGCAATGCATATCCATTGTAGTATATTTAGGCGCGAAAAGCGATTCGGCTCTTTCTGGTCGGCGCGCCTGAATAAAAAAGGGCGGCCATCCTCTCGGATGACCGCCCCGGTAGGCAAAAAGTTTTGAGTCCGCTCTCGCCCTAACGAGGTGGACTACGGAAGTGGGAGCACACTGTCTCCCATCGCCCAAATCTGAAGCGGAGGTAAGAGCGTACAAACACGACCCTTTCTCCACCCCAGGCGCGAATAGGTTCCATTTGAGAACCCCTTTCCCGGGGCCTTAGTCGCCCCGCGTCGCGTCAGGGTGACTAAGTCCGGGTTCGGGGACCAAATTAGAATCGTTCGCGGGGCACAGGATTCCACAAGCGTTAGATGAGACGCAACCCCTTTGTGTGGCGCACCTCAATTACGTCAATATCTTGCGCATAAACGTCCTTGGTGAGACAGCTACATAATACCGGAAATAATTGTTTCACGTGAAACATCCTCTTTTGCTTGAGGCCCACGCCAAGAGGGCATATTGGAGGGCGTATTGGAGGGCGTATTGGAGGGCGTATGACAAATCGCTTTGACGTGGTGGTGATAGGAGGCGGCCATGCCGGCTGCGAAGCGGCTGCGGCTGCCGCACGCGTTGGAGCCAAAACTCTACTTCTTACTCATCGGATGGAGACTATCGGCGAGATGTCCTGCAACCCGGCCATTGGGGGCCTGGGCAAAGGCCATCTGGTTCGCGAGATCGACGCTTTAGACGGGCTTATGGGCCGGGTAGCGGACGCCGCCGGCATCCAGTTTCGGCTTCTCAACCGGAGCAAAGGGCCGGCGGTCCGGGGTCCCAGAGCGCAGGCTGACCGCAAGCTCTACCGGGTGGCGATGCAATCGGCGCTGCAGAAAATTCCTGGCCTGACTATCTTGGCGGATGAAGCAGATGAGCTCCTGATTCGCGAGGGAAGGATTGAGGGAGTGTCGACCGCTAGAGGCGAGAAGATTTTCTCGCCAAGCGTTGTGGTGACGACGGGAACTTTTCTCCGCGGTCTCATTCATATTGCGGAGAAGAAGATTCCAGCAGGGCGTGTCGGCGAGGCGCCAGCGCTTGGACTCGCCAAGACGCTATATGGTCTTGGGCTAAACATGGGGCGCCTGAAGACCGGAACGCCCCCGCGCCTTGATGGCCGCACTATAGATTGGGCAGGGCTTCGCGTTCAGGCGGGTGACGATCCACCGGTGCCGTTTTCCTTTCTAACTAAGAGCATCACGACACCTCAGCGGCCCTGTCATCTGACCGGAACGACTGCGCAAACTCATGAAATCATTCGTAAAAACCTTCATAGAGCGCCAATCTATTCGGGCCAGTTGGAGAGTAGCGGACCTAGATACTGCCCATCGATTGAGGACAAGGTGGTGCGCTTTGAAGGCAGGGATAGTCATCAAATTTTCCTTGAGCCGGAGGGGCTCGACGACACCACAATCTACCCCAACGGCATTTCGACCTCGCTTCCCGAGGAGGTTCAAAGCGAGTTTCTGAAAACAATCCCAGGGCTCGAGAAGGCCGAGATTGTACGTCCGGGATATGCGGTGGAATATGATTATGTTGATCCGCGCGAACTTAGCTCGGCTCTTGAAACCAAGGCAGTTTCCGGGCTCTTTTTGGCGGGACAGATCAATGGGACAACCGGTTATGAGGAGGCCGCAGCGCAAGGGCTTGTCGCCGGCGTTAATGCCGCAAACAAGGCGGGAGGATCGGATCTCTTCGTGCTTGACCGCGCTCAAGCCTATATCGGGGTCCTAATCGATGATCTTGTGACCCGAGGGGTAAGCGAGCCCTATCGTATGTTCACCTCTAGGGCCGAGTATCGCCTCACCCTTCGAGCCGATAATGCCGATCAGCGTCTAAACGCTATCGGTGAGGGTGTGGGCCTTATCGGCCCAGAGCGAAGGGCAGCTTTTGCCGAAAAGCTTGGGCAGCTTGAAGCTGCGCGGCTCCTGGTTCAAGAGCTGAGCTTGACCCCAAACGAGGCAAAAAAAGCTAGCATCTCAGTGCGCCAGGATGGAGTGCGCCGCAGCGCGGTTCAGCTCCTCTCGCTTAGCCAAGTGAGTTTTAGCGACATAGCCCAGATCTGGCCGCAGCTCACAGGCATTGCTCCAGAGATTGTCGAGCAAATCGAGGTTGACGCTCATTACGCCGGATATCTCGATCGCCAGGAGGCAGATATAATTGCCTTTCGCCGGGATGAGGGGCTCGCTTTACCTAGTGACTTCGATTACGGCGCAGTGGTTGGGCTTTCGACGGAGTGCAGGCTTAAGCTTTCCCAAATTCGTCCAGGGACTTTGGGCCAAGCATCCAGAATCGACGGGATCACTCCGGCGGCGCTTACCCTAGTTCTCGCCCATTTGAAGGCTAGCCGAAGGTCCAACGCTGCTCGCCGACACGCCGTCTGATCAAGCCCAGCCGGATCCAGCGGATGATTTTGGTCCGGAAGAATTCGTCGCCGCCACAAATGTTTCACGTGAAACAATGGAGCACCTCAAGCTCTACGCGGAGATGCTGGGCGAGTGGAACGCGATCCACAATTTGGTCTCGAAAAACTCTCTAGCTCATGTTTGGCGGAGGCATTTATTAGATTCGGCGCAGCTTGCTCGCTTTGTACCAACCGACGCCCGCTCTCTTGTCGGCCTTGGGGCCGGCGCCGGCTTTCCCGGACTTGTTTTGGCAGAGATCTTCAGGAATAGATCGGGCTTTCGGACAGTTCTATATGAATCCACGGGTAAGAAGTGCCGCTTTTTAGAGGTCGTTTCCAAGCGCCTGGGACTCGAAGTCGAGATTCGAAATGCCCGCGCGGAATCCGCCGAGGCGGAGATATTTGATATCATAACGGCCCGCGCTCTGGGTCCTCTGCCCGATCTCCTCGCTTATGCACAGAGATTCTTCGGCGACAGCACTATCGCTTTGTTTCATAAGGGTCAAAATATAGGGGTTGAATTGACGAACACCCATAAATCTTGGAAGATGGCCACTAATCAGCACCCAAGCATATCGGATCCGAGAAGGATCATTCTGGAAGTGCGGGAGCTTCAAAGTGTCGGAAAAATCTGAAATTAAGGGCTCGGTTTCCGCAAAGGCAAGCGGCAAGCTTAGGCCGCGCGTCATGGTGATTGCCAACCAAAAGGGCGGCGTCGGCAAGACGACAACCGCTATTAATCTCGGAACCGCCCTCGCGGCGGTGGGCAAACCCACGCTGGTTATCGATCTTGACCCCCAGGGAAATGCCTCGACCGGATTGGGAATTTATCAAGCAGACCGGAAGCTTACCTCCTATGACGTGCTTTTGGGCGGAACCCCCATTCGCGATGCGGTAACGCCAACGCGCATTCCGGGGCTCTCTATTGTTCCCTCTACGGTCGATCTTTCCGGAGCCGAGATGGAGCTGGTTGGAGAGGCAAGGCGAAATTATCGTCTTCGCGATGCCCTGGAAAAGCTGGGCGATGAAGGTTCTGAATTCGAATATGTGCTGATCGACTGCCCGCCGTCTCTGGGCATTTTAACGGTCAACGCCATGGCAGCGGCCGACGCGGCCGTCGTTCCGCTTCAATGTGAGTTCTTCGCACTCGAGGGGTTAAGCCAGCTGCTGAAGACTTTGGAGCTCGTCCGCGCCCGCTTGAACCCGCGCCTCGAAATCCAAGGTATAATTCTAACAATGTTCGATAAAAGGAATAACCTATCGGATCAAGTTGCCGAGGACGTCCGGGCGCATTTAGGAGACAAGGTTTATAAGACCATTATCCCTCGAAATGTACGCATTTCAGAGGCTCCAAGCCATGGCCTTCCGGCCCTTGTTTATGATCTTCGCTGCCCGGGCAGCCAGGCCTATATCAAGCTGGCCGGCGAGCTAATCCAGAGAGAGCGCGTCCGGACTTCGCTCGCGGCATAGGGCCGGGGAGGCTATCCATGGCTGAAAAAACAGGTTCGAAGAATAAGAAAGCCAACCCAAAGCCCAAAACCCGAGGAGCAGGCCGTGGGCTCGGACGAGGACTGTCCGCGCTATTAGGTGACGATATTGCACTATTACCTGCAGACGAGGAGGTCTCCGCCGGCTCTTCAAAGCCGCGCGCTTTGCCCACCGCCTTTTTAAAACCCAATCAATTTCAGCCTCGCCGCAATTTTCGTGACGACGAATTAAAAGATCTTGCCGGCTCTATTCGCGAAAAAGGTATATTGCAGCCTATCGTCGTGCGACCGGCAGGGGAGACCGATTCCTTTGAAATCGTTGCCGGCGAGAGGCGCTGGCGGGCGGCCCAACTTGCCAAGCTTCATGAAGTCCCCGTCATTGTGCGCGAATTCAGCGATTCGGAATCGCTCGAGATTGCGATTATCGAGAATGTCCAACGCGCGGATCTTAATGCCGTAGAAGAAGCTGGCGGCTATCAAGAATTGATGAGCCGCTTTTCCTACACTCAGGAACAGCTCTCTGAATTCATCGGCAAGAGCCGCAGCCATGTCGCCAATACCCTGCGATTAATGAGGCTACCCGAAAGCGTCAAAGCATTAATTGTCGAGGGAAAGCTTAGCGCTGGGCATGCTCGTACGCTGATTGGCAAACCAGATATCGAAAAGCGAGCCCAGGAGATCGTCTCTGGAGCGATGAACGTTCGTCAAGCCGAGCAGCGTTCGCAATTATCGTCGAAGCCAAAGAAAGCCAAACCTAAGGACACCGATACCAAAGCTTTGGAAAAATCTATTTCAGACGGTATCGGAATGCAGGTGGAAATTTCGCACAAGGGCGAGAAGGGCGGGGAAGTGAAGATTAACTACAAGACCCTCGAGCAGCTCGACGATTTGATGCATCGCCTTAGCTCCTACGTCGAAGCCGACTAGTTCAGAACTCTATTTTGCGGTGGCGGCTTGAAGTGTAGCCCGCGGCTCAACACGACCGTCGTAAAGTGCTCGGCCGATTACCACTCCGGCAATGCCGGCATTCGCATCGCGTAAATTTTCTACATCGCCAACGCCATTGACGCCGCCGCTGGCAATAAGGGGTATTGATATAGCGCGCGCGAGCGCAGAATTTGCCGCAACATTCACGCCTTGCAGCATTCCGTCACGAGCAATGTCGGTAAAAATAATTGCAGCAACGCCCGCATCCTCAAAACGCTTCGCAAGCTCCGTTGCATCAAGCGTTGATGATTCTGCCCAGCCCTGTACCGCAACTTTTCCATCGCGCGCGTCGATCCCAACTGCAATTTTATTTGGATGTGCGATTGCGGCTTGCTTGACGAGTTCGGGATCACGTACCGCCGCCGTTCCCAAAATGACGCGCGTCACGCCGGCCTCCAACCAGCTCTCGATCCCCGCACGATCTCGCAGACCGCCGCCGAGTTGAATCGGAATCTTTATCGCCGACAAAATCGATCGAATGGCGGGAGCGTTAGCCGAGCGCCCTTCGAAGGCACCATTGAGATCGACAAGATGCAACCATTCGAATCCTGCAGCCTCAAAACTTAACGCTTGCGCGGCAGGGTCGTCGTTAAAAACCGTTGCGCGCTCCATATCGCCTTGGCGCAGGCGCACGCAGCTTCCATCTTTCAAATCAATCGCGGGGAATATAATCACCACAACACCTTTGAAATCCTTTTTACGGTCGCCATTTCAAAAACCGTTCCAAAAAAGCGAGGCCCACCGCTTGGCTTTTTTCGGGATGAAACTGCGTACCCGCAATATTGTCGCGTCCAATGACCGCGCTGATCGCACCGGCATAATCGGTTGTCGCAAGCAAATGCGTTTCGTCTTTCGGAACAAAACCAAATGAATGCACAAAATAAACATGCGCTGTGTCGGCAAGATTATCGAGCAAGGGGTGGGCTCGCCTTTGCTGCAACTCATTCCAACCCATATGGGGAATTTTTAAACGCGAATCGCTCGGCGCGATCGGCGTTACTTCGCCCTCGATCCAGGCGAGGCCCTCATGATCGCCATGCTCGCGTCCAATAGAAGCCAGCATCTGCATACCGACGCAAATACCCAAAAAGGGTTTGCCCGCTTTAAGCACCGCCTCGCCTAATGCATCGACCACTCCGGGAATGTTCGACAAGCCCGTCATACAATCGGCGAACGCACCGACACCGGGCAGCACAATGCGCTCAGCGTTTGCTACTTTTTCGGGATCGGAGGTGACAAGAATCTCCTGACCGGTGCCGGCCTCGAAGGCGGCGCGCTGCAAAGCTTTCTCCGCGGAACGCAAATTCCCCGAACCATGATCGATGATGGTGACTAGTGGCATCAGTTGCCCGCAAAAAAACGCAGCACCGTCTAACACCAGGAAACGGACTAGGCGAGGGGTATCCACCCGTTACTCCGGGCAGGACGGTGTCTCACCCTCAGGCGTAAAACGATAGAGCTGCCCGTTCACCTCCAGGTCTTGCCATGCGGATAGCGTCGGCGGTACTAAAAGAAAGTCCCCGGCGGCCACTGAAGAACCAACGCTGGCGCAATCTCTCGGCAGATTTATCGTTCCCAAACGCATCCAGTCGCCCAGCTCGTCGACACCATAGACAAACGTCTCCCAAGGCGCATTGACAACAATTTCCTCGCGGCCGTCCAAATTCAAATCGATCAACCAAATCTCGCAAACACCCCCGCCTATGCGCTGGCAGGAGCCTCTCCAGTTGTTCGAAGACTCGGACTCAAAAAAAGCTTGCGGAACCTCGCCGTCGGCTGGGTACCGGACCGGAACATTTCTCAAACCCTCGTTTTGGCGGCGGTAGCGGTTTTCCTCATTCATTGAGACCAAGGTTTCGGCCCTCGTCTGGATATTCGCGAACCCTTCGCTTGGCGCAGCCTCATTCAGATCCCGCAGGGCATTCAACCCATATCGCCCAGCATCCCACCGAAGAAAAGCGAGATCAAAATCCTCCGGAGCAACAAAGCGCGCATCAAGCCAATTTATTTGACTCGCTCCCGCAACGCGCATCGGGTCGGCAATCGGCGAAAACAGAACAATAATTATTCCGAGAATCAGACACGCGGAATAAAAATTCCAAATCTCAACAAACTTCATTTTCAACTGGGGCAATAACGCTGCTGCCGCATAACCGCCAGCATAGGTACCCGCGATTACAATTGCGGCGGCGGCAAAAATGCGATCCACAGTCCAACCATATTGGTCTACGCGCAAATGGAGCGCGTAGCCGCTGAGTAAAACGAGCGGTATCAATCCAATCGCAGCGGCGCGACCAAAATAGCGCGTCAGCTTCGCCGCAGACCTTTCACTGTCACCATCCTGGTAGGCAGCATTTATCAGAACTATGAGCGCAGCAGCCGTCACCAGAAGAAGTACGCTTGCAAACCGCGTGCCCCACAGCGGCTGAAGACCTGTAAACGGTAGTGCCGCCAGAAAAAGAAGGGCAATTGCCGTCAAGAGCGGCAGAAGCCATGACAGCAGCGTTAAGCCAAGAGTTCGAATCCCACGCACGATCTCGGCGCGCACATCCGAGACATGAATCGCGGTCGCCAAGGCGAGCGCTGCCGCCGGAATCGCAAACCAACTTTCGGCAATAATGTCCCCAAAGAGGTCTATCCCGATGAGAGAAAAAGCCCTGCGCCGAGCCAAAGAATAATCGAGAAAGCGCCAACAAACGCGGCCGAGAGCGCCACTTGCCCCGCCAGCTTCCACGCTACGTCGGAATGCGTCTTGTAACTCGCAATGATTTTTCGATCGGCGTCGCCACCTGATACGAGAGCGTGGGAAATAAACATTCCGATGAGAAGCGCCGCAACCAATTGCGGCGATGGGGTGTTGCCTGTCTCGTCTAGCGCAAGTCGCCACACATCATAGAGGCCAAGACTTATTACAATAACGGACACCACTGCCGTCCAAATTACCAGAGTGCGATCACGCATGTTCCCCGATGCCTGAAGCACCAGCAAAGGAATGAGCGCGCTTAGCAGGACAAGAGGCACAATGATGTAGCCATTGGTTGCCGGCCACACTTCGTGTTCATAGGCTTGAAAAAGGATGAAAAGCACCAATCCTTGGGTAACGCCAAGGATCAGCCGAAACACCAATAGCGAAGGCATCAAGTACCTCCCGCAACGCTTAATCTTGCGTGGACCTAAAGCACAAGAATGGCAGAACTATGCCCTAATCCTCGTCCATCTTTAGAGCGGCGATAAAGGCTTCTTGCGGAATGTCGACTTTGCCGAATTGGCGCATCTTCTTTTTCCCCGCTTTCTGCTTGTCGAGGAGTTTGCGCTTGCGGGAAATATCGCCGCCATAGCATTTCGCGGTCACGTCCTTGCGCAACGCACTTAAAGTCTCGCGCGCGATGATCTTGCCGCCGAGCGCCGCTTGTATGGGAATCTGAAACATGTGGCGCGGAATAAGTTCTTTCAGCTTTTCGCACATGGAACGCCCACGGGCATCGGCACGCGTACGGTGCACGATCATGGAGAGAGCATCCACGGGCTCGGCGTTGACGAGAACGCTCATCTTCACGAGATTGCCCTGGCGGTAATCTTCGATATGATAATCGAAACTAGCATAGCCGCGGCTAACCGATTTTAAGCGGTCGTAAAAATCGAACACCACTTCGTTTAGGGGAAGAAGGTAAACCAACATCGCGCGGCTGCCGGCATAGGTGAGCTCAACCTGTTCGCCGCGCCGGTCCTGACAGAGTTTCAACACGCCGCCCAAATGCTCGTCGGGAACAAGGATAGTCGCTTTGATCCAAGGCTCTTCCATGTAATCGACATAGACTGGGTCCGGCATGTCTGCGGGGTTGTGCAACTCCTTCATCTTGCCGTCATTCATGTGAAGGCGATAAACGACAGACGGCGCGGTGGCGATGAGATCGATGCCGAATTCGCGGTCGATACGCTCTCGCACAATTTCCAAATGCAGTAGGCCTAGAAAGCCGCAACGAAAACCAAAGCCGAGCGCAGCAGAGGTTTCCATTTCATAGGTAAAGCTTGCATCGTTGAGATGAAGCCTTCCCAATCCGTCGCGCAAAGATTCGAACTCCGCAGCATCGGCAGGGAAGAATCCGCAAAACACAACTTGCAGCACCGGCTTGAAACCGGAAAGCGGTTCCGTGGTCCCGCCTTTCTCGGTGGTGATGGTGTCACCAATCTGCGTGTCGGCGACTTGCTTGATGGCCGCGGTCAAGAATCCGACTTCGCCGGGCCCAAGACGCTCAACACCCTCTTTCTTTGGCGTAAAAATACCGACGCGATCTACTTGATAACTCGCATCGGCGGCCATCATCTTAATGCGACCGCCCTTTTTCAGCTCGCCGTCGATCACGCGCACGAGAACCACAACGCCGAGATAGGAATCGTACCAGGAATCGACCAAAAGCGCCTTTAGGGGCTTTGCGCTATCGCCCTTAGGCGCAGGAAGTTTGGAAACTATGGCTTCCAAAAGCTGGTCGATGTTGAGGCCGCTCTTGGCCGAAACCTCGATGGCTTCAGAGGCATCAATACCGATTACGTCTTCGATCTGGCTGCGAATGCGCTCGGGCTCGGCAGCGGGCAGATCAATCTTGTTCAATACGGGAACAATTTCCAGCCCGGCATCGATCGCGAGATAAACATTGGCCAGGGTTTGGGCTTCGACGCCCTGGCTGGCGTCCACCACCAAAAGCGCGCCCTCGCAGGCGTAAAGGCAGCGCGAAACCTCATAGGCGAAGTCCACATGGCCGGGCGTGTCCATCAAATTGAGGATATAGGTCTGGCCGTTTTTGGCTTTGTAGGTCAGGCGCACGGTCTGCGCTTTGATGGTGATCCCGCGCTCGCGCTCGATCTCCATGGAGTCGAGCACTTGCTCCTTCATCTCGCGTGCGGTGAGCCCGCCGCAATATTGAATGAGGCGATCGGCCAGCGTCGACTTGCCGTGGTCGATATGGGCGACGATGGAGAAATTCCGAATATGGGAAAGCTCGGCCATGGGCGTCTGAATAGCGAGGGGCTAATCGCCCGTCTAGTGTCAAAGCCAGTGCGTTAAACCGGTGCCGCCACGGGCGTTCTTAAGCAGCGGCAAGTTCGCGTCTCTTTAAGTCCGGCCTCTGGCGAATGGCCGCGATGGTAAGCAAGATCGCGCAGGCCGCGAAGACATACCAGCCGGGGCGAATTCCGGCGCTTAAATCGAAACCCAACTGCAACACCATTAAGGGCGAGACGCCGTACGCAATCCAAAACCCGACCGCTTCGGCCAGAAAAGTCGCGGTGCCGGTAAAAAACCCGAGTAAGCTAAGCATCCAAAACGGTAGCTCGCCTCGAGAGGTCTTGGCGGCACGCGGCAGCTTCCAGTGCACCAAGCGGTAGGCCATCGCGAAAAGGACTATTCCCGAAAGGACCGTGGGATGAAACATGTCGAGCTTGGACTGCATAAAATTATGGATGGCGCCGAGGACAATGATCGGGTGGATCAGCCAATGGAGCTTTCGCCAACGCATCCCGCCCATGCGCCGCACCATGTAATCATTCGATGTAATCGCGAGCGCGGTCACGCCTGAAAAAGCTAGAAAGCCGATGGTCAAATAAATGCGAAGAATAATTTCGGAGATCACAGTCGGGATGTCGAAAGCTTGATCGACGATATAGAGCGAGACATGAAAGACGAGATAGCAAAAACACGCGACTCCGATCATGCGGCGTATATCGATCAGCCTCGGCCAGCGCCCCATGCGGCGCAGCAGGGTCACCAAATAGGTCGCTGCCAATATACGGATGCCCCATAAGCCGCTGTAATGGGTCACCGCGTCGAAGGGCCTCGGACCCCAATCGGAATTCAATGTGTAATAGGCGCCAAAGAGAGCGGGCGTAATCAGCGCAAGCAGCGTTACCGCCCTAAGGGCTGAAAAATTTCCGCGTTTGTCGTGCCAAATCGCCATAGCTGAATCATAACGTCCTTAAGTGGGGCGTGTCGAAGCGCCCTGCGCTTTGCTTCCGGTCAGCTCCGAAGCGTGCCGCTGGTTGCCTTGCCTACCGCCGCGATGATCTTTTCCGCCACTGCCTCGATTTCGGGCTCGGTCAGCGTTTTGTCCTTGGGCTGAAGCCGCACGGATATCGCCAGCGATTTATGGCCCTCCGCGATGCCCTTGCCCTCATAGAGATCGAAAACGCTGACCTCTTCGATCAGCTTGCGATCCACCGATTGCGCTGCGCGGATCACGGCTTCCGCGGTGACGGACGACTCGATCACAAAAGCGAAATCGCGCTCAACCGCAGGAAAATCGGATGCTTCTAAGGGCGCACGCGTCTTGCCGGCGCGCGTTTTGGGCTCGGGGATGGCGTCGAGGAATATCTCAAACGCTGCCGCAGGGCCCTTAATGTCGAGGGCGGTGAGCCCCCGCGGATTAAGCTCGCCAAAATAGGCCAGAGCCTTAGGACCCATCCTCAGCGCGCCCGAACGGCCCGGGTGATACCAGGTCGGGGCATTAGGGCTCGCCGGGATATTGACCGCTTGCCCCCAGGCGGCTTCCAAGGCGCGCAGCATGTCCGCTTTTGCGCTGAAGGCATCGATGCGCGCGCCCATGATCCAATGGCGCGGCGGCTCGCCAGCGCGCATGCCTGCTGCGATATTCGTCTGATCACCGGGTTTGCCACTAGAAAACTGTGCGCCTATTTCAAAAAGAGATAGATGGGCGATGCCACGCGCTTGATTGCGCGCTACTGCGGCAAGGAGTGAAGGAATAAGGCTGGGGCGCAAAGCATCTAGATCGGCCGAGATTGGATTTTCCAATTGCCGCGAATCGTCGCCCCCTCCGAACAACGCGGCATGGGCCCGGGGAACAAAGGAATAATGCACGCATTCATTGAGGCCCGCAGACGCCAAGGCGCGGCGCGCTATGGATGTGCGCCTTTGAGCGGGATTGAGCACAGCTCCGGTCAGTGCTCCATCGCGGTTCATTGGAACGGATTCGATCGAGTCCAACCCTTTGATGCGCACGATCTCTTCGACGAGATCGGCGCTGCCATGGACATCGCTGCGCCAAGATGGCGGGGTTACGCGAAGCGGGCCCTTGCCTTCAATGGCAAAGCCCAGCGCTTTTAGGATTTCGACGATCTCAGCCAAAGGCACGACAAGGCCGGCAAGCCGCGTGACGGCCGCCGGATCGAACGCGATTTCCCGGTTCCACTCCGGGGGCGCACCGGCTTGGGAAATTTCCGAGGCCTCGCCGCCGCAAATTTCCAGAATAAGCTTGGTAGCCAGCTCCAATCCGCCAAGCACGAATTCTGGATCGACGCCACGCTCGAAACGGTAACGTGCATCGGAAATAATACCGAGCGTGCGCCCGGTGCGTGCGGTGCGTACCGGGTCGAAAAAAGCAGATTCGATAAAAACATCCGTCGTCGTTTCGGTGCAGCCTGAATCCAGGCCGCCCATCACGCCGGCAATACCGCGCGCGCTTACATCGTCCGCGATGACCGTCATCTCTTCGTCAAGCGTGTACACGTTTTCGTCCAGCGCAAGAAGCGTCTCGCCCTTTTTGGCAAGGCGCGCGCGCAAATTGCCTTGGAACTTTGCGGTGTCGAAAACATGCAAAGGGCGTCCGCGGTCATGCGAAATAAGATTGGTCACGTCGACCAGCGCGGAAATCGGACGAAGGCCGATCGCCTTTAATCGGGTCTGCAGCCATTCGGGACTGGGCCCGTTCTTAACGCCGCGCACCAAGCGACCGGCGAAGATCGGGCAGGCGCCTTTCGTGTCGTCCGGGAATTCCAGCGCGGTCGTAATCGGCGATGCGAATTCACTCTTTACCGGCGCAACACGTCCGTCTTTCAGCTTGCCGAGGCCTGCTGCAGCAAGATCGCGCGCGATGCCGTAAACAGACGTGCAATCGCCTCTGTTAGGCGTAATCGCAACGTCGAACACTGGATCGTTTAAGCCAAGCGCCTCGGCGGCGGAGCTTCCTACGGCTGCGTCCGATTGCAGCTCGATTATGCCGTCATGCTCGTTGGAGAGTTCCAGCTCGCGCTCCGAGCACAGCATACCGTGCGATTCGACACCACGGATCTTCACGGCTTTCAAAGTCATGTCGGAGCCGGGAACATAGGTGTCGGTGGGCGCAAAGACACCCTTCATCCCAGCACGCGCATTCGGCGCGCCGCATACCACCTGAATGGTCTCGCTCCCATCATTGACCATGCATACGCGCAGTCGGTCGGCATCGGGATGCGGCTCGGCGGAAATTACTTCTGCGACGGTGAAGGCGCTTAGCGACTTCGCTTTGTCTTCGATGCCTTCGACTTCCAAACCAATGCGCGTCAGCGTGTCGGAGATGGTCTCGACGCTTGCATCCGTCTCGAGGTGATCCTTCAACCAGGAGAGCGTGAACTTCATCGGCTCAAGCCCCCTTCTTGGGAAGGAATGTCGAGAGCCGCAAAGCTGTAATGTTTCAACCAGCGCAAATCGGAATCGAAGAAGGGGCGTAAATCCGGAATGCAATATTTCAGCATCGCAAGCCGGTCGAGTCCCATGCCGAAGGCATAGCCTTGGTAGCGTTCGGGATCGATTTCGCACATCTCAAGAACGCGCGGATGCACCATTCCGGCGCCCGCGACCTCCATCCAATCGTCACCTTCGCCAAAGCGAATTTTTCCACCCGAGCGGTCGCATTGAATATCGACCTCGACCGAAGGATCGGTGAAAGGAAAGTAAGAGGGGCGAAGGCGCATCGCGACCATGGGCACTTCGAAAAAGGCGCGGCAGAGCTCTTCCAGCGTCCATTTCAAATGGCCGAGATGGGTTGTTTCGTCGATGACAAGGCCTTCCACCTGATGGAACATCGGCGTGTGAGTGGCATCGGAATCGCAGCGATAGGCGCGGCCCGGCGCGATGATGCGAATAGGCGGCTTCTGCGTCAGCATGGTGCGCACCTGCACCGGGCTGGTATGGGTTCTTAAAAGCGGGCGCGAACCATCGCCCTGCGGCTTCATATAGAAGGTATCGTGCATCTGACGCGCCGGATGCTCGGGCGGAATATTCAGCCGGTTAAAGTTATAATCGTCGCTTTCAACGTCCGGCCCTTCGGCAACAGCAAAACCCAGCGCGCTTAGAATGACCGTGATCTCAGCTTGGACTTGGCTGACAGGGTGAATGGATCCGCGGGCAATTTGCTGCGGCGGCAAGGTGATGTCGATACGCTCAGCGATGAGCCGCGCGTCCAACGCTTCGCTTTCAAGCTCTGCTTTACGCGCAGCGATCGCCGCTGCAATTTTATCGCGCAAAGAGTTGATGAGGGGGCCTTTTTCCTTGCGCTCTTCCGGGCTCATCTTGCCAAGCGTTTTTAGGAGCTCGCTGATGGAGCCTTTTTTGCCAAGCGCGCCCACACGCAAACCTTCCAGCGCGGCTTGGTCGGACGCTGCGGCAACATCTTTCAGAAGCTGGTTTTCCAAATTGTTCAAATCGGGCAAGCGAACTACTCCGGCATAAAAGCGAGATCGGTATCATCCGGCTTGCCGGCTGCTTGGGTCAGCATGCAATGCACTTGGCCGCGGTGATGGGTTTGATGGTTGAACATATGCGCGAGCAGCAACCATTTTGGGTTTGTCATCTCGCGCTTAGTAATTCCTGAAATCCAAGTCAGATCTCCGGTAATCCAGTCGGCGTCCAGACGATGGGCCCAGTCGATAATCGCCTCGTCCATTTCAACGCGTTTCTCACAAAGCTCGTCCCATTCCGCGTGAAGCTCGGTCGAGACTTTGATGCCGCCATCGGGGGGCGGCATGTCCGCGAATCTGCTCATCCACATGCGGTCCCCCCAAAGAATATGATTGAGGGTCTTATGGATTGAGCCAAAAAAGGCACCGCGCTCGAACAGTCTTTCATCCGGCGATAGTTCGCTAGCGACCGCGTAGAGATTCCTATTTTGCCAGCGATTATAGCTAGCCATTTTCTGGATATAGGAGCTGTCGAGCATAATCATCCCACCCAATCGAATCCGCATATAGCACGAGTGGCATCATGCCATCCCGGCTTTGCTCCGATGGGGGCTGAACGCTATTTACGCTTTTACCGAATTCGCATGATCCACCAGAGCCTTGAAGGCCTCGGGCTCACGCACGGCGAGATCGGCAAGAACTTTTCGATCGATCTCGATCCCTGCGCGGGCGAGGCCGCTGATAAATCGGCTATAGGTGAGGCCATGCTCGCGCACGGCGGCGTTGATGCGTGAAATCCACAGAGCGCGGAAATTCCGCTTTCTCAGCTTGCGCCCGATATAGGCGTACTGCATCGAACGATCCGCCGCGGCATTGGCCGAGGTAATGGTGTTCTTGCGGCGGCCACGAAAGCCTTTGACCTGTTTAAAGACGCGTTTACGGCGAGCATGCGAGGGAACGGCGCGGCGAGCTTTTGACATCTAGATCCCCCTAACCGGCGTAGGGCAGCCAGCGCTTAATGCGCTGGGTTTCGGATGGGGACACGACTCGGGTTCCGCGAAGGAGGCGGATTTGCTCATTCGAGCGTTTGATCATGCCGTGGCGTTTACCCGCCTGGCCGGCTTTTATTTTGCCGTTGGCGGTGAAGCGGAAACGCTTTTTAGCGCCCGACTTGGACTTCATTTTGGGCATTTCGCGTCTCCTTTGGAGCTGTTTTGGACCATTGTCCACGCTCCGACAGCGTTTCCGAACCGCCTCGGCATGCCCTTACGCCGGCCGGCTCGCATTCAAAGAGCGGGCGTTATACGCGCTTAAGCCGGATTTGCAAGCCGGCACGCAATGGGGCAAATCCCCCAAATGATTTGTAGATTCCAATGATGTCGAGCCGGGCAAGTCTCCACCGGGCCAGAATCGCCGTCGCACTGTTGTTCTGGCCCTCGCTGGCGCTGGTCGTTTGGATCTCGCTGATTGCGCTGACGATCCCCCCCTTCGATCTCGGCATTAGCTTTCAGGATTTGATCGGTCATTTTGTCGCCTATGGCGGCCTTGCGGGGATGGCTGCCATGGCGCTTCACGAGCGCCGGGCCAGCATTTGGGCCGTGGTGGGTTTGATCGCGCTTGGGGCGGTTCTGGAAATTCTGCAATCCTTTACCGGGCGCGAAACCGAACTTTACGACGCCATTGCCAATGGCGTTGGGGCCGTCTGCGGTGGATTCTCCGGCAGGGCTATCGTCGAACCTCTCTACCGCCGCTATGTTTCAAATTCAGAATAGAAAGCGCTCTAGAAAACGACGTTTCGTTTAGGCGGCACAAAACTCAATTTAGGATTTACCATCCGGGGGGACATGTGAACTATCTCGATTACCTTTTGGAAGAGCTCGTTACCGCAAACAAAATTCTAGCACGTGAAGATGTCGTCGACTCCTTCGGACATATCAGCGGTCGCCACCCAGACAACCCGAATCATTTTCTGATGTCGCGTGCAAGAGCGCCGGACTGTATCGAAGTGGGCGACATCATGGAGTTCACGCTCGAAGGCGAGCTTGTCAGCGACGATGATCGCCAACCTTATTTGGAGCGCTTTATTCACGGCACGGTTTTCGAAGCGCGTCCAGATATTCATTCCGTGGTGCATAATCATTCGCCCAGCGTCATTCCGTTCGGCGCTACGGGAACTAAGATCAAACCGATTGTGCATATGGCTGCCTCCATCGGGCATGAGGTTCCGATCTGGGATTCGCAAACCAAATTCGGCGATACGAATCTCTTGATCGCCAATTTGGATATGGGCCGTGACTTCGCGGAGTTTATGGGCGCACGCCAGACCGCGCTCATGCGCGGTCACGGCTCGGTCATTGCCGGCAAAAACATCCGCCACGCGGTGCATATTTCTATCTATTTGGAAAGCGGCGCGAAACTTCAGATGGAAGCAATGCGCATGGGCGATGTGACTTATCTCACGACAGGCGAAGTCGACAAAATTATTGCGCGCACCGCATCCTATACGATTAACCGTGCCTGGGAGAATTGGTGCAAACGCGCGGGGCGCAAGCCACAAGAAGAATGGGTCAAAGAATAAAGCGCGAAAGATCCTGATCCTTCGCAAGATCGCCAACACGGCTACGCACATATTCGTCGTCGATGCGCACCGTGTCGCCTGATTTGTCTGTCGCGCTGAAACTAATCTCGTCGAGTACGCGCTCCATAACAGTTTGCAAACGCCGCGCGCCGATATTCTCGACATTGTCGTTGACCTCTGCGGCGATCGAGGCAATCGCCTTGATGCCCCCTTCGGTAAAATCGAGCCCGACATTTTCGGTGTTGAGAAGCGCAACATATTGCTTGATCAGGCTCGCCTCAGGCTCGGTGAGAATACGTTTAAAATCCTCTTCGTTAAGCGCTTTTAGCTCGACGCGTATGGGAAGCCGGCCTTGCAGTTCCGGCAATAGATCCGAGGGTTTGGCGAGATGAAATGCGCCCGAGGCAATGAATAGAACGTGATCGGTCTTGACCGGCCCATGCTTGGTCGAGACCGTTGTTCCTTCCAACAAGGGAAGCAAATCGCGTTGTACACCTTCGCGTGAGATATCGCCGCCGCCGCGCATCTCGGAACGGGCGCAGATCTTGTCGACTTCGTCCAAAAAAACGATCCCATTGTCCTCGGTGGCTTCAATCGCGTCGCGGGTAATCGAATCATTGTCGAGAAGCTTGTCGGCCTCTTCGGCAACAAGGATCTCGTGTGATTCCAAAACATTCAATCGGCGCGATTTGGTGCGTCCCGAAAGCGCCTTGCCGAAAATATCGCCGATATTGACCATGCCGACTTGCGCGCCCGGCATGCCCGGAACTTCGAAGGAAGGCATGCCGCCCGAATCGCGCACTTCTAATTCAATTTCCTTATCGTCGAGCTCGCCCGTACGAAGACGCTTACGAAATGAGTCGCGGGTAGACTGCCCGGCCTTATCGCCTACCAGCGCGTCAAGAACGCGCTCTTCCGCAAGCGCTTCGGCTTGCGCTTCGACATCTTTTCGCTTCGCCGCACGCACCAGCCCAATGGCGATCTCCAGAAGGTCGCGGATGATCTGTTCGACATCGCGCCCAACATAACCAACTTCGGTAAACTTCGTCGCTTCGACTTTTACGAATGGCGCTTGCGCAAGCTTTGCCAGCCGCCGCGAAATTTCGGTTTTGCCGACACCGGTCGGACCGATCATTAGAATATTCTTGGGCAGGACTTCCTCGCGCAAACCTTCGGCAAGCTGCTGGCGCCGCCAGCGATTGCGAAGCGCAATGGCGACTGCGCGCTTGGCGTCGTTTTGGCCCACAATGTAGCGGTCAAGCTCGGAAACGATTTCGCGCGGCGTGAAAGAAGAAATCATGTGGTGGCAAGGCTTTCGATAAGAATGCTTTCATTGGTGTAGACACAGATACTTGCGGCGATTTCCATCGCACGCTTGGCGATGCCTTCGGCAGAAAGATCGGAAGAGAGCAGCGCCTTTCCGGCCGCGAGCGCGTACACACCACCGGATCCGATTCCGATCAAGCCGTCTTCGGGCTCTAAAACATCGCCGGTTCCCGAAAGGATCAGCGATGTTTTGGCATCGGCCACCGCCATCATCGCCTCCAACCGCCTGAGATATCGATCGGTTCGCCAATCCTTTGCGAGCTCGACGGCCGCGCGGGTAAGATTGCCCGGATGGGTTTCGAGCTTGCCCTCCAGCCGCTCGAACAAAGTAAAGGCATCGGCCGTCGCGCCGGCAAAGCCACAAATCACCTCACCTTTGCCGAGGCGCCGAACTTTTCGCGCATTCGCTTTGATGATGGTGGGGCCCATCGACACCTGCCCATCGCCCGCGATGACGACTATGCCGCCCTTGCGCACCGAGAGAATTGTTGTGCCGTGCCAGTTCGTTTCGCTCATCTTTTTCCTCCGGCTGGGCGCTTAGCTCTATACGGGCAGCGGCGCAACGAACAAGCGCAGCTTTGCGCGGCCTAAGAACCAGATATTAACGTCTAGCGCCCAAAAAGACTCGCAAACGCTACAGAAAAACCAAAAGCTTCGACACCCCCGGCTTCTTGCGATATGAGGCACCATTGATTTCAACGGGAAGGCGCGAAGCCATGCGTACCGCAACCATCGAACGCAAGACCAGGGAGACGGAAATTCTCGTCTCGCTCGATCTCGACGGCACCGGTATCTATGACATCGATACCGGCATCGGGTTTCTCGACCACATGCTGGAAAGCTTTTCGCGCCATTCGCTCATCGATCTGAAAGTACGCGCGCAGGGCGATCTCCATGTCGATTTTCACCACACGACCGAAGACACCGGGATCGTCATCGGCCAGGCGGTCAAGCGCGCTCTTGGCGAGTTTGCGGGGATTTGCCGGTTCGGTAGCGCCCTCATCCCAATGGACGAGACGCTGACGCGTGTTGCGGTGGACATTTCGAACCGGCCTTATTTGATTTGGAAGGTGGTTTTCCCACGCCCGAAATTGGGCGAGATGGATACCGAACTTTTCCGCGAATGGTTCCAGGCGCTGGCGCAGAATGCGGGCATCTGTCTGCACATCGAAAATATTTATGGCGAGAACTCGCATCACATCGTCGAGACCTGTTTCAAGGGAACCGCGCGTTCTTTGCGCAAGGCGGTTTCGATCGATGAACGCTTGGAAGGCGTCGTGCCCTCAACCAAAGGCACACTCGCAGACGATTCATAAGCAGGCGACGCATAAATAGTGGCGGATTCAACTCGTTCGCAAGAAAGATGGAATGCGCCCGATCTTGCGCGCGGCGTGTCGCGGCACCTGATGGCCGAAGGCTACAGCCCCGTGACGGAGTTTACGCTCGCCAACAGACGTAGACTTGATGTCGCGGCCTTAAACGCAAAGGGCGAAATTCTCGGGGTCGAAATTAAGGTGAGCCTTGGCGATTTACGCGGCGACCGGAAATGGCCGGATTATCTAGACTATTGCGATTATTTTTACTTCGCCGTGCCGCCCGAATTTCCGCAAAGACAGGTGCCCGAGACGGCGGGCCTTATCGTTGCCGATTCCTATGGCGGTGCAATTGTTCGGCCTGCGCGTTATGAGGCTTTGCATGCCTCGCGCCGGCGCGCCGGCGCGCCGTCACGCTTCGCTTCGCGCAATGCGCGGCGGATCGCTTGGCGCGGCTAAGCGATCCCGAAATAGTCTAGCTCTTTTAGCGCTTCCGACAGACCAATGTGTTGGCCCGAGATTAGAGGGGTTGTCGCGGATTTACACGGCGAAAAGAAGTAGTTTGAGTATCGAGAACGTCGAAAGTGGTGCTCCACAGATCTATCTCATGCTGCCTATTTCTTCAGAAATTTCGGCTGAGTCGAAGAAAAGCAAACGTAAACGGGTTGCCTCGGATAGTGCCTCCACCGCATTGTCGTTGTCATCGCCAACAATTGGCGCGTTTACTACATCGGAGCAAAAGAAGTAGTACAACGTCGTTTCACCGACGATCTCGCGAGCATCATACGGCGGTGCGTAGCGCATGATTGTCTTGCTGATAACGAATTCTTGCGGACTCAAAAAAGAGAGACGCGCGCTTGCTTGCCCCGTCTCACCGAAGTCTCGCCTGACAACCGAATGCAATGTTCCGTCGGGGTGACGAAAAATCTCCCAATGGCCACCCTCTGTTGATAGCCAGACATCCGCGGGGCGCTCTTCTTTTGCCAAGGGCTCTAGCGCTTGCATTCCCACATCAAGCAGGTCTCTGGATGGGCAGGCCCATGCAGCGCAGCTGTAACCGACGATGGCGTAAGCGATTATCCCGCGCCAGACCGTATGTAACACTCCAACCTCCAAAAATTGCGGTTTTCACCACGATTATGCAGAGAAATATGACTTATGTTTGACCAGCGAATATTGCGCTGGCGTGGGGGCGTGAACGCTGGCGTTGAAACCAGTCGAACAATAATGACGCTATTTAACGCGGGCTGCGTTTTGCCAATATACGCTGCAAGGTGCGCCGATGCATGTTGAGCCGCCTCGCGGTTTCCGAAACATTGTGTCCGCAAAGTTCGTAGACGCGCTGAATATGTTCCCAGCGAACGCGGTCTGCCGACATCGGGTTTTCCGGTGGCGTGGGCTTAGAACCCGGTGGCGCAAGCAGTGCCGCCATGACATCGTCGGCGTCAGCGGGTTTGGGGAGATAATCCAAAGCACCGAACTTCACCGCTGCAACCGCCGTGGCGATATTGCCGAACCCGGTCAACACCACTACGCGACAAGCGGGCCGTTTCTCATGCAGCGCCTCGACGACATCGAGCCCATTGCCGTCGTCAAGCTTTAGATCCACCACGGCAAAAGCCGGCGGCTTCTCGCGCGCAACCACAATACCATCGCGCACGGACTCACAAATCGTGATATCGAAACCGCGCGATTCCATCGCCCGGCCAAGACGCTCGCGAAACGGCTTGTCGTCATCCAAAATCAGAAGGGTGTGATCTTCGGGAAGTGTTGGTTGGTTCATTTCTCGCTCTATGTGGCCTTCGGGCCCTCTTGGCTTTTAGACCCTGTGGCGTGTGGTTCCTTACAGCGAGCGCATCTTCTTTGCCAGCCACGGTCGAAACGAAATTCTGGATTTGACCCATTGCTGGCTAGGAGGCGCTTTGCCATCGATGGCACCCCGGGGCCAGCTCGCCGTCACCATGGCGCCGCCGCCGTTGCGATTTTCTACCGATACCCGCCCCCCTGTGCGCTCGATCAAGGTTTTTGCAATAAAAAACCCAAGCCCCATGCCCTCTTGCCGGTCGTCACCTGAAGCTGCCGAGGCGCCACGCTTTCTGGGGCGTGATGTAATATAGGGCTCGCCAATCTGCGCGAAGATTTGCGGCGAGAACCCTGGTCCGTCATCCGCAACCTCCACGATAAGACGAGAATCGTTCCATCGCGCCCTCAAGACCACCTCGCGCTGGGCAAAATCTGCCGCGTTTTCGATCAGGTTTTGAAGTCCGTGAAGCACTTCGGGAACGCGCCAAACGCGAGGCACCGGGCTTTTTTCTTGAACATCGACGGAAATCGCGGTGTCGACGCCGCGATGCGGCGCGGCCAAATCGTCCAAAAGTGCGCCGAGTTGCAATTGCTCGACATTTCCCAACACGGCCTCCTCGGGCTGGGCAAGGCGCGTAAGAATGGCGCGGCAGCGTTCAGCCTCATCGCGCAGCAATCTGAAGTCGTCTGCGTGCCCCGGATTTTTCTCCGCGTCGCGCTCCAATTCGCGGCTGACAAGCGCAATCGTACTCAAAGGGGTTCCCAGCTCATGTGCCGCAGCGGCGGCAAGCGAGCCGAGCGCCGCCAAGCGATGTTCGCGCGAGAGCGCCAATTGCGTAGCCGCGAGCGCTGCCGACATGCGCGCCGATTCGGTTGCAGTTCGCCACGCATAGATCGAGGTGAACCCGATTCCGAGAAGAAGCGAGACCCATATGCCGGTATTGTAAAGAATTGGGATTCGGAACGCATCGTTTGCCCAAGGCAAGGGAAAATGAAAATTCGCCAGAAGAGAAACCGCGACAAAACTTAGCGCGCCAAGCAGTACAGTGCTTGTAACATCGAGCGTCGCCGCCGCGACGACGACAGGCGCGATGTAAAGCAATGCAAATGGATTTTGGATGCCCCCGGTGAGATATAGGAGCGCTGTGAGCTGCACGATGTCATAGGCCAGAAAACCGGCAGCCCCACGCGCGGTCAGACGCCTCGCTGCGGGGAAGGCAGCAGCGAGCCCAATGTTCAGAACGGCGCTCGCCATGATCGGCACAACGCAAAGGAGCAATGGGAGCTCTAACCCAAGAAAGTTGTGTGCGACGATGAGGGCGGCCGATTGTCCGCCGATAGCCATCCAACGCAGATTGTTGAGTGTTCCCAAACGCACGCGGCGTAACGGCATGCGCTCGTTTGGGTGCGTCAGCTCTACATTCTCGGTGAGACTTTCGTTGCCGCTCAGGGCCATGGGGTATCAGCTCCAGTGACGTGGCCGCCAGCATAGCTCAGGCGGAACGCTTCATGGAAATCCGCTCAAGTATCAAGGCCGTTTGAAGAAGGTTTGCTCGGCGCTATAGAGTGGCCGCCCCCGTCACTAGCAGAGCACAATTTTCATGATCAGCGCCGAGAGGGAAAAGGCGGCGGTTCTTATCGCCAAAGGTGGTTCTGCTCGACGAGCCAACGGCTTCGCTCGATCCAGATACCGCAGATTGGGTGCGGAGCTATCTTGCGCAATATGCTCGCGAGGCCAATGCAACCTTTCTCATAGCGTCCCACAACATGCTTGAGGTGGAGCGGCTTTGCGACCAGGTCTTGATGATGCGCACTGGGCGCATTGACGACCGCGGATCGCCTAAGGCGCTTTTAACCAAATATGGCCGTTCGACATTGGAAGAAGTTTTTCTCGATGTCGCGCGAGAGAGGGGGGCGCCATGACAAGCGGAGCCTTCCGCAGGATCGGGGCCATCGCGCTTCGCCACTGGTATCTGATCACGCGCCCGCCGCCGAGGATCATCGATCTTTGCTATTGGCCGATTCTACAAATGGTCGTTTGGGGATTTATCCAAAAATTCTTGATTACTGAATCCAGTTTTTTCGCGCAAGCCGCGGGTCTTCTTACCGCTGCGGTGCTGTTGTGGGATTTGTTGTTTCGCAGCCAGATCAGTTTTTCACTTTCCTTTTTCGAAGAAGTCTATGCGCGCAATCTCGGCCATCTTCTCGCGACGCCCATGCGCGCATGGGAATATGTTCTGGCATTGATGGCGGTCAGCGGCACAAAAACGCTGATTGGAATAATACCGGCAACATTTCTGGCGATTTGGCTCTTTGGCTTTTCGATCTATTCGCTGGGGCTCGTGCTTGTGGGTTTCTATGTCAGCCTCATCATGTTCGGATGGAGCGTCGGGCTTGTCGTTTCAGGCCTCGTTCTTCGTTATGGTTTAGGCGCAGAAGGCTTGGCCGGGGCGCTTCTCTTCGGGCTTCTACCGTTTTGCGGCGTCTATTATCCGGTGACGGTGCTTCCCGACTGGGCGCAGGGGTTGAGCGCGATATTACCGGCATCCTACATTTTCGAAGGCATGCGCGCGGTAATATTGGATGGCGAAGTGCGGGTCGATTTGCTGTTAAGAGTGGGCGCGCTAAACATCATTTGGATTGGATTAGGCATGGCAGCTTTTTTGGCTTTCTTTCGTACCGCGCGCGAACGCGGAACGCTGCTTCAGTTGGGAGAGTAATTGATGGGAAGCAAAAATTTCTCATCACCGCGTCTCATTGGCATTTTGCTGATCGCCGCGATTCTCTCCGGCGGCTTGCTTTGGAGTCTTGGCAATTTACGGCAGGAGCCGGGCCCGATCGTCGTCACCACCGGCGAGGCGGACATTGGCGGTCCGTTTTCGCTGATCGATCAAGATGGCGTCCGGCGGAGCGATGAAGATTTTCGTGGTCGCCACATGCTCGTCTTTTTCGGCTTCACTTTTTGCCCGGATATTTGCCCGACTACTCTGGCTATTCTTTCCGCAGCACTGGACGACATCGGGCCGCTCGCCGATGAAATTGTTCCCATCCTCATCACCGTCGATCCCGAACGCGACACACCGGAAATTTTGAAACCCTATCTCTCGGCTTTTGGTTCTGAATTCGTTGGGCTTACCGGCACGAAAGAAGAAATCGACAATGCCGTCAGCGTCTATCGCGCCTTTTATCAAATTGTCGGCGGTGAGGGTGACGACTATCTGGTCGATCATTCGACCATCATCTATCTCATGGATGGTGAGGGAAAATTCGTCACCAATTACGATCTTAATATGGGGCCGGATGCCATCGCTACCGATCTTCGGCAGAAGGTTCGCGTCACACGCTGAAGTCTGGTCACTTCGTGCTCTAAATTATCGGCTGATCCAATCCTGCCTGCAGCGCGCTAGCCACAAGCGTGTTGCGCATCAGGCATGCGATGGTCATCGGCCCGACACCGCCCGGCACCGGCGTGATCGCACCCGCTACCTGTGCCGCTTCGTCAAATGCAACATCGCCGCGCAGTTTTGCTTTGCCGCCACGGAATGAATCGTCTGCGCCTTCGACACGATTGATTCCAACATCGATGATAGTCGCGCCTTGTTTTATCCAATCGCCGCGAACCATTTCCGCGCGCCCCACGGCCGCAACTAAAATGTCGGCGCGCCGGCTAAGCGCAGGTAAATCCTTGGTGCGCGAATGCGCCATCGTTACAGTGCAGTTTTCGTGCAATAAGAGTTGGGCAATCGGTTTGCCGACAAGGTTCGAGCGCCCGAGGACGACGGCCTCCACTCCCGAGAGATTTTCGCCCAACGTGTCTTTGATCAGCATCATGCATCCCAATGGCGTGCAGGCAATCAGGCCATGACTCATTCCATATTCGCCGCTCATCAAACGCCCAGCATTTAAAGGGTGAAAGCCATCGACATCTTTCAGTGGATCGATGGCGGCCATGATTCGCGCCGGATCGATATGTTTGGGCAACGGCATCTGCACAAGAATTCCATTTACGGAAGCATCTGCGTTGAGCTCGGCGACCTGGCCCAAAAGCGCGTCTTCGGAAATTGTGTCCGGATGGCGGATGTCGAAGGAACGGAAACCCGCCTCATGCGCGGCCTTAGCTTTATTGCGAACATAGACAGCGCTTGCCGGGTTTTCACCAACAAGAATAACCGCCAGCCCCGGCGTAAACCCATGGGCGGATTTTAACTCCGCAGCTTTGGCGGCTACGCGCGCACGCAAGTCAGCCGCAAATGCTTTTCCGTCGATCAGTTTCGCGCTCAAACGTTTTCTCTGTTCGTTTTCAGCATGAGTTTAGGCAATTTTCCGGCCAAGGTCTCTGAATCGCCTTGTACACTCACGATTTTTAACCGCGCCTTTGCACCGCTCATTATTGCAACGGATGAGCGCGGGACATCCAGCTCTTTCGCCAAAAGCGCCACAAGCGCTGCATTGGCTTTGCCCGCTTCGGCCGGTGCGCGCACACGCGCCTTTAGAAAAGCCCTTCTGGTAGAATCCGCTTGCCAGCCTTCGATGGCATTGCGTCCACCGCGCGGCGTGAGCCGTACCGCAAAGCTAATTCCGTCCGAAACGGTCTTGATTGGCGCCTGAATACAGTCCGGGCTCAAATTAGGAATGCACGGATCAGAAGGCGCTCAAGAAAGAAAATACCAAGCAAGACGATGATCGGTGATAGGTCGAGCCCGCCGAAGGGCGGCAGGATTCGCCGCACTTGGGCGAATAGTGGCTCGGTGACCGCGTAAATCGCGCTCACGACCATGCGGGCGAACTGGTTGTGGATGTTAATAACGCCGAAATTGACCAGCCAGCTGACGATGACGGCGGCAATAATTACCCAAGTATAGAGATCAAGGACGACGAGGATCACTTCCACCAGGGCGCCAACTATGCTGTCCATATTGCTCGATCCTCTCCTGGCCGCTCGGCGAATCCTCGTCTTTTAAAGACCGGGCCCGGCGGGGGGAAGCGCTTAAGGCATTTTGTTCTGTGCCATTGACAGAAAAGCGGGCCAATCCGTAGATACGCCACCCATGCCGGGTGCGGCTCAGCCGCAAATCCGGTCAGATGGGGCTGTAGCTCAGTTGGGAGAGCGCCTCGTTCGCAATGAGGAGGTCAGCGGTTCGATTCCGCTCAGCTCCACCAGACTTCGCCCGGATCAAGTCCGGGGTTCGGCTCGGCGGGCCGGCCTGCCTGTTGCCCGGTTCACAAGCGAGTCGGGCACAGATCGGTCATCAAGCAGTATTTTCGAACGACCAGAGAAATCGGTGCGTCAGCCAAGAGTCGCGGCTCCATTTCTTGGCGGTAAAGAACCAGGTTCCATGTTTGGAAATCGCACCGCGCGGTCGGCTTTCATCTTCTGTTTACGTTTGCGTTAAGTGAGCCCGGCTCCAAGCGTCAAGACAGGCCTAGGGGACTTAGCCACACCGCAGTTTTTAACTTTCTGTTTACGTTCGCACCGCATGCGCCAAACGCAAGAGTCGTAACCCCACATTAAGCTTACCCTAATCTTATTTTTACCTCTCAAGCTTAAATTGAATGCGGACCTCAAGGGGGAGGGCGTGGTGATCAGGATCATCCGCCGTACGCAATAAATGCCAGCGATCAGACGCCGAAATACTTTGCAGCATTTGAATTTGCAGTTTCGAAAGAAACGCAAATGGCATGCGTTTCTCCACGCGGTGTTGACCATTTTCGCATTGACGCCTGTCTCTATCGGGGGGCTCATGCTCACGCCTGCTCCGGCCTATGCTGGGCTAGAATGTGAGGAGGCCGGAAGCGACCGTGGCGCCTCTACCACCGGAGCCGATTCTGTAGCTTGCGGACCGGACGCGGATGCAGGCCCCGACGAGGCCTCGGCCTTCGGAGCGGACAGCCTAGCGGACGGGCTTTGGAGCACTGCCATTGGTTCTGAAGCCGAAGCAACCGCCCTCGAGAGTACGGCCATCGGCGTGGAGAGCCGCGCGAACGGCAGCTCATCCATTACTATTGGCGACAGCGCATCTGCGGCGAATACCGGCTCAATTGCAATCGGATTGAATGCGTCTGCCACTGCGGACAATGCGGTAGCGCTCGGAGAAGGTTCGGTCGCCAACGTGGCCGATACGGTGTCCGTCGGAGCTGTCGGCAGCGAACGGCGCATTGTCAATGTCGCCGACGGCACTCTGGCGGCATCTAGCAATGACGCGGTTACTGGGGGACAACTCTTTACGACCAACGCTGCGGTCGCGACGAACACGACCGGCATCGGGACCAACACCGCCGGCATTGCGACCAATGTGACCGACATCGGAACCAACACCGCTGGAATCGCGACTAACGTGACCGACATTGCGACGAACACCACCGGGATCGCGACCAATGTCACGGACATTGGGACGAACACTGCCGGGATTGCGACCAACGCTGCGGTCGCGACGAACACGACCGGCATCGGGACCAACACTGCCGGCGTCGCGACCAACGTCACCGACATCGGCACGAACACTGCCGGGATCGCGACCAACGTGACGGACATCGCGACCAACACCGCCGGCGTTGCGACCAACGTCACCGACATTGCGACTAATGTGACGGACATCGCGACCAACTCGGCGGACATTGGCGTCGTTCAACTGCGCGGTACGTATTATATCGACACCAACATGCTGGGAGGGGCCGCTTCAGCGACCGGCGAGAGCAGTTTAGCCGCGGGGTCATACAGTCTGGCTAGCGGCGATAACGCGCTTGCCGTTGGATCGGGGGCACAGGCAACGCAGACTGCCGCAATCGCAATGGGGCTCAACGCGGCTGCGACCGGCGCGAATGCAATTGCTATCGGTACAAATGCTGTCGCGACCGGCTCTGTCGCGATCGGCAATGGAGCGTCAGCAGGTAATGGCGGTGCGGCGTTCGGCGATGGAGCGAGCGCGAACGGAGCCACTTCTACCGCCCTCGGACCGAATGTGAACACATCCGGAGCCAATTCGGTTGCGCTCGGGGCAGGAGCGATAGCACCTGCGTCAAACGCGGTTGCGCTTGGTGCAAACTCGATTGCAAGCGAAGCCAACACGGTTTCATTCGGCTCGCCCGGTAGCGAGAGGCGCGGGACCAATGTCGCGCCGGGCATCGCAGCAAGTGAGGCGGCCACGGTCGGTCAGCTGGGCGATGCCTCAAACGCATTTAGATCGGAAATTGTCCAACTGGAGAGCCGCACCAATAGAGGGCTTGTTGCCGCAAATGAAGGCGTCGCCATCGCCCTCGCTATCGGAGGTGGAGCCCATCTTGAGCCGGGCCAAAACTTTGCCCTGTCGGGGAACTGGGGAACTTTTGAGGGGCAAAACGGAATCGGCGTAGGCTTCCGCGCCCGCGTCAACGATCACGTTTCTGTTCAAGGGGGCTCCGGCGCAGGACTAAATAGCGGAACCACCGGCGGCAGCGCCGGGATAAGCATCGGTTGGTAATAAAACTCGCCAGGCGTAACCGGTAATTTTGCGCCGCCGAACCGCAACCAAGCTGCCCAAATCCACAATATTTCTGCGCGACCGGCTTTGATGCCCGGCTAAGGTTTTCGCGCCCTATCCGCCGGTATAGCTAATGCGCCAGATGGCCTCGCCGACATCATCTGCGATCAAAAGGCTGCCGTCATTAGCCACGACCACGCCTACGGGGCGGCCAATAATGTCGGCCTGTTCAACGCCGCCGAAGCGAAAGCCCAGCGCGAAATTCTCATACCCGCCCACCGGGCGCTGATTTTCGAACGGAAGGAAGACGAGCTTATAGCCGGTTGGAACACTCGAATTCCAAGAGCCGTGCAGCGCCACAAAAGCACCGCCGCGATAACGCTCGGGGAATTGTTCAGCATCATAGAACGCAAACCCAAGCGGCGCCGAGTGCGACGCAAACAGGACATCCGGCTCGATCGCCGCTTCGACAAGGTCGGGACGAACAGAGCCAAACTGGGGATCGGGATGCGAGCCGATATAGGAATAGGGCCAGCCGTAAAACCCGTCTTCTTGGACGCGTGTAAAATAGTCTGGAACCAGCCCGTCGCCATAGCCGTCTCGTTCATTGACGACCGTGTAGAGATCATTGGTGCCGGGATAATATGCGACGCCCACAGGATTGCGCAAACCCGATGCAAAAACAGTCAGCGTGCCGTCGTCGTTGACGCGCGAAATCGTCGCGCGTGGGTCGGTATCGATCAGGATATTGTTTGAACTTCCCACCGCGACGAAGAGCTCTCCTTGGGGGTTGAATGCAAGATTGCGCGTCCAATGGCCCTCGCGCTCGCCAAGGACAAACGGATCCGGTTGCGTGATCATTTCGCGGTCCTGCGCGCTCGTATCGCCGTCTGAATAAGGAATGCGCCAAATGCCACGACGCTCGCCGACATAGAGCGCACCATCATGAAAAGCTAAACCGTGTGGGCGCTGATAGTCGTCATCAAAAGTTTCGATCAGTTCTGCGGTGCCATCACCATCCGCGTCACGCAAAAGGGTGATCTTGCCGGCATCGGTGCCGCCCAGACGCGACTGTGCCAGGAAAACATCGCCATTCGGCGCAACGGCCAGCCAGCGCGCGTAGTCTAGATCTTCCGCGAACAGATTCCATTCAAATCCGTCCGGCAATTCCAACAGATCCATGCCTTGCAAATCTTCCGCCGACGGGCGCGGATAGGCGTCAAAACGCGCGGCTTGGGCCGGCGTCGCATAGGGCTCCGGCATTTGTTCTGGAGTCACCATGAAATGCTGGCCAGGCGTCTCGCTAACCTGGTCGTTCGTCGCCTCGGCGCCACAAGACATGGTCGGCATAATAAGAGCGGCGGAAAATAGAAGCTTCGAAAACAAGTGACGCGGCATGGTGGCTTCCTCTATTTGGCATGTACTAATTTGCTAGGCGCCCCTTTGGTTCGGATAGCTTGGGAGCCTCGAGCCCCTTTTTAGCATGGCTAGCATAAAAAGGACCATTGCCGCTCTCAAGCGGATAAGGCATTCGTGAGGCTAGGACCTATTGGCGGTTTCGGCTGCTCCATCGAAAGCGATATTGTCACCACAATGTCCCAAAGCCCCCCATAGCGGCGCCACTACTAGCAGCGGAGAATCTGAGCGTTTCGCTTGGTGGGAAGAACATTCTCCAAGGCGTCGATGTCGCAGTTCACCGAAAAGAGATCGTCACCCTCATCGGCCCCAATGGTTCAGGGAAGACAACGCTTATTCGCGCTCTTCTTGGGTTGGTGCGCCCGGATGGCGGGCGGGCGGTGCGCAACGCCAAACGTGTCGCTTATGTACCGCAATTCTTCGCCCGCGATTGGAGCCTTCCCTTAAGCGCGCGCCGCTTCGTGGCCGCGTTCGGAGGTGGCTCGGAGCACGATGCTCTCGAAATGCTGAAGCGTACCGGGGCCTTTGAGACCGCTGATCGACATATGGCTTCACTTTCGGGCGGCGAGATGGCGCGGGTTGCGCTGGCGCGCGCGTCTGCGGCGGCCGGAAATATTGGTTCTCGATGAGCCCCTCGCGGGCGTCGATCTCCAGGGCGAGGCCTCGCTCTATGAGCTTATCGGGCAAATGCGCGAGGAGATGGGTGCCGCCGTTCTGCTTGTCAGCCACGATCTCCATATCGTCATGGCCGCCGCCGACCGTGTGGTGTGCCTTAACGGTCATGTTTGCTGCGAGGGCGATGCGAAGGCGGTCGTGAAAGACCCAGCCTTCACAAGCCTTTTCGGCCGTCGTCTGGCCGAGCAGCTCGCGCTCTATACCCATCATCACGACCACACTCACTCGCCCTCAGGCGCCGTGCTTGCGCCCCCTGAAGCGGAGCCTTCCGAGGGCAAATCGTCTCCTGGCGATCCTCAAGATGAAGGGCATCGCCATGGATGACCTTCTCCTGCGGGCATCGCTTGGTGCAGCCATTCTCGGGCTGGCTACTGGGCCGATCGGTGCTTCATCCTGTGGCGGCGCATGGCCTATTTGGGAAGCTCCATTGCCGAGATGGCGCTTCTCGGTGTTGCGCTCGGATTACTGCTGAGCGTCCCGCCGCTCCTTGGTGTGCTCGCGGTCAGCCTTGTTGCGGCCCTTATTCTCGCCCGGCCATGGGAGATGGGCTTGGGCGCGAATGGCGCGCGCGAAGGCCTCATTCCCACCGACACCCGCATCGGCCTGGTGGGCCATGCCGGGCTTGCACTCGGCTTTGTTGTTCTTGCGAGCATGGAAACTGTGCGCGCCGATCTTCTCGGCTATCTTTTTGGCGACGTATTAGCTCTCAGCTATGCCGATGTCGGAATCATTTCCCTTATTGCTACATCCGCGCTCGGGATTCTCGCAATGATATGGAAAACTCTTCTGGCCGATAGCGTCAGCGCAGATATTTTGGCGGCGGAACATGGAGAAAAGCACGGCCCACGTGCGCGCGGCATTCTATTAATGCTGGTTGCGGGAATGATCGCATTTGGACTTCAGATTGTGGGCGCACTTCTTATTGTCGCGCTATTGATAATTCCCACGGCTGCGGCGCGCCCATTCGCGCGCACGCCGGAACAGATGGCGCTTATCGCGGCACTCATTGGTGCGGCAGCAGCTCCGTTGGGAATATTCGCGGCGTTCGCCGTCGATGCGCCGGCAGGGCCCTCTATTGTTCTTGCGGCAGCTGCACTCTTTGTCGTTTCCAGCCTCATTGCGCGGCTGACGAACAAATAGCCTCTACAAATATTGAAACGAATATCGATCATTGCTTCCCTCGCCTAAAATGGGCGAAACGCGTAATATTGCGAATGCCCCGCTCGGATTGTCGTCTCGGTTTAAGTCAAATGCGTTTGGAACAGCACCAAAACATGACTGGCCTTCACACATGAGCTCGAAACAGAGACAGGTGCTGATCTGGTTCCTGCCGCTTATCGTGCTGGCCATTCTCATTGCGCTTGAAGTCGCTGGCGCCGGCAGCATTGCTTCAAGCGTTCGCGAATGGGTCCGCGGGGATTTGGGAAGGTTCATACCGCGCCCTTCCTTCGCCGACCGCGTAGAACTTGTTTTTACCGCGGGCGTTGGAGTGGGCATCATTGTCTTACTTGCTAAAAGAGAGCTCTTTAACGCGGGCATTGTTGCGGTTTGCGCGATCCTGGCCGCAATCATTATTTCTTGGCGTGCAGAAGTCGATGGGCGAATATTCCTTGATGCCGCGTCCCCCTCGCTGGTTATCGCAATCGTTTTCATGCTCGGCCGCGTCATGCACGCGTTGCATCTTTCGGCACGCCGCCAAACCATAATGCACGCGCTCGCGCAGCGCTTGACCCCGGCGGCCGCTGCCGCTGTCGCGCGCCGCCCGGAAGCGCTCAAGCTCACCGCCCAGACACGAAATATAACTTTTCTGGTGTGCCGGCTGCGCGGGTTCTCGCGCCTCGCCGACGCCAAGGATTTGGACGCGGAGGGGGCCGCCGCGTTTTCACGAAAAATAATGACGCCCTTAAGACAAGCCGTTTTGGAAAAGGGCGGGATGATCGATCATGTCGTGCCCGGTAGGTTAACCGCATTCTTTAATGCACAGCTGGAAGATTCCGACCATGCGGCAAATGCGTGCGAATGCGCACTTGGCATGATTGAACAATTGGAAAACATAAATGGCGCATTGGAGAAAGCGCTTCATGTCGGCGGGACTCCCATTGCACCAGTCCAAATTGAGATTGGAATTGAGTGTGGTCCTTGCCTTGTCGGCAATTTTGGAACCGAAGACTGGCCCGAATATTCTATCGTCGGCCGTACAGCGGAGTTTGCGGAGGAAATTGGATCTCTTTGCGCGAAATACGGCCCGGCCATTATTGTGGGCGACGAAGTGCGCGCCGCAGCGGAAGAACGTTTTGCATTTCTTGAGGTCGATTTGTTGCCCGTCGGCCCAAACGGAGAAGCTGTCCCCATCTTTGCACTCTTAGGGAGCGCCCTTGCGCGCACGTCACCGAAATTTCGTGCGCTGCAAACATTTCACGAGCATATCTTCCGCACTTATCGAACAATGCCACGCGCTGTCGAGCCCAAGCCCAATCCTTTACGATCTCTATCTTGATCGCATCACCTATTTTGAGAGCCATCCGCCCGCAGAGGACTGGAACGGCGTTTTTGTCCCTGCGCAGACGTGAATCCGCGCACGCTAAAATTTCACAAAGAGCGATGGCCGATCCGCGGTGGCTTTCGTATTGCGCGCGACAAAAAAGACGATGCCGAAATATTGCTGGTTGCAATCACGCAAGGCGGTCATGTCGGGCGCGGCGAGGGCGCGCCCTATGGGCGATATGATGAAACGCATGACGCTGCGATCGCTGAGATCGAGCGCCTGTCCGATCGCATTGCCGCCGGAATGAATCGCGCGGAGCTGCAAGATGCGATGAAGCCGGGCGCGGCCCGAAACGCGCTCGATTGCGCATTAATCGATTTAGAGGCGAAACAAAGTGGAACACCTGCCCATGCGCTTTTAGGTCTTGCCGCCCCAAAGCCGCTGATGACAGCTTTCACCCTGAGCCTCGATCGGCCCGAGGCCATGGCCGACGCGGCTTTGGCTGCGGTGAAGCGCAGCCATCGTCTTCTAAAATTGAAGGTCGCCGGCGCCGGCGATGTCGAGCGCGTTCGTGCGGTGCGGGCGCAAGCGCCACAGGCCCAGCTGATTGTCGATGCTAATGAGAGTTGGAATTTCGAGGAGTTGAAAACCCTCGCTCCGGTGATGGCTGAGCTGGGGGTCGCGCTCATCGAGCAGCCGCTAAGGGCAGAAAATGATGAAATCCTTCAAGATTTCATGAGCGAGGCCCCGCTCTGTGCCGATGAGAGCTGTCACACCAGGGCCGATTTGACCCGCCTCAAAGCCCGGTATCAATACGTGAATATCAAGCTTGATAAGGCCGGCGGCCTGACCGAAGCGCTCGCGCTGGCACGCATGGCAGATGAAATTGGCCTTTCTCTGATGGTGGGTTGCATGATCGCGACCTCGCTGGCGATGGCCCCGGCAATGCTTCTGGGATCGCTTGCCGAATATGTCGATTTGGACGGGCCGCTTCTCCTGGAGCGCGACCGCAAACCGGGACTCAACTATGAGGGCAACATAGTTTATCCTCCCAAAGCCGTGCTCTGGGGTTGACTGCGGCCTGTGCAATGTCTGTCATATTTCTAGTCCATGGTTTAAGGGCATCAAATCGAACTTTCCGGCTTGTCGCCGGAGGTAGGTAGTTTCACTCTGGTAATGGAAAAGGGAGAGTCCAAGTGAGAAAAACGAAAACAATTTTAACGGCTGCCGTCGCGGCAGCAGCGCTCAGTACGGCGATGTTCGTCGGGCAAGCAACGCAAGCGGCCGAAGAACAAGAGCCAATGACGTTCTTTATCACCAGCAGCGATCAAAACGGTAATTTCGGTGGCTTGGCCGGCGCCGACGCGCTTTGTCAACGTTTGGCGCAAGCAGCCGGTTCACCCGCAACAAGAAGCTGGGCCGCTTATCTCAGCACCCAAGGCGCGGGCGCCGTAAATGCGCGCGATCGTATCGGCACTGGCCCTTGGCATAATGCAAGCGGCGTCATGATGGCGTCGGATCTCGACGACCTACATGGCGATACCACCCGGGACAGCAATTATGTGATCGGGGAAACCGGGCTCGACGAAAGTGGCGAACAAATTCCGGGCCGCTTTGGCCGTCCTGAAGGCGTCGGCAACAAGCATGACATCCTGACGGGTTCGGATTCGATGGGCATGGCTTTCGCGGGCGACGGAGACCACACCTGCAACAACTGGACTTCGGGCGGCGACGGCTCCGCAATGCTCGGCCATTATGACCGCAGCGGCGGTGGCAGCAACACGTCGTGGAATGCGGCGCATGGAAGCCGCTCTTGCTCGCTCCCCGATTTGAACGCCACGGGCGGCGCAGGCAAGATTTATTGCTTTGCGACCAATTGATCTAAAGCAATAGATAGCACTTAAGTAAAAGAAGGCCCGGAGATTTTCTGGGCCTTCTTCTTTGTTTGAACTCCGTCTTGTAGACTTTGCGGGGCGAACGCCTTCGTTTAGGTTCGCCCCGTTGTCTGCAGGCATTTGGTTTGCACCCGTAGCTCAGCTGGATAGAGCGCTGCCCTCCGAAGGCAGAGGTCACAGGTTCGAATCCTGTCGGGTGCGCCAGTCTTCGACCACCAATCTCCGCCCATTTGACCACCCGTCAAATCTTTGCCAGAACGCCCCCGCCTTCCGGAAAACCAACGAAGCGCCTCAAAAAGGGGAAGCCATGCACCGTCCCAGCTATTTGTTCACGAGCGAAAGCGTTTCCGAAGGCCATCCCGACAAGGTCTGCGATAGGATCTCGGACGAGGTGGTGGACGCATTTTTCCGCTTAGGGCCAAAAAATGGCTGGGACCCTAAGGATTTGCGCGTTGCCTGCGAGACCTTGGCGACGACCAACCGGGTGGTGATCGCAGGCGAGACCCGCGGGCCGGAGGAAATCACCAAGGAAATTCTCATCGACACAGCGCGTTTTGCCATTCGCGATATCGGCTATGAGCAGGATGGCTTTCACTGGCAGCGCGCGCAGGTCGAAGTATTGCTGCATGCCCAATCGTCGCATATCGCTCAAGGCGTCGACGCCAAGGACAATAAGGATGAGGGCGCGGGCGATCAGGGCATCATGTTTGGTTATGCCTGCCGCGAAACCGAAACATTGATGCCGGCGCCGGTTCAATACAGCCATCTTATTCTTCGTCTTATGGCCGAGGGGCGCAAAGCCGGTAAGGAGCCGGCGCTGGGGCCGGATGCAAAAAGCCAGGTCACGATCCGTTATGTCGACGGCAAGCCCAAAGAGGTCACACAGATCGTCGTCTCGACGCAGCATTTGGATGCGGCCATGGAATCCAAACATGTGCGCGAGCTGGTCGAGCCCTATGTCTTAAAAGCGCTCCCCGAAGATTGGATGACGCCGGCCACTGAATGGCACATTAACCCGACCGGCGCCTTTGTCGTCGGCGGGCCCGATGGCGATTGCGGGCTCACGGGCCGCAAAATTATTGTCGATACTTATGGCGGTGCTGCGCCGCATGGCGGCGGAGCATTTTCAGGAAAAGATCCGACCAAGGTCGATCGCTCCGCGGCTTATGCGGCGCGCTATCTGGCAAAAAATGTCGTCGCCGCTGGTCTTTCCGATCAATGCACCATTCAGCTCTCATACGCCATCGGCGTTTCCGACCCGCTCTCCTTCTATGTCGATCTGCATGAATCGGGAAAAGCCGACCCGGCCAAGCTCGAAGAAATCTTGCCGCAATTGATGAGCTTAAAGCCGCGCGGTATTAGGGAGCATCTTCAGCTCAATCGCCCGATCTATGCGCGCACATCGGCCTATGGTCATTTCGGCCGGACGGCCGATGCAGATGGTGGGTTTTCTTGGGAGAAAACCGATCTCGTCGAAGAATTGAAGCGCTCCTTTTAGGGGCGAAACCCCCGATAAGACGTTGACGGCGGCGTGTCTCTCCTGAAGCCTCCCCCCATGACCGAGACGGATCATCCGCGCCGCCATTTTGGCCGCCGTAAGGGTTGGAAACTCCGCGCCCGCCAATCCGGTCTTTTAGAAAGTCTGCTGCCGCAGCTTCGTCTTGCACCCGAAATGGGCCGCGCTGCTGGGGAGTATTTCGGGAGCGGAGTAACAGAAGTCTGGCTTGAAATCGGCTTTGGTGGCGGCGAGCATTTGGCGGCCCAAGCTGCAGCCAATACCGATATCAGGCTCATAGGCGCCGAGCCCTTTGTCGCCGGCATAGCGAAGCTTCTGGGGAAAATTGACGAAACGGGTCTTCGCAATATTCGTCTTTATACAGAAGATGCCCGCGATATTCTCGATGTCCTCCCCAACGCATCGCTCTCTCGCGTCTTCATTCTTTTTCCCGACCCCTGGCCTAAAACGCGTCATCACAAACGCCGTTTCATTCAAATGGAGATGCTGGATGAGTTGGCTCGGGTGATGAAGCCAGGCGCAGAGCTGCGCTTTGCCAGCGACGATAAAACCTATGTCTCATGGGCCTTGGAGCGCTTCATGGCGCATAGTGATATTAAGTGGTTGGCGACATCAGCTGAAGATTGGCGCACCCGCCCCGCCGATTGGCCCGAGACACGCTATGAGGCCAAGGCGATCAAAGCCGGACGGGCGTGCGTCTACTTAAGACTGCGCCGGATATGAGCCATTTAGGTGAATGTGGGATGGCGCTTTTTGAGGGGCACAAGCCGTAAATGTTCGAATACGGGCTTTATGATTTACTCGGCGTAATCGGTTCGCTGATCATTATCGCGGCCTATTTCTCGACCCAAAAGGGCTGGGTTGAGGCCTCCGATTGGCGCTTCCCCTTGGCCAATTTGGTCGGCGCGGCTTTGGTCCTTTTATCGCTCATGGTTGCATGGAATCTCGCCGCATTCGTAATGGAAATCTTTTGGCTGGCGATCAGCATCTATGGCTTGGTGCGTTCCGTGAGGGCGCGCAATTAGCCCTAAGCTCAAACGCCATACACCGAATTGGCTTCGGCCAAGGCGAGCGCATTGATGATCGCGTGAAGGATAATTACGAGGATGAGCGAGTTGCTACGCCAGCGCATCCAGCCCAAAAAGAGTCCATAGGCAAATATCTGCGCCACAAAAAAGGACTCATATTGCACGTGCAGCACCGCAAAGAATGCCGAAGTCACAATGATTGCAGCGAAGGGTCCGAACCCTGCGCATAATCCGCGATAGAAAAACCCGCGAAATACGATTTCCTCGCCGAGTGGCGCCATCACGACCAGCGTCACGCCGAGAAGAATAAAAAATCCTGTGCCGGCGTCGCGTGAGGTCGCGTAAATTCCCGCCATGAAATCGGGAATGACATCGCGTCCCAATTGTACGGTAACGAAATCGGCCACCAAAAGCAGGAGCGCCGTTAATGCCAGGCTCACCGCCAAGCCGCGCCAAGACGGCCATCTCAACGCCAAGTAATTTTTCAGTGAATTGCGCGACAGACGAACGGCAAGAATAACGATCCCGATGACCACAATGGTCGAGACCAAAGTGACGACGCCCAATAGCGGGCCGTTTGATTCGATTTCGGCCAAGTCCAGCGGTTGATTGGGAAAGGCGATCGGCCACCAGAACAGAAATAGACGCGCTGCGATTGCTGTGGCCAAGATGTAAACAAGGCCAATGATTGCCATCCAGGCGAGCGTGCTCCACACTTCCCAGCGCGGAGGCTTAGGGCGCAATTCCTGCTGCAGGCCATAGGCGGGATCGGCAGTCATTGATCGTAATACTTCCAAATCCGCCTCAAATACGCGCTGGCGGATTGCGTTAATCATTTCCATCTCAGCACGAAAATGCTGCGGCAACACCCTTGCGCCTAAGGGCAGAAACCCGTAGATAGCACCTCATTCCGGACAACAGAGAACTGTTGTGTGGCGTTCGTAAAGATCGCCGCGCCGGAGAGGTTTGTGTTTTCGGCGTTGTATTTAGCCGTTTGTTTGCGAATTGGTATTTATTGGGAGGCCCAATGGGCAGTCCGGAAATGTTGGAAGCACTGGTGACCCCCGCCGTAGAGGCGGCCGGGTTCCGGCTCGTGCGTATGCGCCTGATGGGCGCCAAAAATAAGACCTTGCAGGTGATGGCCGAGCGCCCCGACGGTAAGATGGGTGCGGATGATTGCGCCACCCTATCGCGCAGCCTGTCGGGAATCCTCGATGCGGCGGACCCCATTGAAGGGCGATACGAGCTTGAAGTGTCTTCGCCGGGGATCGATCGCCCGCTAACCGCGCCGGAAGATTATGCCCGCTTCGCCGGACATGAAGCGCGCATTGAGCTGTTATCCGCAGTGAACGGAAGAACGCGTTTTAAGGGCATGATTATTGGTCTCAATAAGCGCGATGTCGTGATCGACGTATCGGGACACGAAGGCGTTGAGCGCATTCGATTTCCCTTTAACGAGATCGCAGAAGCAAAACTGGTTTTGACAGACAAGCTTGTCCAGGAAAGTTTGAAGACAAACGACTTGAAGTCGAAAGACAAGATCTAAGGATCGAAGGAGTTTAGAAAGATGGCCACGGGAATTTCCGCAAACCGACTCGAGCTATTGCAGATCGCAGATGCCGTTGCCCGCGAAAAGTCGATCGATAAAGAAGTCGTTATTTCCGCGATGGAGGAGGCGATGGAGCGCGCCGCCAAATCGCGCTTTGGCGCCGAAAACGAAATCAAAGTCGAGATTGACCCGAAGACAGGCGAAACACATACCTCGCGCTATCTTCATGTGGTCGACGAGGTCGAAAACACGAAAACGGAAATCTCTGTTGCAGATGCGCGCGTCCGCAACCCCGCGGCGCAAGCCGGAGACATCATCGCCGAAACACTTCCGCCCATCGAATTTTCGCGCATTGCGACACAGGCCGCAAAGCAAGTTATCGTTCAGAAAGTGCGCAATGCGGAACGCGGACGCCATTATGAAGAATATAAAGATCGCATCGGCGAAATCGTACACGGAACGGTTAAGCGGGTTGAATTTGGTTCGGTGGTTGTCGATTTTGGCCGCGCCGAGGGCGTCGTGCGCCGCGACGAAATGATTCCACGTGAATCCTTCCGCACCGGCGATCGCATCCGTGCTTACATATATGACGTGCGCCGCGAAGCGCGCGGGCCGCAAATCTTTCTCTCCCGCACGCACCCACAATTCATGGTGCGGCTCTTCGCGCAAGAAGTTCCGGAAATATATGACGGAATCATTGAAATCCGCGCGGTTGCGCGTGACCCGGGCTCACGCGCAAAAATCGGCGTTATATCGAAGGATTCGTCGATCGATCCCGTCGGTGCCTGCGTCGGCATGCGCGGCGTTCGTGTGCAGGCCGTTGTGCAAGAGCTTCAAGGCGAGCGCATCGATATCATTCCATGGTCGGAGGAACCTGCAACATTCATCGTCAACGCGCTTGCGCCGGCCGAGGTTTCCAAAGTCGTGCTCGACGAAGACACCAACCGTGTCGAAGTCGTCGTTCCCGACGATCAGCTCTCACTTGCCATTGGCCGGCGTGGACAAAATGTGCGGCTCGGTTCTCAACTCACCGGGTGGCAGATCGATATCCTGACTGAGCAAGAAGAGTCAGGGCGCCGCCAAAAGGAATTCGCCGACCGAACACAGCTCTTTATCGAAAGCCTCGATGTCGACGAGACCATTGCACAGCTTCTTGCATCGGAAGGCTTTTCCAATGTTGAAGACGTCGCCTACGTGCCGGTGCACGAGCTATCCGAGATCGAGGGTTTTGATGACGAGACCGCGGAAGAATTGCAGGGCCGGGCGCTTGGAAATATCGAGGAGAAGAACGCAGCCCTAGAAGCCAAGCGCGTTGAGCTTGGGGTTGCCGACGAACTTGCCGAGCGTGGGGAACTAACGCCGGCCATGCTGGTTGCATTTGGTGAGAACGACATCAAGACCACCGAGGATCTTGCGGGATGCGCGAGTGACGATCTGCTCGGATATGTCGAGACCAAGGATGGTAAACGCGTGCGCGTTCCAGGCGTGCTCGACGGTTTCGAGGCAAACGCGGAAGAAGCGAACGCACTCATCATGAATGCGCGCGTTAGAGTCGGTTGGGTTACTGCAGAAGATCTTTTGCCGCCCGAAGAAGAGGAAGTGCAGGACGGCGAAGAAGGCGAAGCCGGCGAAGCTGGTGCAGAAGCTGCCAAAGAAACTACTAACGACTCTGTGGGTTAAGGAACGCAATGACCGCGATTGAAAATATCGATGAAAGACGACATCGCAGCGGAGGCCGTGCATCGTACCAACTCCGCAGCCGCCGCTGTATCGTCTCGGGCGATATATTACCCGAAGGGCGCCTTCTTCGTTTTGTTGCGGGCCCCGAATCCCGAATTGTGGTCGATGTGGAAGCAAAACTTCCTGGGCGAGGTCTTTGGGTGAAAAGCGAGAGGGACTATGTGGCCCGCGCCGTCGCTAAGCGCCTGTTCGCCCGTGCGGCGAAAGAAACGGTTCATGCCGACGAAAATCTGCCCGACCAAAGCGAGGCGCGGCTGACCTCTCATATGTTGGCAATGCTGGGCCTTGTCCGCCGCGCCGGCGAGCTTCTTCTTGGCTTCGATACCATCGAAAAGGCTTTAAGGGGCGGTAAGCCTCCCGCCCTGATCGTGGAAGCCTCGGACGGAGCGCCGGATGGCCGCAGGAAATTGCAAGCTGCGGCGCTTAAAGGCGGCATCGTCCCCTTTGTGGTCGGTTGTTTTTCCGGTGCCGAATTGAGCTTGGCCCTGGGAAGGACAAATGTGGTACATGCTGCGCTGAAATCGGGACGGATGGCTGAGCGGCTAATATTCGATGCCGGGCGAATTACCGGGTTTAGGCCGCTAAAGCCCTGGGTTTGGGCTGGATTTTCGTCGGGTGCCGCGCCAGCGAATAGCGTGCGCGGCGTTTCGGCGTTTGGCACGAGTTAAAGGATCAGAATGAGCGAGAGGGACGATAGCGGTTCGACTCCGGCGCGCGGCGCAGGGAGGGGCAAAACATTGTCCTTGAAAAGAACCGAAACCTCCACGGTGCGCCAGAGTTTTAGCCATGGTCGAAGCAAGGCCGTCGTGGTCGAGAAAAAACGCACCAGAGCGGCGCCTGTAAAAGGTGATGCGCCTGCCGGAAAGGTCTCGGCGCGCAAAGCGCTTGCCGAGGGTGGCGCCGCGGTTAAGGAAGCCGAGGCAGTCGCCATACAGAGCCAGCCGCGCGGAGGCGTGGTGCTACGCGAACTGACGGACGAAGAGCGGCTATCGCGGGTCCGCGCACTGACCGATGCGAAATATGCCGAGGAGGAAGCCCGCCGGCAGGCCGAAATCGATGCCAAGCGCAAAGCCGTCGAGGAAGACCGACTGAAGGCCGAGGGCGAAGCCGCAGCCAAGAGAAAAGCGGAAGAGGACGCGCGCAAAGCCGCCGAGGAAGAAGCGCGCCGGCAGGCTGAAGAAGAGGCGGCACGCCGTCTGGAGGAAAAGGCCGCTACGCCCGTTCCTGCCGAGACCACTGCGCCGGGAAGGCGCGGCAAAGCGGCTCAAGTAGAAGACGACGAAGAGTCGAGTAAGAAGGGAAAGGGTTCAGCAAAAACACCCGCAACCCGAAAGGTAACTCCAGGCGGTCGTCGTTCGGGTAAGCTCACCATTGCGCGGGCGCTCTCGGGCGATGAAGACAGAATGCGCTCGGTCGCTTCATTCCGGCGTCAGCTCAATCGGGCGCACCGCCGGCAGACCGTGGCCCAGCCCGCCGGTCCGCGTGAAGTCACCATTCCAGAAACAATTACGGTTGCGGAACTTGCAAACCGCATGGCCAGGCGCGGAGTCGAGGTCGTCAAGGTCTTAATGAAGAACGGCATGATGATGACGGTGAACGATGTCATCGATGCCGACACAGCGGAATTGGTAGCGACCGAACTTGGCCACTCGGTCAAACGCGTCGCCGAATCCGATGTGCTTGAAGGGTTGCGCGGCGGGGAAGACGCTCCGGAAACTCTGGTTACGCGCGCGCCAATCGTTACCGTGATGGGACATGTCGATCACGGCAAGACCTCGCTTCTCGATGCCTTGCGCAAAACCAATGCGATATCGGGTGAGGCGGGCGGCATCACGCAACATATCGGCGCCTATCAAGTGAACACACCATCGGGTGCGAAAATTACCTTTCTCGATACGCCGGGCCACGCCGCGTTCACTGCGATGCGCGCGCGCGGTGCGCAAGCCACCGATATCGTGGTGCTTGTCGTGGCCGCCGATGACGGTGTGATGCCGCAAACAATTGAGGCGATAAGCCACGCCAGGGCGGCGGGCGTTCCCATGATTGTCGCGGTCAACAAAATCGACAAACCCGACGCCGATCCGATGCGCGTGAAGACCGATCTTCTGCAGCACGAGGTCCAGGTTGAGGATATGGGCGGCGAGGTATTGGTCGTCGAAGTCTCAGCGTTGAAGGGGACCGGACTCGACAAATTGGAAGAGGTCATTGCGCTGCAGGCCGAACTTCTTGATCTCAAGGCCAATCCCGATCGTCCGGCAGATGGCGTCGTCATTGAAGCAAAACTCGACAAAGGGCGGGGCCCGGTCGCAACGGTGCTGGTCCAACGCGGAACGTTAAAGGCGGGCGACATTGTCGTTGCCGGCTCCGAGTGGGGCCGGGTGCGGGCCTTGTTAAGCGAACGCGGCGAGCAAATCGAAAGCGCCGGACCATCCGAACCCATCGAAGTCCTTGGACTTTCTGGGGGTCCGGAAGCGGGCGATGAGCTGGTTGTGGTCGATTCTGAGGCCAGAGCGCGCGAAGTGACGGAATATCGCGACCGCAAACGGCGCGAAGGCAAACAGGCGAATATTTCGCGGCTGACGCTCGATCAACTTCTGCAAAGCAAGCAAGAAGGGGAGAAAAGCTTCCTGCCGCTTGTCATCAAAGCGGATGTGCACGGTTCGGTCGAGGCGATTTCAGGCGCATTGGAGAAGCTCGGCAATGAAGAAGTCGCAGCGCAAATATTGCTTGACGGGGTCGGCGGCATCACCGAATCTGACGTTACCCTAGCGCAGGCTTCGGGTGCCGCGATCATTGGCTTCAACGTTCGCGCCAATGCGCAAGCGCGCGACCGCGCACGCCGCGACGGTGTAGAAATTCGCTACTACAACATCATCTATAATGTCGTGGACGACATTATAGCGGCTTTGAGTGGAATGCTCACGCCGGAACTACGCGAAAAGTTTCTTGGCAACGCCGAAATCCTCGAAGTATTCGATATTTCGAAAACCGGAAAAGTTGCCGGTTGTCGCATAACCGAAGGGTTAGTGCGTCGCGGCGCGAGCGTGCGCCTCATCCGCGACGATGTGGTGATTCACGAAGGCGAACTTTCAACCCTCAAACGCTTTAAGGACGAGGTAAAAGAAGTTCAAACCGGCCAGGAATGCGGTATGGCCTTCGCTAATTATCAAGACATCCAAAAGGGCGATGTCATCGAGTGCTTTGAAGTCGAAACCATTCAGCGCTCGTTGTAGGCGGCTCGGCCGCGTCTCCATTCCGTCATTTAGGTGAACCATGTTTGAAGGCGAAAGCGCCTCCGTCGAAGTCAAAGGGGGCCCGAAGGATCGGCAGGCTTTATCTTCCACAAATGGCAATGGACAAGTGCTGGGCTCGCGCACAGCATTGCTCATCGCAACGGTTGTCTTCGCGCTTACGATCACGTTTGGGCGCGATTTTCTCGATAGTAGCTTTTCCGTTCCCCTCCCGATTGCCGCAACGGCAGCTTCGATCGCAGGGTTATTCTTTTTTCTTCTTATCTTAAATGCCTTTGGCCGCCGGCGCGTCTCCCGCGAGGCCGCTCCACGCGGCGCTTTTCTACAAGACTATAAATTGACTGCGTCGCCCGACGGGCTTCATCTGCTCAGCGACAATCTAAATGCGCATTACAATTGGGCGGGCATTCTTCGATTAAGCGATAGCGAGACACATTTTTTCCTTTATACCGATGGCGCTCAGGCAATTATTGTTCCAAAGCGCTGCTTTGACTCCCCTCAGAATGCCTCGCGCTTTGCCATAATTGTGCGCTCGAATCTCGGCAGCGGCGGTTAAGGGCGCGGGCACATGGCTTCAAATCATCGAACCGCGTCTCGCGCAAAAACGCCCTCGCAACGTCAACTGCGTGTTGGTGAAGTTCTTCGTCACGCGCTGGCAGAAATCTTTTGCGAAGAAGATATCCGCGATCCAGATCTTGAGGGCATCTCGGTCACCGTGACCGAGGTCCGTCCTTCGCCGGACCTACGCCACGCCAGTGCCTTCGTTGAGCCTTTGGGCGGCGGAAATGCGGATATCATTGTGAAAGCGCTTAATCGGCATCGCGGGTTTTTGCGTGGCGAGCTCGGCCATCGCATCACGCTGAAATTTACGCCCGAATTGAGATTTTTGGAGGACACGTCCTTCGCTGAAGCCGCTCATATTGAAGCGATACTGCGCTCTGAAAAAGTGTCGCGCGATCTAAATACCGGCAATGAGGCCCCTGACCTAGAGAGTGGGGATCTTGAAACCCGTGGGTTTGAAGGCGGCAAAAGGGAAGCCCGGGAAGAAAGCAATGGGCCGTAAGCGCAAAGGCGTGCCGGTCCATGGCTGGGTTGTACTGGACAAGCCCGAAGGCATCACCTCAACGCAAGCCGTGACGCGCGTGCGCAGGGCGTATGACGCCCAGAAGGCCGGCCATGCGGGCACATTGGATCCGCTTGCGACCGGTGTTCTGGCCATCGCGCTGGGTGAGGCCACTAAGACAGTGCCTTATGTAATGGATGGCCAAAAACGCTACCGTTTTACCGCCCGCTGGGGCATCGCGACCGACACGGATGATTCTCAAGGCGAGGTCGCCGAACGCTGTGAGGCACGGCCCACGAAAGCTGAGATTCTTGCCCGAATTCCCGATTTTGTGGGCGAAATAAGCCAGGTTCCGCCTCAATTTTCGGCCGTAAAAATTGAGGGCGCGCGGGCCTATGATCTGGCCCGGAAGGGTGCAGAATTCGTCCTAAAAGCACGAAACATCACTATTCACAAAGCAGAACTTGTCGAGATCCCCGATCCCGACCACGTGGTATTCGAGATGGAATGCAGCAAGGGCTCCTATGTGCGCGCCTGGGTGCGTGATTTGGCTAAAGCATTGGGCACGTTCGGCCATGTGGTAGCCTTAAGGCGCCTGCAGGTTGGGTCATTCTTTGTGGAATCAGCAATTTCGCTGGAATCCCTGGAAGCCTTAGGCCATAGTCCCGCCGCTTTGGAGCAAATTCTGCCCATTTCGACAGCGCTGGACGACATCCCGGCCCTGGCCGTAACGGGTTCGGATTCGGTTCGTCTTCGTAACGGTAATCCGATTCTCATCCGCGCACCGCAATTGGCGCGGTTGACTGCGGCGCTAGAAGCGTCCGGAACCGCCCCCGAGGGAGCAAGCATACAAGGCCTGACGGTCTTTCTTTCGACGGCCAAGGGCGAGCCGATAGCGCTCGCAGAAATTGCCGAGGGAGAGCTCAGACCGTTTCGCGTTTTTAATTTTGGATCGAGCCCGGCTTGATCAAAGGAAAAGGAAATATGATCGATGTCGATCACGCCTGAACGTAAGCAAGAACTCATTTCCGAATATGGACTTAAGGAGGGCGACACTGGTTCGCCCGAGGTGCAAGTCGCGGTGCTCTCCGAGCGCATTTCGAATTTGACCGAGCATTTCAAAACGCATGGGAAGGATAATCATTCGCGCCGCGGACTGATCAAACTTGTCTCCACTCGCCGGCGCCTTCTCGACTATGTGAAATCAAGTGATCAAGCGCGTTACGAAGCGCTCATTAAGCGCTTGGGCTTGAGGCGCTGATTTTTCTGAATCATTCGGGCGGCACGAAAATGTCTGCCCATTTTCGCCGGGAAGTTTCCCGGTACGCACGCGCATCCGCAATGGCGGTCAGGCGTGCTTCCCATCGGGTACTTCTTGAACCCCGAAATCAAAGTTTGAGGCCCGTCTGCAATCCGGCAGCGGGAATGGAAGGAAAGAATAAATGTTCACAATACATCGTGAAGAAGTCGAATGGGGCGGGCGAACCCTCGTCCTCGAAACCGGGCGCGTCGGGCGCCAAGCGGACGGCGCGGTTCTTGCCACCTATGGCGAAACGGTCGTCCTTGCCACTGCGGTAGGAGCAAGAGAGCCAAAAGTCGGCATCGATTTCTTCCCGCTTACAGTCAACTACCAAGAAAAATTCTATGCGGCCGGAAAAATTCCCGGCGGATATTTTCGCCGCGAGGGGCGGCCCACCGAGCGCGAGACGCTTATTTGCCGCCTCATCGACCGCCCGATCCGCCCATTGTTTGCCCCGGGCTATCGCAACGAAACGCAGGTGATCATCACCGTTCTATCGCATGATCTGGAGAACGATCCCGATATTGTTGCGTTGGTCGCGTCCTCCGCCGCTCTGACGATTTCGGGAATACCGTTTATGGGCCCGATCGGCGCGGCGCGCGTCGGTTATGTCGACGGCGAATACAAACTTAATCCGGAAATTGACGCAGAGGAATCGCCCCTCGATCTTGTCGTGGCCGGCACTTCGGACGCCGTGTTGATGGTGGAATCGGAAGCAAAAGAACTTCCCGAAGATGTCATGCTCGGCGCCGTGATGTTCGGCCATCGCGAAATGCAAGTTGCGATCGATGCCATCATTCGCCTTGCCGAGAAAGCAGCGAAGGAGCCGCGTGAAGTCGTTACGGAAGATTACTCTTCTGAAGAAGCCGCGTTAGCGGAAGCTTGCGAAAATGACATAAAGGCCGCCTACCAAATTGCCGAGAAGGGCGTGCGCCAAGATCGCATTGCCGAAATTAAAAAAGCGGCGATCGAAAAACTTGCGGGCGAGGAAGACGGGAAAATCGACCCGGGGACTTTCGGCAAGCTTTTCAAGAAGCTCGAAAGCCGCGTGATGCGCTCGGCCACGCTTGAAACGCGCACGCGTATCGATGGGCGTAGTTTGGAAACCGTTCGCCCGATCAGTTGTGAAGTGGGCGTCTTGCCGCGCACCCATGGCAGCGCGCTGTTTACCCGAGGTGAAACCCAAGCGATTGTTGTGACGACGCTTGGCACCGGAGAGGACGAGCAATTCGTCGATTCTTTGGAGGGAACTTCGAAAGAGCATTTCATGTTGCATTATAACTTCCCGCCCTATTCGGTCGGCGAAGTTGGGCGCATGTTCGGTGCAAGCCGCCGTGAAATCGGTCATGGCAAGCTCGGATGGCGTGCGCTCAATCCGATGCTGCCTGAGAAGGAAAATTTTCCTTATACGATCCGTATCGTGTCGGAGATTACGGAATCCAACGGCTCCTCTTCTATGGCGACGGTCTGCGGCTCCTCTCTGGCGCTGATGGATGCGGGCGTACCGATTACCCGTCCCATCGCGGGAATCGCCATGGGTTTAATCAAGGAAGGCGATAATTTCGCCGTTTTATCGGACATTCTGGGCGACGAGGATCACCTGGGCGATATGGATTTCAAAGTCGCCGGGACAGAAGAAGGCATCACATCGCTGCAGATGGACATCAAGATCACGGGCATCAACGAAGAGATAATGCAGGTTGCATTGGCTCAGGCGAAAGACGGCCGCATCCACATTCTTGGTGAAATGGCCAAGGCGCTTACGTCCTCACGTGGCCAGCTTGGCGAATACGCGCCGCGTATCGAAACCCTCAAAATTCCGACCGATAAAATTCGAGAAGTGATTGGCACCGGCGGTAAAGTCATCCGCGAGATCGTGGAGAAAACGGGCGCCAAGGTCGATATCCAAGACGACGGGACTGTGAAAGTCGCAAGCTCCGACAGTGCATCGATCGAAGCGGCGCTTAAATGGATCAAATCCATTACCGCAGAGCCCGAAGCCGGCGAAATCTACGACGGAAAGGTCGTGAAGGTGATGGATTTTGGCGCCTTCGTAAATTTCTTCGGCCCCAAAGACGGGCTGGTCCATATCTCCGAACTTGCCCCGCGCCGCGTCGGCAAGGTCACCGATGTGGTGAAGGAAGGCGATAGCGTGAAGGTCAAGCTTCTCGGCTTCGATGATCGCGGCAAGGTGCGTTTGTCGATGAAGATGGTCGATCAAGAAACCGGTAAGGAGATTGTTCCAGAGAAAAGCGAACCCAAAGGTGAGGGTGACGCTTAAGTTCTAAAACCAAAGTAAGTTATTTCTAAATTGCCAAAGGGCCGTTTGCGGAAGTTTTCGCTTGCGGCCCTTTTTCCATATTTTCTCCGCAAAATTTACCCTGTTTCCAACGCCTCGCACGCTTGCATTGTGGAACCTTGGGCCGGCTCATAAAGTTGTTGTCGGGCCAGCAAAGTAGTGGAGAAAAGGTTTTATGATTGTCGTCCGCTTCTTTGGCCTTCTCTTGACTATTATTGCGCTCATGCTTTTGGGCGCGGATGTGGTTAGCGCGTTTGAGGCAGGCGGCGAATTTTTAACCCGCAGCCTCGACCAAATCATCGCTTTGCTCACGGGCGCCAGTCCGATGTCTTGGCTCGAGGCCACACTGCCGCCTTCGCTGGCCAGCCTTGTGACCATACCTCTGCGCCTTCCCGCATGGCTTACAATTGGTCTTGTCGGGGCCCTACTGGCCCTTATTGCCGGGAGCGGGAAAGACTAAATTTATCGCTCAGCGATGTTGGCCGGGCACCCATAAGACGTCTCCCGAGCCTTCGGCGTTTATTTTTCGCGCAACCACGAACAAATGATCGGATAGCCGGTTTACATAGCGCTTTGCTTCCTCGCCGACATCTTCCGTTGTGGAGAGCGCGGCTAGCGAGGTTTCGGCGCGGCGCACGAATGTACGCGCAAGATGTAGATAGGCAGCGGCTGTTTCCCCACCCGGCAGGACGAATGATTGCAGAGGCTCAAGCGCCGCGTTCATTGCATCTATTTCCTCTTCGAGCCGCTTAGTCTGCGCTGCCGCGACCCGCAATGCGCCCTCGGAGCGCGGGCCTTTGGCGGGCACGCAGATATCGGCACCCAGATCGAAGAGATCGTTTTGAATGCGCGCGAGCATGGCATCTATTTCGCCATGCGTGTGAAGACGCGCAATTCCGATGGCGGCATTGGCCTCGTCCACGGCCCCCATCAAAGCAATTCTAGGCGCGTGTTTGGCAACGCGCGTACCGTCGCCGAGCGAGGTTTCGCCCTTGTCTCCGGTCTTGGTATAGATGCGGCTTAGAGTGACCATGTAGCCAAACTAGCCGAATGCACGAAATCCGTCACGTCAGAATGGTTCAATCTAGTCGGATCATGCTCTACTGTTGCAGGGCCACATTGGACCGTTATGATCCGCCCCAAATTCCACAATGAATTCCAAACTTTCGGAAACCCCCCATGAGTATTGAAGCGCCTGAAACCCTTACCGTCGGCGAAACCCGCGTTGCGTGCGACGGCGGCGGGGCGCTTGGCCATCCGAAAGTCTATCTGCAAATCGGCGATGAAGGATTCATCCAATGTCCTTATTGCGACCGGCGCTTTGTTTTGGCTGAGGGCGCAGGCGGCGGGCAGAGTGATCAAGCTGGCGGGGAAGCTGGACATTGAGTGAGGGCGGCAGCACGCGGCCCGTAAAATCCGGAGATCACCTCTATCTCATAGATGGCTCGGGCTATATTTTCCGCGCCTACCACGCCCTTCCGCCGCTGACACGCAAATCCGACGGCCTGCCTTCGGGCGCCGTGGCGGGCTTTTCCAACATGCTCTGGAAGCTGCTCGAAGATACCAAAGCCGGCGACAAACCCAGCCATCTTGCGGTGATTTTCGATGCCGGCCGCATCACTTTTCGCAACGAAATTTATCCAGAATATAAGGCCAACCGCGGCGAGCCGCCCGAGGATCTTGTTCCGCAGTTCCCGATCGTACGCGATGCGACGCGCGCATTCGGCGTGCCGGCAGTTCAAATGAAAGGCTATGAGGCCGACGATCTCATTGCCACCTATGCGCGGCTTGCCCGCGAGGCCGGCGCACGCGTTACCATCGTTTCGTCCGACAAAGATTTGATGCAACTCGTGCGACTTGGCCAGGTCGAGATGCTCGACACGATGAAGAATAAGCGCATCGGTCCCGACCAAGTCGTTGAGCGCTTCAGTGTCGGGCCCGACAAAGTCGTCGAAGTGCAAGCGCTGGCCGGCGATTCCTCCGACAATGTGCCAGGCGTTCCGGGCATCGGCGTCAAGACGGCGGCGGAACTGATCCGCACCTATGGTGATGTGGAAACGCTTCTAGAGCGAGCGGCGGAGATAAAGCAGCCCAAGCGGCGAGAATCACTGATCGCGAACGCTGACAAAGCGCGAATATCCAAAACACTCGTCCAGCTCGATGAAAACGTACCGGTCGAGACTGCGATTTCGGAATTTGGTGTCTGCGATCCCCAAGCCGAAAAGCTCCTCCCCTTCTTGAAGGAAATGGAATTCTCGACACTGGGAAAACGCGCGGCCTCTGCACTCGGCGTGGATGATTTCGCCTCGTTTGAGGGCGAAGCGCCGAAAATTTCCGCTCCCAAACCCCCGGCAAACAAAAAGAATGCGGATGAAGCTGCCATCACTAAGGAGGCGGGGGGCGAACTGGGTCTGGTCACCGACGCGGCGCGCTATCGCGCCAAAATAGATACTGCAAGCTACGAGCTCATTACCGGCATAGAGGAGCTTAAAAAGATCATTGCCGATGCCTATGAGATCGGTCATCTCGGCGTGCATTTCGAGGCGAGCTCGTTTGAGGGCACGCGCGCCGATCTTCTCGGGATCGCGCTCAGTTGTAGCCCGGGAAAGGCTTTTTATGTTCCGCTCGGGCATTCGTCCGGTGGTCTTGCACTGACCGAGCGCCCCAAACAGATCACGGAAAAAGCAGCACTCGAAACGCTTAAGGAAATTTTCGAAGACGATTCGATTTTAAAAATCGGACACAATATTAAGTTAGGCGCATTGCTGCTTCTCACGCGCGGTATCGCGCTGCGCTCTATCGACGATCCGATGTTGATGTCCTATGTCAAAGATGCGGGCCTCAACGGTCACGGGATAGAAGAACTCTCTGAAATTCATTTGGACCATACGGCGATTGCGCGAACCGATCTTCTCGGCAAAGGACGCGACAAGATTGTTTTTTCGGATGTCGCACTAGACGAAGCGAAAAAATATTCCGCCGAGCGGGCCGACATCGCGCTACGTCTTCAAGCGCTATTGAAACCAGCGCTTGTTGCGGCCAAGCGCATCACGGTTTACGAAACGCTGGAACGACCGCTCGTAACAGCCCTAGCGGAAATGGAACATGCAGGAATCAAAGTCGATCAAAATTTTCTTGCAAAACTTTCGAATGATTTTGCCAAACAGATGGATCGCCTAGAGACCGAGTTACATAAACTCGCCGACGAAAAGTTTAATCTTGGTTCGCCCAAACAGCTCGGCGAAATTCTATTCGACAAACTCTCGCTACCGGGCGGAAAACGCACAAAGACGGGCGCTTGGTCGACCGATGCGGATATTTTGGAAAGCTTTGCCGCTGGGGGCCACGACATCCCGGCACGCATTCTCGAGTGGCGGCAAGTTGCGAAACTGAAATCGACCTATACCGACGCCCTGCCTCATTACATCAATCAAAATACTGGACGCGTGCATACCTCTTTCGCCCTTGCCGCGACGACCACCGGAAGGCTTTCGTCCGTCGATCCGAATTTGCAAAATATTCCGATCCGCACCGAGGAAGGACGCCGTATTCGCCGCGCTTTCGTGGCGCCAAAGGGGCGGTGCCTGATTTCTGCAGATTACAGCCAGATTGAACTTCGCCTTCTTGCCCATATTGCCGAAGTACCCGCGCTCTCAAAGGCGTTTGCCGATGGAATCGACATTCATGCCATGACGGCCTCGGAGATGTTCGGTGTTCCTGTCAAAGGCATGGCGGCGGATATTCGCCGCAAAGCGAAGGCGATTAATTTTGGAATCATTTACGGCATTTCCGCTTTCGGACTTGGCAATCAACTCGGAATTGCTCGCGGCGAGGCGGATGCCTACATCAAGAAGTATTTTGAGCGCTTTCCCGGTATTCGCGATTATATGGAAGCCACGAAGGAGTTTGTGCGCGAACACGGTTATGTCGAAACCATATTTGCCCGGCGCATTCATATTCGCGACGCAAAGGCGAAGGGCGCAGCCCACCGCGCCTTTGGAGAACGCCAGGCGATCAACGCGCCGATTCAGGGCTCGGCCGCCGATATTATCCGCCGCGCCATGGTTCGCCTCCCCAAAGCGCTCGCAAACGCGCGCCTAGACGCGCAGCTGCTTTTGCAGGTTCATGACGAGCTTGTAATCGAAGCCAAGGAAAAAGACGCGGACAAGGTCTGCATAATCGCTCGCGAAATTATGGAGCAGGCACCGTTCCCGGCGCTTCAACTAAAAGTCCCGCTCACCGTCGATGCGCGCGCTGGGGCAAATTGGGATGAGGCGCATTAGCAAAGTTTAAGCTCAGCGCGTCTGATGAATGCTCAAATCGCGAATTGTGGGCGCCTCTCCGCACAAAGCGCAATTCGGATCCCGCGGCACTTTGACGTTACGAAACTGAGCCCCCAGCGCGTCATAAATTAGGAGCCGTCCGGCAAGAGAATCGCCAAGCCCGATAATCTCTTTCATGACCTCCAGCGCCTGCAATGCTCCCATAACGCCGGCCGCAGCGCCCAAAATGCCTGCCTCGCTGCAGTTGGGGGCTTCTTCGGGCGGTGGCGGTGCGGGGAATAGGCAGCGATAACAGGGATAGCCGTCTTCATAGGCCTTATAGGTGGCGAGCTGCCCGTCGAACTGCGTAACCGCCGCCGAGACCAAGATTCGCTTGGAGAAATAGCACGCATCAGCGATGAGAAATCTGGTCGCAAAATTGTCCGAGCCGTCGGCAACAATATCGTAGCCCGATATGAGTTCCGCCGCGTTATCGGCCGCGATCCGTATGGGATGGGAAATAAGATTGGTTTCGGGGTTGATATGGGCGACCGCATCGGCTGCCGAATCCGTCTTCAGGCGCCCGATATCATCGGTGCCGTGGGCGATTTGGCGCTGCAGGTTGGAAAGGCTCACAGTGTCGAAATCCACCACTCCAATAGTCCCTACGCCCGCTGCGGCTAGGTAAAGCATGAGGGGGCTCCCGAGCCCCCCTGCGCCCACAACCAGAACACGGGCGCCTAGGAGTTTCGCCTGCCCATGCCCACCAACCTCGCGCAGGATGATGTGGCGGGCATATCGCTCAAGCTGTTCGTCTTTTAGATGCATGCTTTTTCATACCATGGACGCCCCTTAGCTTGGGGCCGAAGGTAAGCTGCCCAAATCTAGGGGCCTTGCGCAAGGCCAAACAAACCCCAGAAAAATTTGCCCGTCTTGACTTGCGGAGGCGGGGCGAAAATCACATAAAGCGGCCAGATTGGCCGGGAAAAAGAGCTGACATTAGGCGATGCGGACGGTCCTTGGGGCGCCTTACCGGGCGGGCCATTCGCCACATTGATTAGGGAGGTAAGTCTGCCCATTAGAATGCGGCCGGCCACGATCGCAGCCTCGTGTAGAAGACGCGTTCCGGCGCCGCTACCGTGCGGGCGCGCGCGAGGGCAGATCGATGGGGTGGAAAGAGGTTTCGAATGAACGTCTCAGCGAGCGCGAAAAACACAAGCCCGACGTCCAATAGTCGGCTTCTCGCTTGGGTGGATGAAGTCGCAGCGAAATGCAAGCCGATCCGGATTTATTGGTGCGACGGCTCAGCTGAAGAATATGACCGGCTCTGCGCCGAGATGGTGAAGAGCGGGACCTTCATCAAGCTCAGCGACAAGAAACGTCCGAATTCCTATCTCTGTCGCTCCGATCCAGCCGACGTGGCTCGCGTAGAAGACCGGACATTTATTTGTTCCGAGAAAAAGGAAGACGCCGGCCCAACAAATAACTGGATGGCGCCGGACGAGATGCGCACCAAACTCGAGGGGCTCTTCGACGGCTGCATGCGCGGGCGTACAATGTATGTAGTGCCTTTCAGCATGGGGCCGATCGGGTCTCCCATTTCACACATCGGCGTTCAGCTCTCGGACTCGCCTTACGTCGCAGTGAACATGCGCATCATGACGCGTATGGGGCAAAATGTTCTCGATCATTTGGGGGGCGGCGAATTCATTCGCTGCTTACATTCCCTAGGTGCACCGCTTGACGAGGGGCAGGAAGACGCTGCCTGGCCGTGCAACTCCGAGCACAAATACATTGTTCACTTCCCGGATGATTATTCGATCGTCTCTTACGGCTCCGGCTATGGCGGCAACGCGCTATTGGGGAAAAAATGTTTTTCGCTGCGCATCGCTTCTCTCATGGGGCGCGACCAGGGCTGGCTCGCAGAACACATGCTGATCTTGGGCGTGGAAAATCCAGAGGGCGGAAAAACCTATGTGGCAGCAGCATTTCCGTCAGCTTGCGGCAAAACGAATTTTTCCATGTTGGTACCGCCCCAAAGTTTCGATGGCTGGAAAGTCTCGACAATCGGCGACGATATCGCATGGGTAAAACCGCGTCCGGACGGAACATTCCGCGCAATCAATCCCGAAGCGGGCTATTTCGGCGTCGCGCCGGGAACGAGTTTCAAATCGAATCCCAATGCGATGAAGACGCTGAAGCATGACGTCATCTTCACAAATGTTGCGCTTACCGACGATGGTGATGTTTGGTGGGAGGGCATGAGTGATGAGCCGCCGGCACATCTGATCGATTGGCAGGGCAAAGACTGGACGCCGGAATCGGGCCGCAAAGCTGCGCACCCGAACGCGCGCTTCACGGTGTCGGCGCGCCAATGTCCAAGCTTCGATCCCGCCGGCGACGATCCCGAAGGCGTTCCGATCTCGGCATTTGTCTTTGGCGGGCGTTTGTCGAAAACTTTTCCGCTCATATTCGAATCGCACGATTGGCAGAGCGGCGTTTATTGGGCGGCAACCATGGGCTCAGAGGCAACCGCAGCCGCCGTCGGTCAAGCCGCGATCCGGCGCGACCCATTCGCTATGCTGCCTTTCTGCGGATACAACATGGCCGATTATTGGGGCCATTGGCTCGGCATTAAGGACAAGGTGAGCACAGTCCCGCGCATCTATCGCGTTAATTGGTTCCGCAAGGACGGCGACGGAAAATTCCTTTGGCCGGGTTTTGGCGAGAATATGCGCGTGCTGAAATGGATCGTCGACCGTGTACGCGGGCGGGCGAATGACGCTGCTGAAAGCCCGCTCGGCTTCATGCCGCGTTACGAGGATCTGGAATGGACCGGCCTCGATTTTTCCAAAGATGCATATCGCAGCATCAGCGATGTGAACCGTGGTGAAGGTGTGGCCGAAGCCGAGGATCAGAAAAATCTATTCGAGCGTTTTGGCGATAAGCTCCCCAAAGAGATGGAAGAGGAACGCCAAAGCTTGATCGACCGTCTTGAGAGCGGGCCCGAGCTCTGGAGTGCGGGCTAAGTCATATAGCGGGCGGCCCATGGCGGCCATAAATATCTTATAAAACAATTACTTACGGTGCGGCGGGAAAGGCCGCTCCGCAGCGACGCTATGCTCACGGCGCGCCATATCAAGAGGGCATGAAAGCAAAGAAACCACAGAATGTGGGGGCTGCCCGAGCGCTAATTTGTGCTTTTCGCCAGGAACTCTTTCATCTTGGCAAAGAAGTTCTCGGATTCCGGCTGGGTGCCTTTGTCGGCCTCAGCGAAGGAACGCAGAATTTCCTTCTGTTTTTTGGAAAGCTTCGTCGGGGTCTCGACGCGCATCTCGACATGAAGATCGCCCTTTGTGCCGCCGCGTAAAGAGGGCATTCCTTTGCCGCGAAGGCGGAAGCGTTGATCTGTCTGTGTTCCCTCAGGCATGTCGATCTTCGCCGCGCCGCCACCCATAACCGGAACCTCGATTGAGCCGCCAAGCGCGGCGCGCGCAAATGAAATCGGCACTCGGCAATAAAGATCGGTCCCGTCGCGCTGAAAAATCGGATGCTGCTCTACCGAGAGAAAAATATACAGATCGCCGGGAGGGGCGCCATTTAAGCCCGCGTTGCCCTCGCCCGCCAGTCGAATTCGCGTTCCTTCTTCTACTCCAGCCGGTACATCGACTTGCAATGTTCGCTCTTTCTGAACGCTGCCTGCGCCTTTGCATGTTCGGCACGGATTGCTGATGACGCGTCCCTTGCCGCGACATTTCGGGCAAGTTCGTTCGATGGTGAAGAAACCGCTTTGCGCGCGCACCTTGCCGTTTCCCGAACATGATGTGCAGGTTTCCGGCGAGGAGCCCGGCTCTCCGCCGGTACCGCCGCAGGCATCGCAGACGACGGCTGAGGGAACGCGCAGCTCGCTTTTTCGGCCTGTGAAGGCTTCTTCCAATGTGATCTGCATGTCGTAACGCAAATCCGCGCCGCGCGCGGCGCGTCGGCTGCGCCGTCCGCCGCCGCCCATGATTTCGCCGAACAAATCGTCGAATACGTCGGTGAACGAGCCACTAAATCCGAACCCTTGAGCGCCTGCGCCGCCGCGGCCATTTTCGAACGCGGCATGTCCGTAACGGTCATAGGCCGCGCGCTTATCGGCGTCTTTCAAGACGCCATAGGCTTCGTTGGCTTCTTTGAAGCGGACCTCGGCTGTGTTGTCGCCGGGGTTGCGGTCCGGGTGACACTCCATTGCGAGCTTGCGATAGGCGCTTTTCAACTCGCCTTCTGAGCTGGTGTGTTGGACACCGAGAACTTCATAATAGCAGCGCTTACTCATGAAACCCGCCTAAGCCGAAACGGTCCGCATTGCACGCCTAAAGCTCTCGATCATTTGGCGCGGTTCGCGAAGCGACATCTGGGACGCCCTTATGCGGCGCCTTTCTTCTGATCGTCATCGACTTCCGAAAATTCCGCATCGACGACGTTCTCGTCTGGCTTCGGCTCTTCGGTAGCCCCAGTATCTCCGGAATCGCCACCATCTCCCGCATCGCCGCCATCGCCTTCCTCGGCTGCTTGGGCCTTATACATGGCCTCGCCGAGTTTCATCGAAGCCTGCCGAAGAGCTTCCGTCTTTGCATTGATGTCCTCCACGTCGTCGGTCTTGACGGATTCTTTCAGCGCTGCGATTGCGCTTTCGATCTCGCCCTTTTCTTCGTCGCCGACTTTGTCGCCATGTTCGGAGAACGCTTTCTCCGTTGCATGGATCAGCGAGTCACCCTGGTTCTTTGCTTCGGCCAACGCGCGCGCCTTTTTGTCCTCATCGGCATGCGTTTCGGCTTCCTCGACCATGCGTTCAATGTCCTCGTCGGAAAGGCCGCCTGAGGCTTGAATGCGGATCGACTGCTCCTTGCCCGTGGCTTTGTCCCTTGCATTCACGCTGACAATGCCATTGGCATCGATGTCGAAGGTCACTTCGATTTGCGGCACGCCGCGCGCCGAAGGAGGTATTCCCACAAGGTCGAATTGGCCGAGTGATTTGTTATGCGCGGCCATTTCACGCTCGCCTTGGAAAACGCGAATCGTCACGGCAGTCTGGTTGTCGTCCGCGGTGGAGAAGACCTGACTTTTCTTCGTTGGAATTGTCGTGTTGCGTTCAATAAGGCGTGTGAACACGCCACCCAGAGTTTCGATACCGAGCGAGAGCGGCGTTACGTCGAGAAGAAGAACGTCTTTCACTTCGCCTTGCAGCACGCCGGCCTGAATGGCGGCGCCGATCGCAACCACTTCGTCGGGGTTCACGCCCTTATGCGGCTCGCGCCCGAAAGTTTGCTTTACTGCTTCTTGAACTTTCGGCATGCGCGTCATGCCGCCGACAAGAATGACTTCGTCGATCTGGTTCGCCGAAACGCCCGCATCCTTCAACGCCTTTTTCACTGGCGGAATCGTCTTTTGAATGAGGTTATCCACCAACGCTTCCAGCTTTGCGCGCGTGATCTTAATCGTCAGATGTTTGGGGCCGGACTGGTCGGCGGTGATGAACGGAAGGTTTACTTCCGTCTGCATCGAAGACGATAGCTCTATCTTTGCTTTTTCCGCGCCCTCTTTAAGCCTCTGAAGCGCGAGGCGGTCGGAGCGTAGATCGATGCCGGATTCTTTTTTGAACTCGTCCGCAAGATAATGGACGAGAAGCATGTCGAAATCTTCGCCACCGAGGAACGTGTCGCCATTAGTCGACTTCACCTCAAAGACGCCGTCGCCAATTTCAAGGATGGAAATGTCGAAAGTGCCGCCGCCCAAATCATAGACCGCGATCGTGCCCTGCCGTTTTTTGTCGAGACCATAGGCAAGCGCCGCCGCCGTGGGCTCATTGATGATGCGAAGAACTTCGAGGCCTGCGATCTTGCCCGAATCTTTTGTCGCCTGACGCTGCGCATCGTTAAAATAAGCGGGGACCGTAATGACGGCTTGGGTGACTTTTTCGCCGAGATGGGCTTCGGCAGTCTCCTTCATCTTTTGAAGAATAAAGGCGGAAATCTCCGAAGGAGCGAATTTTTGTCATTGCGGCCCTGAACCCAGGCATCGCCATTGCCGGCCTTGATGATCTTATAGGGCACCATGCCGATGTCTTTTTGGGTCATCGGGTCGTCGAAGCGCCGTCCGATCAGCCGCTTGATGGCGAAGAAAGTGTATTCGGGATTGGTGACCCCTTGGCGTTTTGCGGGTTGGCCGACAAGCCGTTCGTCGTCACCGGAAAATGCGACAATGGATGGGGTCGTCCGCCCACCTTCTGCGTTCTCGATAACCTTAGGACTGGCGCCATCCATGACCGCGACACAGGAATTGGTGGTTCCAAGGTCGATACCAATGACTTTCGTCATATTTACTTCCTCCTTCCGGCAAGCGGATATTTCGCGGCCCTCGCATTAAGGCACCGCGCATCCGCCTCCATCGGCAATTATGCCGTGATACAAAGCTGTCGAGGGGTATATAGGTAGGCGCCCCATGGCCCACAAGCCGCTGAGGGGGCAGATTTTTCCCCTATTTTGGAGTTTTAGACTAGTTTTTACGCTTAGCGGCTTTCCGATGGGCCAAACGAACCCTTTCGGGCGGCACGCGGGTCTCGTGCTGAGCGTTTTTGCTCTCTCAAGTCTATTTTTAGGCGGAGGATTTTGTCTCATCGGTCCAAGGCGGCGGGTTTTCGCGCTTAATGCGTCTGGCCTCTTTGACCAACTCTTTAACCATTCCCGTCACGGGAAGCGTAAGGCCGGCTTTGTCGCTCATAGCTGAAACGACTTGCATATCTTTTAAGGCCCAGGTGAAGCTCGTCATATCCCAATCTTCCAGGGCCTGGCTTTTGCCCGAACTCATCTGCAGCGCATCGCGAAGCTTCTCAAGATCGATCCCAGTAGTTAGAGCCAATTGCCCGGCCTCGATGAGCCCGATGCTGTTGATCCAAAGCAAAAGATTGTTCATGGCCTTGCCGACCTGGCCGTGGCCAACATCGCCGAGATGGGCAATATCCGAACAGAACGTCGAATAGACCCGGCGCCCGCGTTCGACGACCTCCTCCGCCCCCCCGACAAGCGCAAGCAGTGTGCCGTTATCCGCCGCCCAGCTGCCTCGGCAGATCGGCGCATCCAAGATTTCGATCTTCTTCGGCTTTGCCTTTTCATCGATCGCTTTCACCGTTTCGGGTGAGACGGTCGAGGAAATTGCGATCAGCGACCCGGCGGCCAAACTATCTAAAAGGCCGTTCTTGCCCAGCACCACATCATTGACTTCGTCGTCATATCCGACGCCGAGAATGACAAAACTGGCGCTCTTCGCCATTTCAGCCGGGCTCGAGACAGTTTGCGCACCGGCCTCGCGCGCTTTCGCCAATTGCGCGTCGCTGATGTCGCAGGCAATCGTCTGATAGCCATGCTGGATCATGTGCCCCAGCATGGCTAAGCCCATGCGTCCAACGCCGACGATTCCAACGATTTCTTTATTCGTATCCGCAACCATGCCTTGAGCGCCCCCTACAGACTCTAGTCGCTCTACCTGCTCATGCGACGGTTGTTGATGTCATAAGCGGCAAGCACCGCCATGTTGTAGATCTCGCTCATCTTCGCGCCGAGCGGGGCAATCTGAACCGATTTCTCAAGCCCGACGAGCAGCGGCCCTAAGACCGTGGCGCCGCCGATCTGCTGCACCAGATGAGTAGAAATAGAGGCCGCATGCGTCGCCGGCATGATGAGAACATTGGCGACGTCGGAAAGTCTGCAAAAGGGATAGAGCGCCATGCGCTCGCGGCTTAAGGCAACGTCCGCGGCCATCTCGCCGTCATATTCGAAATCGACTTTGCGACGGTCGAGAATCTGCACGGCTTCGAACAGCCGCTCTACGCGTTCACCGCGCGGAAAGCCGAAATTCGAATGGGAAAGAAAAGCAACGCGCGGTTCGTGTCCAAAACGCCGCGCAACGCCGGCCGTTTGGGTGGCAATGTCGGCCAGCTCCTCCGCGCAAGGCATTTCATGCACGGTTGTGTCGGCGACATAAATAAACCGGCCCTTCGAAAAGATCATCGATACGCCAATCGGCCGCTGACCAGTGCGCGGATGCAAAACCCTAGACACGTCGTTCAACGCCGAAGAGTAACTGCGCGTTACGCCCGTCACCAAGGCGTCCGCATCGCCCGCGCTTATCATTGAGGCGGCATAGATGTTTCGGTCGTTTGTCACCATGCGCACGCAATCGCGGTGAAGGTAGCCGCTTCGTTGCACGCGCCGGTAGAGAGCTTCGATATAAGGCGCAGCTTCCGCAGCCGAATGCGGCACGCGCACTTGAAGCGGCGGCGAAGTCTCAACCGCAAGCGTTTTTATGCGCTCAGCTATGATTTCCTCGCGACCGATAAGAGTGGCGCTCCCCAACCTGGAATTTTGGAACGCGGCGGCAGCGCGGATGGTTACTTCCTCTTCGCCCTCCGCAAAAACGACGCGGCGCGGATTTGCGCGCACGCTCGCGGTGATGCTCTGAAACAAGCTTGCCGAAGGGTCGAGACGGGCGGACAGTTGATAGCGATACTCTTCGGGGTCTTTGATTTTTCGCCGTGCAACACCGCTTTTGACGGCCGCCTCCGCCACTGCAGCCGAGACATGGCTGATCAGCCGCGGATCGAAAGGCACCGGAATAATGTAGTTGGGGCCGTAGAACGGGCGTGCACCGCGATAGGCAAGGGCAACCTCGTCGGGAACGTCTTCGCGCGCCAATGCCGCGAGCGCGTGTACGGCGGCAATTTTCATTTCCTCATTAATGCTGCGTGCCCCGACATCAAGCGCGCCGCGGAAGATGTAAGGAAAACCAAGAACATTATTCACTTGGTTAGGATAGTCGGAGCGGCCGGTGGCAATGATCGCATCGGGACGAACCGATTTTGCTTCCTCCGGCGTGATCTCCGGATCCGGATTGGCCATCGCAAAGATGATCGGTTTGGGCGCCATCGTTTTGACCATTTCGGGCGTCACCGCGCCTTTGGCCGACAGACCCAAAAATACGTCTGCGCCTTTCAGCGCATCTGCCAAACTGCGCGCTTTTGTATTCGAGGCATAGGCGGATTTCCACTGGTTCATGCCCTCGGCGCGGCCCTCATAGATGACGCCTTTTGTGTCGCATAAAATGATGTTGGCGCGCGGCAAACCCATGGTGACAAGAAGATCGAGGCAGGCAATTCCGGCGGCGCCCGCGCCGTTGGCGACTATTTTAAGATCGCGAAGATTGCGCCCGGTCAGATGCATCGCATTGACCAAGCCGGCCGTTGTGATGATCGCGGTTCCATGCTGGTCGTCGTGGAAAACCGGAATATCCATCAATTCGCGCAAGCGCTCTTCGATGACGAAACAATCCGGCGCCTTGATGTCTTCGAGATTGATCCCGCCGAAAGAGGGGCCGAGATAACGCACGGAATTGACGAAGGCGTCGACATCGGTCGTATCGATCTCGAGGTCGATCGCGTTGACATCGGCAAAGCGTTTAAAAAGGACCGCCTTTCCTTCCATCACCGGTTTGGCGGCAAGCGGTCCGAGATCACCCAAACCCAAAATGGCGGTCCCGTTCGTTATCACCGCCACCATATTGCCGCGTCCTGTGTAATCGAAAGCGGCATCCGGATTTTTGGCAATGGCGAGAACCGGTACGGCCACTCCAGGCGAATAGGCGAGCGAAAGGTCGCGCTGCGTCGCCATAGGCTTTGTGGGGGTGATTTCGAGCTTTCCCGGCTTTGGCTCGGCGTGAAAGCTTAGCGCCTCTTCATCGGTGAAAGACGGCTTATCGGACATGATCGAGGCCATATGGGCGGGATAGCTCCGGGACAAACGCCGTTAGGAGCCGCTGTAGATAGATCAAATGCGCCCTGGGGACAAATGGCCAGCCCCCTCGTCCCTCATTGCAGGCGATCTGCTAGCGTCTAGCCATGGGAAAACAAGATTCCGGAGAAAATCGGGCTCAGGGTGGGGCGGTCCCCGGCCATTTGGATCTTTCGGGCGCCACGCCGATGATGGCTGCCTTTCTCAAGACCAAAGCCAAAAATGAGGGTTACCTTCTTTTCTACCGGATGGGGGATTTCTACGAGCTATTCTTCGATGACGCGGTAAAGGCCTCCGCGGCGCTCGATATCGCGCTGACCAAACGCGGCAAGCATGGCGGCGAAGACATTCCCATGTGCGGCGTTCCGGTGCATGCCGCGGAAGCCTATCTCGAAAAGCTGATCCGAAAAGGCTTCAGGGTCGCTGTCTGCGAACAGATGGAGGGCCCCGCCGAAGCAAAGAAGCGCGGTCCGAAATCTCCTGTTAAGCGCGACGTTGTACGCCTCGTGACGCCCGGCACGCTGACCGAGGAATCGCTCCTAGATGCGCGCCAAGCGAATATTCTCGCAAGCTTGGGCCGTTCAGGCGGCGCCTTCTCTATCGCCTATACCGATATGAGCACTGGCGATCTCGCAGTTGCGCCGGTGGCAACAGATGAGATTGGGCCGGTTCTCGCGCGTCTTGCGCCGCGCGAGCTGCTCGCGCCCGAGGATTTGGAAAACGAATCTTCGCTAAATACGATTCTCGAAGATATGGGTTCCTGCCTAACTTTGCGCCCGGCCTCCTCATTCGATTCAGATAGCGGTGAGCGCTTATTGAAGTCTGCCTATGGTGTTGCAGCACTCGAAGGCTTCGGAAGTTTTTCGCGCGCCGATCTTTCGGCAGCAGGTGCGCTGCTTGCCTATCTGGACTTAACGCAAAAAGGAAAGCGTCCGGCCTTAAAGCCGCTGCGCTCCGAGGCGCAGCGCTCTGTCATGAGCATCGATGCGGCGACAAGGCGTAATCTCGAACTTGTCGAAACGCTCGCAGGAGAGCGGCGTGGAAGCCTATTGGCGGTTATCGATTGCACTGTAACGCCCGGCGGCGCACGCCTTTTGGCCGCGCGCATGGCAGCGCCTCTCACCGATCCAAGCATGATCGACAACCGGCTCGATGCCGTAGGCTATTTTACGGCCCATACCGATTTGCGCGAAACAATTTGCGAGGCGTTGCGCCGTGCGCCCGACATAGCGCGAAGTTTAGGTCGGCTCTCGCTGGGCCGCGGTGGTCCACGCGACCTCGCCGCAATTCGCGGCGGGCTTGCTGCAGCTTCGGTGCTCGCGCAAGCGCTTGGCTTGTTGAACGAGCCTCTGGGCGCGGCACATGGCGAATTGGACGCCGCATATACCGAACTTAAGGAAGGCATGGCCGGCGCATCGGCACTGGCGGAGAAATTGAGCGCATTACTGGCCGACGAGCCGCCGTTTTTCGCACGTGATGGCGGCTTCATCAAAAAAGGCGCGCATCCACAGCTCGACGAAGCGCGTAGCTTGCGCGACGAAAGCAAGCGCGTGATCGCAGCGTTGGAATCGCGTTATCGCAAATCGACGGAGATCGCCTCGCTTAAAATCCGGCACAATGCGGTGCTTGGATATTTCATCGAAGTCAGTGCGACACATTCCGACAAGCTCATGGGCGATGCCGAGTTTCGCCATCGTCAGACAATGGCCGGCGCGCTACGGTTTTCCAGCGACGAACTTGGTGATCTTGCCTCGCGCATCGCCGATGCCGCCTATAAAGCCCTAGCGTTCGAGTTGGGACTCTTCGATGAAATGATCGCCGAGGTTCTTGGTGCGACAAATGCGGTCGCGCGCGTGAGCGACGCGTTGGCCGTACTCGATGTGGCATCGGCACTTGGCGAACTGGCTGTGTCCCGCCTCTACACGCGTCCCGAAGTCGATGCATCGCTCTCATTTGCTATTGAGCGCGGGAGGCATCCGGTGGTTGAGGCGGCGCTCGCAGCCAATAATTCCGGGCCGTTCACGCCGAACGGGTGCGATCTCTCGCCCAAGAAGATGGCCTCGGGACCGGGGCGGCTTTGGATGGTCACCGGCCCTAATATGGCAGGAAAATCAACGTTTTTGAGGCAGAACGCGCTCATCGTAATCCTCGCACAAATGGGCTCTTTTGTGCCCGCCGAAGCCGCGCATATCGGTGTCGTCGACCGGCTCTTCAGCCGGGTGGGCGCGGCGGACGATCTCGCGCGCGGACGCTCCACCTTCATGGTCGAAATGGTTGAAACGGCCGCCATACTCAATCAAGCGAATGAGCACTCGCTTGTTATTCTCGACGAAATCGGACGCGGCACGGCGACGTTTGACGGTCTCGCCATCGCTTGGGCGGCGGCCGAACACCTCAACCATATCAACAAAGCACGCACGCTTTTCGCCACCCATTATCATGAGCTGACACTGCTCGCCGATCGGCTCGACGATGTCGCCTGCGCGACGATGCGGGTTAAAGAATGGAACGACAATATCGTCTTTTTGCACGAAGTCGCACCGGGCGCCGCGGATCGCTCATACGGCATTCAAGTTGCAAAACTTGCCGGACTTCCCAGAGCGGTTATCGAGCGCGCCTTAGAAGTATTGCGCGCGTTGGAAGAAGGCCGTGAAGGCCACAAACCGCTGGCGAAGATCGAAGACCTTCCGCTCTTTTCGCAAAGCCCGGCATCGCCGTCTGCGCCCGACCCCATCATTGAGGCGTTAAGGGCGTGCGATCCGGACTCTCTCACCCCGAAAGCCGCACTAGAGCTGGTCTATCGATTGAGAAATCTGCTGTCAGAACAAAAGTGAGGTGCCAAAATACATTCCTCGAAGCTTAGCTTGCAATGGTCGAAGGCTGGCGCCCCGCTTGCCGGGCACGGGGCCAAATGGCACCATCGACCATCATGACCGCCAAAGCCGCGCCCTCCTTGCAAGCAAAGTCGCACCCAGAGCGAAAATTTCTTGTCATTGTCGACACCTCGAATGAGTGCCGGGTCGCAACGCGTTATGCCGCGCGGCGCTCGCAACACACCAACGGTATTGTGACGCTTCTTTACATCATCGGTCCGGCCGGTGTTCAGCAATGGGGCGGCGTCGAACGGGTCATGCGCGAAGAGGCCCACGAGGAAGCGGAACGACTCCTCCATGAATTGGCCAAATATGTGAATGATCTCACCGGCAATATGCCTGAACTGATTATTCGCGAGGGCCGTACGGAGGACGAAATTCGCGCGTTCTTCAGCGAAGAGAACGCTGTCTCTATCCTGGTTCTGGGGGCGGGGACTTCTAAGGAAGGGCCGGGCCCACTCGTTGCCGCGCTGGCGGGGAAAGGTGATCCTGGATACACGATTCCTGTAGCTGTCGTTCCTGGAAATCTTTCCGATGAAGCAATCGACGCTTTGGCTTAAGGATTTTCAATGAGAACCGGAGCGTGACCAATTTCGCGCTGCCCTTAGCGATTCAACGCGGGATAGATAATCTCGCCGCAGATTTTTCCCCAAACGATATTGCCGAGCGCGCGGAAAAAATTTTGCAAAACTATATTAAGCGCAAAGCCTCACGCAGCGTGATTGTGGAAGGCGCGGATGTTGCGGCATACCTCACCACACGCGGCCCTGCGACGTATGCTGCCTGTGTTGCAGCGTTTTCGGCTTTGGCCAAGCGCGCGCCGGGTTTTGCGCCCTTGAGCGTTCTCGATATCGGCGCTGGACCGGGAACCGCCAGCTGGGCCGCAATCCAGCAATGGCCAAATATTGAATCCGTCGCAATGATTGACGAGAGCGAAGAAATGCTGCGCGCGGCACGCACTCTCTGTGAGGGCGCGGACCACCCGGCACTTCGCAATGTAAGAATTGCACGCGCAGCGATGTCCGGCAGTACTGGCCAAGAAAAATACGATCTTGTGGTGGCGAGTTACGCCATAGGAGAGCTCGCATTGAGCGACATGCGATCGACGCTGCAAACGCTTTGGCGCTCCGCCGCGCGCGCCCTCGTTATTGTCGAGCCGGGAACCCCGGAAGGGTTCTCCCGAATTCACAACGCGCGGGAGCTTCTAATTGAGGCCGGGGCCGAGATTGCCGCTCCATGTCCCCATGCCGGCCCCTGCCCAATTCGCGCTCCCGATTGGTGTGCGGTCTCAATGCATCAACGCAACACTAGCGGCAGGCCTCTCTGCCGGGGGTTAGAACCTCAAAGTCTTTCAGGACCGTTCTTGAGCCGTCCGGCCACTTTTCTCGGATGCGAGAGCGAATAGATCGAAAACACAGCACTCTTCAGAAAGCGTTATCAGAGCAGGCGTTTGACGTTCCCATTGGAGCTGGGCTGGCAGTGATTCCACGGCCCATGCTTCTCGTGCAAGGTGAACCACGGACTATGCCTTTGGCTCGTAAGCACAAACTCAGACTCCTCCGTTTGCGCCAAGGTGTTGCGTCGACCGGTTGAGGCGGCAGTGTCATTTCGGACAGCGCCTGCCACGCTCGCATGATCACATGCGGGCAAAAGGGGCAAAACTACCCTTTGAGGACGAGAAGTTCAGCTATCTCGCCCTCACCCGGAGCGTTTCGCTTGAGCACGCGCAAGCCCGCATTATTGACCGGCCTAGGGCCGAAAAATTTGGAATGCGCTTTAAGCTTTGTGACGAAAGGAAATTATCCCATCGTCTGGTTTTAAAGCGCGACAAGCCATCTTATCGGGCGGCCGCGCACAAGAAATGGAGCGATACCCTGCCCAAATGAAAGCCTAACGCGATCTTGGCCATTCACTGGGCTTGATCCCAAGGCCGTAGCGCGCCATCTATGTGTCCATGTTCATACAAACCGAAACAACGCCAAATCCGGCAACGCTCAAATTTCTTCCCGGGCGGGCAGTTATGGCGGAGGGCACGGCCGATTTTCCCGATTTGGATGCGGGCGCGCGCTCGCCGCTGGCAAGGCAATTATTTGCGATCCCAGAGGTCCAACGCGTTTTTTTTGGCGGTGATTTTATCACCGTCACCAAGCGCGAGAACGGGGATGCCGATTGGCGGCATTTAAAGCCTGTGATTCTTGGCGCCATCATGGAGCACTTCACAAAGGAGCTTCCCCTCTTCGACGGCGAGCAGACGGAGGCGGAAGAAGAAGTTGCATATGAGGGCGAAGAGGCGGAGATCGTTTCACAGATCAAAGAATTGTTGGAGACGAGGGTTCGTCCCGCCGTGGCCAATGACGGTGGCGACATTATCTTTAAGGGCTTTGATTCAGGATCCGGAACAGTGTTTCTTCATCTTCAGGGAAGTTGCGCCGGTTGTCCGTCCTCCACTATTACCTTGAAGAACGGAATCGAGAACATGCTCCGCCACTATGTTCCAGAAGTTTCCGGCGTCGAAGCTATCTAGCCAAAGTAAGCTCTCTCGCGTGTTTTTCTAGAGCGCGATGCGCTCGAGGAGGGGCATTGAACCACGCAATCAACGACGAAGCACTCGATCTTGTCTTCCGAACTGCGCGAACATTTCGCAAGTTTCGGCCTGAGCCGATCACGCCGCAGATATTGATGGCAGTGTATGATTTGATGCGGCTCGGGCCGACGGCCAGTAATTGCTGTCCCGCGCGCATTCTTTTCATTGTCTCGGTTGAGGCAAAAGAAAAACTGAGACCCCATCTCGCGAAGGGCAATGTCGATAAAACAATGAACGCGCCTGCCACTGCGATTATCGGTTACGATCTCGCCTTCTATGAGCAGTTTCCAAAATTAAGTCCCGGGAGGCCGGCTGCGCGCGAAGACGCTGCAAAGCAAAGCCCCGATAGCATCCAAGAGACTGCATTTCGCAATGGAACGCTACAAGGTGGGTATATTATTATGGCGGCGCGCGCCGTTGGGCTTGATTGCGGACCGATGTCCGGATTCGACGACGTAGGTGTCAACGAAGCGTTTTTTACCGGCACGCGCATCAAATCAAATTTTCTCTGCAATCTCGGTTATGGAGACGATCCATTGATGCGTCCTCGTGGCCCGCGTCTTAGTTTTGACGACGCGTGCAAGATTTTGTGACGTTTTCGTTTGTAATGGGGTGAGAACCCTGGCGTGAAAATCCTTGGCATAGACACAGCGCTTGGCGCCTGCTCGGTTGCGATGCTGGACGGTGATAGTGTTGCCGGTCACGCGCACGAGAAAATGCAGCGCGGCCATGCCGAAGCACTCGCGCCCATGACCAAATCGGTTATGCATGAATCCGGGTTTTCTTTTTCAGATCTTGAACGGCTTGCGGTGACAACCGGTCCCGGAACATTCACCGGGCAGCGGGTTGGGCTTGCATTCGCGCGGGCCATGGCGCTGGCGCTGAACATCCCTGCGCTCGGCGTGACCACTTTGGATGCGATGGCCGCGCAAACGCTGCGGGAAGAAAATGCGGATTGGGCGCTCGCGGTAAGCGATGCCAAGCGCGGCGAAGTTTATCTTGGCGCGCGCGCCGGGTCCGGCGAAACGCTCATGCCTGCTTCGATCATGACCCATGATGCGGCTGCCGAACGGGCCGAGGAAGGGCTTCGCTCTTATGGAGGAAATCTTGCGCTTGCCGGCACGGGTGCAGAGATTTTGCGACCTATTCTCGAGAGCAAAGGGGGGAGTCTACGCCCCGCTACGGTGCAGCAGCCTGACGCAATATTCGTTGCACGGCTGGCCGCTATTTTGCCCATTCCGGACGCTCCGCCGAGACCGCTATATTTGCGTGCACCCGATGCCAAGCTTCCCACACGCCGGGTTCCGTGAGTTCAGTCATCGCCATAGAGCGGGCCGGCAAGGACGATACAGACGCGCTCGCCTCTTTACATGAGCAATCCTTCAGCAAGCCTTGCCTATCCGGTTTACACCCACACCCACTAGGGCTAGAATGGGCGCAAACCGGATATAGGGGAGCGCGCCATGGATGTTCTCGACCGCGCCGATCTCCCATTCCCGCATTCGCTACCCGAGTTCCAGAGACTTTTCCCCGATGATGCGGCCTGCGCCGCCTACCTGGAGAAAGCCCGCTGGGGAGACGGCTTTGCCTGCCCGCACTGCGGCACGGCGGGAGAGCCGTTCCACTTTGAAAACCGCCCTGGCGTCCTGCGCTGCCGCAAGTGCCGCCAGAACACCGGGCTGACGGTGGGAACAGTGATGGAGCGTAGCCACACTCCGCTGAACGTCTGGTTCTGGGCCGCTTATCTGGTCGCCAGTCAGACGCCTGGCATGTCCGCCGTGCAGTTTCAGCGGCAACTTGGTCTTGCGCGCTACGAGACGGCCTTTCAAATTCTCCACAAGCTCCGCTCGGGCATGGTGCGGCCCAACCAAGACAGGATTGGTGGACAGCCCAAGAACCATGTTGAGGTGGACGAAACCTGGGTTGGCGGGCGAACGCGTGGGGAAGGCCGTGGTGTTCACCACAAGGTTCCCGTCTCCTGTGCCATCGAGGTGCGTCATCGAAAGCCGGGCACCAAGCTCGACAACCGGAAAGACGGACGCTATGCCGGACGCGTTCGGCTCGCCGTCGTGCTCGACCGTAGCGCCGAGTCGCTCTGTGGGTTCGTCGAGAGCACCGTCGCGCCGGGATCGCTGATCGTTACTGACGATTGGAGCGGCTATGCTGGCCTCGGTAAGCGCGGCTATGAGCACTTCGCTGTTGCCGAGTGTGGTGATCCAGAGGTTGCCGAGCAATACCTGCCGATCATCCATCTGGTTTTCGCCAACCTGAAGACGTGGCTGATCGGGATCCACCACGGCGTTAGCCACCAGCACCTACAAACCTACCTCAACGAGTTGGACCCATCCAGGAAAAGTGGAGGCGCCCTACACCGTTTGCATTGCTTCTGCCTCGAATTTGACGGGGCTTGTGAAGTCCAGCGTCGAGTGCTGACGGACTGGATTATAGAACCCGTCGATGTATCCGGCTATGGCAGTTTCAGCTTGGCTTCTTGACATGAACACAGTCCTCCAGATCAGTTCTGACTTGATGGTTTTGAAGAAGGTCTCGACGACGGCGTTATCATAGCAATTTCTCTTACCGCTCATTGAGGCGAGGAAACCGAGTTCACCGAGGCGCGCCTGGTATGCGTCTGAGCAGTACTGGCTTCCCCAATCGCTATGGTGGATCACACCGGCGCCAGGTTGGCGCAGCCCGATAGCACGGTTAAGCGCCCTGAGCGGCAGGTCGCTGGTCATGCGAGCGCCCACGGCCCAGCCGATGACGCGCCGGGAGTAGAGGTCGAGCATGACGGCCAGGTACAGCCAGCCCTGTGCCGTCCAGATATAGCTGATGTCAGCAGCCCATTTCTCGTTGGGTGCCTCGGCGGAGAAGTTCTGGTCGAGAAGGTTCGATGCGACGGCCTTGTTGTGCTGGCTGTCCGTCGTCTTTTTGAACTTCTGTTTCCGTTTTGGAGACAACCCATTTCCCCGCATCAGCCGAGCCACCCTATGGCGTCCAACCTCGATCCCATTCTCGGCAAGCTCGTGATGGACCCGCTCTGCACCGTAGCTCTCGCGGCTGCGCCGAAAGGCTGCCCGGACATGGGCGAGTAGAACCATGTCATCGAGCTGTCGCTGGCTTGGGCCGCGATTGCGCCAAGCGTAGAAGCCTGAGACGCTGACCTGCAGCAGTCTGCACAGGCGGAATATCGGCATCGCCAACCCGGCCCTCTCCGCGTCGATGAACCGGAACCTCATCGACTTTCCCTGGCGAAGAAGGCCAGCGCTTTTTTTAGGAGATCACGTTCCTGACGGGCCAGATCACGCTCTCGGCGTAGACGGGTAATCTCCTTCGCTGCATCCTCATGCGGACCGGAAAGCAAATCCTCCTCACGCAATTCTGCGACCCAGCGGCCGAGCGCGCTGACGCTGATCCCAAGATCTCCTGCTATCTGCCGCTGCCTGCGCCCGCTCGTCTGTAAAAGACGGACGGCTTCTTCCTTGAAGGCCCGATCAAACCGCCGGCCCTTGTTCCCATTCTGCTTCGACATTTGCACCTCCTGCGATCAAAATCCTATCGCAGGACGTCTCCACTTTCGTCAGCAGGGTCCACACCTCTGCTCCAACCTATGCCGAGCTTTACTCGGGAGAGTGGCGGCACCCTACATGTAGCGGTCATGGGCGTTAACCGTATAGGCAAGCAGCAAGCCATGGAGCACGGAGAGTTTTGGCGCACTCATTGAAAACGACAATACGCTTGCATTTACTGCATCTAGAAGTGCTGCCCCGCGGTCGGTTGAAGCCTTCATCGTGACGCACGTTGCAGCAGACGAGGCCGAAATTCTTACTCTAGGAACGACACCGAAGATGCGGCGATCGGGTCTGGCCCGCGCATTGGTCCGCGTCGCCGCTATCGAGGTGCACGCCTTGGGAGCGAAGGAGATATTTCTTGAGGTCGCGGCGAATAATGTTGCCGCCCAAGCGCTTTATTCTGGCATCGGTTTTTTGGCCGCCGGCAAGAGGCTGGGCTATTATCAAGACGACATAGAAGCGCGCGACGCAATGATTCTACGCGCCAGCCTCCCGCTCGTTCATTAGAGCATAAAGTGACCAGATTGGATCAATGTGGTCACTTCATGCTCTGGACTTGGGCCCCAGGCGTTACTCGGATAGACTTCGCGTAGCCATGGGTGCTGGCAGAGCGGTACCGGATGGGCATAAACAAGGGCGGATTAGAAGTGAATCGCATAGAAAAGGCTTGTCTCGACAAAGGGCTTCGTATGACCGAGCAGCGCCGTGTTATCGCGCGCGTGGTGGCCGAGGCTTATGACCATCCTGACGCCGAAGAACTTTACCGCCGTTCGGTTGTGGTTGACCCCAAAATCTCTATCGCGACGGTCTATCGAACCGTTAAGCTTTTCGAAGACGCCGGCATCTTGGAGCGCCACGATTTTCGCGATGGCCGTTCGCGTTACGAAGAAATCAGCGATCACCACGATCACTTGATAGACGTGACGACGGGGAAGGTCATTGAGTTCATGAATGACGAGATTGAAAGGCTTCAGAAGCGGGTTGCAGTGGAATTGGGCTATGAGCTCGTCGATCACCGCCTTGAGCTTTATGGCCGCCCAATTAAGGACAAAGACACCTCCGAATCATAGGGCTCTTCGTGGACGCCTTGCGTGCACCAGCAATTTTTGCCGGGGTTTTGTTGCTGACGCTCCTTTGCGTGCTACCGCAATGGCTTGCGCGCAAGCTTAACCTCCCATTGGCCAAGAGAATTCCCCGTTTCTACCACAAGACGCTGTGCAAACTGATCGGCATTCGCGTTCAGCTACGCGGCGAACCCTTGCCAGGTGGCGGGCTCCTTCTGGCCAATCATTCATCTTGGCTGGACATTATTGTTTTATCCGGCATCTGCCCGCTTGCTTTTGTTGCAAAGAGCGAAGTAAGCGGCTGGCCATTATTCGGTTTATTGGCACGCCTTCAAAACACAATATTTGTTCGCCGCGGCGAGAAAGCCCGGACGCTTGGCGATCGTGACACTATTCGCGCGCGCGTTGATTCCGGTGATCGGATCGTCATTTTTCTCGAAGGGACATCGAGCGACGGCAACCGCGTCCTGCCCTTTAAAAGCGCACTTTTGGGCGCAGCGGAATTGCCGCTCAGCGATGCAAAAACTGACGGCACCCACATAGCGGTACAGCCGGTAAGCATTGGCTATGTTGCAAATTACGGCATGCCGATGGGTCGTGAAACGCGCCCAGCCTACGCTTGGTATGGCGATATGGATCTTCTTCCACACCTATGGGGTGCGTTTGCAGCCGGTCCGATTGATGTTGTCGTCGAGTTTCATGAACCGCTGACCGTTGACGAGACTGGGGGGCGCAAGCGCCTCGCCGAGCTTGCCGAGCGCGCTGTTCGTGCAGGTCTTGTGCGCGCACTCAATGGCGGGTGCGGACAACTTGCCGGCTTCGGTGAGGGTCTCACCAAGAAAAATAGCGACCATACCGACGCCGAGGCCGCGGAGTAGCGCCCGCCCCATCTCGCCGAAACCAGACGCGTATTGGAATATAGGGCGCTGCGGTTCCAGGACAGCCCTTACACATTATTTCAGCGGGAACATTTTTGTGGCAATTTAGTTCCCGCGATTGGTTGGATCTAATGGCGGCTGCGGTCCTAATATGGCGCTCATCGCATCATGCGCGCACTGCTCGTTGAAGCTTGATCCCCCAACACCGATCGCGCCGATAAATTGATCCTCTACGACAATAGGAAGCCCCCCTGGAGTCGGAAAGATGTCGTAGAAGAATGCTTGGTGAAATTTGTCGGTATCGCCATTGTTAATCCGATAGTTGGTCACGCTGGACGGCTCATGGGTGATGATGGCCGCTTTTGCCTTCATGACCGGGGCTTCGAGCTGGCGCGGCCCGCGAAGCCCATCCATGCGCAAAAAGAATACTTGTTCGCCAAATTGGTTCAGAACCGAAATGGCGGCCGCTTCCCCTTTTTCTCTCACCGCAGCTTCGCAATGCTCGGCGATGCGCCGCGCTGTATCGAGCGAAATCTCGTTCTTCTCTTTCGTTCTCAGGGCTGCGTCTCCGGTGACCACGAATTGCTCGATCTGGGCGCTCGCAACGCCTGCAGATAGCGCCAGCGCGGTGCCCGCAAGCCAGGCAAGCGAAGTAATATTTAGCGTTCGCATAGAAATCGTCCTCCAAGAGTTTTTTTATGGCTGGCGTTGTAGAGGGGGTTAATGGGCGCGTCCATCCTGACATTCGCCGTATAGGAGCTGGCTTTGTGCCTCGCTTGTATTCGCCCATTCCTTCGCTCATAAACTTAAACGTTGGAAAAACGCAATATTCCAAGGAAAACGCGCGCGGTTAATCCGTTTCGCAAATGGCCGATGAGAAAACTCTTCATCAAGACCTATGGTTGCCAGATGAACGTCTATGATTCCGGCCGGATGGCGGATCTGTTGGCGCCCCTTGGCTATGGGGTGGTCGGAACTCCCGAGGATGCCGACATGGTTATCCTCAATACTTGCCACATTCGCGAGAAGGCAGCTGAGAAAGTCTATTCGGAACTTGGACGCTTACGGGCATTGAAGGACGCAAAAGCCGAGGCGGGCGGCAAGATGCTGATCGCTGTCGCCGGTTGTGTCGCTCAGGCCGAGGGAGCGGAGATCATTGCGCGGCAGCCCGCCGTCGACATGGTTGTTGGGCCGCAATCATATCATCGCCTGCCCGAGATGATTGCCCGCGTGACGCGCGGCGCCGATGCGGTGTTAGAAACAGAATTTCCGGTAGAAGAAAAGTTCGATTCGCTTCCCGAGGAAGGAATTCCCCGTGGCGCTTCAGCGTTTCTTACCGTCCAGGAAGGGTGCGACAAGTTTTGCACGTTTTGCGTTGTTCCCTACACGCGCGGTGCAGAGTTTGCTCGCCCCCCAGCAGACATCGAAAGGGAAGCGCGCAGGCTGGTAAATTCCGGCGCACGGGAGGTCACGCTTCTGGGCCAGAACGTCAACGCCTATCATGGCATTGGCCCCAATGGAAAAGAATGGGGGCTGGCCCAACTCATTCGCGCCCTTGCCGAGATCGATGGATTGGAACGGCTTCGCTACACCACAAGTCATCCACGCGATATGGATGACGAGTTGATTGCAGCGCATGGCGAGCTCGAAAAACTCATGCCCTATTTGCATCTGCCCGTTCAGTCGGGATCGGATCGGGTGCTTACGGCGATGAACCGCCAACACAGCCGCGAGGATTATTTTAGACTTGTGGAGCGCATTCGCGCCGCACGAACGGATATCGCGTTATCGTCTGATTTCATTGTTGGTTTTCCCGGTGAAACCGATAAGGATTTTGACGACACGATGGATTTGGTGCGCCAAGTCGGATTCGCCGGGGCGTTTTCTTTTAAGTACAGCCCGCGTCCCGGCACCCCTGCCTCTTTGGAATCGCAAGTGCCGGAGGAGGTAAATGATGCACGCCTGCAGTCATTGCAGGCACTCTTGTTCGAACAGCAAAGCGCGTTCAATAAAGGCTGCGAAGGCAAAACATTCCCCGTTCTTTTCGAGAAGAGCGGGCGCAAAGAGGGGCAAGCGGTCGGACGCAGTCCTTATCTGCAGCCTGTCCACGCTGACGGCGCTCTTCCCTTGATCGGAAAGCTACACATGGTGCGCATCGCTGCGGCGCTTCCAAATAGCCTTAAGGGCGTTCTCGTCGAAGCGGACGCCCGCGCTCAGGCTAAGGAATTCGCGCATTGACCCCACGAAAAAAGGCGCGTGCCGCGGTCGAGCAAACAACACTCGAGTTCAAGCGCAACGCTTTACTTTCCGCGCTTGCAGGTGGCCATAACAGGCACTTCGTTTTTATGGAAAATCGGCTGGGCATTAAACTTGCCACACGCGGCAATCTTGTCGCCGTGGAAGGCAGTGCAGCCTCGCGCAAAATGGCCGAAAAGGTTCTCAAAGCGCTTTATGTGCGGCTAGAGAAGGGAGAAGAAATCAGCACGGCTGAAGTCGATGCCGAAATTCGATTTGCCCAAGATGCGCCCAAAAGCTCTGCCGAGAAAGAACATGGCACAACGTCAATTCGCACCGCCGCGGGGAAGCTGACGAGAGCGCGCTCAACCGCGCAAGTCGCTTATCTCAACAACATGCACTCCCACGAGCTCGTTTTTGGCGTCGGTCCTGCCGGAACCGGAAAGACCTATCTGGCCGCTACGTTTGGTGCGCATCTATTGTTCGAGCGAAAGGTCGAGCGCTTGATTTTGTCCAGACCGGCCCTGGAAGCCGGCGAGCGCCTCGGATTCTTGCCGGGCGATCTGAGAGAAAAAATCGATCCCTATTTAAGGCCGCTTTACGATGCTTTGTTTGAAGTTATTGGTGAGCAAGGGACAAAAATGATGGAAAGCGGGGTCATTGAGGTTGCGCCGCTGGCCTTCATGCGAGGCCGTACCCTTTCACGCGCTTTCGTTATCCTCGATGAGGCCCAGAATTGCAGTCACGCGCAAATGAAAATGTTTTTGACGCGCCTTGGCGAAGACTCGCGCATGGTGGTCACGGGCGATCCGTCCCAGAGCGATTTGCCGGAAGGGCCCGAAGGGCTTGGCGAGGCACTACGCTATCTTGAGAATGTCGAAGGCGTCGGCATCACGCGATTTTCCAGGGCGGATGTCGTGCGCCATCCATTGGTCTCGCGTATTGTCGATGCCTATGAAACGCATGAAAAGGCTAAGCGTGGCCGCTCCAATTAAACCCGGATTGGGGCGCAAGCCCACGCGCCTCACCATTGAGTTGAGGGTCGAGGATTGGCGCTGGCGTAGAAACCCATTGACACTCAAACTGATCCGCAAGGCTGCTCGTTTGGCCCTAAAATCAGCCGATATGCCCCCAGGAACCCTCACGATCCTGCTGAGCGACGATGCAGCGCTCAAAGCCCTAAATCGCCGCTTCCGCGGCAAACCGCGGACGACCAATGTCCTGTCTTTTCCCTCGCCTGATCCTGCATATCTTGGCGACATCGCGATTGGTTACGGGATTGTAGCGCGCGAGGCGCACGCCCAGGGCAAGCGGATCAAGGCCCACGCAGCCCATCTTGCGGTCCATGGCGTACTTCACCTTGCGGGGTATGATCACCAGAACGAGCCTGAAGCCCTGATGATGGAGGCTTTGGAGGTAAAAATTCTAGGCCGTTTGGGACTTCGTAACCCCTATTGCGGCAAAACCTATCCCAGCAAAGGTAAAGCAGCCTAATATCGGTCATGGCCACTTCCGAATCGCCCGTCCGCCCGCCATCCCTAACCGACACACCCGAATCTGGGGAGGCGGTTTCGGAGAAAGACCCTGGGCGACCAATACCGCGATCTCTGTTCGGTGAAATCGGTGTCCAACTCGCCCGGACCATACGCAAAATAAGGGGCTCGCCCTCGATTCGCGAAAGCCTCGAAGAAATGATCGGGGACAGCGAGCGCTATAGTCAGGAGCTCAGCTCGCAAGAACGCATGATGCTGGGCAATCTTCTCAAATTTGGCGCCTTGCGTGTCGAAGATGTGATGGTCCCGCGCGCCGACATTATTGCAGTAGAGGAAAGTACCTTGCTGCCCGATCTACTGGAGCTCTTTCGTGAGGCTCAGCACTCGCGGCTTCCGATCTATAGCGAGACGTTGGACGATCCCCGCGGCATGGTGCATGTCAAAGACGTGTTGGCACTCCTAGAGAAGGAAGGCGAGGATGGCTTGCGCTGGCAGCAGGCTCCGCTTTCTAAGATTCGCCGAGACGTTATCTATGTGCCGGCTGCTATGCCGGTGCTCGATCTCCTTTTGAAGATGCAGGCGAATCACATTCATCTTGCGCTCGTTGTTGACGAATATGGCGGAACGGACGGGCTGGTTTCGATCGAAAACCTCGTTGAAGAAATAGTCGGTGATATAGACGACGAGCACGACGTGGATGATGAGCCGCAGATACTCGCTAAGGGCGATGGAATCTTCGATGCGGACGCGCGCGCCGCGCTGGACGACTTCCTCGAAAAAACAGGCATCGATTTTTCCGAAGCGCAATCCGAAGACGATGTCGACACCCTTGGTGGTCTCGTTTTTGCCGAACTCGGCCGCGTTCCCGTGCGCGGTGAAATAGTGGTTGTCGAACAAGGATTCGAATTCGAGGTTCTTGAAGCCGACGCACGCCGTGTGAAACGACTACGTATTCGTCCCGCGCCCGCTGAACGCGCAAACGTTTCGCGCTAAACGATTGATCCCGTCTCTTGGCCATCGTGGAAAAGTTTATCGACAAATTGCGTGAGCTGAGCGGATGGCGACAGTTGTTTGTCGCAGCTGCTTCTGGTGCTCTTGGAGCTCTTGCGTTCCCGCCGCTCTATTTCTTTCCGCTATTGCTCATTAGCTATGCAGCACTGATTGTTCTTTTTGATGCCTGCGCGGAGAGTTCACACCCTTTGCACCGGGCCGCACTGATCGGCTGGAGCTACGGTTTCGGCACTTTTCTCGTTGGCCTGCATTGGATCGGATATCCGTTTTTGGTGAATGCCGAAGCCCATGCGTGGCTTATGCCGTTTGCGATTGTCCTGCTGCCAGCGGGTCTTGCGCTATTCTTCGCGCTCGCCGGGGCGCTGTGCGCGCGCTTCTGGCGCCCCGGTCCTCAACGGATATTCTTATTCGCGGCAAGTTTTGCCCTGGTCGAATGGCTTCGCGGGCACGTTTTTACAGGATTTCCCTGGAATCTTCCCGGCTATGGCTGGGGCGCATCGACAGCATTGCTGCAGAGCACCTCGGTCTTTGGCGTCTATGGGCTTTCCTTTCTCACATTTCTCCTAGGCGCATCGCTGCTTCTCCTTCTTTCCTCCGAGCGCGCCCGCTGGCTGCCGTTTGGAATGATAGGATTTTTCATCCTCGTTTGGCTGAACGGAACGGTTCGCCTAATTTACGCCACTGAGGAGACTGTACCAGGCGTACAACTTCGCATCGTCCAGCCGGCAACCCTGCAGAGCAAAAAGTATCTTCCAGAATTTAGAACGCGCAATTGGGAGCGCTTGACGTCACTCACCCAAGCCCCTGCCGATATCATGCCCACACATATTATTTGGCCGGAGGCGGCGCCGCCCTTCCGCTTGGCGGAGGAAGAAGTTGAGCTACGCGAAATCGCTTCGATTCTTGGCGCCGAGCGTGTTCTGCTCACCGGCGCGGTACGTCGTAGCAATGAGAATGGCCTCACAAATTCCTATAACTCGTTTTACGTGCTGGGTGAGGGGGCGCAGATTCTTGCGACCTATGACAAATTCCATCTCGTACCTTTCGGGGAATATCTTCCCTTCGAGCGGACTCTAAATTCATGGGGCATTACGCAAATTGGTGGAGGTGTATCGGGTTTTAGCGAAGGGCCTGGTCCACAGACATTCGGCGTTCCCGGAGCGCCGCTAATGAGCCCGCTTATTTGTTACGAAGTTGTATTTCCGGGAGCAGTCATTGGTGGGACGCGCCCAGGATGGCTGGTCAACATCACCGATGATTCATGGTTCGGACCGAATGCGGGGCCCTCGCAACATCTTTTGATCGCGCGTGTGCGCGCGATCGAAGAAGGACTGCCGGTTGCGCGTGCTGCCAATGCAGGAATTTCGGTGATTACCGATGCCTATGGGCGGGTGCGCTCCCAGCTAGCGCTCGGCGCACGCGGCGTAATCGACGGACCACTTCCCATTGCCCTGCGCCCGACGCCCTATGCGCGATTCGGCGATACATTTTTTTTCATACTCATACTTATCTGCTTGGGCGCGGCATTCTACCCTTGGCAAGGAAAGCGGCCTTGACCTCAAAGAGCGTCGCGGCTTTGTATTCGAACGCTTTCATCTGAATTGTTGTGAACAATCGAAAGGAACAGCGCTCAGTGCCGAAGAAGCGGGCAAACCCGATAGATGCACATGTCGGACGGCGCGTTCGATTGCGCCGCATGCTGATTGGAATGAGCCAGGAGCGCTTGGGAGAGATGCTCGGCCTCACTTTTCAGCAAGTGCAAAAATATGAAAAGGGCGTGAACCGCATCGGCGCAGGGCGGCTTTACGAGATCGCGGGCATCTTGGGCGTGCATGTAAGTTTCTTTTACGAAGAACTCGAAGCGGAAGACTCACAAGCTGCTGCAAGTTTTGGCGGCTCACGCCAACATTTGCCGGTGATGGAATTCATGTCCAGCAGAGAAGGCATTCAACTCAGTGTCGCGTTCATGCGGCTCAAAGACGTTAAAGTCCGGCGCAAAATTCTCGATCTTGTGCGTTCACTCAGCGACGATGAAGGAGCTGCCGAGTGAATTGGTCTGCACCAGGTCTTCAAATTTTTTATGCAATTGGCCGAATCCATGCGCGATAAATGCGGCTAAGATTTCCGCGCGGTCTTTTCTGCGATCCCGGATTGCCCTTCGCGCGCGGCCAGTGCCGCATAGACATCCTCCGGCGTCACGCCGCAGGCCGCCCATAACACCAGCAGATGATACAAAAGATCGGCGGATTCAGCGGTGAGCGCGGGTTTGTCCTGAGAAGTCGCGGCGAGCATTGTTTCAAATGCTTCTTCGCCCAACTTCTTGGCGCAGTGCAATTTTCCCTCAGAGAGCAGCTTTGCCGTGTAAGACAGCGCCGGATCGCCACCTTTTCTGGTGGAAATAGTTTCAAAAAGCCGGTCGATGGGATGAGTCGTCATTTACTTAGTTTGAACCGTGAAGCTGGGTCTTAGCAATCCATGGGCCTAGCCGGCCTTCTCATTGGCGATCCAGCGGTCGATTTTCTCTTCCAATATGGAGAGCGGCATGGCGCCGTCGTTCAGAACGGCGCTGTGAAACGCGCGAATATCGAATGCCTCCCCCAATTGTTCCTGGGCCCGCGCGCGCAACTCCAGCAATTTTCGCTGTCCGATCTTGTAACTCAATGCCTGGGCGGGGATGGCGATATAGCGCTCCACCTCCGCGATCGCATCCGTTTCGCTCAACGCTGTATGGGCGAGGAGATAGTCAACGCTTTCCTCGGCTGTCCAGCCATACCAGTGAATGCCGGTGTCGATCACAAGGCGGCTTGCGCGCCAGGCCTCGAACGATAATTGCCCAAATTTGCGGTAGGGCGTCTGATAGAGGCCAAGTCCGTCTCCCAAGGTTTCGGCGTATAGGCCCCAGCCTTCGTGATAGGCCGTTGGTCCACCAAAGCGCCTGAAGTTCGGAAGCGCCTCATTTTCAATGGCCAGCGAAAGCGCCAGATGATGCCCGGGAATCCCTTCGTGAAGCTGCAGTGCATCACTGGTGTAAGTCGGCCGAGAGGGAAGGTAGTAGGAGTTAAGATAGACGATCCCCGCGCGCGAGCCGTCCGGCGTGGGTGGCGAGTAGTAGCCGGCTGCTGCGGCCGGCGCCGCATAGTCTTCGACAAAACGAAATTCGAGCGCGGACGAGGGTGCGTTTTCAAACAAGAGATCAAGATTTTCCTCGACGACAAGTCTTACGCGCTCGAACTCGGCGCGCATTGCATCTTCGTTTGAGAATTTAAACATCGGGTCGCTACGCAAAAACGCACGAAACGCGTCGAGTGAGCCGATGAATTCAGATTCGTTCTTTGCGCTCTCCATCTCCAATTCTATGCGGGCAATTTCTTCCAAGCCGATGGCGTGAATTTCCTCGGGAGAAAGCGCCAAGGTCGTCGCACTCTGGACGAGCAAAAGATAGATCTGACGTCCAACGGGAACGGCCGAGAGCCCAATGCTGTTGCGCGCCTGGATAAGATATTCATCAACTAGAAAATCGCGTAGGCGCGCATAGGCGGGAAGAACGCTAGTGGCAAGGGCATCCCGGTAGGCAGAGGCGATGCGGGCACGGTCCTGTCCCTCAATCGTGTCGGGCATGTTTGCGATCGGCCCCAAAAAATCACTCTCATCGATTGCCGTTTCTGCCAAGGGCGTCACTTGTTCGATGAGATTCTCTACTACGATCCTTGGCTGGGTGACGTCATACGCTGCCCCTTCGCGCATTTTAGAAATCGCCTGATCGATCCAGTTGGAAAATCCATCCATGCGCAAGATCGCGCGTTCATAATCCTCTGGTGTGTTAAACGGATAACGGCTTGCCCATTGCATAGCGCGGGCGAAGTTCAGATGGGGTCCGAACATGTGATTTAGCGGAAGACGCTGAAAATACTCCGCAACCGGTACAGCCAAAAATCTCCGAGTGCTTTCCAGCTCCCAAGCCAAAATATCGAAACTAAGCTGGTCTTCTTGCGATAGGTCCAGCCGATTGATTGCCTCCAGACGCTGGTTGTATTCACGATTTAGCTGCCGCCCCTCTGCGAGATTCTCGGCAGTCAAATCTTCTTCGAAGCGATCAAGATAGCGCCTATCGCCACGCGCGATTGCGGCCGATGGGTGCCGGCGGAGGAAGTCCTCGTCGATGTCCTCAATCAGGGCTTCAAGTCCGTCCGCTGCCGCCGCCGCCATCACAGGAGCCGACGGCAAGAAGCACAGGGACAATAAAAAGGCCGATATCAAACATGGCCAAATCAAGCGTGGCCAAATCAAGAGTGGGATGATCACGACAGATCTTATTTTCATTGGCTACGCCTTGCGCCCTCTCGCGCGATCAAGCCATTTTCTCACATTCCCTTAACCGGAACCATGGCCCAGAAACATGGCCTTAAATCATTGCGAAATCAGCGTGCGCCACCCCCACGCCATCGACGCGCCTTAGAAAGGCGCCTCCATCGGCTTTAATAATGTACGAATGCGCGCCAAGATTGAGCCCATACAAAATGAAATGGTGGAGAATGGATGGCAGAGAATCTGCCGCAGAAATTTGGCGCAGCGACACCCAATATTGGGGTTCAGCTCAGACATAAGCTTGCCCGGCGCCTTACGGCTCCCCTGATGCTGCCGAGTTGGGGGCCAGCTATGGCCGGTGAGCCCGAAGCGCAGACCTCAGAGGCGTGGGATGCTGGGGATCAAAGAGACGACAGCTTTGGCGATCAAGCCATCGCCCGCAAAATTGATAATAGCAGGCGGGTCGCCCCCTATTTGCCCCTTTATATTGGCGCTGCGATCATTTGTGCCGCGGTTTTTCTTCTGGCCCTATATGTTGGTTACCGTGCGGCCGGCAGCCAATTTTGGCTAGACGTGCTGAGCAGTAGTTTCATTCCGGCGGCCCTATATGGCTCGCGCCTTTTCATGGGCGTGCAAGTCGCACTGGTTGTTCTTGCGATGTATTTCGTACTGAAAGCGGCGGGCCTCCATCGCCACGGGCTTTCGCTCCCAACTGCCATTGCCCTTCTTGCTTTGCTCCTATGCTCAGTCGGCTATCTCTTCACCCAGAACAATAATTCGGTCGCTTCCTCCACGGGCCCTGTAGTGCTTATGCCTGTTGGTGAAGAAGACGTCGAAGGTTTCGACGCGTTATTCGCCTCTCTCGGTGAGCCGCGGGAAGGCGCATCCATTGCCGTTTCTAGAAGCGAGCCGGAACTGCCCCCATCCGACGCGCTCGATTCGATCGATTTATCAGCCGGCGCCGATGGTTGGTTATGGCTGTTTTTTGGCTTTGGTGTCTTTGTTGCGGTTACAGCGATTGCAGCCCCCTATTTTTACGCCGCCGAACAAAATATTCGAAACGCTTATATTGCCGGTGATTGCGCGAGCCGCTGCCGCGCCTACAGTCAATTTCATCGTCTGGAACTTGCCGCCCGCAATGCTGCCGACATGGGCGCTGTTGCATGACGAATTCAATTGGACAAGAAATTACCCTAGCGCCAGCCCAATTTGCTTTCTTATGTCTTCCGCAGTTACGCTTTTTTCACGCAAGGCGCGCAGCGTCACCGATGTATCGCGCTTCGAAAACTTTTTTCCTTGCTTATCGGTAATCAGACGGTGATGCGCGTAGTTGGGCTCTGCTAGTCCAAGAAGCGATTGTAAGAGCCGCTGAATATGAGTGGCGTGGAAAAGGTCTTCACCCCGCGTCACCAAGCTCACCCCTTGCAAGGCATCGTCGACGACCACGGAAAGATGATAGCTTGTCGGCATCTCTTTTCGCGCAAGAACGACATCACCGAGGAGCTCCGGTTCGACCTTTTGAAGCCCGCTTTCGCTATTTGGTCCGCGGCCTTGCTCATGGAAGGTTAAGGCCCCCGCGATCATCGACGCTTTTTCGACGTCGATCCGCAAAGCGTAAGGTGCACCGCGGCTAAGGCGTTCATCGCGCTGCGCCAATGAGAGCGCGCGGCATGTTCGCGGATAGAGCGGGCCTTCAGCACTATGCAGATTGTGATGCGGCGCCGCGCTTGCGCGTGCGATCTCATCGGCGATCTCCTTGCGCGTACAAAAACAGGGATACAGAAGGTCTGCTTCTTGGAGTTTTTCGAGCGACTTCTTGTAAAGCTCGAAATGCTCGGATTGGCGGCGAACGGGATGTTCCCAATCAAGCCCCAGCCAAGCAAGATCCTCGAAGATCGCCTCTTCGAATTCGGTTCTGCAGCGCGCCTGATCGATATCCTCTATCCGTAGCAAAAATCGCCCACGCTCTTTTTGCGCCGCCTCATATGCAATGAGCGCGGCAAAGGCATGGCCGAGATGGAGGGGGCCGGTGGGGCTCGGGGCGAAACGGGTGACAATCATGCGGTGAAACTATAACGATGGCTTGAGTTCTGTCCCAGGTTCCATCCCTTCGAGGTTTTTATGGCTATCCCAAAGATCGATGGGCCGCGGCTTGCCCCTATGAGCGGTTCGGCCCGACAGCTTGTCGTTTTTCTGCATGGCTATGGCGCGGGCGGCAACGATCTACTCGCTTTGGGACGGCAATGGCAGTCGCTTCTTCCCGACGCGGAGTTTGTCTCGCCAAACGCACCCGAGCCCTGCGAAAACGCGCCCGGGCGCTATCAATGGTTTGCGCTGGCGCGTATCGACCCCAACGAAACACAACGTGGGACCGAGGCCGCCGCGCCCACCCTTGAGGCATTTCTCGACCAGGAATTGGAGCGCTTGAATCTGTCCCCGGACAAATTGGCGTTGGTCGGCTTTAGCCAGGGCACAATGATGGCGCTTCATGTCGGGCTGCGGCGCCCGACACCACCGGCCGCTATTATCGGCTATTCAGGGATGGTTGTTGCGCCCGAGCGGCTGCCCAAATTCACAAATGGCGCGCCGCCGGTCTATCTGCAACATGGCGATCAGGATCAGGTCATCCCGGTGCAGGCATTGTTTCTTTCCGCCGGCGCGCTTGCTGCAGCAGGTCTTCCGGTACAATGGCGCATCGCGCCCGGATTGGGACATGGCATAGATCCGCAAGGATTAGCGCTGGGCGGGCTTCTTCTCGCGGGTGTTCTTTCCGGGCAGCTAAAGCCGCCATGCGTTCCGGTGTGCTCAAACTACCCCAGGGCCTAAGACTTTTTATTGTCGAATGTCTGAAAAGCGTTCCGCGCGGCCATAAGTCCATTTAGGGCTGCAGGAATACCGCCATAGACTCCCATCTGCATGATGATCTCGACAATCTCCTCGCGCGTCAGCCCAATGTTCAATCCGCCTACGATATGCGCCTCCAATTGCGGTCGCGCATTTCCCATTACCGTCAGAGCCGCGATGGTCGCGATCTCGCGTGATTTTAGGTCGAGCTGCGGGCGGGAGTTTATGTCGCCATAGCCGAAGGACATAATAATTTGGTGAAAATCCGGCGCGATTTCGCCCAACGCTTCAGCAATGCGATCAGAGCCCGGGCCGTTTATTTTGGCCACCGTCTCCAATGCGCGCTTATATCGCTCGTCCATAGTGCTCCGCCCAAATTTGTCCCCATGCCAAACAGCGAAGGGCGCATCGCACTCTCATGCCGCGCTTAAGGGGCATTGGCAAGATAGTGTGTCTAGGCGGCAAGCCGGTCATAGGCGCGGAAGACGAGCTCGGAATAATGGATGATCTCGGTGTGCGGAGAGCAGTGCGAAGCAATATGGGCAATCTCATCTGCGTGTGCGTCGGTCATTACTACAACAACCCCCGGCTTTGCATCTTTTAGCCGGGACCAGTTGCTCTCCAAACTACTCTCGTTCGGCGCAAGCTTTGTCTGCAATTGCTCCGAGGAGAAGAACAAGAAGCTATCGCGATCAAGCCCCCCGTAATGCATGAGGGTGTCAAGCAGCCGGCCCGAGCCGCAAATCGCCATCCCACGGCGAGCAAGCGTGTTCATTTCAGCGACAACGGGGCGAAGCAATGAGAGGTTTCTGCGTCGAGCGGACTTATAGAAAGAAATCAGCGCGCGCGCGGAGTGGACCTCCAAGGGATCGGCAAATGATTCATGCCTCTCGCAATCGCTTTTTGTTGCGGCAAACAAAATATTGTCTCTGTCGTTAGCATTCGAATTTTCGACGAGTTCAAAGCCGGCTGCGTTCAACATGCGCGAAAGCGTAATTTGAGAAAAATGATAATTGCGATTAGGTGCGAACCATTCACCCACAATACTTTCATCGCTTATCGCGCCAATATTTCGGCACTCGACAATCAGAACACCGCCTGGTTTTAGGACGCGCCAATGATCGGTAAGAACCGCAAGAGGCGATTCGAGATGCTCAAGCGTATGATGGGAACGAACCTTGCCTATCCGGTTTACACCCACACCCACTAGGGCTAGAATGGGCGCAAACTGGATATAGGGGAGCGCGCCATGGATGTTCTCGACCGCGCCGATCTCCCATTCCCGCATTCGCTACCCGAGTTCCAACGACTTTTCCCCGATGATGCGGCCTGCGCCGCCTACCTGGAGAAAGCCCGCTGGGGAGACGGCTTTGCCTGCCCGCACTGCGGCACGGCGGGAGAGCCGTTCCACTTTGAAAACCGCCCTGGCGTCCTGCGCTGCCGCAAGTGCCGCCAGAACACCGGGCTGACGGTGGGAACAGTGATGGAGCGTAGCCACACTCCGCTGAACGTCTGGTTCTGGGCCGCTTATCTGGTCGCCAGTCAGACGCCCGGCATGTCCGCCGTGCAGTTTCAGCGGCAACTTGGTCTTGCGCGCTACGAGACGGCCTTTCAAATTCTCCACAAGCTCCGCTCGGGCATGGTGCGACCCAACCAAGACAGGATCGGTGGACAGCCCAAGAACCATGTTGAGGTGGACGAAACCTGGGTTGGCGGGCGAACGCGTGGGGAAGGCCGTGGTGTTCACCACAAGGTTCCCGTCTCCTGTGCCATCGAGGTGCGTCATCGAAAGCCGGGCACCAAGCTCGACAACCGGAAAGACGGACGCTATGCCGGACGCGTTCGGCTCGCCGTCGTGCTCGACCGTAGCGCCGAGTCGCTCTGTGGGTTCGTCGAGAGCACCGTCGCGCCGGGATCGCTGATCGTTACTGACGATTGGAGCGGCTATGCTGGCCTCGGTAAGCGCGGCTATGAGCACTTCGCTGTTGCCGAGCAATACCTGCCGATCATCCATCTGGTTTTCGCCAACCTGAAGACGTGGCTGATCGGGACCCACCACGGCGTTAGCCACCAGCACCTACAAGCCTCCCTCAACGAGTTCACCTTCCGCTTCAACAGGCGGTTCTACCCGTTCAACGCCTTCCGCTCATTGCTCGGCATCGCGGGCGACACCTCTGCTCCAACCTATGCCGAGCTTTACTCGGGAGAGTGGCGGCACCCTACATGTAGCGGTCATGGGCGTTAACCGGATAGGCAAGGAACGAACCTTTCCTATCCGGTTTACACCCACCCCCACTAGGGCTAGAATGGGCGCAAACCGGATATAGGGGAGCGCGCCATGGATGTTCTCGACCGCGCCGATCTCCCATTCCCGCATTCGCTACCCGAGTTCCAGCGACTTTTCCCCGATGATGCGGCCTGCGCCGCCTACCTGGAGAAAGCCCGCTGGGGAGACGGCTTTGCCTGCCCGCACTGCGGCACGGCGGGAGAGCCGTTCCACTTTGAAAACCGCCCTGGCGTCCTGCGCTGCCGCAAGTGCCGCCAGAACACCGGGCTGACGGTGGGAACAGTGATGGAGCGTAGCCACACTCCGCTGAACGTCTGGTTCTGGGCCGCTTATCTGGTCGCCAGTCAGACGCCCGGCATGTTCGCCGTGCAGTTTCAGCGGCAACTTGGTCTTTCGCGCTACGAGACGGCCTTTCAAATTCTCCACAAGCTCCGCTCGGGCATGGTGCGGCCCAACCAAGACAGGATCGGTGGACAGCCCAAGAACCATGTTGAGGTGGACGAAACCTGGGTTGGCGGGCGAACGCGTGGGGAAGGCCGTGGTGTTCACCACAAGGTTCCCGTCTCCTGTGCCATCGAGGTGCGTCATCGAAAGCCGGGCACCAAGCTCGACAACCGGAAAGACGGACGCTATGCCGGACGCGTTCGGCTCGCCGTCGTGCTCGACCGTAGCGCCGATGGGTTGTCTCCAAAACGGAAACAGAAGTTCAAAAAGACGACGGACAGCCAGCACAACAAGGCCGTCGCATCGAACCTTCTCGACCAGAACTTCTCCGCCGAGGCACCCAACGAGAAATGGGCTGCCGACATCAGCTATATCTGGACGGCACAGGGCTGGCTGTACCTGGCCGTCATGCTCGACCTCTACTCCCGGCGCGTCATCGGCTGGGCCGTGGGCGCTCGCATGACCAGCGACCTGCCGCTCAGGGCGCTTAACCGTGCTATCGGGCTGCGCCAACCTGGCGCCGGTGTGATCCACCATAGCGATCGGGGAAGCCAGTACTGCTCAGACGCATACCAGGCGCGCCTCGGTGAACTCGGTTTCCTCGCCTCAATGAGCGGTAAGGGAAATTGCTATGATAACGCCGTCGTCGAGACCTTCTTCAAAACCATCAAGTCAGAACTGATCTGGAGGACTGTGTTCATGTCAAGAAGCCAAGCTGAAACTGCCATAGCCGGATACATCGACGGGTTCTATAATCCAGTCCGTCGGCACTCGACGCGGGACTTCACAAGCCCCGTCAAATTCGAGGCAGAAGCAATGCAAACGGTGTAGGGCGCCTCCACTTTTCCTGGATGGGTCCACTATGCTGGCCTCGGTAAGCGCGGCTATGAGCACTTCGCTGTTGCCGAGTGTGGTGATCCAGAGGTTGCCGAGCAATACCTGCCGATCATCCATCTGGTTTTCGCCAACCTGAAGACGTGGCTGATCGGGATCCACCACGGCGTTAGCCACCAGCACCTACAAGCCTACCTCAACGAGTTCACCTTCCGCTTCAACAAGCGGTTCTACCCGTTCAACGCCTTCCTCTCATTGCTCGACATCGCGGGCGACACCTCTGCTCCAACCTATGCTGAGCTTTACTCGGGAGAGTGGCGGCACCCTACATGTAGCGGTCATGGGCGTTAACCGCATAGGCAAGGAACGAACGATGTCGAAGTGTTCGTCCGGAAAACAAGTTTCTTCGATCCGCTTTGAAATAATTTTGCTTCGGTTCAAAAACGCGCACGCCCAGGCCTGCCTTTGATCGGGCCCGACCGCGGTCACTGAGGCGCTTGGTGCGGTGGAAAGAAACGCGCGTACAAATTTGCCCCGCCCGGCGCCGACATCGAGGACCGACAAGGGAAGCGATAGATCGGCGTGTCCGCGGAGCAGTTCCACCGCGCGACCCACTCTAATGCTCTCTGCGCGTTCTTCGAGCGCGCCAAAAGAAGCAATGGAGCGGTCCGTAACCGCATTGCGTTTGCTTTGGGTAAGCCCGCAATGCCCGCAAATCTAAATCGTCGGCGCACCCGCCCCGTCCTGTCCATAGGCAGGTTCAAGCGCGTCGAAGCGGCACAGTTCGCAAATATTGATCATTGCGCACTCGAAAATTTCCGGGCGCGCAGCCGCGCCACATTACCCAGCTCTGATCATCCGACAGTGCTCGCTAATATTCTGTTATCGCCGCTGAAGACGCTTTGGCCCTCTGCAGTCGATCGCCCAGGGCCAGCCCTGGGAGAGCGTCGGCACGACGCGATGAGCGTAAATTAAAATTAACCTGTATTTTCAACGCGCTAACTGCTATCTTGAGGGCTATCCGGAGCGGTCAAGCTAGGCGCAAACGCGCTCCCGGGCCGCGTGGACAGGCCGTGCGGTGGCTCTTATTTTCCGAAGGTATTTTTCGATTCTGGAGATTAGTTAAGCTATGAGTGTCGCCGTGCCATATGCCAATGCGCCCGAATCGGAACGACCAAGGCCCGCCGTCCTGTGCGTGCTGGATGGATGGGGTCATCGCCCAAGCCAAAATGACACTGGTCATACTGCCCACGACCATTCTGGCCCTGGCCAAACCGATAACGCGATTGCTCTCGCAGACACCCCGAATTTTGATCGCATGATCCGCGATTGTCCGCATGCGATTCTGGCGACGTCGGGAACGGCCGTCGGTCTGCCGGATGGGCAAATGGGTAACTCGGAAGTCGGGCACACCAATATCGGCGCGGGCCGTCTTGTCACGCAGGACTTGCCGCGTATCAACGATGCCGTCGCAAAAAATACCATTAAAGAAATTCCCGAATTTCGCGCACTCCTGGACGCGGCGCGAGGAACAGGCGTGGTGCATCTCTTAGGGTTGATGTCGCCAGGCGGCGTTCACTCGCACCAAGCGCATATCACCGCCCTTGCGCGCGCAATTTCAAACGCGGGATTGAAAGTAAATGTTCATGCATTTCTCGACGGGCGCGATACGCCGCCGAAAAGTGGACTAGGTTTTGTCGAAGACTTTCTTGCGACAATCAAAGATATATCGGGTGTTCGGATCGTCAGTGTTTCTGGCCGATACTATGCGATGGATCGCGACAAACGCTGGGAGCGGGTGGCAAAAGCTTTCGCGGCCATCGAAGATGGAAAAGGAGCGCAATTTCCTGATCCGATAACAGCAATCCAATCATCCTACCAAGACGGCGTCACAGACGAGTTTGTGGTTCCATGCGTTATTGACGGCTATGGCGGCGTAAACGATGGCGATGCGCTTTTGTTTGCGAATTTTCGGCCCGACCGGGCGCGTGAAATTTCGACGGCGCTTCTCGATCCTGATTTTGACGGATTTACGCGAACGCGCGTCGCACGGTTTTCGGCAGCCGCGGGTCTTACGGTTTATTCGGAGGCGCTGTGCGCGCATATGAGCGCGCTCTTCGCGCCTCAAGAGATTACGAAAACGATTGGCGAGATTTTCGCCGAACGTGGACTGACTCAGCTCCGTATTGCCGAGACCGAAAAATACGCGCATGTCACCTTCTTTATGAATGGCGGGCGCGAAAACCAATTCGAAAACGAAGACCGAATCCTTGTGCCGAGTCCGAAGGTTGCAACCTATGATCTGATGCCTGAAATGTCGGCGGCTGAAGTGACTGATAGGCTGGTCGAAGCGGTGGATTCGGGCAAATATGATCTTATCATTTGCAATTATGCCAATCCCGACATGGTCGGGCACACCGGCGTGATGGCGGCGGCCATAGCGGCGGTGGAGTTCATCGACAAATGTCTGGGGCGTTTGCGTCTAAGTGTTGAAAAGGCAAATGGCGTTCTTCTTATCACGGCTGATCACGGCAATATCGAGCAGATGAGGGATCCCAAAACTGGCGAACCGCACACCGCACACACCGTTCTTGATGTTCCGATCGTGGTTGTCGGAAGCGCTCGCTCAAAGCGCGCCTTTACGTTGGAGAATGGACGGCTTGCGGACGCCGCGCCTACCTTGCTTGAGCTTGCCGGGATTGCGCAACCGCCCGAGATGACTGGTCGTTCGCTTGTTAGGTTCGCGGCGCAAAATAAACGCGCAAAAGAGGATGTGAGTCCCGCGCTATGATTCGGTTTTTGGTTCCATTATTTGCGTTGCTGATCTTTAGCGCCGCCGCACCGGGTCAAGGCGGAACCTTGGCCGAGCGCTATGAGCGCGCACGTTCCATTCTTGAACAAGAGCGCGCAGCCCAGGAGCAGCTGCGCCAGACGCGAGATCAGTTGGCGCAAGAAGCGCAAACGCTGCAGGAGAGATTGGTCGCCAATGCCCAGCGTGTTCAGGAATTGGAAGTCGCCTTCAATACTACCTCGGACGAGATTGCAGTTCTTGCCGCGCACGAAGAAGAACTAGCTGCGCAATTTGACGAAGATCGCGAGCCAGTCCGAGAATTGCTTGCGGTGATTCAACGCCTAGATGCCGACGAACCGCCGGCTCTTGTCGCTCGTTCGGACGATTCGCTGGCGGCAGCGCGCGGCGCAATGATGCTCGGCGTGATGTTGCCCCCGGTTTACGAGCAGGCGGCTATTCTCGGACGGCAATTGCGTGCGCTCAATGAAACCCGGGCCGCATTGGAGGCAAAAAACGGGCAGGCGCGCGAAGAAGCGCTGGCCCTAAATGCGGCGCGTGGGGAGTTAGGGGCACTTCTTGCTCAAAGGCGCCAACAGGCAGCCGTTACGGAGACAAGGCTCGTTGAAATCGCTGCGGTAACAGAGGAAGCCGCTCGCCAAACCGACGATTTAAAATCGCTTATGGACCGAATTGCCCTTTTGCGGGCGCAAATTGGGCCAGATCGGGGGATGGTTGTTGTAACTGCCGAGGGAGGTCCGGGAGGGCTCCAGCGCGGCTCCTTGATAAGGCCAGTGGCTGGGACGGCTGTTTCTGGCGATTCGGCTGGTCCAGGCTTTACTCCCGGCACAATTGGGCCCCAAGGACTGTGGTTTGAGGCAAATGGGGCCTCGCAGGCCGTCGCTCCGACAGATAGTGAGGTTGTTTTCGTCGGCGCTTACCAAAACTTCGGTCAAGTCTTGATATTGGAAATAGCAGGCGGGTACCATTTACTCCTGGCGGGCTTTGGCCGGATCGACGTCCAGATCGGTGATCTGGTTCTTGTTGGCGAGCCCGTGGGGGGGCTCCCGGAAGGGGAGATTGCGCGGTTATACCTTGAGTTACGCCGTAATAGTCAGACAATGGACCCCGCGCCATGGATGAACGCCGAATTTAGAGAGGCATTAAGAGAATGAAGAATCGCATCGCAATCGCCAGCCTGGGAATGGCAGTTGGCTTCGCTGGCGCTTTTGCACTGCTCTCGACCGCACAAGGGGCGGGCGCGCCAAGTGTATTGTCTGCTTATAGACAGCTTGATCTATTCGGCGATGCCTTCGAGCGTGTGCGCGCGAACTATGTTCGTGAAGTCGAGGATGCAGAGCTTATCAATGCGGCGATCAACGGTATGGTTACGCATCTTGACCCTCACTCCAGCTATATGGACCCGAGCGATTTCGAAGACATGCAGGTGACAACCCGCGGCGAGTTCGGTGGTCTCGGCATTGAAGTCAGTTCCGAGGACGGACTTGTAAAGGTCGTCGCCCCGATCGACGGCACGCCGGCAAAGCGCGCAGGCATTACGACCGGCGATTTTATTTCCGCGATCGATGGAATTTCAATTCAGGGCATGGCGCTCAACGATGCAGTTGAACGCATGCGCGGTGCGCCCGATACACAAATTTCGCTGACCATCCTGCGGCAAGGCGAAAAGACTCCGCTGCAAGTCACCATTACGCGCGCCATCATTCAAATTCAGAACGTGCGCTTTGAGCCCATGGATGATGTCGGATATATCCGCATTAGCCAATTCAGCGAACGCGTTGTCGAAGGCGTCGAAGACGCCATTGAAAGCCTAGAGGACGAAATCGGTCCCCGACTTAAAGGGTATGTTCTTGATTTGCGCGCGAACCCCGGTGGGCTGCTGGATCAGGCGATTGGGGTTACGGATGTGTTTCTCGAGACCGGCGAAGTGGTTTCGACGCGTGGCCGCAGACCACAGGACGCGCAGCGCTACAATGCCAGGGCAGGCGATGTTGCCGACGGCAGACCAATTGTAATATTGATCAATGAAGGTTCGGCTTCGGCTTCCGAAATCGTCGCCGGTGCGTTGCAGGATCACCGGCGCGCGACCGTGATCGGCATTACCTCTTTCGGTAAGGGCTCCGTGCAGACCATTATCCCGCTTGGCGGACGGGCGGGCGGCGCACTGCGTTTGACAACTGCCCGGTACTATACCCCGTCGGGCCGTTCTATTCAGGCAACTGGTATCGCGCCGGACATAGCAGTGTCGAATCTCTCGGCGCCAGACCAAGCGCAACGTGATCAGTTCATGATCCGGCGCGAAGCAAGTCTTGCTGGACACCTTGATGCTGAGGGCGCGGAACGCGACTTATCCATGCCGGTTATTCGTCCCGAGCCTGGGACAAGCGTTGATGATTTCCAACTCTCTTACGCGCTTGATCGTTTGCGCGGTGTCGTGATGGCTCCGGTAGCGCAAGCCAGTTCCAACCAGTTGGTTCCGAACTAAGCGTTCCACGATAACGATATTCGAGGTCAGAGTGTGAGGCAGGCAGCATGCTTGCCTCGCACAATGGCCGCCGTCACTTTTGAAACGCGCTTTCGTGTCCTCTCAGGAAATGTTTCATTGCCCTAGATGAGTCGCGAATTCCCCATCACTGATCTTCCCTATCGTCCTTGCGTCGCCATGATGGTGCTCAATGCGCGTGGACAGATATTCGCCGGCAAGCGAGTCGATCAAAGGGTTGAGGCATGGCAAATGCCGCAAGGCGGTATCGATGAGAACGAGAGCCCGCGTGCCGCGGCGCTGCGCGAACTCGAGGAAGAAATCGGCACGAAAAATGTCGCGTTATTGCGCGAGCATAGGCAATGGCTGACCTATGATCTGCCCGAAGAACTTATCGCTCTAAAGTGGAATGGGCGTTATCGCGGCCAAGCCCAAAAATGGTTTGCAATGCGCTTTCTGGGCCCCGACTCCGAGATAAACTTGAAGTTGTTCGATGAAGAGTTCTCTGAATGGAGATGGCTCAGTTCTGCAGAGCTTCTCGCAATAGTCATTGCCTTCAAGCGGCCGATTTATGAAAAAGTGTTTGAAGCGTTTGACGATCTGATAGGCACGCCACCCTAAAAACATGAAAGAACCGAAGTTAAGTTCGGTCCTTGGTTTGAACAATCTCGCATTACCACAAATTCAATCGTCGCGGTAAACGCGCTCTCGTCTTTCGTGGCGTTCCTGTGCCTCTATGGAAAGTGTCGCGATGGGCCGTGCGTCAAGACGCTTTAAGGAAATAGGCTCGCCGGTCTCCTCGCAAAAACCATAGGACCCGTCTTCTAAGCGACGCAGCCCAGAGTCGATTTTTGCGATCAGCTTGCGCTGTCTGTCGCGCGTTCTCAATTCAAGCTGGCGTTCGGACTCGGTTGTCGCGCGATCGGCCAAATCAGCATTTGGCGTTGGCTCCGTTTGCAGGTTTAAGATCGTTTCGCGCGCGTCGTGAAGGATGTCTTCTTTCCATGTCGCCAGCTTGTGGCGAAAATATTCGCGCTGCCGTTCGTTCATGAACAGCTCTTTTGCTGTCGGCTTGTAGGAGGTCGGCAGATCGGTCGCCATATACGCACTCGCTCAATAAAGAGGGACTCAGCTCGCGGGCTATATAGCTGCGTCACGGCCCGCCTGCAATCCAGAAAATCGTTTGCGCAATGTCAAGAAACAGCACCGTTACAGACACTTACAGAGATCGCCCAGATCGGGTTGAGTTATCCCCCGCGGTGATAGGGATGCCCGCTTAGGATTGAGACGCCGCGAAAGATTTGCTCGGCCAGCATGGCCCTAACCAAAAGATGAGGCCAAGTCTGGGCCCCGAGGGATAATTGCTCCTCGGCCTCCTCGCGCAGCACTGGCGCCGAGCCATCCGGGCCGCCAATGAAAAAGACGAGATCGCGCACCCCCGAATCCCTGAGTGCGGCAAGTCGCCCGGCAAAAGCCTCGCTGGTCAGCGATGGTGCTTTCTCGTCCAAAACGATCCGATATGTGCCCGAAGGGACGCGCTTGGCCAGTCTTTGATACTCTTGGGCCATGCGCAGCTGGGCTGACGGTGCGCGTGAGGTTTCGATGGCCACAGTTTCGATCTGGGAGAATCCTAACGTTCGCCCGGCACCGCGCGCCCGTTTGAGATAGGCGTCACATATTTCCTGCTCCGCCGCCGCTTTGGCGCGTCCGACGCAGATAAGCGTAATGCGCATTAGTTGACGGTAGTTTTGGATTTCTTGAGCGCTGGCCGCGGCGTCTCGTCCACAGACCACATATTCTCCAAATCGTAATAGTCGCGCACTTCCGGGCGAAAAAGATGAATGATGACGTCGCCGGCATCAACGAGCACCCAATCGCCCTGGGGTAGCCCCTCCACGCGCGCACTGCCATAGCCAGCCTCCTTCAGCCTTCGCGCGAGATGCTCGGCAGTTGAAGCGACATGGCGCCTTGATCGCCCTGACGCGACAACAATCGCATCGCAAAGCGACGAGCGGCCGGCGAGGTCGATCGTTACGATCTCCTCAGCTTTGTCGTCGTCGAGCGATTTGAGAATACGCAAGAGCAAGGTTTGCTCTGATACAGCTTTCGAAGCTGTTGGTTTTTTCGAGGCACGCGGTGAACTCAGGGTGCAGGCTCCTATCGAACTTTGCGGCAATCGATTCCAGTGCGGATGTAAGGCTGAGAACCGGAAATCCAATCACCGTGTTCTTTCGCCATGCGCTCTCCTTACCGATATTCGCCGAAGGTGAAACTAAAATGGAAGCTAACATAACTCTGGTAGGACAGCCAGATCAGTTGCGGCCGCTGGAATGTCATCACCGGAGCTGATGCCGAATCTGCGTGGCGCTGGTTGGGTCGCGTTGTGCTTCGATAATCGTCCAGCTGGGTGGGCGGCGTGTCGCAAGGAATTTGTCGGCGGGTGCCCTTGCGCTTTCAAAGCATCGCGCGGCGGTTCCGCTACGCGACTTAAGCGCCGTGCCTGGCCGAGGCACAATGGCAACCGGCACCATCATGAAAATATCCTGCCAATCGCGCCATCGGGGGATCTGAACAAAATTATCGCTCCCCATCAGCCATATGAAGTTTGGGGCGGGGAATCTTCGCAAAAGCAAGCCGAGCGTATCTGCCGTATAGGCCGTGCTCAGTTGGTCCTCGAGTTTGGTGACAATGATGCGTGGATGTTGTGCCATGCCACGCGCTCCGGCGAGACGTGTTTTCAAACTCGCCATGCCTCTTGCTGATTTCAGCGGGTTTTGTGGGCTGACAAGCCACCAAACATAGTCGAGCCCAAGGGCCCGCAGTGCAGTCTTACTGATATGGAGATGGCCCTGATGGGCCGGATTGAATGAGCCGCCCAAAAGCCCAATCCGAAGACCCTCGGCAACAGGTCCGGGTGGGCGAATCCATTGGCGCACGTTTGCGTTCATTTAAGGCCGGATTTGGCCGGAGCCGCGAACGAGGTATTTGAATGTCGTCAATTGCTCGAGCCCAACTGGCCCGCGGGCATGAAGCTTGCCCGTGCCGAGGCCGATTTCCGCACCCATTCCAAACTCGCCGCCATCGGCGAATTGTGTCGATGCATTCTGCATGACGATCGCGGAATCGAGCGCATCCATAAAGTTTTCTGCCGCTTTATCGTCTTCCGTTACGATGCACTCGGTATGCTGCGAGCCATAGGTCGAAATATGATTAAGCGCATCCTCCAAGCCATCAACAACCCGCACGGAAATAATCGAATCGAGATATTCGGTATGCCAGTCATCTTCACTCGCTAACTTTGCGCCGGGGTAGGTATCAACGACGTCTTTATCGCCCCTGATTTCGCACCCTGCCGCATTTAGATCGTTAAGAATCGGAACAAGGTGAGTGGGAACGATATCGCGATCGATAAGAAGCGTTTCAGTTGCGCCGCAAATCCCGGTGCGCCGCATTTTTGCGTTGACGACAATCGCGCGGGCCTTCTCAAGATCAGCGCCGCCGTGAACATAGCTGTGGCAGATTCCTTCGAGATGAGCGAGAACGGGAACGCGCGCTTCCGCTTGGACACGCGCGACCAGGCTTTTTCCACCTCTGGGAATAATCATATCGACGGTGCCATCTAAGCCTTCCAGCATCATGCCGACGGCGGCACGGTCCGTTGTCGGAACCAATTGGATGGTTGCGGAGGATATCCCGGCCTTTTCTAATCCCGCTGTCAGCGCCTTATGGATCGCGCGCGATGAGTGAATCGATTCCGAGCCGCCCCGAAAAATCACGGCATTGCCGGACTTCATGCAAAGTGCGCCGGCATCGGCGGTCACGTTGGGGCGGCTCTCATAGATCATGCCGATTACGCCAATAGGCGTTGCCACACGCGCAATACCGAGACCATTCGGCCGGGTCCAACGCGCCATCTCCTTGCCGACGGGGTCGGCAAGTGCGGCAATATCTTCGAGCCCTTTTGCCATCGGCTCTACGCGCTTGTCGTCGAGTTTCAGCCTGTCCAGCATTGCAGCGCTCATCCCGCGCGACGCTGCCGCCTCCATGTCGCGTGCATTGGCGGAAAGAATTTCGTCCTTATGCGTGCGGATCGCTTCGGCGGCCGCTGTTAAGGCTTTGTTTTTCGTATCCGTCGAAGCCACACGCAATTGGGCCGCAGCGATATTTGCGGCTTTGCCGATTTCGCACATTTCAGCACGCAAATCTTTCTGACTTTCCTTGAGCGCTACAGTGTTCATTCGCTGTTTTTTCCGTCTGCACTGGTTAGGACGAGATCAGCCCTATGGATCATTTCGTCGCGGCCACGATAGCCGAGAATGCCTTCGATTTCGACGGTGCGCCGCCCGATCAGCATCCGGGCTTCGCCGGTTTGATAGGCCACCAGACCGCGCGCAATCTCATCGCCCGCAACATTTTTTACCACAACGACGTCGCCGCGGTCGAAATTGCCCTCCACTGAAACGACGCCTGCGGGCAAAAGACTTTTGCCGGAAAAAAGCGCGCTCAAAGCCCCGGCATCGATTACAACGACGCCCTTTGCCGAAAGCCCACCCGCAAGCCAACGTTTGCGCGCAGCGGTTGGAGACATGTGGGGCACGAACAAGGTTCGTTTCGCTGGGCCGGCCAGGGCCTTTAAGGGATGCATCACGTGACCATTTGCGATGATGACGCTGGCTCCCGTGGACGTAGCCATTTTTGCTGCCGCGATCTTCGATTGCATTCCGCCACGGCTTAACCCTGAGCGTGGGCCTTCGGCCATCGCTTCGATTTTGGGGGTGATGCTTGTGACTTTTGCGATATGACTTGCGGTATCGTCTCGCTGCGGATTGGCGGTGTAAAGGCCATCAATGTCGGAGAGCAGAACAAGATGGTCCGCCTCAGCCATTCCGGCAATGCGCGCGGCCAATCGATCATTGTCGCCAAAGCGAATTTCAGCCGTTGCGACCGTGTCGTTCTCGTTGACAACCGGAATCGCGCCAAGGCGAAGTAAAGTGCGCAATGTTTCGCGCGCATTCAGATAGCGCCGCCTATCTTCCGAATCCTCTAACGTCACAAGAATTTGCGCAGCGGCGAATCCGAAATCATGGAAGGCGTCGACATAGGCTTGCGCCAAGCGCACTTGTCCCACGGCTGCCGCCGCTTGGCTCTCTTCCAATCGCAGTTCACCAGGCCTTAGGTCCAAAGTCCGACGGCCCAGCGCAATGGCCCCCGACGAAACCAAAAGAATTTCGGTGTTGGCGTTCTTTAGTTCGGCAATATCCGAAACAAGGCTCTGCAGCCATTTGAGATGCAGCGATCCTGATCCTGAGTCGATCAGCAGCGAAGAGCCGACCTTCACCACAATGCGTTTTGCGCCGGCCAAATCGCTGCTCATGGTGACCAACTTTCTGCGGTTTCCCCTGTGCGCTGCGCGGTACTGCGCGCATTGGCCACAATCTGAGCGAGCGCATACAACAATTCCTGAACGCCTTCGCCTGATACGCCGGATATGACGTGCACCTTCGTTCCGCCATGCTCTTCGATAGACTTTCGTTCGCGCGCAGCCATGTTTTTGTCAATGGCGTCGGATTTGTTCAAGGCGATGATCTCAGGCTTGTCTCCGAGACCATGTCCATAGGCGATCAGCTCTGAGCGAATCGTGCTATAGGCGTCAATGAAATCCGGTTCGGTTCCGTCCACGATATGTAACATGACTGCGCAGCGTTCGGCATGGCCGAGGAAACGCGTCCCTAGTCCTGCGCCCTCATGCGCACCTTCAATGAGACCAGGCAGATCGGCGATAACGAAATCGGTGATGGGCGTGCGCACCATGCCGAGCTGAGGGTGCAAAGTTGTAAACGGATAGTCCGCGATCTTTGGATGCGCGGCGGAGACACGCGAAAGAAAAGTCGATTTGCCCGCATTGGGTAGTCCAATCAGTCCGACATCGGCGATCAATTTTAAGCGCAGCCAAAGCGTGCGCTCTTCCCCCGGAAGACCCGGATTGGCTCGGCGCGGGGCCTGATTGGTTGCCGATTTGAAATGCGCGTTGCCGAAACCGCCATTTCCACCCTTCAAAAGGAGAGTGCGTATCCCAGGTGTGTCGGCGTCACAAATCAAAGTTTCGTTGTCCTCGTCGAAAACTTGCGTTCCGACCGGGACTTTGATCACGGCATCGTCGCCCTTCGCGCCGCTCATTTCGCGTCCCATGCCGTGGCGGCCATTTTGTGCCGCGACATGTTGTTGGAAACGAAAATCGATCAGCGTGTTGAGGTTCTCGACCGCATCGACCGAGACGTCGCCGCCGCGCCCTCCATCGCCGCCATTGGGCCCGCCAAATGCGATGAACTTCTCGCGCCGGAAGGACACACAGCCGTTCCCGCCCTTGCCCGAGCGCACATAGATTTTGGCCTGGTCGAGAAACTTCATTATTCTTTATCCCAAGCGCTCGAAATCGGCGCGCCTTAAAACAACCTTATGGCAGAACACACTGGTTCCGCGCGAGAGGCAGTTTTTCTCGTCCTCACCGTTTGCTTTACAGCCGATTTTTTCAAGGACGCGCCCGGACGCCGGATTATCGTGGAACCAGCCAGCGGTCAGCTGTTTCGCGCTAAGTTCGTCGAACGCAAAGCGTGCTAGCCGCTGTGCTGCTTCGGTGGCATAGCCCTGGCCCCAATAGGGTTTGCCGATCCAATAGCCAAACGAAAGATCGAACTCAGGATGAACACCGCAAACCCCTATGAGAACCCCGTCTTTCTTGCGTAGGATGGAAAACACATAGTCCGCACCCTGGACCCGCGCGTTCGACGTCTTCACAACAAACGCGCAACCATCATCCTCGGTGTAAGGATGTGGAACCACGGCTAGATTTTTCGATACATCAAAATCGTTTAGGAGCGGAACGAAGTGGCTGATATCCGCCGCCACGGGAGGCCGTAAGAGCAAACGCTCCGTCTGAAGTATGATCGACAACATATTCCCCTCCAAGCGATCCATTTAGGGGAATAAAAAAGGGAAGATGGCGAACCCATCTCCCCTAATAAAAACAGGCCGCCTTGGTGTGGCGGCCCGCGTTTTCTGCCGCCTATTGTGCTGCGTTCGTCATCGGGAGCACCGATACATAGGTGCGGCGCTTCAATCCCTTGCGGAATTCGACGTTGCCCGAAACGGTCGCGAAAATCGTATGATCCTTGCCTATGGCAACGCCGGTTCCGGGATGCCATTGGGTTCCACGCTGACGCAAAATGATGTTTCCGGGTTGCACGCTTTCGCCGCCGAAGCATTTCACGCCAAGGCGCTGGGCATTCGAATCGCGCCCATTGCGCGAGGAACCGCCTGCCTTCTTATGCGCCATCTTTAGCTCCTAGATTCAGATCCAAACTAGCTGGCCTGGATTCCGGTAATACGCACTGTCGTTAGCTGCTGCCGGTGCCCACGTTTGCGATGCGTGTTTTTGCGCCGTTTTTTCATGAACGCAATAACTTTAGGGGCGCGCTTTTGGGCGACGATCTCGGCCCCGACCGAAGCGCCCTCAATGATGGGCGTTCCGTATTTGGGCTGAGCGCCGCCAAGCGCGAGCACTTCGGCGAAGGTCACGCTCGCCCCTTCGTCGCCATCGAGGCGCTCAATGTCGAGCACATCGTCTTTCGCGACCTTATATTGCTTGCCGCCCGTGCGGATTACCGCGAACATACTGAAATCCTTAAAGAATTTAGCTTACCGCAAAAGGCATAGCCCAGTGCGGAAGCCGCGCAATATAGCTTTCGGCTTTTCCCAGTCAACCCTCGTTGCAGACCCTCTGGCCGGGCCATAGGCGCTCTTGCAAGAGACCGATCCGGGCTGTACGCCCATTTTCCCCGAACTTTATAGTGGTACGCATGGCGGCGCTTCTCGACCGGCTCTACAATTTGCACTGGGTGACAGAAGATGTCGCCCGGTCGGCGCAGCCCTATATTGGGTTTTACCGCGTCTTTTTGCGCGCGCACGGCTTTCGCGCGATCATCAATCTACGTGGCGAAAACCCCACACGGCGTTGGTGGCAGGAGGAGGCGAGTGCCGCGGAAGGTCTGAAACTACAGCATTTCAATGTGCGCTTGTCCTCCCGCCTGCTTCCCGCGCGCGCCGCTCTGTTAGAACTCGCCGAAGCCTTCGAGCACGCCCCAAAGCCCGTCCTCGTGAAATGCTCTGGCGGTCAGGATCGCGCGAGTTTTGCCGCAGCAATCTATCTTCTACTTGCCGGCGGCGCGCGCGCGCGCGATGCAGCCGAAGCGCAATTCGCGTTGTGGCCTTATCTTCATCGCCCTAGGCTCAATCAAAGATGGATGCGGCGCTTTCCGGCTTTTGCAGCTGAGAACCTTGGGCCGGATCATTTCGATGAATGGCTGAAAGTGAGTTACGATCCGAACGCGTTTGCCGAATGGCTTTCGCGTAACGGCGCCCCACGAAGTTTTCTTGCCTTGCAGAAAGTATAAACCATGCAAATCGTTCCGGAGCGTGATCGATGACCTATCTCGTTACAGGGGCGGCGGGCTTTATTGGATTTCATACGGCGTTGGCATTGTTGCAGCGCGGAGACGAGGTTGTGGGCATTGACAATCTCAACGACTACTACAGCGTGAAACTGAAATCGGATCGTTTAGCAGAACTCGAAAAACATAATGGCTTCCGATTTCACAAAGTCGAACTAGCTGATCAGGCCGCTCTTGTGGACGCGTTGCGGCCCTATTCCATTCGCCGCGTGGTTCACCTCGCGGCACAAGCGGGCGTTCGTTACTCGATTGAACATCCAGAATCCTATATCAGCTCTAATGTCGTCGGCCATTTCAATATTCTAGAGTACTGCCGCCATCTCGATGGGATTGAGCATCTTGTCTACGCGTCTTCAAGCTCTGTCTACGGCAAGAGCGCTGCGGCTCCCTCCAAAGAAACCGATCGCGTCGATACGCCTATTTCCCTCTATGCGGCGACCAAAAAATGCGACGAATTGATGAGCCATTCTTACTCCCACCTCTATCGCATACCGCAGACCGGCCTGCGCTTTTTTACGGTATACGGTCCGTGGGGAAGGCCTGATATGGCGCTTTGGCTGTTTACCAATGCCATCCTGTCGGGGCGTCCGATAAACGTCTTTAACTTTGGTGAGATGCAGCGCGACTTTACTTATATCGACGATCTTATCCCTGCGCTTGTGGCGACGACCGACAATGCGCCGAAGGTGATCGAAAACGAGGCGCCGCATCGCATTTACAATATTGGCGGCGATCACACTGAAAACCTCATGGATCTTATAGGCGTTCTGGAACGGAAGCTCGGCATGAAGGCAGAGCTCAACCTGCTTCCGATGCAGGTCGGGGATGTGGCTGCGACTGGGGCAGACATTGGCGCCATCAAGCGTGAAATCGGATTTGAACCGAGTACCAGGATCGAAACGGGCGTTTCACGCTTTGTGGAATGGTATAAGGGCTATCATGGAATCTAACAGTCCTTAGGGCCATGGCGAGGCGCAAAACCATGCCCCGCGAAATCCGCCCCGGTGTTTTTCTTTGGCGATCGCTTCTCTCGCGGCAAGAGCAGATTACTTTGCTCGCCGAGGTGATGACACGCGTTGTACAGGCCCCCTTTTTTCAACCTCGGATGCCGCGCACGGGCAAGCCCTTCTCGGTCGAGATGTCGAACTTTGGCGCGCTCGGATGGCTGAGCGATCAGGCGAATGGGTACCGCTACGAGCCTCGTCATCCCGTAACTGCAGATGTTTGGCCCGACATGCCGCCCGTACTGCTGCGCCTCTGGAGTGAGCTAACGTCCTATCCCGCCCCTGCTGAGGTTTGCCTCGTCAATCTTTATCGCGGCAAGGCCCGTATGGGCCTTCATCAAGATCGCGACGAGGCCGCTCTGGATGCGCCGGTCCTATCCATTTCCTTGGGAGATGATGCAATCTTTCGCGTCGGTGGCCTGAGCCGAAAAGAGCCGACGTCCAGCCTCGTCCTATCGTCCGGGGATATCCTTCTCATGGGCGGCCCCGCACGGCTTTGCCATCATGGGATCGACCGTATTCGGGAGGGCAGCAGCAGCCTTGTTGCAAATGGAGGCCGTATCAACCTGACCTTACGCAGAGTAAATCCCGCCTAAAATGGAACGGCCGGTCAGAGATCTGACCGGCCGCCAATTGCGCCTCTTAGCGCCGGTATCGGGAGGGGATGACCGATACCTATGGGACATCTACGGTTCGCGAGCGGGGGGACTGCGATACCGCCTACCTCGTCCCATCGATGTAAATATATGCAATAAAGTCACAGCCATCAACTTTTTTGCTATTAAACTGATTTAATGAAGAAAAAGACAAGACAGTGGCTTTGTTGCACCTGATGAACGGACATGAAGGTACAAATGGGGCCTCTCGCCGTGCTCGATTAAGCGATATTCAAGGGGGCTGTTTTTAATCCCTCGCCCTATGTGAAGAACGACTTCCATGCGTTTTGTCGCGTTGGCGAGATAGCACGAGCGCCCGGCGAATGTCGCCCAATAGAGTAATTGGCCTGCGAATATTATTTATGCGCCCTGGCCCTGTGCTCCCCGAATCATATGCCGGCACGCAAGTAAATTTGCATTGGTTGTGCCGGAAATTAGTGAGCAATGGTCATAAGGTTGTTCCTTGCCTATCCGGTTCACACCCACACCCACTAGGGCTAGAATGGGCGCAAACCGGATATAGGGGAGCGCGCCATGGATGTTCTCGACCGCGCCGATCTCCCATTCCCGCATTCGCTACCCGAGTTCCAGCGACTTTTCCCCGATGATGCGGCCTGCGCCGCCTACCTGGAGAAAGCCCGCTGGGGAGACGGCTTTGCCTGCCCGCACTGCGGCACGGCGGGAGAGCCGTTCCACTTTGAAAACCGCCCTGGCGTCCTGCGCTGCCGCAAGTGCCGCCAGAACACCGGGCTGACGGTGGGAACAGTGATGGAGCGTAGCCACACTCCGCTGAACGTCTGGTTCTGGGCCGCTTATCTGGTCGCCAGTCAGACGCCCGGCATGTCCGCCGTGCAGTTTCAGCGGCAACTTGGTCTTTCGCGCTACGAGACGGCCTTTCAAATTCTCCACAAGCTCCGCTCGGGCATGGTGCGGCCCAACCAAGACAGGATCGGTGGACAGCCCAAGAACCATGTTGAGGTGGACGAAACCTGGGTTGGCGGGCGAACGCGTGGGGAAGGCCGTGGTGTTCACCACAAGGTTCCCGTCTCCTGTGCCATCGAGGTGCGTCATCGAAAGCCGGGCACCAAGCTCGACAACCGGAAAGACGGACGCTATGCCGGACGCGTTCGGCTCGCCGTCGTGCTCGACCGTAGCGCCGAGTCGCTCTGTGGGTTCGTCGAGAGCACCGTCGCGCCGGGATCGCTGATCGTTACTGACGATTGGAGCGGCTATGCTGGCCTCGGTAAGCGCGGCTATGAGCACTTCGCTGTTGCCGAGTGTGGTGATCCAGAGGTTGCCGAGCAATACCTGCCGATCATCCATCTGGTTTTCGCCAACCTGAAGACGTGGCTGATCGGGATCCACCACGGCGTTAGCCACCAGCACCTACAAGCCTACCTCAACGAGTTCACCTTCCACTTCAACAGGCGGTTCTACCCGTTCAACGCCTTCCGCTCATTGCTCGGCATCGCGGGCGACACCTCTGCTCCAACCTATGCCGAGCTTTACTCGGGAGAGTGGCGGCACCCTACATGTAGCGGTCATGGGCGTTCACCGGATAGGCAAGGGTTGTTCTTGCGGCGACAACGCAGACCACAGCAGGCAAAGCCGTTAAGGTCGACCATCAGTTCGGCTATCCCGTAGTCTGTGCGGCACATGTGTATATTTCGGCCAAAACTATAGCGGCTGAATTTCAGCCTGACGTGCTTGTCGTTACGCAGCCAGGCCGATGGATGGAAGTCCTGCCACCAGCCATTTGTCATACTCCTCTGGTCATCTATGAAAACGAGATATCGGACGGATTGGAAGGCGCGCCGGTAGAGCTTAAAGCACGTGCTCTGTTTGCTGCGAATTCCAGAACTACATCTACGTATTTGTCCAATGAGTACAATCTCAAAACTACGATAGTCCCGCCCATTTTCGGAGTCCGGCAATATGCCGGCGTTAAACGTCGTGATCCTCCCCCTTTGAATTGGTCCACCCTATTGTGATGGAAAGAGGAGGACCGAAGATGGCTGCTAAGCGCCATAAACCAGAAGAGATCGTATCTAAGCTGCGTCAGGTTGACGTTTTACTGGGGCAAGGGAAGTCTCGGATCGATGCCATTCGTGTCAACGGCGGAGCAAAATTAGTCCACGGAAGCGGCGGGATTTCCCAGCCGCGGGCGGACTAATTTGTCACCGCCGTTCTCAGTGCCCTCGGTTATCGGCCCCCGGCGCCAGAAACCATCGTCCCGTTGCCAGAAAGACCGACCATGAACTAAGATTCAAACTGGACCAGTCAGTGGGGGCTGATCATTCCGGCGGCGCAGCCAAGGCCTCAAAAGGGCCTCTCAGGCGTTGAACGCGGTCCCCTCACAAATGGCGGGATTCTACGAAAGACAGGCCTGGAGCCGGTCTCCATGGGACTTATGGGCGATTTCAGGCCCAAGGAGCGTTGTCCATCCCTTGCCGGCGGTCTGCTAGCCAAAGTGACGCGTGTGGTGGCCCCGGCCCGACTCGAACGGGCACGTCCCTTTCGGAACAACGGATTTTAAGTCCGGTGCGTCTACCAGTTCCGCCACGGGGCCTTCGCTGAGAGCTGAATCCCAAGAAGGCTGCGGCGTCAAGGCGCGCGGGGTGGATCAGCCGTCAAATGACGGAGTTAGGGCCGTTATGCTAAGTCCTCTTTCATGATCGTACAGGTTGCTCTGATCTTTCTTGCCGTGTCCCTGGGCGCGGCTCTTTTCGTAGTTGTCCCTGCTCTTTTCAGCCGAAGACAGGGAGCGCGCGCGCCGATATATTGGTCCGCCGGCATTGCAGGATTCGCTGTTCTTGTTTCCGGCCTGGGCTTTTATTCTTATTTGGGACGGCCGGATTACGCGCTCCTAAGTCTTAGGGGCCAGCCAGACCCGAATAATTATTACGAGCTGGTTGTGCATCTAGCCCGTGCGATTCGCGACCGGCCAAACGATCTTCAGGGCTGGACGATCCTTGGGGGCGCTTATCTCGCCTTTCGCGACATCGACCAGGCGGTGGCGGCCTACCAGCGCGCGATGAATATTGCCCAGACCCAGAGTGCGGATATTCCCTTGGATTTGGTAGCTAATTTTGCTGTCGCGCGCGCGTTGCAAAGCGGCAGTGTTTCGCGCGAGCTGGAGGATGTTTTTCGTCAGGTCCTGATGATCGATCCGAATAATGCGGACGCTCGCTATCATATCGGTTTTGCACACGCGCAGCGCGACGAGAACGAGGCGGCGCTGGCGCTATGGGAACCGCTCATGGCGGAACCTCCGTCAGGCGCTTATTGGCGGACAAATTTGCCTTTCCAAATTGCAGGGCTCAGCGGCGTAGCACCTGGTGCGGCAGCATCGGCGGCGCCCAGCCAAGGTCCTGACGTGCGCGCGATGGTGGATGGCCTTGCTGAGAGGCTTGCACAAGAGCCCGATGATATCGAGGGGTGGACAATGTTGATCCGCGCCTATGCCGTATTGGGAGAGACCGAGAACGCGCGAACCACGCTTGATACCGCCCGGTCATTTTTCGCGAATAATGAAGCGGCGCAGAACATGCTAGCGGAGCAGGCCCGCGCGAGTTCTCTAGAATAGAAAATATCTGCGCTTCAGATATGAAAATGGCGGCCAATAAGCCGCCATACCCAATTTCAAGTGAACCTATTTTAACTGGCGGCGATGCGTCCCTGCCAAACCGGCCAACACGCAGCGTTTCCACCAAGTTTCGCTGCATTGTAGAGCTTCATCTGGGCTTCTTCGGCATTCACACCCTGCGCTGTTGCGACATAATCCTGTGCCGTCGAACACCAAACATAAAACTGGTGGGTGCCCTCGGCGAGGAAATCGCCTTGATTATCGGAGGAAAAATTTGCGGCCGCTGCGACACCTGCCGCCGCAAACAATACGCCACCTAAGGCTGCCGCCATTACGCGTCGAACGATCATTCCGGCGCTACCCCCAAAACTCTTGCCCATTTCAGGCCCAATTCCAGCCATGATTGGCACAGGCGGAACGGTCAGGCAAGTGTTAATTCCTACCTCTTTCTTATCCCTATCCTTCGGAAAAACTGCAATAAATTCGGCCTGCCAGCGTTAACAGGCCTATCTCTATGAGGGTCAAATACCCATAAAATATGACCCAGAGACACCAAATACATGCCAAACCCCAATAAATGCCTGCGATCTCAAACTGGGGACAGCGAGTTGGGGTCATCAGGCCTATTACAAGACCTTGGGGCGCAGGCCGGCGGAGAGCCGCCTGGCCTTGCTCGGCTCGGCTGTATAGATTGCCCATAATCCTGCCGGATTCGCCTATTATCATGGCTACCTCGGTCGTTTGCCGGATTTCGAAGGCCAGATGACCGGGAGTGTGACCAAAGCCGAAGTGAATTCCATGTCCGACGCCTTACTCGAAATTCCGGCCGACAGTCTCGTTGACGCGCAAGCGATCGAACTTGCGCGCACGGCCACAATGGCCGTCACAAGCTATCGGCCAGAAGATTTCGAGGGGATGCGCAAAGCGGGACGCCTTGCGGCAGAAGTGCTTGATTTAATGGTCGAGAAAGTTGAGCCCGGCGTTACGACCGAACAGCTGGACAAAATTTGCTTCGATTACGTGCTTGATCATGGCGCGTTTCCCGCCTGTTACGGTTATCGCGGGTTTCGGCACACAGTCTGTACGTCGCTCAATCATGTGGTTTGCCACGGAATCCCCGGCGAGCGCAGTTTGCGCGATGGCGATATCGTTAACATCGATGTGACGGTTATTCTTGACGGATGGCATGGCGACACCAGCCGAATGTATTACGTCGGAGACGTAAAACGAAAAGCACAGCGCCTCGTCGAGATCACCTATGAATCGATGATGCGCGGCATCAATGCGGTCAAGCCCAGCGCAACCACTGGCGACATCGGACATACCATTCAGTCTTACGCGGAAGGTGAAGAGCGCTGCTCGGTCGTGCGCGACTTTTGTGGTCATGGCTTGGGCCGCGTATTTCATGCGCTCCCCAATATCGTTCATTTCGGGCGCCCTGGGCACGGTACGCAACTCAAAACCGGAATGTTTTTCACTGTTGAACCGATGATCAATCTGGGTGGTTACGCAGTGAAGATTCTGAATGATGGCTGGACTGCGGTAACGCGCGACCGCGCCTTGTCGGCGCAGTTCGAGCACAGCATCGGCGTGACAGAGGATGGATTTGAAATCTTTACGCTCTCCCCCAAGGGTTGGCACTGCCCCCCTTACATCTGATGACGGTTTGCCATCTGACAGCTTGGTGCCCAGCTCACCGCGTGACGGTGATGCGCAACCGCCGCATTATTTCGAGCATCGCCGGCGTCTGCGTGAGAAGTTTTTAAAGGCAGGCGAATCTGCGCTTGCCGATTATGAGCTGCTTGAACTTAGCTTGTTTGCAGCGATCCCACGACGCGACGTCAAACCGCTTGCAAAGGAACTCATAAATAAATTTGGTGGTTACGCGGATGTCATTGCCGCGCCGCCGGAACGTTTGCGCGAAGTCGCGGGTGTGGGCGATGGTGTTGTCGCGGCCTTAAAAACGATCGAGGCTGCGGCGCGCCGCCTTGCACAAGGCAAACTTCTTAAGCGCCCGGCACTTTCCTCATGGGATGCTCTGCTCGAATATTGCGCAATCGCCATGGGGCGCGGGCAAACCGAAGAATTCCGCGTTCTCTTTCTGGACCGTAAGAATATTCTTCTGGCCGATGAGGTGCACCAACACGGCACTGTCGATCACACCCCGGTTTATCCCCGCGAAGTGGTCAAACGGGCATTGGAACTCCGCGCTTCCGCGCTTATCCTCGTCCATAATCATCCCAGCGGCGACCCAACTCCGTCTAAGGCCGATATTGCCATGACGCGCGAGATTGCAGCTGCTGCGAAGGCGCTCAAGATCGAACTGCACGATCATCTGGTGATCGGCAATGGCGCACATGTGAGCTTTAAGAGCGAAGGGCTGCTTTGAGATGTGGGCAGCGAGTAATCCGGCCTTTCCCGCGCCCCTTGAGGGCGCTAGAAGATTACGCAATCCCTGGCCTACGGAGCTTCCATGATTCCCCGTTACGCACGCGAAAAAATGGTGGCGATTTGGTCGCCGGAAACCAAGTTTCAAATCTGGTTTGAAATCGAAGCCCATGCCGCCGATGCGATGGCCGCGCTCGGCACTATTCCAAAGAGCGCTGCCAAGACCATTTGGGAGAAGGGCCAAAACGCGAAGTTCGATGTCGCGCGCATCGATGAGATCGAGCGCGAAGTCAAACATGACGTCATCGCGTTTCTGACCCATCTTGCCGAGATCGTCGGCGAGGACGCGCGGTTCGTGCATCAGGGAATGACCTCCTCGGATGTTCTCGACACCTGCCTTTCGGTTCAGTTGACCCGCGCTTCCGATCTTCTGATTGAGGATATCGATGCGCTGTTAGCGACGTTGAAGCGCCGTGCCGTGGAACACAAATTCACGCCCACGATCGGGCGGAGCCATGGCATCCATGCGGAGCCGACAAGTTTTGGGCTGAAGCTTGCCGGCCACTATTCTGAATTTTCGCGTGCACGCGAACGTCTTGCTTTGGCGCGCAAGGAAATCGGCACTTGCGCCATTTCCGGTGCGGTTGGAACCTTTGCCAATATCGATCCAAGCGTTGAGGCCCATGTCGCCGAGAAGCTGGGTTTGGCGGTTGAGCCGATCTCCTCACAACTTATTCCGCGTGACCGTCATGCGATGTTCTTTGCAATTCTTGGCGTGATCGCCAGCTCGCTCGAGCGTTTGGCGACTGAAGTGCGGCATTTGCAACGCACGGAAGTTTTGGAAGCGGAAGAATTTTTCTCCAAAGGGCAAAAGGGCTCTTCGGCGATGCCGCACAAGCGCAATCCGGTGCTCTCGGAAAACGTCACGGGACTTGCACGCATGGTGCGTTCCTATGCGCTGCCGGCGATGGAAAACGTCGCGCTTTGGCATGAGCGCGATATTTCCCACTCCTCGGTTGAGCGTTATATCGGGCCCGACGCGACGATCACGCTCGACTTTGCGCTCGCGCGCACGACCAACATCGTCGATAAGCTTGTCGTTTACCCGGAACGCCTTCAGGCTAATCTCGATCAGACCCAAGGCCTCGTTCACAGCCAGCGCGTGCTCTTGGCGCTGACCCAAAAAGGGATGTCGCGCGAAAAGGCCTATTCGCTGGTGCAGGAAAACGCGATGCGCACCTGGAATGGCGAGGGCGCGCTCTTAAATCTGTTGAAAGCAAACTCCGACGTCACGAATTATTTAAGTGCAAGCGAACTCGAAGCGCTGTTCGATCTCGATTATCACCTTAAGGAAGTGGAGCGGATTTTTGCGCGGGTGTTCGACGCTTAAATATTTGATCGATATCCATTTTTATTCGGCGAAAGGCCAGATAGACCCCGGTGCCGACGCCGGCGGTGCTACCGATCATTAGAAAGAGCACGATAAAATCCCAAAGGGGGCGTATGCGCAGCCAGGCGAAAAAATCAAGGCGGTGCAAGCCATTGAACAGCCAGCGATAACCGCGCCCGGCGCTGTCAAAGCGCGCCAAGAGCCGCGTGTTCGAGGGGTCTAAATAATAGCTTGTGTGCTCGTCGTCTTCGACAATAACGCGATAGACCGGCAATATCAGCGGCTCGCGTTCCGCAAATCCCTGAAATTTGAAATAATAGGAATCTTCCGCTTCGCTGAGTGCGGCAGATTCAATGGCGTTCTCGCCCGCAAGAAGCTGAGCTGCCGCGGTGAGTTCGTCTGACGACGCATCTTGCACATTTCCGTTTTCATCGAGGCGCAAGACAATTCCGTCTTCAAAGCGCGCCAACCAAAATAATCTCCCATGGAATGGTTGGGTCGTAAGGCTAACAAGTCCATCCATCGGACTGGCTTCAAGCGCCTCAAGCGAGCTGCGTATGCTCGACCAATTTTGAGATGGACCGGCCAAGCGCTCTGCCGCATTGTCAGGACCGCTTTCTAAGAAGCCCCATGGGTTCATCGAAAATAGTCCGCTTGCGACCCAGGCAAGGGTCACAATTCCGAAAACCAGCCCGATTAAATGGTGCCAATAAAACCAACCTGCATAGGGCGAGAGCCTTCCCGTCTTGCTGACGCGAAAGCGCGTGATCCCGAGATAAAGCCCGATCACGGTGAGAAAAATACCGAGGATGGAGGTCCAGATGATGATCTGTAGCCAGAGGGGGCCGTTTGAACGTAACGCACTGAAATAAAGCCAATGCGGGATCGCGCCGAACCAGTTCCCAAAGCGTTGCCCGCGCGTGGTCCATACGATCACTTCACCGGTGATGGCCGAAACATAAAGGCGCGTATGGCTGAGATCATCGAAGGCAAGACGATAGACCGGGCGCCGGCCAGCGCCATTGTCGCCGACCGTCCACTGATCGTAATCGATCACTTCGGCAGATATGATGTTTGCGCCACCAAGAATCCGCTCGGCGCTATCGGCTCCAACTCGACGGGCGGTATCGATTCCGATCTCAAGGATTTGTCCTTGTTCGAGATCGGCGATTATGTCCGCACGCAATGGGCTGCGAACACGCAATATCGGCCTTCCGGAAACGTTTTCTAACTGCGCACGTGCCACCGCATCGCTGTCCGATAGGGTAATGCCCGAAAAATCACAGCACGCGGCCCATGATATTTGCGGTAGAGCGCTGACGCGTTCGGTTTCGCTGCGCTGCGGATAGGGCACATACATCATGACGATTCCGGAAATGAACCAGACAAGCATCAAGAGCGCGATCGCCACGCCGAGATAGCGGTGGGTCACCACCATGGCATGCCAAACGCGTCCCTTACGCTTGGGCGTTTGTAGTGTCTCGTCAGTGATGTCGGCTGTAGCACTCATCGGATTTTATATTGTCGTCCCATGACCCCGCGCCCATCCTAGGCGGCATCTTACTCACCTTCCGCCAATACTAGCGCATCTTCGCGTAAGTTTGGGAAACAACACATCGGAGAACAGCCCTTGCATTGCCCTCTTCGGCTCACATGATGCTGAATAGGAAGCTGTAATCCACGCGCAACGTGCGCGGCGTGCCCAAATGCCAATAGACATAGGAGTCGCCGCCCCCATCGGGGGTCGTCGTCCTCACGCGGGTGGCGTACTCCTCGTCGAATGCGTTCTGCAAATGGACGCCAATGCGGTGACGGCGATCCTGGTCAATGAAGTATCGAGCTCCGACATCGACAATTGTGTAGCCGCCGTAGTTCTGGCGACCAATAGGGTTCGAAAAATTGCGGTAGATGTCGCCAACATGGACGAGATTCCCATAGAGCCCAAACGGCAAGCTCATCGGATGATAATCGATTCCGAATTTCCAGTGTGAAGTCGGGATGTCGTTGATCTGGGTATTCGTGCCGGCGAGCTCGGAACTTGAATAGGTGAAGCTCGCGTCTGCAGACAAATCGCGCGTTAAGTCTGAATCCAACACCACTTGAAATCCCCGGACCTCCACCGTGCCGGGCGCGTTTGTAAATGTTTCCTGTATAATATCGGCGTCCGATTGGATCAGATTGTCGATATCCCGGAAAAAGCCGACGACTTCCCAATTGAAATTATCGACGATCGGCAGCCTGCCGCCGATCGACGCATTAAGGCCAAAACCTCTCTCCGGCTCGAGGTTGGGGTTGCCAAAAGTGCAGCAAGCATCACGGGCAAAAAGCTCTTCGGCTGTCGGAAGGCGAAACGAGGTTCCAAGGCTGCTACGAATGAAGAGGTCGGGCGAAAGATCCAATTGTCCGCTCACATTCCAAACGGTTGCATCCGGGCTGCCACTTGGCATGTTGTGGCGGACGCCGAAGGCAATTCGGCCGTTCTCGAACAAATCGTCCGTGGTACGGATTTGCGAGAATAGCGCATGTACGTTTGCTTTTTGCTTGGCGATTACGAGAAAATCATCTTGGCCGACATAGCTTTGGAAATCATAGCCGCCAAAGATCTCCACGCCGGAGCCGGAATCGAATTTGCCAAGAAGATTTAAACCGTAATCGTGGAACCACCATGGGATGTTGTCGTCGAAAAAAGTAAATGTGCCGCTCGGAGGATTGGTATTGTTGGCTTGGCTGAACGCGGCGTCCCACCAATGGTAATAGCCTTTGGCGAAGAACTCGAACATATCGCTCGGCGTAAAATCAATCTTTCCAGTTAAGATGTCTTCGTTGCGCGTGTTAAACGCGAAAGCGGGGCCCTTGGGCGAGGAGTGGTCGAGCTTCGCGTCGGTATGCTGATAGGTCGTGCTGAAGCGCAGATCATTGGTGAAATCTATTCCGTATTTGCCGCCCAATGTAGTGACTTCATAGCTGCGATCCCGATCGGTGGAGGTTGGCTGATAATCCTGATCGCGAAAGGGCTGAAACCCGTCCGCCTGGTCGTGAGACGCGTAAACGACAAATTGATGCGCCCCGAAACTGTCGCGGTAATAACCGCTGGTATTCCGACCATTATTGGTATTGAGGCCGCCTTTGACCATTCCATCGGATGTTTCGGAGAACCCGCGCGTCACCATATTGACGGCGCCCGCGATTCCTTGCGTGCCATAGAAAAGACTCTGCCCGCCCTCCAGGGCTTCGATGCGTTCCATTATTACTGCGGGAATCGTGTCGACCGGGGTGGTGCCTGCATAGAGGCGGTTATTGATGCGCACGCCGTCTACCAGCCAAAGAATATCCTGGGTGCGAGAGCCCTGATAGGAGACGTTCACATAGTCGAACACGCCGCCGCGCACCGCGATGAACATGCCCGGAGTCTGTTTTTCCAAGATTTCGGTGATGTCGTAATAACCGCCATCGAGAATTTCCTCCGCGGTAACGGTCTCCACGCGCACGCCGTAGCGGGCTAGCTCCTGAGGAAGTTCTTCCTCCAAATAGCCGGTGACGAGCACTTCGGCGACTTGGGCATGGGCGCTGCCGGCATAGAGCGCTATCGCCGAGCAGGCGCCGAGTAACAATGTACGCATGAAAATTTCCTCACTATGAACGGCCGCGTTGCTGAGAGGTATACGCACTATCAATCTGTAGTTTTCCTGTACGTGCTGGCGGACGGTGAGGGTCCATTGAGCCACGCTGCTGCTTCAATCAACGCTACCGGCCCGCTCGGATTTCAGCCGGTTCCACAAGGGAGTGTAGGGACCAAGGCCGGTTCGCCAGCAACGGGCGCCCAGCGCCGCTTACATGTTTTAGGCGCTGCGGAGCGACCATTCGCCGCGATTTTAACGATGATAAACGCCTTGGGCTAGGCGCCTTCCTGCCCGACCTGCTCTTTGGCAGTCTCTAGAAGCTCATCCATTGTTCTGCGGATCATGTGCCCGGAAATATCGAGCGATTTTGCGATAAGGTCGGTCTTGATCTTTTCGAAGACATCGTCGTCTCCGGGTTTTGCGAAATCGGCCTGAATAACCTCGCGGGCATAGGCACCGGCCTCGTCGCCGGAAACCCCCATTTGCTCGGCAGCCCAGAGGCCGAGAAGCTTGTTGCGCCGGGCAAAAACCTTAAAACGCAGCTCTTCGTCATGTGCCCATTTGTTCTCAAATCCTTTTTTCCGGTCTTCAAACGCACCACTCATAGTCTAACCCCTTGAAATTAACTAATTTTATATTGGGCATGTTTGCCACTTGAGGGCAAGATAGCGAATCAATGCTGCTCTTGCGACAGGTTGGGGACGAGATATGAAGCGGCATCGAGTAGCGTTGCGAAAAACAGGCCGCTTCCGCTAGTTTGAGCGTTAACGGGGCTTTGCGTCGGGGCAGTCCTCGTTCCTTGTTGGAGCAGCTTTTACAGCTCCCATCGCGCGTTTGTCAGCGAGAATGCGGATTGGCCAACCGCCAAATGTGATGGCCTTTGAGGGTGAGCCAATGAAGCGGCGCAGGACAATCTACGAGGGCAAAGCGAAAATCCTCTATGAAGGCCCGGAGCCCGGGACGCTTATTCAATATTTCAAAGACGACACCACCGCCTTCGATGCGACTAAGCGCGCGACCATTGAAGGTAAGGGCGTTCTGAACAATCGCATTTCCGAATATTTGATGACGCAGCTGAACGCGATCGGCGTGCCGACGCATTTCATTCGCCGCCTCAACATGCGCGAGCAACTCATCAAGGAAGCCGAAATCATTCCTTTGGAAGTCGTAGTGCGCAATGTCGCGGCGGGCTCGCTCTCCAAGCGGCTAGGAATCGAAGAAGGCCAAGCGCTGCCGCGCTCGATCATCGAGTATTATTACAAGGACGACAAACTCCATGACCCTTGGGTGTCCGAAGAACACATCACCGCTTTTGGTTGGGCGAGCCCGCAAGATCTCGACGACATCGTCAATCTCACAATTCGTGTCAATGATTTTTTGAGCGGATTGTTTCTAGGCGTGGGAATCAAACTGATCGATTTCAAACTCGAATTTGGGCGGTTGTGGGAGAACGAATTCATGCGCATCGTTCTTGCCGACGAGATCAGTCCGGATTCATGTCGGCTTTGGGACTTTCAGACCAATGAGAAACTGGACAAGGATCGCTTCCGGCGCGATCTAGGCGGCGTTTCCGAAGCCTATTCGGAAGTCGCCAGAAGACTAGGAATTCTCCCCGAATCGATTAATCCTTCGGCTGGCGGTCCGGTTCTGGTTAAATGAAAGCCCGTATTTTCGTAACTTTGAAAAATGGCGTTCTCGATCCACAAGGCAAAGCGATCGGGCATGCGCTGAACAATCTTGGTTTTACTTCCGTTGGAGAAGTGCGCCAGGGCAAAGTGATCGATATCGAGCTCTCCGAAACCGACGAGGCAAATGCGCGGGCCGAAATTGAGAACATGTGCGAGAAGCTTCTCGCCAATACGGTTATCGAAAGCTACGAGATCGAGCTTACGAAATGAAATCTGCCGTTGTGGTGTTTCCTGATTCCAATTGCGACCGCGATGCAGCGATTGCTCTACAGCAAACAACCGGCAAGAAGGCGATCATGGTTTGGCACGGCGATTCTGAGCTCCCGGATGATATCGATTTGATCGTGCTCCCCGGCGGGTTTTCCTATGGCGACTATTTGCGCTCGGGCGCCATGGCCGCGCATTCGCGCATCATGGGAGATGTAAAAGAAAAGGCCGAAAACGGGGTTGCCGTGCTCGGCATCTGCAACGGTTTTCAAATCTTGACCGAAACCGGTCTTTTGCCGGGCGTGCTGATACGCAATAACCATCTAAAATATGTCTGCCGGCTGGTCGGGCTTACGGTTGATGAATCACAATCGTCTTTTACGCGTGCCTATCGCAAAGGCGATGTTGTCAAAATTCCTGTGGCCCATGGCGAAGGCAATTATTTTGCCGACGACGAAACGTTGAACCGTTTGGAGGGCGAAGACCGTGTGGCGTTTCGGTATGAAGAGGGCGAGAATCCGAACGGTTCGGCCCGCAACATAGCTGGCATTTTGAGCGAGAAGCGCAATGTCCTCGGGATGATGCCGCATCCCGAACGGGTCTGTGACCCGGCGCTGGGCGGCACGGACGGGCGCGGGCTTTTTCAAAGCCTGATTGAAACGCTGTCATGACGGAGATCACGCCGGAAATCGTCCGCGAGCACGGGCTTTCGGACGAGGAATATGCCAATATTAAGCGGCTCCTAAACCGTGATCCCAATTACGTCGAGCTCGGTGTGTTGTCTGTGATGTGGAGCGAGCATTGCTCTTATAAATCGACGCGCGCACATCTTCGGCGCTTGCCCACGAGTGGCCCCCAAGTCATTCAAGGGCCAGGCGAGAATGCCGGCGTGGTCGATATAGGCGATGGCGACGCGGCGGTGTTCAAGATGGAGAGCCACAATCACCCGTCTTTTATAGAGCCCTATCAGGGCGCAGCGACAGGCGTCGGCGGCATCATGCGCGACGTCTTCACCATGGGCGCGCGCCCTATCGCGATGATGAATGCGCTTCGTTTCGGTGCGCCCGATCATCCCAAGACGCGTCATCTTGTTTCCGGTGTGGTCGCCGGTATTGGCGGCTACGGCAATTGCATGGGCGTGCCCACGGTCGGCGGCGAAGTGAATTTCCACGCAGCTTTTAACGGGAACATTTTGGTCAACGCCATGTGCGTGGGGCTTGCGCGCCAGGACAAGATATTCAAATCGGCGGCAGAGGGTGCGGGCAACTCGGTCGTCTATATTGGCTCGAAAACCGGTCGCGACGGCATTCACGGCGCGACCATGGCATCTGCGGAGTTTGACGAGGATTCGGAAGAAAAACGCCCAACGGTTCAGGTTGGCGATCCGTTCACCGAAAAACTTCTTTTGGAGGCCTGTTTGGAGCTGATGGCAACCGACGCGATCATTGCGATACAGGACATGGGCGCGGCCGGGCTCACTTCCTCCTCCGCTGAAATGGCCTCTAAGGGCGGATCGGGAATTGAGCTCGATCTCGACAAAGTGCCGCAACGCGAAGCGAATATGACCGCCTATGATATGATGCTGTCGGAAAGCCAAGAGCGCATGCTTGCGGTGCTAAAGCCGGGCCGTGAAGTTGAGGCCGCTCGCATCTTCGAAAAATGGGAACTGGATTTTGCCGTCGTTGGTGTAACGACCGATACCGGCCGTCTGATCGTTAGACATCGTGACGAGATCGTCGCCGACATGCCGGTGAATGCTCTTGCCGAAGAGGGCCCGGTTTATGAGCGCGACTATGTGCATCGCGCACCCGCGGCCCCACTTGAGAAAGGCGCCTTCGATCCCGATAGGCCGATCGCGGAGTCTTTAATGCGGCTTCTCTCGTCACCGGATCTTTGTTCGCGCCGCTGGATTTGGGAGCAATATGACACTTCGGTTATGGCCGATACGCTGCAAGCGCCAGGTGGCGACGCGGCCATTGTGCGCGTGCATGGAACCAACAAGGCGCTCGCCATTTCTTGTGATGTCACGCCGCGTTATTGCCGCGCCGATCCCTTGGAAGGGGGCAAGCAAGCTGTCGCCGAGTGCTGGCGCAATCTTACCGCAGTCGGCGCCACGCCCTTGGCGGTGACCGATAACCTCAATTTCGGCAATCCGGAAAAGCCCGAGACAATGGGCGAAATTGTTTCCGCCATAGACGGTATAGGCAAGGCTTGCCGCATTCTTGGTTTCCCCATCGTTTCGGGAAATTGTTCGCTCTACAACGAAACCAATGGCGAAGCGATCCTACCGACGCCGACGATCGGCGGCGTGGGTCTTTTGCGTAACTGTGCGCGCAAGGCAACGATCGCCTTTAAGCGTAACGGCGATGCCGTTGTTGTGATCGGAAAATCCGCAGGCCATCTCGGTCAGTCGCTTTACTTGCGCGAGATTGAGGGGCGCGAGGAAGGTTCTGCGCCGCCGGTCAATCTTGGTGCGGAAAAGCGGAACGGCGATTTCGTACGGACTTTGATCGAGGCCGGACGCCTCGACACGGTGCACGATATTTCTGATGGTGGCCTGTTGGTTGCCATTGCAGAAATGTGTATGGTCGGCGGGATTGGTGCAATGCTGGATGCGCCAAATGGCATTGCCTTCCTATTCGGCGAGGATCAGGGGCGCTATATTTTTGCCGCGCCGCCGATGGAGACCAAAGAAATACTTCGCGCGGCCAGCGCAGCCGGCGTTCCGGCACGATTAATCGGTGTGAGTGGCGGAGCAGAGCTCCAAGCACCTGGCATGGCCAAAACACGTATTGCAGCGCTTAAGGCGGAGCACGAAACCTGGCTACCCAATTATATGAACGCGTCATAGGCTTGGGCACTATGGATTCTAGCGTCTTAGGAATTGGCGTCTTAGATTCTGGCGAGCTCATCCCTAGCTGCAAGCCTCAGCTTGCGCTAGATTGAAGACCTATTGGCGTGCAAATCGCCGCCGCGATAACCCCCCGAGGCTCCCTATGCCCATGCCGGCAAAAGAAATCGAGAGCGCCATTTTAGGTGCGTTTCCCGATGCGGAAATAACCATTACCGATCTTGCAGGCGATGGCGATCATTACGCGGCAAAGATCAGCTCGTCGGCCTTTGTAGGAAAAACGCGGGTACAGCAGCACAAGATGGTTTACGACGCACTGTCCGGGCGCATGGGCGGCGAGCTGCATGCGCTCTCGCTTCAGACAAGTCCGAAGGATTGAGCTAAGCCTCGCTTAGCCCGAGACTTTCCTGTGGCCATCTTGACCCCAGGCACCTTGACGTAAGAGCCCTTCGCACCTAGCTAAGGGGCGAAAGGAACATTTCTATGACCGACACCCCTATACACGAGCGCATTGCAAGCGATGTCGCCGAAAACGATGTCCTTCTTTTCATGAAGGGAAGCCCCGTTTTTCCGCAATGCGGTTTTTCGGCTCTGGTGGTCCAGGTGCTGTCCAATGTCGGCGTGAAGTTCAAAGCTGTCGATGTTTTGCAAGACGCCGATGTTCGCGAAGGCATCAAGAAATATTCCGACTGGCCAACTATCCCGCAGCTCTATGTCAAAGGTGAGTTTGTTGGCGGTTGCGACATCATCAAGGAGATGTATGAAGGAGGTGAATTGGAGCCTTACTTCAAGGAAAAGGGCGTCGCGTTAGAGAAAGTTTAAGGCGCCTTCTTTTGCCCAAGCCAGCGTCAAGAATCATTTGTTCGCATTATTAGCTGTTGGATCTTGTTCGTTTTAGATTCCAAATTTTGGGACAATGAATTTGGGACAGTGAAAAAAGGCCGCGAGAGAACACGCGAGTTTTTGATTTTAAGAATTCGTTTTAATTAGCGCGAATAGAACTCGACGACGAGGCTCGGCTGCATCTGCACCGCATAGGGAACTTCGGCGAGTAGCGGCACGCGAATATATTTCGCGGTCATTTTGGAATGATTGGCATCGATATATTCCGGCACTTCGCGTTCGGCGCTTTTTACGGTGTCGAGGACCATTGCAAGATCTTTCGCTTTGCCGCGAAGCTCGATCAAATCGCCCACTTTCACCAAATAGGATGAGACCTTTACCCGTTTGCCGTTCACCGCAACATGGCCGTGGTTTATTATCTGGCGCGCCGCATAGGGCGTCGGCACGAATTTGGAGCGAAACACAACGGCATCGAGGCGGCGTTCGAGAAGCCCGATCATATGCTCGCCGGTATCGCCGGATTTGCGCGCTGCCTTTTCGTAATACCCGCGGAACTGCCGCTCGGTGATGTTGGCGTAATAGCCTTTGAGCTTTTGTTTTTCGGCAAGCTGGGTTCCGTAATCGGAAAGTTTGCGTGAGCGGCGCTGCCCGTGTTGGCCGGGGCCGTAAGCGCGCCGGTTAGCCGGGCTCTTGGCACGACCCCAAATATTTTCACCGACTTTGCGGTCGAGCCTGTATTTCGCCTGAGTGCGTTTCGTCATGCGTTTTCCAAATATGCCAATGCCAAAACTGCCAACAAACCGGCAGGGTACCCAACTCTACGAGCGCAAGATTTTTGCTTCGTGGAAGGCGCGCACTATAGCCATGGGCTTTGTGCTGTCAAACGCGAAAAAGGGGCTTAGAACAGTAGGAATCAGCGGAATTTGGCGATTTCATGAGTCCATATGAATTACTTACCTCCCCGCAAAGGGGGAGGTGAAAACACGGCGTCAGCGACTACTCGTCCGGCTTGTGGCCGCGTTTTTTTCCTTTGGTGAGCGCCACGATGACGCCCCTAAGGGTCCTGACCTCCTGGTCAGTCAGCCGTGCCCGGTGGAAAATGGAGCGCAAATTCCGAATCATCCCCGGTCGCTGACCCGGCGGATAAAGAAACCCGCCTTTTTCTAGCTCGTCTTCAAGGTGCTCGAAAAGCCGGAAAAGCTCTGCGCGCGGGGTGGGACGACCGCCGCCATGACCAATGGTTGCTGGCGGCGTGGTATCGGCAGCGCCGAACCATTCATACCCAACGAGCAACACCGCCTGGCCGAGATTTAGTGAGGAAAACTCTGCCGTGGGAATGGAGATGACTTCGTCCGCCAAAGCGACTTCGTCATTGGTCAGCCCCGAGCGCTCTCCCCCGAACAAAACCGCGCTTGTCTTGGCCATAGCGCCTGCTTTTCTCAAGCGGGCGGCGCCCTCTGCGGGGGTGAGAATGGGTTTTGCCATGGAACGATCTCTGGCGGTGGTCGCCAAGACATAGTTAAGCTCCGCGACAGCCTCCTCTACCGTGTCGAACAGCCGCGCTGCGACAATAATATCTACGGCGCCTGCTGCCATCGCATCGGCTTTGGGATTGGGCCAGCCATCGCGCGGGCGTACCAACCTTAAATCGGACAATCCGAAATTCGCCATCGCGCGCGCCGCCGCACCGATATTCTCTCCAAGCTGGGGCTCTGAGAGAATAATGGCAGGGGCCTCATTTAGGTCGGATTGCGGCATATGCCCTTTAAGCGTTGCTCAGCATTCTTAGGCAAGCCTCATGCATAAACCGGCGCACCGGAAAAATGGCAAGTGCGGCATTGAAGTACCTTTGACGGGCGCAAACCCAGCGGCTAAGAGAGCCGCGGTGTTTTTCGCACCCATCCCCACTTTTAAGGACCTATTACATGGCCAAGATCAAGGTCGCGGGAACTGTCGCCGAACTCGACGGCGACGAAATGACCCGCATCATCTGGGATCTCATCAAGAAGAAACTGATACTTCCCTATGTCGACCTCAATCTCGATTATTACGACCTCTCGATCGAACATCGCGACGAGACTGACGACCAAGTAACCATCGATGCGGCCAACGCTATCAAGCGCCACGGCGTTGGCATCAAATGCGCGACCATCACCCCGGACGAAGCCCGTGTTGAAGAATTCGGCCTCAAGGAGATGTGGAGGAGCCCAAACGGCACAATCCGCAATATTCTGGGCGGAACAATTTTCCGCGAACCCATCATTTGCGAAAACGTCCCGCGCCTCATTCCCGGCTGGACCAAGCCGATCATTGTCGGCCGTCATGCCTTTGGCGATCAGTATCGCGCCACCGATTTTGTCGTACCCGGCCCGGGCAAATTGACCCTGACCTGGACTGGCGAAGACGGCCAAAAGATCGAGAAGGACGTCTTCGACTTCCCGGGAGGCGGCGTCGCAATGTCGATGTACAATCTCGATCAGTCGATCATCGATTTCGCCAGAGCCTCTATGAATTATGCGCTGGGGCGGAATTATGCGCTTTATCTTTCGACCAAGAACACGATTATGAAGCGCTATGACGGGCGCTTTAAGGATCTCTTCCAGAAGGTCTTCGACGAAGAATTTGCCGATAAATTCAAGGCCGCCGGAACCACATATGAACACCGTCTAATTGACGACATGGTCGCCGCGGCTCTCAAATGGTCGGGGGGCTATGTCTGGGCCTGCAAGAATTATGATGGCGACGTGCAGTCCGATACCGTGGCGCAGGGCTTCGGCTCGCTGGGTCTCATGACAAGCGTTCTAATGACGCCAGACGGCGCGACCGTGGAATCGGAAGCGGCGCATGGCACGGTCACGCGCCATTATCGTCAGCACCAAAAGGGCGAAAGCACATCGACCAATTCCATCGCCTCGATCTTCGCATGGTCGCGCGGTCTTCTTCACCGTGCCAAGCTTGACGACAATTCCGATCTAAGGGATTTTGCTCAGAAGATCGAAGAAGTCGTTGTCAACACTGTCCAGTCCGGCGATATGACGAAGGATCTGGCACTCCTTGCCGGCCCGGAGCAAAAATGGCTGACCACAGAAGGCTTCCTCGACAAAATCGACGAGAATTTGAAGGCCGCGCTGGGGTAGACGTTAGCGCCCACAACATCCTCAATTGTCATGGCCCACAAAAGTGGGCCACCCAGGCGAAATTAGAGCTCACTTGCCCACGCCGACGCGTGGGCGCTGGGTAGCCCGCCACGCGTGCCTTGCTCGCGAATCCAACAGATGGCGCGCAATGCGCGCCGGGTCGGGCTATGACAAATTGTGAGATGAGCTCGCCGGGCATGACAACTAAGCTTGCGGTATGGACATTGAATTCTCGGCCCCGCTTCGCCTCGGCTTTCGATAGCCCTGGTGATCTGCGGGACATGCCGCCCGGCTACGGGATTTGGACGAATAAGATCGAGATCATGGGACCGGCATGGCTTGGCCGCGACTAGTTTTTTTCTTTGCTCGCCAAAGCAATTTCTTCGACGCGTTCTTTTAAGCGCGGATGGCGTTTTACAAGCCCGTTAAAATCCTCCGCGGAAAGCTCAAGCAGGCGCGCATGGCTCCGCGCGGTGACAGATGAGCGGTGGGGACGTCTATGATAGAGCGCGCTCTCACCGAAGTAATTTCCCGGCCCAAGCGCGCGGTTTTCTTGATCGCCACTCGTTTCTTCTTCCAACTGGCCGGAGACAACAAAATACATTGCTTGTGCGGGCTCGCCTGCCGAAGTGATGCGCGAATCGGCTGCCACTACGTGCGATCGCAGCGCGGACATGATCTCGCCCAAGATCTCATGATCGAAATCCTCGAACAGGGGCACGCGCGAAAGCATGCTCCAGCTCACGACGAAATCGCGGCGATGGATTTCTTGGACGAATCCCGTTGCGACAATGCCAACAGGAAGCGCGATCAGTCCAACGCCCAGGATCATCGTTATGCCGGCAATGATTTTACCCAGCGCAGTAATTGGGATCGCATCGCCATAGCCCACTGTGGTGAGTGTCGTGATTGACCACCACATGGCGTCGGGCAGCGTGCCGAAAATCTGCGGCTGAACATTTCGTTCTATGAGATACATCACATGCGCCAACACAGTGACCATGCCGAGAAGAATAATAATGGTTCCCACGAGCGCCCGTCTTTCGGAGACGATGACATGCCAAAGCGTTGACAGTGCCGGTGAGTAGCGAGCGATTTTCAAGAGCCGCAAAAGACGGAAGACGCGTAGGAAACGAAGATCGGCGATGGGGAAGAAGAGATTTACATAGACCGGAGCGATCGCCAGAAAATCGATGATCATCAAGGGCTGGCGTGCGTAACGCAGCCGTCCGCTTAACGCTCCTGCGCGTCGAAATCGCGGGTCTTCAGGAACGGTCCATAGCCGCAAGCAATATTCGATGGTAAACACGGCAACCGAAAAAATCTCGAACGCATCCAAAAGCGGGCCGTAAATTTCATTGACCGAGGGAACGGTTTCCAGAGTCGCCGCGATGACATTTGAGACAATCAAGACGACGAGGAATGTTTCCAGCGCAGCACCCAGCGTTCCCGCCATGTGGCCGCCTTCGAGAGTATCGTGCACCTTTGCCCGTAGGCTCTGTGGCGCTCTTTTTTGGGTCTCTGCCATGGCACGCTAAGCCGTTAGCGCCGTAAGGCGCTGCTCGATGGCGGTGAGCGCTTGGGCCGCATGCGCACCATCCGGCCCGCCGGCTTGGGCCATATCGGGCCGTCCCCCGCCGCCTTTGCCACCCAGCGCTGCAGCGCCTTCGCGCACCAAATCCACCGCGCTGATGCGCGAGGTCAAATCATCGGTGACGCCGACCACGAGCGAGGCTTTTCCTTCCGTGACGGTCACGAAGGCGACTATTCCGGAGCCAAGCTTCGCTTTGCTCTCATCGGCAAGCGCCTTCAGCTCTTTCGCCGGGACGTCATCCAAGACGCGCAATATGCAAGCGATCCCGCCGATCTCTCGTTTCTCGTCATTGGCGGATTGGGAAGGCCCGGCCAGCGCCAAGGACCTCTTTGCTTCCGCCAGTTCGCGCTCCAATCGGCGCTTATCATCTGCAAGCTGGGCCACGCGCGTCGCCAGTTCGCCGGTGGACGTCTTGAGCGCAGAAGCCGCGTCGCGCGCTATTCTAGCTTGCGCTTCCAAATGGCGCCGCGCGCCAGCCGAAGTCAAAGCTTCGATGCGGCGCACCCCTGCCGCCGAAGCGCTTTCTGAGAGAATCGTAAACAGTCCAATGTCGCCTAAGCGGCGCACATGGGTGCCGCCGCAAAGTTCGACCGAATAGGGCTCGGCGCCGCCCCGAACGTCATCCCCCATCGATAGAACGCGCACTTCATCGCCGTATTTTTCGCCGAACATGGCCACCGCGCCCGCCTTAACAGCCTCGTCGGTCGGCATTAAACGCGTCATGACATCACTGTTGCGCGACAGGACGGCGTTTACTTCCTCCTCCACGTGGATGAGTTCATCCGCACTCATCGCTTTGGGTTGAGAAAAGTCAAAGCGCAGACGATCGGGTCCCACATAAGAGCCCTTTTGCGCCACATGCGCGCCCAAGACATTCTTCAGGGCCTTGTGAAGAAGATGAGTCGCGGAGTGATTGGCTCTCGTAAGGCGCCGGCGTTCGGAATCAACCCGAAGCTCCACCACATCGCTAATTTTTATCTCGCCACGCGAAAGTTTGACCACATGGACGTGCAATGCGCCCAATTTCTTCTCGGTGTCGATTACTTCGCCGTCGGCACCCTGGGCCGAAAATATCGCGCCTCGATCGCCGATCTGTCCGCCGCTCTCGCCATAAAATGGCGTTTGGTTGGTGAGAATGCGTGCTTCCTCTCCCGCCTTGGCGCTGGTGACGCGCTTGCCGCCCTTCAAAATGGCGCTGACAACACCCTCGCCAGCCTCGGAATCATAGCCTAAGAATTCCGTCGCCCCGAATTCTTCGTGTAAAGAAAACCATTCGCTATCGGTCCCCGCTTCGCCCGAGCCGGCCCAGGCCTTACGGGCTTCCGCCTTCTGGCGCGCCATGGCGGCGTCGAAGCCCTTCTGATCGACATCGATTCCGCGCGCGCGCAACGCGTCTTGGGTCAAATCGATCGGAAAGCCGTAAGTATCGTAAAGCTTGAATGCGACGTCGCCGGCAAGCGTGTCGCCCTTGCTCATAGAGCTAGTTGCTTCGTCGAGAAGTTTTATGCCGCGCGCCAGCGTATCGCGAAAACGCGTTTCTTCCAGGTGCAGCGTTTCGCTCACCAGGGCCTCGGCGCGCTTGAGCTCGGGGTAGGCCTCGCCCATCTCGGCGATCAGCGTCGGGACCAGCCGATGCATAAGCGGGTCTTTCGTGCCCAAAATATGGGCGTGGCGCATACCGCGGCGCATGATGCGGCGAAGCACATAGCCACGACCCTCATTGGAGGGCAACACGCCATCGGCCATTAAAAAACACGATGCGCGTAGATGATCGGCGATCACACGGTGGCTCACCGCATTCGCGCCGTCGGCGTGGGTTTTGGATTCTTCCTGGGAGGCCAAAATCAAATGGCGAAAAAGTTCGATTTCGTAATTGTCGTGCACCCCTTGGGTCACTGCGGCCATGCGCTCCAAGCCCATGCCGGTGTCGATAGAGGGGTGGGGAAGATCTTTGCGTGCGCCCCCCGCCTGCTGGTCGAATTGCATAAAGACGAGATTCCAAATCTCGATGAAGCGATCGCCATCTTCGTTTTTGCTTCCGGGCGGGCCACCGGGAACATGCTCGCCATGATCGTAGAAAATCTCGGAGCAGGGTCCGCAAGGGCCGGTCTCGCCCATCGACCAGAAATTGTCCGAGGTCCCGATGCGGATGATGCGGCTATCGGGTAGCCCTGCTATTTTTTTCCAAAGCTGGTGCGCGTCGTCGTCTTGGTCGTAGACGGTCACAACAAGCTTGTCTGCAGAGAGGCCGAAATCCTTTGTCGATAAATCCCAGGCGAATTTAATCGCGCCTTCTTTGAAGTAATCGGCGAAGGAAAAATTACCCAGCATCTCGAAGAAGGTGTGATGGCGTGCGGTATACCCAACGCGATCTAGATCATTGTGCTTGCCGCCTGCGCGCAAACATTTCTGTGCCGTCGCGGCCCTGGCGGCAGGACGCTTTTCCTGGCCCGTAAAAACATTCTTGAATTGCACCATCCCCGCATTGGTGAATAGAAGCGTGGGGTCGTTACGCGGCACAAGGGCTGAGGAAGGCAGTATTTCATGCCCCTCGCGCTCGAAAAAATCGAGGAATGTGCTACGGATTTCCTTTAGACTCGCCATGGCCTGTTCCATAGCAGGAAGGCTCTATTGCGGTCTATTACAAGCGTAGCCGAGGCCGAAAACCCCAGGTAGCCTTGGGGGACAAGGCCGTGAAACTAGCTATTTCCAAAAAAGAAGGGGCGCTATTTCGAGCGCCCCCAAAGTTCTAATAAATGAAAAGGCACCCTCTCGGGCGCCTTTAGTCGTCTACATGCAAAAAGAAGGGACGCTCTTTCGAGCGCCCCTTCTGGGGAGCGTTCCTCTGCCGACGAGGAACGGGTGAACTCTTCTTCGCCGGCGAGAGAGGCTTACTCTTCGACCGCCTTTACAGGGGCCTCTTTCGCTTCTTCCGCACCTGTAAGATCGGTTAGAAGTCCTGCCTGGCTGCGCACTTGGCTTTCAATGGCGTTTGCGATTTCGGGGTTAGCTTCCAAGAACTGCTTGGAGTTTTCGCGGCCCTGTCCAATGCGCTGAGAATTGTAAGAGAACCAAGAACCGGATTTTTCCACCACCCCGGCTTTCACGCCGAGATCGAGAAGCTCGCCGGTTTTAGAAATTCCCACACCATACATGATATCGAATTCGACCTGGCGGAAGGGCGGCGCCATCTTGTTCTTCACTACTTTTACGCGGGTCTGATTGCCGACCACTTCGTCGTGGTCTTTAATTGCGCCGATGCGGCGAATATCGAGGCGCACGGAGGCATAGAATTTTAGCGCGTTGCCGCCCGTCGTCGTTTCCGGACTGCCGAACATCACGCCGATCTTCATGCGAATCTGATTGACGAAAATAACAATGGTGTTGGAGCGCGAAATCGAACCGGTAAGTTTGCGCAAAGCTTGGCTCATCAGTCGTGCCTGCAAGCCCGGCAATGAATCGCCCATTTCGCCGTCAAGCTCCGCCTTCGGTGTGAGCGCCGCCACCGAGTCGATGATGATAACATCGACGCTGCCCGAGCGGACCAAAGTATCGGTGATCTCTAGCCCTTGCTCGCCCGTATCGGGCTGCGAAATGAGAAGCTCTTCGGTGTTCACGCCGAGCTTTTTGGCATAGCCCGGATCGAGCGCATGTTCGGCGTCGATATAGGCGGCCGTACCGCTGCACTTTTGCACCTCGGCGACCGCATGGAGCGCGAGCGTTGTCTTGCCGGAGGATTCGGGTCCGTAAATTTCGACCACGCGGCCGCGCGGCAAGCCGCCAATGCCGAGCGCAATGTCGAGCCCGAGCGAGCCGGTGGAAACCACTTCGGTCTTTATCGAATCGCGCTGGCCCAAGCGCATGACCGAGCCTTTTCCAAAGGCTCTATCGATTTGGGAAAGAGCAGCCTCTAAGGCCCGCTTCTTTTCGCCGTCTTCCTGTTTCACCACTCGAAGCACCGCTGGCGCCACTTTCCGTCTCCTTATTTCACAGCGTTGAACCGATTCACAGAGCCCCGGGAGATCCCCTCACAAGGCCAATTTAACACCAAACGTACACGTTTTGTTCTATCACGCAAGGGGGTAGTTAAGTGTCTGATAGAGAATAAATAATAGAAATATGTTCTTATTTTGTCCGATAAATTCGGAAGGGGTGATTATATACTTCGCAAGCTAGCGCATACAGCTAATCTGCTTTGGGGGCACAGTTTCGCCTTCGCGCAAAATCTCCAGCGCCTTCTTGGCGTCCGCTGCTGGAACCATGAGTCTTATGCTGAAAATCTGGTACGGGCCTCCGGTGCCCTCGTCGATGAGACGAGCAAGGATGCCTTCAGCTTCCACCCGCCCGGACAAAATATGCGCCTCCCATGGAGTGGTGAAAGTGGCAATGGTTACGAGATCGCACATGCTAGTGAAACACTTAATTTACTCGGACTGGACGCGGATGTTTAAGAGCCAGCTACACCACCCTCACTTGATCGTCATTTTTTCTTCCAGCTCTGCGAGGCGTTTTTCCAGCCCACGCTGAAAGAGCTTAATAACCGCGATGGGAACAGAGAAAGCCACCGCAAAGCCGCCAGGATCGATCATTTTCAAATTGATATTGCCCTTATCGGGATTAATTCCAATGCCGATTTGATTGACCGGCATGACGACCAAATCATTGGGCCCGGCATTGGCGCGGCGTTTTAAAACCATGCTTTGCAGATGGAGCGAAGAGGTCGCGACCTGCAGCACGTCCGAATCGGTGAGCAGGAGCTCTTCCACCTTGCCGTCCGGATCGGTGCGGCGGAGCCGAAAATGATCCTCTAACGCGTCAAGCTCGATAGCGCCGTCTTGCATGCAAATATCCTCTATTTTGAAAATAGGTTTTCCGTTTCTAACTAGAGCAGTTTGTCCTCCGGTTGAACCCGTGAATTTGTGCGGGGCGCAGTTCGATGGCCTCACACTTCGTCCTTCGACAGGCTCAGGATGAAGTAGCTCAGTGTGAGACCATGCCTCGGCCCTCATGCTGAGCCCTCACCCTGAGCTTGTCGAAGGGGGCGAAGTATGGGGCCCGAGGCAGTCTAAGCACCTGGGTTTCCTTCCCTCGGGCATTCGCCCTCGCCGGGAATGACAGTCGGGAGAGTTGCCTCATCATCGGACGCGGTTGCGGGCCGCGGCAATATTGGCCGAAGATATGGGCTGGGAAGAATGCCCCATTAGCGTGGACGAGCAAGAGAAGGGTTGTGTGATGCGCCGCAGAATTGAACTTATGATTATTTTTGGTTTTGCCGCGCTTGTCGCAGGCACGCTGGCCATCGCGCAGGATCAGGGAGCGCAAAAGCCCCCTATCTGGATTGCCAAACAGGGCAATTTCCTCGTTGGCGGGGCCTATGACAGCAGCCATCCCGATCAGCCCTGGGTCGGCCAGATGTATGTGCAATATCAAATCCCGACGGAGATCACCTCGCCCACTCCCATCGTCTTCGTTCACGGCGGCGCGCAGACGGGTCAGCGCTGGTGGGAAACTCCGGATGGTCGCGAGGGCTGGGCGCAGTTTTTCGTCCGCCGCGGATATCCGGTTTATGTCGTCGATCAGGTTGCGCGAGGGCGCTCGGGGTTTCCATATCAATTCTGGCCCAAGATGAGCGGCCAGTCGCTGCCCTTCATCATGCGCCGTGCGCTCGGTACCGAAGACGGCGAAAACTGGCTCTGGCCGCAGGCCCATCTGCATAGTCAATGGCCGGGCGAGAAAGCGCCGGGCGATCCGATCTTCGATCACAATTATATGGGCGCTGTACCGTCAATGGACGCGCGGCAGCCACAGCGCGAAATGAACATCGCCGCGCTGAACGCTCTGTTCGACAAAATCGGCGAGGGGATTCTCGTCGTCCATTCGCAATCGGGCGCCTATGGCTGGCCGGTGGTGCAACAGCGGCCTGACCATGTGAAAGCGCTTGTAGCGCTCGAGCCCTCCGGCCCGCCCGTCTATGACGTGATCTTGCAAGGCCCGCCGGATTATTTCGCCGATGACGATCAGATGGTCCCTTATGGCTTGGCCTATACGCCGATCGAATATGTTCCGGCGATCTCCGATCCCTCCGAGCTATCCTTCGAAAAAGTCGAGCCGAAATCGCCCGATTTTGTTGGTTGCTGGCAGCAAGTGGAACCGGCACGGCAATTGGCCAATATGGCTCAAACGCCAATTCTCGTGGTGGGCGGCGAGGCCTCGTTCTACCGGCCCTATAATTACTGCACCGCGCGCTATTTGGAGCAGGGCGGGCTTAGCCCCGATTTCTATGATCTCGGCGATATGGGCATTCACGGCAATGGCCATTCGATGATGCTGGAGAAAAATTCGGACGAGATCGCAAACCTCGTTGCCGAATGGATCGAGAGCAATTTGGATTAGATTGTTTGGCGCATCGCGCCTCAGTGGAATAGGCTTCGCTCTTGCAAACCCAAACCGGCAGGCTTTTATGATCGAACACAATGAAGACCGAGACGTGTTGCGCGGTTTGTCGAACGCGATCATTGGTTGGAAGCAAAAACAGGCTAATGACGTGACAGGATTTGACGAAGTCGACGAATGGCTGCGCAAGGCCGAAGACATTTTGCGCCGCGCCGGCTATTTCGGAGACACAGCGCGTGACGCGTTTCGCGAAGATGCTTCCGGGATCGATATTTAGAACTGATCGAGTGCGAAGTTGCGCTTCTGCTAGGTTGCCTCGTGCTTCTAAACGTGAATGAAAACTAGATAGCGCTGGACGAGGGATTTTGCCTTGCCTATCCGGTTAACGCCCATGACCGCTACATGTAGGGTGCCGCCACTCTCCCGAGTAAAGCTCGGCATAGGTTGGAGCAGAGGTGTCGCCCGCGATGCCGAGCAATGAGCGGAAGGCGTTGAACGGGTAGAACCGCCTGTTGAAGCGGAAGGTGAACTCGTTGAGGTAGGCTTGTAGGTGCTGGTGGCTAACGCCGTGGTGGATCCCGATCAGCCACGTCTTCAGGTTGGCGAAAACCAGATGGATGATCGGCAGGTATTGCTCGGCAACCTCTGGATCACCACACTCGGTAACAGCGAAGTGCTCATAGCCGCGCTTACCGAGGCCAGCATAGCCGCTCCAATCGTCAGTAACGATCAGCGATCCCGGCGCGACGGTGCTCTCGACGAACCCACAGAGCGACTCGGCGCTACGGTCGAGCACGACGGCGAGCCGAACGCGTCCGGCATAGCGTCCGTCTTTCCGGTTGTCGAGCTTGGTGCCCGGCTTTCGATGACGCACCTCGATGGCACAGGAGACGGGAACCTTGTGGTGAACACCACGGCCTTCCCCACGCGTTCGCCCGCCAACCCAGGTTTCGTCCACCTCAACATGGTTCTTGGGCTGTCCACCGATCCTGTCTTGGTTGGGCCGCACCATGCCCGAGCGGAGCTTGTGGAGAATTTGAAAGGCCGTCTCGTAGCGCGAAAGACCAAGTTGCCGCTGAAACTGCACGGCGGACATGCCGGGCGTCTGACTGGCGACCAGATAAGCGGCCCAGAACCAGACGTTCAGCGGAGTGTGGCTACGCTCCATCACTGTTCCCACCGTCAGCCCGGTGTTCTGGCGGCACTTGCGGCAGCACAGGACGCCAGGGCGGTTTTCAAAGTGGAACGGCTCTCCCGCCGTGCCGCAGTGCGGGCAGGCAAAGCCGTCTCCCCAGCGGGCTTTCTCCAGGTAGGCGGCGCAGGCCGCATCATCGGGGAAAAGTCGCTGGAACTCGGGTAGCGAATGCGGGAATGGGAGATCAGCGCGGTCGAGAACATCCATGGCGCGCTCCCCTATATTCGGTTTGCGCCCATTCTAGCCCTAGTGGGTGTGGGTGTAAACCGGATAGGCAAGGATTTTACCTCCTCCAACGCGGATCGGGTGGGGGGGGGAACTGCACTGTACCCCCACCCGCTCGCGGGAAGAACGCCGCTCGCATTTTCAGGCGGTAAAAGGTCCACTGGACCTTTCACTATCCGCCCTTCAACCCCTCAAGGGGGAGGTAAAAGAACAGGGCGTCTACTGCTTCGTCTTGCTCGAAGCAGGCGCGACAATGGCAGGCGAGTCCTCGGACAGATCTTCCTTCACCTTGGAGACCAATTGCTTCAGCCCAAACGGCTTAGGCAGGAAATGCATATTCTCGTCGCGGTCTTCCGATTTACGAAAAGCATCTTCCGCATAGCCCGACATGAAGATGATGCGCATTTCCGGTCTGAGCCTACTTGCGGCGCGCACCAAAGTCGGTCCGTCCATATTCGGCATGACCACATCGGTGACCAATAGATCGATCGTGCCTTGATGGCTGCGCACGGCATCGAGCGCGATCTCGCCGCCGCTTGCTTCGATCACGGTATAACCGCGCATTCTGAGTGCGCGCGCGGCGAAGCTCCTGACCGCCTCCTCGTCCTCCACCAGCAGCACCGTGTCTTGCCCGGTGATGTCGGCCGGCGCGGACGGCGAAGCGGTTTCCGCCTCCGCCGGGGGCTCGGCCTGCACACCTTGGACGACGATATGGCGCGGCAAGTAAATCGAGAAATCTGTGCCCTTGCCGGGTTCCGAATCGACAGTGATGAAACCGCCTGTCTGTTTGACGATTCCGTAAACCGTCGACAGGCCAAGCCCGGTGCCTTGACCCGTGGGTTTGGTCGTGAAGAAGGGCTCGAAGATTTTAGGAATATTTTCCTTGGAAATTCCGCTGCCATTGTCGGCGACATCGATCTGTACATATTCGCCGGCGGGCATGGTGGCGGTGCCGACGGATTTTGGCCCCGTCAAATGAAAATTTGCGGTGCGGATCGTAACCCTTCCGCCTTCGGGCGGCATGGCATCGCGCGCATTCACCGCAAGATTCATAATCGCGTTGGAAATCTGGCCTTCGTCGGCGCGTACCGCCCAGAGATCGGCTTCGTGATCGATTTTCAACTCGCAGCGCTCACCAAGTAGTCGGCGCAAAAGCATCGAAAGCTCGGTCAGGGTGTCGGTCAGGGCCAAGACTTTGGGCTGCAGAGTTTGCTGGCGCGAAAATGCCAAGAGCTGGCGGACCAGCCCGGCAGCGCGCACCGAGTTTTGCCGCACCTCATTGATTTCTTCGAATGAGGGATCACTCGCCGAATGGCGCATCAAAAGAAGATCGCAATTGCCCATGATGGCCTGCAGAAGATTGTTGAAATCATGAGCGACGCCGCCGGCAAGCTGCCCAATGGCTTGCATCTTTTGGCTCTGCGCGAATTGTGTCTCCAGCGCCTTTTGCTCCGAGGTGTCGACAAGATAGAGGATCGCTTGTTCTTCGCCCTCTGCTGTTGCCATGAACGGGCTGGTGAAAAGCTGTGCCGTCGCTGCGGCCGAGGAAGCAGAATGGATTTCCACCGGATCGTGGCCTACTTCGCCGTTTGCTGCGCGTGAAATACGATCAATGGTGGCGGCGCGCTCATTCGGCGTGACGAGATCTGTCACGCGCATGCCTTGCGCATGTGCGCCGAGACCGAAGAAATCGGCAAAGGGCTGGTTCGCCTCCGATACTTTGCCGTTCGACAAGGTAATCGCAACGCCGAAGGGCGCATTGCGGAAGAAATCATGAAAACGGATCAAAGCCGAAGACATGCGCTTTTCGCTTAGATCGCCGCCTTTGGGCGGGACGGCTTCGGGCAGGCGCGGCGTGAACCACCACGCCGCTTCGCCGCGCTTTAAGGGGCGCACTGCCGCAGTAAGTTTCTGTCCGGTTTCGGATTCAAAATTTTCCTCGCGTGCGCGGCCATCGATCGCCGCACGTGATAGCCGATAAAGCGCAGCAGCGGGCCGCTCGCCTGGAAAGGCGAGTTGCGGCGGGGCCGGTGGTTCGCCATCGCCCGCGCCGGCGAGAAAGCGATAGGCGGTGTTGCAGTCGAGAACGGCGCCGTCGCGCGCGGTGACGGCCCAAGCGATGTTCGATGATGCGGCGATGTTGGCAGCGCGCCGCGCCTCTTCGCTCCCCTCCACGCGGAAGGGCATGGCAACATAGGGGAGCAGCAGGCCAGCGGCGCAGATCGCGCTAAGCAGCACCACGCCCGCCCAATGGGCAAATTGAGGGGCGCTGATGGCAATGAGCGCTCCGATAAGCGCAAGAACGAAAAAGCCAAGCGCGGCCATGCGGGAAACGCCGCCCGGCGATGCGCGCGAAAAACTGCGTTCGAAAAGGCTGCTCATGGCGCTCATAGGCTGATCATGTTCCGTCAAAAGGGCCACGCCACGAATCCTCAAGCGATAGACCTATCTTGCCTGATTCGGGCGCTTTTGCGACGTCATATCATGGGCGCGCCTTTAGCGCCCGAAACTTGGGCATTGTTTGGTCTCGCGGGTCACTAGGCTGTGGAAATCTTTTTACCTCCCCCATTGCGGGGAGGTCGATTCGTCTATGCGAAGCAAGGACGAATCGTGTGGGGGTGCTCCCGTAGGTCCGGAAAGCGTTAGATTGTGCGCGCGTTAGTGATAGAACAAAACACCTGCTTGCCCCCCACCCGCTAGTGGTGAAGGCTCCACTCGCGTTTGCGGTCGGTGAAAAGTCCACCGGACCTTTCACTATCCGCCCTCCAACCCCGCGCGGGGGAGGTGAGAGTTATGTGCGGTAGTTTCGTCTCGCTGTTTCTGCTTTCAGCCGGCGCGCCGGGAATGACAGGTTGGAGAAATCAGCCCCTCACCAATTGCGCTTGGCGCGTTTTTCACGCGCTATTTTTTGCGGAGAGCGCGGCTCGTCGAGATAAATATCTCCGTCTTTTTCGACAATATTGAGCCTATCGAGAAACTCGTCCTCGCAGGGGCCATCAATGCACAGCCCGGTATCGGGCTCGAAGAGGGCGCCATGGCCCGAGCAGATAAGATGTTTTTTGTCCGCGGAATGAAAATGCTCGGGGAATATTTCCAGCGGGATGAATTGATATAGGCATGATGCCGTCCGTCTTTTTGAACCACCACGATTTCGAGCCGGTCAGCGCCTTCGTCCAGCACTATGCCTTTCGCGCCGTTCGGAGCGATCTCTTCGGCCCGGCAAAGAAGAATCATGCTTTCACGCCACCCATCGCGCAGACGCGCTTCCACTCGGCGGTATTAACCGGTTGAACCGAAAGGCGGGTATTTTTCACCAACACCATCTCTTTCAGCTTCGCATCGGCTTTGACTGCGGCAAGTGTCACAGGGTTCGGGACATCTTTGATGGCCTTCACATCGACGAGGCCAAAGCGCCCCTTCTCGTCGGTCACGTCCGGGCGATATTCGCCAATCACCTCGACGATCCCGACGACCTGTCTCTCTTCACCCGAGTGATAGAAAAATCCCTTATCGCCCTTCTTCATCGCCTTCATGCAATTGGCGGCCTGGTAATTGCGCACACCGTCCCAGGGCTCGCCCTTGGCGCCCTTCTTCTTTTGTTGCGCCCAGGACCAACTTGAAGGCTCCGATTTAAACAGCCAATAGGCCATGTAATACCCCCTTAACTCACTGAAACCACTTGATAATTTACCGTCCCTGTTTGCCCACAGAAACTGAATTCGTTTGATTCAAATCAAGGCGCACCGCTGTCATTCGAGGCATCCTCATTTCGTAGAGAAGGAGGCTGTCATGTCTTTCGAGACCGTCGTCACGATCAGCGCCATCACCGAGTTTATCGTGATTTCCGCTATTTCGCTTACGCTTATCAACGCCTTTTCGCATGGCGCCTTGGCCAATTTGGTCTTTGGCCAAAAGAAGCAGGCGGAGCCGAGAGTTGCGCCTGCGGAACGGAGCCACAATGACGATCAGACCTATTCGCGTGCGGCATAGTTTTTCTCAACGCGTGCGCCCCCACCTACTCCGTGCCCAAGGGTCGTGAGAGGAGACGCTCCGCCGCGCCCTTAAAGTCGAGTTTTTCCGCCAGCACATCGGCCACCGATTCGGCGATCGGCAATTCAACCCCGTGACGCGCGCCACGCGCGACCAAAGCCGACGCGGTCGCCGCGCCTTCTGCCAATGGTTTGCCCGGCGCAAGCAAATCCTTCAATGTCTTTCCAGCTCCTAATGCTGACCCGAGCGCGAAATTACGCGAGCTCATACTCGTTGCGGTCAGCACCAAATCACCCAATCCCGAAAGTCCCATCAGCGTTTCGCTGCGCGCTCCCATGGCCGCGCCGAGGCGTAGGACCTCGGCAAAGGCTCGCGCAAGAAGTCCCGCGCGCGCGCTCTCACCGAGCTTCGCGCCTTCGACCATGCCGCAAGCGATAGCGTAAACATTCTTCGATGCGCCGCCTAGCGCGACGCCAGTCACATCATCGGTGACATAGGGACGAAAGCTAGGGTTTGCAGCGAACGTCGCTTGCAGACGCGCTGCAATATCTTCGCGCGCGCCAATCGCGACCAAGGTCGGCAAATCGCGGACAGCATCTTTTGCAAAAGACGGTCCGGATAATATCGCAACTTCTGCTTCGGGAATGGTCTCGGCAAGAATTTCGGTTACGAGTTTTCCGCTAGCGGTTTCGATGCCCTTGGCGCACAGGACTATGGGCGTCTTCGCTTTCAAAAGCGTGCGGATATTTTCGAACGAGCTGCGCAAATACTGCGCCGGGACGGCAAACAGGATCGCGTCAACATCGCAAGCATATTGAAGATCCGATGTCGCCTCGACGCTTAAAGGGAGCGGCGCCCCCGGCAAGAACATCTCGTTCACATGGCGGACCGTGATGCTCTCAACCACTTCGCTCTCACGCGCCCAAAGGCGCACGGGGCGGCCTTTGGCTGCAGAGATGGCGGCAAGGGCGGTGCCCCAAGCCCCCGCTCCGATCACGGAAAGGCTTGAATAGGGCTCAGCGGGATTTTCTGACATCGCGACTTTCAGACTTTAGGGATTTCAAACATTGGGATTATTGAACGTTTCGTTGAATATTTAATGCCGTTAGGCGCCAAAAGGTTTATAGCTGGAAAAAAAAGAGCATGGGAACGTATTAGGGGCAGGACTGTTGGCCGACGACAAGGAACTCATTTCCGGACGCATACTCGGCGCGGCGCGCAAACATTTCGCCCATTACGGTTATCCGAAGACCACCATGGCCGACATCGCCTCCGAGTGCGACATGTCGCCGGGCAATATCTATCGCTTTTTTCTGAGCAAGCTCGACATCGCCGAGGCCATTGCCCGCGAAGACGATCTGCTGCGCTTGAAAGATCTTGAGAAGATTGCATCCGAGCCGAGATGCAGCGCGCGCAAAAAATTATGCGATTATTTTTTTACCGAACTGCGCTCGACCTATCAAAAGTTCGAGCAAGAGCCACAAGCGCTGGAAATCGCTCGGATTATTTCCGAAAGACGGCCTCAATTCGGTGAGATTCGGGTGGCGGCCGAGCGCGAAATGATCGCGCGCATTCTCATCGAGGGTACCGAAAAGGGCGAATTCAACGTTCCGGACCCGGACTATTCGGCGGAAATGATTCATTCGGCGATGCTGAAATTTCGCTTTCCGCAACGCTGGACCCATGCGTCCCTCGACACGCTGGAACGCGAATTGGACGGGGTTTTGAAACTAATTATGGATGGTCTGACACCGCGCGCGGGCGCCGGCGAGTAGCTCCATTGCGCTTGGGGTACAATTTTTTCTTTATTTTTCAAGGCTTTAATAAATATAACCATGCGCAAAGATATTCTTTGTGAAACTATTGGCGCTACTCTGTCCCGATTCGGCCACAAAGCTGTGACACTCTATGGGCGCTATGAGAATTAATCTGACGAACTTCCTATTGGCCGGGCTCCTTGCCGTCACGCCCTGTATGGCTGCCGATGTTGGGGCTGCCGATTTTGGGCCTGAGGATATTGAGGCGCTTGCGCGCATCAGTGATTATTTGAACGGGATTGAGACCGCTGAGGGGAGCTTTTTTCAAATTGCGCCCGACGGATCCACCGACCAAGGAACATTTTATTTGCGTAAACCCGGCCGCGTTCGTTTCGAATATGCCGCGCCTAATCCCAATTTGATCGTTGCCGATGGATCGACCATTGCCATCGAGAACAGCGATCTAAAGACGACAGACCGCTATCCCTTAACCGATTCTCCGATCCGTTTGCTTTTGAGCGACGATATCGATCTTGCGACCGACCCGCGCATCGCCTCCGTTCGGCGCGAGCCTGGCGCGCTCAGTGTCACCGCGCGTCAAGAAGACGGTCTGGCGCCGGGCGAAATTACAATCGAATTCATCGACAGCGGAACGGGATTGGAATTGCGCCAATGGGAAGTGATCGATGCGCAAGGCTTGCGCACCATTATCGCGCTGACCGAGTTTCGCGAGGGCGTCACTCTTTCGCCGGCGCTCTTTATTATCGAAGACCAAAACCCCTTCGGACGCCAAGAGTTTTAAGAAGCGCCTGAGAGAGTGCGTGTGAGCGGGGATGACACAAATGATCGTCGGCCAACGCAGTTGCGGGAAGTGGAAAACGCAATGGAAATTCGCCTAATTTCGGTCAATGTCGGGCAGCCCAAGCAAATCGGCATGCGCGATGGCAAGCCGCTCATGTCGGCTATCGCCAAAGAAAAAATCTCCGCCCAAACTATTGCGGTGGGTGCGCTTGGGCTACCCGGCGATACCCAAGCCAACCCGATCTCTCATGGCGGCGTCGACAAACCGATCTACGCTTATCCCTCGGATCACTGGGAATGGTGGGAGAAGGAAAAAGATTTTCCCTGTTACCCCGCACGTTTTGGAGAAAACCTCACCTTGGAGGGGGGCGACGAAGAAGCAATTGCCATCGGCGATCGCTTTTCCTGGGGCGAGGCGGTCTTGGAGATCAGCCAGCCGCGCGCGCCATGCAACAAGTTTCAAATTTGGACGGGCCGCAAGGATGCCCCGGCCTTGATGGCAATTTCAGGCCGTTGCGGCTGGTATTTTCGCGTGGTCCAAGAAGGGTATGCGCCCACCGACGGCACAATGGAACGCGTCTCGCGGAGCAGCGGGCCGAGTGTGCGCGAAACATTTTTTGCTGCGTTTAACCGCAAGATGGACCCTGCGCGCGTAGCCGAGATTAGAGCGTTTCCGGCTCTTGCCGAAGCCTGGCGGTTGAGAATGACGCGTGAATCGGAACGCGTCGCCGAGTAACGCCCCTCACATCTGCATGGTCCAGCCTTGGACGCCCATGGCCGCTTGGCGAAGGGCTTCCGAAAGCGTGGGGTGGGCGTGGCAGGTGCGCGCAATGTCTTCCGAGGCGGCTGAAAATTCCATACCCAGCACCGCTTCGCCGATCATATTGCCGACATCGGGGCCGATCATATGAACGCCCAAAACCTTGTCGCTCGAAGCGTCGGCCAGAATTTTCACGAAACCTTCGGTGGTGAGATTCGATTTTGCGCGCGCATTGGCGGTGAAGGGAAACTTGCCGGCCTTATATTCCACGCCCGCGTCGATCAGCTCTTCCTCAGTTTTGCCGACGGAAGCTACTTCCGGATAGGTGTAGATCACCGAAGGGATCGCCTCGTAATTCACATGGCCGGCGCGCCCTGCGATGGTTTCGGCGATCGCTACCCCTTCGTCTTCTGCCTTATGGGCCAGCATCAAGCCTTCACGCACATCGCCGATGGCGAAGATGTTTTTTACATTGGTGGAATAATGCGCATCGGTGGCAATGCGGCCTCCCTCGTTCAGCTTCACGCCAATCGCATCGAGGCCAAGGACTTCGGTGTAGGGCCGCCGGCCGATCGCGAGCAAAACCACATCGGCTTGTAGCGTCTCAAGCTTACCGCCTGCCGCAGGCTCGACGGAAACCAAAAGCGCACTACCCTTCTTTTTTACTCCGGTGACCTTGGAGGAAAGCTTGAAGTCAAAGCCTTGTTTGGTAAGCAAGCGCTGAAATTGTTTTGCGATCTCCGCATCGATTCCGGGACAGATACGGTCGAGAAACTCGATCACTTGCACTTCGGCGCCGAGGCGCCGCCAAACCGAGCCCAGTTCTAGCCCGATCACGCCGGCGCCGATCACCAAAAGCCGCTTCGGGACAGATGCCAATGACAATGCGCCGGTAGAGGAGACTATTTGTTTCTCGTCGATCTCGACGCCCTTTAACGGGGCTACGTCAGAGCCGGTAGCGATGACGATATTTTTTGCGGTCATCTCGCGCGTGCCGGTTTTGCTTTTGACGCTGACTTTGCCCGGCGCGGTGATCTTCGCGTTCCCGACAATGCCCTCGACCTTGTTTTTTTTGAAAAGGAACTCGACACCTTTGGTGAGATCGGAAACCGATTTTTCCTTATGGGCCATCATGGTTTTCAGATCGACCGAAAGGCCTTTCGCGTTGATCCCCATTTTGCCGAAATGTTCTTGCGCATGGGCGTAAAGCTTGCTCGCATGGAGGAGCGCTTTCGACGGAATACAGCCGATATTAAGACAGGTGCCGCCAAACGCGCCGCGCTTATCGATGCAGGCGGCTTTGAGGCCCAGCTGGCCGGCGCGGATGGCGCAATTATAGCCGCCGGGTCCCCCCCCGATGATCACGACATCGAATTGATCAGCCATAAGATGCTCTTAAAGGTCCAGTAGAAGCCGCTGTGGGTCTTCGAGATTGTCTTTGACCCGCACCAAGAACGTGACTGCCTCGCGGCCATCGACCAACCGATGATCATAAGACAGCGCCAAATACATCATTGGACGAATTTCAATCTTATCGTCTATGGCGACGGGACGATTCTGGATTTTGTGTATGCCGAGAATGCCGGATTGCGGTGCGTTGAGGATCGGAGTGGACATTAGCGAACCAAAGACCCCACCATTGGAGAGCGTAAAGGTCCCGCCCATCAAATCATCCAGCTTCAATTTGTTGTCGCGTGCACGGGCGCCGAAATCGCCGATCGCCATTTCTAGGCCGGCAATGGAATGCCTATCGGCATCGCGCACTACCGGAACGACAAGCCCCCGCTCGGTCGAAACCGCTACACCAATATTATAGTAATTTTTGTAGACGATATCGTCGCCATCGATTTCGGCGTTGAGCGTGGGAATTTCTTTTAAGGCCGCGATGCACGCCTTTACGAAAAAGCCCATGAAGCCAAGCTTCACACCGTGCTTTTTCTGGAAGGCTTCCTTATGGCTGCTTCTGAGTGCCATGATTTTGGACATGTCGACTTCGTGAAAAGTTGTGAGCTGCGCTGCAGTGTCCTGACTTTCTTTTAGGCGCAACGCGATAGTCTTGCGCAGGCGCGTCATCGGCACGCGTTCCTCGCGCTCATCATCGCTACGCGTTTCCGCGGGGCGTAGCGCGACCGCAGGTCTATCCTTCCCGCGCGCTTCCAAGGCTGCCAGGGCATCGACCTTGGTTATTTGTCCGCGCTTGCCCGAACCCTCTATTTTGGAAAGTTCGAGATTTTCCTCTTCTGCAATTCGGCGTACCGAGGGCGGCGGCGTGGGCGGCGCTTTATGTTCTTTTGCTGCCGCTTTTTTTGCTGTTTTGGCGTCTGTTTTTTGTGCCAGCGTTTTATGTGTCTGCGTTTTTTGTTTTTGTGTTTCTGATTTGGCGGGCTGGCCGGCCGCTGCGCTCTCCAATACCGCACCAAGGATAGCGCCAACGCTTACCGCTTCACCTTCCGTTACCTTGATTTCCTCAAGAACACCGGAGGCGGGAGAGGGGATTTCGACCGCGACTTTGTCGGTTTCCAGTTCCACCAAAGGTTCGTCTTGTACGACCGTCTCGCCTTTAGCTTTCAGCCAGCGCCCAACGGTCGCCTCCGAAACAGACTCACCCATCGCAGGAACTATAATTTCGATAGACATTGCTTTTCTTCTTTACGTGAATTTCTTCTTTGTGTGTTTTTCTTCTTTGTGTTTTGGGGCGTTACAGCGACAAAGCATCGTCGAGAAGTGCCGCGAGTTCCGTTAAGTGACGGCTTGCCTGCCCCGCGGCGACGGAGGCTGCCGCTTTTCTTCCGGTATAGCGCAAAGGCCCTTTGCGTCCGAGTTTGCTTGCCAGCAAGTCTTCGATATTGGGTGCAATGAATGTCCATGTGCCCTGGTTTTTCGGCTCTTCCTGACACCAGATAATTTCGGCATTGGGAAAACGCGTAAGTTCTTCCAAAAGTGCCCGTTCCGGGAAAGGAAAAACCTGTTCCACGCGGAGCAATTGCACATGCTTTTCGCCGCGCTTCTCACGCTCCTCGAAAAGATCATAATACACCTTGCCAGTGCAAAGAACGACGCGCTGAATTTTCTCGTCGGCTTCGAGTTTAAGCGCCTTTTCGTCTTGAGGCGCATTGCGTGAATCCGCATCGTCCCAAAGCACGCGGTGAAAGGAAGAGCCGGGTCCGAATTCGCTTAAGTTTGAAACCGCGCGCTTATGGCGCAAGAGCGATTTGGGAGTCATCAGCACCAGGGGCTTGCGGAAATTACGATGCAACTGACGGCGCAATATGTGAAAATAATTCGCCGGGGTCGTACAATTGGCGATCTGCATATTGTCGTCGCCGCAAAGTTGCAGGAAACGCTCGGGCCGCGCAGAAGAATGCTCGGGCCCCTGGCCTTCATGGCCATGCGGCAAAAGAAGCACCAGACCCGACATGCGCAACCATTTCATTTCGCCCGAGGCAATGAATTGGTCGATCACCACTTGGGCGCCGTTCGCGAAATCGCCGAATTGCGCTTCCCAAAGCACCAATGCCTTTGGTTCGGAAAGGCTATAGCCATATTCATATCCGAGCACGGCTTCTTCCGATAATAGCGAGTCGTTGACTTCATATTCGGCCTGGCCATGGCGGATATTGTTTAGCGGCAAATAGCGCTCTTCACTTTCCTGATCGACGAGCGAGGAGTGGCGCTGTGAAAAAGTGCCGCGTGAGGAATCTTGCCCCGAGAGACGTACTTGATAGCCCTCCTGAAGAAGAGTGCCGAAGGCCAGCGCTTCGCCGGTGGCCCAATCGAAGCCTTCACCGCTCTCAAACATCTCGCGCTTGGCGTGTAATTGCCGTGCGATTGTCTTATGCGCGTTGAATTTTTTAGGGATCGTCGAAATGGCGCGCCCGACTTCTTGCAGCTTGTCGATTTCGACCGCGGTGGCGCCGCGGCGATCGCCGATATCGGGCGCGGCCTCAATGCCGGTCCAACGGCCGTCCAGCCAATCGGCCTTGTTAGGACGGTGTATTTTTGCGGTTTCCAACTCTAAATCAAGGCTTTCGCGAAAGCTCTTAGTGAGCTCTTCTACTTCCTCTTTTGTTACGACGTCCTCATCGATGAGCTGCGACGTATAAACCTGAAATGTCGAGGGATGATCCTTGATCGCCCGGTACATTTGCGGTTGCGTAAAGGAAGGCTCGTCCGATTCATTGTGCCCAAAGCGCCGATAGCAGAACATGTCGATGACGACGTCTTTGTGAAACTTTTGACGGAACTCGGTCGCGATGCGCGCGCAATGCACCACCGCTTCGGGATCATCGCCATTCACGTGAAAGATCGGCGCCTGCACCATCAAGGCGACGTCTGACGGATAGGGCGAAGAACGCGCATAGGCAGGCGCGGTGGTAAAGCCGATTTGATTATTGACGATAAAATGAATCGTGCCTCCGGCGCGAAAACCTTTGACGCCCGACATCGCAAAACATTCGGCAACCACGCCTTGGCCGGCGAATGCGGCATCGCCATGAATGAGCAGCGGCAACACGGAGGTGCGGACGGTCTTGTCGCCATATTGATGTTGCTTGGCGCGCGCCTTGCCGAGCACGACCGAGTCGACCGCTTCCAAATGCGACGGGTTGGCGGTGAGCGAGAGATGAACATTATTGCCGTCGAATTCGCGGTCGGATGAGGCGCCAAGATGATATTTGACATCGCCTGAGCCTTGCACGTCCGAGGGCTTTGCGGAGCCGCCCTGGAACTCGTGAAAGATTTGGCGATAGGGCTTAGCCATGACGTTCGCAAGAACGTTCAAACGGCCGCGATGGGTCATGCCAAGCACAATGTCTTTGATTCCGAGCTGGCCGCCGCGCTTGATGATCTGTTCCAGCGCGGGAACCATCGCTTCACCGCCGTCGACGCCAAAGCGTTTGGTGCCGAGGAATTTTACGCCGCAAAACTTTTCGAAGATCTCGGCTTGCATCAGCTTGTTGAGGATCGCCCTCTTGCCCTCCAAGGTGAAATGAATCTCCTTGTCCGGACCTTCGATGCGCCGCTGCAACCAGTTTTTTTGTTCCGGATTGCTGATGTGCATGAACTCATAGCCGATGCGGCTGCAATAGGTGCGGCGTAACAGATCGACGATCTCGCGTGGGGTTGCGGATTCGAAGCCCAACACGCCGTCGGTATAGACAGGGCGGTCGAGATCTCTTTCCGTGAAGCCGAAAAAGGAAGGCTGTAATTGCGGATGCTCTTTGCGATTATTTAGACCCAATGGGTCAAGATCGGCCTCGAGATGGCCGATGACGCGAAAGGCCCGCACCATTTGAATAACGCGGATGGAATCGCGCGCATTGGCAAGCGGGTTGATATGAGATGACGGCATCGGCCTAGCGGGGCCCGCCATTGGCGGTTTTTGAATGGGTGCCGTTTGAGTAGGCTCGTTCCAGTCACCTGTGAGCGCTGAAACCAATTCGCCATTTTCAAGGCCAAGCGCGCCGCCATTTTGCCAGCTCGGACCGCCGCCTAATTGTGCTTTGGCCAATTGGGCTGGGCTAAGCCCGGAATCGCCCAGCGCATCGAAAAAGTTCCGCCAGCTTCCACCGACCGAAGACGGGTCCTTCAAATATTGCGCGTAGAGCCCTTCGATAAAGCTCGCATTGGACCCAAAGAGGAAGGAGGTTGCTTCCAGAACTTCATTGGGAGCACCCCTTCGGGAGCCGCGCTCAGAACCGGATTCCGCTGTCATTTCAATTCGTTAACGGGCAGTTCAGCTCATTGCTGTGCGCCCATTCCTTTCCAGGACCATGTGCCACGGAATAAAGGCGTTTAGCCTAGTTTTCTCAAATATGCACCAGCATCTCGAAACAAAAAGGCTCCTCCTGCGCGACCATGACTTGCCTTCAATTAGGTGCCTTGTGCAGGCTTTTCAATTGGTCAAGCAAAGTTAGATTAAGAGAGATTGGATCATGCGAACCGGGCTTGCGCCCGCGCCATTGCCTTTCTGGCTTCGGCTTCGCGATTTCGTGGAGGCGCATTGATTGTCAGCCTGGCAAGAAGGCGCTCGGCAGCATCCGCCACTTCGTCCACCGCTGCTTCAAAGGCTTCTCGGTTTGCCTTTGAAGGCCGACTGGCTCCGCTCAGCTTGCGCACGAATTGCAGCGCCGAAGCGCGAATCTCTTCTTGCGAAGCGGGGGGTTCGAAATTGGCGAGTGTCTTTATGTTTCGGCACTTGGGAGCCTGCCTTTGGGTCGTATGCGGCGAGGTAAATCGCGCGAAGGGATAAAAACAACCGCAATGAGAAGCTGCGCTAAGCGGCTTTGCCGCGCTGGATATGCAAATCGATTAGCGCAATCGCCATCTCGGTGAACCTCGCTCCGGGACCGTTTTGCCCGGAAATCTGCACGTCAACGCAAGCACCCTCGAACATCAGACATAGCTCATCGGTTAGGCGCTCAGGATGGTTGCAGCCGGCATCAGCGCAGAGGTTCGCAAGCAGCTTATGATGCTCGCTCTTGCATTCTTCAATCACGACGCGCGCCGGATGGTTTTTGTCGGGAAGTTCAACCGCCGCGTTGGTGACCGGACAGCCGCGCACACCGGCGCAGCAAAGATCCGCTCCAACGCGCGTAACATAGGTGCGCAATTGTGCATTGGGGTCGTTGGGGTGTGCGTTGAGCGCGTCGCTAAAACGCGACCGTCCATAATTCGTCAGTGCGCGCAAATATTCGGCGACAAGTAAATCTTTCGACCGGAAGTGCCGATAGAGAGTCATCTTATTTGTCTGTGCCTCGGCGGCGATCTCGTCGACTGTGACGCAGCGAATGCCGCGCGAATAGAAGAACTTGCAAGCCGCATCGAGAATGCGCTGGCGTGGTGGAATATTTGGCGTGGTGCCTTGTTGGGCCGTCTGTCTCAAATTTTTCTTCCGAACCGCTTGACTCGGTACTTACCAGTAAGTACTTGTGAGGTGTTACTAGTAAGTACCATCAAACGCCGGGGATGTCACACACCAATTTGTCAAAGAAAAGCCTAAGATATTCAAGTCAGCTGGGCTTGAAAAAGGCACGATCGGTGAGGTGGCGGAAACGGAAGGAAGTAGGAATTTAAATCTATTGGCGGTTTCAGCCGCCAAAGTGTTGGGCTGGGGCGGCACCTCCCCCCCTCCCCCCAGGGCCAGGCCGTTTCGGTCCAACGCGCAATTTTTAGTGAGCTTTTTTGAGAGCGCAGGCCGCTCATAAATGGGAATAAATTGATGCCGGAAATTTCGCTTCCACTACTCGCCGCTTGGACGAACGCAGCCTTTCTTGGAATGGCTGGACTCATCAATTGGTTCGACGGGGAGAAGATACGCGCGCTTTATGAACGCTGGCGCATTCCCGCAAGCTCTTATCGCACTGTGGGTCTTCTAGAAATTACAGCCGCAATGTTTCTTGCGGTGCCGCATTTGCGCGCATGGGGCATCGTCCTCGGCACGGCAATATTGTTTGGATCAATCGTATTGTTGCTAGCCCATCGCCGCTATGGCTATGCGATGGTGGCCATCGTGATGCTTGCGGTTTTAAGCACGGCGATCTTCGCCATTCCGACCTATGATGCGGCGCTCTATGCCAGCCTCTGATCGCCGGCGTCTAATTGCGGTGCCGGCGCCTTTAGCCCTTTAAGAGCTCCACCAAACTTGTTCCCAAGGCTGCCGGGTTAGGCGCAACATGGATGCCGGCCGATTTCATGGCCTCGATTTTTGAATCCGCTCCGCCCTTGCCACCGGAAATGATGGCGCCGGCATGACCCATGCGCCGTCCCGGCGGCGCAGTGACACCGGCAATAAATCCGACCATTGGTTTTTTGATTTTGCTGCTCTTTATGAACGCGGCGGCGTCTTCTTCCGCCGAGCCGCCGATCTCGCCGATCATGATAATGGATTGCGTTTCCTCGTCGGCGAGGAACATCTCCAATATATCGATATACTCGGTGCCCTTCACCGGATCGCCGCCTATGCCGACGCAAGTCGATTGCCCAAGGCCGACCGCTGTTGTCTGCCCCACCGCCTCATAGGTCAGCGTGCCTGAGCGCGAAATGATGCCGACCGAGCCGCGGCGGTGAATATGCCCGGGCATTATGCCGATTTTGCACTCATTGGGGGTGATGACGCCGGGACAATTGGGACCGATGAGACGCGTTTTCGAGCCGCAAAGTGCGCGCTTCACTTTCACCATGTCGAGAACCGGAACGCCTTCGGTGATGCACACGACAAGCGGAATATCCGCCGCGATCGCTTCCAAAAGCGCGTCCGCCGCGAAGGCTGGCGGCACATAGACCGCGCTGGCGTCCGCCCCGGTCGCATCCATTGCCTCGCGCATTGTATTGAAAACCGGAAGGCCCAAATGGGTGCGCCCGCCTTTGCCGGGTGAGACGCCGCCGACCATTTTGGTGCCATAGGCGATGGCCTGTTCGGAATGAAAACTTCCTTGGCTACCGGTAAAGCCCTGGCAGATTACTTTTGTGTTTTTGTCGACGAGTATGGACACGGGATCAGTTTTCCCTCACCGCTTTGACGATTTTTTCCGCGGCGTCTGCGAGATCATTGTCGGTAATAATGTTGAGACCTGAATTGGCGAGTATTTCCTTGCCCTCTTCCACATTGGTCCCTTCCAAGCGCGCTACGAGGGGAACCGAGAGCTTAATTTCCTTCGCTGCTTCGACAATGCCATCTGCAATGATGTCACAGCGCATGATGCCGCCGAATATATTGACCAGAACGCCTTTGACGGCCGGGTCGGAGAGGATGATCTTCAGCGCGGCCGTGACTTTTTCGCGTGTGGCGCCGCCACCGACATCGAGAAAATTGGCGGGCTCGGCGCCGAAATGCTTGATGATGTCCATGGTCGCCATGGCAAGCCCGGCGCCGTTCACCATGCAGCCAATCGAACCATCGAGCTTGATATAGGAAAGATCATATTCCGCTGCTTCGCGCTCGCTTGGGTCTTCCTCTTCGGGATCGCGCAATTCAAGAATATCGGGATGACGGTCAATCGCGTTGTCGTCAAAGTTGATTTTGGCGTCGAGGCAGATCACTTCGCCCGCTTTGGTCACTACCAAAGGATTGATTTCGAGGAGGCCCATATCCTTGGCGACAAATGCTTTATAGAGCCGCCCGATGAGCTTGCCGATCTGCTTGGCCTGATCGCCTTCGAGTTCCAATGCGGCGGCGATACTGCGCCCTATATAAGGCGCGTAGCCGGAAGCAGGATCGACATCGAAAGTCTGGATCTTTTCCGGTGTGTCTTTTGCGACTTGCTCAATATCCATCCCACCTTCAGTGGAGGCGATGAACGCAACGCGCGATGAGGTGCGGTCGACCAGGGCGGAGAGATACAGCTCGCGCTCGATGGCCGAGCCATCTTCGATGTAAAGGCGGTTAACGACGCGGCCCGCGGGTCCCGTCTGGGGGGTGATGAGAGTCATGCCCAATATACGCTCGGCTTCGCGTTTCACATCGTCGAGCGATTTAACGACTTTAACACCGCCACCCTTACCGCGACCGCCAGCATGGATTTGCGCTTTTACAACCCATACCGGGCCGCCAAGCTCATTGGCTGCGGCGACAGCCTCCTCAACACTGAAAGCGGGCTTGCCCAAGGGGACTGGAACGTCGAAGGCGCGCAGAACGTCCTTCGCCTGATATTCATGAATGTTCATGGAAGGACCTTGCGGAAATTGAACCTCAACGGAGGATCAGCTCCGTAGAATTGCTGGCCTTATAGCAGCCAAGATAAGCGCGGCAAGTCTTGAGATGAATTCAAAACACCCGCTCTGGCAGTCGCGCGGCGATCGGCCCAAGCCTCGCGTGAAATTTCCCAGGCAATGGTCTGAAATTGCTCGCCCGCGACGGTGAGATCCACCACTGCCCCGGCACGTTGGCCAAGCCGTTTGGCAACGGCTTGAGAGCGGTAGTTCTTCGGATCGATATGGGAGGTGACTTTCTCCAGCGCGAGTGTTTTGAAACCATAATTCATTGCAGCGTGGGCGCCCTCAACGGCATATCCGTTACCCCAAGATGCCCGTTCGAGGGTCCATATTAATTCCACCGACGGCCAGCCCTCAGAGTTCCAATAGCCGACCCGGCCAATGACCTTCCCGTCGGATTTGCGCTCGACCGCCCATGGCCCATAGCCGCGCAGCGCCCAATGGCCGGCCATCGCCGCCATATGCCGCCAGGCATCAGAGCGGTCTCGAGCCTTGCTAATAAAGCGCGTTACTTCGGGGTCGAGTACGATTTCCGCATAAGCATCGAAATCCTCATTGCGCCAGCCCCGCAATATAAGCCGTTCAGTTTCGAGCAAGGGGGCTGCGGTCATGAACCGCCGCTTTGCGGGGCTGCTTTCTCGGTCTCTTTCGTTCCATCGTCGCTGAAGGCTTCGTATTCGTCGCCCGCCCCCTCGATCGCGTCCAGCGTGTCCTCTTCGCCGATGCCGGGATCGTCGGGCGGAGGCGGACGCGCCGCTGCGTCTTTGCCATGCGCATTTGCAGGTTGCCCCGAAGAGCCAAGCTTCTGAGATTCGATCGCCTTTGCCTCGATCACGGTGCTCGTGCCCTTCAGGGGCGCGCCGGGCGGCAGTGCCTCAAGAGTTTCAGCGCGCGGCGCGACCCAGGACAGAGAGTCGAAGGCATCGCAATTGCTGCAAATCGACGTCCAATCCTGCATCACGAAGCCGCAATGGCCGCAACGCCATTGCGCATCCCGGGGGCTTCGCGCTGCGCGCGCAAGCCAGCCTTGCGCGGCGGTCACATCACTGCGCTCGGCTTGCGCGATTTCCGCCATCAAGACGCAAGCGCGCGCAGTTGGAAAGCCTCGGGTCAAAGGCTCCAGCGCTGAGCGCGCGTCGAACCACTGCGCTTGTGCGATAGCTAATTCGGCGGCGACGAGTCGGCTCTCGACGTGATTGGGATTGAGCTGCACCAACGCTTTCATCCTTCGCGCACGCGCTGCAGGATCGTCATTCGTATGGATGGCGGCGTAGGCACTGGCGAGATCGGGGTGCGGTGCCTGCGCCCATGCTGCCTCAACAATGTCTTGCGCCTTCCAGGTGCGTCCAGCCTTGGTGAGGGCGCGCGCCGCAAGAGTGGCGGCAGGAATAAGGGCAGGTGCGAGGCCGACCGCTTCCAGCGCGCGGGCTAGTGCGTTCTCGTCGTCGCCGGCTTGGTCTGCGTCGATCGCGGCAGCGGCCAGAATCACGGCGCGTCTTCGCCGCGCGACATCGCCGCCGGTCAGTCTTGCGCGCACCTGCTTTTTCAGTACGGCTTGGGCGGCATCCCACTCATGGCGGCCGGCATGAAGGTCGAACAATGCGTGTGAGGCCCAGGCCGCTTTGGGTTTTAGCGTGTTGGCACGCGCCGCATATTTTATTGCCTCTTCTTCGTCACCCTTGCGCATGGCTTGCATAAACAAGCCGCGAAGACCGAGAAACTCCGTCTCGGAATGCTCCAACATAGCGCGATAGGACGCCGACTGGGTCTCTTCATTTCCGTCCAGTTGGGCAGCTTGCGCTTTAAGCAGAAGCCCAAGGGGCGCCATCCCCAAAAGCTTCTCGCCTTGCTTGGCAAAACGCTTTGCTTCTTGACTATCGCCCGCGGCTGCGGCCACGAGCCCACGCGAAAGCGCCCTGTAGCCGTGCCGCGCACGGCGCGCACGCGACCACTCGCCGAGCGTTTCGGGCGTGGAAAGTACCGCTAGGATCAAACGAAGGAGAACAAATATTATGGCTACGGCCACAAACAGCAATGCGGCGGCAGCGCCCACGCTCATATGAATGGCGTAGGAGCCCAAAACCATGTCGAGCCCACCCTGCAAATCCGCGATCCAGGCAAGCCCGGTGGCAATGAGCCCCGCGACGATGAGAATGATGAGAAGACGAATCATGGAGCGCTTGCCGGTACAGTTTGGTCGGGAGCGCTTTGGCCAGGTGCAGTTTGACTAGCCAATATTTGCACGATGCGCGCATTGATACCGGCAATTGCGTCTTCAATCGAAAGCCGAGCTTGGGCGTCTTGGAGCCAGGGGCGGATTGATTGGGCCGCTGTGCCTTCCAACGCCTCCAACTCGTCAGCTGCCGTCGCTAGATCGTCTCTCAAAAGGGCGGCTTCAGCGCGTGCGAGCCGGGCCCCGCTATCATCGCCTTCGATATCACCCACGCGCCGAATGCTGATAAGGCTCGCGAAGCTGTTCCACAATCGCGCGAAAATATTTTCCGCATCGCTGACGCTTTCGGCCGCCAATGCCTGGCGTGCCGCTTCAGGAAAGCGCGCAATAAGTTGCGCCGGCGTCGGTGCACCTTCGCCGGCATGAGGCCGAAGGGCATCAAACATGGGCTCGTCCGGCAGCGCCGCCGCCGCCGCTTGAAGCGCGATTGTAAAAGGTGCCGAAGCTCTAGCTGCACGTGATAGATCGCTAAGCGCGAGGATGCGGCCGGCGCGGAGCAGCGTCTCACCGCTATTGGTTTGTTCGAGCTCGCCCATACGTGCGATGAGCGCCTCTTGCTCTTCGCGCGTAGCAAAGCCGTTGAGCCGCGCCGCAAGATCGGCGGGAACCGCATTTTCGATCGCGCTTAAACGCTCGACCAGTTGGCCGAGGCGCGGATCAAGATTGCCAGGCGCCGCGGGCGCACCGGGCGCACTCGGTGCATTTTCTAGAATCCCCACGCGCGTTTCCAGTTGCCCTAGGCTCTCAACAACACCGTTCAAATCTCCGCGTAGGCTTGCCTTCGTCCCCGCTGCAACATCGATCTCCGCAAGCCGGGTTTCGAGCGTTGTAAGACGCGCATTTCCAGCGGGACTGGTTAAATAGGTCGCGATCCCCGCGCCGAGAACGGCAGAGAAAAGAGTCAAAGCGAAAAGGGCCGGCCAAGCCTTTGGTGCCGCGGAAGAACTACGCTTTGCGGACTTCGATACCTTACTCACCGAGGCGTCATTAGAAGCGCCGGCATTCTTATCCGCAGTGCTATCGGCGCTATTGACCGTGGTGGCACTGTGCTTTTTTTGTTCGGCCTTGTCGGTGTCGCTCATCCGGGGCTCCTTGGCCGTGATTCGTTCGAAGAATCTATAACGCCATAAAACTATAGCGCTTGGTACCAACGGCCTCCAAAGGGCGCGTTAGCTATTTTCCTTGGGAAACAACGCCAGCATGGCTTCCTGGTTTGGATTACCTGCAACGGCCACACGGGTGAAATCTAAAGATCCAAGCGCCGCTGCCGTTGCCGCGCTGATGCAATAGGCATGCAATGGGGCACATTTTTCGGCCAAATCGGCCTCAAGAACCAGGTTCGTGAAAATCTTTGCCGTGCGGGGAGAAAACAGGAGCACGCCATCCAAAAGATTTTCGCGTAGCGCGTTCGCGGCGATATCTGGAAGTTTCGACGCTGGGAGCGCATCGTACAGAATGTCACTCTCAACAACGAAGTTTTGTGCTCTGAGAGTCTCGGCCAGGCGTCCGGCAGTTTCGGCGCCTGCAGCATGAAATAGTGCGCCCTTTATCGGGTCTAGTTCCGCCGTTACTTTTTCGGCAAGGGCCGCTGCGTCGCCATTTGCGCTGTGCACCGAATGAAATCCCGCCTCGCGTGCCGCCTCCTCGGTCTGTGGTCCCACCGCGTAGAGTGGCAGTTTGCGATCCTCCGCGCGCTGCATCAGGGCGCGAACACCATTTGCGCTTGTTGCCAAGACCGCCTGGATGCCGTCGAGAACAAGCGGCTCGCCATCGCGTATTCTTATGTCCATCACAGGCGCAATTAGCGGCGTATGCTCATTTGCCGACAGCGCTGCGGCAATGGACAGCGCAGCGTCCTTAGGGCGCGTAATCAGAAGCCGCATGGATACTCCTCGATCTAAAACTTAGGAAGATTCACGCCGGCCGCGGCGCGGATATCTTTCGCTGCGTGTGTGCCCAAAGCATGCGCTCTTTGCAGTGTCTTCTCGTCTAATGTGTCATGTAACGCCAATTCGTGCGAGGTACTCCAAAAGTTCTTTCCGTCAAGGCTCAAGACTTCTCCGCGAAAATGAAGGGTCGTGTTTTGGATCGAAGCGAGTCCGGCGATTGGAGTGCGGCAAGAGCCGTCCAAACCGGCCAAAAATCCGCGTTCGGATGTGACCGCGAGATGCGAAGAAGGATGGTCGATTTTTGCGACAAGCGCGTGCGCCTCTTTGTCGTCGCTGCGAATCTCTAAACCAATGGCGCCTTGGCAAAGCGCGGGCAACCAATTCTCAAACGGGAGCTCTTCGCAAGTGTCAGGGAGGAGATTTAATCGCGCGAGCCCCGCACGGGCAAGAAAAATGCCGTCGGCTTCACCTGCGTGAAGTTTTTCCAGCCGCGTTTGAACATTGCCGCGCAACGGCACGATTTTGAGATCCGGCCGAGCGCGCAATGCTTGGGCTGTCCGCCGCACCGAGCTGGTTCCGAGCCGCGCGCCATTCTCAAGTTCAGAAAATTTCCGCCCGTCATGGCCTAAAAAAATATCGCGCGGGTCTTCACGCTCAAGCACGGAGGCGAGGACAAGCCCATGCGGCTGCACGGCGGGCAAATCCTTTATGGAATGAACCGCGATGTCGGCTTCGTCTTGAAGGAGTGCGTCTTCGATTTCTTTGGCGAAAAGGCCCTTACCGCCGAGTTCCGCAAGCGGGCGGTCCTGGACCCGATCACCAGTGGTTCGAAATGTGAGAATTGGGCAAATCCGATCCAGCTCGGCAATGTCCCAGCCATGCGTGCGCGCAAGACCTGCGCGTGCGAGCTTTGCCTGGGCAAGGGCCAAGGGCGAACCTCGGCTAGCAATGCGAGTGATCTCGGTGCTCATGCGCCAACACGTAGACGGATGACGCCCATTAGCATAGAGCCAATTCCATGCCTGCTACGCCAAGAGAACTTACCATCCTTGGGATCGAGACGAGCTGCGATGAAACCGCCGCGGCGATCGTCCGCGGTACCCCGCCGGGACCAGGGCAAATTCTGTCCAATGTCATTCATAGGCAGATAAAGGAGCACGAACCTTTTGGCGGTGTTGTGCCGGAAATCGCGGCGCGTGCGCATGTCGAATTACTCGATTCCGTCATCGAGCGTGCACTTAAAGATTCCGGTCAAGACATCGCGGAAATCGATGGCTTTGCCGCCACTGCGGGGCCCGGCCTCATTGGCGGGGTGATGGTGGGTTTGCTCTCTGCGAAGGCGCTCGCGCTGAGCACGAGTAAGCCTCTTATCGCGCTCAATCATTTGGAGGCGCACGCGCTGACGGCGCGCCTTGTTGAGGGGACGGAGTTTCCGTTTCTGCTATTGCTGATTTCCGGCGGGCATTGTCAGCTGATGGCGAGCGAAGGGGTAGGGAGATACCGGCTTTACGGGGCGACAATTGACGATGCCATAGGCGAAGCCTTCGACAAGGTCGCCAAACTTATTGGGCTGTCCTATCCGGGCGGCCCGGAGATCGAGCGCATCGCGCGCAAGGGCAACCCCAAGCGCTTTCAATTTCCACGGCCAATGCTGGGACGCAAAGGCATGGAGTTTTCGTTTTCGGGCCTAAAGACCGCCGTGCGCCAGAACGCCGAGGAGCTTCTTCGTGGCGGGTCCGAACAAGATTCGAATCTGGTTGCCGATTTCGCAGCGTCTTTCCAGGCCGCTGCGATCGATGTGCTAGTGGATCGCGCACGAATGGCGATGCAGAAATTTCATAACGAATTCGGCGATGCGAATGGGTCGATGGAATTCGTGGTTGCCGGAGGTGTCGCGTCAAATCAAGAAATCGCCACGGCGCTCAAGGCGCTTTCAAAGCAAGAGGGTTTTCGTCTTACCCTCCCGCCGCCGGCGCTTTGCACAGATAATGGGGCGATGGTCGCCTGGGCCGGGGTTGAGCGGCTCTCGTGCGGTCTGTCTGATCCGCTAAATGCCCCGCCGCGCGCGCGCTGGCCTTTGGAGACGCTGGGGCCTTTGGAATTGTCGGAAAATAATGCCTAGAAAATGGCCGGCGGGGAGAGCCCGCCGGCCATATTTTGGCCGAGCCAGGGAGGGGTGGCTTAGCCAGGGGGAAAGTGGCTTAACCGAGTATTACGCCAAAAGTGAGCACGGTCAGCGCCGCGCCGCCTGCGGCCGCCAGCCGAGACAAGACCCAAATATCGCGATGGGTGCCCTCAGGCTTGCGGTGTTCCTTAAAAAAACCAGTCTTCTTTGTCATTTTGTTCTCCTTAGTTCTCTAGAGGGATTATCCCTTTGATTGGCAATATAGAGCACCTCAGAATAAAAAAACTATGAATATAATGAAATATATTTATTATATTATGTTTTTTATGGGAGCAGGCACAAAAACTTAAAAAACCAGTTATTTTCAGGAATTCTTGGCTGTTTTTCGGGCTAGGACAGGTTAGGGAAGGGGATGCCGTCCGTTCATTTTGCCACCTGGAACATCAATTCCGTGCGCCTCAGGGCCCCATCAGCGTTGCGTCTTTTGAATGAGACAAAGTCCGATGTTCTGTGCTTGCAGGAGACAAAATGCCCGAACGAGCTCTTTCCCGGCCAGCCCTTCAAAGAACTGGGATACGCCCATCAGGCGATCAATGGTCAGAAGGGCTATCATGGGGTCGCCATACTCTCGCGCCTACCATTTAAGAAAACCCGCGCCGACCAATTTTGCGGCAAGGGCGATACACGCCATGTCTGCGCGACACTCGAAAACGGCCTAGAGATTCATAATTTCTATGTTCCCGCGGGCGGTGACGTTCCCGATCCTAAAACCAATGATAAATTCGCGCACAAACTCGAGTTCCTGCGCGAAATGCAAACGCGTTTTAGAAAGCAAAGACGGCGGCGCTCCTCGCCGGTGGTATTGGTTGGTGATCTGAACGTGGCCCCGTTCGAGAACGATGTCTGGAGTCACAAGCAGCTTTTAAATGTCGTCAGTCACACCCCTGTTGAAACCGAGTTAATGGCAGAGGCCAAAGAGGCGTTCGATTGGATCGACGTCACGCGCGAATTCGTTCCGCATGAGGAAAAGATTTATTCCTGGTGGAGCTACAGGGCGCGCGATTGGCGAGCATCCGACCGCGGCCGCCGGCTGGACCATATCTGGGTCAGTCCCGGGCTGAAGGGAGCCGTCACGAAGCATTCTATTTTGAAGGATGTGCGTGATTGGGCGCGGCCCTCCGATCACGTTCCGGTCTTGGCGAGGGTAAAGTTTTAAGCGATTTATGCCGTCCAAAACGGTTTGGCTTTTTCCAAGCGTTTCCAGCGCGCCCTCGCGTCTTTCCAGGCGGTTTCGATGCGCGCGAAATGCCAGCCCTCGACAAAGCCAGTCGCCTCACGCAGCGCTGAATTTGGCCCCGGAACTGTGTTCACAAGAATATGTTCCAAAACGTCTTTCGCTGTTGCGGCGTCGTTCATCGCGCCAAAAACATCCTGCGTCTTGCTGAGTTTTTTCAAATAGCGCGTAACGTGTTTTGCGGCGAACAGCGGCGCAAAAAAAATTCCGCCGCGTAACGAAGCTTCTTTAACGCGATACGCAGTCGGTGTCTTTGGCTGGTATTGAGGTCTGCGAGCCTCCTGGCGCGCTTGCGCGCTTTTCGATTACGTTTGTCGAGTACCACACGGGCGAACTCCTCTGCAGGTTGCACAAAGGTGGCGATTTGCATTGGCTCGACTCCTTGCCGCCAAACACGTGTCTCCGCCGCCGCCGCCAAATCCAGGAGAAAGCGCGTGAACTCCCCCGAGCTTGCATGCGCGGAGCAACGCCGCCAGGAATCACTGCGCGCCGCATCGACGAGCCCGCGCAGCTCGGCCATGCCGGCCCGATTGGGAGCCGCCGTCTCAACCGCTGAGAAAAGTTCGTCTGCAAATACGTCGAGATCGCGCGTTTCACCAAAGGTCTTGCCAAGCGATTTCGCCCGCATGCGCAATTCGCCAAGAACATCATTGTCGAAGGCCCGCCCAAAGACCTCCAGCGCGGCGCGCAATCGGCGCAGCCCGACCCGGAGCTGATGCAAGCCTTCCATATCGCGCGCTTGAGATACCACCGGCGTGTTTAGCGCTATGTGACGTAAACAATGCATCAGACTTATACGAAAGGCGTCCTCGGCCGTGGCTCCAATGGGTAGCGCTATGCGGCCCGCCTTGAAGCTTGCAATTTTTCGTCCTTCCAGCGCACGAAAACCCCGCTCGGCTTTGCTTTCGATCCCAAGCGTGAGGGGCGCGGATTGCGTAAGGCCGCGCGCAATTTCGTAAAGCGCTGCAGGCGAGCCGCGTTTTAATTCCAACTCGACTTCCGAAACAGCGAGTACATCATGGTCCTTTTTAAGGATTCGGATTTCGCCGCGATTGGCGGCAAACTCGACTTCGTCGCCCGCCTTGGTCTTGAGATGTCTTACCGTGCGCCGGATTTTGGTCTCAAGCTTCGCCTCGATCTCCGCGCCTCCAGTAAGCGCCATAAGGCGCTTGCGCGCTTTGGGATCGGCTATGAAACGCAAATCGGGTTCGGCGTTGGGAAGTGGAGATTCCCATTCGGCGCGGTCCGAGACAATCGCACCAGCGCTTTTTTCTTTTACTGTTTGAACATAGCTAGAGCCGCTTTGCCTAACACGTAGGGAGATTCCTTTTTTGGCCAGCACAAATCCCGGCGTGTCGTAATAGACGCTGTTGAAGCGGCGTGTGGCCGCTTTCCCCGTCGAGAGCTGCTTTACCAAGTGCGTTTGCGAAAGCCGCCCCAAATCGTCGGGGTGCGCGGCAAGCCTAATTTCGATTTCCTGAGGCATTGAACCTAAGCGAGAATTGCGGACCAAAGAATTGCCAATAAACAATGAGAGTGCAATCGGCGCGTCCGTACCCCTCAGAAATACAACTTCGTGCCGCTTTACCGCGCTTCGGTGGTCAGTTTCTGAATTTGACTAGCGGCAAGCGTCAATTTTCCGATGGTAGGGGCACCGCCTTGCTCAACTTCTTCAAGAAACGCACGCACAGGCTTAAGCTCTGTCGCTCTCAAAGCTGCCCAGGATTTCGCTGCCGCGGCACCTTCATCGGCCGTGTCCACTGCGCCTCTCGCTTCGGCCAATGCCTTTGCGGCCAAATAGCGCTGCGCAGCGCGAATCTCGCCCGCCAGTTGCAGCAATGCCAAACGGTCCCAATATTCGGCGGTCGAAATCGAGCCGATCTGTGTTTTCAGACGATCCAGACCGACAATTTGGCCGATCGCGAAATAGGCCCCTGCCGCCGCCGAAAAACTGCATTTTGTTGTTTCCGTAAGCATTACGATTTCCGGTACGACGCCAAAGAGCGGCAAAAACGCAATCTCCCGGGCCACATCTTCGGGAACGCCGGCTTCGGTAAGCGCCTTTGCGCGCGCATCGATACCTTCTGACTCCATGGGCGAAGCGATGCCTGGGAGGAGTTCGCGCATCGCATTTGCGCCGGCCTTGTGTGTTTCAACCGACTCCTTTAGCGGCGCGGCCAAATCAAGATGGGTGACAAACCAACCCGGCACCCGCCGGAGAAATTCGCGGATATCACCCATCATCTCATATTGGAGGTTCGCGGTGATTTTCAGATCCAGCGCATCGATGCGCTTTTTGAGCCGCGTGAACTCAAACGCGCCGTCGGCAACCGCAAATGCCCGCACCGCAAGCCATGATGGCGCGCCGGTACTCTCGCACAGCCACGACGCGTAAAGCGGTCCCGCAAGGTTGACCGTCTGATTGACCAATTGGGTCGCAATGATTTCGCGCTTCAAGCGATGAGCACCAAGTTCGCCTGAGAATTTTTCCATCGCCCGTGGTGGAAAATACTCTCTCAAATGTTTTTCGAAATAGGGATCGTCCGGAAGCTCGCTCTCGATGACCTCTTGCAGCAAATCGAGTTTTGCATATGACAGGAGTACCGCAATTTCCGGCCTTGAAAGGCCTGCTCGCGCTTCCGCGCGTTCGCGAATTGTCTCGTCATCGGGAAGATATTCCACTGCACGCTGCAGTTTCCCGGCCTTTTCAAGATCGCGCATAAAACGTCCCATCGCCTGAACATCGTGCTTTGCCCTGTGTTCGGAAACGGAGATCGCAAGTGTCTGATCATAATTATTTTGCAGAACAAGCTTCGCGACGTCCTCGGCCATTGCAACCAGAATATTATCGCGCTCGTCATGCGTGATCGCGCCACGTCTTAACGATGCGCTTAAAAGAATTTTCAGATTGACCTCATGATCTGAAGTATCGACGCCGGCGGAATTATCAATGGCGTCGGTATTGATCCGCCCGCCTTCGCCCTCATTGCCGCCCTTGCTCGCATATTCGATCCGGCCCAATTGCGTCGCGCCGAGATTGGCACCTTCACCGATAATGGACGCGCGCACATCCCGCGCATAGACGCGAATGAAGTCATTCGCACGATCGCCGACCTCAGAGTGGCGCTCGCTGGAAGACTTTATGAAAGTTCCGATACCACCGAAGAAGAGCAGATCAGCCGGCGCTTTGAGAAGCGCGTGAATAATTTCCGCCGGTGGCACCTCGTCCTTTTGAAGTCCAGTTATGGCTTTCATCTCGGGGCTCAGACGGACTTTTTTGGCGTTGCGCGGAGCAACGCCGCCGCCAGGTGAGATAAGGCTCTTGTCATAGTCGTCCCAGCTTGAGCGTTTTAGTTCGAAAAGACGTTTTCGCTCCTTCCAGCTGACTTCCGGATCAGGATCGGGATCGAAAAATATGTGCCTATGATCGAAGGCGGCGATGAGCCTTGTTTTTTTCGAAAGCAGCGCAGCGTTGCCAAAGACGTCTCCGGACATGTCGCCCACGCCAATGCAGGTAAAGGGCTCGTTTTGGATATCGCGGCCCATCTCACGAAAATGACGTTTGACCGCCTCCCAGGCGCCGCGCGCCGTAATTCCCATCTTTTTATGGTCGTAGCCATTGCTCCCCCCGGACGCGAAAGCGTCGCCAAGCCAGAAATTCCGCTCCAGCGCTATGGCGTTGGCGATGTCGGAAAAGCTTGCCGTTCCCTTGTCGGCAGCGACAACAAGATAGGGGTCCTCGCCATCGTGACACAGGACGTTTTCCGGCGGGGCGATGCTACTATCGGCCGTGATATTGTCGGTCAAATCGAAAAGAGCAGAGATGAAACTTTTATAGGCGTCTATGGCGGCGGTTTGGATTTCTTCGCGCGTCCCTCCAAAGGGGAGGCGCTTTGGATAAAAGCCACCTTTGGCGCCAACTGGTACAATGACGGCGTTTTTGACCTGCTGCGCCTTCACCAACCCTAAGACTTCGGTACGAAAATCCTCGGCGCGGTCCGACCAGCGAATGCCGCCACGCGCGATCGGCCCAAAACGAAGGTGAACGCCCTCGACTTCGGGCGAATAAACGAAGATTTCGACGAAGGGTTTGGGCGGAGGCAGCATTTCGAGGCGCCTGCTATTCAGTTTTAGCGCCAACAAAGGCTTAAGGTCGCCATTGAGAACAGGTTGAAAAAAATTTGTCCTTAGCGTTGCTTCGATCACGCTTTCGAAGGCACGGATGATGCGGTCTTCATCGGCGCTTGGAACGTTTTCCAATCCAGCGCTGATCCGCTCGCGGAGTTTGGATGCCTTTTCCATACGGTGCTCCAAATTCTCGAACGCGCCCGGTTCATGCAGCGCATAAAAAAGATCGACAAGCAGTAGCGCCAGCCCGGCATTCTTTGCCAGGGCTGCTTCCATGTAGCTCTGATTGAACATCAGGCCGGCTTGATGGAGAAATTTTGCCACCCCACGCAATATCGTCACGTCGCGCCAACTTAATTGTGCCGCCAGCACAAGCTGGTTGAACCCGTCGGATTCCGCCCTACCAAGCCAGATGGCATGGAACGCGTCTTCGAGACGATTTTTTAAGCGAGCAAACTCCTCATTTAGTTGTCCGCTTCTCGGCTCGGTTAGAAAATTCATCAGCGCTACAGGCTGAACTTCACCACCCGTGGCGCGCGGATGGAGGAGAAAGGAATCCTCGGCAATAACTTTGAGGCCAAGATTCTCGAATAGCGGAAGGCTATCGGAGAGCGAGACATAGTCGTTCAGCGCAAACAACGTCAGACGCAGAGTATCGCGCCGCCCATCGTCGCTACTCTTCTTATGTTCATAGACGTCGGCAAGACAGTTCCTGCCCGGCGCACGCTCTTCCACTAGAGTTTCGATGTAACGGATGTCGTCGACGGCCGCAGTGGGAGAAAATATATTTTGATAGGCGGCCGGGAAGGCATCTTTGTATCGGCTTTGAATTTTTGTCCCCTGGGCCTCGCCATATTTTGAGAACAATTGATCGGAAAATTCATCTGCCCACGTCCGGATGATTTCACGGATCTTCGCTTCCAAGGCGCGCACGTCCACCTTGGGACGCGAACCCGCATTGCGTCCGATGATGAGATGCACCCGGGCAAGAGTTTCATGTTCGAGGGACGGCGTCGCGTTTGACATTCTGCCGTCGAGTGCTTGTGCAAGAAGGGCGTGAATTTTTACTCTTATGGTGGCGTTGTAGCGTTCGCGCGGAACGTAGACGAGCGCAGAGACAAAACGATCGAAGCGATCGAACCGCAGGAACAGCCGCACTTTCTTGCGTTGGGTTAAACTCAAAATACCAAGAGAAGTGGCGAGGAGTTCTTCCTCGTTGATCTGGAACAATTCGTCGCGCGGATAGGTATTGAGAATATGCGCGAGCGCTTTTCCGTCATGGCTATCTACCGGTAATCCCGAGCCAGCGAGAACATTGACCAGTTTAAGACGTAGAAGCGGAATACCCGGTGGAAACTGGCTATAGGCGCTGGATGTGAATAGGCCGACAAACCTGCGTTCGCCGATTAAAGCGCCATCTTTGTCGAAGCGCTTTACGCCAATATAGTCCATGTGGACGCGTCGGTGGACGGTCGAGCGCGTACTCGATTTTGTAATGATGAGCGGGTTTGGGCTGGTTAGGAAATCGCGCACGTCCGGCGTTAGGCTCGAACGATCTTCTCCCCGCCGGATCACCCGCGTTTCCGGATTTGTAAGAAGCCCGATGCCGCTATCGATATCCGCATCGAGGCGACCCTCTCCCTTGTTGTCGAATACATAGTCGCGCGCGCCGAGAAAGATGAAATGGTCGTCGGCAAGCCAGCCGAGAAACGCCAAATATTCGTCTAATCGTTTTTCTGGAATGGTAGGGGGACATTGTTGCAGCTCGCCGATGGTGTCGCGCAGCCGCGTAAGCATGGATTTCCAATCCGTTACCGCGAGTCGCACATCGGCAAGGACCCGGCTAATCCCATGGCAAAGTCCATCGAGGATTTGCCGGTCGGAGATTGTCTCCAACGCCAAGACGATCGTGCTTTCTCTAATCTTGGCGGATATCTTGGTGTCGTGATCGTCATGCGTGCGGCTCATGATGGGATGAAATGCTGCACGAATCCCAAAGCCTCGGTCCCGCACTTCGCTCGCACAAGAATCAAAGAGAAACGGCATGTCTTCGTTGATCGCGATCAACACGGTTTGCGAAGGAGCGAATCCCACCTCATTCGGATCGAAAATTTCTATGAGAGGAACGCCGGGTTTTCGCTCGGCCGATTTGCCGTACACATACTCCACCAGCGCTGCCAGTTCGGCATCGCTGAAACGTATAATGTCCTCGGGAATCGCGTTGTGCGTGAAGGTGTCGAAATAGGCGCTAAGCTTTGGATCATCCGTGCCAATGAGCCGAGCTGCCGAGGCCAGCACCTCCATAGCCTCCGCGGCAACGACATGGGCGACGGACGCAGCATTATCGAAGATTGTATTATCAGCAATGGCCCCATTCGGGGTCACATGGGTTATTCTGCCCTTGCCCGCTGCCATGCCCTCACTCCGAGATGCCGAAACGCCGCGCGCGGTGTTTCTTCCATTTTGCACAACACATTGCTTTTGCGATGCGACCCGGTGGGGCCGGTTCTAGTCGAAAGAGGGCTCTTTAGGAAACAATAGGGGGTTAGGACATTGTGGGGGAGGGAATGGCCGGCGCATAGGCGCGGCGCGTCATAAATCTTCCAATTATTTCAATCGCAGCCGCAACGCTTCCGCCGAGCACCAAAATCATTGCCGAAGCGATCAGCCCGGCGCTCCCGAAAAGTGCCGCCGCCGCCGCGAGCGCAATGTTTGGAAAGAGGAAGTAGAGAGCTGCTCCCTTCGCGCGCAAAATGATGCTCAATGCCAGAGCCCCGCCAATCGTGAAGAGTAGAAGGCTCGACATCGTCGCAGCGACCGGCAGGCCAATGAAGGCGCCGGCGCCCCAGGCAAAGCCCGCATAGAGCATCACCGCATTGAGATCGAGCGCCGCTGTCCTCAAAGATGGGAGCTCAATTGGCGCGGATGCGGCGCGGCGCGCGACCCGCAACATGGCGACCACCGCCGTGGCGACGAAGACCGCCCACGAGCCAAGCAAAATTGCCGACACGGAACCTGACGAAGCGACCAAGAGGCTCGCGCAGCCCGCGCCCATCGCACCCGCCGCCAAAGGCAGGCGCGTGAAGAGATTGGCAAGCCGCAACGTTTCAACCGATTCAAGGTGCAAACGGGTAAGGCGCTCCAGTGCAGAAGGCTGATATTCGCCGATCGGACGCCCGGACTCGTCGGAATAGGGCGAATCTTGGAAAGCTCTTTCCGGTAAAGTTTTTTCCCCCATCACCTTGACTTGCCTCTTTCGCTAACTCTTCTGCGCCGAATCCGTCGGGCGCCAAATCTCCCTGGCAAACGCTGCCCTTTTGGCGTTAACAATGTGTTAACGAAGCGGCTTTCTACCCCGTTTTTCAACTCGCTATGGCCGAATGAATTGTCCCAGCCACGCCGCAGCACCGCCGTCGTTTTTGATCTTGAGTTCACCGCTTGGGAGGGCTCTGTTGCGCACAACTGGTCGCGCGCCGACGAAAAGAAAGAAGTGGTCCAGATCGGCGCCGTGAAACTCGACGCCCAAGATCTAAAAATTCTCGATAGCTTCGAAATTCTTCTACGCCCACGATTTAATTCCAACCTCTCCGAATATTTTACGCAGCTCACCGGCGTCACAAATGAAAAGCTATCTGTGCGGGCAGTGGACTTCGTTTCCGCTTATCGTAGCTTTCTTGAGTTCGTCGGTAACGCGCGCCTATGGGCGTTCGGACGCGATGATCTCGTGCTCATCGAAAATTTAAAACTTTATGGATGGGAGCAAGAGCGCAAATTTCCGGCCTGTAACAACGTCATCCCCTGGTTTGCGGCGAGCGGGATCGATCTTGCAGGCAAGCACGCTTGCGATGTCGCTGGAGAAGTCGGCGTAGAATTTGAAGGCCAAAAACATGATGCGCTTGCCGACGCGCGTGGCGTTGCATCCGGCATAGCAAAATGTGTCGAACGCGGTGCGCCAAACCCATTCCTCGTTACGCCTTTGCCGGCCTCGAAGATGCCAAAAAACTACACCCAACGCAGCACAAGGGAAACGGATGACCAATCCAGATGAAATCGTAAAACGGCTCGATCTTATCCCGCATCCCGAAGGCGGCTTCTACCGCGAGACCTTTAGAGATAACGAGGGCAGAGATCGTAAAGGTGGAGATAGCGAAGGGCGCGGGCCGCGCGCCCATTCGACGTCGATCTATTATTTGTTGCGCGTGGGCGAGAAGTCCCGTTGGCATCGAATCGACGCCGCTGAAATCTGGCATTTCTATTTGGGCGAAGCGCTTGAACTGCTCACTGCAGAAGACGGTGGCCCGGCGCAGCGCCATGTATTAGGGCCTAATATCGGCCAGGGCGAATTGTTGCACTTCGCTGTGCCGAAGGGCGTTTGGCAAAGCGCGCGGCCCTTGGGCGCGTTCGCACTTTTGGGCTGCACGGTTGCGCCTGGATTCGAATATTCAGGATTCGAGTTTGCCCCGGGAGGATGGCAACCAAAACACTAGCCTTCGGTATTATGGGATGTTTTCGATCGCTTCAATAATCGCGCGTGAAGATGGCCTTTCCCAAGGCTCGCCATTGGCGTCGAACGAAATAGTCAGGGTCTGGTTGCCGACACGTATTTCGGATTGATCCGAAACGACGATGCGCACGACTCTTATGCGCTCTGCATATGCGCTCCTGGTCTCAGCATTGCTAGCCAACTCAGCGAGCGCGTTGGTCGCGTTGCGTATCGATTCGATAGTGAGAGCGCGTACGCGATTGCCACGTATGACGCGTTCCCAATTGGCGGCGATTCCAACATTGAGATTTTCGCTTTCTTCGAGCGCCTCCGCGATCTCCAATGCTCGCTCTTGTATCTCGTTGGCCGCTACGGGCTCTGGATCGAGATTTGGCGCTTCACCCATGCGCTCTGCCGGAAGGCCCCTGGGCGCATTTCGCGTATAAAGTGTAACGCCGCCCCAGCTGCTGACGGCCAGAGCGACATCGCCGCTGTCATATTTCAAAACCCGCCCGCCGAGCGTCGATGGGTCAGTCGAGAGATAGAAAATCTCTTCGTCTCCGACAAAGCGAAGGCGCACATTGCCACCACCACCGCGGTGATCAACCCAGAACTCAACATCGTCGCCGGCAAAATAGTGACCATCCTCGGGCGCCGGAACGGTCGGGGTAATCGGAAGCCGCCAGGCAGGAATGTCATTGTCCTGCGCAACCGCGACTGATGTGCCGACAAATGGCGCCCCGATAAACAGCGCCAAGACGACCGCCAAAATACAATCTGGCCGGAAAGTCTTCAATTTTTCCAATTTCTATCCAGAGTTCTGGCCACATCCGCCACCCAGCCGGACATTCGACCCCGCCTCTCACATCGAATATTGGGGGATCGTGGCAATAATATGGAGTAAAGATTAGAGCCGTTCGAAACTAGGCCGCTATTATGCCTGCGGATCAATTTATTTTTCTCCAAAACCGTCGAAAACCCTGCGGCGCTTGGACCGAAACCAAGCCGGGGCTCGCTCCGGCTCAGTTCGGCCAGAACCGATTGACCGGGATAAATTGCCGCAGCAAGGAGCAGTGTTACCGTCTAGGGACAGGCATAGAGAAACCTGCGTTTTTTAGCCACACAAGGCTTTCTCCAGCCTCGCTTTTCATGCATGGCCTTCCCTACTAAATGGAACTAATGTCCGCGCCGATTTCCCATCACCAGACACCGCATTCGCGGAGGCAAGAGAGAGGATCGAATGCCTAGCCTCGATAGTTTCAAGTCGCGCCGCAAAATAACCGTCGGCAGCAAAAGTTTTGTCTATTTCAGCCTGAAAGCGGCCGAGAAAAACGGCCTCAAAGGGATATCGAAACTTCCCAATTCGCTGAAAATCTTGCTTGAGAATCTGTTGCGCTTCGAGAACGGAAAAACCGTCACCAAGAGCGACATCAAAGCCGTTGCACAATGGCTGAGAAAGCGCTCCTCGACCCGCGAGATCGCGTTTCGGCCGGCACGTGTCTTGATGCAGGATTTCACCGGTGTACCGGCCGTCGTCGATTTGGCGGCTATGCGCGATGCGATGGCTGCGCTGAACGGCGATCCGGAAAAGATTAATCCGCTCGCTTCGGTCGATCTTGTGATCGACCATTCGGTTATGGTCGATGCTTTCGGTGGCAAGGACTCGTTCAAGAAAAACGTCGCGTTGGAATATGAGCGCAATGGCGAACGCTATGCGTTTTTGCGCTGGGGTGCGCAGGCCTTCAATCGCTTTCGCGTCGTGCCGCCCGGCACGGGCATTTGCCATCAAGTCAATCTGGAGCATCTCGGCCAGACTGTCTGGACCGAGAAGGTGAAAGAGGCCAAGGGCCAGGTGCAATACGCTTATCCCGACACGGTCGTCGGAACCGATTCCCACACCACCATGATTAACGGTCTTTCCATTTTGGGATGGGGTGTTGGTGGAATTGAAGCCGAAGCGGCCATGTTGGGCCAGCCGATCTCGATGCTCATTCCCGAAGTCATCGGATTTAGGGTGACGGGTAAATTGCCTGCCGGCTGCACCGCAACCGATCTTGTGCTTACCGTGACCGAAATGCTGCGCAAGCGCGGCGTGGTAGGAAAATTTGTCGAATTCTTCGGCTCGGGGCTTGCCGACATGCCGCTCGAGGACCGCGCGACGATTGCCAATATGGCGCCCGAATATGGCGCGACTTGCGGCTTCTTCTCGGTCGATACCGAGACGCTCCGATATTTGAAGGCAACGGGGCGCAAGCCCTCAAGTCTGGCGCTCGTCGAGAAATACGCCAAAGCCCAAGGCTTGTTCCGTACCGCGCGCAGCGAAGAGCCGGTCTTTACCGACACGCTTCATCTCGATCTTTCGGATGTCGTGCCGAGCTTGGCGGGCCCTCGCCGTCCGCAAGACCGTGTTGCGCTTGACACTGCCGGAACGGAATTTAAGGCTGCGTTGAAAACGCTTTTCAAAAAAGAAGGCGAGGAGCAATACGAGATTGCCGTTGAGGGGAGCGATTACGCTCTTTCCCATGGTGATGTTGCGATAGCTGCGGTTACCTCCTGCACCAATACGTCCAATCCCTATGTCATGCTGGGCGCTGGCCTGATCGCACAAAAGGCGGTCAAGCTTGGGCTCAAAGCGCAACCATGGGTAAAGACATCTTTGGCGCCGGGAAGCCAGGTGGTGACCGATTATCTTGCTAAATCGGGCCTCAACAAACCGCTCAACAAACTCGGTTTCAATCTTGTCGGCTATGGCTGTACGTCTTGTATCGGCAATTCCGGCCCGCTTCCCGAACCGATCGCCAAGGCGGTCGTTGAAGGCGATTTGGTCGTTTCCTCGGTGCTGTCCGGCAACCGCAATTTCGAAGGGCGGGTGCATGCGCAGGTGCGCGCCAATTATCTCGCCTCGCCCATGCTGGTTGTTGCTTATGCGCTTGCCGGCAATATCAAAATCGATCTGACAAAAGAGCCTCTTGGTCATGATTCAAAAAAACGCCCGGTTTATTTGAGGGATCTGTGGCCAAGCCCAAAAGAAATCGCCGATACGGTCCGCAAATGTGTGACCCCAGCCATGTTCCGCACGCGCTATGCCAATGTCTTTAAAGGCACCAGTGCATGGAAAAAGGTGAAGATCAACAAGGGTAAGACTTACAAATGGGACTCCAAATCTACCTATGTGAAGAGCCCGCCCTATTTCGACGGCATGACGATGAAGCCGCCGCCGCTGCGCGACATCGAAGCTGCGCGCATTTTAGGGCTGTTTGGGGATTCGATAACAACCGATCACATCAGCCCGGCCGGCTCGATTGAGAAGGACGGTCCCGCCGGGGACTATCTGGTCGCGAACGGCGTGGCACCGGCGGATTTCAATTCTTATGGCGCGCGCAGAGGCAATCATGAAGTGATGATGCGCGGAACCTTCGCCAATATCCGCATCCGCAATGAGATGATGGGCGGCGCCGAAGGTGGCAATACGATTTACTATTCCTCTTCTTCGTCCGCGGGCGAGGGGATGTCGATCTATGACGCGGCGATGAAGTACCAGGCCGGCAATGTTCCAACAATTATTGTTGCGGGTAAGGAATACGGCACAGGCTCCTCACGCGATTGGGCAGCAAAGGGCCCGCGCCTTCTCGGTGTTGCCGCAGTCGTTGCGGAAAGTTACGAGCGCATACATCGCTCGAACCTCATCGGTATGGGTGTATTGCCGCTGGAATTTACGGGCGGAAAGACGCGTGCCGATTACGCGCTTACTGGACGTGAGGCCATTGATATTCCTGGCCTGGAAGGCGGCGTAAAGCCGCGTCAGGAGATTATTGCGCAAATTATCTATCCGGACGGCAAAACGAAAAAACTGCCTTTGATCACCCGGATCGACACGCTGGACGAGGTCGCCTATTTCGAAAATGGCGGCATCTTGCATTACGTGCTGCGAAACCTTTTGGCGGCGTAATGCGAGCGATTTTCGGGTGAAACAGCCCGTTTGCGCGCTACGGGACTTGGCTGTCCACCATGGGGCTCGCCGCTTCGTGAACACTCTTGCTCTTGGGAGTGTGCTTGTTCTTAGCGTATTCTTCCGCGCATGATTTTTCGGGCGGCGGCATTTTCTCTCATAATATTCTTTTGCCCTACGGCGATTGACGTTGTCGTGGCGGGCGAAGCCGAGCACAGGCAGCCGGTGCTAGTCGAACTTTATACCAGTCAGGGATGTAGCGATTGCCCCCCTGCCGATGAGATTCTTGCCGATCTTGCGCGCCGCTCCGATGTTGTCGCGCTAAGTTTTCCTGTCACCTATTGGGACATGTTGGGGTGGAAGGACACTTTCGCCTCAGCTTCGAATACGGATCGGCAAAAGGCCTATGCCGAAGCGTTGGGGCGGACGGGCACCTATACGCCGCAAATGATCGTCGATGGAATCGAGGACGTTGTTGGAAACAAGCGCTACAGCGTTTTGTCGGCAGTGACGCGTCACTATGCGCCGCGCCGTGAGGCCGAACCGATCTCTCTTGACGCTGCCTATAATGCGCAGAATCTGACCATCGATATTTCAGGTCTCGCGCCCCAAAGTTTTAGCGAAGACGGAGGCGCGATAATTTGGGTGATGCGCGTTTTCAGCCATGCGCCGGTCGCGATCGAAGATGGCGAAAACAAGGATTGAAGGCTTGCCTACACAAATGTCGTGCGTGACATCCGGCGGGCAGGCATTTGGAGCGGCGGCGAAAAAACACTCCGCCTTCCGCTTAACCTGGACAGGGCCAACCATGACAGCGTCGCGATCATCATTCAAAGCGGCGATCACGGCCAGGTTCTTGCCGCGACTTTGCTAAAGCCCAGTTTTTAGTTCTGTCATTTCACGTCGGCTTTTTTGCGAAAGTCAGGCGAGCGAGGCCTTGGATTTGTTGTGGCATTTACAATGCCGCCTATCGCCGGCCCCAAAGATAGCGAAATAGTGCTGATTTTATTGACTTTGTCGGCACATGTTAATTTTATCGGGGCTGCAAGGGCCGCTTGGTAATAAACGGTTAATCACGCGCTTTTATGCCTTCACTTGGCGCTCAAAATTTCGAGTTTCTTAAAGCATTCCCTCTAAAAAAACGCTCTGGGACAATGCGGCAAAGATTGCATTGCAAATCGGGTGACAGGTGGCGCGCGGCGAAGTTTTACAAAAGACGCTTAACGGGGATCTGGCCGGGCTAACCAACACGGCCATGGCCGAACGCCTGCGCCTTGCGCTCTCCAGCGCTGACGAAGTCGCGTTCGATTGGGATCTAGCGGACGATCAGATGTTTTGGGACGGCGGCGACGAATTTCTCCGTCACCATGTCGATCTCAAAAGCCTGGGTACCGGCCAGGCCTTTTGCGAATGGCTGGCGCCTGGAGTGTGTGGGCAGCTTATAGCTTTCATTGAAGAACGCATGCCCATCGACCCGCGCTTTACGCTCGAGTTCGAATCGGTCCAAGGGACAAGCCGGGAATGGTTTGAACTGCGTGCCTCGCGTCTTAACAAAGATGATGGGCGCATCGAGCGTGTTATCGGCGTTCTTAGACGCGTTACCGAACAAAAAAATGCCCTAAATCGGCTGACCCATCTTGCCACCTATGATGAGGTTACCGGTCAACTAAATCGCTCACGCTTGCGCGAAGAATTGAGCGTCACGATCGAGAAAGCCAAAGCTGAATCGCGAGGCTGCGCGTATTTCGTCGCCGCGATCGACAAGCTGGTGGTCATAAACGAGACCTATGGGTTTGGCGTCGCCGATGAAGTGATTGTCGCGACCGGAAATCGGCTGGCCCGATCATTGCGGGGCAGCGACATTATCGGCCGTACCGCAGGCAACAAGTTCGGTGTCATCTTGAGCAATTGCACCAACCAGGAGATGGCCGTCGTGGCCGAGCGTCTAAATTCCGCAGTGCGCTCTGAAGTTATTGAAACGCCTATTGGCACGGTATCGGCGACGATTTCCGTCGGTGCGGTTTGGCTCCCGGAGAACGCTTCGACCAGCCAGGAAGCGATGCTACAGGCCGAAGAGGCGCTTGAGCGCGCCAGAAGCAAGGGCCGCAGCGGCTATGCTGTCTATGTCAAATCGGCCCAGCGCGAGTTCGCTCGACGCCGCCTCATGACCATTGCTGACGACATCATGGCCGCGCTCAACGAAAATCGTCTTATTCTTGCCTATCAGCCCATCGTCTGCGCGAAATCGCGCGAACCCGAACATTATGAATGCCTTTTAAGAATGGTGCGTAAGGACGGCACGCTCGCTCCTGCCGGTGAATTTATTCCCGTCGCGGAAACTTTGGGACTCATTCGCTTGGTCGATCGGCGCGCTTTGGAAATGATGATCGCTCAACTCAAAGCCAATCCGAAGATCAAATTGTCATTGAACGTTTCGGGGACGAATGCAAACGACCAGCCTTGGCTCAACGCATTCATTGCCACTGTTCAAGCCAACTCCGAAGTCGCTGACCGCTTGACGGTCGAACTAACCGAAACCTCCGCGCTTCATGCCTTTGAAGAAAACGCCCAGTTCCTTACACGTCTGCGCAAGCTTGGTTGCAGCGTCGCGATCGACGATTTCGGTGCCGGCTATACTTCGTTCCGCAATCTTCAAGCGCTCAAATTCGATATGGTCAAGATCGACGGCTCTTACATAAAAGATCTTGCACAATCTCCGGACAACCAGGTTTTCGTTCGCACCCTTGTTGGTCTTGCGAAGAATTTTGAGCTCAAGACCGTCGCAGAATGGGCGGATTCGGAAGAAGACGCCAAATTGCTTTCCGAATATGGCGTCGACTATTTCCAGGGCTTTCATTTTGGCCGCCCGGATACTGCGCCGGAATGGCTTAAAGACAAAAATATCTCAGAGCCCGCGTAGAATCGCCTTTCAGACTGGTTTCGCTTGCCCCATTGGCGGCAAACACAAGCCCCATGCTATTGTCGCTTGTTGGCTGTAGCGCCCGTACCGGAGCACTTGAGAGCCGCGAACGGGTTGGGGGCGCACGCCGAATGTCGGGATCAAAAAGTTTGATCGCCGCCTTGGCTGTTCTTCAGGCGCTCCTTCTTACCAACAACGCTCTGACGTTTTTTCTAGCGCCCTTGATCGGAGTGGTCCTCGCGTCAAACCCCGCATTCGCGACGGTGCCATTGACTGCTTTTGTTGTAGGTGCGGCGGCGACAACGCTTCCCATGTCGCTATTGATGAAGCGCTTGGGCCGGCGTGCCGGGTTTTTGCTTGGCGCGTTTATCGGGCTTTGCGGCGCTGCATTAGGCGCATTGGCGTTGGTTCAAGAGAGCTTTCTACTGTTCTCCGGCGCCGCCTTCTGCGGTGGCTCTTATAGCGCAACGGGACAATATTATCGCTTTGCTGCCGCCGAGGCCGTTGGTGTGCACGCGCGCAGCCGTGCAATTTCCTTGGTGCTTTTCGGCGGTTTGGCGGGCGCGTTTGTTGGGCCCGAGACCGCGATCTTTACGCGCGATCTGCTTCCGACGGCCTACCTTGCCTCTTACATTGCCTTGGTTGGATTTGCCCTTGCCTCGCTCACCCTCCTGCTTTTTGTCCGCTTTCCCGACCCGACCAAGCATGATCCGGCAGCGGACGCACCGGCGCGGCCACTTTCCGCGATTCTTGCTCAGCCGCCGATTATCGCGGCGATGCTCGGTGCCATTATCGGTTATGCGATGATGAATTTTCTGATGACCCCCACTTCGCTCGCAATGACGATCCACAATCATGCCGGCGAGGATGCAGCCTTTGTTATCGAGTGGCATATCGTTGCCATGTTTGCACCGTCCCTTTTCACCGGCAGGCTTATTCAGCGCTTTGGAACCAGCAAAGTGATGAGCTGCGGCGCGTTTTTGATGATGGCTACGGTGGGTGTTGCAGTGAGCGGTACTTCGGTCGCCGCGTTTTGGAGCGCGCTGTTTCTCTTGGGCGTTGGCTGGAATTTTCTCTATATTGGCGGCACGACGCTTCTCACAAGCTCGCATCGCTCCTCGGAACGCGGAAAGGTGCAAGGGCTGAACGACATGCTGGTTTTTGTTGGAACCGGCACAAGTTCCATGCTCTCGGGCGCGCTTCTACATTTTGCCGGCTGGCAAACCATGGTGCTGGTCACGCTGCCCTTGCCGCTTCTAGCGCTTGCGGTGCTTTATTGGGCGCGGACAAGGCCGGAAGCGGAAGGCAGCTTGAGTTAGCGTTTTCCCTCAGGCGCCAAAATCTTCGTACAGCGTTCCATCCTTATGACGAAAATACACTTTGCCCGAGCCGTCCACGCTTATTGCAAGATTATCGTCCGGATAGGCGACATCGTCCGGCACGGTGCGGTCGCCCGCTTCCAAATAAACAACCTCCTCATCCGTTCTATTGACCAATTGATGCGCGTCGTCCGACCCGGCCCTAAACCCGACGCACATGCCCGCGTTAAGAAGTGCCTCACCGTCATTGGTGATTAGGCTCGGCTTGCCCTTGATGATGAATACGAACTCATCCTGGCTTGTGTGGGCATGGCGTAGTGAAGAGATTGCGCCCGGCGCAAGCTGGACGATATTCACACCAAAATTCGAGAGCCCGAAATAATCGCCTAAGGCCCGTTTCAACCGCCCGGAAAATCGCGGGATTAGTTCAGTTGGCGCGCTGACCTGCGGCTGTCTTGGCTGAACGGCAAGGGCGTCAACGGCAACTTTGTTGCGATCATCGGCCATAGATATCGTCTCGGAAAATTCTTCGCGTTATCTTGCAGCCAAGTCATCAAAAGGAAAGACGAATTTTCTCCCGGGTTGATCGCCTAAGCGTTGAATATTCGACGCTCTTTTGGTCGCAGGACCCAATCAAAACTGAATAATCCCGCTAACCAAAAGTGCCGCCAGTCCGAAAATGGCGAAGGCCTGGCAAAAGGTGAGGAAGCGGTTGACCTCTTCGACGCTGTGGCCGTCGCTGAGAATAAAATGCTGAATTGGACGCAGATGTTTTGTTCCCCAACTGACCGCCAACAAGAAAACAAGAGCACCCGCCATCGCCGGCGTCGAACCGGAAGATAAGCCGTCGGTCAGGAACAGACTTGCCAGGCCCAGCGCATTCCATACGATGACAAGCGCAAGAACCGCTCGCCAGCGCAAAGGAAATCCCTGGGGTGGTGGAGCACGCTTTTCCGAAGAAGGATTTATGCGCGCCTCCTCTTGGGCCTCGCTAAGATTGACGCCGCAATTCCAACAATCCTTCCTCGGCCATGGAAGATGAATAAGTCCGGGGCGGTACATTTTCGGCCCGAAGCGAATAAGGCAGTTAGGGCAGCGAAGCGTCCGCAGATACACATAGAGCAAGCCATTTCCGAGAACGAGCAGCGCCGCGCCGACAAGCGCCAGCTCGGGAAGCGTAACGCCCCGGCTGATCGCCCAAGGCATGTAGGAAAACCATCCGCCTCCGATGAAAACGAAGGTGACAATATGGGCCAGCGCGCTTTTGTGATGAAAACTCATTTTTCGGCGTGCATGGAAGTAACCTGGCGATATTGCGCCCGCGGCAACGCTATCTGACAAGAAAAAATCGAATGAGGCGCGTAAAGCGCACCTAACTTCTGTCCGCCAGCTGCGCGATTTGCTCGCGCATGGCGGCAAGCTGATCTTTCAACTCAGCGATTTCTTGATCGCGTGGGCTGTCATCCGTGGGTGGCGCCGGGTCTGGCTCTGAATTACCACCCGCGTTCGCCCCTGGCGGTGCGCCTGCGCCGCCGAAGGGCGTGTACACGCGCATAGCCTGCTCGAACATTTGCAAATTCTTCCGGGTCAAATCCTCGAAATCTTTGACGCCCATATCTTTGAATTTGAGGCGCCCACCAAAAGCATCGGCGAATTTCTTGCGCATCTCATCTTGATTGCTGGCGAAATTCTCCATCGACATTTCGAGATAGCTCGGCAGATAAGCCTGAAGCGAGTCGCCATAAAAACGGATCAGCTGGCGCAGAAACTGGATCGGCAGTAGATGCTGCCCCTTATTTTCCTCGTCGAAGATGATCTGCGCCAGTACCGAGCGGGTAAGGTCCTCGCCGCTGCGCGCGTCGCGCACTTCAAATTCCGTCCCGTCTCTCACCATCTGCGCCAGATAGTCGAGGGTCACATAGCTCGAGCTTTGGGTGTTGTAGAGCCGCCGGTTGGCGTATTTCTTTATGATAATCGGGTCGGAATCCCCGGATTTCGCGTCACTCAAGGCGTGTACCTATAAAAAATGCGAGAGGCATTCGGTTTTTGCCGGTTTACCGGCGTTTTGGTGGCCTCATCCGTCGGTTCCTGGGCCCATAACACACTCTAGGCATGGGCAAAGTCCAGCATCTTTTTTGCGGTGTAGCATTTCATTTGACGGGGGGTCGGCCGGGGCCTAAATGCAGGCCTAAGAGGCACGAAAGGCATTATTTTATGACGGAAGTAGTGATCACGGCGGGCGCCCGGACGCCGGTCGGCAGCTTCAATGGCGCCTTTGCCAAAGTTCCGGCTCATGATTTGGGCACCGCTGCGATCAAGGCTGCGCTTGAGAGTGCAAAATTGGAGCCAGGCGAGGTCTCCGAGGTCATTTTAGGCCAGGTCCTAACTGCAGGGCAGGGTCAGAATCCGGCTCGTCAGGCGGCGCTCAATGCCGGTATTGCGCAGGAATCGCCGGCCTGGCTGGTGAACCAGATTTGTGGCTCGGGTTTACGCGCGGTCGGCATCGGCTATCAGGCTATTCGCAATGGCGATGCAGATATCATTGTCGCCGGTGGGCAGGAATCGATGAGCATGTCGCAGCATGCCGCTCATCTTCGCGGCGGCACCAAATTCGGCTCGTTAAGCTTCGCCGATACCATGATTACCGACGGTCTCACTGATGCCTTCGACAATATCCATATGGGGATCACCGCCGAAAATGTCGCCCGCGAATTTCAGATCACCCGCGAGGATCAAGACCGCTTTGCCGTCGCTTCGCAAAACAAGGCAGAAGCCGCGCGCGAGGCAGGAAAATTCAAAGACGAAATCGCATCCGTGACGGTTAAAGAAAGAAAGGGTGAACGCGTTGTCGATGCGGACGAATATATCCGCCAGGGCGTCACCTATGAAAGCGTGTCTGGTCTGCGCCCCGCTTTTGCAAAGGATGGCACCGTTACGGCCGGCAATGCCTCGGGGCTGAACGACGGCGCCGCGGCTCTTATTTTGATGGCGGCCGCCAATGCCGAGAAACGCGGGCTGAACCCATTGGCGCGTATCGCCTCTTTCGCCAGCGCCGGCGTCGATCCGAAGCTCATGGGCATCGGCCCCATTCCCGCGTCCCGCGCGGCCCTCAAGAAAGCCGGCTGGACCATCGACGATCTCGATCTCATCGAGGCCAATGAGGCCTTTGCCGCGCAGGCCTGCGCGGTCAATAAGGATCTGGGCTGGGATACTTCCAGGGTGAATGTGAATGGCGGCGCCATCGCCATCGGCCACCCCATTGGGGCTTCGGGCGGACGCATTCTTGTCACTTTGCTGCACGAAATGCTGCGCCGCGACGCGAAAAAAGGGCTTGCGACCATGTGCATTGGCGGCGGCATGGGTGTGGCTCTGTGCGTCGAACGCCAAGCATAAACCGACATTCCCCAGATGCCATCCAAATTCGTGGAAATCGTACCACTTTCCCATCGCCAAGGGTACTGTATCCCCTTTGCAGCCATCCGATGGCATGATTTTGGTAATCGGCCCGCGCTTGGAAGGCCACTCGGTCATTTTTCTCGCCATCCAGACACACTTCTCCTGTCGCTTTCTCCTCGCCGTCGATTCCCTCGGCCTACGCCGGAGCGGGTCTTCGCCGCAGATCATCAATCAAGCTCAGGATTTTCCGGAATAGGTCCCTCGGCACCGCCACCTCAGCCAATTGGAACGTAACGTAGCGGCCATGTCGGACAACCTTGGCCCCTATCTTCACCAGCTTGTCGCGCAACGTCGTCATCGACCAGTGCTCCACCTCCTTCGGCAAGGCCAGTGTCCGCATGAAGCTGCCCAGATTATATGCCAGCGCATGAAGCTGGAGCCGAACGGCATTGTTGCGGAACTTGCGACATGACAGACGGGTCCAGTTGATGGCGTTCTTGCCTTCCTTGATGTGCTGCTCCGCCGTGCCACGGTGATTATAGAACGCCACCACCCGCTTGGTAGGGCGCGACAGATTAGTGACGATGAAACCGACGCGAGGAACCAGCTCGCCGGGATGCCACTCCACTTTGGCCACGACACGGCGCTTCTTGTTCCACGATCCAGCCTGATAGCTGAAGCTGGCGTGGAAACGGCGAACATGGTCGGGCGGGCGACCGACAGGTCGCGTAAGCAGATGGGCAATGTTCCGCTGGAGAATCGCGTTCGCTTTGAGGCGGATGACGTAGAGTAATCCCTCGGCTTCGAGATATTCGTATATCTCCGGTGAGGCGAAGGCGGCATCGCCACGAAAATACAGCCGCACCTTCCTTTCCTTATAGCGCATCACCACCGGCTCCAGAACATTCCGCCATCCGTCGGCACTGTGAACATTACCGGGGCGCAGGGAACATCTCTCCAAGTCGCCGAACTGGTTGAACAGGAACAGGGGATGATAGCAGGTGCAGCCGAAGTGGCCGTTGTAAGCTGTGCCTTCCTGGTCGCCATGGGTCGGGCTGACGGAGCTATCCATGTCGAGGATGATCATCTTCGGCGAGTGGCGGTCATGAACCTTGTTGATCCACACCCCGTTCATGTCGGCCAAGGCTTCAACGTTCTCGTCGGCGGCCAATAGCTCCGTCTCGAAGCGTCCCATCTGGCTGGTGGAAGCGGCCTGTCTTTCGATGGCCTTGCCGCCGACAATCCAGCGCATGGCGGGATCACGACCCAGACGATCGGCATCGTTCACGTCGTCGTATCCGCCAAGACGGCCAAAGACGGACTGACGGTCCAGCCCCGTTAGGCCGTGCCATCCGTTCTTGCCGGTACGGCTGTCGTGGAAAACACCCTCGGCCATCTCAGTCAGGCCGAGGGCATCGTCAAGCTCCCGGTAGGCGAGCAACCCGGCATCAGAGGTGATCTTGGAACCGTGGAATTCAAGCTTCAAGCGACGGTCAAAAACGACCCGAAGGCACCCCGGTTTCGATTCACCCATCGGGTGTGCCATATCCGCCGCTCCATGCATGCTACAACTTCATGGTTCTTATAGAAGAATCGCCTTCTCGCCGCACTGAATATCGACGCTCCTTGGGAAATACGGGATAAATCTAAGGAAGGAATATCCATGACACGCGTTGCCATTGTTACCGGCGGAACACGCGGCATCGGCAGGGCGATCTCCATTTCGCTTCGCGATGCGGGCTATCAAGTGATCGCCAATTACGTGAGCAATGACGAGCGGGCGAAGAGTTTTTCCAACGAGACAAAAATTCCCGCGCGCAAATGGGACGTTTCCGATTTCGACGCGTGCGTGAGCGCGGTGAGCGGCATCTTAAATGAGCTCGGCTCGATTGATGTGATCGTGAACAATGCCGGCATCACGCGCGACGGCACCATGCGCAAGATGGAACGCAAAGCCTGGGACGATGTGATCGATACCAATCTCGGTGGCTGTTACAACATGTCGAAGGCGGCATGGGATGCAATGCTGAGCGGGGGCTTCGGGCGTATCGTCAATATCGGTTCGATCAATGGCCAGGCGGGACAATATGGTCAGGTCAATTACGCCGCCGCCAAGTCTGGAATTCACGGCTTTACCAAGGCCTTGGCGCAAGAGGGCGCCGCCAAGGGCATCACCGTCAATGCGATCGCTCCAGGCTATATCGATACCGACATGGTCGCCGCCGTCCCGCCCAATGTGCTGGAAAAGATTGTCTCGCGTATTCCGGTTGGCCGTTTGGGAAAAGCAGAAGAAATTGCGCGTGGCGTTCTCTTTCTGGTCGGCAACGAGGCAGGCTTTGTGACCGGCTCGACGCTATCCATTAATGGCGGCCAGCATATGTATTGAGACCCCCGTCTATTGGTGCTGGCGTTCATTGGTATTGGCATTGGCATTGCAATCGGCATCGGCATTGGCATTCTCGCCTGGGCCGCGCCTTTGCACTATTGTGTTCATCCAATAATTTTAGGCCGTAACAATTGAAAACAGCGCTCGATAAAATCGAAGCAGCAAACCTCGCTTGCGAGCGAGGTGGGCGCGCCGTCTTTCGCGATCTGCAATTCTCGCTGTCCCGTGGTGCGGCGCTCTCGCTGGAAGGTGCGAATGGCGCAGGGAAAACCTCCGCGTTGCGCATCATTGCCGGTCTTCTTAGTCCAAGCGCTGGTACAATTTCATTTCAGTTAGCCGAGAGGGACGTTTCCGACGGTGAGGAGCGCGGACGCTTTGTCGGCTGGCTTGGTCATCTCGACGGCATCAAAAATCAATTGACGGTCGTGGAGAATGCGCGCTTCTTCGCGGCGCTCTACGGCTCGGATGGCGATGTTGGGCAGGCCCTGGAGCGCGTCGGCCTTGCGCGGGCGCTTAATCTTCCGGCGCAATATCTTTCCGCCGGGCAACGCCGCCGTTTGGCGCTGGCCCGCCTTGTTCTTTCGAACCGCCCGCTATGGCTTTTGGATGAGCCTTTGGCCGCGCTGGATAGAGCGGGCAAGGGACTTGTTGCCGAACTCATTCACACGCATTGCGAAGCGGGCGGGATCGTCATTGCCGCAACGCATGATCCGCTGGGCGTTGATGCGACAAGTCTTGTCATGGGTGCGCCATGAGCCCGGCGCGCGCTCTGCTTCGCCGCGATATCACGCTCGCCTTTCGTGCGGGGGGCGGAGCGATGCTGGCGGTCGCGTTTTTCGGAACCATCGCAGCATTGGTGCCGCTTGGCGTCGGGGCCGATCTTGCGCTTCTGGGCCGCATCGCGGGCGGCATTCTTTGGGTGGCCGCAGCGCTCTCGGCGCTCCTGTCGCTCGATCGATTGTTTCAGGCCGATTTTGAAGATGGCGGTCTCGATCTTATTGCGCTCTCAAAGCTCTCCTTGGAAGCGACCTCGGGACTGAAAATTCTCGCCCATTGGCTGACGACGGGCTTGCCGCTCACCTTAATCTCGCCGCTCCTGGGACTTTTCTTCAATCTTCCGCCTGAGGGATATGCCGCGCTCATCATTGGTCTTGCCATCGGTACGCCGGCGCTCAGCGCCGTGGGCGCGATCGGCGCGGCATTGACGCTCTCGGTGCGCCGGGGTGGGCTGATCCTTGCTCTTATTGTGCTGCCCCTTGTGACGCCGGCGGTGATTTTCGGGGCAGGAGCGGTGCTGACGGCACTGGAAGGCGGCGGAACAGCGGCAATCCTCTTTTTAGGCGCATTTTCGCTGGGCGCGGTCGCGCTTTCGCCCTTTGCAGCGGCTGCGGCAGTGCGTCTCAATCTTGCGGGATAGACCTTGTAGTGCCGTATCACATCATGCTCTGGATCATGCCATGACGGCTCTTTCGCTCACCGCCCGCCTCTCGGCGCTGGCCAACCCGAAACGGTTTCTGGATATATCCGGCGTCTTGCTGCCATGGACCGCCGGTGCTGCCGCGCTTCTTCTGGCGGCTGGTCTCTATATGGCGCTGTTTGTGTCGCCCCCCGACTACCAACAGGGCGAGACGGTTAGGATCATGTTCGTCCACGTGCCGGCGGCCTGGATGGGCATGTTCGTCTATGCGGTCATGGCGGGCGCGTCCTTTACGGGGCTTGTCTTCAAGCACCCTTTGGCGGACATGTCAGCCAAAGCTGCGGCGCCTCTTGGCGCGGCCTTTACCGCCCTTGCGCTCTTTACCGGGGCGCTATGGGGCAAGCCGATGTGGGGAACCTATTGGGTTTGGGACGCGCGTCTGACCTCCGAGCTCATTTTGCTCTTTATCTATCTCGGCTACATCGCGCTTTGGGATTCGATCGAAGATCCGGTGCGCGCGGCCAAGGCCACAGCGGTGCTGGCGCTGGTCGGCGCGGTTAACCTTCCGATCATTCACTTCTCGGTCGATTGGTGGAATACGCTTCATCAACCGGCATCGCTGCTGCGCGAAGGAGGCCCGGCCATTCATCCCGCCTTTTTGTGGCCGCTCCTAACTATGGCGGTCGGATATAATGTTCTTTTTGTCTGGCTGTGGTTGCTCCGCATACGGACTGAAATCTTTCGCCGCCGCGCCCGTTCGCTTATGCTTGCGCAAGGAGCGGGCCTATGAGCACGTTTTTTGAGATGGGCGGCTATGGAGCCTTTGTGTGGCCCAGCTATGCCGCAAGCGTGCTAGTACTTGGTTTTGCGATCGCGTTTAGCATTTCAAGCCATGCGCGCGCGCAAGCCGAAATCCGGCGTCTCGAAAATGAGGCTAAGGGAGGCAATTCGTGATGAGATACGTATTCCTTGTTCCGGTCGTTATTTTCCTTGGAATAACCGCCTTCTTCTATGCCGGCCTTCAAAACGGGCCGCCCACGGTCCTGCCCTCGCCATTGGTCGGTAAACAGGTGCCTTCCTATGAGATGGTAGCCCTGGCTCCCGAGTTCACAAGTTTTGCAACATCAGATCTCGAAAGCGGCAAACCGATTTTGATCAATTTCTGGGCCTCCTGGTGCGCACCCTGCCGCCTTGAAGCGCCGATCCTCGAAGAACTGGCGGAGCGCGAAGGGATGACGCTCTACGGCATCGCTTATAAAGACGAGGTGGAATTCGCGCGGAATTTTCTCGACGAATTCGGAAATCCCTTTGTTCATATTGTCGCCGATCCCGACGGGCGCGGCGCAATCGAATGGGGACTGACCGGAGTTCCCGAGACCTTTGTCGTCGATGGCGATGGCATCATTCGCGCCCATTATGCCGGTCCCCTTACCGATGAAGTGGTGGAAAATATTATTCTTCCCGCTGCGGGGATGTGAGCTCACCAAATCCAATTCGTTCCGAATCCATTGAGATCGGGCTCCCGCCGGACACAAACCCAAAGGGACGGGCGTGTTTGCACCAAATCCTGCGGGCTTTGTCTCGAGCATAGTCCCGCTATGCTCTTCGACAAATCCCTTGACCTTGTCGCAAACTCGCCACGTCAGAATGGTTCAATCTGGTCACATCATGCTCTCAGGGCGAGGCCAAGTCCGATTTATTGGAACGTTCTTAATCCGACGCCTTGCCGCTCGGTCTTGTGGCCAAGCGGGCCGGCGGTTTCGTCGGCGCCATTGCGATCGCAGCGAACGCGATAACCCCCCGTCAGGAACTCAGCCCCTGCCTCATCGGATTATGGGTTGCGCCGGCGCATCGTAGAAAAGGAATTGGCCCCGCGCTTCTACGCAACGCAATTGTCAAAGCAGCGGAGCTGGGCTTTGACATTGTGTACAGCGCGACAACGAAAGTGCCGGGCCTTTTTGTGCACGCCGGTTGGGAGAAAATAGACAGACTAAATTTTAAAGGCGACGCGTTTTTGATTTTTGCCGCGAAGTGCCGCCAAGCCTAGCGCTGACGCCGTCCCGAGGCTCTGCGGGAGGGAGGCGGAGGCGCGTCACCGGCCTCCGCAGCGGCCACAATGGCCGACAGCATGCGTGAGAATTTGGCCCGATCCCCAGCCGGAATCGCTGATAAAAGGGCCCTTTCTACGCGGTCATTGGCCGTCCTGGCGCCCCTTAAGGCTTTGCGCCCGGCCGATGCCAAGCGCACCGAATTTGCCCGCTGATCGCTCTCAGTGCGTTCACGTGAAAGCAATCTTTTTTCGATCATGCGACGGATCATTTCCGCCAGTGTCGAACGATCAATTCCGGTTAGCGCAACAAGATCGGCTTGACTGACACCTTCGTTTTGTTCGACGGCAACGAGAACAGTGTATTGCTGTTTCGTAATGTCACTTGCGGTTGGCTCATGCGCAAACAAATCATTCGCGTATTGAACACAGCGGCGCAACAAATGAGATGGAGATTGTGAAAGGTCGAAGCCGTTGATCGACTTTCGCGGACCCCTCGAAACCATCCCCCAACTCCCAATTCTCAGTAATTTATTTTTTTGGTGTGATCGTCCGCGTACGGCGGACTTCGCACAATAGCGCGAATATGTTCGAACGCCAACGGGACTCACGATATTTTTGCCGCAATCAGGGCAGAATTTTCAATTGAAATTTGCTCAACGCTTATGTCAGCGGGGTTCGTCGTGAACTGGGAACGTTTTGGTCAAGCCGAAGGGCAAGCGGCGCGGTCCGTCACTGCTCCCAACCGTCAGTGCTTTCTTCAATCTGATGTCGTGCAATGTAGGGCGTCTGCGCAATCACGAACAAAAATGTCAACGGAATTACACCCCACACTTTGAACGCAACCCAAATGTCCGTCGAAAAATTGCGCCACACAAACTCGTTTAGTAATGCAAGAGACAAAAAGAAAATGACCCATCGATGAGTCAATGTGCGCCACGCTGCATCGGGTAAATTCATGCTTTGAGCGAGTAAGGTTTTTAGGAAAATGCGCCCGGTAAATAAGCCTCCCCACAACACCGCCGCGAACATGACGTAGAGCACAGTGGGCTTGAGTTTGATAAAAATCTCGTTTTCTAGCCAAAGAGTTAGCCCGCCAAAGACCAGCACCAAAACCAGCGTTACGATGGACATTGGCGAGACTTTTCGCTCGATCGCGAACCCGATCGCGATGGCAATTGTAATCGCAACCATGAAGGTTCCGGTCGCAACAAAGATGTCGAATCGTGCGTTCGCAATGAAAAAAATAATCAGCGGACCGAGGTCGAGCGCCAACTTCAACAATGGATTTATCGTTCGCTTTTCAGGCACCAAACTCTCCTAATTTCCTGCAAGCGCTTGCGCAAAATTTTGCGCATCGAATTCAGTTAAGTCATCTATGCTTTCGCCGACACCGACGAAATGGATCGGCAGGCCGAATTTGTGGGCAAGGGCCACCAAGATGCCGCCTTTCGCCGTGCCGTCCAATTTGGTCATGATGAGGCCTGTCAGCGGGATCGCTTTTTTGAATGCCTCTACCTGCGGCAATGCGTTCTGCCCTGTGGTGGCATCGAGGACCAGAATAGCGGCATGCGGCGCCTCTGCGTCCAATTTCCTGAGAACGCGGACAATTTTCTCCAATTCGGCCATCAGGTCAGACTTATTCTGTAGCCGCCCCGCCGTATCGATGAGCAAGACATCGGCGCCGTCTTTTTTCGCTAGAGCGAAAGCGTCATAGGCGAGAGCCGCCGAATCCGCGCCGCTGGCCTTCGCGACGACTTTGGCCCCTGCGCGCTCCCCCCAGATTTGCAATTGCTCGATTGCAGCGGCACGAAATGTGTCGCCGGCGGCGAGCACCACTTTGTGTCCATCCTTGCTTAAGCGCGCTGCAAGTTTTCCGATGGTCGTGGTTTTGCCGGTCCCATTGACCCCCGCGACCAACACAACAAAAGGCTTTTTCCCCGGCTCGACTGCAAAGGCTTTGGCGCAGGGCGCCAAGAGCTTGGTGATCTCGTCAGCCAGGACCGTCCGAACTTCTTGCTCCGTTATCTCCTTATCAAAACGGTCCTTGGCGATTTGCGCGGCAAGGCTTGCGGCCACCGCCGCACCGAGATCGGCGCCGATCAGGGCTTCTTCAAGTTCGGCAATGGTCTCGGCATCGAGACGCTTTTTGGAAAAGAGCCCACCAAGCCCGGAGCTGAGTGACGCGCTTGATCGCGAGAGGCCGGCTTTAAGCCGCGCAAACATTCCCGGCTTAGCAGAGCTTGGTTCGCTCGAATTCATGCGCAGGCTCGGAGCGATCGATCGTTTTTGCGCCGCACATTTTCAACGACATCGCCGCGCAGCTCTGTTCCGCCTTCGCCTATGATCGCGACGCGCAACACCGTGCCGGGCTCGGCTCTCCCGGTAAGGCGGACAGGTGCGAAGCAGGCTGTGCGGCCAAAGCCGGATTTCTCGACGAGCACATCTTGGGTGCTTCCTAAGAGCGCTTGGAGCCGGGTCTGCAAAGCTTTGTCCCCTTCGGCTCTTAAGCGCGCTGCGCGTTCCTTCACGATGCCCCGCGGCAATTGCGGCATGCGCGTGGCCGGTGTTCCCTCGCGTGGGCTGAAAGGAAAGACATGGAGATAGGTGAGCCCCGCCTCAGAGATGAGCTTCAATGTATTTTCGAACATCTCATCGCTTTCGGTCGGAAAGCCCGCGATGAGATCTGCGCCGAACGCCGTTTCGGGCCGGAGGCGTCTAACCTCTTGGACGAAGGCGATGGTGTCGGCGCGGCTGTGGCGGCGCTTCATGCGCTTTAGGATCATATCGTCGCCGGACTGCACCGAGAGGTGAAAATGGGGCATCAGCCGCTCTTCTTCGGCGATGAGCTGCATAAGCGCGTCGTCTATTTCGATGGAATCGATGGAAGAGAGCCTTAGCCGCTTCAATTCGGGGACATGCTTTAGGATCCGCGCCACCAGCACCCCAAGCGTCGGGGTTCCGGGAAGATTCGCGCCATAAGAAGTAAGATCGACGCCGGAAAGGACTATTTCGGCATAACCGGCTTGGCAAAGCCGCTTTGCTTCTTCGATGACCGCGCCGAGCCCGACGCTGCGTGAGCTTCCCCGCCCAAAGGGGATGATGCAGAAGGTGCAGCGATGATCGCAGCCATTTTGCACTTGCAGCACCGCGCGAGCGCGCCCTTCAAAAGAATCGACAAATTGCGCTGCGGTTTCGGTGACCGACATGATGTCGCCGACCCGCACGCGCTCGGCACCTTGCAGAAAGTCTCCAGTTAGGTATTCGCCATTTAGGAATTCCGGAGCGTAGTTTTTCGCTTCCAGCTTTTCGGAATTGCCCAATACAAGATCGACCTCGCCCATGGCTGCATAGCTTTCGGGCTCGATTTGGGCGGCGCAGCCGGTGACGATCAGCTTGGCCTCCGGGTTCTCGCGGCGAAGCTTGCGGATCGCCTGGCGCGATTGGCGCACTGCCTCACCCGTCACCGCGCAAGTATTCACGATCACCGCATTGTCGAGGTCCGCTTCGCGCGCGCGAAGGCGAATGGCCTCGGATTCATAAGCGTTGAGGCGGCAGCCAAAAGTATGAATATCGACGCTCAACTTAAGACCCCAATTTTGCGAGATCGACGTCGCCCTTAAAGCTTAAAACAGCAGGACCGGTTATCAGGATATGATCGTCTTCTTCGCGCCACTCGATGTCGAGCATGCCGCCGTCAAGCTCCACCGATACTTTACGCTCCGTGAGTCCGCGCCGGTGGGCCGCGACGACGGCCGCGCAAGCGCCGGTTCCGCAGGCCTCGGTGATACCGACACCGCGCTCCCACACCCGCATGCGGATCGCGTTTTCGGAGCGCTTCTCGACGAATTCGACATTGGTCCGTGCCGGGAACCAGGGATGGTTCTCGATCACAGGGCCCAAACTATCGACCGGGGCATCTTCGGCATTCTCGACAAAAAGCACCAAATGGGGGTTTCCGGTTGCAAGGGCCGAGACCGCGCCTAACGCCTTGTCGGAAAAATTATCTACGGGCAGGGCGAAAGATTGCGTGTCCACCGCTTGGGCCATCGGAATCTCGCGCCAATCGAGCTGCGGAGGGCCGTAATCGACTGTAAATAAATCACCCGCCTTGCGGCACTCCATAAGCCCGCCATTGCTGCCGAGCGTCACTACGCTCTTGCCTGTCTCCTCGATCAGCAGCATTGCGATGCAGCGGCTGGCATTGCCGCAAGCTTCCACCTCGCTGCCGTCGGCATTGTAGAATCGTAGGAAGGCGTCTGCGCCATCCTTATCGTTTTCGACCACAATGATCGTATCGCAGCCAATCCCGCGCCCGCGCTCGGCGATGGCGCGCACCCCAGCCGCATTGAGCACAACAGAATTCGTTCTCGCGTCGAACACGACAAAGTCATTGCCGAGGCCATGCATCTTTAAAAAGCGCGTCATGGCCGCCTTATAAGGCTTCCGGCCCTGCCGGCGCCAGGGCGGCAAAATCATCACCAGTTGATACCCGGTCTGGCTGCCGCCACTTTAGGGTCCAACTTAAATACCCAACTTAAATACGGGGCGACAAAATGCGCTTTTGGTACGGAGTAATCGCGATCATGACGGGGATATCACTCCTTGGCGGCGTGAGCGTCGCCCAAGAGGTGTTGGAGGATCCCTATATATGGCTGGAGGATGTTCACGGCGAGGCGCCGCTTGATTGGGTCGAGGCGCGCAACGCGGTGGCGCTGGAGCGGCTCAAGGGTGATCCCACCTATGAGACAAATTTTGACGCCATTCTCGATCTCTTGGATGCGCAAGATCGCATACCGATGGGTTCGCTGCGCGGGGGGCATGTATTTAACTTCTGGCGCGATGCCGAGCCTGAGCGCGGGCTTTGGCGGCGCACGAGCATTGCCTCTTATGAAACCGAGACACCCGAATGGGAGATATTGCTCGATATCGACGCGCTGGCGGCCGAGGAAGAGGAAAATTGGGTCTATGAGGGAACAAGCTGCGCGCCCTCATTGACCCGCTGCCTCGTCTCGCTCTCACGCGGCGGCACCGATGCCGCGGTGAAGCGCGAATTCGATCTTCAAACGAAAAGCTTCATTGCGGACGGCTTTCAGCTTACCGAAGCCAAATCCGATGCCACCTATGTCGAGGACGATGTCGTTCTCTTCGCCACAGATTTCGGGACCGGCACAATGACCGCCTCGGGCTATCCGCGCATCGTCAAACGCTGGCAGCGCGGTGAGGATCTGGAGGCGGCGGTTCAGCTCTTTGAGGGTGCGGAAGAAGATGTCGGCGTCTGGCCCTTTGAGATGCGAAGCACTGATGGCCCAGTCCCGATGCTGGTGCGCGCTGTCAGTTTTTTTGAATCGGAATTTTATTTCATCAAATCCGACAACAGCACAGTGAAGCTGCCTCTGCCGCTTTCGGCCGAGCTACAAGGCATGAATAGCGACCAGGTGTTGGTGACGCTGCGCAGCGATTGGGCGCGCGAAGGCTTTGAGACCATCCCGCAAGGTACGCTCTTTTCGTTTCCCTGGGATGGTTTTTTGGCGACACAGACAATCGAGGATGGGGACCTTCTTTTCACATCGGGTCCGCGTTCGTCGATCGAGACCGTCGCTACGGGCAGGGACGCGGTCTATGTCTCGATTTTTGATAATGTCACGGGAAGCGTACAGGCCTTTCGCTATGGGGACGGCGCTTGGCACAGCGAGAAGCTTTCTCTACCTTCAGGCGGCTCGACCAATGTTTCCTCGGTCAATGAATTCGGGTCAGAGGCTTTTTTCACCTTTCAGGACTTTTTGACCCCGACAACGCTCTATTTTGATCGCGGCGATAACGCGCCGCGTGCCATCAAGTCTCTGCCGGCGCGCTTCGATGCGAGCGGCGCCAGCGCCACCCAATATGAAGCCACTTCAAAAGATGGCACCCGGGTTCCCTATTTTGTGGTTCGTCCCAGGGAAGCAGATGGCCCGGCGCCGAGCATTCTTTATGGTTATGGCGGTTTCGAAAATTCGCTGAACCCTTGGTATTGGACTAGCGTGGGGCGTACTTGGCTGCCCAAAGGCGGCTCTTATGCGGTTGCCAATATTCGCGGCGGCGGCGAGTTTGGCCCCGCCTGGCACGAGGCGGCGCTCAAGACCAACCGCCAACGTGCCTATGACGACTTTATCGCCGTTGCCGAAGACATGATCGCGCGCGGGCTCACCACGCCCGATCAGCTTGGCATTATGGGCGGATCCAATGGCGGACTTCTTGTCGGCGCGGTCGCAACGCAGCGCCCGGATCTTTTTAAGTCGGTCGTCTGCCAAGTACCGCTTCTCGACATGATCCGTTACATGGAAATCGGCGCCGGCGCGTCCTGGGAAGGCGAATATGGCGATCCCAACGACCCGATCGAGCGCGCAGCGATCCTTGCCTATTCGCCCTATCAAAATGTGTACCCTTGGGCGCATTACCCGAACATCTTTTTTGTCACCGCGACATCGGATGATCGCGTCACGCCAGTGCATGCGCGCAAGATGGCAGCGCTTATGGAAGCGCAAGGCCATGATTATTTATTCCTTGCCTATCCGGTTAACGCCCATGACCGCTACATGTAGGGTGCCGCCACTCTCCCGAGTAAAGCTCGGCATAGGTTGGAGCAGAGGTGTCGCCCGCGATGCCGAGCAATGAGCGGAAGGCGTTGAACGGGTAGAACCGCCTGTTGAAGCGGAAGGTGAACTCGTTGAGGTAGGCTTGTAGGTGCTGGTGGCTAACGCCGTGGTGGATCCCGATCAGCCACGTCTTCAGGTTGGCGAAAACCAGATGGATGATCGGCAGGTATTGCTCGGCAACCTCTGGATCACCACACTCGGCAACAGCGAAGTGCTCATAGCCGCGCTTACCGAGGCCAGCATAGCCGCTCCAATCGTCAGTAACGATCAGCGATCCCGGCGCGACGGTGCTCTCGACGAACCCATAGAGCGACTCGGCGCTACGGTCGAGCACGACGGCGAGCCGAACGCGTCCGGCATAGCGTCCGTCTTTCCGGTTGTCGAGCTTGGTGCCCGGCTTTCGATGACGCACCTCGATGGCACAGGAGACGGGAACCTTGTGGTGAACACCACGGCCTTCCCCACGCGTTCGCCCGCCAACCCAGGTTTCGTCCACCTCAACATGGTTCTTGGGCTGTCCACCGATCCTGTCTTGGTTGGGCCGCACCATGCCCGAGCGGAGCTTGTGGAGAATTTGAAAGGCCGTCTCGTAGCGCGAAAGACCAAGTTGCCGCTGAAACTGCACGGCGGACATGCCAGGCGTCTGACTGGCGACCAGATAAGCGGCCCAGAACCAGACGTTCAGCGGAGTGTGGCTACGCTCCATCACTGTTCCCACCGTCAGCCCGGTGTTCTGGCGGCACTTGCGGCAGCGCAGGACGCCAGGGCGGTTTTCAAAGTGGAACGGCTCTCCCGCCGTTCCGCAGTGCGGGCAGGCAAAGCCGTCTCCCCAGCGGGCTTTCTCCAGGTAGGCGGCGCAGGCCGCATCATCGGGGAAAAGTCGCTGGAACTCGGGTAGCGAATGCGGGAATGGGAGATCGGCGCGGTCGAGAACATCCATGGCGCGCTCCCCTATATCCGGTTTGCGCCCATTCTAGCCCTAGTGGGTGTGGGTGTAAACCGGATAGGCAAGATTTATTCTTCGAGAACACCGAAGGCGGCCACGCCGCCGCGGACAATAATGCGCAGCGCGCCTAGATGCTTGGATTGACTTACACCTATTTTGCTCAGGAATTGGGGTTAGGGGAGTGAGCGTGCCTGCTCCGATTGACAATGTCGTATTTCGTCCCGCGACAATTGAAGACGCTGAAGCGTTATCAAAGTTCATGCACGAGATAGCCGACGAACCACTGAATACGATACCGGGGATACGTTTTTCGCCAGAGGAGGAGAAAATACATCTAGAGGACGCGACGAAAAAGGACCGCGCGTTTTTTCTGCTCGCGTTGGACGGAGCGCGCGTTATTGGAATGTTAGATATCCAAGCAGGTGAGAAACCACATACGCGTCATCAGGGGCGCTTGGGCATCTCAGTTCTCGCTCCTTATCGCAACCACGGCGTCGGGCGGAAACTCTTGGAGATGGCAATTGGCATTGCGAATACTTGGGAAGGTTTCTGTCGTATCGAACTCGAAGTCGTTCCATGGCATGAGGCTGCGATACATCTCTACGAGTCCGTCGGATTTGTGGCCGAGGGGAGGAAACGCAAATCCGGAGCCTTTCACGGCATACCTCACGATCTGAAGCTGATGGCGTTGGTCTGGTAGGACATTCGGCTAAAGCCAAATTGTCATCCCCGGCGAGCCGCGAAGCGGCGAGCGCAGGGGACCCAGGTAGTGAAATATGCGCATGTCATCGACACCTGAGTTCCCTTCCCTCGCGCTCCAAATGTCGCGCTCGCCGGGGATGACAAGCAAAAGTGCAAGACCTAGCGCCAAGGCCCCCTGAAAGTTTGACTTCCCGGTCTTTTCCGCCTTAAACCCTTGCCCATCCGGAAAGGCTCGAAACCTTCCGGTCCCGGCCAACGAGCCGGGATCGCCCCCAGGCAGCGAAGGTTCGCCCCCTGGGGCGCTCGGCGTTTGTCAGTGCCATCTCCATTATGGGAGTTGGCATTGATGAAAGAATTCCCTTCCCCCCTTGAGGGGGAAGGTGTCCGCCTCGGGGTCTGGCCGTAGGCCGGCCCGAGGAAAAAAGGCGGACGGAAGGGGGGGGGTGTGTTGATACCCCCCCCGGGCTTCGCCCACCCTCCCCTAAAGGGGGGAAGGGAATGAGGACGAGTAATGTTCGACGGGTTGCAGGAGCGCTTAACCGGCGTCATCGACAAGCTCAAAGGGCGCGGCGCGCTCGATGAGGGTGATGTCGATGAAGCCCTGCGCGAAGTCCGTCTCGCGCTTCTTGAAGCCGATGTCGCTCTGCCCGTGGTCAAAGACTTCATCACCCGGGTGCGCGAGCGCGCGGTGGGCGAGGAGGTTATGCGCTCGATCTCGCCGGGCCAGCAAGTCGTCAAGATCGTTTATGACGCGCTTGTCGAGATTCTCGGCACGGAAGGCTCGGAGCTTGCCGTCGATTCACCGCCCGCGCCTATTCTAATGGTCGGCCTGCAGGGCTCGGGCAAAACGACGTCCTCGGCAAAGCTCGCATTGCTTCTTCAGACCAAAGAAAAAAAGCGCGTCTTGATGGCCTCATTGGATGTGCATCGTCCTGCCGCCATGGAGCAATTGAAAATCCTCGGCGAGCAGGCTGAAGTCGCAACCCTTCCCATTCTTGCCAATCAGCGCGCCGTCGATATCGCCAAGCGTGCTTTGGCCGCCGCCAAGGTCGGCGGCTATGACGTGCTTATTCTCGACACCGCGGGGCGCCAGCATATCGACGAAGGTTTGATGAGCGAGATTGCGCAAATACGCGACATCACAAAGCCGCATGAAACATTGCTAGTCGCCGACTCGCTCACCGGTCAGGACGCGGTCAACATCGCCAAAAGCTTTAACGAGCGCGTACGTCTTACGGGCATCATCCTAACGCGCACCGATGGCGATGCGCGCGGCGGCGCGGCGCTTTCCATGCGACATGTCACCGGCGCCCCGATCAAATTCCTGGGCACCGGCGAAAAGCTTGACGCTTTAGAAGCCTTCAACGCCAGCCGCATTGCTTCGCGTATTCTTGACATGGGCGATGTCGTTACGCTGGTCGAAAAAGCGGTCGAGAATGTCGATCGCGAAAAAGCCGAAAAGCTCGCCAGGAAAATGAAAAAGGGCGAGCTCGATTTCAACGATCTCGCCGATCAGCTTTCCCAAATGCGCAAAATGGGCGGCATGCAGGGCCTTCTCGGCATGCTTCCGCGCGTCGGCAAAATGAAGCAACAGATAAGCGCTGCCGGGCTCGATGATAATCTGTTGAAGCGCCAAGAGGCGATCATCGGCTCGATGACCAAAATCGAGCGCGTTAAGCCTCAACTGATCAATGGCTCGCGCAGAAAACGCATTGCCCGGGGCGCGGGCGTCGAAGTGTCCCAGGTCAACAAGGTTCTAAAAATGCAGCGTCAGATGTCCGATGTGATGAAGCGCATGGGCAAAAAGGGCGGGCGCGGTTTGCCACAAGGCATGGGCGGTATGGACCCGAGCATGCTTGCGGGAATGGGCGGAATGCCGCCGAGTTTTCCACGAAAATAGCAAATAATCTTTATACGGATTTTTGAGAGGAACGAATTGATGTCAGTAAAAATTAGATTGTCGCGCGGCGGCACCAAGAAGCGCCCGCATTATTCCATCGTCATTGCCGAGTCACGTGCGCCGCGCGATGGACGTTTCATCGAGAAGATCGGTTTTTACAATCCGCTTTTGCCCAAAGATCACGCCGACCGCTTAAGGCTGGACCTGGAAAAAGCCAAAGCCTGGATGGCCAAGGGTGCGACGCCGTCCGATCGTGTACATCGCTTCCTCTCCGATGCCGGTGTGCTGGAAAAAGTCACGCATAATAATCCGCAAAAAGCCAAGCCGAAGAAAAAGGCACAGGAGCGTGCTGCAGCCGCTGCCAAGGCCGCTGCCGCACCAGCTGAAGAACCCGCAGCCAAGCCCGCAGAAACTCCTGCAGAAGCCCCTTCCGAAGCCCCCGCGGAAGCCCCAGCGGAAGAGCCCGCCGCCGAAGCCCCGACCGAGGCCCCTGCCGAGGCCCCCGCCGAAGAGCCCGCAGCCGAAGAGCCCGCAGCCGAAGCCCCCGCCGAAGAGCCCCCCGCCGAAGAGGCACCCGCCGCAGAGGCCCCGGCAGAAGAGGCGCCTGCAGCAAAAAAGCCGGCTGATTGATTGGGAGGCTATTGAGCAAAGATGGCGGACAATGCCGCCGCGCCTTTTGACGATGCCGTGCTTTTGGCGGTGGTGCTTTCCGCGCACGGCTTGAAAGGCGAAGTGAAATTGAAGCTGTTCACCGAAAATCCCGACGCGCTTCAATCCTATGGCGTGCTCACATCGGGCGATGGACGCCAATTGGAGCTTAACTCTTTGCGCGCAATCAAAACCGATGAGGCGGTGGCGCAGCTTAACGGAATTTCCGATCGCGATGCCGCCGATAGCCTTAAAGGCCAGCGTCTTTATGTGCCGCGCAGCGCATTGCCGCCGCCAAGCGAAGACGAGTTTTACCATGCCGATCTTATTGGGCTTAGCGCCGAAGACGAAAACGGCAAACCGCTTGGAACGATCATAGCCATTCATAATTTTGGCGCCGGCGATGTGATGGAAATCAGCAATGAAAAAGGCGCCTCGCAAATTCTTCCCTTCACGCGCGATGCGGTTCCCCTTGTCGATCTAAATGCCAAGCGCGTTGTCGTTGCCGCGGCTTTGCTGGAGGAGTGAAGCGATGTGGCGCGCCTCGGTTCTCACGCTTTTTCCGGAAATGTTTCCCGGGCCCTTAAGCGTCTCGCTTGCAGGCCGCGCACTGGAGAGCAAAATCTGGTCGCTCGATGTGCACGACATCAAAGCCCATGGCATAGGAGCGCACCGCAAAGTGGACGACAGCCCTGCGGGCGGGGGTCCCGGCATGGTGATGCGCGCCGATGTCGCGGCGGCGGCGATCTATGCCGCGCATGGCGCCGACGATCCGCGTCCTCTTATCTATCTAACGCCCCGCGGGGCGCCACTCACCCAAAAACGGGTGCGCGATCTGGTCGATGGCCCGGGCGTGGCCCTCTTCTGTGCCCGTTTTGAAGGGCTGGACGAGCGGGCCGCCAGCGCCCGCAAGATGGAGGAAATCTCACTGGGTGATTTCGTATTGGCAGGCGGTGAGATCGCTGCTGCGGCGCTTCTTGAGGCCTGTGTGCGGCTGTTACCGGGCGTCATGGGAGCGGAAAATTCCGCTGTGGAAGAGAGCTTCGAAACCGGGCTTTTGGAATATCCCCATTACACCCGACCCCAGATTTTCGAAGGCGAGCCGATCCCCGATGTCTTAAATTCGGGCAACCATGGCGAAATAGCGCGCTGGCGGCGCGAAATGGCGGAAAACCTGACAAAAACCCGCCGCCCGGACCTTTTCGCCCCCTATGAAAAAGCCTCACGATCCGCTATAGGCGCGGCCTCAAAGAGAATTCTGCCAAAGAATTCCGCGAAGAAGCCACCGCCCGAAGGAAAATGACATGAACCTCATCCAAACGCTCGAAGCAGAGCAGATGCAGGCCCTACGCGGCGGCAAAGAGCTTCCCTCCTTTCGCCCCGGCGATACGCTACGCGTCAGCGTAAAAGTGGTCGATAGCGCTTATGACGATAAGTCCAAACAGATGAAGACCCGCGAACGCTTGCAGGCTTTTGAGGGCGTCTGCATTGCGCGCGCTGGTGCCGGTATCAACGAGAATTTCACCGTGCGCAAGATTTCCTATGGCGAAGGTGTCGAGCGCGTCTTTCCGGTTTACAGCCCGCTGGTAGCAGCAATTGAAGTCGTGCGCCGCGGCAAAGTACGCCGTGCGAAGCTCTATTATCTACGCGGTAGGCGCGGCAAGTCGGCGCGTATTGCCGAGCGTCAGAATATTCGCGAAGACGCCAAAGTTAAGGCTACGAAAGCGACCGAAACGAAGGCGTAGTTTTCGCAACCAGGCCTGCTATGCGCTTCGCGCGATTGATCATTAAGAAGCGAATTTATCTTTCGCTCGGCGGAATTTCGGTGAGCGGCGCGGCAGCCGAATTTTGTTGCGTGTCGATGCAACTTAAAAATTTCTAAGGAGTTCGCCCATGGCGTCCAAAACCACGAGAAAGAAAATCGCATTGATCGGCGGCGGCCAAATCGGCGGCACGCTGGCTCATCTCGTAGCGTTAAAGGAGCTCGGCGATGTCGTTCTTTTCGATATTGTCGAAGGCTTGCCGCAGGGAAAATCGCTCGATCTCTCGCAATCGGGTCCCGTGGAGGGCTTTAACGCAATACTCAAAGGCGCGAATTCTTACGCCGAGATCGACGGCGCCGATGTGGTGATTGTCACCGCAGGTGTGGCGCGCAAACCGGGCATGAGCCGCGACGATCTCTTGGGCATCAACCTCAAAGTCATGGGCGCGGTGGGCGAGGGCATCAAAGATCATGCGCCGAACGCCTTCGTGATCTGCATTACCAATCCCTTGGATGCGATGGTCTGGGCCTTGCGCCAATTTTGCGGGCTGCCACATCATAGGGTCGTCGGCATGGCGGGCGTATTGGACTCCGCGCGCTTTCGTCATTTCTTAGCCGAAGAATTGGATGTCTCGGTCGAAGACGTTTCGGCTTTTGTTTTGGGCGGCCATGGCGACACCATGGTGCCGATGCCGCGTTTCTCGACCGTTGCCGGCATCGCGTTGCCTGAATTGGTGAAAATGGGATGGATCACGCAGGAACGCCTCGACGAGCTGACCCAGCGCACGCGCGATGGCGGCGCGGAAATCGTCGGGCTCTTAAAAACCGGCTCGGCCTTTTATGCGCCGGCCTCCGCTGCCATTCAGATGGCCGAATCCTATCTCAAAGATCAAAAACGCGTTCTTCCTTGCGCGGCCTATATCGACGGCAAATATGGCCTTGAAGGTATTTATGTTGGCGTGCCCGCGGTGATCGGTGCCGAGGGCATCGAGCGTATTGTCGAATTGAATCTGATCGATGAGGAACGCGCCATGTTCGACAAATCGATCGGCGCGGTGAACGGGTTGATCGATGCGTGCAAGAATTTGGAACCGAAACTGAAGTGATTTGCCCTTTGTTGCGGCGATCAGTGTGAGCGCCTATTTTCAAGTGTCGCAACAATGGCCCCCTGGGCCGCCATAGCTCAGCCGGTAGAGCGGCGCATTCGTAATGCGTAGGTCGGGTGTTCGAGTCACCCTGGCGGCACCAGTATCCCTATTGGATGGAAGATCCCGAAGTTAGAAAAGACTGGGAATCAATCCTCGAAAAAGAAGGGGTCCCAAGCCGCATGAAGCCCGAATATAACGAAAAGAACTATTTGGGCGAATTGCCGAAGGAGTAGGCCTGCCTGCGCCCCTTCCTAATTGGCCCCCACAGAATTCGTGCTAGCCTAACGTCTGGCATATCGGGCCGGACTATAAGGACGTCATATAAACACGTCGCTGCGATCCACAGTGGTCCGGCGATAGAGGGAGGGTAGGACGATGAGGTTCATGAGTCGGGTTGCGTTGGGCGGCCTCGCATTGTTCGCGTTGAGTGGACCATTGGCGGCGGCTGATGCGCCGCAGTTCGAAGTTGATCCGTTCTGGCCGAAACCTTTGCCAGCCAATTGGATCATCGGTGCGATCGCCGGCATCTATGTCGATGGTCAGGACCATGTTTGGATCAATCACCGCCCAGGATCGCTCACCGAACGCGAGATTGCGGCCTCGGTCGAGCCGCGAGTCGAGTGCTGCTTCGCCGCGCCCGAGATCATCGAGTTCGATCAGGAAGGAAATGTCGTCCAGGCCTGGCGCGGTCCCGGCGAAGGCCACGACTGGTCGGGCAACGAGCATGGCATCTTTGTCGATTACAATGATTACGTCTGGGTCGGCGGCAACGGCGCCGAAGACGGGATTGTTTTGAAATTCACGCGCGGTGGCGAATTCGTCATGCAGATCGGCCATCAAGGACCGGGTCTCGACAGCGAGGACACGAGCCGCGTCGCCGGGGCCTCCAGTATGTATGTCGACTCCCAAACCGGCGAGCTTTATGTCGCCGATGGCTATCGCAATCATCGTGTCATCGTTTTCGACGCCACGACCGGCGAATTCAAACGCATGTGGGGCGCTTACGGCAACCCGCCGGCCGACGAAGAGATGCCGGAGTTCGATCCTTTCGCGACGCCGCCGCGGCAATTCTCGAACCCCGTCCACTGCATCAACATGACGAGAGACGGCGAGGTCTTCGTTTGCGACCGCGCACACAACCGTCTGCAAGTGTTCGACAAGGACGGGACGTTTTCGCGCGAAATTTTCGTCGCGCCTCAATCCGCGCCTGGAACCACCGGGTCAGTCGCTTTCTGGCCCGATGACGAGCAAAGCCTCCTGTTCAGCTCCGACGACGCAAACGGAAAGATCCACATTCTTCGGCGTTCCGATGGCATCGAAATCGGATCCTTCGGCCGCGTGGGCAATATGGCCAGCGAGTTCAACAATCTGCATCAAATCGCCATCGACAGCCAAGGCAACGTCTATGCGGCCGAAACCCAGGGCAAACGGGTACAGAAATTCGTCAATATGGGCGGATTGTAATTCCATAGAGCGGGCCGATACGAGGATGCATTTAGGCTCGCGGGCGACATATCCCAACTTGACCCAGGACATGGACAATTTGGGCGCTGGCCTACCTGGCCATTGGAGATCAAGAAAAATCACTTCAGTGGCTCACCGGGACCGCTGAAAATAGGATGCCTGATGAAGGTTTTTCAGTTATGTGGTTGATTAGAAAGAATCTTCTTGCAGATCCAATCCTTGAACAACTCGAGTTCGTAGACGTTCGCAGTAGATTGGGATTTGATGCGGGCTAATGTCCGCTTTGGGTCCAGGCTGTGTGAAAACGCGTTGGCTGGTATGATTCTTCTGTGATTTGGTGGAGGGGTCGATGAAGCGCTTTGTAGTTGGCGATGATCGCAGTTAAAGCACTCTTTTTCCTGAGCGGCTGGATGAGTATTTGGGCGATGACAACCCGGTTCGGGCGATTGATGTCTTGGTTGATGAGCTTGATCTGGGGGAATTGGGCTTTAGCGGGGTTGAGCCGGAGGCGACGGGAAGGCCTGCCTACCATCCGGCGACGCTGCTGAAGATCTACGTCTATGGATACCTCAATCGGGTCCAATAGAGCCGTCGCCTAGAGCGGGAGTGCCAGCGCAATCTCGAGCTCCTATGGCTGACCGGCCGCCTGATGCCGGATTTCAAAACTATCGCCGATTTCCGCAAGGACAACGGCGGGGCCATCCGCAAGGTCTGCCGTGCGTTCGTAGTGTTGTGCCGTCGCCTTGAGCTGTTCAGTGAGGCGAGCGTTGCGATCGATGGCAGCAAGTTCAAAGCGGTCAACGCGCGGGATCGGAACTTCACGCAGGCCAAGATGCAGCGGCGGTTGAAGCAGATCGACGAGAGCATTGCGCGCTACCTCTCGCAGCTTGATAGCGCCGATCGCCAGGGCGAAGCGGTGCCGGAGGCCAAGATCACGCGGCTCAACGAGAAGATTGCGATGCTGCGCCAAGAGATACAGCGCCTGAATGCACTGAACGTTCAGATGATGCAGAGCGAGGACAAGCAGATCTCCCTGACAGATCCCGATGCGCGCTCGATGGCCACGAGCGGCCGGGGCAGCGGGATGGTCGGTTATAATGTGCAAAATTCCGTGGACACGACGCATCATCTGATCGTTTCCCATGAGGTGACCAACAAAGGCTCTGATCGGGGTCAGTTGTCGGGCGCTGCCGCGCAGGCGCGCACGGCCATTGGTTCTGAAACCATCGAGGCTGTTGCCGATCGCGGCTATTACGCCGGCGAAGAGATCCTGGCCTGCGAGGAGGCCGGCATAACGGTCTATCTCCCGAAGCCCCTGACCTCAGGGCCAAAGCCGCAGGGCGTTTCGGCAAGCAGGACTTCGTCTATGTCGCCGAAGACGATGTCTATCTTTGTCCCAACGGTGAGCAGCTCACCTATCGCTATACCAACGAAGAGGCCGGTAAGATGCTGCGCCGCTATTGGACGGCTGCCTGTCAGGCGTGTGCGCTGAAAAGCAAGTGCACGACGGCTCGGGAGCGCCGGATCTCACGTTGGGAACACGAAGCCGTCCTTGAGAGAGTTCAGGCGCGGCTCGATCGAAATCCGGGCAAGATGCGCGTGCGCCGCCAGACCGTGGAGCATCCCTTCGGTACGATAAAGTCGTGGATGGGAGCGACGCACTTCCAGATGAAAACGCTCGAGCACGTCGGCACCGAAATGGCGCTGCACGTTCTGGCCTACAACATGAAACGCGTGATGAAGATTCTTGGCGTTGGCGGATTGATAGAGGCGATCCACGCATGAGACGGGCTCAGGGGGCCCCATAACCCAGCATTCTTCGCATCAAGGAGCCGTTAGGCATCTCCGCGGACCGATTTTACTGAATTGGACGCGTCGGGTCGCATAATCCCGCCCCGACCTCCGCTTACGCTACCAACAACCAGACCCGACCACGTTTTCACACAGCCTGGGTCAAAAGCTGACATTTCGGACCTTTTAGGGAATATCCGCTCACCCCCCGAAAGAAAACATTTAGGTGCAGCGCAGCAATACCTGCTTAGTGCCAAGAGCGGACATTCGATAGCCGTATTGACGTTACCACCACGCCCCGATCGGATGGCTTTCTGAACATGGGGTTGACTATACTTTGGCAGATACTTGCGGGAGGGCGGGCATGGTCAGTGAAAAGCAGAAGGCCGATATCCTTGGGAATATCGACAAGGACGATCTGGCAGAATTAACAAGAGATCTGGTCGACATCTCAAGCCCAACCGGTCACGAGCAGGCCATCGGCGAATTCATGCTCGACTGGTTCCGCCGCAACGGATTGCAGACGATCCGGCAGGTCGTTGCGCCAGACCGGATCAATGCCGTCGGCATTCTCTCAGGGACCGGCGGCGGCGCCTCGCTGATGATCAACGGTCATCTCGACACCAGCTTCACGGGTACGGACGAGGACCGTGTGCTCACGCGCGATCTCGATCCGGTGGAGGATTTGCGCGGCGCGATCCGCGATGGGAAGGTCTATGGCCTCGGGGCGTCGAATATGAAATGCGGTCTTGCGGCCTTTATGGTCGCGGGCAAGGCGCTGAAGGACTCGGAGATGCCGATCAAGGGCGATCTCATTCTAGCAGGCGTCGCCGGCGAAATTTCGCGTTCGCCAATCGGCCCATATCAGTCCGAGGATTATCGCGGCGAGGGCGCCGGCACGCGCCACCTGCTGACGCATGGCGTGCAGTCGGATTATGCGATCTGCGCCGACGGTTCTGCGCTGTCGGTGGTCCGCGCGCAGACCGGCGTGGCGCAGTTCAAGATCACTACCTTCGGCACGCCGCGCTCGGTCTGGGGCAAGACGCGCAAAGCGGCACCGCCGAAGGATAACAATGCGATTCTCAAGATGCTCGACATCATCGCGGCGGTGGATGCCTGGGGCGAGGATTTCGAGGAGAGGACCGTCTATCAGTCGCGCCATGACGGCCCGATCATCTCCAAGGTGAACATCGGCGCCATTGTCGGCGGCGCGCCCTACCGGCCGAACTACTCCGCGGGCATTTGCGAACTCTATGTCGATGTGCGTTTTCCGCCCAAGACGACGCCCGTAGGGGTGCAGCGTCAGCTCTGTGCCGTTCTGGCGCAGACGCAGCACAAGCACGAGCGCGAAATGTACCGTTCCATGATGGGCTATGACGCCGAAGGCGTCGATCAGGTCGCCGAGACGCTGGAGCAGGCCTATCAGGCACTCTATGGCGAACAGACACCGAAAGTCTCCACCGGCCGCTCCAGCATCTGGACCGACACCAACATTTACAACGAAATGGGAATCCCCTGCTGCAAGTTCGGACCTCGCGGCGACCGCTGGAAGACGCGCTCGGAGCAGGTAGAGATCGAGGAAATCCATCGCGCGGCGCAGGTCTATGCTTTGGCGGCGGCGGAAATTTGTAATTGGCAACCATAAGCATTGAGCGACCCCGTCAATCGCCCTCCAATTGGACGGCACGCAGCAATGTCCGCTTTGGGTTAGTTGCAGTTCACGCCAGTTCAAGTTCTGAGTGGCCCCCGATGCCCGACAGAACGTGTATTCCGGTACATTGGCGTGAATTCCACGTCACTGCAGCAACAAATGGATTTGTCGATTCGTAATGGTTGGGTCGGGTGTTCGAGTCACCCTGGCGGCACCAGATATTTGAAGCGCGCAATGCGCCCGAGCGCGCGCGCCATCCAGTGCGACGGCGTTTTCAAAAAACCTCGAACGTAGCGCGCGGAGATTCGGAAACTGCTCGGAGGCCGGTGGCTACGTACCGCAGTACCGGTCTTGCCATTGTTTTCGCGCATTCACGATGCGAGATCATGATGCTATGCGTAGAGCGCAGATCAAAACCAGTTTCGAGCGGTGGAGTAAACATAATGAGCAGTGACAACACGCCGATGTGGCGCGCCACAAAATGGGTCGGCACCTTCACCGGAGTAGCTGGAGCTGCCCTTATCGCACTCAATATCGGCTTTGTCGGCTATGGCTTTGTGCTGTTTTTGATTTCATCCGTGCTTTGGTCTGCTGCGGCAATCGTGCAGCGAGACGCGAGCCTTTTTGTGCTGCAGGGCGCGTTCGTTTTGGTCGACGTCGTCGGTGTCGCAAGATGGCTCGGCTAGGCCAGATCAAGTCAACTCAAATGGTGCGCCGGTTTTTGCTTGTGTGACGCGTCGTTACCAGTCCGCTCACGCCCCAGCTTGCACGCTTAAAGGCGAGCATTTATTGCACTTGCATCCTTTGGGCTGGATATGCGCTTCGAAATATTCTTTGCCGTAATTATAGGAAAGTTCCTCGCCCGGCTTGATCGCGCGCTTGGCCATGATGAAGGCGCGGCCCCGCCAAATTTCTAATTCACAATTCGGCCGGCAGGAATGATTGATATAGCGGGCACCGTTGGACTTGCCTCTTCCGTCGATCATTTTCTTATCGCTAATCGCAAAGAGGTATTTGCTGTTATTGGTGCACATCTCGCTTTCGGAAAGCGCGCGCCCGGTATATTCGACCACGCAGCTGCCTTTTTTTATTGGGCTAAAAGTAAAGAGGCCAACCCCCGCGTGCGAGCGCTTCGCTGCGAGGTCATGCTCGCCAATTGCAAATTTTCCTTTAGGCATGTCGGTCTATTAGTCGAGAAAACTCTGATCTGCAAACGCAATAATTATTTGCATTTATGGGCTTCCGTTTGAGCCTTGGCGCGCATGAGGGGCCTCGCCCCCACTGAAGGAAACCGATCGCGAATTTCTTACTTCTTATGAGGCTTGCGGGCTTTGCGCGCGGCATATTTGGCGTCTCGTTCGGCCTTTTTCTCAGCCGCCCAGGCAAGAGCGCGCGCCTCTTTTTCCGCTTGCTCCGCCTTTGCCAGCTTTTCCTGCTCAACCGCCAGTTCTGCTTCGCTCTCCGCCTCCAGGGCGCGTTCGGCCTCAAGCTTTTCCTGCGCGATTTTTAACTCAGCCGCGTTGGCGGCCTCTTCAACGGCGCGGGCCTCGGCCTCTTGCGCTTTGGCGATCTTGCGCTCGGCCATGCGCTCTTCGCGTGCCACGACGACAGCTTTTCTTGCCGCGGCCCGATCGGCAGAGCCTGCTTTCCTCGCCTCGGAAATCCGGCGCGTCTTCTCAAGCAGGGCCTGTTTGGCCTTGGCCGCAGTGTTCATCCGCTCCGATAGCTTTGGCCCCCAATCCTTCATCCGCCTATCACCTCTAAAGTCTCTCCCAATTGCCCAAATCCAAATTTTCAACGGCGTCGCTTCGAACCGGCCGAAATCGATTGGTGCTTATCCAATGCATGTTTTGGATGCACTCGCATGCAATAGCTTGGCTAGTTTTGCAACCATGACGGCGTCGAACGCTCTTTTTGGTTATTTGTGCGTGAAGCCACGCATTGAGGCCCGTCTTGGCTGCAGCCATCTGACTATTGCTGTGTGAAATGATAAGGAGCGCAGATGTCCGCACCGCTTCTTCTTCTCAAGGATATAAAGCTTCGCTTTGGTAATACGCAATTGCTCGAGGCCGCCGAGCTTTCGGTAGGTGAGGGAGAGAGGCTGTGCGTCGTTGGGCGCAATGGCTCGGGCAAATCGACCCTTCTGAAGATCGCTGCAGGATTAATCGAGCCCGATGGCGGAACCCGCTTTGTCCAGCCTGGCACCATCATTCGCTATCTTTCGCAGGAGCCCGACCTATCGGGCTTCGCTACGACGCGTGATTATGTGGAGGCCGGTCTTGGCGAGGGTTATGATACCGACCGCACCTTTTATCTCTTAGGCAAACTCGGCTTGACGGGAGACGAAATTCCGACGCGTCTTTCCGGTGGAGAGGCGCGGCGCGCGGCGCTGGCCCGTGCGCTCGCGCCCATGCCGGACATTCTCTTGCTGGACGAACCCACCAATCACCTCGATCTGCTGGCCATCGAATGGCTGGAAGGGGAGCTTTCGGCGATGCCCGCAGCATTGGTGCTCATCAGCCATGATCGGCGCTTTTTGCAAAATCTATCGCGTGGCACCGTTTGGCTTGATCGCGGTCGCGCCCGTCGTCTGGAGAAAAATTTTCAGTTCTTTGAGGCCTGGCGTGACGATATTTTGGCGCAGGAGGAAATCGACCGCCACAAACTCGACCGCAAGATCGCGGCGGAAGAAGATTGGCTACGCTATGGCGTCAGCGGGAGGCGCAAGCGCAACCAAGGGCGTCTCGGCAAGCTTCGCGATTTGCGGCAGGGCCGCAGAGAACAGCTTGCAGCAACCGGTCAGGTGAAGCTTGCAGCTTCTGAGGCTGAGGAAGGCGGTACGCGCGTCATCGAGGCAAAGAACATTTCCAAAAGCGATGGTGAGAAGCGCGTTGTCGGCGATTTTTCCATTCGTGTGCTGCGTGGAAATCGTGTGGCCATTGTTGGTGCGAACGGCGCCGGAAAGACGACATTGCTCAATATGCTTATCGGCAGACTGCAACCCGATAGCGGCAATGTTAAGATTGCATCGAACGTGAAGATCGCGGCGCTAGACCAAACCCGTAGCGCGCTTGATCCGGAAACAATCGTCAGCGCGGTGCTCACCGGCGGCGATGGCGACATGGTGAGTGTGGGCGGAAAGCCGCGCCATGTTGTGAGTTATATGAAGGATTTTCTCTTTACGCCGAGCCAGGCACGTGCGCCGGTGCGGGTGCTTTCCGGCGGAGAGCGGGCGCGACTATTATTGGCGAAGATTCTGGCGCCGCCCTCGAACCTCCTCGTGTTGGACGAGCCCACCAATGATCTGGATTTAGAAACGCTCGATCTCCTCGAGGAAATGCTCGCCAATTATCCCGGAACGATTTTGGTGGCGAGCCATGACCGCGACTTTCTGGATCGGATTGCAAGTTCAGTTCTGATGGCGGAGGGCGATGGCAAGTTCATCGAATATGCCGGTGGCTATTCCGACATGCTGGCCCAGCGCGGTTACGGTGTTGAGGCACCCGAGCTGCAGAAGACCAAAACCAAAAAAACCACGGCATCTAAGCAGCAGCGCAATACGGATGCGCCGCCACGTAATAAGCCAACACGAAAGATGAGTTTCAAGGACAAGCATGCGCTGGAAACGCTCCCCGCGCGCATTACAGCGCTTGAAAAGGAACTTGCCGCTCTGCATGCGCAGCTCGCGGACAGCAATTTCTATGCGCGTGATCCGGATGGATTTGCGAAGGCCTCTGCGACACTTCACGAGGCCCAAACATCGTTGTCCGTAGCGGAAGAGCGCTGGTTGGAATTGGAAACGCTACGCGAGGAACTGACCCAGCAATAGCGGAGACATGGTCCGCGTGGTTGCATAACAGCGCCATTAGGTCTGCAGTTTTGCCCGGGTGCCTTTTGAGCGTTGATCAGCCCCCACTGACTGGTCCAGTTTGAATCTTAGTTCATGGTCGGTCTTTCTGGCAACGGGACGATGGTTTCTGGCGCCGGGGGCCGATAACCGAGGGCACTGTGCGGGCGCTTTGTGTTGTAGTGCCGCCGCCATTGCTCGATGACGATCTGTGCTTCTCTCAAAGAATAGAAGATTTCCCCGTTGAGAAGTTCGTCCCTGAAGCGTGCGTTGAAGCTCTCGATGTAGCCGTTCTCCCAGGGGCTTCCAGGCTCAATGTAGGCGGTCTTTGCTCCAACCACGCTGATCCAGTTGCGTACGGCTTTAGCAACAAACTCCGGCTCATTATCGGAACGAATGTAGGCTGGTACGCCATGCAGAATGAAGAGATCGGTGAGGACATCGATCACATCGGTAGAATTGAGTTTCCGCTTCACCCGAATGGCCAGACATTCCCGACTAAACTCATCTAGGACGTTGAGGGTTCGGAACACGCGCCCATCGTCGGTTCGATGATGAACAAAATCATAGGACCAGACGTGGTTCACATAGCCTGCCCGCAAGCGGACACACGAGCCATCATTGAGCCACAGGCGGCCTTTCTTCGGCTGTTTCTGTGGGACCTTAAGCCCCTCCCGTCGCCATAGGCGCTCCACACGCTTGTCATTGATATGCCAACCGGCCTCTCGAAGGAGGGCGGCAATGCGACGATAGCCGTAGCGGCCATATTGCCGGGCCAGTTCGGTCATGTCGCCGACAAGGCGCTCTTCGTCTTCTTTGCCCCTTGGATCGTGGCGTTGTGTGGTGCGATGCTGACCAAGTACGCGACAGGCACGGCGTTCGGAAACACTCAGCTTGTCACGCACCTGATCAATGCAACACCTACGACGCGAGGGGCTTAGAAGTTTCCCCGGGCGGCCTCCGCTAGGATCTGCTTATCAAGCGTGAGGTCCGCAGCAGCCCTTCGAAGCCGTTGGTTCTCCACCTTAAGCCGCTTCAACTGTTTGAGCTGATCTGTACCCATGCCGCCATAGTTCTTGCGCCAGCGGTAGTAGGTGAACGCGGTTGCGCCAATCTGGCGAATGGCATCGATCCGAGACTTCCCTTGCCCCAGTAAAACGTCAACCTGACGCAGCTTAGATACGATCTCTTCTGGTTTATGGCGCTTAGCAGCCATCTTCGGTCCTCCTCTTTCCATCACAATAGGGTGGACCAATTCAAAGGGGGAGGATCACCCATAGGCGGTCGAAAAAAGAATGCCGCCGATAATTTCCCAAAGCAATGGATGGCTGAAGGGCTCGGGGAGGGCAGGAGGTAATTGCCACACGACAGATCCAATGAGAACGCAGATAAACCCAACGCCGGACATTGCATAGAGAGAACGCAAACCGATCCCAATAACGCGCAGCCGGAAGATATAAATTGCCTTCAAAAATTGTGGGATAAGAAGAAAAATACCAAGAGCGGCAACGGCATCGCCGATAGAGAAATATGGATCGTAACCCAACATGAGAACCCAACTCTTGAAATCAAACCTTGCCTATCCGGTTAACGCCCATGACCGCTACATGTAGGGTGCCGCCACTCTCCCGAGTAAAGCTCGGCATAGGTTGGAGCAGAGGTGTCGCCCGCGATGCCGAGCAATGAGCGGAAGGCGTTGAACGGGTAGAACCGCCTGTTGAAGCGGAAGGTGAACTCGTTGAGGGAGGCTTGTAGGTGCTGGTGGCTAACGCCGTGGTGGATCCCGATCAGCCACGTCTTCAGGTTGGCGAAAACCAGATGGATGATCGGCAGGTATTGCTCGGCAACAGCGAAGTGCTCATAGCCGCGCTTACCGAGGCCAGCATAGCCGCTCCAATCGTCAGTAACGATCAGCGATCCCGGCGCGACGGTGCTCTCGACGAACCCACAGAGCGACTCGGCGCTACGGTCGAGCACGACGGCGAGCCGAACGCGTCCGGCATAGCGTCCGTCTTTCCGGTTGTCGAGCTTGGTGCCCGGCTTTCGATGACGCACCTCGATGGCACAGGAGACGGGAACCTTGTGGTGAACACCACGGCCTTCCCCACGCGTTCGCCCGCCAACCCAGGGTTCGTCCACCTCAACATGGTTCTTGGGTTGTCCACCGATCCTATCTTGGTTGGGTCGCACCATGCCCGAGCGGAGCTTGTGGAGAATTTGAAAGGCCGTCTCATAGCGCGGAAGACCAAGTTGCCGCTGAAACTGCACGGCGGACATGCCGGGCGTCTGACTGGCGACCAGATAAGCGGCCCAGAACCAGACGTTCAGCGGAGTGTGGCTACGCTCCATCACTGTTCCCACCGTCAGCCCGGTGTTCTGGCGGCACTTGCGGCAGCGCAGGACGCCAGAGCGGTTTTCAAAGTGGAACGGCTCTCCCGCCGTGCCGCAGTGCGGGCAGGCAAAGCCGTCTCCCCAGCGGGCTTTCTCCAGGTAGGCGGCGCAGGCCGCATCATCGGGGAAAAGTCGCTGGAACTCGGGTAGCGAATGCGGGAATGGGAGATCGGCGCGGTCGAGAACATCCATGGCGCGCTCCCCTATATCCGGTTTGCGCCCATTCTAGCCCTAGTGGGTGTGGGTGTAAACCGGATAGGCAAGAATCAAACTATTACTATATTGAGAACATTGGCTGATCGCCAGCTTGGCCGGGTTCTAAACTGAGCGAGGCTACATGCTTTTGTGCCTTAGCGCGCAACGCGAGGTCCGCGATCGCGCGTGGACTACGGGAGCAAGAAATTGAGTGTGGCCCACATTGAAGATAGTCTGTACTGAGGGCTTGAAACCCAATTTGCCGCAAAATCTTGTAGGGCCACCTCGTGAGCTAAGGCTTCGACATTGGAAATTGCACATCGCTGGCCGCGTGCTGAACGCGCCGATGACCGGCGTGTCGGATTTGCCGTTTCGCCGTGCGGCCTCAAAGCAGGGTGCGCCTTATGTAGCGACCGAGATGGTGGCCTGCGAGTTGCTCGCGCGCGGACGCGCCGATGTCGCCGATGTCGTACGGCGCGCGGCGATCGGCGATGGGTTGCCGCTCATGGTCGTCCAATTGGTTGGGCGCGATGCAGTTTGGATCGCTAAAGGTGCGGCGATGGCGACGGCGGCGGGTGCTCATATCATCGATCTCAATATGGGTTGTCCGGCGAAAGAGGTCAGCGGCAAACTTTCCGGCTCCGCCCTGATGCGAGACTTTGATCAAGCCGAGCGCCTAATGGACGCGGCAATTGGTGCGACGAGGGTTCCGGTCACCCTCAAGATGCGCCTTGGCTGGGACGATGCGAGCAAGAATACTCCCGCGCTCGCAGTGCTCGCCGAACGGACAGGGATCAAAGCCATCACCGTTCACGGGCGAACGCGCGAGCAATTCTACAATGGCGCTTCCGATTGGCGGGCGGTAGCGGAAGTAAAGGCCGCAACGCGCCTGCCGGTAATCGTCAATGGCGATGTGAAAGATGCAATGTCCGCCCGCGAAGCCTTAGCGCAATCGGGCGCCGATGCGATCATGATTGGCCGCGGGGCTTATGGCCGCCCATGGATTGCAGCTTCCATCGAGCGCGCTTTGCAAACGGGCAGCGCCGATATTGCGGAACCCGATCTTGGCACGCGCTTAGGCGTCGCGCTTGATCACTTTAGAGCTAGCCTTGCCTTTTATGGCGATGCGCTTGGGCTAAAAATATTCCGCAAGCATTTGGGACGGTATATTTAAAACGCTCCCTGGCCGGTTTGTACCGACGCGCGCCGCGCTGCCAAATCGAAACTATGCCGCATCACACAGCCTCGCGAAGTTGAGACCGGATTGACCCGTCTATGGTGCGACGCAGAGCGCAATTCTCCCACCTTCGAAAACGCCTGATCGCCTTGCAACCGGTTTTTTCGATAATCTTTATAGATAAATTTTAGCGGGCCTAGGCATTATTGCCGGCGCTGGCGCGCTCGCGGCGCGTTCACCGAAGGTTAAGAGAATCTTCGTAGGGTAAATTTTCCTATTCTCTTGCGACTCGGGAGAGCTTCATGACCGATACACCGATTGCCGATACTCCAATTGCTGATACTCCGATTGATAGTCGCCTTACCGTCCGCGTCTTTGAAATCTGGAAGAAGCTTGCAGCGGATGGCCTGCCGAGGCGGTCTCAAATAGACCCCAAAGAGTTCGAACCCGATTGGTCGAATTGTTTCATGATCGATCTCGATCCGGAGCTCTCTAAATCGCGCTTTTCCTATGTTGGAAATTCGCTCAGCGATCTCGCACCCGCCTCGCCGCAGCGGCAGTATCTGTCCGAGTGCCCGGAAGGAACACTTCGTACGCTCCTTTCTCCGCATATTCAGCGCGTGATTGAGGAAAAGGAGCCCAGCCATTCCGCAGGATCAGCGCAGCATGGCGAAACATTTATTCTGTACCGAATGGTTCTTCTGCCCCTGTCGGAGATCGGCGATCAGGTTGATGGTCTGCTCGCGGCCTTCATTTACCGCGAAGTTTCCGTTCAAAATGAACTTCCAATCGACGAAGTCATTCCTGAAACTGGGCGCCCGAAACTATCGGTCGTACGCTAAACGCATCTTGCCGGCGTATCGCGCAATTTCCTCGTTCTCGACGTAGGGTCTGCCCCCCGCTATCCTTGTGAACAAGGCAAGCGGGGAGATCGCCATGAGAAAAATACCATCAGCCTTAATCGGCGGCGCGATTTGCCTGGCCGCGTGCTCGATTGTGGCGCTTGCCCAAACGCCAGCCGCGCCGCCTCCGATGAACTTTTTTCTCACCAGCGTGGGCGCGGGGCATGGCGCCAATTTCGGCGGGATCACCGGCGCCGACGCTCATTGTCAGGCCCTCGCTGATTCCGTCGGCGCGGACGATCGGACTTGGCATGCCTATCTCAGCGATCAGACGCGCGAAGGCCAGCCGGCCATCGATGCGCGCGATCGCATTGGTAGCGGCCCCTGGTACAATGCGCATGGCGTGATGCTTGCCGCCGATGTGGAGGCGCTGCACAGCGAACCGACCAATATGCGCAAAGAGATCGCCTTAAATGAAAAAGGCGAGACCGTCGGCGGCGCCGGCGATCCGGCCCATGAAGACGACAAGACCTGGGCCTATATGCAGGCCCATCCACGCTCTGTTCGCCATGAAATCCTCACCGGTTCAACGCCCGAAGGCCGCGCCTTTACCGATGGCCGCGATCACACTTGTAATAATTGGACCAGCGAAGAAGACGGCAATTCGTTTGATCGCGCACGTTTCAACACAGGCCCAGGCGCTGAAATAGGCAAGCATGACGAAACCGGTTCATGGAATTCGCACGGCATTAGCGGCGGCTGCAATCATGTCGGGCTCGCGCGAAGCCACGGCGCAGGGCTTTTTTACTGCTTCGCGATTGATTAAAGTGTTTAGCGATCGCAGCTGCACTCGGCAGTGAAAACTGTTCGATAATTTGTGCCCTTACAAGGATCAGGAGAATTAAATGCCGAGACTGAGTTTCGCGTTCGCGATCATCGCTTTGTTCACATCCAACGCGGTGCAGGCGCAGGGCTGGATCGAATTTGAAGATCGCGCCTGGGGCGTAGAGATCAATTTTCCGCATGAGCCGGAAGCGCAAGACATTGATTATATGAGCTATTATGAGCGCACGGTTCCGGGGCGGGTTTATAGCGCGGAAGAAGGGACGGGGCGCTATGTCCTGACCATTGCAAGCTTCGCCGGCGATCAAACGGATTCCCTCACTGCCCAATGGCACGCGTCGGAAGCGATCCGCGCCAAGGGCGAAGTGACCTATTTCGGTTTTCAGGATTTGGACGGAATACCGGGATTGTTGATCAGCGTGACCGAGCCCGATGGGCGGCTGATCCAGGCCTGCGTCTATTTCGTGGCGCAGCGCCTCTATATCGCCGAGGGCAGCATCGCCGCCGGAAATCCACCGCCGTCCAATTTTCAGCAATCGATCAATATAATCGATGCCAGTGGCGAGCGGATCATTCTCGACAACGATCTAGTTTTTCCGTAACGCGCGGCTGCGCTTTCTTTACCTCCTCCCGTCTTGTCATCCCGGAAGTCCAAAGGGCTATCCGGGACCCACGGCGTGGTCATGCGCAACCGATGAAAGAGGAACGCGCAGCGCGCAGGCAAATTTTCCAATGAGCAGATGACAGAGTGGGTCCCGGCTCGCTTCGCGTCCGGGATGACACAAAAGAGTTGCGTCGCACCGTCCAAATAATTTTTAAACCGGCTTCTCGCCCACAATAACGACACGGCGTAAGAGCCGGCGCTCACACTCGCTGAAATCGGTCCGCGCATGGAGCGTGCAGCGATTGTCCCATAAAACGAGATCATTCACGCGCCAAACATGCTCATAGATGAACGGTTTCTGCTCTTGATGATCGAAAAGAATGTTTAAGAGCGCATCGCTCTCGGCTTCACCCATGCCTTCGATCGACAGCGTCATAAGGCGGTTTACATAAAGCGATTTGCGCATTGTAACTGCGTGGGTGCGGACAATTGGGTGCGCGTAAAAGGGAATACCATCGCGCAGTTTTGAGCCGCGTTTGCTGGAGGCAGTATCATAGTCATAGGCATTGATCGCTTTGCGCTCTTTGATCCGCGCTTTGATCTCGGGGGGAAGTGATTCATAGGCGGCATAGCAATTGGCAAACAAAGTATTGCCGCCTATGGACGGAATTTCGATTGCATAAAGCATCGATCCCATGGCCGGCTTTTCCTGATGGCATTGATCGGTATGAAAATGCATTTCGCCATCGGGCAGCGCCCCGATGGGCTTGCCGTTTTCACGAATATTGGAGATCAGCATCACCGAAGGGCTGTCGGTGTTGAAGCGGCGGGTATGGCTTGTTGAGAGCGCGCCAAAACGCTTGGCGAATCTCAGCTGATCGTCCTCGCTTAAATGCTGATCGCGCAGCACTATCACCAAGTTTTCATGCCAGATGTCCTCGATTTTCGCGAAGACGGCATCGCTTAACGGTGCGCTCAGGTCCACGCCCAGAATCTCGGCGCCCAGCGCCGGCGAGAGGGGCTTGGTCAGCACTCCACCCTGCATGGGCGATGGCGCGGGGGTACGGTAAGCTTCGGGACTACTCACAATCCGTTCTCATTTACGGCTTCCTACACGCCATAATGGGCCGACATGCCCGGAAACATAGCACGGGTCTGAGCGCGGTGATGCGGACAATTAGCCCCGGAAATGTCAGATTGCGATGGATCGATCATCGCTAAGAGGCCGCGCCATGCATTGGAAATGGTGGTTATTCGCAACCCTAATCATCGCTGTATTGGTCTACATCGCGTACGAGAATTTTGGCGAGAATTTTGGGTTCTGGCCCTCGCTCGGTTTTTTCTCCTTGGTGATTGCGGTTGGGCTTTATCTCTATCGCCAGGACAGCCGCGACTTAGCTGCGATCATGAAGCCCCTCGCTGCGCAATATGGCGGCACGTTCCGCGCTGCCACAATGATGAATTTTCCCCAGCTGCTTTTTGAGGCCAAGGGCCGGCGCTTTTCGGTCCAGGCCATGCCCAATGCCGGTGCTCACGCGCCGTCGGGACCCTTTACCATTGTGCAGCTCATTTTGCGGTTCGACAGCGCCCGCCAAGGTGAAATCAGTGGCACGCCGGCGCTGCTTCGCGTTGCTACCGCTGCGCTCGCGCGCGAGCGGCGAGTGCTGCGCGCGGATGCCGCGTTTGACAAAGCCTTCCGCGTGACAGGACGTGACCGGAGGGCCTTGGCAGATCTTCTGAATGACGACTTGCGCTCTCGCATGATGTTTTCGCGGCTTGCGGGTTTACGTCTGCGGCTTGCCGGAAATGAGATTACTTTATTTATCGACGGTCTCGCCAAAACCGGCACCGAGATCGAGGAGATGATTGCCCTTGCCGGCGCGCTGGCCGATCGCTGCTCGATTGGTTCCTCTAATATTCAGCCTCAGAGGTGAAGCGAACATGGAAAATGTCGAGCACTTTTGAAGCCATCCGCGTTCGACCGGCTTCATGCCCAGGCTTCACCCATCATGCAGCATTGGGTAAATAAAATTGGTGGTGGCTGGTGGGCGCCAAATGGCAGGCCCGAATCCGGCGAAATATGATACAAATGCGCTCACAGCGCTGTAGGGGAGAAGACATATGCGAGGTCACGGATTAATTGCGATTATTCTGGGGATGTTGATTTCCTCGCCATCGCTCGCTCAAGACTGGTTCGAATATGTCAATCAGGAAGAACGCTTCGCGGTCAGTCTTCCGGCCCAGCCTTCTATGGCTGCAAGCAATTTCACATCGGCATCGGGTGCACTGCTTCCCAGCAAAATATTCACCGCCGTCTATGGCGACAGCACCTATATGGTCACGGTCGTCGATTATTCGGGCATCGATGCCGAAGAATATGCCGGCGCACTTGAGCACGGCGTCGCGATCGTCAAAGACCGCGATGGCGAGCTGACGTCCGAGAACGATGCCAGCTATGAGGGTATGGCCACGCGTATGCTTCAGTTTACCAATCCCGATCAAACGCGGAGCTTTGTCGCCGTCACATTGCCGCCGACGGTGAGCCATCTTGAGCGCTTATACATTGTCGAGGGCCGCTCGCCGGAAGACGCGCCACCGCCGGGTCTCTTTCAGCAATCGCTCTCCTTCCGCGACAGTGACGGAGTGCGTTTGCGCTATGGCACCGATATTGACGGCAATAAGTTCCGGATCATGGGTGATACTTGCGGCTATCCCTATCGGAGAGAAGGCCAGCAAGCTGTCGTCTTGTGCGACTTATAGGCGGGTGGCCGAATTTACTTCGCCGGACGGGCGACGATAAATATTACAAACAAGACATGCGCCGTTAAGCCTGCAATTGAATGCTCATCTCCGTTCCGGTGACGGAAACTGCAAACGCGATGCTGATTTGCAAGCGTCACCATCGTCAAAAGCGTCATGTGCGTTGCAGTGCTCTTTCACAAAACGGAAAGGTCGTGCCATTGGCTTGCCCAGCGACGGGGCGTTAATCTTGCGCGCTTATTTCTTTGCTCGAAAGGGATTAGATGATGAGGGCATCGTCGCTCACCCTAGCTTTGCTCTTCGTCGCATGCATATCCAACTCGGCGACGGCTCAGCAGATCCATTGGGAAGATCCACAAAATGAGTTATGGCTGGACGAGGTGGAAGTTGCGCGAAACTTTAACCGCTTTGGGGATTGCGCGCATGACGATCCCGCTTTGGCGGTTAGAGCGTGCACGCAACAATTAATGGCGCTGCACATGCCCAATTCGGGCAGCTACCGATCGGATCGCGCGCATCGCTATACATTGCGGGCCAACGCACGCGTCAAGCAGGGCAATTTCAGCCGCGCGTTTTCGGATTATCAACGTGCAAGCGCTGCTGCCTATGGCGACGTCTATTGGATTCACGCTTATCGCGCCAACGCATATTTTGAGGCGGGTGACTATCAGCATGCGCTTCAGTTTTACAATGAGGCCGTCGAGCTGGAGCCCGACAATGCAAGCCTTCTGAATGCGAGAGCCCGGCTGCTGGCAATTGCGCCGGACGCTGATGTCCGCAATGGCCCGCAGGCGATAGCTGATGCCCGCGTGGCAATCGCGTTGGAGCCGGGGAACGCAGGTTTTGTCGCAATGCTGGCTGCGGCCTACGCCGAAAATGGTGCGTTTGAAACGGCGACCGAAGAACAAAGAAGGGCGATCGCGCTTTTGCCGGTGGGCTCAGGCGCCGCTGTTGATGCATTTCAACACCGCCTAAACCTTTACATGCAGGAAATGCCTTACCGGGCCGTGTCGACTAGCGCGCAATAGATTGGGTCGCGCCGATAAGGCATGGACGTGCGGGCATCTTTAGGCGTCGCATCAAGTATATTTCCACCATTAACATCTGCCCTTGGCATGCTCTTTATTTGGGTGAAGAAAACGCTATTCTGCGAAAGGCGCTTGCGTAGTTTGGTGAGGGCGCGTCATTTACCGAGGGCTGAGTGAACAAGCCACAATTGTCCCGCCGCACCGCCATAGCGGCGCTTCTCTGTGCCACTCCGTTTGCTGCCGCGGCTCAGGGCTCACTATTTGATCGTGCGCGCGGATTATTTGGTGGTCAGCCTGGAAGCGAAACAGGTGCGAATTTGAGCCAAGGAGAAATTGGTCTTGGTTTAAAAGACGCGCTTAAAGTCGCTTCGAAACGTGTGGTTGGCCGCGTGGGATCTGTGGATGGGTATAATGGCGATCCTTCGATCCAAATTCCGCTTCCAGATGCGTTGCAGTCGATCGCGGCGCCACTTAGGACGGTTGGCGCGAGCGGTATTCTCGATGATCTACAGCTCAAGATGAACCGCGCCGCGGAGCAAGCTGCCCCGCAAGCGCTCGATATTTTTGTCCACGCCGCCACCCAGATGACGTTTGACGACGCCAGGACAATTCTCACAGGCCCAGAGGATTCGGCTATGCAATATTTTAAGCGAACCACGTCCGATAATTTGACCTCACCCTTTCGCCCGATTGTCGACAATTCGCTCTCCGGCGTTGGCGCCGTTCAGGCGCTTGGCGCGGTACAGCAACGGGCGAGCACGGTCCCGTTCATCGGCCAGTCGGCTGCCAACTTCAGTCTGACGGATTTTACGGTAGGAAAAGCGCTCGACGGGCTGTTCTATTATTTGGGCGTAGAGGAAGCAGCCATCCGCGCTAATCCGGCGGCGCGGACCACGGATCTCCTAAGAAAAGTATTCGGCTAACGCGATCCTCAAGTCACGGGGAGTCTGTCTCAATAACTGGATTAGAAGCTCGACCGAATTTTTTGTTCCTGCCAACAATGGCTAACTCAGAAACATTCTTAGTTTCCAATAGGGGGCATTTTTATGCTGAAAGAATTTAAAGATTTCGCGATGCGCGGAAATGTTGTCGATCTCGCCGTTGGATTTATCCTTGGGGGAGCTTTTTCGACCATCGTTAGCTCGCTAGTGAAAGACGTCATTATGCCGCCCGTCGGCCTCGCATTTGGTGGCGTTGATTTCGCAGGTCTCTTTGTTTCTCTGGACGGCGAAGCCTATGAAAGTCTTGCGGCGGCCCAGGAAGTTGGTGCTGCGACAATCAATTACGGTCTCTTCATCAATAATGTGATCAGCTTTCTCGTCGTTGCGCTTGCGCTGTTCTTCCTCATTAAGGGCATGAACTCGATGAAGAAGAAGGAAGAAGCTGCACCAGCTGCGCCGCCAAAGCCTTCCAATGAAGAAGTGCTTCTTGGTGAAATTCGCGATCTATTGGCGAAGAACTAAAGCGTTCCCGCGGCCGATACGCGTTTAGCGGACATTATCGGCAAACATCGGTAGTGTCTGCAGCACGTGCAGTGCACGCGCCGCACACTGCGCTCACATGATGTCCGGAAACAAATTTCGGTTAGCTACGCTCACGTTCCCGGTGCGTTGTAAGCAACATATGTAAAGGCACGCACGAAGGCCGTGACATAACCTGGCATGTAAAGGCCAACCAGAACGCCGGAAATGAAAACAAGTGTCGCGCGCATGGGACTCGTCCCCCAAAGTCACAAGCGCAATTTTCCCCCATAGGTGCTACCAGATTCTTAATTTTTGGGGGCGATGTCCCTATCTCTGTTGAAATTCGTGGGGCAGGCGTCGCTGGTTGATGATGCTATGCTGCCTTCATGATGGTTTCAATGGCACTGTCGGCCTGAGCCTTTCTCAAGTGTTCCTGGAGAGCATTTCGGAGGATGGGCAGCTGGCGATAGGCCTTGAGGCGACGGAAGGTTTTCTGGGCCTCCAGCAGGCCGGCGGCGGTCCATCTGAGCGCCATCTCGGCGTGTCTCCAGCGTTTGACGTTGCGGGTGACCTGGCGCACCGTGCCGAGCGCGTTCTCGACGATGTTGGTGCAGGCGAGCGAGCGCCGGAGTGCGTGCGGTAGGCCGAGGCGGATGACGGTGAGGATCTCCTCCAGCCCCTCCAGGATGCTGCCCGAGACGCCCGGTTCCTCATGCTCCAGACGCCGGACCAGGTTGCGCAAGAGCCGCTCGGCCTTGTTTGCGTCGTCCTGGTCCCAGGCCTGACGGGGCGCCTTCTTGACGCTCGCGTGCAAATGTTGGGGCAGGCACTCGATGATGTTACGGCCCTTGTGGACCTGGCAGCGCTGGATGGCGGCGGCCACACCGAAGGTGTTTCGGATCGCTTTGCTGAGTGCCTTCGCGCCATCGACGATGAACAGCCGCGGCAGTGTCGGATCGAGCCCCCTGGCGAGGAGATTGTCGATCAAGGCCTGGACGACGACCGTGTTCTCCGTCGCCCCCTCGACCACGGCCAGGACATGCTTGTCGCCGTTGCCATCGACGCCGATCGCCGCCATCAGGACATGGTCGCCGACATGCAGACCGTCGATCTGGATGACTAGCAGGTCGAGTTCCGAGAGATCCGAGGCGAGCCAGGCCTTCATCTTCTTGCGTGACAGCGCCACAAAGCGCCGGGAAACGGCTGACTTCGAGGTGCCGTCGCCACGCGCTTTCGCCAGGTCGCCCTCGGGCAGACGGACCGCGCGGTGGTACTTGCGGGTCGACACGTTCAGCACCATCAGGTTGAGCGCCCACTCGAGCAGCAGGTTGCCATCGCGTAGCGCCTGCCAACTCTCCAAGCTCACCTCTTTGCCCGCCCGGTCACGAACCCGTGGCCGGGCCACCTTCACTTTGCCGCCGTGGTAGCCGATCTCGCTATGTGTCCTGCCCCAGCGATAACGGCGATGTCCCTATGGCGGCGATGTCGGGCCCCGCACACGGTCGTGGCGTCCTCCTCCATCATCTCGGCCAAGGCCTCGACCCCGGCCAGAAGACAAAACCGATCCACGCTGAGATGGACTGCGTCCATCGCGTCCGCCAGGGGCGGCATAGGAATCGAGGGGGCAAGGGCTTTCGGGCGGCTGGAACTACGGATATTATTTCCCATGGTGTCGTTCTCCCTTTTGGGTTTGCAGCACCCGGAGCCTAACGGCTCCAGGAGAGCGACACCTACCTCAACTTTTCAACATCGACCGGGACATCCCCTTTTTGGGTTCCGCCTCTCATTTGTAATCTTTCGTTGCAGTGAAGAATGAGTGTGAGCGGCCTGGCTAATGCGAAATATTTACCAATACCCGCCCGCGCTCATCGCTGATATCCCAACCGCCTAATGTCCGTGCTCCGCGGCAAGCGCAGCAGCCGAGCCGCGCCAATTTGCCCATTTTCCGAGCGAATATGGGTGTTCAATAAAACGAGGCGAAATGTGAAGCTCAAGCTTCACATTCCTGAGCGCATCTTGCTATCTACCAACCCTCATTCCGGCCCCCTGCGGAAAACCGTAAAATCCTTTCTCCGGCATTTCGGATGTTTTAAGTGAGAAACACATGGCTGTTGTTTCAAAGCGAGTTCGCAGCGCGGATGCCATTTTCGCAGTCGTAAGAAATTTCTATCTTAACTCGCGCTATGGCGAGCGACGCCTTGAACCCGGCATATGCGATTTCACCTTCGGCAATCCCCATAAAATGCCCCTTGAAGGTTTAGTCGATGCGATCCGCCCGCGCGCGATTCCGCAAGATAAGAATTGGTTCGCCTATAAGATCAGCGAGGAAGATCCACAAAGATTTCTGGCTGAAAAAATGTCCGGAGAATTGGGGCTTGCATTCGAGCCCGCCGATATCGCGCTGACTTCGGGTGCGTTCGCAGCGATATCGGTGGCTTTTCACATGGTCCTGGATGCCGGTGACGAGGTCGTATTCTCCGAACCTGCTTGGTTTTACTATGAACCGATGCTGTTAGCGGCCAATGCCATTCCGAAGAAAATAAAATTGACCGCAGACAAGTTTGATCTTGATCTCGAGGCGATCGAAGCGGCGATTGGCCCCAAGACAAAATTGGTCATCGTCAATACACCGCACAATCCCACGGGGCGCATCGTGGCACCGGAAACGTTGCGCTCTCTCGGTGAAATACTGGAGCGCGCCTCCAAAAAAATCGGCCATCGCATTTTTCTGCTATCGGACGAGCCTTATCGGCGCCTACGCTTCGACGGCAATGATTTTTCCACACCAGCGAAATTTTATCCTTGGACGTTGATTTCTTATAGCTATGGGAAGGTACTCCTGGCTCCGGGCCAACGCATCGGCTATCTCGCGCTCTCGCCTTTGATGCCCGAAGAAGACAAGGACGCATTTCGCGAAACAATGTATTCGGCGCAAATGGCGCTCGGTTGGTGCTTTCCCAATGCGATTATGCAATACGCCATTCTGGACCTCGAAGATCTTTCCATCGATCAGGCGGCGCTAACCCGGCGCCCCGATGCGCTGACAGAGGTGCTGAGCGGTGCCGGTTATGATGTTTTACTGCCCCAAGGCACGTTTTACCTATGGAGCAAATGGCCCAAGGGAGATTCGGACAAATTATTGCCCGACAGATTGTGGAACGCACTGGCCGATCATGACGTATTTGTTCTGCCAGGGAGCATGATGAGCGAAGAGGCGTATTTCCGCATCAGCTTGACGGCTTCCGACGAGATGGTCGAACGTGCGCTGCCTATCTTTGCCGAAATCACAAAATAGGGTTCGCATTCTCGACGAAAAAAATCCGTATGATAGGTTCCGGGTGCTGGGATCAATAAAACTGGGGTGGAAAACTTATGGCCAAATACGCAAATATTTTGGAGACAGTTGGAAACACGCCAATCGTCAAGATCGGCAATCTTGCGCCGCCCGACAAGAATATCTTCGTCAAGATCGAAGCCTTTAATCCGCTTGGTTCGGTCAAGGATCGCCTGGCGCTTGGCGTTATCGAAGACGCGGAACGCAGCGGCGCCTTAAAGCCTGGGCAAACCGTGGTGGAGGCAACGAGTGGCAATACCGGAATCGGCCTTGCCATGGTGTGTGCCCAAAAAGGTTATCCACTTGTCGTGACGATGGCTGATTCTTTCAGTGTCGAAAGGCGAAAATTGATGCGCTTTCTCGGCGCCAAGGTTGTGTTGACGCCCGCTGCGGAGCGTGGCTTTGGCATGGTTAAAAAAGCGGTCGAACTTGCCGAAAGCAATGGCTGGTATCTTACCCGCCAGTTCGAAAACGAAGCCAACCCGGATATGCATTCGCGCACCACAGCGCGCGAGATCATCGCGGATTTCGAAGGCGAGGCGCTGGATTACTGGGTCACGGGCTTTGGCACCGGCGGTACACTGAAAGGTGTTGCCCGAGTCCTGGCCAAGGAACGGCCGGAAACAAAAATCATCGTATGCGAGCCGGCGGAAGCGCCAATGCTCACAAGCGGCGACGGGCAAGATCGAAATTCCGACGGCTCGCCGGCTGGAAGCCACTCCGCGTGGAAGCCCCATCCCATGCAAGGCTGGAGTCCGGATTTTATTCCGAAAATTACCGGCGATGCCGTCGACATGAAGATCATCGATCGCATCATACAGATTCCAAACGCGGACGCGTTGCGTTGGAGCAAAGAGCTTGCACAGAAAGAGGGGATCTTCGTCGGGATTACCTCGGGCGCAACATTCGCAGGTGCATTAGAAGTCTGCAAAGATGCGCCGAAAGGTGCGAGCGTTCTTTGTATGCTTCCCGATACAGGTGAGCGCTATTTAAGCACGCCGCTTTTTGCAGATGTTCCGGCCGATATGGATGACGAGGAAGTAAAAATTTCGCTTTCCACACCAAGCACGCAGCTTCCGGCTGCGTCTTAGGCGTATGAGTGCAAGATAGGCTTGACTCGCGAACGGTGATTTCTAATTTGGCGAGCCGGTAATTGTGGATTGGGTGCTGTGTTCCGTATGAAAGCTGCTGAGAATGCAATCATTGGAACAAATACTTTTTCTCCGCACAATTCTGAAACCGAAGAAGGATTAGTTTGGGGATTACAAAGAACGGTTGACGCCAGGCATCGACACATTAACGGCAATGGAATACCGCAACCCAAAACAAATAGCGGATGGCGGCGTGATGATCGTCGGGGCCTCGGCGACCGGTACGCAGCTTGCCGAAGAGCTTCAGAAATCGGGACACCAAGTCATCATGGCGGTGGGCGAGCACATTCGCGCGCCCCGAACCTATCGCGGTAGGGACATCGAATGGTGGATGGACGCAGCGGGCATTCAAGACGAACGCTATGATGAAATCGAAGATATAAATCGTGCACGTAATGTTCCGTCTTTGCAGCTTGTCGGTTCGCCTACGCGTATGACGCTTGATTTGAACGCGTTGACAAAACTAGGCGTGAAGCTGGTCGGTCGTCTTGCCGGGATCAATGCCGGCAAGACGCAATTTTCCGGGTCGCTGCGCAATCAATGTGCGCTTTCCGACCTGAAAATGGGACGCTTGCTTGATAGTTTCGATCTATGGGCGAGCGAGAGTGGCGTCGATTCCGAATTTGATCTGCCACATCGTTTTCCGCCAACGGAGGTCGAGGATGAGCCGCCTTTAGGGCTTGATCTTACACGCGGTGATATCCGCACGATTATTTGGGCGACCGGTTTTCGCCCTGATTATTCCTGGCTTGATGTTCCGGTGCTCGATCGCAAGGGCCTTATCCGACATGACGGCGGTGTCGTCGATTCAGCGGGGATGTATTTGATGGGAATGCAGTTTCTTCGCCACCGCAAATCGGCGTTGATCGACGGCGCTGGCGATGATGCCAGAGATCTAAGCGAGCATCTTGCGAGCTATTTGGCCGCATAGCCTGCTCTAGACCGTGCGATGGCCGTGCAATATTCTATTAGTTGCTAATGCGAATATAGCTCAAGCGTCGAGCAATAGTTTCATTATTGCCGTCGAAAAAGCGGGAGACTGACATGGGACGCAAATTTCTTTGTTGGTCTTTCCTTCTCGGATGGGCGTTTAGTGCGCCGGCCTCCGCACATCACAGCCATGCTATGTATGATTATGAGGGCCGGTTGACTTTAACCGGAACGGCAACGGAGCTTCATTGGGGAAATCCGCATGTCTGGCTTTACATGAACGTGATCGATGAAAACGGCGTGGCGACCAATTGGGTTCTGGAGGGCGGGGCTCCCGGCGTGCTTGCCCGGCAGGAATGGAATGGTGAGGCCCCGAAACCAGGTGACCAAATTACAGTTCTTGCCCTGCCGTTAAAGGACGGTGCGCGCGGTGGAATGCTCCGTAGGCTGACATTCGCCGATGGTTCGGAATTCAATTATGTCAGCCCGGTTACCGGGGCATTCGAACCATAAAGCGAAAGAATAGCGCATCGCGACAAAACGCAGGTGGCATTTCATTGCAATAAGGCGCGTCCATCTGCGTCGAGAGGCGAGATGGATTGCTGGAAGTGAACGGGCGGCGCCATGTCTGCGCTCACCTCGGCCTCGACGATGTAAAGATGCGTTTCGTAGAGAATAACGCTCACCATGATTTGGCTTCCGTCAGCCGCGATCATATTGAGCTCATAGACCGGAATATCGTCATAATCCGTCGCGCCCTCATAACGGATTTCGCCTCTTTCTCTTTGCAGATCTGCCGCATGCTCGATTTCAATACTTGCGTCGATTCCTGCGTCCGGGAGCACGATCACTGTCACGGCGTAGCGGCCATTGTCGGTTGCGGCAACAAAGCTACGCGCCGAAAGTGCCGTTCCGTCGGCCCTCAAATAGGAAACATCGACTTCCATAGGCTCGGCAGGAAAATTGATTGCAAAACGATATTCGCGATTGGCGTAATCGAGCCATTGCTGCGCCAAAAGCGGTGAGGTGATAAGCGTGACGACCAGAAGCCCTAGGGAAGCAAAAAACCGCATTGTTCGGCTCATAGCTGAGGTTCTTCATCAGACTGGCACAAAATATTGACGCTGTCCTCGCCGCGCGTGTTTTCGGGGCTTCCCCTGATTGCTTTTCAGGTTATCTTGAAACTCTAAACGGGAGGAACAAATGAAAATCGGAAAAGCACTTTCTTCGCGAGTCATCGCGACATGTCTAATAGTAATGGCTTTCGTTTCGCACCAGCCGGCTTTGGGCCAAGAGCCGCGGCCGAGGCCTGCGCCGGCATTGATCTCGCTTGGTGAAGCGCAAACCATCATCGATGGTGCCATCTCTTATGCGCGCGAACGCGATTTACTCATGGCAATCGTCGTGATGGACCAGTCCGGTTATGAGGTGGCCTCCGCACGCATGGACGGCGCGTCTTTCCGCAATATTCGTTTTGCCGAGGGCAAGGCTTATGCCTCCGCGCTTTACGCGCAAACAACGGAGGCATTGGGCGCAACGGCAACAACCCGGCCCGATCGCTATTTTGGAATTATGAATATGTATCCGGGTAAGTTCTATCTCGTGGGCGGCGGTGTACCGCTCAGCGTCGATGGCACACTGGTTGGTGCAGTCGGCATTGCGGGGCTTCCCCAAGGCGTAGACGAAGCTGCGGCACGCGCGGGGATGGCGGATTGGGAAGAATATAAGGCGAATAATGGTGGCTGAGGATAAGCAGGCCTAAACTCGGTTCGGCAGATCTAGTTCAGTAGCTCGCGCGCGCGCTCGACGAGCTCGGGCTCGGTGCCATAGGCCTCAACAAGAAGCTCATCGAGCCGTTCTCCGGAGACTGCTCCAATTTCGATACGCAGCTGCGCGGCATCTCTTAGGAGCTGCGGATCGCTCAGTGTTTGCGCGAACGCGGCGCGTAGCACGACGGCGCGCTCTGCCGGCACATCAGGAGGCGCCACAAATGGGCGTCCGAAATAGCCCCGCAACATGATGAGGCGCAAGATCTGTCGTTCCTCGGGGTTTAAAGGCAGGTCCATGACCGAGGGAACTTCAGACAAATCGGGGCGTTCGCGTAAGCCGAGCTGAATAAGGATGTTCACCGATCCATCTTCCAGCCATTGCGGGCGAGCGGTTTTTAGCGCCGACCATGCGAGGCCGCACATCCCATCCACTTCGCCTTGTTCGATAGCGAGATAGATCTCGTTGCCCCCGGGATAGCCGGTGACAGCCCTTAAGCGCGCCCCCAAAAGGCTTCCAACGACATTCGTCATGAAAGAACCGTCTGCCCCCGGTCCCGTATTACCAACAATAAGTTCTTGTTCGTAGAGTTGTTCAAACCGGTTCAGCCCGGTGCGGGAGTGCGCGATGCACAGACTCACATCGTCGCTAGCGCTTCCCATCCAATTGAACGCTTTGGCATCGAACTGCGCGAATTGTTGCTCGCCCAATAGAGGAATGAAAGCGAGACCACGATTGAGGAGCGCAAACACAGTGCCGTCTTGCGGTGCCGCTTCATAAAGCCAATTGTCCAGTCTTAGGCTTCCCGTCCCTTCCATATTCAGCGGTACGATCGTCGGGTTTCCGGGAATGTATTTGCCGATATGGCGCGCGACCAAACGCCCATAAGCGTCGTAGCCGCCCCCGACGGTGGAGCCAATATAGAGCGAGACAGTTTTGCCGGCGTAGAACTCTTCGGCGTTTTGCGCATGGGCTGGCATTGCGACTAAGAGCGCCGTCAAAATCACAAGCACAGCACGGATCGTTTTTAGAGGCATTGCCACTGTACTTTCCGAATGCCAATACGCTTTTGCTAAGGAATAAAGACGTCGGAACCTGCGTTCAAAATCGGCGCATCAAAGTCAGGTCCGCCAAGGGCCTCGGGCAGATCGTCGGTTCTATTTATGCGTTCGTCCGTTTGGGTGTAGCGAACGCGCACACCCTCTTCGTCGATAAAAATCATGCTTTGTTGGAACTGAATAGGCGGCGCCGTGCGCGCCGAAACATTGGCCTCAATGATATAGAGCCGCCCGATGCTGTAATGGGCAGCAAAAAAGATTCGCCGGCCGTCGGTGAGAGTGATCTGGAGATGGTGGCCCTCGACACGGTCGCTCGCCGCCCAGGAATCAAATGTGACCTCGCCTTTCATACGGTAGATATAGGCGGCGTGATCATAGGATCCGTGCGCCAGATTATAATCAGCGTCTTCGAAATCGACCGCAATCACGGTATAAGTGTTGCCGGCGCGTTGGGCCGTGTAGCGCCGCGCAGGCCGTGTCTGGTCGTATTGGTCGATCCATGTCGTCGCTTCGCTCGTGGGCGCGCCGGGAAACGAGAGAACGAAGCGGTCTTCCGGGCTGTGAAATTCCTGCCAGCCCTGCGCATTCGCATGGCCCGCGCCGAGAAACATAATAACGCCAAAAAGAATGCCTAAGTTCCGCATGGTTTTCCTTCACATCTTGCCGGAATGCCGGGTGTTTCGCCGAAGACTAAGCGTCGGCCCAGCGCGAGGCAATGTGGGGGACGTCTTGCTTAAGGAATAAACTCGTCCGACTGGCCTTCCATGATCGGTCCGTCGAGATCGGCACCGCCCAAAATATCTGGAAGATCGTCGGTCCGCGGTATGGGCTCGCCATTTACACCGTAACGCATACGCACCCCGTTTTCGTCTAGAAAGACCATGCCTTGAATGAATTGGATGGGTGCCGCGGAGCCGGGCACAGTAGTGACGTCCAAAATATAGAGCCGGCCCAAATGCTGATGCGCAGCAAAAAACAACTTGTTGCCGTCATCGAGCATGATCTGAAGTTGATGTCCGTCGACACGATCAATCGCGTTCCAAGAATCGAAGGTGACTTCGCCCCTCATACGATAAACGAATGTCGCATGCGCGAACGAGCCACGTGTGAGATTATAATCTGCGTCCGTGAAATCGGCGACAATAAGGGCGTAGGCACTGCCGTTTCGCATTGCGTTGTAGCGGCGCGCAGGTCGCGACGTACCATTGAAATCGGTCCAAACCGTTTCCTCGATGATTGGATCGCCTGGAAACGTTATGACGAAACCATCTTCGCGGCTCAAATATTCCTTCCACGCTTGCGCGCTCGCAGGGCCCGCAGCAATTAGGGCCAGAGATAGCATTAGAAATCCGATGCGCGGCATGGCGTTTCCTTCCGCCCGGTTCTATTCTTCGGGCCTGGGCTAAGCCTAGGGCTATCCCTCTATTTGGGGCAATGCTCGGGCTGCCATTCTTGACCAAAGGCCGCCGCGGGCTAATTAAGTTCCCGCCGGACACTATGAGGGGATCATGGACCAACGCACCGGACCTTACGCAATTCTTCTTTTGCGGGTGACGCTTGGTCTCCTCGCGATCGCGCATATTTATTGGAAGTTTTACATTCTCGACGGCGGCTTAGACGCCTGGTGGAACAATCTAAACAATGTCGGATATCCCAATTGGGTGGTTATCTATGTGCTCAGCGGCGAGTTTGTCGCAGCTGTTTGTCTGATCCCCGGTATTTACGCGCGTTGGGTGGCGCTCTATTCGGTGCCGCTCATGATCGGCGCGTCGCTCTATTGGATTCCGCGCACCGGTTTCTTCTTTGCCTCGGCGGGGGCGGAGATGCCCATTTTGTGGACGATCGCCCTTATCGTCTTTGTTGGTTTGGGCGATGGCGCCTACGCGTTTAAGCGCTCGCTGCCTTTTCCTTTTGTCGGATGACAGTTACGTCCACAGAATGACGTGCGCTTAGCGAGTTAAACGCCGGCAAATAAACCATTGCCCGCTAACGACCATGGTTTCACGCTTGCGCTCAGTTAGAGCCCTGAAAAGAGAAAATCATTCATGCTGATTATCAATAATGAAGATGTCGAAAAGCTCCTCACAATGGGTGATTGCATCCGCGTGCAGGAGGAAGCGTTCAAAGGCCTCGTAACCGGTTGGTCCATCCACCGTCCCCGCATCGACATGTACATGCCTTGCGATACGCCGGGCGGTTACTATCGCTGGAGCACGATGGAAGGCGCCAATGGTCCGTATTGCGCGATACGCATGAAATCCGATGTCATTACATGGCCGGAAAACGAGGATGGCGACGGTTGGACCGAAGATAAGTTCTGCATGGAGCCTGGAACATATTGCGGCGTGATTTATTTGCTTTCCACGCGCAACGGTGAGCCGCTGGCCTTCATCAATGATGGCGTATTGCAGCACATGCGCGTCGGCGGTGGTGCTGGGATCGGCGTGAAATGGCTGAGCCGCGAGGATAGCCATACCGTCGGCATGGTGGGCTCTGGCGGCATGGCGAGGACTTTTTTGGAAGCCTTCACCTGCGTGCGCGATATCAAGCTATGCAAAGTCTTCAGTCCCAACCCACAGCGTCGTGAAGCCTATGCCGAGGAGATGACAAAGAAACTCGGCATAGAGGTGCGCGCGGTCGATAGCGCGCGCGAGGCGGTGCGCGGCGTTGATATCCTCTCCTCTTGCACCGATTCCATGAAGCCGGTTTACGACGCCGAGTGGGTCGAGAAAGGCATGCATGTCACCAATCTTGGACGGCGTGAAATGCCGGAAAATGTTGCCGACAGATTTGATCTCGTTGTCCGCCAAGGTGTCGCCGGCATTCAGATGCGGCAGACCGAGCGCTTTCAGGCCGAACGCGGCCTTTCGCCTGCCGCCTATCTCGGTGGCACGGAAGAGCAGATGAAAACGATCCCGGCAAAAAATCAGCAGCCCGGATTCGGCGGCGACAGTCCCGAATTCAATGATCGCGGCAAGGGCGGAGACAAGTCGGAATTTGCCGATCTTGTGACCGGAAAATGCCCCGGCCGCACTTCACCGGATCAAATTACCTTCTACCGAAATGTCGGCAATCAGGGTCTGCAGTTCTCTTGCGTCGGTGGCTGGGTGTATGAATTGGCCAAGAAGCAAAATATGGGTAAGGCAATTCCGACCGAATGGTTCTTGCAGGACATAAGAGACTGAGTATCGGGCCTTGAAGATGCGTCAAAGAGTGAAAATTGGAAGCGGGGCGTTTGCACTCGTGCTTGGTGCACTCTTGGCTTTTGTCCCGGTACCCGGCGCGGCACAAGAAGAAGAATATTACGCAGATAAGACCATAAGGCTCTTGATTGGCTTTGGTCCGGGCGGTGCCAATGATGGCTGGGCGCGCAACATTGCGCGTCACATGGAGAGCCATATTCCAGGGAATCCGACGATCGTACCAGAGAACTATCCCGGCGCCGGCGGTCTGCGGCTGATGAACGAGCTTTACAATAGTTTGCCGCAGGACGGCACAGTGATCGGGCTGGTCAGTCGTGGCATGCCGTTTGAGCCTTTATTGGACGGCGTCGGCGTGCAGTTCGATGCGCTTCAGATGCATTGGATCGGAAGCCCCGATCGGGACACAACGGTATGTGTCGCGCATGAAGACGCGCCGGTGAAAACTATGGGCGATTTGTTCGAGCGCGAATTGCTGGTCGGCGCGACGGGCTCCGGCGCCGACACGGCAATCTATCCTGAGTTTTTGTCGGAACTATTGGGCATGAATTTGCGTGCAATCAAAGGCTATCAGGGAACAAAAGAAATACTGGTCGCGATGGAGCGCCGCGAAGTCGACGGCATCTGTATCGCCTATGATTCCTTGATGCGCGATAGTCTGGCGCGCGAGGGGCAGATCAATATTTTGTTTCAGGCCGCGCTTAGGTCCGACCCGCGATTGCCGAATGTCCCGGTCGGCACGGATCTCGCGCGCTCCGAAGGCGATCGTGAAGTGCTGCAATTGTTTTTTGCGCGCGCCGCTATGGGCCGGCCATTGGCGCTCGGACCGGGCGTGCCGAGCGAACACGTCGCCATATTGCGCGAAGCTTTTGTCGACACGCTAACAGACCCGCGCTTTCTTGAAGACACGCGCACTCAAGGAATGAGTGTCAATGTTGTTTCCGGCGACGAACTGACCGAAATTATCGCCGAAGCCTATAGTGCTCCGCCCGAAATCATCGCACGGACGGCAGCAGCATTAGGGCGAGTAACGCCTTAGCTTGGCGGAAGCGAGGCGACATAGGCCGAGATCGCAATGATGTCGGCATCGCTTAAACGTTCGGTAACGGAAATCATCGGCAGCGCCGATGCGCCACCACGCATCCCACCACGATATTCCATTAGCTGGCGTGCATTGTGCAGCGCGCCGCGCCCGGCAATTCCCGGTACGTCGCCGTCACCTTGTAAATCTGCGCCATGGCAAAGACCACAAGCGATGGTTCTGCCGAGCCCGCGATTGGAAAGCTCTCTTCCTTCAGCGATACTGCCCACGGGCACGTAAGCGGTGAATGCCTTCGCGCCATTCATATAGGGAGCCGCCGGCGTCTTTGGAACTTCGATGATGCGTTCACCCAAGGGCTCTTCACTTCCATCTGGATAAGCTGCGGTGATGTCGCGAGGGCCAACAAAGGTGCGCGGCACCGTTTCGCTCTCAACCACATCGATCCAGGGTTCGAAGCGTAGGGAGGCGTAATAATCCGCCGCCTCCATGATCTGTTCAATAGTCATTCTAGTGGCGAAATTCGCCATGTTGGGCCGGTAGGCCTGGCCGCGCGCACCGGTTTTGAAGTTCACCATTTGGCGCACGAAATATCCGGGGGGGAGGCCGGCAAGTGGCGCCGATTGGGGCGCGCCCTGTCCGGTGGTGGTGTGGCAACCCATGCATGTTCCATTGCCGTCTAGGCCTCCGCGTACGAAGTCCGGCGCCGATAGCGGCACGGCGGGGTAGGCGACGTCGCGCGCTGCTTGGTCACCGTCTCTAACCGCATCCAGCAATTCTTGCGCAACGCCGTCCTGCGCAGCCGGGGTTATCCAATCCGGCAGGGCCTGGGCGCTCGCCAGCGTCGGCATGCATAAAAGCCCCAAAATCAAAGCCGTTCTTTTCATTGTCCCCTCCAAATTTTTGTCAGGCGAATCAGCGCGCCACCTTACCAACCCCGTCGATTTGAACGAACTCAAGAACAAAAGAGCCTAATTGTCCAGTTCCCAAGTTCACTGGCTGCTTGTCGCTTCGATCGCTCTTCCACCGTTCAAAAATAGCGGCCTGGTCGGCCTTTCGAACGCCTAGCTGAAGGCATATGCTTAAATGTCCCATAATCAGAATTCCAACCGTCTTGGGGAAATCATGACCAACATAAAGTCTTTCGGCCTAACCGCCCTGCTGAGCTGCTTACTGGGTCTTACTGCGTGTTCTGAGCCCGATACATCTGGTCCCGCCGACACGGCGGATGCAGCACCATCTTTGCTCCCAAGTGAAGTGATCGAACGAATAGGCGAAAGATCAGAGCCGAGGCTAGCTGCTGGCGTGACAGCCCCAAGCTTCATCGTTGATCCCAGTTGGCCGAAGACCTTGCCGAACAATTGGCGCGTCGGCCAGATCGGTGGAATTACCGTCGATCAGAACGACAATATCTGGGTCTATCACCGTCCGCGGTCTTTGAGCTCCAGCGCTTCAGCGGGACTGGGCGTGGCGGGTACCAACGCCGATGGTGAACCGATCGATGGCCTTGGAAATCCGAGACCTTTTGCAGAACAGGCTTCGGGCTGCTGTGTCCCCGCCCCATCGGTCCTCAAATTCGATGCGCAAGGAAATCTACTCGATTCTTGGGGCGGCCCGCAGGATCCTGGTTTCCTCGATGATAACTGCCGCGAAGAGGATGGCTGCTTTTGGCCTGGCCGTGAGCATGGTATTTTTGTGGACCACAACGACTTCGTCTATATCTCGGGCAATGGCACAAACTTCACTGGGCAGTTCCCCTGGGCAGCGACTTATGGCGATGACTCACACATCCTAAAATTCACCGCTGAGGGCGAGTTCGTCTACCAAATCGGCTATGCCGGTATGGATGGCCCGGATAGCGAGAATGTGGACCGCGGCCCCAATGGCACGCCGCAACCCTATTTGGTTGCAGATTTTAGCGTCGATCCGAGTACCAACCGTTTATTTGTGGCCGACGGTTACGGCAATCGCCGCGTACTGATCGCGGACGCCGAGACAGGCCAATATATCGGTCACTTCGGCGCCTATGGGCAGAACCCGGTAGACGATCCGGAAGGCACGGATATTGATCCGTATGATTCGGGGCCCTGGGCCGGCGACTATCAGGCCGGTAATTTGAAGCCGATGTTTTTCCGCAGCCCGTTGCACTGCGCGGTGGTGAGTGAGGATGGGCTTCTTTATGCCTGTGATCGCGGCAACAATCGCGTTCAGGTATTCGACATCGACGTAGCCGGCGCGCCGTGCGCGAACCCGAACGCCGAGCCCGGCCTTTGCGGTTTCGTAAGAGAAGTACTCGTTTCTCCGGCCGCCTATTCGAACGGCACTGCGGTTTCGGCGGCCCTCTCAACGGATCCCGGACACGGAGCAAAACTAGTCCACTTAACGTTATGCGGTACGCGGTGTTGGGGGGTTGTCCCGGTAGTCCATAGGAGGGACCCGCGCTGCTTCGTGTAGCGCTTGCGTTACGCGGAGCGAAGCAGCGTGGGAGGTTCCTGTGGACCCACCGGGTCAACCATTGCACCGGCGGTTAAGCAGGTATTTTTGGGGATTTCCGCCGTTTTTGGCTTTGGTTGAGACGATAGCTCTCGCCGTTCATTTCCAGGATATGGACATGGTGGGTGAGGCGGTCCAGCAAAGCCCCGGTCAGGCGTTCCGAGCCGAATATCTCCGTCCACTCATCGAACGGCAAGTTGGAGGTCACCAGGATCGAGCCCCGCTCGTAGCGCTGGCTGAAGACTTCGAACAGCAGCTCGGCGCCGGTCTTCGAGAGCGGCACGAAGCCGAGTTCGTCGATGATCAGAAGGTGATACTTTGCCAGTTGCTTCTGCAGGCGCAACAGGCGTTTTTCATCCCTGGCCTCCATCAGTTCATGAACCAGGGCAGCGGCCGTGAGGAAGCCGACGGAGAGCCCCTTTTGGCAGGCCGCCAGACCGAGACCGAGGGCGATATGGGTCTTGCCGGTTCCTGAGTTGCCGAGCGCGATGATATTCTCACGACGCTCGACGTATTCGCATCGCGCCAACTCCAGAACCAGCATCTTGTTGAGCGATGCGATGGCCTTGAAGTCGAAGCTGTCGAGGCTTTTGACGGCGGGGAACCTGGCCTGTCTGATCCGCCGCTCGACCATGCGGCGCTCACGGTCGATCAGTTCCAACTCGGTCAGACGGACAAGATACCGCACATGGTCGGCGCCCTCGGTGGCGCATTGGCGGGCCAGCTTGTCGTATTCGCGCAGGAACGTCGGCAGTTTCAGGGTCTTGAGGTGATGGGCCAGCAACACTTGCGGCGTATCGGTCATGACGCGCCTCCACCCAACAAGCTCATATAACTGGCGGCGGCCGTGGTCGCCACGTTGGCCCGAGGCAGGTAGGGATAGATATCCAGGTCGAGTTTGGGCGGGCGTCGCTCGATACGGCACAGCACAAGGTGTTTGACGGCGTCGTAGCCGATCGCACCCAGGCGCAGGGCGTCCTTCACCGCGCCGTGAAGCACCTCGAGATCGAAGGTCTCCAGAAGCCGAAGGACCTGGACGTATTCCCGCTTGCCGGCCTTGCCCATGCGCGCCTCCAGGAGACGGCGCAGGGTTGGGAAGGCATCAGGCAGTTCCCATCCGGCTAGCGGCGCGGCCTGATCCAGGGCACCGATCTTGTGCTCCAGCAAAGGCAGGTAGTGGATCGGATCGAAGACCATATCTTCCCGGTCGTAGGAACGGGGGTGTCGGGCAATGATCCCGGCGCCGCAACCGATAACCACCTCGTGGACATAGCCACGGATCCAGACTTCCTGATGGCCGTAGGCGACGGGCACGGAATAGTCATTCGTCCGGTAGCGCACCAGGGACAGCGAGTTGACCCGCGTGCCCTGCTTGTCGCACGCGTCGAACGGTGCCGGCAGTGGCCTCTTCAACGCTTCGCGGTCACGCACAAACCGTTCGCCGATGCTCTCGCGGTGGCCGCGCAGGACGTTGCCTTGCCGGTTGCGGCATTGCTCTTCCAGGTGGCCATTGAAGGCGTCCCAGCTCGCGAACCGGGGAAGCGGCGTCATGAAGTTCCGCCGGGCATAGCCGACCACCCCCTCCACATTGCCTTTGTCGTTACCCTTGCCGGGACGGCCGTAGCGGTCCTCGAAGAGGTAATGGGACTGCAGCCCGCTGAACGCCCGCGTTCGTTGCCGCGTGCCATCTGACAAGATGCGCGACACCAGACACTTGTCGTTGTCGTAAAGAATCGATTGGGGAACGCCGCCGAAAAAAACAAAGGCTCTGTTGTGCCCGTCCAGCCAGGCCTCCGTCGTCGCCGCCGGGTAGGCCGCAACGAAGCAGGCATCGCTGTGGGGAAGTGTCATGACGAAAAAATGCGCCCGATACTTGACGCCGGCGATGATCGCATCCGCCTCGCCAAAGTCCGCTTGAGCATGGCCCGGAGGATGTGACAACGGCACAAACATCTCACGCCGACGAAGGCGCCGTTCCCGAACGTAATCCTTCACGATGGTCTCTTTGCCCGTGAAGCCATGTTCGTCGCGAAGGCGCTCGAATATACGCTTCGCCGTGTGGTGCTGCTTACGGTGAACCGTTCGGTCCTCCTCCAGAATACGGTCGATGATATCCGTGAAGGGGGCCAGTTTCGGGCGTTTCGGTGGCTGGCGTCGCCGATATCCCGGCGGTTCCGAATGCCGCAGCATCTTCCTCACCGTCTCGCGCGCAATGCCAAACCGACTTGCCGCCTCTCGCTGGCTCAGACCATCAACATGGCAGGCCAGCCGAACGCGCAGATATAGGTCCACGGTGTACATCCTCCCGCCTTCCATCTCAAAAAAGATCGAAGGCTACAGGTGGCAGAGTTTTACTCCGCCCGCGGCTGGGAAATCCCGCCGCTTCCGTGGACTAATTTGTCACCGCCGTATGGACCCAGTGAAAGTCTCCGGCATTGCGTCCGGAATGCCCAAAGCTAGCCGTCACGTTGCCATCGGCAATATTTGCAACATGCACTTCGTTGTTTGTCCCATCGACAACCAAAAGAAAGGCCTGATTGTTGCGTGGCCAGAATTCCATGTCCCACACCGAGCCGGAGCCTTGGCTCGCTTCTTCAAAGACAAATTGGCGAAGGAATGTTCCATCTTTTTCGAAAATTTGGAGTCTGTTGTTGGAGCGGTCGCAAACATAGACAAGGCCATTTTCGCCAAGCTTTACGCAGTGAACCGGGTTGGCAAATTGCGGCGCGTCTGGATTGTATAGCGGTAAGGCTTCGTCGCTCGGTGTGTTGCCATAGGCGCCCCACATTCTCTTGAACGCACCACTATCGACATCGAAGACGATAATGCGGTGATTGGCGTAGCCGTCAGCAACGTAAACTTCACGCGCCTCGGCGTCGAAGGCGAGATTGGCGGGCCTTCCCAACTGATCGATCTCGGCACTTCCCGCGGGCGGGCCCGATTTTCCGATTTGCAGCAAGAACTCGCCTTCGGGCGTGAACTTCAACACCATCCCGTCGGTATTGCCATTGCCGCCAAGCCATATATTGCCATCGGGACCAATTTGAATTCCGTGTTCGTTCGTGGGCCAGTCATAGCCGTCGCCCGCGCCGCCCCAAGCCCGGACAACGTTACCTTCCGGATCAAAAGCGATGACCGGCGGTGCGGCTACGCAGCATTTCGAGCGTGGGGGATCGAGGCTCGCCCCGCTTTCGTCTTCAGTGAGCGTCAGCGGACGTTGCACGATCCAAACATTGTCGTCCTCGTCGATGGCGACGCCCGCAACCTGGCCCAAAATCCAATTATTGGGCAGTGTGTTCGGCCAGAATGGATCAACCCGAAATTGCGGAGCGTCGGCTGCCTGCGCAATGATCGGCGCGAGTAGCGATCCGCATATTAGAATAAACAGCCAACGCGCCAATTTGCTTAATCCGGTCATCGGTAGCTCCCAGTCATTTCCTAAGATAGGCAGGCAATACTCCGAAACAAATATGCTAGTTTAGCCCGGCCCATCGCGCCACCAGGCAAAAGCCTACTCGCTAGGCAGTGAAGCGCCATTCTCGTGCAGGTTGGGTTACAATACTGACAGCTGGCGGTAATATTCGGCATTCATGGAGGGGTCCATGAAATTCTTGTCTGTTTTGGAGCCGCAAATTCTAGGCGCGATGCGCATCATTACGTCGCTTCTTTATACGCAGCACGGATGTAATAGGCTTCTGGGTGCCGTCGCTCTCCAGGGCACCGCTGGTACAGTCGATGATTACACCGACACAAACATTAGGGACGAATTACAGGCGGAAGATCTTTTTGATGCGATGTCGGTTCGCTATGGGCCGCCTTAGGCCGCGCGCCGAAGTCACGCAACTATGCAATGTACTCCTTATATATCAATAGCTTAACAACAGAATTGCCTGCGTTCCCAATTCTGCGAGAGTCGGCTATTTGGGGCTATGCAGAGCGCCATTTTTAAAAATGGCGTGCGAGGCTAGCGGTCCTGTGATGAGTATGAAAAAATCACCACATAATTCGAATGAAAATATTCGCACCGTGCGGCTAATGCGTGTGTGTGTCGTGAAAAAACACTCGGAGTGGGGAGAGCGTTATGCGTTTCGTAAACTTGGCGACGGCAATTGTGGTTTTTGGCGTTGGCGTGACAAGCATAGGCGTCATGCAAGCGCAGGACTATTCGGAGCCGGCGACCTATGGCGACTACGAGATCTCCGCTGCCGGCCAATCGCATCAAATTGAAATTGTCGCTGGAGGCGAGAACGACGCTTCGGAACTGGGCGGCGAGTGCTACGGACAAATTGCCACCGCTCCGAATGCTCAGCTCAGCTTCGAATCTTCAGGAGCGCCTCTTATTTTTGAAGTGCAGTCCGATTTTGACTCAACGCTGGCGATCAATACCGCAACCGGCGATTGGCTTTGCGATGACGATTCCGGGGACGATGTCAATGTCCTCGTCGAGATACCCAATCCCAATTCAGGCACTTACGACATATGGATCGGCGCTTTCTTCGACGATGAAAACTACAGCAGTGCCACGCTAACCATTTCACACGGCGCCGCCGGAGCAACGAATAACGTCGCCAGCAACGCAGTGCCGACCGGCGTAGACAGGTTGGAGCGGGGGGAGCTTGCGCCTGGCGACGCGGCCCGGGGTCTTGGCGAGTATCAGGATGTCTTTGATTTCGACGGCACGGCCGGCGAGGAAGTGGTGTTTGATCTTCGCTCTCAGGATTTCGATACTTATCTGACCGTGCGGACTCCAAGCGGTGAGGAGATTATAAACGACGACTATGACGGTGATACCAGCCGCTCGCTTCTGGCGATGACGCTTGAAGAAAGCGGAGCGTATCAAATAGCCGTATCCAGCTTTTTTTCTGACGAGACAGGGCCCTACTCGCTTGCGATCTCGCGGCCGATGGCGGTGGCTAATCTGGCGAACATCGAAGAGACGGGCGTTTTAAGTGCGGACGATCCCACGCGGCCATCTTCGGGCGGTTATGTCGACACCTATGAGTTCGACGGCGCGCCGGGGCGGCAGGTTATCATCGACCTCACCTCTGATGATTTCGACACCTATCTTGTCCTTACTTCGCCCTCGGGTGAGGTGCAGGAAAACGACGACACGGATTCGCTCTATCACAGCCAGATTATCACCGACCTATCCGAAACCGGCACTTATCGCGCTCAAGTGACGAGTTTTGAGACAGGTGAGACAGGTGCATATCGTCTTTCAATCGCGCAGTCCGCGGCAGTCGCTGCGGCACCGGGGCAAGCGAGCCGCGATACGGTCGAACTTGCACTTGGGCAATCGGTTTCCGGCGAGCTTCAGGATTCGGACTCGGAATATGAACCAAGCAGATTTCAGGATTTGTATTCGTTCAGCGGTAGCGCCGGACAACATGTCCGTGTCGATCTGCCCGGGGACTTCGATACCTATTTGGTTTTGCGCGGCCCCGGCGGCGAAGAGTTTACCAATGATGATTATGACGGCAGCTATACGCGTTCGTTGATTGACGTGACTTTGCCTGAGGCGGGCCGTTACCAAGTGGTCGCCACCTCTTATGGGGCGGAGACAATTGGCAACTATAATCTGAGCGTGGGATTACTTGTACTCGGCACCGGCGGGCATTACGCCCAATATTGTTGACGAGGGAAGTACGATCTACGGCATATTTGCCGGGATCAGCGATTACAGTCAATTGCGCCAAACGAATCCTGGCTGGGGAGATCTCAGCTACACGGCGGATGATGCCATTGTCGCACGCGATGCGCTGATCGCGAGCGCGGGTATACGTGCCGAGAACGCGTATACTTTCACCGATCGTCAGGCCACGCTTGGGAATATCGAGGAAGCTTTCGATGAGATTGCAGCGCAAATCAATCCCGATGACGTGTTTGTATTTTTCTATTCCGGCCATGGCGGGCAGGAGGAACGCACCGGTGGAGCCAATGCCGCCGATGCAGACAGCTATGACGAAACCTTAGCGCTTTCCGATCAAACGGTGACCGACGACGAAATCGATGCGCTATTCGATAAAATCAATGCTGCGGCCTCGTTGATTATACTCGATTCCTGTTTCAGCGGAGGCTTTGCCAAGGACGTAGTGTCGTCGCCGGGACGTATGGGGCTTTTCTCTTCGGATGAAGATGTGCCCTCGCTGGTTGCAAACAAGTTTCAGGCCGGCGGGTACCTTTCCTTTTTCTTTAAAGAGGCTGTTGAAGGCGGTCGCGCGGATGAAGATGGTGACAACGCCATCAGTGCGATGGAGCTAAGCCAGTATCTTCATTTACGTTACAGTGAAGAGGCGATGACGAAAGGCCCGTCGCGATTCGATACGCCGCATTTTGGGTATCAGCACCTTGTTGTCGACCGCGGTGGCGTTTCACATGACGCTATTCTGTTCAATGTGAACTAAAGGCGGACCGCCTTACTCCCGTCGCGTTACGTTGAGGCGGAGATAATGCCGTCTCTTGCGCTCCTGCCGTTTACTGGTTCACATAAGCGCCAAATATGCGCGCCTCGCGCGCGCTTGGCGTTAGAAAAATCTTCGAGGGTAGAATGAGCAGAGTTTCAGGACGTCATTTCTTGCAAATTCCGGGGCCGACACCGGTGCCCGATCGCGTCCTACGGGCCATGGACAAACCAATCATCGATCATCGCGGCCCCGAATTTGCTAAGCTCGGATTGCACGTGTTGGAGCGCGTCAAAACGATCTTCAAAACCGACTCACGTGTTTTTATCTTTCCAACCTCGGGAACCGGCGCTTGGGAATCCTCGCTGACCAATACGCTTAGCCCAGGGGACAAGGTTTTGATGTTCGAAACCGGCCATTTTGCGTTTCTCTGGAAGAGCATAGCCGAGCGGCTGAGCTTGGAAGTCGATTACATCGAATCCGACTGGCGCGTCGGCGTCGATGTCGGCGCTATCGAAGCAAAGCTGCGCGAAGATAAGGATCACACGATCAAAGCGGTTTGCGTTGTGCATAATGAGACCTCGACCGGGACCACTTCTCATATGGATCAAGTCCGCAAAGCGCTCGACGCGGCAAACCATCCTGCGCTCTTTATGGTCGATACGGTCTCATCGCTCGCTGCGATCGATTATCGCCATGACGAATGGGGCGTGGATGTTGCCATATGCGGCTCGCAGAAGGGCCTGATGTTACCGCCGGGATTGGGATTTGCTGCTGTCAACGACAAGGCAATGGCCGCCTCTAGAGGCGCGAAATTGCGCCGCGCTTTTTTTGCCTGGGACGAAATGGAAGCGCAAAACAAAACCGGTGTCTTCCCCTATACGCCTGCGACCTCGCTTCTCTATGGGCTGTCCGAAGCGATCGACATGCTCCACGAAGAAGGGCTGGACAATGTGTTTGCGCGCCATAAGCGTTACGGCGAGGCGGTGCGGGCTGCGGTCGCGCATTGGGGTCTCGAAATCATTAGCCGCGATCCGCAATTCCATTCGCCAGTGGTGACGACCATTCTGATGCCGGAAGGCAAGGGCGGTGATGCGTTCCGCAAGCTCGTACTCGAGAAATTCGACGTTTCGCTCGGCACTGGGCTGTCAAAGCTCGCCGACAAGATTTTCCGCATTGGCCATATCGGCGACACCAATGATCTGACCATCATTGCCGCGCTGGCCGGTGTTGAAATGGGCTTGCAGATTGCGGAAATACCGCACGCAAAAGGCGGCGTACAAGTCGCGGTGGATTATTTCGCGCGCGCCGCGAGTGGTTCGATAAAGGCAGCAGCCGAATAACGCTGCGTGATAATTCTTTGAGGGGCAGTGTTTTGCCTTCTCTCAATTGACCAAGGGGAAGGCAAGTCATGCGGCCGTTCAAGGCTTCGAATATCGTCCTCGCGCTTCTTTGCGCGATGTATTTCATCACCTATGTCGACCGCGTGAATCTAAGCGCTGCTGCCGGATCTATTCAGGACGAATTCGGCGTCACGAATACCGATCTTGGTGTTATCTTCTCCGCGTTCGGCTGGGCCTATCTCTTAATGCAGTTTTCCGGCGCTTGGGTCGGCGATCATTTCGGTCCACGCCGCACGCTCGTGGTCTGCGGTATTATCTGGGCTGGCGCGACTCTTCTGACGGGTTTGACTTGGACCATTACCGCGCTTTTTGCGGTGCGGCTTCTTCTAGGTATCGGCGAAGGAGCAACCTTCCCCACGGCGACACGTGCGATGCGAAGCTGGCTACCACCCTCCTGGTATGGTTTTGGTCAGGGCATAACGCATTCCTTTTCGCGCCTGGGAAGTACCGTAACGCCGCCGATCATATTCTTTCTGATCTATTATGTCGGTTGGCGTGGTTCCTTCGTCGTTGTGGGATTGCTGAGCCTCGTTTGGGTTGTCCTTTGGGGATGGTATTTTCGCGATAATCCAAAAGATCACCCTTCGATCACCGAAGAAGAACTCGCGCAGTTGGCGCCATACGAGCCGCGAGGCAAGGACCAGAAACGAATTGTTCCATGGTGGCCTCTCGTCTGCCGTATGTGGCCTGTCACACTGACTTACTTCTGTTACGGCTGGTGTCTTTGGATATTTCTGTTCTGGATACCGCTCTTCTTTCAGCAAAATTACGGCCTCGATATTCGGGGCACCGCGGGTACCGCCACTATTGTATTCTTCGGTGGTTTTGTCGGCGACACCGTCGGCGGATTAATGTCGGATAGTCTGTACCGCCGTACCGGAAGTAAGAAGGTCGCGCGGCTGAGCATCATTATTCTTGGCTTCGTCGGTACACTCTTTTCTCTCGTACCCTTGCTTATTTCGCAGGGCTTGGTCGTAGCCGTGGCCTCCCTTACGGCCGCCTTTTTCTTCGCGGAATTAATCATCGCGCCGATTTGGGCTGTGCCCATGGATATCGCACCCAAATATGCCAGCACGGCCTCGGGACTTATGAATGTCGGTTCTGCCGGTGCCTCCGCGATATCACCGATCGTTGCGGGTTACGTCTTGGACCTCACGGGCATCTGGGAGTTGCCCTTCGTCACATTGATGGGTTTTTGCGTCGTTGGAGCACTCATGGCCTTCACCATGCATCCGGAACGGCCATTCGTGGACCCGACAGAGCGCGCACCCGATTAATCGATCGGCGCGCGCTGCTCCGCCTCTTTCCTATGGCGTTCTGCGATCATCTCGCCACGCGCCAACATGGTGGTCGCAATGGCGATCACCGCGGCGCCCAGCCAAATCCAGATCTCCGGCACCTCGTCAAAAAACAAAAAGCCGGCAAGGGCGGCAACGGGAAGGCGGGTAAATTGCATGCCGGTGACAATGATCGCATCGCCCTTCCGATAGGCCCGCGCAATGCAACGTTGATTGTAAACTTCCAATGCACCAACAAGCGCCATCCATCCCAATTGGACCAAAGTCGGCGTTGTCCACACAAAGACAGTCAACAAAAATCCATAGGGAACGAAAACAAAGATGTTCCACACCGCGATCGTGTCGGGATGTTCAACCTTGGAAAGAATTCTTCGATTGATTGGGTTCCAAGATCGAAACGCCAGCGTGCCCAGTACAAAAAGAAAGCCGGGATTGAATTCGACAAGCCCGGGCCGCACGATAATGAGCGCACCCACAATGCCGAGTAGAATGGCGAGGAGGCGGCTCCTCGTGATGGCTTCCCCCAGGACAATGGCTGCGACGATCCCTGCGCAGATGGGACGGGCATATAAAAACGCCATGAAGTCGGCGAACGGAACAGTAAGCGCAGCGAAGAAAAAACTTACACTGGAGAAAAAGGCGATCGTTCCGCAAAGAAGGTTCAGCCAGGGCCGGTTCGGGATAAGATGGGTCCGCCAATTTTTGCGCAGGAGCGGCGCCAGCGCCACCACGCCGAACAGCCCGCGAAAAAAGGCAATCTCAAAAACAGGGATGTCGTCCCCGATATGACGAACAATGGAAATCTGGCCGGTCATCAGAAAGGCCGAAAGCCCCGTCCAATAAGCGCATTGAATGACCGCCGGCCAGCGCTCGGCGACGTTAAGACCTTTTTCGGTTGAAATCGTGACGACCTTTCAAAACGGCTCGGGCGTTTGCCCTTTTTTCCCGCGGGGCGCGGGAAAGCGCTGAAGTGGCGCCGGCTGGAAACTATCGAATTGGGACTGCTTGCAGCAATAGACAAATTTAGCCGGGCCGCACCCTAGGCCGCCGCTTTGGTAGCGCCCCCCGCGAGAAAATGTGCTGCCAGTGTGTTAGAAAAAGGGGACGAAACTAGGGTTTCGTCCCCTTACACGGTTACAAATATGTACCGCTTTGGCGGCGCGCTTAGTCTCGCGTGTCGTTGGTCAGCACGTAATGCATGTCCTGAGCAAAACGATCCGGCGAACGCCCGCCGCCCCACATTTCATCGAACTCTGCGCTCGGCTTGGCCGCAACGATCTGCTCAAGGCTCATTCCCTGGTCGATCATCGCCGTAATCTTCTCGCGCATTACCTCAATAATGTCGCGCCAATCCAATAGTTCTACGCGAGAGATCACGGGACCCTGCCAAGGAATGATTTTGGTATCGGCGTCCGCGCGATCCACCACGCCATTCAGCGCATCAATAAAGCCTTGCGGATTATAGACGCCGGCATAAGTCGGATATTCCAGCAATCCACCGACAAAAATGACGTTGGAATTCTCATAATAGAGCACCAAATCAGCATCGGTATGCGCCGTGGGGTAATGAACCACTTCGACCGTCTCGTCTCCCCAGTGGATCGTAGCGCTGTCCTTAATTGTCATTTGGGGGAGCATTTCGGGCGGCTGCGGTTCTAGCTGAATTCCACCCGTCACCGGATTGACTTGGCGGTTCATCAGCCGGGTGCGCGTGTTTTCATGCGCCATGATGGTGGCGCCATGTTCGGCGAAATAAGCATTTCCGCCATTATGATCGCCATGCCAATGCGTGGTGATTGCAAGTTCCACCGGCGCGTCGGTGACGGACGCGATCAGTCCGGCCAAGGTTTCTGCGTTGCGCTCGAAGTTTGTTTCCGAGATCATCACCCGTTCGTCACTCACCAAAATGACGGTGTTGCGGTTTTCGATCGTGGCGATATGAACATCGCCCTCGACTTGGAAGATCACGCCTGGATCGGGTACCTCCGGGGCTTGCGCCGCAAATGCGGGCGCGGCAAACAACATCGCTGCCGCTGCAAAAAATAATGTTCTTTTCATTTTTGTTCTCCGTCTCTCTAAACCGGCATTGGATGCGTGTGCTGACCGCCGCATATTCTAGGCTTTTACAATTCGTCTATTGAATTTGGTCGGCAACTGCCGCCATCCCTGCTTCGACGCAAGTCGAATCCGCGCCCATTCCCGCGCCTGACGCGCCGATACCACCAATGACTTCGTCGCCAAGCCGTATCGGAAAGCCACCTTGTTGTCCCGCCATATCGGGAAGCATCAATTGCAATTGCGCGCCGACTTCACCATTTGTCCAGCGCTCGCCAAAGACCGCGGACGGGCGGCGGAAGGTCATCGCACTATAGGCCTTGCGGAAAGAGTTCACGAAAGTGTGCACGCCCGAATCCTCGCCGCGATAGGCCACCAGTGTATCCCCGGCCGTGTCCAGGACATGAACCGAAACGCTGTAACCCATCTCGGCGCAGGTCGCCTGCGCGACATTGGCCATGGTCTTCGCCATCTCGATTGGAATGGAATGGCGTGTCAGGACTTGCGCATTGGCCGATGCGCCAATCGCCATCGCGGCGGCGCAAACGAGCGAGATCGTGGATGTACGAATGAAGGGCATGTTTTTCTCCGTATGTGGGTGATTTGCTCGGTGGACTGGACGGCCAGCCTAACGCGCCGGCCACGACAGTGGTGTTCAGGGCTTTCTATCATAGGCGGTTTCGCTCGTCGCCCCTTGGGCTAAAACGCCCTATTCGTCCTTCGGTGCCGCGCGCATGCGCTTCAGCCTCGAGCGGGCACCTTTTTCGTCCAGGCGGCGGCGTTTGACGGCCTTGCTTGGCCGGGTCTTCCTGCGTGGTTTGGGAGGTGTGTCGGCGCGCTTTATCAGATCAAAAAGCCGCGCACGCGCATCCATGCGGTTGCGCTCCTGAGTGCGAAAACGCCGCGCGGTAATCAGAAAAATCCCGTCTTTATTCATGCGTCGCCCGCCAATCTGGGCTAGCCGTGCGCGCGTTTCACCGCTCAGCGAGGGCGAATGTTCGACATCGAAGCGGATTTGAACTGCGGTTGCGACTTTATTGACGTTTTGACCGCCTGGACCCGAGGCCAGCATGAATTGCTCTTCGATTTCGCTCTCGTCGATGTCGAGGTTTGGGGTAATTTGGATTCGCGCCATGGTGCGTCTCAAATCTTTGTGAAAAACGGGAAGCACGAATATGGCCGCGCCGCAATCCGAGCCCAGTGATATGCCGCAAATCTATGTCGATGGCGATGCCTGCCCCGTCAAATCCGAAGTAGAGCGCGTCGCCACCCGCCATGGTCTGCAAGTCTATATCGTCAGCAATGGCGGAATGCGGCCCAGCGCCAATCCTTTGATGCGCCAAGTCAGTGTTGGGCAGGGAGCCGATGCTGCCGACGACTGGATCGCCGAAAACATTTCCGATCGCGATATCGCGATTACTGCGGACATTCCGCTCGCCTCGCGTGGCCTCAATAGCGGCACCAGGGTTCTCGGGCCAAACGGCAAAACCTTTACGGAGGAGGGGATAGGAATGGCGCTCGGCATGCGCGAATTGCACCGGCACCTAAGAGAAATGACCGCCGGTGGGCAAACCCATCACGCAAGCTTTACCAAACAAGATCGCTCGCGCTTCTTGGGGGCATTGGAAAACGAAATCCAAGCTGCCAAACGAAAACCAAGCCGGCCCTCTTCGAGCGTACCCAAATAACCCGCCTTAGGGCGGTGCAACATCCGCGTAGATCTCGAAAGGTGCCGTCAGATCGCGTCCTCGTAAGCGCTCTGGATTCCAAGGAATTTCCTTAACTCTAAGCTATTTTTATTGCGTGCACGAAGGAGTTTTGGGCAGTGCAAAAGTGCAGATGTAATTGGCGCAACAATTCGCTAGGGTGCGGCAGCGCCGCGCTCTAGATGCGGCATCAGGTGGGAGAAAAATGAAAATGCGCTTTGAACTTAAGATATGTTTTGCGACGGCAGCGTCGCTTGTCGTGCTTGCCGCGTGCTCGCAAGAAGCTGCGCAAATTGCGAGCGAAGTACCAGCCGCGGCACCAGCCCCAGCCATTGCCGACTGGGCAAACGGTCCGCCGGAATATCGGGTCGATATCGACTGGCCGAAACCGCTACCCAATAAGTGGCTCATTCAGTCCGTCACCGGCATGTATGTCGACGAGGACGACAGTATTTGGGTCTTGAACCGGCCTGGATCGATCAGCGGTGACGAGATGAACGCAGAGGCAGACCCGCCGATTTCCGAATGCTGCGTCCGCCCGCCGGCGGTGCTGAAATTCGACCAAGAGGGCAATCTTCTCACCTCTTGGGGAACCGACAACTATGTCGAGGGCTGGCCGATCGCGGCCCATACGATTTTCACCGACAGCGACGGCAATGTCTGGATTGGCGGCAGCCAAGCCGGTGACACGCTGTTAAAATTCACACCGGACGGGCAACTGATTTCTGATTTCGGTCATCGCGGAGCGCGCTTCGACGGACCGGCGAGAGAACAGCCGCAGGACAACCAACAAACCGATCTTCTCTTGCGCGGGACCGCAAGCGCCGATCTCGACGAAGAAGCACGCGAGATATATGTCGCCGACGGCTATCTCAATAAGCGCGTCATCGTGTTCGACTTGGATAGTGGGGAATTTAAACGCAGCTGGGGTGCCTATGGCGCGTCGCTCGCCGAGATTCCGAACGAGCCGTATCAGATACGCGAACCGTCGACGCCGCCGCTGCCCTATTTCAGCACCGTTCATTGCGTACAGATCTCGAATGATGGTCTGGTCTATGTTTGCGACCGCGTCGGCAACCGCATTCAGGTCTTCACCAAAGAAGGCGAATATCTGAAAGAGTTCGTTGTCAGGAGTGAAACGCTCGGGCGCGGCACGGCGGGCATGGTCTCCTTCTCGCCCGATCCGGAGCAGCGCTTTATTTTCCTTTCCGATATCCAGAACGGCGTGGTTTGGATCCTTAACCGCGAGACCGGCGAGGTCGCCGGTCGCTTCGGTCGCCGTGGCTACAATGCCGGCCAATTGATGCTGATGCATCTCGCCGTTTCCGACTCTGACGGCAATGTCTATACAGGTGAAGTCGCCGCTGCTGGCCGCGTGCAGAAATTTTCACCTGTTTGGGATTAAAATTGGGACGGGATCAATTCGGACGTAATCGGCAGGGCGGCGGCTTGTTCGTCGCCCTGTTCGCTTTTTGGCAAAGCGGAATGCGAGTTTAGATTTTGGTCGAATTTCTTCTTTCTAACGAGCCAGCAATCAGATTGGGTTCCTTTCTTTCTCTGTTCGCGATTATCGCGATTGCCGAGGCACTGGCGCCACGCCGCGCGAGAACAATTGCGCGCTGGTATCGCTGGGCCAACAATCTTTTCCTTGTCGTTCTCAACACCTTTGTTTTGAGACTCTTGTTTCCGGCTGCGGCGGTGGGGCTCGCATTTTTTGTACAGAGCGAAGGATGGGGCGTGCTCCCGCTATTGGCCCTGCCTCAAGCCGTTATGATTGTGCTGTCTATTTTGCTGCTCGATCTTGCGATTTACGGCCAGCATGTTGCCTTTCACAATGTCCCGCTTCTATGGCGGCTCCATCGCATGCATCACTCCGATCTTGATTTCGACGTTACTACCGGGCTCCGCTTTCATCCCGGCGAGATTATCCTGTCCATGGTCATCAAATTTACCGCCATCGCCGCACTGGGGGCGCCACCTGTCGCAGTGCTGGTTTTCGAGATAATCTTGGCATCGACCTCGATGTTCAATCATTCGAATTTGCGCCTGGGGATAAGCACCGATGCATTTATTCGGCTGGCGATCGTGACGCCCGATATGCATCGCGTCCATCATTCAGTTGTGAAATCCGAGACCGACAGCAATTTTGGTTTTAATGTGCCCTGGTGGGACTGGCTCTTTTGCACTTACCAAGCGCAACCCGCCGCGGGACATGAGGCCATGCAAATGGGGCTCAACCTGTTTCGCTCGGAGGGCGATCTGCGGATCGATCGCATGTTGGTGCAGCCATTTGTCGGCAGCGCACGCGGTGATTAGTTTTTGCGGCGAAAAATGACCGTGAGATTATTCGCCGGCATCTGAACCACTTCGTCGAGCGTGAAACCGTTTTCTTGGGCAAGTGGAACCAGCTCGGTGTCGAGGCAACGCACGCCCCAAAGCGGATTTCGTTGTTTCAAGAATGTTGCGTCGAACTGCGCATTTGAGGGCGCTGTGTGTTCGCCGTTACGCTTGAACGGGCCATAGAGAATGAGTGGTGCGGAGGGCGGCAAGATTCGTGCGGCACCGGCGAACAACCCTTCTGCCGTGTCCCAAGGCGCGATGTGAATCATATTGCAGCACAAAAGCGCATCGGCGTGGTCTAGCGGCCATTTTCCCTCGGTGACATCTAGAACGATTGCTGCGCGAATGCGCTCGCAATTGCTCTCCAGCGCATAGGAATCGATATCTTTGAGCGCCCCGTCGCCCAACTCGCTCGGCTGCCAAGCCCAACCGCCGCCCATTTTTGGCGCCATGAACGCGGCATGCTCGCCGGTGCCGCTGGCAATCTCCAGCAACACACCCCTCGCGGGAAGTACCCGTTTTAGAACCTCCAATATGGGCGCGCGGTTGCGCAGCGTCGCTGGCGCATGACCTCGCTCGCAAGTGCCTCCCATTTTGCGTCCTTACCTAAAAATCATAAACAAGGCTTGCGCGCGTCGAAGTGTCTGTTTTTACGACGCCCGGTGGTGGGCTGGTTTCGTGGTCAACATCGAAGGAAAGTCGCGCGGAAAGCACGTCGGTAAGCGAAGCCGTCAATGCGGAACGTGAATAATAGGTAGAGTTACCGCTGCCCAACAACATTCCAACTTCCTCCGTGAATGTGAGCCCGTCGCTAATATTCCATGCGATTACCCCAGTTCCCCGGGCATTGATTTTACTGTCGCTTCGCGCGGGCAGCGTCGGTGTTGCAATGAAGCGTGTTTGCCGCAAAGCAGGACCGCCATTGATCTCGAACGAAAAAGTCGGGCTGTTGAAAACGACATGTCCGATGCCGATTGATTCTGTGAAGCGGCTCGAAAAGCCACCAAATTGGTCGCGCTCCCATTGCGCAAGCCCGTATACAAACCAGCTTTCTGAAATCAGGTAGTCGGCCTCATAGCCGAAGCGGAAGGCTTCGCGCGTTTTCACACCATTTGAGCGCTGAAAATCCGCTAAGGCATCAATCGCGTGGCGCCATTGCAACCCGTCTTTGGCCAACCTTATGCCCACTGTGATCCCGCTATCCTTTGTATTGCCGCTGGTGACAAAGCCGCCAGCTTGTCCCTCTCCTGACCAATTTTCAAAGAAGCCTTGTGACGCCAGCTCCGCTTCTTCCCGCGCGGCTGCTTCCTGCGTGATGGAGGCAACAAGCGCGTCAATTTCTATGATTGATTCAGGATTTGTTGCCTTTGCAACATCGGCAATGGTCCTGATTTGGTCAGGGCTTGCCGCGCGTATCATGTCTTCGACAGGCGTCGGGATGGGTGCGGCATAAGCGGTAGAAGTGAGCAGCGCGAACGCCGTGATCGCGCCAATAAGAGATTTTTGCATTGTTCTTCCTTTGGACTGCTTCGCTTTTGTGTACTTGCTGCGGAGTTTAACCAACCAGTGGGCCTAAACTGGCGACGGCGCTACCATCATGGGGCGGTGCGTTGTGAGATACAAAAAATGGTTTTCGCGATGCAGGTCAAAGAAATCCTACATCTCCCAGAAATTGTGATCGCCGAGATTCAAATGAATCATGCCGGTGCGAAGATGAATATTGGTTGCGGCGATGCCTTTCAAGCCGGCAAGGGTTGGCGGCTGCAAATTGGAGAAAATCGTACTACGTACCCCCTTTTCTGATCGAAATATCGTGCCTAGAATGCTGATTGGTCTCCTGCTGCGGAATTCCTCCGTTGGCAACTCCTCTCAGTTCAGTTTGCAAGCCGAATGGATTCGATATGACCGATTATGAACCACCCGTCCCCACAGGCGCCGAGGCACAGCCGGTGCGTTGGCGCCAATTGTGGACGACAGAAGATTGGTGGGCGAATTGGCTTGGTCTCGGAATCGTTCTTGTCGCCTTTATTCTGTTTGTTCAAGGAGCATCTCTGAGCTGGATTGCGGTCGTTCCGGCGCGGTGGTCGACGTTGACCCAGCTAAGCGCCGATCTCAGCGCCAATTATCCTCGTTATATCGCGCAGTTCGCAATGTGGGTTGCAATTTTCTCCGTGGCCATTCGTGCCTTTGGCTTGAAACTGAACGAGTTTATTCCTTCTTTTGTTTTCCTTTATGTGTTGTCGGTACTCATCTTCATCGTCGGTCGATGGGATCAAGCCGCGCAATATAATCTTGAGGCGCCTCTCGTTGCGCTTTTGACCGGTCTGGTTTTGTCGAATTTTGTCGGTGTTCCGCGGAGCTTTGACACGGGATTCCGCGTTGAGTTTTACATCAAGACGGGCATCGTCCTTCTGGGTGCGACGCTTCCTTTCACTTTGCTTCTCTGGGCAGGCCCTTATGCGATCGTTCAGGCAGGGATCGTTTCGGTCATAACATTCCTGGTCATATTTTATGTCGGCCTCAAATTGGGGCTTGAAAAACGCCTATGCGCGGTATTAGGTGCGGGCGGCTCGGTATGCGGTGTGACTGCCGCAATCGCAATTTCGGGCGCTGTGGGCGCGAAGAAAGAGCATACCTCGATCGCGATTACGATCGTGATTGTTTGGGCGATGGCGATGATTTTCTTTCTTCCTTTGGTCTCGCGCTGGTTTGGGCTTCCGGCCGGCGTAGCGGGTGCCTGGATAGGCACCTCGGAATTTGCCGACGCAGCTGGACTGGCTGCCGCAACGACCTATGGCAGTCTTGCTGAAAATCTTGATTCGATTCCCGGCACGGCCGACCAATCCGTCTTCGCCTTTACCTTAGTTAAAGTTGTTGGACGCGATATCTGGATTGGCATTTGGGCAATCGTATTGGCGCTCATCGCAACCACGCGCTGGGAATCGACGGGCCCCGCGCATAAACCGCAGCTTGGCGAGGTTTGGTGGCGTTTTCCCAAATTTGTAATCGGCTTTCTGGTTGCGTCTCTTTTTGTAACGCTCCTCACCAGCGACTACACGCTGGAAGAATATGAGCGCGAAGTGGCCCCGACGCTTACCGGTCCGATCAAAGACTTGCGAAGTTGGGCCTTTATTTTCTGCTTTCTCAGTATCGGACTCACCGCCAGATTTCGTGAGCTTGCCTCGGCAGGCAGCAAACCCTTTATCGCGTTTTCGACGGGCGCGGTGGTGAACATCATTCTCGGGTTCATTCTCTCCGTCTATGTCTTCGGCTCTTATTGGGAGCAGATCGCGCGTTAAGCATTTCTGGTTCCATTTGCGCGCGCCATTTGTGCCAATCCGCGAGCCCCATTTCGCGATTTCTTTTGGTGCGCCCGCAACGCTCAAAGTAAATAAAATATAGTGGAAACAATAACTTATATAACTATCCAGACGGCACTTCGGGCCGCACTGGCCGGTGTTGAGCGCGTGTTTGTGAGGGCGGTCAAACGGAATCGCGTTCGCCGTGCCACGCAAGACTCCCTCTTGCCCACATGATGGCATATGGTCAGGCCCAACAATCATTTATTTGGGGAGAGACGAATGAGTGTGTTTCATTCGCGTTTGGCACTTGTGGCGGGCATCGGTTTGCTTTTGCTCGGCTGCGAGGCGCAAGACGCAGACAATGCGCAAAACGAGGCGCCGGCTCCAGAGCAGGCCGCAGCGCCTGCCGACGCGGCAGACATATATGCAATCATTGGGGCAACGCTGATTGACGGCAATGGCGGCGCGCCGGTCGGAAGTTCAGTTGTCGTGATTGAAGGAAACAGAATTAGCGCGGTCGGTGTTGAAGGCGAAGTCGATATTCCTGCGGGTGCGGAAGTCATCGATGGAACCGGAAAATATGTTCTTCCCGGCCTGATAGATGCCAAGGCCAATTGGAATTGGCATTATGGCGAGCCCTATCTGGTTTGGGGCGTGACTTCGGCAATCGTCAGTGGTGGTCGCAATAATCGTGGTTTCGCCAATCGCGATGCGATCAACAATGGCGTCTTCCGCGGGCCACGCCTGTTCCAAACGGGCGTAACGATCGCGGGATCGGGTCCCAATAACGATAAGAACGACAATTATGGGCCCGGCGCCGGTAACCGCATTGCCTTTTCGCCGGAACAAGCTGAAGCGCATGTCCGCGCCATGAACGAGGCGGGCGCCGATTTCATCACTTTCCAAAATGGCGACGGTCCGTATGAAATCCACGCTGCCGCGGTTGCCGAAGCACAGCGTCTTGGCATGCCGGTCGATTTTCGCGCCATGGGTCCGCAAGTGCGCGCCCGCGAAGTGTGCGAGATGGGCGACGGTGCCGTTTACGTTCATACCGGCAATGTCGGTGCGCAAATGGCAAGTGACGAGGAGGCATGGGCGACCTATACCGGCCTTCCGCCGGATGCCTATTCCGACATGGACGACGCAAAAGTCGGTCTGATGGTCGAACATCTTGTGGGCTGTAATGCTTATCTCGAGCCAGATTTGATGGCAGCCTCACGCGGCTTCCATGTCAATTGGGCGCGGGTACAGCAAGAAGATGCGGAGTTCTACAGCAATCCCGAATTGATGGCCTATTATCCCAAAGCGCCTGCCATGGGCGTCTTGGAGAACGTCAAGGATCCTTCAACCTATCTCAATCCTGAAGCCCTCGATGTCCGCGCGCGTGGTTTTGCCAATCAGATGAGTTTTCTGAAGTCCTTTGTCGATGCGGGCGGGAAAATTGTGGCGGCTTCAGATACGCCGCAATCGCCTCCGGGTCTTGGGATGCATCAAGAGGTGACAGCGTATGTTGAAGATGTCGGCCTGACGCCGATGCAGGCGATTCAATCGGGAACATTATGGGTGGCTGAAGCACTCCACCTCACAGAGAATCTCGGTACGGTAGAAGAGGGCAAGCTTGCTGATATTCTTATCGTCAATGCCGATCCCTTGGAGAGCATTCTCAACCTTCGCGAGATCCACACGGTGTTTAAGGATGGCGCAATTGTCGATCGTAACTACCACGCGGATTATCAAGGTTGGTTGTTCTCCAATAACCGCGTGACCGATGACCGCAATCAGATCGAATCGGGCGATTGGGTTCGGGCGCTGAAAGACGCGACGTGGCGGCCGAATGCGCGCAATGGCGGTTGGGGCAATACCGGTGGGATCGATTCAAATATCGCGCCGACGCCGGGCATCGAAGCCCTGGTGCCGCATACGGTTTTACGCGGAAGTCCCGAAACACAAATAACCATTACTGGGTTTAGTTTTGTCTCGGGAAGCCAAGTCTTGGTGGACGGCAATGCCATTCCGACCGAGGTCGTGAGCCGGACGGAGATCAACGCTACGATCCCGGCGAATATTCTCGGCGCGGCGGGTAATCTCGACATTATTGTGCGCAATCCGGAGCCGGTGCGCCAACCCTATTGGGGAGATAGCTCGAATATTGCGCACATTTTGGTGCCATTTGAATACACCAATATTCTTCCGAACGAAGGTTGGTAGTCGAGAATTGATAACATGAATAAGCGGCGGCGGACCTTGGCGTGTTCGTCGCCATTTATTTGTTTTCTTAGTGGGGTGGAGGCGTGACATGCGATGGTGTGATCGTGCACCATTGCGGTGCAAGTGATTCAATTCGGGTCTTGAGGAAATATTTCGAATGAGTTGGGACGAGCTTGCTGCCAATCCGTGGATGCAGATTGCCGCTGGGGTTACTTTCCTCATCGCAGTCGCAGGGCTCGCCGATTGGCTGACCAAGCATGTACTTCTAAGAGCCATCCGCCGCGCGCTCAATTTTATCCCTTCGGAAGAAATCAGCAAAGACTTGGCAGCTGTTGCTGGCCGCTTCGCTCATATCGTACCCGTGCTGGTTCTGCAGCTGGGGATTGCGTGGGTGCCACATTTGCAGGACTGGGTGGTAAGTCTCGTTGCCAATCTTGCGGCGGCTTTCATCATCTTAGCTGTGGCCTTCGCGCTTAGCGGCGCGCTGAACCTCGTCAATGACATTTACCAGCGCCGCCCTGAGGCCCGTATGCGTCCGATCAAGGGCTATATCCAAGTCTTGAAAATTGTTGTGTATGCCGCCGGCATTGTCCTGGTGATCGCAGTCTTGGTTGAGCGCTCTCCCCTCATCCTGCTCTCCGGACTGGGGGCGATGGCAGCGGTACTGATGCTGATCTTCAAAGATACCATCCTTTCGCTTGTCGCCAGCGTTCAGCTGACCTCGAACGACATGATGCGCGTTGGCGATTGGATCGAGATGCCTGCGCTCAATGCCGATGGCGACGTGATCGATATCGCGCTTCATACGGTGAAGGTGCAGAACTGGGACAAGACCATTACGACAATCCCAACCTATCGCTTGATTTCCGAATCCTTCAAAAATTGGCGGGGGATGCAAGAATCCGGTGGCCGCAGGATCAAACGCGCGCTCCATATCGATCTAACTTCAATTCGGTTTCTCAAACCCAAGGAGCGCGATGATTTGCGCCGGGTTGCGCTGATCGACGATTATCTTGCGCAGAAGAAACAAGACATTGAAGATTGGAATGCAGAGCTTATTGAAGGCGGCAAAGATCCCGTCAATGCGAGACAGGTCACGAATATCGGAACTTTCCGGGCCTACGCGCTGTCCTATTTACGCGCCCATCCGCAGATAAACGAGAATATGACGCTTCTCGTGCGCCAATTGGCGCCTGGTGCTCAAGGCCTGCCGTTGCAGATTTACTGCTTTACCTCGACAACCGCCTGGGCGGCTTATGAGGCTATTCAGTCGGATATTTTCGACCATCTGATCGCAATTATGCCCGCATTCCATCTTCGCCAGTTTCAGGAGCCGAGCAGTTGGGACTCTGCTCTCGCAATTGGAAATCTTCCAAGAGATGATTCCTTGCCTATCCGGTTTACACCCACACCCACTAGGGCTAGAATGGGCGCAAACAGGATATAGGGGAGCGCGCCATGGATGTTCTCGACCGCGCCGATCTCCCATTCCCGCATTCGCTACCCGAGTTCCAGCGACTTTTCCCCGATGATGCGGCCTGCGCCGCCTACCTGGAGAAAGCCCGCTGGGGAGACGGCTTTGCCTGCCCGCACTGCGGCACGGCGGGAGAGCCGTTCCACTTTGAAAACCGCCCTGGCGTCCTGCGCTGCCGCAAGTGCCGCCAGAACACCGGGCTGACGGTGGGAACAGTGATGGAGCGTAGCCACACTCCGCTGAACGTCTGGTTCTGGGCCGCTTATCTGGTCGCCAGTCAGACGCCCGGCATGTCCGCCGTGCAGTTTCAGCGGCAACTTGGTCTTTTGCGCTACGAGACGGCCTTTCAAATTCTCCACAAGCTCCGCTCGGGCATGGTGCGGCCCAACCAAGACAGGATCGGTGGACAGCCCAAGAACCATGTTGAGGTGGACAAAACCTGGGTTGGCGGGCGAACGCGTGGGGAAGGCCGTGGTGTTCACCACAAGGTTCCCGTCTCCTGTGCCATCGAGGTGCGTCATCGAAAGCCGGGCACCAAGCTCGACAACCGGAAAGACGGACGCTATGCCGGACGCGTTCGGCTCGCCGTCGTGCTCGACCGTAGCGCCGAGTCGCTCTGTGGGTTCGTCGAGAGCACCGTCGCGCCGGGATCGCTGATCGTTACTGACGATTGGAGCGGCTATGCTGGCCTCGGTAAGCGCGGCTATGAGCACTTCGCTGTTGCCGAGTGTGGTGATCCAGAGGTTGCCGAGCAATACCTGCCGCTCATCCATCTGGTTTTCGCCAACCTGAAGACGTGGCTGATCGGGATCCACCACGGCGTTAGCCACCAGCACCTACAAGCCTCCCTCAACGAGTTCACCTTCCGCTTCAACAGGCGGTTCTACCCGTTCAACGCCTTCCGCTCATTGCTCGGCATCGCGGGCGACACCTCTGCTCCAACCTATGCCGAGCTTTACTCGGGAGAGTGGCGGCACCCTACATGTAGCGGTCATGGGCGTTAACCGGATAGGCAAGGATGATTCCAAGCTGCCGGAATAATTCGGAGGCGAACCAGCTCAACTATTGCGTGCTTACTTGTTCCAAGTGGACGCAACGTGATCCGGGTCTTCCATCGCGCGCCGCTCAGAAGACAGAAAATCGTAATAGCCGCAGCGCCCGCCAGGATAATCGCGGCAAACTTTTGGACGTGCTTCATAGACCGTGCAGCGGCGCTCATCGCGATCGAAGAACCGACAAATCTTACCGAAATGCTTGTCTTTCTTCCGTCGCATCGCATAGGGCGTGCGCCCGTCGGGATCCTTCTTGGTAAATTTCTTTTGTGCCTTCTTCAGGCTAAGGCCGAAATGCTTAGCCAAGCGTTCCAAATCGCGCTTAGTCAGCTCTATGACGGGATAGGAACAACAATAGCCGGGACATTTCGCACAATTATACATGAGCACTGATTCGAAAAGTTGCGCGTTTCCGATAGCATGGTTTTGTCTTCACGCGTCAATGCCGTCGCGCGCCGCACTTATCCTTACATGGTCTGAAAGAAACTGTGAGAGCAAAACTTGTCATCCCCGGCGAGCGTCACGAAAGTGGCGCGAGGGAAGGGGACCCAGGTGTTGGTCAAGTACTCCATCACGTCGCATAAAGGTGACAGAGGTCTAATATTCAATTGCGCCGTGGGTGCAATGTTAGTACCTGGTTCCCCTTCCCTCACGCCTAGCGGCGCTCGCCGGGGATGACAAAAAATCACTAGAACGGATATGCATATTCTGCATTGCGCAGAACGAGCAGCTCGATTCTGGGGCCTAAGGAACGACTGATGCTCCCAAGATGGGTTGCGCCCATCACTGGTAGGTGTTGGGCTATCTACTCCGGCAGGGCGAAGACATAGATTTCGTTATGTCCACGGAAGGTTGCGACGCCGGAAACGCGCGCCGGACCTTCCGTTCCCGACGCGCCGTCGCCAGTGAAGATCGCGACATATTGCTTGCCGTCCGCTGCATAGGTGATGGTACTGGTCTGCACGATTCCGCCGACGATCTGTTCCCATAGAATTTCGCCGGTGTCGGAATCGAATGCGCGGAAGCGCCGACCCATATCGCCCCAGAAAAGAAGATCACCGCCGGTCACCAGCGCCGAGCCGTTCCCCGGGGTGGCCTGCTGATAAAGGATGTCCATCTTCCCGGTAGAAAGATCAACTTTGGCGATCGAGAGATATTTATCAGGATCGACACCGGGGCGCAGGAGCCCGGTGCGCGGTCCCCAGCCTGAGGGCGCGGCCATGTTCGCCGCCATGTCGAGGCATTGGTCGTGGAACGGGATGTAGAGCGCATTGCGCGTCGGGTCGTAGGCGGTCGACCAAAAGCTCCGCGTATTGTGGTAGCAATTGATGTGACGGTCGCCGTCTTGTTTGAAGACATTGTCCCAATTGATGTGGGTGCGCCCCGTCTCCACGTCGATGTCCGAAATATGAAATTCCGGCACGTCGTAGGGAAACGGTATCGCCCATAGAAATTCGCCGGTTCCGCGGTCGAGCACAAACAACCCGCCGCCCTCACCGACGGCCACGACTGCGTCGCGCTCCTCGCCGCGTTCAATATTTGGATTGATCCATTTGACGGCCTCGGGATCGGGATTGAACGTCGTTGTGATCAGGGTTCTTTCGTGAAGATGATCGGCGTCCCAATCGTCGCCCGGAAGGTGCTGGTAATACCATTCGAGTTCGCCGGTCTCGATGTTAATCGCAACCGTCGAATTGGAATAGAGATCAGACGGCGCGGTTCGTGAGGTTCCTTCCGCACTGCCGTGGCGCGAAAGACGCGTATAGGGTTTCGGATTTGCAACTCCCCAATAGGTGATTCCGCGTTCCGGATCGTAGGAACCGGGAAGTCCCCACGAACTGGCGACGCGCCCTTCCGCCGGAACATCGCCCCAAGATTCGCCGTCTTCCGTGCCCGGCTGTGCAGTGTTGAAGAACTTCCATGCCAGTTCGCCGGTCATCGCGTCGTGGGCGGCGATAAAACATCCCTCCTGTAGTGAACATGTCCGGTTGGTGATGACTTTTCCGTCTGCAACGATCATGCCGCCGGTATGTTCAGCCATGCCGTTCGTCTCGAAGACTTGAGTCTCCCAACGCATCTCGCCGTCGGTTGCTCCTAAGGCCAGCAAATAGCCATCGGGAGTCGCGTAGTAGATCATGTCCTGATAGATGGCGATGCTTTTCGTGCGCGCTGACTCTGGCGCGCCGACGAACTCGACGGCGGCGCGCGGAATGTCGCGCCAATATTCCCAAATCTGATCGCCGGTAGCGGCGTCAAGCGCCAAGAGGCCCGCGCCAGGCTGCACCAGATACATCACGCCGTCATGAACGATCGGTGTGGTCTCTTGCGCGCCGCGCGGTAGGCCGCGCGACCAGGCCATGCGAAGATCGCCGACATTTTCGCGATTGATTTGATCGAGCGGGCTAAAGCGCTGCTCGTCATAGGTGCGATTGAGCATCAGCCAGTCTGCCGGATCGGGATTGAGCATTTCTTCTTCGGTCACGGGGCTGAACGGGGCATTCTGCGCCAACGCCGAGAATGAAAAAGCCGACAACGCCACTGCGCTAAGCGCCGCCGTGCTCGCCAATAAAAATTTACGATGTCCGCTCATTTTTCCTCCCACCGGGGCAATGGCCAAATCCCGCCCGCATCTGTATTTTCGGCAATCCTACCCTGCAGGCCAGTCTTTCAACAAGCAGGGGAGAAATGCAGGAAACAGCGCAAATGCGGATAGCTTGGATAACGCTTCCTTGGCTGATCGTGATTTTGACAACGCTTCTCTGGCTATTGTCGTTCTATCAGCTGACCTACATTTTCTGGCCGGCTCTCATCGAAACGGTCGCGACCGAGGAAAGCTGGTCGTGGTACTGGTTTTTCTTTCGCCCCTATTTGAATATTTACCTGTTCGGTCCGTTCGTTATCTTAGCGGCGCTGGTCTACATTCTGGCTGCCTGGCTGTGGCGGCGCACAAACGTAACAAACTAAATGTGAGCCCATTCATGTACCGAATATCTCTTCTTACGATCATGTTTTTACTCGCCGCGCCGATGGCCTCTGCCCAGGACCAGGCCGCCATCGATGCGGGGGTGGTCGTCTATGAGAATTATTGTTCGGGCTGTCATGGCCCGCGCCTACGCAATCCCGGAGGAAGTTTCGATTTGCGTGAGCTTACAGAAGGCGAGCGCGAGCGTTTCGACATCGGGGTTCTGGACGGCAAGAACATGATGCCGCCTTGGCGCGGGACGATCTCGGAAACAGAGTTGGATCAGCTCTGGGCTTATGTTCGCGCCTACGCCTATGAGTGAGGCATCGGCCCACTCTGCACAAAAATTATCATCATAAAGTCGTGTAATTATAATGAGTGAAGGCGAATATCGTCGCTGGGCGCTGGCACCCATGGCCGAGATGTCCTAGTTTTCGGCGCGCGCAATCGATCAATGCAGAGCCCGATCTGGTGACACAGTGGAGGAATCAATGAGGCGGACACGAATAGGCTTTTGGATCTCGGGTGGCCTATCCCTGATCTTATTGGGGGGTGTCTTGTCGCTGTCTGCGCAAGATGCGGAGCCTGTGCTTGTCGTAACCGGTGGAACCTTGATCGATGGTCTGGGGGGTGTGCCGCTTGAGAACGCCATTATCGTCATCGAGGGCAACCGCATTAGTGCTGTCGGAGCCGAGGGCGCTATCGCAGTCCCGGACGGCGCGGAGATGGTGGACGCCAGCGGAAAGTTCATCCTTCCCGGTCTTGTAGACGGCAAGTCGAATTGGAGTTTTCAATTTGGTGAGGCCTATCTCAATTGGGGCGTTACCTCGGCCATAGTCTCGGGCGGGCGCAACGATCAAGGCATCGCCGACAGAGACGCCATCAATCATGGAATCTTTGCCGGCCCGCGTCTTTTCCAAGCTGTCGTCGGTCTTCGCGGCCCGGGGCCGGGTCTCGACGCTCGCCAAGGCTATTCGCCGGGCGCCGGAAATATTACGCCCTATTCGCCGGAAGAGAGCCGGCAGATCACGCGTGATCTTATCGCCGCTGGAGCCGACTTTATTGTCATTGGCGATGGCAATGGCCCAATAGATCTATGGCGGCCTGTTGTTGATGAGGCCCATGCGGCTGGTCTCGCCGTGTCCTGCCGCTGTATGGGCCCGCAAATGCGTGGACTGGAAGCTGCCGAAATCGGGGTCGATGTGATGGTGCATTTCGGCAATATCGGCTCGTCGATCACATCCGAGCCCGAAAGATGGGCCAATGCAGGCAACACCGCGGGCGGAGGACCCGAACCCACCGGCGCCTCCGATCCTTTCGCCACCATGGATGAAGCACAGGTTCCGGAAGCCATTCAGCTCTTGATCGAGAACAACGCCTATCTCTCGCCCGAATTTGTAGCGCTCGATCGTGGCTTTTATTCCAGTGCTGCTCGCGTGCGCGAAGAAGGTCATGCGCTTTTCGAAGATCCCGATTTGCGCGCCTATTACAACGATACTGCGGTGTTCGATCTTTTCGACAATGTGCGCCCGCCGGAAGAATATCTTTCAGCGGAAACGATCGCCGAGCGCGCTGAAGCCTTTCTCAAGAAAGCCGAATTCGCGCGTCGCTTTGTCGAAGCGGGCGGCAAACTTGTTGTGTCTTCCGACATAACGCAGGCCGCGCCCGGCCTCGGCGTGCATCAAGAAATGGCGATCATGCAAGAAGATGTCCGCATGGCTAGGATGAAGATCATCCAGGCAGCTACCAAATGGAACGCCGATGCCCATCGCCTTGGCGATATCGGCTCTATCGAGGCCGGCAAGTTCGCCGATCTTCTGATCGTGAATGCCGATCCGCTCGACGACATTATGAACACCCGCGACATCCATATGGTGATCAAAGACGGTGACGTTTGGGAGTTCGGCTACGACCCCGATTATGGCGGGCGCCTGTTTGCGAACTCGCTGGTCAACGACGATCGCTCGATTGTCGAAGGCGGCGATTGGGCCGACGCCGTACGCGATTCTATTAATGGCCGTGACCGTTTGCCATCGGGCGCGCCGGCGCCCGATCCGCGCATTTCGCCGACGCCGGTGATCGACGCGATTACGCCGCGCACGATTGTGCAGAATTCACCCGAAACGATTGTGATGATTCACGGTGTGAGCTTCGTTCAGCGCAGCAAAGTCTTTATGGGTGAGATCGAGCTCCCTACCGAAATCGTCAGCAATGACGTCATTCGTGTCACATTGTCGGAGGAGTTATCGGCTGAGGCAGGAAAGCTAAGATTAGTGGTAAGAAACCCGGCTCCCATTTCAGATCCGGTATGGGGCGATAGTTCAAACGCGGCTTATGTTTTGATGCCGTTTGAATTCACCACCACCTGGTTCTCCAAAACCCACGACGAGTCGAAATATATCGAGTAGGGCTGTGGCCTGACGTTCATGCGCCCTCCCCCTGAAAGGGGAGGTTGAATGCGGCGATTCAAATAATCCAAATAGCGGGACATTTTCGAGTAAGAGCAAAGCTGCTTTCCGTCCCCTCTTGAGGGGGGGGAGGTGGGCGGAAGGGGGGTAAAGGACCCCTCCCCGAAATATTCTCCACGCTGAACGCACCGAGAAAATTTCGACCCTCCCTCAAAGGGAGGGTGATTTTTGGTGTAGCTGCGTCTAATAGTTACGCAAAGCACAAGGACGATATATGACCGAGGCGAGTAAAACCAACGGCGCGAGTAAGACCAATGGCTCGGGTGCAGGTGCCTCGATCGCCGACCCGGCCGAAGAGGCGCTACACGCGCTGCGCGGCACTGCGATGGCAGGAGAACTCGATGCGAAAATCGAGCTAAGCCAGCGCCTACTGAGCCAGCCGCGCCATGCCTATGACCTCCTTGAAGGCGCTGCGGCCAACGTCTCTGCTGCCAATGACGGCAGCGGAGAAAGCGCCTACCGCACCGCAGTGCTTGCCGCCGGCGCGATCTCCATGCGCCGCAATTGGAAGTCCGCGCTGGTCTATTGCCGGCGCGCCGCAGAGCTCGGCTACCGGCCGGCGCAGGCCGAATTGGCGGCACTTGGCAGCGATCAGGAATTGGCCGCGCGCGCAATGAGCGGCGAGGATTCTTCACCCGATATCTGGGCTCGGCTGTCGGCAAGCGTCGATTTGGTGGCACATATGACGCCGCCGAATATGAAATCGGTGAGCGTCAATCCGCGGATCGCAACGGTCGAGAATTTTGTTGCACCCGAATTTTGCGATGCGCTTGTCGAGACAGCACGCGGGCGGCTGCAACCAATCGTATTGGAGGCGGGCGATAACAAGGAGAACGAAACGAAGGGGGATGCCCCAGTCGGTCTTGATGAGGTGGGTGCGATGCGCTTCGGCGTTACCGATTTGTCGCTGCGATCCGTTTTGCTTCTTGATCGGATAACCGAATTGGTGGGCTTACCCCATCGCGGCCTTGAACCGCCGGCTATTTTTCGTTTTTCCGGGGCGAAGGCCTATCCCGCCCATGTCGATTATCTTGATCCGAGCGATCCCGAACGCGCGGAAATGATCGCAAATGGTGGGCAGCGCGCGATTACATTTCTTATTTTTCTCAATGATGATTTCAGCGGCGGGGAGACGGATTTTCCTTCCATTCCGCTTCAGTTCAAAGCCAAGAAGGGCAATGCGCTCTTTTGGTGGAATATCAGCAATGACGGCGTGCCTGTGCCAGCGACACTCAATGGAAATCTCGCGGTTACCGAGGGCGAGAAATGGCTGTTCTCGCAATGGATTTGCGTGCCCGCCGGTCCGAACTATGAAGCGCGGCCGGTTGCAAAGACTCCGTCTTAGGCAAACCGTATGAGCGATCTTTCGCGCGATGAGATTGAAAAAAACGCACAAGACGGCGATGTCGCGGCGCAAATTGGGCTGTCGCTCCTTTTAGAAAATGAGGGACACGACGATCTCTCCGTACAATGGCTTCGCCGTGCGGCCGAGGGTGGCGAAATTCGCGCAAGAACAATGCTCGCCAAGAAAGATCTCACCCAAGAGCCATTTCTAGTCGATGAGGGTTTGGCCCTGCTTTCGGCTGCCGCCGACGCAGGTGACGGCGAAGCTGCCCATGTCTTGGCGACAATGTCGGCAGTCGGATTGGGCGTAGAGCAGAGTTGGAACGCCGCGCTCGATTTTACCCAACGCTCGGCAGAACTCTGCTTTGGACTCGCGCGCAAAGAATTGTCGTATCTTGCAGGCGCACCCGCGCCAGAAGGCACCTCTCCTGAAAATCTTTGGAAGGCGCTGCGTGATCGCGTGGAGATTGGCGCGTTGATCGCGTGCCCACCTCCGAAACGGGCGATGAAAGATCCTCGCGTCTTCGTCGTCGAGAATTTTTCCTCGCCGGAAATATGCGATTGGCTTATAGCGCGCGCGAAGCCACATCTTGTCGACGCGCGAGAATCCGACGCGAAAACCGGCTTTGACCGCTCTGGCCACAAGCGCACCAATTCGTTGGCCAGTTTCGATCTCTTTAGGATTGTGGCCTCAAGTGATGGACGCAACACTTTATCTTAATTGGAAAAGATGGAGTGTTCGATGGATCAAGGAAATGGGAATCAGAAAAGCCATTACGGTTTCAGTGCGTTAGAGAAGGACGAAGTTTGGGAGCGTTGGGCTCGGGGTGAAACGCTGAAGGCGATCGGGCGAGTTTTCGGTAAGCCCTCGTCGTCGATTCGTGGTCAGCTGTCGCCCTCTGGCGGGATCCGACCAGCACCCCGGCGGCGTTCAAAGCTGGCTTTGACATTGTCGGAGCGCGAGGAGATCTCCAGAGGTCTCGCGGCGGAACAATCTGCACGCTCTTTGGCAAGGTTGCTGGGCCGTGCGCCCTCGACGGTGAGCCGAGAGATTCGCCGCAATGGCGGCTATGATCGCTACCGCGCGGCATTGTCCGACGAAGCGGCCTTTATACGTGCGCGCCGGCCGAAGCGATGTAAATTGGCGGGCAATGCGCAGTTACGACAGACAGTAGCGCGCAAGCTTAAACAGGATTGGTCGCCCCAGCAGATCGCCGGTTGGCTGAAGCAGATGCATCCCGAAGACGAGAGCAAACGCGTGTCGCACGAGACCATCTATCGAAGCTTATTTATTCAATCCCGTGGGGCATTTAGGAAGGAACTGACCGGGTATCTTCGCTCCAAACGGACAATGCGGCGCTCTAAGCGTGCGAGCTCGCATGGCGATGGCCGTGGGCAGATCACGGATATCGTTTCGATCAGCGAGCGCCCTGCAAGCGTGGAAGATCGTGCGGTGCCCGGTCATTGGGAAGGCGATCTTCTGGCCGGCTCGAAGAACACGCATATCGCAACCTTGGTCGAGCGTCATACCCGCTATGTGATGCTGGCGAAGATCCCCTCTAAGGACACCGAGACAGTCGTGAATGCACTGATCAAACAGGCGAAGAAGCTCCCCACCGAACTCTACAAATCTCTGACCTGGGACCGGGGCAAGGAGCTTGCCGATCACAAGCGCTTTAGCTTGGCGACCAATATCAATGTCTATTTCTGCGATCCGCAAAGCCCTTGGCAGCGTGGCTCCAATGAGAACACCAATGGCCTCCTACGACAGTACTTTCCCAAAGGGACGGACCTATCCGTGCATTCGCAGGCGCACCTAAATAAGATCGCCCGCAGGCTCAACGAAAGGCCACGTCAGACCTTGGGGTTCCAGACCCCGGCAGATAGATTTAATGCCTGTGTTGCATCGATCACCTGAGGCCGCAAATGGATTTGATATTTTCTATTCTATGGTCGCGGACTGCTGCAGCTACCGAGATTCCCAGCGGCGCCGAAGCGCCCAATATTTTTCGTTACGCGATGGGCGAAAGCTACGAGACGCATTTTGATTTTATCGAAACGCAAGCAGGAACTGGGACCGGAAGCCCCAAGGCCGCTCAACGCGTTGTAACCTTTCTCCTTTATTTGAACGATGATTATGAAGGTGGTGGGACAGAGTTTTCGGCCATAAATTGGGGCTATAAAGGCCGCAAGGGAGACGCCATGTTTTTTTGGAATGTCGACGCAAGCGGCGCATCGGATAAACGTTCCATGCATACCGGGACCGCGCCCATAAGGGGCGAAAAATGGGTTCTTTCGCAATGGATTCAGGGCCGCCTCGCGCCGGTGTGATCAAACCCATTGTCGGCTCGGCCCACTCAGTGTCGCTTTCGACCTGTCATGGCCCATGATAGCCTGGGCCAAGTCCACACCATGGGAGAATGCGCGATGCGAATCATTTGTCTGATCTCAGCTGCGCTTTTGTTGGTAGTGATTGTAGCTGCCCCTGCGTCCGCGCAAGTGATGGCGCGCGGTTTTTACAACCATGTTGAAGATCGCATTTCTTTCTTTATTCCTGCCGTTACTAGCGCCGATCAGATTACCATCGAAGAGGTCGTGGGGCTCACCACACGCGGCGGCAATACTGGCACGCCGCCCATCGATCATATTGCGCGGCGCCATTCTTACATTTCTGAAAATGGCAGCGTTCACGCGGTGACTTCGATCGATTTCAAAGAAGACTACGCGGCACACGCTCCCGATTTGCAAGCCTCGATGGCGACAGCGGCCGCGGAGTTTCGCCAGCGCGGCGAGGTCATTCTCGACCAAGGAACGCGCAGCGACCGCATTCCGGCCCATTTACTCAACATACGGTTGCCGAACGAGAATATTCTATATGTGCTCCTCATCCTCCATCAGGACGATGAAATGGACGAGCGCCGCCTGGTGATCGCCCAAGTCGAAACACCGCCCCGCGGGCGCCAGCCCGGACTATTTCTCGCTTCGGTCGGAATCATCAACCCCCAATATTTTGGTACGGATGCCGATCACACTTTTTGGCGCGTGCGTTACACGCCGGCGGGACCTCCGATCCACGGGCAGGAACTTGTCGCGACCCAGCCTTGGGGTTTGGGCGAGTTCGAAGAGGACATGTCCGTCGGTGGCGAAGCCATCCCGGATTGACTTGTGCCGCTAACCCGCGCTCGGTAGCGCAAGAATCGCTTTCAAGCCGCCTTTGTCAGAGGCTTCCAAACTAATCGCGCCGCCATAAAGCTGCACAAGATCGCGAACAATGGGTAATCCTAAGCCCGACCCGGGAACGCGTTCATCCAAACGCTCGCCGATCTGAAACACGACATCTAAAGATTCCGGCGGTAAGCCTGGCCCATCGTCTTCCACCGCGATCACGGCGGTATTGGTTGCGGTATCGACCGTGCCGCTTATGACGACTTCGCGCTTCGCCCATTTGCACGCATTGTCGATCAAATTTGCAAGCATCTCGTTTAGATCCATTGGGTCACACAGTGCGATACAGTTTCGATCGACCACAAAGGAGAAAAGCAACTCCTTGTCCGCGTGAAGCCGCTTCATGGCGCTAACAATATTGGACACGGTTTTCTCCACCTTGGCCGCCACGCCCGGCATGGAGCGCGAAGCGGCGGCGCGGGCGCGGGCAATCTGATAGTCGATCTGGCGGCGCATACGCAGACATTGTTGGGCAATTGTCTCAGCTTCCCGCGTCTCACCGCGCGCGGCCATTCGGTCGGCCTCGTCGGTGAGTACCGCAAGTGGGGTTTTCAATCCATGCGCTAAATTCCCGGCCAGCGCACGCGCGCGCTGCACCATCTGTTTGTTGAGATCGATCATTGAATTGAGATCGTCGATCAAGGGCTGCACTTCCGAAGGGAAATCACGAGGTAAATGTGCTTTACGCCCCGATTTGATCGCAGCCAATGCCGTGCGCAAACGCGACATGGGGCGCAGTCCCCCCATCACTTGCAGTGATGCTGCCGCCATGAGCGCGACGGCCAGCAGCGCCAGCGAAACGGTGAGCGCGAAATTAAAACTTGTGAGAAGCGTCTCCAAAATGGCGACATCGGCGGCGACTTGCAGGCGCATGGGCGCCACACCGGGGATCGAAAGCATCCGCTCGTAAACGGCCATAGTGCCGCGCGGGCCTTCCATAATTTCACTTCGCATCACGCCGTCTGGAAGAGCCGCTATGGAAACGAGGAGGCTGTTATTTCCTTGCGACGTCGATTTGATCAGAATTTCCCTATCGCGGCTCACCTGCCACGCCAGACCTGAATTCAGTGCGTTAAATCTGGGATCGCTCGATTGGCGGAAGATGCGTGGATTGCCCTCAGGGTCGACATCGATGAGCATGGCGAGTTCGTCCAGATGTCCTCGCATGTCGGCCTCAAAAAGCTGGGTGGCATGTTCGCGAAAGAGCGCGGCGATAAATACGCCGGCAATGGTAACCCCGATCGCAATCCAAATGACGCCACCGAGGACAAGCCGCGCGCGCAGCGATGAGAAAAACCCGCTGCTCATCCCATACGGTATCCGAGTCCGCGTAATGTTTTGATCATGTCGCGTCCTAATTTCTTGCGCAGCCGCGCGACATAGACCTCGATCGTATTGGTGTCGCGTTCGTCCTCGAGTGAGTAAAGATGATCCAATAGTTCCGATTGTGGGATCACCCGGCCCTGCCGATGCATGAAGTAATTCAAAAGGCGAAATTCGCTTGCAGTCAGATCGACGGGTTTGCCGTTCAAACTCACGCTCCCCGAGGAAGGCGACAATTCGATCTCACCGAAGACCAGCGTGGGCGTCGCCTTACCGGCAGCGCGGCGGATTAACGCTCGCAATCGCGCGGCGACTTCGGGAATATGAAACGGCTTGGTGATGTAATCGTCGGCGCCCGCGTTCAGGCCGTCTACCTTCTCTGTCCAGCTGTCCCGCGCGGTCAGAATCAGGACCGGCATGGCGCGCTCCGCGCCGCGCCATTTTTTTAGAACTTCGACGCCCGAAAAATCGGGCAATCCTAAATCTAGGATGACGGCGTCAAAATCTTCGGTGCGCCCCATCGACAAGCCCATTTCGCCATCACAGGCACGTTCGACCACAAAGCCCATCTCGCTGAGGCCCTCGACAAGGCGCCTTGCGATTTCGGTGTCATCTTCGACGAGAAGTATGCGAATGGCCGTCTCTCCCCAATAATATTTTACCAGTGGCGCTTTGTGCCTGCGACCTACTCTCTATGGTCATGGCACGGCTTGACCGGGCCACCCAGTAACCGTGTGTGAGCACGGCTACGCCGTGCAACTATATGGCAGGCGTGTAAAAAGCACGCCGGGGCGGCAAATGAGGCTTGTGATCGCCTGGGTGGCCCGCTTTTGCGGGGCATGACAAAGTCGGTGGAGTTTAGACTAGACCAACTTCATCACCCATAGCTGCCAAAGCTGAACACAAACTGCAGTTCCCCGCCAATGCGTGTCCTGCTTTCAAATTTGTGGCCAAAAAAGGGGGGTATTCAGCTTCGCGACAGCTTGGCGACAGCCACGCGTCAGTTCCCTCCGCCATATTTGCCCCGATGTTAAGGCCACGGCTTTGAGACGAGAGGTTTGTGGCTCAATTGTTTCGGATAAGGAGCGGGTTATGAAATCGAGAATTTTGGCTCTTGGCTGTGCGGCTGCCCTGGCACTTGGCGGCTCGGCTTTGGCCCATCATTCCTTCGCCATGTTCGATGCCGACAAGACGGTCGAGCTTGAAGGCACGGTGAAGGAGTTCCAATGGACCAACCCGCATAGCTGGCTTCAGGTGATGGTCGTTTATGAGGCAGGGCTAGAGTTCGAATGGTCGCTGGAATTGGGCTCTCCCGGCTCGCTCGCGCGCAATGGTTGGCGCCCGTGAACGGTGGTCCCGAGTGATAAAATCGTTTTTTCCATGCATCCGCTGAAAGACGGCTCCGCTGGTGGTCAGTTTCTGACCGCCACGCTCCCAGACGGCACGGTATTGGGCGAGTAAGCCCAAGCCGTCCTACCGCCCCCCCCCCAACCCCCTCCCGGCCCGGGCGATTATTAGACAAGCGCGGTTCCATCCCCACGCTTGTCTTTTTTGGGCAAGGCCGGCAAGCACCCAGCCTGCTAACCGGGCCCATGACAAGCAGGCGCTGGGGCACTATCATGGTGAGGCCATTCTAGGAGCGTGCGAATCGGCATGAAAAAACTCATTTTCGCGGCAGCGGCAATCTCCTTCTCGAGCTCGATGGTATTGGCCCATCATTCGGGTGCTATGTATGACGACATGACAACTGTCGAAACCGAAGCCTTGGTGACGGGATTCGAATGGACCAACCCGCATGCCTGGATTCAAATTTCTTACGAAGATGAAGCCGGTGCGATGCAGGAGGTCGATCTCGAGCTGGGCTCGCCCGTACAATTAGCGCGTCAGGGTTGGCGTCCGCGCACCGTTGGTCCGGGCGAGAACGTCACCGTCCGCTTTCACCCGCATAAGGATGGCGTGGACTCGGGGCTTCTCGTCACGATCGATCTACCCGACGGCCAAACGCTTACCTCGGACTAGCTGGCCTCGGACTAGCTCGCAATGGTGCGGTAACGAATCCGCTCAAATAGCGTGGCGATTACATGAATCGCACATAACGAAAACGGATCGATTTGTGTGAAGTAATCCAACCGCCATAGGCGCTTGGACGAAACATGCTAACTTCCAAGCGGAGTATTCGCATCACGCGGGGCATGAATGCCTCTTTCCGGGGATAAATTTCCCACCTCGCCGAAGCTAGCCCTTTCCCGCCGGCTTGGAGCTTTGGTGGCTGCCTTGGTGGTGCAGGGTCTGGCCTTAACTATGTTTGTTACGCTGGATGAGAAACGATATTCCGGCGTCACGCCCGAGGCGCTTTCATTCACCTGGCTTTATCTTCCTCCGCTTGTTTCGCAACCAGTTGAACCTGAAGCCGAACCGCCAGTTCAACAGCAAGTGCAGCAGACTGCGCCACCCGCTCCTGCAACCCCGCCACAAATTCAGGCGGACGAGTTTCGTATAGAAGACTTGGAAATTATTTCGGTACCGACCTTGCGCGTAACGCGCCCGGATGCGCTTGGCGGCGCTGCAATCCGCCTCGGTATGGGGCGATATTTTTCGTGCAATCTTGCCAATTGCAACACGCTTACGGCCGACGAAATGATCCGTTGCTCCGAAAAGCTTGCTTCATTGCGCAAAGAACGCGATTTGCTCGACCAAGATGCGCTGCCATTTGTACTGACGGCCAGCGAGGCGAGATTATGGCGCGGATGGCAGCGCAATCTTCTTGAACGGCAAGCGCCGCTTCTTCTGCCATGCTTGAATGCAAGTAGCTTTTTGACGATCAACGTTGCGTCGATCGATTGTGTGATAGCAAGCATCGACGATGGTTTAGATCCCAACAACAATCCGTCGAATTGCTATGCAGAGCTTCCCTGATAGCTCGAAGCGTCGATTATTTGTCTAAATGGCATGGAAGCAGGGGCACGAGAAACTGGTTCTAAATTTCCGTCTGTGAACCCAGTTCAACCACGCGGCCCGGCGGCAAGCGATAAAACTGCGCCGCATCCAGCGCCGAAGCGTAGAGCCGGATAAAGAGCTTAGCCCGCCATTTGCTCATCGCCGAGCGACGCCGCGCCGGCACGAGGGTTTCACGGCGGACAAAGAATGTCGTTGTCTCTAAATCGACGGCGAGGCCGAAGGCGCGGGCCTTTTCCAAGGCATGGGGCACGTCCGGGCTTTGAAGGAAGCCGTAATGCGCTTCCATCGCAAAGAAGCCCTTGCCCAGTTTCTCGACATTGATCCGTTTGTCCTCCGGCACGAAGGGATAATCCGTGACATCGACGCGCAGAAGAACCACGCGCTCATGAAGGACTTGATTGTGTTTGAGATTATGAAGCAGTGCGCCGGGAACTTCGTCGAGGCGTGGCGTAATAAAGACGGCCGTTCCCGAAACCCGCACCGGAGTATGGTCGGCACGTTCCAGAAATTGCTCCATCGAGCGCCCGCCACCATAGGTCTTGTCGATAAGTATGCGGCGGCCGGAGCGCCAAACATACATGATGAAGACCGTCGCAAGTGCGATCACGATTGGAACGATGCCGCCTTGGAAAAACTTCACGGACACGGTTGCGGTGAAGAAAGAGATATCGATCAACGCAAAAGTTCCGAAAACAATAATGACGCTGCGCGTCTTCCAACCCCACTGCTTGGCCGCGACAATCGCGGCCAGTGTCGTCGTAATGACCATGACGCCGGTCACCGCTACGCCATAGGCCGAGGCGATGGCATCAGGCTCGCGCAGCATCAGAACGATTGCGACCACCCCAATCATCATGAGCATGTTGGCGCGCGGCAGGAATATCTGGCCGAAATCCAATGCGGAGGTGTGGCGGATTTCCATGCGCGGCATTTGTCCGAGCTGCACGGCCTGGCGGGTGATCGAGTAGACGCCGGAAATCATTGCTTGGCTGGCGATCACTGCAGCAATTGTTGCAAGACCGACAAGGGCGTAATGGAGCGATTCCGGCGCCAGGGCGAAGAAGGGATGTTCGAGATTTGCTTCGTCGCGCAAAATCGCCGCCGCCTGACCGAAATAATTTAAGACAAGCGCGGGCAGGGCCACGCCCAGCCAGGCATATCGAATCGGTTGGGGCCCGAAATGGCCCATATCGGCGTAAAGCGACTCCACGCCCGTGACACAAAGCACAATGGCACCCAGCGCAAAAAAGCCGACCCAGGGCGCGTCCACGAACATCCAAAACCCGTAATAGGGATTGAGCGCATAGAGGACGTCCGGGAACTCGATGATCGCGTTGAGCCCAAGCGCCGCCAGTGTTGCAAACCAAATCACCATGACGGGGCCGAATATGCGACCGATCTTCGCCGTGCCGCGGCTTTGGATCGAAAACAAACCGATAATGATGACAAGACTTAACGGGAGAACCCAAAATTCAAAGGCCGGCTCCGCCACACTCAATCCATCTACCGCGCTCAACACCGAGATGGCAGGCGTAAGTAGCGCTTCGCCGTAAAATAACCCGAGGCCGATTCCGGCAATCCACGCAATGCCAGATTTGAAATAGCGCGGCATGTTGGGCGAGCGGTGCGCCAGAGCAGCAAGCGCCAACACGCCACCTTCGCCCTTGTTGTTCGCGCGCATCATAACCGTGATGTATTTTCCGGTGACGACAATGACCAGCGCCCAAAAGATGAGCGAGATCGAGCCCATCACCGCCATCTCCAGCTCCATGGCAGCGCTCGTCGCAAGGACCGATTGACGGATCGCGTAAAGCGGGCTGGTGCCGATATCGCCATAGACGACGCCCAGCGCAGCCAGTGTCAGTCCGGCGCGTCGCAGCGCTCCCTGTTTTTCGGCGCCATTGCCGTTTTTGTGGCCATGCCGGGTCGCGCCACCATTCGCGCCGCCATTCGCATGGGCATTGCTGCCGGCATTGCCGCGCGAATGCGAGGAGGAAGAGTTCTTGCCGTTTCCATTTGCAGGATCAGCGGGCGTGCCGGAATCTGTCACTTGTGAATCTGTCACTTATGAATCTGTCACAGGGGCTTGCGCTCTGGGGCCATCCGGTAAAGGCTGGAAGTGAGATGTTCAGCCGTTCTTGTCAGTGAGCACTGTTCGATAAGGCGGCGGAAGATACGCCCCTAAACTTGACGATTGAAGGGGGCGAGACAGAATGGCGCAGCATCTTGTAAGGCACTGATATATAGGTATAAATTTTGTACCAGTGACAGAAGTGCGGAGTTTTCGAATGTCCACTTTCCCAAATCGCTTCATTTTCTGCGTGGTTTCGATTCTCTGCGCCGCCCTCGGGAGCGCTCCGAATTCTGCTTTTGCACAAGACTTTCCGGCCCAGCCGGTCCGGCTCGTGGTTCCCTTCGCGCCAGGCGGAACTACCGATTTGACCGCACGCATTTTGGCCGAGCGATTGGGCGTCGAGCTTGGCCAACAAGTTGTGGTCGAGAACATCGATGGCGCAGGCGGCACGGTAGGTTCGGAAAGCGTCGTGCGCTCCAGACCTGACGGTTACACTTTGATCCTGCACGTCGCCTCAACAAGTGCGATCAATCCCTATCTCTATCCCAACCTTTCATTCGACATGCGCGAAGATTTCGAGCCGGTCGCTTTGATGACGCGGGTTCCAAACATTTTTCTGGTGCGCAAAGACTTTCCCGCAGACAGTGTCGCCGAGTTTGTTGCTCTAGCGAAAGAAAATCCCGGTGATTATAATTATGGTTCTTCGGGCAACGGCACAGTCTTGCATCTTTCCGGTGCGCTCTTCGCGAAAGAAGCCGGCATCGATATCGTCCATATTCCCTATCGCGGTGCGGGGCCCGCCATGAACGATCTCATATCGGGCGTCATCGATATTTTATTCGATAATCTGCCCACGGGACTTGTCCAGGTGAATGCGGGCAATGTTAAAGCGCTTGCCATCACCACGGCCGCGCGGAGTTCGACAATTCCCGACCTACCGAGTATCGCCGAAAGCGGCTATCCCAATTACGCCAGCTTTTCCTGGTCGGCCATCTATGCTCCGGCTGGAACGCCGGACGCGATTATTGAGCGCTTGTCCGAGGCCGCTATCGCTACGGCGAACAACCCCGCTACGGCTGCGCGCCTAAGCGATCTTGGCGCCGTTGTGGTCGGCTCAACGCCTGAGGAGCTGGCGGAATTTCGCGACGAGATGCTGGATTATTGGGGTCCGATCGTGGCCGATTCCGGCGCCCGTATTGAGTAGCAACCATTAGCAGCGTGAGCAGACTTGCCATCTTCGTTGCGCATCTAACTGTGCTGTTTGCGAGCAGCGCCGCGGCGCAAAATTATTCCACCCAACCGATCCGGCTTATCGTTCCCTTTGCCGCCGGCGGCACCACCGATCTGACCGGGCGTATTATGGCCGAACGCTTGGGCGCGGAGCTTGGCCGGCAAGTCGTGGTCGAAAACATCGATGGGGCGGGCGGCACGGTGGGCGCAGAAGCCGCCGCGCGGGCGCGGCCCGATGGTTACACGCTGATCCTCCACGTCGCCTCCACCAGCGCCATCAACCCGTTTCTTTACCCCAATAATTCTCTCGACATGCGCGAGGACTTTGAGCCGGTCTCGCTGATGACGCGCGCCCCGCTCATTTTGTTGGCGCGCAAAGATTTTCCCGCCCAAACAATCGAGGAATTTATCGCTTTGGCTAGGCAAAATCCGGGGCAATATAATTACGGCTCGTCGGGAAACGGCACGATTGCGCATCTGTCCGGCGCGTTATTAGAGCGCGAGACCGGGATAGACATTGTTCACATTCCCTATCGCGGTGGCGGTCCGGTAATGAATGATTTGATCGCGGGTGTGATCGATATATTGATCGATAATCTGCCGACGGGGCTCGTGCAGGTAAATGCCGGCAATGTTAAAGCGTTGGCGATTACATCCGCGACCCGCAACGCGGCGATTCCGGATCTCCCGACACTCAATGAGAGTGGCTATCCAAACTACAACACCTATTCCTGGGGGGCGGTCTATGCGCCTTCCAATACACCCTCTGCGATCATCGATGTTTTGGCTGAAGCCGCCATTGCGACAGCGCACGATCCGCAAACGATTGCGCGCTTGGAGGATTTGGGCTCCGAGGTCATCGGCTCGACCCCGGAAGAGCTCGCAGTGTTCCGCGACGAGATGCTCGATTATTGGGGCCCCATCGTGGCGGCCTCCGGCGCGCGGATAGAGTAATCGTTTGTCGCCCTCGGCGGTTATCCCGAAATATCGCCCCCCAATTGTCATCCCCGGCGAGCGATATGAAATATCGCGAGGGAGTTGAGGCGATAAGCGAAAAGTCCAGTTGACCTTTTGCCGCCGAAACGATCCAGGTGGTCACTGCTGAATCGCTTTCTCTTTCACGCGCGTGAGGCTCGACCGCGAATCAAGGCGTGCTGGCGCTTTAATTCTGATTGCGCCACAGGTTTCCCAGATAGTCTGCAATCATACAACGTTCGTCCAAGGTGTACGGTGATCCCGGAGTAAAATTTACGGGCCCTGGAAACCTTTGGGCGAACCATTGTTCCAAGGTATCATCCAGCTGCACTTTTTGCCCCGCAATTGTTCCAAAAACTATGCCTTCGTTGAATCTCCTCGATAGATAAATATCGGAGACCGTTTCCCCACCGGCCGCTGCGAATTCTATGCCCCATTGCGTGGTTGGATATTCGGTGTTGGTCGTGACAGTTGTTTGTTGAATCGACTCTGCGAGGCTTGATCTTTGTACATTCGTAAGAGTCATGCGGCACACAAAATGATATTGCCGCTTAATTAACGAGGCGTCGTCCACTCGGGCGGTTGGATCCCCCGCGCGATAAGAACGCATATAGATTGTAAGTGCGGAAACATTCCCGTTGCGGAGAGCGCGTTCAAGCCCTGCCAACTCAGTTTGTACGCTGTCGCCTGCCGCTTCAGTGGGAACAGGCGTAATGATTAGCGCCACGACCAATGATGCCATGCCAAGCTTAGTGCAGATTATTCGATGAAGCACCGCAGACCTGTTCAAAACCATCACTCCTGAAGCGCTTTATTTTTCACGCGCGTGAAGCGCGGCATTAAGCCCGCAACAAGGAGCGCGCCCGTAAGCAGCAAAAACACCAGTGCCATTGGGTGCTCGACAAAGGTGATCGGATCACCGCGCGAAAGAAGCAGTGCCCGGCGTAAATTTTCTTCCATCGGCGCGCCCAAGACATAGGCCAGCACCAGCGGCATGGGCTCGAAGCCAAGTTTCTTCAAGACATAACCGATGACGCCGAAAAACGCGGTGAGAAGAACATCAAAAGCCGAATAGCTCACCGCGTAGGAGCCGATGCAGCAAAATAGGACAATGGCCGGAAACAAAAACCGATAGGGAATATCGAGCACGCGCACCCACAGACCGATCAGCGGCAAATTGATCACCAGCAACATCACATTGCCGAGCCACATGCTGACTACCAATCCCCAAAATAGATCGGGATTTGCGGTGATCACTTGCGGGCCCGGTGTAATGCCGTGAATGATCAGCGCGCCCACCATCATGGCGGTCACCGCGTTTGACGGAATGCCGAGGGTCAGCATTGGGATAAAGGCGGTCTGCGCGCCGGCATTATTTGCTGATTCAGGCCCGGCAACACCTTCAATCGCACCCTTGCCGAACTGGTCGGGATGTTTGGTCAAACGCTTCTCGACAAGATAAGAGGCGAAGGAGCCCAAAATATTTCCACTTCCGGGCAATAGCCCCAACACCGCGCCAATTCCGGTACCACGAAATATAGCGGGCAGCGCACGGCGCCAGCTCTCGCGCGATATGCGCGAATGGCTGACTTTGCCCGAAAGCCCGGCGCGGCTGTCTGTGAGTTTTTCCAAATTCACTGCGATCTCGGCAATACCGAAAAGCCCCATCGCTAGCGGCACCACGCCGATGCCGTCGGCAAGCATCGGAAAGCCCATTGTGTAGCGCAGCGCACCGCTCGTCACATCGGTTCCAACAAGGGAAAAGAGAACACCGAGCAGCACCATGGCGATGCCCTTCAGCATCGAGCCACGGGTGAGCGCAGTTGCCAGCACCAACCCCGTGAGCATCAGCGCGAAATAATCGGTGGGATGAAAGCTTTGCGCAAAATAGGAGAGCGGCGGTGCGCCGATGGCGATGATCAGCGTCGCCACCGTGCCGGCAATGAAAGAGCCGATGGCGGCAACGGCCAGCGCTTCGCCCGCGCGTCCCTGCCGCGCCATGGCGTGGCCGTCAATGGTCGTTACCACGCTGGAAATTTCGCCCGGCAGATTAAGCAAGATCGCAGTGAGCGAGCCGCCATATTGTGCGCCGTAATATATGCCCGCCAGCATGATAAGCGCGCCAGTGGGATCGAGCTGAAAAGTGATGGGCAGCAAAATCGCGATAGTGGCAATCGGCCCCACGCCGGGAAGGGCGCCGACCAGCGTTCCCAAAAACGTGCCGACAAAACAAAGCCAAATATTCTGCAAGCTGAAGGCAACAGAAAAGCCTTGGCCCAGATTGGAAAAGAGATCGCCCATAATCGACTATCTAATTCCGCGGCCAAATATTGATCGGGACTTCCAAAAGCACGACGAATAGAAGGGCAGACGCGCCGGCGAGAATGGCGGCGAAGATGACGGATTGAATCAGATGCGTTTGCTTCATCCCAAAACTCGAAATCAGCACCCCGGAAAAGGCGGCGAGTATCAATCCAGCTGGGCCGACCAGAAGCGCAAACGCAGCGAAACCGCAAATCAGCGCCGCGAGCGGGCGAATAGTTGGAAATTCAGGAAAGGCGGCGCCACCGCGCAACCCGCCCACAATAATAAGGATGCCGGTCAGCCCCATGAGAATGCCGAGCCAGAAGGGCAGGAACCCTGAGCCCATACGCTGCGGCGTGCCAAAGTTTAGCTCAAGCGCAGCGATGCCGACCGCAATGCCGATGGCAAGGATGAATAGCCCCGCCGCGATATCGCGCAGGCCAACGCCTTTGTGTGTTTGCGTTTCCGGCTGCTCGCTCAAACCCGTTGAACTCCCCAGTCTTTCAACGAGGGCAATGTATAAGTGCAAGCGAGCTGCGATGCACCCCTTAGTAGCGTGCACACGTTACTTCTTTTGTCATGGCCCGACTCGATCGGGCCACCCAGCAGCCGAGTGTCCACGCGGCTAGTGAATTCCATGATCGTCTGGGTGGCCCGCTTTTGCGGGCCATAACAAACTAGTAAAGATGCGTAGTTTTGTTGCAGTGATGGTGAACCGGCTTTTGCCTAACTTGCAGCCACGCGCGTGGTACTGATGAAGCCGCGCACATTGTAATTCCTTGCGCCCATATGGCCGTCGCGATTGTTATAAACGCGCACAATGCTCCAATCATTGTTGGGGCTGACATCGATCACCGGCGAATTGAGATAGAGATTGCCGTCATTCAACCAATTGGCGTGATCGACGCGAATCTCGCGCGCCGAAACGACGCGCGTTACCAAGGCCAGATGTCCGCGTTTTGGCCCGGCATAACCATATAGCACCATCAGCGAGCTTGACTGCGGCAAGGGCTCTCGGACATAGCGGCCCGCGGCCTGGTCCCACCAGCTATGGGCATCGCCGTAAATCTGAATGCCGGAGATCCGCTGCGCATAAGGGACGCATTCGGTCCAGCTGTCAGAGCGCACAAAGCTCGGCCGATCACTCCAAGAATTATTCATTTCCGGCGGCAAGGGCGTAGAGGTGCAGGCCGAAAGCGCGAGGCTCAGCAATCTACCAATGGCTATACTCTGTAGCGTCCTACGCATGATTGAAGCTGCCCTGAAGTGCTGCGGTGCTCGTTCAACACCGGCCCCGTGAAGGCTAGACCGAGATGGTAAACAGAAAGTTTCGAACCTCGACTTGGACAGCCGGATGATCTGTTATGCTTGGCAGCATTTCTTTCCTATTTGAGCAAAGGGGACGCGTTGATGGTTTTTATCTCGGGCACGCGTATCCATCTTCGCGCTTGGCGATTTTTCCCACGCTTTTTCCTATATGCCCAGCGCTCGACGCGTCAGGCCCGGTTGGCCGAGGGCAATCTTCAGGTCGATCTGCACCGCGATCCAATGGCCGGTTTTTGGACCCGCAGCCTGTGGCGCGACGAGGCGGCCATGCGCGCCTTTATGATGTCAGGGACCACGCAAAGGCAATGCGACATATCCAAAACTGGGCCGACGAATCCTGCGTCGTTCATTGGGCGCAAGAATCTACAGAATCTCCATCTTGGCCTGAGCTCAGTCGGCGCATGAAAGCCGAAGGGAGAACAACCAAACTTCGTCATCCGTCACAAGCGCATGAAAATTTCGAGCTGCCGGAGCTTCCCTGACGCACCTGCGCGCTAGCGCAAGAACTATTGGCTCCGCTGCGACGGTGAACGCGAACCGATGTCGGGGCGCTGCTCACCGAAGCCGCTCCAGACCAAACCATCAGATCTGGGATGGGCGGCTTTCTTGTAGAAAGAATAGAAAACGGCCAGAGTGATGAATTCGCCTGTCCAAACCACGCCCAATACCAAATAGATAAGCCATGGTTCGAGCGAAACAACAAAGAGGAAAATCGCCGACATAGCGATGGTGCTCGTCACCGAAGCGAGCATGACGATCAGATAAATATTTGCGCTTGGTTGGGCTGCTTCTGTCTTGTTCTCGTCGGGCACGCCGTATCGCTCCTACTGGTAACCCGTCTCTCGGCACCTTAAAAAATACAGGGCGACAGTTAAGGAAGGGCGAAAAAGCTCCCAATATTTGATTTTCGCGCAAACTCCATCGGCTCGCCTTCCCGTTTGCGATATGGGCCCATGGTTCTTATGGTTGGCCCCTAAGGACCCGCGGCAAGTGGGCCGGCGATAACTCTGTCGGGAGAATGGGCAATGAGCGTCGACGCAATTGAGCAACCCAATGAATTCGTCGATTTCTGGCGTGAAATTCTGGTCCCGAAATTCGTCAAATACCGCCATATCCTGGTCGGCGGATTATCGCATCACAGCGAGAAAGTATTTCCCTCTTTGGCGGTGAAAGCCGGCGACAAAGCGATTGATGTCGGCTGCGGCTTTGGCGACACCGCCATGCAGATTGCCGAGATTGTTGGCGCTGAGGGCTCGGTGCTGGGAATGGATTGCTGCGATGCGTTCCTGGAATTCGGGCGTAAGGATGTGGCGGCGGCCGGCACCAAGAATGTCGCGTTTATCGAAGCCGATGTGCAGGCCTATCCTTTCGAAGCCGATTATGATTTTTGCTTTTCGCGCTTTGGGACTCAGTTTTTCGAAAATCCGGTGGCGGGATTGCGCGCAATGCGCTCTTCGCTCAAGCCCGGCGGCGTGATGACCATGATCGTCTGGCGCACTATCGACGACAATCCCTGGCTGGGTTTGCCGAAAGAAATCATTCTCAAAATATTGCCGCCGCCGGGCGATGACGGCCGCAGCTGCGGCCCGGGTCCCTTCTCAATGGCCAATCAGGAGATGGTCACTAAGCAGCTCGAGATCGCAGGCTTTACCGGCATCGAGTTTGAACGCGTCGATGCGCCTTTGATGGTGGGACGCGATCCCGACGACGCGGTCGGATTTCAGCTCGCAATCGGCCCGGCCGGCGAAGTGTACCGCGAGGCGGGCAAGCTTGCGGAAGAAAAACACGATGAAGTCGTCGCAGCGATGAAAGCCGCGCTCAGCGAGTATGTCACCGATGAGGGCGTCGTCATGGCCTCCTCCTGGTGGAAAATCACCGCGCGCAATCCGGCATAGACATTCGCTCATTAAGGGAAAGCAAAGATGAACCGTAGAGTGAACCGCAGAAAATTCGTAGCTAGTGCAATGAGTGCTGGCGCAGCGCTAAGCCTGCCGCGCGTTGCGCGCGCGCAAAGCATCACTGCGCGGCAACTTCATGGGCAGCCCGAAACCAGCCATATGCATATTTATTTGAGCAAGATTTGGAACAAGGTGCGCGAGGAAACAAATGGTCGCCTCGACGTCACTGTTTTTCATCAAAATAGCGGCCTTGCCTTGGGCCCGAACAACATCCTTGATACATTGCGCTCGGGTGAGCTCGAATTTTATACCCTAAACGGAAATATCATCAGCCGCGCCCACCCCGTCACCGACATTCAGGGTATTCCTTTCGCGTATCCTTCCGCGTATCACGCCACGCGCCTTTGGGATGGCGAACTCGGCGCCTATATGGCGGAAGAATTAGCGCCCACCGGTATTCGCCTTATTCCCTATGGCGGAATCGAAAACGGCGTGAAGCAAATCATCACCATCGATAAGCCGATCACGAACGCCTCCGATCTCGAAGGCTTTCGTATGCGCGTTCCCAATGGCGCGTTATTCGTCGATTTCTATGAATCTTTGGGGGCCGAACCGGCCGTCGTAAATTTTAGGGATCTGCGCGACGCCCTTGCCGCCCATAGCGTCGACGGGCTGGAAAACCCTTTGGTCGTGGTCGACGACAACCGCCTTTATGAGACCTGTAATTTTATCTCGCTCAGCAATCATCAATGGGCGGGCTTCAACATGATTGCCAGCGAAGATTTCTGGCAAAGTCTAGGCGATGATCTTCGCGAGGCGGTTATCCGCAACGCGCGGCGCTTTGTTCCACAACAGCGCGCTTTCGTGCGCACCGCCAATGCGCGCTTTGAGAGAGATCTGCGCGCACGCGGGATGGTGTTCAACACGCCCGATTTGGAAAGTTTTCGCGCACGGCTAAGAGACGCGAATTTCTACGCCCGCTGGCGCGAAAGCGTGGGCGCGCGCGCTTGGGGCATGATGGAAGACGCCGTAGGCCCCGTGGGGTAGTAAATTGATTGTCATCCCTGGCGAGCACCGTTTCACGCTACGAGATGTTATAATGTCGCCGTGTGTGGAGTGCGCTCAAAATTCGCATTCATACGTTAAATGCAGGGCGTCTATATCTGTACACGCCTAGCAAGATTGTCTGAGTTTTCGGGATTTAAGTATGGGGGTAAAAAGTCCTGCGGTACGGCATTTGTCGTGATTGTGCTTTCGCGGACCCCGTGGCGTATCATCTCCGTTTTCACCGCTTCAATTCGTAGCTCTGCTATGGAGGGATAATATTCCTCCGGGCCCGGCGAGTGGTAGGTGCCGGTTATGTAGATATCACTACCATCAGAAATTCTTGCTCGAGCTATTGCATCTTCGAGGATTTGCCGGGCTTCTTCAGAAAACCCCGCCGACCTAAACGCAAAAAATATTACGAACGGGTCACAAATCGGAGGCCGTGAAACCTGTTCTTGGGTCTGGCCCTGCAATGGAGCATCAGCGAGGAATGCTCCGGCGAAAAGTGCACAAAAGAGAATGCCAATCCTACGCATCAGACTCCCAGTTCCGTCGCTAAACTATTTTACCTTAACGAGAATCTTGTCCCAAAGGTACTTAATCCAGCGTCCTGCGATAGCGCACCATCGCGAGGGTTCCGATCACGACGAGGAACAGCGCGAGTGGCCAGATATGGGGAAGGATTTCTTCGAGGCCATTGCCCTTCAATAAAATCCCACGCACCACCCGGAGGAAATGCGTGTTGGGAAGCGCTTCGCCAAGCCATTGCGCCCATCCGGGCATGCCGCGAAACGGGAACATGAAACCCGAAAGAAGAATCGAGGGCAGAAGAAAAAACACCGTCATCTGCATGGCCTGCAATTGCGTTTTGGCGATGGTCGAGAAGGTAAAGCCCAGCGCCAAATTGGCGGCGATAAAAACGCCAATGGCGGCGATCAGAAGCACAAGCGAGCCCAGCATGGGCACGTTGAAGATGAAATAGGCGCCCATTAGCACCAAGAACACTTGAATATAGCCCACCAAAATATAAGGAATGATTTTGCCCAACATCACCTCGAAGGGATGCGAGGGCATGGCGAGGAGATTTTCCAAAGTGCCGCGCTCGCGCTCGCGCGTCATTGCGATGGCGGTCACCATCACCATGGTCATGGTAAGAATGACACCGATCAGCCCCGGCACGATATTATATTGCGTGATCCCTTCGGGGTTGTAGAGCCGGTGCACAATGGTGGTGAAGGGCGGCGCGCTGGCCCTATTCGCCAATGGCCCGACCAGATCGTCACGTAAGGCACTGACCCCCAACGCGTTGATCGCAGCCAGCGCATTGCCTGGTGCCACCGGATCGCTGGCATCGGCCTCGATCAGAAGCTGCGGAGTGTCGCCGCGCACCAGATCGCGGGTGAAATTTACCGGAATGGTGACGACGAAAGAAACGTCGCCGGTATCGAGCATTTCCGTTGCATGCTCGGCGCTGCGCGCTTCGGCGCGGATGTCGAAATAATCCGAGGTCCTGAGCGCCGACAATATCGAGCGCGCGTAGGATCTGGTATCGACCACATGCACGGCCGTTGGCAGCGCCCTCGGATCGCTGTTGATGGCAAAGCCGAACAGAATGAGCTGCATCACCGGTACCGCCACCATGATGGCGAAAGTGAAGCGATCGCGCCGCATCTGCACGAATTCCTTGATCAGGATTGCGTTCATTCGGCGAAATGAAAAGCCGTGCCGCATCAGGCCGTCCCGCTGTCATTGTGGGCATGCATATTTTGACCATTCGGGTTTTGCAGATGGATGAAAACATCCTCTAAGCTGGGCTCGGCCTCCTCAATGGAAAACACCGGATCGTCGCGAAAGAGGCGCAGGGTTTCTTCAAGTGCTTTGCGATCGCGCCCGCTGGCATGGAGCTTGGCGCCAAAAAAAGCGACATGCTCGACGCCGGGTTTGTCCTCCAGCCTTGGCAAGAAGCGCCGCACGTCGGGACCTTCGATCAGAAAGGTCACCAGCTGCGATTCATGGATCACATCCGCAACAGATCCGCGGGTGATGATTTCGCCGGCGCTGATGTAAACAATACGATCGCAGCGCTCGGCCTCGTCCATGTAATGGGTGCTGACCAAGACGGTCAGCCCTTCTTGGGTTAGGCGGTGAATCTCATCCCAAAATTCGCGCCGTGCTTGCGGGTCGACGCCCGCGGTGGGCTCATCGAGCAGCAGCAGCTTCGGTTGATGGATCATGCAGGCGGAGAGCGCGAGGCGTTGTTTCCAGCCGCCGGAAAGCTCGCCCGCCAATTGTGCTTGTCGCTGAGTAAGGCCAAGGCGATCAATGGTCTCGTTGACGCGCGCTTTGCGGTTTGGGATTTCATAAATACGCGCGACAAAATCCAAATTCTCGCGGATGGAAAGGTCTTCCCAGAAGGAAAAGCGCTGCGTCATATAGCCGACCTCGCGCTTGATGCTGTCAGCCTCTGTTATGACGTCATAGCCGAGACAGGTTCCGAAGCCCGCATCGGGCTTTAGGAGCCCGCACAGCATGCGCATGGTCGTCGTCTTGCCGCTACCATTCGGGCCCAAAAAGCCCCAGACTTGGCCCGCCGGCACTTCGATATCGACGCCATTCACCGCACGCTTATTGCCGAAGCGCTTTTCCAGCCCATGCACGTCAATGACAAGATTATTCATGGGGACCGCACCATCGTCATTCCCGTTGCGTGAACTTCTGCATCGCCCTCAATTGTCAATCCCGGCCGAGCCATGAAGTGGCGAGGGGTAGGGAACCCAGGTGTTCGAGATTGGCGTGGCACTGCTACCTGGGTCCCCTTCCCTCGCGATGCTTTGTATCGCTCGCCGGGGATGACAATTGGGGGCGATATTCGATATCGCTCGCCAGGGATGACAAGTGAGCGTTGGACCATCAGGTTGCGTGCCCCCATCACGGAACCGGATTCACATCGACGGGAAGGCCGGGACGCAAAGGCAGTCCGCCCGGCCCGCGCGCTTCGGCCTTGAACACAAGTTTTTGCCGATTATTGACGCTGTAGATAATGGGCGGCGTAAATTCGACTTCTGCCGAGATGAAGCTGATATTTGCAGTCAGCTTTTCCGGGCAGTTGTCACAACCGATTTGCACTTCGTCGCCGAGCCTCAAATTTGCCAAATCCGGTTCTGGTACAAAGAAACGAATGAAGACGTTTTGCGGTGGCAGAATCGAAATTATCGGCGCAGCCGTCGCATATTCGCCGGCACGGAAATAAATATCCTGCACCGTTCCGGCCACGCGCGCCTGCACGCTGCGCTCCGACAAATTGAACTCGGCCGTTGCAAGGACAGCTTCGGCTTCCTCGATCTGTGCCGTTGCTTGCGCGCGTAAACCCAATGCCTGGGCGCGTTGGGCTTCGGCCTGGGATCTCCTGGCCCGCGCACTTTGCAGCGAAGCCTCCGCCGTTTCTACTTCGCGTCTCGGTGTCGCCCCAATCGCAACCAAGCCTTCCTGGCGTTCATATTCGCGCTCTGAGCGCAGCGTGTCCGCCTCGGCTTGCGCGCGCGTGGCTAATGCTTGAGCGGCTTGCGCATCGGCTTGGACGATCATGGCATTTGCTGCGGAGATTGCCGCATTGGCTGTATCGCGCGCAGCCAATTCGCGCGTCGCATCCAACGTGAACAACACATCGCCTAACGATACATTCGCGCCGCGTTCCACCTCGATGCTGGTCAGCCAGCCTGGTTGCGGGGCTGCGATGAGCGCCTCTTCTCCTTCGGCATAGCCAAGCCAACCCTCCTCTATTTGCGTCTCGCAGGCGCTGAGCGCTGTCGGGAGTAGGAACAGGAGTGATAAGCGAAGCAAGTTTTTGCGCATCATCATTTTGGTTCCTTGGCCAAGCCTTGCAGCAAGGTGGCGATATGGGCCTCTACGAGACCCTGATAGTCATAGGGTTCGTCGTCGAATTTTTCGAAAGTCGTTCGCCAAATCGCGACCATCAGCAGCGGTGCAGCCGCCATTCGCGCGGCATGCTCTTTTGGGATTTTCTTAAATTCGCCGCGCCTTGTTCCGCGCTCAATGACTTCGCCCAAAAGACCAAGCCCGCGTGAAACAATTTCTTCGCGATACATGCGTGCGAGCTCGGGAAAATTTCCGGCTTCGCTAATGACGATTTTCGGAAGGACTACCAATTCGCTGTTGCTTACAATCGTTCCGAAATTGCGCAGGAGCAATGTCAGCAACTCTGCCGAGCTTCCCTCATAGGCGCGCAGCATTTCGGCAAAGCCACCGATACGGCTTCCAAGCCTCTCCTGGACCAGCGCCTTGAAGACGGCTTCCTTGCTTTCGAAATAGAGATAGATCGTCCCTTTGGAGACCCCGGCGCGCGCGGCAACTTCCTCTAGGCGAGTCGCGGCAAACCCTTTTTGAGCAAAAAGAGTAAGTGCGGCATCGAGAATCTCCTGTGGTCGCGCCGCTTTCCGCCTACGCCAACGGGCTCCGCCCTCACCATTTTCAGGTGCCGTTGGGCTGATATCCCCATCTGATTTTCGCTTGGAGTTTGCTGCCATTTCCGCAATAATAAATAACTGACTGGTCAGTTATATAATAATTAATGCGCAAACGCAATGGCGCGCGTTAATCTAGGAGGGGAGCGGGCACTCTTGAGATCGAGAAGGGAAGGTCCTTCACAATGAACAAAAGAGCATCACGGCAAAATTTACACTCGCGTCTCGCAGCGCTGGCGGTTGTTCTTGGCTGCGCAGTTCTTATGAGCGCCTGCACCAGTGTTCCGGTGTATCGCGAACGCGGTCCGGGCGAGTCCGTCGGCTACACCGATTTGCGCCTGACCGCGAACCGCTATCGCGTGACCTATGCGGGTGGAAATGCCACCAGGCGTGACGAAGTAGAGGATTTTCTCTTGCGCCGCGCCGCTGAGGTTACGCTGGACAGCGGGTACTCGCATTTCGTTTTCGACGCGCGCGATACCAACGCCGAAACCTACTATCGCAACACATTTGGCCCCCATAGGCGCCTGGGCATCGGCTTTGGACATTTTGGTCCCTCGCCTTGGTATTATTCGCGCTTTGCTTTCGGCGACCCGTTCTACGGCAATGATTTGCGGCCAGTAACCCGTTTCGAAGCCTATTCGGAAATCGTCATGCTTCGGCCGGGCGATGCGGAGGACGATCCGTTTGCGGTAGATGCACGCGAGGTCTTGACGACGCTTACGCCGCCGCCTCCGGTGCCGCAGGGCTAAGAGGACCCAGATAAACGGGCACCCGTGGTAACTCTGTTGAGTGATCGGTAGGGCAACGCGCTTGATCGAAGCGCGCTGGGTTCCTAAACCTTTCACGGCTTGCCAATTAAACCGAGGTACGATGGCGTTTAGCAGAGAAATTGTTCTTGCGATTGCAATCCTTTGCGCGACGGTCCTGATCCTGGGCGTGCTTACGCTATTTGTTTTCAATGGCTCTGTATCGATCGATGCTGGCGATTTGCCGGAGCCCGGTTTCGTCGGCACCGCCAATTTTGGTGATTGGGAATTGAACTGCGTTCCGCGCGCTGAAATGGCACCGCCACCGATTTCCTTCGATCGGCCCGATTCGAGCTCCGATTCAAATCCAGGCGGTGACTCTTCAATTGAATCCGCTTGCCGTCTGCGTCACGAGGTCTTGGCGCGGGCCGGTGAAAATGGTGAACCCTCACACGTCATTTTGGCGGTTCACTTAAGTCTTGTCGGTCCCTCGATGAGCCCCGCGCTGATGTTGCGCTTGCCCGCCACACTGACCGAAGGCGACATGGTCGTCTTGCGCACGCGTGACGATTTTGCGGTCGAAACATTGGCCCGCGATTGCTCGGCGGAAGAATGCGTCGCCGCAAGTACACTTAGCGAAGAAGAGTGGGATCAAATCGTCGGTGCAGAGTCCCTACAAGTCGTTTTTCGGGTCGATGGCGTTCAGCTTGTCTCCGTCGACGTTAGCACCGAAGGGCTACGCGAAGCGCCATGCGGGCCTCCAAGCTGCGCAAGCGCCGGAGCCACTGAGACAAGAACCACCAATTCCGGAACCGTAATCGACATTGGGGCACTAACACACGTGCCTTGTGTGCATTGTGTCTTGCTTGACCTTCGCCCACGTAAATCTATCGTCTCCCCCGTAAATATGATGTCTGGAGATATTTCTTAATGGCCGCGATTCAATCATTGCGCCGCAACGCCGTATTTCTGTCGGCGGTTGCGCGTACATTGATGCTAACGCGGCACGTGAAGCCTGACGTGAACCTCACCATCGCCGATTGGATCGAACGCTGGGCAAAGTCTAGCCCCGACGCACCGGCCATCCTTCATGAAGAGCGTATCGTCAGCTATCGCATGCTCAATGACGGCGCCAATCGCTATGCGCGTTGGGCCTTGGAACAGGGTGTCGCCAAAGGTGATGTCGTCGGGCTCCTTATGGAGAACCGGCCGGAATATGTGATGGCTTGGCTAGGCCTGATGAAGGTGGGAGGCATTGCGGCGCTGATCAATACGCATCTTGTGGGCGCCCCTCTCGGCCATTGTGTTGGCCTTGCTGACGCAAAGCACATGATATTGCACGATAGGCTGGCGCCGAATTTGAAGAAAGTTTTCGATACGCTGGACAACAAGCCGGTGCTTTGGGTCACCGGCAGTGAATTGGCCGATGAAAAGCGTGTTGGGGCCGAAGATCTCGACGCCGCGTTGGCCGCGCAATCCGATGCACCGATGGGGCCGGACAGCCGCAAACATATCTTGTGCCGCGATAAGGCGCTTTACATCTACACGTCGGGCACTACCGGCATGCCCAAGGCTGCCAATATCAGCCATATGCGCTTCTTGCACATTATGATGGCGTTCCAAGGCGCGGTGAACGCCGGGCCTTCCGACCGCATGTATGACGTATTGCCGCTCTATCATTCCTCGGGCGGCATTTGCGCGCTGGGACCGGTTTTTTTGGGTGGCGGGTCCGTTGTCGTGCGCGAAAAATTCTCCGCAACCGAATTCTGGACCGATTGCGCGCACTATCAACCGACGCTCTTTCAATATATCGGCGAGCTATGCCGCTATCTGCTGAACACCGAACTTCATCCCAAAGAGCGCGAACATGCTTTGCGTATCGCTATCGGCAATGGCTTGCGCCCCGAAATCTGGCCCAAGTTTAAAGAGCGCTTCCGCATTCCGTGCATCATGGAGTTTTACGGTGCGACCGAAGGTAATGTCGGGATGATAAATTATTCGGGGCAAATCGGCGCTGTCGGTCGCGTGCCCTGGTATGCGCGGCAGGTGCAAAAAGTTCGCTTGGTGCGTTACGACGTGGAGAAGCAGGCTCCTATACGCGGGAATGATGGTTTTTGCATCGAAACCGAAAATGGCGAGGCGGGAGAGGCGATCGGCAAAATCGATCAGAGCACCGCGCGGGCGCGATTCGACGGCTACACGAAAAAGGCATCCACCGAAAAGAAAATCCTCCGCAATGTGTTTGCCAAGGACGATCACTGGTTTCGCACCAACGATCTCATGCGCCGCGACAAATACGGCTATCTATACTTCGTCGATCGTACCGGCGACTCCTTTCGCTGGAAGGCGGAGAACGTGTCGACCAGCGAAGTTGCAGAGGCGATTTCTTCTTTTTCCGGCATTGCCGAAGCCAATGTCTATGGGGTCAAAGTGCCTGGCTGGGAAGGAAAAGCCGGCATGGCCGCGCTTAAAACTGGCCAGAATTTCGATCTAGAAGCATTCGCCGCACATTTAAAGAAAAATCTCCCTGCCTATGCGCAACCCGTGTTTCTGCGCTTTCGCAAAACCATCGCCGCGACATCGACCTTCAAGCAGCGCAAGATAGAACTGCAGGCGGAAGGTTTCGATCCTGAGAAAATTTCCGAGCCGCTCTATGCGCGCGATGATTCGGGAAATTACGCAGCGCTGACGCCCGCGCTCTATGCCGATATCTGCGGGGGCAAGGTGCAGCTGTAATTCTTGTTCGGCGGAATCCTAGCCCATCCCCCTACGCAACGGGCCTAAGGCTGGTGCTGTAGGATTCCTGCAGGCCGGCAATGGCATCGATGTCCTGTACCCGGCTGTCCCAACCGTAAAACGCGCAATCGACGCGCTCGCGGTAGAAATCGGCAATCATGAAGCCGTTCACGCCTTGCGGGGCCCACTCATCGCGCATGTTGAGATGATTGGCGTGATGCGTGAGCGCCTGCAGGCCGGCTTCACCGGTTCCGACCGAGCCGGGAAGCATAGTGACGATCGGATTGGCGCTCATGTCCAAATCGCCAACACCCAATATGGAGCCATGGGCGGATTTATGGATGTCGCCACTGATGACCAAGGGGATGCGCCCCTCCATGCCATGAATAGCCTCCATGATGCGATCGTGCTGGGCAAGCCAGCCATCTTGCCAATAGGGTTTGGGGGTCTCAATGGAGGCGCGTCCGTCGACAGCTCTGTCCGGGTAGTATTCGTACCAATTTCCGCGCGTCCAACCCGGCGGTTGTCCCGGAGCGTTGACGACATGTGTGACTTCTTGGTCGGCCATGCGCGCTTTGAGCCAGTTCTCGACCGTTTGATCGAAATGCACCGCCGTTGGACCATGCAATGTCGCAGAGCGCCGATTGTCATAGAGCAAAACTTCCAAAAGCTTGCCGTAGCGAAGCGTTCCGAAATTCGACGATATGTCAGGACGGCCTTCATCGCTTCGTGTTCCGGGTAAGCCTTGCGGGCGGTTCGCGTCCGGCAAAAATTCCGGATAGGCCAATTTTTGCACGGTTCGGGCAAGGCGCAACATGACGTCGCTCGGCGGGAACGTAAAAATCTCGTCCGTCGCATCGTCATTGTCGAAATAGTCATGATCGTCTTGCAGAAAGAAGGTCGGGATGGATTTACACGTCGTGCGATAAATCGGCGCGATCTGCTCGACGCCGCCTTTTAAGATGAAATCCTCATTGGCGGTGCCGAGGATCGGCAAATTGCGGTCGAAGCGCCCGGCATAGGCGAGGCCGGCCTCGCTCATGGCATATCGCTGCGCAAAACGCGGCGAATAAAGATCCCAGTAAAGATGATCGCCATTGGCGACAATGGCATTGGGCTGAAACGTCGCTAGTCTGTCGATCAATGCGCGCCGCACCGCGGTCGGCCGTCTTGAGCCACTGGCCGCGGCGGTGACGTCATGCCCGCCGGGGCAATGATAAAAAGCGATCCGCACATGATCGATGTCACTGGAAGGATCGGGGAAGGTCGAAAGATTCCACGGCTCGGCAAGCGACGTGCCGCTGCTTGTGCGCAGCTCAAGACGGTACTCGGTCGATGGGCGCAGCTCGGCAATATCGAACTGCCAATATTGGCCGCGGCTGTCGGTCTGCATCCCAATAATTCTGCGGCCATCAACCTGAATCTCGGGCGTTTCGTTCTGCGGAGAGAGAAACGAGCATTTAATCAACGCGCGCTCATGGCTGACATTGGGAAGGATATGGAACAGCGCGCCGGAATCCCAATCGCTCTCTGCCGCCTTTGCTGAACCGCCGAAAACATCGAAAAGACCGAACGGGCGGCCCAAGAATGCGCCGCCTGCAATCATCGCCTGCAGCGCCAATAATTCGCGTCTATTGAGCATCATTACCTCGAATGGATTGATTGCAGAACCGTACTTCGTGGCCGCTGCATTTTGCAAATGGGGGAGGTGCGCCCCATCGCCCCTAACTGTCATCCAAACTAAGCCGCTTCGCGCCATTTGATCGAGCAACCCATCGAGGCGATCTGCTCCTTTGGGCCTTGGCCGGTCTCGGCGATCTCTTTCATCGCCTGGAACAGCTCGCGCTTGGCGCCCGAGACCAATTGCATTTTCGATTCATCCAACCGCCCGCGATATTGCAGTTCGTCATCCGCATTAAAGCCGAAGAAATCCGGCGTGCACACGGCGCTATAGGCGCGGGCAATGTCTTGGCTCTCATCGATGACATAAGGAAAGCTAAAGCCGTGCTTGTCCGCGAAGGCTTTCATATTCTCAAAAGAATCACCCGGCGAGAGAGAAGTGTCGTTCGACATGATGGCGACAGTGCCGATGCCGATATCCTGCAGCGCTTTGAGCTCGTCGCTGAGCCGATCGGTGATCGCGCGCACATAAGGACAATGATTGCAGATGAAAACGACCAGCGTGCCCTTTGGTCCGCGGATGTCGGCCAGCGAATAGGTTTTGCCGTCCACGCCGCGCGCGGAAAAATCCTGTGCCTTCCAACCAAAATCACAAATCGGCGTGTGCATTAGGGACATGGTGGGGCTCCCAATCTTTGCTGACCTATGCAAGGCGATGAAACGTGCCAGCCGCTTATCCCGGTACAATTACAATGTTTTTGTGACCGTTCAAACCGCATTAGAGAAGCCGTTCGTGTGTTGCACTTGGGGAGCCGCACGGCCCAAAGCCGCAGTTTAAGTAGAACATGCTCGCTTCCAAATTGTCTGTCCTAAGTCGCAGTCGTTTGAAATGTCTTGGCGCGCGTCGGAGAATATCCACGACGAGCGCACGGCCAACACCACTGCGTCTACGTGCTCGAACCACATAATGATGCCGAAGTCTCCCAACCGTAGCATTGTTGATATACGGGTCGCGATTGATCCCACAGATCGCGATCAGTTCCTCGCCGTCCACTGCGCCGACTAGTGCTTCACCCTCTTCCGCGAAGCGGTTTTGCCCCGTCCCCCAGTCGTGAAAAAGGCGCTCTATAAATCTAAATCCTTCCGCCTGTGCTTCTGTGCGAATTGATTCCAATCCATCCAACGGCAGTTCTATAGAGCGAATGTCAAAACCAACTTTCATTTCTGGGTGTTACATCCCCTTACCCAAAATCCTTCGTTAGCGCTTCTCGCGACGCCGGCGATATCACTGCCATATGGCCGTAATTGTCATGGGCGATGCCGAGGACGATCTGCTCCGCTCCTTCGCGAAACGTTTTGATCTGATCGGGGCTGAATTTGAATCTTAGCCAATGCACCGAAGAGGTTTTGCCGTCTTCACTTGTGCGGTCCTCATAATCGGTCGGCGTGGCGTTTACGCGTTCTCCGCCGATGTCCATGAACACTTTCTCTTCGACATGGCCTAAGCTCAGCAGCATTCCGTTGCGCCTGGTGGCATCCTCGATTTCCAGCATCATGGTGGCAATCAATTCGTCGCCCTGCGGGATCAGCGGATTATAGGCTTCCAGCTCGCCGGGAATCTGTTCGTCGCCGCCTTTTTCGATGTGCAGCATTTCCTGAACTTGGCCGAGCATGGTCTCATAGTTTTCAAAGTAAAATGTCGCGAAGGGGCCGACTTCGATTCGCCGCGGTTTTTTGACCACGACCAGCGCGCGTTTGCGCATCGCTCGCTCGGCCGCATAGACATCATAGGGCGCGATGTCAGGTTTTGTGATTTTGCGTTCCTGCGCAGACATCGAATGAATTCTCTCTTTCCTATTTAAGACCGCAGGCGAGGGCGAAAATCTCTATCGGGTGTTCGGCTTTTTTCGCGGGCAATTCCTTGCCTTCATTCGCGGCGATTTCTGCCGCGCCGTTCAAGATGTGAGTAGCGGCCAGCGGGCAATCGGAAACGATATGGCCGCGTGCCTGTTCGGCGGCTTTTCGGAACACCGGGCGTCCGACTTTCTTGGCGACCTCATGGGTGTCCTTCATTACGCCGAAGGTTCCACCATGGCCCGAACAGCGCTCGATCACATCGATGGGCGTTTCAGGGATGAGCTTTAAAAGCTCGGTGGCTTTGCTGCCCATATTCTGCGCGCGTGCATGACAGGGAAGATGAATGGTGACGCCATCCGGCACCGGCTCTAGGCCCTCGGGCAAGCCCTCTTTTTTGGCGATATCCACGACATATTCGTCGATGTCGAAAACATTCTCCGAAAGGCGTTTAACGTTCTCGTCTTCCGGCACAATCAGCTTCCACTCAAACTTCAGCATTAAGCCGCAAGAGGCCGTGAGCGTTACAATGTCGTAGCCCTCATCGGTCAAGGCGCAGAGCTCTTTCGATACTTTTTTCGCCTGCGCGGCGACGCGTTTGAGATCGCCCTGCTCTAAATGCGGCATCCCACAGCAGCCCGGATAGGCGGCCCGCGTCTCAACGCCAATATGATTCAACACCGCGCGCGCGGCCATGCCGGTATCGGGCTTGTTGTAATTGACAAAACAAGTCGCAAAGAGCGCGGCTCTGCGTTTGCCAGCTGCCGGTGCTGACTGATTGGGTGCAATCGCCTCGCGCTTGTCGGCCATCATAAAAGTGCGCGAATGGAATTTCGGGAGCTCCGCGTTTTTGTCGATGCCGAGCGTTGTCTGCATTGCCGGCCGGGTGAGCTTGTTGCCCTTTGCCGAACCCCAATTGGCAAGCGGTGCGATAGGCCGAACCATCTTGCCATTGCGGTCGGTTTCGGCGAGCTGGCGCGGCGTGAAGGGGGCTTTGCCTCTTGATGCCTCAACCGCGCGATAGCGCAGCATCAAATGAGGAAAATCGAGATTGAACGGGTGGGGCGGCACATAGGGGCACTTCGTCATGAAGCACATGTCGCAAAGCGTGCAGGCCTCGACCACAGGGCCGAAATCATCCGATTTTACGCTGTCGAGCTCTTCGGTTGCGCTCTCGTCGATCAGATCGAACAAACGTGGAAAGGAATCGCATAAATTGAAGCAACGCCGGCAGCCGTGACAAACATCGAAGACGCGGCGCATCTCCTGGTCCAAGGCTTTCTCGTCATAGAAGGCATCATCCTTCCAGGCGATGGGGTGCCTTGTCGGCGCCTCTAGACTGCCTTCACGCGACATTGGGCTTCTCCAAAAACAACCTCACGCTGAGCCTATTGAAGCGTGATGCTTGCAGATACTTACCAACTAGCCCTTCGTCATTCGACAAGCTCAGGATGAAGGGCTCATGGTGAGTCGGAATAAGCGTACTCCGGCTGCGGTCTCGCGCGCGAAGATCCGGGATGACAACTTGTTTTCACTTGCACCGCCGACGCGTAACCGCGCGTCCAGGGGGGCACTAAATTAATCGTCGAGCATATCGAGCGCTTTTTTGAAGCGTCCCGCATGGCTTTTTTCGGCCTTGGCGAGGGTTTCGAACCAATCGGCGATTTCGTCATGGCCTTCCTCGCGTGCGGTGCGTGCCATGCCAGGATACATATCGGTGTATTCATGGGTTTCGCCTGCGATCGCCGCGCCGAGATTTTTTCCCGTCGGGCCGATGGGCAAGCCGGTCGCCGGATCGCCAACGGCCTCTAAATATTCGAGATGGCCATGCGCATGTCCGGTCTCGCCTTCCGCGGTGGAGCGGAAAACGACCGCAACGTCGTTATAGCCTTCGACATCGGCCTTCTGCGCGAAATAGAGATAGCGGCGGTTTGCCTGACTTTCGCCGGAGAACGCGTCCTTCAAATTTTGCTCGGTTTTCGAGCCTTTCAATTCGGCCATGTTGGAGTCTCCCTTTTTGAATTGCACCATTACGGATCTATATGTGCCGATCTATGAAGGCGCCTTATGACGGTGACGCGGCTCTAAGCAATGGTTGCACGAGCCTTGAAAGCCACAATGCCCCAGGCTTTAGGGCCTGTCAACACTTTAGAATAATTCTAAACTGAGAGTGACTCTTAAAAAGTCTGGCTCAAAAAGCCGGACTCAATACAGTCGAGTGATTAGCGCCGAGAGAGGCGAACGATAACGTCGACTCGTTTCAGCTTTGCACCATCGGGCGGCTGTGGCAGGCCGTTGACGGTGATCGATTGGCTTTCAATATCAATCAGCTCACCGTCTTCTTCACAATAGAAGTGGTGGTGATCACCCAAATTGGTGTCGAAATAGGTCCTTGCGCCGTCCACCGATAGCTCGCGCAGTAGACCCACGGCGGTGAATTGGTGAAGCGTGTTGTAGACGGTCGCGAGCGAAACGCGGATGCCGGCCGCGCTCGCTTCCTCGTGCAGTTTTTCAGCTGACACGTGACGGTCTTTGGCTCCAAGCAGGAGCGCAGCCAGGCCAAGCCTCTGGCGTGTCGGGCGCAGGCCGACAGCGCGCAGTTTGGCGATTTGCTCAGCGCTGGCTTTGGGCCCAAGCGTCTGTTTGCGTGATTTTACTATTGCCATCAGGCAAAAAACCTTGTTTTTGGCGGCTCTCCGGGCCTTGCATGGGGCATCCGTCCGGACCATGTTATAGTCAACGCACTAGAAATGCCAGTGCTTGGAATAATTCTAAACTGGATTGGCCGCAGTGAGCGTAACGTCAAGGACTTCGTCCCAAACGCATGATCTGAAAGACGCGGCGTCGGAAGGATTGTGCGAAAAAGTGGACACGCAACTACGCAAACCATCGTTCGATATGCAGGCGCTCCTCGCCTGCGCTCGGGGCGAAATGTTCGGTCCAGGCAATGCTCAATTGCCGCTACCCCCTATGCTGATGTTCGACCGCATCAGCCATATCTCGGAGACCGGCGGGTTGTTCAACAAGGGCGAGATGAAAGCCGAGTTCGAAATTAAGCCGGATCTCTGGTTTTTCAATTGTCACTTCAAGGGCGATCCGGTGATGCCGGGCTGTTTGGGCTTGGACGCCATGTGGCAATTGGTCGGGTTTTTCCTGGCTTGGCTTGGTGGGCTTGGGCGGGGACGGGCTTTGGGCGTCGGCGAAGTGAAATTTTCGGGAATGGTGCTGCCCTCAGCTAAAATGGTGAGCTACGCCATCGATCTAAAACGCGTTGTAGTGCGCAAGCTTGTTATGGGGGTCGGCGACGGCGTGATGAAAGTCGACGGTAAGCCGATTTACGAAGCTAAAGATTTGCGCGTCGGCTTATTCACCGACACGCCGGCAAGCACGTAACAGCCGGGGCCGCCAGTGTTGTTTGAAACTGGGTTGTCTGAATCTGTGTTGTTGAAATCCGTGCTGTTTAAATATGGTGTGCGCTTGTACGGAAAGGAATGCCGGCGATGAGACGCGTTGCCGTCACTGGGCTGGGAATTACTTGCCCAATTGGAAATAACAGCCAGGAGGTTGTTGCGGCGTTGCGTGAAGCGCGCTCCGGCATCACGCTTGCCGAAGTCTATAAGGAAATGGGCTTTCGCTCCCATGTCGAGGGAAGCGTCGACATCGACCTCGACTCATCAGTAGATCGTCGCGCCCGGCGCTTCATGGGCGATGGCATAGCCTATAATTTTGTCGCGATGGAACAGGCGATATCCGATTGCGGATTAGAGCCGGGCGAAATCTCGCATGAACGCACTGGGCTCATCATGGGCTCGGGTGGTCCATCGGTGAAAGCAATCGTCGCTGCCGCCGACACCGCGCGCACCGCGCCTGGCAGGGGCCCGAAACGGGTAGGCCCCTTTGTCGTGCCCAAAGCGATGTCGTCCGGTTGCTCGGCGGTGCTTTCCACTTGGTACAAGATAAAGGGCCTTTCCTATTCAATCTCATCGGCCTGCTCGACCAGCGCGCATTGCATCGGCAATGGCGCCGAACTCATTCAATGGGGAAAGCAGGACATTGTCTTTGCCGGCGGTTGTGAAGAATTAGAATGGCCGCTCTCGGTTCTATTCGACGCCATGGGCGCGCTGTCCTCTAAATATAACGACAACCCAAGCCGTGCGAGCCGCGCCTTCGATAAGAATCGCGATGGTTTTGTCATTGCGGGCGGTGGCGGTGTGGTCGTCTTGGAGGAGATGGAACATGCCAAGGCGCGCGGCGCGAAAATTTACGCCGAACTTGTCGGCTATGGTGCGACCTCGGACGGCCACGACATGGTGGCGCCCTCGGGCGAAGGTGCAGTGCGCTGCATGCGCCAAGCAATTGAAACCACCAATAGTCCTATCGATTATGTGAATGCGCACGGCACTTCGACGCCTGTTGGCGATATCACCGAAATCAGGGCGCTGCGCGAAGTCTTTGGCGATGATATGCCGCCGGTGAATTCCACCAAATCGCTCACCGGCCATTCGCTGGGCGCGGCCGGGGTACATGAGTCGATTTACTCTCTCCTACAATTGCGCAGCGGCTTTATCGCCGAATCTGCGCATATCGATGAAATCGACCCCGAGCTTGAAGATGCGAACATCGTTAGAAGCCGTATCGACGACGCTAAGATCGATACCGTCATGTCCAATAGTTTCGGCTTTGGGGGGACCAACGCCACCCTCGTGTTTCAGCGCGTGTAGTTTTAGCGCGCAATAGAAAGAGCGATATGTACGACGCACCAAGCGTGATGAAGGGACGCCGTGGTCTCATCATGGGAGCGGCCAACGATCATTCAATTGCTTGGGGGATTGCCCGTGTTCTGGCTCAATCCGGTGCCTCACTCGCCTTTACTTTTCAAGGCGAAGCCCAGGCGCGGCGTGTGCGTCCCTTGGCCGAAAGTGTCGGCACGAAAATCGTTATCCCTTGCGATGTCGAAAATGATGACGATCTCGATGTCCTGTTCGCAACATTGAAGCATGAGTGGGATTCGCTGGATTTCGTGGTGCACTCACTTGCCCATTCCGACCGAAACGAGCTGAAGGGTCGCTACGTCGAAACCTCGCGCGCCAATTTTCTGCGCACACTCAACATTTCTTGCTATTCCTTCACCGATATCGCTCGGCGCGCTGCGCAGCTTATGGTGTCAAAAAAAGATGGCGGCAAAGGCGGAGCGATCCTGACGCTCACCTATGGCGGCGCGACGCGTGTGATGCCGAATTATAATGTGATGGGTGTTGCCAAGGCGGCGTTGGAGACCTCTGTGCGCTATCTCGCTTCCGATTTAGGGAGTGATGGAATCCGCGTAAACGCGATTTCGGCCGGACCGATGCGCACGCTTGCCGGCTCCGCGGTGGGCGATGCGCGCATGGTGTTCAAATGGAACAAGGCGCATAGTCCCTTGAAAATTAATATCTCGCTCGATCATGTCGGCGGCTCGGCACTTTATTTGTTGAGCGATTTATCGGGCGGGGTTACCGGCGAGGTGCATTTCGTCGATGCCGGCTACAATGTGATCGGCATGCCGCCCACCGCCGATTTAAAGGGCTGGGTCCCACCCGAAAGCGGCCAAATCGACTAGTTCCGCAAGCTTGTCATCCCAAGTCATCCACTCATGCTCTGGCGTGCGCCTTGCGTGGTTACCGTCGCATTAACGAAATTTGCGTCGAAACGGGACAGCCATGCACGCCACAAGACTATTTGCCGCCGCAATCCTTCTCATTGGCACCGCCGCGCCATCATTTGCCGGCTGGCAGGACAACATAACCCCTTATGATCGCCAGCGTTTGGCGGATCTCGAGACAGCGCGGGCGCTAGGCTTGGGCGCCGCCGATGCGGGTGCAAGCCCCGAGGACCGCGCTGCCATCCATGGCGTTCTCGACGCTGCAGCCGGTCCCATTTCGGCACAAGAGCTGACTGGAAACTGGCGTTGCCGCCTCATGAAGCTCGGCGGATTGGAACCGGCCATCGTCTACACCTGGCATGATTGCCGCTTTACGAGCACCTCAAAGGGGCTTTTCTTCGAAAAGCTTTCCGGTACGCAGCGCTTCTCCGGCTATGCCGATGAAGATGGCGCGCGCTTTATATTGCTCGCAGGCACGAGTGTGCGGGACGAAAAACAACGGCCCTATTCGGGCGGCGGCATAGGCTTTGGTGCGAGCGCAACGCCAAACGATCATGTGGGAGTGATCTCGTCGATCGGGGATCGCCACGCGCGGATCGAACTTCCTCTTCCAGTGATCGAATCGCTGTTCGACGTCATTGAACTTCAGCGCTAAACGTCGCCGCCGCCGCCGCCAAGACGCCCGGCACACACTCGCGCCGCCAAGGCATTTGTGTAGAGCCCGTTGCCGTTTACGATCGGCGTGCCCGTTAGGCTCCGCACACAGGAATTATAAGGAGCGAAATAGCTGTGTTGCCCAACCGCGGTAATGAGGCCAACAACGGCAATCAGCGTCACGATAATGTGGTTATACGATTGCACTCGCAATCCTCCTGAAATTTGTCCCTTGCAAGATAAACCATAGCGGAGTGACCGCCGCTATGGGAAATTCTGGGCCATACCGCCCCCCATTTGTCATCCCCGGCGAGCGATACGAAGTATCGTGAGGGAAGGGGACGCAGGTTTCAAATCCTACGCAAATCTCAACTACCTAGTTTCCCTTCCCCTAACCACCCGGGCGCGCTGCGCACGCTGGGTGGCTAGGCCGGGAGTGACAGATAGAGATCTAACTGGAAGGACTGGAAGCAACCCTATCCAATCGTTACCGCAGTTTTGACGTTTCCATCTCGTTGGTGCTCCCACATGGCAGCACTGGGTGCTCAGTTAATTTGATCGATCCGCCACATGCCCTCGCTAAATTGTAGAATAGCGGGATCCTCGCCAATGTGGTTATCGCGCCATTCCGCGCGCTGAAAGCCGATGCGTTGATCGTCGATCCAATGGACGTCCCGCCCGGCCCAAGTCCCGGCGCCCGGAGACATGGCCTGAAATACCCTCATGATGCCTTGGGGCGTGATCTGGTAAACGTCGAAAGCATTTACCGACCATCCCGCGTCCAAATCCTCCGAAGCGCAGACGAATTTCGTGCCGTTCGGAGAGAACAAAGGATAGCCGAATATCTCGGTAATGATTCCACGATCAAGATCAACCAAATGCCACGTGTTGCCCTCGCTGAACTGTTCTCTAAGTGTGAGGAATCTTCCGCTTTCATCTAATTCCAAAAGATTGAACCCACCAAAACGTTTGAGTTGTAGAAGTTCGCCGCTTTGCAAGCGTATCTCAAGTGCGTCCTCGCCAGGTTGCACCAGTCCGGCATGTTGAACGAGGAAGGCTTCTTCAAATCGAATGGCGCATGATTGCTGGTTGCTGAGATCAGGACATTCGAATTTGCCCTCAACTTGGGTGATGTCGATTGCGCCTGCCCGCTGTGCGCTCGCAACGAATAGAACTACAGCAAGAAAATAGAAAAGCTTCGCTTTAAACGCGTTTGTAGGCATTCTCGTCACCCTTCAAAGCCTAGCTTGAACTTTTAGTGCCCGTTTGTGGCAAGCCGATGGTCGACCTCAGCCCATTGCAAGACAATAGAGTCATCTCGATTACGTAATCATTACGCGCAAAATTTCAGCATGTTGAGCCGCTATCCTGGCCTTGCCATCGCCGCATTGGCAAAGCGCTCAAACAGATAGTGAGAATCCATCGGACCAGGGGACGCCTCTGGATGATATTGCACCGAGAAGATGTCTTTGCCCTCAACGCGCAAGCCGCAATTCGTGTCATCGAAGAGCGAAACATGGGTCTCGATAACGCCCTCGGGCAATGTTTCACGATCCACCGTGAAGCCGTGGTTCATCGAAACGATTTCGACCTTGCCGGTTTCCAAATCTTTCACCGGATGGTTCGCCCCATGATGACCTTGCGGCATTTTTTTCGTCTTCGCGCCTAGGCTGAGCGCCATCATTTGATGGCCCAAGCAAATGCCGAATGCCGGCACGCCCGCAGCAATGACGCCTTGAATGGCCGGTATCGCATAGGCTCCGGTTGCCGCGGGGTCGCCCGGGCCATTGGAAAACATAACCCCTTGCGGTTTGTGGCGAAGAATGTCCTCGGCGCTGGAACTGGCCGGCACGACTGTAATCGCCGCGCCGCTATCAGCCAAAAGACGAAGGATGTTTCGTTTCACGCCGTAATCGACCACGACGGCGCGCCATGAGGGCTTTTCCTGTTTGCCATATCCTTTGTTCCAAACCCATGGTGTTTCGTCCCAAGTAAAACTTTGGCGGCAGGAAATTTCCTTTGCGAGGTCCAAGCCTTCCAAGCCGGAAAACGCCTTGGCTTGTTGCGTCAGCGCACCGATATCGAACTCTTCAGAACTTGCGTGCGCGATCACGCCATGGGGCATCCCGTTCTCGCGAATATGTGCGGTAAGACGTCTTGTATCGATTCCCGACAATCCCGGAATATTGTGCCGCTTCAACCACTGATCGAGCGTCGTCAGAGCGCGGTAGTTCGAGGGATCATGCGCTTGGGCCTTTGTAATCATCGCGCGCACCGCAGGCGTCGTCGTTTCGATGTCTTCTTCATTGGCGCCGACAATACCGATATGCGGAAAAGTGAACGCCACGATTTGCCCGGCGTATGAGGGATCGGAGAGAATCTCCTGATAGCCCGTCATCGCGGTGTTGAAACAAACCTCTCCGACCGCGTTCATTTCCGCCCCGAAACCTGTTCCCTTAAACACGGTTCCGTCCGCCAGCACCAAAACACCGCTGGCGCGAGCTGCAAACATTACCGCCCCGGAATGCGGAGCGGTGTTCGTTGTCTCGCCTGCCATGGCTCTAGCCTTGTCGGAAAATGCGAAGATGAATTTGGGCGAAAATAGGCAGGCGCCATAGGGCGGTCAAGCGCGGGTCCCGCCAAATATTCCCCCACCTGGAAATAGATGGTGAATTGCCGCCTTCGTGCCTTTGACCTACATTCCGGCCGCTCGAAAAAGGGGGGTGATTCATGGGGTTGCGGGACCGCTTCAACGAACAGATGAAGGAGGCGATGAGGGCGAGAGAGAAGCGCAGGCTTTCAACCGTCCGCATGATTATGGCTGCAGTCAAAGATCGCGACATTGCTGCGCGCACCGAAGAATCGCGCGAGGGCGTTGCCGACGACGAAATCCTTAACCTCCTCGCCAAGATGATCAAACAGCGTGAAGAATCCGCTGCCACCTATGACACCGGAAACCGCCCCGAATTGGCGGCCGACGAGCGCGAAGAAATCGAGATCATCCGCGAATTCATGCCACGTCAAATGTCGGACGAGGAAACCCGCAAAGCTGTGCAAGATGCGATCGCGGAAATCGGTGCGGGCTCGCTCAAAGATATGGGAAAAGTGATGGGCGCACTGAAATCCCACTATTCCGGGCAGATGGATTTTGGCAAGGTTGGCGCTGCGGTGAAGGGGTTATTGTCGTAGGCGAAATCGCCCTGACCCGGCACCGATTTCGCCCAGATTCGGCAAGATCCAAAAAGGCGCGGTGCCGCCTCCAATAAGGGCATTTTCCGGCCACGGAGTTGTGAGCAAAAGCCATGTAGCAATGGTTGCGCGGGCCCGCTTGCGCGATCATATGAGATTGGCCGAAGGCACATCGTTCCTTCGAGAATCCGCTTTTGGAGATTGAGGACTTTGGCGGTGCACTGCTTCAAACTTCTAAACCTGTCATCCCCGGCGAGCCCTGCGGAAGCAGGGCGAGGGAAGGGGATCCAGGTGTTTACTGCAGGCGTGGTTTCAATACCTGGGTTCCCTTCCCGCGCGCTCCTTGATGTCGCGCGCGCCGGGAATGACATTTATTTATTGGTTCGGCACCGGATCGCAGCGATAGTGAAGGCGTAGGATTCGAATCACATGCGCTATGGCGAAGCCTTGTTGGAAGAAATTCTACAGCGGACGGATCTCGTCCAGCTGGTGGGCAAGCGTGTCAAACTGGAGCGCAAAGGCCGCGTTTTTTGGGGGCTTTGTCCATTTCATAAAGAAAAATCACCTTCCTTCAAAGTTGAAAACGAGCGCCGGACCTTTCATTGCTTCGGCTGCGGCGCGGGCGGCGATGGCTTCAAATGGCTGCGCGAGACCGAAGGCCTGAATTTTCCCGAGGCCGTAAAGCAGCTTGCCGATCTTGCGGGGGTGCAACTTCCGGCCTGGACGCCGGAAGAGGAGGAACGCGAAGCGCGGCGCAAATCACTTTACGAGGTGGTGGAACTCGGCGCCGCATTCTTTGAAGAGCAATTGCGCGCAAGCGTTGGTGCTCAAGCGCGTGACTATTTGAAGTCCCGGGGGCTTACCGGCGAAATCTGTTCGTGTTTTCGCATCGGCTACGCCCCCGACACGAACGGGGCGCTGATAAGTCATTTGACGGCGCATAACGTCCCGCCTGCCGACATGATTGAGGCTGGTTTGGCGCGGCCCGCGGACGAGACTCGCGCCGCGCGGGATTTTTTCTATAACCGGGTGATGTTTCCGATTGAAGACCTTCGCGGTCGTGTTGTTGCCTTTGGCGGGCGCGCATTGTCGCCGGACGCCAAGCCCAAATACATCAATACCGGCGAGACGACGCTCTTTTCCAAGGGCCGGCTTTTGTACAATTTCAAGCGCGCCCGCGAGGCGGCGGCCAAAGATCAGCCGCTCGTTCTGGCCGAAGGCTATGTGGATGTGATCGTGCTCGTCGAGGCCGGGTTTCACGGAGCGGTTGCGCCTTTGGGAACCGCCCTCACCGAAGACCAATTGCAGTTGCTCTGGAGGCTTGCGCCGGAGCCGGTGCTTTGTCTTGACGGTGACGAGGCAGGTTTAAGGGCGGCGAGGCGTGCCTCTCGCCTCGCGCTGGGTCATCTAAAGCCCGGCTATTCTCTGCGCTTTGTGTTCTTACCATCCGGCCAAGATCCCGATAGTTTTTTGCGTGCCCAGGGTCCCGGGCCCATGCGGGCCCTGATCGAAAAGGCCCAAAGCCTTGGCGAAGTCCTTTGGCAGGGCGAAACGGAAGGACGTGATTTCTCGACCCCGGAGCGCCGCGCAGGGCTGGAGTCCGAGCTTGAGGAAATCGTGAAACGGATTCGCGACCCGAAGATTGCCGATTATTATAAGCGCGACTTCAATGAACGCGTGTTCAAGGCCTTCAAGCAGCGTCGGGCACCCCGAGGGCAGAGCCGAGAGAGGAGCGATTGGCAGCGGCGCTTTCCTTCCCCAGGCAGCTCGGATTATGGCAAGCGAGACTATCGCGGCGACAGAGTGTCCCGGGCCAGAGCCCAAGAACAGCAGGTTTCACCTGCCGTCCGGCGCAGTCTTCACGCGGTGAACGCCAAGGGGGCGGTCAAATCGGCCAAGGAAAAGGAGCTTATGGGGCTGGTGCTCCTAAATCCCGATCTGATTGAGCGTGACGCCGAAATCTTGGCTCAAATTTTGCTGTCCGATCCTCAGCTTGACAGGCTTAAGGACGAGCTTCTACACCTCGCCGCCTCCGGCGCGAGGCTTGAAAAAACACTTATAGAGAACCACATCACTAGATTGGGAATGGGTGTGCTTGCGGATCAGCTGAGAAATCAGCCCTCCGTGTTATATATAGCGAAGGACAGGGGGGAGGCCGGTCTTGAAGAGGCGTGGCGCCGTGCGGTTGCCCAGCTTGAGGATCCGGATTTTACCCCCCACGGAGAGCTTAAATTGCAGCGCGATGCCGCGTTTACGCGTTATTTGGATAGTGGCACCGACGCCGACTTTGATGAAGTTCAGAGGCTGAACGGTCTAATAAGAGCTCAAATGGGAAGTTAGGTTTGAGGTCGTTGGTTTCAGACTTTTGGGAAGAACGCCGCAAATGAGCAAGTGTGCCGTAACTGAAACAGACGGCCAGAGACGGAACCTTTAAGAGTGGCGAAGAAAACGACCTCTAAGACGAAAGCGGCCAAAGCAAAGTCATCAGCTAAGCCTGCCGCGAAGAAGTCCAAACTGTCCGCAAAGACGTCTGGCAAGTCAGCGAAGTCTTCCGCAGCAAAGAAGGGCGCAAAGGCGGCGCCAGCAAAGAAGGCATCGCCCCGCAAGAAAGTACTGACAAAAAAAACGCCAACGAAGAAAACGCCGACGAAAAAAGCCCCAGGTAAAAAAGCCCCAGGTAAAAAAGCCCCAGGTAAAAAAGCCGCAGTGAATAAAGCCTCTGCGAAAAAAGCACCAGCGAAAAAAGCAGCAGCGGCGAAGAAGTCGTTAGGTAGTAAACCGGGGGGTAAGAAAACAGTAGTTAAGAAACCCGCGGCTAAGAAAGCGGCCTCTAGAAAAGCTGGGCCTTCAAAAACAGCCAAATCTGCTTCCAAGGTGAAAGCTGCGCCGAAGGCAGCGACCAAAATTACTGAAAAGAAAATCCCCCAAAAGGCAACCACTGAAAAGAAAATTTCTGAAAAAAAAACGGCTGGCAAGAAGCGCGCCGAAGACCAGATCAAACAACAGAACAAGGCTGAGCTGACGCCTCAGACCAAAGCCGGAAACGTGAAAGCAGAATTAAAAACAAAACCTGCGGCACGCAAAGTGCCGCTCAACCGCAAGGCGTTGGCAAAAGCTGCCGCCAGACTCGCAAAGAAACAGGCCGCCGGCGAAACGCCGAGCCACTCCGATGCGGATTCGCCGCTTCTCGATTTATCGGATGCCGCCGTACGCAAAATGATCACCCGCTCGAAGCAGCGCGGCTATGTCACCTATGACGAGCTCAATCGTGTTTTGCCTTCGGACAAAGTCTCCTCCGAGCAAATCGAAGACACTATGGCGATGCTCTCGGAAATGGGCATCAACGTCATCGAAAGCGAAGAACAGGAAGAGTCCGAGAGCGAAGGCGAGAACCTTCCCGCAACGACGAGTGCCGGCGAAGTCGCGAAGACGCCAACCAAGAGCGAGACTTTTGACCGCACCGACGATCCTGTACGCATGTATTTGCGCGAGATGGGTTCGGTCGAACTGCTTTCGCGCGAAGGCGAAATTGCCATCGCCAAGCGCATCGAAGCGGGTCGCGAGCTCATGATCGGCGCGCTGTGCGAGAGCCCGCTGACATTCGAGGGTCTCACCGTTTGGCGTGACGAGCTGGTCGAAGGAAAGGCTCTTCTTCGCGACATCATCGATTTGGAAGCAATGTATTCCGGTCCGCCGACCGACCACTCGGCGACCGGCGGCCCGCCGGCGCCCGGCGCCGTGCTCCGCGGGACCTTGGCCGCTGCTGCCGCCGCTGCCGCCGCTGGGCTCCCCCCTCCGGGCAGCGCTGCTGCTGCTGCTTCCAGCGCTCCGACCGCACCTGCTCCGGTCGCCCCCGCCGCCGCCGATGGCCAAGCTCAAAGCGAAACGAAGAGTGAAACCCCGGGTGAGACCAAAACCGAGAACGGGGAATCAAAACCTGCAGAAGGTGAGAGCGACGACGATTTAGACGACGACAGCAATCTTTCGCTCTCCGCGATGGAAGCTGCGCTCAAGCCCCAAATCCTAGAAACGCTCGACAAGATCGCCTCGCTCTATAAGCGGCTTGGCAAGCTGCAGGACGCGCAGGTCGAAGCGGCTTTGGGTGCGGCGGACGAGCTTTCCACCTCTCAGGAACGGCGCTTTAAGAAGCTCCATAATGAAACCGTCGAATTGGTGAAGAGCCTTAGGCTCAACAACAACCGCATCGAAGCGCTGGTCGATCAGAAATATGGCATCAACCGGCGGCTTGTCGGCATCGAGGGTCGTATTTTGCGCCTTGCCGAATCCCACGGCGTCGATCGCGCCGAATTCTTGAAGCAACATTTCGGGCAGGAGCTTGATCCCGGTTGGGCCCGCCGTGTCGGTCGTCTTGCCGGCGCGGGCTGGAAGGACTTTGTTCAGGAAGAGCGCGACAAGGTCAAAGACCTTCGCGACCAAATTCGGGCGGTCGCGCAAGAAGTGCGCCAATCAATCACCGATTTTCGCCGCATTGTGCACACGGTGCAAAAGGGCGAGCGCGAGGCGCGTCAAGCCAAGAAAGAAATGATCGAAGCGAATCTTCGGCTCGTCATTTCGATCGCGAAAAAATATACCAATCGCGGCCTGCAATTTCTCGATCTTATTCAGGAAGGCAATATCGGCCTGATGAAGGCAGTCGATAAATTCGAATACCGCCGCGGCTACAAATTCTCGACCTATGCGACCTGGTGGATTCGTCAGGCGATCACGCGCTCCATTGCCGATCAAGCGCGCACCATCCGTATTCCGGTGCATATGATCGAGACCATCAACAAACTGGTGCGCACCTCGCGCCAGATGCTGCACGAGATCGGCCGCGAGCCGACGCCCGAAGAATTGGCCGAACGTCTCGCCATGCCGCTCGAAAAAGTGCGTAAAGTTCTAAAGATCGCCAAAGAGCCGATCAGTCTCGAGACGCCCATCGGCGATGAGGAAGATTCGCATCTCGGCGATTTCATCGAAGACAAAAATGCGATCTTGCCGGTCGATGCCGCCATCCAGTCGAATTTGCGCGAAACCACGACCCGGGTGCTGGCGACGCTGACGCCGCGCGAAGAACGTGTTTTGCGGATGCGTTTCGGCATCGGCATGAACACCGATCACACTTTGGAAGAGGTCGGCCAGCAATTCTCGGTCACCCGCGAGCGCATCCGGCAAATCGAGGCCAAGGCCCTGCGCAAGCTCAAACATCCGCGCCGCTCGCGCAAATTGCGCTCCTTCTTGGACAATTAGCTCTTTACCTTCCCCCTTGAGGGGAAGGTGCCGCGCAGCGAGGGAAGGCGGCTCATCCCTTGCGCCGCAAACTCGATCTCAACCGGGTAAGAATCTTCGCCATTGCGCAGATTTACTCTCGAAACTCATCGCCGCATAGGCGGGGCTTGTTGAGGGAAGACCCTTAACAATAATCCTCGCTGGACAGGTGGGCGCCGCATACTTCTTGAACAGTGTGGCGGCTTTCCCCCCGTTCAATCCCACATGCGTGATACTGGTGTGACTTGCAAAAAATTTGACGAAATCGTTCGGGGTTTCGTTACCAATATTCGCATCCAGACTGCCTAGCCTAACGCAACTGTCAAGGACATCCCACAACGCAATGCCTCTTGTATTCAGAATCCGCAGGCGTTCGTCGTAAGGTTTTTCCGGTCCTGCACCAACTAATTTACCCATGATCCGCCAGAACGCATTGCGCGGATGCGCGTAATATTGCCCCGCGGTTAAAGAGGCAATTCCGGGCATGCTGCCGAGAATAAGCACACGCGCTTCAGATGTTGTGACCGGCAGAAAGCTGCGGATTTTTTTTGAAGTCATAGAAGCCGATCAGCGTGCGCCGTACTCGCGCAGTATCTCTGCATAGGGGCTTGGACGCCCATCGGGCCACAGAAAGTGTTTGCGGGCCGTATCCCCATAGTCATCCTCCGCGTCAATAGGAACGCCTGCAGCAAGTAGTAGGTTAACGCTTGCCTATCCGGTTAACGCCCATGACCGCTACATGTAGGGTGCCGCCACTCTCCCGAGTAAAGCTCGGCATAGGTTGGAGCAGAGGTGTCGCCCGCGATGCCGAGCAATGAGCGGAAGGCGTTGAACGGGTTGAACCGCCTGTTGAAGCGGAAGGTGAACTCGTTGAGGTAGGCTTGTAGGTGCTGGTGGCTAACGCCGTGGTGGGTCCCGATCAGCCACGTCTTCAGGTTGGCGAAAACCAGATGGATGATCGGCAGGTATTGCTCGGCAACCTCTGGATCACCACACTCGGCAACAGCGAAGTGCTCATAGCCGCGCTTACCGAGGCCAGCATAGCCGCTCCAATCGTCAGTAACGATCAGCGATCCCGGCGCGACGGTGCTCTCGACGAACCCACAGAGCGACTCGGCGCTACGGTCGAGCACGACGGCGAGCCGAACGCGTCCGGCATAGCGTCCGTCTTTCCGGTTGTCGAGCTTGGTGCCCGGCTTTCGATGACGCACCTCGATGGCACAGGAGACGGGAACCTTGTGGTGAACACCACGGCCTTCCCCACGCGTTCGCCCGCCAACCCAGGTTTCGTCCACCTCAACATGGTTCTTGGGCTGTCCACCGATCCTGTCTTGGTTGGGCCGCACCATGCCCGAGCGGAGCTTGTGGAGAATTTGAAAGGCCGTCTCGTAGCGCGAAAGACCAAGTTGCCGCTGAAACTGCACGGCGGACATGCCGGGCGTCTGACTGGCGACCAGATAAGCGGCCCAGAACCAGACGTTCAGCAGAGTGTGGCTACGCTCCATCACTGTTCCCACCGTCAGCCCGGTGTTCTGGCGGCACTTGCGGCAGCGCAGGACGCCAGGGCGGTTTTCAAAGTGGAACGGCTCTCCCGCCGTGCCGCAGTGCGGGCAGGCAAAGCCGTCTCCCCAGCGGGCTTTCTCCAGGTAGGCGGCGCAGGCCGCATCATCGGGGAAAAGTCGCTGGAACTCGGGTAGCGAATGCGGGAATGGGAGATCGGCGCGGTCGAGAACATCCATGGCGCGCTCCCCTATATCCGGTTTGCGCCCATTCTAGGGTAGTGTCCTAATTTGATTTCTGGCGTTTCTTTATTCTGAGATCACCCTTGTCGATGCTCTGCTACGATAGCCGCTCGCACGGCCTCTTGAGGGCTTCGTATGCCACCTAGGTGCAACACAGCGAAGTGCCGACGCTTAGTGCTGCCTTCGATGGGCGATAACCAAGCATAAGCTATGGTGGCGCGGGGGTGGTTATCAAGATCGAAAACATGGACAATCCCTTCCCACACGATCTGCCCTTCGAATGTCTCCTTGACGGGGACCGATCCGGTAGGCGTGGCTGTGCCGCCGTGCTGGGATTCGACGGCGTCCCTGAGTTGATGGATATTAACTTCGCTCATCTGAAGGCGCTGACAGTGGTATCAATTCACAATCCTAATAGCCTGCTGGAAACATTGATAGCAGAGCCACACGAAAACGAATGGCTCGAATTCAAAGTCAATGAGTTCGAGGCCACCAAATGCGCGCACTATATCTCCGCTCTTGCCAACTCAGCAATGCTGCAAAACGCACCGCACGCCTACCTTGTCTTTGGCGTTGAGAACGACACTCACAAGATCGTCGGCACCAAAGTGTGTCTAAAGACGAAAAAGGTCGGCAACGAGCCTTTTGAAAATTGGGTCGCCCATAAGCTTGATCCGCGCCTGCCCCTCACGTTTGTGGCGTTTGAGCATAACGGGGCGCATGTCGAAATTATATGCATCGAACCGGCGTACCAGCAGCCCGTGAGGGTCAATGGAGAAGCCTATATCCGAATCGGCGCTCAGCTTAGACTACTGAGAAAATATCCAGAGCATGAGCGCTCGGTCTGGCTTATCGCGTCGCGCTTCGTTTTTGAGCGAGGAATAGCGGCTGCGCATCGTTCAGCCACAAACATTCTACGAGAGTTCGATGTAGAAGGGCTCATGGGGATGCTGGAAAAGCACTCAATGAGCGCGCCGACGATGATCGAATATCTATGCCAACAAGGGCTAATTGTTGATGACATGCAAGGGGCATACGATGTGACCAATTTATGTGCAATTCTCTGCGCGAAAGATATTTCTGTTTACGCGTCGATAGCTCCGAAAGCACCTCGCGTCGTTACCTATAAAGGCAAAAGCAAACTCAAAGGCGGTGGAGATACTACCGGCAAGCGCGGATATGCTATTACCTTTCCACGCTTACTCAACTACATAATGGAGCGCGCACCATTCCGCGAAGAAATGCGCCATGGAGTTCGGGCAACGGTCTATTCTTATCCCGAAACTGCTGTTCGCGAGCTTCTTGCCAACGCAATGATCCATCAGGACTTTACCTCGGAGACTGGTTGTCCGCTGGTCGAAATGTTTAGCGATAGGATTCAGATCACAAATCCTGGTACCCCGTTAGTTGAGGTGAAACGGTTCATTGACACGCCTAGCAAGACTCGAAACATTAAACTGGCAAACCTCATGCGCCAGGCTGGCTTGTGCGAAGAGCGCGGCAGTGGTGTGGACCGAGCAGTGAAAGCGATAGAAGACGACCACTTACCGCCTCCCACATTTCGAGTAGTAGAGAATTCACTTGTTGTTACGCTCTTCAAGGAATGCGTTTTCGCGGCGCTTACAAAGGACGACCGCATACGCGGCTGTTATCAACACGCTTGCCTTCGGTTTGAGGCGGGGGAGCCCATGAGTAATGGTAGCCTTCGGCTTCGATTTGGGCTGTCTAAGCGCCAATATCCACAAATTTCAGAAGTGATAGGGGACGCGATCAAAGCCGAACAAATACGTCCACTCCATGAAGACCAAGGGAATCGCACCGCTAGGTATTTGCCTTATTGGGCATGATTTTATGTCGCCCGTAGGCGCTAGGCATTGTTCTACTTTGGAACCATGCGGAAATCTCTTGTAGATTCAATAGCTTATAATGCCGATAGAAGCTGCCAATTATGTAATTCGTTCGTTGCATGAGGACGCGAGTATAAGCAACTTCTGTGCGCGTTTTTCGGAGAGCAATGCAACGGCCCGCTCCCATCCCGGTGGTGGCGTTCGATGTGCAGTCGTATCCTCGGCCGCCCGCGCTTGTCGGACGGCCTGGACAGACACATCCAGAGCGTCTGCAAGGTCTTCGAGTGTGACCGATTGAAGCAACGCGTCGGTCGCTTTTTTGAATTTCATAACACGCCCCTTGCGTTCAGTACTAGAAGAGTGTATATTCTCTCATATACAAACACAAGAGAGAACTCCAATGGTCAACCGCCTTTCACTCGCCCGCCGCACCCAGATTATTCACTGTCTAGTCGAGGGCAACTCGATTCGCTCGACTGAGCGCCTGACCAACACGCACCGCGACACTATCATGCGGCTGATGGTCGAGGTTGGCGATGGCTGCGCTCGGATCATTGACGAAAAGATGCGTAACCTTCCTTGCAAGCGGCTCCAGGTCGACGAAATTTGGAGCTATGTGGGCAAGAAGCAGGCGCATCTAAAGCAGGGTGATGATAGATCCCGTCTAGGCGACCAGTGGACGTTTGTGGCACTCGATCCCGATACAAAGATAGTCCCGGCCTATCTTGTCGGAAAGCGCACCGGTAAGAATGCTGTGGCGTTTATGGACGATCTTTCGGAGCGGTTGGCCAACCGCGTCCAAATTTCAAGCGATGCACTGAGTAGTTACGTCGGTGCAGTTGAGCGTGCCTTCGGCGCAGATGTTGATTACGGGCAAGTAGTTAAATTTTTCGACGCAGAGCCAATTGGCCCCGGTCGATACGCGCCACCCCGCGTTGTGAGCCAACAAAAGGTCGTGGTGGCCGGAAGCCCTGACCAACGCCACATTTCTACAAGCCTAGTGGAGCGTCAAAATTTGACGATGCGCATGTCTATGCGCCGGTTTACACGGCTAACCAATGCATTCAGCAAGAAGGTGGAGAACCTTCGTGCGGCGGTATCTCTGCATTTTACGCATTACAATTTCGTGCGCATCCACAAGACGCTACGTTGCACCCCCGCTATGGCAGCCGGAGTTAGTGGACGGCTATGGTCGCTTGAGGAATTGGTAGACCGCACTTCAAATTAGGACACTACCCATTCTAGCCCTAGTGGGTGTGGGTGTAAACCGGATAGGCAAGGAACTAAGCGTCAAAGCAAACAACAGCTCGGCTCATGGCTCAAAACCACATCGATACGCTTAAAAAAATGCGCGCCAAAATTGTCGAACAGCGGCGCAATACGGCGCTCCGGCAATCGAGTGGATCGTCGCAGGAGAGCGTCGATCTTATGACCAATATTCAAGTTGCGATTGAAGCGATTGACCGCGCAATTGCCGAAGAGGAAGAGCTCGCAGAGCTCGAAGCGAACGCGCCTGAACCCCCCTAATTTCCGCGCAACTGCGTGTTCTGGCAAAGCCATTTATCGGTGCTGTGTCTGCCAGGCGCTGCCTGGCGCCACAAACAAACACAAAATGCCAATGGGCGAGGAAAAGCGCCTCCTCGACATCTAGCCATTCTGTCGTCGAGGTTTCGGTTTTCCCGTCACTGAACTAGAGTCATCGGGCAACACCGCCAGGGGACACGCAGATGGAGCTCTTTCGTAGGGATTTGTTAAAAGCAGCCGGCTTAAGCGCCGCAGCGCTGCCCTTCTTAACGACCCATAGCGCGCACGCCGCGGGCGCACCAACAGTTGCGGACCCTCAGACCATGGGCGAAGCAAAATATATCGAAGCCGACGGATATAGGACCCGCTATTTCGAAGGCGGCGAGGGCCCCGCTTTGGTAATGGTGCATGGCGGACAATGGCCGTCCATCGGTTCGGCCAATCGCTGGGCCCCGATCTTCGATCATTTGAGCGCCCATTATCATGTCTATATTTTCGACAAGCTCGGCATGGGCTACACCGATGTGCCGCGCAGCGATGCCGATTATTCGATGGGCGCGATCGCGCGGCACACCTATGCCTTCATCCAGGCATTGGGATTAGAGCGCGTCATATTAGTCGGCCATTCGCGCGGCGGCCTTCCCATTGCACGCATTGCCGTCGACCATCCCGAGCAGATCTCTCATCTCGTCATTCTGGACAGCAACACGCTTGCCCCGGACGATCCCAATACACCGCCGCGCACCGATCCGCCGATGATCGAGGCGCCGCCCAGCCTTGAGCAGATTCGCGCCGGTCTGATGGGAAGCGATAACATCTATAATAAGAGCTTCATTACCGATGCCTATGTGCAGGCGGAATATGAAATCGCTCAGCTCGAGAAGCTTCGCGTCGTCGACCGTAGATTTCGCGAAGTGCGCGATTCATGGGTCGCTGCCCATCCCGACATTGTCGCGGAACGTCCCGCCTTCGCCCGCAATATGGGCGCGACCACCTGGTGGATGTATGAGCATAAATACGAGACCCTGGACTTGATACGCGAAGGTGGGCTGCGCGTGCCCACGCTTATTTGCTGGGGCTATAACGATCCCACCGCGCCCTATTTCTTGGCTGTCAATCTCATGGAGACCGTGTCCGCGGTTGTCGATCGCGCGGAGCTGCACATCATCAACAAATGCGGCCATCGCATTGCGGAAGAACAGCCCGCAAAAGTGACAGAGCTAATCCGAAATTTTGTGAGCTGAGCTGGCGCGCAACATAGTGGCGCAGCTCTTATATATTGGTCGAAACTTTCGGGGTTAGATTACTTCCCGTCTCCGATCCACCCAGATCGCAAGAAGAACGAAGAGCGCTTGCAGAACGCACGCAACGATGATGAGGGCCGTGATGCTGGGCGGCGGCGGGCCAAAGAAATTTATCAAATAGACCAATACGCCTAGTGCGCCAAAGGCAATCAAGCCCCAACGTCCGAAACGGGTTTTCGCTTTGGTGACGCTTGCGTAGAGATAAATACCGCCGGCAAATAGGCCGTATTCAATGAGAAAACTGAGCGGCACCGAATTCCAAAGCGCCAGCCCGATCATGGTTTCGCCCCAGGGTGTCAGCGGTAAATCCGGCTGATGCATGGGTGCGTCCAAGAACCAATGGCTGACAACAAGAAGTCCGAGAACGATTGCACCCGTTTTGTACCGCGTCAGCGCAAAGTAAAGACCGCCAACGCACAATCCCCATAGCGCGCTCATCAGCAGAGAATGAGACCAGGGATAATGCGAAAAAAAGTACGGCATAACTTCCGTCGTGCCTGGCGCAATCACCACGCTCTCCAATCCCAGCGACAGAAACAATGGCCAAATGAGATCAAGAAAAACGCCGGCGGCGATGAGAAGTCCCAAATTTGTTTCAGGCGCAAATTTCTTTGCCGCTAATGCCGCTGCATAATGTCCAATAAGCATTTTCCTACTCCTATCCCTTAGCTGCCGTTCATTCGGGAATCATTTCCGCCCGCAACGTTGCGGTTTCCAGCGGCTCGACATTAAGCGTTTGTTCCGAATCGGCGTAACCGCTTTTTCGCAAGATCACGACGTGCTCTCCGGAAGAGACGGGAATGATCACCGGTGTCACGGCAGTCACCAACTCGCCATCGACAAAGACTTGTACCGGGTCGGCGCCCGCGGCGGAGATATCGATGCGCCCAATGGGCGGCGGTAAGGCGGGAGAGAAGGGAAGCGAGTCCTCGGCGCCGCTTAACGCCGATAAAAGCAGTGCTCCGATGACGGCTCGCCGCCAGATGGTTTTGACGCGTGAAAGGTTCATATTGTTCATCAATCCGTTTTCCGCGCTACACTAGCCCGAACGCCGCCAATGGCGAAAACGCCAAAAAAAGCCTAATTATTGTGATGAGAATAGACAGCATCGCTTCTACGATGTTAACCGGGGATGTCCCGGTCGATGTTGAAAAGTTGAGGTAGGTGTCGCTCTCCTGGAGCCGTTAGGCTCCGGGTGCTGCAAACCCAAAAGGGAGAACGACACCATGGGAAATAATATCCGTAGTTCCAGCCGCCCGAAAGCCCTTGCCCCCTCGATTCCTATGCCGCCGCTGGCGGACGCGATGGACGCAGTCCATCTCAGCGTGGATCGGTTTTGTCTTTTGGCCGGGGTCGAGGCCTTGGCCGAGATGATGGAGGAGGACGCCACGACCGTGTGCGGGGCCCGACATTGCCGCCATGGGGACCGTCGAGGTTATCGCTGGGGCAGGACACATAGCGAGATCGGCTACCACGGCGGCAAAGTGAAGGTGGCCCGGCCACGGGTTCGTGACCGGGTGGGCAAAGAGGTGAGCTTGGAGAGTTGGCAGGCGCTACGCGATGGCAACCCGCTGCTCGAGTGGGCGCTCAACCTGATGGTGCTGAACGTGTCGACCCGCAAGTACCACCGCGCGGTCCGTCTGCCAGAGGGCGAGCTGGCGAAAGCGCGTGGCGACGGCACCTCGAAGTCGGCCGTTTCCCGGCGCTTTGTGGCGCTGTCACGCAAGAAGATGAAGGCCTGGCTCGCCTCGGATCTCTCGGAAGTCGACCTGCTAGTCATCCAGATCGACGGTCTGCATGTCGGCGACCATGTCCTGATGGCGGCGATCGGCGTCGATGGCAACGGCGACAAGCATGTCCTGGCCGTGGTCGAGGGGGCGACGGAGAACACGGTCGTCGTCCAGGCCTTGATCGACAATCTCCTCGCCAGGGGGCTCGATCCGACACTGCCGCGGCTGTTCATCGTCGATGGCGCGAAGGCACTCAGCAAAGCGATCCGAAACACCTTCGGTGTGGCCGCCGCCATCCAGCGCTGCCAGGTCCACAAGGTCCGTAACATCATCGAGCGCCTGCCCCAACATTTGCACGCGAGCGTCAAGAAGGCGCTCCGTCAGGCCTGGGACCAGGACGACGCAAACAAGGCCGAGCGGCTCTTGCGCAACCTGGTCCGGCGTCTGGAGCATGAGGAACCGGGCGTCTCGGGCAGCATCCTGGAGGGGCTGGAGGAGATCCTCACCGTCATCCGCCTCGGCCTACCGCACGCACTCCGGCGCTCGCTCGCCTGCACCAACATCGTCGAGAACGCGCTCGGCACGGTGCGCCAGGTCACCCGCAACGTCAAACGCTGGAGACACGCCGAGATGGCGCTCAGATGGACCGCCGCCGGCCTGCTGGAGGCGCAGAAAACCTTCCGTCGCCTCAAGGCCTATCGCCAGCTGCCCATCCTCCGAAATGCTCTCCAGGAACACTTGAGAAAGGCTCAGGCCGACAGTGCCATTGAAACCATCATGAAGGCAGCATAGCATCATCAACCAGCGACGCCTGCCCCACGAATTTCAACAGAGATAGGGACATCGCCTGTTAACCCGCTTAGGCTAGACTGGGCTCAATCATCGGCTAAAAGGACTTAAGTCCATGCGCAAGCTTCCAGCACTGATACTCGCTCTATTCGCGTTTTCACTGTCGGGTTGCATCGCGGTTAAGGCCGTCGGTACGACCGCCCGTGTTGCAGGAAGTGCGGTTACCACCGCCGTAGATGTCACTGGCGATGTGATTGGCGGCGCTGCGCGGACGGTTACCGGCGGCGGTGACGACGATTCGGATTGATCGGCAATAAGTGGTACGGCCATTGGAACGCCTGATTGCGGGATATCGCGAGTTCCGCGGCCAGCGCTGGCCGCCCGAACGCCGGCTATACGAAGCCCTGGCGCGCGATCAAAAGCCTAAAACCTTCGTCATTTCCTGTTGCGACAGCCGTGTGGACCCGGCAACGATTTTCAGCGCGCGGCCCGGCGAGCTTTTCGTCACGCGCAATGTTGCCAATTTGGTTCCACCCTTCGAGGAGGAAGGAAAATATCATGGAACGTCGGCGGCAATCGAATTTGCCGTCACTGCGCTGAAAGTCGAAACAATTCTCGTTTTAGGTCACGCGCGTTGCGCCGGCGTGTCGGCAGCACTTAGCCAAGCCGAATTGACACGCGGCTCCTTCCTTTCCGAATGGATCAGGCTGCTCGATCCCGCGCTTTCGCGTTGTGCCGACGAAGCGGGCGATGCACAGACGGCGGTCGAACGCGAATCTATTCGCCTTTCGCTGGAACGCCTGGTCGGCTTTCCGTTTGTCGCCGAGGCGGTCCGCTCACGCGCGCTTGATTTGCGTGGGGCACGGTTCGGAATAACCGACGGCATTTTGGAAGTGCTCGATCCAAAGACCGGCCAATTCGTCGCAGAAAAATAAGCTAGCTGTCTTGTTGAGGCACTTGGCCGAAGCCGTGTTTGCGAGTCGGCGCTTTGGGATTTACCGTCGCGTGTTTGAACCAGGCAACGCGAAGCTGCTGACCGTTCGGCATATAGCCCATGAATATAAGTGCTGCCGGCCAAAAAACGCTTGGCATGTGCCGTTCAAGTAATTTCGATTCGATTGCGGCGGCAAGGCCCATCACGCCTTCTTCCGGATGTTCCAAGGACCATTGCTCCATCAGTGCGCGCGATTCGTTCGTGACTTGAAGGCTGTATGGGCTGCGCCGGAAGGACGGTGAGGCGGCGCAACGATACATTGCTATGCGGCAGCGAAAACGCGGTATTTTCTGGATAGTAATAGTCGAAACGGCAATGACTTCACCGTCTCGATATACCAGCCCGCAGAGCTCTTTTGCGCGCTCTTCCGCAGCAACGCCTTTGGGAAGAAATTTGCTTTTCCGCCAAAATGCGATTGCATCGGCTTCAAGCGCAGGATTGTTCTTGCGCCATGCGGGTTTGAAGACGGTATCGGACATGCGCGGCGTCTCTATCCTCTAAAAACGTCCTTGCGCCTACGTGTCTCGGCGAACACTTCGACATCGGCCGCGCCTTCCAGGCCGAGCACCTGGCGGATTTCCTTCGAAGCGGGCCTTAAAAAAGGATTGGTTTTCTTTTCTTCGCCAAGGGTCGCAGGGATCGTCGGTAGGCCCTTGGCGCGTGTCTCGCGTACCCAATCCATGCGCGCTTGGAGCGCAGGGTTTGTTGGCTCGAGCGTGAGCGCAAAGCGTCCATTCGCTTCAGTATATTCATGCCCGCAATAGAAGCGTGTCGTATCGGGCAGTTTCGCAAGTTTCGAAAGGCTCGACCACATCGTCGGGGGATCGCCTTCGAATAGACGCCCGCAACCCATTGCGAACAAAGTATCGCCTGTGAATAGAACGTCGTCGTTTTCAAACCAAAAGGCGATATGGCCCCGCGTATGCGCAGGGATTTCAAAGATGTGTCCCATATGTGTCCCCAGCGAGTAAGTGTCGCCCTCGATGACGCCGAAATCGATCCCAGGAATGCGCGCTGCATCCTTCTTCGGGCCGACAATGGTCGCCCCAAACTCTTCTTTGAGCTCGAGATTCCCACCGACATGGTCGGGATGATGATGCGTGTTTAGAATATGGGTAAGCTTCAACCCGTGCTCTTTAGTTGCGCGGCGCACCGGCTCCGCTTCCGAGGGGTCAATGATGGCACACACGCCATCTTCACGGTCATAAGCCAGCCACGCATAATTGTTGCTGAGGCAGCGAACGGCTTCTACACTTAACACGCTCATCTCGCACTCCTTGAGGGGTGGGCGAACCCTAGCAGCTGGGCCAGGCCCGCAGAAGCTTTAGCATCTATAGCTTTAACATCCTTGAGATTCGCGTGTCGCGCCCCTTGTGGTCATTGAACCTTAACGCTTGCAGGGGTACCCATCTTTATGCCCGTCGATTCGCGTAACCTACGCCGCTTCTATGATTCCCCGCGTGGGCAGATCACGCACAATTATATCGCTCAGCGTCTGTGCGATCGCCTGGGCGAAGCTAAGGGCCAGCGCCTCCTTGGAGTCGGTTATGTCACGCCCTATTTGAGGCCCTTTTTGGAGAGCGCCGAACGCGTCATTGCCGCCGAGCCGGTTTGGGGACGCGCAACGCCCTGGCCGCCAGAAGCAGGCGCTCTATCCGCTTCGGTCGAAGAACATCTTCTTCCCTTCCCGGATGCATTTTTCGACCGCGTTGTGGCGATACACGGCCTCGAGACCGCGGACGGCACGCGCCGCTTCTTGCGCGAGATTTGGCGTGTCTTGGCAGACGAAGGAAGATTGGTATTGGTGGTTCCGAACCGCGTCAGTTTTTGGGCGCAGCTTGACAGGACGCCGTTCGGGTTTGGTCATCCCTTCAGCACTGCACAATTGCAGCGCCTCTTGGAAGACACGCTCTTCGAAGTTGAAGAATGGGATTCGGCCCTTTTCATTCCGCCTTTCGGCTGGCGGGCGCCGCGTTTGGGCCAAGCGTTTGAGCGTCTTGGACACCGCTTCTGGCCGCGTCTTGCCGGCGTACATATCGTGGAAGCGACAAAATCGCTTTATGCGGGTGTTCCGGCAGATTCGGTTCGCGCCCGCCGAATGAGACTTCTTCTCGCCGGCGCGCGCTAAGCCTTTCCGATTTTAGGTGGATCCGAGTAAGCGGCATTGCGCCACACTTCATACGACAACGAAGAAAATCGCTTGATTCCTGGCCTTGCGCGACACGCCAGGCGGGATTGTATTGAAGCCGCCGCCTCGCTACGCTTTGGCGTAGCAATTGCGAAATGAGGTATGTTGACTTTCTCGCGGCACAGCTGGTTTTTGCATATTACCGTCACGCTCTGCGTTGCGCTGAGCTTTGTGTTGTCTAACCAGGGCTACATCAGGCTTATGGATCGCGCGCAACATGCGCTGCATCAAGAGCATGCGCCGAACCCGCTCGCGGGTACGGTCGAACGCTGCGAGCATGGCCATGGTGGGCACCATGGAAATCATGGACATCATCATTGCGACGCCGAGGACCATGCGAGCGAAAGCAAGGTGACCCATCTGCATCTTGATTCTTCAATCGTCTATATTGTGACTGCCGTGCAGCTTGTTGCCGCTCCGCGACAATCATCTCTTGTTGCTGTGACGGTGCCGCAAGAGCTGGACCGCATTTATGCCTACCGGCTCGAACGTCCGCCGAAAATATTCGTCGCAAGATACGCCTGATTTTCGCGCGCGGCGCATGTCACACATGCCGCGCGTGCCTTAAGCGATTCATTGCGAGGTTTCCAATGGGCACCCTTACATTTTGGTGCGCGCGCTTGCGCGTGGCGCCAACACTTTTTGCACTAATTTGTGCGCTGGTTTTGGCTTATCCAGGCTGGAGCATGGCGCAACCACTCGGCCTTTCGGACGCGTTTACGCGCGCAGCGAACGCCGATCCTGCATTTTCGGCAGCGGACGCACGTATCAATGCGGCAAGTGCTGGAATACGCCAAGCCGATACGCGGCCCAATCCGTCTGTTGAGTTCGAACTCGAAAACTTTGTCGGTACGGGTCCCTTTGGGGCGTTCAACGAGAGCCATACGACGCTTAGCTATTCTCAGCCCATCGAGCGCGGCAATAAGCGCGAAGCGCGCACGTTGCTTGCGCGCGCAGGATTGCGAACCGCGGAAATAGAAAAGCGAGTCTATGCGCTTGATCTGTTTGAACGCGTTGAAATCGCTTGGGTAGAAGCGGTTGCTGCTGAGGCCGCCATTGGTTTGAGCGAAGAACGGTTGGCCGCTGCCCGACGCTTGCGGGAGGAAACGCAGCGTCGTGTTCAAGCAGCCCGTGAGCCAGAATTCGCCGGCGCGCGCGTCGCGGCATTGGTTGCGGAAACTGAAATAGAGTTCGTTCATGCTCAAAACAACGCGCGGACGACAAAAGCAAGTTTGACCGGTTATTGGGATGATCCTGAAGATTTTCAGCTCGACCCGGTCTGGCTTGACGATCTGGATGTCAATCTTGGATCGGTGCTCGATGACAGCAATATCGATCTGGCGCTCGTCTCGGCCGAGCGCCAAAGGGCAGGGGCTCAAGTAACCCTCGAAGAATCCCGCGCTGTGCAAGATCCGACATTTAGCGGTGGCGTTCGCCACTTCGCGTTGGGAAACGATCTCGCACTTGTTGCCGGCGTTGCAATCTCGCTTCCGCTTTATAACGACAATAGCGGCAATATTTCGCGCGCCATGGCTGAGCGCAGCGCTGCGGGTTTCGAATACGCCGCTCTTAGGCGCAATCTACAGCGTGAGTTTACGACATTGGGCGCGCGTATCGGTGCGCATATCGAGGAAGCGCAAGCGCTTCAGGATTCTGCGATCCCGGAGGCGGAGCGCGCGCTCAGCCTAATTCAAGAGGGGTTTGATCGCGGCGCCTTCGAATATATCGATATCATCGATGCGGAACGTAATCTAAATAATGCGCGCACAAGACGCCTTGATATTTTGCGTGAGTATCATCTTGATGTCGCCCGTCTTCACCGGCTCACCGGGCGTCATATGTCGATCGCCACCATTGGGGAGGCACGCTAATGTTGACCAAAGAAAAACTACATATTCCTACACGCGGTATTTTCGCGGCAATCATCCTTTCTCTCGTCCTTGGTGCATGCGGCGAGGGCGGTGTTGCGATGGCGCCCGAAATGGCGGAAGGCGATTTTGAGCGCGGTCCACATAATGGACGGATGCTGCGAGAAGGCAATTTCGCCTTGGAGATTACCGTTTTCGAGACCGGCGTGCCGCCGGAGTTTCGGGTCTATCCCTACTCCAGCGATGATCCGGTCAATCCGGGTCGAGTTGGGCTTGGCATGGCGGTATCGCGCACCGGCGGGCAGGTGGATCGTTTTGCTTTTGCGCCACAGGAGGATTTTCTACGCGGCCAGTCGGTACTTATTGAGCCGCATTCCTTCGATGTTTCCGCGACCGCCCAATATGGCGGGGCAAGCTATTCTTGGACTTACGATAGCTATGAGGGACGCACGACGATTGCGCGCCCAATTGCCGATGCAGCGGGTGTCGTGGTGGAGCAAGCCGGTGCGGCCATCATAAAACAAACGGTTAGGCTCCAGGGCGTAGTGGAGCTCCTGCCCGAAGGGCGCGCCGAAATTCGCGCCTGGTACCCAGGGCGCATCATAGCGATGCGCAAATTCATCGGCGATTCGGTCCAAGCGGGCGAAATCGTCGCGCGCGTCGAGGCGGCGCAAAGCCTGCAAACCTATTCGATCACTGCGCCATTTTCTGGATTCGTGGTCGAGCGCCACGGCACCGAAGGCGGCGTTGCCGGCGACGAGCCGCTCTACATTCTTATGGACCCGACTAGAATGCATGCGGAGCTTTTTCTCTTCCCCGCGGACGTCGAACGCGTAAGAGCCGGCCAAGCGGTGGAAATTCACAGCGTTGCGGGGGAGGCGATGTTCTCCTCAGACATTGAGATCGTTCTTTCGCCCGCCGAGGTAAATGTGCCGATGCGGATAGCGCATGTCGAGATTCCAGAAGACGACGCGAGATGGTGGCCAGGAATGGCTGTTGAAGGTCGTGTCGTTGTCGGAATGGAAGAGGTGCCACTCGCTGTGCGGACTGAGGCGCTTCAGCGCTTCCGTGACTTTACCGTTGTCTATGGGAGGTTCGGCGATACCTATGAAGTGCGCATGCTCGAGCTCGGCCGCCGAACGCCGGAATGGACCGAGGTGCTTGGTGGGCTCATACCGGGCACGACTTACGTCACCGAAAACGCATTTCTGATTCGCGCGGATGTCGAAAAAGACGGCGCCGTTCACGACCATTAGGGAGGCGGCTATGCTCGACAACATTATCCGCCTTTCGATCCGGCATCGCTGGATCGTGCTCTTTTTGGTTCTGGGCTTGGCGATGCTCGGCGTCTGGAATTTCCAGCGTCTTTTGATCGATGCGACGCCCGACATCACCAATGTCCAGGTCATGATCAATACCGAAGCGGAGGGCTATTCGCCGCTTGAAGCGGAACAGCGCCTCACATTTCTCATCGAAAATGCGCTCGGCGGCCTACCTAATCTCGAATATACGCGTTCGGTTTCGCGCTACGGCCTTTCCCAAGTCACGGCCATTTTCGAAGACGGCACTGACGTTTATTTCGCTCGCCAGCTGGTGAGCGAACGGCTCCGATCCGTGAGCGGCGCCCTGCCACCAGGCATCGAGCCCGAACTCGGTCCTATTGCCACCGGGCTCGGCGAAATCTTCATGTACACCGTGGGATCGATCCCGGGCAGTACCAAGCCGGATGGCACCCTTTGGACGCCTGAAGATCTTCGCACGCTCCAGGATTGGGTGATCCGCCCACAGCTCCGCACCGTTCCCGGCGTTACCGAAGTCAACGCTATTGGCGGCTTTGTGCGCCAATATCAGGTCGCGCCCTATCCGCAGCGTCTGGCTGCCTATGGTCTAACCATCGAAGACCTCATCGCGGCGCTGGAAAATAACAACGCCAATGTCGGTGCCGGCTATATCGACCGGAATGGCGAGCAATTCTTGTTGCGCGTTCCCGGCCAAGCGCAAAGTTTGGACGATCTGCGGCAAATCGTTGTTGACCAACGTGGCGGCGTGCCAATTCGAGTTGCCGATATTGCCGATGTTCTGATGGGCGAGGAATTGCGGACCGGTGCGGCGACTGAAAACGGCCAAGAAGTCGTTCTCACCACTGTCTTCATGTTGATCGGTGAGAACGCGCGCGTGGTGTCGCAAGCGGTCGCCGAGCGTCTCGAGGAAGCCGGCCGCGCTCTCCCCGATGGAATCGTCATTAATCCCGTTTATGACCGCACCGAGCTTGTCGAGCGAACGATTACGACCGTTCAGACGAACCTTTTACAAGGCGCATTGCTCGTCATCGTGGTTTTGTTCCTTTTGGTAGGGAATATCCGGGCAGCCCTGATCACGGCAGCCGTGATTCCGCTTTCCATGCTGCTGACCATCACCGGCATGGTGGAGAATCGCATTTCCGGCAATCTCATGAGTCTCGGTGCGCTTGATTTTGGGCTCATAATCGATGGCGCGGTCATCATTGTCGAAAATTGTCTAAGACGGTTCGGTTTGGCGCAAAAAGAATTAGGGCGCTTGCTCACGCGTGATGAGCGCTTTTCGCTGACAGAAGAAGCAACGGCCGAAGTGATCAAGCCTGCGCTCTTTGGCGTTCTCATTATCACCATTGTTTATTTTCCGATTTTTGCGCTCGACGGCATCGAAGGGAAAATGTTTCACCCCATGGCCTTCACCGTGGTAATGGCGCTGACAGCTGCACTTATTCTCTCGCTCACCCTTGTTCCCGCTGCCGTCGCGCTTTTTGTCAGCGGGGCGGTACAAGAACGCGAAAGCCCTGTGATGCGCGGGGCGCGGTACTGGTACGAGCCGGCTCTCGATTTGGCCTTGCGCTTTCGTATTGCTGTCGTGGCCGGTGCTGTCGTTCTCGTCTTGGCAAGTGGACTACTCGCCAGCCGCCTCGGCTCGGAATTTATTCCCACATTGGATGAGGGCGATATTGCTCTTCATGCGCTGCGTATTCCGGGTACCAGCCTAACTCAGGCCGTGGCCATGCAGACCGCATTGGAAGATCGCATTCGTCAATTCCCAGAAGTTGAACGTGTGGCCACAAAGATCGGTACCGCGGATATTGCGACCGATCCCATGCCGCCAAGTGTCGCCGATACATTCATCATGGTCAAAGATCGTGCCGACTGGCCTGATCCGGGTAAACCCAAGGCCCAGCTCCTAGCCGAATTGCAGGAAGCGGTCGAAGCCATTCCAGGCAATAAATACGAGTTCACGCAGCCTATCGAAATGCGCTTCAACGAGCTCATCTCGGGCGTGCGTGCAGACGTTGCGGTGAAGGTGTTCGGTGACGATCTCGACGCGCTTCTCCTTGCCGCGCAAGGCGTCGAAGCGGTGATGAACACGGTCGCGGGCGCACAGGACGTTACCGTCGAACAAATTACAGGTCTGCCAATATTGCAGATCAATCCGAAGCGGCAAGTCATCGGACGGTATGGCTTAAATGTTGCCGATCTGCAGAGCGTCGTGCGCACGGCCTATGGCGGGACCGTCGCTGGTCAAATTTTCGAGGGCGACCGCCGTTTTGATTTGATCGTTCGATTGCCGAAATTAATTCGCACCGATGTTGACGCAATTGGGCGTCTTCTCATTCCTCTGCCGTCCAATGAAAACGGTGGGTACCCAGAGCGCTTCGTGCCGCTCGCTGAAGTGGCCGATGTCGAACTCGTCATTGGCGCCAATCAGATCAGCCGCGAGGACGGTAAGCGCCGGGCGGTGGTGACGGCCAATGTTGTGGGACGCGATCTCGGTACGTTCATCGCAGAGCTAAGAACGCGCGTAGCGCAGGACGTAGAGCTCCCCGAAGGCTATTGGATCGATTATGGCGGCATGTTCGAGCATCTTATCTCCGCGTCCGAGCGCTTGCGGATCGTCGTGCCTTTAGCGCTGGCGCTGATCTTTGCCCTTCTGCTCACTCTCTTCCGCAATGTTCGCGACGCTGCGGTGGTGTTTACCGCCGTACCGCTCGCGCTGACCGGTGGCGTGTTAGCGCTTAGCTTACGCGGCATGCCATTTTCCATCTCGGCAGGCGTTGGCTTTATCGCGCTTTCCGGCATTGCCGTTTTGAACGGCGTGGTGATGGTGTCCTTCATCCGCGGGCTTCAGATGAAAGGGCACAATTGGGAATACGCGATCCGCGAAGGCGCGTTGACGCGGTTGCGACCCGTGTTGATGACGGCGGTCACCGATGCCATTGGATTTATTCCAATGGCTTTTAATGTCGGGCCTGGTGCCGAAGTACAGCGGCCGCTTGCTACCGTAGTGATTGGTGGTGTGGTGTCAGCGACATTGCTGACCTTAGTCGTCTTGCCCGCGCTCTACCGATTGGTGCACCCATCGGAGCGAAAAGCGCTTAATAGTCCAGATATGTCGGGCTCGCCCTTCGCCCCATCGCCAAGCACGGGGTGAGGGCCCGGGATGAGCTGCCACAGGTGGGGAGGGTAGGGTTAGTCCTGCGCCAGCATGAATATTGCGCCCTCGGCAAAGACATTTGCCTTCCAGGCATTGGCGCTCAATCTGCGTGTGTTTCCATCGCCGTCCAAGGCCAACGCCTTTTCAATGCGGGCGCCGGTTTTTTTCGTAAGCGAGAGAAAATCAGAGATCGTGCATAAATGAATATTCGGCGTGTCGTACCAGCTATCTCCAAGTGAGCGTGTCACCGGCATCCGGCCCTTGAGAAGCAAAGAGGTCCGCACGCGCCAATGGCCAAAATTCGGAAAGGACACAACAGTGCGTTTGCCGATGCGCAAAAGCTCTTTCAGCACGTAATCCGGTTTGCGCGTTGCTTGAATTGTTTGACTTAATATGACGATTTCAAAAACACCCGATGGATATTCGTCGAGGTCTCTGTCCGCATCGCCCTGAACGACGGAAAGCCCCCGAGTCACGCATTGATTGACGTTCGATTGAATGAGTTCCAGGCCTCGCCCATCTACATTTTTGGCTTTGACCAGATACTCCAAAAGGTCTCCGTCGCCGCAGCCAATATCAAGTACGCGCACGCCTTCCGGAACCATCTCGGCGATGGCGGCAAGGTCCGGACGCAGCGCCGTATTAGACGGCAATGGGACCGTGACGTTCATTTTGCGCCCCCGCTCACTTTACACCTCGGGCGCTAGCGGCGGAGCTGAGAAAGCCACTCATGACTTCAAAAAGCTCCGGTTCGTCCAAGAGGAACGCATCATGTCCGCGGTCGCTTTCGATTTCGACAAAGCTGACATTGGCGCCCGATGCGTTTAACGCGTGCGCAACGCGTTTGTTTTCAACCGTCGGGAACAGCCAATCGCTGGTGAATGACACCAGACAAAAGCGGGCTTTGGTATCGCGGAAGGCTTCCGCCAACACGCCGCCATAATCCACCTCAAGATCGAAATAATCCATCGCCCGCGTCATATAGAGGTAGGAATTGGCGTCAAAGCGATCGACAAATGTCATGCCCTGGTGGCGTAAATAGGATTCAATTTGAAAATCGGCATCGAATCCGAACGAAACGGCATCGCGGTCCTGCAATTCGCGGCCAAATTTACGTTGTAGCGCGGCCTCGGAAAGATAGGTGACATGTGCGGCCATGCGCGCAACCGCTAGCCCTTTTGCCGGGTTCACTTTCTGCGTCCCGTATTCGCCGCCGCGCCAATCGGGATCGGCCATGATCGCCTGGCGTCCGACTTCATGAAAGGCAATGTTCTGCGCCGAGTGGCGTGCACCGGTTGCGATCGGCATGACTGTATACACGCGCTCCGGATATGTCGCTGCCCATTGCAAGGCTTGCATCCCGCCCATCGAGCCGCCAACCACACAAAGAAGCTGTTCGATACCAAGCGAGTCAAGAACAAGCGCCTGCGTGCGCACGATGTCGCGAATGGTCACAAGTGGGAAAGAAAGGCCATAGGGCTTGTTTGTAGCGGGGTCGATTTCGCCAGGCCCGGTCGTTCCCATGCAGCCACCAAGGACATTTGCACAGATCACAAAATAGCGGTCGGTATCGATCGCCTTTCCCGGCCCAACAGAAAGATTCCACCAGCCGGGTTTGCCGGTTACGGGATGGGTGCTGGCAACGAACTGATCGCCGGTCAGCGCGTGCGCAACAAGAACCGCATTGCTGCGCTCGGCGTTCAGCGTGCCGTAGGCCATGTAGGCGATGGTGAGCGGCGCAAGCTCTTTGCCGGAGTCGAGCACAAGCGGTTGCTCCGGCCCAAGCTGGAGCGCATGGCCGGCATTTTCAGCCGGAGCCTTCAAGGGGCGCAGGAAACGCGGAATCAAAGTTTCGCTCACTTCTTCTACAGTTTTAATCGAAACCACGACGATTGGCTCGCGGGGGGATTTGCTAGGACCGGCGGGCTGCTAAGTCAAATATCGTGAACTCCCTTTATCGCTCCAAAACCTTAAAAACAGCGCAAGTAACCTTGTAATTATTGAAGAGCCAGTAGGGCTTTCGCATTGAATGGCGCCAATCTTCATAGCCGATAAAGGGGAACGGAGCGCGCAATATATGCCGCAATAGGATCCAGGGGCGCTTTTTAACTTGAGTCAAATAGGACTCGCCTGCATCGATTATTTCGCCTGCGAGCATGTGTGTTTTCGGAAAAACTCTCTGCAACTCGGTGGGCGTTGGGCGGTAGAGCGTGTCGATCGGATCGCGGTGGCGAGGGTAGCTGTAAGGTACACTCACGAAGATATAGCCGCCCGGACCTGCGATCTCAACGCAATGATCCGCAACGCGTTTTGGATCGCGCACATGCTCGAGAATGTTGCAGCATAGGACGGCGCGGACGCTCATCGCTTGAATACGCGAAAGATGGGCTGCATTGGTGATGTCGGCTTTAAGATCGATGCCTTCTCCGTCACGCGAATCCAGATGAATGATTTCGATACCGCGCGCTTTTAAAGGTGCAAAGAGATGCTCTTCGGTCCAAGGTTGATGGGTCTCACGAAGTTCCGCCGTGCTGCTTCCGACATTGAGCAGCGGCGAAAGGTCCTCGGGCGACAAAGACTTAAGAAATCCGGCGAGCCATTTCGTCTCAGCCAAGAACACTTTCCCACTCCCCTTTTCCCGCGCCAAACAAAGGGATAAAGCCTTGGGAGCGGTAAGAAAAGCGCTCCAATCGCTTTGCTTTTCGTCATCTGCCCCCTATCAATATCCCCAAAGGCAGCATAGCTGTCCAAACTCGAGGGGGGCAGGCACGGGCGGCAAGGCCAGCAAAAAGATTGATTGAATAAGTTGATATGAGCAAAAACACGGAAACATTGGGCGAATTGCGGGCCGAGATCGATACGCTCGACGAGTCGTTGCACGATCTTTTGATTCGGCGCGCCGAAACTACGAGCGAAATCGCCAAGGTCAAACGGCCGGCCACGGAAAGTGACGGCAAGGTTCCGCCAGCCATTCGGCCCGCGCGCGAGGCGCAAATTATTCGTCATCTTCTTTCGCGCCACAAAGGCGATCTTCCGCGGCGCGTGATCGTGCGGATATGGCGTGAGATCATTGCAGCGAGTCTCCAAGCACAAACCAAGTTTCACGTTCATGTCTATACCGGCGAAAATCAGGCGGCGTTTGGTGATCTCGTGCATGCGCATTTTGGATCCTTAACTCCGGTGCGCGAGCATTCGCGCGCCGCTGCCGTCGTACAAGAATGCGCGGAGGAAATCGATTCCTTGGGCGTGGTGCCGTTTCCGGAGATGGAGCAAGAAGGCGTTCCGTGGTGGGTCCAACTGGCGCCGCCCGGTCAAGCCGGTCCACGTATCATCGCCAAACTACCCTTTATCGTGCACCCGGACGAGAACCAGCCTACGGCATTCGCTATAGGGCCGGCCGAACACGAAGCGACGGGCGAGGATACGACATTAATCCGGATCGAGACCGAGTCCGGGCTCAGTCGTGCGGGGCTAACGACGATTTTGAAGGGTGCCAGCTTCGAAGCCAATATGATCTCGGCGGGCCGCATCATCCCAGGCGGGGAGGAGGGTGCGATACTTCTCGCCGCAGACGGGTTTGTTTCGGCGCAAGATCCGCGACTTGACGCGGTCCGGTCGAACGCGGGGGATTCGGTACTACGGATCGACCCAGTCGGCGGCTTCGCCAACCCCATCGTTCTCATTCCGGTCGTGCGATGATCCTCGTTCCCAAACCCGGTGTTCTCGATGTCGAGATTTATGAGGGCGGAGGCTCGGACGCGCCGGGCGTGGAACGCGTGATTAAGCTCTCTTCGAATGAATCGCCCTTTGGCCCCAGCCCCAAAGCGCTGGTCGCCGCGCAAGAGGCAACGGTGGAAGCGGGAATCTATCCTGAGAGCAGTGCGCGGGATTTGCGCGAATCCTTGGCCGCTTTTCACGGGCTGGATGCAGCGCGGATCGTTTGCGGTAATGGTTCGAACGAGCTTTTGACGCTTATTGCAAACTGCTATTTGCGGCCTAAAGACGAAGCGGTGATGAGCGCACACGGATTTCTTCTTTATAAAATCGCGACGCTGGCAAACAGCGCTGTGCCGATTGAAATGCCCGAAGATGATTTGAAGATGGACGTCGATGCGGTGCTCGCCAAAGTCACCGGGCAAACGCGGCTTGTCTATGTCGCTAATCCCAACAATCCAACGGGAACTTATCTCAACGCCGATGAACTAAAGCGCTTACATTCCGGTCTTCCGGCGTCCGCCTTGCTGGTCGTCGATATGGCCTATGCCGAATATGTTTGTAAGAACGATTACGATTTAGGGTTCGAATTGGTCGAGGCCTTCGACAATGGCGTGATCACGCGCACCTTCTCGAAAATCTACGGCCTTGCGAGTTTGCGTGTTGGCTGGGCCTATTGTCCCGAACATGTCGCGGAGACGCTCAACCGTGTGCGCTTGCCGTTTAATGTCAATATTGCGGGGCAACGCGCGGCGATCGCGGCGCTGGAAGACCGCGCCCATATTGATCGATCGGTACGCCACAATGAAAAATGGCGCGATTGGCTAACGAAAAATATTCGCTCGCTAGGCCTATGCGTTACCGAGAGCGCAGCCAATTTTGTGCTGATCTGCTTTCCCAATATTGTAGGCAAATCAGCGGCGGACGCAGATCAATATTTGATTTCGCGCGGCTTGATCCTGCGCAGGCTTGAAGCTTACAAGCTCCCCGATTGTCTGCGCCTGACGGTCGGAACAGAAGAAGCGAATCTGACCGTGTTCGAAGCCCTTAGCCAATTCATGTCTGAAAAATGAGCACGTCCTCGCCGCCGCCGATGTTCCAGAAAATCGCTTTGGTCGGAATTGGCCTTATCGGCTCGTCTATTGCGCATGGTGCGCGCAAACACGGCTTGGCTGCGGAGATTGCGGGTTATGCCCGGCGCGAAGAGACCCGCGAGGCGGCTCGCAAGGCTGGTTTTGCCGATACGCTGCATAATGAATTGGAATCGTGCGTAAAAGATGCCGACCTTGTGGTGTTGGCCGCACCCGTCGGCTCCTTCGCCGAGATGGCGCCGCAAATCGGACCGCATTTGACGAAGGGCGCCATCGTTACGGATGTTGGCTCGGTTAAGATGGCGGTGATCCGGGACGTCGGGCCGCATATTCCCGAAGGCGTTCATTTCATCCCCGGCCATCCCGTGGCGGGCACCGAACAATCGGGCCCCAGCGCCGGATTTGCCGAACTTTTCGAAGGACGCTGGTGCATTTTGACGCCGCCTCCCGGGACCGATTCGGATGCGGTCGAGAAACTGAAAACTTTCTGGGAGCGCCTGGGCAGCATGGTCGAGATCATGGAGCCGACTCATCATGATCTTGTTCTTGCGATCACAAGCCATGTTCCCCATCTCATCGCTTATAATATCGTCGGCACAGCGGCTGATTTGGAAGAGGTGAGCGAAGGTGAAGTGATAAAATTCTCCGCCGGAGGGTTTCGCGATTTTACCCGTATCGCGGCGTCCGACCCGACGATGTGGCGCGATGTATTTCTCAACAACCGCGATGCGGTGCTCGAAATGCTGGGGCGCTTCGACGAGGATCTAAGTGCGCTGCAACGCGCAATCCGTTGGGGCGACGGCGATGAGCTGCAGAATTTTTTCACCCGGACCCGTGCTATCCGCCGTTCGATCATTGAAGCTGGGCAGGACATTGAGGCGCCCGATTTCGGCCGCGGTAAAAAAGACAAAGACGGGCAGTAAGGAGGGGGGCGGCGCCCTCATACTTCGACAGGCTCAGCATGAGGACGTTTATTGCGGTGCCTCACACTGAGCTTCCTCGTCCTGAGCCTGTCGAAGGACGAAGTGCGAGGTAGCGCTAAGGCGCCCCCCCAAATATCACTACAATTCCGTTCATGCCCTGAAGCTGGAGCGAAGGAATGGTGGGCTCCGGTCCTAAGGGAAGGTGCGCTTCCAGCCTGATGGGAAGATCGAGATTGCCCGGTAGTCCGGCGGCCATCTCGCGAAATCCGGCAAGCTGCGCGCGGGCAGTATCTGGGATCATTTCCGATTGCGACAAAGCGCCGAGAAAGCTGACCGGGTCTTCCGGGGCGGCCGTCAAAAGCCCCGTTAGGCGGTGCTCTTGGTCGAGCATTAGCTCAGCTGTGCCCAAAAGAAGCGTGCCGCCCCATGCCGCCTCGATGGGATCGAGAATGATCGTGCCGCCCGCATTTCGCCAGGTCTCCAGCGTGGCACGCACATCCATGGTTCCGCTGCCCAATTCTTGAAGCGCATTTGCTTCGCTGATGCGGCCCTCAGCGCGCACACGCGATAGATTTGTCCCAAGGGCCGGCCGGTAACCAGTGCCGATCTCTGCCGCATCGACCGCAACTGTCAGGCCAAGGGTGGCATCATCTTCGGCCAGAAGCTGAAGCCGTGCCCGGGCAACACGAAATTCGCGCATGGGCGCGGCGCCGAGCGACGCATCCATGCCTTCGGCGTTTAAGATATCGATGTCGAAGCGCGACAGGCGGCCTTCCTCTATAAACGCATTTGCGCGCGTGATCCCTGAACTTATCTGCAGGATGCTTTGCGGTGCGCCTGGCTCTGCCGGCCAGGTAAAAGTCTGTAGCCCCTCTGCCTCGAAAACATAATGCGCCGGCCCGTACGGCTTCGCGTGAAGTGCAACACGCTCGCTGCGCCATGCGCTCACGCCGTCTTGCCCCTGTACGGCAATCGTTACGCCATTTAAGCGCACATCGAAGCGGAATGGAAAACCGCCGACTTCCATTTCCGCGAATTGCAGTGTGAGCCCAGGAACGATCTCGTTTCCGTCCAGGCGTTCAAGTTCTGCGGTCACTCGGCCCGCCGTCACAAACCAATAGATGGAATAGGCCAGCGCCAGCAGGACGAGCGCTGCAACGGGTCCGTATATAAAAATGCGCTTGGAGTTGGACATGGACTCCTTATCTCACCTTCCCCCTGGAGGGGGAAGGGGAGTTGCAGACCACCTAGGTTTTTCGCGCCAGCGCAAGTCCAACGCCGGCGCCAATGAGCAAGCCACCGGCTAGGCAATTGTTCAGAGAACTCCCTGTGAGATTTGATGTCCGCAGCCGCGCTGCGGCGATTGCCCAGATCGAGTCGATCACGACGGCGATGACTATGAATGTTACGGCAAGAAGCAGGATCTGCTGACCGGCGCCGATCTCCGGCACAATAAATTGCGGGAAAAATGCGCCATAAAAAGAAGCGTTTTTGGGTTTGTAAGCGAAACCAAAAGCCCGCGAAGAAATGTGGCGTGGTGGGAGGCTAGCTCGGGCTTGTCTCCGTCCAAACGCGATGTCTTTGAGCGACACATGCTGATGCCGAGAAGGACGAGGTAAACAACGCCCATCCAGCGCAAGACTTCGAACCAATCGGACAGCACGAGAAAAAAACTACTCAGTCCTGCTCCGACCAAAGCCAATTGCACCACCATAGCGGAGGCGGTTCCAGCGACAGCCGTCAATCCATACCGTGCACCATGGGCGATGCTGGTGGCGGCGATGAGGGCGACATTCGGCCCGGGAAGTGCCATCAGCAGGGCGGTCGCAACGACAAAGGCGAGATAGAGCTCGAATGTCATGTGTATCAATACCAACGTGTCATGGTCCGCCCCGCATGCGTTGCATGCGAATCCAACTATAGGCGCGCAAAACGCGCCGGGCGAGGCCATCCAGGCGAGCGTAAAATTCATTCGCCGGTGCAGACGCACCGGCACGGGGTGGCCCGATCAAGTCGGGCCATGACAGGCTAGGATTTGGATGCGCCTGGCGAGATCAACTGCACTTGGAATAACCGCAAGAGACGCATGTATCGCAGCCCTCGATCCGGACGAAACCAGGATTGCTGCAACGCGGGCAGCGCCGCACGGGATTGCCCTCGGCCTGGGCCTCGGCCTCGGCCGCGCGCTCGACATCGCTTAATCCTGCGCTCTCGATCGGCATGAAACCGATGCCGACAAGATGTTTTTCGATCACTTCACCGATGGCAGCTAAAAGCGAGGGCACATAGCGCCCGCTCATCCATTGGCCGCCATGGGGATCGAACACTGCTTTAAGCTCCTCGACCACGAAGCTGACATCGCCGCCGCGCCGGAACACAGCGCTGATCATCCGCGTCAGCGCCACGGTCCAGGCATAGTGCTCCATATTTTTGGAGTTGATGAAAATCTCGAAGGGCCACCGCCGGCCGTCCTGTTTGAGATCATTAATGGTGATGTAGAAGGCGTGATCGAGATCGGGCCAGCGGACCTTATAGGTCTCGCCGATCAGCACGTCCGGGCGGTCGAGCGGCTTGGTCATATAGACGACACCGCCGGGCGCGTTTTTATCCATAGGCGCCGTCGAGATCTCGGCTGGCGCTAGCGCCGTGGCCACCCCTTGTATGGCGGCTGCTGGCATGGCGGGAGGGGGAAAATGACCTAAAGACACAGGCGGCTCAAATGCAGGCGGGGTGGCGGAATTTGACAGAGATTCATCTGCCGGCGTGGGAGCCTTATCGGCGGTGTCGGTCGCCTCCAGCACCGCGCCGGTCACATCATTGGGACGATAAGCCGTGCAACCCTTGCAGCCCTGTGCATAGGCCGAACGATATATGTCCTTAAATGCCTCAAAGGTAATATCTCTGGGGCAATTGATGGTTTTAGAAATCGAGCTGTCGATATATTTCTGCGCCGCTGCTTCCACCGCAATGTGATCTTCCGGCGTTAGCTCTTGTGTGGTGACGAAATAGCTGGGCAGGGGTTCGTCCTCGCCGAAAATTTCGCGAAAAATTCTATAGGCATAATCTTGCACTTTTTCGATGCGCTTCGAGCCATCTGCCATCAAAACACGGCGCGTGTACGTGGTGGCAAAGAGCGGCTCGATCCCGCTCGATACATTTCCAGCGAACAGCGAAATCGTTCCGGTGGGCGCGATGGAGGTCAAAAGCCCGTTTCGGATTCCATGGCTGGCAATGGCCTCTCGGGTTTCTTCCGGCAATGCCTTAATGTTCGGCCGGGCGAGATAGGCCTCGGCCTCGAAAAGCGGAAAAGGGCCTTTTTCTTTGGCGATAGCGGCAGAAGCGGCATAGGCGGAATCGCGTATGATTTTGGGCCAGCGCTCGATCAGGGCAAGGCTCTCATCCGAGCCGTAGCGCGTGCGGCAAAAAGTCAGGGCATCGGCTAGGCCCGTGACCCCAAGGCCGAGGCGGCGTTTGGCCTTAGCTTCTTCGGCTTGTTTTGCAAGCGGAAAGCGCGAAATGTCGATCACATTGTCGAGCATGCGCACGGCAATGTGCGTTAGTCGTGCAAGCTCAACTTCATCAAGCCGCGCGCCTTCGGTGAAGGGCTGCTCGACAAGGCGCGCCAAATTGATCGAGCCCAAAAGGCATGCGCCATAGGGCGGCAAGGGCTGTTCGCCGCACGGGTTGGTGGCGCAGATCGTTTCGCAATAGGAAAGATTATTCTGAGCGTTGATGCGATCGATGAAGATGACGCCGGGCTCGGCGACATCATAACTCGTGCGCATGATGTGATCCCACAGCGCGCGCGCCTGTACGTTGCGGTAGGTCTTGCCCTCAAAGACCAGCGGCCAGGACCTATCTTGTTCGACCGCTTCCATAAAGGCATCGGTGACAAGCACCGAGAGATTGAAATTTCTAAGGCGTTTCGGATCGCGCTTGGCGCTAACAAAGTCTTCGATGTCGGGATGATCGCAACGAAGCGTTCCCATCATTGCGCCGCGCCGTGCGCCCGCTGACATGATGGTGTGGCACATCGAATCCCACACATCCATGAAAGAGACCGGCCCCGATGCATCGGCTCCCACCCCTTTCACTTCCGCGCCTTTGGGCCGCAGCGTCGAAAAATCATAACCGATGCCACCGCCCTGCTGCATGGTCAGCGCTGCTTCGCGCAAATGGGCGAAGATGGAGGCGAGATCGTCTTCGATCCGCCCCATGACAAAGCAATTGAAGAGCGTCACGCTGCGCTTCGTTCCGGCGCCGGCCATAATCCTTCCGGCCGGTAGAAAGCGATGCCCGGCAAGGGCGCCTGCGAAGGCCTGGGCCCATTCGCTTTGCTGGGTGGGCGTTTCCGCCTTGGCTGCAGCCAGCGCAATTCGTGCCCAGCTATCGGCGAGCGTCACGTCGATAGGGGCACCGCCCGGCTCTTTGAACCGGTACTTCATGTCCCAAATCTCATGCGGAAGCGTGCTCAATTAAGCTGCCTTGGCTGGTCTCAGGCAAAATGGCCGAGAGAGCAAAAATATCTTCTAAGGCAGGCTAGAAAAGGCCCCTTGGGGACAAGAGTCAAGTAAAAGTTCTTGCTTTGTTCCTTGCCTATCCGGTTAACGCCCATGACCGCTACATGTAGGGTGCCGCCACTCTCCCGAGTAAAGCTCGGCATAGGTTGGAGCAGAGGTGTCGCCCGCGATGCCGAGCAATGAGCGGAAGGCGTTGAACGGGTAGAACCGCCTGTTGAAGCGGAAGGTGAACTCGTTGAGGTAGGCTTGTAGGTGCTGGTGGCTAACGCCGTGGTGGATCCCGATCAGCCACGTCTTCAGGTTGGCGAAAACCAGATGGATGATCGGCAGGTATTGCTCGGCAACCTCTGGATCACCACACTCGGCAACAGCGAAGTGCTCATAGCCGCGCTTACCGAGGCCAGCATAGCCGCTCCAATCGTCAGTAACGATCAGCGATCCCGGCGCGCCGGTGCTCTCGACGAACCCACAGAGCGACTCGGCGCTACGGTCGAGCACGACGGCGAGCCGAACGCGTCCGGCATAGCGTCCGTCTTTCCGGTTGTCGAGCTTGGTGCCCGGCTTTCGATGACGCACCTCGATGGCACAGGAGACGGGAACCTTGTGGTGAACACCACGGCCTTCCCCACGCGTTCGCCCGCCAACCCAGGGTTCGTCCACCTCAACATGGTTCTTGGGCTGTCCACCGCTCCTGTCTTGGTTGGGCCGCACCATGCCCGAGCGGAGCTTGTGGAGAATTTGAAAGGCCGTCTCGTAGCGCGAAAGACCAAGTTGCCGCTGAAACTGCACGGCGGACATGCCGGGCGTCTGACTGGCGACCAGATAAGCGGCCCAGAACCAGACGTTCAGCGGAGTGTGGCTACGCTCCATCACTGTTCCCACCGTCAGCCCGGTGTTCTGGCGGCACTTGCGGCAGCGCAGGACGCCAGGGCGGTTTTCAAAGTGGAACGGCTCTCCCGCCGTGCCGCAGTGCGGGCAGGCAAAGCCGTCTCCCCAGCGGGCTTTCTCCAGGTAGGCGGCGCAGGCCGCATCATCGGGGAAAAGTCGCTGGAACTCGGGTAGCGAATGCGGGAATGGGAGATCGGCGCGGTCGAGAACATCCATGGCGCGCTCCCCTATATCCGGTTTGCGCCCATTCTAGCCCTAGTGGGTGTGGGTGTAAACCGGATAGGCAAGGATCAAGCGAAGCCGTCGCATGATGTTTTCGACGTCGATAATGGCATCGTCTACCACCTCACCGAGGGCGACGATCAGACCTGCCAACACCATGGTGTTCAGCGTGCCGCCTTGATAATCGAGAATCAGCGCTGCGCTGATCAGCGATAAGGGAATTGCGATAATGCTGATGAGTGCGGTGCGCCAGTCGTAGAGAAAAACGGCGAGCACCAGAACAACCAACAAACAACCGACGAGAAGCGCGAAATTGAGATTGGCAAGAGAGTTTTCGATATAGGTGGCGGGACGAAAAATTGTCGTATCGACGGCAATTCCTTGAAGCGCGGGCGCCAAATCGGCCATCGCCGCTTCGACGACGCGCGTGACCTCGAGCGTGTTGGCGCCGAGCTGTTTCTCGACAATCAGCAGGATTCCCGGTTAGTCATTGATGACCGCATCGCCGATGGGAGGCGGCGATCCTTCCACGATGACAGCGACTTGGCCAAGAGTCAGTGGTGGATCGCGATCCGATGCCACCACAATGGCAGCCAAATCCTCCACGCTATAAATCGCTGGAATGTGGGTGAGGTTGAACCGTTGATTGGGGGTATCGATAAACGCGCCGCCCTCCACCGATACGGCCGAGGCCGTAGCGGCGATGACATCGTTGATCGTCAGATTATGGGCCCGCAGCCTGTCCGGATCGACTTGGACCTGAAGCTGTCTTTCGCGCTGGCCCCAGACGGCGACATTCGCCACGCCGGGAATGGCCATAAGCCGCGGACGCACCGTCCATAGGGACAAAGTCGTCATGTCCATTTGCGTCAAACTGTCGGACTGCATGCCGATTTTCAACATGCGGCTGGTCGCCGAAAGCGGCTGCAGGATAACCGGCGGGTCGGCTATGTCTGGAAGCTGGCGTGTGACGTTTGCCAAGCGTTCCTGAACCAATTGGCGCACCTCCATGAGATTGACGCCGCGCTCGAAAATAAGAAGAACCGAAGAAAGGCCGAGCACCGAGGTGGACCGCAGTGCATCGACTCGCGGGATCCCATTGACCGCGCTTTCAATCGGAATGGTGATGAGCTGTTCTACTTCTTGCGCTGAAAGGCTTGGTACTTCAGTTTGAATTTCAACGCGCGGCGGAGCGAATTCTGGAAAAACATCCAGCGGAATCTCGCGCACCAAGTTTCCGCCCAAGATCATGAGCAGCAGCGCAAGAGCGACAACGACAAAACGGACGCGCAGCGCCGTTGAAATCAGCCAACGCATCTAATGGGGGACTCCAAATTCCGTTCCGGCAAGCTCGGCAACGCCAACGGTCGCGACCATGGTCCCAGCGGGCGGTCCGCTGGCAAGAACCGCGAAATCACCGACGGCACGCGCGATGCTTACGCGCCGGCGTGCGTAAGTCTGCGGTGCGATGTTTTGATAGACTCACTCGCCGCTATGGATGTCGCGCCAAATTGCGGAAAGCGCCACGACAAGCGCCTCGCTTTCGGCGTTTACCGGCAATATGACGCTCACGCGCTCGCTGGGACTGAAAATGCGGTCATTATTATTGAGTTGATAAAAGAGATCGACACTTGCCGCGTTGGTGTCTCCGGTCAGCGGGCCCGCCAGGGGGCGAACCTCAACCCCTTCGGCCTCGCCCCACCTCCCGAGAGGAAGGATTTGGGCGGGCTCTTGACGGTCGATGGTGCGAATTTCGCCGGCATAAACCGGGACTTTCACGCATAAAATATTTTGGTTAACGATATCGAACAGCGCTTGCCCGGGCGATACCGCTTGGCCCGAAGTCACGTGCAATGTTTGTAAAGTTCCTGCGCGCGGCGCTGCCATGGCAATGGCCATAACGCTCCCCTGTGATTGTCTCCCGACTTCGATAAAGGACCAAAGATTGCGCGACGCATCGCGCCCGATTTGGGCAATCGCAAGAGCCGCTTGGGCAGATTCAAGGTCTGCCTCACCGATGCCGCCGGCTTCAAATTGCAGTCGCGCCTCGGCCGCCCGCTCTTGCGCGCCCTGCCATTGTTGTTCGGCGAAGTTCGCATCGGCGCGCAGGCGCAGAGCTTCGCCATCCCCGGGGAGCGGCTGCAGCTGAACAACGACTTCGCCCTGAGCGATGTCCGCGCCCTCTACCCGCATATTGCCCTGGGGCGGAGGCATGACGATTGCCGCGAAGGGCGCGGAGATCGTCATCGCGCGTTCCTGCGGAATAATAATCTCGCCCGGAAGGGTTCGGGTCGCGCCAAGGCTTTGTGTTGTGATCGCACCCGTCTCAATTCCAAGCCGTGCTTCCGCCGCAACATTGAGGTGAATTGTAGCGAGCTCGCTTTCGGGCCTTGCGTTCTCGACCTGAGCAGGTTCGACATGGCCCTCCTGTGCTTCTGTCGCCGCTTCGCTGTTGCAAGCGGCAAGCCCGCAGAGAAAAATCGACAATATAAACTGTCGTCTATCTGAAGAATTCTTCATCGCGCATTCCGTTCTGATTTGGTCGATCGGAGTCGAGCCATATGTGCCGCGTAACGCTCACGTCCAAGGACCGCGGTCAAACAACAAATTAGCGAATTCGAGCACTGCCCGGCACCCGACCGCGAAAATCCAGGCGAATGCTCCTGGGTCTCTACTCTAAAGCTGCGGTGCCCCAAATCTTTGTCAGAACAGGCACACAAGACAAACGACTATGACCTCAGGCTCCCAGCTTCCCCCAGAAGTCTATTCGTCGCCGTCTCAATTCGCGTTTCAAGCTCGGCCATGAAGGCATCGCGCTTTAAGCTCGGGGGAATAGCGGGAAGAAACTCGACGACGATATGGCCCGGATATTTGATAAATCCGCTTCCGCGCCAGACAAGCCCAGAGGTCAAGGCAACGGGCACGCATGGCACGTCCAAATAGGAATAAAGCCCCGCCACGCCAGGCTTATAAGCGGGCGGATCGCCGGGATCGCGGCGCGTGCCCTCGGGGAAAATGATAATCTGGCGCTTGGCGTCCATTGCCGCTTTCGCCTTGCGTCTCATCAAGCGCATGGCGCTTGCTTTGGCGGAACGATCGACCGGGATCATGCCCATCTTGATTCCATACCAGCCATAGAGCGGAATCCGCATCAGTTCACGCTTCAAAACGATAGCCGGGTCATCGGCAAAAACCATAAAGGCTATGGTTTCCCACATAGAAAAATGTTTCGAAGCAACCAGAGCAGCAGCGTGCGGAATATGTTCGCGCCCGCGTACCTCATAGGTTTGACCGCAGAAGACACGCAGCGCCCACAGCATCAGCTTTGCCCAAATCTGTGCACAGCGGATGACGGCAATACGAGGGCCCAGAAGGAGCGGGAGTGCAGCGGTGTAGATCAAAACCGACACTACAAAATAGAAAATCAAAAAGAGAATTGAACCGAGGAGCTTCACCAGCTTCGCGCTCGCATTATGTTGCCGCGCCGGAGCGCGCCGGCAGGGATAGCCGCAGCCAGCTCGCAATGTATTTTGCATATTCGGCGTTTATGCGCGTCAAGCTGCCGTCGATTAAGCCGATTCCTTCGCTCGGACCGACGGGATAGGGCATAAGAGTGATCTCGGGCATTTGGGCAGAAAACTCCAAAAGCGCGCGCGGCATATGCTCATAACCGGTGACGACGATCAGACTGTCATAGCCGTGATCTATTGCCCATTCTCGTGTCTCTACCGCGTTGCCATGTGTGTCGACGGCGTCGAAGCCAAGATCCGCGCAGCAATTGAAAGCCACTCCGCCGTCAAGGAGCTTATTCAGCTCTTCTTTGTCGATGTCCGGATTTACGCCGCTGATCAGCAACCTCCTTCCCGCTCCGCGTTGCAAAAGATCGACAGCGGGCGCAAGGCGCTGGCCCTCTCCGGTCAGCACGACAATCGCCTCGGCGTTGATCGCTTCAGGGGCGGAATCGTTCGGTTCCGGCAATGTAAAAAGAAATACGAGAAATCCGGCGGCATAAACGACGCCGGTCGCGATTATGATTCGGAAGAGAAAAGACGGCGCGCCCATCCTGCTTTTGCCTCTCCATCTCAAACGAATCGTCCCGTTAGTAATATTCGCGCAATGCCGATAGCACGGAAAGGCGTGCGGTCACCCAAGCGATCAATGCGGCACCTGCGGGAACCGCAAGAAGCCAGGGGAGCTCTACCATTCGAAGGCCTAATGGCGGCAAAAAAGAGACGTTGGAAAGCCCGATTTCGTCCAAACTGCCTGCCGCCGCGAAGCCCCCACCCGCGGCCAAAGCGCCGAGCGAGGCCGCGATTAATGCACCGAGAAAATAATGCCATTCAAATGCGCGGGCGATGAAGCGGTCCTGGGCGCCCATCAAATGAAGGAGTTCGACCATTTCGCGATGCGCGGCGAGGCCGGCTCTCGTGGCGAACGCCACGGAAGATGCGGTTGCGATGGCGATGAGTGTCAATATTGTAAGGGCGCTGAAGAGCACGACGTTTGTCGTTCCGCGCAGGCGCGTCACCCATCTTGTGTGATCGTCCAAAATACTATGCGGCGCAACTTCGGAAAGGCGCGCCTCGAGCTGGGCGACGTCGATAAGTGCACCGGGTGCCAGCTCGACATCAATCAAACGTGGAAACGGTAACGCTTCGATCAGCGTATTGCCGCCAAGCCAGGGTTCGATCAGCGCAAGGGTTTCTTCGTCGCTCAGTGCGCCCGCATAGACGACACCAGGCGTCGCCCGCAAAAGGTTGAGTGCCGCTTCCACCTCTTCATCCGGTGCTGCGGCGCCCTCGGGCAAGATTTGCACGCTTAAGCGGCCCGTGAGGCCACCCGACCAAGTTTCGGCAACGCGTTCGGTAATCAAAACGCCACCAAGCGCCAGTGCGGCAAGAAATGCCATCACGCCAATGACGACATCAAGAGGCGCAGCGCCCTTTTCGCGCGGCATGATTCGGCTGGGCCGCGTGGTCAAGGCGCTTGTATCGGTGTCACTCATCCCTCTGCCCCAGTCATTCTTCCTGGCATTTGCACCAGATTGCCGTCCACAAGGCGCAATTCGCGTGCCGGTGTGCTTTCGACCAGCCCACGGTCATGGGTTGCGATCATCACGGTTGTTCCGAAACGGTTAAGCTCGACAAAGAGGCGAATGAGCCGCCGCCCAATGTCGGGATCGACATTGCCTGTCGGTTCGTCCGCAAGCAGCAGATCGGGTTTTGCAACAACGGCCCGTGCGATGGCGACTCTTTGTTGCTCGCCACCCGATAGCGTCGGAGGTTTCGCGTGTATACGGTTGCCCAAGCCGACCCAGGTCAGAAGCTCCTCCACGTCTTTGGCATATTGGCCACTATGCTGTCCCACAATGCGTAGCGGCAGAGCCACATTGTCGAAAACCGAAAGATGATTGAGAAGACGAAATTCCTGAAAAACCACACCAATGCGGCGGCGAAGCGAGGGAAGCTCGGCGCGAGCTGTTAAGGCTACGTCTTCGCCAAATAGGGATATGAGTCCGCGCGAAGGGCGTTCGGCGAGAAAGAGAAGCTTCAACAGCGTGCTCTTGCCCGCTCCCGACGGCCCTGTCAGAAAGCTAAACGAGCCCGGCTCCAACGCGAAAGTCAGATCGCGCAGTATCTCCGGTCCGGCGCCATAGCGCATTCCGACATTCTCAAAACGGATCACTATTCTCTCGCAAAAACTAGCCAGCCAAATCACGCTCAGCATAGCGGTCAGAAACTAATCCCGCCACGCCCTCAGAATACTCTGAGTCGTTTGTTCCTATCTTAAGCGAATGCTTGCTGATCCTGGGCCAATGCGACAAATTTTGTTTTCAGGCCATTTGCGCCAATTGCGTTGGGATTAAATGATTCTGACTTGTCCGACCTGCGGGACCCGCTATCAAACGGACCGTACCCGCCTTGCGCCGCCCGGAGGCAATGTCCGCTGTGCGAAATGCCTCGCGGTTTGGTTTCATGCCGTCACGGAGGCAGAGGATGGTGTCGAATCGGATTCTGGTGAATCGGATACTGATGAGGCGCATTCGAACTCCAACGCCGATGCCGGCGCAGCAGGAAAGAACCCTGCGGCGCAAAATGTGCGGGCTGAGAATAGAACCCGGCTGGCATTGGTTGCGGGGTGGGGCGCATTGCTTCTTTTTATCGGCGCATTCGTCTGGGCTGCAATTGCTTTTCGGCAAGAGATCGCAACCGTGTGGCCGCGAAGCGTATCGTTCTACGCAAGCATCAATTTGCCGGTAAATGTTCGAGGGCTTGGGTTCGTGGATGTCGGGTTTGATCGCGTACTCGAAGACGGCGAGAGCGTGCTGCGAGTTTCGGGAAGGGTGGTCAACGTCTCCGAAGCCGAATTGGCCGTCCCGGAAATTTACGTGAGTCTGCGTGATGGCGACGAGCGCGAACTCTATGCCTGGACGATCAAAATGAGTATTGCGGCACTCGGGCCTGGGCAATCGGGTCCCTTTTTAACCCGCCTTCCCAATCCGCCACCTGAAATGCGCAGGGTTGATCTAAGTTTCGTGTCGGGTGCTGCGCCTTAGAGCATGATATGGCCGCAGCTTACCCGACATCAGAATAGCGGGAGCGGACGGCTAACCCATTTGTCATCCCCGGCGAGCGATATGAAATATCGCGAGGGAAGGGGACCCAGGTGTTCGAACAAGACGCAAACCTATCCGAGAATACTAGAGCTTAAATCGTTCCAGCTGGAGTTCTCTTTCTCGATCAAGCGATTTTTCTAAGTCCTGTTCCATCCTTTGATTTGTTTTTCCCGCGCGATCGCAGCGTAAACGTCCGCATGGAATTCGTACAAAACAAACAGATGAACTTTGTGCTTCTTGGTGAACCCCTCTAGGGCCCCGTTTCTGTGTTGCCAAATTCGGCTCGGAAGCTCGCTGGTTACGCCCGTTCCGTTGCGCTTGCTCGCAACTAGATAGACTGCATACGTCTTGGACACCTGGGGCCCCTTCCCTCGCGATACTTTGTATCGCTCGCACGCGGCGTAGCCGCGCGATTGTATAAATAGGCGCGCAAAGCGCGCCGGGGATGACAGCTTTGCATTGTGTTTTAGATGCGGCAGATGTTTGAATCTTGCCTATCCGGTTTACACCCACACCCACTAGGGCTAGAATGGGCGCAAACCGGATATAGGGGAGCGCGCCATGGATGTTCTCGACCGCGCCGATCTCCCATTCCCGCATTCGCTACCCGAGTTCCAGCGACTTTTCCCCGATGATGCGGCCTGCGCCGCCTACCTGGAGAAAGCCCGCTGGGGAGACGGCTTTGCCTGCCCGCACTGCGGCACGGCGGGAGAGCCGTTCCACTTTGAAAACCGCCCTGGCGTCCTGCGCTGCCGCAAGTGCCGCCAGAACACCGGACTGACGGTGGGAACAGTGATGGAGCGTAGCCACACTCTGCTGAACGTCTGGTTCTGGGCCGCTTATCTGGTCGCCAGTCAGACGCCCGGCATGTCCGCCGTGCAGTTTCAGCGGCAACTTGGTCTTTCGCGCTACGAGACGGACTTTCAAATTCTCCACAAGCTCCGCTCGGGCATGGTGCGGCCCAACCAAGACAGGATCGGTGGACAGCCCAAGAACCATGTTGAGGTGGACGAAACCTGGGTTGGCGGGCGAACGCGTGGGGAAGGCCGTGGTGTTCACCACAAGGTTCCCGTCTCCTGTGCCATCGAGGTGCGTCATCGAAAGCCGGGCACCAAGCTCGACAACCGGAAAGACGGACGCTATGCCGGACGCGTTCGGCTCGCCGTCGTGCTCGACCGTAGCGCCGAGTCGCTCTGTGGGTTCGTCGAGAGCACCGTCGCGCCGGGATCGCTGATCGTTACTGACGATTGGAGCGGCTATGCTGGCCTCGGTAAGCGCGGCTATGAGCACTTCGCTGTTGCCGAGTGTGGTGATCCAGAGGTTGCCGAGCAATACCTGCCGATCATCCATCTGGTTTTCGCCAACCTGAAGACGTGGCTGATCGGGATCCACCACGGCGTTAGCCACCAGCACCTACAAGCCTACCTCAACGAGTTCACCTTCCGCTTCAACAGGCGGTTCTACCCGTTCAACGCCTTCCGCTCATTGCTCGGCATCGCCGGCGACACCTCTGCTCCAACCTATGCCGAGCTTTACTCGGGAGAGTGGCGGCACCCTACATGTAGCGGTCATGGGCGTTAACCGGATAGGCAAGGTTTGAATATACTGAGGTAATAGAGATCGGATTCTCAGAACAAATCCAGAAGCCGCTCGATATAATCAAGCTCCTCTTGGCTGCGGCCAAGCTCGGCCGCCCGGCGGCGCAACTCGTCGAGTATTTGACGCGCGCGCTGGATGTCCGATTGCTCGGGCAAGCCCTCCAGAAGACGTCCTACCGGATTGTTGCCGCCGATGCGCCGGCCTAGCGGATCTTCGTTCACCAGGCCGTCGCCCTGGGTCCCCTGCCCATTTTCAGCCGCCAGATTGCGGGCCAGCTGCTGCGCGCTGCCGCGCATCTGGTTGAGAGCTTCTTGCTGGGCTTGAGTAGCGGCCCCAAGCTGATTGCTCTGGAGATTTTCTTCCGATTCCGTCATGGCTTGGCCGGCACCATCTAAGCCCTGGCGCGCCGCCTCGTCGTTTTCGTCCAGCCCTTCCATGATTCCGCGCAATGTCTCGTGGATGTCGGCTTGATCATCAGCAAGCGCCCGATCGCCGTTTTCATCCGGAATCCCATATTCGCCGTCTTCATCGAACTGACCATATTGGTTATCGCCTGGCGGCGGCTCGCCCGGGCCGGCCTGGCTTGTCCCCGGCTGGCCTTGTTGGGCGCGGAAGGTTCGGTCTATAAGCCCACGCTGCTGGCCCATGAGATCGCCCAGGCCCTGAATGGCCTGCTGTGTTTCATTTCCTTCCTGCCCCTCCTGACCGGGAGTGTTGCCCTGGCCGCCCTGGCCTTGGACCATTTGCATGTTTTCGAGCAGCGCCATCAGCCCGGCGAGAAGCTGTGCCGCTTCCTCCGCATTGCCGGTGCGGGCCAGATCTTCGATGGCCTTAAGAAGCGCCTCGAGATCGTCCATGCCCATCATCTGCCCGCCAGGCGGCATTTGCCCCCCTTGTCCCGGCAGCGCGTTCTCGGCAAGCTCCTGCATGTAGCGCGCCATGGCTTCGCGCAGCCGTTCCATCAGCGCCGCTATCTCTTCTTGGTCCGCACCACGTCGGATACCGTTTTCAAGCGCTTCCTGGGCCGCGCGCAAGGCCTCCAGCGCGTCTGCGAGTTCGCCTTCCTCGAGGGCAATCGCCATGTCCCATATCAGCGACATGGCCGGTTCCTTGTCGTCATCGAAACGGATATTGGCGATGCGGTGGCGAATGGCGCGCAGACCCAGATAAACGCCGTAATCGTCCCGGTAGAAGATATCGGGTCCGATGGAGAGCGCGTCCATGGCGCGCTCAGCCATATCGCGTCCTTCATCGCCGTTCACCGCGAGCCCTTTGCGCTGTTCGATGATCGCGCGCGCCAGCGGATGGGTGAAAATCCGCTCCGGCAATTTGAAGCTGACCGTTTCGCTCATCCCGGTCTGACCCGCAGCATCGGTCGCGACGAGTGTGACCAGAACCTCAACCCCGGCATAACCATGGGCCGTAAGATCGCGCGTAGCCGTATGCGTCGCTTGGCGCGCATTGCCGGCAGGCGCCAGCGGCACCACAAGCGGCTCAGAGTCCATATTGGCTTCGGGAACGATCCGGGCCTCGACACTTGCAACGCCGTAATCATCGGCGATTACGTAATTGAAGACGGTCGCCTGTCGCTCGTCGGAAGCGATTTCCTCGGCAAAGCCAATTACGGGCAACTCGTCGGGAATGATTTCGAAATCCCAATCGCCGAGCATGTGCACGCCGATCTGCGCCGTGAGGTGCATCTCCTCACTCAATTCGAGTTCGGCTTCGTAGCCTGATTCCGATTCGGTGAACTCGTACAGCTCGCTCGCCGGCAATGTCACCAGACGCGGGCGGGCACTGGTATCGCGCAGACGCAGTGACAATTTACTTCCCGTCGCAACGATAATCGTGCCTTCGCCGGGCGTGGTGCCTTCGGCCAAAGTGCGCGGCGGCAATGCGGTGTAAGGCGGCGGTGAAATCCAAGCATTAAAAAGAACGTCGTCTTGCGGATCGGCAAGCGGCGGCAGCAAGGCCGTACGCAAACGATCGCCCGCCAAGGGTCCGGCAAAGAAGAACGATGCAATCAGAGCGGCGAGAATCACGAAGCGCGCGCCGTAAGGATCACGCCGGTGCAGTTTTGGCGACGGCCATCTCACCCGCAGCGACTTCACCGAGGCGAGCAGCCGCAACACATGGGTTTTCCACAGCTTTGTGGTCAGCGGATCGGCATGGCCGGCCGCAAGATTGTCGGCGCCTTCGGTGATTGGCCGATTTGTGAGGCCGCTGTCCGTTTCGACCCTGCGCGCACCGTCTTCCCATCGCGGTATGCGTAAGGGACGAATCGAATTCCAAAAAAGAACGAAAAGCGCTGCGCCGACGAGCCATAGCAGCGAAACGCGTAAGGTTGCCGGAAGTGTTTCCAATAAACCGGTGAGCGCGAGGATTGCGTATCCGCCAATGACGGCGAGCATCGGCCAAAGCGCAGGCCAAATACGTTCCCAAAAAACGGCCGAGCGCCCGGCAAAGATCAACCACCCGGCACGGCGAACTCTCGCCTCCGTGGGCTTCACTTGCTTATTTTCGATTTCCGTCCTCAAGCCAGTCCGGAACCCGATCCAGCGCCATGAGCGCTTCTTGCGTTACGCGTGGACGCACCACGCTCCATCTCCCGCCATGCACCAAAACCTCCGGCACAAGCGCGCGCGCATTATAGCTCGACGACAGCACGGCGCCATAGGCGCCAGCCGTCATAATTACCAACAAATCATCGGGGCCAAACTGAGGCAAATCCCGGTCGCGGGCGAAGAAATCGGCCGTTTCGCAGACTGGGCCCACGACGTCGTAGCGCTGCATTTTGACCTCGGGAAGGGCCTGTTTCACGGGCAAAATATCGTGATGGGCGTCATACATTGCCTGGCGAATCAAATCATTCATCCCGGCATCCATCACCAGAAAAGTCTTTGCTGCGCCCGGTTTTACATAGATGACCTTGGTGACGAGAATGCCAGCGTTAGCGGCAATTAACCTTCCCGGCTCAAAGATAAGCTGAACCTCAAGCCCTTTGGTGATTTTGGCAATAAGGGCGCCATAGGCGTCGGGCTCCGGGGGCGGCTGATTGTCTAGGCGATAGGGCACACCGAGCCCGCCACCCAAATCGGCGCGCGCGATAGCGTGACCCTCGGCGCGCAAAGTTGTGATCATTTCGGCGGAAAGCCGGAACGCGGCCTCGAAGGGCTGAAGCTCGGTGATCTGACTGCCGATATGGACATCGATCCCGACCACTTCGATACCGGAAAGCGCCCCTGCACGGGCATAGACCTCACGGGCCCGGCTCCAGGGCACTCCGAATTTGGTTTCCGCCGTGCCGGTGGTGATCTTGGCATGGGTCCGGGCATCGACATCAGGGTTAAGGCGGATGGTGATCGGCGCTTGCACACCCATCGCGCTGGCGACCTCATTTAAGGCTTCGAGTTCGGGCTCACCCTCGACGTTAAATTGATAGATGCCGGCCTCCAGCGCGAGGCTCATTTCTTCTTTGGTTTTTCCAACCCCGGAAAAAACAATGCGTTCGCCTGGAATGCCGGCGGCAAGCGCCTTTTTCAACTCACCGCCCGAGACGACATCGGCGCCCGCGCCAAGCTGCGCAAGCGTCTTCAATACCGCAAGATTGCCATTGGCCTTAACCGAAAACGCCACAAGCGCGTCGCCCGGGAGCGCACCCGCAAAGACTTTGTAATGGCGCGTCAGCGTTGCGGTGGAATAGCAATAGAAAGGCGTTCCCACCTCTTCGGCCAGTCGGTCGAGTGGCACGTCCTCGGCATGGAGGATGCCGTTCTTATAGTCGAAATGGTTCATAGCCCGAGCGGCTGCGGCGGGCGCGAGGGATCGAGCCCTACATCCAAATCAGCTTCTTCCAAATCGGTATCTTCCAAATCGGCATCCACTCGGGATTGCCCGTTCGGAATTTTGAGATCGTTTTTCACGCCGCAGGCATTCAAGAACAACGCAATCGACACGATAAAAAGCAAACGGCTTGTCATTTAAGCCGCTCCTTCCAAAATTTTACTTGCTCTTTCACGCGCAGAGGCGCGGTGCCCCCAAGGCTGGTGCGCGCGTTCAGAGAAGCGTCCAAAGACAAAACTTTGTAGACATTTTTGGTGAGGCCGGGCTCGATTTTCTGCAGCTCTTTAAGCGATAGCGCATCCAGCGCGAGCCCAAGCTTCTCTGCGCGCGCAACCGCACGGCCCGCAATGTTATGGGCCTCACGGAACGGTTTTTTGAGATGGGTGACGATCCAATCGGCAAGATCGGTGGCCGTCGGATAGTCTTTCTCCGCCGCCGCGCGCATGGCTTTTTTGTCGATCTTAATATCGCTCACAATCGCCGTCATGGCGGCAATGCTGAGCTCCAGCGCATCGGCGCCGGCGAAGACCGGCTCCTTGTCTTCTTGCAGATCTTTCGCATAGGCCAGCGCAAGGCCTTTCACCACGGTGAGAAGCCCCGTGAAGGCACCTAAGATGCGGCCCACTTTGGCGCGCACCAATTCGGCGGCATCGGGATTGCGCTTTTGCGGCATGATGGACGAGCCGGTTGAAAGCGCATCGCTCAAATGCACAAAGCCATAGGCGGGCGAAGCCCAAAGGACGATCTCTTCGGCAAAACGCGAAAGATGCACCGCGCAAATCGATGCCGCGCCCAAATATTCCAACGCGAAGTCGCGCGAAGAAACCGCATCGAGCGAATTGCGCATCGGCCCGGAAAAGCCAAGCGCTTTAGCCGTCATTTTGCGATCGATCTTATAAGACGTTCCAGCAAGCGCCGCGGCGCCGAGGGGCGATTCATTGAGCCGCGTGCCGGCATCGGAAAGCCTGGCGCGGTCGCGCGCGAGCATCTCGACATAGGCGAGGCAATGATGGCCGAAACTCACCGGCTGCGCGGGCTGCATATGCGTAAAGCCCGGCATGATGGTGTCTGTGTGTTTTGCGGCTTGCGCGACGAGCGCGTGCTGCAGGGCCGCTAGCCCCACATCGGTGCGCTCGATGGCGCTTCTGACCCATAGCCGCAAATCGGTCGCGACCTGATCATTGCGCGAGCGCGCAGTGTGCAGCCGCCCGGCCGGCTCGCCGATGATTTCGCTAAGTCGCGCCTCCACATTTAGGTGGATATCCTCATATTGGCGCCGGAAAGGGAAAAAGCCGGCTTCCAGCTCCCGCTTGATCGCAATCAGGCCTTTGCGGATTTTCGAGGCATCGGTTTTGGAAATGATGCCTTTAGCGGCTAACATGTCGGCATGCGCCAGCGATCCGGCAATGTCCTCGGCAGCGAGGCGCTTGTCGAATTCGATGGAGGTGTTGATTTCCTCCATAATGGCGGCGGGGCCTTCGGAAAAACGTCCGCCCCACATTTTGTTCGTGGTCATGGCGATGGTGCCTTTGGACCTGATACGCGCTTAAACTATTCGAGGTAAAAGATGAATCCTCGCAACCGCCTTGCCGTAATCCTCAGCGGATCGCTGGCTGCAGCAGCTCTTATTCTGGCCGTCCTATACGGGAATTGGGGCGGCGTTGTCCACGAATCCGCCGAATCAGTGGGCGAATCAGTTGCCGAGGCAGGTGGGACCGCCAATGGCCTGCCGCATTCCCTGCCAGGCGTGGAGATGACCGAGCCCATTCCTGCGGCCCCGGAGGCCGTCTTTTATGATGGCGAGGGCGCAGACACGACTTTGGCCGATTTCGAAGGCCAGTTCGTGGTTCTCAATCTTTGGGCAACCTGGTGCGCGCCTTGCGTCGCCGAGCTCCCGGCGCTCGCACGCGCTCAGGCAGCGCTCGGCGATGACGCGCTTATTTTGCCGGTCGATATGGAAAAGAAGAGCGTGGAAGAAATTTCAGCATTCCTGGCAGACAATGGCGCGGGATCGCTTCCCACTTTTATGGATACCGACTACGCGCTGATGCAGGCATTCGAAGCCTTCACTGTCGGGCTACCCTATACGATTTTCATCAATGCCGAGGGCCAGCAAATTGCGACCGCTTCGGGCCCGCAAGAATGGGACGATCCGGAAGCGATCGAATATATCCGTCAGATGGCATTGGGCGGGTAGGGGGTACGACACGCCCCAGACTTGTCATTCCCGGCGAGCCGCGAAGCGGTGAGGGAAGGGAACCCAGGTGTTTGCGCAGCTAAATTCTCCATGACCTTGATCCTCTTCCCCTCGCGATACTTCATATCGCTCGGCCGAGGATGACAATGGTGGGGCGGGCAACACAGTGGGGGAGTGGCTAATCCGCCAATAACAATTCAAACTCCGCGCGTGAGCCAAGAAAAACGTTGAGATCGACAGGACCCTTGATCCCTTTGAGCCGTCCTCGGTTGGCGTATTGATGGAACAGCGCGGCACTTTCTTCGGGCCAGCTTGCCGAACCAAATAAATCGCGCACCCAAAACCGATTGCCGGTTAGTTCGCTTAGAGTGAGATAGTCTTCGTAGAAATCTTGCGTGGAGTAGATGATCGGCGCGACGCCATAATGCCGCTCAATAGCGTCGATAAATTCGGCAAGTTCGATAAGAAAATTCTCTCGACTCGGGCGGTTCGAACAATTGCCGACATATTCGAGATCGATGGCGGGCGGCAGTGCGCTATCTGGAACGACTGGGCGCGCGGCCGATTTAGCCGCCCCCCCAATTTGTCATGGCCCGCAAAAGCGGGCCACCCAGGCGATCACAAAGCTAATTTGCCGCGCCGACGCGTTGCAGCTGGGTAACCCGATCAAGTCGGGCCATGACATGTGGGGGGGTGAATGAGCCGATCCAGTAAAAGAACGACTATTCCAGCCTCTCAAGTATTTCGTCGACCTGAGTGCTCAGTTGCGCGGCAAGCTCTTCGCCGCCGCTCTCCCAGAGGTTTTTCATCGTGTGACCGATCTGGACAAGACGAGCGGGGTCGTTGCCCTCGGGCGAATGTGTCCGCCCTGAGACCCAAGTTCCCAATGACGCACTGAAAGCGGAAAAATGATAGCTTGTGCCATCCGTTGTAAAAGCTGTCCCTAGACCAGCGCGCGTGAGAAGCAGCATTTTCTCCCACACCAGCAAGATTTGATCGGCGAAGGCCGGCTGAATTTCGTACTCGCAACGCGATACGGACAAATTCTCTAAGTCGGCGGGGAGATATTCTTTAAGGCGTGCGATTTGTTCTTCTTGCCATATTCTTTCATCGCCAGTCGCCGCAGGCAGGCTGTCCTCAAATTGCGTTAAATAGGTGAACCGACCAAAGATCAACTTCAGGTTCAAGGCCGAAAATGTATCGGGCTTCGTCACGTTGGCCTACGCCGATCATCCATTCGGGTGAGAAGGACGGAACGGTGACCATCCGCACTAGAGAGTGCACGCCCCAACCATCGGAAAACGTTTTAGCGACGAGGCTCCTGTAGAATCCAAAATAGAAGCCACCATCAGACAATGCCGATCTCTCCGGCTGCAAATGATCTTGCGCATCGGCAGCCGGCGCGCACAGCAAGAACAGAGTTACAAAACACCGCGCTCGTAGCTTCATTCCAGCCTCTCTTCCAATGCGGACAAATGATTGTCAATTTCGCGTGCGAACCATAGGCGTATCAAGAGTCCAAAGGGCCAGTTCGTAACTCGGCAGTAGTGCGTCATGTTTACGCCGACTTGGGTGAGCAGCCCCGTTATGGAATTTTCGTCAGGACTTCCGGCTGAACCGAACAATTCTTTTCCTTCATGGAGTGCAGAAAAACTTACCGCGTCGGTATCGAAACCAGAACGATCATCAGCTTCAGGCCATTCCTGTTCGAGCACGCGCGTCCATACGCTAAGAATTTGTTCGGCGCGTCCGGGATTGATCTGCACATCGCATATGGGCGTCGCTTTACTATGGAAATTATTTTTATCGTCGTCTGAGACGATCTCACGGTCGCCCTGGACGTATGCAACACTATACACACCGTTGGTCTTCCGCAGTGCGACCGCGTAGTCGGTCGGATACCAAGCATAGAAATACATCATCCGCGCTTGAACATCTGCCGTGAATACCTCTTTGTAGCGCTCGCGAATCCTCTTTCTCGCTTCTGCCGTGGCTTGTTCATCAGCTGCTACTGCCTCAGCAACTTCGGCTTCGCTCATCGGCGGCGCGGCGAATGGATATGGCGCAGCAAACGGATCTGACGCGGCGAACGGGTCCGGTGCAGCACCGTTAATCGGGTCGGGTGGCGGTACATCCTCGGTGGCGTGCACAATCGGCGCACAAAGCGCGAGCACAAGCCCGATCACCGTGGCGTTCGACCATCTCCAATTTAGCACCATCTATTGTGCGTCCCCGATTCACGCTGCCAAACATAGGAAAGTCCCAAAATGGGGCGAAAGAAAGTTAATGACGCGCCTGGCCCAATGGCGAAGGGGAAACCCTTGCGCTACACTTCAAAAAATATCGGGCCAAAATATCGGGGGTCGAAATGAACGAGGCATTCAAGCTTTCCACGCGGCGCGCTTTTCTAAGCTTTCTCGCGGCAAGTCCGGTGCTCGCTGCCGCCAGCCGCGTTATGGGCCAGCCCGCCTTCGATATTCTCGACGCCTATGCGCCGCAGCTCATCACCCAAGCGCAGCAAGCGATCAATGTTTTTGATTTTCACGAAGCGGCCAAGGTGAGATTTCCGCCCGGCCATTACACCTATATGTCGATGGGCACGGATAATGGCGGAACTTTGCAAGCCAACCGCGAAGGTTTCGGCAAATACAGCTTACGTATGCGCCGCCTGGTCGACACCCGCGAAATGGACACCTCGGTCGAGATTTTCGGAGAGCGCTATCCGATCCCGATTATCATCGCGCCTTGCGGCAGCCAAAAGGCCTATCACCCGGAAGGCGAGGTCGCGGTCGCGCGCGCGGCGCGCACGCGCGGGGTCGAACAAATTCTCTCCACGGTGACCTCATCCGCGGTCGAGGATGTGAACGAAGGGCGCGGGCGTCCTGTTTGGTACCAGCTCTATGTCGATGTCGCCTGGGAAGTCACAGAAGCGATGATCAGACGGGTCGAGGCTGCGGGCTGTCCGGTGCTCGCGGTCACGGTGGATTTGCCTGTGAGTAATCGCGAGGCCGCCGCGCGCCACCGCCGCGACACCAATGCTGCCTGCACCTCGTGCCACGCGCCGGACGCAGGAATCATTCCGCCCAAACCGATGTTCGATGGGCTCACACGCAGCGACACCGACCGAAGTTTTCTCGATTGGGATTATATCGACCGCATACGCGATGCGACCTCGATGCGGCTGATGCTGAAGGGGATCGTGACCGCCGAGGATGCCAGGCTTGCCATCGAACATGGCGTCGATGGGATCATCGTTTCGAACCATGGCGGGCGCGCAGAAGATTCGGGACGCAGTACCATCGAATCCTTGCCCGAAGTGGTTGACGCGGTGAGCGGCCTCATCCCGGTGATCGTCGATAGCGGTTTTCGCCGCGGCACGGACATCTTTAAGGCGCTGGCGCTGGGCGCCGATGCCATCGCCATAGGCCGGCCTTATCTGTGGGGGCTCGGGACCTTCGGCCAGGAGGGCGTGGAAACCGTGCTCGATATCTTGAAGCGCGAGTTCGAGATCGTCATGAAGCAGGCCGGAACGCTCAGCGTCGCAGATATCAACAGCAGCTATATCGCGTAGGGCGGGGGTCGCACTTTCTAAACGAGCAACTTATTGCGCAAGCTCGTTCGGCAATAGCGAGCCCGAATATATGCGCTCATATGTTTCCCAGCGTGTGGTTTCATTTTGGCTGGCCCCGGACACGAAGGCCCGCACCAAATCTTCGCCGCTGGAATAGTTGATCACGTAAGCGCGGTAAGTTTCGGCAAACGCCACGCTCCGCTCTGCGCGCGCTGGAGAGCTGAGTTGATAGCGCTGCGTCAATTCCACTGCGCGCTCGCGCGTGATCTCGCCGTCCAAATACATCGCAGCGATGGTGCGCGAAGCACCGGCAAGATCTTTGAGTGCGTGGCGAAGGGCCTCATAATTTTCCGCTGTTGCGGGATCGAGATCGGCCAGCGGGTAGAGTGTTTCCGCCTCAAATGCCGCCCGTTCTGCATCGGGAAATGCCAAATCAATGCCGAAATTTGCCCCGCCCTCCATCAGAGGGCTTGCCGGAGCAAAGAGCGGCAACCGAAAACCCACTCCAGCCCTTATCGCGGTATTTTTGCTCCATATGGATGCCATGGAGGTGGTGGCCGGGATAGCCTTCGTGGCAGCCGAGCCGTATCGCGTCGTCAATTCGGATGGGCAATTCGGTATTGATCTGGATGAGGCTCTGATTGCCGCCCAGATACCAATTATAAGCGCTCCAATTCTCGCCCGTGACGAACTCCATGTTGAAGCGCTCGTCCGCGGGCAGTTGTAGATGTGCAAGCGTGCGCCGGCGGCATTCCGCGATCGCTGTTTCCATAACCTGTCTGAGCCGCTCCTCCGGAATTGTGTAGCGCGCCCGAAACTCTTCTACGCGCTCACTAAGAGGCGTTTCTCCCGGAAGCAGGGCCTCGATGCGATCCAATATCGGGTCGTAGCTTTGAAGTGGGCGAAGTTCCGGTGTCAGCCCAAAAAGACGCGCTGCTTCTTCGTGAAATGGCAAGCGCACGCCCTCAATCATGTTGATCCGAAACCGAGCGCTTGCAACATGGGCAAGAAGCCAATCGACGCGGTGCTGGTCATCCCTCTGCAATGCTGTCTGATCGATAGTACTCAGCGCATCGTGAATGCGCTCGGCCTCGTTTTTCAGCTCTGCGGTCGTTCCGGGCGCTGTATCGGCCTGCTCCTTCCACTCAGGCGGTCCGAAATAGGCATCGATATAGCCGTCCTCATGCGCGCCGATTTCCAGTGTGAGGCGAACATACCCGCCCGCAATATCGTCGAGCGTTGGCGGTGGTGCGGCGGTATTTGTGCAGGCCGCAACGAGCAGCAGCAAAACCAGGGTAGAATATCGCATCAAGAGCGCCATTAGAGCTGAAAGCCTACCACTCACCGGATGCGCGAGACAGGGCGATGGGGCATTAGCGGCGCGTAGCCAATTGGGCTATGCTCAGCCCAGATCGGCTTTAACCAGAGCGGCAATATTTGGCTGCCTCTGACGAGATTTAGGGAGGCGTGGGATGCGCATTCAATCGAGATATTTGGGTTTTGCGCTGGCCGCGCTTTTGACGAGTACCGCAGGTCCGCTTTGGGCTGCCGATGGTGGGAGCATTGCCGATGCCGCCGCGGCTAATGACGTGGATACGCTGCGCTCGTTAATAGCCGAAGGCGGCGATGTAAGCGCGGCCCAAACGGACGGTACGACCGCATTGCACTGGGCGGCCCATTTCGACGGATTGGAAATTGCCGAATTACTGATTGGTGCGGGCGCAGATCCAAATGCGGTGAATGATTACGGCGCAATGCCCCTAACCATGGCTTGCACCAATGCAAACGCGCCAATGGTCGAGGCGCTGCTGGCGGCCGGCGCCGATTCGAACGCCAGAGGTCTTTCTCAAGAAACCCCGCTCATGCTTTGCGCGCGCACCGGCAATGTGGATGCCGTGAGCGCGTTGCTCGGACAAGGCGCAGATGTGAATGCGAGGGAAAGCGATCGGGGGCAGACCGCTTTGATGTGGGCGGCGGCGCAAAAACACCCCGCGGCGGTACGCGCTCTGATCGACGCAGGCGCCGATGTAAATGCACGTACGAATGGTGGCTTTGCCCCATTGCTGTTTGCCGTGCGTGCGGGCGATATGGAATCAAGCGATATTCTGTTGGCAGCGGGGGCCGATATCGAAGTGGTCGGGCCGCGGGAAATGACGCCGCTCGTGCTGGCAAGTGTGAGCGGTTGGGAGGAGCTCGGTCTCTTTCTTTTGGAAAAGGGTGCGAACCCGAATGCGCGGGATCAAAATGACGCTACCGCTCTTCACTATACGGCGCTGATGGGACTTACCGCGCTGAATGGGATCCGCTACGCGAATTATACGGACCATATCTTCCGACCGAGCCTGGATGAGTTGGCCGTGGCACTGCTGGCGCGTGGTGCAGATCCAAATGTTCAGGTGGTGACTATGCCGGCAGTTGGCGGAGATCGCGATCGGACCGGAATAGGGGCGAGCCCGTTATTGCTCGCCGCGGCAACACCCGATCCCGAAATGATGAGACTATTTGTTGAGGCGGGCGCCGATCCGCTGCTGGCGACAACGGCGAATCTGACACCGCTCATGGTGGCGGCTGGGCTTAGCCGCGGTCAAGATTATACCGAGGAAGAAATGGCGCCCGCTTTGGAGGCCGTGCGCCTGCTGATCGAATGGGGCGCGAACGTCAATGCCGCTAATGATGACGGCCTCACGGCAATGCACGGCGCAGCCACCAATGGCGCCAATGAGATCGTGCGGTATTTGGTAGAACATGGCGCCACCATAGATGTGTGGGACGGCTATCAGCAGACACCCTTGAGCGTCGCCGCCGGCATGCGCCTGCCTTGGATTCCCTATGGCGAGGAGCTTGGAGAGATCATCCAACCCAGCACAGTGGCGCTGCTGCTCGAATTGGGTGCTACCCCCTTAGATGCGCCGGACTATTTCGACCCACCCGGGGATGATTCGGCGGTTTTCCGTATCAACCAAGGCCAGCGTTTCGACGCCCAGGGGGCCGCGTTGAGCGATGGCACGCTCCGGACGCCACAACCGGGTCGGGTAGACGAGTAGGAATCAGGCGGAGCCTGTCGAAGCACGAAGCTTATACGTCTTACAAAATGGCATCCCGGCCAAGCGATGCTTTCGCGTCGTCGCGCGGCCATGCCGCGAACTCACGAGATTTCCGCGCGAAGCGCGGAGGGCCGGGACCTACGGTGTCGCTGTCTCGGTGGGTCCCGGGTCTCGCGCCAAAACGCTCGCCCGAGATGACAGTTGTGTGAGGGGGGCTCGCGACCTCCCCGCGTTGGGGGAGGTAAAATCGTTTACTGCGAGATATCTGACCTGTCCGGATAATAAATTCGTTTGGGCGCTCTCCACACGCAAGCGAACACCTTCCCCCTCAAGGGGGGAAGGTAAGTTCGATCGAAATATGTTCTTAGGCGACGCGCCTTACGCCGACGAGCTGACGCTCAATCTGCCGGTGCTGTCGCCGATGCGCTCCTGAGGGAGATCCATCCAATCGAGCATGGTCATGAACAGATTTGTCAGCGGCGGGTCGCCCGGGAAGGCTAAATGACGACCGCCCTGCAAGTGCCCCTTGGCGCCGCCCAGCAAGACTGTCGGCAAATTGTCGTGCAAGTGAGAATTTGCGTCACTCAAACCGGCGCCATAGAGAACCATTGTGTGGTCGAGAAGCGATCCGTCGCCATCCGGCGTGGAGGCCAACCTGTCGAGGAAATAGGCGACGTGCTGGGCGTGATACATTTGAATCTTGACGACCTTGTCGATCTTGTCCTGTTTGTATTGGTGATGGGTCAAGGAATGGTACCCGTCGGGGATACCGATCTCGCGGTAAGTGCGTCCACCAAATTCGCGGCCCAACATAAACGTGCCGACGCGCGTGAGATCGGTTTGATAGGCTAGAACCTGCAAATCGAACATCAGCTTGGCATGATCGGTAAACGTATCCGGAATGCCTGTGGGACGTTCAAGTGTCGGCATCTCGCGGTCGGATTGGTCTTCCGCCGTCTGAATGCGGCGCTCGACATCGCGGATGGCCTCGAGGTACTCGCCAATTTTCATCTGATCGCCATGACCGAGATCTGCGTTCAGGCGCGCTGCCTTCTGGGTGACCGAATCGAGGATGCTCCTATCTTCTTGAATCCTCTGAAGACGCACGGCGGGGTCGGTGCTCTCTGAATCGCCGAACAATCTTTCGAACACAACGCGTGGCCGGTTCTCCATAGGCATCGGCGTGGTCGGCGTGCGCCAACAGATCGTATTCATGTAAGCGCAAGTATATCCAGCCTCACATTGACCTAAGAGTTCCGGAGAATCGACGCAGAGCTCGAGCGAGGAGAGCTGGGTGTGTTTGCCGGCCTCGGCCGCGATGATCTGGTCAATAGAAATGCCGGCCTCGACATCGGCGCCTTCCGTCTTTTTCGGATGGGCGCCCGTGAGATAGCTTGCACCGGCTCTCGCGTGATCCCCTGAGTTTTCACCCGCCTTAGCGCGGCCGTTTTCATGGTTAAGCCCCGATACGACCAGCATTTGGTCTCTAAATGGGGCCAATTGATTCAAGATCAAGGGCAGTTCGAAATCCGTACCCACAGCATTCGGAGTCCATTCGCTCAGCATCACCCCATTGGGGACATAGGCGGTTGCAAAGCGCATCGGCGGCTCCACCAAATCTTGCGCGCGAGCCGCTGCCGGGACCATTGCGTCCAGTAAGGGCAAAGCCAAAGTCGTGCCTAGGCCTCGCAAAATCGTGCGGCGCGGGATCGCCTTTTTAAAAATGATCATGACTAGTCTGACCTCCTCATTCGAAATGGAGTGCTGTTGACGACACCGAGCACAATGGACGACCAATTATAATCGTTCGGCTCTGCGTCATGGAGTATTTGGCGGATGGATGGAGCGTCATAGTGCTCGATCCCACGGCCAAGCGCGTAAGTGAGAAGTTTTTCTGTCGTCGTGGCAACAAACTGTTCCGGGTTGGAGACGAGGTATTCGCGCAGGTCCGCAGGACCGTTCAACACAAATCCGTCCGGCGTCACGCCCGAAGCATCGATGAGATTGCCGCCGTCCTCATCCCGCCACTGACCCGTTGCGTCAAAATTCTCGAGGGCAAATCCGAGTGGATCCATGACCCTGTGGCATGATGCGCAGGCGGGGCTCGCCCGGTGCATCTCCATTTGCTCACGCACCGTTAGAGTTTCGCCATTTTCACCGGATGTCGTTTCGTCAAGCGATGGAACATCGGCCGGCGGCGGAGGGGGTGGCGCACCAAGAATATTTTCGAGAAGCCATTTGCCGCGGATCGTCGGCGCGGTCCTTGTTGCATAGGAAGTGACAGTCAAAATGCTTCCCTGGCCCAGTAGCCCTTTACGATTTTCGTCTGTCACCGAAACCCGGCGAAAATGGCTGCCATATATATTTGGAATTCCATAATGGCGTGCCAAACGTTCGTTCATGAAGGAGTAATCGGCGTCGAGAAGCTCCAGAACCGGACGGTCTTCGCGTAACTGGCTTTCAAAGAAGAGTGCGGTCTCGCGTTGTAGCGATTGACGCAAACTCGCATCGAATTCCGGATAGACATCCGGATTGGGCCACACCATCTCAACATTGCGTAGGTACAGCCATTGCCCGGCGAAGTTGTCTACCAGGGCTATCGAGCGCGGATCATCGAGCATCCGGCGCACCTCGCGCTCGAGTATTTCCGGCTCGCCCAGCCGCTCGGTTTCGGCAAGCTCAAAGAGCTGGTCGTCGGGGATGCTGCTCCAAAGGAAGAACGAAAGCCGCGAGGCCAGTTCTAGATCGCTGAGGCGATAATTGTCGCCAGCGCTCGCATTTGGCGGATCGCGCTCAATGCGAAAAAGAAACTCCGGATCGACGAGAACGCGCTGCACCGCCAGACGAATACCATCTTCAAAATCGCCGCGGCTCCGGCCGGTTTGATACAGGCTCATCAAATCCTGAAGGTCCATATCGGTGACCGGACGGCGAAACGCACGTCGCGCCAGAACAGATAGAATCTGCCGAGCACAGGCCTCTTCCTCATCAGCTGCAGTGGGGGTGCAAACGAGAATTCGTTGCCGGCTTTCCGTCTCGCCGATGCCGCCGGCATTGTAGGGACCATCAATTGTCAGGCTGGCGACGGCAGGCTCTACGTCCGGATGGCCATAATCCCAAGCATAGGCATAGTCGTTCACTGGCGGTTTAAAAACGTCTTCCGGTTCGATGATATGGTTCGGAAATGTCAATTGAATCTGACGCATCCCTGCCTTTACCGAAATGCGGAATTGAAAATCCTCGTCGATGCTCCCAAGGTAGCGCTCGAAAACGCCTTGAGTGAACGAGGATGGTTCTTCGGGACGGGGGGCTGGATTATCGCCGCCCACGGTGAATTGTTGAATCACCTCTCCGTCGAGACGAACATCGAGCCGGCGTGGAAATTCCGTGCCGACGACATAGGTCTTGCCGTTTCTATGGAGGCGGACTTGCAGATCATATTCGCCGTCTCGCGGGAAATAATGTTGGGCGGTCAGCCCACCGCGCGAACCTAGGGGGAAATCTTCGCTCATACGGTCCCGTTGAACGAGGTATCTAGGCACTTCATAGGTTTGAGCTACCGCGCCCGCCGCTGTATCACCGAGCGCGAGACGGCTGATTTTGCGGGCGGCGGAAAGATACCCCTCCATCAGCACCGGCGAGACGGTCAGAACGTCGCCAATATTGTCGAAGCCGTAGCTGGAATCGTCGGCAGGTAAGAGCAGGTCCATATCGATGATATTGGTATCGACCGCGAGCAAATCGCCAACCGCATTGGCATATTCGGTGCGGTTGAGGCGCTGGATGGCAGGCCGACCCGGATCGGGGTTGGCGGCCGCTGCACGATCGAGCGTTGTCTCAAGATAGGTGGCGACAGCGTCGTAGGTTTCCGCATCCGGGCGCGGCATTCCTGCCGGCGGCATTGCGCCGATGCGAAGCTTGCGGATGACTTTTTCCCATAGCGGCGCGTTCGTCGTGGGATCGGCAATATCGGCACTGTCTAATTCTAAATCGGCCGTTTTTAACTGCGCATTGTGGCAAGCGACGCAATATGTGCCGATGACAGCACTATGATCCGCGGAGGTCTCTTGCGCTGACGCCGGCCCATAGCCAATGGCGGCAAGCAATATCCCAAATGCTCCGGCAGTCGCGAAAATGCCGCGACGAAATGCGGTCTCGGTCCCCATACGCCCTCCCTTAAGGTTAGGAACGCTATTGTCTCAGCTCCTATAGCATAATGCGAGCGAAACTGAGCGTAGGAATAGCCGATAACACCAGGATTCGCGGCAAAATGCAGAGTTTGTCCGTCAGGGCCGGACCGGCGGCAGAATTTGGTGCCGGAAACCAGTTTTTACTGTGCGATCGGCGTGTCCCCAGCGCCCTCGTAAATGGGCCCGTCAAGGATGGGCCCGCCCAGCGCGTCTTGCAGATCGTCGGTTCTGATCATCCGCTCGCCCTCATTGGTGTAGCGGACCCGAACGCCCTCTCTATCCACGATTTGCAAGTTTTGCTGAAATTGGCCGGGCGGGGCCGAACGCGCAGAGACATTGGCGTCCAGGATGTACAGCCTTCCGTCGTGATAATGCGCTGCGAAATATAATCGCCGCCCATCCGGCAAAGTGATCTGAAGCTGGTGACCGTCAATCCTGTCGGTCGCCGCGTGATCGTCGAATGTCACCTCGCCCATTTCGCGATAGACGGCTGCCGCGTGTTCATAAGCGGGATGATAAATATTCTCTTCAATATCTTCATAATTGACGGCAATGAGCGTGTAGATATTGCCTGCGCGCTCGCCCGAATAGCGTCGTGCGCTCCGTGCCTCGCCATTTTCGTCGATCCATTCCGTTTCTTCGATGGCGGGATCGCCTGGAAATCCGAGGGCGAACCGGTCTTCCTCGCCGAAAAAAGACGTCCACGCTTGCGCATGCGCCGCTTGCGACAAGGTCAGGGCAAAGAGTCCGACAACCAATCCGGCAAATCGCATCATGTTTTCTCCCGGCCCAGCATCGAGCCGTGCAAGACGTTTTACTTGTCGAGGATGAGGCTAGACCCTAGTACGCCATTGGGCAAGAAAGCGCACAAACTGCGTTTCTTTTGCGCGCAGAATCAGGCGATCAGAAGTTTATGTTTTCCATCTTATGGCCGAAAACGTCGAACTCGTCGGCGTGGAGGGCTTTGAGGTCGGCGATTCTAATTTCACCGACTGCATCGTTCAGGCGCATCATCCAGTCACCCGCCCGAAACGAAACGACATCGCCCGCTTTCAAATGTCCGAGTTTGGCATCGCCGGAGGCGTCGAAACAAAGGACATTGTGATCTTCAACGAATAGCGTGAAGCGGTTGAGTCTCTTATCCAGCTCAAGTCTAAAGTGCGCACCATCATCTACCCAATTTAGCCATGCGCCGTCCTGATCAATAACCAGCTGTTCCAAATTTTCCGGCAACACGAGTCTTTCGGGAGCGATCGTCCCTTCGCGTTCACGGCGCAGCCAATCACGATGCCATCGGCGTGCAATCAGAAAAAGCTCGGAGGCGGAATCGGAGACGCCGCTGCTTTCAACCAATTCCTGCGCCCTGCGCGTTCGTTTGTGCATGGTCTGCATTGCGCTGTCATGTTCGCGCTGCATCTGCTCCATGCGGCGCTTGGATTCAAGGGACGCGGAGGCGGCTCTGTTGGCGTAGTGCTCCTCGCGATCATTGGACCGTACGATCGTGACGGCGGTGCTATTTCTTTTGCTGACCACTAAGAAAATAAATACGGCCGCCGTCGCTACAGCGGCAGCAATCGCCGGAATAAAAACCACTCTTGCATTTGCGTCCCCCCATTTATGGAGAATTGGGGCTAGATCATGCCAGGGACAAATTAAGCTTTTCTAAATCAGGCCGTTCGGGTGGGGCCTGAGCAATGAATGCCTGCATATTTTGCTACTGAATCAGGGCCAAACTCGGCGGCGTGTTGGCCGCCTCGTTGGGCGCCAGTGGCGTGAAGGCAGCTACAGCTGCCTCAGCCGCGTCGCGCTCATTTTGTGGGAGCTCGGCGGCAAGCGTTTCGGCTCGCATCTGAGCTTCAGTGTCGCCCTGAGCGCCGGCAATAAGATACCATTTATATGCTTCGCTCAGCGATGCCGGCAAACCCATGCCTTGTGAATAGAGAACTGCGAGGTTGAACTGCGAGTCGGCTAGGCCCAGATCGACAGCCGCGCGGAACAAGCGCGCCGCCTCGCCGAGATTTTCCTCAACGCCTGCGCCATCCGCATGCGCGATTGCCAGATTATGCATCGCCCTGACATTGCCGCTTCTTGCGGCTTGCTCGTACCAGAAAGCTGCTTCGCGCGTGTCCGCTGCTACGCCTTGTCCGCGCTCAAACATCGAACCGAGTCGGCTTTGCGCAACCGGCTCACCCTGTTCGGCAGCGAGGCGAAGCCAGCGAAATGCCTCGCTGTCGTCCGCATCGACGCCGTCACCATTGAGATAATTAAGTCCTAAGATAAGCGCCGCTGGTGAAGAACCGGCGCGCGCTTCGGAGACCAAACGCTCTATCGGCGTGGCTTCGGCTTGGCCATCTGCCTGCGGTCCGATGACGGCCGCTTGGCTGACAGCCTGCCCATCAAGTTCTGCAGCCAGCGCAGCAGTGGCGTTCTCGATTTGCCCATCCGGTGCGTTCGTTTGTTCGGCGCCCGACTCGGGCATTGCTGGCGGCGGCAAGGCGGTAGCAAAACCCGGCTGTCGGATGGGTGTCGCAGCGACATTGGCCTCGGTTTGTTCAACTGGCGTGACAGCAGCGACGCCGCCGGCAGCGTCGTTGACGGAAGGCGCGGATCCACGCATCAAAAGAAAGGAACCAGCACCGACGATGAGTAGGATCGCAGCGCCAACCGCCGCCAATCGGTTTCGTTGGAAGAATCGAGATTTTACGTCAGGACCAATCACGCGGGATGCGAGCGATTGTAATGGCGTCTGCTGAGCGGCGCTTGCACTCGTGGCTTCCGCAGCAGCTTGCGCGGCGAGTCGCGCGCCCGACAAATAGTCTCCCCGCGTGACCAAATCATCTTGCTCATCGGACTCCGGATCGTCCGAAAACGAATCTTCAATTTCCGGAGCAGCGGAATCGGCTGTTTCTATTGGCGGAAATCCGAAAGAAGACGGGGCGCCCGATATCGCGTCACTATCGAACTGTGTATCAGGAAGGTCTGATTCCGAGGACACCTCGTCCTTCAGTGCGTTTTCGCCATTCTGGCCATCCGTCAAGTCTGCGATGATCTCGGTGACAGAACGATCTTTCTCGTCGCCAGTATGCGAAACGCTCTCGAAACCAAGATCGCTATAAGACGATTCTCTCTGTGGCAGGGCAGGGCCGGCTGAACTCTCTTTTACGTCTGCGGGAGAGCTGCGGATTTCTGTTAAGGCCTTCTCAGTGTGTACCTTTTCAGCCTTCAGCTGTTCCTTCAACTCGGCAAGCGCCCCATCCACGGCCGCGCCATTGCCGGCGCCGACCTGTTCGATCTGCTCAAGGCGCTGAGAGATATTCCCGATGGCCTCGTTCAGAGGCTGTTCGTCGCCGCTGCGATCCTGCTCCATCCGATCTAGGCGTCGTGCGATGTTGCCCACGGCCTCGGTAAGGGGCTGTTCCTCCGCGCTGCGCTGTCGTTCTATCTGCTCAAGACGATGCGACATGCTTTCGATAATTTCGCTGAATTGGCCGTCGTTTCCGTCGTGACTCTGTTCGGTTTTCTGAAGGCGCTGTGAGATGTTCTCAAATTTGGAATCAATGGTCGAAAAGCGGCTTTCCAATCTTTTTTCGACGCGCTTTTCTGACTCTTCCAGACTTTGTTGCATCTCGCTAACGGAAGATGCGAGCAAGGCGCGCACTTCAGCCAGCGCGTCCACGCTCTTTTTTCTGTCGGCTCTCAGCTGATCCAGCATGGACGCAACTGTTTGGTTTAGCGACGCGTCCTTATTCTTGACCGCCGGTTCGGCCTGCTTGAGATTCTGAGTATGCTTCTGTGCTTTGCCTTCGTCGCTAGCAACACCGCTTTCTAGCCTCTCTTGAATGCGTTTCTCGCTTGCTTCCAAGCCTTGCTTCATTTCAGCAAGACAAGAAACAAGTGACGATGTGAGCGTCGAGCGAACCTCGGTCAGCGCCGCCTCACTGCGTGTTTTATCGGCATTGATTTTATCGCGCAGAGATTCCAGTGCGTCGGCCAAGGCGCGGTCCCGCTCGCTACGGCTTTGGTCCGCCTGGGATAGGCGTTGCTTGAAATCTTCAATGCCGCGCTCGCCGGCCGCAACGCGTCCTTCCACAACTTCCCAAAGGCGGGTTTCTGAAATGCTCAGACCCTGTTTCATTTCCATTAGCGAAGAAGCGAGCGAGGCGTGAATTTCGGCTAGCGCCTCATTGTTCCGTTCTTTCTCCGCACTCAATTTGCCAACCAACGCGGTAAGCGCTTGCTTGATGCCGGTTTCTTTCTCCTCGCGTTCGATCTCGGTCCTCTCAAGACGTTGAGAAACCTTCTCTATGTAGTGATCGGTGAAGGAGAGGCGGCTTTCGACCGTGTCGGAAATGCGCTTTGCCGTATCGCCAAGCTGCGCTTCGGAATGTTTCAGGCTCTGACTTAGCTTGCTTAGGCTGTGCTCGAGAGTAGTGCCCAATTGCGTCGAGCGGTCCTGCATCACAGCGAGGTTAGTGGCTAGATTGTCGACCGCACCGGAAAGCGCAGAAATCTTTCCTGTGGATTCGTTTAGCGTTGAATCAAATTGATCGGAATCCTCCATGAACCTTTGACGAAGGCCACGCACTTCATCGCGCAATGATTCCGTATCTGCGAATTTTTCAAGATTGTCGATGCGATGCGCAAGCTCATGGAACGAACGCATATATTCGTGCGTTGCCGAGGCAATTTCGGGCGCCGGTGCGTGCGCCGCCATGTTGGAGGCAAAAGCTGCACGTCCTTTGTCGCCGTTGCGCTGGGTGGATTCGTTGGCGTCCGGTGTCGCTTTGTGCACGGGCGTTTTATGCTGCCCAGAGGCGTCTGCGGCGACGTGTTCAGAACTATGCTCGGATTCACCGAGCTGATAGGCGACATCACGCAGCGCTTCTTCGATGCGGCTGAACGCCGAATCCGTGCTGCTATCGGAAAGATCGTCTGCGGGAAGGTCAGCTTTAGAGTCTGGGGTGAAATCGGCCGCGGGCCCGGCGGCCGTTATATCTTGTACCTCCCAGTTTGGTACTTCTTTTATCTTAGTGCTCATGCTCAAAGACCCTCAATGCAGCAATCCGGACTCGCAATGCGTGATTTCGGCGACGACGTGGGCTTTGCCGCCTACGCCGTCCCAAAATCGAGCAGGAGTTTGTCCTAAGAGGGTTAATAAAAGCTGATTGTGGCCAATGGCACTGCAAGAATATGCTCGCGCAGCGGGCACTCAAAAATGGTCGATCGCCCGATCTGGCCAATAAATTATCGCGCTAGAATTTCGTCCTTGGGCTTCATCGACAAATTTGTCGTCTCGGATTTTTTCAATCAACATCATGGATATATGGCCGCCCAGCACAGCTTAACCGAGCCCACGCGACCGAGAACGGGAGGATTGAAAGCGTTGAGAACGCAATCGAAGTCGCGGGACTGGGACGTGACGATCCCGATGACTAACACGCAACTCGTTTAATCTGTTGTTAATGAAATCGGTCCGTCTCAGCCCGCCAACATGCGCGCGCCGCCGCTGTATACCGTTTCGTGTTTGCGTGTCACAAAACTTCAAAAATCGGGTGTATTGTCGAACGGGTTTGAAAATTCTCCGCCGCCCGGATTGCGGTTATTTTCGGTGCAGTTTATTTCCGCAAATTCGCGCTCCTGAGGCCCGTCCACGATTCTCGGCGGCATTTTTTCGTAAGGCACGTGCGATGACCACGCCGTCGCAAACATGAGCGGATCTTCCACCGAGAACTCTACTTTCAGACTCTGTCCGTCTGGCGAAATCGTGTAGCGCTCGACGACACGCATTGCGGCGCTCTTTGGCGTTCCGAAGCGATCGACGACGCTTCGCGTATCCTGCGCAATCGTATCGATCACAAGCGCGTGCTGCCCTTCGTAATGTCCAACGGAGTGTCCATTCCATTGGACCAACGGGTCTTGAGGATGCGGTTTGTTGAGATAGATGCGGCGTACTTGTTGGCCGCGCTGATAAATAATCGTGATTTGGTCGTTGCTCTGCAGAAACTGAACGGGTTCGGCCATGTTCAATGCCAAGGGAATGCCGGGATGCATGCACAAAGACCATGCAGGCCAGGCAAATCCGCCCGCCCGAAAATGATCGGCTTGCGCTTTCACGGCTTGGGCTGCTTGGGGCAACAGAACCGGATTGGTGTGATCGCCCATCATCGGAATGCCGCGCCGCATTTCGCCGGCATCTGCCGCAAAGCTAACCGGGCCGGCGCCGCTTTCCGGAGAATAGAAAATGCGCTCGGGTCCGGCTTCAGGCCGCGCCCAATAGCCGGAGAAATCGGGGATCGTTTGGGCCACTTCCGCTGCGCGGGCAGGCGGGAGGAAACTCAGTGACAACGCGCCAAAGACCGCTCCCGCGCAGAGCGTGGTCGCAAAAATGCGACCAACATAAATGTTGCAGCGCGTTTGGATTAACGCGCTCTCGTTCGCTTTTTCGGACATGGCCAATTCCCGTCTCAATTCCCGGTGGTGATTTCATATCCGGACAAGCGATTATGAACCGCTTTATCCGCTTTCGCCAGAAAACTTATCGCAATTACCCATCCCAGAAACCTATGTGAGACGCTCGGCGGTCAGTGCAAAACTTAGCGGAACATAAGGAAGGTTATCGGGAAGCTTCTAGTAATATTCGTCGGCTTTTATCAGCGCCGGCATTGGCCAAGTCACACGGTCGAATTCGCGAAAACCGCGCAAACTGAGCCCGGCGCCGAGCATCGCGGTGAAAAGGCTCTCGAACCCGTAAGCCCATACGACGCAGCGCGGGTCATCAAGTTTTGCGCTCTCATCGGCATAACTTCCTTGAGCGTCCTCAATAATGGGCTCGGGAGACTCATAAGGATCGCGCACTTGCAGCGGCGAGCCCGGCTCAACTTCATGGTTCAGCATCGCGCCTGCGGGATGGCCGTCGATGAGAACAAGCTGCCCGCCTGGTTTCAATGCGCGCGCTGCGGTCTGCATCCAAGCAGACAGGTCGGAAATCCAGCACAGCGAGCCCCAAGACGCAAAGACGATATCGAAGCCGCGCAAATCGTCGGGGGCGTGCAACACGTCGGCTTCGACGAAGTTCGCAGGGATCTTCAACTCATCCGAAAGATTGCGCGCGGTCTCAATAGCCACGCTAGAGAGATCGAGCCCCGTGGCGTCCGCGCCCATCCGCGCAAGAGACAGCGTTTCCAAACCAAAATGACATTGCAGCTGAAGGAGGCGTTTATCTGAAACATCGCCTAAGGCCTCGCGCTCAATGGGATCGAGATTATTTTCTCCGCGCTTGAATTTCTCCAGGCGATAGAAGGCCGTCTTGGGGTGGAGTCGTGCCAACTGGTCCCAATAGTTGCGGTTATCTTGTGTGTGTTGATCCATTGCTCGCTCCGATCAGAGCGAGGAATATCAGACCGCTAAGCGCGCCAACAGCTGAAAAACTTCGTTACCGTGTCGGGACCGGTTCGTCGCCGCGATAATCGTAAAAACCGCGTCCGCTCTTTCGCCCTAGCCATCCGGCTTCGACATATTTCACCAATAACGGACAGGGCCGGTATTTGGAATCGGCAAGGCCTTCGTAAAGGACCAGCATGACCGAGAGGCAGGTATCGAGACCGATGAAATCGGCGAGTTGCAGCGGGCCCATCGGATGATTGGCGCCAAGCTTCATCGCAATATCGATGGCTTCCACATTCGCCACGCCTTCATAGAGTGTGTAGACCGCCTCATTGATCATCGGCAGCAAGATGCGATTGACGATAAAGGCGGGGAAGTCTTCGGAATTGGCGGGGGTTTTGCCGGTGCGCTCAACGAGATTGACTACCGCGTCGAAGGTTTCGTCTTCAGTTGCGATCCCTCGGATTATTTCGACGAGTTGCATGACCGGCGCAGGGTTCATGAAATGTACACCGATAAAGCGCTCTGGCCGGTCGGTGGCGGCGGCAAGGCGGGTGATCGAAATCGACGACGTGTTGGTAGCGATCATCGTGTTCGGCCCAATACGCGGACAAAGTTCCTGATAGATTTGGCGTTTGATCTGCTCGTCCTCAGTTGCCGCTTCGAGCACGAGATCACGATCTTTCATGCCGTTGAGGTCGGTTGCAGTCCTAATGCGCTCCAGCGCCGCATCCGCGTCCGCCTGCGAAATGCGATTGCGCGCCACCTGGCGGCCTAAATTTGCCCGGATTGTCTCGCGGGCTTTTTCGAGTTGTTCGGCGTTGATGTCCTCCATGACGACATCGCACCCCGCAAGCGCACAGACATGCGCGATGCCGTTACCCATTTGACCGGCGCCAATGACGCCAACTTTCTCAACTTTCATTTTGACCCTGCCAATGTTTGCAGTTCGAAAAAATTCTCCAAGACTTCATGCTCCCAATGCGTGCTTATAAAGATGCGCCAGCTTCGTCCAGTGCGCGTTCCAGCTCCGGCAACACCTCGAACAGGTCTCCGACTAATCCAAAATCAGCCACCGAAAATATCGGTGCGTTCTCGTCCTTGTTTATCGCCACCACGAGTTTCGAATCCTTCATGCCGGCGAGGTGCTGAATGGCGCCCGAAATGCCGATCGCAATATAGAGCTCCGGTGCAACGATCTTACCGGTTTGTCCCACTTGAAATTCGTTGGGAACAAACCCGGCGTCGACCGCCGCGCGCGAAGCGCCGACGCCCGCCCCCAATTTATCCGCAATGCTTTCGATCAGCGTGAAATTCTCCTTCGAGCCAAGGCCGCGCCCGCCCGAAACAACGATCCGTGCGGCAGTCAATTCCGGGCGCTCCGAGTGCGAAAGCTCCTCGCCGACAAAGCTGGAGATTTCAGGATCCGATACCGGCGCGAGAGCTTCAATCACAGCATTTCCGCCATTTTCCACCGGCTTGAAGGCGGCAGGCCGGACAGTAATGATCTTCTTGAAGCCCGATGCCTCGATTTTCTCGATTGCGTTTCCAGCATAGGTCGGACGGAGAAAAATATCCGGTGCCTCGACCGCAATGATGTCGGAGATTTGCGGCACGTCCAGTTTGGCAGCGATGCGCGGCAGCACATTTTTTCCGGTCGTCGTGGCCGGCGCCAAGATCGCCTCATAGGGCTCGGCCAGTGATAAAACAAGCGCCGCCAAGGGCTCGGCCAACGCATAGCCGTAGCGCGGATCGTCTGCGATTAGAATTTTCGTTGCACCGGCGAGCTTCGCTGCCTCGTCCGCTACTGCGCCGCAGTTCGCGCCGGCGACGAGCACATGAATTTCAGCGCAGATAGCAACCGCCGCCGTCAGTGTTTTTGCCGTCGCGTCGGAAAGCTGTTTGTTGTCGTGTTCGGCAAGGACGAGCGCTACCATCAGATCACCCCTGCCTCGCGCAATTTGCCCACAAGGTCCGAAGCGCTGTCGAGGCGCATTCCCTCCCGGCGTTTGGGAGGCTCGGTAACCTCCAAAATCTTCAAACGGGGCGCGGGATCGACGCCGTAATCGGCGATGGATTTTTCATCGATCGGTTTCTTGCGAGCCTTCATTATATTGGGAAGCGAGGCATAGCGCGGCTCGTTTAATCGCAAATCGGTCGTGATTATTGCGGGAAGTTTCAATTCCAGCGTCTGCAATCCGCCATCGACTTCGCGCGTGACGGCGATGCGTTCTTCCGTCATTTCGATTTTCGAAGCGAAGGTCCCTTGCGGCCAATCGAGAAGAGCGGCCAGCATTTGGCCGGTCTGATTGCAATCGTCATCTATTGCTTGCTTGCCCATAATGACAAGCCCAGGCGATTCCTCGGCGCAAACCTCTTTCAAGACTTTGGCGACGGTGAGCGGTTCGATCGGGTGCTCGCAAAGAATAAGAATCCCCCGGTCGGCACCCATGGCGAGCGCGGTGCGGATGGTTTCGATGCATTCCTTAGGCCCAATGGAAACGGCAATCACCTCGTCGGCCTTGCCGGATTCTTTCAAGCGCAAAGCCTCTTCCACCGCGATTTCATCGAAGGGATTGATCGACATTTTGACATTGGAGAGATCGACACCCGAGCCGTCGGTTTTGACCCGAACGGCGACATTAAAATCGATCACTCGTTTGACCGGGACAAGTACTTTCATGGAGCGCTGACGTTTTTCCGGGGGCGCGAGCCGGGCCCGGATTCCTTTATTGTGCGGTGCAAAAACTATGCGCGCGCGCCGCCTTCGTCAACGAGACTCTTGGCAACGAAAAAACGTAAAATCCCCACCAATTCCCTGTCTTTTCTATGGCGTTTCGCAATGTGTTGCGGCTATCTGCAGCACCCGGTGGGGAGATTTCCATCGAGTTTTGCGACAAGCGAATAGGGATAGCTCAGGTCCGACATGCCGTCGGAACAGGTCTCCGCCTCGAGCAGCAGAAACTCGGCCTCAAGGTCAAAGCGTGCGCGCATCCAGATACTGGTTCGGTTGGTAGGCGAAATGGGCGCATCGAACCCGGCCCGGAAGTCTTGCCCATTGAAAGCAAAACTGACATCGGCGCGGCTATAGCTGAGCTCCAGGCCCCAAAAGGGTTCGGTGCCGCTGCAATGAAGGCGGATGGGCAGCGGCTCGTAAGTATTAGCGTAGCTAAGATAGGATGCGTTGACCCAGCCCCTGGCGCCATTCGCTTCGATATGGATCCAATCCAGAGTCTCGGCACTCTGTGCGGTGACGCGAACATTCTCTTCGTTGGCGCCAAGCGTGCCGACGAGCCGGGCATTGGCGTCGGGCTCGGCGCGAATATTTAGAACGTCGTTTTCATCCACGCCGCTGACGACAAGAACGGGGGCATCGCTCTCCGCTGTTTGTCCGGTCGTTTGCTGTTCCTGCGCCTGGCCGCACGCAACTGTCAGCGCGAACAACGCGATCAGGACAAAACGCCGCTTCATCAATAGACGATCTCAACATGAGGATAGTTGTTTGTGATCCAGGCGCGATATTCGGCGGAGCAATAGCTGCGCCGCTCTGCCGGCACAATCGGCATACAATTGAGATAACCATCTGCCGGGCAAATGCGGGCTTCGCCATTCGCGACATCGGGCGGCGGCTCGGCCGGCGGCGCCTCGGCGTTCGGCGCACAGGCACAAAGAGCACCCAAGCTTAGACTGAATATTAGAAATGCTTTCGCAAGATAGCTCAGTGGTCTATTCCTTGCCTATCCGGTTTACACCCACACCCACTAGGACTAGAATGGGCGCAAACCGGATATAGGGGAGCGCGCCATGGATGTTCTCGACCGCGCCGATCTCCCATTCCCGCATTCGCTACCCGAGTTCCAGCGACTTTTCCCCGATGATGCGGCCTGCGCCGCCTACCTGGAGAAAGCCCGCTGGGGAGACGGCTTTGCCTGCTCGCACTGCGGCACGGCGGGAGAGCCGTTCCACTTTGAAAACCGCCCTGGCGTCCTGCGCTGCCGCAAGTGCCGCCAGAACACCGGGCTGACGGTGGGAACAGTGATGGAGCGTAGCCACACTCCGCTGAACGTCTGGTTCTGGGCCGCTTATCTGGTCGCCAGTCAGACGCCCGGCATGTCCGCCGTGCAGTTTCAGCGGCAACTTGGTCTTTCGCGCTACGAGACGGCCTTTCAAATTCTCCACAAGCTCCGCTCGGGCATGGTGCGGCCCAACCAAGACAGGATCGGTGGACAGCCCAAGAACCATGTTGAGGCGGACGAAACCTGGGTTGGCGGGCGAACGCGTGGGGAAGGCCGTGGCGTTCACCACAAGGTTCCCGTCTCCTGTGCCATCGAGGTGCGTCATCGAAAGCCGGGCACCAAGCTCGACAACCGGAAAGACGGACGCTATGCCGGACGCGTTCGGCTCGCCGTCGTGCTCGACCGTAGCGCCGAGTCGCTCTGTGGGTTCGTCGAGAGCACCGTCGCGCCGGGATCGCTGATCGTTACTGACGATTGGAGCGGCTATGCTGGCCTCGGTAAGCGCGGCTATGAGCACTTCGCTGTTGCCGAGTGTGGTGATCCAGAGGTTGCCGAGCAATACCTGCCGATCATCCATCTGGTTTTCGCCAACCTGAAGACGTGGCTGGTCGGGATCCAACACGGCGTTAGCCACCAGCACCTACAAGCCTACCTCAACGAGCTCACCTTCCGCTTCAACAGGCGGTTCTACCCGTTCAACGCCTTCCGCTCATTGCTCGGCATCGCGGGCGACTGGACCCTGCTGACGAAAGTGGAGACGTCCTGCGATAGGATTTTGATCGCAGGAGGTGCAAATGTCGAAGCAGAATGGGAACAAGGGCCGGCGGTTTGATCGGGCCTTCAAGGAAGAAGCCGTCCGTCTTTTACAGACGAGCGGGCGCAGGCAGCGGCAGATAGCAGGAGATCTTGGGATCAGCGTCAGCGCGCTCGGCCGCTGGGTCGCAGAATTGCGTGAGGAGGATTTGCTTTCCGGTCCGCATGAGGATGCAGCGAAGGAGATTACCCGTCTACGCCGAGAGCGTGATCTGGCCCGTCAGGAACGTGATCTCCTAAAAAAAGCGCTGGCCTTCTTCGCCAGGGAAAGTCGATGAGGTTCCGGTTCATCGACGCGGAGAGGGCCGGGTTGGCGATGCCGATATTCCGCCTGTGAAGACTGCTGCAGGTCAGCGTCTCAGGCTTCTACGCTTGGCGCAATCGCGGCCCAAGCCAGCGACAGCTCGATGACATGGTTCTACTCGCCCATGTCCGGGCAGCCTTTCGGCGCAGCCGCGAGAGCTACGGTGCAGAGCGGGTCCATCACGAGCTTGCCGAGAATGGGATCGAGGTTGGACGCCATAGGGTGGTTCGGCTGATGCGGGGAAATGGGTTGTCTCCAAAACGGAAACAGAAGTTCAAAAAGACGACGAACAGCCAGCACAACAAGGCCGTCGCATAGAACCTTCTCGACCAGAACTTCTCCGCCGAGGCACCCAACGAGAAATGGGCTGCTGACATCAGCTATATCTGGACGGCACAGGGCTGGCTGTACCTGGCCGTCATGCTCGACCTCTACTCCCGGCGCGTCATCGGCTGGGCCGTGGGCGCTCGCATGACCAGCGACCTGCCGCTCAGGGCGCTTAACCGTGCTATCGGGCTGCGCCAACCTGGCGCCGGTGTGATCCACCATAGCGATCGGGGAAGCCAGTACTGCTCAGACGCATACCAGGCGCGCCTCGGTGAACTCGGTTTCCTCGCCTCAATGAGCGGTAAGGGAAATTGCTATGATAACGCCGTCGTCGAGACCTTCTTCAAAACCATCAAGTCAGAACTGATCTGGAGGACTGTGTTCATGTCAAGAAGCCAAGCTGAAACTGCCATAGCCGGATACATCGACGGGTTCTATAATCCAGTCCGTCGGCACTCGACGCGGGACTTCACAAGCCCCGTCAAATTCGAGGCAGAAGCAATGCAAACGGTGTAGGGCGCCTCCACTTTTCCTGGATGGGTCCAGTGTCGCCCGCGATGCCGAGCAATGAGCGGAAGGCGTTGAACGGGTAGAACCGCCTGTTGAAGCGGAAGGTGAGCTCTTTGAGGTAGGCTTGTAGGTGCTGGTGGCTAACGCCGTGTTGGATCCCGACCAGCCACGTCTTCAGGTTGGCGAAAACCAGATGGATGATCGGCAGGTATTGCTCGGCAACCTCTGGATCACCACACTCGGCAACAGCGAAGTGCTCATAGCCGCGCTTACCGAGGCCAGCATAGCCGCTCCAATCGTCAGTAACGATCAGCGATCCCGGCGCGACGGTGCTCTCGACGAACCCATAGAGCGACTCGGCGCTACGGTCGAGCACGACGGCGAGCCGAACGCGTCCGGCATAGCGTCCGTCTTTCCGGTTGTCGAGCTTGGTGCCCGGCTTTCGATGACGCACCTCGATGGCACAGGAGACGGGAACCTTGTGGTGAACACCACGGCCTTCCCCACGCGTTCGCCCGCCAACCCAGGTTTCGTCCGCCTCAACATGGTTCTTGGGCTGTCCACCGATCCTGTCTTGGTTGGGCCGCACCATGCCCGAGCGGAGCTTGTGGAGAATTTGAAAGGCCGTCTCGTAGCGCGAAAGACCAAGTTGCCGCTGAAACTGCACGGCGGACATGCCGGGCGTCTGACTGGCGACCAGATAAGCGGCCCAGAACCAGACGTTCAGCGGAGTGTGGCTACGCTCCATCACTGTTCCCACCGTCAGCCCGGTGTTCTGGCGGCACTTGCGGCAGCGCAGGACGCCAGGGCGGTTTTCAAAGTGGAACGGCTCTCCCGCCGTGCCGCAGTGCGAGCAGGCAAAGCCGTCTCCCCAGCGGGCTTTCTCCAGGCAGGCGGCGCAGGCCGCATCATCGGGGAAAAGTCGCTGGAACTCGGGTAGCGAATGCGGGAATGGGAGATCGGCGCGGTCGAGAACATCCATGGCGCGCTCCCCTATATCCGGTTTGCGCCCATTCTAGCCCTAGTGGGTGTGGGTGTAAACCGGATAGGCAAGGATTATAGAACCCGTCGATGTATCCGGCTATGGCAGTTTCAGCTTGGCTTCTTGACATGAACACAGTCCTCCAGATCAGTTCTGACTTGATGGTTTTGAAGAAGGTCTCGACGACGGCGTTATCATAGCAATTTCCCTTACCGCTCATTGAGGCGAGGAAACCGAGTTCACCGAGGCGCGCCTGGTATGCGTCTGAGCAGTACTGGCTTCCCCGATCGCTATGGTGGATCACACCGGCGCCAGGTTGGCGCAGCCCGATAGCACGGTTAAGCGCCCTGAGCGGCAGGTCGCTGGTCATGCGAGCGCCCACGGCCCAGCCGATGACGCGCCGGGAGTAGAGGTCGAGCATGACGGCCAGGTACAGCCAGCCCTGTGCCGTCCAGATATAGCTGATGTCGGCAGCCCATTTCTCGTTGGGTGCCTCGGCGGAGAAGTTCTGGTCGAGAAGGTTCGATGCGACGGCCTTGTTGTGCTGGCTGTCCGTCGTCTTTTTGAACTTCTGTTTCCGTTTTGGAGACAACCCATTTCCCCGCATCAGCCGAACCACCCTATGGCGTCCAACCTCGATCCCATTCTCGGCAAGCTCGTGATGGACCCGCTCTGCACCGTAGCTCTCGCGGCTGCGCCGAAAGGCTGCCCGGACATGGGCGAGTAGAACCATGTCATCGAGCTGTCGCTGGCTTGGGCCGCGATTGCGCCAAGCGTAGAAGCCTGAGACGCTGACCTGCAGCAGTCTGCACAGGCGGAATATCGGCATCGCCAACCCGGCCCTCTCCGCGTCGATGAACCGGAACCTCATCGACTTTCCCTGGCGAAGAAGGCCAGCGCTTTTTTTAGGAGATCACGTTCCTGACGGACCAGATCACGCTCTCGGCGTAGACGGGTAATCTCCTTCGCTGCATCCTCATGCGGACCGGAAAGCAAATGCTCCTCACGCAATTCTGCGACCCAGCGACCGAGCGCGCTGACGCTGATCCCAAGATCTCCTGCTATCTGCCGCTGCCTGCGCCCGCTCGTCTGTAAAAGACGGACGGCTTCTTCCTTGAAGGCCCGATCAAACCGCCGGCCCTTGTTCCCATTCTGCTTCGACATTTGCACCTCCTGCGATCAAAATCCTATCGCAGGACGTCTCCACTTTCGTCAGCAGGGTCCACACCTCTGCTCCAACCTATGCCGAGCTTTACTCGGGAGAGTGGCGGCACCCTACATGTAGCGGTCATGGGCGTTAACCGGATAGGCAAGGAATGACCATATCCAGCGGTTGCCATCTTCACCTGTCACTTCAACATGCAACCATGTGTGCGGATTGATCCATTCGAAATCCGTTACCGTGCCTGTCAATGTCACGTCCTGGCTGGCGTCGAACATGGCAAAGGAATGGTGGGCGATCGCCAGAAGCGTCAAAAACGACACCGCGATTCCAGCTAGAGTTAGGGCTTTCAGTTTCATCAATATCTCCTCCGGCGCGGCAGATATCAGTCCCGCCTAAGCCAATTAATGTGCCCGACTTATATGGGCACAGGATGCATCTCGGCAAGGAAAACGATGACGCACCGGGGAGCTACCGTGGGCGATGCCTCGCAAGAATCCCAGTCTAAAACAAGGTAAAACCTGCGCTTTCGAACCGCGTCCGCGCGTCGTTGTCTTGAAGAAAATTCAAAAAATCCTGCGCTCCAGGCTTTGCCTCGGTCGTTAGCGCCACAGGGTAAAGAATCGATGGATGCGAGCTTTCCGGAAAGCTTGAGACAATACGGACTCGGCTCTCCACTACTGCATCGGTCGCATAAACGATACCAAGCGACGCCTCTCCGCGCGCAACGAAGGAAAGAGCAGTGCGAACATCCTCACTCTCGGCAAGCGAATTTGAGACCTCATCCCAGACACCAAGTGAATCAAGCGCTGCCCTGGCATAGCGGCCGGCGGGAACCGATGCGATGTTCGCTACGGCAAGCCGCCCCCCGCCTAGCGCATCCACCAAAGCAAACCCCGGGACGATGTTCAGCCGCACGGAGGAGTCCTCAGGAGCAATGAGGACAAGTTCGTTTTGCAGAAGGTTTTCGCGCGTTGAGGATAGAATTAAGCCACGCTCGTCGAGATAATCCATTGAGTCCAAATCGGCCGATACGAAAACAGCCACGCCGCTGCTTGCCTCGATCTGGCGGGCAAGCGTCATTGAGCCTGCGAAAGAAAAAACGACTTTGTTGCCGGTTTGGGTTTCGTAAACATCGCCAATCTCTTCCAGAACATTCGAAAGCGAGGCGGCTCCAAAAACCAGCACGGTGGATTTTTCTTGCGCGCGCGTGGGAGCCCATATCAGCACGAGCACCAGGCTGAGCAAGACCACACCAAACAACATTTTTGCAAAAAACAATTTTCTGTCCGCGCTCATTGCAATCCCGTTCATCTCAAGGTCCGCTAGACCTTTTGCTAGTCGCCTCAACTCCCTCGCCATGCTCCGGCGTGCTTCGCACGCCAATTTTTCAATTGCGCGGCTAAGCCGCGCGGGCGCAACGCGCGCCGGGGATGATAAGTATTTATTCTTGTCCGTAGGTCGGAACGAAAAGATCTTCCAAAGAAGGCTTCTTGTCTGCCGCGACCAAACCTTGGTCGACAAGATAGGTGACAAGCGCTTCCAGCGTCGGCCGGTTTGGCTCCAAGCCGTAAGGCCAGGGATCGCCGCCGAAGACATCGTAGATTTCGTCTATATCGTCGGGAAGCCAGGGCAGCATATAGCGCAACGCGCGTAGGCTTTTCATTTTCTCGAGCGCGATGTTTTTCGATTTATTGAAGGCGTTGAAAAGCGAAGTCGCAACGAAGGGGTGTTTCTCATAAATTTCCTTCCTGATCGCTACGAGATGCATGATCGGAAAAATCTTCGTGCGGGCATAATATTCCTTTTCCAATGTGCGGAAATCGGGAAACAAGCGCGCGATGTTTGGGTTGCTGCGGATCGCCTGCGGCAGGCTGGTACCGATGGTGGCATCGACATCGCCGTCTTCGATCAAATCGCTCAGCGATTTGCCGCTGTCGTTGACCTCCAAATTGATATCTTTCAGCAAAGGTAACACGGTCGGAGCGCCATGCGCGCCGCCTTCGTTGATTGCACCTTGCACCCAATGGATCTTGTCGACATCGACGCCATATTCGTGCTGCAGAAGCCCGCGAATGAATATCGCGGCCGTCATGGTGTAGAGCGCGACGCCGACGCGCCTACCCTCTAGATCTTTTGGCGTCTTGATCCCGGATGCCTTGTTGATCGAGATGAAGCTGTGGCGAAAAGAACGCGAGGGGAACACTGGAATGGCAACAAAGGGGCATTCATCGGCTGCAAAGCGCTGGACATATTCGGAACTTGAATATTCCGCGACATCGAATTCTTGCCCGCCCGACATCCGGTCGAATATGGGCCGCGGCAGCTCGATAGGAATAAAATTGAGATCAATGCCTTCGGCCTGCACCTCGCCCGTATAGAGCGGTTGCATGCGGTCGTAGAGCGAGCTCGCAAAATTTAACTGCAGTTTGGCCATTCGATGCTGTTCCTATTTATTTAAGTGCCTATTCCAATGAGCGGCCACCAAAGCGTGGCCACAAGAATCACATTTACAAACTCGATGAGGGTGATCGCGATACCCATTTTTATCAGATCGGTATGGCGGAAATAGCCGTAGGAATAACCGACGACCAGCACCGCGGTTTGATAGACAAATATCTTTCCGCCGGCCGCAAATGTCCAAACAAGTCCAATCCATAGCGGATCTAATGCGTTGGCACGTGCGAATTCCATCAGGATTGGGAGCGAGGTGGCCAGCATGGATATTTCGCTGGCAAGGAAGAGATGGTAGACGAACGCCCCCCAATAAAGAATTGGGAGTGCGGTTAGATCGTTTGCGATTAGTGGTTCGAGTCCGCCGAGGACCGCTCCTGCGACCAATTCTAATCCACCCGTCTCGCGCAAGACGTTGCTCATGCTGAGCGCCGCGCCGACGAAGAAAAACGGCATTAAATTCGTCTTGCGGATATCGTCGATGGTCAACACACCGACATAGGGCAACAACGCGATCATGGCCGCCGCAAACGCGACCATCGCCGGATCAATGCCGTGCAGAACATCGGTCACCCAAATTAGGATCGTCCCGCCAATGAGGATCGCCGCGCGTCTTGACTGAGGAGTCCACCCGCCGTCGATCTCGAACTGTTTCTTTAGAAGATGCTGTTTTCCTTCGATGCCTTTCACTTCAGGCGGAAATAGCCACAGCGTGATGCGCCAAGCCGCCAGAATGGTCAGAATGTCGGCGGGCAGAAAAGCGATAAACCACTGACCCCAGCCAATGTCGACGCCGCCATATTCTATGATCGCGCCGCGCGCGGTAATCGAGGCCGCACCGGCAATAATCATCTTGTCGAAGATTGTCGCTGTATAGGTGATGACCAGGAACATGCCGCGCGCAATGTTCGATCCGGAGCCGACATCGAACAGTTTAATGAGACCGATTGCGATCGAGGCCATGATCACGACGCGGCCAACCCCGGTGGGTACAACGAATGTGAGGGCAAAATCGGTAATGATAAGTCCGAGAAGAATGGCTGAATAGGAAAGCCCTATTCGGGTGACGATGAAGCTGCCGATCCTTTGTGGAAGGCCCGATTTGGTTGCAATCACGCCCAACATCAGGGCTGCGAATACGAACCAGGTGATCTCTAGGGAAAAACCGCTAAAAGCGACTTCGGACTCGACAATGCCGAGCATCCAATAAAGCAGGCACCCGGCCAACCCGACAACTGCATATTCAACAATATGCGTCATCCAGGCGAGAAGCATAAAGGCGGTGACCGCGAGCGCGGCCTGAGTTTGGGGCTCGATGCCCCATGGCGCAAAATAAATCCCCACCGACACAAAAATACAGAGAAGCGCCGCTGCCAGTTTCAGACGCGGGTCTCTTGCGGCTTCCGCCACGTTAGGCGGATTTTGACCGCTTTGCGCAATCTCACTCATAACTCCCCCGGACGCGTGCTTATTATCCCCGCCCGCTTGTAGCTGTTTGAACTTAGGTGGCAAAGGAAAACCAGCCGAATTCCGGCCCAAAGCCGGATAGCCGCCGGACGGGAGGTCGGGCTATCATCGTTTTTTGATCCGATCTCGCTCTGCCCCAAGGACGCCTTATGAGCAATCTGCAGCTGACCGTCGCCATGCCCGATTACGACCACACGCGCGATCTCGCTTTGGGTCGCGTAGTGCCGGAAGGGATCGACCTCACCTGTTTAATCCTGCCCGTGGAGGAGATTTTCTATCGATTTCTGATTCACCGCGAATGGGACGCATCGGAAATTTCCTTCGCGAAATATTGCTCCATGCGGGCTTCAGGCGATGACAGCCTGATCGGTTTGCCTATTTTCCCGGCCCGGATTTTTCGCCAAAGCTCGCTCTTTGTTCGGCGCGACGGTCCGATCAAGGATATGCAAGATGTGAAGGGTAAGCGCATCGGCCTGCCCGAATGGGCGCAGTCGGCGGCGGTTTATTCGCGCGGCTTTCTTGTGGAACAATATGGCATCGATTTGACCACAATCGAGTGGGTTCAGGCCGGAACCAACGAGCCGGGACGCAAAGAAAAAGCAAAACTGAATTTGCCCGACGGCATCAAGCTCACACGCATCCCGGATCGCTCGCTGAATGAAATGCTTCTTTCCGGCGAGATCGACGGCATGTTTTCCGCGCGGCCTCCCAGCGCCTATAGCAGCGGCGATCCGAATGTACGCCGGCTTTGTGAGAATTTCATCGACATCGAGTCGGAGTATTTCTCAAGGACCGGCATATTTCCGATCATGCATGCCTTCGCCGTGCGCAAAGAGATTCTCGAAAAGAACCCTTGGGTGGCGCGAAATCTTTTCAATGCGTTTGAGGAGGCCAAAAATCGCAGCGTTGCCCGGGCGATGGACGGCACGGTGCCGATGTTCCCTATTCCATGGTGCTTCGAACATGCCCGTGCAGGAAAGGAATTATTGGGCGAGGATTATTTTCCCTATGGTGTCGAACCCAACCGTAAGACGCTGGAGGCGTTTTTGCGCTGGGCATTCGAGCAAGGCGTCTGTAGCCGCCATTTAAAAGTCGAAGATATTTTTCCGCCACAAATGTTCGGCGAAGTTCGGGTTTAAAACGCAAATGCCTGCCGTCCTACGTCGCGCGGGCGCAATGATCGGCAAGCACATGGGCGATCGCCTGTGACACGCGTTTTCCCATAGGAATATGGAGAAATTCGTTGGGACCATGAGCGTTTGCACCCGGCCCCAACACGCCGGTAATCACAAACTGCGTTTTCGGAAATTTTTCGCCCAGCATCGCCATAAAGGGAATTGTCGCGCCCTCCCCCATAATGGCATGCGGCTGGCCGAAGGCGGCAATGCCGGCGCGGGCCAATGAATCTTCCAGCCACGGCGCAAGGCTCGGCGCACTCCAGCCGTGAACGCCATGCTCGGCGGTAAATTTTACCTCGGCGTTATAGGGTGGATCGGCGGTCAATATTTTCGACAGCGCCTCGATTGCAACATCCGCGTTGAGCGTCGGTGGGATACGCAGCGAGAGTTTGAGGCGCGCAAAGGGCAGCGTCACCGCCCCGGCCTGACCGGGCGGAGGCAGACCTTCGGCACCGGTCACTGAAAGCTGCGGACGCCAAGTGCGGTTGAGAATAAGCTCAGCAATATCGTCTGCCATTGCCAATGTTTGGCTCGCCCAGGCAAAGCGATGAAACGCCGTTGGGCCCAGAATTTCTGCTGCTTGGCGTGCCTGCTGGACACGCTCTTCGGGGATCGCAACATGAAAATCATTGGGAACGATCTTTCCGCTGTCCTCGTCCTCAAGCCGCGAAAGAAGCGCGCGCGCAATGCGAAAACTGGAAGGCACCACTCCCGACGCGTCGCCCGAATGAACACCTTCATTTAAGACCGCGACTTCTAGAACGCCGATCGCTGTGCCGCGAAGCGAACTTGTCAGCCAAAGACGATCATAGTCACCGCAGCCCGAATCGAGACAAATAACCAAAGAAGGCTCGCCAAGACGCAAGCTAAGATGATCGACATAGTAGGGAAGATCATAGCTTCCTGATTCTTCGCAAGCCTCGATAAGGACAGTGCAGTGCGCGTGCGCCACACCTTGCTCGCGCAGCGCGAGAATTGCACTAAGCGCGCCGAACATCGCATAGCCGTCATCCGCGCCGGCGCGGCCATATAGTTGTTCGCCTTTGCGCACCGGCTTCCAGGGCCCGAGATCGTCCGCCCAACCCGTCATCTCGGGCTGTTTGTCGAGATGGCCATAAAGAAGAACATTGTCGGAAACGCCGGCACCCGGACCGGTACCCGGAATTTCGATCAGAAGAACCGGAGTGCGGCCTTCCAACCGAACGATCTCGATGAGCGCATCGGGGATCGACACGAGCTGCTCGCGCGCCCAGCCCTCGAAAAGGGAAACGGCGTCTTCCATATAGCCATGCGCCTGCCAATCGGGATCGAAGGCCGGAGATTTATTGGGAATCCGAATATATTCGGTGAGCGTGGGAACCACTGAATCCTCCCAAAGCTCTTCGACGAAGTCCCTTATCATTGTAGAATCCATTGCAACTCCCGAACGGTTTTATGCTGCCGTTAAGGCGCCCTTATAGCGCGCTTATCGTACCCTGGCGGCGTCTTTCGCACCTCACCCTTGCCTGAATTTGTCAATTAAAGGAGACTAAAGCGCTCAAAAAACAAGAATAATCGAGCCCGAAAGTAACCGTCATATGAGGAACCGCCACACAAAGGCGTAAAGCCCGTTCGACAACAAACCAAATGAGGACCTACCGATGAATCGCTCCACTCTCTGCCTTGCACTTGGTCTTGCTGCGCTTCCCTTAGCGGCGCTCGCCCAAGTACCACACGACATTGCCGCCGAGATAGAAAAGATCGGACGCGTAGTGGATGCAGGCAACACGCGCGCGCTCTACACCGCCGATCAAGAAGTGATGCCAATTGCGGGCATTGGCGCCGAGCGAAACATTGCCTATGGGCCACATGCGCTCAACACCATGGATGTCTTCTTCTCGGACCCCGCGAGAGGCGCCGGAAAGCCGGTTGTTATCTTTGCTCATGGCGGCGGTTTTACCGGCGGCAGCAAGCATCGCGATGGCAGTTTCACTTATGATCATTTCTTGGTTTGGGCAGTCGAGAACGGCATGGTCGGCGTCAATATGGATTACCGCCTCGCGCCCGACGACCCATGGCCCGCCGCGCAACTGGACCTTATTGAGGTCATCGAGTGGACCAAACACAACATCGCGCAATATGGCGGCGATCCCAACCAAATAATTCTTTCGGGCCAATCCGCGGGCGCCTCGCTGGTTGCAAATCATGTCGGGCATTCGCAATTCCATGGACCTGATGGGATCGGCGCGGTAGCGGCGCATTTTTCGTCCGGCAGTTACGAGGTGACCGGGCCCTCGGCCTATTATGGCGACGATCCGGCGCACTTTGCCGAACGTTCGTCCATGCCGGGAATCGTAGCCTCGAACCTTCCACTCATGATCAACCGCGCCGAACTGGACCCTCCCAGAATCGCCGACCAAAACGACAAATTAAGAGACGCACTTTGCGCCGCGGGGCGTTGTCCGGTTTTCGTAATGTCGGAAGATCACAACCATAATTCGCAGCTTTATGCCGTTCGCTCGGGAGATGCGACCATTACCGCGCCTTTACTCGAATTTATTCGCGCGAACACACATTAGGACAGGACAGCAATAAATTAGGACACGCTCAATGCAAGTCTCGGTATTCGGACCTCTAAAATATGGACGGCGCATATCCGCCGCTGGGGCGCTGGATTCGGGGGCTACAATAATTTCGGTCGGCCTTGAGGCCACATCAAAATTTGGCTTAGAAAAACTGCAGCGATGCGTAGAAAACCGCGACGCCGGCGATGAGCAAATAGGGCGTGACGGTAGTGACGTAAAGCAAGAAGCCCGTGAGTAAAAACGTCGCTAGCCCCAAATAATTGATGTTCCCCGGCTCAACAATGTGGGCAGCGCGCAAAACCGCGAGGATTCCGGCAAATACGAGTCCGACGGCAATCGGCCCAAGCCCCTTTTCGATAGCGACACGCCAAGGCGAATTTTCATTTTTGTGCCACCAGCTGGTCGCTCCGTAAACGACAACCGACGAAGGAATATAAATTGCGAGGCAGGCAACGATTGCTCCTGCGAGCCCGTAGATTTGCCAGCCGATCAAAGCGACGATCAGCGTGCTCGGCCCTGGCGCTGCCCGAGAGACAGCGTAAAGATCGGTAAATTGTTCATTGGTCAACCAACCGTGGACTTCCACCGATTGGTATTGAAAATCGGCAACCACCGCCTGCCCTCCGCCAAAAGAAAACAGCGAAAGCGGCGCAAACACGATGATGAGACTTAAAAGGCGACTATCCATCTTTGGTGCGCCGTTTGTGGATCAGATAGGCCTGTAAAATACTGAGCGGAACCAAAACGGATACCACCGGCACCAGCGGCCAACGAAAGATTCCGATTACGACAAAGGTAAAAATAGCAATCGCGGTGGGAATGATCTTGACCATGACCGACCGCGCAAGTTTGACACCCATAGCCAGCGTTGCGCCCACACCAGCCGCAGCCACGCCGCCAAGAACGACATGCGTCGTCTCGAAATCGCTATAGGTCCGGTACAAATACCCCATAAATAGAATCACGCAGAATGCGGGGAATATTATTCCGAATACGGCAACCGCAGCGCCCATGCGTCCGCGGGCATGCATTCCCAGATAGAGCGCTAGATTGACGGGATTGGCGCCGGGCAGGACTTGCGCAATGGTGAGACCCGTCATGAAACCCTGATCGTCGAGCAGTTTCCTTCTTTCGACGATTTCACGGTGCATCCACGCCATGGTGCTGCCGCCAAATGATGTCAGTCCGATATGGAGAAACAGCAGCAACATCGATGGCAGAGATATGCCGAGCTTTTTTGGGGGAGTATCATCGGACATGACGAGGAATCGCAAAGTTTTAAGGGCAATTACGGCTAATCGCCTTACTTAGAAATGTCCAGACGAATTCAATGAGAATGCCGGTCGTTGCGACAAATTGGATATGCTATCGGACCTGCGCAGCCAAGAAACCGCACTCCTTTCGTCCGATGGCTGGAACGGTTGACAGATTTGTCGCACCCCGATTGATTGCGATCTGGCGTGGCTGGTTCAAAGCGCAACATCGAAATCGGAGGACGTAATGAGTTCGGATAGTGAAGCAAAATGGAACGCGTTGTCTGAGCAAGAGTGGAAAGAAAGACTTGCACCCGAATCATTCAACGTTCTTCGCAAGGAAGGTACGGAGCGTGCCCATACCAGCCCACTGAACAATGAGAAACGTGAAGGCCGCTTTAATTGCGCCGGTTGCGGGTTAGCGCTTTTCGAATCGAAAACAAAATTCGAAAGCGGCACTGGTTGGCCTAGTTTCTTCGGGCCGTTTCCCGATGCCGTTGAAACCAAGACCGATTATTTTATGGTTCTCCCGCGAACGGAATATCACTGCCGGCGTTGCGGCGGTCATCAAGGCCACGTCTTCAACGACGGGCCCCAGCCGACGGGCAAGCGCTATTGCAACAATGGCGTCGCGCTTGAATTCGTTCCCGGCGATAAAACCGATTGAACGGCCAATCGTGGCGAAATGCCTAAAAAGATTCTAGACTAATAAGGTCATCACCTCAGAGGAGTTCGCAATGTCGTACCGTATATTCACCGTCCCAGCTGCCGCGTTTTGGTTGCTTGCATTTCCAATTACCGGCTCGACGCAAAATTTGGTTGCCGAGAAACACGAGCTCACGAGCGCGACGGCGAAACGCCTGGTGGAGGTGTGCGACGCGTTCGGCGAACAGGAAGGCAGCGCGCTTGCAGTGGCCGTGGTCGATGCCGACGCCAATCTTCTTCATTTTCACGCCCGTCAAGGTGCGCCGGGGAGGGCCATATTGACCGCGCGTCTCAAGGCGGAGACCGCAGCGCATTGGCGGCGTCCGACGCATGAGTTGAGTGATCGCGTCGACAACAACATTAACCGCGCGCCGCAATGGCTTGGAGACTTTCCGCGCCAAGGCGGACTTCCCATTATCTATAATGGCGAGACCATCGGCGCGATTGGAGTCGGCGGCGGTGGCGACGATATTGGATGCGGCGAAGCAGCGGTCGAAGCGGTCTTTGGCGGCACTGCGCAGACTTCGCGCTAGGCATCGAAGCGGACAAGGACGGTCCCAATGTTCGGCAGTGATCGCGCGTTGCGTTTGGTGTGGAAAGCGGCGGCTTTGGGTGCTGCAATAGGACTCGCTGCCTTCCAAACCGCGCCGATCTCAGGGCGAAATCAATTAATTCTGTTTTCAGCCGAACGAGAGGTCGCGCTGGGCGCCGATGCCTATCGCCAGATTATCGATGAGAAAGATATCTCGAGCGATGCCGAACTAACCCGCAGAATGAACGAGGTCGGACGGCGCATCGCTGGGGCGAGCGATCAGCCAGGACTCACCTGGGAATTCACTTTGTTCGAGGATGACACCGCCAACGCTTTTGCCCTGCCCGGTGGCAAGGTCGGCGTAAATACCGGTCTATTCGATGTTGCTATGAACGACGCGCAGCTTGCCACTGTCCTCGCGCATGAAATTGGTCACGTCATTGCCCGCCACAGCTCCGAGCGCATGTCACGCCGGCTTTTGGTGCAAGGCGGGCTGGCCGCAATCGGCTTGGGCCTAGGCGATGGATCTCAAGCCTATATACAGCTTGCGTCGCAGGCCGCCACGCTCGGTGTCGTATTGCCGTTCACGCGCGAGCAGGAGGGCGAGGCCGACCGTATCGGCCTCATCTATACGGCGCGCGCCGGTTATGATCCGCGCCAGGCGATCGATTTGTGGCGCAATTTCGAATCTGCAGATTCCGAGCGACCGCCGGAGTTTCTCTCGACCCATCCCGCGCCCGGAACGCGCATCCAGCTTCTGCAGCAATACATGCCCGAAGCGCTTGCAATTTATGAGCAAAACCGGCGCTAGGTGCGCTGGCTCCCAAATGACTTTTGACGAGACTGAATAACCAAGACTTGCCATCCGGGATGACACGGATGTCTAAATTCCAATCACAATGACTGTCATGGCCCCACTTGATAGGGCCACCCAGCAGTCGCGCGTCCGCGCGACAAATGAGTTTATAATCGCCTGGGTGGCCCGCTTTTGCGGGCCGTGACAAGTGTGGAGTGCGCGTGAGATGCGACCCCGCGGCACCAACCAATTCTTTAAGCCGCACCCGCGCCCAAAGACTCGCGGCCAAAACGTCGACGTGTTCGCGAAGTCTTACGTACCTTTGCCCGAGAGGAGTTCTGCGATCGCTTTCTTGCCGTCTTGGCTGTGCATCCAGGCTTCAGCGATTTCTTGGCTCTCGAATTGTCGTGAAATGCGATGCGGCCTCACACGACCTTCGGCCGGCACCAGAATTTCATAGGTGCCGGAAAACCGAGCGTCCTTGGTAAGCGCCGCATAGGGGTCGGGTATAGATTTCTTCTTTCTCATCATTCTCGAATTTCCCTATTGGATGGCGACGAATCTCTGGCCCCGCTTGTGCTAACGGAATCGGAGCAGCTAGGCGGCGCGCTTGGTCTTGCGGCGATTGCGCGGCCGCTTGTGGTTGGGTAGGCGAGCATTTGGTCGGCCCTGCCTGGGTCCGGGCGCTTGCTTTTTCTCCGGCAATCTATCTACGCCGCCTGCAACATTAAGCGGCTGTTTTACCAGCCGCTCGATGTCCCGCAGCAATGAGCGTTCCGACGGGCCGCAAAAAGCAATAGCAATTCCGCCGCCACCCGCACGGGCCGTGCGCCCAATCCGGTGAACATAGCTTTCGGCCTCGTGAGGGAGGTCAAAATTGATGACATGCGTGATGTCGTCGATATCGAGCCCGCGCGCGGCGATGTCCGTCGCAACAAGAATTCGCGCCTCACCCTTACGAAATCCTTCGAGAGCCCGTTGGCGCGTGTTCTGCGATTTACCACCATGAATGGCACCCGCCGCGTGACCGGCCTTGCCAAGATATTTCGTAATCTTATCGGCACCATGTTTTGTTCGGCTGAAAACGATAACGCGCTTCATTGCCTCGTCGCATAAGAGTTCGAGCAATAATTTCTTCTTATCTTGTGTGGCCACGAAATGAACACGCTGGTCGATTCGATCTGCCGTCAATTCTTTTGGCGAGACATTGACGCGCACCGGATCATGCAACATCTCGCCGACGAGATGCATAACATCGGCTGGCATCGTCGCGGAAAAAAGCATCGATTGGCGATTGCGCGGAAGACGAGAAGCTATCCGCCGAACATCACGAATGAAGCCCATATCGAACATTCTGTCGGCCTCGTCTATGACGAATGTCTCAACCTTATCGAGGCGAAGGTGTTTTTGCTGAATGAGATCGAGCAGGCGGCCGGGTGTTGCCACCAATACATCGACGCCCTTGCGCAATGCACTGACCTGTTTGCCTTGGCTGACACCACCAAGCACCACTGCATGGCGAAGGCTTAAATGCCGCCCATAATTGCGCAAACCTTCATAGGTTTGAATGGCAAGCTCGCGCGTCGGCGCAAGGATCAGCGCACGCGCGCAATTCGGTCCGGCAGGCGTCCGCTTGGCAGCAAGACGCTGAAGAAGCGGCAGGCCGAAGGCCGCGGTTTTCCCAGTGCCGGTTTGGGCGACTCCCAAAATATCGCGCTTCGATAGAGCTGCAGGGATGACCTGAACCTGAATAGGAGTAGGCACATTATAGTTTGCTGCGGCGAGCGAGCGTAAAATAGGCTCCGCCACGCCGAGCGTCGAAAACGACGGATTCGTCAAAATAATTCCTTAATGCACAAGAGCGCGAGAATCGCGCTACGGCAAATTGCCGTCTTCCACGCACATCTGGAGCGAACGGTATGTTGAATATCGGCCTGGCGGTGACTGGCGCGCGATACCCCGGCGCGAGCCGTGCGACTGCGAAGGCCGGCGCCTGTATCGTCTCAGCATAGCTTTAAGTCAACCCACCCCATGATGCACGGGGCAATTCGCGTCGCTATAATTTATATCCGAAGGACATAACTTCCAGGCAATCTCTGTGATTGTCGACTATCTGGAACGTTGTAAAATGGTCAATCAAAGTTTTTCAGAATTTCCAAAAGACTCATTAATTTTTCTTGGCGAATTGAAGAAGAACAATAAGAAATCCTGGTTCGAGGATAACCGCGCACGCTACGAGGAAGTCTATCGGGCGCCGGCCAAGGCGTTTAGTGAAGTGATGGCGGGAAGGCTGCAAAAGCTGACGCGCCTTGCGCACAGGCCGAAGATATTTCGTATCAACCGCGATCTCAGATTCTCAAAAGACAAAACGCCTTACAATGCGCATCTGCATATTTCGTTTACTCCAAGCAATGGCATGCCAAACAATGGCGCCAAACCAGCCTGGATGTTCGGCTTGGCGCCAGACTACCTCACACTTGGCGTCGGCAGCTTTGGATTTGAAAAGCGTGAGCTCGATGCCTACCGAACGCGCGTTGCGGATAAGGCAGGAAATAAGCTTACGAAAAATCTCGACCTGCTCATTTCGCAAGGTGCCCGCTTCGCGAAGCCCGAGCTCAAACGCGTTCCAAAAAAATTCCCGGAGGACCATCCGCGCGCAGAGCTGTTGCGTCAAAAGTCTTTATTGGTATGGCTGGATTTAAAGAATCCGAAGGCCGCCGCAAAACCATCGATCGTTGATGCCTGCACCGAGAAGTACAAAACCCTTAAGCCCATATTCGACTAGCTCGCAGGTCTATAGCTGCAACGAAAAATAGACTTTGTATTGGCGAGCGCTTACGCAGCGGAGCGCGGGATTCGGTCGAGTTATTTTATTACTCGTTTCCAGCCTCTGCCGGTTGGCTGGGCGCAGGCGCCTCATCACCGGTTGCAGTAGCAGAGTCACCATCGGGCTCACCGCCAGCCTGGCCCTCCTTCAGGGCCTTGCGCTTAGCCGTTTCTTCTTCCCGGCGGCGGAGCTTTTCCTGTTTCTTTTGTTCTTTGGCGCGCTTGCGCTGGGCACGCTCAAATCCGTAATTGACTTTCAAAGCGATCAAGTCCTTTCAAGAATACCTTACGCCGAAAACGTGAACGTGCGGAAGGCGTTGCATCCCGCCCACGAAACCAAACCCTCACCGAGAATCGACGAGGTGTACGCTGTCCTTACCACAATTGCGCACAAAACGCGGACTAAGGGGCGAAGTTCTCAAGCCCTACAATATCTACGCTCGCCACTGCGTTCCTCAATACTTCAATATTGGTAACGTTCCCCGATGCTTGAACCAGGAAGCGATCGCCGGCAATAACGCCGTACTCGCCGCTTCCGCTCTCACTATCCCACGCTCCGTGGATGAGGCGGCCATTTTCACGGTAGGTCCGCTCATACCCGGTTGCAGTCTGTGTTTCCTCTTCGAGATTGGCCCATGTGGCAACGCCTAGGAGACCAGACGCACCCCCAGTATCCATGATCTCGAGCTCTAGTGACTGACCGGCAGCATCGGAATATGTCGCCCTCGTTTGCGACACTTGTATTCCCAACATCGCATTGCGCTCGGACGAGATTTCGGTACGCGGCAAGCCGGCGAGCGTCTCAGGCGCGAAACTCCCGATTTGCTGGGCCGATAACGCTTCGACATTTCCTCCACCACCCAGCACAGTACCGAAAAATTGACTTAACGCTTGCTGCTGCTCTTCTGGAGTGGCGGATTGTTGAGCCGATTCCAAATTTTCGCCGGCTTGCTCCATGCGGTTGGCCATCGCCTCAAGCTGACCCAATGGGCTGTCCGGATCGAACTGCGTTTGAGCGCCACTACCCGCTGCGCCATTATTTATTGCACCCATATTCATCGCGCCGCCCAGGCCAAACATCGAGATGACCATCATCATCACAAATCCAATCACGATTGCGCTCAGCACGACCACAGCTGTGTAGGGAAGTGCACGCTCCGACGGCGACTTCATCAAAACCGGCAGACCCAGGTAAAAAAGATAGAGACTGTATATGCCCCCAGCGAGCACGATCAGCATACCAATACCCGGAATTATCTGCGCGATGCTCGCGACCCAATAGGCGGTGTAGGCGTAGGCCGTCACCTTCAGAGCCTGAATCTGGTTCTTCGTACCGCCGAATGTTGGCGCCAATGCATCGACGATCAGCGCGACAATATAGATGCCAGCGAGCGACAGCACATAAGTCACCAGGGCGCTGCTAAGACCACTCATGATCGGAACCCGGAAGGTTCCGCCGAACGGAATATTGATGCCGATAAAACTGGCGACGATGAATCCCACCACCGCCGGTATGGCGGCGAGAAGAATCACATATTTGGTGTAGATATCCGCGACCGTTGCGGTCTCTTCCGCTATCACCGGCCATTCCGACTTCGGCGACATGACAATCGCCTTCACACGGCTAACGATGTCTTTCCGTTCGACGGCGCTCATTATGGATTTCCCCCTTGATGATTTCGGAAGTACCCCATCATGTACCGGTGACAGCGCGCTGTGAATGTCTGGCGCCGGAATAATGGCGGACAGGGGGACCGCTATTATAGAGTCCGACAGCTTCTGAAGCCATCCACCATATCCACATGAACCAAACCAAACGGCACTTTATTGTCCAGCAGCGTCCGAATTGTTCCGATACGTTCTAGAAATGGTTTGTGCATACGTTTGGTCATAGTCACATGCGGGCTTCAAACAAACTAAGCGCGCGGCGAGTCGCTACATTGAGCGCGCCTGGACTATACGGCGACGGCGCGGACCTTTGGTTACAGGTGGCGCGCGTCCGGCAGAATGTCACCAAGTCTTGGGTTTTTCGCTTCATGCTGGACGGCAGGGCGCGAAAAATGGGCTTAGGCAGCGCCGATTCCTTCTCATTGGCAGAAGCCCGTGAGCGGGCGCGCAAGGCCCGCCAAATGCTCGCGGACGGCATAGACCCTATAGAGGCTCGACTAGCCGACCGTGACGCACGACGCAAGAGGGAAGCAGAGCGGATCACGTTTAAGGACGCTTCGGAACGGTTCTTGGCCCTTCATGAAAGCGGCTGGCGAAATCCGAAGCACCGCGCACAGTGGCGCTCGACGCTAAAAACCTATGCATACCCGACCCTAGGCCAAAGACCCGTGAAGGCAATCGATGCGGCACTGACAAACGTTGCGCTTGCCCCGATTTGGGAAACCAAGGCAGACACTGCATCACGGGTTAAGCAGCGCATTGAGCGTGTCTGCCAATGGGTGCGGGACGGTATGCCGCTTCCGAAAATAAACCCCTCAAAGCGCAGAAAGCACCACGCGGCCCTTCCCTACGCTGATTTACCGGCCTTCATGGCCGAGCTATCGGCGCGCGATAGTATCAGCGCGCGGGCGCTGGAAGTCACAATCCAGACGGCGGCTAGGAACGGCGAGATCATCGGCGCGAAATGGTCCGAAATTAACTTCGACAAAAAGCTGTGGACCGTGCCGGGCGCTAGAACGAAATCGGGGCGGCAACATCGCGTGCCATTAAACAAGGGCGCGCTCGATATTTTGCGGAAATTGCCACGCGAAAAGGACTTGCCTTATGTTTTCCCAGGCGGGCGCGCAAAGAAGCCGCTTTCTAATATGGCGATGCTAGAGCTTCTGCGCGGCATGAGGCCGAATAGCGGCCCTACGGTTCATGGATTCAGGTCGACTTTCCGCGATTGGGCAGCAGAGCAAACAAGCTATCCTAGAGAGATCGCTGAGGCGGCTTTAGCGCATGTAGTGACCAACAAGACAGAAGCGGCATACTTGCGCGGTGATGCTCTTGAGAAGCGGCGACGGCTTATGGAAGCGTGGGCTGGGTATTGCTCGCGACCCGTTACCGCTGGCGGTGATGTCGTCCCGATTCGCAAGCGCAAAAAATGAGCAACGATTCACCCGATCCGACGACGCTTGCCCTTGTCGCTGCCATTGAAAAACTTCCAGTGCTCACCGAGAAACGTGAACAAATCCTCCATTTTGCGAATCGTTTGGTAATTTTTGGACAGTTTCAGCATTACATGGACGCGCTGCGAGCGCGTGAAACCACGTCGGACGCTGCGCAAAAGGAAATCGATACATTTATAAAGCGCGCGAGCGCGCTTCGTGAACATATCGCAGCAATGCATCGCAACAGTTTGTCGCGGTTCGAAAACTTGGATGACGGTCAGCGGCAACCCGGAAAAATCGAGGGTGACCTTGCCAAACTGATTAGAGTGGCGCGCGCGAGCACATCTAAAGACGACATCCGATCAAGCTCGCCCCGCGGAAGACCAGAAATGCGCGGTCCAAAACAAATCGCGAAATCTGCTGCCAAGGCCTTCGCGGCATTAACCGGCAATCGCCCCACGGTTGGAACGAATCCTACCAACAATAAAGCGTATGGTCCGTTTCTCGATTTCCTGACCGACGTTTTCGATGCACTACAAATCGACGCGAGCGCCGAGTACTTGGCGCGTGAAGCGGTTAAGGAGAAATAGCTCCAAATTTTTGGGAGAAAACTCCTTTAGAGCTATTTCTTCGTAAATACAAAGTTCGAACCGTTCCACTGGAAAGGTTCGAAAAATGTTGAAAACTGCAAACGGAAAAATCATCGATACGGATGGACCGCACGCATCGCGGTTTCTGCGCCGTCAAGCTGTAGTTGATGTCACTGGCGTACCGGTCTCAACCATATATGAAATGATGTCGCGTGGGGAGTTCCCGCGGCCCGTGCGGATTTCGCGCAGACTTGTCGCTTGGCTCGAACAGGAAATCATCGCTTGGCAGAAGGAGCGCGTTGCGGAACGCGACGAAGGCTCGCCGCAGGTGGGGGCGTGAGCCGTGGCGATACACGAGGCAAAGTGGTTTAACACCCGTAAGCGGGCCTGTGGAGCACGGCAACAACAGCGCCTGCCGTCCTCCGAAGACTTACGCCGTGAATTGCAGGCCGTTGTCGCCCAGCCTAAGCGCCCAAACGGTGGTGATGGGTTGTGGCGCTGGTGGCTCGATGAGCGCGAGTCCGGCTTATGACCATGTCGCAGCACTGAGCCACGCCAACGGCCCATTACAATCTAGACGCCGAAACGGCGCTCATTGGCGCGGCCCTTATTGACGTTAGGTCACTCTGTGAGGGATTGGTGTTGATCGCGCCAGACGAATTTTCCGATCCGTTGCACGCCCGCCTTTTTTCTACGATGGGCGAAATACACGGTGGAGGCCATCTTGTCTCCCCGCTCACACTCGCCGCGCGTTTGGCTTCGAACGAAGGGCTGCGCCAAGTCGGAGGTGCAGAATATTTGAAGAGCCTTGCTCGTGCTGCGCCAGTGATGCCAAGCGTTGCCGCATGGGCAGCGATTATCCGCGACTTAGCGGCACGGCGACAGCTTGAAGCGCATCTCGAAGCAGCAGGCGAGCGCATTGCGTGCACCGATATTCCGATAGCCGACGCACTTGAAGACTTGCGCAAGGTGTCGCGCCATGCACTCGCGCGGACGACGCCACAAGAGCGGCTATCATTATCATTTTCGGATTTGTTGGCAGTTGAAGCACCGCCACGCCGCGCCCTCCTTAACCCTTGGCTTATGCGCGGCGGCTCATCGATGATTCATGCTTGGCGAGGCATCGGGAAAACGCACGTCGCGGTTTGGGTGGCGGTTGCAGTTGCAAGCGGAGGACAAGTCTTGCGGTGGTCTGCTACCGAGCCATCGCGCGTTCTATTTGTTGACGGTGAAATGCCGTTCAACTTGCTGCAAGAGCGGTTCCGCGCGGCCGTTCAATCCTTGCCTACAATCCCCAGCGGGGACTTTCTTCGCATCATTACGCCCGACAAATTGCCGGGAAACCGAACCGTGCCTAATTTATTGGCGGCGGAAGGGCAGGCAGCTATTGAGTCCGACCTTGAGGGGTGCGCCCTGGTAATCTTCGACAATGTAGCAACATTATTCAGAAACGCCGCGAATCAGAACGATGCCGGTGCATGTGTCGCGGCGCAGGAATACATTCTGCGGCTTCGCCGCCGTGGCATGGTGGTGGTGATTGTGGACCACGACAGCAAGGCCGGCGGTAACCGGGGAACATCCGCGAAACACGACATTCTTGATGCGGTAATCCAACTGAAGAGGCCGCGCAATTACCGCGAGACCCAAGGCGCAAGATTCTCCGTCGAATTTACCAAGGCTCGGGGATTTTGGGGCCGCGACGCTGCGCCGTTTGAGGCGCAACTAATTGAAACGCCCGACGGCCTTAAATGGACCGTTGTAGATGCAGATGACGTATTGGTGACGCGCGTCGGTGAAATGATGCGGGACGGCTGTACGCAACGCGATATTCGGCAGGAACTAGGGATAGGCGGCTCAAAGCTAGCCCGCCTCAAAGTCGCGGTTCAAAACCAGGGTGGTGCTGGTGCGTAGAAAACCCGAAGCAACCCTGTTGCCCCGTAGCCCCGTTCTAAAGAAACGGGGCAACCGGGGCAGTATATCAGGGTTCCGGGGCATGGCCGGGGCACAGTCGGGGCAAGAAAGAAGAAAGAGCACTGAACAACTACAACGTGCTGGGGCAAAACCGGGGCAGAAGCGGAGTACGCGAGCCGAGTCAACCGGGGCAAGACAGAAGCGAGGTGGCGCGGGGAGGGGGCGGGTCACGCCTCTAGGGCTTTCAGCCACGAACCGACATCCCAGGCAGGATTTTATGAATCCGTTTTTAACACCAGGGGGGGGGTGCGTGTCGGGGGATGGAATAAAATCGGAATAATTTAGGCCGCAAATAGGAGTGAAAAAGTGAAGGGAAGAAAGCCGAAACCAACCGTTTTGCACAAGCGGCACGGGACGTTGAAGAAGGAGCGGCACGCCGGACGCGAGAATGAGCCGGAGCCGCAGGGCTCTTTGATGGAGCCACCCGCCTGGTTTTCGCCATCGCAAAAAGAGGCGTAGAATTATGCTGTCAGTCACGCGCCGCCCGACCTGTTTTTTGCAATCGACAGGGGCGTTTTGACAATTTACATCGAGGCTGAAGATCGGCACCGCGAAGCGATCCTGGCGCAGCGATCAATGGACGGTCGGAAGAAGCTGAAGTTCTTGATGAACACCACGAACGAGAATGTGAAGGTTCAGTCTGTCTATGTCGGGATCATCAACAAGGCCGCAATGTTGATGTTGAAGGCCGCGTCGGAAATGGGATTCACGCCAGCCTCACGACCCCGGCTTGTGTCTGGCGACGGGCTGCCACCACGGCCGCGGAAAGGTGACGACGCTTACGCCGACCCATTCGAAATTTATTTGGCAAACAAACCTGACCGCCCGGTCAACTAATTTTTTTGGGGAAAATAGAAGGGCGATTATCGTGGGGTGGGTGATCGCATGCAAACTATTTTCGTAGATGAAGCTATGCGTTTGAAATTGAGCAAGGACACTAAATGGCAACTTCTAAACACTCGGAAATAAAAAAGAGAATCGAAATTTTCTCTGAAGAGTCCAACGTCCATGCGCCGGAAACTTTCGCCGTGCATCACAACAGCGCCGTTCTGAATAGGTCACCACAGAAGGAGAGAACCATGGAACCCCAACCCCGCTTTATTCTTAACAAAGGTCACTCCATAACCGACCGCTTTAATCTGTCTCGCGGAAAGGTCCCCTATTTTGAAGACAGTCCGGTAGACCAATTTCACTTGCGGAAAAGAGTTTTCGACATGCGCCTGAGTGATCTAGTCCATGATTTAGTTTTCAGTCCTCAAGCAGAGAAGACAGTCACGGAGGAAAAAGACGATCCACCGCCTCGGATGGTGGTGATCCTCCCCCTTTGAATTGGTCCACCCTATTGTGATGGAAAGAGGAGGACCGAAGATGGCTGCTAAGCGCCATAAACCAGAAGAGATCGTATCTAAGCTGCGTCAGGTTGACGTTTTACTGGGGCAAGGGAAGTCTCGGATCGATGCCATTCGCCAGATTGGCGTAACCGCGTTCACCTACTACCGCTGGCGCAAGAACTATGGCGGCATGGGTACAGATCAGCTCAAACAGTTGAAGCGGCTTAAGGTGGAGAACCAACGGCTTCAAAGGGCTGTTGCGGACCTCACGCTTGATAAGCAGATCCTAGCGGAGGCCGCCCGGGGAAACTTCTAAGCCCCTCGCGTCGTAGGTGTTGCATTGATCAGGTGCGTGACAAGCTGAGTGTTTCCGAACGCCGTGCCTGTCGCGTACTTGGTCAGCATCGCACCACACAACGCCACGATCCAAGGGGCAAAGAAGACGAAGAGCGCCTTGTCGGCGACATGACCGAACTGGCCCGGCAATATGGCCGCTACGGCTATCGTCGCATTACCGCCCTCCTTAGAGGGGCCGGTTGGCATATCAATGACAAGCGTGTGGAGCGCCTATGGCGACGGGAGGGGCTTAAGGTCCCACAGAAACAGCCGAAGAAAGGCCGCCTGTGGCTCAATGATGGCTCGTGTGTCCGCTTGCGGGCAGGCTATGTGAACCACGTCTGGTCCTATGATTTTGTTCATCATCGAACCGACGATGGGCGCGTGTTCCGAACCCTCAACGTCCTGGATGAGTTTAGTCGGGAATGTCTGGCCATTCGGGTGAAGCGGAAACTCAATTCTACCGATGTGATCGATGTCCTCACCGATCTCTTCATTCTGCATGGCGTACCAGCCTACATTCGTTCCGATAATGAGCCGGAGTTTGTTGCTGAAGCCGTACGCAACTGGATCAGCGTGGTTGGAGCAAAGACCGCCTACATTGAGCCTGGAAGCCCCTGGGAGAACGGCTACATCGAGGGCTTCAACGCACGCTTCAGGGACGAACTTCTCAACGGGGAAATCTTCTATTCTTTGAGAGAAGCACAGATCGTCATCGAGCAATGGCGGCGGCACTACAACACAAAGCGCCCGCACAGTGCCCTCGGTTATCAGCCCCCGGCGCCAGAAACCATCGTCCCGTTGCCAGAAAGACCGACCATGAACTAAGATTCAAACTGGACCAGTCAGTGGGGGCTGATCAGTGGCACACGAGTTGTGGTGGACAATCTGCGCCCTAATTGAAGCAACACAGTTGAATACTTTCGATCCCGATGTTTCCATCCACAATCCGTTCCTTGGCAACCTCGAACGGAAAAAAATCGGGTTGAATAAGTTCACGTCGCTGTCACTTTTTTGCGTCGATATTGAGCGCCTTTTGCGTGACCTATTTGGCGATGTTGAAAGCGAGGCACTGGATCGTACGGTTAACGCCGTGTTGATTCATACCGTGGCGTTCACACGCTTTGCGTGTGAAGATCTTTGGCGGGAGCATCAGGATGCATGGAATTGGGACGAGACAAAGGGAATCGGTTGGCCGGAGGGATACGGTATTTCCGGCTCTCAACATCGGCGGGGACTTAAATCACTCTCTGATCTCCAAGTACGCGCTCGCAAGGTGCTTACAAACCCGTCCGATTTCAGCAAATATACGGTGGAGTTTGCAAAATATGTTGATGAAAATTATGTAAAACCTGATGAAGATGTAATGCCCCTCGATGGGGATGAATTTCCCTTCTAAGGACACCGAGACGGCATTGTCACGTTAACTCAGCTGGTCTTTGACAGCGACCCTGAAGTAGCGTCCGCGGATGCAAGACATTTCCTTTAAGCGCTATCGTTTTCCACCTGAAGTCATCTGCCACGCAGTATGGCTCTACGCCCGGTTCACTCTGAGCTATCGAGACGTAGAAGATCTCCTCGCGCAGCGCGGCCTCGATATCTCCTACGAAACTGTCAGGCGGTGGTTTCTTAAGTTTGACCAACCCATCGCCAGGAACCTGCGGCTAAAGCGACCGAAACCCAGCGACTACTGGCATCTGGACGAAATGGTCATTGTTATCCGTAGGAAGCGGCATTGGCTGTGGCGTGCCGTGGACAATGAAGGCGAGGTTTTGGACTTCCTGGTACAGTCGAAGCGTGACGCCAAAGCAGCGAAAAGATTGCTTCGTAAGCTCTTGAAGAAGCAGGGATGGGCACCTGCCCGCATGGTGACCGATAAGCTCCGCTCTTATCCTGTCGCCTTTAGATCAATTGGCCTGACGGCGGAACATATCGATAATAAGCGATCAAATAATCGGGCGGAGAACTCGCATCAACCGGTGCGAAGACGTGAACGAAAGATGCAAAGATTCAAGTCACCTGAATCCGCCCAAAGGTTCCTCAACATCCACTCCGCCGTTTACAACACCTTCTACGTTCAACGTCATCTCGAAAATCGAAGCAGGTTCAAGAGCCTCCGCACCGAAGCATTCGGTGTTTGGGAAAGCGCGGCCACAGCTGCGTGAAAAAATTAGGCGTTCGAACTTTTGCGTCCAACACCGCTTAATGTGACAATGCCATCGAGGCCGCGCTGCGCGAGGAGATCTTCTACGTCTCGATAGCTCGGAGTGAACCGGGCGTAGAGCCAGACTGCGTGGCAGACGACTTCAGACGGAAAACGATAGCGCTTAAAGGAAATATCCTGCATCCGCAGACGCTACTTCAGGGTCGCCGTCAAAGACCAGCCGAGTTAATGTGACAATGCCCGGGACGAGGTTTGCTACGTTGCGCACAACGAATAATTCGCCGGGCCGCGAATTGAAGATGACGTCCGGCGAGACCCGAGAGTCACAGCAACCGATGACCATAATGTCAGGTTCTTGCCCCGTCTCATTAAGTTCCCGGTAGCGTTTCTGTTCGACGCGAAGGCGGTCTTTGCGAAACGCGTGACAGCCGTCAACGAGTTGTTGAGGAAATTCCATATTGCGCCTTACGGTGTCAACGGCGGAGCAAAATTGGTCCACCCGGGCGGAGCAAAACTAATCCACTTAACGTTATGCGGTACGCGGTGTTGGGGGGTTGTCCCGGTAGTCCATAGGAGGGACCCGCGCTGCTTCGAGTAGCGCTTGCGTTACGCGGAGCGAAGCAGCGTGGGAGGTTCCTGTGGACCCACCGGGTCAACCATTGCACCGGCGGTTAAGCAGGTATTTTTGGGGATTTCCGCCGTTTTTGGCTTTGGTTGAGACGATAGCTCTCGCCGTTCATTTCCAGGATATGGACATGGTGGGTGAGGCGGTCCAGCAAAGCCCCGGTCAGGCGTTCCGAGCCGAATATCTCCGTCCACTCATCGAACGGCAAGTTGGAGGTCACCAGGATCGAGCCCCGCTCGTAGCGCTGGCTGAAGACTTCGAACAGCAGCTCGGCGCCGGTCTTCGAGAGCGGCACGAAGCCGAGTTCGTCGATGATCAGAAGGTGATACTTTGCCAGTTGTTTCTGCAGGCGCAACAGGCGTTTTTCATCCCTGGCCTCCATCAGTTCATGAACCAGGGCAGCGGCCGTGAGGAAGCCGACGGAGAGCCCCTTTTGGCAGGCCGCCAGACCGAGACCGAGGGCGATATGGGTCTTGCCGGTGCCTGAGTTGCCGAGCGCGATGATATTCTCACGACGCTCGACGTATTCGCATCGCGCCAACTCCAGAACCAGCATCTTGTTGAGCGATGCGATGGCCTTGAAGTCGAAGCTGTCGAGGCTTTTGACGGCGGGGAACCTGGCCTGTCTGATCCGCCGCTCGACCATGCGGCGCTCACGGTCGATCAGTTCCAACTCGGTCAGACGGACAAGATACCGCACATGGTCGGCGCCCTCGGTGGCGCATTGGCGGGCCAGCTTGTCGTATTCGCGCAGGAACGTCGGCAGTTTCAGGGTCTTGAGGTGATGGGCCAGCAACACTTGCGGCGTATCGGTCATGACGCGCCTCCACCCAACAAGCTCATATAACTGGCGGCGGCCGTGGTCGCCACGTTGGCCCGAGGCAGGTAGGGATAGATATCCAGGTCGAGTTTGGGCGGGCGTCGCTCGATACGGCACAGCACAAGGTGTTTGACGGCGTCGTAGCCGATCGCACCCAGGCGCAGGGCGTCCTTCACCGCGCCGTGAAGCACCTCGAGATCGAAGGTCTCCAGAAGCCGAAGGACCTGGACGTATTCCCGCTTGCCGGCCTTGCCCATGCGCGCCTCCAGGAGACGGCGCAGGGTTGGGAAGGCATCAGGCAGTTCCCATCCGGCTAGCGGCGCGGCCTGATCCAGGGCACCGATCTTGTGCTCCAGCAAAGGCAGGTAGTGGATCGGATCGAAGACCATATCTTCCCGGTCGTAGGAACGGGGGTGTCGGGCAATGATCCCGGTGCCGCAACCGATAACCACCTCGTGGACATAGCCACGGATCCAGACTTCCTGATGGCCGTAGGCGACGGGCACGGAATAGTCATTCGTCCGGTAGCGCACCAGGGACAGCGAGTTGACCCGCGTGCCCTGCTTGTCGCACGCGTCGAACGGTGCCGGCAGTGGCCTCTTCAACGCTTCGCGGTCACGCACAAACCGTTCGCCGATGCTCTCGCGGTGGCCGCGCAGGACGTTGCCTTGCCGGTTGCGGCATTGCTCTTCCAGGTGGCCATTGAAGGCGTCCCAGCTCGCGAACCGGGGAAGCGGCGTCATGAAGTTCCGCCGGGCATAGCCGACCACCCCCTCCACATTGCCTTTGTCGTTACCCTTGCCGGGACGGCCGTAGCGGTCCTCGAAGAGGTAATGGGACTGCAGCCCGCTGAACGCCCGCGTTCGTTGCCGCGTGCCATCTGACAAGATGCGCGACACCAGACACTTGTCGTTGTCGTAAAGAATCGATTGGGGAACGCCGCCGAAAAAAACAAAGGCTCTGTTGTGCCCGTCCAGCCAGGCCTCCGTCGCCGCCGCCGGGTAGGCCGCAACGAAGCAGGCATCGCTGTGGGGAAGTGTCATGACGAAAAAATGCGCCCGATACTTGACGCCGGCGATGATCGCATCCGCCTCGCCAAAGTCCGCTTGAGCATGGCCCGGAGGATGTGACAACGGCACAAACATCTCACGCCGACGAAGGCGCCGTTCCCGAACGTAATCCTTCACGATGGTCTCTCTGCCCGTGAAGCCATGTTCGTCGCGAAGGCGCTCGAATATACGCTTCGCCGTGTGGTGCTGCTTACGGTGAACCGTTCGGTCCTCCTCCAGAATACGGTCGATGATATCCGTGAAGGGGGCCAGTTTCGGGCGTTTCGGTGGCTGGCGTCGCCGATATCCCGGCGGTTCCGAATGCCGCAGCATCTTCCTCACCGTCTCGCGCGCAATGCCAAACCGACTTGCCGCCTCTCGCTGGCTCAGACCATCAACATGGCAGGCCAGCCGAACGCGCAGATATAGGTCCACGGTGTACATCCTCCCGCCTTCCATCTCAAAAAAGATCGAAGGCTACAGGTGGCAGAGTTTTACTCCGCCCACGGCTGGGAAATCCCGCCGCTTCCGTGGACTAATTTGTCACCGCCGTTCTCAAGCAGTAAGCGGCACCGCTAGGACGAGGAAAATTTAATCTCTATGGGCACGCGGCAAAGCTTCCAATTAAGTGCCCGTATCCGCAATGCGCGCCGGCGATGGGTTTTTTCGCGCCCGCGCATGATCGACCCGCGGCATTTTCTTTTATGGACACGGCCACAGCTCGACAGCGCGCCCCGCTCCACGGCCCATCATTCCATGGCCCAGCCACTTTACGATTGGCCCATTATCTCCTCGATGGGCAATCTCGAGGTGCGAATCGCGGAGTCGAAATCTGAGATCAAGGCCGCACAGCGTCTTCGCTACCGAGTCTTTCACGAAGAAATGTCGGCAATCTCAACGGTCAAGATGCGCAGGCGAAAGCGCGACTTCGATAGATATGACGACATCTGCGACCATATTCTGGTGGTCGACCGCGAAGCGAGTAACATTTGGGCCCCGCCAGTGGCTGTCGGCACTTACCGGCTCTTGCGCGGCGAGGTCGCAGCGCTTCATGGCGGGTATTACGCATCGACCGAATTTGACTTGACGCCGATGCTCGATGGCAATCAACCGGGCACGCGGTTTCTCGAATTGGGCCGCTCGTGCGTTCTCAAGAGTTACCGATCCAAGTCCATGACTGTAAAGCTCTTATGGAAGGGCATCATGGCCTATGCGGCACGTTACTCGATTGATGTGATGTTCGGGTGTGGCTCTTTGCCGGGGACCGATCCGGAAGCGCTCACGCTACCCTTGTCTTATCTCCATCATTTTCATCGCGCGCCAGAGGAAAGTCGTGTTTGTGCGCGCCCAGAGCTCTACCTAGAGATGAACCGGATGCCAATGGAGGATATCGATCCAAAGATTGCGTTCCGCGCACTACCACCACTGATCAGGGGCTATGTCGGTGTTGGATCATACTTCGGCGATGGCGCGGTAGTTGATCATCAGTTCGGGTGTACTGATGTCCTGGGCATAACTCCAATATCGCAGATGCCTCCGCATTTTCTAAGTCGGTTTGGCTACAGAAAGTAAGGCGAGTCGATCAGCAAGAGGCCGTGCGCGGGCATTGTCACATTAACTCGATATACTTGGTTTGTGGACTGATAGCCCCGAGGCTGCTGACATCAAATCGATCACTTAGCACACGCCCCCCGACCGCCAAGAGAGCTATTCAAGTAATCGGATGCGTTAACGTGACAATGCCATGCCGCTTCCTACGGATAACAATGGCGCTTAAAGGAAATATCCTGCGTCCGGAGACGCACCTTCGGGGTCGCCCTCAAAGACCGGCTGAGCTAATGTGACAATGCCTGCGCTAACGTGCGCTTTTGATAACTAAGCTTATGAGGACGGGTTATTCATGACCGCAACCGGCGCGCCCGATATCGAAGGCAAGACACGTAAGCCGCGGGGAGAATTGTCCATCCGCGTGCTTGCAATGCCGGCCGATACAAACCAGAACGGCGACATCTTCGGCGGCTGGCTGCTCGGGCAGATGGATATCGCAGGCAGCATTTTTTCCTACAAAATCGCCCAGGGCCGAACCGTAACCGTCTCTGTGGAAGCAATGACCTTTCGCAAGCCGGTCTATGTCGGCGACGTTGTGTGCATCTATGCGGAATTGATCCGGATCGGCAGAACATCAATTGCCGTCCGTATCGAAGCTTGGGTGAACCGTCGTAACGAAAGACAAATGATTCAGGTGACAGAAGGTACTTTTACCTATGTTGCCGTCGGAGACGACCTACGGCCAAAACCGGTGCACGCCAAATCAGGCATTGTCACATTAAGTGGTGTTAGACGCAAAAGTTCGACCCCCTAATTTCTTCACGCAGCTGTGGCCGCGCTTTCCCAAACACCGAATGCTTCTGTGCGAAGGCTCTTGAATCGGGTTCGAACTTTTGCGTCTAACACCACTTAATGTGACAATGCCGTCGCGGTACCTCCTCTGTTTTTTGCACGATATATGACTTAGAGAAGCTCTTGAGCACCGCGTCTGAGAGTGTCGTCTTTCCCGTCCCGTGTGCGCCTGCTAGAGCGATCTTCGCTGTTTTAGTCATTTGTTCACCTGCTACCGTGTCAGGTAAAGAATAACCGACGGCTATCCATGCCGACAGGTGCAAAATGAATCCCGATGCCGGTAGGAAAGTTAGAGGCGGCCATTCCTACAATTGGCTGGGCTTGCTTCCGGATTGGCTTTCAAGAGAACGTCGCGCGCTGATCGCGGTATCCGGGAAGTCACTGAAGACGCCATCTACACCGAGCTTATAAAAAGCCGAGTACTCAGCTAAGGGATCACCACCAAAACCTTGAAGGATGAAACGCGATTCGTTTCGAAAGGCGTATGCATGCACGAATAGCATCGCATCATGTGCGTCACGAATGAGGGGCTCCTGTGATCGGCACTCACATTGATTCGCTAAAATAAGATGATGCTTTGGCACTCCAATACCGTCAGCGTAGTTCGCGATTTCTTGCAGCCCGGATGGTTCAGACATATCACCATACGTCTTTGGATTGCCTGACGCGGTAAGATCGTATGGTTTTTCTTCCTTGGCGCCGGGGCTGTCCCGATCGATGTTGAGAAGTTGAGGTAGGTGTCGCTCTCCTGGAGCCGTTAGGCTCCGGGTGCTGCAAACCCAAAAGGGAGAACGACACCATGGGAAATAATATCCGTAGTTCCAGCCGCCCGAAAGCCCTTGCCCCCTCGATTCCTATGCCGCCGCTGGCGGACGCGATGGACGCAGTCCATCTCAGCGTGGATCGGTTTTGTCTTCTGGCCGGGGTCGAGGCCTTGGCCGAGATGATGGAGGAGGACGCCACGACCGTGTGCGGGGCCCGACATCGCCGCCATGGGGACCGTCGAGGTTATCGCTGGGGCAGGACACATAGCGAGATCGGCTACCACGGCGGCAAAGTGAAGGTGGCCCGGCCACGGGTTCGTGACCGGGCGGGCAAAGAGGTGAGCTTGGAGAGTTGGCAGGCGCTACGCGATGGCAACATGCTGCTCGAGTGGGCGCTCAACCTGATGGTGCTGAACGTGTCGACCCGCAAGTACCACCGCGCGGTCCGTCTGCCCGAGGGCGACCTGGCGAAAGCGCGTGGCGACGGCACCTCGAAGTCGGCCGTTTCCAGGCGCTTTGTGGCGCTGTCACGCAAGAAGATGAAGGCCTGGCTCGCCTCGGATCTCTCGGAACTCGACCTGCTAGTCATCCAGATCGACGGTCTGCATGTCGGCGACCATGTCCTGATGGCGGCGATCGGCGTCGATGGCAACGGCGACAAGCATGTCCTGGCCGTGGTCGAGGGGGCGACGGAGAACACGGTCGTCGTCCAGGCCTTGATCGACAATCTCCTCGCCAGGGGGCTCGATCCGACACTGCCGCGGCTGTTCATCGTCGATGGCGCGAAGGCACTCAGCAAAGCGATCCGAAACACCTTCGGTGTGGCCGCCGCCATCCAGCGCTGCCAGGTCCACAAGGGCCGTAACATCATCGAGCGCCTGCCCCAACATTTGCACGCGAGCGTCAAGAAGGCGCTCCGTCAGGCCTGGGACCAGGACGACGCAAACAAGGCCGAGCGGCTCTTGCGCAACCTGGTCCGGCGTCTGGAGCATGAGGAACCGGGCGTCTCGGGCAGCATCCTGGAGGGGCTGGAGGAGATCCTCACCGTCATCCGCCTCGGCCTACCGCACGAACTCCGGCGCTCGCTCGCCTGCACCAACATCGTCGAGAACGCGCTCGGCACGGTGCGCCAGGTCACCCGCAACGTCAAACGCTGGAGACACGCCGAGATGGCGCTCAGATGGACCGCCGCCGGCCTGCTGGAGGCCCAGAAAACCTTCCGTCGCCTCAAGGCCTATCGCCAGCTGCCCATCCTCCGAAATGCTCTCCAGGAACACTTGAGAAAGGCTCAGGCCGACAGTGCCATTGAAACCATCATGAAGGCAGCATAGCATCATCAACCAGCGACGCCTGCCCCACGAATTTCAACAGAGATAGGGACATCGCCTTGGCGCCTATGAGCTGGACCAATCGAACTCCTGTATGCGCGCGCATGTATCTTAGACTAGAAGTCTCAAAGCTCTGGATGATTACGGGGGAGCCCTTGTCCGTCCACCCTTCGGACGCAAGGGCGCTGGCGATCTTGTCTTCAAGCCTAAGGCCTAGTTCCCTGTGATAAGTTGGGTGTTTTGTTTCTGGGTAAATTCCAACCGTTCGCTTACGCTCCGCGCTTCTGTCTTTGACTAAAGTGATAATTTCCTTAAATGACGGGACCCTGAACATTCCATTGAAGGATTGATCCCTCTCCCTGACTGGTTGTACGACATATAGCGTCTTGATTTCTTCGATTGTGAAATCACTTGCAAACCAATCCGTGATTTTCTTTCCATCGATAATATACGTCGCTTTCCGGTCGGAAAATTCAGGGCGAAGTCCGACATCTGTGGTATCGCCAAGCCAGGGATCGTGGCGTGCGATTAGGGTGCCATCCTTAGTTGCAACGAGATCTGGTTCGACCAGATCGGCCTACAGCTCTATTGCCCTCGCATACGCCTCAAGCGTGTGCTCCGGCAGGTAGCCGCTAGCACCACGATGAGCAACTACAACGGGGCGGCCAACCGCAGACGATCTCGAAAGCTCGGGAGGAGTCTTCATCTGGGTCTCCGCAACGCACGCCGACAGAACACAATGGTGCAAGATTAGGCTGATGGTATCTCAAGGGATTTGCAATAGTGCCCGCTTTGGATCACAAGTCCGCTCTTTCGTAATGGCTCTGCACGTACGCAAAACCCGAAGCAGACATCGGTACTGCAATGGAAGTGTCCGCAAAGTTCTGTGGCCTCAGGTGGTCGACGCAACGTCTTGCCCTAAACGGAAGTGTCTGAGTTTGTGCATACGAGCCAAAGACATAGTCCGTGGTTCACCTTGCACGAGAAGCCTGGGCCGTAAGATCACTGCCAGCGCAGCCCCAATGGGAACGTCAAACGCCTGCTCTGATAACGCTTTCTGAAGAGGGTTGTGCTTTCGATCTATTCGCTCTCGCATCCGAGAAAAGCGGCCGGACGGCTCAAGAACGGTCCTGAAAGACTTTGAGGTTCTAACCCCCGGCAGAGAGACTTGCCGCTAGTGTTGCGTTGACCCTTTGAGACCGCAGCCAAAAGCGGACCTTCGGACGATGAGCCTCAGGACTACACAAGTGGAACCTGTTTATAATGCGCTAGACATCACTGTGTCGATTGCCCAGACGCTCGCGCGTCCGGTAATCTCGTTAAAGGAATCCTGAGCTGATATACGATCTTGCCATTATTGGTGGGGGCATCAATGGCTGTGGCATTGCCCGCGATGCTGTAGGGCGCGGGCTTTCGGTGTTTCTGTGTGAACAAGGCGATTTGGGCGGTGCCACTTCCTCGGCATCGACAAAACTGATTCATGGCGGTCTTCGCTATCTGGAGAGTTTTGCAATCCGACTGGTTCGCGAATCTTTGGCCGAGCGCGAGGTGCTCTTGCGCACCGCGCCGCACATCGTCCGGCCACTCCGATTGATTCTGCCGCACCAAGCGGGGTTACGCCCGCGTTGGTTGTTGCGCCTTGGCCTATTCCTCTACGATCATCTTGGCGGTGAAACTACACTGCCGCCAACGGCGAGCATTGACCTTAAGCACGATCCAGCCGGATTTCCTCTGAAATCGAAATTTGTCTTCGCTTTTGAATATTCCGACTGTTCAGTCGACGATTCTCGCCTGGTTATCCTTAATGCCGTCGACGCCAGAGCACTGGGGGCGCATATCGCGCCGCGGACGCGCTGCTTATCGGCGGAACGCGAGGGAGCAGATTGGCGACTGATGCTTGAAGACGCCGGCACGCATGCGCGAACGATTGTTTCGGCTCGTGCTCTCATCAACGTAGCCGGGCCTTGGGTGAACGACGTATCGCATCGCGTACTCCAGACGGAAGGTCATCCCAAAGCGCGCCTCGCAAAGGGCAGTCACATCGTCGTACGCCGCCTGTTCGATCATGATCGTGCCTACATCTTCCAGAATACCGACCGCCGAATTATTTTTGCCATTCCTTACCACCGGGATTTCACTCTGATCGGAACCACCGAGCAGGATTTTGTGGGCGATCCCACCGACGCGAAGATCAGCGAAGACGAAATTATTTATCTGTGCGCCGCGGCGAGCGAATATTTTCGCGTTCCAATTCCGCGTGATGCAATTGTCTGGACCTATGCCGGTGTTCGTGCGCTCCACGACGATGGAACATCGAGCGTCGGGAAGGTAAGCCGTGGCTATCACTTTGAACTTGAGAACGCTGGCGGCCGGGCGCCGCTGCTAACCATTCATGGCGGCAAGATCACGAGCTACCGCCGGCTCGCCGAGGAAGCGCTTGTCCGACTGACGCCTTTTATTGGGGCACACGCTCCTTGGACGGCGAACGCTGCCCTTCCTGGGGGTGATGTTCCGCTAGGCGGCATAGAAGCGCTATTAGAGTCTTTTATCCGCGACTACCCTTTTCTTGCTTGCTCACATCTCGAACGGCTGGTGAACGCCTATGGCACCCGATCAAGCGCAATCCTGAACAACGCGCGCAAGGCAAGCGACCTTGGCCAATGGTTCCACGCTGACTTCACGGAAGCTGAAATCCGCTATCTGGTGGCAGAGGAATGGGCGGTGAGTGCTGCGGATATTCTTTGGCGGCGCTCCAAGCTTGGGCTGTGGTTTAGCCCGCAAGATGTCTCCGCTCTGGAAGAATTCCTTGTCAAAATGCGTTCTGATTCCGAACCGAGGACGGACCGCCAGTCCGGCAAGTTATGAGTGCGAAGCTCCTCGCAATTGACCAGGGAACGAGTTCTACCCGTGCGATTCTCTTCGACGAGGGCCTCAACGTCTTGGCCGTCGAACAACGAGAATTTCTGCAAGCCTATCCACGCTCCGGATGGGCCGAACATGATCCCGAAGATTTGTGGAATTCAACCGTCACTGCGGTCAAAGCCGTGCTCGCGAAGTCCGACACATCTGCGCTCGAGGTCGCGGCACTTGGGATAACCAACCAACGCGAAACTGCCATTGTATGGGATCGTGCCAGTGGAAAGCCGATCCACAATGCTATTGTCTGGCAGGATCGCCGCACGGCGGAGATGTGCGAAACGCTGAAGGCGAGAGGGCTCGAGCCGGAAGTTTCTGCCAAGACCGGGCTCAAGCTCGACCCTTATTTCTCTGCAACGAAAATCGCCTGGCTGCTCGACAATGTCCCGGGCGCCCGCATGCGTGCCGAGCGGGGCGAGCTTGCATTTGGCACGGTGGATAGTTTTCTCCTCTGGCGCTTGAGCGGGGGCACTCTGCATGCGACCGATGCGACGAATGCATCGCGCACGCTCCTCTATGATCTTCGCAGCGGTGCCTTCGATGAAAAACTGCTCGATACTTTCGGCGTGCCGGTTTCCCTCATGCCCGAGATACGCGATTCCTCCGGCGATTTTGGAGCCACAGCGCCCGAGCTGTTCGGCGGCTCGATCCGTATCGCGGGTATTGCCGGGGACCAGCAGGCTGCGATGATCGGCCAGGGTTGCTTTGAACCGGGCATGATGAAATCGACCTATGGCACTGGCGCCTTCATGCTTCTAAACACGGGTGGGGAGCCCGTGCTTTCAACAAACCGGCTGTTGACGACTGTCGCGTATCAGCTGGCCGGCAGACGGACTTATGCACTTGAAGGCGCGATCTTCGTCGCGGGTAGCGCGGTCAAATGGCTGCGCGATGGTCTCAAGATCATTCGCAACGCCGAGGAGATGGCGGCTTTGGCGGCAGCAGCGGATTCTGCTCAAGATCTCTGTCTGGTGCCGGCCTTCGTGGGCCTCGGCGCGCCCTATTGGGATACGCAAGCGCGCGGGGCCCTGTTCGGAATCACGCTGGCGACGGGCGCGCCCGAGCTTGCACGTGCGACGCTAGAAGGTGTTGGCTATCAGACCCGCGACCTATTGAACGCAATCCGCGCGGACTGGCCCCGGGCGGCGGAGTTGACAGTCCTTCGCGTCGACGGCGGCATGGTTGCCAATGACTGGCTCCTGCAATTCCTGGCCGATATTCTCGACACTCCGGTTGAACGTCCGGACGTGCTCGAGGCCACCGCGCTTGGTGCCGCCTACCTCGCGGGCCTCAACTGCGGCGTGTGTCCGTCGCCCAACGAATTCGCGATCGGCAGTAGTGGGCTGCGTCGCTTTGAGCCCGCCATGGATACGAAAACCCGCGAACGAAAGCTCGCGCGCTGGGATGATTGCGTACGCCGCGTCGTTCGCGGGCGCCCTGGCGGCTGAGAGACTAAGAGGCTAATTCCCGGCATTGTCACGTTAATCGGTGCAGGTCACAGAATTCTGCATCCCTAATTTCTTCACGCAGCTGTGGCCGCGCTTTCCCAAACACCGAATGCTTCGGCGCGAAGGCTCTTGAATCGAGTTCGGTTTTCGAGATGACGTTGAACGTAGAAGGTGTTGTAAACGGCGGAGTGGATGTTGAGGAACCTTTGGGCGGATCCGGGGGACTTGAATCTCTGCATCTTCCTTTCACGTCGTCGCACGGGTTGATGCGAGTTCTCCGCCCGATTATTTGATCGCTTATTGTCTATATGTTCCGCCGTGAGGCCAATCGATCTAAATGCAACAGGATATGATCGGAGCTTATCGGTTATCATGCGGGCAGGTGCCCATCCCGGCTTCTTCAAGAACTTACGGAGCAATCTTTTCGCTGCTTTGGCGTTACGTTTCGACTGTACCAGGAAGTCCAAAACCTCGCCTTCATTGTCCACCGCACGCCACAGCCAATGCCGCTTCCTACGGATAACAATGACCATTTCGTCCAGATGCCAGTAGTCGCTGGGTTTGGGCCGTCTTTGCCGCAGGTTCCGGGCAATGGGCTGGCCAAACTTAAGAAACCACCGCCTCACGGTTTCGCAGGAGATATCGAGGCCGCGCTGCGCGAGGAGATCTTCTACGTCTCGATAACTCAGAGTGAACCGGGCGTAGAGCCATACTGCGTGGCAGATGACTTCAGACGGAAAACGATAGCGCTTGAAGGAAAGATTGTGCATCCGCAGACGCTACTTCAGGGTCGCCGTCAAAGACCAGCTGAGTTAACGTGACAATGCCGTTGATCTTACACACCTTGATCCCAACCAGCCGATCGTCGTTGGTCCGAACGCTGCGAGTCGAAACCTACCCATTCAATCTGGGGTACCCTCGGGGGCTGTGGCTGCACGATCTGCCGATGACCTCGCGCTTGCTGAGGCGGTGGACGCATTCTTAGCCGGCGAGGCATTCGCCGACGAATTAGATTTTTCGCCTCCCGTGCTTAGTCCTGCGAATCCGGTCGCCTCCACCAACGACGCGCCCGTGATTCAACAGGCGCGGTTGGGATCACTGTCCGGATCAGACTGTTTCGAATTTGCTGAAGGTTGTGAGCCACCACCAGCACCACCAGAGCCTCAACCTGACACGCCAGAGCTTATCCAGTGTTTCCAAAACATTAAGCAGCCTACGAGAGTTTCTATGCGCGGCGAATACAATAACCAGATATGTCGCAGTGCAAACTTCGAGTTATACTCGAACATACAGAGGCGACTTGGCGAAATGAATCCTGCCGACAATCACTTGCGTGGGGTGTCATTGCGTCAGGACTTTACAGAACTGAGAAGGATCTTCGACGAAGCTATAAAGGTGGCTTTGCCACCGGAGCTAATTACATCCGAGCCAGTAATAGGGACCCAACCCTTCACTTGGCATAGTTGCTGGTCTGGTTCCTCTGTTGATCGAGATCTTAAAATTTGCCTATTGGAAAATTGAGATGAAGTGATGCCACCATTGCCAGACACTTTTGCAAATGTCCTGTGTGTACCGAAAACTCGATTCAGCTAGAAACCAAGGAAATTCAGCCGGATGGCGTCCTTCCCAGAAACCTCTTGAGAACGGCGGTGACAAATTAGTCCACGGAAGCGGCGGGATTTCCCAGCCGCGGGCGGAGTAAAACTCTGCCACCTGTAGCCTTCGATCTTTTTTGAGATGGAAGGCGGGAGGATGTACACCGTGGACCTATATCTGCGCGTTCGGCTGGCCTGCCATGTTGATGGTCTGAGCTAGCGAGAGGCGGCAAGTCGGTTTGGCATTGCGCGCGAGACGGTGAGGAAGATGCTGCGGCATTCGGAACCGCCGGGATATCGGCGACGCCAGCCACCGAAACGCCCGAAACTGGCCCCCTTCACGGATATCATCGACCGTATTCTGGAGGAGGACCGAACGGTTCACCGTAAGCAGCACCACACGGCGAAGCGTATATTCGAGCGCCTTCGCGACGAACATGGCTTCACGGGCAAAGAGACCATCGTGAAGGATTACGTTCGGGAACGGCGCCTTCGTCGGCGTGAGATGTTTGTGCCGTTGTCACATCCTCCGGGCCATGCTCAAGCGGACTTTGGCGAGGCGGATGCGATCATCGCCGGCGTCAAGTATCGGGCGCATTTTTTCGTCATGACACTTCCCCACAGCGATGCCTGCTTCGTTGCGGCCTACCCAGCGGCGGCGACGGAGGCCTGGCTGGACGGGCACAACAGAGCCTTTGTTTTTTTCGGCGGCGTTCCCCAATCGATTCTTTACGACAACGACAAGTGTCTGGTGTCGCGCATCTTGTCAGATGGCACGCGGCAACGAACGCGGGCGTTCAGCGGGCTGTAGTCCCATTACCTCTTCGAGGACCGCTACGGCCGTCCCGGCAAGGGTAACGACAAAGGCAATGTGGAGGGGGTGGTCGGCTATGCCCGGCGGAACTTCATGACGCCGCTTCCCCGGTTCGCGAGCTGGGACGCCTTCAATGGCCACCTGGAAGAGCAATGCCGCAACCGGCAAGGCAACGTCCTGCGCGGCCACCGCGAGAGCATCGGCGAACGGTTTGTGCGTGACCGCGAAGCGTTGAAGAGGCCACTGCCGGCACCGTTCGACGCGTGCGACAAGCAGGGCACGCGGGTCAACTCGCTGTCCCTGGTGCGCTACCGGACGAATGACTATTCCGTGCCCGTCGCCTACGGCCATCAGGAAGTCTGGATCCGTGGCTATGTCCACGAGGTGGTTATCGGTTGCGGCACCGGGATCATTGCCCGACACCCCCGTTCCTACGACCGGGAAGATATGGTCTTCGATCCGATCCACTACCTGCCTTTGCTGGAGCACAAGATCGGTGCCCTGGATCAGGCCGCGCCGCTAGCCGGATGGGAACTGCCTGATGCCTTCCCAACCCTGCGCCGTCTCCTGGAGGCGCGCATGGGCAAGGCCGGCAAGCGGGAATACGTCCAGGTCCTTCGGCTTCTGGAGGCCTTCGATCTCGAGGTGCTTCACGGCGCGGTGAAGGACGCCCTGCGCCTGGGTGCGATCGGCTACGACGCCGTCAAACACCTTGTGCTGTGCCGTATCGAGCGACGCCCGCCCAAACTCGACCTGGATATCTATCCCTACCTGCCTCGGGCCAACGTGGCGACCACGGCCGCCGCCAGTTATATGAGCTTGTTGGGTGGAGGCGCGTCATGACCGATACGCCGCAAGTGTTGCTGGCCCATCACCTCAAGACCCTGAAACTGCCGACGTTCCTGCGCGAATACGACAAGCTGGCCCGCCAATGCGCCACCGAGGGCGCCGACCATGTGCGGTATCTTGTCCGTCTGACCGAGTTGGAACTGATCGACCGTGAGCGCCGCATGGTCGAGCGGCGGATCAGACAGGCCAGGTTCCCCGCCGTCAAAAGCCTCGACAGCTTCGACTTCAAGGCCATCGCATCGCTCAACAAGATGCTGGTTCTGGAGTTGGCGCGATGCGAATACGTCGAGCGTCGTGAGAATATCATCGCGCTCGGCAACTCAGGCACCGGCAAGACCCATATCGCCCTCGGTCTCGGTCTGGCGGCCTGCCAAAAGGGGCTCTCCGTCGGCTTCCTCACGGCCGCTGCCCTGGTTCATGAACTGATGGAGGCCAGGGATGAAAAACGCCTGTTGCGCCTGCAGAAGCAACTGGCAAACTATCACCTTCTGATCATCGACGAACTCGGCTTCGTGCCGCTCTCGAAGACCGGCGCCGAGCTGCTGTTCGAAGTCTTCAGCCAGCGCTACGAGCGGGGCTCGATCCTGGTGACCTCCAACTTGCCGTTCGATGAGTGGACGGAGATATTCGGCTCGGAACGCCTGACCGGGGCTTTGCTGGACCGCCTCACCCACCATGTCCATATCCTGGAAATGAACGGCGAGAGCTATCGTCTCAACCAAAGCCAAAAACGGCGGAAATCCCCAAAAATACCTGCTTAACCGCCGGTGCAATGGTTGACCCGGTGGGTCCACAGGAACCTCCCGCGCTGCTTCGCTCCGCGTAACGCAAGCGCTACTCGAAGCAGCGCGGGTCCCTCCTATGGACTACCGGGACAACCCCCCAACACCGCGTACCGCATAACGTTAAGTGGACTAGTTTTGCTCCGCCCGGGTGGACTAATTTTGCTCCGCCGTTGACAGACCGCTGTGTGTACCGAAAACTCGATACAGCTAGAAACAAAGGGAATTCAGCCGGGTGGCGGCCTTCCCGGATACATCAGTTGCGTGATTCGGGGTCACTCAATGGAGCGTGGTCGGCGAAGCACGCCAACCAATTTTAGTCTATTTTCTGGTGAATCGAGTTTTCGGTACACACAGGACAAAGACCTAAAGCCGCGATTGCTTCTGAACATCCGTTTCCGCCCCGTAGAGGTGCTGCTGACACTCATCAATCATGAGGATATGAGCGATTTCGTTAGCGGAATGCCGTAATGGTATGAGTGATCTCCTACTGCGATTATTAAGTGGAGACGTTGATGCTGTCATATCAGAACGAGCGTATTGCCTTGTTTATAGACGGTCCCAATTTTTATGGGGCGGTGAAAGCCTTACAATGGGAAGTCAACTACAGTTTGTTACAGGAGTATTTTTCAAAACAAGGTCAACTTTTGCGATGTTATTATTATACCGCAGTCGTAGAAAATCAGGAATCTAACTCTCTCAAGCGACTGCTCGATTTTCTGACCTACAATGGAATTACCGTTGTGAGTAAAGCGGCCAAGGAAGTGACAGATTATTCAACGGGTACTGTCACGCTAAAAGGCAACATGGATGTGGAAATTACAATTGGCATGCTGAAATTGGCTCCACACCTTGATCACTTAATTTTATTTACCGGTGACGGAGATTTCAGGGCATTGGTGGAAGAGCTGCAAGGGATGGGAAAACGAGTAACCGTCGTTTCAACTTTGAAAGCCGTACGGAATATCACTGCAGACGAACTTCGTCGTCAGGCTGACAACTTCATCGAATTGGATGATCTTAGGGCCGATATCGCTCGTGATCCCGCTTTGCCGGTAACTACGGCATTGTCACATTAACTCAGCTGGTCTTTGACGGCCACCCTGAAGTAGCGTCTGCGGATGCAAGATATTTCCTTTAAGGGCATTGTCACATTAACTCAGCTGGTCTTTGACGGCGACCCCTGAAGTAGCGTCCACGGATGCAAGATATCTCCTTTAAGCGCTATCGGTTTCCACCTGAAGTCATCTGCCACGCAGTATGGCTCTATCGCTCGCCGATAATTTGTGCCGCCACATTTCCACATTGCAAATTGGTCTAATTTCGCTTGAGGCGCGAAAGCACACGTTGGCGCGCGTAGATACGTTCCCGATCCTCTATATAAATCAGCCCGGCGATGCGTCGCACGAGTAGATCCTCTTCCGGATCTAGTACACCGTCGGCATAAACGACCTCCCAAAGCATTTCGATGACATGAAGTCGCTGGTCAGGGTCCAATTGGGCGAAACAGGTTCGCGTGTAGGGGTGAAGCTGAGTGGCACGTGCAACGGTCGACTCCGAAAGCGATAACAGTTGCTGTGCCTCTTCGTTCGTAAGCTCAAACTTTTCTAATAGAAGACGTTCAATAACCGGCCTCTCATGGGGACCGAACTTATCGTCCATATGGGCTGCTTCGACCAATAAGACGGCGACGGCAAGTCTTAGGTCGTCAGGTACGTCAACCTCCGGTTCAGGATCCTTCAACCAGATCATGAGCTCAACAAACATTGGTTTTCCCTTATCAACTCGGTTTAAGAATTCGTTTCTGACATTTACGGCGCTACACGATCAATATGTGCTGTGTGTACCGAAAACTCGATTCACCCGAAAATAGGGCAGATTTGGCAGGCGTTAGTCGCCAACCAGGCTCCACCGAGCGAACCAGATTCACGCAACTGAGGTTTTTGGGAAGGATGCCACCTGACTGAATTGCCGTGGTTTCTAGATGAATCGACTTTTCGGTACACACACCTGCCAAATCTGCCCTATTTTCGGGTGAATCGAGTTTTCGGTACACACAGGACATTCGGCCACCATTACCGGACCACGTTCTAAGCTATTCTCTTGCTACGCTTGGTCCAAACGGTCCAGATCAAGTCGGCTGCGTGCAAGTCGATCGCCGAAACGCCGTCGAGTTCTAAAAAGCACGATATGCCGGATACCCTACTCTAGTGATCCAGCGGCGTATCCCGGACTTGGAAGTGGTAGACCTTTGGCCTCGTGCCTTTTCCGGTTTCCATGTGAAATGGCGTCCTGTTGCCCGAGGTCGACCATAGCCCGCGACCTTTCCAACCTGCGTCGATGTCGTCGATCCGCCCATCGAGACCCTTACCAAAGAAACCCATAGGATAGGGCACGCGCAGCGTGACCACTTCTTCGTCGACCAAGGCAAGAAGCGAGTCGGAAGCGTTTCCGATGACGATGGGAACGTTCTCCCCTAGTCCAAGCGTGTCGAACTGATCGACCCAAGTGTAATAGCTGGTTTCGGCGCTGCCCGGGACATCTTGGATGTTCTTGAATTGAGGTCCGGGCATTTCATAGAAAGCCCAACCCTCGGGACAATGGTCTTCGGTCGCTTCGGGGCCGTTGAGCGGAGCAGTACATTTGCGGACATCAAAGCTCGCAATGTGCCCGCTTTGCACTCCGGCCCACATTACGCCATTGCGGTCTATGTCGGCGCCGCGAATGGAATGCGTTTTGAACGGCGCATTTTCATCGAAATAGGGCATCTCGTAATATTGCGCGATGGCTGTTGCCGGCGGGTTATCACCCGGTATAACGCGCACATAGCCGCTCGGAAACTCCATGACCGCTCCCCAAACCGAACCGTCGAACGGACTGATTGAGACGGAGTAATTGCTGACGTCTATGAGTTTGTCCCGCGCCGGATCGATGGTGTCGTTGGGTCCAACCGGGTCCGGATCGCGCACACCATTGCCATTGGTATCGAGCACAAAGGCGGTCCAGCCCTGTGCGGCTGCGATGTCGTTGGTTTCTTCGAAGACCGTGGTATTGAACCAACCGGCCGTCGGACCGCCGCCCGAAAACCACAGCGTATGGGTGCCGTCTTCCGTAAAGGCGAGATGATGCGTCCCGAAGCAGGTCGGTATCAAAGTCCATTCCTCAGTCTCGGGATCATACATCGAAATGTCGCGGCCGGAATCATTCATAGGCGTCAGTTGGGCTGAAGGATGATCCGATCCCGCGCGGCAATAATCGGGATTGTCCCTCGTCTTGGCGCGCGTGGTGAACCAGACCCGCGCGCGATGATCCATCATAGGATTATGCGGTCTGGTGACGCTGTCCCAGATGGCTTCATCGCCCCAATAGGGCGAAGGTTGAAAAATTGGGCTCGTATTGGTCGAAGGCATTTGGGGATCGGCTATTGGCACCTGTGTAACACTCACCTCGTGGAGAGCAGGGTCTAATATCGGTATCTCGTCCGTGCTGTTTTCTGGTGAGCCATAAATTTTCCCGTAAGCATTGACGGTCGGGTTACGGCGATCAGTTGCGATCTCGTCATGCATATAATAAGTCGGCTCGGACCAGTCCCATTGCGTCACCACGACATTGCGCTGGACGCCTTCAGGGCGCGGCGGCTTTTCGAAGGGAATCTCACCCGCGGCAATTCGGTCGGTCCAGTCCGCATATTCCGCTAAGGCGCGCTGCGTGCCCATATTGTCGATTTGCCGGACCATATTGCCGCTGGCCTGGCCGGATTGAATCCGGCGCGTCCAGGCGTCGACGGAATTATCGAACTCGCCCAATTCCGGCATGAGTTCGCGCATCGCAGGGTTACCCCATTGATGGCACGACCCGCAGCCGGTCGACTTGATCCGATGCAGCCATTGTGCCTGGCTCTGCATTTCCGGATTGATGCCATTACCCTCGTCGCCGGTCCCCGGAAATTCATCGGCTGTGGGAATCTCCAACAACGACCACCAATACATCGCAGGATAGACTTGCGCTGCCGATCGTTCATCGGGCGCTGTCACCGAAGCGAGATAGACGCGGTCGCCGGGCGACGCTTCAATCTTCATCGAATCGAGGAGCCCATAGCCGCGTGCCCAGATAAGATAATTGGCGTCAGGCAGGTCCGGGATCACATAGCGGCCTTCATCGTCGGTCACCACGCTGCGGACAAATTTTGTCGGCAAATCATCGGTTTCGGCGATGACCCAGGCCCCGGCCTCCGGCCCCTCGGGCCCCATAACGACGCCGCCGATATCGTCATCGTCCATCACAATATCGCTAACAAGGGGCGCACTCCTATTACCCTGCGAAACGTACCAAACGCCCGCGCCAATAATGATAACAACGAGAATAAGAAGTTGTGATTTTCGCTTAGCCCCGCCTCCACAAAAATTCGTCTACTGCTCAATTTCACACTACCACACTTGTAGTGCTGCGATCGTATCCTGTCGCCTTTAGATCGATGCTTGCCTATCCGGTTTACACCCACACCCACTAGGGCTAGAATGGGCGCAAACCGGATAGGCAAGGTTGAAACGAGAAGGTTTCATGATCACTCATCCTAGCTACAAGGCTACGCTTCTGTGTTCCTCGGCGCTGGTCGCTGTGCTTACGCTGTCTGGTGGTGGGTCAGCCTCCGCGCAGGATGCGGTTGAAGAGATCGTAGTCACAGCGCAGTCGCGCGTGCAAGTTCTGCAAAACACCCCGATCTCCATTGCCGTCATTTCCGGCGTGACACTTCAGGATACGAACATTCAGAAGGCTGAGGACCTGCAGTTCTTGGTGCCGAACTTCACCATGACGGAAACCGCCATTGGTACGAACATCTTCATTCGGGGCATCGGCTCTGGTATCAATCGAGCGTTCGAGCAGTCCGTTGGATATTACGTGGACGGCATCCACTATCCGCGCGCCCAACAGGCGCGCGCTCCGTTTTTGGATCTGGAACGGGTGGAAGTGCTGCGTGGCCCGCAGACCATCCTATTCGGCAAGAACTCCATCGCCGGCGCCCTCAACGTTACCACGGCCAAACCCACCCACTCGGTTGAAGGCTATCTCACCACCACTTACGAATTCGTAGACGGGGAGACCATCACCGAGGGCGCGATTTCAGGGCCGCTGGGCAACCGGCTGCGCGCCCGCGCCGCGGCGCGCTACCGCTACCTGGGCGGCTACGTTCACAATCTCACATTGGATCGCGATGAACCCCAGCGCAATGATTGGACCGTCCGCGGCACGCTTGAGTACGATGTGACAGACGACATCATGGCCAGCCTCAAGGTCGAGCACAGCAACTTCGACGTGGTCGGGCGCCAGATCGAAGCGCTCAACGAAACGCCCGCTCTGGATGGCCTGTTCGCCGGCTTGACCTATTCGCAGCTTCTTGTCGGCCTTTTTGGCGCTCCCACCAGCACGCTGAACAACACGTTGGACGGTCAACGCAGCTCCAACGGCGATTTCAGCAATAGCGAGATGCAAACCTACGTGCTCAATGTGGACTGGAACATCGGGGAGTACGAATTGAGGTCGATTTCGGCGTTTTCGAAACTGGCCTATGAGCAAGTTTGCGATTGCGATTTCACTGGCGGTAACATTTTCCTGGGCGCCGGGGAGGAGGAATACGGTCAATTCAGCCAGGAGCTGAGATTGGCGTCGCCAATATTCGAGGGCTTTGACTTCGTATCCGGACTTTACTTCCAAATCAGCGACCACGACTACGCCGACCGGATTATCGTTCAGCCGGCTTCGCTTTTGATTCCTGCGCTCAACATCCGATCGCCGGGAGCCGGCAGTTTGTTGTCCGGCACCCAGGCCGCGCGCATTGCGAAGGTGGATGCGGAAGCGTACTCCGCCTTCGCGCAGCTCAATGTGCGGGTTTTGGATCCACTGGTGCTGCAGTTGGGCGGGCGTATTAGCCACGAAAAAAAAGACGGTTTCCGCACGCTATCGATCCAGGCGGAAGGTGGCGGCGACTTGCCCGCGGTGCAAGTAGACGCGCCTTTGGTAGCCGCCAACGTGTTTGGCTTCACGTCCACGAACCTTGCAGCGCTCGGCCCGCCGGGCGCGTTCCTGATATCGCAACTTGGCGCATTGCCCGTCTCGGCAGTGCGAAAAGAGACCCGCTTCTCACCCGATATCAAGTTGGTCTATGAGCCGTCTTCCGAACTGCTGCTCTATGCCAGCTGGGCGCGTGGCTACAAGAGCGGCGGTTTCGACTTTCGCGCCAACAACCGTGGCGCATCGCCGACCATGGCGGATTCATTCGAGTTCGAGGATGAGCAGGCGAACAACTACGAAATCGGCGCCAAGACTACGTTGCTCGGCGGTGCTGGCGAATTCAACATCGCCGGCTTCTTCACCGAATTCAAGGACCTCCAGATTTCCATCTTTGACGGCACGCTCGGCTTCAACGTCGGTAATGCGGCCAGCGCGGAAGTCATGGGCGTGGAAATGCAAGGCCGCTGGCAGCTGCATGAATATGTGGCCTTGTCGGGCAGTCTCGCGTTGACGGATTTCGAGTTCAAAGACTTCCGCAACGGCCAATGCTATTTCGGTCAAGCGCCGGATGTGGACCTGGACGGCGATATGGTGCCTGAGATGTGCGATTACACGGGCAATACCAATCAGCTTGTTTCCGATGTTCAGGGAACGCTAGCACTTAATGTCTTTTACCCGATCGCCTTGGAATACCGGCTGGACAGCAGCTTGGATATGTTCTTCACGTCCAAGTACCATGCCTCCGGCACGTACGACCCCAACCTGATTCAGGGCGGCTATGCGACCTTGAATATCCGCATCGCGTTCGGGCCTAACACCGGCCTGTGGCAGGTCGCGTTCGTCGGCCGGAACCTGACCGACAAGCGGTTTATTCAGTTCGGCAGCAATACGCCGCTTGCCGGGTCAACATTCGGCATGAACTCGGACTATGCGTTCGCCGACCGTGGGCGGACGCTGGGTATTCAAGCGCGCGTGAACTTTTAGAGGGCATTGTCAGAGTAGAGACGTTTTCGCCTTGGCGCATAGCCAAACGAAAGTAATGGGGGCATTTGAACCTATTCCCGAGTAGTCCCGAACGCACCGAGAATATCACTCTTGTTGAAGACTCCGGCGGCTTCCTCGTGATTAGGTCCGAAGAACTGGCCTTGAATCCCCTCTCCCGAAAATCGACCGTTCTCCATCATTAGGTCCGGCCAGTTTATATCCTCGAAGGCTTCATTCGTCGTGCGCCCAACTATGTTGGAAAACAGAACATTAAGATTCAGGTCTGCAAAATTCACGTCTATCTGAGCATCCCCAAACACGGCTTCGTTGCTGCCGAGCGGATCAGAATAATCCTGGCCCATCATTGTGCCGGTCCAGGTCGCAGACCCTGAGACGGGATTTGTATCCACCCCCGTTCCTATCACGAACGGCACAACCATACTTACAGGGATGCCGGAGAACGCTGCATCGACCGTGCCTAGGAAGCCTAGTTGATACTCCGCCCAGGCACCGTATCCTTCTAAACTGATGTTATCACTTTCTTGACGAACCGTGGCGGATTGAATGCCACTTGTCATTGTGACCTCACCGACCTCGGTGGCGGGATTAGCCAGAGCCAGACCGAACTGATCTAGCGGGATTATCTCCGTCTGGCCCAGTATAGTGATGCTGCAAGAGGCCGCATCGCATGAAGTTTCTAACCAAATTCTCTGTCCGGCAAGATTGATATAAAAGTCTTCCGATAGAACAGAAGTTACCGCTATCTCAGGCAGGAGGCTTCCTTCCGACGGCCCTGGCATCGGTTCTGGCATCGGTTCTGGGTCAGGGGTAGGGGTAGGGGTAGGGGTAGGAAGAACAGTTACTACCGGCACGCTCTTCATGCCGGAACTCGATCCGCCGCCGCAGGACGTTAGGATCACAGAAAACCCGACACAAATGACAGCGATAATAGATTGTCTCACGTCGTCCCCCTCACTATTCGCCACCGCACCTTCAGCCATCAGAGAGACGTTTATCTGCACATCTCATTGTTATCCTATGCCATTCCCCTGCGACCGGATACTGTCAACGGCGGAGCAAAATTAGTCCACCCGGGCGGAGCAAAACTAGTCCACTTAACGTTATGCGGTACGCGGTGTTGGGGGGTTGTCCCGGTAGTCCATAGGAGGGACCCGCGCTGCTGCGAGTAGCGCTTGCGTTACGCGGAGCGAAGCAGCGTGGGAGGTTTCTGTGGACCCACCGGGTCAACCATTGCACCGGCGGTTAAGCAGGTATTTTTGGGGATTTCCGCCGTTTTTGGCTTTGGTTGAGACGATAGCTCTCGCCGTTCATTTCCAGGATATGGACATGGTGGGTGAGGCGGTCCAGCAAAGCCCCGGTCAGGCGTTCCGAGCCGAATATCTCCGTCCACTCATCGAACGGCAAGTTGGAGGTCACCAGGATCGAGCCCCGCTCGTAGCGCTGGCTGAAGACTTCGAACAGCAGCTTGGCGCCGGTCTTCGAGAGCGGCACGAAGCCGAGTTCGTCGATGATCAGAAGGTGATACTTTGCCAGTTGTTTCTGCAGGCGCAACAGGCGTTTTTCATCCCTGGCCTCCATCAGTTCATGAACCAGGGCAGCGGCCGTGAGGAAGCCGACGGAGAGCCCCTTTTGGCAGGCCGCCAGACCGAGACCGAGGGCGATATGGGTCTTGCCGGTGCCTGAGTTGCCGAGCGCGATGATATTCTCACGACGCTCGACGTATTCGCATCGCGCCAACTCCAGAACCAGCATCTTGTTGAGCGATGCGATGGCCTTGAAGTCGAAGCTGTCGAGGCTTTTGACGGCGGGGAACCTGGCCTGTCTGATCCGCCGCTCGACCATGCGGCGCTCACGGTCGATCAGTTCCAACTCGGTCAGACGGACAAGATACCGCACATGGTCGGCGCCCTCGGTGGCGCATTGGCGGGCCAGCTTGTCGTATTCGCGCAGGAACGTCGGCAGTTTCAGGGTCTTGAGGTGATGGGCCAGCAACACTTGCGGCGTATCGGTCATGACGCGCCTCCACCCAACAAGCTCATATAACTGGCGGCGGCCGTGGTCGCCACGTTGGCCCGAGGCAGGTAGGGATAGATATCCAGGTCGAGTTTGGGCGGGCGTCGCTCGATACGGCACAGCACAAGGTGTTTGACGGCGTCGTAGCCGATCGCACCCAGGCGCAGGGCGTCCTTCACCGCGCCGTGAAGCACGTCGAGATCGAAGGTCTCCAGAAGCCGAAGGACCTGGACGTATTCCCGCTTGCCGGCCTTGCCCATGCGCGCCTCCAGGAGACGGCGCAGGGTTGGGAAGGCATCAGGCAGTTCCCATCCGGCTAGCGGCGCGGCCTGATCCAGGGCACCGATCTTGTGCTCCAGCAAAGGCAGGTAGTGGATCGGATCGAAGACCATATCTTCCCGGTCGTAGGAACGGGGGTGTCGGGCAATGATCCCGGTGCCGCAACCGATAACCACCTCGTGGACATAGCCACGGATCCAGACTTCCTGATGGCCGTAGGCGACGGGCACGGAATAGTCATTCGTCCGGTAGCGCACCAGGGACAGCGAGTTGACCCGCGTGCCCTGCTTGTCGCACGCGTCGAACGGTGCCGGCAGTGGCCTCTTCAACGCTTCGCGGTCACGCACAAACCGTTCGCCGATGCTCTCGCGGTGGCCGCGCAGGACGTTGCCTTGCCGGTTGCGGCATTGCTCTTCCAGGTGGCCATTGAAGGCGTCCCAGCTCGCGAACCGGGGAAGCGGCGTCATGAAGTTCCGCCGGGCATAGCCGACCACCCCCTCCACATTGCCTTTGTCGTTACCCTTGCCGGGACGGCCGTAGCGGTCCTCGAAGAGGTAATGGGACTGCAGCCCGCTGAACGCCCGCGTTCGTTGCCGCGTGCCATCTGACAAGATGTGCGACACCAGACACTTGTCGTTGTCGTAAAGAATCGATTGGGGAACGCCGCCGAAAAAAACAAAGGCTCTGTTGTGCCCGTCCAGCCAGGCCTCCGTCGCCGCCGCCGGGTAGGCCGCAACGAAGCAGGCATCGCTGTGGGGAAGTGTCATGACGAAAAAATGCGCCCGATACTTGACGCCGGCGATGATCGCATCCGCCTCGCCAAAGTCCGCTTGAGCATGGCCCGGAGGATGTGACAACGGCACAAACATCTCACGCCGACGAAGGCGCCGTTCCCGAACGTAATCCTTCACGATGGTCTCTTTGCCCGTGAAGCCATGTTCGTCACGAAGGCGCTCGAATATACGCTTCGCCGTGTGGTGCTGCTTACGGTGAACCGTTCGGTCCTCCTCCAGAATACGGTCGATGATATCCGTGAAGGGGGCCAGTTTCGGGCGTTTCGGTGGCTGGCGTCGCCGATATCCCGGCGGTTCCGAATGCCGCAGCATCTTCCTCACCGTCTCGCGCGCAATGCCAAACCGACTTGCCGCCTCTCGCTGGCTCAGACCATCAACATGGCAGGCCAGCCGAACGCGCAGATATAGGTCCACGGTGTACATCCTCCCGCCTTCCATCTCAAAAAAGATCGAAGGCTACAGGTGGCAGAGTTTTACTCCGCCCGCGGCTGGGAAATCCCGCCGCTTCCGTGGACTAATTTGTCACCGCCGTTCTCAGACTATAATCGGATCGGTTGCCAATTTGGGATTGAAAATAGGGTCCCCGTGTGGTCTCCGCGTCGGGTGAGTGGACGCCACGGAAAGCTCTTACCGGGATCGTGAAAGGCGTTTTTGGAGGGTGCCACACCGAGGCCGAAAATAGGGATGCAGGAAGAGATCTACGACAAACGCGCGCCTGGGTACGCTGGAGTTATAATGAATCCGGTTTCAAAATGATTACGCAAAATGACAATTAGCTTTTGTCCTGAAACTTAGCATGTCATTTTCTAACACATAAACAATAAGATAGGAGATTTTTGAGCCCTTGAAGACCGATCAACATACTAGAAGCACGCCATAGATAATGTGTTTCGCCATTGATCCGGACGAACACCTCATCAAGATGCCAGCGCCAGTTCGACCAGTTGCGACGGTCTATCCCACTCTTCCGGATCTCAGAGGCAAACAAAGGGCCAAAGCGGTTCCACCAGTACCGCACGGTCTCATGGCAAATGTCGATGCGGCGCTCGAACAGGAGATATTCAACCTGTCTCAGCGACAAGGGATAACGGACATACAGCATCACAGCGCTGCGGATGACCTCAGGCTAGCTGTTGAAATAGCGGAAGGGATTGTGCATCGACGGAGGCTAGGAGACCTTAATTCCCAGCTCAAGCCGATTTAGTCTGACAATGCCAGCTTGAGTTCTATGCCAATTCGCAGCACGATCGTTCAATAACGTGACAATACCTGGGCGAGACATGGATCGAGTGGTGAAGAGCCAGCTTGCCGTGAGCTCATGAGCACCGGGCCGCATCGGCGGACCACGGCGAATGCTGGGCTATGGAAGGGTCTGAATCCTGGCATGGCGCTGGCGGCCAAGGGCCTCGTACTGTCTTTCCTTTTCTATACCGTCTGGAACGTAGACGCTGCCGGCGCCCTGTTCAGCAGCATCCGCTCGTGGATCGCGGTCAACTTGGGTTGGTTTTATATCCTGGTCGTCTGCGCAAACCTATTCACCTGTCTGTTCCTGGTGTGCAGCCGGTTCGGCAAGATACGGCTAGGCGACGACGCTTCCCGGCCGGAGTTCAGCACGTTCTCCTGGCTTGCCATGCTGTTTTCCGCGGGCGTGGGGATCGGATTGCTGTTCTTTTCCATCGCCGAACCGATCTTCTATTTCGACAACAGCTACTCCGACGGCTACCCCAACAACCCTCATGCCGACCTCGCCGGCGCCTTGTTGCTGGACGAGCAGCGAGCCGTGCACGCCATGCGCGTGACCTACTTCCATTGGGGCATTCACGGCTGGGCTATTTACGCCGTGGTTGGGCTGTGCCTAGCCTATTTCGGATTTCGTAAGAAGCTCCCGCTGACGCTGCGTTCCGCCCTACATCCGCTCATCGGCGACCGGATTTACGGCCCTGCCGGCGACACCGTGGACCTGCTGGCTGTGTTCGGCGCAGTCTTTGGTATTGCAACCTCCCTGGGACTCGGTGCCAGCCAGATGGCCACCGGACTCAACGTCCTGTTTGGAGTCGATCCCGGCACCGTCACACAGGTCGGTCTCATCGCCGCCATCTCGCTGGCTGCCACACTATCAGCGGTTTCCGGAGTAAACCGCGGAATCCGCATCCTATCCGAGTGGAACATCGGCCTGAGCGCCCTTCTTCTGGGCTGCTTCCTGTTCCTCAGCTCCTTCGATTGGCTCATGGGATTCCTCGCCAGCTCCCTTGGAGAGTATCTCTGGCGCGTGCTGCCCATGGGATTCTGGATCGCCAATTTCCCGCAGGAAGCCGATTGGCAGCATACCTGGACCATATTCTATTGGGGCTGGTGGATCTCCTGGGCGCCTTTCGTTGGCATGTTCATCGCCCACATATCCCGTGGGCGCACGCTGCGAGAATTCATCTTGGGCGTGATGTTCGTCCCGACTGCCCTGGGACTGCTGTGGATCGGGGTTTTCGGCGGCAACGCCATACACATGGAGCTCAACGCCGCAGGCGGTGTAGGAACTGCGGGAATCATCGAGCTAGTGCAGGATGCGAACTACGAGGCCGCACTTTACGGTACCATTGACCGGTTGAGCGACATCGCCTGGCTGACCTGGGCCATGTCCGCCCTGGCAACTCTCCTGCTGGCGACCTGGTTCATCACTTCCTCGGACTCCGGTACCCTGGTCATCACCACGCTGCTAAGCATGGGCGACCGTCATCCACCCCGGCGTTTCCGTATCATCTGGGGACTGGGTGTGGGACTGGTGGCCGGAGTGCTGCTGCTCGCCGGTGGCCTCGACGCCCTGCAGACCGCGGCAATTACGGCGGCTCTACCCGTGAGCGTGATACTGTTGCTGATGATTGTCGGGCTGCTGAAGTCGCTGGTGCAGAATCCGTAATGGTATGCAGTTGCTGAGGTGGGAAAACGCTCTCCACTCTGACCATCAGTATGCTTGATCACGCGGGGCTAACTTTGCGGCCAGCGTTGTCAGACTAACTGGAGCGGACCTGTAGAACCTACAGTCGAGGGTTCTCTGGCTGCAAGTTGACGCCACTCTAGTCACAGATGTCGATGCCACGTTCAAACAGAATGTCTTCGACCTGACGCAACGACAGTGGATAGCAAATATGCATCATCACAACGAGCCGGATGATCTCGTACGAGCTGTTGAAGTAGCGGAAGGGATTGTACAGCAACAAAGGCTACGAGAGCTTACTTCCAGGCTCAAACCGGTTGCCTCTGACAATGCCCACTGCCCCGAAGCAGACCACAATTTTGCGCTCATTTCAGGCGCCCTGTTACACCCAAATATTTCCCTGAAAGGCGAAATTATTTCCGTGTTCCATTCAAAAAATTCCCTGTTATTTTTGTAGGGAATTTAGCTGTAACTACCTCTAATATCTATCATATTTCGTCCTACAAAAGGCGATTCTTGCCAAAAGCGACGAAATTCCTTGTTAATTCCCTGTTAAACAGGGAATTTGATGCCGAGACGCGCGCGATCCCTGCTGCATGCACAGCCACGCAGCGTTAGTCTTTGTACGGATTATTGTCTCTTCATAATAGGTCCGAGTTTTCCGGCGGTTAGCACGCTAATTTGTCGGATTGCGCGCAACAGAGACCGGCTTTCTGACTTTGTTGCGCGGTTTCTTCGAGAAGTCTCTGCTGGCGATTTCCGGGCTTCCCGTTTTATCAAGCGAATGTGGCACGAGACCGGTTCGAGCATAGCTGAGACCGTTTCGATCATCGTCCCTTTAGCGATCGGGCTACCGGTACCCTTGGCGATCCGGCTTCCTGCACCTCTAGCAGAGGCAGAGATCACCCCACACATGAGGATAAGGTCTACTTCAGCGTTGCGTCTGCAATAACCTGGCCTGCGCTGGCCACGAGACGGGAAACGACGAGGCGAGTGCGGTGAGCGTCAAACTCTCACTTCCCTCCCGGCGCAAGATTGTCCTGACAAATTCCGGCGATGCAAACGCGAGCGACATGAGCTGGCGAACGTAGCGCTCCGTAATCTCTTCATCGCCTGCGATTTCTTCGATGGAAGAAAAGCGGCCTGTGACAAGATCATCTAACCATTTACGCGCTTTGGCGATGGCATGCAGATGACCACCAACTTGCCGTTCGATGAGTGGACGGAGATATTCGGCTCGGAACGCCTGACCGGGGCTTTGCTGGACCGCCTCACCCACCATGTCCATATCCTGGAAATGAACGGCGAGAGCTATCGTCTCAACCAAAGCCAAAAACGGCGGAAATCCCCAATAATACCTGCTTAACCGCCGGTGCAATGGTTGACCCGGTGGGTCCACAGGAACCTCCCACGCTGCTTCGCTCCGCGTAACGCAAGCGCTACTCGAAGCAGCGCGGGTCCCTCCTATGGACTACCGGGACAACCCCCCAACACCGCGTACCGCATAACGTTAAGTGGACTAGTTTTGCTCCGCCCGGGTGGACTAATTTTGCTACGCCGTTGACAATCTTGGTTCAGTCACGCAGAAACAAGAATGCGGCGCTCAGGTTGATGCGCAAGCTGTTGAAAAGACAAAGCTTTGTCCCTGATACCTTCGTCACAGACAAACTGCCATCTTATAGTGCTGCTCTGAAGGATTTGGGCCTTGCCAAGCACTATGATTTTGGTGGCAGGAAGAACAACCGGGCGGAGAATTCTCACTTGCCGGTCCGACAACGTGAACGACGAATGCAACGTTTCAAATCGGCTAGATCAGCGCAGCGATTTCTCTCTACCCACGCCACCGTCTACAATACCTTCAACGTCCAACGCCATCTGATTTCCCGAAGGGCATTGCGCCAGTTTCGCAACCACGCAATGGGCCTATGGCAAACCGCCACCGTTGCCGCTTGAGTTTGAGCTTTATACCAATTCACGGCACGATCATTCAATAACGTGACAATGCCATTCAATCGTCAAACAGGTATCTCAGAGTGAGCATCAGAGACCGGTGTCCCATGCCGCTGATTTCTGTGCGGTTGGTCAAGCCGGGAATCGGATGCTCGGCGTAACCACTTGTGTCCGCGATGTCATCCACCAGACTATAGGACAGCTTAAGGCCCAGCAGAAACCGGTCATTCAGGCTGTAGTCGGCGCCAACGTAGAGGCGCCCGGAAAAGACCGTGTCGGACAGGATGGTATCCTGCAGGCTATTGTATTCCCGCGCAGGACGGCCGCATCCATGCACGCAGGAATATTCGCTGTGGAAAAACAACCCTGACAGCTCGACATAAGAAAGCCCTATCCCAGCACCCAGGTAAGGCGTTATCCGGCTCTGTGCGAGCGGGAAATCGTAGTAGGCATTCAGTAACAATGTACGCGCGGTTAAATCGTCCATTGTCGCCGTGCTCGACTGCTTATAGTTGCTGTTTTCTGCGGGCGTGATTGCAGATCCGTCAAGATAGGTGATGTTGACAAATTCCTGGTTCATGCCGTTGACCTGCTGGCTAACCGACAGATCCAGGCGAAGGTCGCCGAACATGCGGCCGACTGCTATTTCGAGCACGCTGCCGAGATCCGCATCAAGCGCATAAGACCAGCGATAGCCGCCACCTGGTGCTTGACCGGTACAGGCGTCATCCGGGTAACAGGTCGTATCCTGGTTCCAGCCCTTCTGTTTCATGCTGGAAATCCAGTTCATCCCGGCACCCACATTCACGTACCAGCCCGAGCGCTCCGCTGGTCCGGCCAGCGCCATGCCACCTGTATCCAGAACGGGACAGAACAACAGCACAATCACGACATGCAGCACCATCGATCGCCACTTCATTCTGCAAGCCCCTCCTGTAAGAATAGGCCGTGTCACAATTGAACCGCGCCGGTCAAGTTCAAACCCGCAGCTTTTCCAAGCAGATCACCGAGATTAGACACAGCCAAAAGGTCCTGAACATAATAATCGAACCCGGACGTCCCATGTTCGAACGCATTGCATAACGCTACAGCGTGGCAAAGGGCTAATTCCGTCTCCGCACCGATCAGTGCAACAAGATCACTGCTCTGCAGTTCCGGGCTTGCGGTTCCGGCCCGCTACCAGCGCGCCGCGCCGCGCAGCATGAGCCCGTGATCGGGCGCGTCGACGTTGGCCACCTCGCGGCGGATGCCCTCGAAGGCATTGTCAGATTAAATCTGCTTGGTCGTCGCTCTCCGTCCCTTTTGGGGATTTCAGGGCGCAAAAACATGTTTTGTCTGGCTTAGACCGGACAAGCACGGGCGACGAAGTTGGCTCAACAACAAGAAAATTCCTTTCCTATCCTGTTAACGCCCATGACCGCTACATGTAGGGTGCCGCCACTCTCCCGAGTAAAGCTCGGCATAGGTTGGAGCAGAGGTGTCGCCCGCGATGCCGAGCAATGAGCGGAAGGCGTTGAACGGGTAGAACCGCATGTTGAAGCGGAAGGTGAACTCGTTGAGGTAGGCTTGTAGGTGCTGGTGGCTAACGCCGTGGTGGATCCCGATCAGCCACGTCTTCAGGTTGGCGAAAACCAGATGGATGATCGGCAGGTATTGCTCGGCAACAGCGAAGTGCTCATAGCCGCGCTTACCGAGGCCAGCATAGCCGCTCCAATCGTCAGTAACGATCAGCGATCCCGGCGCGACGGTGCTCTCGACGAACCCACAGAGCGACTCGGCGCTACGGTCGAGCACGACGGCGAGCCGAACGCGTCCGGCATAGCGTCCGTCTTTCCGGTTGTCGAGCTTGGTGCCCGGCTTTCGATGACGCACCTCGATGGCCCAGGAGACGGGAACCTTGTGGTGAACACCACGGCCTTCCCCACGCGTTCGCCCGCCAACCGTCCTCGTTGCATGGATCATCCCGAAGGATGTCTTATCATTGGGTTTTTCAACACTGGGGATAACTTAGATGCCACATAAGTTCAACGCAGCCCGACGGCACAAGTTTGATAAGGCGCAGTATCGGGTGATCAACTTGGCGGAATATAACGAGAGCCTCCGCCAGCGGGGTGATCTGACGATCTGGGTCAGTGAGGAGGCTCAAAGTATGTGGAGCGCACCGCGCCGCACGTCACGGGGTGGCCAGCGGAGATACTCGGATTTTGCGATCGAGACATGCCTGACGCTGCGCACGACGTATCGGCTTGCGTTGCGGCAGACGCAGGGGCTGATGGGTTCGATCGGTACGCTCATGGGTCTGGATATACGGGTGCCGGATTACTCCACACTGTCGCGTCGCGCAAACGGCTTGAGCATCGCTCAGGCGATGAGGCAGGCAGGATCTGTGCCTGTTCATCTGGTGGTGGACAGTACCGGCCTCAAGATCTTCGGCGAGGGGGAATGGCTCGCCCAGAAGCATAAAATCAAGGGAATACGCCGCCGCTGGCGCAAACTCCACCTCGGACTGGACTTGGCCAGCGGTGTGATTGTTTGCGCCAATCTGACTCACGATGACGTTGGAGACAGCACCGCCTTACCCGGGCTCCTGGATCAGCTGGATGGCCCGGTCACGGGCTTTCTGGCTGACGGCGCCTATGATGGGGCGTCTACACGGGATATGCTGAGGCAGCGGTATGGGGAGACCCTGGATGTGGTTATACCGCCGCCGAAGAACGCAGTGATCCGCCCGCAATCGGCGCGGGATCCAACCGTTCGGGATCGCCATATTGCCCAGATCCGCAGCAACGGCCGCATGGCCTGGCAAGTGGCCGCAGGGTACAACCAGCGCAGCCGGATAGAAACGCAGATCGGCCGTTGGAAGAGCGTCATCGGCCCCAAGCTCAAATCTCGCAGCTTCTCCAGGCAAATCACGGAAATTCAGGTCGGCCAGAAAGTTCTGAACACAATGACCGCACTCGGACGTCCCGTGTTCGAACGCATCGCCTGACGCTACCGCTTGGGAAAGGGCGAATTCCATCTCCGCCTCGATCCATGCAACAACGCTCATTCGCTACCCGAGTGAGAACGGCGGTGACAAATTAGTCCACGGAAGCGGCGGGATTTCCCAGCCGCGGGCGGAGTAAAACTCTGCCACCTGTAGCCTTCGATCTTTTTTGAGATGGAAGGCGGGAGGATGTACACCGTGGACCTATATCTGCGCGTTCGGCTGGCCTGCCATGTTGATGGTCTGAGCCAGCGAGAGGCGGCAAGTCGGTTTGGCATTGCGCGCGAGACGGTGAGGAAGATGCTGCGGCATTCGGAACCGCCGGGATATCGGCGACGCCAGCCACCGAAACGCCCGAAACTGGCCCCCTTCACGGATATCATCGACCGTATTCTGGAGGAGGACCGAACGGTTCACCGTAAGCAGCACCACACGGCGAAGCGTATATTCGAGCGCCTTCGCGACGAACATGGCTTCACGGGCAAAGAGACCATCGTGAAGGATTACGTTCGGGAACGGCGCCTTCGTCGGCGTGAGATGTTTGTGCCGTTGTCACATCCTCCGGGCCATGCTCAAGCGGACTTTGGCGAGGCGGATGCGATCATCGCCGGCGTCAAGTATCGGGCGCATTTTTTCGTCATGACACTTCCCCACAGCGATGCCTGCTTCGTTGCGGCCTACCCGGCGGCGGCGACGGAGGCCTGGCTGGACGGGCACAACAGAGCCTTTGTTTTTTTCGGCGGCGTTCCCCAATCGATTCTTTACGACAACGACAAGTGTCTGGTGTCGCGCATCTTGTCAGATGGCACGCGGCAACGAACGCGGGCGTTCAGCGGGCTGCAGTCCCATTACCTCTTCGAGGACCGCTACGGCCGTCCCGGCAAGGGTAACGACAAAGGCAATGTGGAGGGGGTGGTCGGCTATGCCCGGCGGAACTTCATGACGCCGCTTCCCCGGTTCGCGAGCTGGGACGCCTTCAATGGCCACCTGGAAGAGCAATGCCGCAACCGGCAAGGCAACGTCCTGCGCGGCCACCGCGAGAGCATCGGCGAACGGTTTGTGCGTGACCGCGAAGCGTTGAAGAGGCCACTGCCGGCACCGTTCGACGCGTGCGACAAGCAGGGCACGCGGGTCAACTCGCTGTCCCTGGTGCGCTACCGGACGAATGACTATTCCGTGCCCGTCGCCTACGGCCATCAGGAAGTCTGGATCCGTGGCTATGTCCACGAGGTGGTCATCGGTTGCGGCACCGGGATCATTGCCCGACACCCCCGTTCCTACGACCGGGAAGATATGGTCTTCGATCCGATCCACTACCTGCCTTTGCTGGAGCACAAGATCGGTGCCCTGGATCAGGCCGCGCCGCTAGCCGGATGGGAACTGCCTGATGCCTTCCCAACCCTGCGCCGTCTCCTGGAGGCGCGCATGGGCAAGGCCGGCAAGCGGGAATACGTCCAGGTCCTTCGGCTTCTGGAGACCTTCGATCTCGAGGTGCTTCACGGCGCGGTGAAGGACGCCCTGCGCCTGGGTGCGATCGGCTACGAGGCCGTCAAACACCTTGTGCTGTGCCGTATCGAGCGACGCCCGCCCAAACTCAACCTGGATATCTATCCCTACCTGCCTCGGGCCAACGTGGCGACCACGGCCGCCGCCAGTTATATGAGCTTGTTGGGTGGAGGCGCGTCATGACCGATACGCCGCAAGTGTTGCTGGCCCATCACCTCAAGACCCTGAAACTGCCGACGTTCCTGCGCGAATACGACAAGCTGGCCCGCCAATGCGCCACCGAGGGCGCCGACCATGTGCGGTATCTTGTCCGTCTGACCGAGTTGGAACTGATCGACCGTGAGCGCCGCATGGTCGAGCGGCGGATCAGACAGGCCAGGTTCCCCGCCGTCAAAAGCCTCGACAGCTTCGACTTCAAGGCCATCGCATCGCTCAACAAGATGCTGGTTCTGGAGTTGGCGCGATGCGAATACGTCGAGCGTCGTGAGAATATCATCGCGCTCGGCAACTCAGGCACCGGCAAGACCCATATCGCCCTCGGTCTCGGTCTGGCGGCCTGCCAAAAGGGGCTCTCCGTCGGCTTCCTCACGGCCGCTGCCCTGGTTCATGAACTGATGGAGGCCAGGGATGAAAAACGCCTGTTGCGCCTGCAGAAACAACTGGCAAAGCATCACCTTCTGATCATCGACGAACTCGGCTTCGTGCCGCTCTCGAAGACCGGCGCCGAGCTGCTGTTCGAAGTCTTCAGCCAGCGCTACGAGCGGGGCTCGATCCTGGTGACCTCCAACTTGCCGTTCGATGAGTGGACGGAGATATTCGGCTCGGAACGCCTGACCGGGGCTTTGCTGGACCGCCTCACCCACCATGTCCATATCCTGGAAATGAACGGCGAGAGCTATCGTCTCAACCAAAGCCAAAAACGGCGGAAATCCCCAAAAATACCTGCTTAACCGCCGGTGCAATGGTTGACCCGGTGGGTCCACAGGAACCTCCCACGCTGCTCCGCTCCGCGTAACGCAAGCGCTACTCGAAGCAGCGCGGGTCCCTCCTATGGACTACCGGGACACCCCCCCAACACCGCGTACCGCATAACGTTAAGTGGACTAGTTTTGCTCCGCCCGGGTGGACTAATTTTGCTCCGCCGTTGACACCCGAGTTCCAGCGACTTTTCCCCGATGATGCGGCCTGCGCCGCCTACCTGGAGAAAGCCCGCTGGGGAGACGGCTTTGCCTGCCCGCACTGCGGCACGGCGGGAGTGGACCCTGCTGACGAAAGTGGAGACGTCCTGCGATAGGATTTTGATCGCAGGAGGTGCAAATGTCGAAGCAGAATGGGAACAAGGGCCGGCGGTTTGATCGGGCCTTCAAGGAAGAAGCCGTCCGTCTTTTACAGACGAGCGGGCGCAGGCAGCGGCAGATAGCAGGAGATCTTGGGATCAGCGTCAGCGCGCTCGGCCGCTGGGTCGCAGAATTGCGTGAGGAGGATTTGCTTTCCGGTCCGCATGAGGATGCAGCGAAGGAGATTACCCGTCTACGCCGAGAGCGTGATCTGGCCCGTCAGGAACGTGATCTCCTAAAAAAAGCGCTGGCCTTCTTCGCCAGGGAAAGTCGATGAGGTTCCGGTTCATCGACGCGGAGAGGGCCGGGTTGGCGATGCCGATATTCCGCCTGTGCAGACTGCTGCAGGTCAGCGTCTCAGGCTTCTACGCTTGGCGCAATCGCGGCCCAAGCCAGCGACAGCTCGATGACATGGTTCTACTCGCCCATGTCCGGGCAGCCTTTCGGCGCAGCCGCGAGAGCTACGGTGCAGAGCGGGTCCATCACGAGCTTGCCGAGAATGGGATCGAGGTTGGACGCCATAGGGTGGCTCGGCTGATGCGGGGAAATGGGTTGTCTCCAAAACGGAAACAGAAGTTCAAAAAGACGACGGACAGCCAGCACAACAAGGCCGTCGCATCGAACCTTCTCGACCAGAACTTCTCCGCCGAGGCACCCAACGAGAAATGGGCTGCCGACATCAGCTATATTTGGACGGCACAGGGCTGGCTGTACCTGGCCGTCATGCTCGACCTCTACTCCCGGCGCGTCATCGGCTGGGCCGTGGGCGCTCGCATGACCAGCGACCTGCCGCTCAGGGCGCTTAACCGTGCTATCGGGCTGCGCCAACCTGGCGCCGGTGTGATCCACCATAGCGATCGGGGAAGCCAGTACTGCTCAGACGCATACCAGGCGCGCCTCGGTGAACTCGGTTTCCTCGCCTCAATGAGCGGTAAGGGAAATTGCTATGATAACGCCGTCGTCGAGACCTTCTTCAAAACCATCAAGTCAGAACTGATCTGGAGGACTGTGTTCATGTCAAGAAGCCAAGCTGAAACTGCCATAGCCGGATACATCGACGGGTTCTATAATCCAGTCCGTCGGCACTCGACGCTGGACTTCACAAGCCCCGTCAAATTCGAGGCAGAAGCAATGCAAACGGTGTAGGGCGCCTCCACTTTTCCTGGATGGGTCCATCTGATCATCGACGAACTCGGCTTCGTCCCGCTCTCGAAGACCGGCGCCAATCTGCTGTTCGAAGTCTTCAGCCAGCGCTACGAGCGGGGCTCGATCCTGGTGACCTCCAACTTGCCGTTCGATGAGTGGACGGAGATATTCGGCTCGGAACGCCTGACCGGGGCTTTGCTGGACCGCCTCACCCACCATGTCCATATCCTGGAAATGAACGGCGAGAGCTATCGTCTCAACCAAAGCCAAAAACGGCGGAAATCCCCAAAATACCTGCTTAACCGCCGGTGCAATGGTTGACCCGGTGGGTCCACAGGAACCTCCCAACACCGCGTACCGCATAACGTTAAGTGGACTAGTTTTGCTCCGCCCGGGTGGACTAATTTTGCTCCGCCGTTGACAGTTGTACAAGGCGTCCGGCTGGACCCTCGTCGGAACCACCAAGGGACGGGGCCGATACGACCGACACACCAGATACGACCGACACACCAGACGGGATCAACCGAAGAAGGACATCTGGCTCCGACCCCTGCGGAAGGACTGGCGGCGCACTCTCAACCGGTGAGATCATGGTCGTCCGTCAGCCCTTGCGGCCCTTCATCACGCCGTGACCGAACAAAACCGACAAAGGCGCGCCTGCGTACGCTGGAGTTATAATGAATCCGCTTTCATTTTGATTACGGATTGCTGCGTCGTTTTCTGGGTGGATTTTAGACGAACATTTTATGGCGTGTTATCAATTAGGTAGCGCGCTTTGGCAGCAAGGAGCGAGAAATGTCTAGCTGTCGATAGCGAAGGCGAAGTGCTGGATATCCTGGTTCAGTCACGCAGAAACAAGAATGCAGCGCTTAAGTTGATGCGCAATCTGTTGAAAAGACAAGGCTTTGCCCCTGATGCCTTCGTCACAGACAAACTGCCATCTTATGGTGCTGCTCTGAAGGATATGGGCCTTGCCAAGCACCATGATTTTGGTGGCAGGAAGAACAACCGAGCGGAGAATTCTCACTTGCAGGTCCGCCAACGCGAACGACGAATGCAACGTTTCAAACCGGCTCGATCAGCGCAGCGGTTTCTCTCTACCCACGCCACCGTCTACAACACCTTCAACGTCCAACGCCATCTGATTTCCCGAAGGGCATTGCGCCAGTTTCGCAACCACGCAATGGGCCTATGGCAAACCGCCACCGTTGCCGCTTGAGTTTGAGCTTTATACCAATTCGCGGCACGATCATTCAATAACGTGACAATGCCCTTACGGCGCCGCGATGAAAGAGATTGGCATCCTGGAGCGTCAGGACTGTGGAAGATGGCTCAACAATCGAGCCGAGAATTCACATCAGCCGTTCCGCCGACGAGAGGGTGCGATGGCCAGGTTCAGGAACATCAAGACCCTGCAGAAATTCGCTGCCGTCCACGCCTCGATCCACAACCACTTCAACCATCAACGCCATCTCAACCGCCGCGACATCTTCAAGCAGAACCGCTCGGCCGCCCTGGCTGAGTGGCGTCAACTTGAAGCCTGAGAGGCCTGGACTGCAGGTTCTTCAGTTCCTATCCAGTTAGTCTGACAACGCCGACAGCACCCTATATAGCGCCAACGGACACCATAATCAGTCGTATACCTAGGCCAACAGAGACTAGGAAAACCATGGCCCCTAAAGTATTGGCTACTATTCCATTCGTGTGATCACCGAGCAGAGCGTTATTGTTCATCGCGTAGAGAAGGAAGGCCGCGATGACGGGGAGGAGTAAGCCGTTCGCGAACTGCGCTGTAAGTATGATCGTGATTGGCTGTGCACCGCTTAGAGCAAGCAGGGTACCGATGCCCAACACGCTCAAGCTGATTGCACGGAAAAGAGATTTCTTTTTGAACGACCTGGGCGGGAATATCTCGGTTACGGCGTAGGCAGTCGCGAGCGGTGCTGTAAGTGAACTCGAAAGCCCCGCCGCGAGAAGCCCCGCGCCTAAAAGGTATTTCGATAACGAGCCGAACAAAGGTTCAAGCTGGATTGCCATGTCCGTTGCGTTATTCGCCGTGAGACCTTGTGCAAATAGACTCGCCGCTGCGGTCGACACAATAAGGATTGCGATCACGCCACCCAGCCCTATTGATACGAACGAGTCTATTCTGGCCACACGCAAATCGTCTGCCCCCTTCCACCGCAACTTGGCCGCGGAAGCATGAAGAAAAAGATTGTAGGGAACGACCGTTGTCCCAATAAGAGCCACTACCGTTACTAAACTCCCCTGTGGGATAGTTGGAATGAGTAAACCACGGACTAGATCTTGCACGTCAGGCTTACTGACAATGAACGTGCCGATAAAGGATACCCCCATGAACAGCACTAGAGCGAGCAGTGTTCGCTCCATCAGTTTGTAGGTCCCCCGCCATAAGATGAGGGCGGCGACCACCGCTATTGAAGTTACGGACCACCGAAACGTCGCCGCTGATGAGTCTGTTAGGGCTTCAATGCCCAAGGCAGCGCCCGACAGGTTGCCCGCCTGGTATGCCGCATTGCCACCGTATAGTGCAACAATGATGAGCACGAACAAAGGCCACTTCCAGGCGGAATGCTCGAGACTACCACGGAGAGCTTCGCCCAATCCCTTTTGCGTGATGGTTCCTAGGCGGGCCGACATCTCTTGAAAAACAATGGTAGCTACCGTGGCGAATAACAAAGACCACAAAAGCGCGTAACCGAAATTCGCGCCTGCCAATGTACATGCCGTAACTGTTCCGGGGCCGATGAAAGCCGCAGCGACGAGCGCGCCAGGACCAACGTTCTTTAACGATTGAAGAATAGCCATGGGCTAGCAGGGCTCCTTAAACGGGCATTGTCAGAGTAAATTAGCTTGAGCCAGGAAGTAAGGTCTCGTAGCCTCCGGCGATGCAAAATCCCTTCCGTTATTTCAACAATTCGCCTGAGGTAATCCGCAGCGCGGTGATGCTGTATGTCCGCTACCCCTTGTCGCTGAGACAGCTCGAAGATCTTCTGCTCGAGCGCGGCATCGACATCTGCCATGAGACCGTGCGGTACTGGTGGAACCGCTTTGGTCCGTTGTTTGCAGCCGAGATCCGGAAACGCCGTATTCGTCATGGATCCTATTCGCTGTTGCGCTGGCATCTTGATGAGGTGTTCGTCCGCATCAACGGTGAGACACATTACCTATGGCGCGCTTCTGGTATGTTGATCGGTCTTCAAGGGCTCAAAAATATACTATATTATTGTTTATATGTTAGAAACAGTCCATGCTAAGTTTCAGGACAAAAGCTAATTGTCATTTTGCGTAATCATTTTGAAACCGGATTCATTATAACTCCAGCGTACCCAGGCGCGCGTTTGTCGTAAATCTCTTCCTGCATCCCTATTTTCGGCCTCGGCGTGGCGCCCTCCAAATACGCCTTTCACGTTCCCGATAAGAGCTTTCCGTGACGTCGACTCACCCGATGCGAAGACCACACGGGGACCCTATTTTCAATCCCAAATTGGCAACCGATCCGATTATAGTCTGAGAACGGCGGTGACAAATTAGTCCACGGAAGCGGCGGGATTTCCCAGCCGCGGGCGGAGTAAAACTCTGCCACCTGTAGCCTTCGATCTTTTTTGAGATGGAAGGCGGGAGGATGTACACCGTGGACCTATATCTGCGCGTTCGGCTGGCCTGCCATGTTGATGGTCTGAGCCAGCGAGAGGCGGCAAGTCGGTTTGGCATTGCGCGCGAGACGGTGAGGAAGATGCTGCGGCATTCGGAACCGCCGGGATATCGGCGACGCCAGCCACCGAAACGCCCGAAACTGGCCCCCTTCACGGATATCATCGACCGTATTCTGGAGGAGGACCGAACGGTTCACCGTAAGCAGCACCACACGGCGAAGCGTATATTCGAGCGCCTTCGCGACGAACATGGCTTCACGGGCAAAGAGACCATCGTGAAGGATTACGTTCGGGAACGGCGCCTTCGTCGGCGTGAGATGTTTGTGCCGTTGTCACATCCTCCGGGCCATGCTCAAGCGGACTTTGGCGAGGCGGATGCGATCATCGCCGGCGTCAAGTATCGGGCGCATTTTTTCGTCATGACACTTCCCCACAGCGATGCCTGCTTCGTTGCGGCCTACCCGGCGGCGGCGACGGAGGCCTGGCTGGACGGGCACAACAGAGCCTTTGTTTTTTTCGGCGGCGTTCCCCAATCGATTCTTTACGACAACGACAAGTGTCTGGTGTCGCGCATCTTGTCAGATGGCACGCGGCAACGAACGCGGGCGTTCAGCGGGCTGCAGTCCCATTACCTCTTCGAGGACCGCTACGGCCGTCCCGGCAAGGGTAACGACAAAGGCAATGTGGAGGGGGTGGTCGGCTATGCCCGGCGGAACTTCATGACGCCGCTTCCCCGGTTCGCGAGCTGGGACGCCTTCAATGGCCACCTGGAAGAGCAATGCCGCAACCGGCAAGGCAACGTCCTGCGCGGCCACCGCGAGAGCATCGGCGAACGGTTTGTGCGTGACCGCGAAGCGTTGAAGAGGCCACTGCCGGCACCGTTCGACGCGTGCGACAAGCAGGGCACGCGGGTCAACTCGCTGTCCCTGGTGCGCTACCGGACGAATGACTATTCCGTGCCCGTCGCCTACGGCCATCAGGAAGTCTGGATCCGTGGCTATGTCCACGAGGTGGTTATCGGTTGCGGCGCCGGGATCATTGCCCGACACCCCCGTTCCTACGACCGGGAAGATATGGTCTTCGATCCGATCCACTACCTGCCTTTGCTGGAGCACAAGATCGGTGCCCTGGATCAGGCCGCGCCGCTAGCCGGATGGGAACTGCCTGATGCCTTCCCAACCCTGCGCCGTCTCCTGGAGGCGCGCATGGGCAAGGCCGGCAAGCGGGAATACGTCCAGGTCCTTCGGCTTCTGGAGACCTTCGATCTCGAGGTGCTTCACGGCGCGGTGAAGGACGCCCTGCGCCTGGGTGCGATCGGCTACGACGCCGTCAAACACCTTGTGCTGTGCCGTATCGAGCGACGCCCGCCCAAACTCAACCTGGATATCTATCCCTACCTGCCTCGGGCCAACGTGGCGACCACGGCCGCCGCCAGTTATATGAGCTTGTTGGGTGGAGGCGCGTCATGACCGATACGCCGCAAGTGTTGCTGGCCCATCACCTCAAGACCCTGAAACTGCCGACGTTCCTGCGCGAATACGACAAGCTGGCCCGCCAATGCGCCACCGAGGGCGCCGACCATGTGCGGTATCTTGTCCGTCTGACCGAGTTGGAACTGATCGACCGTGAGCGCCGCATGGTCGAGCGGCGGATCAGACAGGCCAGGTTCCCCGCCGTCAAAAGCCTCGACAGCTTCGACTTCAAGGCCATCGCATCGCTCAACAAGATGCTGGTTCTGGAGTTGGCGCGATGCGAATACGTCGAGCGTCGTGAGAATATCATCGCGCTCGGCAACTCAGGCACCGGCAAGACCCATATCGCCCTCGGTCTCGGTCTGGCGGCCTGCCAAAAGGGGCTCTCCGTCGGCTTCCTCACGGCCGCTGCCCTGGTTCATGAACTGATGGAGGCCAGGGATGAAAAACGCCTGTTGCGCCTGCAGAAGCAACTGGCAAACTATCACCTTCTGATCATCGACGAACTCGGCTTCGTGCCGCTCTCGAAGACCGGCGCCGAGCTGCTGTTCGAAGTCTTCAGCCAGCGCTACTGTCTGACGTCAGCGCCTTTGGGACGAATTGAGGTAATTGCATAACGGAGGATTTCTGGCTCATCGTAGTGACCGAAGGGAACGAAGATGAGACAGAAATCAATGAGCAAGAACGACCCGGCGGAGAGAACGGTTCGGGATATTCGGCGCAAGACACGCAAGCAGTATACGGCTGATGAGAAGATCCGGATCGTGGTGTCGGGCCTGCGCGGCGAGGAGAGCATCGCCGCCTTGTGCCGCCGCGAGGGCATCGCCGAGGGTCTGTATTACAGCTGGTCGAAAGAGTTTTTGGAAGCGGGCAAGAAGCGGCTCGCCGGCGACACCGGGCGCCAAGCGACCTCGGGCGAGGTTAAAGGCCTGCGCCAGGAGATGCGCGACTTGAAGGAGTTGGTCGCCGAACTTTCGCTGGAGAACCGTCTTCTCAAAAAAAATATGATCGGGCATGGGGGAGGCGAGGAATGAGGTATCCCGCATCCGAGAAGCTGGAGATCATCCGCCTGGTCGAGCAGTCCCACCTGGGCGTCGGGTCCACTTTGGACAAGCTGGGCATTCCGAAGACCACCTTTTATCGCTGGTACGATCGCTTTCTGGCCTTTGGCGACGCCGGTCTTGAGGATCGCAACAGCAGCCCGGGCCGGGTGTGGAACCGGATCCCGGATGATGTCCGGGGGCAGATCATCGATCTTGCCCTGGAGGAGACGCAACTGTCGCCCCGGGAACTGGCCGTCAGGTTTACGGACACCAGGGGCTACTTTGTCTCGGAAGCCTCGGTTTACCGGCTTCTCAAGGCCCACGGCCTGATCACCAGCCCCGCTTTCGTGGTCATCAAGGCAGCCGATGAGTTCCGCGACAAGACCACGGCGCCGAACCAGCTGTGGCAGACCGACTTCACCTATCTCAAGGTCATCGGCTGGGGCTGGTTTTACCTGTCGACCATCCTGGACGACTATTCCCGCTACATCATTGCTTGGAAGCTCTGCACCAACATGACGGCGGACGATGTGACGGCAACACTGAAGTTGGCGCTAGAAGCCTCAGGCTGCAATCGCGCCAATGTCGTCCACAAGCCGAGGCTGCTCAGCGACAACGGCTCGTCCTATATCTCCGGCGATCTGGCTGAATGGCTCGAGGACCACGGTATGGATCACGTTCGGGGCGCACCGTATCACCCGCAAACCCAGGGCAAGATCGAGCGCTGGCATCAAACGCTGAAGAACCGGATCCTGCTTGAAATTATTATCTACCCGGCGATCTCGAAAACCAGATCAGCGCCTTCGTCGATCACTACAACAACCAACGCTACCACGGGAGCATCGGCAACGTAACTCCAGCCGACGCCTACTTTGGACGCCACACCGCCATCATCGAAAAGAGAAAAAGGATCAAAAAACTGACCACCCAAAACCGCCGCTTGAACCATCAACGCCAAGCGGCTTAACATCAAACAAAGATGAGCCAGATCCTCCCTTATGAAACACGCTCAACAGTCCCATTTGTTTTGATGACGGACAATCCAATACTGAGTGCACAAAACGCCAGTCAGCGGGTCATTCCTGCCCCGGACAGGCTCCCTGGCCCGTATCGACTTCGCTGCCATCGGCGTTGAGCAGCATGATCGACTGTTCGAGCTTTAGGGCGGCAGCATCGCCTAGCGTAGCGATGGCTTCAGTAATGTAGAGATTGTGATCCCACATATAGGTATTGGCCCGCAACTGGCGACCATCAGGCTGGATAATGCTAAATTGCCGGCCCGGAACGTCCGGATCGTAACAGCGGTCGAACTGGAAACGAACCTCGCCCTTCTGGCGTACTTGCTCCGCTGCATGCTCGACCGCGTCGTAATCGACAGCTGGCCCGGTGGGCAGATTTACAACGGTCACTAGATATTGGTTCGTGTCCCGTTCAACGTAGAACTGCGTCGCAAGGACCGAGGTGCTGTCTTTCGTTGTATAGGAAATCTCCCTCACCATCGGTTCATCGGGAAAGATGACGGCAAACCCATAATCCGTATTGCGGTAAAGCGCAGCGTCCTCTAGTTGCGCCATCGCGGCTCCCGACAGGACGAAAAGCAAAGCCGACGAAAGCAGAACCACCCGCATGACTAGCTACTCCTTGGTACGTTCAGCTTGGTCAAAAACTAGCATGGAAGAACGCACTTCACTAGCACTCGCAAGGGCAATGGATTGTTCCCACAACGCTTGGTCCGAGAAGGTCTGATAGGTCGCTCTTCAAATCGCCGCTTTGTGCCAAGAGCGGACATTTGGCTAAAGCAGCCTTGCTATATCGGAATTTCCGAAAACACTTTTGCGAGCATTTGACTCAGAGTGGACCCATCCAGGAAAAGTGGAGGCGCCCTACACCGTTTGCATTGCTTCTGCCTCGAATTTGACGGGGCTTGTGAAGTCCCGCGTCGAGTGCCGACGGACTGGATTATAGAACCCGTCGATGTATCCGGCTATGGCAGTTTCAGCTTGGCTTCTTGATATGAACACAGTCCTCCAGATCAGTTCTGACTTGATGGTTTTGAAGAAGGTCTCGACGACGGCGTTATCATAGCAATTTCCCTTACCGCTCATTGAGGCGAGGAAACCGAGTTCACCGAGGCGCGCCTGGTATGCGTCTGAGCAGTACTGGCTTCCCCGATCGCTATGGTGGATCACACCGGCGCCAGGTTGGCGCAGCCCGATAGCACGGTTAAGCGCCCTGAGCGGCAGGTCGCTGGTCATGCGAGCGCCCACGGCCCAGCCGATGACGCGCCGGGAGTAGAGGTCGAGCATGACGGCCAGGTACAGCCAGCCCTGTGCCGTCCAGATATAGCTGATGTCGGCAGCCCATTTCTCGTTGGGTGCCTCGGCGGAGAAGTTCTGGTCGAGAAGGTTCGATGCGACGGCCTTGTTGTGCTGGCTGTCCGTCGTCTTTTTGAACTTCTGTTTCCGTTTTGGAGACAACCCATTTCCCCGCATCAGCCGAGCCACCCTATGGCGTCCAACCTCGATCCCATTCTCGGCAAGCTCGTGATGGACCCGCCCTGCACCGTAGCTCTCGCGGCTGCGCCGAAAGGCTGCCCGGACATGGGCGAGTAGAACCATGTCATCGAGCTGTCGTTGTCTTGGGCCGCGATTGCGCCAAGCGTAGAAGCCTGAGACGCTGACCTGCAGCAGTCTGCACAGGCGGAATATCGGCATCGCCAACCCGGCCCTCTCCGCGTCGATGAACCGGAACCTCATCGACTTTCCCTGGCGAAGAAGGCCAGCGCTTTTTTTAGGAGATCACGTTCCTGACGGGCCAGATCACGCTCTCGGCGTAGACGGGTAATCTCCTTCGCTGCATCCTCATGCGGACCGGAAAGCAAATCCTCCTCACGCAATTCTGCGACCCAGCGGCCGAGCGCGCTGACGCTGATCCCAAGATCTCCTGCTATCTGCCGCTGCCTGCGCCCGCTCGTCTGTAAAAGACGGACGGCTTCTTCCTTGAAGGCCCGATCAAACCGCCGGCCCTTGTTCCCATTCTGCTTCGACATTTGCACTTCCTGCGATCAAAATCCTATCGCAGGACGTCTCCACTTTCGTCAGCAGGGTCCAGAGCGGCTCGTCTTCAAAGACCAGCCGAGTTAACGTGACAATATCTGTCTGGTTATCCCGTCGTTTCTAAATTGAGAATTGAATTTCAGGAAAGGAAAACTGTCATGCGCGGTCTCTTTCTGTTCGCAGTCGGAACCCTCACGGGGTTGGCTATTCATGTTGCGGTTGCCCAGTCTTCGAGCCCGGAGATTCTTGGTGTAAACCATGTCGCAATTAACGTATCCGACATGGATGAAGCTCTCGAATACTATACCCAGGTCATGGGATTTTCCGAGGCGTTCAGGCTCCTCGACGATGCCGGCGAGCTTGATCTGGTTTACGTGCAGGTCAGCCGGGATACGTTCATAGAGTTGAGGCCGGTGAATGAAGGCCGGCCCGCGGGCATCTCTCACATCGGCTTGTACACGGAGGACATCGAAGGAGCGGTCGCAACTCTACGCGGGCGCGGAGCCGATGCAAGCGAGCCAAGACTTAGCGGTTCGGGTGCAAAATCGATCCTGTCGTTTGTTTCCGATCCTTACGGCAATAGGATGGAGCTGAACGAGCTGCCGCCGGATGCGCTTACCCGGCAGGCGATGGAACGTTGGCAATAGAGGCCCCTGTGGACTAGATGCGGAGTCGGCCGTTTAGATAGTGTCGTTGCCATCGATTGCAAGAGTCCGCTCTACCCCTGAAAGCCGACATTCATGCTGCGGCGCAATATGTCCGCTAAGTGCTGTGGCCTCAGGTGTTGCGTCGACCTCCTGAGGTCACAGCACTTAGCGGACATTTGCTCTCGGTATGCTTAGCTCAAAAAGAGCCGGCAAGGTCAGTCGCCTAGGGAATGTGGATAGAGGTGAATTAGTTTAGAAGTCCGGTGTACCAGATAGTGGGATCGGCACCGGGTAGAGGTCGAAGTAGTCGGGATTTCCGTCTTCGCATCTCCACTCAGTTAGCGGACCATCGTCCGTGCGGTACAATATCTGGCGCGCGCTCCATGGCGTGGTAAAGGCGCCGGGGTCTTCCACATAAACCTTCACTTCTATGGTGTCGGCGCTGGTCATTTGGAAGCGCTCAACGACATGGAGTTGATCTGTGTGCGGTGTGCGGAAATTGTCAACAAAGCTCAAAGGATGATCGAGGAGCGCAAAGGTGTCGACGACAAGGGTGTTTCCCTCATAATGGCCGACTGATTCGCCGTGCCATGTCGGCTGAGGATTCTGTGTGTGTTGCACATTCAGATAAACCTGTCTGGCAATATTGCCGCTGCGATAGATCATCAGAACTTTTTCGGGTGTCTGCACGAAAAAGATCATTGGCGACCCCACACTGCGGAAGATATTCCACGCCGGAACGCCCGGCAAATAACATCTCTCTGCGGCTGAGAAGGGAATTTTTCCCGCTTGTACCATGTCGTTCCAGGGCTGCATCTGCTCGATCGCCCACGGCGTGAGAATCGGATTGCTCAAATCAGCAACGCGATAAGTCGGATCGCTCGAGGTGTCGTCCCCGGGGCCGTTCGGGCGGTAGGGGTGGTCCGGGTGCGAGACCACCGGCCCAGGCCCGCTTTCCGGTGGCAGGTAATTGTCGCCGTCGGGCCGGTTTGGATTCCAGGCAGTGTAGGGATCCGGGGCAAAGATCGGGATCTGAGCACTCGCAGTTTGTCCCTGCGGTCCGAGGCAAACGACGACTGCACAAATCACACTGGCGCCATAGATATGACGCCGCCTTAGCTCTGCGAAGAAATCGCCCATTGCCCCCCGGGCGCTGCGAAACGCGGAAAAAGTACCATGAATCCACCGAGATCCTATCTGGGCCATAAATCACAGATAACGAGGCTTTTAGCTCAGGTGGTTAGGGCGGCGCCGCCCATCGGGGTTCGAGGGGCAAATGTCCGCTTTGGGTTGCCACCTCAACCGGTCGACGCAACACCTTGGCGCAAACGGAGGAGTCTGAGTTTGTGCTTACGAGCCAAAGGCATAGTCCGTGGTTCACCTTGCACGGGAAGCCTGGGCCGTGGAATCACTGCCAGCCCAGCTCCAATGGGAACGTCAAACGCCTGCTCTGGCAACGCTTTCTGAAGAGTGCTGTGTTTTCGATCTATTCGCTCTCGCATCCGAGAAAAGTGGCCGGACGGCTCAAGAACGGTCCTGAAAGACTTTGAGGTTCTAACCCCCGGCAGAGAGGCCTGCCGCTAGTGTTGCGTCGACCGGTTGAGGCGGCACCCCGAAAGATGGGGTAATCGGCCGGCGCTCTTATCTCTGACGATTGTGGGTGCTGCGCTTCAGGCTGATGTTAGCACGGGGTCAGTTTTTGCTGCCCCAAACATCAAACAAGGAGAAGCGCAGCATGGAACATTTTGCCGGATTGGACGTATCGGTCAAGGAGACGAGCGTCTGTATTGTGGACGGCACGGGCAAGATCGTGCGGGAAGTGAAGGTGGCAAGCGAGCCGGAGGCGCTGCTTCCGGTGCTGACGAACCCTAGCTACCACTTCAAGCGCATCGGATTGGAAGCCGGACCCTTATCGCAATGGCTCTTCAGTGCTCTTGCCGAAGCGGGCTTGCCGGCGATTTGTGTCGAGACCCGGCATATGAGAGCGGTCTTGAAGGCCCAGATCAACAAGACGGACCGCAACGATGCGCGGGGGATGGCGCAGATGATGCGGGCGGGGCTCTATCGTCCGGTGCATGTAAAGACGTTACGCAGTCAGAAGCACCGAATGCTGCTGACCCACCGCAAGCTGCTTCAGTCGAAGGCTATCTCCATCGACAACGATCTGCGCGGGACCTTACGCAACGGCATTGTCACATTAAGTGGTGTTGGACGTAAAAGTTCGACCCCCTAATTTCTTCACGCAGCTGTGGCCGCGCTTTCCCAAACACCGAATGCTTCGGCGCGAAGGCTCTTGAATCGAGTTCGGTTTTCTAGATGACGTTGAACGTAGAAGGTATTGTAGACGGCGGAGTGGATGTTGAGAAATCTCTGTGCGGATCCAGGTGACTTGAATCTCTGCATTTTTCGCTCACGTCTTCGCACGGGCTGATGCGAGTTCTCCGCCCGATTATTTGATCGCTTATTGTCGATATGTTCCGCCGTCAGGCCAATCGATCTAAAGGCGACAGGATATGATCGGAGCTTATCGGTTATCATGCGGGCAGGTGCCCATCCCTGTTTCTTCAACAGCTTACGAACCAATCTTTTCGCTGCTTTGGCGTCACGCTTCGACTGCACCAGGAAGTCCAAAACCTCGCCTTCATTGTCCACCGCACGCCACAACCAATGCCGCTTCTTACGGATGACAATGACCATTTCGTCCAGATGCCAGTAGTCGCTGGGTTTCGGTCGCTTTAACTGCAGGTTCCGGGCAATGGGCTGGCCAAACTTAAGAAACCACCGCCTGACAGTTTCGTAGGAGGTATCGAGGCCGCGCTGCGCGAGGAGATCTTCTATGTCTCGATAGCTCAGAGTGAACCGGGCGTAGAGCCATACTGCGTGGCAGATAACTTCAGGCGGAAAACGATAGCGCTTGAAGGAAATATCTTGCATCCGCGGACGCTACTTCAGGGTCGCTGTCAAAGACCAGCTGAGTTAACGTGACAATGCCCGCTTGACCTCTATAGCCATGTTACGGAGACCATGCAGGACGGCGCTGCCGTGCGTCTCGACGAGGCAATCGGTTCTGCTATAAGCGGGCTTCAAAGGACGAAATAATTTGGTTCGGTAGCAAATTGGGTAGCATCGCGCTTTTTAGAGACTTGTAGATCGGCAATACTCCCAATAATTTCATAGAGTTGGACAGGTGGCAGAGTGGTCGAATGCACCGCACTCGAAATGCGGCGTACGGGCAACCGTACCGGGAGTTCGAATCTCCCCCTGTCCGCCACTAACAACGTCCGACGTCATCCAGCGTTGTCCACGATAGTCCAATAACTATTTGATTTATATAGTGTATATAGAGATTTTAAGTCTGGACTGAGTCGTCTACGTCCGCCACAATCCAAATAAGAAACGTGGGTAGGAACGTGGGTTACTGTGGCACGGCAGCTAGGACGATTAACGGCAGTCAGAGTTTCCAAGGTAAAGGCTCCCGGCATGTATGCCGAGGCGAACAAAGTCGTGGATTTTTCGGTTTGTATTAGGCGGTTGCGAGCGAGCGATGGGTCTCGGTCCATTGCCAGATGTCTCACTCGCGGAAGCTCGCGAAAAGGCGGCATATTGCCGAAAGCTGAAACGTGATGGAACTGATCCGATTGAAGCTCGGAAGGCTGACCGCAGCCGTGCGCAGCTGAGAGCGGCAAAGGCGTTCACATTTAAGGACGCCGCGGAAGCTTACGTAGATACGCATAAGGCAGGCTGGCGAAATGAGAAGCACATCGCTCAATGGAGCAGCACACTTAATAGGTATGCGGCCTCAGGTGATCGATGCAACACAGGCATTAAATCTATCTGCCGGGGTCTGGAACCCCAAGGTCTGACGTGGCCTTTCGTTGAGCCTGCGAGCGATCTTATTTAGGGGCGCATCGAAGCGATATTGAATTGGGCGACTGCAAGGGGATACCGTCAGGGGGACAATCCTGCGCGGTGGCGCGGGCATCTGGAAAATCTATTACTCAATCAATCCAAGACCCGCGATGTGAGTCACTACGCGGCCCTCCCGTATTCTGACACTAAAGAGTTTATCCCAGGGCTCCGACAGGAGGCGGGAGTAGCTGCGCGCGCCTTGGAATTCCTCATATTCACTGCTGCGCGCACCGGCGAGGTCATAGGTGCACGGTGGAACGAGATTAACCTACGCGAAAAAACTTGGATGATCCCCGCTGAACGCATGAAAGGTCGAAGGGCGCACCGCGTGCCACTCTCATCTCCTGTCCCTTCCGAAAACTAAATCCGCGCGTATTGATGGTGTAACCCGTCGAGTAATGAGCGGCTTATGATGCCGCCGGACGCTTGCATTGGCCTGTGAATCGGTGCGTCCTTGGCGATTCCGAGGTGCGTCCTCACGGAATTGTAGTAATCGGCGTAGGCGGTGAGGACACGGCGTAGATGTGACGCACTGAAAATCACGACGTGGTCGAGACAGTCCCTGCGGATCGAGCCGATCACGCGCTCCACATATCCATTCTGCCAAGGCGATCGCGGTGTAATAGGTCGGTCACGTATACCCATCGCTCTTACGCGACGGGTGAACACAACGCCGTAAGCTCCGTCATTGTCCCGGATCAGATATGTTGGCGCCGTATCCCAGGGAAAGGCTTGGGTAATCTGGTTGGCAAGCCATTCCGCGGTCGGGTTTGTCGTGACACCAACCCAGAGAATCCTTCTTCTTCCCAGTCCAAGAATGACAAAGGCAAAGAGCCGTTCGAAGTTGATCGTAGGAACTACAAGGAAATCAACTGCGGCAATTCCATCAGCGTGATTTCGTAAGAATGTCTTCCACCCTTGTGACGGCGGGCCTCGTCGTCGAATCATATATTTCGACACGGTGGACTGGGCGACATTAAAGCCCAACTTCAGAAGTTCACCATGGATGCGCGGCGCACCCCAAAGAGGGTTCTCCTTGCACATGCGGCGGACGAGATCACGGATCTCCTCATCGATCTTCGGGCGCCCACCGAGATTGCGGGATTTCCAGCGCCAATAGGCCCGAAAACCCATGTGATGCCAGAGTACGATGGTCTCCGGCCGAATGATCGCGACGGCATTGCCGATATCCGGAAAAAGTCGGTAGAGCCAGACGAAGATCGCCCGATCTAAAGCGTTGGGCCGGACCCGCTTTGGCGACCGCCGGCGTAAGATATTGAGTTGATGGCGGGGGACTGTCACCTTCGCCTCAAGCCTTCCGCGCGACTTAAAAAAGTCGACCAGGCTCCAAATCAGAAGTTTGACGATCGCAATCATCGCGCACGATCATGCTGTGATTCTATAATTTAGTGCGAATCCTGCCGGATGAGGTTTTCGGAAGGGACAGGGGTTTCGGGACACTCCCCCCCCTATGTAAGGGGATTGGTGTCCCGAAACTACCTAATTTAGGCGTCAGAGCTTTAATGCTTTAAAGGCTACAAATTAGGCCTGGTTCGCAAGTAGGTGGAGCGGCGCTGCCGTATAAAAAGCACCTTCTTTGAGCCTTAGTAGAAAAGGGCTCGATGTACGGAAACTAGCCATCTCTATTTTGCGCGCTCGAGCGCCAGCAGAAGTCGATTTCCGTAAAATCAAAATAGGCTTGTCTTAGACCATCGGCATGTTGGGCAGCCTTTCTGATCCCCGGCTGGCCCCATGAATAGGGCCACTCAGTTCGCGATCAGCAGCAAAGACGTTGTCCTAACCGCAGGACATTTCTAGGGCAGTGAGAGATGACCACAGCATCCCTGAAAGTCGGCAATCGGACAGCGCTTCTTGATGATTACTGGCCCTAAGAATAGGGCGCGGTACGCGACAGCATCGTGCCGAGTGGCGTCCTTCCCAAAAACCTCAGTTGCGTGATTCTGGGTCGCTCGGTGGAGCCTGGTTGGCGACGGACGCCTGCCAAATTTGCCCCATTTTCCGGTGAATCGAGTTTTCGGTACACACAGGGGCAGGAGCGAACCGGCTTCAATACGCTATATAGGTGAACAGTTTCGCTAACCTGCTTCCTTCCCCGATGCTATATGCAGATGCCGCAGATCGCCCCGATTGTTCCGCTTGCGCACGTAGGTAATCTTTGCGCTTGGGTTCTCGTGCTTGACTTTCAGGGCGGCAATCAGAGCATCCTCCGCCTCGACCTTGACGCTCTTGTGTTTGTCACCGATGGATAATCCGACTGCATATTCTAAGGTCATAATCGCCCGTTCGTTATATGGTCTCGTGCAAGCTTTCCTCCAGTAAACGTTTTTCCACCGCAAAAGTATAAGCCAGAGCGTCGTGATCTGCCGCGCCATGGCGCGTGCGATAATCGCGTGGATACCGGCGTTTCGGATGTTACGGCTCTGCTCCCTTCAATAGATCCAACCGTCGGGCCTCATCAGGCCACGGCACCTGGCTTCGGCGAAAAGAATTTGCCGAACTTGTTCGACACGCCCTCCCACTGCTTGGCGTCCGCCGGCGGTACTCCTATCTGACTGATGTTCGGCCATATATTCGCGTATTCCGCGTTGAGGTCCAACCATTTCTCTAACCCTGGCTCGGTGTCGGGCTTGATAGCCTCGACTGGGCATTCAGGTTCGCACACCCCGCAATCGATACACTCCTCCGGATGGATGACGAGCATGTTCTCGCCCTCGTAAAAGCAGTCCACCGGACAAACCTCAACGCAATCCATGTACTTACATTTAATGCAGCTATCATTAACGATGTAGGTCATTCCCCGCGTCCCTAAGCTGCACGCTGATGCGTGCGATCACCATCCAGAGTATGCCAGGCAAAACTCCTCCCATTAACCGCCGGCGCATGCCATAATGCACCCATACCGTGTGGACCCCAAGGCCAGAAAAAAACCGCCGCTAGGGCATTGTCACATTAACTCAGCTGGTCTTTGACGGCGACCCCGAAGTAGCGTCTGCGGATGCACAATCTTTCCTTTAAGCGCTATCGGTTTCCACCTGAAGTCATCTGCCACGCAATATGGCTCTACGCCCGGTTCATTCTGAGCTATCGAGACGTAGAAGATCTCCTCGCGCAGCGCGGCCTCGATATCTCCTACGAAACCGTGAGGCGGTGGTTTCTTAAGTTTGGCCAACCCATCGCCAGGAACCTGCGGTTAAAGCGACCGAAACCCAGCGACCACTGGCATCTGGACGAAATGGTCATTGTTATCCGTGGGAAACGGCATTGGCTGTGGCGTGCGGTGGATAATGAAGGCGAGGTTTTGGACTTCCTGGTGCAGTCGAAACGTAACGCCAATGCAGCGAAAAGATTGGTTCGTAAGCTCTTGAAGAAACAGGGATGGGCACCTGCCCGCATGATAACCGATCGTATCCTGTTGCCTTTAGATCGATTGACCTGACGGCGGAACATATCGACAATAAGCGATCAAATAATCGGGCGGAGAACTCGCATCAACCCGTGCGAAGACGTGAGCGAAAGATGCAAAGATTCAAGTCACCGGGATCCGCCCAAAGGTTCCTCAACATCCACTCCGCCGTTTACAACACCTTCTACGTTCAACGTCATCTCGAAAATCGAAGCAGGTTCAAGAACCTCCGCACCGAAGCATTCGGTGTTTGGGAAAGCGCGGCCACAGCTGCGTGAAGAAATTAGGGGGTCGAACTTTTACGTCCAACACCACTTAATATGACAATGCCGTTGCGGCGCACCACATCTGCTGTTGTCCCTCGCATATTTAGCATTCTGTCCACAAGAAACTACGCATTGGAAAATTGGCGCGGGCTTTGAAACCAGGTTAACTACGATTAGGCTGGACTTCCGTGGGGGTATTCCAACGATTTTTAGGGAGGATAGTATGAAACTCATCACCGCAATCATTCAGCCCTTCAAGCTGGACGAAGTCCGCGAAGGGCTTTCGGCGCTGGGCGTCCAAGGCATGACTGTTTGCGAAGTCAAAGGCCACGGGCGTCAGAAGGGCCATACCGAAATTTACCGCGGCGCGGAGTACGCGGTGAACTTTCTTCCAAAAATCAAACTCGAAGTCGCAGTGACCTCGGAACTCGCGGATTCCACCATTGAGGCGATCCTTTCCAAGGCCAAGACCGGCAAGGTTGGTGATGGGAAGATTTTTGTCACCTCACTTGAAAAAATCGTGCGCATTCGCACCGGGGAAACCGACAGCGACGCGTTGTAAGCGTCTTCACCGAGAATTCAGGGGAATAGAAATGAATAAACTAATGAAACATCTGGCGTGGGGATCGGCGACCCTCTTCGCGTCTCTTTTGCTGCTAAGCGGGCCCGCAGCAGCACAAGCGTTGGACACCGGCGACACCGCGTGGATGCTCACTTCCACGGCGCTTGTTCTGCTGATGACGATTCCCGGCCTCGCGCTTTTCTATGGCGGCATGGTCCGAAAGAAAAACGTCCTGACGACAACGGCGCAATGCTTTGCCATTGCCGGACTTTCTTCCGTTTTGTGGATGGTTGCGGGCTATAGCCTCGCATTCTCCGATGGCGGTGGACTGAACATGTTCGTCGGCGGCCTCAACAATTTGTTCTTACGCGCCGTCGCGGTGGACTCGATGTCGGGCACAATTCCGGAAACCGTGTTCGTCACTTTCCAAATGACGTTTGCGATCATCACCCCCGCGCTCATCGTCGGCGCGTTTGTCGAGAGAATGAAATTCTCGGCCCTGTTATGGTTCGCCGGGCTGTGGATGCTCATCGTCTATGCGCCCATTACCCATTGGGTTTGGGGCGGCGGCATGCTCGCCGAGAAAGGTGCGCTCGACTTTGCCGGCGGCCTGGTGGTCCATCTCAATGCCGGCACTGCCGGTCTTGTCGCCTGTCTCGTTCTCGGCAAGCGCACAGGCTATGGCTCTGAGAGCATGGCGCCGCACAATCTCGTTTTGAGCCTTATCGGCGCTTCGCTCCTATGGGTCGGCTGGTTTGGCTTCAATGCGGGCTCGGCACTTGCCGCCGGAACCGGCGCCGGCATGGCGATGCTGGTCACCCAAATCGCGACCGCTTCGGCGTCGCTGGCTTGGATGGGGACCGAATGGCTCATCTCGAAGAGGCCCAGCGTTCTTGGCATGATCTCCGGCGCGATAGCAGGCCTTGTCGCGATCACGCCGGCATCGGGCTTTGTCGATCCCATGGGCGCGTTGTTCATCGGCATCATAGCCGGCGTCGCCTGCTACTTTGCTTCGGTCAGCTTGAAGAAAGCCTTCGGTTATGACGACTCGCTCGACGTGTGGGGCATCCACGGCGTCGGCGGGGCGGTTGGCGCCATTCTCACCGGCATCTTTGCGGTCGAAGCGATCGGCGGAACGCCGGGCGTACTCGAAGGCAATATCGGACAGCTTTGGATCCAAATTGAAGGTGTCGTCTACACCATCGTCTATTGTGGCGTAGTGACTTTCGTCCTGCTCAAGCTGATCGACATGGTCGTAGGGCTACGTCCGAGCCGCGATGTCGAGGTCGAGGGCCTTGATATCAACCTTCATGGCGAGTCCGTACAAAATTGATCCAACCTAAAGGGATTGGGTCGAAAAGGGGCGCTCGTAAGGAGCGCCCCTTTTCTCTACGTTAGCTTGGCCTAGCACCAATAGGATCAGGTCGAGAGCCTAACGCCCGATCCTTCTGAACGCCGATAATTTATTCGCCTTCTGCTTAGGTGTTCGCGGTGCCGTCAGTCTACCGATTAGTGACCGGAAAGAGAATCCAACAATCGGTCAATCTGAGCGCGGTCGTACAATATTACCCTTGGGGTTACTCGTACTGGCATAACCGGACACCATTCCCTGAACCTAGTAACGCTAACGCCACAATAAGCCGCAGCGCGTTTTCGTGAAAGCATTCGCGGCTGTATCAAGGCGATGACCGTTGGCACTACACCCAGTCGCGAGTCCTGCTGCGGAATTTCCGGCGCGAGTTCCGCTCTCTCAGATTCAACATCTTCTGGAGAAAAGGTGCCGTCCTCCTGCTCCTTTACGCTCGTACGCAAAATGCGCATGGGGCCTTTCAATTTAGCGGCCTGCAAAGTACCGTCCGCGACCAACCTTCGGACAGATCGGTCCGACAGGCCCCACCTTTCCATCAGCTCCGTTATGGTGAAGACAGTGCGTCGCGCAAGCTTGTCGGTACGTTCATTCATTGATCCCCCCGTCGCCGACAATAACAACTGCGCCTGGAACCATCCACTGCCGCGTGACTACGTGTGTGGGTCATCGTAGCTCCCTCTACTGCCAATCAGATCAACAGTACGCCCTTTTTTGGACGCTATAGAAAAACGGTGCCAACAGGGCAAGCTCCGTGGTGAGTTTATGTATTTCTTGGTGCCACGCTCTCCTGTCCCTTCCGAAAACCTCATCCGCGTGGATTCGCCGATGACCGAGAATCGTATCATGATCCTCGACGATGAGAATATGGCTTCAATTAGCCTGGATCTGGTTCTGCAATCTGTTCAAGTCGGAACAGCGGCTTAAGGCAGAGAACATTGCTCTGCGGCATCAGCTGAACGTCGCCATCCGTCGGATGCCCCGAAGACCCTATCTGACCGGTGCCGGCCGGGCGTTTCTCGCTTGGCTTTATCGGCGTTGTCCGGAAGTGTTGAGCGCGATTACGATCGTACGTCCTGAGACAGTTGTTCGCTGGCATCACATGGGTTTTCGGGCCTATTGGCGCTGGAAATCCCGCAATCTCGGTGGGCGCCCGAAGATCGATGAGGAGATCCGTGATCTCGTCCGCCGCATGTGCAAGGAGAACCCTCTTTGGGGTGCGCCGCGCATCAATGGTGAACTTCTGAAGATGGGCTTTAATGTCGCCCAGTCCACCGTGTCGAAATATATGATTCGACGACGAGGCCCGCCGTCACAAGGGTGGAAGACATTCTTACGAAATCACGCTGATGGAATTGCCGCAGTTGATTTCCTTGTAGTTCCTACGATCAACTTCGAACGGCTCTTTGCCTTTGTCATTCTTGGACTGGGAAGAAGAAGGATTCTTGCCTATCCGGTTTACACCCACACCCACTAGGGCTAGAATGGGCGCAAACCGGATATAGGGGAGCGCGCCATGGATGTTCTCGACCGCGCCGATCTCCCATTCCCGCATTCGCTACCCGAGTTCCAGCGACTTTTCCCCGATGATGCGGCCTGCGCCGCCTACCTAAAGAAAGCCCGCTGGGGAGACGGCTTTGCCTGCCCGCACTGCGGCACGGCGGGAGAGCCGTTCCACTTTGAAAACCGCCCTGGCGTCCTGCGCTGCCGCAAGTGCCGCCAGAACACCGGGCTGACGGTGGGAACAGTGATGGAGCGTAGCCACACTCCGCTGAACGTCTGGTTCTGGGCCGCTTATCTGGTCGCCAGTCAGACGCCCGGCATGTCCGCCGTGCAGTTTCAGCGGCAACTTGGTCTTTCGCGCTACGAGACGGCCTTTCAAATTCTCCACAAGCTCCGCTCGGGCATGGTGCGGCCCAACCAAGACAGGATCGGTGGACAGCCCAAGAACCATGTTGAGGTGGACGAACCCTGGGTTGGCGGGCGAACGCGTGGGGAAGGCCGTGGTGTTCACCACAAGGTTCCCGTCTCCTGTGCCATCGAGGTGCGTCATCGAAAGCCGGGCACCAAGCTCGACAACCGGAAAGACGGACGCTATGCCGGACGCGTTCGGCTCGCCGTCGTGCTCGACCGTAGCGCCGAGTCGCTCTGTGGGTCCGTCGAGAGCACCGTCGCGCCGGGATCGCTGATCGTTACTGACGATTGGAGCGGCTATGCTGGCCTCGGTAAGCGCGGCTATGAGCACTTCGCTGTTGCCGAGTGTGGTGATCCAGAGGTTGCCGAGCAATACCTGCCGATCATCCATCTGGTTTTCGCCAACCTGAAGACGTGGCTGATCGGGATCCACCACGGCGTTAGCCACCAGCACCTACAAGCCTACCTCAACGAGTTCACCTTCCGCTTCAACAGGCGGTTCTACCCGTTCAACGCCTTCCGCTCATTGCTCGGCATCGCGGGCGACACCTCTGCTCCAACCTATGCCGAGCTTTACTCGGGAGAGTGGCGGCACCCTACATGTAGCGGTCATGGGCGTTAACCGGATAGGCAAGGAAGGATTCTCTGGATTGGTGTCACGACAAACCCGACCGCGGAATGGCTTGCCAACCAGATTACCCAAGCCTTTCCCTGGGATACGGCGCCAACATATCTGATCCGGGACAATGACGGAGCTTACGGCGTTGTGTTCACCCGTCGCGTAAGAGCGATGGGTATACGTGACCGACCTATTACACCGCGATCGCCTTGGCAGAATGGATATGTGGAGCGCGTGATCGGCTCGATCCGCAGGGACTGTCTCGACCACGTCGTGATTTTCAGTGCGTCACATCTACGCCGTGTCCTCACCGCCTACGCCGATTACTACAATTCCGTGAGGACGCACCTCGGAATCGCCAAGGACGCACCGATTCACAGGCCAATGCAAGCGTCCGGCGGCATCATAAGCCGCTCATTACTCGGGGGATTGCATCATCAATACGCGCGGATTTAGTTTTCGGAAGGGACAGGTGGATGAGGCTAATACTGACGAGGTAAAGCGCGGCCTGGCATTAGTTTCGATGACCTTCGTCGCTCAGAAAAACAAAGGGGGCCTCACAGCTGATACCCGCTCTTAACAGGAAACTCGTCGCTTGAAGTCAGCTTTCAGTAACCTACTGCCCGTACCTCCCATTGGAACCTCAGGCTATTGTTTGCGCGGCGACAGCGTTACTGTGAATGAGTGCGCCGTTTTGGTTCAAGGAGAAGCCCGAGGCATCGACACGGCCAAGTCTTTTCGGTCAAGCATTGCAGCCGCAACATCCCCGGCTCGAGACGGTTACTGCCAGGAATCTTAACAAAAAAACTCAGACGTTATGAGCGTTTGCTACTAGCCGCTGAAAAAGCAAATCATAGCGCTGAGCCATAGTCTTAAGCCACCTCGCGCAGGAGAAACGGCAGCGGCTCTTCAGCCGCGCCGTCTGCGCTAAAACCTTTGCATTGCCTGCTAATTTAGATAGGCGATGAGCCGTGCCACGACCACTGTGAGCGAGTACAGGACCAAAACACCGATGGCTATTCGCAGACCCGTCGCGGAGACGGCGCCTGCCGAATCCCAGTTCGCGCCATTCTGCTTTAGCACCTTTTGAAGCTGCCAGGTCGCAAGGCTGGCGATGATGACCAAGAGCATCTTCGCGATGAACGTCCCGTTGGCCATGTAATTCGATGCGTTCGACATGAACAGCGAAAAACCGGAGAAAAGGTTCAAGGCCAAGGCCGCCCAGGAGATATTGATTAACGTACTGAGCGAGGTCGTCGGAATCGGCCGAAAGAAGCCGACAAGGCGCAATCCAGCCACAAAATTAATGCCGACAATCGTTGCTGTCCCGACCGCGTGGAGAACCAGCATAATCGCCCATCCCCACAACGATATTTGGATCCATTCCGCGTATGAAGTTGATTCCAACCAGGTGAACACCGTCAAACCCTCCCGAAATTCGTTTTCTACCGGTATAGATGAAGGCTAACGGTCGACCCCGCCCGCTTCTTTATCCAGATAGTAAAGTGCGCCAACAGCGGCGGCCAGAGTTACCGCTGAGATAAGCAAAACCCCGAAAAAAATTGCCATGGGTTATCCCTCCGTGTAGGGCAGTATCCGCCCAAGAATGACCACAAGCAGCCAAGACACCAATGTTACCGCGGCAACCAATTTGGCGGTCATTGGAGCATCGTCTCCCGCCTTAACGGCCCAAAGCTTGTCGGACAGCGAGAAATACAACACTGCGATCGTGCCGATCACTATAAAAGCAATCTTCTGTGGGAAGCTTGGCATCAACACATAGCGGCCGGAATCACCGATAAACAAAATCATTCCGCTAACGCTATTGATGAACATTCCGAGTAATCCCAATGGGAGCAATCGGTGCACGGCGGAAAACGGAACCATCTTTATCATGCCCAGCACGCGTAACGTCACGAACAGCACCGTGCCGAAGACCATTCCCATGCCGAGAAAATGCAGAGTCTCCATTGCCGGGAACGCAAACAACATCGAGTTGAAACCGTTTTCAATGTCGACCGTCCGCCCGACATCGTCATTGGTTGCGGCCAATTGCTCAGCGCCACGAATTTCCTCATGGGTGATGAATCCGCCCTCGTGCCCGGCCTCGGCCATAAACAAAAGCGTGACCAAGGCGAGCCCCAAAACAACGTATAATGAGCGGTTGGACATAGCTATGCCGGTGCGAACCCGCCATAGGATAAGCCAGGAGATGCAGCCGGTAATTCCAAGACCAATAAATGCCAGCAACGCGATATCGCGATGGTGATTTATCAAACTTTTTGGTGAACCGGGGTCCCCGTTCAGCGCCCACATTGATCCGGCGCCGCTAATATAAGTGGGGATGGACAACACGCCTAAGATGACAAAGAGAACCAAACAGGCTCGCTTCATGACATCATTGTTTAAGATGAGTGCTGTAATGAAAAAACCGAGCCCGAACACAAATCCCATTGAGGGGAAGTGATTCAATAGAATGTGCAGATGCGGCCAAGACTGTGGGATGAGATCCATGTAAGCCCCCTAACCCCGGATCAAATTAATAGGTCACACTACTGTAGCGCTTTGGCGCTATCAATACCGAGAGGGGTGACCAACCACCTCACTATGCCGAAGTCATAGTGTCGCGGGCGCGGCGTAAACGCTCTTTCTCAAACCACTCATTCGGCCACTTATTCGGCCACCTATTTCCGAATGCTTTTCGATTTCGGTCTAACGATCCATGGGTCAGAGAAGCTTGCCACGATCAACGCCGAGCCGGGATATTTGTCTGGCTCGCGCCCCCCACGAAGCTCCGTTTTGCGATGATGGTGCTGCTCTCCCGCCGAAGTTGCGGCCAAAGCTGCAGCCAAAGCTGGAGTAAGACAAACCTGCCCGATTGACTCTTTTCTATACCAATGATTGGATAAGAACAAAACAGGAACATATTATGCGGAATCTGGGGGAAGACCTTGTGGCACAAGGGAATTATTCCTTTCATGGCAATGCCTTAGCCATGGCCCGGCAGGAGCACGCACGCCGCCTCATGGCGGCAGCTTTAACTGCGTCCGGCCCTTCTCTGCCCTTAAATATAGAGCCGATCGATGCCCACCTTCCCGGCCAAGGGTTGGAGACCGCTCTGCATGAAATCGCTCCTGCCGATTACCGCAGCGGACCGGCGGCCTGGGGCTTCTTGCTCGCGCTGGCAAAGAGTGTGGCGGGCAAACGAAGCGGCCCCATCTTCTGGCCCTTGGCAAGAAGCGAATATGATTTCGGCCTTCCTTACGGACCCGGGCTTAAATCTTTCGGTTTCAATACCGGCGATTTTCTTTTCGCGCGTTGCGCTTCCCGGGTCGATTCCCTGTGGGCAATGGAGGAAGCCCTTCGCACAGGCGGGTTTGCCGCAATCATTGGCGCACGGGCGCGCAAAATGGATTTGACAATGAGCCGGCGGCTGCAATTGGCCGCCGAAGAAACCCACACACCGATCTTTCTTTTGCGAAGAACAAATGACGGCGCTTTAAGCGCGGCAAGAACGCGCTGGCGCATTACACCGCTTCGTGCTGCACGCGATCGTTTTGGATTGATGCGCCATGCACGCTGGCATGTCGCATTGGAACGCGCGCGCGGGGGAAAACCGGTGAATGGGTATTGGAGTGGAATTATGACGCGTTATGCCTGCGTCTTTCTTCCCTATTGGCCGATCGAACGGCTTTTGCGGAAGAAGAGAAGAAAAGCGCCTGAGGATAGGAAAGGGCAAGGCCGCCCGTGCGCTTTGCCATTCGCCTTAATTGCCTCGCAAGCAGGCGGTTTTCGCCTGACCGCGGTCAATGCGCAAGGCGCACATCTGGGCTTAACACCCGGCGAGTTATTGACCGATGCGCGGGCACGCGTGCCGGCTTTGATAACAAGCGATGCCGAGCCCAACAAAGACCGCCAAGCGCTGATAAAACTTGCGCGTTGGTGCGGCCGCTTTTCACCGCATATTGCGCATTGGCCGGAAGAAGAACGCACACAAACTCTACACGGGTCCACTCTACATGGACTAAGCCTCGACATTACCGGCTGCGCTCATTTATTCGGCGGCGAAGAAGGCCTTGCCGATAGCATCCTCTCCGCATTCGACGCTTTGGGCATCACAGCGCGTCTTAGCCTTGCCGAGACGATCGGCGCAGCCCACGCACTCGTCTGTTACGGAAAAGAAAAACGCCTCAGCGTCCCACCGGGAAAAGAGGCGGACGCCATCAAAAACCTTCCTGTTGCGGCGCTGCGCTTGAACAATAAAAACGCCGCAGGCCTTTCCCGCGTCGGATTGAAACGGATCAGAGATATTATCCCCCTACCGCGCGCCAATCTTACAAAGCGTTTCGGACCCGAAATCATATGGCGTTTGGAACAGGCTTTGGGCAAGGCGCCGGAACCGCTTTCGCCGCTGCTTGCCCATGCGCCCTATCGCGCCAACGCCGTTCTTGCCGAGCCAATCTGCTCGGAAGACCATGTACTGACGCTCATCAAAAAACTCTGCAACGACATTGCCCCTATTCTCAACCGCGACGGCAAGGGCGCCCGGGCACTTCTTCTCACCCTATTTCGTGTCGATGGAGAGCTTGCCGAACTGAAGCTTGGGTTAGCGGAAGCAACAAGTGATCCCAGCCACATCGCAAAACTCTTCTCTCTAACGCTTAGTCGATTGGCCCAAGATTACGATGCCGGCTTCGGCTATGAGGCGGCGCGCCTTGATGTTCTCGAGGTAGAAAAAATCACGTCTGAGCAAAGCGATATCGGCTCCAACAAGAAAGCCCGCGAGACAAATCTGCATCATTTTATCGATAGGCTGGGAAGCCGATTGGGGGTGGAGAACATTCTTCGGCTTCACCCCCAAGAAAGCCATATTCCCGAACGCGCGGTGGTAACGCGTCCTGCCGCTTATCACCGGGACGCGCAGTGGGAAGAAACGCCGTCGCTGCCCCGCCCGCTCATGATGTTACCCTGTGCGGAGCCCGCCGATGTCATGGCCCTTCTTCCCGAAGGCCCGCCTCGTCAATTTCGTTGGCGCAAAGTGCTCTACACCATCGCAGACGCAGAAGGTCCCGAACGCATGCGGCCCGAATGGTGGCGCGAGAAAAACACAGCTGCGCGCGAGCGCGATTATTATATTGTCGAGGACGAAGAGGGCCGGCGCTTCTGGCTCTATCGTGAAGGGCTTTACGATGCGCACCTACCGCCGCGCTGGTTCGTGCATGGTGTTTTCACATGAAGGCGCGCTATGCCGAGCTTGCGGTGACGAGCAATTTTTCCTTTCTGCGCGGCGCTTCGCACCCAGAAGAATTGGTGACAATGGCGGCTGCACTTGGTCTGCAGGCTATCGGCATTGCCGATCGTAATACGCTGGCGGGCGTGGTGCGCGCACATGCGGCGGCGAAAGAAGCGGAAATCCAATTACTGGTCGGCGCAAGGCTTATCACCACGCAAGGGTTCGAGACAATTTGTTACCCCGCGGACCGTGCCGCCTATGGCCGGCTTTGCCGCCTGCTCACACGCGGAAACAGACGCGCCAAGAAAGGCGAATGCCATCTCACCCTTGCAGACATCATCGAGAAGAGCGAAGGGCAGATCTTTATCGTTCTGACGCCGCAAGATCAGCTATCGCAATTGGCAGACGCTGCGCCGGGCCGCGTCTATTTGAGCGCGGCATGGCTTTACGCGTGCGACAATAGAAAACAGCTCGCGATACGCGCCGCGCTGTCACGCGAGGCCGGAACGCCTTTGGTCGCAATCAATGATGTGCATTACCACATCCGCGAGCGGCAAATTTTACAAGATGTTCTCACCTGCATCCGCGAGAAAACTACCATTACTGAGGCGGGCTTGTGCCTTGCCGCCAATGCAGAACGCTTTCTCAAACCTGCGGAAGAAATGGCGCGGCTTTTTTCGCGTACCCGCGAAGCGATTGCACACACGCTGGAGATCGCAAAACAGGTAAAATTCTCTCTCGACGAATTGAAATATTCTTATCCCAGTGATTGCATCGGCGATGATCCCAACCCGCAAGCCGCGCTGACGCGCCTCACCTGGGAAGGGGCTACCACGAAATATCCAAACGGCATTCCGGACAAAGTCAAAACCCAGCTTGAATATGAATTGAAGCTAATCAGTGAGCTGAATTATGCGCCCTATTTTTTGACCGTCTGGGACATCGTGCAATATGCTAGACAGAACAACATTCTTTGCCAGGGGCGCGGCTCAGCGGCCAATTCGGCCGTCTGCTATGTGCTCGGCATCACTGCGGTCGATCCGGCACGATTGAATCTTCTTTTCGAGCGTTTCATCTCGTCGGAGAGAAACGAACCGCCCGATATCGATGTCGATTTCGAGCATGAAAAGCGCGAAGAAATTATCCAATATATTTACAAAAAATATGGCCGGGAACGCGCAGGCCTTGCTGCAACAATCATCACCTATCGCAGTAAGAGCGCAATCCGAGAGGTCGGCAAAGCGCTTGGTCTCTCGCTCGATGTGGTAGGCGCGCTTTCAAGCAATCTTTGGGGCTGGGGAAAGGAAAGCTTTTGCGAAGATCATTTGGCCGAAATAGGCCTCGATCCCGCCGATCCCACACTTAGCTTAGCCATCCGGCTTGCCCGCGAAATACACGGCTTTCCACGCCATCTCTCGCAACATGTCGGCGGCTTCATCATCACCAATACCAAACTCAACGAGATGATTCCCATCGGCAATGCGGCGATGGACGATCGGACCTTCGTCGAATGGGACAAAAACGATCTCGAAGCGCTCGGGATTCTTAAAATCGATGTGCTTGCGCTCGGCATGCTGACTTGCATCGCCAAATGCTTTGCGCTGATCGAGAAACATTATGGGCGAAAATTGACCATCGGTTCGATTCCACCGGAAGACCCGGAAATCTACGACATGCTGTGCCTGGGCGATTCCGTCGGCGTCTTTCAGGTCGAGAGCCGGGCGCAAATGTCGATGCTGCCGCGGCTTAAACCAAGGGAATTCAACGATCTCGTTATCGAGGTCGCGATTGTGCGGCCCGGTCCGATACAAGGCGACATGGTGCATCCCTATTTGCGCCGGCGTGAAGGCTCTGAGCCCGTCAGCTACCCGACAAAAGAATTGGAAAATGTTTTAAAGCTGACGCTCGGCGTGCCTTTATTCCAAGAACAGGCGATGCAAATCGCCATTGTCGCCGCAGACTTCACGCCAGCCGAAGCCGACAGGCTTCGCCGTGCCATGGCAACCTTTCGTCGTTCGGGCACCATTCCGCAGTTCCGTGAAAAATTCATCGCCGGAATGCTAGCCAATAATTACGAGCAAGAATTTGCGGAACGCTGCTTCCGCCAGATCGAGGGCTTTGCCGATTACGGCTTTCCCATGAGCCACGCGGCCTCCTTCGCACTTCTTGTTTATGTCTCGTCCTGGTTGAAACACCATTATCCGGAAGTCTTCTGCGCAGGGCTCTTAACGCGCAACCCATGGGGTTCTATCAACCGGCCCAGCTGGTGATTGATGCCCGAAACCATGATGTGATTGTGCTTGCCCCCGACGTCAATAAAAGCGAGTGGGACAATATTCTGGAAAAAGCAGAGTCGCGCGAGGAGAAATGCGCCCTCCGCCTCGGTTTCCGGCAGATTGACGGCTTTAGGGCGGAAGATGCGGAGAAACTTATTGCCGCGCGAGGGCGTGGGTTTGAAGGCGTGCGCCATCTTAAGCGAACAAGCGGCCTTTCAAGCGCTGCGCTGGCACGCCTTGCCCATGCCGACGCCTTTCGCTCCCTCGGTCTCGACCGCCGACAGGGGCTTTGGGCGGTCAAAGGATTGGACGGTGGGAATGAGGTGTCGCGCGTCGCAGTGCCGGAACTTCCGCTTTTCACCAAGGCCGATCCCGAATTGCTGCACCAAGAGGCCGATGTGCAATTACCTAAGATGCAACTCGGCGAGCATATCGTTCACGACTATGCAACGCTGCGCCTTTCCTTGAAAGCACACCCGCTGGCGCTTTTGCGAAAACGCCTGACGACGCATGGAATCATGCCCAATGCGAAACTGGCCAAGATGAAAGACGGCGCGCGCATTACGGTCAGTGGCCTCGTGCTGGTGCGCCAACGCCCAGGGACAGCAAAGGAGGTGATCTTCGTGACATTGGAAGACGAAACCACAATCGCCAATGTGATTATCTGGCCAAGCGTCTTCGAGAAATTCCGCCGCAAGCTTCTCAGTGCAAGACTGCTTTCCGTACACGGCAAATTGCAGCGCCAAGGCCTTGTCATGCATGTCATTGCCGAGAGACTGGAAGATCTCTCCGACGAGCTCGATATTCTCTTATTGGATGAGAAAAACCCGCCCCCTGTGGATATCCCCGAGGCTCCCAGAGCTTATGTCAAAACCAAAAAGCGAAGAGGACCGCAGATCGCGCCCCGCAGCCGGAACTTCCATTAGGGTGTTTGATTGTCATCCCGGCCAAGCAACGCGCGCGCCGGGACCTACTTAGTCGCATTCATCGTGGGTCCCGGGTCTCACGCTATCGCGTTCGCCCGGGATGACACACCAGGAGACGCCTCAGTCTTTCGCGCGCTCAAGATAAGCGCCGTCTTCGGTCTGCACCACAACTCGCGCCCCGGCCGAAATATGCGGCGGCACCCCAGTGCGTACCCCATTGGAGAGCACGGCCGGCTTAAACGATGATGAGGCCGTCTGCCCCTTGACCACCGGCTCCGTCTCCACGACCTCCAGAACAACGCGCGCCGGAAGTTCGATCGAAATAGGAATGCCATTATGTTGGCTGATAGATACCACCATGTTTTCTTGGAGATAGACCGCCGCATCGCCGATAATTTCAGCAGGAAGGGATAATTGCTCGAAAGTTCTGGGCTCCATGAAGACGTAGCTATCCCCATCCTGATAGAGGTAATTAAAGCTTCCGGAATCGATGAAGGCTTTTTCGACCGAGGCGGTGGTCTTAAAGCGGTCGTTCACTTTCACACCGTCGGAAATGCGCCGCATTTCGAGATGTGTTACCGGCGTACCTTTACCGGGGTGAACGTTATCCGCGCGCAAGACGACATATAGTTTGCCGTCGCGCTCAACAACGTTGCCCTTACGAATGCTACTAGCAATGACCGAAACCACGCGATCCCTCTCAAACCTTGCCCTAGTCGGCGACGGGTTTAGCAGGCGCATTTGTTCCGGCCAAGATGGCTTATGGGAAGAATGACCCAAACCACTTCTCCTTGGTGGGCATCCCATGTCCATGAAGACCGGCGCCCGATCCTTCTGGCGCGAAATCGCATAGCTGAGGCCTACCGGCGTTATTTTGCAAAGCAGGGGTTTACCGAGGTCGACTGCGGAGCGCTGCAGGTTTCGCCCGGCAATGAGGCACATCTCCATGCGTTTGAGACCGAAAAGCGCGCGCCCGATGGGCAGACAAGCAAGCTCTATCTTCACACCTCTCCGGAATTTGCCTGCAAGAAGCTCCTCGCCGCGGGCGAAAAGCGAATTTTCTCCTTCGGGCACGCTTACCGAAACCGCGAGCGCGGCGCCCTTCACGCGCCCGAATTTACAATGCTCGAATGGTATCGTGCCGATGAGCCATACGGCGCCGTCATGGAAGATTGTATGGCCCTTGTCCGTCTTGCCGCCGAGGCGGCACATGCGGAACACTTGCGCTTTCATGGCCATAGCGCCGAGCCCTTTGCGGAGCCCATCCGCATAAGCGTTGCCGGCGCCTTCGAGGAATTCGCGAATATTGATCTTTTCTCCACTCTCGACGCTAGAGGCGAACCCAACCGCGATGCCTTGGCCCAAGCCGCCCTCGGCGAAGGGATAAAAGTTACGGACGATGACAGCTGGTCGGATATATTCAGCAATATCCTCGTCGAGCGGATCGAGCCGAACCTCGGTTGCGCCGCGCCGACACTTCTCGATCAATATCCGCGCAGCGAGGCAGCGCTGGCGCGCACCTCCCGTGAAGATCCGCGCCTCGCGGAGCGATTCGAGCTCTTTATTTGCGGGGTCGAGATTGCGAATGGCTTCGGAGAGCTCACCGACGCGGATGAGCAGCGCGAGCGCTTCGCACATGAGATGGCCGAGAAAGAGCGCATGTATAAAGAGCGCTACCCGATCGACGAAGAATTTCTTTCCGCGCTTAAACTCATGCCGGAAGCCTCCGGCGTCGCGCTCGGTTTCGATCGCTTGGTGATGCTGGCAACAGGCGCTGAGCATATCGACCAGGTGATATGGATGCCGATGGGCGGGAGTAAAACATGAGGGAAATCTTATGTTAAAGCGGCGACACGCGCTCACGACCCCCGATGAACTTGTTGGAGCTCATCTTATCTCCGAGGAAAAGGCGCGGTCACTGGCACCTGTTGCGGCGCGCTACGCAATAGCGATTACGCCGGCAATTATCGATCTGATCGACCCAAACGATCCCAATGATGCCATCGCACGGCAATTTGTTCCGAGCGTTGAAGAGCTTGAGACCGCGCCTGAGGAAAATGCCGATCCCATTGGTGATGACCGCCATAGCCCAGTGCGCGGTATTGTTCATCGTTATGCCGACCGCGTTCTTTTCAAACTTACACATGTTTGTCCGGTCTATTGTCGCTTTTGTTTTCGCCGCGAAATGGTCGGCAGCGCAAACGGGCCGGGCCTTACCAAGTCGGAATTGCACGCAGCGTTCAACTATATCGAAAATCATTCGGAGATCTGGGAGGTCATTCTCACCGGCGGCGACCCGCTCGCGTTATCGCCGCGCAAACTGCGCAGCATCACAAAGCGCCTTGATGCGATCGACCATGTAAAAATTATTCGCTGGCATACGCGCATGCCCGTCGCAAAGCCGGATGCGATAACGAAAGAACTTGTCGTAGCAATTAAGAGCACGCGTAAACCAACCTATCTTGTTCTACACGCCAATCATCCACGCGAGCTAACAGAGGAAGTTCGTGCTGCCTGCGCTAAGCTGGTCAATGCCGGAATCATTTTGTTGAGCCAGAGCGTTCTTTTGAAGGGTGTGAACAACGACGCGGATACGCTCATCGCGCTCATGCGCGCGCTCATTGAGTGTGGGGTGAAGCCTTACTATCTACATCATGCCGATCTTGCGCCCGGAACATCGCATTTCCGTACTACAATTGCCGAAGGTCAAAGCCTGATGCGCGAGTTGCATGCGCGGGCCTCCGGCCTTTGCTTGCCGAGCTATGTTCTCGACATCCCAGGGGGCTACGCCAAAGCAAATTTGGAGCTATGTGACGCGGACCTGCAGGCCGGCGGGGCCCACGGGGCCGGCGGGGCCCGCGAAGGCACGCCAAGCTATCTTGTGAGGGACAGCCAGGGCGGTCTCCACCCCTATCTGGCTTCGGACGAAACCAAGCCCACCTGATGAGCGCGTGAGGAGAATCAGGGCGCTGCAATCACGAATTCAGCCACCCATGTTGCGAGTCGCATCAAGGCTACCGGCCATTCTTAGCGAGTGAGCGCCTGCTTCAGTGGTGTATAACTGCCGCAACAAGCATCAAAATTTCTCGAGAATTGTCGGCAAATGGCGCACATGAACTGCCCTGGAAACGCCTATAATGCTTATAAAATCAATCACTTAAACTGCTGGCGCGATCCTGGGTCCTAGGCCTCCCGTCAAGGCGCCGCTACACATGTCCCGGTTTTCGTGGCGGCAAAGGCAAGATAGTATCCCGGCAAATCAATGCGAGACGGGTTGCGCTTATCGGCGGGTTGCCGGTAGGCGGGCAGCGGCTCCACGAGGAATGCGCCGAGAGAATTCGGCAACAATGTTGTTTTGCGTCTTTTCCTGGCGTATGCGGGAGCAGGGTTACACCTAACCGAAACTGCATTGTACTAATCGGAATTACGGTCGAAGACATGAGTGGTAAGTCAACTAACGGACATGCCGTGGCAGAGGCACGTCCGCCTATCGGAATACAGCCCACCGACATCAGCGATCCGGAATATTTTCACAAAGTCGTCGACTGCCAATATGCCTGTCCCGCGCATACGCCGGTTCCCGAATATATTCGGCTGATCGCTGACGGACGCTACGCCGACGCCTATATGGTCAATTGGGCATCGAACGTGTTTCCGGGAATCCTAGGGCGCACTTGCGATCGCCCGTGCGAGCCGGCCTGCCGCCGCGTGCGTGTTGAAGAAATCAGCGAGACACCTCAACCCGTTGCAATTTGCCGCTTAAAGCGCGTGGCCGCAGACAATAAGGGCGACATTCACGAACGCCTTCCCGTCGCTGCCACGGAGAAGAACGGCAAACGCGTCGCGTGCATTGGCGCTGGACCGGCTTCGCTTACGGTGGCGCGCGATCTTCTGCCGCTAGGGTATGAAGTCGTTCTCTATGACGGCGACCCCCATGCAGGCGGAATGATGCGGACGCAAATTCCAAAATTCCGCCTTCCTGAATCTGTCCTCGACGAAGAGGTCAAATATATTTTGGATTTGGAGCCGGAAACGCGCTTTGGCCAATCCATCGACAGTTTGAAGGCGCTATTGGCTGAGGATTACGACGCGATCTTTGTCGGCACCGGGGCACCGCGCGGTCGCGAATTGGATATTCCGGGCCGGAGCGAGGCCGCGGACCATATCCACATTGGCATCGATTGGCTTTCCAGCGTTTCATTTGGCCACACGACCAAGATCGGCCGCCGCGTCATCGTGCTTGGCGGCGGCAATACGGCAATGGATTGCTGCCGTACCTCCCGCCGCCTTGGTGGTGAAGAAGTTCAAGTTGTCGTTCGCAGCGGTTTCGAAGAGATGAAAGCGTCTCCTTGGGAAAAGGACGACGCGATGGACGAAGGAATTCCGATCCATAATTTTCTCGTGCCGCTGGAGTTCGTTCATGAGAGTGGCAAGTTGACCGGGGTGCGCTTCGAGAAGGTCGAAGCAACATATGACGAGACCGGGCGTCGCAGCTTGGTTCCCACCGGCGAAGCGAACGTGCTGATGCCCTGCGACGACGTGCTGATCGCTGTTGGTCAAGAAAACTCCTTTCCGTGGATCGAGCGCGATGTCGAAATTGAGTTCGACCGCTGGGATATGCCGAAGGTCGATTCGACGACGATGCAGTCGACCAACCCACGCGTTTTCTTTGGCGGCGATTCGGCGTTTGGACCAAAAAATATCATCTGGGCGGTGGCCCATGGGCATGAAGCCGCGGTCTCGATCGATCTTTTGTGCCAGGGACAAGACGTCAATGTGCGTCCTCCACCCGATGTGAAGCTCTCCAGCCAAAAGATGGGCATACACGAGTGGAGCTATGCCAACGATATCTCGGACGACTTGCGCTACAAAGTTCCGCACGCGCCCGCCGAGGTCACACTCAAAAACGTCAATATCGAGGTGGAGCTTGGGTTCGATAGGCGTCTCGCCTTTCTTGAGACACAACGCTGCCTAAACTGCGATGTACAGACTGTATTCGACACGCCGAAATGCATCGAATGCGATGCCTGCGTAGACATTTGTCCAATGGACTGCATAACGTTCACCGAGAACGGTGAAGAGGCAGACGTTCGAGCGCGACTTTTGGCGCCCAGTCTACACCCTCAGACGCAAGACCTATATGTATCCGATGCACTCCCAACTGCGCGCGTAATGGTCAAAGATGAAGATCTCTGCCTTCATTGCGGCCTTTGTGCAGAGCGCTGCCCCACCGGGGCTTGGGATATGAAGAAGTTTCTGTTTGATACTGCAAAAGCCGAAAAGTCATGTTCAACCCGATAGTCGCCGAGAACGACTTTGTCGTTAAGTTCGCCAATGTAAACGGCTCGGGCTCGGCGAGCGCCAATGAGATCTTCGCGAGATCTATCTTACGCATGGGCGTTCCAATCGCCTCACGCAATATTTTCCCCTCGAACATTCAGGGCTTGCCCACATGGTACGAGGTCCGCGTTTCCGGAGGCGGCTGGGTCGGCCGGCGCGGCGGCGTCGATCTCATGGTGGCCATGAACCCCCAGACTTGGGACAAAGACGTCGCCTCGATCGATCCCGGCGGATACCTTTTCTATGATTCGTCGCGGCCGATTCCGGCGTCGAAGTTTTGCGATGGTGTCACGAACATCGGCATGCCGCTGACCGAGATATGCAACGCCAAATATAAAGACCCGCGCCAAAGACAGTTATTCAAAAATATTATCTATGTCGGCGCGCTTGCCTCGCTTCTGGATATGGAAATCGCAGAGCTGGAACGATTGATCGGCGAACAGTTTCGTAAAAAAGAAAAACTTATACCGCCCAACCACCAAGCGCTTCACATGGGTTACGACTATGCCCGCGAACAGCTTTCGGGGATTTGCGGGTTAACCGTGAAACGTTCCGATGCTGTCGGTGATCGCATCTTTATTAGTGGGAACGATGCCGCGGGCTTAGGTTGCGTTTATGGCGGAGCGACGGTCGCCGCTTGGTACCCGATCACGCCATCGACCTCCCTCGCCGAGGCGTTCGGTGCTCATTGCGAGAAACACCGCATTGACGCCGAGGCAAAAAACCACAAGTTCGCGATCATTCAGGCGGAGGATGAAATCGCCGCTATTGGCGTTGTAATAGGCGCCGGGTGGAATGGCGCGCGCGCTTTCACCGCGACGTCCGGACCAGGAATTTCCTTGATGCAGGAATTTCTCGGACTGGCCTATTTCGCAGAAATTCCGGCCGTCATCTTCGACGTGCAGCGCGGCGGACCCTCGACGGGAATGCCGACTCGCACCCAGCAATCGGACATTTTGATTTCCGCCTATGCGAGCCATGGCGACACCAAGCACATTGTTCTCTTTCCCGAAGATCCACGCGAGCTTTTTGAGTTCGCCGCCATCTCTTTCGATCTCGCCGAGCGTCTTCAAACACCGATTTTCGTTTTGGAAGATTTGGATATCGGTATGAACGACTGGCTCTGTGAGCCTTTGAGCTGGGATGATTCGCATCGCTACGACCGCGGGAAGCTCATGAGCCGCAAAGACCTTGAAGAGGGTAAACTCTTCGGTCGTTATCTCGACGTCGACGGCGACGCGATCCCATATCGTACGCTTCCCGGAACGCACCCGACAAAAGGTGCCTATTTCACGCGCGGTACCTCCCGCGACCGATACGCCAAATACAGCGAAGACGGTTCGGTCTACGGCGACAATATGCAACGTCTTTTGCGCAAAATGGACACCGCCAAAAAGCTGGTTCCTGCTCCAATAAGAAAAGACGCCAAGCAGGCCACGCGATATGGGGCGATCTTTTTCGGTTCGACCGCGGTCGCCATGGTCGAGGCGTTGGACTCACTAGAAAAGCAAGGGCGTCACTTAAATACGCTGCGCTTACGGGCCTTTCCGTTCTCAGACGAGGTAATCGAATTTATCAATGCGCATGATCAGGTCTTCGTCGTCGAGCAAAATCGGGACGCCCAGATGCGTTCCCTACTGGTCAACGAATGCGCCATTGATCCAGCGCGCTTCATTTCCATCCTTCACTATGACGGCACGCCGATTACGGCGCGTTTTATAATTTCGGCGATTGCCGAGCGCATTGCCGCCCACACACCAAGGACCGAGGCTGCGAAATGACCTACATCGCAAAACCCAAAATGCGGCACCCAGGCCTTAAGACCAACAAGCTAGGATTCACCCATCGCGACTATGAGGGTTCGATTTCCACTCTCTGCGCCGGCTGCGGGCATGATTCAATTTCGAGCGCCATTATCCAGGCCTGTTTCGAGCTCGACATCGAACCGCACCGCGTCGCGAAGCTTTCCGGCATCGGATGCTCGTCGAAAACACCGGACTATTTCTTGGGTCAAAGCCACGGCTTCAACTCCGTTCATGGCCGCATGCCTTCGGTCTTGACGGGCGCCAATCTTGCCAACCGCGATCTCATCTATATGGGCGTTTCAGGAGATGGCGACTCGGCGTCCATTGGCCTGGGGCAGTTCGTTCATTGCATTAGACGTGACGTGAACATGGTCTACATCACCGAGAACAACGGTGTGTATGGTCTCACAAAAGGCCAGTTCTCCGCCACGGCCGACAAAGGTTCCAAAAGCAAGGTCGGCGGACTGAACAGCGATTCGCCCATCGATCTTATCGGCGTTGCCCTGCTTGCCGGTGCGAGCTTCGTCGCGCGCAGCTTTTCCGGCGACAAAGAGCAGTTGGTGCCGCTCATTATGGCTGCGATGCGTCATCCCGGCCCCGCCTTCCTCGATATCATCAGCCCCTGCGTAGCCTTTAACAACCATGCCGGTTCGACAAAGGCCTACGACTTCGTGCGCGCCCATAACGAAGCGGTCAATCGTCTTGATTTCGTGGACACAAAATCTGAAATCACGGTCGATTATGCGCCGGGCAGTGTCAGCGAAGTCACGCTCCATGACGGCTCGCAATTGCGGCTGGCTAAGCTCCATGCCGACTACGATCCGAATGACCTCATTGGCTCTCTGACCTATATGCAGAAGCGTGCTGCCGAAGGGGAACTTGTCACGGGTCTCATTTATCTCGACCCCAAGGCAAGCGATATGCACGCAAACCTCAATACCACCAACGCTCCGCTTAACGGCCTTAATGAAAAAGAGCTCTGCCCCGGCGCGAAAGCACTAAAGGGCATCAACGCCGGCTACCGTTGAGAACCCAATGTTTTGGTCCGGATGAACCGCGCCGCTTAAGCTTTCATTAACTAAAAAGCAAAGGGTTTACTAACTTCTTTCGTTTAACTTTTCAGCGTGATGCTGATGAAACTTACACTTAGCACAGCGGTGACGTTACTTGCCCTGTGCGGCTCTGCGCGAGCGACGGATGTCCTTGTCAGGATAACCGACCAGAATGGCGATCCTGCCGTTAACGCCGTGATCGTGTTGTCGAATGACAATACTGCAGCGGGCACCGCGCTTCCTGGACAACTCGAAACAAACCAACTCATCGATCAACGCGATGAGAAATTTATTCCGCATATTACGGTGATCCCGCGTAATGGCGAAGTGCGTTTCGCGAATAGTGACGCGCCCTTACATCAGGTATATTCATTTTCGCCGATCAAGCGGTTTGAACTCACTCTATATCCCGGAGAGACCTCTCCCAGAATTTTGTTCGACCAAGCTGGGGTTGCCGCGATCGGCTGCAATATACACGATCACATGATCACGTATATCTTCGTGACGTCATCACCGACGGGAACGGGCAGGCGATTGTCGCGGATATACCTACAGGCACTTATAATACCGAGATTTGGCATCCGCGGTTTCCCCCCGCGACCCAAGCGCCCAAAAGTCAAATTGTTGTTGCCGAAGCGGACGTGGGCCTTGAAACCAGCATTACCATACTGCCCGACCGCAATGATCACCGCTCGCATGGGGGCCGCTACTAGCGGGAAAGACCATGGGCTTTCGCCAACGCCTTGCTCTTTTTCTGGTCGCGACTCTAGTTGGGGTTCAAGCCCTCACGGCTATCCTCGCCTATAGCGTTATACGCAGCAATCTTGTCGACCAGGCAACGCGTGAATTGGAAGGCGCTACAGCCGCCTTCACACGCCGGCTTGACCTCCTCTCTCAGAACGTTGCCGACGATGTAACCGTCCTCTCGCTGGACTATGCATTGAGAAGCGCTGTGGCCGAACACGACATAGCGACGACTCTTTCTGTCCTCGACAATCATGGCAGGCGCGTCGGCGCTACGCGCATGCTTCTGGTTGACCTTGAAGGCAACATCTCGGCCGATACCACACGATACAACGCCTTAGGAACACAATTTCCATTTCCTGGGCTCCTCAGGGATGCGGCCGTGCAAGATCAGGGAACCGCGCTTGCCGTTTTGCATGGTGCGATCTATTGGGTCGTAGTCGTACCCGTGAAGGCTCCCGTTCCGATCGCGTTCATTGCGGCGGGGATTCCCGTTGACGCTCCACTACTTGACAGGCTTCGAAGCCTCTCGGCAACACCTCATTCGCTCGCGCTTGCCTCGGTCGACGAAAGAGGTGCCTGGACTCTCGTCGGCCAAAGTGTCGGTTCAATGCCACGCCTACCGCAAACGGACGAAATCCCCGCCGGCAATGGCATAGTGACCGAGGAGAATGGCGACAGCCTTGTGGTGACGAACCGGCTGGTGACGGCAGAAAACAGCGCCCTAATCATCGCCATTCTCGATTACCCAATGAGCGAATTACTCGGTGTTTATTGGGCGGTCTTGGTGCCGGTCCTCGAGGTATTTGCCGTCGCGTTGGCGGTCGGGCTCTTTGGCGCCGCATTGATCGCGCTGAGCGTTTCTAGACCGCTGGAAGCCCTAGCCGGCTCCGCGCGGCGCATCGCTTCGGGAGACTACAGTGTTTTGCCCGAGATCGAGGGCGACACGTCGAAGCTCCGCCAGAGCCTTATGAATCTTGTTCACAACGCCATAAAGTTTTCGCCATCGGGAGGCACAGTAGAAATTCTCGGCGAAGTCAATTCGCAAACATTACTTCTTCGCATAAGCGATCAAGGCAAGGGTATCGCAGCGGATGAATTGCGAACCATCACGCAACCCTTTTCTCGACAGCGCAAAGCATTTGATGGCACGCACCAAGGCGCAGGGATCGGTCTCCCCTTTGCTAAAACCATCATTGAGCTTCATGGCGGCGAGCTGGAAATCGACAGCGCTCTAGGAGAAGGAACGACCGTCACGGTCAAACTGCTCCTACCGTCCGGGGCGCAAATCCATAGATTGGGTAGTGCGGCATGAAAACCATCCGCATAACCCTCTTCTGTTTGATGACGGCGTGTCTTGGATACCAGGCACAGGCCGCCAATTTCGACATTGGCGGCGTAAATGTGAATATCGGCGCTGACGGTTATGCAGATTTGCGCATGGTTCTGCCGTCCAGCCAGACCAATTGGGTCGATGGCGGCCTTGGAAAATTTCGTTATGGAACTGCGTCAGGCAATCCCGCGCTTCATCTAGGTGAGATTTTTGCCGAGGGATATGTCCAGATCAATGGCAGCCTTCTGGCGATCGCGACCGCACGCATTGAGCCTACGCAAAAAAACCTTTATCGATTTCACGGAGGCCTATCTGCGCTACCGCCCGGTCTCCCTGTCGCGCTGGCGCTGGTCAGTTCAAGCCGGTGCATTCTTCCCGCCGGTTTCATTGGAAAATACCGATATAGGTTGGGCAAGCCCGTGGACGATCACGCCGTCTGCCATCAACACTTGGGTGGGCGAGGAACTGCGTATTATTGGAGGCGAAGCGCGAATCGAGTGGCGGGGCGATTCGCGGACCATTTCCGTCATGGGAAGTGTCTATGGTTGGAACGACCCGACCGGCATCTTGATCGCGGACCGCGGCTGGGCCCTGCACGACCGCGTCACGGGACTTCTCGACCGTCCTCGGCTACCCGACGCCTGGGCACGGCCAATCGGCATGCCAATTCCGTCCTACACTTTCGGGTTTCTTGAGATCGATGATCGCGCCGGCTGGTATGCCGGACTTTCTTGGGAAGAGGTCGGAATCGGGCGGATCGAGATTTTGCGTTATAACAATGAGGCCGACCCGACGGCAGAGCGCATACAGGTCGCATGGGAAACCAAATTCTGGAGCGCCGGCGCGACGACGGAGTTCCAGAGCTTCGTTGTGATCGCGCAAGCCATGCGCGGACAGACTTTTTTCCAACCAAGTCCATTTTTCTTCAGCGACACCCATTTCGAATCTGCTTTCTTTCTTCTGGGGCGGCATTTTGGGAATGATTGGCGCGTGGCAGGGCGCGCGGAAGTTTTTCCTACCAATGAAACTCGCCCCGGCTCGTCCATTAATCTCAGCGAGCATGGTCACGCACTCACGGCCGCCGTGAACTGGCTTCCCAATGATTGGCTACGCTTAACCGGTGAAGTTGGTCATGTTGTCAGCACGCGCAGGCAACGCCTTATAGACGGCATCGCGCCGCGCCAAAGCGAAACTCAGGCCCAACTGAGCGCAAAACTATATTTCTAGTCGAGGGCCGTATTTGATCGACTCTTTTGATCGGCAGCTTCTTAGTCCAAAACTGGCGCGATCGGATTTTCGACACGGTAGACAGCATACTCCTCTACGGCGTAGCCGCCACGACGGCGCACCAAGCGCTCGATCAGCTCTATGTCTGCAAAGCGCTCAGCGAGTATCGGCGAGAGATCCCGCCACGCCTCGGTTACGTAAAGAAGCGGCCCCTCGAAGACATCGTCGGGTGGTGATGGTTCGGCAAGCCAACGCTCCCGCTCATTGATTTGAATAATTATCGGGCGTGAGGGCAAATAGAAGGAAAGCCAAGACGTCTGCGCATAACCCGTGGTGAGAACGACCTCAGCGCCGTTCTCTACTCTCAACGCATCGATTTCACTCGCCAAGCGGGTATATCCGACCGCAAGCAGACGGACGATGGGGTCGCGCGAACCTTCCAGAGGAATGAGGGGACGAAGCGCATGCGCATAAGCCAACATTGTAAGCATGAGTGCCACGGGCAGCGCAGCCATCCGCGAAAATTGCAAGGCGCGCCCACGCCAACCTGGTGCCACCCAACGCATCGCCATGGCGGCGCAAATAACAAACATGGGATAGAGAAAGGACGGCCAATTACCTTGCACGCGTGCAAACAGTGAATGCCACAGAAAATAGAGAATCGCCGGAATCATCAATGCAACAAGAAGCGCTGCATTCGAGTTTCGCATTTTTTTGGAAGCCGCAATGCCGCCGATGCCTAGAACGCCAAAGGCAAAAATAAACGGTGTCGCAAGCCCGATTTGCGCGCCCAGAAATTCACCAAGAAAACGCAGCGTTAGGCCGCCATCATTGACCCGTCCAAATTGGCGCTCGAATGAAATCCAATCATGCTCCGCGTTCCACAACACAACCGGTGTGAACATCAAAATGGCGAGCAATGCACCTAGGTAAGGCCAATGTGAGCGAAGCCAATGCCGTTGATCGGACGCCATAAGAAGCCAGACCAAGGCACCTGCGCCCAGAAAAAGGGCCGTGTATTTCGACAAAAGCGCAAAGCCGCCGGCGACACCGGCAGCTAGCCACCAATACCCTTTGTCGGTGTCCACAAGTTTTGCCAATGCGAATAAGAAGAATGCGGCAGCCGTCATGGACGGCGCATCAGGCGTTGCGACCAATGCCTCGATGCCCACCATCAGCGTGAGATTGTAGAGGAGTGCGGCCAATGCGCCGGCATACTCGCTTTTCAATATGATCGCCGCGGCGCGCCAAATGGCCCAGGTGGCGGCCACGGAAAGGAGAAGCGGCACAAAGCGCACGCCAAACTCGCTATCGCCGAATAGAAGCGTTCCCAAGCGAATGACATAAGCGATAAGTGGGGGATGGTCCCAATAACCCGCCGCGAGATGCTGCGACCAGCGCCAATAATAAGCTTCGTCGAAGGAAAGCGGTAGCAGGGCGCTCACAATCGCGCGCATAAGGAAGATCATGCCGAGAAGAAGGAGAACCCTTTGCGCGGAAGCACGCTCGGCCTGCGTGCTCACTTCACCCGCCACACGAAAAGGTTGGACAGGGCGTAATTCCATACGGCGCTCATCAGTGCACCGGCGATCCCTGCAGTCCACCAAACGGAATCATTTGCGTAGAGCCAGGAAGCGATCGAGATATTGGCGAGCGCTCCCACAGTGCTGACGGCATAGAACCCGAGCAAACCCTTCACCATTGCGAATCCGGATAGACGTTTATCGCGATAGGTCAAACTATTGTTGAGAATGAAATTGGTGGTCATCGCAACCACGGTTGCAATGGCCTGTGCCGCAGCAAAGCCTTGGCCAAGAAGCACAAGCGCTACGCGCAAGACGCCAAGGTGAACGAAAATCCCGCTCGCACCGACCAGCAAGAAAGATAGGAAACGTGGTGTAACCGCACCGCCGGTGAGTTTGGCGAGCAACAGACCCAAAAAATCGAGCGCCACTTGGGCGTCTAACTTGCTCTCGCCATGGGTACGCGCACCAAAAACATAAGGCTGCTCGGCAATGCGTAAGGTTCCGCGCGAGGTAATGACGATGTCGAGAAGGATTTTGAACCCCTGTGTCGACAATTTGCCCGCAAGCGGATCAAAACTTGAGCGGCGCATCATGAAAAAACCACTCATCGGATCGCTGAGCGTTACCCCCGTAAGGCGTCGCGTAAGCATTGTCGCCAATCGAGATATCGTGCCACGACTTTTTGAGAAGGACGTGGCGCTACCGCCCGTGGCATAGCGGCTTCCCACCACCATATCCTTCTCGCCCTTAGACAATGTTTCGAGCATGCGCGGCAGTAACTTCTCGTCATGCTGCATGTCCGCGTCGATCACCGCCACGAATTGCGCGGCGGACGACAAAAAGCCCTCTATGCAAGCGCCAGCCAATCCACGCCGCGTGATCCGGCGGATACACCGCACGCGTGGATTTTGTGTAGCGATTTCCTTTGCAAGCGCCGCCGTCCCGTCGGGAGAATCGTCGTCGACGAAGACGGCTTCCCACGCAACGCCGGCAAGCGCCGCCTCAAGCCGTTCCAGGAGGGGCACAAGATTGTCGCGCTCTCTGTAAGTCGGAACGACAACGGTGAGCTCGAGCACCTTTGCCTGGGCGGAATGCGACGAACTCGATTGGAGACTATGCGGATTTTCGTTCATCGAAGCATTTCGAGGTGTTAATTGACCTCTCGTCGCAGGATTGCCCGTTGCCGTCCAGTCGAAAGGCAAGATGTGCTATCCGTATCACGGATTTCACTTTGGCGAAAAAGTTGGGTGCCGTGTCATCGCGGTGAAGGAGCGCAAGATGTCCGATCTCACCGGTGCAGGGCGACCCGAAGCGCCGGTCGGCGATCGCTTCCGCGCGCTCGTTACAAGGGGCTTCCTGGCGCTTCCCGGCGCGCATAACGGCCTTGCCGCGCTGCAGGCTAAAACGGCCGGCTTCGACGCGCTCTATTTGGGCGGCAGCACGATGACGGGACAGATGGCGATACCGGATACCGGGCTTCTCACCATCGAAGATGCTTGCTTCTATATTCGCCAGCTAAGCCGCGCGAGTGGACTTCCACTTCTTGTAGATGGCGATACCGGAACCGCGAACGCCACAGGCGCCGCGCATATGGTGCGGACGTTCGAGGAGGCCGACGCAGCGGCAGTCCATATCGAAGATCAATCACTGCCGAAAAAATGTGGTCACTTAGAGAACAAAAAACTCATTGACCCGAATGATATGGCCGAGAAAATTGCTGCGGCAGTTGGGGCCAGGCGGCATCTCTATATTATCGCGCGCACCGATGCTGCGGCAAACGAAGGCGTGGACGGAGCAATCGCACGGGCGAGGATTTATCTTGAGGCCGGAGCGGATGCGATCTTTCCGGAAGCGCTCACAAGCGCCGAGATGTTTTGTGCCTTCGCAGCGGAAATTAAGGCACCGCTCCTTGCCAACATGACCGAATTTGGAAAAACGCCAATCTTCACTGCGTCCGAGTTCGAAGAGATGGGTTACCGCATGGTCATTTGGCCGTCGGCTGGTTTTCGCATGGCGGCCAAGGCGCAGGAAGAATTATATGCTGCGCTCAAGCGCGATGGCGGTAGCCATAATATGCTCGATCGCATGCAAACGCGCGACGAGCTGTCGGATTTGATTGGCGACGACGCGTAAGCGCAGCTCGAAGCGCCGCTTGCCGACTCAAACTGACAAAAACACAGAGTGCGCTGCTAAAACATAGACGCGCCTATTATGAGCGGCACGAGCAGGAAGCTCAGAACCAATGCAGAGACGAACGCACATACAACGATGACGACCGTATAGACCAGCGCCTTGTCTGCGGGGCAATTCATCAATTTGGGAAGCCCGACATAAAGCAGATACAGCGAATAAAGGGCGCCAATAAACGATAGAATGCTTAGCGCCGGAATAATATTGAAGATACTCGCCACCCATGCGGCCGTCGGAGCATAGGCGGCTACTTTAAGCGCCTGGCCCGCATTCTTCTGACCGCCAAATGTCGGGGCCAACGCATCAATTATCAGCGAGAAAATGTATACGCCTGCCGCGCCGATAATAATGGTAAGGAGCAAACTGCGAACTATGAATCCGAAATTCAAGCCCAGCATGAACGAGCCGATCGCTCCGGCCACTGCCGAAAAGGCGACCAGTGGCAGGACATAGTTCTTGTAGATATCGCCCATATTGGCGGGCTCACCGCTGATGGCGTCCCATTCTGCCGGCGGCGAAAGTAGAAGGCGCTGCACGCGTCCGAGAATGTCCTGGATCATTGAAATCCCCTCGATAGATTCGTTGCGGCTCCAACCGACTCAGCCGCGTCACCGAGAAGTATATTTGCCTTTATGTCCCGCCGTAACCGCAGGAACGCCGCAATTCCCCAAATTGTTTAGAGAAATCCGAGCAACTAATTTACGTAAATATACTCACCGTCCCGCCAGACATAAAAAACATAGCCAGGCCCATCCACATCGCCTTTTTCCGTAAACCCGATATTTCCCAAAACCGTATCTGCCCGGCCCGATTTCAGCGCCGTGCTCACCGCGGCAGCGTCCGTCGTACCCGCCCGTTCCGCTGCTTGCGCCCATGCTTGGACAGCAGCGTAGGTATATAGCGTAAAGGCTTCCGGATCGTAGTCGGTGGCGCGAAAGGCCTCGACCAGTTCGGCATTGCCCGGGTTAAGACGCGGGTCGGGGCCAAAGGTCATCAATGTCCCCTCGCCGGCCTCACCGGTGATCGCCCAGAACTCGTTCGTTACCAAAGCGTCGCCTCCAACCAAGATTGCATCGACGTTTTGAGCGCGCATCTGCCGAATGATAAGGCCAGCCTCGGTGTGATAGCCACCATAATAGAGAATGTTGATTTCGGCCTGGCGTAGTTTGGTGACCAACGCACCATAATCGCGCTCACCCGCAACAATCGCGTCATTCAGCTCTTCGGTGACGCCCAATACATGGAGCGCATCGCGGAACTGGTCGGCGAGGCCCTGTCCATAAGTTGTACGATCGTCAACTATGGCAACATTCGCGTCCGGAAAATTCTCTGCAATATAGGCGGCCGCGAACGGCCCTTGCGCGTCGTCGCGGCCACAAACCCGAAACGCTGTCTGCAATCCACGATCGGTATAATCGGGATTGGTTGAAGCAGGAGAGATTTGAATGATCCCCGATTCCGCATAAACGTCGGAGGCGGGAATTGACGAGCCGGAACAATAATGTCCTGCGACGAACACCGCTCCGGACGCAGCCAAATCATTCGCGACCGAAACCGCTTGACGCGGATCGCAAGCGTCGTCGCCCAATTCCAAGCGCACCTGCTGCCCCAGGACGCCGCCCGCTGCGTTGATATCGGTGACCGCCTTCTCTGCGCCCTGGCGAAACTGCTCTCCAAAGGCTGCATATGCGCCAGTCATCGCGCCGGCCACCCCAATAACGATTTCATCCGAATGCTCTTGCGAGCAAGCGGTAGTCAACACAGTTAAAACCGTTGCGAATGTCGCTGCGGCGGCTCGTTTCATCGGTTTTCCTCGAAAGTCTTCTGAATATACTCGATTTGCGCAGGGACAATAACAACTCCCCTCCCACAGGCAAATTAGACTCTTTTTAAAAGCATCTCATCGCCGGGTAGCGGTCGAGTATTGCGCCGGAAACAACTAGTGCGTCGTAACACCACCGCCCTCAATATAGGCGGCTTGGACTTCCTTGTTTCCCAATAGCTCACTGCCCGTTCCGGACAGCGTGATCGTGCCCGAAACGAGCACATAAGCATTGTTGGCCAGTTTCAATGCCTGATAGGCGTTTTGTTCAATCAACAATATGGTCAAATTCCGCTCAGTGTTGACCGCCCGAATGGTATCGAAAACCTGCCGCACGATGAGCGGCGCCAGGCCTAGGGATGGCTCGACCAAAAGCAATAAACGCGGACGGCTCATAAGCCCGCGCCCGATCGCAAGCATTTGCTGTTCGCCGCCCGACAGCGTCCCGCCGCGTTGATTGAGTCTGTCCTTCAGGCGCGGAAACAGTGTGAATACGAATTCCAAGTCGTCCGCAAAAAATTTTGGTTTGCTCGCATTCGCGCCCATATGAAGGTTTTCCAGAACACTCATGCGCGGAAAGATGTGGCGCCCTTCGGGAACATGGGCGATCCCGCGATGTACGAGCTCGTGCATCGGAATATTCGTGATGTCGTCGCCGTCGAATAAAATCTGGCCGGCCCGCGCGCGAGGCGCGCCGCATATCGTCAGCAGTAATGTTGTTTTACCAGCTCCATTTGCGCCAATGAGCGTTGCGATCTCTCCCTCGTTCACTTTCAGTGAAATTTCGTGCAGCACCTCAATCGGGCCATAGCCGGACGTAACGTCGCGAAGCTCGAGCATCACCCGGCCTCCGCTTGCGCCGTGTCATCGTCGGGCTCGCCCAGATAGGCCCGAATGACTGCCGGATTGGCGCGTACTTCAGCCGCTGTGCCGTCGGCAATGCAGGCGCCATGATCGAGCACGACAATATGGTCCGAAATCTGCATCACAATCCCCATATCGTGTTCGATCAGGAGAATGGCGATATTGTGCTCGCGCTTAATGTCAGCAAGAAGTTCGCACAACTCCAGATTTTCATGCGGATTGAGGCCGGCCGCCGGTTCGTCAAGACAAAGGAGCAATGGCGAGACGCACATCGCTCGCGCAATCTCCAGGCGCCGACGGGCGCCGTAGGAAAGACTTCCCGCAGTCTCGTCTGCGTGCTCGACGAGATCTACTTTCTCCAACCAGTAGCGCGCGACATCGACCGCCTCTCGTTCCGCCTTTCGATAGCGCGCAAGACCGAGGAGGCCGCCGATAGAGTAAAGCGAAGCGAGCATCAAAGGTATATGTTGCGCGATCATCAAGTTTTCCAACACGCTCATTCCGGCAAAGAGCCGAATATTTTGAAAGGTCCGCACCACGCGGGCGTTGCGCGCGATTGCATGTCCACTCATGCGTTCAAGCGAGAACGCCTTCCCGCCGGGATGGATCATTTGGAGATGTCCGAAGGTCGGCTCGTAAAAACCCGTGAGGCAATTGAATACGGTTGTCTTGCCCGCTCCATTAGGCCCGATGATCGCAGTGATTTCATCCGCAGCGACCTTAAAAGAAAGATCGTCGACGGCGGTCAAACCGCCAAAGCGCATCGTCAGCCCTTCTACGCGCAATAGACTGTCGCTCATTTAACGGCCTGTTGATGCAGAAGCACGCTTGGCGTGCGCTTGGCGAGCAGACCGTGCGGACGCCATATCACTACCAGCACCATGACGATGCCGAAAGCGAGCATGCGGAATTGCTCGAGTTCGCGAAACCACTCTGGGAGCCCCACGAGCAAAATCGCGGCGAATACGATCCTGATGACGCTTCCCATTCCACCCAACACGACAATGGCGAGAATGATAGCCGACTCGATGAAGGTAAAACTTTCCGGGCTTATGAAACCCTGCCGGGTGGCGAAGAAAGAACCCGCAAAACCGGCAAAGCTTGCGCCAAGCGCAAACGCGGACAATTTGATCGTCGTGGGGTTGAGACCCAAACTGCGGCAGGCAATTTCATCTTCGCGCAAGGCCTCCCAGGCACGGCCAATGGGCAGGCGACGAATACGCTGCGCGAAAAAGACCGTGAAGAGCACCAGCGCAAGCGCGAGATAATAGAGAAAGAAAATGCGATGCGCGGGGGAAAACGGAGTGCCAAAAAAACCTGCAAAACTTCCCGAATCATCGCCGATGCGAAACTCGAGGCCGAAAAATGTCGGACGAGGAACACCGATTAGGCCGTCGGGGCCGCCCGTGAGGCTTTGCCAATTGATCAGCAAAATGCGCACGATCTCGCCGAATCCGAGCGTCACAATGGCAAGATAGTCGCCCCGCAATCGTAAAACCGGAAAGCCGAGCAGTATTCCAAAACACGCGGCGAACAGTCCGGCAAGCGGCAAACATATCCAGAAGGAAAGGCCAAAACTGAGCGCCAGAATTGCGTAGCAATAGGCACCGACCGCGTAGAATGCGACATAACCGAGGTCCAGCAGTCCAGCGAGACCAACGACGATACTTAGGCCCGTCGCCAGCATCACATAGATCAAAACGAGCGTCGCGCGGTCGGCCAGATTCCGATCGCTGAGAAGCGGTAATAGTAACGCAACAGCGATCAACACCCAGCCGGTGATCCGCTCCCAGTCACCATTGAATCCTTTGAATATCGTAATACGCGAAAAACTTCTTTGGGCGCTCCCGACAATGGTTGAACTGGTAAGGCTCAAAATGAGGCGCGCCAAAAAAACACCGACAGCGGCGTAAACAACCCAAAGAAATCGTGTGTCGAGGATCAGACCTTGCGCAGAGTCGACAAGGCGAAACCCAAGAAGCGGAAGAGAAAGCAGCGCCGCAACAAATCCTGCGATCGCTGACTCGCGTAGCGCGGGTTTAAATGAGGCGGCGGCGGGAAGACGCGTTGCGGCCATGGGTTAGACCTTCTCCACTTCGGGTCTTCCCATGAGTCCCGACGGGCGAAAAATAAGCACGAGAACCAGAACCCCGAAAACCGCAACATCCTTGTAGGCAATGCTGAAATAGGCCGACCACATCGCCTCGATTAGGCCGATAAGCAGCCCGCCAAGCATCGCACCGGGGATGGAGCCGATACCGCCTAGAACTGCAGCAGTGAAGGCCTTAATGCCCGCGAGGAAGCCGATATAGAAATCGATAACTCCGTAATAGAGCGTCACCATGAGGCCCGCGACTGCTGCCAGCGACGCGCCCATGACAAAGGTCCCCGATATCGTCCGGTCTACGTTGACGCCAAGCAAAGACGCCATCATGCGGTCTTGCTCGGTCGCGCGCTGGGCGCGCCCAAGCGAAGAACGATGAATTAGAAACGTGAACGCGTCCATTAAGAACGATCGTCAGCGTGACAATGACGACCTGAAGATAGCTGATGGTAATGTCGAAATTACCACCCGTGGACACCGAAAACGTGCCTGGGAATATCGGCTGCAGCGGCTTGACCCGCGCACCTTGCGAAATCTGAACAAAATTTTGTAGCACGATCGAAGCGCCGATCGCCGAGATCAATGGCGCAAGTCGCGGTGCGCCGCGCAATGGGCGATAGGCAAGACGTTCAAGCGCCCAGCCATAGACCGCAGTAAACGCCATGGCGAGCACCAGAACGCAGAGGATGGCGAGCGGGACATAGGTGATCCCCAAAACGTTCATCAGAAGAAAGCCGATCAGCGAAACAAAAGCGCCAATCATATAGATGTCGCCATGCGCGAAATTGATCATGCCAATGATGCCGTAGACCATGGTGTAGCCGATGGCGATCAAGCCGTAGATCGCTCCGAGACTGATCCCATTCACCAGTTGTTGCAGGAAATAGTCCATCTTCCTCCCCGCCCGACGACGTGCAGCGAATCCACGCCAATATGTGATAACGGAAACGGCTTGGGCTGTCTCGCCGCTATTGGCACTAGGCCGCCGGTGTGCAGCAGACCTAACCGCATCGGGCAAAACGCCCGCCTATTTGCGCTTCGCCTTTGCCCGGGCTATGAAACTCGTCTGTCCATCAGAATTTATGTATTGCGGAGCGCTATGACCACTACCAGGTCCAGCCAAACCACGCCCACGCCGGTAACCGTGCTGACCGGCTATCTCGGTACGGGCAAAACCACTTTATTGAATCGCATTCTTTCCGAGGACCATGGCCGGCGTTACGCGGTCATTGTCAATGAATTCGGCGAGATTGGGATCGACAATGATCTTATCACCAGCGCCGACGAAGAACTATTCGAGATGAACAATGGCTGCATTTGTTGCACCGTTCGTGGCGATCTCATACGAACACTTCACGGCCTTTTGGCGAAGGAGGGAAATTTCGACGCAATCGTGGTGGAAACCACCGGGCTGGCGGACCCAGGACCTGTGGCGCAGACCTTTTTCGTCGATGGCTTTCTAAAAACGCGCACCATGCTCGATTCGGTGACGACCGTGGTCGACGCTCGGCATATCCTCTTGCGCCTTGCCGATAGTCGCGAAGCGGTCGAGCAGATCGCGTTTGCCGACCAGATTGTCCTCAACAAAACAGACCTCGTCTCGGAGGCCGACCTCGTTGAGGTCGAAAAACGATTACGCAAGCTTAACCCGCTTGCCCCCATTCATCGTACGCAGCGCTCCAATGTCCCGCTGGAGGCCATTTTGGAGCGCAAGAGTTTTGATCTTGACCGCATTACAACGCTTGAGCCGGAATTTTTGAACCCAAGTCATGGCGAACCGGGACATGTGCATGAGGAAGACTGCGACAATGAACACGGGGCGGGCAAAGATCACGATCATGCACAGCATGATCACTCCCATGACGAAGAAATAAAGAGCGTGTCCCTGACATCGGAAAGACCGATGGACCGAAAGAAAATCACGCGCTGGATCAGCGATATTACCCAAAACCAAGGCCAGAACATCTTACGCACTAAGGGAATCATAGACATTGCAGATAATGACAGGCGCCTTGTATTCCAGGCGGTTCACATGGTTCTCGAAGGCGATTTGCAGCGTGAATGGAAAAAGGATGAAAAACGCTATAGCCGCATCGTCTTTATCGGACGCGAGCTGGACGCGGCGGCTCTGAAATCAAGCTTCGAAGCGTGTGCGGCAAGCACAGCGGAGGCAATAGGCGCATGAGCCTTTACGTTATCGTGTGCATCGACAAGCCGAATTCACTCGCCTTAAGGATGGCAACGCGCGAGGCGCACCTCGCCTATGTGAAGGCAAGTGATAAAGTAAAGTTTCACATCGGAGGGCCCTTCCTTTCGGAAAACGGCGCAATGAACGGCTCCATGCTGATCGTCGATGCGGACGATCGGAGCAACGTCGATGAGTTCGTAAAACACGATCCCTATGGAATGGCCGGGCTGTTTGAAAGCGTGGACGTGCGAGCGTGGAAAGTGACCGTGGGTTCGCTGGATTAAATTAACAACAATCCCAGTAATTCGTTTCTTGATCTGCGAGATCGCCGATTAACCAGGCTAGGTCGCCAGGCGCGATTTCGGTTACTGGTTTGAGCAGTTTGAACTGATGGCGAACATCATCAGAAGTCCAAAAAGCAAGCGCTGTTTCGAGCGGCGGGCAATTCTGAACGCTGCATTCAAGTTCGGCAACGAGCACGGCGTTGTCATCGCTCAAACCAAAGCGTGCGCGAATCCACTCCCGCACCCTCTCATAGGCCTGCGCTTGGGCTTGGACCTCTCCTCGTTGGATATCTCTGCCCTGGCGATCAAACATAGATGATCTATATCCGAGATCGCCAGCACGTAAAAACGCTTAGATAAAACCGATAAAGCGGGCAGTATGACCTAACCGCGTCGCGGCGAAAGGTGGCCATGACCTTTATGGGAATGCTCGCCCTGCCCTTTGTGGCGGTCCCCCGGATCAACGCTAACGAGATTCAAGTTTCCGAAGCGAACGCCTCGCTCGACACGTACCTGATCGGCGAAGGCTCGTACGGTCTTTGTCGGGCCCTTCAACATCACGCTTTCCAAACAGTTTTCGTGATCGAGATGCACATGGGTCGACGCGACCACAAGATCGTGATGCGCATGCTGGACCTCGGTCAGGCGCTCTGCCAAAGCGCGCTCGTGATGATTGAATATGTAGGAGAGATTGGCGACGCAGTGCTTGCTCTTATTCTTCTCCAAGCGCCGGCTCTCCACGGCCTGACGCATGAGATCCCGAACGGCCTCCGAACGGTTCTGATACCCGCGCGCCTTCACGAGTTCGTCAAATTCTTCGGCAAGGGCTTCGTCGAGCGACATGGTCACGCGCTGCATCGAATTCTCCAAATCGAGTGACGCGGGAGCTTAGAGCATGATACGGCCAGATTGAACCATTCTGACGTGGCGGGTTTGCGACAAGATCAAGGGATTTTTCGAAGAGCATAGCGGGACTATGGTCGAGACAAAGCCCGCAGGATTTGGTGCAAACCCGCCCGTCCCTTTAGGTTTGCGTCCGGCAGGCGCCCACTTTGTCATACGGCTTGCCCGATGCGCATACATCGCGCTTCGCCGCCTTCCGCGTGGATCACCTCGCCGGGCCGCAAACAGAATTCTTTCAATCTGGCCCGTATCATGCTCTAACGGGCCTCACCGGTTACATCCAGGGGCGAACCACGGCCTGGACCATGTCGGGCGATGCCTCGGGATCGCCGGCGCGAATGGCTGCAGCCGTCTCGCTCAGTCGATGGAGCGGACGGGAGAGCGCCTGGAAAGCGGACACGTTGTTTTCCAGGATTTCCAGCGCGCGACGAACCGCAAAGCTGCTGTGCCCGCGCACCGGTTTTATTGTGAGATATTTGCGCCGGAATTCACCTAGATTTAGCGGGACCAGCCCAATACCGCCTAGGACAAGCCTCGCACCTATAGCGGCACAACTTATCGCCGTCGCGGCCACCCGGCCGGAGGTGTCATTCGTGGTATCGACAATGACATCGGCGCCCTCACCTTCGATGGCGGCAAAGACTTTTGTCTCCAAGCCGTCTTCATCTGCGACCAATAAATGTGTTTTGCCAAGCAATTTGCCCGCGGCAAGGCGCTCATGTTCGCGTGCGAGACCGCAAAGAATGACTTTGCTTGCGCCCGCATCCACTGCAGCGCGTGTTGCGGCGAGTCCTGCAAGCCCGCAGCCGAAAATTAGCACCGCCTGCCCCGGCGAAACTTTGCCCTCAAGGGCTGCCGATTGCACACCGTTGGCGACAGGCAAGGCCAATGTTGCAAGTGAATCCGGAACTGCGGCGGGAACATGGTGGATGACACTTCGCGGATGCAAATAGAGATGTTGTGCGAACCCACCCCATAATCCGGGAGCAATATTCACTCCCGTCATGCCCACGCGCAGCGCATTGGGGGCAGCCATTTGGGCTTGCGCACATAATCGATACTCACCCTTCGTGCACCAGCCACACTCGCTACAAGGCAAATATTCCTGAACGATCACGCGATCGCCTTCCTTCACCTGCCAGCGCGCTGCAGCCGCAGCGCCTGCGCGTTCGATCGTGCCAAAGATTTCATGGCCTAGGATTGCCGGCGCAAGATCACCACGGCGAAAGAGAATCGGATCGGCCTCCGATACGCCGCACGCTTCAATGCGCAAGAGCCCGTCATCTTCACGCGTTTCCGGTAGCGGCAGTTCGCGAAGCTCTGTCTTCCCCGGGCAAGTCATGACCGCAGCGAGACCAGAGGCTGCCATCACCGGGCATCCTCGTTCGACTCTTTTTGCTTGATCCGGTGCCCCGAGATTTCCGAACCGTCATTTGGCCTCAACCGCCAGAATCCAATTGCCGCCGAGGCGGTGATCAAACCCATTATTATGAAGACCGGCTTGAAGGCTTCAACTCCGATCACCTCGCCGCCCGCGAATACCGCGAGCAAACTCGCGGCCATGGCGACCCCGAAGCTTTGGCCCGTGCGCTGAATGAGTGACGAGATTGTCGTGCTCTTGGAGACATCCTCACGGGGAATATCGGAATAGGCGAGCGCAGAGACACTTTGGTGCTGCGCGTTACGCAACATGCCAAAGACGAAAACATAGGCGCTGATAAGATAAGGCGACGTTTCGGCCGTTAGGTAAATGAATCCATAGCTCATGGCGGCCGTGATAAAGGAGCACGCAACAAGCAAATTCCGCAAGCCAACCGCGCGCACGATGTTGCTGACATTGGCACGCATCAATAGCGCGCCGGCGGTGAACCACATCGTTACCGCTCCGGCCTCGAATGCCGTATATCCAAACCCAATTTGCAAGAAAAGCGCGACCAAAAACGAAATTGGGAATACGCTTAAGCGCGAGATATTTCCGGCCACAACCGCGATGGCGAAAGGGCGGATACGAAACATGCGCAGATCCACAACCGGTTCTTTGCGGCGCAGCGCATAGAACCCATACGTCCCGAGCAGAATGACGGCAGAGCAAACCAGCATGGTTTGTATGTTCGGATCATATCCTGGCTGCGTTAAGTTCTGGATTGCGAGCTGCGCCGCGACCAAGCCAAGTGCAATGATCACAAATCCCGTCCAATCGAAACGCGATGTGTTTGGCACTTTCTCGTTTTTGAAATAACGCAGCGCAAGGAATATCCCGAGAACGCCAAGCGGGACATTCATGAAAAAATTCCAATGCCAGGAATAATTCGTAGTGATGTACCCGCCCAGGAGCGGGCCTATTGTTGGGCCAAGATTGGCGGGTAGCATGTTGAAGGTCATCGCCCGCATCAATTGATTCTTGGGAAACGAGCGCACCAGAATCATTCGTCCCACGGGCGTCATCATCGCACCGCCGATTCCCTGGACGATACGGCTCATTATCAACACTGAAAGTGAAGTCGAAAATCCGCACAGGACCGAGCCTAAAGTGAAGGTCGCAATGGCCGCGCAATAGATAACTTTGTAGCCAAAGCGATCGGCCATCCAACCGCTGATCGGAATAAAGATCGCTAATGAGAGGAGATAGGATGTAATGGCCGCGCTCATTTGCGGCGGCGTTGCGTCAAGGCTGATCGCCATCGCGGGGAGCGAGGTGTTGATAATCGACGTATCCAGCCCCTCCATAAAGAAGCTGGCGGCGATAATCAGAGGGACGACGAGTGAGACTTTTTCCCGCTTTGTTTCCGAGGAATCGCCGTTTTCCGGTTTTTCGGAATCGCTATCTTCGGGAGGAGCCGCCATAACGCCTTAGATGACCGGTGTTCCCGCGCCGTGCAAGCATCAATCCTTGTTGTCACGATTTTCTCGCAACTTCACGATAAACCGAGATTACGATCGATAATGAACCCCATTTTTTGCGCGGATTCGTAGAACAACGAGCCTAATTTGCCCTTTAAGTGCCACAGACTAGGTGTATAGGTGATCAATATAATGGGTGCCAGGAATCGTATTTTTCGTGCGCTGAGCGCCCGCGAGCGAAACATCAAATTGTGAGTTTTTCCTTGGCCGATACCCCCTCGCCTGCCGACAAGTTGGAAGTCGTGCTGACCGCGATTAACTTGGCCGCGCGCGATACCAACCTCTACACTTTCGAGCGCCCCGATGGCGGCGTTTTGCCTGCCGTGACCCCCGGTGCGCATATCTCGCTAATGCTGCCGAGCGGCGTGGATCGTCAATATTCTTTGACCAATTACGGCACAGATCTCACAAAATATGTGGTCGGCGTGAAGCTTGACCCGAATAGCCGTGGCGGTTCGCTCTTTATGCATAATCAATTGCGGGTCGGTACCAAGATCAGTATCGAGGCTCCGCTCAATAATTTTACTCTTGTCGAGGATGCCGAACATGTGGTGCTCGTTGCCGGCGGAATTGGGATTACGCCGATCTACTGCATGGCAAAGCGCTTGATCGAGCTCGGCCGTTCTTGGGAACTGCATTACTCCACGCGCTCTCGCGTTGACGCGGCGTTTTTGAAAGAGTTCGAACAGCACGAACAGGTGCATTTTCATTTTGACGATGAGAACGAGGGTAAATTTCTGGACGTGCCCGGAATAGTCGGCAAGGCGCCTCAAAATGCTCACCTCTATTGCTGCGGGCCAAAACCGATGCTGGACGCGTTTGAGAAGGCCAGTGAGGGGCGCCCGCCGGACAAAATCCATGTCGAATATTTCACGCCGAAATATGAGGCGGCCGACGAAGGCGGCTTCACCGTAGTTCTGGCGCGATCAAACAAGGAAATCACCGTCCCGGATGGAAAGACCATCCTCCAGGTCGTCCGCGATGCGGGCCTCGATGTTCCGTTTTCCTGTGAAGAAGGAATCTGCGGCGCCTGCGAGACGCGGGTAGTTGAAGGCATCCCCGATCATCGCGATTCCATCCTTACCGAATCGGAGCGGGAGCAAAACGCCACTATGATGATTTGCTGCTCCGGTTCGAAAAGTCCCAAGCTCGTTCTGGACATTTGACGTTCGAGCAGCGCAATATTTTTACAACCTGTTGAAACATATATATTATTTCAATGTGTGGTTGGAATCGTTGTGCTGTCAATAATCTGCTAGGACTCCATCATCCAGACGATCCCCCCAGGTAAGTATCCAATGTTAAAGCCCAGCGCCTCCAATGAAGTAGACCTTCCAGTCCTCGAGTTTGACCGCTATTTACCGTTCCTCTTCATCTCGATATCGAACGATATCTACAGAAGCGCGTCCCAGTTTTATCAATCGCGCTTCGGCATCGGCGTGACAGAGTGGCGTGTGCTTACGGCGCTGGCCGCCGAGCCGAACAGCACCGCGAACCGCCTTTGCGAGATTGCCCAGCTCGACAAGGCGGCAGCCTCGCGTTCGCTGAAAGCGCTCGAGGGCGACGGTCGTGTTACCATCGCGCCGCACAAATCCGATGCGCGCAAGCGCATTGTGACGTTTACGCCGGCCGGGCTAAAGCTCTACGAGAAGATTCTAGATGTTGCGCAGAGCCGCCAAGCGCGCATCGCAACCGGTTTCACCGCCGAGGAAACCAATACGCTGATTTCCCTTTTAAACCGCGTACGGGCCAATTCGGCCAAGCTTGGAGATTAAGGAACGGGAGAAAAATATTGGCGCAACTGGCTGCGGCATATGGGTCTTCACACAGTTTGATGCTGGTGACGACTAAAGAGGATTGGATCGAGCGCTTTCGCGTTTCCGATCGTCGCATGCCGCTTTTTGATCGCAAAGGCAACGCACTTTCCTATGACGATCTTCTGATGGCTGCGCCGGACGATTCCGAATCTTGGGCGAGCGCGGAAGCCTTGGGAAAAGCCTATGACAATACGTTCACTGCCATCACCAAGCTGCGCTCGGAGATCGAAGCGTCAGAGTTGGACGCGCTGATTGTTGTCGGTGACGATCAACACGAGCTTTTCGACGACCGCCTGATGCCCGCCTTCGCGATCTATTATGGCGAAACCATCCGCAATGCGGGTGAACCAGAAACCCTACCTGAGGATTGGTACAAGCGGGCGCAAACCAAAAGGCGCGAGCCCGGCGGCGATGTGAACTATCCCTGTCACGCCGGACTTGCCCTTCATCTCATCGAAGGGCTTACCCGACGCGAGGCCGATGTCACCGCGCTCCGCGGCCTCAGAGACGACGAACATGAGGGCCATGCCTATTCCTATATTCACCGCACCTATTTGCAGGAAAAAAGAATCCCGGTAGTTCCGGTCTTTCTCAACACCTATTACCCGCCCAATCCACCAACGCCGAAGCGCTGCGTGCAGCTCGGCCGCGACATCGCCGAACTCATTTCGGAATATCCCGAGGATATCAGGGTTGGACTCATCGCCTCGGGCGGACTGAGCCACTTTGTTGTCGACGAGGAGCTTGACCGCGGCCTGATGGAGGCGTTCAAGAACAAGGACCTAAATTACTTGGCCGGCCTTGATCCCGAACGATTGAAAGCGGGAAGTTCGGAAATCAGAAGCTGGTTATTGGTTGCCGCGGCAGCCGAGAAGCTGGAACTATCCTGGATGGAATATGTCCCCGCCTATCGCTCACCTGCGCTAACCGGAACCGGGCTTGGTTTTGCGGCCTGGAAATAGGAAATAAAAAGCATGAATTCCTCACAAAGGAGGACGCGTTGAGACAAAAGAGCATTGAAGTCAAAGGGCTTTCCCATGGCGCGGCGCCAATTCCGATGGCCTGCCGGGTGGGACCGATTTTGGAGACCACGGGCATCATGGGCAAAGACCCCGACACCGGTGAAATGCCGACGGGCGCCGAAGCCCAAGCGCATCTTTGTTTTCAAAATCTCGAACGCGTCTTGAAGGCGGCCGAGATGGATATGGGCGATGTGGTGAAAATTTCCGTGGTTGTCGTCGACGACACTTACAGAAGCGCGGTCAACAAGCCCTGGAACGAATATTTTCCTGATCCTACGAAGCGCCCAGCGCGCAGAGCCGTTGTCGCCCCCTTGCGCGGTGGCCGGCTGGTGCAATTGGAAGCCACCGCCGTCGCAAAAGATTGGGGCGGGTAATTTTCTCACTTCCCTTCCCCCCTTGAGGGGGAAGGTGTCGCGTAGCGACGGAAGGGGGGGTAACCATTGCACGACTGGGTTCTTGTCTCAGTAAACTTCGATTGGAAATCCGCGATCGTCGAAGTGCATCTGACTAAGGTTGGCGGAGAGTCTGTTTTCATTCGAGCCCGCGGCGTATCCCGCACAACTATTCCACATCGTGAAGAATGGGGTCCAAGTATTTACGTCAATAGGACCACCGGGCCTTCGCGTACGGAAGACAGTCAAATGAAATTCGAAATCGAAATGCAGTCAGGCGATACAATCGAAATCGTCGCGAGCGATATTGAAATTCCGAACGAATCCTAGCCCCCCATCCGGCCCTTCGGGCCACCTTCCCCCTCAAGGGGGGAAAGCAAAATTCTGATCAACTGGAGTTTGTCGGCTCGTCCGGGATGACAATGTGCGGAAATCGCAATCCCGCAAATAAAACCGGGCACCCGAAGGCGCCCGTTTTCTTTCCCCCTCTGGAAGGATGCGGTTTAAGCAGCGTCCAACCAGGGCGCGACCGAGACGTGAATAACGTCCGGACTCACCTTGCCCGCAACCGCTTGAAGCGCGGTGTGGATATCATTGAGGCCATAAGTATGAGTGATGGCCTTTTCTAATGGGAAGCGATGCGAAGCGAGCTGCTTGATCGCCAATTCGCAGGCTTTGTAGCTGTGGCCGCGTGCGCTTATGAGCTGCGCATATTTCTGGGTCACCCGATAGATCGGAAAATCCGGGAAGTTCGGCATCTCATTGCCTTGAATAATCAGCTTTCCGGCCTTGCGTTTGAGCGCGGCAATGCCGAGCAGCATCGCTGCCGTGCCAGCACCTGCCGTGCAATCGATCGACACGTCGACGCCGATGCCCTTGGTGATCTCAAGGATCGCTTCCAGCGGGTCGGTTTTCTGGACGTCGATTGTGTGGTCGGCGCCAAGCTCTTTGGCAAGTTCCAGACGCGCAGCGTCTTTGGAGGTTCCAGTGATGATGATGATATCGGCGCCGGCCTGCTTACAGGATACGATCTGCGCCAGGCCCTGCTGACCGGGTCCTTGAATAAGAACAACCGAACCGTAACCAATATCGGCCTCATAGAGCGCCCATTGAATGCCGTTGGCGAGCGGCGTCGCGATGCCGGCAAGTTCGGAAGTCACGTTATCCGGGAGCTTATGAACGACGGCGTTCCAAGGCATGAAGAGATATTGTGAAAAGCCGCCCCAAAGATGCGGTTCAGTATCGGCGGAAGTGTAGCCGTAACGGATAGCCCCTGGATTGGTGTGCCAGTCGGTGTGATGGCAGTGGCGATATTCGCCCAAATGGCACCATTCGCACCTCATGCAGGGAAGATAATGCTCGAGAAGGATGCGACCGCCCTCCTCAACGCCTTTGCGCTCTTTGAATTTCTTGCCCGCCTTCCAGATCATGCCGACATTTTCGTGACCCATGATCACGTTTTCGATCGGCTTTTTGTAATTCTTCACGTCCGAGCCGCAAATCCCGGCGATTTCCATCTTCAAAATGGCACCGTCTTCGGGAATGTCGGGCATATCGAATTCGCGTAATTCAGTAACCTCAACTCCGGTTTTCACCGCGGCCAGCACTTTTTCTGCCACGTTCTATTACCTCCATCATGTGTATTGTGCGGGCGTTCTACCTAGGCGGGGGGCGCGTGTAAATGCTCGACAGGGGGTCGCATGGACGCAGCTTTGTGCCGTCCCGCCCTAGCCATCGCCGCTTTTAAGTTTTTTTAGCTAACATATTGTATTTAAGAACTTTATCGCCCATTTCAAGGGGGTGGACGCCTGTATAATCTCTATTTTTACTAAGTTATGGCTGGCTAAAACCCCCGCCATGACGGCTGGGGCGGTTCGCTAGAACAGATGTGGTAAGTTTGACTGATGGACGATTACGAGAACGCGATAGCCGGATGGGATGTGGGCCAGCAGGCCGGCGCCAAGCCCGTCGCGCCCAAAAACACCGAAACCGATGACGACGATGACGGCTTTGCCTTCGGCACGACCCAAAATGTGGTCCAGAACCCCAAGCATTTCGAAGCTTTGGACCATATCCGCGAATGGACGCGGGAGCGTTTCAAGCTTCCCGAAGATGCCGGCATCTTGGTTTCGGAAGTCGAATGCAATCTGCCCGGCTGTCCGCCTTTGGAGACCGTGGTCGCGTTCTGGACCGATCCCGAGCGGCGCTACCACTTCAAAGTGTTCAAGAACGCGGTGGAAGTGACCACCGACGACATTCCCTTCGCCTGGCTGAAAGAATCGCTCTACACCCCCGACGGCTTCGGCTGCGAGTGTTGTTAAATACCTAATCCGTCATGGCCGGGCTTGACCCGGCCAGCCAACTTCCTCTTTTTGGCGCATCAAGATACGCCGATGGATGACCGCCTCAGGAGCGGCCATGATGACCAGTACAAAGGAAACTCGCCGCATGGCTAACGACGTCAAACTTACCATCGCCATTGGCGACAATTCCCATGTCGAAGCCATTAGGTCGGGCCGCATCAAACCCGAAGGCATCGATCTCAAATTCGTCAATGTGGTGCCGCAAATCGGCGCCTTCCGCCGCATGGTACGCCAACATGAATTCGATATTTGCGAGCTGGCGCCGACGACCTATCTCATCGCCCGCGCGCTGGGAGCGCCCTTTGTTGCGCTGCCCATATTTTTGATGCGCCATTTCCACCACAACGGAATCCTCGTCCGCCCCGATGCGGGCATCGACCAGCCCAAAGATTTAGAAGGAAAAAGAATGGGCGTGCGCGCCTATTCGGTAACCACCGGTGTTTGGGTGCGCGGCCTTTTACAAGACGAATATGATGTCGATCATTCCAAAATTGCTTGGGTGGTCGACGATGAAGAACATGTTGAAGAATTGGTGCTTCCTCCCAATGTCGAGCACGCCCCCGAAGGCGGTTCGCTTTCCGAATTGATGGCATCGGGCGATCTTCAAGCAGGCCTTGCCGGTAACGCAGGTGTGGGGCGCGCGGGATCGCCCTCAAGCGGAACATGGAAACAAGTGAAAGCCGATTACCCCGAGCTCTTCCCCAACGCCCATGAGCTGGAGATCGAATGGTATAACCGCACTCACATCTATCCGATTCACGGCACCATCGTGGTCAAAGACAAAGTGCTGGAAGAACATCCTTGGGTCGCGCGTTCACTCTTCGATGCTTTTATGGAAGCCAAACGCGAATGGCTGCCCAAGCTACACGCGGGCGAGGCCGATAGCGCCAAGGACAAAAAATACCGCGAACAGGCTTTGATCGTAGGTGAGGATCCCCTGCCCTATGGGATGGCACACAATATGCCGAGCATCAAAGCGCTGCAGCAGACCGCGCATAAACAAGGCCTAACACCGGAATTGCTGCCAATTGAAAGAGCGTTCGTCGATCCGGAAGGGTGAAGGTTCAGGCAAGAAAACTCACAGCCTCACCACATTCTCCGGGAAGGCCTTTCCCCAGGCGTAAACGTGCGCGGATTTGCGTAAACCCTTTTGAAAGAACGGATCGCCTTCGACGCAAGCCATGGCTTCCTCGCGGTCCACGACCTCCAATATCCATAACCCACCCTCAAAACTGCCGCCCGGTTCGGGGCGAAGCCCGCCCGCAAGCAATATCTTATTCTTGTTCGCGCCAAGATAAGCGAGATGATACCGCGTGTACTTTCCACGAATGTCTTTCGCTCTCAACTCGTCATCTTCGAAAATTGCGACCCACCGCGCCATGATGTGCTCTCCGTGATTTTCGGTACAACTATAACATCTTGTCATTCCCGGCGAGTGTCGTGTAGCGGCGCAAGGGAAGGGAACCCAGGTGCCAAACAACCGCGCAGATTTCGATACCTGGGTCCCCTTCCCCCAACCACTCAGCAGAACTGAGTGGCCGGGCCGGGGATGACAATTTGTTTTACGTCCGACCATGACGATTGATCCCACCTCGACTAGTCCCGGACCTTTGCCCTAAATAGACCAAGCCAAACTCATTGGGTGCAGGAGGTGTTATGAAGCGGGCACGCGTAATCGGTCTGATTTCGACATTTGTATGCACCTTTGTGGTTGGGCTGGCCGGCGTCTGGATTTCTCAGGAATACCAAGCTCGAAGTTCTTTATTTCTGGTCGCTGGAGTTTTCGCGATCGGAGTTCCAATTGCGCTGCTGCTTGGCCATTTTGTGAGACGAGCGCTTCCGCCCTCGGATACACGTGTCGACTGACTCGCCCCCATATACTGCCCCCCTACCTCGACGAGGCCCCGCCCTTTGGCCTATAGAAATGCGCATCTCGCCAATGAAAAATCCCGGGGAAGTGCATCCATGTCCGATCTAAATCTCAAAACCGTTTTCCGCCCACTGGGGCACACCACGCCGCTCACCGACGGCACGGTGACGCCGCAAGGCTTCACCATGGATTACGAGAATGTCGAGCCCTTGATCGCCGCCTTCCGGCGCATGGTGAGAGGATCGGAGTTCGATATCTGCGAGCTCGCCGTTACCACCTATATTTGCGCCAAATCCTACGGCAAGAAATTCACCGCGATCCCGATTTTCCCCGCGCGCATGTTCCATCACGGCGCAATTGTGGTGAACAAACATGCGGGCATCAATTCGCCGGAGGATTTGGAGGGAAAGCGCGTCGGCGTGAACCGCGGCTTCACCGTAACGACAGGCGTTTGGATACGCGGAATTTTGGCGCAGGAATATGGCGTCGATCTTTCCAAAGTGACTTGGGTGCTTTCGGGCGACGAGCATGTCGAAGAATACAAAGCCCCGTCCAATGTGGTTCCGATTGAAGCCGGCAAGAAAATCGACGAGATGGTGATCTCCGGCGAGCTGGTCGGTGCGGTCAATATGCCGATCGATCATCCGGATGTGCAGAAGCTGATTCCCAATGCCGAGGACGCGGCGTTCGAGGCCTTAACTGAGCGCAAGCTTTATCCGATCAACCACACCGTTGCTGTACGCGACGAGCTTTTAGACGCTCACCCCGATCTGGCGAAGAATATTTTTAACGCCTTTGCCGAAGCCAAGCTCGTCTATGTCGAGAAGCTGAAGGCCGGCACAATAGAGAACCCGACCAAGCTGGACGAGCAAAACAAAAAGGTGTTGGACATCACCGGCGACCCGCTTCCCTATGGGGTGGAGCCCAACAAGATCGTCCTAGAAGCGCTGATGGATACGGCGGCCAAGCAAGGCATCATCAAAGCGCCGCTGTCCTTCGAGCAAATCTTCGCCAAAGGCACGTTGGATTTGGTGGGGTAACGATACCCTCATGCTGAGCTTGTCGAAGCATGAGCAATTGGACCCACTCACCCTTCGACGAGATCAGGGTGAGGGCTAGAGGACACGCTGTGCAGACATTGCTTTTTTATTTTCACGAAGGAGCGGACGCGCCGGTAGCGCGCGAGGCGCTCATCGAAGATGCGGTGATTGCGGGCTGGACCGGGCGCGATGCCGAAGCAGTCGAGAAACATATCAAAGAGTTGGAGGCGCTCGGTGTGACGCGGCCTTCCTCAACTCCGATTTTCTATCGCGTTTCGGCTGCGCGCTTGACCACCAATGAGACCATCGAAGTGCTGGGCGAGCAATCGAGCGGCGAAGTGGAATTCGTGCTGTTACAGGCGCACGGCAAATTATGGGTGGGCGCGGGTTCCGATCATACCGACCGCAAAGTCGAGGCCTATAATGTCAGTGTCTCGAAAGAGATGTGCGACAAGCCAGTGGCGCGCGAATTCTGGCCCTATGAAGAATTAGCGGATCATTGGGACGATTTGGTGCTGCGCTCCTTCGCTGTCGAAAACGGTTCCAAGCGCCTCTATCAGGAGGGCGCCGTGACCGCGATGTTAGCCCCCGATGATTTGATAAGCCGCTATTCATCGAATGGAGCATTGCCCGAAGGAACGCTGATGTTTTGCGGGACATTGCCGGTCAAAGGCGAGTTCGCCACCGCCGCGAAACGTTTTGAGTTCGAATTAGAAGACCCGGTCGCGAAACGCAGCCTCCGCCATGGTTATGACATGGTGACGTTGCCGGTCATGGGATGATAGAAACGCTTATGGCGATGAACAAACCGCATTTAGAATTTTGCCCGCTCGACATGGACGAGGGCTGGGCAACGCCTGAAGGCTATCCGCCCGGCATCAAGCAAAAAATTCTCGCGAGCGATATCGACGAGACGGCAAAAACGGGCGGCCGCACACGGCTGATGCGTTTCGATGCCGGCACATTCACCACCGAGCCCTTCGTGCACGATCATTGGGAGGAAGTTTATCTTCTCAAAGGCGATCTCATCGTAGGAAATGATGGTTCGGGCAATGGCGGCGAGAAATTCGACCACACCGCCTATGCCTGCCGACCGCCCGGCGTTTTTCACGGACCATTTAAGTCCGACAATGGCTGCTTGCTGTTCGAGATTCACTATTACGACGAGAGCGGTAAGCCTAGCGCCGCATAGGCCAATTTTATGAAACTCGCGGTTCCAGATCTTATTTCGAATTCCTATTTCCCAGCTGCAGCGGCAGTGGAACTGGGCTTCTTCGCGCGCGAGGGCCTCGATGTCTCGCTCGAACTTATCTTCCCGGTCGACAAAACCTACTCTGCGCTCAAATCGGGCGAGATCGATTTCGTCGGGGGCGCGGCGCATTCGGCATTAGCTGCATTTCCCGAATGGGAGGGCGTGAAGCTCCTCTCGGCCCAAGGCCAAGGCATGTATTGGTTCTTGGTCATGGCTTCTGATCTCAACCCTGAGCGCGGCGATCTTGAAATCGTCAAGGGCAAGTGCATCGGCGCGGCGCCTTGGGTTGATTTGGGTTTGAAACAACTTCTGATCGAGGGCGGGATCGATCTGGTGCGCGACGAAGTCGAGATCGCACCGGTGCCGGGCGCGATCGGCAAGACGGTCAATTTCGGCCTGACCGCGGCCAAAGCCCTGGAAGAGAAAAAGATCGACGGCTTTTGGGCCAATGGCATGGGTACGGAAGTAGCGGTTTTGAGCGGTACGGGCAAAGTGGTGCTCGATATCAGACGCGGCGACGGGCCGAAAAAGGCTTTCAATTATACGATGGCCTCGATAGCCACGACGGATCCTCTCATTGCGCGTGAGCCCGAAACAGCCGCAGCAGCCGTGCGGGCAATGGTGAAAACCCATGCGGCGTTAAAAGAAGATTTCTCACTCGCGGCAAGAGCCGGGGCCGCACTCTTTCCCGAGCGCGAAGCCGGTCTGATCGCCGAGCTGGTGCGACGCGATCTTCCCTATTACGGTTCCTCGATTTCGGGAGAATTCGTTTCGGGCATGAACGCTTTCGCTCGCGCCCAAGGAATTTTGAAGTCCGAAGTGCCCTACGAGAAAGTCGTGGCGACTGCGTTTCAGGATTTGTGGAACTAACCCCCCTTCCCTCACTTCGTGGGACCTTCCCCCTCAAGGGGGGACGGCAAAAACAAGACGAACAGAGGCTATGTACAAATTTCCATCAGATTTCGACCCCGGCCTGTTTGGTGGACATACGCTCGAGATGATTTGCCTCAACGCCAATCAAACCTATCTCCACTTCGACGGCGACGTGACGATATGTGCTGAGAGTACTTTCTTCCACGAGCGGATCAACGGGGATCTGTCGGCAACGGTGCCTGTTCCGACACTACATTCGAACCTTATGGGACTTATCGAGCATCAAGTTTCGACCGCGCGGGTGGAGAACGGTGATATGCTGATCTTGATTTTCGATGACGGGCAAGTACTCCGCTTCGAAGCGTTGCCTGAATTCGAATCGTATCGCGTCACAATCGGCGAGAATACGATTATCATCTAGGAAGTCTTCTTCCCTTCCCCCCTTGAGGGGGAAGGTGTCAGCCATAGCTTTAGCGGAGGCTGATGGAAGGGGGGTGCCCCTACCCCGCCTCTACCTTTGCGAGGAATTCCAAAATCCGCGCAGGTGCAGTTTCGTCAGTCTGTAAATCGACCGGCACGTCCCAATATTCAGAGCCTTCAATGCACTCTTCCAAATAACAGGCCGCGGAAGTCGCGTGCGAAGGATCATTGCCCGGCACGACCAAGGTGGGAATGTTTAAGCGCATCATGTCTTCGGGCTCGGCGCCCGGCGCGCTGTCGCGGTCGAACATATTCCGCGCCATGCCGGCGACCATGCTCTGGTATTGGGCGGCATCTCGCTCTGCATAATCTTTTGCAAAATCAGCGTCGTTGCGGATCACCGAGCACCATGGCCCGCCGCGCGGATCCTTGCTGAATGAATCTTCGGTGGATTTCACTAAATCGACTACACCGGAAAGTCCGTGTTCCTGCACATAGGCCAGATGTTGCGCGAAGCGCGCATGGGTGTTGATGCGATATTTCGCGCCACCCGCCGGCCAATAAAGCACCATTGAGCGCGTTGCTTTGGGATGAGCGATCGCAAAGGCCACCACGGAAGAACAGCCGACGCAGCCGCCCATAATATGGGCCTTGTCTAATTCAAGATGATCGAGCAGACCTTTTCCTTGGGCGACATAGTTTGCCCATTCGATGCGCTCGACCCGTCCGCCAGAATGGCCCGTCTCGCGCTTATCGAAAATGATACAGCTGTATTTTTTGGGAAGATGGTCCAAGAGCTTGATGCGCTTATAGACGCCAAGCGTTGTCCATTTCTCCAAAGTCGCATCGAAGCCGCCGGGTGAGAACATCAATAGCGGCGGACCTTCGCCCACAATCTCGTAATTGGTATTGATGCCGTCGATCATGGTGCTGGGCATGGGCGTTAGGCCTTTGTGGGCGCTTGGCCCTTGATCTGATTTGAGGCGCGAACATCCGCGACATATTCCTCAAGAGCGCTAAGCGCCGTTCTTGCAACATGGGCGTAGTTTTCGCCCGCAGAATCGATTGTCTTGGCGTGATAGCCGATTGCCGCATAAGACATGCGCATGCGGCCATCGAGCCAGGGCCCGCCGCCGAACCCGCCAATGACGGGAAGCCTGGCCGCTTTGGTCACCGCCTCGCCGATCACCGGGCCCGAATTTGTAATATCGAGAAGCGAGGCGCCGGCGTCCTCCAATAGTTTCGCCTCTGCTACGAATTGATCTTTCATCTCAAGCGGGATCTGCGCGCCCGCTTTTGAAATCCCCGCATATTCGAATCCGTATTTTTTTGCGGTCTGTGGCGTGATGCCGAATTGCGCGAAGACCGGGATGCCGGCTTGGTCGATTGCCGTGATCGCATCGGGAAACTCCGCCACGCCGTCGAGCTTGACGATATCCGCGCCGGTCTCAGCAACGACGCGCTTTGCGGCCTGCACGGACGCCTCAGTGCCTTGCTCTAAAATGCCGGAGGGAAAATCGATGCTCATCAGGGCGCGAGTTACTCCGCGCCGCACCGCCTTGCCGACCAAGATCATCTCGTCCAGCGTCACCTCATGCGGGCTGGCATGGCCCCAAAGATTGACGCCAATCGTATCGCCAACCGAGATGATGTCGACGCCAGCCCGGTCGACGATCTGGGCCATCTGAACGTCCCATGCGACCATGCCGACGATCTTTGTTCCATCGCGCTTCATCTGGTGAAGCGCCGGAATCGTCACTTTTTCCGTCATAAGTCCCCTAACGCGCACTGCGCGGAAAAATGGCGCCCGCGCTTATAACATTGGCGCAATAAGTGCGGTCAAACACCGGCACTGGATTGCAATTGGGCGGCTAGCGCACAAGAGATTGAGAAGGATCAATGCTGTTTTCCCGAGACTGCGCAATAAAATTGCCAATGCCATTTCAAATCAAAGGAACGCTATAATCCATGCCGTCTAGGGCCCAATCTTCTAAAGGCAATGCGCTTGTCAGAACCTACGCCCCCTCCTATAGAAGACCCGGCTCGCAACCCCCAAAACGGCTTGAAAATGCGTCGCAATTCCCACGAAAATTGGCCTTTAAAGGCCGGCCGAACAGAAGACGGCGGCCTTACCTTCGGGGCGTACCTATGAGCGCTTCTACTTCTCTTGCAGCGGTTATGACCGCGCCGAAAACAACCGAGCTTCGTGAGATACCGATTCCGGATCTGCCGGGCGATGCGGGATTGCTCCGCGTGATTGCCAACGGCATATGCGGCTCGGACGTCGGCAAATATGTCAATCAGAAATTTGCGCCATCGATTCTCGGGCACGAGATCGTCGGCGTGGTGGAAAAGCTCGGCGACGCGGCACGCGCACGCTGGGGCGTTTCGGAAGGCGATTGCGTCGCGCTGGAGGAATATCTCGCCTGTGGACATTGCGATTATTGCCGGACCGGCGAATACCGCTCTTGTTTCGAAACCGACGCGCAGAGGTCGGGCACGATCCGCTACGGCTCGACGTCGTTAAACGTGGCGCCCGCCCTATATGGCGGTCAGAGCCAATATCTCTATCTTCATCCACGCACGATTTTTCATCGCGTCCCCGAAGGCGTGGCACCGCATATCGCGGCGATGGCGCTTCCCATCGGCAATGGCTTCCAATGGACCTATCTCGACGGTGCCGCGGGCCCGGGGAAAACGGTCGTCATCATCGGACCAGGTCAGCAGGGATTTGGCTGCGTTGTTGCGGCCGCCGCTTCGGGCGCCGACAATGTGATTATCGCCGGGCTTTCGCGCCACAAGGAACGCTTTGAAACCGCCAAAAAATTGGGCGCAACCCATGCGGTCACGCTCGATGATGGTGACCCGCGCGAACAGATCAACGAGATCACCGATGGCCGGATGGCCGATATCGTGTTGGAGGTTTCGGGCGGCGGACCAGAGATCATCAATGGCGGACTTGCATTTGTTAAAAAGCGCGGCACGATGTTGTGCACGGCCTATAAGAAGGGCCCGGTGCCGCTGAACATCGACCGCGTGATTCAATATCAAGTAAATCTACGCGGCACCCGGGGCCATTCTTTTCACGCGGTGGAACTTGCCTTGCGCGCCATGAAAGCCGGTAAGATTCCGTTTGATTTGATTTCGACCCATGTGTTTGGTCTGAAAGATACAGACCATGCATTGCGGCTGGTCGGCGGCGAGCTGAAAGAGCGCGCCATTCACGTCACTATTGAGCCTTGGAATTAGCACTAGAGGAGAATGAGAAATGTTGTCTGTCGCCGAGAATGAGCGGGTTACGCATGTCGGTAAGGGTACGCCCGGCGGCGAATATCTCCGTCGCTATTGGTGGCCAGCCTGCCTGTCTAAGGAATTGCCGGAAAACGATGGTGCACCACTGCGGATACGTATGCTGGGTGAGGACTTGATCGCGTTTCGCGATACGGAAGGAAATATCGGACTTGTCGAAGCCTATTGCCCGCACCGCCGAGCCCCATTGTTCTTTGGACGCAACGAAGAGTGCGGTCTTCGCTGTGTTTATCATGGCTGGAAATTCGGCAAAAACGGCGATTGTGTCGACATGCCGTCGGAGCCGGCGGGCACAACGTTACAAGCCAAGGTCAAAATTCTTGCCTATCCCTGTATCGAAAAAGGCGGCGTCATTTGGACCTATATGGGCGATAAGGACAAACAGCCCGAAGCACCCGATTATGAATGGACGCGGGCGCCCGATACGCACCGCTTTGTCTCTAAAACTTACGAGAACTGCAACTGGCTGCAAACACTAGAGGGCGGTCTGGACACCGCGCATTCGTCTTTCGCGCATAACAACAAGCTCGGCGCGCGCGACAATCTGCGCCAACACGACAAAGCCCCGCATCTTGAAGTCGAACGCACGGATTACGGTTACTATTACGCCTCCACACGCAAGGTGGACGCTGGGATATATATGCGCGTCTACCACTTTGTGATGCCGGCCCAGCAAATGCGGGCCAGCATCATCGGCTATGAAGGCGTGCGCAATAGACCTGCGCGCCTCGACGGCCATATTTGGGTTCCAATCGACGACCACACGACCCATGTCTTTAACATCATGTGCGCGCCACACCCGGAAGATGAATTGGTGCCGGAAGCAGTTGAAAAGCGCGAGGTGGCGGCAGGCCGCGGCAAAATCAATAACATTCCCGGCACGTTCCGTTTAAAGCGCAACCAGTCGAACGACTATCTCATCGACCGGCAAATGCAAAAGACTGAGAACTACACAGGCATCGTGGGCGTCAACACGCAAGATTTCGCGCTGCAAGAAGGCATGGGCCCCATTGTCGACCGCTCGAAAGAGTTCCTAGGAACATCCGACAAGGCCATTGTCGCAATGCGGCGCATTATTCTTGAGGCGATCTCGCAGAACGAAAAAGGCGAAGACCTGCGCGGGCTCAATCCGGACACCTATCGCAATATTCGCGCCTATGACCGAGTGATACCCGCAGACGCGGTGTGGAAAGAGGTCATGAAGGAAGACCTTGTCGCAATTTGGTAATCGGTTGGAGAAACCTCCATGCTTTCGCCTGAAGAAAACCAAAAGATTACTCGCGTCGGTCCGGATACGCCGGCGGGAAAGCTTCTCCGGCGCTACTGGCTGCCGGCTGCTCTTTCATCTGAACTGCCGGAAAGGGATGGCGCTCCTTTGCGTGTGCGTTTAGCCGGCGAAGATCTCATCGCTTTTCGCGATAGCGAAGGAAGTGTTGGTCTCGTCGAGGCCTATTGCCCGCACCGCCGAGCGCCGCTTTTTTTCGGGCGCAATGAAGAATGCGGATTGCGCTGTGTCTATCATGGCTGGAAATTCGACAAGAATGGCGATTGTGTGGACATGCCGTCCGAGCCAGCGGGAACGACACTCCAGGCGAAAGTGAAAATCCGCGCCTATCCAACTTTCGAGCGAGCTGGGATCGTTTGGACCTATATGGGATCACCGGAGCACCAACCGGCTAAGCCCGATTATGACTGGATGCGCGCCCCGCCCACCCATTGCCATGTCTCCAAGACATTCGAGAATTGCAACTGGCTGCAAGGGCTGGAAGGCGGCCTCGACACCGCACATTCATCCTTCGCCCACAACAATAAAATGGGCGATGCCAGTATGCTTCGCAACCGCGACCGCGCGCCGCGCATTGAAGTGGAGCGAACGGAGTACGGTTATTCATATGTTTCGCACCGTAATCTTGGCCCCGATGGAAGCTATGTGCGGGTCTATCATTATTTCATGCCGTTCCAGCAGGTGCGCGCGCAGGTCATTGCCTGGGACGGAAAGGTCTATCCGGTTGCGCGGAATTTTGGCCATCTTTGGATGCCGATCGATGACACAACGACCTTCGTTTACAATTGGCATTACGCGATCAACCCCGGTCCCGAGCTGACGCCCGAATTGGTCGACCATCATGAAACGGAATTCGGACGCGGTGATAATGATATTATTCCGGGAACATTTCGCCTGAAACGCAATCAGTCGAACGACTATATGATCGACCGTCAGGCTCAGAAAACCAAAACCTTCACCGGCATTGAGGGCGTCAATACGCAAGACCTCGCTCTGCAGGAAGGAATGGGGCCGGTCGTCGACCGCTCAAAGGAATTCCTGGGGACATCCGATAAGGCCATCGTTGCGATGCGCCGCCTCATGCTGGAAGCGATGAAAATCAATGAAGAGGGTGGAACACCGCGTGGGCTCGAGCCCGATACCTATCGCAAGGCGCGGGCCTATGACTCCTTGGTGCCACTTGACGACGATTGGCGCAAAGTGATGGAGGACGATCTCGTCGCAAAATGGTGAGATCGCTCAAAGGGTGGGGACATGCTGACCGTCGCGGAAAATGAACGCGTAACGCGCGTGGGAGCAGGCACGCCCGGCGGAAAGTTTTTCCGCCGCTACTGGTTGCCGGCCTGCTTATCCACCGAGCTGCCCGAAAATGACGGCGCACCGCTACGTGTCCGCTTGCTTGGTGAGAACCTAGTCGCTTTTCGCGACACGGACGGCAAAGTAGGGCTCGTCGAGGCCTATTGCCCACACCGCCGCGCACCGTTGTTCTTCGGCCGCAATGAGGAATGCGGGTTGCGCTGCGTCTATCACGGCTGGAAGTTCGATCGAAATGGCGATTGCGTCGACATGCCGTCCGAACCGGCCGGAACCACGCTCCAAGCCAAAGTCAAAATACTTGCCTATCCCACCGTCGAAAAAGGCGGCGTCATTTGGACCTATATGGGCCCTATAGGAGAGCAGCCGCCGGAACCGGATTACGAGTGGCTACGTGCACCGCCCGAAAAAAGAAACGTCTCGAAAACTTTTGAGAACTGCAATTGGCTACAAGGCCTCGAAGGCGGGCTCGACACCGCGCACTCTTCCTTTGCGCATAACAATCACATTGGCGACAAATCCGTATTGCGTCAGCGCGACCGTACGCCGCGCATCGATGTGGAGCGCACGGATTATGGTTATTACTATGTCTCGCAACGCGACATGGGCGAGGACGGACTATATGTCCGGGTCTACCACTACGTCATGCCGGCGCAACAAATGCGCGCCAACACGATGGGCTGGTTCGGTGGTCGCAACGAAGTCCCACGCTTGGACGGACATGTTTGGATGCCGATCGATGACAATACAACCCATGTCTACAATTGGAATTGCGCTTATGATTCCACCATCGAGATGTCGGACGCGTGGAAGGCAAAGCGTGAAGCCGATATGGGGCGCGGCGTCGAGGATATCATTCCGAGCACTTTCCGTTTGAAGAAAAATCAGTCGAACGATTATCTCATCGACCGCGAGATGCAGAAAACACAGAACTTCACCGGCATTGTCGGTGTAAACACACAAGATTTCGCTCTGCAAGAGGGCATGGGGCCGATCTGCGACCGCTCCAAGGAATTCTTAGGCACCTCCGACAAGGCGATCGTTGCGATGCGTAGAATCTTGCTGGAAGGCATCGCTACTTCTGAAGACGGGGGCAAACCGCGCGGCGTAGACGCACAAAGCTATCGCATGGTACGCCCCCACGACCGTATGGTCCCCAAAGGCCAGGATTGGCGGGATGCCTTCGAAGAGGAAATTAAAGCAAAATGGTGACATCAACGGGCAATTCAGGCACGTCGCATTCCGACAATTGGGCGACGGACATCGCCAATCCTGGCCGTTCGGTTCTACAACTCAGCATGGTGCTCAGCGACAATCCGCGCTCCCGCCCCTTGCTGAATGGGGATATCCCTGTTGAAGGCATTCGCCTCGTTCCGACGGCAAATCATCCCTCCGAGATGTTCTGGCGCCAACTTCGCTATGCCGATTTCGATATATCGGAAATGTCGATGTCGACATTGACCATCGCGACATCGCTGGGCAATCGCGATTGGGTGGGCATACCCGTTTACACCATGCGCAAATTCTTCCACACCAACGTCATCGTGCGCGAGGGCGCCGGAATAAATTCGCCTGAGGATTTGAAGGGTAAGCGCATCGGCGTGCCCGAATATCAGCAAACCGCGGCAATCTGGGTCCGCGGCGTGCTTCAGCATGAATTCGGCGTGAAGCCGGAGGATATGAAATGGTACATGGAGCGCAACGACGATAAGAGCCATGGTCATTCGACCGGATTCAAACCGCCGGAAGGGATGGACATTACTCCGATCCCACTGAGTTCGAGTATCGGCGAGATGCTTCTAAATGGAGAGCTCGACGCCTGCGCGCATTATATTAATGACGCAAATTTGGTGGACCGCAGCCGGATTGATCTTTCCAAAGAGCCGTCGATTAGAAATCTTTTCGATGCACGTACAGAGGCCAAACGCTTCTACGACAAGACCAATATTTTTCCAATCAACCACATCGTTGTGGTGAAACGCGCATTATACGAACAGCACCCATGGGTCGTGCTCAATCTTTACACCGCGTTTAATAAGGCGAAAGAAGCGGTGCGTAAGGCAGCTCAACCTTGGATCGATATCAATGCCCAAGTGGGTGCGCTCGATCCCGCCGCAGAAAACATTCTGGCACAGGACGTCATGCCCTATGGCTTGAGGTCCTCGCGGCATGTGCTGGAGACGATAACCCAATATATTCACGAGCAGGGACTGTGCGACCGTCGTGTTGCGCTCGAAGAGATTTTCGCGCCGAATACGCTCGACCTTTAGGACACTATTTAGTCGAGCAGAATTGATCGACCTGACTTATTCTAGATGGGGTAGTTCGAACCCGATGAAAGATTCGATGCGCCCGATGGCAAGGTTGATCCGTGTGGTGAAACTGCCCGGCTCGCCATATTGTTGATAATCTTCGACCAGCCAGTAGACCGTTATGCCGAAAAATACCCATCCGCCAAATTGGTAAAGGCGCGCACGGGTTCGTGCCGTCCGCTTGGTCATCGCGTAAATGAGCATTAGGGGTGCGAACACCACACCTGCCCACAGGACCAGCCTCCGCACCTGATCGGTAATTGCGGCTTCGTTTCCGACCAATTCTGGGATCAGCAGATTACGAAACAAAAAGGCGTCGAGCAGCGCAAGGGCGACCATGAGATGGCCAAAAAACCAAACGCCTCCGAAAAAGCCCTCGGCCTCCGCATCATATGACGAAGCGCGCCTCTTTGTGGTCTTCTCACCGTCAGACATGCCCCGCCCAGCTGTCGAATGTCCCGAGCCTGAACCATGACGGCGTGATGATCAATCTGCAGGATCGATTTAGGCGCTTAAGCTACTCCGCGGCGATTTTCTCAGGCTCGGCGTGCGAATGCGCATTGACCACGAACATCGCAAGACCGAAGGCAAGCCCTACTGCCGCAAGCACACCGATACCTACCCAATAGCCTGCCTCTTCAGTCGCCTGCTCAAGAGCCGGTGAAAGAAGCTTGAACAGGGTCAGTGCGGCGACGCCAAGGCTCAAGAGACCTATCGTGGTGGCCATCACGCGCGAGGCGACAGCAGCCCGCCGATCGGCGCGGCGTATAATATAAGATATCCAAAAACCGTTTGCCCCATCGGCAATCAACATGCCGAGCACAAACAGCGCAGCAAGAATCAGTGTCGGCCCCACCCCGCCGAAGCTCTCGGCGACAATGGCAAAAAGCGCAGCATGGGTAATGGTATCGAAAGACAGTGCGAACAACATGCCCACGGCAAGAACAACAATGGGCCTTTCGACATTAATGATTCGGCTGAAGAGGCGCGACTTGATCCCCGCAGGAGCGACAATCTGATCGCGTGGTGTAACCCACACTGAATAAAGATTTAGAAAGGCGAGCCCAAGCAGAAAGGAGATGGAAATCGTGGCTCCGCTAATCTCAAGCCATTCCGGTGTCTGCCATTGGCCGGCGAGCAGCGACGCGCTGAGGGCGATGGCAAGAATGACGATCCCGTGGCCAAGCGAAAACAAGGTGCCCGAAAGCTGCGAGAGAAGCGGGTTGCGGGTTGCGTTTCGGCGCGCGAGCCCGTCAATGGTCGCAAGATGATCGGCATCCAAGCCATGGCGAAGCCCTAAAGTGAAGGCGATAGCACAGATAAATGGCCAAGAGCCGGTAAGCGCTTCTTCCAAGCAGCAGCCTCGTCGGTATGAAGTTTTGTTGAACCTGTCATACTTATGTGGGTAGGAAAGTCAACGCGTTCAACCGGCGCGCGGCAATAGGGCCCATTCAGACCACAATCCGCCAAGGTCCTGCTTTTATGGCGCGTCTCTGAGTGTGCTTTCGCGCATGCGAAGCCCGCTCACAACCGCCCCAATCAATGCAAATAACGCGCCCGCCCCTATTGCAAAAATAGTTGCCCGCTCCTGAAGCGAAATACTGAACAGAACCGCTGTGATCGCCGCGCCAACGGTCTGACCGACAAGCCTAGCCATCCCTTGCATCCCGGCGGCGCCTCCGCTGCGATCTCTCGGCGCCGACAGAATCAAAGTCCTGTTGTTAGGTGACTGGTAGAGGCCGAAGCCCGCACCAGCGAGCGCCATCCGCCAAGCGATATCGAAAGTCGACGCGCCCTCGACCAGCGTTGCTAAACCTATCAGTCCCGCGGAGAACGCCACCAAACCTAATGAGCCCAATAGCCCCGCCGGATATCGATCCGCCAACCGTCCGGCGATCGGCGCCGTCACACCTGTAGCGAGCGGCCACGGCGTCATCAAAAAGCCGGTCTGGACGGCGGTAAAACCGAGATTGGTCTGGAAAAAGAACGGAATGGAAATCAGCGCCAATGTCTGCGCGATAAAAGAACATGTCGAGGTCCCGATCGAGAGGCCAAATATCGGGATGCGTAAAAGATCGAACGGAACCAGAGGCGAAGACGCATGCACCTGGCGCTGATAAAGCACATAGCCGCAACCGAGCATCACGGTAAGCTCGAAGCCGACAAGTAGTGGGTTCTGGCTCTGACCGAGCGTCCCAATCAAAATGATGAGAAGCGCAAAAGTGACCGCATTCAAAAAAGCGCTCACATAGTCGAATGGCTTGCGCACCCGAATATTTGGGGGCAGCGAATAGAAGCCGACAATGACAGCAAAAATGCTGATCGGCGCATTGACCGCAAAAAGCCAGGGCCATTCGGCAAAGGAGAGAATAATACTGGCCACCGTCGGTCCGGCGGCGGCCGAGACCGCGATGATGAGTGCGTTCAATCCGATGCCTCGGCCCATCACATTCACCGGAAAGATGAAACGCACGACCGCCATGTTGATGCTCATCACGCCCGAGGCGCCGATCCCCATAAGGATGCGCGCCATCAGAAGCGTGTACATGGAATCGGAAAGCGCCGTCGCAACCGAGGCGATGCCGAAGACCACCATGCCGCCCATGTAAACGCGGCTATAGCCGATGATGTCACCCAGCGCCGATAGAGGAAGCAGCGTGACCAAGATCGCCATCAGGTAGGCATTGACGATCCAGACCGCTAACGAGGGCTCAATACCGATATCGGCGGCGATGGTCGGCAAGGCGACATTCGCCATGGTCGAATCCATCACCGACATGATGAGCACCAGCGCGACGGAGAGCATCGCCCAATAGCGGCGCGGCACCGGCAGACCGTCTTGATGAGGCGTTGGTTTGTCGGAGGACAATGGCGAGGCTCACATTCAACTGGTAAGGAAACCAGTGAGATAGGCCGAAGGGCTTCAGCTGTCGATGCGCCGGTGACGCTTTTTGCCTTACCCGAAGGCGATTAGCCGCAGCCGAGGCGGATCGGGCCCCAAATCCACATTTTAGGCGGATTTTCCCACAAATTTCGTGGAATTGCCGCTTTTTCTCCATATAAAATCCTGGAAATTCAGGGAACGTCCTCTTAATTCAGAGGGCAAGCCCGTTCGAGCCCCGAAATTTGTCATGGAACCGGTATCCCCGAATTGTGTTTGCATTTTCGGAGCGCCCTGCGAGCTTACTCTTCCCCGTGTGTCTACGGAGTTGCGTATGCCTAGTAAGAACCCCGCCTGGCCGCTTCGGATATTCGCCGCGTTAATTGGCCCGATCGGCCTTTTTCTATTTTGCGGCGGTGCTTGGTTGTTCACGCTTGACGGCTCGCCCTATTACGTAATTGCCGGTGCAGCAATTATCGCTTCAAGCGTTCTGTTGTGGATGCGAAGCCCTATCGGTTCGGCCATCTTTCAGCTCACCGTTGTTGCGACGATATTATGGGCGCTTTGGGAAACCGGTTACGATTTTTGGACCGCAGCGCCGCGCGTCACCCTGCCTATCATTCTCATGGCCTGGCTTTACACGCCGTGGGTCCGTCGCAGTCTTACACGGGCAGGCTCGGGCGACGAAAAAACGATCGACACTACATCGAGGAAGAAAGTAATCGGCGCGATCGCGATCGCATTTCTTGGCGGTGCCGCTCTATTCGGCACTCAGCAGCTCCAAGCCCAAACGGGTCCGCAGTTCAGCGTGAGAGAGCAAACCGCTGGTGAAGGAGATTGGCGCCATTATGGAAATTCAATCTTTGGATCGCATTACTCGACGCTCGATCAAATCAACAGAGACAATGTCTCACAGCTGGAGCGCGCTTGGACCTACAGAAGCAGCGATGGCCCGCGCGAGGGCGATTTGGAGAACGCATTTGCCTTTCAAGCAACGCCAATCGAAATCGACGACACACTTTATTTTTGTACGCCCCACAGCCATATCATTGCGCTGAACGCGGATACCGGCGAAGAACGCTGGCGCTTCGATTCCGGGTCGGACACGACAAACGCCATCTCGCTCGTCTGCCGGGGCGTTGCCTATCATGCACGCCAAGGTGCTAACGGCGCCTGCGCCCAAAGAATCGTCGGCGTAACAGCTGACGCCCGGCTATACGCGCTAGATGCCGAGACGGGAGAGCCTTGCACTGAATTCGGTGAGAACGGTTTTGTGTCCTTGATTGAGGGCATGGGGGCGGTCGAACCCGGCTCTTATTTTGTCCCCTCACCCCCGACCATTGTCGGTAACCGCATTCTGATCGGCGGCGCAGTCAAGGCGGATTCGTCTTCTCAAGCGCCCTCCGGCGTCGTTCGTGCGTTCAATGTTCAAAATGGAAGACGCGAATGGGCCTGGGATATGGGCCAAACAAGAAATGGGGATGAATACACCAAAGGCACGCCGCAAGCCTCGGCGCCATTCTCGGCTGATGCTGATCTGGGCTTAGTCTATGTCACGACGGGAAGCCCGCCGCTTGTCACAGATGGAACGAGCCTTCGAGAATTTGACGAGCGCTACGCCAATTCAATTGTCGCGCTGGAGCTTGCATCCGGAAACCTGCGCTGGTCGTTCCAAACGACGCGCCGCGATGTGTGGAATTACGGCCATGTCGCGCAGCCTGTACTCGTCAATTTACCTGCGCCCGGTAGGGTTCAACCTGCGCTCGTGCAGGCGACAAAATATGGCGATATCTTTGTACTCAACCGGGAAACCGGAGAGCCGCTCAGGCCAACTTATGAAGCCGCAACGCCGGCGGGAAGCGGATTACCGCTCTCAAGCACACAATTGCGCTCGGAAATCTCTTTTCTTCCGGACCCGCTCACCGAAAAAGACATGTGGGGCTTGATCCCGCTCGACCAGCTCGTCTGCCGGATCAAGTTCAAACAAGCGCGCTATGAGGGCCCGTTCACTCCGCCCGGCCTTACGCCCACGATCACATTTCCAGGCGCCATGGGAACTATTGGATGGGGTGGCATCGCCGTAGATCAACGCAGCAAATTGATTGTCGTCAATACCAACGCGATCGCGTCCTATGATCGCATGGTTCGCAATGAAGACGGTTCTTACGAGAAACAATCAGAACCCTTTCTCGGGCCCTTAGGCGTTCCCTGCAACGCGCCGCCCTGGGGCTTTCTCGAATTCATCGACCTCAACACCAATGATTACTTTTGGAAGCTTCCTATCGGAACCGCGCGCGATGCCGGCCCCTTAGGCATCCCCTCTTTGCTGCCCATCGGAATCGGAACGCCCAGCCTTGGAGGCGCGATCGTAACCGAAGGCGCCCTCACCATTCACAGCGGCACGGCAGATAATTACCTCCGGGCTTATGAGCTCTACACCGGCGAGGAGCTTTGGCGCGCGCGCCTGCCCGCCGGCGGGCAGGCAAGTCCGATGACGTATACGACCTCCTCGGGACGCCAATTTATTGTGATCGCGGCAGGCGGTAATGAGCGTTTGGGCACAAAAACAGGCGATTATCTTGTCGCTTACGCCCTTCCAGAAAGCTGAGCTGGATTGAATTCAGGCGCTATTTCGGCGCGAAGACCCGTGCTATAGTCCCGCCCGCTCACGTTCGGAGGAAACAAGCATGAAACGTACCTTAGCTGCATTGGCGCTCGCCAGTATTATTGCGGCGCCCGCTTACGCGGCGCTTACCGTTGGCGCTACTGCGCCGGACTTTACCGCGACCGCCTCGCTCGGCGGCACGCAATTCGAATTTTCATTGGCTGAGGCGCGGGCAAAGGGCCCAGTCGTAGTTTACTTCTATCCGGCGGCCTTTACGCCGGGCTGCACCATTGAAGCCAACGCCTTTGCGGAAGCGACAGACGAGCTGGCGATGTATAACGCCACCGTAATCGGCGTTTCCGGCGACGATATCGAAACGCTCGATAGATTCTCGGTCAGCGAATGCCGCGGCAAGTTTGCGGTTGCAGCCGATCCCGAAACCACCGTGATGGACATGTTTGACGTGAAAAATCCGGAACGCGAAGGCCGCGCTCAGCGCATCTCCTTTGTGATCGCACCGGACGGAAGCATCATTTTTGCCCATTCGGACCGCGACCCCATTGCCCATGTAAACGGGGCAAAGGAAGCAGTGATCAACTGGGCAGAAACACACTAATTTTCGCCTAGTTACTTTGTTTCAATACGCGCGGCGGGCTCACTCGTCGCGCGTATTTTTTGCCAATTTGATACCTTTCCCGAATCTCTATTGGATGGTTCCTTGCCTATCCGGTTAACGCCCATGACCGCTACATGTAGGGTGCCGCCACTCTCCCGAGTAAAGCTCGGCATAGGTTGGAGCAGAGGTGTCGCCCGCGATGCCGAGCAATGAGCGGAAGGCGTTGAACGGGTAGAACCGCCTGTTGAAGCGGAAGGTGAACTCGTTGAGGTAGGCTTGTAGGTGCTGGTGGCTAACGCCGTGGTGGATCCCGATCAGCCACGTCTTCAGGTTGGCGAAAACCAGATGGATGATCGGCAGGTATTGCTCGGCAACAGCGAAGTGCTCATAGCCGCGCTTACCGAGGCCAGCATAGCCGCTCCAATCGTCAGTAACGATCAGCGATCCCGGCGCGACGGTGCTCTCGACGAACCCACAGAGCGACTCGGCGCTACGGTCGAGCACGACGGCGAGCCGAACGCGTCCGGCATAGCGTCCGTCTTTCCGGTTGTCGAGCTTGGTGCCCGGCTTTCGATGACGCACCTCGATGGCACAGGAGACGGGAACCTTGTGGTGAACACCACGGCCTTCCCCACGCGTTCGCCCGCCAACCCAGGTTTCGTCCACCTCAACATGGTTCTTGGGCTGTCCACCGATCCTGTCTTGGTTGGGCCGCACCATGCCCGAGCGGAGCTTGTGGAGAATTTGAAAGGCCGTCTCGTAGCGCGAAAGACCAAGTTGCCGCTGAAACTGCACGGCGGACATGCCGGGCGTCTGACTGGCGACCAGATAAGCGGCCCAGAACCAGACGTTCAGCGGAGTGTGGCTACGCTCCATCACTGTTCCCACTGTCAGCCCGGTGTTCTGGCGGCACTTGCGGCAGCGCAGGACGCCAGGGCGGTTTTCAAAGTGGAACGGCTCTCCCGCCGTGCCGCAGTGCGGGCAGGCAAAGCCGTCTCCCCAGCGGGCTTTCTCCAGGTAGGCGGCGCAGGCCGCATTATCGGGGAAAAGTCGCTGGAACTCGGGTAGCGAATGCGGGAATGGGAGATCGGCGCGGTCGAGAACATCCATGGCGCGCTCCCCTATATTCGGTTTGCGCCCATTCTAGCCCTAGTGGGTGTGGGTGTAAACCGGATAGGCAAGCATTATTCGAGACTCAGCGCTGCATTTTACCGCTTGATGCGTTTTATGTGACGCCATCCTACGCTAAAGCGGCGCACCCCTGGGCCTTTGCGCTCGATGAGGACGCGCCCATGGGCATCGCCGCGATCTGGGCGCCCGATCCAAAGGCTCGTGGAGCGGATTGCTTTGCCATTGTCTCGACCAGTCCCAATGAATCCGTCGCGCTTTTGGATGACTCGCTGCCAGCGATTTTGTTCCCCGAACATGAGCGCGAATGGCTGAGCACAAATACCCAATCGGCTACCGCCTATAATCTGATCAAGCCCTATCCGGCGGAGTTGATGCGGGCTTGGCCGGTGGCGCATATGAAAAGCGACGGGCCAGAGCTTCTTGCGCGTATCGCTTAAGTATCGCATAGCCCTTAGCTGAAGCGCTGGAGCGTCCGAACGGCAAATCTCTGCTATAGACTGCGCGAGAAAAAAGAAAATATATCAAGGAGTTAGAATGCACGGTTCCGCCGATATGGTGCCCCACTGGCACGAGCCGCAATCCGGCGAAAATGCGGGCTTCGGGAAGTTTCCGCGCCCCTCCATGCCCTATGACAAGTTCATGGAAGACGAAGGCGTGCCGGTCTACCGCAATATCGGGGTGCGCCGGGTTCAGGACCTTCCGATGGTGCCGTGGAAGCGCCTCGGGGGACGCGGAAGCTATATCCAGCTTTTCGGAACCGAGGGGCTTTGGGGGCAATATATTATCGAGGTTCCCGCCGCCGGCGCGCTCAACCCTGAGCGCCATGTCTACGAGAAAGTGGTTTTGGCCGTCGAAGGTCGCGGCTCGACGGAGGTGTGGCAGGACGGACAGAGCAAACCGCATGTTTTCGAGTGGCAGGCCGGCTCGATGTTTTCGATTCCGCTGAATGCCCATCATCGCATCGTCAACGCAACCAACGCGCCTGCGCTTCTTTTGTGCGGCACCTCGGCGCCGAATGTGATGAACCTCCTCGACAACAGAGATTTCATTTTCAACTGCCCGTATAATTTCACCGACCGTTTTTCCGGCAATGAAGATTATTTTAATTACAAAGACGACATCGAACCCGATCCCATTCGCGGGTTAGCGATGCGGCGTTCGAATGTGTTTCCCGATGTGGTGGATTGCGAATTGCCGCTCGACAACCGACGCTCGCCCGGTTTTCGGCGCATCGAGCCGGCAATGACGAATAACAGATTTTACATCTGGCTTGGCCATCACATGACCGGGCGCTACTCCAAGGCGCATAAGCACGCTTCGGCCGCCGTCATCACATGTTTGAAGGGCAAGGGGTACACTTATACTTGGCCGGAGAGGCTTGGCTTACGCCCATGGGAGAACGGCAAAGCCGACGAAGTCATGCGCCAATATTATGAGCCGGTTGGCCTTGTCTCAGCGGCGCCCATGGCCGGCGATTGGTTTCATCAGCATTTCGGCGTGAGCAAGGGCGGGTTAAGGGTTTCGGCCTGGTTCGGTCCCAATAATCAGCGCGCGCGCAAACCAGGCGTGCCGGGCGAAAAGCTGATGGATTACGGCGCCATCGACGTCGATAAGGGTGGCTCGGCCATCCCCTATCACATGGAAGACCCTTACATACGCAAGGAATTCGAAGAAACGCTGAAGCTTGAGGGCACCGCCAGCAATATGAAAGAAGAATTTTATGTTGAGGGCGGCGGCGGCGATATCGGCCAGGCAATGTAGCGCTTAAACCTGTCATCCCGGACGCGAAGCGAGCCGGGACCCACAGCGATTTATTTCCATTCGACAAAGTGAAATGCGGTTTACGGGAATGTCTTTCGGCGATCGCGCACGCCTACAGAGTGGGTCCCGGATAGCCCTTGCGGGCTTCCGGGATGACAAGTGTATTTACCCCGCTGGTGGCAGCCGGCCCATTTTTCCCGCGTTGAAATCCGTAACCGCTTGCTGAAGCTCTTCACGCGTGTTCATCACAAAGGGCCCATATCCGGCCACCGGCTCGCCCAGCGGCTCGCCGCCAAGAATGAGAAGCTTGGCATCCTCATGCGCATCGATGCGCAACGCGACACCTTTTTCGTCCAGGGTAATAAATTCCGATTCGCGAGCGAGCGATCCATTGACGACAACCTTGCCGCTCATCACCATGATCGCTCCCATATGGCCCTCGGGAATTTCAATCAGTGCGCTTTTGCCGTTCTTTAATTCAGCATCGAATAGCTCGACCGGCGTGAACGTGCTTGCGGGGCCTCGCGCTTCGCTTTGCGCGCCCGCGATGACACGCAAAGTGCCGGCCTCATCAGACAGGGCGATTTCCGGAATATCGTTCGCCACCAGTGTTTGATACTTCGGCGGCGTCATTTTCAATTCGGCAGGCAAATTCACCCAAAGCTGAATGGCGTGGAAAGTTCCGCCGGCTTTAGTGAAATCCCATGAATGCATTTCTTCATGCACAAGGCCGGCGCCCGCAGTCATCCATTGCACATCGCCCGGCCCGATTTTGCCGCCACCGCCGGAAGAATCGCGATGCTCGACTTCGCCTTTATAGACGATGGTCACGGTCTCGAAGCCGCGATGAGGATGCTCGCCCACACCGCGACGTTTATCGGACGGAGCAAATTCATGCGGTCCGGCATGATCGAGCAAGAGAAAAGGACTGATCGTCGGGTCTTCGTAGTGGAACATGGTGCGAACGGGAAAGCCGTCCCCGACCCAATGCCCTTCGGGGGCACCGCGTACTTGAAGTACGCCTTTTAAGGCGTTTTCGGTTGCAGCGGAGGTTTCTTGAGCACTCTCGGTGATAGTCATGGATTTCTCCTCTCGGAGAGAAGATGGGGGCCATGGGAGAAGATTAAAAGACCTCGTTTTGTTCCGGAGTTTACCCCCCATACGCCCCCTCGGCGCGCCTTATGGTTCGCACGGGTAAAGCAGAATTAGGTCTTTTTCACGAAAGCGCCGCCAATTTCGTTATCTGCTTAAGTAGGTCGGCATCTCCGCCTCCGACCAAACCAATCGACCGGTGGTAGCGAAATCCCGAATCCGTTTTTGATGCGCCCTCCAGCGCAGCGCGGGCGGCAGCTTGAGCGACATCATGCTGCCCTTTCTCCGAAGATATGAGGGCCGACGCACTGTTCCAGCGAAAGAAGTCTACTGGAAACGTTAAACGATCTTTGTAAGCCGTCAGCATTTCATCAGCTCGGTCGTAGTAGCCGGACAGACGACGTTCGGCCACCAGCACCGGGAACATGAGCCAAGCCTGCGTCTGAAGTTGAGGGTATTCTTCCTCGCGCTGAACGGCATCTTCAAACGCGGCTAATGCCACTTCGAATTCGCCCATCGCCTCGTATGCGGTCGCACGATCCACATATGCCTGCGCCCAATCGAAGTGGTCTCCCAGCGTAAAATATTGGTCTAAAAGACCCAGCGCAACATTTGGGTGAGCTGGCGCGAGTGTACATGCCTGAATACGAAGGTACTGAGCTTTATTCCTAGCACGCGCCAGCTATTCGAAAAACGCTTTCTCGATTTCGGCGTTCCACGTCTTGTTTCGAAACCAATCGTCTTGACTCATCGTTTACGCTCGAAGAAATGAAAACAACACACCTACTTCGCGCCCTTACCCGTTTTCACGCCGGGTTTGTACCATTCGGCATCCATTCGCGACTCCGCGCCTTCGCTGATCAAAGTCGCTTCATATTCTTTACGAACGAACGGATCTTCCATGGAATAGGGAATGGCGGTGCCGCCCTCATCGATATCGATGGCGCCAAAATCGATTAGCTTTTCTCCCGCGGGCCCCGGATCGCGCGCGGGATGATTGGGTCCATACCAGGCGGTGAGCCGTAGACCGCCGGGCGCTGTGCCGAAATGCTGATGAAACCAATTGGCCCCGCCCGGGGCGGCAGAGACCATGCCGACGGGCTCGTAATCCTGACGCACCACCTTGTCGCCATGGCCATTTTCCCAAGGCTGCGGCCCGTATTTTTCCGGCCACGTGTAAGTGTAGCCCTTGCCCTTGATACAGAGAAGCGCAACGCAAGAAGAATGCGCATGGGCCTTGGAATAGCGCCCAGTCAAATGCTCGCCGATCCAGAGATAGAAATTATTACCGGTCATTGAGGGCTCGATGCGGCGATTGCCGGGCGAGCGGCGATTATCGAGCGGCAAATCGCAACCCACAATGTCGGGGATAAAATTGGTCTTCCGCATCGCAAGCCCGCGCACCGGATCAGGCTCGACATCGTCCTTATATTTGTAAAAATCATCGGCGCTCGAAAAGCGATCTGTGAAGCGATATTCATTGTTGAAGACCGCGCCGACATTGTTCAGGAGATTCATTAAATTGGGCGCGGTTGTGCCGCCCAAGAGAAGCGCAGGCGCATTGCGCGCATTGACGATCCGATGCCAGCAATTGGCCGGGATAGAAAAGAGCGAGCCCGGCTGCCATTCAAAAATATGTTTCTTTGAATCGCCCTCTAACCAGACTTCGGTCGAACCACGCCCTTCGACAACAAAATGAATCTTTTCGAAAAGATGGCGCTCAGGGTTTAGCTGGCCCGCCGACGGGACCTCGACAAGATAACAGCCCCATTTTCCTTCCGTGCCGGTGAGCTGAATATAGGTGCCCGTCCCGCCCAAACGTTTCCACGGCTTACGCGGCAAATCCTGCACGCGCTTGATCCCGAAGCCACGAAAGATCGGAATCTCTTCCGATTCCATAAAGAGGTCATAGGGCGTTTTGGGGCGTTCGAATTTTCCCAATCCTGCGCGGGTATCGCCGGTGGGCTCGTGCCAATGCGGGCGGGCTACAAAATCGTGCATTTACTGGCCTTCTCGTCGGAGTGATTGCAGATTGCGGTCTCCCGGATACAAAAACAACTCCTCAGCACTCACGCTCCACCCTGTCATCCCGGACGCGTAGCGATAGCGAAGCGATCCGGGACCTACCGGGACGTTTATTCGGTATCGAAAAGGTACTGTAGTTATTGCGAACTCATCGACAACGAGACCGGACGCGCTGTAGGTCCCAGGTCTCGCTGAAGCGCTCGCCCGGGATGACAATTTGCGTCAAAATTTAAAAAAAGATGCCTTGGTAAAAATTGATCCGGAGTGCCACGCCGAAAAGAAGATAGATTGCCAGCGTGATCAGCGCCGCTACAGAGGCTGAAAGCACAAAAGAAAGTTTTGAGCGAAAGCGCATCGATACGAAGGCGTAGATCGGCATCGCATAGAGAATGCCGATCACAAACAGCAGCGCTGCAAAACCAAAAATCCAAAGGATGGCAATGATCTGCTTTGCGGGAGGCACTTTGACACCGCGCGCAGGACCCTCTTCTTGGCCTGCCGGATTTAACAAGCGCAGAATGAGCGCGCCCGCAGCCGTTTTGGAACGCGAAACAAGATCGAGCAGAGTCAAAACAAGCATCACCCAGGCGACAATTAAGGGAAATGCGCGGGCGTCGACCTCATAGCTATAGGCCAAGCCGAGATAGATTATGGTGAAGGCAAGAAAGCCCAAAGCGGGCAAATATTCGATCAACGGCGAGCCGAAATAATTTTTCATTGCCCGCCCCCCGAAGCGCCGGCGCTCTCTTGCTTTTTTCCGCGAGCCAGCAACGCGCTCACAATCGGATAGGCGATAAGCAAAATCGTAATGACTGAGAGTATGAGAGAGGGTATGCGCTCAAAAAATATCGACCAGCTTCCGTCGCTGATCAGCATGGATTGGAAATAACTACGTTCCGCCGTCGGCCCCAAGACAAGCGCCACGACCAAAACCAGCCGCGAATAATCATAGCGGATCATCATGTAACCAACGCCGCCCATGATTGCGGTCAGAATAACGTTCTCGATCGCAAGATCGACGGCATAGGAGCCAATCATCGCGACGCTCACCACGATGGGAACGAGAATCTTCACATCGAGCAAAGTAATCATCGCCAAGGGGCGCACGAGTAAGAGCCCAACAAAAGCAGCCATCACGCAAGAGGCGGCGAGCGCCCAGATAAGCCCGTATATTTCGACCTGATGGTCGATCAGCATCAAAGGGCCAGGCTGCATGCCATGAAGAACCAGCAATCCCAAAAACACCGCCATTTCAGCGCTTCCCGGAATGCCGAAGGCGAGCGTTGGGATGAGCATGGAGCCGTCTTTGGCGTTGATCGCTGCTTCCGGCGCGATCACGCCCTGAATATTGCCCTTACCGAAGGAATCGGGGTCCTTCGAGGCCTGCATTGTCATGGAATAGGACATGAAAGAGGCGACCGTGCCGCCCACGCCAGGAACCGCACCAACGACGGTTCCGATAAGCGAGCCGCGTACGACCGTTCCCATATGGTTGAAGGTTTCCATCATGCCTTGCCGCATGCCGATGATCTTCACGTTCTTCGAATCATTGGAAACCGAGCCGCCCTTCACCGAAAGATGTATCATCTCGGCAATGGCAAAAAGCCCGATCAGCGCGGGAACAAGATGAATACCGTCCCAAAGATAAGTGTTGCCGAAGGTAAATCGCTCGACCCCGCTGACATTTGAATAGCCGACAAAGGCAAGCATCAGCCCAAACGCGCCTGCCAGAAGCGAGCGCAGCATCTTGCCGCGCGAAGTCGTGGAGACGACAACAAGACCGAGCACCGCCAGCAAGAAAAACTCGGGCGGTCCGAAGATAAGAACGATTTCACGCGCAATTGGAATCACCAAAAGCACCGAGATGGTGCCGATAATGCCGCCAAGCGCGTTGGCACTTGCCGAAGCACCGATCGCCAATCCGCCTTTTCCCTGCTGGGCGAGCGGATAGCCGTCAAGGCAGGCCGCGGCGTTCGGTGCGGTGCCAGGCGTGTTCAATAGAATCGCCGTGATCGAGCCACCCATCGGAACAGCGCCCATCACGCCGCCCGCCAGCGCCAGCGCGGCAAAGGGCTCCATCCCATAAGTCATCGGAATGAGGAGCGCGAGCGCGGTGGTTCCACCAAGCCCGGGGATGGCCCCAAAGGCAAGGCCCACAAACATGCCAATGATAAGAAAGCTCAGTGCCGTAGGCTCAAGCAGTCCAAGAAATCCTCTAAGCCAAATGTCGAGCATCGTGGGGGTGCCTAGTTAGGGAAGGGAACCGTACAAACAAGCGTCAGCTAAGGATCACGCTTTTCCATCTTTCGAAGAATGCCGCTTGTGCCTGCATAACCGCATCGCCATTGCCGCGTGCTTGCGGAACCCAGTTATGCCCCACTTCATTTGCCCAGGCGACAACATCGGGATCGCGAACGGCCTGATCAAGCGCAGCGTTCAGCACTTGCTTGATGTCGTCCGGCAATCCAGGCGGTGCAGCGACCATGCGCTCCACGCGAATTTGGCTGAGTTCGGGCAATCCGATGGAGGTTGCGTCAGCGACTCCAGGAACCGAACTCTCCGGCTCAAAGGAGACGGCAAGGCGCACCGTATCCGCTTCTAAAAAGCTCCTTAGCGTCGATAGCGTCGCTACCGCACAATCGCTATCACCGCGGATGGTCGCGACGATGTAATCGCTTGAGCCGCGATAGCCGCTAATGATCTGACTTTCGATTCCGATAATCTCCGAGGCAATTTTAATTGCCGCGTATGACGACCCTTCCGGGCCGGTCGAGGCAAATTTGATCGGGCGCTGAGCTGAGAGTGCACGCAAATCATCAATGCCCTGTATTGGAGAATCCGCCGCCACGACGATTGCATAGGTCTCCCCGCCGGCGAGTGTGGCAAGCCAAGTCATCTCATCGAGGTTGAAAGAGTTACTTCCCATCTGCTCTTGCAGCGTGAAGGCGCCCGGTACATTGATAGCGCCGATGGTGTAGCCGTCTGGACGCGAACGGTAGAGATCCGCGAGGCCTTTGCCGCCGCCGCCGGCGGGAACATTGAGCGGAATGATATTTACCGGGTTTGGCAAATATTTTTGCATCGCGGGCGCAACGATGCGCACAAAGGCATCGAAGTTTCCGCCGGGACCGTTCGGGATGATGAAGGTGATATCGCGCTGCGGATAAACCGCGTCGGCCATATCCTGCGAGCAACCCGGCGCAATCAGCGTAAACCCCGTTGCCCCGGTGAGCGCGACGAAATTGCGGCGCGTCAGTTTTGTCATCCGTCCTTTACCCTTAACGCGATCTTGCTATCTGCCCACATCCGCGGTCGCGGCCCGGCAGAACGCCACTCTATGGGGCTAAACTAGTTCACCGCCCGGCGCAAAGCCAAGCCCTAAGGCAAGGCGATTTCGCTGCGGCTGGCTTGTTATGTCCGGGTAATGCCTGGATTTAGGCTCAGGATTCATGTCCCCACACGGAGCCAAACCATGCCCGCGATCAAGATTCCGTCAAGACGGTTTTCCATTTATCGAAAAAGGCAGCCTGTTCAAGAAAAACCCTGTCTGCTTGGCCCGGAGGATTAGGTGCCCAGGGAACACCGACGCTTTCCGCCCATGAAACCACTTCGGGATCTCGGACGGCTTGGTCCAGAGCATTGGTGAGCAATCCCCGGATATCTGCCGGCAGGCCCGGCGGGCCTGCGACCATGCGCTCGATCGTAATCTGGGCGAGTTCGGGCTGTCCCAGGGCCGGCGCATCCGGAACGCCGGGAAGCGTCGACTCATCCTCGAATGTTGCGATAATCCGGATGCCGCCTTCGCCTTGAAAGCGCCGGAGAGAGGAATTGGCCGCGATCGCCGCATCGCCATCGCCGCGAATCGCAGCAACGATGTAATCATTCGAGCCCCCATAGCCGATAATATATTTGCCGTTGATCCCGAGCAGATGACAGGCGATCACTGTCGCCATATAGCTCGTGCCGTCGGGGCCGGTGGAAGTGAAACTCACCCCGCGTGTCTGGGAAAGCTCCTGCATGTCAGCAACTGTTCTGATCGGCGAATCATTGCGCACTCCGATGGCATAAGTATCGCCGGGGCCGATGCTGCCGAGCCAGCTGAAATCATAGAGATTGAAGCGGCGGGCATTCTGTTGCTCTTGCAAGATAAGCGCACCGGGGATGGGAAAAACGCCAATGGTATATCCGTCGGGCCGTTCGCGCTGCATGTCGATCAGCGCTTTACCGCCGCCGCCTGTCGGCACGTTCATCGGAATAATGTTCACCGGATTGGGAAGATATCTCTCCATTACCGGTGAGATCGCCCGCGCGAAGGTATCAAAACCGCCGCCGGGACCATAGGGGACGATGAAGGAGATATTCTTGTCGGGATAGGCGCTGGCCGCACCGGTAGGGCCCGCCAAGCCAAGCGATAAGCCTGCCGCCCCGGTGGAAATCAATAGATCGCGCCGCGTCAAAATCGTCATGTTCGGGAGCCTATTTCAAGCGGAACCACGCGCCAAGGGTCAAGCCCCAAATAGTTCCGGATGGCGCAAACGCAATGTTTGCACAAGCGCGAAGGTTTTAAGATCGTTCAGTTCCCCATTGTCCGCGCGCTCCGCGAGCTCGTCCAATTTAATCTCTTCCACTGCTATCTGCTCGTGTTCGCTCTCAAGCCCACCGCCATCGCCGATGCGTTGCGACGCGTGATAGGGGGCAAGAAACAGCGCCATGCGCTCGGTCGAGATTCCCGGGGCTGTCCAATGAATTCCGGCGGGCTCTAATGTATCGAGCGCCAGGCCTACCTCTTCCATTGCCTCGCGCGAGGCCGTTTTTTCCGGGTTCTCGTTTTCAACAATCCCGGCGATGGCCTCCAACAAATCTTGGCTTTCGCCCGCCACGCAAACCGGCGCCCGAAATTGGCGAACCAAGATGGCGGTTCGGCGTTTGGAATCATAGGGAAGGACTGAGGCCGCTGCGCCGTGATCTTCCACTTCGCGCTCAATCGTCTCGCCGCCCGGCATACGGACGGTTGCGATCATAAATTCAGTCCAACCCTTATATAGAGTCTTCAGTCCGGCTATCTCGAACCCCAAGATTTCCTCCTTAATGGGTTTGTCGTCTATAAGAGCGCGAGGCAGAAAGAGCGCAGCAAGAAGAATATGACCGTAAGCCCCGACATTAGGCATAACTGGACGCTGGGCGAGATTGACGCGTTGTTCGCCCTGCCCTTCTCCGAGCTTTTATACCGCGCCCAAACCCTGCACCGGAAATATTTCGACCCACGCGAAGTTCAAATATCGACGCTGCTTTCGATTAAAACCGGTGGCTGCCCTGAAGATTGCGCCTATTGCCCACAAAGCGCCCATTTCGAAACCGGCGTAAAAGCCGAAAAGCTAATGGATCTAAAGACTGTTCTTGGCGAGGCGAAGGCAGCCAAGGACGGGGGCGCAACTCGTTTTTGCATGGGCGCGGCTTGGCGCTCGCCCAAAGATCGTGATCTCGAAAAAGTCTGTGAGATGGTGGAAGGCGTCAAACAGCTGGGGCTAGAGACTTGTGTCACGCTGGGAATGCTGGACGACAAACAAGCGCAGCGGCTTAAAGGCGCGGGCCTCGATTATTACAATCATAATCTCGATACCTCGCCCGAATATTATGACGACATCATCACGACGCGAACCTATCAAGACCGGCTCGATACGATTTCCCATGTCCGCGACGCCGGTATTTCAGTGTGCTGCGGTGGGATTGTCGGCATGGGGGAAAGCGCATCCGACCGCGCCGGGATGATTCAGATGCTGGCGAATATGTCCGAGCACCCCGAAAGCGTTCCGATCAACATGCTGGTACGCGTAGAAGGTACACCGCTGGACAGTGCAGAGCCGCTTTCTGCGCTCGACTTTGTACGGGTCATTGCGGTGACGCGCATTGTCATGCCCGCCTCCATGGTGCGGCTTTCAGCGGGGCGCGAAGACATGGAAGAAGAAACTCAGGCGCTTTGTCTTCTTGCGGGCGCCAATTCAATATTCTACGGGCCACGCCTTCTCACCACGCCCAATCCGGAGCGCGACAAAGACCGCGATCTGATGGACCGTTTGGGCCTGGTGCCCATGCCGAGCTGAGCTTAAGGGAAGACCAAAGCGCTCAATGGATCGATTTGCGGCTGAGATCGAACGGCTAAAGGCGGCACATGGCTATCGCACGCTTCGGTCGGCCTCAGGGCTGGACTTCACTTCCAATGATTATCTCGGCTTTGCCGCGCATCCCGCTTTGCGCGAGGCGGCAAAAAAGGCGCTGGACGAATTTGGCATTGTCGGCGCGGGCGGATCGCGGCTCTTGCGCGGCCATCACCCGCTTCATGACGCATTAGAGACACGCGCTGCGGATTTTTTTGCCTGTGAGAAGACGCTTTATTTCGGCAGCGGCTATCTCGCCAATCTGGCGCTTTTTTCAACGCTTTGTGGCCGGCGCGATGCGGTGGTGTTCGACGAAACCATCCATGCCAGCATGAAAGAAGGAATCCATACTTCAAGCGCCGAGCGTTACCGCGCAAAGCACAATGATATTTCCTCTTTTGAAGAAAATTTAAAAAAAGCGCGCGAAGCAAATCATCAGTCGATCTGGATCGCGGTGGAAAGCCTTTACAGCATGGATGGCGATTTTGCGCCGCTGCAGGAACTGGCTGCGCTCGCGCGCACCTATGATGCGAGACTTATCATCGACGAAGCCCATGCCACCGGCATATTCGGAAAAACCGGACGCGGCTTAAGCGAGGATTTGGCCAAGGATTTGGACGCTGTGAACGCCATTTCGGTTCATACTTGTGGGAAGGCGCTTGGTGTTGCGGGCGCCCTTGTCTGCGGCTCGGCTATCGTGATCGATTTTCTTATCAACAAGGCACGGCCCTTTATTTACAGCACCGCGCCACCGCCAATGCTGGCAGCAAGCCTTATCCGCGCACTCGAGCTCATTGACGAAGAGCCGCAGCGCCGGGAAACCCTGCTCGCGCGGGTGCACCACGCGAAAGAGCAGCTTCAAGCGGCAGCCGGCGGCGCTTTACGCTTTTCCGGAAGCCAAATCATTCCAATAATCCTCGGCGAGGAAGAACTGGCAGTAAAGATCGCCGCAGATTTACAAAAAACAGGATTCGATGTCCGCGCCGTTCGGCCGCCCACCGTGCCGCAAGGAACATCGCGCCTGCGGATCTCGATCAACGCCATGCACACAGAAGACGATATCGCGGCGCTTGGCGCAGCCCTTGGCCGGGCGCTGGAGCGCTCAAAGTGAAACCGCTTATCGTCACCGGAACGGACACGAATATCGGCAAGAGCGTTGTCGCCGCGATGCTAACACTGTGCCTCGACGCCATATATTGGAAACCTATTCAGGCGGGAAACGAAGACGGCACAGATAGCGAGCGCGTTGCCGAAATGACCGAGCTTAAAACCGATCGTTTTCGCCCTGAGCGCTATGTTCTGAAAAACCCGCTCTCGCCCCACTATGCTGCCGCGCTCGACGGCATCACAATTGATAAGGAAAAACTTCAATTTCCAAGCGATATCGCGGCGGATCAAATTTTGCTTATAGAGGGCGCCGGCGGCGTTCTGGTGCCGATTACGAAGGATTTATTGCAGACAGAGCTTTTCACACGCTGGGATGCGCCCGTGATTCTTTGTGCTCGGGCGGAACTCGGCACCATCAATCACAGCCTTCTCTCGATAGAAGCGCTGCGCAAACGTTCCATCGATATCCTTGGGATTGTCTTTGTCGGCAATGAGATGGAGAACAGCGAAAGCACGATCATAGAGATGGGAAAGGTCAAACATCTCGGGCGCCTACCTTACTTAAGTGAATGCAATCCAAAGACCTTGCGCGCAGCGTTCAAGGAGAACTTCCGCCGGCAAGATTTCGAGAGCGCTCATGGCGGATAAACCCGTTGTCTGGCATCCCTTTACGCAGCACGGTCTTGCCGGGCCGGAGATATCGATTGCGCGGGCCGAAGGGGCTTATCTCTATACGAATGACGGGCGCGCTATTTTGGATGCGATTTCGTCTTGGTGGGTAAACATTCACGGGCACGGTCATAAAGCCATCGCCGATGCCATCGCGGAGCAAGCAGAAAAGCTCGAACAGGTGATTTTTGCCGGCTTTACCCACGAGCCCGCGGAGGTTTTGGCAAAAGAGCTATTGAGGATCGCACCCGGCGATCCCAGCCATGTGTTCTTCTCTGATTCCGGATCGACCGCGGTCGAGGTCGCAATCAAAATGGCTGTCGGGTGCTGGCATAATCGCGGGCAACCACGCCACCGCGTCATCGCATTGGAGCATGGCTATCATGGCGATATGTTCGGCGCGATGTCTGTGGGCCAGCGCGGCGCGTTTAACGCGGCCTATGAGCCCATGCTGTTTGATGTTTCCACCCTGCCTTTCCCAATCGCCGGCGACGAACAGAAAACTTTGGATGCGCTGGCAAAGCTCTTGCAAAACGAACCGGACGCATTTGCCGCGCTTATCGTCGAGCCATTGGTATTAGGCGCCGGTGGAATGAAAATGTATTCGGCCTCGATGCTCACTGAGATGGCCGCGCTTTGTGAAAAACATGATGTTTTTGTGATTGCCGACGAAGTGTTGACCGGTTTCGGACGCACCGGAACCATGTTCGCTTGCGAGCAGGCCAATGTTGCGCCCGATCTATTGTGTCTGTCCAAAGGCATCACCGGCGGCTTTTTGCCGATGGGCGCGACGCTCGCAACAAACGAGATTTACGATGCGTTCTATTCGGCGGAACGTGCAAAGACTTTCTTTCACTCATCGTCCTATACGGGCAATGCGATTGCCTGTGCCGCGGCCAATGCAAGTTTGAAAATCTTTGAACAAGAACCAGTGTTTGAGCGCATTGGTGCCATTGCCGCGCATTACGCGGCGCGCCTAAGTAAATTCGAAGGCCATAATTTGATTACTGACATCCGGCAGACCGGAACCATTGCGGCACTCGAGCTTGGCGCGTCTGATAGCGGTTATTTTTCGGAAATCGGAACAAAACTCGGAAAATTCTATATCGAAAACGATGTTTTGCTTCGCCCGCTAGGCAATGTCGTCTATGTGCTGCCACCCTATTGCACAACGACAGACGAGCTCGACCGGATTTACGATGTCATCGAAGAATCGCTGGACTTGATCGCAAACTGATTTTTGTACGCGCTTAAGAGTCCTCAACGCCGGAATCGCTCCAGCGCTTTACCGATCCGGTATCGATCCCGAAGAGATCAAGAAGCCTGCCGACGCTGTGATTGATGATATCGTCGAGCGTTTTAGGCTTGGTGTAAAAGGCCGGAACGATGGGCGCGATGATTGCGCCCATTTCGGAGAGCTGCCCCATGGTCCTTAGGTGTCCCGCGTGAAGCGGCGTTTCACGAACGCCTAAGACCAGCCGGCGCCGCTCTTTTAGAACCACGTCTGCTGCGCGGCTCATCAGCGAGCCGGTAACGCCGCTGGCAATCTCGCTCATGGAGCGGATCGAACAAGGCAGAATCAGCATCCCCATGGTTTGAAACGAACCGGACGAAATCGAGGCGCCGACATCGCCAATAGGGTGAGAGACGGAAGCCATCTCTTTCACTTCCTTAGGCTTCGTTTCCATTTCATAGCTCATTGTGAGCTCTGCCGATTTGCTCATCACGAGATGGGTTTCGATATCCATGCTGCGTAAGACTTCGAGCGTGCGGACGCCATAGACAATGCCCGAAGCGCCGGATATTCCGATTATGAGGCGCTGTTGAGTCGCGGAGATATTCTCGGCCATGCGTCCCTATCCTTCTTCCGCGACAACCCATTCATGCTGCAGTGCAGCCATGATCCTCTACCGATGTTTCAGTGCTACGTCGATACTGAGTTGGCCAGTATGGCATTTGACGTTTGGAGAGAGAAAGTCCGAGGCCCGACGGCGCAGACGACCAGCCGACCCTCCGATTCCTGTCTGATCACGAGCATTTAATTGCAAATATTTGGATATTCGCGAGCCCGTGGTGTAGCTTTGCGGCCCCGCCGCTATCGCCGTCCGGAGAACAATTTATGGCCGAGAATACCAAAGTCGATATTGCCGATATCATCGAAAACCAAGAAAATTGGTGGTTTACAATATCGACGTTCCTGCTCTGCTGCCTGGTTCTCATGGCGGATGGTTTTGACAATCAGGCGCTTAACTACACTGCACCGGCGGTTATTCGGGACTGGGGAATCAACCGCGAAATTATGGCGTTCGCGTTCAACGCCAGTACCTTTGGCTGGATGACGGGCGCACTGACCTTCAGCATTATCGCGGATGCCATTGGAAGACGAAATGCAATCATGTTCGCTGCCTTGTTCTTCGGCGCCTTTACCTATGCGATCTCGTTCGCAGACAATCTTTGGGAACTTTCGATTTTCCGGTTTTTCTCGAGCTTCGGCGTCGGCGGCGCAATGCCGATGGCGATCGCGCTGATTTCTGATTACACGCCCGCCAAGCGGCGCGGCCTAATGATCACTGGTCTCTTTCTTGGCTATAGCATCGGTTCGTCGGGCGGTGGTTTTTTGGCAGCGGAGTTGATCGTTGCCTATGGATGGCAATCGGTATTTCAAGTTGGCGGCAGCGCTGCGATCATGATCGCAGGCATACTCGTCTTCACCCTACCGGAATCGGTTCGTTATCTCCTGGTCAAAGGTGCACCGCAGGAGAAAATTCATGGCTATGTGAGGCGAATGCAACCCAATAAAGTGTTCGCGCCTGACACGGAATTCATCATCCAAGAAACCAAGAAGCAGAAAGGCGTTCCGCTCCGCTTCCTCTTCAGCGACGGTCGTTCCGCCATGACCACATTCTTGTGGTGCGCTCTGGGCTTTTCATTCGTTACGCACTTCTTCATCTCCAATTGGCTGACCACCATACTGTCGGATTACATGCCAATCGATCAGGCGGTGAGAACCAAGGCATTTTTCCAAATGGGTGCGTTCTTTGGCTTTGTGTTCGGGTACCTCATTGATCGATTTGGTGTTCCCGTAGTCGTATGGACCAAACTCATTGGCGCAATCCCCGTTGCGGCAATTGGCCTCTTTATAGTTTTAGAAGCAGGAACTGCCGTGATGTGGCTCTCGGCATTCACAGCGGGCCTATTCGTTCTCGGCGGCACGATCGGCTTAAACGCGATTTCCGGAATGATCTATCCCACCTTTATTCGCTCAACCGGAACCGGCGCGGCCTTTGCAGCGGCGAGAATCGGTGCCTTGCTTGGCCCGCCACTTGGCTCGCTTCTCTTCTTCCTTGATGTGCCGATCGTTTGGATATTCATAATCGCCTCTACCCCAATGCTGCTGTCGGGCTTATGCGCACTGGGTCTTAGCAAGACAGTGGACGTGCTGCATCCACGCAAGACGCCGCGTGCGGAGTCGGAAGCGGAAGAGACCCCTGAGGGGGATATGGAACCCGCACCGGCGCGTTCGTAAGTTTGACTATGTAATTGCTTGAAAAGCGCGGGGGACAATCTCCGCGCTTTTTTTCACCAATTGTCATCCCGTACGCGACGCGGCGCGTTAGCGGTGCGGCGCAGATACGGGACCCACCTTGGTAACGACACGGTGGGTCCCGGCTAGCGTGATGCCTACGCATCACTTGGCCGGGATGACAATATGAGGGAGAGGGACCCTACTCCGACCTATGGCGCGCCTTTGGGAAGATCGAACAGGCCTTTGGGTAGACCGTTTAAATAATCCATGACTTCGCCGCTGGGGGCCACATCGGCATATTTCGCGTTCATATCGCAAAGGCTTACCGCATGGCTCGCCTGTGAGCGCTCGAAGACGCCGTCCTCGACAATGGTAACGCGGTAATTATGGCTGAAGGCATCGGTGACCGTCGCCCGAACGCAACCGCTTGTCGCAGTCCCCATGACAATCACGCTGTCACACCTGAGAAGCGTCAAATCGTTCTGAAGCGGGGTTGCAAAAAACGCGCTTGGCTTTTGTTTATCTATCACGATGTCCTTCGGACCCGGTGCGATCTGCGGCATGATTTCCTCGCCCGGCAGATTGGTTTGGGCCGGCTTCTCGCCACTGCGCGCATTCTTCCAGGACCAACTCCCTGCGTCCCAATTATCGGCACGTCTTATGGATGTCGTATAGATGATGGGAAGTTCGCGCTCGCGTGCGACCTCGATCACCTGCGCCAGAATCGGCAGAGCATCCCAGGCCTCCTCGCCGCCCGATTGCCGCCAGCGCTTGATCGATTCCAGGACCGGCTCGCGTCTGTCTCCGCAAAACGCATAATTTACATCGACAACCAGCAGCGCGGGGCGCTTACCGAACCCCACGCGGGCGCCATAACCCGATGCAGCGAACACTTCTTTGTCGCGTTCGGTTAGATAAGCATCCCAAACCCGGGCGCTCATTTTGCCGCCCTATGATAGTCTCTGCCCAACAAGCCTTTGTTCCCTCATCACATTCCGGTAGTCTTTGGCCACAAAAGAGGAAACACAATGCGCCCGTTAAGCGCCAGCTTCAATATCGCCGGAATTGCCCTATTCGCCGCTATTCTCAGCAGCCATAGCGCATTTGCGGCGGAAGATCTTAGCCCCTGGAAACACGGCATTGTGGAGGCGAAGGGCGATTCCGCATTCCTGTTCATGCCGGCACATGGGGGATTTACGGAGCAGCGCGGGCTAGACGTGGAGATGGTGCAATTTGCATCCGGCTCGACCGCAACGCGCGCATTGGTGGCCGGAGCGCTGGATAGTTTCGAATCGAGCCCCGTGGTTGTGATGTCGGCGATGCATATAGGCGCGCCGATCAAAGTGATCGGATGCCATTATCCGGTGATGACCTACAGCCTCTATGCAGGGCCCGGTATCAATTCTGTGGAAGATTTGCGGGGCAAGAATATCGGCGTATCGACGCCCGGAGCATTGCCCGATCTGTTTGCGCGCGAAGCGCTAACCTCGGCAGGACTAAGCGCGGATGATTTCACTTTCGGCAATGCCGGCAGCAGCTCCAATCGCTTTCTCGCAGTGGCCGCCGGAGTCGTTGCCGCCGCCGCCTCCTCAAGCGAGTTTGAAGTCGAGGCGGAGCCGCGGGGCATTAAGGTTCTCGTGCGTGCGGCGGAAGCCACGCCGAAATTCCTAAGAAGCTGCATCTTTGCGACGAGGAACATCATCTCGACTCGGCGCGACGAGCTGGTGCGCTATCTCGCTGCCGCGATGGAAGGCTATCAATATGCGCTGGATCACCGCGATGAAGCGGTTGCGCTGGCGCGCGAAGTGGCCGGTCTAAACGCGAATAGTCCAATTCCCGAATTTATTTATGACGAGGCGGTGCGCTACTCGGCCGTCACGCCCGATCTCGAAATCCCGGCAGAGATGTGGCAGTGGACCGACGACATGATGGTCCGCCACGGCGCAGCTCAAGGACAAATGGACGCCTCAGAATTTGTCGACGACAGTTTAAGGCAAGAGGCGCTTCGGCTCCTCGGCCGCGAATAGGCTTCAAGGAATTTCCCCCATGGCGGCTATCGAATGGCGGGATGTCGTAAAGATTTTTCCCTTGCGTGCAAATGGGCAAATACGCGCTTTGCGCGCACTGGACGGCATTTCGTTTAGCGTCGAGCCGGGCGAAATCGTCGCTCTGTTGGGGCCGTCAGGATGCGGGAAAACCACGGCGCTTCGCATTGCAATGGGCTTGGACAAAGCCAGTTCGGGAAGCGTTCTCGTCAATGACCGGGCCGTTACTGGCTGCGGACACGACCGCGGCATGGTGTTTCAGCACGCGGAACTCCTTCCCTGGTGCACCGCGCTTGAAAACATCAAATTTGCTCTTCGCATGAAGAATATTGCCGAGCCGCAATTGTCCCAAATCGCAAACCGCAATCTTGAATTGGTTGGTCTCGCCGAGGCTGCGCAGCAAAGGCCGCACCAGCTTTCCGGTGGCATGCAGCAACGCGTCGGCATTGCCCGCGCGCTTGCGATCGATCCGGAAATTCTTTTGATGGACGAGCCTTTCGGAGCGCTGGATTCACAGACTCGCGAAGTGCTGCAATCCGAATTGCTCGCCATTCATGCAAAAACGAAGAAGACCATTGTCTTTGTCACCCATGATCTCGACGAGGCCGTATTATTGGCGGACCGCGTGGTGGTGATGGCCGAAGGCCGCATACGCGAAATCATTCCGGTCGAGCTCGAACAATCGCGCAGCGATGTCCGCGCATTCCGTGGCTCCAAAGAGTTCGCGCTCAAGCGCGCGGAAGTTTGGGAAACATTGCATCGCACGGACGAGAACTCTCTAAACCCTAGTTAAATGGAGTGCGCCATGAGCGTCACCGCCGATACAAATTCAGACGAGACCCTACTCATCGAAAGCGAAAAAAGCCGATTTCCGAGCTGGGTCATCACTATCGTTTCGGTAATCGCGGCACTGGGGATCTGGGAGTATTTTGGACGCGATATCGACCCGCTCTTCGGCAGCTATCCGAGCGCTATCTTTCAAGCCTTCCTCGAGATGATGGGAACGAACGCTTTGCCCGCAGCTTTTGCCTCCAGCCTGCAGCCTTTCTTTGCCGGCCTGGCGATCTCAATCCTGGCGGGCGTTCCCATCGGTTTGCTTTTAGGGCGCTATCGGTTCTTTGAGGCCGCTTTCGGAATCTATGTCACTGCTGGCTATGCAACGCCGCTGATCGCGATGGTGCCCGTTCTCATGCTTTGGTTTGGGCTCGGCTTTCAGGTCAAAGTCGTGATCGTCGTATTGATGTCCTTCTTCCCTATTTGCATCAACACTTGGGCGGGCGTGAAGGCGGTCCCTAATACGCTGATCGATGTGGGCCGGGCCTTTGTCGCGCCGGGGTTTGAAATTATGCGCCGGATCATTTTTCCCGCGGTGCTTCCCTACATCATGGCCGGCATTCGTCTTGCCATCGGAAAAGCCGTGATCGCGATGATCATCGCCGAGTTCCTAACCCAGATTTCAGGCTTGGGTGGGCTGATCATCAATTCGGCGCAAAGCTTTCAAACCGCTGAAATGTTCGTGCCAATTTTTCTTGTGATGGCATTCGCGGTTGGGCTCACCGCATTGGTGGGATGGCTAGAGCGCAAGATCGCGCCATGGCAAAGCGAAATCGCCGGCGACAATGGGATGTGAGTTTGAGTCGCTGCGAGTTCGGGAGGCCCACTGGCTTCACCTCCCCCTAGAGGGGAGGTCAATATCGTGCCCTTGGGTATAATCCGGGGGAACGATATTGGGTGGGGGGCTATTGCAAAAACCAGCTCGGATCGACGAATCCCCCCACCCGCTCCGTCTTCCCCCGGGTCAAGTCCGGGGTTCGCCGGATCGACCTCCCCGCGTTGGGGGAGGTAAATTTGCTCGCAGCGGGATGCTACAATCCCTCACACTGAGCCTGTCAAAGTGTGAGGACAAATTCAGCGCATGCCCTCGGAACTCTCGATAGAAGTTCCTTGCCTTCGCTTTTCCCCTCGCGCCATACTTCTCACAGACAGCCAAAAGAGAAAGAGAGAGGCGCCATGTCTCACATCATCAATAGCTTTTTAGGATCGCGCATCCTACTGCGGCTGATGCTATTCGCCGTGATCGCGTCATTCGCTGCTTGGCCCCTGCCGGGTCTCGCCCAGGAACCCGCGCGCGTCGTCGAGGCGTTCGGGCCGTTCAAAATCATTGGGAACATCTACTATGTCGGCGACAAAACGAGCGCGGTCTACCTCTTCATGACGCCCGAGGGGCACATCTTGTTTGACACCGGCTACGCGGAGACCGCTCCCATCATCATCGAGAGCGTCGAGAAGCTCGGCTTCCATATGGCCGACATCAAGATCATGATCAACGGCCACGCCCATGTCGACCACGTCGGCGGGCACACCGAAGTCAAGGAATTGACCGGGGCGCAAATCGTGGCGAGCGAGCTAGACGCTATCGTGATCGAGAGCGGTGCGCTTCGGGGCGACTTTCGCGGTCCGCGCGCAAACCCGTGGACTCCCGCCAAGGTAGACCGTATCATTCAGGACGGTGAAACGGTGAGCCTCGGCGGCGTCACGCTCACGGCGCATCACACCCCCGGCCACACCCTGGGGAATTTGTCCTGGACGACGAGCATCGAAGACGGCGGCCAGAGACTGAACGTTACCATTATGCCGAGCCTCGGCGTCAATGATGGCGTGCGCGTCGTCGACAATCCCACCAACCCGACGATCGCCGATCAATACCAGAACACGTTCCGGATTCTTAAGGAGCTGCCCTGCGATGTCTTCATAAGCCCTCACGGACGCCATTACGGCCTCGACGCGAAATACGAGCGCATGCAGGCCGGCGCCGCACAGAATCCGTTCATCGATCCCGCTGGTTGCCTCCAATATGTGGAGGCCGCCGAAGCCCGCTTCATGATGCAACTCGAAGAAGAGCGCTAGGCCGCACACTAGGCGCAGAGCGTTTGCAATCACCTGAGCACGCGCATTTGGGATGCAGCGTCGTGGCAAGCATTCGAAACCTGCGCGCGCGGTGTCGACGAATCCCCCCACCCGCTCCGTCTCCCCCGGATCAAGTCCGGGGCTCGCCGGATCGACCTTCCCGCGTTGGGGGAGGTAAAGACACGATGAGACGAGCAAGGTTCCCTCACACTGAGCCTGTCGAAGTGTGAGAGCATGTCCGCTGCTAAATCAAATGAAAGTATAGCCTGCCCCGTACTTGTCCTTCGACAAGCTCAGGACGAGAATTCGCTTTTCTTCCTCTCCGAACGTACCGAGGTTTCGGGAATAAGCCCGCCTTGCCGGGCGGAATAAGTTTCCTCACTGGGATCAGCCCAATCGCCGTTGGTCGCGCGTTCAGAGCCCGTATTTGAGTACATGGCGCCTATATCTGCTAAACAACTTATTAATTGGTTGCGTGCAATGTTAGGCACTTCAATCAGGAAGAGGATAGCCCCAATGATTCGACATGTTTTTGGGTTTGTATGTGAATTTGCCGAAGACATACGTGGCGCGACGGCAGTCGAATATGCGTTGCTTGGTACTGGCATCGCAGTTGTAATAGTGGGGGCAGTCTCAACACTCGCCGGGTCAATGGGCTCGACCTTCAGCCTTGTTGGCGGGTCATTGTAAAGTATCTCCGACGCAAACTATCGCCGCGCGCCTAGAGTCCTATTTTGAGTCGACAGGAAAATGTCTGCTAAGTGCCAAGCGCGGATATTCCCTCTCGGGACGCTAGATCAAAGAAGGAATTAGTTGGGTCGGGGCGATGGCAGATTAGGTGACCGCAGGCTAGGCTTCGCTAATATGTTTAGCTATATGGAGACCGGTTTGAGGTCAGAGCAATGAACCTGCCTGTGATCCGCGTAGTAGCCTCACTTTTAGTAGTGCTTATTCCGGTTAGCGCACTATGCGCTGCCATCCCCGAAGATGACCTCTACTATCGGGCTCCCGTTCTCGGTGTTGGAACGATGCAATGCTCCACATGGCTGGCGCCAGAGCTGACAGACTTGGTCCACACGAATGGCATAAACTGGATTAATGGGGCTCTTTCCGGGCGAAACTTGTTCAAGCCAGGCGGTCTATCGCTCTACTTAGATTACGACCTGCCCAACTTCATCTCTGCGATTGAAAGCCTGTGTGAAGATAATCCCAACAACACTCTCGCGCATGTGGTCTACGAGTTTATCGAAGCGCTGGACGCACCACCGCCTTGAGCGCCTTACATCTTTCCACATAGTGCAAATTGCTGCCGCAGCACCAAGTGCGCTACAGAATACCCTTTTAAGGCCCAAAAGCAGACATTGGTAGTGCAGCGCAATAAGTTCGCTTATGCCTTGCGGCCTCAGGTGATGGATGCAACACAGGCATTAAATCTATCTGCCGGGGTCTGGAACCCCAAGGTCTGACGTGGCCTTTCGTTGAGCCTGCGGGCGATCTTATTTAGGTGCGCCTGCGAATGCACGGATAGGTCCGTCCCTTTTGGAAAGTACTGTCGTAGGAGGCCATTGGTGTTCTCATTGGAGCCACGCTGCCAAGGGCTTTGCGGATCGCAGAAATAGACATTGATATTGGTCGCCAAGCTAAAGCGCTTGTGATCGGCAAGCTCCTTGCCCCGGTCCCAGGTCAGAGATTTGTAGAGTTCGGTGGGGAGCTTCTTCGCCTGTTTGATCAGTGCATTCACGACTGTCTCGGTGTCCTTAGAGGGGATCTTCGCCAGCATCACATAGCGGGTATGACGCTCGACCAAGGTTGCGATATGCGTGTTCTTCGAGCCGGCCAGAAGATCGCCTTCCCAATGACCGGGCACCGCACGATCTTCCACGCTTGCAGGGCGCTCGCTGATCGAAACGATATCCGTGATCTGCCCACGGCCATCGCCATGCGAGCTCGCACGCTTAGAGCGCCGCATTGTCCGTTTGGAGCGAAGATACCCGGTCAGTTCCTTCCTAAATGCCCCACGGGATTGAATAAATAAGCTTCGATAGATCGTCTCGTGCGACACGCGTTTGCTCTCGTCTTCGGGATGCATCTGCTTCAGCCAACCGGCGATCTGCTGGGGCGACCAATCCTGTTTAAGCTTGCGCGCTACTGTCTGTCGTAACTGCGCATTGCCCGCCAATTTACATCGCTTCGGCCGGCGCGCACGTATAAAGGCCGCTTCGTCGGACAATGCCGCGCGGTAGCGATCATAGCCGCCATTGCGGCGAATCTCTCGGCTCACCGTCGAGGGCGCACGGCCCCGCAACCTTGCCAAAGAGCGTGCAGATTGTTCCGCCGCGAGACCTCTGGAGATTTCCTCGCGCTCCGACAATGTCAAAGCCAGCTTTGAACGCCGCCGGGGTGCTGGTCGGATCCCGCCAGAGGGCGACAGCTGACCACGAATCGACGACGAGGGCTTACCGAAAACTCGCCCGATCGCCTTCAGCGTTTCACCCCGAGCCCAGCGATCCCACACCTCTGCCTTCTCTAACGCACTGAAACCGTAACGACTTCTTTGATCCTCAATTCCTTGATCCATCGAACACTCCATCTCTTCTTCTTAAGATAAAGTGTTGCGTCCATCGCTTGAGACCGCCCCCCGAAAGATGGGGTAATCGGCCGGCGCTCTTATCTCTGACGATTGTGGGTGCTGCGCTTCAGGCTGATGTTAGCGCGGGGTCAGTTTTTGCTGCCCCAAACATCAAACAAGGAGAAGCGCAGCATGGAACATTTTGCCGGATTGGACGTATCGGTCAAGGAGACGAGCGTCTGTATTGTGGACGGCACGGGCAAGATCGTGCGGGAAGTGAAGGTGGCAAGCGAGCCGGAGGCGCTGCTTCCGGTGCTGACGAACCCTAGCTACCACTTCAAGCGCATCGGATTGGAAGCCGGACCCTTATCGCAATGGCTCTTCAGTGCTCTTGCCGAAGCGGGCTTGCCGGCGATTTGTGTCGAGACCCGGCATATGAGAGCGGTCTTGAAGGCCCAGATCAACAAGACGGACCGCAACGATGCGCGGGGGATGGCGCAGATGATGCGGGCGGGGCTCTATCGTCCGGTGCATGTAAAGACGTTACGCAGTCAGAAGCACCGAATGCTGCTGACCCACCGCAAGCTGCTTCAGTCGAAGGCTACCTCCATCGACAACGATCTGCGCGGGACCTTACGCAACTTCGGGCTCAAGGTCGGGATGGTGGGGGCTCTGAAGTTCGAGGCACGCATTCGGGAGCTTGTCGCGGACCTTCCGGATATGGCCCTTTTAGTCGAACCGCTTCTTATCGTTCGGCGGGTCCTTCGCGATCAGCTCGCCATCCTGCACCGCAGTTTGCTGGCCATCGTGCGGGACGATGAGGTCTGCAGGCGTCTGATGAGTATCCCTGGGGTCGGCCCTGTGGTGGCTCTGACCTTCCGCGCCAGTGTCGATGTGCCGGCCCGCTTCAAAAACTCCAAGGCGGTTGGGGCGGCATTTGGGCTGACGCCGTCCAAATATCAATCGGGCGAGATCAACCGATCCGGCGCAATATCGAAGTGCGGGGACGAGATGGTGCGGGCGATGCTCTACGAGGCGGCTCATATCATGCTGGTGCGTTCGACAAGATGGTCTTGGCTCAAGGCCTGGGCCATAAAGATCGCCAAGAAGCGCGGGATGAAGAAGGCGATCGTGGCGCTGGCACGCAGACTGGCTGTGGTCATGCACCGCATGTGGATGGATGGCACCGAGTTCCAATGCACAAGGGAAGGCGCAGTGGCATGAGCGCCAAAGCCAATCAAAGAGGATAGGAGGATTTAGGTTCCACCAAGCGGTGGAGTGATGTCCCTCGCGGGACGATGGATGAGGTGAGTTCGTATGTCCGCTTGGACCTGCCGTCCGTCCGATGGCAAGGCCGCCCGAAAGATTGTTCCGCCTCGTCTTCGAACCCCATGATGGAAGGGCCTTAAGTGCCGATTCCGAAGAGAAGCGCGAGCCCGCGAGAGACATAGAAACCGCAACAGTGGAAAGTCTGAAAGTGCTTGACACCCGATGGCCGATTAGAGAAGCGGACATTACGAGTGATCCGAACCTAGCCGGAATGCAGCCGATTTATTCGGCTTTTCATGTCTTCTTCTTCACCGAACGTACGGGGGTTTCGGGAATAAGCCCGCCTTGGCGGGCGGCATAAGTCTCAATGCCGGTTTCGGCCCAATCGCCGCTTGTCGCGCGCTTGGCCCATTTTTCCCAAGTATTGTTCCAGTCGCCGAGCGAATAGCCGTGCCAGGGTGGCTGCGGAGTCAGCGTCGGCAGATCAAGCTCTTCCCAAATCTTTCTCGCGCGCTCCATATATTCCTGGGCCGGCAGAGCCAGCGGGGTGACGGGCGCCTTTAGCGTCGCATCGACCAGCAGAGCGGAATCGGAACCGCGTGAGCCCTTGGGCCCGTGTCCGCTGGATTTGAACGGCATCACCAGCAAGTCCTCGCCGAGATCGGCACGATAGGCGAGCGACCACAGCACCGCATCGGTGTTGGAGGGATCGACATCTTCGCTCACCGCAATACAGATTTTTCCGCATTGCGCCTGTAGGCTCTCCGCGCCGCGCAAACCGCGCCATACTTCGGTGCGCGGCGCGCCCTGTTCGAATTGCAAGAAGATCACCGGGCGCACATTGGTGAGCGGCTCGTGCATCACGACCCGCTTGATGCCCTTCACATTCAGCGTATCGCGCAAATGCGAGAGATAAAGCGGCTCATAAGCAACTTTTTTTGTTGTCGAAGATTCGGATGGCGTGACCTGGCTGACGATGGAGACGAAGACCGGATTCTTCTTCATCGTGATCGCGGTGATCTCCATCGACATGTTGAAATCTTCCAGCGCGACATGGCCATGGCTTTCGCCGAAGGGCCCCTCGGGCTCAAGGAGCTCCGGATCGATGAGGCCCTCAATGACGATTTCGGAATCGGCAGGCACTTGCAAATCGACGGTTTTGCATTGGACTTCGCGGATGGCGCTTCCGGCCAGCGCACCGGCGACCGCCATTTCGTCTTGGCCAACTTTTAGCTTTTGCGGACCGGTGAAGAACACCACCGGCGCACAGCCGACGACAAAGGCAACCGGCATTTTTTCCTGGCGCTTATTATATTTTTGCCAATGGAGATAACCGCCTGCGCCGCCCAGACGCGAGGCCATGCGCACGCCCAAGCGGTCATTTGCTTTTAATGCCGCGCGATAGGTTCCCATATTGCGCACCCCGGTCTCGGGATCCTTGCTCACGCAAAGCGTCGCCGCGAGATAGCAGGAGGCGTCGAATCCCGGCGTCGAATTGGGAACGGGGAGCGCCGAAACGCCGGATTTTTTTAACTCATCGCCCGTGATCACGACTTCCTGGCAGGGCGCGGAGTCCACCGTGACCGGCGGGATAGGATTGCGAATGGCGTTCAGCCAAACCTCGCCGATCTGATCGACCGGCACGCCCATTCCGAGCGCATAGATCTCCGGCGAAGACGCCAGCGCGCCCACCACCACCGGCATGTCGTAGTTTTTACCCTTACTATCGACGACATTGGTGAAAACGAAGGCGCGGCGTTGTTCGCTGGAAAGCCCACCCTGAAATTGCCAACGGACGAGCGGATGCAGCTCGGTGTCCTTATCAATCGGCCGGTCGATGGTGACAACAAGGCCAAGCTTTTCGAGCTTGGCGAGATGCTCTTGAAAATCGAGCGCAGCACCCGGGCCCGCCTCCGTATTCGGCTTTGGAGACGCGCTCATCGCAATTTTCCTGTCCTCTAGACTCGAATTTCTACTCTGCGGCAGCTTTTAGAACGCCTGCGGATTCGGCCATGGCCCGGAACTCGTCCGTCGTCACCAAGCCCTTTTTCTGAATACCCAGCGCCTTCACCTGGGCCAGAATTTCCTTCACCGCGCCATCGTCCGCGTCGGTCACCCCCATGCGTTCGAGGTGGTAAGTCACCGAGGCGGTGCCGCTCTTCTTACCCAAAACAACATCGCCCGCCCGCCCGGTCAGCGCCGGATGGGTTCCGAACATGGCGAGCGGTTCTTTCACCACCAAATCGACACCAATGCCGGATTCGCGGGTGAAATTCTTCGAGCCCAGGATCGGTTTGTTCGCAGCAATCGGCACACCGGATATCCGACTGACGAGTTCGCCAAGCTCCGGCAGTTTGGCGAGATCATATTGCTTGTCATAGCCATAGAGCACATGCAGGCACACCATCAGCTCTTCCATCGCGGCATTGCCGGTGCGCTCACCCAAACCATTGGCGCAGGAATGAACGACCGAAGCGCCCGCTTCGACGCCGGCAAGCTCGGTCGCCACCGCCATGCCGAAATCATTATGGGTATGCACTTCGACGGGAAGATTTGTGAGCTTCTTCACATAGCGGACCATATGTTTGATCGCCATCGGCAATGCGCAGCCCATCGTGTCAACGACGCCGACGGAATCGGGCGGCGCGTCTTGCATGATGCGAGTGAGAAGATTTGTTAGATCCTCTTCGCGTGCGCGCGTCGTATCATAAGGAAAATAGACGGCGTAGAGACCCCGTTCCTTAGCGTAGTTGATTGCTTTGACGCTCTTTTTTAGGACGTCTTCCCAAGTCCATTTGAATTGCCATTGCAGCTTCGGATAGCCGATCGGGACTTCAATGATGACGCCGTCGGCGCCGCACTCCAGGGCCTTGTCCATGTCCCCTGGCGTCGCCCGCGCGAAGGTGAAGATCTTCGACTTTAGACCCAGCTTCGATATTTGTTTGATCGCTTCAAAATCGGGCTCCGACACCGCCGGCATGCCCGCCTCGATGCGCTCCACGCCCACTTCCGACAGTTTCTCGGCGATCGCGATCTTGTCCTTGACCGAAAACACAATGCCTGGAGTCTGTTCGCCGTCGCGCAATGTCGCGTCGTGAATCTCTACGCTTGGAGGGAGATCCATCTGAGAAGTGACTTCCGGCGCCACACTATAGGGGCTCACCCACCAATCATTGCCCTTCCGATAATTGTAATCGCCGTGCATGTCACCCTCACTCAGTTTTTTCGTTTCGCCCTCATACTTCGACAAGCTCAGCATGAGGGCTTATGAGAGGCCTCACCCTGAGCTCCTTGTCCTGAGCTTGTCGAAGGACGAAGGGTGAGGCCAAATCCTGCCCGTTGGAGATTACTTTAGTCTGCCCAAGGTCACCACGAAAGGGTGCGGCGCCGACTCAGTAATCCCGTTCAAACCTCGTTGACGATCGAATTGTGCAAAGTGCCCACATTGTCGATTTCGACTTCGACAACATCGCCATCCTTCATCCACAAAGGCGGCTTGCGCACCCAGCCGACGCCCTCAGGCGTGCCGGCGACGATAACGTCCCCAGGGGAGAGCAGCGTGAAGCTAGTGATATATTCGATCAACCGCGTCGGAGAGAAGATCATCATGTCGAGCGTGGCATTTTGCATCGTCTCGCCATTGAGGCGGGTTTGAATTTTCTTGCCTGCCAATTCGCCTACTTCATCGGGCGTGACCATGAAGGGGCCGAACGCGCCGGTGCCCGGAAAATTCTTGCCCGGGGTAAATTGGCTGGAGTGCTTTTGATAGTCGCGCAACGAGCATTCGTTGTAGATCGAATAGCCGGCGATACAGGATTCGGCGTCGCTTTGCTTAATGTATCGCCCGCCCTTGCCGAGGATCACAACGAGCTCGCCTTCCCAATCGAGCTGCTCCGAATCGAGAGGCTTCACAATGTTCTCGAGGTGACCCACTTGGGTGTCGGCCCAGCGGATGAAGAAGTTCGGCATTTTGTGCTGGGTCATGCCCGTCTCTTTGCGATGCCCCTCAAAATTCAATCCAACACAAATAATTTTGCCTGGATTGGGGATCACCGGATCGAAAGTAATTTGATCCAGGGTGAAATCTGAGTCGGCACCCTTCGCGGCGTTTGCGGCCTCCGCAGCCGCATCGGCTTCGATCAGCGCTTTAAGATCGGGATAGCTGAGGCGGGCCGTAAGATCGACCACATCATTACCGTCCACCAGCCCGTAATGCGCTGCACCGCCGGCGCGAAAAGAAAGGAATTTCATCGTTTGGTATCTCCTGGGAACAAGCGCAACCCGTCACTTTGGGCCCCGAATGGGCGTAGAACTAAGGGTCAGAATTGGCCGTTCTGGTAACACGCGAACCAGAGGCATCAAACTAAAAATTGGCCACGGCCCTTTTGCTTTAATTACCTGCACTTAAGGGCTATGTGCGGGCAGGCTTTGCGCGGGTTTCAAGCAAGGTCTCGCGTGATTGCAAATCATTCGGGCTTGCGACATATAAGGGCCAAATCTACCCAACGAAGTGACACGGCTATACGCAGGACGTTTGCCGAAACGCCGTCCCCTTCGTGCTTCGCACAAGACCTAGGAGAAAAGAGCATGAACATCCGGCCAGACCAGATTTGGACCAGTACACTCAACGATATGGATGTCGTTCAGAAAGGGTTCGACCGGAGCAAAACGATCCGCTTTTACGACACCACGCTTCGCGACGGCGAGCAGTCAACCGGTGTCTGTTTTTCCGCCAATGACAAATTCGAAATCGCTTGCAAGCTGGCCGAGCTTGGCGTCGGGCGCATTGAATCGGGATTCCCCCGCGTATCGGCACAGGATACCGAAGCTGTTCAGCGAATACTCGACGCGAAGCTAAGCTCCCAAATCTGGGGTTTCGCGCGCTGCGTCAAAGCGGATATCGACGCGCATCTCGAATTAGGGACGGAATATACGTTGGTCGAAATCTCGACCAGTGATCTCAAGATGAACGCCTTTGGCTTTACCCGCGAAAAGGTCAAAGGCAAGGTCGTCGATTCCGTCAAATACGCAAAAGACAAGGGCATCAAGCGCGTCAACTTTTTCGCCGTGGATGCCACGCGCAGCGATCTTGGATTCTTGCGCGAAATCTACAGCGCCGCGATAGAAGCCGGCGCCGATGAAGTTTCCGTGGTCGATACCATCGGCGCCTGCGCGCCGGAAACCGCAGAATATTTGGTGCGCGAAGTCCGCTCTTGGGTGGGTGACTCGGTCGCGATCCATTGGCACGGCCATAATGATTTTGGCCTCGCGACGGCATCGGCCATCGCTGCAGTTCGCGGCGGCGCCGACTGGATCCAGGGCACCATCAACGGCATGGGCGAGCGCGCCGGCAATGCCGATATTTGCGAAGTCGCTCTCGCACTGCAGTTCCTCTATCACCAGCCGGTTGAACTGGATCTCTCAAAGGCGCGCGAAGTTTCGCAAATGGTGCAGACCCATGGGAAATATACGGTCGACAGTTGGAAGCCGGTCGTCGGAAAGTTCATTTTCACCCGCGAAAGCGGCGGCGTGGTCAGCCAGTTTCACATGCCCCAGGCGATTGAGCCCTACTCGTCCGAAATTCTTGGCGCGGACCGGCACGTTGCGTTGGGCAAAAAGGCCGGGCTAGCGAATGTGAAGATTAAGCTGGAAGAGCTGGGCCTCGATGCCCCACAAGACAAGCACGGCGCCCTCCTCGAGAAAGTCAAAGCGCTGGGAACCGCAGAAAAGCGCCTCGTGACGGATGACGAGTTCCGCGCGATGGTTGCAGAGATCGGCTAAGACGGCTGCGAAAGGCGCCATAACATTTCCTGTCGAACACAAGTGTCATCCCGCGCGCAACTAACAACAACAATGTCATGGCCCTACTTGATGGGGCCACCCAGTAGGTGGATGTCCATGCGCCAATGACGTTCTATGATCTCCTGGTGGCCCGCTTTTGCGGGCCATGACAAATGTTTGGCTTCGCGTCCGGGATGACAAGTTTTGGTAATTCAATCTGATCGGAAAAAATAAGCTGCCGCTAGCGCGGCAAATCCGAGCGGCCCGTAAGAAACTCGTCAGCAGCGCGTGCCGCCTGACGGCCCTCGCGAACGGCCCATACGACAAGAGATTGCCCGCGCCGCATATCGCCGCAAGCAAAGACCTTATCTACGGAGGTCCGGTAGTTGGTCGTGTCGGCCTTAACATTGCCGCGCGGATCGAGGCTCACAGCTGATTGCTCCAACATGCCTTGCTTGCGCGGACTTAAGAAACCCATTGCCAGCAGAACCAAATCGGCTTTGAGCTGAAATTCACTGTCCTTCACTTCCTGCATGACCATACGGCCGGCGGCGTCCTTCTCCCATTCGACACGCACGCATTCGAGCGCCTCAATGACACCTTTGGCGCCCAGCGCACGCTTGGTCAGCACCGACCAATCGCGATCGCCGCCCTCCTCTTGTGAAGAAGACGTCCTAAGCTTGAGCGGCCAATCAGGCCAGGTCAGCGCTTTGTCTTCATGCTCAGGCGGCTTGGGCATGATTTCGAGCTGCGTGATGGAGGCCGCGCGCTGGCGGTTGGCCGTGCCGATACAGTCCGAACCGGTATCGCCGCCGCCGATCACAATGACATGCTTGTCTTCGGCGATAATGGTCCCGTTCGGCGCCGCCCGCCCTTCCGAATCTCCTGCGCCGCGCTTGTTCTGCTGCACGAGATAATCCATCGCGTAATGAATGCCCGACAAAGAGCGGCCCGGAACTTCAAGATCGCGCGGGTGTTCTGCGCCACCGGACATCACAATGGCATCATATTCCCCCATCAGTGATTGCATGGAAACCGTGACGCCAACTTCTGTTTTGGTTTTAAACTCGACGCCTTCAGCCTCCATCTGGCGCACGCGCCGATCGATAAGGTGTTTTTCCATTTTGAAATCGGGAATGCCGTAGCGCAAAAGCCCACCAACACGATCGGACTTCTCGAAAAGCGTTACTTTGTGCCCAGCGCGCGCCAATTGCTGCGCAGCGGCCATGCCGGCGGGACCCGAACCCACAACTGCAACACGCTTGTCCGTAACGCCCGGGGGCACTTGCGGCTGAATCCAGTTCTCTCTCCAACCGCGATCGACGATTTCACATTCGATCGTTTTGATCGTGACCGGATTGTCGTCGATATTGAGCGTGCAGGCCGCTTCGCAGGGTGCCGGGCAGATGCGGCCGGTGAATTCCGGAAAGTTATTTGTCGAGTGCAGAACCTCAAGCGCGTTCTGCCACTGATCGCGGTAAACCAGATCGTTCCAATCGGGAATGATGTTGTTGACCGGACAGCCCTGATGGCAAAAAGGAATCCCGCAATCCATGCAGCGCGTAGCTTGCGCGACCACTTCACCTTCGGGAAGCGGTTGGACGAACTCATTCCAATTGGTCAGGCGCTCCGCGATTTTACCGTAATCGCGGTCCTGACGCTCGATCTCTAGAAAGCCGGTGGGCTTACCCATACTTACTCCAAAAAACGCTTGATTATTCTGCCGCCGCAACTGCCGCTTTGCGCTCAGCTTTCTGCTCGAGCAGCGCGCGACGGAAGTCTTTCGGCATCACCTTGACGAAATGCTTGAGCGTCTCGTCCCAGTTCTCCAGCAGCGTACGTGCGCGTGCGCTTCCTGTGTGAAGCTGATGACGCTCGATGAGAATTTTTAGACGTTCGGAATCGAAACCCAAATAGTCGCCCATCCCGCTATCATCGACCGAGAGGGAGCGCTGCGAGGGACGGCCGGGAGCGTCCGCCGGTTCATTGGAGGGTTCGATCTTCTCCAGATCGACCATGGCCCCATTGCAATATTGTTCAAATATACCTTCTGGATCATAGACATAGGAGACCCCCCCCGACATGCCGGCGGCAAAATTGCGCCCCGTCTTGCCGAGCACGACAACGACCCCGCCGGTCATATATTCGCAGCAATGATCGCCCGTGCCTTCAACCACGGTCACAACACCTGAATTGCGCACTGCAAAACGCTCACCCGCCACGCCTTCGAAATAGGCCTCGCCCGCGATAGCGCCATAAAGCACCGTATTGCCGATGATAATATTCTCGGTCGGCTCGCGTTTTGCTGCCGAAGGTTGACGCACGACAACGCGGCCGCCGGACATTCCTTTGCCGACGTAGTCGTTTGCGTCTCCAAAAAGCTCGAGCGAAACGCCGCGCGCCAAAAACGCGCCAAAGCTCTGACCAGCGGTGCCGGTAAAGCGAACTGATATGGTGTCTTCGGCAAGACCAGCATGGCCATAACGCTTCGCGATCTCGCCCGAAAGCATAGCCCCAACCGTACGGCAGACATTGCGAATTTCGGATTCAATGCGGATGGGCTCGCCACGCTCGATGGCGGGGCCTGCCTGAGCAATCAACTCATGATCGAGCGCCCTGTCCAAATGGTGGTCCTGCGTTTCGCAATTATAAATTGCGACGCCGTCGCGATCGGGTACGCGATAGAGAATCTTTGAAAGATCAACACCGCCGGCTTTCCAGTGATCGAGCGCGCGGCGCATATCGATCCGATCGACCTGCCCAATCATTTCGTTCACGGTCCTAAAGCCAAGCTGCACCATAATCTCGCGCAGCTCTTCGGCGACGAAGAAGAAATAATTGATGACGTGCTCGGGCGTGCCGGTAAAGCGGGCCCGCAAAACGGGATCTTGGGTCGCAATGCCGACAGGGCAGGTGTTCAGATGGCATTTGCGCATCATGATACAGCCGGCGGCAATAAGCGGCGCGGTGGAGAATCCAAACTCATCCGCTCCGAGAAGCGCCCCAATGGCAACATCGCGTCCGGTGCGCAAACCACCATCCACTTGAACGGCGATGCGCCCGCGCAGCGCATTCAAAACCAGAGTTTGATGGGTTTCAGACAAACCAATTTCCCAAGGCGAGCCCGCATGGGTGAGCGAGGTGAGCGGCGAGGCCCCGGTACCACCTTCAAAGCCCGATATGGTCACATGATCGGCACGCGCCTTCGAGACGCCTGCGGCAACGGTGCCGACTCCGATTTCGGAAACCAGCTTCACCGAGATTCGTGCCTTCAGATTTGCGTTCTTCAAATCATGAATAAGCTGCGCAAGGTCCTCGATGGAATAGATATCATGATGGGGCGGCGGCGAAATCAGACCGACGCCGGGCGTCGAATATCGAACCCGCGCAATATTCTTATCGACCTTATGGCCCGGCAGCTGACCGCCTTCGCCAGGCTTGGCGCCTTGGGCCATCTTAATCTGAATGTCGTCGGAATTGACCAAATATTCGGTGGTCACTCCGAAACGCCCCGAAGCAACCTGTTTGATGGCCGAGCGCATGGAATCGCCGTTCGGCAACGGGGTAAATCTGTCGACCTCTTCGCCACCCTCACCTGTGTTGGAGCGCCCGCCAATGCGGTTCATGGCAATCGCCAATGTGGAATGTGCCTCACGGCTGATCGAGCCAAAACTCATCGCGCCGGTGGCAAAGCGTTTTACGATTTCCGATGCCGGTTCAACCTCTTCCAGCGCCACAGGCTTATCTGCCGGCTTGAACTGCATGAGGCCACGAATGGTCAAGAGGCGCTCATTTTGCTCGTTGATGCTCGCGGCGAAGGCTTTGTAAGCGTCGGGCATGTTGCCGCGCACGGCGTGCTGCAAATCAGCGACGGAATCCGGCGTCCAGGCATGATCTTCACCGCGTAAGCGGTAGGCGTAATCGCCACCGACATCGAGCATGTTCCGATAGATTGGATTGTTGCCATAGGCGGCACGGTGCCGACGCACGCATTCTTCGGCGATTTCATCAATACCGGCGCCCTCAATGGCGGTGCCCGTTCCGGTGAAATATTTTTCCAAAAATTCCGGCGACAAACCGATCGCATCGAAAATCTGCGCCCCGCAATAGGACTGATAGGTCGAAATGCCCATTTTGGACATGACCTTCAAAACGCCCTTGCCCACGGCTTTGATGTAGTTGGCCCGCACGGTATCTGTGTCGAGCGCAATTGCGTTTTCCTTGCGGATCTGCTCGAGCGTTTCGAAGGCAAGATAGGGATTGACCGCCTCGGCACCATAGCCGGCTAAAACGCAAAAATGATGGACCTCACGCGCCTCGCCCGTTTCGACCACAAGGCCGGTTTGCATACGTAAACCCTGACGGATCAGATGATGATGTACCGCCGCCGTCGCGAGCAGCGCGGGGATTGGGATGTGGTCTTCCGACACCGCGCGGTCCGATAGAACAAGAATGTTATTGTCGGCAAGAACCGCTTCTGTTGCCTGCTGGCAAATGCGCTCGACTGCCTGTTTTAGGCCGCCCGCGCCCTCAATAGCGGGCCAGGTCACATCGATCGTCACGGTGCGGAACGCACCATCGACGATTTCCGAAATCGAACGAATTTTTTCGAGATCGGCATCGGTCAGTACCGGCTGAGAAACTTCCAGCCGCTTATGCGAACCTGCTTCGTGGCCCAAAAGATTGGGACGCGGCCCGATCATGGAGACCAGCGACATTACCAATTGCTCGCGGATCGGGTCGATCGGCGGGTTGGTGACTTGGGCAAAATTCTGTTTGAAATAATTGTAGAGGAGCTTTGCCTTTCGCGAGAGCACGGCAAGAGGTGTATCGACACCCATTGAGCCAATGGGGTCGTCGCCCGAGTGCGACATCGGCTCGAGGAAAAAAATTATGTCTTCTTGCGTGTAGCCAAAGGCCTGCTGGCGATCGAGAAGGGTTTGCTCATTGGCGCGGATATACGCTGCTGGCGGTTCCGGCAAATCGGCAAGCTCTTCAAGCTTATACTGCGTCTCTTTCAGCCATTCTTCGTACGGATTCTCTTCGGCCAGAACACGCTTGATCTCGTCGTCTTCAACAATCCGTCCTTCTTCGAAATCGATGAGCAACATCTTGCCGGGTTGAAGCCGCCATTTGTGGATGATTTTCTCTTCCGGGACCGAGAGCACGCCGGCTTCGGAAGCCAGAATGACGCGATCGTCCTCGGTGACGATGAAACGCGCCGGGCGAAGGCCATTGCGATCAAGCGTCGCCCCGATCTGAACCCCATTGGTAAACGCGATCGAGGCCGGACCGTCCCAAGGCTCCATCAGCGCTGCGTGATATTCGTAAAAAGCCTTGCGCGCAGGATCCATTAAGGGATTTCCCGTCCAGGCTTCGGGAATGAGCATCATCATCGCATGGGCCATTGGAAATCCACCGGCGACAAGTAGCTCCAAAGCGTTGTCCAAGCTGGCAGTGTCCGATTGGCCGTGCGGAATCAGCGGCCACATCTTGTCAAGGTCGGGCCCGAAAAGATCGCAGGCCATTGTGCGGCGCCGCGCATACATCCAATTGACGTTGCCACGCACGGTATTGATCTCTCCATTGTGAGCGATCATGCGATAGGGATGGGAAAGCTTCCACGAAGGAAAAGTGTTGGTAGAAAACCGCTGATGCACCATCGCCAGCGCAGATTCGGTCAGCGGATTATGCAGATCCTCGAAAAATCCCTCGAGCTGCGGAGCAAGGATCATCCCCTTATAGACAATGGTCCGAGAGGAGATCGACGCCATATAAAAATTCTTCAGATCAGGGAGATCGTGTTTCTCCGCCAACCCGGGAATTGGATTTTGTGTTTGCTTGCGGATGACAAGCAATTTGCGGTCAAAACCATACTGATCTTTGATCTTCGGTCCGCGCCCGATGATGGCCTGGCGAATAACCGGCATTTCGGCAAGCACGGCCTCGCCGATGCCGTCATGATTCGTCGGCACGTCGCGCCAGCCGATGAGGCTTTGGCCTTCAACCTTGATGAAATGCTCGAACTGCTTAACACCGAGCGCCCGGGCCTTGTCGTCGCGCGGAAGAAAACACATCGCTACGCCGTAATAGCCGGGGGCAGGCAAATCGACCCCATTGTGCTCCGCCCAATCGCGAAAAAGTCTATCGGGAATTTGGATGAGGCAGCCGGCTCCATCGCCCACAAGCGGGTCCGCACCCACCGCACCGCGATGGTCCAGATTTACGAGAACCTCTAAGCCCTGGCGGACAATATCGTGGCTCTTGCGGCCCTTGATATTGGCCACAAATCCTACGCCGCAGGAGTCATGCTCTCGGCTTGGGTCGTAGAGACCCTGTTTTGGCGGAGCGCCCATTGCACGCCTTGATTGTGTTCATCCTAGTTGCAACTTATCGGTCCAAGACCCTTCCCCCCCTCAAGAAAGGTCGGTTCTTAGCCGGAGCAACCGAGCTATTATCTCTTGCTTTGCCTAGGCATTGCAACTTTCTTTCCGCTCTTACGAGGCCCGAAAATGACAGGAAATTGGGGGAATTTCGGGGGATTTGCAGCTAAAGCGTCAATAGGCGCCCGAGCGAATCGAGATTATCGCCTATTCTGATCGTCCTAAGAGCGCTCCAGAGCGCTCCAGAGTGCTGCCTGATTGCTGGTGACCACAGGTTTATTGAGACGCGACTCCAACTCCTCGATCACCTCGATGGCTGAAATATTGGCGCAAGAGATAAAAACAGCATCCGCAGATTTTGCCCCTTCACCCAGCTCTAAGGCCGCGTCACGCCAGAACTCCGGCGCAGCGGTACAAGAAGCATCGCTGTCCGCCAGTCCCATGGCCTTATCGGCGAGATCTCAAAGCCCGCTTCACGCAAATATTTCAGTTTCTTCTCATGACCCGCCTGAGCGGTTTCGGAAAGAAAGGCGAGGCGCTTGGCCCCGAGGGCCTCAAAAGCGGCGCGAAGCGCCGAGGCCGTGCTGATCGCAGGACGGCCGGTCGCCGCTGCGATTTCGGCCACGACTTTTTCGTCCATTTCGACCCCGCCCGACATCGAGGTTCCCGTGCATTGGAAAACGATAATGTCGCATTTGGAATCGCTTAGGAGATCCGCAGCTTCCAAAATTTTCGGCAAGAGTTCGTCCAGCGGCTTTCTATGTCGGTTGGTCATACCGATACGGTTGAAGTGCGGGACGATGTTCGCCGGGAGGTAGCGCTGCATTTGCGGCTCCACCATCCGATTGGACGAGGGAATAATGAAGCCGATCCGCGCGCGCGGAGTGACCGGCGGATAATTCATCCCTTGAAATCGCCGCCAGGCATTAGTGTCGAGCACCCGCCGTCGACCATCAAATGCGTTCCATCGATGAAGTCGGAATCATCGGACACCAAAAAGAGAACCGCTTTCGCAATATCATCGGGGACGCCCTCGCGCTTGCGCAAGTTCAATACATTGCGGTTAGGATTGAACTCTTCTTTTCCAACCGGTGGGCCGATTTTGTTGGGCACCACACAATTGACGCGAATATTGTGTTCGGCGAGTTGCATCGCCATTGAGCGGGTGAGATTGACAATGCCCGCCTTGGCGGAAGTGTAGGCGATGGAGCGCGGACGGCCGTAAAAGCCCGAAGTCGAGCTGGTATTGATCATTTTGCCGCCATGACCGGCGGCGATCATTTCTTTGGCGACATATTTTCCAAACAGCATGGGCGCTGTGAGCGTCACCGCAATCGTCAGATCCCATTGTTCCTTGGTGATTTCGAGTATGTGCTTATTGTCGGAAATTGCAGCATTGTTGACCAAGATGTCGATGCGGCCGAAATCAGCGGCGACGGCTTTAACCGTGTCGATAATATCTTGTTCTTTCGATACATCGCAGACATAGCCTTTGGCTTTTCCGCCGGCAGCGACGATGTCGGCCGCAACTTCGTCACCGCGGGTTTTGTCGAGGTCGACAACGCCGATGGCCGCCCCTTCCGAGGCCAGCATTTTCGAGATCGCCTCGCCGATATTGCGGCCGGCGCCGGTAATAATTGCAACCTGATTGGCAAGTTTCATGAAAGAGACCTCAATTACGATATTAACGACTTCATTTTATCCTGATTCATGCCCTTCATGAGCTGATCTACCAGGGCTGCCAGCGGCATCGGAACCTTGGCGCCTTGCGCAAGATCAAGCGCAACATCCATGTCCTTCTCGCACCATTTGCCGGTCGATTTGCCCCAGCGTGACAGGGACCAGTTTGCGCCCGAGGAATGGGCAAGCGCAGCGATCATTTTGTTGACGTCTGCACCGTTTTTCTTTGCGAAGGTGAGGGTTTCATAATTTGCCGACATGCAAGCCCAGAGAAGCAGATTGTTGCAGGTCTTGGTGAGCTGCCCTATGCCGGACGAACCAACAAGCATCACGGTAGCGCCAAAGGCCTCTAACACCGGCTTGGCTTTTTCAAACGCGTCCTCCTTCCCGCCGCAGAACACGGTGAGCCGGCCTTCATCGGCGGCTTGCTGACCAAGCACCACCGGGGTGTCGAGAAGGCCTATATTCTTTGCGTTGCAGGCAGTTTCCAATTCTTGCGCAGTCTTGGGCGAACAGGAGCTGGCGACGCAAATGACCGCACCCTTTTGCAAGCAATCCAGGAGCCCGGAATTGATCACGACGTCAATGACTTGCTTGTCGGTTGCGACCATCACCACGACGACCTCGGCTTCCGCCCCTACATCGGCAGGAGAGGCGACGACATTGATGCCCACTTCCGTGGCTTTGGCATTGGCCCCTTCCGCGACATCATAGCCGGCAACCGCAAAGCCTTTTTTCACCATATGCATCGCCATGGGATGGCCCATCGCGCCGAGACCTATCATCCCTGCATTTTTGACTGTCATGAATTCACTTCCTTCCAATGGCTAAAATAATCCGCGCCGGGTTCAAGCCTTGCGCAATTTCGTGGTCGCGTTTTGGTCGACCGTAAAATTCACGCCGTTTTGCTTTACAACGACGCTATAATCTTCTTGCGCACGTGCAGGCGAAACATAGCCCTCGCGCACATCGGCAAGCACTTTCTCAGGCTCGCGCATGTGGACAGTGCCTAACCCGCCGCCGCCCGGCGTGTCGAGACGGAAGATGTCGCCCGCCTTCAGTGGATAATCCGCGTAACGGGTGGGCAGGCGCTTTTCGTCTTCCAGACCGGGATTGACGATAATGTCTCCGGTGCGCCCCACTCCACCGCCTGCGGCGCCACTGGGCGCGATGACATGTTTGGCCGAGCGGATGGAAAAACGCGCATCCGCAAGGTTGAGATATTCGCGCCTGATCCCAAGGCCGCCACGATATTTCCCGGCGCCGCCAGAATCTTCGATCAGTTCAAAACGAAGAATACGGGTAGGAAATTCGCTCTCGATAATCTCGATACTGGCGATCTTCGCATTGGATTGATTGACCGATGTGCCCGAGACACCGTCTTTGCCTGTTCTCGCGCCCGCGCCGCCGCCAAAAATTTCATACTGGACGTAAGATTTTCCGGCGGAAGTCGAACGCCCGCCCAATATGATGGAACGGCTGGCGCAACCATCGGCCCTGCTGCGCTCAGGTACGATATTGACCAGCGCAGCAAACACCGCCTCGACCAGCGCATGCACGGTCGGGTTGTAGGTGTTTAATGGCGCCGGAAAGTGCGGATTGACCACGCTGCCCTCACGCGCGGTCAGACCGAAGGCGTTCATGACGCCGCTATTGATAAACATATGCGGGTCGACCAGCGAGATCAGGCAATAGCCGATGGCCGCCTGAACCAAGGGGGGGCGAACATTAGCGGGCCCGCGCGTTTGATCGGCCGAGCCTGAAAAATCGAAATGGATTTTATCCCCCTTCTTCTCGACCACGACATGAATACGCACCGGCTTATTCAGCTCGACTCCGTCATCATCGACAAAGCGTTCGGCTTCGAAACGTCCATCGACCCATTGGGAAATTGCCGAACGCATGCGTTGCTCGGAAAGCTCCAAGAGCCGCGCAAAACAGGCGACAATGTTTTGCTTGCCGAATTTTGCGATCAGCTCAAGCACGCGCTGCTCGCCCAAACGGCTGGAGCCCAATTGTCCGCGTATGTCGCCGAGCACAAGCTCAGGCGTGCGGCTATTGGCGGCAATAATGCGCTCAATCCCTACATCGCGCTTGCCGGCGCGCTGATAGCGAAGCGCCGGGATATGCAGGCCTTCATTGAAAATTTCCTTGGCTTGCCCGGAGCAAGAGCCGGGCACCGGACCGCCGATATCGCTTTTATGGGCGATCGATCCGCAGAACGCGATCAACTCGCTACCCACAAAGACCGGCGTGATGACCGCCATGTCGGGGGCGTGCGGACTACCGCCTTCATAGGGATGATTTATGATATAGCCATCGCCTTCCTCGATATCGTCATAGGCGCTCAAGATCGCGCGGCAGCAGGCGGGGAAGGAGCCAATATGAAGCGGCAACACGACATGTTGCGCAACGACCTCGCCCGCCGGATTCATGATTGCGCAAGAGGCGTCTTGCGATTCACGGACAATGGTCGAATAGCCGGTACGGAAAAGCGAATTTTGCATTTCCTGCACGATCCCATCGAGACTCGCCTTGGTGATCTCAATATCAACCGCGCTAAGCTGGACGGATGTGCCTGCCCCCGCCATCAGACTTGTTCCTTTGCAAGAATAAGATTCTTGAACTTATCGACCCGCGCGCGATGGCCGGGAGGGATCACGGTTGTGCAATCGAGCTGATCGACAATCGCGGGACCTGAGACCTCAACGCCGACATCAATTTGCTCGCGCTGATAGACCGGACAATCCAAAGTCTTGCCCTCGAACCGCGCGGCGCGCGTTTCACGCAATGCCTTTTCGAGTGAAATTCCTTGCGCTGCAAATTCACGAAGCTTTACCGGCGGAACGCGGCCAATGCCGCGCAGGCGATAGGAAATGATTTCGACTGCTTCGTTGGGCGCGGTATGGCCAAACATTTTTTCGTGCTGTTTGTCGAACTCGGCGCGTAAGGCTTGCATCGAATCCGAATTCAATGAGGCAGGGCAAGGGATGGTCAGCTCATAGCCTTGACCGGCATAGCGCATGTCGATCGCCCGCTCGATGGCGATGCGCTCTTCGGAGAATTCCTCCTCGCCTAAATCTTTTCGCGCCAAGCCTTCGAGCTCATCGAAAATTTCTGTGACGCCGTCGAGCTTCGTGTCGACAAGCGGGCTCATTTTCGAGCGCACATAGTCATGTTTTACGTCCGAAATAAGAAGTCCCATGGCCGAATAAACGCCGGGGAATAGCGGAATGACGACGCCCGCCATGCCAAGATTTCCTGCAATCCGCGCGGCGTGCAGCGGTCCGGCGCCACCGAACGCGAGCAAATGGAAGTCGCGTAAATCATGGCCACGCATAGTAGAGATCGCCTTGATCGCCTCCTGCATCTTCACATCGATAATCCGCACAATACCTTCGGCGGAATCGACGAGATCCATGCCGAGCTTTGACGCGATGTTTTGCTCCAGTGCATTTCGCGAGGCCTCCGCATCAAGACGCATGCCGCCGCCAAGAAAATTGTCCTCGCCCAAATAGCCCATTGCAAGATTGCAATCGGTAATGGCGGGTTCAGTTCCGCCGCGCCCATAACAAGCAGGGCCTGGAACCGCGCCCGCGCTTTTCGGGCCGACTTGCAATTGGCCAAGCTGATCGACACGCGTAAGCGTGCCGCCCCCGGCGCTTACCGTGTTAATGTCGATCATGGGGAGCGCGATATCGCGCCCTTCGATTTTGCCACGCGTCGAAACGGATGGAGCGCCGTCCTTTATGAGCGCAACATCACACGAGGTACCGCCCATATCGAAAGTAATGAGATTCTCAAACCCGGTCGCGCGGCAGGCCTCTAGCGAAGCGCTAACCCCGCCTGCGGGTCCCGACAATACGGTTGCGACGGCTTTTTCGGCCGAGGCGCCGAAGGTCGACATGCCGCCATTCGATTGCATGATGTATTTTTGGCGGGTTGCAACGCCGGCCCCGTTCAAGCGCCCCTCCAGCCTTTCGATGTAACGTGCCAATATCGGATGGAGATAGGCGTTAATGATTGTTGTTGAGAGCCGGTAATATTCGCGAATTTGTGGCGCGACATCCGAAGACAACGACACGCCGCATTGCGGTAACTCTTGCAAAATGATCGCACGGGCACGTTCTTCGTGCTCAGGGGCCAGAAACGAGAACAGAAAACACACGGCGATGGATTCGATCTCCTCCACCTTTAATCCGCGGATGGTTTTGCGTAAGGCGTCCTCGTCCAAGGGAAGAATGACTTCGCCTGACGAAGAGACGCGCTCATTGGCCTCGATTGTGAGACTTTGCGGGACCAACATCGCCGGCTTGTCATAGAGAATGTCGAAGATCGCCGGGCCATAGGGCCGTGACTGCTCGCCGACCTCGTAAATGCCGCGAAAACCCGTCGTCACGAGAAGGCCAGTGCGAACGCCCTTGCCTTCTAAAAGCGCGTTGGTGCCCACCGTGGTGCCGTGGCAGAAATAGCGGATATCGCCAGGAACCACGCCCTTATCGAGCAGGATCTGGACCCCGGCGAGAATAGCCTTGGACGGATCGTCCGGGGTCGAGGGCAGCTTGACGACGGAAATTTCGTCCGTGTCTTCGTTTAAATAAACGAAATCGGAAAACGTCCCCCCCGTATCGACGGTTAGTCTGTAGCCCATGCCCACCCTGTACCCTATTAAATGTCGGTCTCCCGGCCTCGCGCGCCCTCTCGCTTAATGCTTGAATGGGCTTGCTTCAATGCCGAGCAATGAGCGGCAGCCAGATTAGGAGAATTCTTTGGCATTTACATCTTGGCGCGGCGTGGTGGGCGCCATCAAACCGACAATGCGTTCCGGGTCCTTGGAAGAGCTGATCCGGATTCTGCCAGACGGGATCGGGCTTATTCCGCTCTTTCTCGACATCCAGAAGGGCTTGAAACGGGAGTTCGACCGCGGGGTTAAGCAATATGAGCCACTGATCGCGAAGCTCGCCGAGAAGAAGGTCGATCTTATCCATCCCGAAGGCGCGCCCCCCTTTATGGTGCTGGGCCATAAGGGCGAGGCCAAGCTCATTAAGGCTTGGGAAAAGAAGTTCAAGATTCCGGTTTTCACCTCCGGCACCAATCATGTCCGGGCGCTCAAAGCCCTAGACATCAAGCGCTTTGTCGGCGCCTCCTATTTTACCGGACAGATCAACACCACATTTGCCAATTATTTCGTCGATGCTGGGTTCGACGTGCTGGCGATGGACGGCATCGATGTCGCCTTCGACGAAGTCGGATCGCTCTCCTCAGAGGTCGTCTACGCCCATGTGAAAAAGGCCTTCCTAAAACACCGCAAGCGAGCCCAGGGCATCTATTTGCTCGGCTCGGGCTGGCGCGTTCTCAACATCATCGACACTTTGGAAGAAGACCTCGGCGTGCCGGTGATTCACCCAGTTCCTGCCAGGTGTTGGGAAATCCAGCGTCGTCTTTCGGTGAATCAACCCGTGAAGGGCTATGGCAAGCTCTTGGCGGAGATGATTGCCGGGTAATCCGGCTAATCATCGAAGCCAGTAAGGCGCGACTTGCAAGGAAGAAAACGTCTCTTGCTGTGCAGATTCAATATCCAACCGAGTTGGATATTGAGCGTTGTCAACTTTAGGAATGCGCGACTTGGCATCTGAGACAAAGGAAGATTTAGGATTCGATGAGGCGTCCCGTTTCTATCGTTTTCGAACCCCGTATATCCAAGGCTTCTTTTCCAAAGTATCCGAGAAACTCGGCTTCAATTCCAGCACCGTTGTTCTGGACATTGCCTGTGGTGCCGGATCGCTTTCCGCCGGGCTGAGCGCGTTCGCAAACAAGGTCGTAGGAATAGACGCCTCCGCCTACATGCTCTCACATGCAGAGAAGAGCGAAAACATTGAGTATGTGCAGTGCGACTTGCTAACCGATTCATTCGCTTGCAGGCCCAAAGCACACCACGCTCTTATTGGGCGTGCGATCCCGTATCTACCCAGAGACAATCTCCAGAAAACACTAGAAAACAGTTTATTTCCGGAGGGAAAAATACTTGTTTGTGGTTCGATGCTTGCGCGTTCCGCGCCATGGGTCACGAAGTATAGGGCCTTGAGGTATAATTACGGCCCTCGGCATCTCGAAGACGTGGCTGGAGAAAAAAACTAGGCTCGATGGGATATACGGCCGCTTGCAAAATAGAAGCAGCGGCAATGGCCAGCGTCACCGAAGACTACCTGGTCAAAAATGCGCTCGCATTTGGAAGTTCCGCAAAGAACATATTGGCGGACCTGCCTGGATTTCGCGGAAAGCTCCATAAGGAATTAGGACCATACGCCGTTAACGGAAAGCTCAATGCCGAAATTCGCAGCTGGGCATTCGTATATCAGCGAACGGAATAGGTGCCTTCATGCTTGAGATTGCGCTTTGAACAAACCAGCATGGGATTCCACAAGAAACTCGAATTATCCTAGTGCTAAAATTTAAGAAAATATTGAACGCACCCTTTCCTCACGCGAATTCCCGGCTATTGTCTGGCCGATTCCAAAGAGAGCCGTAAATAAATGAGCGCAACTGACAATGAGCCCGGCAGCGAGGCCGCACCCGCCGAGCCGGGACCTGGCCATAATTCGGAAAAGCCCGTTGTTTGGGATGCCTGGCAGAGAAAACGCGTTTTCGTGCGCGCGCTCGAAGGGACCTACAGCCATCTCACCAAGGAGTTGCTGGACCAGCCGCGTGTCTATTCCTCGAAGGACCTTCCCTGGAAGGGCGGGCCCCAGCATTTTGGCAAATTCGTTATCAGCCCGCAGAAGAACCGGGTCACCCAATCGATCGAAACCCATATTGAGGCGTTCGGGCCGGGCGGCTTCGGACAAAAGCACGGCCATTTGAACAGCGCCTGTTTCTTTATCATCCGGGGTTCCGGCCATGACATTCACGATGGGCGGCGTATCGAATGGAAGGCTGGCGATATCATGCTTGTCGAAAATGGTTGCGTGCATCAACACTTTGCAGATTCGGAGGAAGGCGCGTTGATACTCGTCTTCAAAGCGAAACCACTATTTCTATTCATGCATCTTTTTTTCCAAAAAATGGTCGAATATCCGCCGACGGAACGGCTCAAAGGCCATGAGGATTGGACCCCGACAGATGACTTCTAGGGCGATTTCTAAGGACGAATTCTAGAGAAGATTTTGGTCGGGTGCACAAAAGCGAATCCCAATCCACACAATCAACTCATCCAGCCGCCGCGATTTATCCTTAATCGAGACTTGCTAGCGTCCACCCTAGCTGGCGCAATTGCGCATTGGCGTTGGGCGTTAGCTCGCCGGTCATCGCAAATATCGGCGCGTTTGGCTCACCCAGATCGGCGATTCCATCGCCCAGAGGAATAACGACTTCTTGCGTCGCATAGGTCCATGAAACAATCTTGCCTATCCGGTTAACGCCCATGACCGCTACATGTAGGGTGCCGCCACTCTCCCGAGTAAAGCTCGGCATAGGTTGGAGCAGAGGTGTCGCCCGCGATGCCGAGCAATGAGCGGAAGGCGTTGAACGGGTAGAACCGCCTGTTGAAGCGGAAGGTGAACTCGTTGAGGTAGGCTTGTAGGTGCTGGTGGCTAACGCCGTGGTGGATCCCGATCAGCCACGTCTTCAGGTTGGCGAAAACCAGATGGATGATCGGCAGGTATTGCTCGGCAACAGCGAAGTGCTCATAGCCGCGCTTACCGAGGCCAGCATAGCCGCTCCAATCGTCAGTAACGATCAGCGATCCCGGCGCGACGGTGCTCTCGACGAACCCACAGAGCGACTCGGCGCTACAGTCGAGCACGACGGCGAGCCGAACGCGTCCGGCAAAGCGTCCGTCTTTCCGGTTGTCGAGCTTGGTGCCCGGCTTTCGATGACGCACCTCGATGGCACAGGAGACGGGAACCTTGTGGTGAACACCACGGCCTTCCCCACGCGTTCGCCCGCCAACCCAGGTTTCGTCCACCTCAACATGGTTCTTGGGCTGTCCACCGATCCTGTCTTGGTTGGGCCGCACCATGCCCGAGCGGAGCTTGTGGAGAATTTGAAAGGCCGTCTCGTAGCGCGAAAGACCAAGTTGCCGCTGAAACTGCACGGCGGACATGCCGGGCGTCTGACTGGCGACCAGATAAGCGGCCCAGAACCAGACGTTCAGCGGAGTGTGGCTACGCTCCATCACTGTTCCCACCGTCAGCCCGGTGTTCTGGCGGCACTTGCGGCAGCGCAGGACGCCAGGGCGGTTTTCAAAGTGGAACGGCTCTCCCGCCGTGCCGCAGTGCGGGCAGGCAAAGCCGTCTCCCCAGCGGGCTTTCTCCAGGTAGGCGGCGCAGGCCGCATCATCGGGGAAAAGTCGCTGGAACTCGGGTAGCGAATGCGGGAATGGGAGATCGGCGCGGTCGAGAACATCCATGGCGCGCTCCCCTATATCCGGTTTGCGCCCATTCTAGCCCTAGTGGGTGTGGGTGTAAACCGGATAGGCAAGGAAACAACGTCAAATGGAAATACCGCCACAAGACTTCCAGCGGCATTGCGATTAAGCGCGACCCCCGAAACCACAACGAACTCCCCCAATACGCCTAAACGTTCGCTCACGACATCGCTCGCGAAAAGCTCGGCCCGGTGGCGATGAAACTTCGCGACATCGAAACTCGCCGAATCGGCGGCAAGCGAAATAAAGCCTTTCGAATTCTCGGCTGCCAGATTTTCCAACGAAACAGCGACAACGTAGAGATCGAGTGGCGAAAACCAAGCATTGTCGGTGAAACGCTTAGTGGTTTCCTCCGCGACGCCTAGTGCCAGGAGTTTTTCCGTGACCCGATCAATGATTTGCCCGGACGACAGGCCTTCGGTCTCATACGCGTAACTTGCCCCCGTGGAACTATAGGATGCGACCACGCCCGCGCCTCCAGGTATCGCCGAGATCGCCACCGAAATCGAAAAGCCGCCCGCGACAGAAACATGCGCCACATCGGCGAGCCCAGTGCGCAAAGGCAACTAGTCCGAATGCGGATCCACCCCCAATTGAGCCGCAAGCTCGCGTTCGGTCGATGTAATTCCAACAATGCGTTCGACCAGCGGGTCACGTGCTGGCGGTCCGTCTCGATCGGTCACCGCGCTCCTGACACCACTTGCGACACCACGGATCGTTCTGCCGACGCCCGAGATGAAATTGCCGGTGGTCTCGATCGGAGCGCTGACAAAATCACGGCCGAAACGGATCGGCGCCATGGCTCCTCTTTCCAGCGCATCAACAAACACATTCGTGCGGGACATTTGTTCAAGAATTTGCAGTGCGCGCAGCTCCTGCAGGCGCTCATTCATGCGCCGCTCGCCGCCCAGTTGAAAATCTCCATAATTGGTGGTCACATCGAAAATACGAAGAAAGCCGTCGCTCTGAACCATCGGTGAAACGGTCCAATTCTCGCCCATAATTTCTTCCCCGAGGAGCGATTCAGCGCTGACCTCAGGAGACGCCTCTTGCGCATTGGCTGGCGTGATGGCCACCACGGCAATGGCGAGCAAAGCTGCACTAGCCGTGCATAAATACGCCAGTTTCCTGCACGCGAGCCTCATCCTCATGCCCCCCTTGTGAGCCAAATCCACCCAATCCCGTAAAGAGAATATCATGAGTTACCCCTGAGCCAATGGCGTGTTGAAGGAAGGCACCCTGTTTGTTACGCAGCGATACTGCCCGCCCCTACTCTTTCACTTCTGGGAAAATATTTTTCTTTGGCGCATGGGCGCGCTTCCAGACCATCACATTGCGGGCATAGTCGATCACGATTTTGCCCTCTTGTTGAAGCCCGCGGGTACGGACTTTGATGATTCCCCATTGGGGCTTGGATTTAGATTCACGCTTCTCCAGAACTTCCGATTCCGAATAAAGCGTGTCGCCGGCGAAAAGCGGTTGCGGAAACTTAATCTCGTCCCAGCCCAGCGCAAAACCATTCTCGCTGACATCAGCAACCCCCATGCCGGTCACGATGGCAAGAGTGAGCATTGAATTGACGAGACAACGGCCGAACTCAGTCCCCTTTGCATATTCATTGTTGAAATGAATCTGGTTGGTGTTGTTGGTGAGAAGGGTGAAGGAAATATTGTCGTATTCCGTCACCGTGCGGCCATAACGGCAGCGATAGACATCGCCGACATTGAAATCCTCGAAATAACGCCCTTCACAGCCCTCAACCGCACTCATGATTCTTTCCTCTCATTGCTGAAGCCAATCCCGAGCGTTTTTCCGAGCGCCAATGTTTGCCGTGCGCGATTGATAATCGCGAGATCGAGAAATTGACCGCGAAAGGCGATGGCGCCAAGACCGGCCACTTCGGCTTCCTCGAATGCCTTCAGAACTTGGCTTGCATATTCCACATCTTCGGAACTGGGACTAAAAGCGTCATTCGCGGCCTCGATTTGGCTTGGGTGGAGAAGCGACATGCCGGACATGCCGAGCTCTCGCGCTTGGCGGGCATAACGCATTAGCCCCTCGCCATCTTCCAAATGCGGCCAGATGCCGTCGACGGCTTGGACATGGGCCGCCGCCGCCGCCGTCGCCATGGATGAGCGCGCATAGATGAGATCGCGCGCTTCGCCTTCGCGGCGCAAGGCAAGCCCCATGCCGCGGCAATAATCTTCCGTGCCTAATATCAGACCAATAATTCGTGGCGCGCTTGTTGCAATCGCATATGCATTAAAAAGACCGATGGGGCTTTCGATACTAGGAAGAAGCGGCAGCGCGCCAACCGCCATGCCGCGCTCGCCCTCCAGCGCCGCGATGGCGGCTTCGAGTGTTGTAACCTCCTCAGGGTGATCGACCTTTGGCAGCACCAAGCCATCGCAGCCCGGACGCACAGCAGCGGAAAGATCGTCTTTTATCCGCTCGGAACCGATTGCATTGACGCGCACATAGCGCGCTGGGGCTGCGCCATTTGGCGTGCCGGCCGATCCGGCATCGACCTCGCCCGCACAGTTGTCGAGCACGGCTGCGATCTGAGTCCGCGCAGTTTCTTTCTCGTCGGGCGCTACGCCGTCTTCAATATCGAACATGATTGCATCGGCATCGAAACCAAGCGCCTTGTCGATCATGCGCTGGCGGCTGCCGGGAACAAAAATCCAAGAACGAAGAAGTTTTTGCGGATTATTCATTTGCCGATCCTAGGCGTGAAATTGCTTATCATTCAAGGCGCGCTGCCGCTCGCGCCAAATCTTCGGCACTGTTCACGTTGAGAAAAGCTTCCGTGGTCTCGAACAGTATTTGTACTTTGTTTGAACTAACATCACGCACGGGCGGATGAATTCCGCGCGCGAAAGTCTTTTCGAGTATTGGCACAAACGATGGGCGCCATGCGGCGCATAGCGCATGAGGTCCATCGCGCGTCTCGGCATAAGCAATTTCAGCGTTTTCTGCCTCGCCAGCTGCAATCAACTTGTCAGCAAAGTCTTGGCTAAGAAGCGGGACATCGCATGGCGCGGTAACAAGCCATTCGGCGTTCAATGATTTTGCCCATTTTAGCGCCGCAAGAACGCCGGCAAGTGGGCCAGGCACTGCACCCGGCGGATCGCAAAGAAAAGTCGCGTTCAGATACTCAGCAGCACGCTCATTTCCAACAACCGCGAGCGCCTTGGCGCTGAGCGCGCGCGCGACATGGGCGATCATCGGCCTGCCTGCGATATCGGCCATCGCCTTGTCGGCGCCGAAACGGCGGCTCTTACCGCCCGCTAAAATTGCTGCGACATATCTCACTTTTGCCATTGTGCTTTAGATTCCGGCGACATGCCATGTGAACATTGCCTCGCGTGACGCCGATGCCTATTCTTTCGCGGCGCCTTCAGCATTGGCAATAGGTTACAGGGTAAACTATGCGGCAAATTGCGACTATTGTTGGATTGCTAGCTTTTCTCACCGCGACCCAAGCCGAGGCGCAGGCCTGGCAGGAATTCATTAGTCGAGACGATCGCTTCGTCCTTTCTTTTCCGGGCGTGCCGACCGTCGAAGAAACGGAGTGGATCGACATAACAGGCGAAACACGCCCCGCGCGCAGATATGCCAGCCAGCGCGGAAGCGACAACTATAGTGTGACCGCCGTCGATTTCGAAGGCGCCGAATACACAACGACGCGCGGGTCGTTCGATCATGCCGCCACCATCTACCGCATGAAGGGCGAAGTAACATTCGATGCCTGGGCAGCGATTGACCGCGTAGATGGTCACCAACTCCAGATCACCTTATCCGACGGCCGGCGAATATATTTCGCCGCTCATTTCAATATGGATAGGCTCTATGTCATCGAAGCCAATATCTTAGCGCGCACCGCGCCGCCGGGCCAGTTTCAGCAAAGCATGGTGTTCTTGGACGAAAACGGCGAGCGCGTACGCTATTCTCAAACCGGCGAGCGTATGATCAGAACCGACGATCTGCCCGCTTCCCTTGGCGGCCCTGATTTGGATGCACCGATTTTGGAGGCAGGTTCGGACGCTTATATTCCATAAGCCGAACGGCAGCAGCTTGTTTTGCGGCATTTATATTTCAGCTTGTGGCGCGATCCGAAAGGCCACGCTGTTCTGCACATGATATCTGCGCGCAGGGCGTGCGGGAAAGACGCGCGCAGCCGGGTCAAACTTATGTTGGACAGTTATCCTCAGCGCGTGGTTACTCTCTAATCTGACTTCGCCACTGAACCATTCAATCGAAATGGCCAAATGAAAATACTTCTCGCAGGAACCGGAGCCGTTGGGCTGGGATTAGCTGGATCACTGATCACCGGCAGGGCTGAGATCCACCTTTTCGGAAGAGGATTTACGAAACATAAGAGGGGAAATGAGGGCATAAAAATCCGCGGCCTCTTTGGGTGCTTCGACATCTCACCCGATCAGTTTCAGTTCCTTGATTACGACTCAGAACAGATTAGTACGAGCTATGATTTGGCCATTATCGCGACTAAAGCTTACGACGTTGCGAATTGCCTTGAGAACTTACTGCGGTGCTTATCGGCCGAACACCAGATTGGTGGCGTGCTATTGGTGCAGAACGGCTGGGGACTGGCGCAAGAAATTCGTCAAGGGCTTAATAAATCCATCCCAGTGTATTCAGCCAGCGTGATTACAGGATTTGAAAAATTCGAGCCGCGTGGAATCGAAATTACAGCGCATGCCGATGATATAAAAATCGGCTGTCTATTCGAGCACCAACCATCACAAGTTGAAGCGGTGGTCAAAGAATTCAAGCGCGGCTTTATTCCTACTTCCTATGACGTAGATATTGCCGGTGCTCTGCTCAACAAGCTGATGTATAATCTTTGCCTTAATCCGTTGGGTGCACTTCTTGGATGTTCTTATGGAGAATTGGCTTCGAACAAATTTGCCACAAATCTAATGTCGAAAATGGCGGAAGAGGCCGTGAGCAGCATCAAGGCCGGCCTTAAGATCGAATGCTGGAACAGTGGCGATGAATATGTCTACGGCGAACTCCTGCCCAAATTAATTCCGCTTACCGGCGCGCATCATTCCTCCATGCTTCAAGATATTCGCTCGGGTGGAAAGACCGAAATTCAGTATATCAATGGAGCGGTCGTCGGTTTGGCAAGTCGGAATGGCCTTCGAGCACCGGTTAATGAGACGATCGTAAATTTGATAGAATCTCTTGAGGAGTCTACGGCAGTATCTACCGGCAGCTCTGCAAATTTGCCTGGCGAAACCGGATAGAAAGCTCGAAGAAAAAGGCGGAATTGACTAGTATGGAGTAGCTTGTTGTCGGGGGGTGGCAGGCCCAAAAACGCGGGAGGGCTGAGAAATTGAACAGCGTGGATTTAAAATTGGCGGCAAGTTCCACTGAATATTGCAGGCGGGAGCTGGCGGCGCTGTACCGGGCCATGAGCATGCTCGGATGGGAAGATTTAATTTTCACTCACATATCAGCCCAGATTGAAGATTCTCCCGGCCATTATCTCATGAACAGATTGGGGGCGTTGTTTGGTGAAATGACGCCGGACCAACTTGAACTGGTAAATGAGAATGACGGCATCACGTCGGATTGGGATGGAGCCGTCAATCCTGCCGGGTTCAATATCCATAGCGCTCTGCACCACAAGGGCCGCGATGATATTTGCTGGCTCGTTCATTTACATAGTGATGCGGGTGTTGGGGTTTCGTGCTTGGAAGAAGGTTTTTTGCCGCTAAACCAAACCGCGATGCTTGTTTACGAGGATATCGCATATCACTCCTACGAAGGTGTATCGCTCGATCAGGACGAAAGGGAACGACTAGCCATCGACCTTGGAGATAAGAACATACTCATTTTGCGTAACCATGGGACATTGGTGGCGGGAAAGACGTGCGAAGAAGTATTTCTACGAACCTATTGGTATGAGAAAGCATGTCAGATTCAATGGGGGCTGGGATCAAGAACCGCACGACTACCGGACAAGAAGACAATCTCGGTCGTTACCGAACAAGCCAATGACGTCATGCGCACCGGTGGAGCCAAATTGGCTTGGAGTGCGATGAAAAGAGAAATTGCTACGAAAATGCCGGACACCATTAGCTGGTTAATTCTTGACAACCAGGATTGAGTCTCGATCCCGTGCGAGGCCCAGTCTGATCACCTGGCGGGTTGCCGGACACAGGCAATGATCTACGACTACATTATCGTCGGTGCCGGAACCGCGGGTTGCGTACTCGCCAATCGCCTTTCGGCCAATCCGAAGCATAGGGTCCTCTTGATCGAAGCAGGAGGCAAGGACGACCATTTGTGGATCAATATCCCGGTCGGCTATCTCTACTCCATTGGCAATCCGCGCACCGATTGGTGCTTTAAGACCGAACCCGATTCCGGTCTCAACGGCCGTAGCATTGGATATGCGCGTGGCAAGCTGCTTGGCGGCTCTTCGTCGATCAACGCCATGATCTATATGCGCGGCCAGGCCGCCGATTACGATCACTGGGCCGCGCTCGGTAATAACGGTTGGGCGTGGCGCGATGTCCTGCCGATATTCAAACGATCAGAAGACTACCAGCACGGCGCCGACGAATTTCATGGTGCCGGCGGCGAGTTACGCGTGGAAGAGCGCCGCGTGAATTGGGAGATCCTCGATGCCTGGCGCGAGGCCGCGATCGATTGCGGAATTCCGGCGATCGCAGAATTCAATCGCGGCGATAATTTCGGGGTGTCCTATTTTCAGATGAACCAGCGCCGCGGCGTACGCTGGAGCGCGACCAAGGCTTTTCTGCGCCCGGTCCTGGGGCGCCCTAACCTGACTGTGATGACCGATTGCATGGTGGAGCGCATCGTGGTCGAACAGCGTGATGGCGGCCTGCGCGCAAAGGGTGTTGAGTTGCGCCTCAAAGACAATTCGACTCGCATTGTGAATGCGGAGATGGAACTACTCCTCGCCGCAGGCGCGATCGGATCGCCTCAGCTATTGCAGGTCTCCGGGATTGGCGGCGGCTCCTTGCTGCAGACCTGCGGTGTCGAGGTGCTCCACGAACTCCCGGGCGTCGGAAAAAACCTCCACGATCATCTGCAAATCCGTTCGGTCTTCAAAGTACACAACACCATTACGCTAAATCGCCGTGCTAACTCAGCTCTTGGCAAACTCGCCATGGGCCTCGAATATTTGGCTTTCAAAACCGGTCCGCTGACGATGCCCCCTTCGCAACTCGGAGCCTTTGCGCGCAGCAGCCCCGAAAAGCCTAGCCCAAACATTGAATGGCATGTGCAACCTTTGTCGCTCGACAATTTCGGCGATCCATTGCACGTCTTTGATGCGATCACGCCGTCGGTGTGTAATCTACAACCGACCAGCCGCGGTCATGTCCGCATCCGCTCAAACGATGCAAACACGCACCCGGCGATTACGCTCAACTATCTATCCAGCGGGGAGGATCACGAAGTCGCAATCGCGGGCCTTCGTTTCACGCGGCGGATCATGGCAGCAGATCCACTCGCCAGATTTCAGCCCGAAGAGCTCAAACCCGGTGCGCCAATCACTAGCGATGATGATTTGCTTCAAGCCGCGGGCGAACTTGGCACGACGATTTTTCACCCCGTTGGCACCTGCAAAATGGGCAATGATTCGAGCGCGGTGGTCGATGACCGACTGCGGGTTCATGGCGTCCAGGATTTGCGAATCATCGATGCCTCGATCATGCCGAGGATCACCTCCGGTAATACCAATGCACCCACCGTGATGATCGCCGAGCAGGGCGCGCGGTTTGTGATTGCGACAGCGAACGACAAAGCGGACTGACGCTCGCGGTCCAAGCGGCTCTTGCCGGGATTCGAAATTTATTTTTCTAGCTCGATCCTGCCGAGATAGATGCTCTCATTGAGCGCGATGCTGTGACTTTTGGGTTGGAACCCCTCAGCCGCGATCTTGATCCGGTAGGCGCCGCCGGGCTTAAGCCCATCGATTTTGAACTCGCCGTAATTGTCGCTAGCCGTCTCGGCCACGCTTCCGTCTTCAAACTCGAGGGTAATTTTTGCGCCGTCCACGCAGTCGGTGACACCCTCATTCGTCGCAATGATTGTTCCGGCAATGAAGTCATGGGTAAATCGGCGAAGATTTTTGTAGTGCACACGCGGCTTTGTGCTGGATTCGGGTTGTAACTCTTCTAGCTTCTGCTCGCGCTTGAGCTGCGCCATTTCCGCATCGCTGACTTTGATTGCTTTAAGCGCGCCGGTCACACAGACCTGCACACATCGCGGTTCGTCCCAGCCATTGTCGAGTAGATGCGCATCGAAAATCCAATGCTGCGGGAGTTGGGATTCCTCGTTCCACTTAATTGCGCCATAAGGACAGGCTTCGGCAATTGCCTTCTGCCCTTTGGCCTTCACCGGATCGATGATCACGATGCCGTCGTCACGTTTGCGAACCGCCCCGTTTTTTGCCGCAGCCATGCACGGAGCATCGTCGCAGTGCTGACACATGACGGGGAGGTAAACCACGTCCATGAGGGGACCATGGCCGCGCTCGCGGGCCTTGATGTCGATCCAACGGTGAGCATGGCGCGGCATAGCCGCCGCATAGCCCGGAAATTCATTGTCCACGTGCTCATCCTGATTGGCCAGCGTACACAAATTGCAATTTGTGCACGCAGCCACGTCTACAATCATGTTCCATTTCTTCATGGCTTCATTCTTCGCTTAGACATCTGCATGCTCACGTGAAACTTCCTGTTCCTCGGCACGCTCATTCGCAGGTGGCGGAGCAGTCCATTTCTCGACATCGATCTGACAACAGGAAGCGCCCATGGAATGCGCTTTGCGAATCTGCGACCGGCTGGAAGACAACAGATTGATCGCGCCGCCACGGTCTACCGAATATCCTGGCTCACCGATCGGATCATAAACCGCAGAAGACTCGAAGGAATGTACAATGCCGGCGGAAACGCGGTTGGTGATCACAGCGGCGCAAATCACTGCGCCACGGTCGTTATGCAGTTTGACCAAATCATGCTGTCCGATCCCGCGCCTCGTAGCGTCGGCAGGATTGAGGCGCGCAACCCAGTAATGATAGCCATCCACCAATATCCGGTGATCGGGAATATCATTGAGAAAACTGTCCTTGCCGTCACCCTGGGTATGGAATGAAAAACGCGGGTGAGGCGAGATGAGCTGCAGCGGATAGGTCTTGGCCTCTTCCGACCCCCTGCCTTCGGGGTCAGGCTGATATTTGACGATACTCGGGCGCTCCTCGTCATTGGGGTCAAATCGTTTCAAACTTTCGCAGTCGAATTCGATCTTGCCCGACTGTGTCTGAAGCCCTTTTAGATATTCTTCCGAGTAATCCGACGGCAACGGCATGGGCTCCGGCACATCTTTCTTCCGGCCCTCGTAAAACCAGTTCCACGAAAGCGGCGCGCGTAAGTTCTCCTTCTCGGCTGGAACAACAAAATACCCTCGACGAATAAATTCTTTCCACGAGATGTATTTGGGCAGGTCCGAGCTTTCGAATTGGCGTTTCACCCAACCAAGCTCACTGACTCCTTCGCAAAAATAGCTACCCAGACCCAGCCGCTCACTAAGCTCGCGAAAAATATTGAAGTCGGATTTGGACTCGCCCAAAGGCTCGATGCACTGATGTTGAAACACGATCACCCGGTGATTGAGCTGCATCTCACCATGGTGCGCGTACCCTCCAAGGCCCGCCCATTCGCTGATATCAGGCCGCTCGAAATTTGTGCAGGCAGGTAGAATGATATCCGCAAATTGCGTATCGCCTTCCATCCAAATGTTCTGGTTTACGACGAATTCCAGATTTGGGGAGCGGAACATTTTTACGTAGCGATTGCTGTTCGGCATGGTGGATATGAGCGATCCGCCATATTTGTACAGCATGTGAACCGGCGAAAAGCCAGGTTTAGGGTACGTGATCTTGGTGAACTGCGCTTCGATGCTCTTGCCGTCCCACAAATAGCCTTCTGCTTTGCCGTCGATAATCGCTTCGGGCAGATACATGCGCGGAATGACCTGCGTATTTGTATTGACGGAAGGCAATTGCGGCATGCGTTGGTAAAGCGCAACCGACATGGATGTGCCGTGGAGATCGCCGGACATTCCGCCGTCGGCGTAACCGGGAAAATAGAAATTAAAGTCCTGCGGTGTGCCCCACTGCAAATTGCCCATATTGACGCCGGGTTTTCCAAGGCCCTGCATCGCGATCAGACAGACCATCGTCCGCGCCCATTGAATGCCTGTGGCGTTTCGGCAGGCGCCTCCATGGCCGGTGCCCCACGCGCCTGCGCCCAAATATGTTTTCTTGGTTCCCCATTCTCGGGCCAGCGCGCGGACGTCGCTTGCCGGTACGCCGGTCTCTATGTCCTGCCACTCCGGCGACTTCGGAACGCCATCGGATTTGCCCAACACATATTCGGCCCATTTGTCGAAGCCGGTAGTGTGGGTGGCGACGTAATCCTTGTCGTAGAGACCTTCGAGCATCCAGACATAGGCTATGGCGAGCGCCAGTGCCGGGCTTGTCGTTGGCCGTGGCGCAATCCACTTGCCGCCCAAGAGCTGTATCGAGTCGTTGTAGTAAGGATCGATATGGACGCATTTGATGCCGGCTTCTTTAAGCCATTGGCGGCGAATCGTTCCCTCTAATGCACCATAGGCGCCGCTATTGGATTCCGGGTTGCTTGACCAGAACACCATCATCTCGGCTTCTTTCAGGCAGTCTTCGACAGTGCCGTAAGATTCGCACTGGCCGACGCGCAGCGAACCGCCCCAATGGTGTGCCGCACCCCAATACCAGCCCTCCCAGCTGTCCGGATTGTGGTGCACTTCGGTCATGCCGACGGCATTTTCAAATTTCCTTAGCGCACTCAAATAATACCCGATGTTTCCCCATGTGTGATGCGAGGGGTGGCTGCAGGCGATCGATCCCGGGCCGTGGACCGTCTTCTGACGCTTAATCTCATTGGCGACGATATCCAACGCCTCGTCCCAGCCAATGCGCTCATATCCCGATATGCCGCGCTTCTCCGGATTGCGCTCCCCATTGGGATCGAAATCAACGCGCTTCATTGGGTATTTGAGGCGATCAGGCGAGTAGATGATAGATTTTACGTTCTGACCGTGTGGCGCAAGTGACGTCTGTCTCGGTGGAGTAAAGGTTTTGCCTTTGGCTTTGATGCTCCAGGGTTGCGGGTCGCGCTCATCGAAAATGATCGGCGTCATGCGAATGATTTTGCCGTCTTTGACATAGACGGACATCGGGCCGCCATTCGCCATATTACAATAGCGCGTTTCCCCGCCGCCGGCGTCGACGCCGTACTTCCAACCGATTGTCTGGAATTTTTCCAGAGTGAACATGAACCAGATCGCTTTGTCCTGCGGGCCGTCCAGGGTCATGCTGAACGTCTTCGCCGCATTGATCCGCCCTAACTGATCGCTCGAACGTAAGATGACATTCAGTGCCAGGCGCGCTGATTTGAATGTGACCACGACATCCGCATCTGGATGAATACCGGCGCGCGAAGTGAGCTTTCCGTCTTGGAAGACAAAATATCGTCCAGGGCCTTCCTTTACCCGAATCTGGGCGATCATGTTTTTCTCTTTAAGCCGCTCGCGGTAAGCCGGATAGCGCCAGGCCGTGACGCGCATGACCAGGTTCACCCCAAAGAGCAAAACCCGAAAAGCAGTCGAATAAATCATGTCCATTCCCAACAATTCCAACCGGAAGCCTTGTTATTTCTCGCGTAGCCAGAGAAGCCTAGCTTCGCATGATCGCGACACCCCATTGATTGAGTGTTTCGGGGCGATGCGGCCAAAGGCCTACCGGACGATCGGGAGCACAGACTTCAAGCTCAGCCGAGATCTCCGCCAAATTTCCGTCCGGATCCTTCACCATAAAGAACGTGTCATTGCCGGGTCCGTGCCGACCAACGCCCCACTCCAGTATTACAGAGGCCGCCGCCATGCGATCCGCCCAATCGCGCAAGGCCGTCCAATCGGCAACTTCGCAGGACAAATGATCGAACCGCGCCTCCGCAGCACGAAAAATAGCCAGCACATGATGTTCGTCGTCCGAACGGATAAAGGCAGCACGTAAAACCCCTTCCTCGTCGCGCACATAATCGGACGCGGTGAAGCCGAGGATTTCGACGTAAAATTTGACAAGGGCATCCGGGTCGGGCGTGCGCACCGCAAAATGCTGCAACCTTGCATCCGTTGCAGCAGCAGCCTCATCGTCTTCAGCATTGCTCAAGCGGAAATGCAACTCGCGCCCGTCGGGATCGACCACACAGAGCTTCTCTTCCATGTCTTTACCCGAGCGCTTGACCGAAACACTGCTGGCATCGAGCCTAGCCGCAAACGCATTGAAATCACTTAGGTTGTGGAATCGAAAACGCGCACTCAAGAGATGATTTGCCGGACCAGTCCGCAGGCGAATAACGCGCGCGGGAGCGGTGCATATCGCTTCGTCCTCCGAAAATTTTGCTTCAAATCCAAAGCTACGCGCGTAGAACTCGGCCAGAGCCCTAATTTGAGGAGAGGCCAATTCGAGTTGATCCAATACCGCGCCGATCGGCATGTTGGGGACCCTTTGGTTCCGAGGTAATTAGTTGATGTGTCTTACAAATTTTCGGCAAGCTAACAGAAGCATGGCCGAATTCAAACTACACAAAATGGCGTCTAATTGTCTGGGGTCAGCAACCTACGCGCACGAAAAAACCGTTGAATGGCGGTTAGATGCGCTAAGGCCCCAAGCACGAGAAGCGCAAGAAATAGCACTCTCCCTCCAAGCATATCGGGCAGTGTTACGAATGAGTCTAGCAGCAAAGCGAGACTCAAAATAACAACGCGTTCGAAGCGCTCGAGAAGATCGGGCCAAGCATGATTTTCGATCGGGATCTCGATGGCGGTCCGTGCCTTGTTGTAGCTCACCATGAGCGAACCGGTCAGAGCAAAAAAGGAAAGTGCCCACCAGCCCGTCACCCAGGCGATTGACGCGAAGACCACGATTTCCTGATAGCGGTCGGTAACCCCGTCCAGATAACCGCCAAACTTGCTCGACATATTCCGCAGCCGCGCTACCGCACCGTCCAGGGCGTCGAATGCGAAGGAAGCCGCGAGCCCAAGGCCGAACCAGAACGTGCTTTTGTGCCAACAAAAAAGCGCACAATTGAGCACAATGAGTATCAGACCGAGCACTGTAACCTGATTAGGCGTAAGCCCGGCTTTGACAAGCGGCTTTGCCAGTGATTGCCATAAGGGCTCGGCCCAATCGCGTTTCAATCCGTCGAGCATTACTTGCGATCCTCAACCCCTGCATTGTCTGTCAAAACCGACGATACCATGGCCGCAGCCGTTTATAACTCTCGGCAAAGCGCACGAAACGCGCCGCATAGTAGTCAGCCATTGCCCGGTCCGGCGAATAATGGCGGGCGATCTTTGTCATTGCAGCTGCAGAAGCAAAATTATCGTACCAACCCGCGGCGATGGCTGCCGTCATCGCGGCGCCGCGGGCCCCTCCCAAATCTGGGTCCGCAACCAGTTCTATGGGGCGCTGAAGAACGTCTGCGAAAATTTGACACCAGAGCGAGCTGTTTCCTCCACCTCCTACGAGGCGCAACGGCATTCCTGCCCCGCCGCATAGCCGGTCAAAGTAGTGCATTGCCCATCTCATGTTGAGCGCCACGCCTTCATAGACGGCCCGCGCCATATCGCCCCGCGTATGCTCGGCGGATATATTGAGAAACCCGCCTCGCACATGCTCGTCCTGAACCGGCACCCGTTCACCGAATAGCCAGGGCATGAATATCGGCGCGTCGTGGCGCGGCCGCGAGGCGCGCGCGCATTGCTCGAAAGCGCTATGGGAATCTTCGCCAAAGCCGAGCGCCTTACTCGCCCATTTTATGCATCCCCCGGCGTTCTCCTGCGAGGCGATAAGAAAGTATCCCTCTCCGTCCGCTCTGCAGATGCTACCAAATGCAGCCATTGGGCTAACTTTTGATCGCGCAACATGCGCGCCCAGCCACGCACCCGTACCAACACATAGATGGGGCACGCCCTCCCCTACCGCCCCAGAACCCAGAGCAGCGGCAGAGGCGTCGCCCAGTCCAACAGTCACGGGAATGCCTGCGCTCAATCCCAATTCGAGGGCAGCGTGCGGCGCGAGCTTGCCTGCGACCTCTGTGGCGCTAGCGACTTGCGGAAAATACTCTTCCCTAAGTCTAAATTGACGAAGAAGTGTTTTGGACCAGCGCTTTTTTCCGCGGCGCGCGTCGAATAACCAAGTCAAATGCGCGCAATCGAAACTTGTTACGGCACGTTCGGTGCAACGTCTTACGAGATAATCCTTGGCATCTAGTATTTTGTCGGTGCGCTGCCATTGCTCAGGCTTCTTTTCGCGCAACCACAAGATTTTCGACGTTGCGTCACGGCCAAGCAAACTTGGCGCGCCACCCGTCAAGCGCATCCACCTGGCCAGCTTGAATAGGCCGTAACCTAGAACACTGACCAGACCGCCAAACGCACGCCGAGCGATCGGCGCTGACCTCGTGTCGAGCCAAGTCAGGCATTTTTCGAGCGCAATTCCATTTTCGTCGACGATAACGACACCGCACATCTGCGCGCAAATTCCGATCGCTTTTATTTCTCGACCGTCGATATCGGCCCCCGCAAGAACTTGCGTGGTTACATCGCGCATCGCTTCCCACCAATGGTCGGGATCTTGCTCCGCCCAGCCGGGCGCTGGAATTGAGAGGGGATAAGCGGCCGAAGCCCGCGCCACTGCCGTTCCGTCACGACTGAACAATGCAGCCTTTACCGTAGATGTGCCGAAATCATAGCCAAGGACTAAGCCTGCACCGGGATCCGCCATTTAAGATACCTTCTGGTCCCGCCCCTCTACTCTCGGCGAGTGTGTCATCCCGCCAAGCCCGCTGCAATCGGCAGAGCCAAACACGTCGCTCCCATTGGGTCTAGTTCAATCCGGTTTGGTCCGCGCCATCCAACCGAATGGATGTCAGCAAAGCAACGATAATCCCGAAATCCGTTTCCGTCCAAAGCCTCAGCGGCAAAACATATTGTCTTTCAGGGTCGGTAGCGCTCTGAACAGTAGTCACCCATAGGAATATCTCGGGCACGTCTTCGCCCTCGAAGACATGTTGGCTTGCGCCTGCAATCGCATTGTAATCCAGACTGCAAACCTGCACTTCGCCGCTATAAAGCCCGTTATCCATTGCAACATCTCTGTTGCGAACGAAGTCGAGCGTAACGGTGTAACGCCTGCGGCCATCGAACACCGGTGCCGACAGTGCACACGGCTTTTCGCTGTGCGCATGATAGCCGGTTACGGCAAGAACAAGCGCGCTCACGGGATCCACGGTGTCTTGCATCTCACGGTTTTCAAGAATGATAGGCTCTCTATAGGCAGGGTTGGGAGACACTGTGGGCAAGCCGTCCGTATAGGCCAACGTCACTTGCTGACGGATTCCGTTTGTTGCGGCGTGAATGGAGAAAGCGTCGTAATTTGTCGGCAGCAAATCCAATTCGCGTAAGGCGCCGTAGGATGTCGCTTCCAGTTTCGCTTCCCAAAGAGCGTTCGCCACGCCGACCGTCTCGAGTGTCGAAGCGGCAGTGTAGGAATCTCCGCGAAGGCGGGCTGAGAAATCGACCTGCCCAAGCGGTATCCCCCCTGCATAGAGTCGGTAAACAAGCTCCAGAGTCGAGCCGGGCTCATCCGCAATTTCTCCGCCTGCGGCATGAGCGGCAATGTTGGGCCAGAGTGAAATCATTGGTAAGCCAAAGATGCGAGCAGACGTAAGTTTCATACCCTTCAATTCCTTGTCGTCTTCTGCCCATCACCGGGGATAGCATGCTGCCAACCTAGGTTCGATACAAGGCAACCCGCTCTTACTTCCAGCATGGCGCCTTGAAAGCTACTTCCTAGTTAAACGTCAAGCGCAAAAACGCCAATTGATGCAGTGCCGGGGCCGGTAACGGATAGTTACAATACTGTAACATCGCCCTGGATGATCGCTCTTGGAGGTGCGCCGCCCGCGGCTCGTCCCAAAACAGACATTGCGCGTTTTCGCAAAAAAGCGCCCGTTGATGTCGCCGATATCCTAAAGCGAACTGAACCGGACATTGTGGCCTGCTATCTCCCGGTGGGCTCGCAAATGGCGACTGAATATTGCGCCGAACAATCGCTTGAGGCCGGATACGGGTTCGTAAATTGCATACCTGTATTCATTGCATTGGACGAAAAGTGGCGTAAGCGCTTCCTTGATGCACAAATTCCGCTTGCCGGCGAAGAGAACAACTAGCGGCGCAAGACTGCGAAATTGATGTTCGAGATAGCCTAACCCGCGACTGCCCATTGGAACAGAAGCGCGATAGGCACAGCAAATAAAAACGCGTCGTAAATGTCGAGCACGCCACCATGGCGTCTCAACACCGGGGAAAAATCTTTCTTCCCACACCCGCGTTTCAGGGCCGATGTCGTAAGGTCTCCTCCGATGCCCGCAGCTAGCAACAAGACAGCGAGCAAGAAAGCGGAGACAATTGGCAGTTCCAGAAAGCGATATGCGAGCCACGTTCCGGCAAACCCGCCGACTGTAATTCCTGCAACCAGACCTTCCAGCGTTTTATCAGGGCTAAGTTTGGGAAACGCGGGATGTGCGCCGGCTAGCTTTCCGGCGAGAAATGCCGAGGTATCGTTGATCTCGACTGTCGCATAGACGACAAAAATCCAGGGTAGACCTTCCGGGCCCAGCCGCAAAAGCGCTGCGATTACGCAACACAATACCGGAAAAAAAAGCCCGACAGCCGATGCGCCAAGCAGCGTTGAACGTTTTGATCCCGCAGGCGCCACGACACCCACTGCCAGCGTCACACCCGCGCCGATTAACATAAGCATTGGTATATTTTCGAAATAACCGAACCAAGGTGCAACGATCACGAGCCCTGCTACCCCCATCGCAATCATGCTGAAAACAATTTGGCCGCGGAGCTCGAACAGTCTTGCGAGTTCCATTTGCCCCCGCCAAGCCAATGCCACCAGGAAAATCGTGAACGCCCATCCGCCCAACGCCGCCGGAACCAGTAAAGCGCCCACAATCAAGAACTCGGAGCGATAGACGGCCCATAACTCCGACGCGGTATTGCGCCCAATCAGTGTGCGCTCCGCGATGGCAATAATAAGCGCACCCAGAAGGAAAAGGCCGGCGACTGGAATTAAGATCGCTAAAATGTCATCCGACAAGTTCATTACGAGGCGGCAATCAACTCAGTTTTGCGGCACGGCGCGAAATTGCGCAGCTATCATTTCCACCGGCACGCCTTGGCCGGCCGAAACACTCCCGAGTGCTAAGCGCAAAGCGGCGAGATTGGATGCATATTGATATTGTGTTTCGACAAGCTGCGTTTGTACCAGCGCATACTCTCCCTGAACGTCACGATATTCTTGGCGTGTAATGATGCCAGCGTCGTAACGGCGCTGGGCATCATCTGCCACCAACTTCATCGCAGTCGCAGAATCGCTCAATGCCTGCCAGTTCGAGATCGCGTCATTGATGCCACGAATATTCTCGGTAACTTCGAGGCGAACTTGATTCTCAAGCTGTCGAAGATTGATGCGCGCCTCACCTTCGCCCGCCAGAGCTGCCGACAACTGACCCTCCTGTGCATTACGGCCGAGGCTTTGCGAAAGGCGCAGCAATACGCCGCGCGGGTCAACGAGCACATTAAGCTGTGGCTGCATCCCATCTTGCGCGCCACGCACGCGCTCCGTATGCGCGGCACTTTGTAGCGAAAGCGCGCGCACGTCCTCTCTGCGCATTAGCGCACTCTCAGCAAGGATGTTGCCGTTCAATACCACCGCGGCACCTTGATTTATTACTGGAAATTCACCGACCGGCACGGGGAGACCACCAATACCATCGCCATTCATGGCAACGTCAAGTTCGCGGCGGCAGGACTCGTCGACAGCACGAGACCTTGCAACGGTTACATTTTGCACAGCAAGGCTAGCGACCGCGCGATCCAGCGCTAGAGGCTCTCCTTGTCCTTGCTCGACGAAGCCACGGATGGCCTGAACAAATTCTTGGGCCTCCTGCAGGTCGCTTTCGGCAACCTCGAATTGACGACGCAGAGCGAGACAGCGCCAAAAGACAAGCACGGCACTCGAAACGGCTCGTTGCGTCCCGTACTCGCGCCCATGTTGGGACGCCTCGACACCAAGTCGTGCCGCCCGTTCCGCAGTTGCGACCGGGCTGTCCGTGCCATAGCCACGCAGCAATGGGATTGTAAGATTCAGCGACGGCAGTGTTTGCGTAAGACCCAGCGATTGCGCTGCGTTTACATCGGCATCGATGTAGAAGCTTACACCGGGCTGGATGGTAATCCCGTTGCGAAACTGCCGGCTGATGCCGAGAGAGGTCCGCCAAGCATCAATGTCTTGGAGATTGTCGGTCAGAAAACCATCGCGTGCTTCCACGACATAAAGCCGCTGCCAACCACCCTCGGCAGTTGCCGTCCAGTCCAGAGGCCCTTGTGCGAGTTGCAATTCCCCTTGTGCCCGCCGCACGCGCTCGTTCTCAAGACCAATAAGCGGACTATCCGTAACGACTGCTCGGACGACATCTTCAAGTGAAACGGGCTGAGCGGCAGCGCTCGGAAAAATGAACAGGCTCGCAGCCAAAGACCAGAAGCCCCAGCCCCGCGCAAAGCGGGCGCTCGGACTCTCAACGCGATGGCTCAATGCAAACATCTGGCATTCCTCCGGCAATTTAAGCCGCATCCGCGACCCGCCCATCTTCCATTCGTACAACGCGATCGGCAACGCTGAATAGACGGACATCATGCGTAACCATAAGCGCTGCCGTACGCGATTGGGTCACGCGCTCTCGAACAATGTCGATAACTGCGCCCGCGGATCCTTGATCAAGGGACGCAGTGGGCTCATCCGCTAGAATAAGCGCAGGCATGTTGACCAGCGCCCTGGCGATCGCCACGCGCTGTTTTTGGCCGGTGGAAAGTTGCCCCGGCAGAGAATGAAGATAGTCCGCCATTCCCAAGGCGGCCATGATGGCACGCGCACGGTCCAGTGCCTCGTCATAGTTGGGGTGCGGCTCGATTAGCTCCATCGCCAAGCGAAGCGTTTGAAACGCGGTCAAAGCGTCAAAAAGATTGTGATCTTGAAAAATAAAGCCGATCCGACGTCTGATATCGCGCTGGCCGGCAGGGGGTAGGTCAGCCAATTCTTTCCCCAGCACTTTTATGCTGCCTATCTGTACCGAGCGCAGCGCCCCGATAAGCGTCATAAGCGTTGTCTTTCCGGCGCCCGAAGGTCCGGTAAGAATAACAAACTCTCCCGGCTCCAAAGTGAAATCCACCGATTTCAGTATCGGCTTCGGATTGGCGTCGGTGCCGAAGGCATATTCGACGCCCCGCGCGACGACCACCGCAGCGCCATCGTTATCCCCCGAAGTGGCAGTGTTGTGCGGGGTGTGTGGGTCCATCGCCGCCATCAATAAAGCTCAGCCGGATCGGCAGTAGAAACGCGCCGCAACGCCAACAATCCAGCACCAATGCACATTGCAGTAGCGAGAACGAAAATGAGGGTAACGCTCTCGAAGCTGAGCTGCACGGCCAAAGCCGTTTTGCCAGCGATATAGGCGTAGGTTATCCAAGCGAAAAACAGACCACCCGCGAAGCCGCCGCTGGCAAGCAAAATAGCCTGCTCGACAATGAGCCCACGAAGAAAGCCGTCCGAAAAACCCATCGCTTTTAGCGTTGCGTATTGCTTCAACCGATCGACAATCTCATTGAACAAAATTTGGTAACAAGTGATCGAACCAATCACTAGCCCGGCGAACATGCCGATCCCGAAGAGAAATCCCAGCGGTGCTGAACGCAAAGTAAAATTAATTTCGCGCTGATGCAGCTCGTCGGGTGTAAAAATAGAAACATCGTCTGGAAGTGAAGCCACCAGCCCCGCACGCACTTCGTCGGGATTTGCACCTTCCGAAAGGCGAATGACGCCCATGATGGGCCGTGCATCTGGAAAGCGCGCAAAATAGGATGCATCGCTCATAATTATGACGCCGTCGTGAATGATATCCGGTCCGAGATCCACGAAGCCCCCAACCCGGTATGACTCGTCATTAAGTTCAGCCTCCCCGCCTAACACCATTTCCGCATAAATTGGCCTGGAGCGTCGATCGAATAGGATTGTGTTTGGCGTGCGCAAGGCCTGGGCAATTTCTTCGGGATCACCAATGGCAATGGGTAAGTCTTCAGGGGGAAAAGCAATAACCAATATCCTTCGCACCGTATTGGTGTCCGGATCGCTTAAACCCATATTGCTTTGGTACACCGGGATGACCCGCTCAACACCCTCGGTAGCCGCAATCTGGTTAAGACGAATACGGCTTAAATCATTCCACTTGTGCAAATCGGTTCGTGCCTCGCTTAACACCACAAGCTCGCCTCGCACCACGGATGCCATCAATGCTTGGGAATTCAGCAAGCCGGTCAGTAGTCCGAGTTCCACAAACATGACGGTGACCGCGACACCAATGCCTGCAAACGCGGCCAAAAGGCGCATCGGGTTGAAAGCGATCAAGCGTATCCCCATGCCAAAACTAGACCTGTTTGGCAGGAGGGCGCGTAAAAGTTTTCGGACCAACGTACCGACTCCAAAATTGCCACCTTCCAAAGCACGCATCAGTAGAGCTCCGCCGGATCTGTACCGGCAATGCGCCGGACAACAAAGGCAACCGAAAGCACCGACATCGTCAGAACGATAAGGAGCGCCAAAATTCCGAGAGCGAGCGTGATGGTGGTGGGCAAATGGGTTACCGAAGCAACCAAGCCAAGTATAACAGTGGAGACAATCAACGCGACAACGAAGGCACCGGCCGCGAGCAACAATGCCTGGAACAATCCTATTCCAAATACGAATTCAGGCCCAAACCCCATCGCCTTGAGAGTCGCAAACTCCTTCAAGCGATTTACAATGTCGGTGGAGATCACTTGCAGCAAGATTACGGAACCAACAAGAAAGGCGATCCACATACTGGTTTGTAACAAAATACCTATGGGCTTGGTCGTAATAAAAAACGCTCTTTCGGCAGCGATGAACTCTTCATACGTCAACACGCGGACATCGTCGGGAAGCGCAGCGATCAGCTGATCCCTAATTTCCATCGCATCGGCGTTCGCGTCTAGTTGAAGGAGTCCTATGCTTATGGTCAGTGGGTTTCTTGGGACATAGCGTGGAAAGTCGGTATTTCTTACGATCGTACTGCCGTCGGCGTAAAAGAAAAGACCGAGCTGAAAACTTTCGACGATATTGACGTCGATGCCGCTTACCTCCCCTTCGGTTCCGATATCTAAGGCTCCGAACGATTCAAGCGAATATTCGTCAACCAAAATGGAGCGATTGGTTCCCAAGGCGGTGAGGCCCCTTTGAAACTGCGGGTCGGCAAGGAAATTTGGTTTCTCGTCGATACCGAAGACGAGCGTCGGAACGGCACGCTCCGTCTCCTTGTTCGTCCAACGAGAGTTACCAATATTGATAGCGAAGGTATCGACAACCTCGGGCAAGGCGCTTGCCTGCGTAAGTCGCACGCGATCGACCGCGCCGCCTTCTACAAGAAACTGATAGTCCGATGAGATAATCGCCATATCGAAGCTGAAGGCCTCATAAAACCGGGTCACTTGAAGCTGCGCGCCGTTAAGAAACGCCATTTGCATCAACAACAGCACAATGGGCACGGCAGTACCGGCCAGCGCCACCACGAGGCGCAACCTGCGTTGCATCAAATTCGCTATCGCGATGAAAAAACATCCGCGATTGCGCGACAACATTTCTCTCAGTTGCGAAAACAACGCAGCATTCCTAGCGGGCGATGACGACTTCGACCTCCATGCCGACAAGTCTGTTGGCGGGCACCGGATTATCCAACCTGATTCTAACTTCCCCGAGGCGCGCGCGGGTATCGATAAGACGGCTGATGTCTTCAATCGTACCTTTCAGCGGTGCGCCAAGCGTCGCGTTCTCGATCGTGGCGCTCATTCCCGGCCGCAATCCCAAGAGATCGCCCTCATAAACCTGGCTCACAACATACATTGTCGTAAGATCGCCCATGTGAACCGCCGGCTCACCCGTAAGGAGTTGACCGGCGCGACGGTCCACGCGAAGAACAGTACCGTCGCTGGGCGCGCGAATCTCCATTGCGGCCTGTGCAATTGTCAAGCGCCGTTCGGCCACACCAACTAGTCTACGCCCTTCCGCATTTGCGGTTCGCGCTCTTGCTTGCTCAACCTGAAGCGCGTGGCGCGTTTGATTCTCACCGCCCTCCAGGCGGGCAAGCTCATTCGCAGAAGTCGATTGTAACCCGACTGCGCGATAGCTCGCCAACTCCCGCGCGGCATCTTGCAGCCGCGTACGTGCGATTTCTACAGCGTGGTTTTGTGCAGCACTCTGGGCGGAGGAAATCACCCGGGCCGTCTCAAGCTCAGCCGTGGCATGTTCGTGCTCGGCATTGAGTGCTTCGCTTTGCACCGTCATCAAAATAGCGCCGGCAATAACGGAATCGCCTGCAGCGACATGCACTTCTTCCACAAACCCGCCCGGCGAGCCTGTCAGGGAAATAATGCCTCCCGCCGGCACAATCTGCCCAATGGCACCGGAATTTTCTGCTGCCTGCGGCCCGCTCTGCGGAACCAATAAGCCCGCCATGGTTACAAATATGGCAGCCAATATTTGGTGCAGGCGAACTCTAGAAAATCTCATATGCGCGCCTGTCTCCACCTGGTTAGCCGGCATTTCGCGTATCGGCGCACGCCGAAGGGCGAAGCAGCCGAGCCTTATTCTAAGCATTACATCAGCCTTTTCATAGGTTTTCGCCTTAAACCTCGTTAACCAGGGCTGTGGGCTTTCTTCCGGTTGCCCGGCAATGGCGGAATGCCCTATTTGTCTCCGTCTTCGCTGGAAATCGGCGGGAAGGCGTGTCCATGGGCGCAAAAGCCCCACTTCGTGGCTCTTTTCTGGGGGATTCTGTGTACGAGTGGAACGCCGCAAGCGCTAGTGCCGCGCCTAAAAATGAGTTGTCTGCCCATACGGCGACCCATTGCCATCGAGATGGCGCTCGCAAAGAACCGCTTCACACTGCCTGCTCGCGCAGTTTTCGATGTTCGCGACACGCGTTTGAGGAATTGAAAGAGTGAAAAAAGCGGTGATTACCGGCATGGGCTGCGTATCGGGTCTGGGTGCGGATGTCGCGTCGACTTGGGCGAGTCTGCTCGCCGGAAGAAGTGCGATCAATCAAAAAACGATCGCGGTTAAGGGGCTAGACGAATACCAAATCGAAGGCCCGGTGGCCCCTTGTAATCCCGATGCACTTACGAAACTCGCAGAAAAATTTACGGAAAAGCAAATTGCCAGCGTAGATCTCTTCTCGAACTTCGGAGCCTCCGCAACGCTCGAGGCTTTAAGCGATGCCGGGCTTGTTAACGACGCAGAACGGCTCGAAAGAGCCGCCATCATTTATGGCAGCGCAAGCGGCGGTAACATCACGATGGAAGCCGCTTATGAGCGCGTATTCCTCAACAGGCTGCCAAACGTCCATCCAATGACCATCCCGCGTTACATGAACAGCGCAAATGTTTCTTACCTCTCGATGATATTTGGAGTTCGCGGACATTGTCTCGCTGTTTCGAGCGCCTGCGCAACATCGGCTCATGCGATTGGCGAAGCAATGCATCTCATTCGCGCGGGCCGCGCTTCGATTGTTATCACCGGCGGAAGCGATGCGAGCCTGACCTATGGTTCGCTTCGCGGCTGGACGGCATTGCAAGCGATGGCGACAGACACCTGTCGGCCATTTTCGATTGACAGAAATGGAATGGTTATCGGCGAGGGCGCGGCAACCCTAATCCTCGAGGAAGAGGAGCATGCGCGAAAGCGTGGTGCAAAGATATATGCCGAAGTGGCGGGCACGGGCTCAACTGCAGATGCCAGTCACATAACGAAGCCCGATCCCGCGAATGCCGCGGCGGCAATTCGTGCGGCGCATGAAGATGCCGGCGTCGCCGATGACGGAGCCATACTTTACAGCGCGCATGGCACTGGGACCAAGCTCAATGACCGTTCGGAATCAGCAGCTTTGCGTCTCGCCTACCCGAACAGTTTCGCAAAGCACCGGGTCATCGCCACAAAATCTGCGCATGGCCACATGCTGGGCGCGACCGGCGCGATGGAGTTTTTGATTGCCATACAAGCATTGCGAGAGAACACCGCACCGCCCATCCTGAACTATGTTGGCCCCGACCCGGATTGCGATTTACCGCTTGTTCTTGAACCTGAAGAAATTTCAAGCGAAATAGCGGTTTCGGCTTCATTCGCATTTGGCGGGCTGAATTCGGTGTTGCTTGCGCGGAAATATTGACCTGCCAGCTCAAAGCGGGACGCCAAGCCTAATTATTGGGCGAAAGACTGGACTCTAGGACAGGGACTTATAAGAATTCCTTGGTCCGAAGGGGAAGGCAAGACCATGGATGTTGAAGCCGATTTGCGCGCCATAATCAGGAAAAGGGCACCTGAAGGAACCGAGTTTTCTCTCGATTCGAAACTCGCCGACATTGGATTGGACAGTCTCGATGTGGTCGAGATGGTATTCGAGATTGAAGACAAATTCAGCATTCAACTTTCCCAAAGTGACGAGGAGACCGGCTCGGCGACGTTCAAAGATTTATGCGACCTCGTCGAAAAAAATATTGCAGCAAAAGCCGCAGGCAATGCGAGCTCATAGCCGGTAGGCATTCTCTTATAAAAGCCAATCCTTGCGATCGGGTCAGTTTCGCTTCTCTCACACCCTTGCTATTGCGCACCTGCTAACGTCACAATCAATGATACCCATTGATGGAGAGGTGACGGATGTCCAAGAGCGCAGGCCGCGTTCTGGTTGTATCCATTCTTTCGTGGGCCGTTGGAAGCGCACCGACTTTTGCGCAGGAACCAAACGGTTTTTACGAAGGAAAAACAATTACCATGGTTCTTAGCTCTGCCGTCGGCGGGGGCTATGACGCGATGAGCCGCATCCTTGCGCAGCATCTCTCGCGTCACATTCTGGGCGAGCCGACCATTGTCATCAACAACATGCCGGGCGCAGGTGGCATCAGCGCGACGAATTATCTTTTTTTTATCGCGCCTAAGGACGGAACGGTGATTGGCGACGTCCAAAATAATACGCCGTTCGAACCGCTCTTTGGTACGACACAAGCGAGATATGATCCCACGGAGTTCATTTGGCTAGGCACACCAAGCGTCGAAACCGGCCTCATTGCTGTTTGGCACACCGTCAGCGTGGATTCGATTGACGACGTTCGCACAAACGAAATCGTCGTAGGTTCAACGGGTGCGAATTCGACACCGACTTTCTACGCCAAACTCGTCAACGAGACGCTTCAAACCATGATGCGGATTATCGTTGGCTATCCAGGACAAGTAGAAGCGTTCAACGCTATGGAGCGCGGCGAATTGGACGGCGTTCCAAGCATATTTTATAGCTCGCTTGTTGCGACCAAGCCCGACTGGCTTCGCGACGACAAACTGAAATTGCTTTTGCAATACGGGCCCGAGCGCGAGCCGAACCTGCCTAACGTGCCCTTCATAATGGACTTGGTTACCGACCCCGAGGATCGCGCCCTTCTTCGGGCGGGTTTTGCTGCGCTCGCTTTGGGCCGGCCTTATCTCATGCCGCCTGGGGTGCCCGACGAGCAGGTTACGATCATGCGCAAGGCCTTCATGGACACGTTTAACGACGAGGCATTCCGCCAGGACGCCAACCGAATCGGGCTTGACGCCACGGACCCGCGCAGTGGGGAGCAAATTCAAGAAATTATCGAGGAGGCCTATGGCGCACCGCCGGAAGTGATTGCGCGCTTAAGGACGCTGACTTCCGCGCGCTAATCAGCTACAGGGCTTCGGCGAGCGTCGCGCCGGCGCCCAATCAAAAACAAAACGGGGGGGATTATGCCGAGAGTATCGCGCCTATCGAGGGAACTAAGCGCCAAAAATACCGGATTGATCTTGTTCGATGCACTCCATGGATACCTCCATCCGAGTAATCCCAAGAAGATTGCTTTCCTTGCCGAACGCAATGTCCTGGCGAATTTAACCCGCCTTCAATCCGGTGCGCGAAAAGTCGGGATGACTAGTTTTTATCCCGCAGGAGCGCATGCGCCAGACGACGCCGATTCGGTCGAGCGGTTGACGGACACGGATATGGATCTCCTGCCTGGAGGAAGCGCCGATAAGTCAATCAAGCCGCGCTTCCATAAGGGCTCGCAGGACGCCGAAATTGCGGAAGAACTCAAACCCCTTGAGAGCGATGTAGTGGTTCCCAAACAGCGTTGGAATTCTTTTCATCAGACCAATCTTGAATTGCAGTTTCGTGTCCGTGGCATCGATACCATCGTCATTGCCGGCGGCTCGACCGATGTCGGCATCGCAAGCACGGTTTTCGCCGCGCGCGATTTGGATCTTGGTATCGTCGTAATACGCGATGGCTGTTACTCGGCGCGCGGACCCAATAATGATTTTTTCATGGACCGCGTGTTTCCGCGCATGGCGCGCGTCATGAGCGTCGATGAGGCCGTCGCGCTGATGAGAGAGTAGCTTAGCAATGTCCCAACCAGACCCAACCAGGGTTGAAACGGGCGAGATCATTTGTCCGGGTGGTATGCCCGCTTTCTTCGCCCGGCCAAATGATGGCGGAAAATACCCTTGCGTGATTTTGATGCATGAGCGCTACGGTCTGGTTGATCATACGCGCGATCTTGCCAAGCGCTGCGCGAAAGGCGGCTTGATGGTGCTTGCGCCCAATTTCTTTTTTCGCCACCCCGACCAAGCGGCTTTGAATGCAGGAGCATCGCGCTACCCGATCACAGACCCCGAAGCGGTCGAGCTTCTAACAATCACAAAGGCTGCTTTCACAGATTTGGACGGCGCCGCAGCGGACCGGGTTGCAGTGGCCGGTTATTGCCAGACCGGCCGCCATCCTTTGATATTTGCGGCCGAGACCAACATCGAAGCGGCCATCGTTTGGTATGGCGCTGCCGCCAAGCGCAAATGGGGCGTCACCGACAATCAGCCTAAGCCATTGGAGGACATTCTTGCGCGCTTGCCCTGCCCTGTCTTCGGTGCCTTCGGCACGGACGACCACATTATTTCCGTCGACGATGTGCGCCGCTTTCGCGGCGCGCTTGAAGAGTGCGGCAAAACTATGAGATACATCTCTATGAGGGCGCGCCGCATGGCTGGTTAAATGACACCATGCCGGGGCGTTATCGGGCGGCACAGGCCCATGCGGCTTGGTCGGCGCAACAAGAATTTGTGAGAAAGATTTTTTCCGGCTCTTTGCCGAAGGATCGAATTGTCTGGCAGTTCGAGGGCGAGAGCCTGGCAGATTATGATTTTGCGAAGAATGTGCGGCAGGAGTGATTTTTGGCGGTAGCGTCATGGCGCGCACAGTCGACAATCGCACTTTACCTAACCTCCCCGCGTTGGGGCAGGTGAAGTCAATTGGTAAGCAGCGCTAAGGCGCCGTCAATTCGGCAACCAATGCGCCCTATGCGCCGTTCGCCCGGGAACTGAAATAGGCGTTGGGATCGTGATACAATGCTCCTTCGGGCAGCCAGTCCCAGAGCCACCTTAGATCTTTCCGAACAGGCTCGACGTAAAACGAGGGTAGATCGGTGGTCTCACCTTCGAAGTAACGGCGCACCGCCGGCTTCTTGAGCTGGTCTTGCAGCATCTGGTAGCTTTTTTGCTTTCGACGTCGCCCGTCCGAAAAGCCTCGAAATAGTTGCTCAATCCGTGTGCCGGTGTGCTTGGTCGCGCGAAAACGTCTCGCAATGACCGACGGCGAGAAGGCATACGCCAACATATCGGCGGTATAGTTGAAAAATTCCTCCCAAGCGTAGTTCTTGGGCCGAACGTTCATGGCGTGGGTTTGGTTCAAAAAATGAAACGGGATGTTCAGCACGCGTCCTGCGCGCTGGTAGTCCAGATTGTCCGGCGCGCTCTGACCGTAAGAGGTGAGCAGGGAGACCAGGGGATAAATAACAGGGACCTCATCCAGAAACCGCTTCGTCAATTCGAACGGCTCCGGCCCTTCGTCGGCGTCGAGTCCCACGATCAGATTGCCCTGCAAGTACGGGATGTAGGATTGGATCATCCGGGCCTGCACTGCCAGCCGGCGCACCTTCTCCTCTCCTTTGGTTGCGCGCATCTTCGACTTATCGCCAATGTCGAACCACGATTCGATGCCCGGAAGCAATACTTTGAATCCGTTATGTGCCAGCCGCTGGCAGTGCTCCTCGCTCAGCAACGACAGCGACATCTCGGCCAAGAAAGTAATCTCACCGGGCGGAACGGCTTCTTCAATCACCCCCAGGAAATCGTTGAACCGAACGCCGAAGTTGGGATCGTGCCACGCCACAATGGTGCGGGGCAGTTTGTTCTTCAGGATGAATACCAGATCTTCTTTCAACGCCTCGTAGTCGAGCGTCTGATAGGGCACCAGCGCGTCGGTGCAGAAGCTGCAGGTGTAGGGACACCCTAGGCTCCCGATGACCGGGATGGCTTTCATGATCTTGGCCTTTGCCATGATGGGTTGCATGAACGGCCAGCGCTGCTCGACTCCCGGCAATTGCGGTGGTTGCCGCCCGGTCGAGAGAAACTGCCCCTGGGGCCGCTGCCGCTCGCCGTCTTGTAGCAAGTCTCTAATCAACTCTTTGTCGCAGAAGCCGACCACGTAGTCGAAGTACTTGGCCGCGTCCTCCGGGTAGCTGCGCGCGTGCGGCCCGCCGATGACGGTCACGGCACCCTTCGCGCGGTAGTAGTTGCTCAGGGCGTAGCCCAGCTGCGCGGTATGCGAGTAAACATTGATAAAAACGACGTCCACGTCGTCGGAAATCCCGCCGGCCATGACTTCGGGGCCGTCGTAGAAACCCATCGAGACGTCGTGGCCGAGCTCTTCGCACCAGATAGCCACAACCTGTGCCATGATGCTAGTGTTGTTGGCCCGAATAAAACGGGACCAGACTGATCGAGCCGTCGATTTACCCAGAATGTCGATGACACCGACCGCGCGTTTTTTCATGGGATTGCCGATCTGGTAGAGGACGGAGGCGACAAGCCTTTCTCAGCGAGTTCGCCTATCTTGAAGCGCTGGCTTGAGTATAGACGCATCGAAATACGTTTCAAACTCCCGCCCTGCATGCCGCAGCATACAAAATGCAGCGTTGATCCTTGCAGCTTAGATTATTGGCTCGCAATGCCAACACTACTTCGCGCTAAGGCGCCGTTAATTCGGCCACCAATGCGTCCAACCCGTAGACCTTATCCAGCCCTTCGGTGATCGCCATTGTCGAGACGGTCACGGCGCGATTGATCTCCGGATCAAACGCAAACGTCCCGCCCAGGGAAAGAATGTTCCCGTCGAATACGGCGCCAATGACTGCGCCGTCGGCATTCAATAAAGGCGAGCCGGAATTTCCACCGACAATGTCGTTGTTCGAAGAGATATTATAAATCGTGTCGGGATCGAGCACATCCTGCGCCTCGGCCCAGCGCGGAACCAGGCTGAACGGCTCATAGTCGGTCGCGCGCTGGTAAAGGCCCTCAAAATAGGTGAATGGTGGAACGCTTTGCTCGTTCACGGTCCAACCATCGATCGCCCCGTAGGAAAGCCGCAGCGTGAATGTCGCATCCGGGTAAACATCGGTGCCGTAAATCGCAAAACGCGCCGCGGCGATGCGCTCCAAAGCGCGGTCCGTCGGCCCTTCGACGCGCTCTTCATATTGCTCCCGTATTGCCCGCGCCGCATCATCGCGCATCCGGACATAGGCAATCATGGGATCGTCGGAAGCTTTAATTACTGCTGCACCGCCCTCCCACAGCGTCTCGCGAAAACCCGGATCGACAAGGCGCGAGCGCGAGAGCGTTTGCGCCAGAGTTTCCGGCGAGTCACGACCAATAAATATAGCGGTCTCGGGCGCGTCGGCGGTGAGATATTCGCGCAATTTGGTCAGCCAAAATTCGAGCTTAAGCGCTTCAAGTTCTCGATCGATTGGCTCGTCGGTCAATAATCTGCGCTCGAGAAGAGGTAAACGCGCTTGCGAGTATTCCGGCAGACGCTCCTCATTCAGTTTTTCGCGCTCTGCGGAAGCACGCACCAAATCGACCGCATGGCCATAGAGATCCGAGCCAAAACCTCCGCGTCCCTCGACAAGATAATTGGTCATATAGATTCCGGCGCGCGCAGCCTGCGCTGCTTCTATCTCGGACCAGGGATCGCCAATGCTTGTGCGCAGCTCGGCATCCGCCGCCACCCGTGATTTCAACTGCGCATCAGCCTCGCGTTTCCTGGCAAATAGGTCTTCGTCCAAGAGCGCTGCGTACTGGCCGCGCATACGTTTCAAGGTATTTTCGATACCGAACAGATCGCGCGTGGCAATGCGCGCATGCTCGGCGTCGATCTTGCCAAACTCGATTAGGCGCCCGCGCAATTCGGAATATTGCAGCATGAGGTCCGAATAGATGAAGTCGCGCAACGAGGCGAGCTGACTTTCGGTGTAGAGTCGGCTGGTGTTACCCGGATTACCGGCCACAAAAACCGGATCGCCGGCCTCGGGCGCATCCACGCTCCAGCGAAAATGATTTGGCGTTGAGACCGGCACGTTATTTTCATAAAGGCGCAGGAATGCCCCATCGAAGGCATAACGCGGGAAATTGAAATTGTCTGGATCGCCGCCAAAGAACGAGGCTTGAATTTCTGGAGCGAAAACGAGCCTGACGTCGGAATATTTGCGGTAGACATAGAGCTTGTACTGCCCACCCTGATAGAGCGTGACGACCTGACAGCGATGAGTTTCCTCGCGCGGGCCGCAGCTTTCCGATTCCATTGTTGCGACAATTGCGTCACGCGCATCGGTAAACTCTTCGACCGAAACGCTCATTGTAGCGCCTAAAACACGTTCGGTGACATCTCCAATCGTTTCCAAATATTCGATCTGATAGGCCGGACATTGGCGCTCCTCGGCGCGCGCTTGCGTGAAGAAGCCATTTGCCACGTAATCGTTTTCCGGCGTCGAGAGATTTTGCACGCAACCAACCACGCAATGATGGTTGGTGAAGACGAGCCCGTCATCGGATACCAAAGACGAGGAACAGCCATTGGCCATGCGACCAGCATTGGCACGCACATGGTCGAGCCAGGCTTGATCGATCGCAACGCCGTATTTCTCGTCCACGATTTGGGAAGGAAAATTGTCGAAGGTCCACATGCCTTCATCGGCAAGCGCGGCGGAAACGCCAAGCGTCGAAAAAATACTGGCGATGAAAAGATTGCGGCGCATTTTCTTGAGGCCCCTTATTCTGCTGGAACGGATTGCTTCGTTTCTTCGCGCTTACCGCGGTCTTTGGTGAAGACCTCGATCAGCTCATCGGCGATCGGCGAAAAATTCGACATCTGGCGGCGCAGATGATTCACAAAGCCGTCCGAATACATGTCCTTGCCGCGCTCGCGCGGCAGATCGATGACGCGGTTATGTGCGGCATCGCGCAAGGTCCCGATAGGATCCTCACCGCGCTCGATTTTTTCCAATTCGCGCATGAGCATTTTTCGGTAGGTCACAAGCCCCATATCGCTGGTACCAAGCTTCTCCTTCGTTCGATCGGCAATGGCTCCTTGCGTCGTCCAGGCCATAATGTCCTGCGCATGGATATAGTTGAGCAGAAACTTTCCGTTCTCGTCTTTCACCGGCGGCTCATAGACCGGGACATTTATCAACAGATGATTTGGGACCGGAGCATCTTGCGGCGGAATATAAGCATGGTACCAAAAATGGCGCGTATGGGTGTCGTCGACCGGCACGCGGATTTGGAAAATCTTTTGCGTCCATAGCCCGCCTGCAGAGCCTCCAGCCAAAATATTCGGGAAAACCAGCGGATGACCAATCGTCCAATCATCGGCATCCTCGCTTTGGCCTTCCAGAAGCCGGCGCTTAACGATGCCAAATTCGAATTCATCGAATGCGATTTTCACATGATGTTTGGAAATCGCGACCTTCGTGCCTTTGTCCTCGTTTAAGAATTCATAGAGCTTGCCATGCAGCCATTCGGTGTGAACCGGATCGACGGAGTTCTCCATGATCTGCAACCAATTGCAGTCTATGATGGCTTTGCCGATATGGCAGATGGCACGCGGCTCGACGAAGCCATCGAAGCGCGGCAAGAGCGGTGCGGGTTCGGGACCAAGATAGGCAAATAACAATCCGCCCAACTCCTGCACCGGATAGGCCGAAGTTACGACTTTGCCCTTCATGGCATTGCGTCCGGTCTCATTGGGCTGCTCGAGACAGCGCCCAGCACCATCAAACATCCAACCATGATAGGGACAGCGAATGCCCTCACCCGTCGGAATGCCATAGGCCAGCGATGCCGCACGATGCGGGCAATGCTCGGCGATCAAACCGAAACCGCCAGTGCGCTTCTTAAAGAGGACCAAATCCTCGCCCAGCATGCGGACTTTCAGGGTCCAGCGATCTTCCATTTCGGAAAGACCCGCCACCGGCTGCCAATAGCGGCGCAGGAGATTGCCCATCCTTGTTCCCGGGCCGATTCGGGTTAGAATTTCGTTTTCTTCGGCGGTGATCATCGTGAATTCCTTGTCCGGCCTGTTCCGGCCTTGTGTTATTTATTATGTCAGCACGGCCTTAAATGGTCCAATGGGGAGAACATGAGCAATCTAAACATTGGCATTGCCGGTTTGGGGAATGCAGCCAAGCAAGTTCTTCCCGCCTTCGACAAGGTGGAGGGCGTGCGTCTCGCCGCCGCAGCCGACGTCCGAGCTGAAGCGCGCGAAGAATTCGCCGCGGCGCATGATCTACCCGCCTATGCGAGCATTGAAGAACTTTGCTGCTCAAATGTCATCGATGCGATTTGGATCGAGACCCCAAATCATCTTCACGCCGAACATGCAATTTGCGCGGCCGAAAGCGGTAAGCATGTGATTTGCGCCAAGCCGCTCGCAGCGACGCTTGAGGAGTGCGAAAAAATGATCGCAGGCGCGCGCGCCAATGATGTGCGTCTGTCAATCGGCCATTCCAAGATTTTCGATCCGCCTATTCGCGCCATCGGCGAAATCGCGCGCTCGGGCAAACTGGGCAAAGTCATCCAGATCGATTCATGGCTTTACAATGATTGGCTGCGCCGACCGCGTCTTTCGGAAGAGCTGGACGAGAATAAGGGCGCGGGGTTCATTCTTCGCCAGGCGCCGCATCTTGTCGACATTGCGAATTACATCGCGGCGTCGCCTGCGCAAAGCGTTCGCGCAATGAGCGGACGCTGGGAGTCCAACATTGCGTCTGAGGGCAATTGCGCCGCGCTGATAAATTATGAATCCGGCGCGATTGCGAGCATGAGTCTCAACGGATATGGCTATTTCGATTCATCCGAGCTGAGTTGGGGAATCGGTACCTTCGGCAAGGAGCGGAAAAATACGAAGCCGGCGAAGCGTTCCGAAGGAACGCTGGGCGCAAACGAGAAATATGCCCAATCGCGCGATGTGAGTGCGGGCGCCGCGATGCCGTTTTTCGGGCTTCATATCGTCTCATTCGAGCGCGGCGTTATCCGCCAATCGCCGGGCGGGCTCCTCATCTACACCGATGAAGGCTGCGAGGAGGTTTTGCTGCCCCCCTACCAGGGGCGCGCGGCCGAGCTGATCGAATTGCGCGATTCATTGCGCGAAAACCGAAACGTGTTTCCCAATGGCGAATGGGGCAAAGCAAATTTGGAGATCTGTCTTGCGCTGCATCAGTCGGCGCGCGAAGGGAAAGATGTACCGTTGAATTGTCAACCGGGCGCAATATAAGAACCCATTTAACCCACCCCATAAGAACCTGTTATTCCCGACGCGTGCGAGTGAATCGAGAAATCCTCACCTCCCCCAACGCGGGGATGTGAAGGGTGTCTCACCGTCTTTGCATTGCCGAAAACCTTACAAACCGCGACAATTGCCCGCTTTTCCACTGTGAAATCATGAGCTAATAAGCCCTTTCTTTTCACCACTAGCCTAAAGTTCCGATTCGAGTCCCCATGAGTGCGGAGACCTATTCACCCTCCGGTGCCAAACTCCGCATATTCAAGCTGGTCATTTGTTTGGCCGGCATAACGGGTTTCGGATCGGTGCTTCCCTCCTACGCACAGCCCATCCCGCCGGGCGCCGACTATCACACCGTGCAGGCGACGCGCATCGACGCCAGCCAAGCCCCGCTGATCGACGGCGATCTTTCCGACGCTGCTTGGGCGAATGCGGGGGTCGCCGACGGGTTTCATCAAGAACGGCCCGATGTCGGCGAAGCGGCGACGGAGCGGACCGTCGTTCGAATCCTTTTCGACGAGAACAATATTTATTTCGGCATCTATGCCTATGACAACAACGCCGCCGACATTGCGGTGAGAACGATGTCGCGCGACGGCGATATGGCCTCATCCGACAATTTGCGCGTCATGCTCGATCCAGGAGCAACCCGGCGGAACGGCTATTCCTTCCAGGTCTCGGCGTCCGGAGGCCGCCGCGATGGCTTGCTGCAGAACAACACGGACGTTCTCTATGAATGGAATGCCATTTGGGATGGGAAAGCTCAGCTGCGGGACGATGGATGGGTCGCGGAGATGTCCATCCCGTTCCGAAGCATGTCTTACGACCCCAGCCAGAGTGTTTGGGGCTTTGACGTCAACAGGACCATTAGACACAAGAACGAAGTCGCTGCCTGGTCCGGTTACAATCCGGTGCTCGGCTTTTCGGACCTCTCGCTCGCCGGCAGCATGACCGGCATCTCCGATATCGAACGCGGGTTGGGACTGGACGTTCAAGTTTACGGCACGGCGAATCTACGCCACGTCGCGCCCGGCGATGAGGGGACGGATTTAAGCGGAACCGCGGGCGGCAATATCTTTTACAAACTTACGCCGGCGCTGACAGGAACTCTGACATTCAACCCTGACTTTTCGGATAGTCCGCTCGACGCGCGCCAGGTCAACACGACTCGGTTCTCGTTGTTCTTCGACGAAACACGCGATTTCTTCCTGCAGGACGCCGCCGCCTTCGAATTCGGCGGATATAATTTTATCAATAATTCGAACAATGCACGGCCTTTCTTTTCGCGCAATATCGGCCTCGTCTCGGGGTGGCCCGTCAGCATTCTCGGCGGCGGAAAGCTCTCCGGAGAATTTGCAGGATTCGGCATTGGCGCTTTGAGCGTCGTCACCGCCGACCAAGGGACCGCCCCCCAACAGGTTCTTTCGACCCTACGGGTAACGCGTCCCGTATTTGCGGAATCCAAAATCGGTATGATTGTCACGAATGGCGATCCAACCGGCGAAACCGATAATACGGTCCTAGGCGCCGATTTTCAGTACCGCAATTCGGATTTCCTCGGCGTCATGATCGCACAGGCCGACCTCTACTACGAACGTAGTTTCTCGAGCCTTTTGGGCGAAGACGATTCCTTCGGCGCTGCGCTTAATTTCCCCAATGAGCCCTGGGGCGGCCGTTTTCGCTTCAAGCAGGTCGGTGCAAATTTCGACCCTGCCTTGGGTTTTGCCAACCGGCCGGGCACGCGCCGTTATGAAGCCCGCATTCAAAACCGTCAGCGCTATCGCGACTCCTTCCTAAACGAGTTCGTAATGTCCATGGAGGGCGAATTTATCACCGGGTTCGATAACAAACCTCAATCCCGGTTCGGCCAAGGGCAGATTCTGTTCGATTCCTATGAAAACGACCGACTTGCATTGTGGGTCATAGATCATTTCGAACGCATTCCCGAACTATTCGTACTTCCGCGCGACGTTACTATCCCAATTTGAAATTACGACTGGACCAATTACGCCGCCCGTATACAGAGCTCACCGTCTCGCGCAATACAGTTGAGCGCGGAAGTGGAGTGCTGCCGCTTCTATAATGGCGACTGGATTGGCGTGACTACGGAACTCAATTTTCGTCCCAATCGCTTTTTCGAAATTCGGCCTGGCTATGAAGGCGACTTCGTTCGCTTACCGACGGGAAATCTGAAAATACACATCGTCACGCTCGACTCCGTGGTGAATTTCACGCCGGACATGCAATTGGCGCTCGAAGTTCAGTGGGACAATATCAGCGAAGCTTTCACTTTTTCCGGCCGCTATCGCTGGGAATACTCCCCCGGCAACGAACTTTTTATCGGAGTTGGGCAGACGGCAACCCTCCCGCGCCTGGCCTTCCGGGACTTCGAAGCACAGACCTCGCTACTGACCATTCGCCTCGGCAGGACGTTCCAATTCTAATTATGAAATTTGGTTTTCGGCGAGCAACAGCTCAAAATTTAAAGTCGCGGGTTCGCGTGCTCGCCGGCGCAAGGCTCACCGGAGATGACAGGAGTGGGAGGCACCTAACAACCTCACCCTGAGCCCGCCCGCCTTCGCCAAAGCTTCGGCGGGTCAAAAGTTCAAAATTCGTCCGCCATAGCATTTGCGTAGGCAGATCGAAGGATGGGCCTGCCGAAAACCATGGGTTAGTGCGACGCGAAGGCTATTTCAATTCGAGGATCTTACGAGCATTTTCGGCGCCAACGACCGGCAAGCCGGCTGGATCGAGAAATCCGACCTGAACCAACACGCAAGCCTGATCCCAATAGATATGCTCATGGGAAATCTTGCCATCCTTGACGCCTGCGACAACTACGAACGCCACTTCCACAGGCTTTCCCGTCGGAGGCACATCCGGCAACAGCCAGTCGATGACAGTCGTGTGCGTAAACGAAATGACTAGTTCGTCGACTATGCGATCACTTCCGACAGTGGTTGAGACACTTGTCATCTTTACATCTGGAGAAAAAAACTTACCCACTAGATGATTTTGATAAAATAAACGAACGCCTTCTCGACCCACGCCCCCAAACTTGCTCGGAACGTTGATAAGGTGTGGATTCTCGGTCATCGTGGCCATTGTGGTCTCGAGATCGCCTGCCAGTTCCGCTTCTACGTGCTTCTGAAAAAGAGCTAGGTTGGATTCCTGTTCCGACGACAGTTTCATTGCATTGTTCCTTTATTTTTTTGGTCGGAGACTTGTCATTCCCGGCCTAGCCACCCGGTCGCGCTTCGCACGCTGGGTGGCTAGGCCGGAAATGACAATGAGTCTAGTTCACCGCCGCTGCGCGGCGAAAATATCGCGGTGCAGATCGTGCCACTTCTGATACTCGTCGAGATAGTCGGACATCTCGACCACCACCGGGTTCATCCCTTCGGGAAGCGATTGGCGGTTCAAATTGGAGCCGATGTAATCATATTCGGCGAGGATATCCTGACCGTCCGTTAGGAAGAACTCGATGAAGAGCATCGCTGCATTTGGATGCGGCGCGTTTCGAAACATTGCGATCCCGGTCGGCACTGCAATCACCGGATCGAGAAAAGCAACCTCAATCGGCGCGCCCTGATCGCGCGCATTGGCCGCCTGCTCGTAATATTGGGTGAACGTAAACTCGACTTCGCCGGAAGCCAGCATATTGGTGATCAGCCCATGCCCGTCGCGCACGCCGACGCCATTGGTATCGACAATGCTGCGAAGAAGACTTGTCGCCTCATCTTCGCCCAGCGTATTGGCCATGCCCTTGATCCAGCCAAAATCATTGGCCTCGACCGTGAGCCGCCCACTCCATTTTGGCTCCATTAGATCTTCAAAGCTTTGCGGGACATCTGCAGGCGCAACGCGAAGAGTGTTGTAGGCGCCGACAAAAACAATCAACCGCGAAATGATCCAGGCGCGCCCTTCCGAGACCGAGCCTTCCATCAAATCATCGAACACCGGCGATTCGATAGTTTGAAGGAGCTGTTCGCGCGCGATCCCTTCTACTTCCGGCGAGGCGGTCTCGACCACATCGACCATGTGACGGCCGGCGCGCGCTTCGGTGACCGAGCGCTGCAGGATTTCTTCCGAGCCACCGCGCCAGATATTTGTCTCGATCCCATATCTTTCCCGAAAGGCGGCAGCCACGGGCGTCATGACGTGGACGGGAAGCGAAGAATAGATTGTGACCGAGCCTTCTGCCCGCGCAGTTTCGACAAGTGGCGCTTCACGCTCGGAAAAATCGCCGATCGCAAATTCGGTAGGCGCATTTTCCTGTGTGCATGAAGCGATGAGCGCGCCAAACGCAAATATTGCAGCACAAGCAAGAATAGGAGTTTTTGTTCGTGCAACGGACATCAGCATGCCGGCCTTTTCAATAAGCCAAACATCCTAACCTTAAGCCGGAAGGGGCGGTAGGGTCGCGAGCTCGTCCTGATAAACCTTGTCCATCTTCGGTGTGACGCCATTTTTGGTCAGCGCCTCGGCATAGGTGGAGCGAACCAACTCGCTTTCATCGGCATAATCGATTTGATTGCCCCCCTGCCTACGAGATATCCAGGATAGCGGAACGCCTTGCGGGTTGCGCGGCGAGAAATGTTTAAAGGCAAGATAGCGCCCCTGAGCGGGGCTGGTGTTGAAATGCTGGTGGAACACGCGATTGGGCGGAACGATCAATGTGCCGGGCTGCCAATCATAGCGCTTTGGCTCTTCATTCTCGGGCCACATCAGCGAGTAGCCTTCACCGCTTAACACCACGACATGCGCGCCTGGACCATGACAATGTGCTTTTTTGTAGGTGCCGACGGGAAATTCGGAGATGTGACTGGGGATCGAGCCCTTCGCCATATTGAAGCGAATATGACCGCCGCCCGCGCCGCGCTCCTTAGCGTGAATCAGGGGCAGATTGACGACATCGGGAATGAAATTTGAATCGAGCAGAAAACCTTTTTGCTCGCCCTTGGTCGAAAAGAAATCTGGCTCACCACTGAAGCGATTTGGGAAATCATACTCCCAACCGAAGACAAAGGACGGATCGTCATAGAGGTTCATCACCACCGGGCCATTGGTGACCGCGACATAGCGGACATGCTCAGTGCCGGAGCCATTGAAATGCTGATGCCAGCAATTCAACGGGATCGCGAACATGGCGCCCGCTTTCCACTCGAAAGTGACGCGCGCACCCTTGTCGTTCCACACCGCGGTCGAACCGCGCCCGTCGAGGATCAACACCATCTCTTCGAAAAGCTGGCGCTGCGGCGCGAGCTTGCTTCCCGGCGCTATTTCACAGACATAGCAATCATTGGAGGTACGCGAAGCTTCATGGTTGATGTACAGGCCCTTGGCCTCGCGGCGCGGCCACGGCTTCAAATCGACAGTGCGCAAATTCGGAATGTAATGGGCGGAGACAACATCCAACCCTTCGGTGCCAATCCAGCGCCGATAGGGCGTGTCCAAATCTTTCTCGGTGGCAAATTTCTTTGCCAGCTCATCCGATACGAGTGTTTTATCCGCCATTCACGTTGCCCGCCTCCGTTTCCCATTGCCCACCAACGAGAACCTCATACGCATATGGAAGGCTGAGGAAAAGCCCCCTTCTCCCAATTGTCATGGCCCGCAAAAGCGGGCCACCCAGGCGAACGCAGGACTCCCTTGGCGTACGGGTACGCACTCGCAGGATGGTGCGGCGGGTCTAGGCACTCGCGCGTCCTACATTTGACATATTGTTGGGTGAGGCTGTTGGCTTGGCGCCTTTCCTTTATGGATAAGAACATCGTTTTCCGGGTATCTAATTATAGGAAGCAGAAATGTCGACATTGCGATATTATGTTTCAGTCGCTGCACTGATCGGGCTTTTTGGCTCACCCCCTTTGCTCGGACAAGAAGAAACGGTCGACACTCATTGTCGCGCCGAGATGGAATGCGAAGCAGAAGGTTGGCTAGACCTAGGATCGGTTGGATACGCAACTTCGGGCGCAGAAATTATTACCCAAAACGGCTGCATCTCGCTTCTACTTGCACCAGAATACTACGAGCGTGGTCAAAATTGGGAGCGCGCCTATGTTAAAGTTTCAGGAATTGCATATACGACACCGCGCGGTACAAATATTCTTTCGTTTGAAATCAACGGACGATACGCGCATGGCGTGCCCTGCAATTCGCGGCTGCTAATCTATGTAAATGAAGTCGAAAGACTAACGATTCCCCCAGGGACGGAATCTCCTTTTGAGCCGGAGATCGACCTTCCAGCAGATCTTCGATGTGAGATCGATCACCGCTGCACAACGACCGGTAGGCTTGAGATACAAGACGTTGGGAATCCTGAGTCAGGTGTGCGCGTAGTTACGCCGGACGGTTGTACCGCACTTCTCGTCGCGCCTGAGATCTTCGACAGAGAAGCAATGTGGGATGGCGCCTTGGTCGATGTCGAAGGCCTCGCAAGACGAAACGGAGTTGGAACGCCGCGAGCAGTTGGATGGTACTACGGTGACCGATATGGCCCGTACGGATACTGCGAATCCAATATCTCTATTTACGTCATCGAGATTACACGGCTCAATCCGGAAGAGACATTTGGCGACTACTTGCGCTACGACTGGGGACGGATTGAATTTCCGCGGCGTTGCCGGGCGTCCGCCTCCGTCCTCACCTCCCCGGCGGGACGATAAACTGCCTAAAGAATGAAACTCACTGCGCCCAAGGACCCGAGTTCATAAGCGTCCAGAATGGTGCGGCGGGCTTTGATTTTGATGGCTCTCGCATCGCATTTCAAAACATAGCGGTAAGAGCCGACATATTCACGAATGCGTTCATGGCGGCGATAGCGGTAGCAAACGAAATTCGCGCTCACGGTGATCAGATCGCCCTCGCGCTCCAAGATACGGACATTCGAGATCATCCGGCGGGTGCGCGAATGGGGAAATTCGGCATGGCAATTGGGGCTTTTTAAGCGCTTCACGCGCTCGCGGATGCGCACAATATCGTCGGCAAGAATGAACAACGTGTCCTTGGAATCGCCCATCGGAGTGTCGTTGGGCGGAACCTCATAAGTCGCATCGTCGGTCAAAAGCTCCAGCCATTCGTCAAGACGCCATTCATCGAGAAGCGCTGCCTCGTGAAAAAGGAAATCTTCGATTTCAGGGCGCGATATTTGCACGGCGGCTTGGGGCGCGTTCATCAGGCCGCCTCCATCAATTCGTTCCAGCGGCGCCAAAAAACACGTAAATGATGTTCGTCGCTGTTTAGCTGTTCGCCTTCCTTGCCCATCCCGCGCGACATTTCGGACCAGGGGTCGTCCTGCCAATTGGCAAGACCTTGCTGCACAAGCTCAAGCGCCTCGACGTCGTCGGGCGTGGCAAAACCGCCTGGTCCGTAGAAAGTCAAAAATGCGTCTAGCCGGCGCGAACGCGCGGCTTCGCTTTCTTCGACCGGGCCAAACGCCCAGGCTCTCACATTCATCTTTGCTGCATTTTCCGGAAAGAAAGTCCGGACCGTGACGGACGAGCCATCATTGATCACAAGATTGGGGAAAATTACCAAATTACGATTGGTGTCGGCCACGCGCGCGGCACGATCGGGGCCTAAGCGTTCGACGAGTTCGTTCCGGATTTCATCCATCTCCGGCTTGGCGTCTTCGCCATAGATCGGAATCCATTTGGCGACGGGCCGGCCGCGAAAATTGACATTGTCGGTGGTGAAATGGCCATTGCCGAGATCGATCGCGAGTCCCTTGGTGGGAAGCACCAATCCCTTGCCCTTCGGCACAGCAATGTTCACGCCGGAATTTGCCATATAGGCGAGCCAGGTCGAGTGCGTGGTTGGGATGTGATAATCATCGACACTGTTCTCTACCATCAATTTCCAATTGGCGGCGATATCGTATTCCTGAACGCCGCTGAGGATCTCCATGTTTCCCGACGGAGATTGATCGAGCACGATGTCCATATAGTCTTTGGCGCGTCCCAAATATTCTTCCAAACACGGCGCGTTCGCATCGAGGCAAAGAAAGTGAAAGTCGCGATAGGAATCGAAGCGCGCCGGGCTCTTTAAGCCAAGCGTGTTCTTATCGAATGTTTCTGCATAGGCGTCGGAGCCCGGCACGCCTGCCAATGTTCCGTCATTGAGATAAGACCAGCCATGATAGACGCAGCGAAAACTTCTTTTGTTGCCCTTATGCTCGGTGCAAACGATGGCGCCGCGGTGACGACAAGTGTTGAAAAAGCATTGCACTTCGCCGTTCATATCGCGGCAAAAAATAATCGGGCGTCCCGCTACGCGGCGGGTAACAAAATCGCCCTTCTCTCTGATCTCCGAGGCGTGCCCGACATAAATCCAGCACTTGGCAAAAACTTTGCGCATTTCATCTTGCTGGACGGTAGGCGAGACAAGCGCCTCTCGGCTTAGGAGAAATTTCTTTCCCTCATGGTCGTCGATAATGAAGCCATTGCGCATGGGAGGCCGCCTTAAGAGAATTGGACCCTTCAAGGAGCCCAAAGCCCCTTATTCCCCCAAGGCAAAAGTGTGTCAAATCCCATAATATGGGATTTTTGAATAAATCGGCCTTAACCGTCGGGGCCACTGACCGCCTTGCTGACGATTTGGGCACTCAATTGAACGCGCCCGGCAACAATGTGGAGATCATCGCCGCGAAGCTGCGCTTTTCCCAAGGTAAGGCTAAGGCTTCCCAACACTCCACCGCGATTATCGAATAGCGGCGCGGCAATACCTGTAACGCCGGGCGCAACATGACCGGTGGTGACATCCCAGCCTTGGCTACGCATTTGCTTGAGCGCAGATTTCACCTCGACAAGCGAATGGCCTATTTCACCCTCTGCGAAAGCTTGCTGTGCGCCGTCATATAATTTTGCGATCGTACGCGCCGGCAGATAAGCGAGAATAATCCGCGAGGCCGCGCCGCGTGTAATGGGCCGCGCCAGGCCGCGCTCATAGGCGCTGGTAAAAGCAACATCGCCCGCTTCTTGATGGACACAAAGAACACGATCACGATAACGCCGGCACAATAGCGCAACGCCGGGGATTTCCCGTACCAGGTCGGCCATCACCGGCTTTGTGGCAATAATAAGCGGATCGCGATTGCGCATTTCGTAATCGAGCTCGGCAATGCGTGGGCCGAACGTATAGCCAACATTAGGAAGCGACGTGATTAGCCCGGCAGCGGATAATGTTTTGAGGTAGCGGTAAAGCGTCGAGCGTGTGAAGCCGAGCTTTTTCAAAATCTCATCTGTGCCGACGCCGCCCTCATCCTCGATGATTTCGAGGACCTGAAGCATTCTCTCATGACTTGTTTCCGAATTCGGCAATTCGACTTTCCCCGAGAATCACGCGCGCGGAGAGCATTTACGCCGGCTTCCGTGGCCATTTTGGGGCAAAGTTACAGGGGAATTCCAAGAATGGTGGTTTATTGCGCGAGCAATCTGTCGCTCTAGGGAAGAAACGTGCCGCCATTCACGTGAAGTGTCTGCCCGGTCATATACCGTGCCTTCGGCCCAGCGAGATAGCGCACCATGGAAGCCACTTCTTCGGGTTTTCCGCGGCGGCCCAACAGTGTCGTGCGTTTTTTATGATGATCGGGGACCGCGGTAGAGCTTTTGCCGCGCACGGTGTCGATCAGCCCTGGGGAGACCAAATTGACGGTGATGCCGCGGGGGCTGAGCTCGACGGCAAGCGCTTTTGTGAGACCATCGAGCCCGGCCTTGGCCGAGACCACATGGGCGCGGTGCGCCGCGCCGGTATAGGCGGTCAGCCCGCCAATATTTATGATCGCGCCTCGGCCGTTTTTCTCGATATGCGGAAGGACCGCTTGCGAACATAAAAAGGCGCCATCCAAAATTACACCTTGAACCGCACGCCATTCTTCCCAGCTCAAATCTTCAAGAGGCGATTCCGGCCGCACACCGGCATTGTTCACAAGGATATCGATGCGACCGAGTTTTGCGGCCGTTTCCTCGATCATCTTTTTTACCGAAGCCGGATCGCTAATATCGCTTTGAAGCGCGATGGCCGTTCCGCCCTTCGATTCAATTTCCTTTGCGACTGCGTTAGCGCCTTCCATGTCCGATTTTGTGACGACCGCAAGCGCCGCGCCGCCCTCGGCGAGATCGAGCGCGATCGCGCGGCCGATATTGCGCGCGGCTCCGGTGACGATTGCAGCCAATCCCTTTAATTCGCGCATCGTTTCACCCTCTCATCATATTCAAATCAACAGCGCCAAGCGCGGCGATGCCCTCTAGCGCGGCTTTGGTAGCGTCAATACGCTCAACCGACCAGCCGCCGAATGCGGCATTGTCGCGAAACTTGGCCGCGATGTCGGCATCCGACAAGGGCTCATGCGCACCGCCGCGCATATGGGCCTTGCGCGCCTCGCGCACGCTTCCATCTTTTAGCGTCGCGCGAATATGGCCGGTAAAGTTTTTCGGATATTCATTCGCGGGATCGATCACATAGGAGACTTTCGCAGCTAACGCGCGAACGCTCTCTTCGGCAACACGCGCCTCGGTAAATTGCTCGAAGCCCGCTTTCCTATCGAGAAATCCGACAGCAACGCAATAGGGAGTAGAAAACTTTCCGGCGTAAGCGTTGGGCGGCGCGTGTTTCAGTGCGAGCGGTTCCCACAAGCGATGCACGGTGCCCTCACCCACTTCGCAAACCATGCTCTCGATGTCGTCGGGTTTGACGCCGCTTTGGCTGAGCTCAATCGCGCAGTCGATGAAAGGCTGGGTCATGGTTCCACAGGCATAGGGTTTGAACGCCAGCTTCTCTAAAACCCAATCCGACCCCAACCCATCCAATAGCGGCGCGAAATCCGGCTCTTTCGAAGGCGCAAAGGCTTTGTAGAATCCGTGAACGCCCTCGAGAACGCTCGAAGGACCGGTGAAACCCGCTTCGGCGAGAAGCGCGGCGCGCATTCCGCTTTGCGCGGCGGCGCCCGCGTGAAGGCGTTTGGTCCAGCTGCCATCGGCGAGATATTCGATAATGCCCGAAGCAAGACTTCCCGAAACACCAATCGCATGCATGGTCTTAGCTGCATCGAGCCCGATCGCGACTGCGACCGCGCCGGCAGCAGCAGGCGCGCCGATCACGGCAGTGGGGTGAAAACAAGCTTTGTGGATGGCTTGCGGAGTCACCAGGCTCATGCGGCACATAAGCTCGACGCCAACCGCAATTCCGCGTGTGACCGCGTCGCCGTCGAGGCCGCGTTCTTCGGCAATGGCAAGAACAGCAGGAACGATGACCGCGCCGGCATGCACGGGACCGCCTTCAAAAGTGTCGTCATAATCCTCGCCATGCGCTGCCGTACCGTTGATCAACGCCGCATCATAGGGACCGAAGCTTCCCTCATGGCCAAGCGCGGACGCAGATCCGTTTTGGATGGCACTCGCACGCGCAGCACTCACATAATCATTATTGCGCGCAGCAACGCACAGACCAGCAACATCGAGCAGCAAATTGCGGATCGTGCCCCGCACATCACCGGGCAATTCGGTGGCATTTACCGAGGCCGCGAACCCGCCCAGTTTTTCGGCGACGCTCATGTTTGAATATCCTTTCGCGCCCGTAGCGCTTCACGCCCTTCGCGCAGCAAAGACCCGACGACAAACAAGAACGCCACTGACAACAGCACAATAGCGATGCGGTCTTGGAGAAAGATCGCGTGCTCGCCACCGGATAGTTCCATCGAGCGGCGATAATTCGACTCGATGAGTTCGCCAAGGACGACGCCCAAAACGGCGGGCAGAAAAGGAAAACCAAAAAAACGCATCGCATATCCGAAGAGGCCGGCGATAAGAACGATGCCGACGTCGAACAGGGTTGTATGCACGGTGTATATGCCCGACAGCACAAGAGCAAAAATAAATCCCGAAAGATAAGGACGCGGCCGGTTCACCAGCCAAATACAAACAGGCAGAACGAGAATGCCCACGACAAGCAGCGACACCACAGCAACGAACGAGCCGGTATAGAGGCCGATTATGATATCGCCGTTTTCCTCAAACAGACGCGGGCCCGGAAGAAGCCCATGAATGAGAAGCCCGCCTAAAAGAATCGCTGCCGAGTTCGAACCGGGAATGCCAAAACTCAAAAGTGGAATAAGAGCGGTGCTGGCGACGGCGTTGTTGGAGGTTTCAGGGGCTGCGATTCCTTCCGGCGAACCTTTGCCGAATTCTTCCGGCTGCTTCGACCATCTTTTCGCTTCATTATAAGAAAGAAACGAGGCGATGGAACCGCCTGCACCAGGCACGAGCCCTTCAAAGGTTCCAATGAGAGCGCCTATAAATTGCGAACGCTTCAACCTGTTCATCATACCTAATGAGGGCAGGCGCACACGGAAGGGCTCTTGTTTGCCCATGGCGCTTGGCGTGACACCGGAGCGGGTCATTAATTCGCTTACGGCGAACAAACCGACCATGACAAAAATGGGCGCGATACCATCAAGAAGTTCAGGCGAGCCGAAAGTAAACCGTCCCACGCCCGAGATCGGATCGGTTCCGACCGTTGCCACCATGAGACCTAGAAGGGCCGCCGCCGCACCCTTCAAGAGCGACTTCCCAGAGAGCGATGCGATGACGGAGAGCCCTAATATTCCAAGCGCAAAATAGGACATCGGGCGGAAGGCCAGCGCGAGGCGGGACAAAGGCTCGGTGAGAAGAATGAGCATTGCGAGACCGACCAGCCCACCGACGACACCCGACCACAGTGAGATACCAAGGGCTTCACCGGCGCGGCCCTGGCGACGCATTTCGTAACCGTCGAGCACAGTGGCTGCCGCAGCGTTCGTCCCGGGCGTGCGGATCAAGATCGCAGGGATCGAGCCGCCATACTCGGCGCCAATATAAGCGGTGGCGAGGAGCACGATCGCCAGCATTGGCTCCAGCGTGTAAGTGAAAGGCAACAAGAGCGCCATTGAGATCGAGGGCGAGATGCCCGGCAGCGCGCCGCCCAAAATGCCCCAGCTCAGTCCGATCAGCGCGACCGCAATAAGTGGTGTCGTCGTCAGCAAGGTAAAGGCCTGGAGGAGTTCGATCACGACCCGCGCGCCCTCAAAACAAAATGCTCTGGGGCTGCCTCACGCCGAGAAGAGCGACAAAAAGCAGCCAGAACATCAGCGCTCCACCCATCGCAATGGCGGCCATCCGCCATGAGGGCTTTGCCTTTTCATAAAGCGCAATACACGCAATCAATAGGAACAGCGCTGGGACATATCCGAGAAGCAAAGCGAAAGGGATGTAGAGCGCACCGACACCCAGCAGCCCCAGCGCACGAAGCGGAGTGGCCTCGCCCTCAACCGGTCCACTTGCGTTTGCACTAGCGAGGCGCTTCACGAACAAGCTACGGAGCGCAAGGCTTACCCCGACAGTACCAAGGAGCAAGGCAAGAAAAGTGGGGAAGATATGAGGCCCGACCACCCCCCCCAAAGTGCTGACGGGGATTCGAACAGTCGCGGCGTAATAAAGTGCGGCGACAACCAGGAGAAGGGCGCTCGCGATTAGGTCCTTATTCAGGGGATGTCACTCCTGGATCATTCTTGTTCATACGCAATAACAAGGGCTTTCTTATAGCCCGCCTCTCCCCAATGCGGGAGAGGAAAAAGCTTACACGCAAGTGAGCCGCACTTTTAGCACCGCAACACCGACGAGTTGTGTGTTCGTTTCTATAAACAACAGAAAATGCATGCCGACGAATGGCCGATTGGAGAGCCGGACCTACTGTTCAATTTTACAAACATGGGTAGCGGCTACCCAATCGGGTGCAGTCCGGATTCCCTATCATCAATTCGCCTCAATCGGTTGCCAAATAGGTTACAGCGTCAATTCGGTATGTGGCCTCAAGTGATGGACGCAACACTTTATCTTAATTGGAAAAGATGGAGTGTTCGATGGATCAAGGAAATGGGAATCAGAAAAGCCATTACGGTTTCAGTGCGTTAGAGAAGGACGAAGTTTGGGAGCGTTGGGCTCGGGGTGAAACGCTGAAGGCGATCGGGCGAGTTTTCGGTAAGCCCTCGTCGTCGATTCGTGGTCAGCTGTCGCCCTATGGCGGGATCCGACCAGCACCCCAAGGATCATGGCTGGAGAGCTGCGAGCGGCCTCGGTCCACTCCGCCGTCTTCGAGCCGCACGCACCAGCCATGAAAGGGACAAGGAGGGCGCCGGTGCTAGCGTACCAAATGTGGGGCTTACGCGTGGGACAGCAAATACGCTCCTGATTCCAGAGGGGGGAATTATTTTCTGTCTAGCAGTTTGCAATCGTCTCTTTAGACCGACGCCACGGCTATTGATCTACGGCCCTATTGAATAACACCGGCCTCACGCAGGAACTCCTCCGTCTCGGCGGCAAATTCTTCGACAAATGCGGCGTAATCGTCATGGGCAATGTAATTGGCAAATAGATTTTGTCGTCCATAGGCTGCGGCATATTGCGGATCGGCAAGCAAACGTTCTGCCGCTTCATTCCAGATCGCAATGATATCGGGCGGCAGACCTTTGGGACCGGCAAGTCCGCGGAATTTCTCCATGACAACGTCGTAACCATATTCCTGAATGGTCGGCACGTCGGGAAAAGCGGGTATGCGCGTACGGTTAAAGGTGGCGAGCAAGCGGATTTGCCCTGCTTCCAATTGCGCGCGCGTCTCCCCGATTTCGCCGACGCCGATATCCAGGGTTCCGTTCAGAACATTGATCATCAAATCGCCGCCGCCTTCGTGCGAAACGATGGCCGCTTCGACAAAGGCAGCGCGCTTTAATTGTTCAGCGGCTTGGCGTTCCAGTGAGGCGGGGTTGGCTGCGCCCCAACGGCCGCGCTCGGCACGGGCATGATTGATGACATCGGGAAGGGTCAGATAAGGCCCGCCTGCCCGCGTGTACACAATCTCGCTGTCGGTAAAAAAATTCACCAAGGGCTCGAGATCGTCATAGCGGTGTTGAGGCTGACTAAGGAGCGACGTCAATACATAGGTCGGTGTGGTCGCATAGAGCACGCTGCCATCGGCATCGGCGGTTACAACCCGCGCGACCGCACGCGCGCCGCTACCGCCCGAGACGTTTTCGACAACGAAGGTCGCGTCGATATGGCGGGTTAGATGGCGCACGAGTTCACGCAAAAAGACATCGCTTCCGCCGCCCGGACTCGAATGGGTGACCAGCGTGACGACCCCATGGGGATAGGCCAAGGGCCCAGATTCCTGAGCCGCATCCTGAGCCATCGCCGGCCCGGCAAGGGACATGGCAAAACCGGCAGCGAGGCCTGCAAAGGCGCTCTTGGCAAAGCGCATATCCAGCAATGTCCTTCTAGAGCGTTGTTTTCACCAAACTAGCACAAGGACGGAAATTGGGGGATGTCCCGGTCGATGTTGAAAAGTTGAGGTAGGTGTCGCTCTCCTGGAGCCGTTAGGCTCCGGGTGCTGCAAACCCAAAAGGGAGAACGACACCATGGGAAATAATATCCGTAGTTCCAGCCGCCCGAAAGCCCTTGCCCCCTCGATTCCTATGCCGCCGCTGGCGGACGCGATGGACGCAGTCCATCTCAGCGTGGATCGGTTTTGTCTTCTGGCCGGGGTCGAGGCCTTGGCCGAGATGATGGAGGAGGACGCCACGACCGTGTGCGGGGCCCGACATCGCCGCCATGGGGACCGTCGAGGTTATCGCTGGGGCAGGACACATAGCGAGATCGGCTACCACGGCGGCAAAGTGAAGGTGGCCCGGCCACGGGTTCGTGACCGGGCGGGCAAAGAGGTGAGCTTGGAGAGTTGGCAGGCGCTACGCGATGGCAACCTGCTGCTCGAGTGGGCGCTCAACCTGATGGTGCTGAACGTGTCGACCCGCAAGTACCACCGCGCGGTCCGTCTGCCCGAGGGCGAGCTGGCGAAAGCGCGTGGCGACGGCACCTCGAAGTCGGCCGTTTCCCGGCGCTTTGTGGCGCTGTCACGCAAGAAGATGAAGGCCTGGCTCGCCTCGGATCTCTCGGAACTCGACCTGCTAGTCATCCAGATCGACGGTCTGCATGTCGGCGACCATGTCCTGATGGCGGCGATCGGCGTCGATGGCAACGGCGACAAGCATGTCCTGGCCGTGGTCGAGGGGGCGACGGAGAACACGGTCGTCGTCCAGGCCTTGATCGACAATCTCCTCGCCAGGGGGCTCGATCCGACACTGCCGCGGCTGTTCATCGTCGATGGCGCGAAGGCACTCAGCAAAGCGATCCGAAACACCTTCGGTGTGGCCGCCGCCATCCAGCGCTGCCAGGTCCACAAGGGCCGTAACATCATCGAGCGCCTGCCCCAACATTTGCACGCGAGCGTCAAGAAGGCGCCCCGTCAGGCCTGGGACCAGGACGACGCAAACAAGGCCGAGCGGCTCTTGCGCAACCTGGTCCGGCGTCTGGAGCATGAGGAACCGGGCGTCTCGGGCAGCATCCTGGAGGGGCTGGAGGAGATCCTCACCGTCATCCGCCTCGGCCTACCGCACGAACTCCGGCGCTCGCTCGCCTGCACCAACATCGTCGAGAACGCGCTCGGCACGGTGCGCCAGGTCATCCGCAACGTCAAACGCTGGAGACACGCCGAGATGGCGCTCAGATGGACCGCCGCTGGCCTGCTGGAGGCCCAGAAAACCTTCCGTCGCCTCAAGGCCTATCGCCAGCTGCCCATCCTCCGAAATGCTCTCCAGGAACACTTGAGAAAGGCTCAGGCCGACAGTGCCATTGAAACCATCATGAAGGCAGCATAACATCATCAACCAGCGACGCCTGCCCCACGAATTTCAACAGAGATAGGGACATCGCCGGAAATTGTCGCCCATCCGCCCATTGGACGAGGCGCATTCTACTGAGATAGCATGTAATTTGTGACTTTCTTGGTTCGGGGAGGAATTATGGGAAATAGTCGCGACCTAGTCGAATTCGAGAAAGCTCTTGGCGAGCCCGTTGCGGGCAATGGTCTACTGCATCGCCGAGCATTTTTGCATGGCGGCGTTCTTGCCGCCGGCGCCAGCGTAGCAATGACCGGGGCTGCCAAAGCAGCTGATGCCGTCGGGGCTTCCGCACCGGCCTGGATGAGAAGCCCGGGCGCGGTGATGTCCGGTTATGGCAGGCCGTCCGAATGGGAAAATGAAATCCAGCGCATTTTTTCGCTGGTGCCGGGCAGGGAGCCGACCGGCTCCTCGCGGACGCCTTTACATTTGTTGGAAGGCACGATCACACCCAATGGGCTGCATTTCGAACGTCACCATAATGGCGTGCCCGCGATCGATCCCAATCAGCATGAGCTGCTCATCCACGGGATGGTAGAACGCCCACTGATTTTTACACGCGAAACATTGCTGCGCTATCCCATGGAGACGCATATCCGTTTTGTCGAGTGTTCCGGCAATAGCGGTGGCGCGAGCAGACCGCCGGAGCCGCGCCAGATCACGGCGGGCGAGATGCACGGGCTTCTCTCCTGTTCCGAATGGACGGGCGTAAAACTCTCCACTCTGCTCGATGAAGCCGGCCTTGACCCAGCTGCCGCTTGGGTTGCCGCGGAGGGGGCCGATGCAGCAGGAATGGTGAGAAGCGTACCGCTGACGAAATGTATGGACGATGCGGTAATCGCATTGTTCCAAAACGGCGAGGCGATCCGGCCCGAGCAAGGCTATCCCATGCGCCTACTTCTTCCCGGTTATGAGGGCAACGCTAATGTGAAATGGCTGCGCACCCTAAAAGTCATGAGCGGACCGGCGCAGGCCCGCGATGAGACGTCGCGATACTCAGATATTCTCCCCAGCGGGAAGGCCGTGCAGTTCACGCTGCAACTATCGCCGAAATCAGTGATCTTGAAGCCCTCTTTCGGGCTTACCATGCAAGGTCCCGGCTTTTACGAGATCTCGGGGCTCGCCTGGGCCGGTACCGGACGCGTTGCGCGCGTGGATGTTTCCGCCGATGGCGGCGCAAGCTGGGCCGAGGCCGCGCTTGTCGGTGCCGTCTTGCCCAAAGCTTTGACACGCTTCCGCCTGCCCTGGCATTGGGACGGTGCACCGGCAACGCTGATGAGCCGTGTCTTTGACGAGGCCGGAAACACGCAACCGATGCGCGATGATTGGTTGGCACGATATGGGCCGCGTCAAAACTATCATTACAATGCGATCCAAGCCTGGGGCGTTGGCAATACCGGCGAGGTAAGGAACGTCTATGTCTAAGCAGCGAGTAATTCTTGCAATATCCTGCGCCACGATTGCGCTCGTCGCACTGGGCGCAAATGCAGCCGACACGCCAAATTTGGGCCGCGTTGCGAGCCCGGAAGAGATTGCGCGCGGAGATCTTATCGTGTCGCCCGGAAGTGACAATCTCCCCGCAGGATCGGGCTCGGTGCTGCAAGGCGCGACGGTCTATGCGGAAAAATGTGTGGTCTGTCACGGCATAAATGGCGAAGACGGACCACAGCTCCGACTTTCCGGCGGCATGGGAACGATAGAAACCGACAATCCGATCAAAACCGTTTCGAGTTATTGGCCCCATGCGACGACCATCTTCGATTATGTCCGGCGCGCCATGCCGATAAATGAACCGCAATCGCTGAGCAATGACGAAGTCTATGCTGTGACCGCCTATCTCCTTTCGATTGACGGTATCGTCGATGACGACGCTGTCATGAACGCAGAAACATTGCCGCAAGTCGAAATGCCCAATCGCGAGGGATTTATTTGGGCTGCTCAACCGGGAAATTAAAACCCATATTTGCGGAGCGGCAATGAAAGGCACAACCAAAGTTCGGCACCAGGGTTACCGCGACCCGCTACTCGTCGAGGTCATGAAAAGCCATGGCTTCGAGAAAATTCCGCTCTATGAGCATCGCGCGCCGGAGACCATGGCAATTCGCTCCGGCTGGCGCGACCAGGGAAAATTGCGCGATGGGCCGGTCAACCCGGTGCCGGCGGAATTCGCCAATCCAGAAGCGGCCGCGGAATCTATCAAGGAAAAAGCGCGTGCGCTGGGCGCCGACGATGTCGGAATTGCACGTCTGACGCCGGTGATGATCAATGACGATGCCGATCTGCCGCACGAGTTTGTCATCTGCATGATCGTTGCCGAAGACTACGCTAAAACCAAGTCCGGCCCACGCGCGATCGAAAATGAGGCGATGCACATTTATGCGGCCTGCGTGGATATTTCGACGAGGCTAGCGGAACATATTCGCGGCTTGGGATATCCGGCAATCGCCCATCACAATGGCGGCTGTGACGTCCAAGCGATCCCGGCCATGTATGCGGCTGGCCTGGGCGAGCTCGGCAAACATGGCAGCCTGGTTCACCCCGAACTTGGCGCCAGCCATCGGCCAGGCATGGTCACAACCTCCATGCCGCTTGCAGTGGGCACGCCGAACATCTTTGGCGTTCAGGACACTTGCCTTCATTGCAATTTGTGCACCAACAACTGCCCCGGCGATGCGATTCCAGCAACGGAGTTCGTGCTGACCGAAGGCGTGCGGCGTTGGCTTACCGATGTCGGAAAATGTTACGTCTATTCGCGCCTTCGCGCGCAATATTGCCATATCTGTGTCGGTGTTTGCCCCTATGTGCATAAGGCAAATGGCGAGATGGAAAAGAAGGCGCTCTACAAAGAATACATGGCAAAGCGAAAAAAGGCTGGATACAACACGCCGGCCTGGTTTCCCGATGAAGAAGAGGCCGTGCTTAGCGCCGGCGAATAGTTCCAGCGCAACTGATCCTCCCCCTTTGAATTGGTCCACCCTATTGTGATGGAAAGAGGAGGACCGAAGATGGCTGCTAAGCGCCATAAACCATAAGAGATCGTATCTAAGCTGCGTCAGGTTGACGTTTTACTGGGGCAAGGGAAGTCTCGGATCGATGCCATTCGCCAGATTGGCGTAACCGCGTTCACCTACTACCGCTGGCGCAAGAACTATGGCGGCATGGGTACAGATCAGCTCAAACAGTTGAAGCGGCTTAAGGTGGAGAACCAACGGCTTCGAAGGGCTGCTGCGGACCTCACGCTTGATAAGCAGATCCTAGCGGAGGCCGCCCGGGGAAACTTCTAAGCCCCTCGCGTCGTAGGTGTTGCATTGATCAGGTGCGTGACAAGCTGAGTGTTTCCGAACGCCGTGCCTGTCGCGTACTTGGTCAGCATCGCACCACACAACGCCACGATCCAAGGGGCAAAGAAGACGAAGAGCGTCTTGTCGGCGACATGACCGAACTGGCCCGGCAATATGGCCGCTACGGCTATCGTCGCATTGCCACCCTCCTTCGAGAGGCCGGTTGGCATATCAATGACAAGCGTGTGGAGCGCCTATGGCGACGGGAGGGGCTTAAGGTCCCACAGAAACAGCCGAAGAAAGGCCGCCTGTGGCTCAATGATGGCTCGTGTGTCCGCTTGCGGGCAGGCTATGTGAACCACGTCTGGTCCTATGATTTTGTTCATCATCGAACCGACGATGGGCGCGTGTTCCGAACCCTCAACGTCCTGGATGAGTTTAGTCGGGAATGTCTGGCCATTCGGGTGAAGCGGAAACTCAATTCTACCGATGTGATCGATGTCCTCACCGATCTCTTCATTCTGCATGGCGTACCAGCCTACATTCGTTCCGATAATGGGCCGGAGTTTGTTGCTGAAGCCGTACGCAACTGGATCAGCGTGGTTGGAGTAAAGACCGCCTACATTGAGCCTGGAAGCCCCTGGGAGAACGGCTACATCGAGAGCTTCAACGCACGCTTCAGGGACGAACTTCTCAACGGGGAAATCTTCTATTCTTTGAGAGAAGCACAGATCGTCATCAAGCAATGGCGGCGGCACTACAACACAAAGCGCCCGCACAGTGCCCTCGGTTATCGGCCCCCGACGCCAGAAACCATCGTCCCGTTGCCAGAAAGACCGACCATGAACTAAGATTCAAACTGGACCAGTCAGTGGGGGCTGATCAAGCCCGCCTCACAGGCAACTATGATGGGAATCTGTCAAAGAATGCTTAAGAGGATAACAAAAGGTAAATTCAATACCATTTGAAATAAATCACGCTGGTCCGCCGCCTATTATTCGGTGTGGCCGAGGACCGACTAAACCTTTTCAGGTTTCATATTCTCTTCAATGATTTTGCCGTATTCGAGCTTGATCAAACGATCTCCGCCGGCAAACCAGCGGTCGTCATGCGTGACGGCGACAACGGTTTTTCCTTGTCGTTTTAGCTCAGGCACAATGGCCGTGTAGAAATATTCTCTAAAAACCGGATCCTGATCGGCGGCGAATTCGTCAAAAACATATATTTGGCGATCCGAAAGGCGGCTCACTGCATAAGCCAGGCGTTTTCGTTGCCCACTGGAGAGATCGGTGGTCGTGAACATATTGCCTTGCAGACGCGTCTTATCCTGAATCTGAAGGTCTTGCAGAAGCTCCTCAACAAATTTGGGGTCCGGGGTATCGATTCCATATAGTCTTTGGAAAAGATAGAAATCCCCAAACACGACTCCAAACATCTCCCGGTAGCGTTGCTTATCTAAAAGCGCGACAGGCTTTTCATCCACCAGGAGCGAACCTGAATTCGGGTAATAGAGCCCGGTCAAGAGTTTCAGTAGCGTCGTCTTGCCGGCACCATTGCCACCACATATGAACAGCACCTCGCCGCGATCAAGCCGAAGATTGATTGGCCCAAGGTCAAACTGATTTTCGTCATCCTGCCCTTCGAAATGATAGTGAATGTCCTTTAGTTCGACCGAGTTGAAAATGAACGGCTTGATCTCGCGTTCACGGCTGGCGGGATCGACCATGCCCGCGCTCAGATCTCTCTCGAAGTCTTCGATTTTTTCCAACGCGATACGCGCATGAGAGATTGTGTTGGCCGAAGACAGCAATTGCTCGGCGGGCGCGATCATAAACAATACAGTGGCAAGAAATTGAAAAACGCTAATGGCGGCGCTCGGGAAAAGCGGCGGAAGGACAAAAATAAGAACTGCCACCAGACCGAAAATAAACGCCTCCGATGTCACTACAGTTATTTGGTGAAGCGCCGTCCCCGTGACGCTCAATCGGCGATACTCGCTCGAAATTTTTCGAAGATGCTCGGCAAGGCCGACATGTTGCGCGCGGTTTAGCTTGAGCTCCTTAAATCCTCCGACCAGCTCATAGACGCCCTTAAAGAATTCGTCTTCCTTTTGCCTTGACTCCTGCAAAACATTCGCGGTCTTACGGTCCTGTATGCGGTAGATTGTCGTGCCGATCAGCAGCGCCAGAAGGGCCGCGATCAAGCCCGGTATCGAGAGCCAACCGATATAGATGAACGCAAAGAACAGCATGATCGCCGCTTCGATATTCTGAATGAATACCATGGCACTCTCACCCAGAAGCGTAATGTCGGCACTGATATGGGCGTAAACCTTAGAAGTGCCTTTGCGTTCGACAAATCGTAATTGCGAGAACAAAAGCTTTTCGCACAGCTGCAGGCGCTGTCGCTGGACCATGCGCTTCACAAGGCGCGTACCTTGATAGCTAGAATCATATTTGGTGATGAGATGCACGGCGAGGACCGCTGCAAAGGCAAATACGAGCCACATTTCGACATTGCCTTCGGTGGCAACGACCGCGGCGGCATTGAAGGTAGCCAAAAGAAGTCCCCGGCTGAGACCGGAGACTGTCGACGACGCGACAATGCGATATTTGGCACGACCCGACTCGCGATTAAGAAACCGCAACAGCTGCGGGGCGCTGGCGCTCACCGTTTCATTCCTTTTTCTTGCCGTCACCATCGCCCAAAAACCAAGAATGGCTCACTTCGGTCGGGATGACGCGCCGCCGCATATTACGGCATTTGCACAACCATGGCGGAAAACGGCCAAACATAGGCTTGAAGCATAACCAAAACGCCCACGAGCGATGCAAGCACGATGGAATGAAGAAAAACAAACCTTAGGATTGTGGATTCATGTCCGTACCAACCCGTTGCAGTTGAGGCCACGACAATGGATTGCGCGTCGATCATCTTTCCCATGACGCCGCCCGAGGAATTTGCGGCACCCATGAGGATCGGCGAAATTCCCAATTGTTCCGCGCTGACGCGCTGCAGTCCACCAAAGAGGACGTTTGAGGCAGTGTCCGAACCGGTCAAAGCGACGCCTAGCCAGCCGAGTAGCGTGCCGAAGAAGGGATAGAAAAAGCCCGTTGACGCAAATGCCAATCCTAAAGTCGCATCGACGCCAGAATAACGTGTCAATGTCCCGAGCGCCAACATCGCGGCGATCGTGATAAGAGAAAAACGCACGATTTTCAGCGTCTCCAAATAGGCGCCGATAAAACGCCGCACGGAGAAACCCATAAAGACCGCCGCCAGTATTGCAGACACAAGAATCCCGGTGCCGGTGTAGGACAAGAATGCGAAGGTAAAGACCGCACCTTCGTTTGTCGGTGCCAAAACGACCGGCGGCATTTTCTGCACGAGCAGATGTAAACCATCGATTGCAAAGGCTGGCGCGAATAGTCCGGTTGCGAACGTCTTGAAGGTCTCCGTTCCCCAAATGCCGATCACGGCGCACAGAATTGCCCAAGGCACCCAGGCTCTTAGCACCTCTGCATTGCTTGCTTGCGGACCAGGAGGCTTGGGCGGCGGCATCGTCGAGGCGGATTCATCGCGCTGGCGCAGGCGCGCCGACGTCCATAATTCAGCTGGCTGCCAATACCTCAAAAAACCGATCAAACAACTCATCGCGATGACCGATGCCCCGATATCGACAATCCATGGATTGATATAATTTGAAATCAGAAATTGCGGAATCGCAAAGGAACCGCCGCACACCAATGTTGCCGGCCAAACCTGCATCATCCCTCGCCACCCGGCAAACGCCCCGACCAACCAGAAAGGAACAAGGACGGAGAAGAACGGCAATTGACGGCCTACCATTGCCCCCAGCAAATAGGGATCGAGGCCGGTGGACGTCGCCAGCCCAGCGATCGGGGTTCCCAGTGCGCCAAAAGCAACCGGCGCTGTATTGGCAATTAGCGAAAGGCCGGCCGCCGCAAGCGGCGAAAATCCAAGGCCCATAAGAATAGCCGCAGTCACCGCTACAGGTGTGCCGAATCCGGCAGCGCCCTCGAAGAACGCACCAAAACAAAACGCAATCAGCAATAATTGCAAACGCCGATCGGGGGTCACACTGGCGATCGATTGCTTGATGATGTCGAACGAACCGTTTTCCACGGTAAGGCGGTAAAGGAAAATCACATTGAGGATGATCCAACCGATCGGGAAAAAGCCGATCAGCGCGCCAAAGGCAGTCGCACGCAGCGCCATTCCCGCTGGCATCGTGAATACAAAAATCGCGATCAAAATGGCGACGGTAAGCGCTCCAACTGCGGCCAAGTGAACCTTGATCTTCCCCGACGCGATAAGAGCAAGCAAAAGCACTGCCGGGATCGCTGCGACCAGCGTCGAAAGAGCGGCGCTGCCGAGCGGATTATAGATATGACTCCAGACTTCCATTCGCGAGCCCCCCTGCCCGTCCCCTTCCGGTCCTTGCGGCGCCGGATCATTATTATTATCTCCGAACAATCTCAGCGCTCGCGCCCCGGCGCAAGGGCCGGGCTTTCAAAGCCGCCCCCTCTGCCCACTAGGAATATGGGCGCAGAGGCCTATAAACGGAATCTATGATCTATGAGACCGTTGGCTGAGATGGCCATGGATTGAAATGGCCAATTACTCTGGGGGCCGACACCAAAAGCGCTCTCGCGGACATTTTTAGAACGATGCTTGAACTGCCTGAACCCGATGAACAAATAGTGGCTCGCCGCGAGGAGATTGCCGCCCATTTGCGCACGATTGTTCCCGACGGCGTGATCGCAGACGATGTCACTTTGACGGCTTATGACAGCGACGCGCTCACGGCATACCGCCAAATACCTCTTGTCTGCGTCTTACCGAAAACAGCTGAACAAGTGTCGGCGCTGCTTGCTTATTCTGCTCGTGAAAATATCCGCATTGTCCCGCGTGGGGCGGGCACTTCGCTTTCGGGCGGCGCACTCCCGCTTTCAGACGCGATTCTCTTGAGCCTTACTCGGATGAGCAAGATTCTTGAGATCGATTTGGAAAATCGCTGCGTCGTGGCGCAACCGGGCGTTACCAATGCATCCATCACGCGCGCTGTTGAAGGTGACGGTTTCTATTATGCACCCGACCCCTCGAGCCAAATTGCCTGCACGATTGGCGGCAATGTCGCAGAGAATTCCGGCGGCATCCATTGCCTAAAATACGGCCTGACGACACATAACCTTCTTGGCGTCGAACTTGTTTTGCCCGACGGCGAGCGCGTACGGCTTGGCGGCAAGCAAGCTGGTGACGGAGGACTGGATATTTTAGGCGTCGTTGCGGGATCGGAAGGCCTTTTGGGCGTGGTCACGGAAATTACCTTGCGCATTCTTCCGCACCCGCCTGCAATTCGTACCATGCTGCTGGCGTTTAATTCGGTATCCGATGCGGCGCGTACCGTTGGCGAGATTGTCGCTGCGGGGATCATCCCTGCCGCGTTGGAGTTCATGGACAGACGCTGCATTGATGCAGTGGAAGCCTTTTGTGCGCCTGGCTACCCGGTGGATGCAGAGGCAATCCTTATTTGTGAAGTGGACGGCATGGAAGCCGAAGTGCGCGATGCAACTGCGCGCATTGCCAAGCTTGCGCGCGAGACAGGCGCGCATTCCGTGCACGAATGCCACGACAATGCGGAGCGTAACCGCATTTGGTCGGGACGAAAGGCCGCCTTCGCGGCGATGGGACGTATAAAACCGGACATGCTTTGTATGGATGGAACAATTCCACGCCATCAACTGCCGCGCGTTCTGAACGAAATTGCCGCCATGTCCGAAAATTATGGATTGGGATGTTGCAATGTCTTCCATGCCGGAGACGGTAATCTTCATCCGCTGATCGTCTTCGATGTGATGAAGCCGGGCGATCTCGAGCGCGCGGAAAGCTTTGGCGCCGAAATTTTAAAGCTGTGCGTCAAAGTTGGAGGCGTCCTAAGCGGGGAGCACGGCATTGGCGTCGAGAAAAAGGGATTGATGAGCGAAATGTTCACCGATGCCGATCTCGCACAGCAGGAAAGGCTCAAATGCGCGTTCGATGTACGAGGGCTCCTCAATCCCGGCAAGGTTTTTCCAACGCTTCATGCCTGCGTTGAGCAAGGTCATATGCACGTACATGACGGGAAATTGCCCTTCGGACATCTGCCGAGGATGTAATTTTGAATCGCATTGCACCTCAAGATGAAAACGAACTAGTGGACGCTGTTCGGAGCGCCGCGAACGCGCACCGGCAATGCGAACTTGTCTCGGCGGGCACCAAGCGCAGTTTGGGACGCCCGGTAGAGGCTGAGGATATTTTAGACCTCTCCCGGCTTTCCGGAATTGTGAATTATGAACCGGACGAGCTGATTTTCACTGCGATGGCGGGAACGCCGCTGGTCGAGGCTATTGCGGCGCTTAACGAGCGCAAGCAAATGCTCGCCTTTTCACCGATCGATTGGGCGGCGCTTTACGACCAAGAGAGCGGCCGCGCGACGCTTGGCGGCATTGTCGGCGCGAATGCTTGTGGCTCCAGAAAAGTAAAATCCGGCACCGTGCGCGATCACCTCATTGGCTGCAGATTCGTGAACGGCGCGGGCGAGCCGATAAAAGCAGGTGGGCGCGTCGTAAAAAACGTCACCGGTTTCGATCTGCCGAAAATCATGTGCGGTGCTTACGGCACTTTGGGTGCGCTGACCGAGTTGACGTTTCGGGTTGTTCCGGCGCCATCGCGCGCAGCCGCCATCGCCATTCGCGATTGCACGCCGACAGATGGGCTTTCGGCTCTTCGTGAGGCGGCGGCGCTTGCGCTGGAACCGACCGGCCTTGCCTATTTGCCAGCCGCCATGTGTAGCAAAAGCCCTTCGATGACGGCGTCGAGATTGGCGCAAACGAACGGGGTTGCGCTTATTAGAGTCGAGGGCGCCGAAGATCCAATTATCGATAAACTGGCCCGGCTTCGAAATGTCTTCTCCAAACTGAACGTCGTCACATTGGAAGACGACACGACCGCTGCCCTTTTCCAAGAGATCGGAAGCGGGACGCCACTGGCCGAGCGCGATACCGACATTTGGCGTCTCTCTGTGCCAACAACACACGCCTATGCAGCGGCATGCGAGAGCGAAGCGCAATTCTGGTATGCCGACTGGGCGGGCGAAAGTCTTTGGCTCGCATTGCCCGCCTCTCGCGACATTGATGAGCGATTGAGAAATATCACTGCGAAATTCGGCGGACACGCGATGCTGGTGCGCGCGAGCGAGAGCGCGCGAGCGCGTCTGGCCACATTTGAACCCGAACCGCCGGCGCGTGCCGCATTGACCCGCGCCGTGAAAGCCGCGTTCGATCCGCTCAGAATCCTCAATCCCGGCCGCATGTACGAGGAAATGTGATGCGGACCGCCTTCACCAAAGACCAGCTAAACGACCCGCACTTACACGCGGCAGAGGGTTCGTTGCGCCGCTGTGTCCATTGCGGGTTTTGCACTGCGACCTGCCCCACCTATGTCTTGCTTGGCGACGAGCGCGACTCGCCGCGCGGTCGGATCGCACTGATCCAAAACATGCTGGAAAGTGGTGCGCCGCCCACACCCGATACAGTCCGCCATATCGATAGATGCCTATCCTGTCTTGGTTGCCGCACTGCCTGCCCGTCCGGGGTCGACTATGCGGCGCTTATTGATGCCGGGCGTGGCTATATCGAGGAAAACTACAAACGCCCATTGCGAGAGCGGTTGTTTCGTAAATTTGTGATGCGCGTTCTGATGCACCCGTCGCTATTCAAGCTGATGGCAGCTCTCGGAACCCATCTCTCGGCAATCACGAGGAGGTTGCCTGGAAGAATGGGCGAGATGGCGCGAAAAGTTCCTATCAGCCTGCGTTTGCGCCCCGAACACGAAGTTCTTCTCGAGCCAAATAAAGACGCGAAGCGCATCGCGCTCATAGAAGGCTGCGTGCAGCGCGCGCTTGCACCTGTAATTGATGCCTCCACGCGCCGCGTGTTAGCGCGCCGGAAATTGAACGCGGAACCGCTTGCCGGTGCATCTTGCTGCGGCTCGCTGGCGTTTCACATGGGCGAAACCAAGCTTGCCAAGAAACGCGCCCGCAAAACAATCGAGGCGTTTGGAAGAGCAAGTACTGAAAGGCCCGTTGAGGCCATCTTGATCACCGCTACAGGCTGTTCGGCGTTTCTAAAAGAATATGGAAACCTCTTTGCCGGGGACAATGAATGGGAAGAGCGCGCAAAAGCGTTTGCCTCTAAGGTTCGCGACTTCGTGGAGCTGGTGGAGCCATGCGAGGAACCGAACCAAGAGATTGCGCTGCAGGATTTAAGCGTGGCCTATCATCCGCCATGCTCGTTACAGCACGCACAGAATATTCAAGGACAAGGCGAAGCGCTTCTTACCGCCGCCGGGTTCAAGCTTGTGCCCTTCGCCGATGCGCATATGTGCTGCGGATCCGCCGGGAGCTATAGCGTGTTGCAACCGGAAATTTCCGATGCATTGCGCGCGCGCAAATTGGATGCGATCAGGGCCAGCGGCGCGAAAATTATCGCCTCGGGAAATGTCGGCTGCATCAATCAATTATCTGGACATGGTGCGCCGCCCGGCATGCACATCGCCGAACTTCTGGATTGGGCCGATGGCGGTCCGAAGCCGGCAAATTTGCCCGACGAATAGAGCTTCAGCGCACCGGCGACGACGCGATTCCAGACTAGGCTTCGACGGCTTTCGGCTCAAATGCGCGCTTCGAACCGTAAAAAATATGCAGAGCGATTTGTGCCACCATCCCAATCAGCAATGGCGCAGCGGCCATATAGAACAAAATATGCGGCGCCCAACCGAGGCCGAGAAGAATTCCCGCAATGATTGGGGCCAAGAACGCGCCGATTCGGCCAATTCCAAGACCCCAACCGACGCCCGCAGAGCGAAGCGCTGTCGGGTAAAAATGCACGCCGACGGCATTTGAGCCCTTTGAGACACCGCTTGTAAAAAAGCCAACAAAGAACGCCATGGTCAGCATCGGCAAAAACAAACCATAGGTGAGGGTAATGCCCGTTGCCGCCACAACAATGGCACCGCCGAGGAAAAAACACGCCATCACGCGATAAGGCCCGTAGCGATCCATTAGCGGCCCGGCAATGAAAGCAACCAACATGCCCGCGCCGTCATTGGCCATTTTTACGTAGATAGCCTGATTGTCGGTAAAACCGGTGTCGACGAGGATGGTGGTAAGCCAATTGCCGAAGAAATAATTCGGGATCAAATTCATCATGATCGCGAGCCAAATCAAGAGCGTTCCAAGGCTCCGACCCTCGTTAAACAACTCCGGTACGGCCACGCGCTGCGTCGCCTTCTCACCCGCTTGAATAGTCGCGTTCTGCGCGATCGCAACATGCGGTACCGCGCGCTTGAGCGTTCTTAAGGCTTTCGCCGGTTGCTTTCCGCGATTGACGAGATACTCGATCGATTCCGGCATGAAGAGGAAGAGGATCGGAACGATTGCGAGCGCGATAACGCCCCCTGAAAAAAGCACACCGCGCCAACCAAAATCCTCCAAGAGCAAATTTGCGGCTACTCCGCCCGAAAGCTGACCTAATGAGAGTCCAAAATAGCTGAAAGTGGTAAAGCTCGAACGCCGGTGCATCGGCGCGAATTCACCGACTATTGCCGCCGTGGCAGGGATCGCACTCGCCAGCGCCATCCCGGTGAGAAAACGCAGGATTATGAGTTGCGTTACGTCCCGCGCGAATGAGCAAAGTATGGCTGTGATCCCATACGCGCCGACCGAAACGACAACCATTCGTTTAGGTCCGAGATAGCCGCCCAGGGGTGACAGCAGAACGTAACCTGCTAGCAGACCGGCAATGCCGGCAGAAAGAACGACGCCCAGCGTGGCTTGCGATAGCCCGAGTTGATCGCGTACGTCGAACGCGACATAGCCAAGATCATGCGTGTTGAATCCATCGGTGAAGAGCACAAGCGCGCCCAAAACCAGCACCAGGATTTGAAATTTTCCGACCTTTGTTTGGTTGATAACCGCTTCTGCGTGGAGCGTCGTGCCGTCCTCAGCCATTAACCGCCCGACCCTCCCAAAACGCAGCCAAACTGCCCGGCTAATCCGACCGGTCCGCTCACTGAACGGAATGCTAGCCGCATTTGCGCATGGTGACGAATCAAAGGGGCGGTCAAAAGACTACGATCAATAATTCCAGTGCCAATTTATCCCTGCGGCTTGACTATCGTCAGTGCCGGTTTCCACTTCTGCCGGAATATTGGGAGTGATATCGACTTCGACTTCAACCGAATTGGAAGAGGTATCCGCATCCCGCCTCGCGCCGACATAAACCCGCTCGGTAACATATTTGCCGACCGTTACCGTGGGATTTGAAATATCGCCACTTTCGGGCGGCTCGATTCGAAGAACATCGAGACCCACCACGCTACGCGCGAAACCCAAAACACCGCCGGTGCTACCAAAACCAGCCAATGAGGCAGATAGTTGCGCCAATTGTATCGCTTCATAGGCCGTGAGCTGCGGCGAGGAGCGTCCGAAATAAAGCCGTGAGATGATTTCGTCGCGTGGCAAAGCGGGAATTGACGACCATTCGATTTCAGGAGACGCGGCAGGTCCGGCAATATTTATCTCCACGGTCAGATCGTCCTGTATGTGCGAACCCGTAATCGCAACACGCGCATTGCCCGCTTCATCCGGGTCGGGAATGACGCTTCCCTCGTCCAAGGTGAACTCGCGCCCAAGAAACTCGGCAGACCCTCGCACGAGAGTAATCTCACCGCCGATCACGGGCGTGCCGACCGTTCCTGCTACAGTGATGTTGCCCTGCCATTCGGTATTCACGCCATAGCCCTCTGCGCGCACATTATTTGGCATGGCGACTTCGATATCGAGCGGTGCGGTGCTTATAAGATCGTCCTCTTGCAAATTGCCTTCTGATGCCAAGGCGCCGAGTTCCGCACGCCGGTTGATCTCTACGACGTCTATTTCCTCGACCCCGGGCGGCAATGGTTGACCGAGATCGATCCGCACCTCGGAGGTTCGAAACATGCCGGTGATGCTCGCTATTTCGTCTTGGGGTAAATCGAAATTGAACTCACCCGAGCCATGTGCGGAGTATTCGTCGCGCTGAAGGACGTGCGCCTCTGTAATCGTGATGCTGGCATCGCCGAAGGGACGCGTATTTTCGTCGAATGACAATCGCCCGTTAGCGGTAAGACGCCCCTCACCCCCATCGTTTGCGTTGGCCTCAAGTACGAAACTATTGGCGGCAGCTGCGTCCAGCGTAAGTTCAACGCCCTCTAAACGCGTGCCGAGTTCCAAACTCTCATAGATTCCGTCTTGCAGCCGGGCCTGGCCCGAAAAACGCGGTGCGGCCGGCGTTCCCTCCAATTGGAACGAGGCCATGATCAAGCCGCTTAGGCTGTGTTCGGCGACGGGCAGAAGAGCAAAAAAATGTTCTGCCAGGGCGCTGCCTTCAAACATGCCGGAGATCGGCGCATCATCATCGATTGCAACGCCATATCCCTCAGCATCCCGTGCCAAAGGCAGAGACGCGGAAAACATTGTAGGCATTTCGTCGAGACCGCTAAGCTCGCCATTGATGCTAAGCTCGATGCCGTTCCAACTGCCCGTCAAAGAAATATCTGCCGGAACAAGGCCTGGGGCAATCTCGGTCAGAGCAAAATCGTCCAGCGAAAACGCGATCTGCGCCTGGGATATGTTTGGCGTTAGACGCGCGTTCAAATTCGCGTTGATCTCGCCTTGCGCGTCTAGGTACCCCTGCAGCTCCATAAAGGGCTCAACCGGAATTGCGCTAAGCGTGATCTGAACCTCGATATTGTTTTCGCTTTGCGCGCCCGCAATCACGGCGCGCCCGTCGGCGATAGCGAATTCGGCTCCCATCAGCGTTGTTGCCATAGCGGTCCGGTGAAAGGATGCCGGTTCGAGAAGGCGAATTGGTGTATCGGCCCAATCGCCCTCAAGCGTTGTGACCAAAATCAAAGTTTCCTCTCCGAAATCGGCCCGTGCAGCGAGATCAAGTGTGTTCTCGGCCTCGCTTAGCTTGAGCACGGTCTCAGCGTGACTGGCAGCGATATCATAGGTCAGAGCGCCCCGCAGAGTTGCGCCGCTTAACTGTTGGCTAATCGAAATTTCTTCAAGCGCCAGATCGACAGCCACGATTGGGGTACCACCGCGCGTTTCGAGCACGATTTCCGCCGCACCGGTGCTAGCCGCTGCTTGATCGAGAAATTGCCCAAGCGGAGAAAGCACGTTGCCGGTTAATTGAATCATGCCTGCAAGGGGCGCATCGCCGGGCGGCGCCGTGAAATTCCCTGTGATCGACGCATCGGCAAAATTGCTTTGAACGATATTGATTTCGAGCGCGGCATCATCCGGCCAATTAATGCCGGCGTTCAGATCGATGATCCCTCCGGAGCTTTGAGAGGCAAATGCCGACTCACCGACCCATGCGGCCTCGAAGCGGCGCATATTGAGGGTCCACTCGGCCTCATTTAGGGCAAAACCTCCAATGCCAAGCGCAGGAAGCGAGACCTCTGCCGACAATATTGGGAGAGTGGATGTACCCGTCACAACAGCGCGCATGAAGGGCGCGGCGGCGAAATTCACACTGCTCATTTGGGAGAGAAGAACCGGATCAGTGCGAACGGTCTCGATTACAAATTCAAGCGTTTCGTCTTCGGAAAGCGCAAAACTTCCTGCGGCGTCTACAATGTCGCTTGCGACGCCCAGCGTTCCCGAGATAGGACCAGCGGAGGTAAATTCTTCGATCTCTGCGCTCAGACTTACTGCCGCGGGAAGCACGATCCCGCCAATGTCTGCGTTTTCCTCAATGTCGATGCGCCCAGAGGCACTGCCTGCAATACCGTTCGTGGTAAACATCTGAGCGGAAAGCCCGAGAGCGCTCTGGGCGCCTTGAAGCGAGCCCTCCAAATCCAAGCGCTCATCGTCCAGTGCATAGGTGCCGACAATTTCGAAATTTGGCTCCTCGCCAAGAAGCTCGTTCAAGATCTCCGTGGTGCTCAGCGATTGCACGATTCCTTGCGTCATGACGGCCAGCGTTGAATTTTCGTTCGTGATCGTGAGCTCGCCATCAAGCACTGCCGCACAAATTTCTTGGACGCAAAACTCTTCCAGCGCGTAGTTTCCAGTGACGGTTTGCATGCTTCCATCGCCCTGCAAGTTCAGCGACATTTGTGCCGACTGAAATGCGGCCGCGCCGTCATAAGGACCCACCCCAGCTGTTAGCTGACCGGTAAGCGCGCCTGCGTTTGAGCACAATAAATCGAAGCCAATCTCCGCATTACCCCAAAGAAGTAGACCATCATCCAGGCGCAGCATGCCTTGCGCGCCAAAAGTGACCTGTGCAGAAATTGAACCGTCCATTGCCGGCGCCCAATCGGGCGCGCACCCCACGTCAAACGCGAACGCGCCGGCAATGCCGAGCGCGCCTGCATCGATGTTGGCGGCCGCGATCGTTCCGATTTCGAGTGAAGCCGTGCCGCCATTGTCGATCTGCGCATCGAGCGTTCCCGAAAATGCCTCCAGCGGTCCGGCGCCGATAAGACGAATATTGGTCGCGCCCGCGCCGTCCCAGCCAAGGATGAGCGAAGCCAGATCGCCATCATCCATCGCCTCGACATTGATATCAATTTGCCCGTTGTCGACATTTACCAGTGCTCTGCCTGTTCCTTCGCCGGCACAGCGCGCAAATTGCATGTCGAAAATAAGTACTGGCTCGGCAATTTCACCGCGCCCCCCGCCGTTCAGGCAAACCATCGGCGCGCCAGGAAGACATACGACAAACCGCTGGAGCGTGAACTCGCCCAGAGCGATAGATAGTCCAGGCCAGTCGGGAAGCGAAGGCACGTCACCGTCGTCTTCACCTTGCGGTTCACGATTAAGCTCGGCATTTGCAATACGCAGATGATCGATATTCAAATGTCCCGCAAGCACGGGCAGAAATCGCCATCCGAATTCTATGATCTGTGCGCGGAAAAACGGACCCAAATCGTCAGACGCAGTAAAGCCGCGGCAGGTAGACGAGGAGAAAATATTTCCTTCGAATTCCTCGCAAGCAAACGCATAGCCCGCCACGCTACCTGCGGCCCAAAAGCCGAATTTTGCGGCGCTTTGCCGAAAGAGCACAGCCATGGGAAGGACGAGCACAATCACCAGTGCGGCGCTGAGCATTGCGACCCCAATGCCGAAGAACTTTAGAACTCGCATATTCATCAAAACGCCTGACCTATACTTATATATATCTGCACAGGGGGATCGCCCCTCCGCGGATTAAGTGGTGTCGCAATATCTGCGCGAATTGGCCCGAATGCCGTGAAGTAACGAATGCCTACACCAACGCCCGCCCTGGGCCTTTCCAAATTTGCCAGTCCAGGCCCCACGCTGCCCGCCTCGACAAAGGCAACCCCGCCCCAAGTCTCGGAAAAACACTGGCGAATCTCAAAACTGGCCTCGGCGACGCTACGTCCGCTTGTGGGATCGCCCATAGCGTCGCGCGGCCCAATATCCTGGTAACCGAATCCGCGTACCGAGCCGCCGCCGCCGGAGTAGAAACGCCGGTCGGCCGGTATCGCCTGGTTGCTTGCTTGCCTATCCGGTTTGCACCCACACCCACTAGGGCTAGAATGGGCGCAAACCGGATATAGGGGAGCGCGCCATGGATGTTCTCGACCGCGCCGATCTCCCATTCCCGCATTCGCTACCCGAGTTCCAGCGACTTTTCCCCGATGATGCGGCCTGCGCCGCCTACCTGGAGAAAGCCCGCTGGGGAGACGGCTTTGCCTGCCCGCACTGCGGCACGGCGGGAGAGCCGTTCCACTTTGAAAACCGCCCTGGCGTCCTGTGCTGCCGCAAGTGCCGCCAGAACACCGGGCTGACGGTGGGAACAGTGATGGAGCGTAGCCACACTCCGCTGAACGTCTGGTTCTGGGCCGCTTATCTGGTCGCCAGTCAGACGCCCGGCATGTCCGCCGTGCAGTTTCAGCGGCAACTTGGTCTTTCGCGCTACGAGACGGCCTTTCAAATTCTCCACAAGCTCCGCTCGGGCATGGTGCGGCCCAACCAAGACAGGATCGGTGGACAGCCCAAGAACCATGTTGAGGTGGACGAAACCTGGGTTGGCGGGCGAACGCGTGGGGAAGGCCGTGGTGTTCACCACAAGGTTCCCGTCTCCTGTGCCATCGAGGTGCGTCCAGCTTGGTCCAGCCGCCGATAGGCGGTCGCCTCGCTCTCCAATTTCAAAAACACCAGCGCGCCGTCATTTTTCCCAGCAACGCCCGTCGCGCGCACCGACCAGCGCTCGCCGGTTGTGGGATCAAGCAGCGAGTCCGAATTGTCATAGAAGATGTCGGCGGGCACCGAAGTGGTAAGGCTCGTTCGGCGCGATGCACCGTCATCGATTTCGGCCAATTGAAGACCGACACCTACTCGTCCACGCCATTTCTCCGCCAGCGGCGTCGTCAGCGCTGCCGCAACTTCTCCTCCAACCTTCGTGAACGCGTCAGTTTCTACGTGCTCCGCTAACGCTGTGAAATCGAGGCGCTGTTCCGGATTGGGGCGGTGCGGCAGCGAATAGGTCGTGGTTAGCGACTGTGCGAGCTGCGCCAAACCAAGATCGACGCGCAAAGACTGCGCTTGCCCAAAGAGGTTTCGGTGCATCCAAAATCCGTTCAGGCCAACCCCTTCGGTAGTGGCATAGCGCACGCCGCCACCGATCGTGCGCGGGGGCGCCTCATGCAGGGAGACACCAACAGGGCGTGGCGTGGTGTCACTATCATTGGGTGCGATTGTGACTGAATCAAAAAGCGCTAGTCCGTTAAGGCGATCACGATAGGAATCGATAAGGCGGACATCATAAGGGACACCAAGATCCCATGTCCTAAGCTCCTCAATATAGGCCGGGGCAATTCTCTCCCCTCCTTCAACCATGGCGGGACCCATAAGGATTTTCTCGCCAGGCATAGCGGTGAATTCCAAATTCATGATTGCACCGTCATGATTGACGACCGCGCGGTATTCGATACGCGCATTGGGGTAGCCGTTTTCGAGAAAGACGCGCCTCAAACCAGCCTGGCCTTCAAGTACCGTATCCGAGCGTGCCGGAACGCCTGCGCTCAAACCAATGGGCTCACAATTCGGGGGAACGAAATCTAGGGAGCCGCCGATCACTTCGATCGAACAGCCGAAAATGTGAAAGAGCGGACCCGGATCAATCGTCACCAAGACAACAAAGGGATCGGCCCCGGCATCGATCTCGAAACGAGCCCGTGCGCCATAATGGCCCTGCGAACGCAATGCGCCCTGGAAACCTTCGATATCGGATGCGGCGCGCTGACGAAGCCCGGTAAGGCCGAAGGGCGGATCATCCTGCCCTGAAACAAGGCGCGAGCTGGCCTCGATAAGATCTTCGAGATCGCCTTCAACACCCTCGAATTCAACTTGATAGCGGGCGGCGGTTTGGGCGGCGGCGAAGGAGATGAGCAAGGGCGCGAGCGAGAAGACGAGCGTCCACAAGCCGACCGCATAGGCTACAAATCTATAAAAGGGCTTACGCGTGCAATGCGACAAGTTTGCCTGACCTTAATCCCGCCTCTGCGCCCATACGCCCCAAGATTTCACCCCATGATCCGCCAACCATCCGAACGCCAAAGCGATGCGATATTTTGACAAATGCGCTAAGCTGAGGCGAATCCAACCGGTAATACTTCATCGTGAGCGCAAACCGACCTCTTTGCCGCCAATTTTTCCTTTTGCTCGCCATTTGCGGCTTGGCCGCATGCCAAGACACTGGGGAAGAAAACACACAAGGGGCAGTGGCCCGCGGCCGGGCCTTTGCGCAGACAAACTGCTCAACTTGCCACGCGATCGATGCGACGGGAGAGAGCCCATACGCGCCGGCTATGCCGTTCAGAAATCTTTCCCAAAACTACCCCATAGAGAATCTCGCGGAGGCACTGGCCGAAGGCATCGGCGTCGGACATAGCGGTGAGGTGCAAATGCCCGAATACACTCTAAACCCCGAGGAGATAGACGAATTTTTGAGCTATCTCGCTACTATCCAAGGATAGACGGCTTATGCCGTCATAGGCAGTCTGCGCCAGACAGATTTCCATCTATAAGCCCAATAATCCAAGGAAAACCGGCAAAAATCGTAAAGTCAGTTAAATAACTGCGCCCCCTCCAAGTGCACTCAGTTGCCCGCCCCTAATTGTTTGGCTGGAGCGCTATGGGCCCGCGAAAGGGCCCTCGGCATGAACCCTCACATCCACAACCATATCGATAAAATCGTTCGGCCCTCCGGAGAAGGTGCCCGAGATTGGAGCAGCCTGTTCGGGTTCGCGGCCCACCGCGATTGGCACGAGATTGTTGCCACCATTCGATCCATTGGTCGGATCAAACTCCAGCCATCCGGCGTCGGGTAAATACACTTGGACCCAGGCATGGGTCGCGCCTGCGCCCGTAACGCTGCTCTCCACCCCGTCGATTGCGGGGTCGTAGAGATAACCGCTGACAAATCGCGCCGCGAGACCAACACTGCGCACGGCCTCCATCATGAGGAGCGAATAATCCCGGCAAGTGCCGGCGCGCTTGCTGAGAGTTTCAACGGGGCCTTGCGCGCCCAAACTATGCCGCACCTCATATCCAAATTCGCTGCGAACCCCAGCCGTTAAGCTCAGCAAAAAATCTTCCGTATCGGTCGCACCCCCCTTGTTGTTTAAGAACTTGCGCGCCCACTCGGTGACCAGGCGTTCTGGATCGCGGTAATGGCGTTCCAAAGCGCGCCCCAAATCGGGGACTTCGCGAGAAGGATAGCTAAAGGGCAAAACCTTGGCGTAGGGTTCAATGGAAAAATGGGTGTCCGGAGACGGGTAGCGCTCGATGACGATCGACGAGTGGATAAGCAACTCACTCGCCATCTCGTCGAATTCTGCTATGGCAACGGAGTTTCCAAATACGTCGTGCAGCCATCTGAGGCGCGCCTGCGGCTGAATTAAGAGTGACGCATCGAGCAAGCGCAAATCATGACTGTCGCGCGGGCGCACCATAAGGCGATGCTCCCCGAATTTTACCGGGCGGTTGTACCGGTAAACGGTCTTATGTTCGACGGTCAGCTTTTGCACGCGTTAGTATCCTGACACTAAAAGATGGACGCAGATGTATGATCCAAAATCTACACTGTTTGTACCTTTCCCCACGCATGACCGCTATACGTGAGCGAAATAGGTTTTGCGGATAGCATCGGAGACATCCCCCAGAGCGATCTGAAGATCGTCCAAGAATCTATATAGTTGTTTGGAAGTGAACCGACCGCCAAGTCCGGTCCTTAATAGAAACTCGAGCTCGTTTCGAACCCTCTCAGCTTCGGTTGTCCATTCACCACCACAGGTCTTATCGACGTCTTGCAGGCATGCGTTCAACTGATTCGCGCAAAACGCAACCGCGCGCGGAAACTGCAGATCGTAAAGTAAAAAATTTGCGATATCGCGCGCGCGGAGAATTGTAGGATGCCGGGCGCGGTAGGCATGAAAGCCGGACACGAAACGCAAAAGCACATTAGCGTGGACCGAACGGAGCGCGTCTCCATCTGCCTGCGAGATTTACTCATAACCGATGTCTAGAAGGCGCGTCGTTTGATCAGCGCGTTCGATATATTTTCCAAGGTGGTAAAAACACCATGCCTCCTCACGGAAAAATGTTCCTTCGGCAACACCTTCGAATGTCTGGCAGCCCTCCTTGATCTCCCCGCAAACCAGCGAGAGGCTGGCGAGTGCAACGCCCCTTTTGGTCCCCGCATTAAATTGATTGAAGAACATGTTGAGCTGCTTCCACATCTCCGTGCTTATAAGATGGCGCACTGAACGCGCATTTTGGCGTGCGGCTGCGATCGCATAAGCGATGGAGGTAGGATTACTGCGGTCGCCGACATAGAAAGCAAGAACGGCCTGCGGCGTTATTTCGTCGTGGCTTTCAAGAAAACTTTCGCGATCGGAATTGAGAATCAAAACACGTTCCCAGTCGGGACCATCGGGTTTGTCCCGCGCATAGGTTTCGTTGATATCGAGAATGCGCGCGATGCTTTCAGCGCGCTCAAGATAACGCCCGAGCCAAAAAACATTCGATGCGAAACGTGCGACGAGATTAGGCAAGGACCCAAGTATCCTTAGAACCGCCGCCCTGCGACGAATTTACCACTAATGAGCCGCGCTTGAGCGCGACACGCGTAAGCCCGCCCGGCAACACCCATGTTGAATCGCCGGTCAGCGCAAAGGGTCTGAAATCCACATGGCGCGGCTCCACCGAGCGCCCGGTAAGTGTCGGACGAACCGAAAGCTTGATCATCGGCTGGCTGATATAGTTTGCCGGGTCGGCAATGAGCTTGGTTCGTAGTTCACGAAGATCCTTCCTGGTTGCGCGCGGGCCGACCACCACGCCAACGCCGCCTGCCTCGCCAACCGGCTTAGTCACCAGTTCTTCCAATCTGTCGAGCGTTTTGGCGAGCCCTTTACGCTCGCGGCAGATATTGGTCGGCACATTGGATAGAATGGGATCTTCTTTCAAATAATAGCGGATGATGCGCGGCATATAGGCATAGACCGCCTTGTCGTCCGCGACCCCCGTCCCAACCGCATTTGCTAAAGTGACATTTCCTTTGCAATAGGCGCGGAACAAGCCGGGTACGCCCAACATGCTGCCTGGGCGGAACGCCTCGGGGTCGAGAAAATCATCGTTTATCCTGCGGTGGATGACATGGACTTCTTCGAGCCCATTGGTCGTGCGCATATAGACCTTGTCCTTCTCGACCACGAGATCGGGTCCTTCGACCAGCGGCGCGCCCATTTCGCACGCCAAGAACACATGCTCGAAATAGGCCGAATTGAAGACGCCGGGAGACAAAAGTACGACTGTCGGGTTGCCAACCCCTTTGGGCGCCACGGTGGTCAAACTGCGCATGAGTCTTGCGCCATAATCGTCAATATCGGCAATCGATACGCCATTGGCGAGATCCGGAAAGGCGCGCATCATCAGGTGGCGATTTTCCACCACATAAGAAACACCGGAGGGCGTGCGGGCATTGTCCTCGAGAACGCGGAACTTCCCCGCTTGGTCGCGCACGATATCGGTCCCGCAAACATGGACATAGGTTTTCTTCGGCACATCGACGCCGCGCATTTCAGGCCGGTAATTAGGATTGCCCTTGACCAATTCCGCCGGGACAATTCCATCCTTTAAAATGTGCTCCTTGTGATAAATGTCCCAAAGAAAGGCATTTAGCGCGGCCACGCGCTGCTTCACGCCCTTGTCGATGATTTCCCAGTCCCGGGCCGACAACACGCGCGGAATCACATCGAAGGGAAGAATCCGATCGATGGCGTCCTTGTCGGAGTAAACTGTGAAGGTAATGCCAAGATTGAACAGTTCGCGTTCGGCATCACGCGAGCGGCGGCGCAAACCGGATATATCGAGACCGTCTAAACGATTGCGGATCACGCGCGTATGGGACAGGCCGCGCCGACCGAACATTGGACCCTGCTGACGAAAGTGGAGACGTCCTGCGATAGGATTTTGATCGCAGGAGGTGCAAATGTCGAAGCAGAATGGGAACAAGGGCCGGCGGTTTGATCGGGCCTTCAAGGAAGAAGCCGTCCGTCTTTTACAGACAAGCGGGCGCAGGCAGCGGCAGATAGCAGGAGATCTTGGGATCAGCGTCAGCGCGCTCGGCCGCTGGGTCGCAGAATTGCGTGAGGAGGGTTTGCTTTCCGGTCCGCATGAGGATGCAGCGAAGGAGATTACCCGTCTACGCCGAGAGCGTGATCTGGCCCGTCAGGAACGTGATCTCCTAAAAAAAGCGCTGGCCTTCTTCGCCAGGGAAAGTCGATGAGGTTCCGGTTCATCGACGCGGAGAGGGCCGGGTTGGCGATGCCGATATTCCGCCTGTGCAGACTGCTGCAGGTCAGCGTCTCAGGCTTCTACGCTTGGCGCAATCGCGCCCCAAGACAGCGACAGCTCGATGACATGGTTCTACTCGCCCATGTCCGGGCAGCCTTTCGGCGCAGCCGCGAGAGCTACGGTGCAGAGCGGGTCCATCACGAGCTTGCCGAGAATGGGATCGAGGTTGGACGCCATAGGGTGGCTCGGCTGATGCGGGGAAATGGGTTGTCTCCAAAACGGAAACAGAAGTTCAAAAAGACGACGGACAGCCAGCACAACAAGGCCGTCGCATCGAACCTTCTCGACCAGAACTTCTCCGCCGAGGCACCCAACGAGAAATGGGCTGCCGACATCAGCTATATCTGGACGGCACAGGGCTGGCTGTACCTGGCCGTCATGCTCGACCTCTACTCCCGGCGCGTCATCGGCTGGGCCGTGGGCGCTCGCATGACCAGCGACCTGCCGCTCAGGGCGCTTAACCGTGCTATCGGGCTGCGCCAACCTGGCGCCGGTGTGATCCACCATAGCGATCGGGGAAGCCAGTACTGCTCAGACGCATACCAGGCGCGCCTCGGTGAACTCGGTTTCCTCGCCTCAATGAGCGGTAAGGGAAATTGCTATGATAACGCCGTCGTCGAGACCTTCTTCAAAACCATCAAGTCAGAACTGATCTGGAGGACTGTGTTCATGTCAAGAAGCCAAGCTGAAACTGCCATAGCCGGATACATCGACGGGTTCTATAATCCAGTCCGTCGGCACTCGACGCTGGACTTCACAAGCCCCGTCAAATTCGAGGCAGAAGCAATGCAAACGGTGTAGGGCGCCTCCACTTTTCCTGGATGGGTCCACATCTCGCAAAAGTATTCCCCGGGATCATACCCGCTAAGAACGCCGGACGCCTCAATCATGTAAGTCTTTTACTTTCTTATCGAGCGTTACGCTTCCGCTCGCGGTACCTACTGCTCTGAATTTAAGTTCGCATACGCGCCCCTACATAACAATTAGCGGTCGCTTAGGTGTAATGATTTAAAAATGCTCACGATCGTGTAGCGCGCGTGAGCGCAAACGCCTCTTAGCTGTTTGGACTCGGCGTAACAGCACTCCTGTCATCGTGCTAACTTTATAGAAAAAGCCCGCACGGTAAAAACTATGCGGGCTCAATCGTATTCGCAAAAAACCTATTTGGCGTGTTACTCGCCGGCGCCGAGGACCGTTCCGTCCGGAAGCGTCACATCGACGAGAAGTCCGCCAGGTGTTCCGTCACGAAGCGGCGCAACCGTCGCGGTGATGGTATCGCCGGGCTGCATGCTGTCGGCCGACCAGTTCGAGCGGATGAGCCTGCCTACGCCGCCGCCGGTCTCAAGCGCCCATTCGCTGATCTCGCCGTTTGCTTCCGATACGTCGAGATAGATATAGGAATGCGGATTGACCAAATGATACTCGACCACCGTACCTTGGAGTGTAACGGTGGCGGCTTGATCGAAATGCGCATTGGAATGATGTGCTAACGCGCCTCCCGCAACGACAAGAGCCGAGACCGCTGCAAGACCGAAAAATCCATATTTCATCGCGCCCTCCCAAAGGTTGATGACACTGCAATTGTGCTTGTTTAAGGGTAAAGCGCCTGCCGCGCAATGCAAACTGCCGAGGGCGTCGCACCGACAAATAAGTGAAATAGTGTGAGAACGGCGGTGACAAATTAGTCCACGGAAGCGGCGGGATTTCCCTGCCGCGGGCGGAGTAAAACTCTGCCACCTGTAGCCTTCGATCTTTTTTGAGATGGAAGGCGGGAGGATGTACACCGTGGACCTATATATCTGCGCGTTCGGCTGGCCTGCCATGTTGATGGTCTGAGCCAGCGAGAGGCGGCAAGTCGGTTTGGCATTGCGCGCGAGACGGTGAGGAAGATGCTGCGGCATTCGGAACCGCCGGGATATCGGCGACGCCAGCCACCGAAACGCCCGAAACTGGCCCCCTTCACGGATATCATCGACCGTATTCTGGAGGAGGACCGAACGGTTCACCGTAAGCAGCACCACACGGCGAAGCGTATATTCGAGCGCCTTCGCGACGAACATGGCTTCACGGGCAAAGAGACCATCGTGAAGGATTACGTTCGGGAACGGCGCCTTCGCCGGCGTGAGATGTTTGTGCCGTTGTCACATCCTCCGGGCCATGCTCAAGCGGACTTTGGCGAGGCGGATGCGATCATCGCCGGCGTCAAGTATCGGGCGCATTTTTTCGTCATGACACTTCCCCACAGCGATGCCTGCTTCGTTGCGGCCTTACCCGGCGGCGGCGACGGAGGCCTGGCTGGACGGGCACAACAGAGCCTTTGTTTTTTTCGGCGGCGTTCCCCAATCGATTCTTTACGACAACGACAAGTGTCTGGTGTCGCGCATCTTGTCAGATGGCACGCGGCAACGAACGCGGGCGTTCAGCGGGCTGTAGTCCCATTACCTCTTCGAGGACCGCTACGGCCGTCCCGGCAAGGGTAACGACAAAGGCAATGTGGAGGGGGTGGTCGGCTATGCCCGGCGGAACTTCATGACGCCGCTTCCCCGGTTCGCGAGCTGGGACGCCTTCAATGGCCACCTGGAAGAGCAATGCCGCAACCGGCAAGGCAACGTCCTGCGCGGCCACCGCGAGAGCATCGGCGAACGGTTTGTGCGTGACCGCGAAGCGTTGAAGAGGCCACTGCCGGCACCGTTCGACGCGTGCGACAAGCAGGGCACGCGGGTCAACTCGCTGTCCCTGGTGCGCTACCGGACGAATGACTATTCCGTGCCCGTCGCCTACGGCCATCAGGAAGTCTGGATCCGTGGCTATGTCCACGAGGTGGTTATCGGTTGCGGCACCGGGATCATTGCCCGACACCCCCGTTCCTACGACCGGGAAGATATGGTCTTCGATCCGATCCACTACCTGCCTTTGCTGGAGCACAAGATCGGTGCCCTGGATCAGGCCGCGCCGCTAGCCGGATGGGAACTGCCTGATGCCTTCCCAACCCTGCGCCGTCTCCTGGAGGCGCGCATGGGCAAGGCCGGCAAGCGGGAATACGTCCAGGTCCTTCGGCTTCTGGAGGCCTTCGATCTCGAGGTGCTTCACGGCGCGGTGAAGGACGCCCTGCGCCTGGGTGCGATCGGCTACGACGCCGTCAAACACCTTGTGCTGTGCCGTATCGAGCGACGCCCGCCCAAACTCGACCTGGATATCTATCCCTACCTGCCTCGGGCCAACGTGGCGACCACGGCCGCCGCCAGTTATATGAGCTTGTTGGGTGGAGGCGCGTCATGACCGATACGCCGCAAGTGTTGCTGGCCCATCACCTCAAGACCCTGAAACTGCCGACGTTCCTGCGCGAATACGACAAGCTGGCCCGTCAATGCGCCACCGAGGGCGCCGACCATGTGCGGTATCTTGTCCGTCTGACCGAGTTGGAACTGATCGACCGTGAGCGCCGCATGGTCGAGCGGCGGATCAGACAGGCCAGGTTCCCCGCCGTCAAAAGCCTCGACAGCTTCGACTTCAAGGCCATCGCATCGCTCAACAAGATGCTGGTTCTGGAGTTGGCGCGATGCGAATACGTCGAGCGTCGTGAGAATATCATCGCGCTCGGCAACTCAGGCACCGGCAAGACCCATATCGCCCTCGGTCTCGGTCTGGCGGCCTGCCAAAAGGGGCTCTCCGTCGGCTTCCTCACGGCCGCTGCCCTGGTTCATGAACTGATGGAGGCCAGGGATGAAAAACGCCTGTTGCGCCTGCAGAAGCAACTGGCAAAGCATCACCTTCTGATCATCGACGAACTCGGCTTCGTGCCGCTCTCGAAGACCGGCGCCGAGCTGCTGTTCGAAGTCTTCAGCCAGCGCTACGAGCGGGGCTCGATCCTGGTGACCTCCAACTTGCCGTTCGATGAGTGGACGGAGATATTCGGCTCGGAACGCCTGACCGGGGCTTTGCTGGACCGCCTCACCCACCATGTCCATATCCTGGAAATGAACGGCGAGAGCTATCGTCTCAACCAAAGCCAAAAACGGCGGAAATCCCCAAAAATACCTGCTTAACCGCCGGTGCAATGGTTGACCCGGTTGGTCCACAGGAACCTCCCACGCTGCTTCGCTCCGCGTAACGCAAGCGCTACTCGAAGCAGCGCGGGTCCCTCCTATGGACTACCGGGACAACCCCCCAACACCGCGTACCGCATAACGTTAAGTGGACTAGTTTTGCTCCGCCCGGGTGGACTAATTTTGCTCCGCCGTTGGCATGTTCGCCATATTCATACTCGCTTGCTTCCATCCAGAAATATGTTCGGCATACATGACGTCTTCAATTCCAAGGCCATCAAGAACACCGTGCCCGTGACTAACGAGTTCATCGGCCAACAGATCTTCTTCATAGGCTTGAAGGACTGAAGCTTGCCTATCCGGTTAACGCCCATGACCGCTACATGTAGGGTGCCGCCACTCTCCCGAGTAAAGCTCGGCATAGGTTGGAGCAGAGGTGTCGCCCGCGATGCCGAGCAATGAGCGGAAGGCGTTGAACGGGTAGAACCGCCTGTTGAAGCGGAAGGTGAACTCGTTGAGGTAGGCTTGTAGGTGCTGGTGGCTAACGCCGTGGTGGATCCCGATCAGCCACGTCTTCAGGTTGGCGAAAACCAGATGGATGATCGGCAGGTATTGCTCGGCAACCTCTGGATCACCACACTCGGCAACAGCGAAGTGCTCATAGCCGCGCTTACCGAGGCCAGCATAGCCGCTCCAATCGTCAGTAACGATCAGCGATCCCGGCGCGACGGTGCTCTCGACGAACCCATAGAGCGACTCGGCGCTACGGTCGAGCACGACGGCGAGCCGAACGCGTCCGGCATAGCGTCCGTCTTTCCGGTTGTCGAGCTTGGTGCCCGGCTTTCGATGACGCACCTCGATGGCACAGGAGACGGGAACCTTGTGGTGAACACCACGGCCTTCCCCACGCGTTCGCCCGCCAACCCAGGTTTCGTCCACCTCAACATGGTTCTTGGGCTGTCCACCGATCCTGTCTTGGTTGGGCCGCACCATGCCCGAGCGGAGCTTGTGGAGAATTTGAAAGGCCGTCTCGTAGCGCGAAAGACCAAGTTGCCGCTGAAACTGCACGGCGGACATGCCAGGCGTCTGACTGGCGACCAGATAAGCGGCCCAGAACCAGACGTTCAGCGGAGTGTGGCTACGCTCCATCACTGTTCCCACCGTCAGCCCGGTGTTCTGGCGGCACTTGCGGCAGCGCAGGACGCCAGGGCGGTTTTCAAAGTGGAACGGCTCTCCCGCCGTTCCGCAGTGCGGGCAGGCAAAGCCGTCTCCCCAGCGGGCTTTCTCCAGGTAGGCGGCGCAGGCCGCATCATCGGGGAAAAGTCGCTGGAACTCGGGTAGCGAATGCGGGAATGGGAGATCGGCGCGGTCGAGAACATCCATGGCGCGCTCCCCTATATCCGGTTTGCGCCCATTCTAGCCCTAGTGGGTGTGGGTGTAAACCGGATAGGTAAGGAACGAATATGAAAACGGCAACGCAAGTCCTGGTATTCTTGAGGCGCTTGCGTCACCAAGCCAATCGATCGTTTCTATCATATCTTCTTGGTCCACATCGTATTGCTCTTGCGCTGATTTAAATATCGCATGCAGTACCTGAGAGGAAATTGAGTCGTCCCTATCAGGCATCATCGCCTCGGAAACTGCTCTGATTAATAGTAGGCCCGGATGATCCGGATAAGATTCTAGTGCCCGAATTGCCAGTCCGCGCATTTCTCCGGCTTCTAAGACCGTGTAGACTTTTTCAAGCATCTCGCGCCAAGGAGCGAGGGAGACATCGGACTGATCCAGAAGCTCCTCAAAAGTCTCTGCACCCATCCCCTCCTGAAGTGGACTTGTCCCGGTTTGATTCCGGATCCGCTACTCATTTAAGCGGCCTTTTGTTCGAAGGCCAAGGGGCTTTTACCTCCCAAAGCTGAATGGCGTCTGCGCAGATTGTAGAAGCCGTTGATGTACTGAAAGAGCGCGCCCTCAACCCCTCTTCTGGTGTACCAGGTTTGGCGCCAGATCAGTTCAGCCTTTAGCGTTTTGAAGAAGGTCTCGACCACCGCATTGTCGTAGCAGTCGCCTTTGCCGCTCATTGAGACTTTGAAGCCGTGTTGACGCAATCGCTTCTGATAGTCGTGCGAACAATACTGGCTGCCCCGATCCGTATGATGAGTGCATCCTGGTGGCGGCTTGCGAAGGGCCACCGCCATATCCAAAGCTCTAATTGCCAGATCACGCTTGAGCCGGTTGCTGACAGCCCAGCCGATGACACGACGCGAATGAAGGTCCAGCATCACGGCGAGATATAACCACCCCTCGCGCGTCCAGATGTAGCTGATATCACCTGCCCATTTCTAGTTTGGCAGGGTGGCTGTGAAGTCACGGTTCAGCAGGTTCGGTGCAATGTTGAAACGATGATTGCTGTCTGTTGTCGCCTTGTATTTACGGGTTCTGACAACGGATATACCGTTTTCACGCATCAAACGCCCAACACGACGATGACCGACGTTCAAGCCCAGCTCTTTCAATTCCTCCGTCATACGCGGACGTCCGTAACTGCCAAGACTCAAACGGTGTTGCTCTCTGATATGGGCCAACAGAACCAGATCGTTACGCTGACGCTGGCTGATTGGACGGCTGCGCCAGGCCCGATAACCACGCGACGTGACATCCATTATCCGGCAAAGTCGTTCGACAGGGACCTGGTGGCGGTGTTCGTCAACGAAGGCAAATCTCATTTGCTTTGCTCCGCGAAGAACACTGTTGCCTTTTTTAACAGATCCCTCTCCTCCTTGAGGAGGCGAACTTCTCTGCGCAGGCGCTCATTCTCCTTCGCCAGATCCTCTTGTGGGGCCGACGACAGCTCATCTTGCTTCATCGACTGAACCCAATTGCTCAATGTCGAAAAGCCAATGCCTAAATCTGATGCAATCTGTCTGCGGGTAAGTCCGCTCGTCTGCGCAATGCGAACCGCCTCACGCCTGAATTCTTCGCTGTGTCTGTGTCCCATGATGATTCTCCTTGTTGGTAACATATCCAATCAAGGACCCGGAACAAATGTGAGACATGTCCAAAGATAGTCAAGTAGCCTACGCCGTATTTCTTTGTCATCGGTCGCACTCCTCGCGAGAAGCATTGCCTCCTGGATGGTTCGACGACGCGACCGCTCAATGACGTCGTAGGTGAAAGAGATCAAAAGGTCAGCCAACCGTGATGCACAAGCCTTGCTATCGCCCTCCAATATTTCCGAGAGATCGCGCGAAAATGCCTTTACCCGACCTGGTTGAGCGGCCTGCACATAGTCCAATAAAACCGCCTTACTTCTATCGAGACCAAACGGTGATACATAAACACGGAACATTCGACTTCCATACACAACCTCATAGTCTTTCAATATTCTCACTTTGACCAAACGAAAGATCGCCTTGTCTTGCGCCTTCGACTGGTTATCACCGTCCCAAAAAGGGAGCTCGATTGTATCGGTTGTATCAATGTTTTCGATCTCATCAAGCACACGCTCTACTTGATCTAGCTCAACATCTTTTCCCGAGAACGCATTGAGATGAAACCAGAATGATCTGGTAATATCGTCATCGTTCCTTCTTCTGTTTGGAAGTGCCTCGTAGCGTTGACGCACTTCATCGAGATCCAATGCAGGATCTAGAAGGCTATCAGTCCGCTCTTGGTCATGCTCTGAAAATACTATTGCACAGTGAGCGACGCTTCGATCGCGGCCAGCACGCCCCGCCTCCTGATAAAAGGCCTCAAGCGAGCTTGGCATTCCCAAGTGAATCGTATAGCGAATATTGGGCTTGTCGATCCCCATACCAAAGGCCTTTGTCGAGACAAGGATAGGGGCAGTATTCGATTTGAATCGCTTTACGTTTTTGCGTTTCTCCACCTCCCAGTTAGTTTCATTCCCTCTAGGCGCGCCACCAGAATAGAAGGTGCTGTTGGCTCCAGTCGTTCTTCGTACTTCACCCAACGCACCCATCACGCTGTGTGATCTTCCGTTTACGAATGGAACAAAAACGATTCCTGAAGCTGTGTCGCGTCCAGCAGAACGAAAAAACTCCTCCCTCGGAACTTTAAACCAACTCGGAAGAGCATTTAACGTTCTACAAAATAACGCTTCCGCGTCCTGCACCCGATCGGCACGGCTTATGTGAAAGCGTAACTCCTCACGATCAAAGCTATGTGGCCTGATCATCGCCTCGGCACGTGTCCGATCAATATCAAGTTCGGCAAGTACACCCCGAAGAACTGCCCGTGACGCAGTTCCTGTTAATGCTAAAAGTGGTGGCGGAGACCCAAACTTGTCTTTGCCAAAGTTCCGCAAATTGCGCCCGAGGTTCAAATACACGGGCCGAAAATCATGGCCCCATTCAGAAACACAATATGCTTCGTCGATAACCGCAAGGTTGATAAGAGAGTTCTCTGCTAATGCCCGCAGAGTACTTCTAAATGCGGGTGACTGTAGCCGCTCCGGAGAGTGAAGAATAAAATAATACTCGCCACGCTCAATCCCAGTAAGAAGTCGCTCTCTCTCCGCGGGTGAGTTGACGGCTGACGTAATCGCGACAGCACGATCAATGCCGTATTGGAGAAGGCCTTCGACCTGATCCTCGATCAAAGAAATTATCGGGTCTACAACTAGCGTCACGCCGGGAGTCAATAGCCCTGCAAGTTGATAGATTATGCTTTTGCCGGCGCCAGTCAGAAGCAGAACAATACTATCTATTTGGCGGAGCACATTAACGATTGCCTTACACTGAAGTGTTCTAAATTTCCGCTTGCGAAATATCTGCTGCAGAAACACCGTAAGCGCGTCGTCGATCTCGGACACATTAGCTTCTGCAATGTTTTTCCGTCCGATAGCGAAAGAATTCTCAACGGCGATACTGATAGGAAGAAAAGCCGGCCGGATTATAATGTCGGGGCAATCTGGATTGGCCTCCCCTTCTACGGCCTGGAAGGGGGATACATGAGGCTCCAAGCGAATACGCAGATTCGGCTCCGTTGCGTCCGACGCACCCCCTTCCAATTGCCATATGCCTTCATTCTCTCTTGTATAAACACACGTGTTTTCGTCGATCTTCATGACGACACGCGCAGGCGTAACTTCCGTCTGATAAAGTGCATCCAGCGCGCTTAAGATTTGCATACTACCAATGATAGAGGCGGCTACGGATTTGCTTGCTCCCTTGACCTCGAACGACCAGACATCCAGCCCTTCAAGCCAGCCAAACTGGATTGCCTTTGCTATTGCGAGCTGAACTTTGGAAGCATGGGTGCAATCCTCCATCGCCTTGACAATCTTTTCCTGGTTGGAATCAATCGGGGTTTGATTGCTTAGGTGCTTCGAGCAATGCTCTTTGACCTCCTCTAAACCTGGACCATGGCCTGTCCAAATTTCTGCATTCTGTACACGGACTACTTTAATTCCGATTCCAGCCAGCGCGTCATCTCGCTTACGATCGATCGTTACTTGTTCGAGGTGCTCTTCTCCGTCGATTTCAATCGCAAGGGGATCGGCACCAGGAAATGAAAAAAGGAAATCAATGCGGCGATCACCATCCCCGACGGCGCCGTTCGCCTCTAATAATCGGTCAAGATTTGCTTGGGGAACGAACCTTGCCTATCCGGTTAACGCCCATGACCGCTACATGTAGGGTGCCGCCACTCTCCCGAGTAAAGCTCGGCATAGGTTGGAGTAGAGGTGTCGCCCGCGATGCCGAGCAATGAGCGGAAGGCGTTGAACGGGGAGAACCGCCTGTTGAAGCGGAAGGTGAACTCGTTGAGGTAGGCTTGTAGGTGCTGGTGGCTAACGCCGTGGTGGATCCCGATCAGCCACGTCTTCAGGTTGGCGAAAACCAGATGGATGATCGGCAGGTATTGCTCGGCAACAGCGAAGTGCTCATAGCCGCGCTTACCGAGGCCAGCATAGCCGCTCCAATCGTCAGTAACGATCAGCGATCCCGGCGCGACGGTGCTCTCGACGAACCCACAGAGCGACTCGGCGCTACGGTCGAGCACGACGGCGAGCCGAACGCGTCCGGCATAGCGTCCGTCTTTCCGGTTGTCGAGCTTGGTGCCCGGCTTTCGATGACGCACCTCGATGGCACAGGAGACGCGAACCTTGTGGTGAACACCACGGCCTTCCCCACGCGTTCGCCCGCCAACCCAGGTTTCGTCCACCTCAACATGGTTCTTGGGCTGTCCACCGATCCTGTCTTGGTTGGGTCGCACCATGCCCGAGCGGAGCTTGTGGAGAATTTGAAAGGCCGTCTCGTAGCGCGAAAGACCAAGTTGCCGCTGAAACTGCACGGCGGACATGCCGGGCGTCTGACTGGCGACCAGATAAGCGGCCCAGAACCAGACGTTCAGCGGAGTGTGGCTACGCTCCATCACTGTTCCCACCATCAGCCCGGTGTTCTGGCGGCACTTGCGGCAGCGCAGGACGCCAGGGCGGTTTTCAAAGTGGAACGGCTCTCCCGCCGTGCCGCAGTGCGGGCAGGCAAAGCCGTCTCCCCAGCGGGCTTTCTTTAGGTAGGCGGCGCAGGCCGCATCATCGGGGAAAAGTCGCTGGAACTCGGTTAGCGAATGCGGGAATGGGAGATCGGCGCGGTCGAGAACATCCATGGCGCGCTCCCCTATATCCGGTTTGCGCCCATTCTAGCCCTAGTGGGTGTGGGTGTAAACCGGATAGGCAAGGAACGAACCAGTGAGCCGCTGTGGGCCCGAAAACTTCTGGAATCCACTTTTGTAGAAATTGTGCTTCAGCGTCGCTGTCAAAAAGTGAAATCTCCCTTCCCGCATTCTGGTCAAATTCTCCATAGAGCTTGAATGCCCCTCTTTCAGTAAGCACTTGAAGAACGTGGGGCGCTTGCAAGTCCGCTCGGTAGCTACGTTTCAACTCAAACGCGATTTCAGGACTTGAACTTGGTAGCTCCTCAACCCAGTCACCAAGCCCATTGTTCTTTATCGCTTCGCGTTCGACCTCAATGGTCGGAAGAGGAGTGAGCCCCCGCTGAAGAAGCTTTTGGAAAAGCCCACCAACCAATTTTGAATGATCGCTTCCACTACGTGGGCGCCTCTTGCTCGATAGGAAAAAAGTTTCGCTTAAGCATCGTGTGACTTCTTGATCTGGAACATCAATACGCTCACGCACAAATCCCGGTAAGGACCCAATACTCGTGTATTCTGCAACCCAGGCACGTCTTCCAACACGATCAGATCAATAGACCGGAACGCGAGCACTTAAACCGGCAGATGTCGGCGTTGCGGATATCCCTACGTCACGCTGAGCCGCTCCTTGGAGATCATTTTCGGCAGCGTTCCTCTACACCTTGGATATGTGGAACAGCCCCAGAATTGACCACCGGCATTTGGCCCTCTTCGCGCAGTGCGCAAGTTCATTTCTGATCCGCATTGCGGACACTTTGGGGCAGATTCCTCCTGGAAACTTTCCTGCAATTTAGACCTCGCTCCCAAGAAACTCTAAGCGCTTGATTTGTCCAACGAAAGCCGCCGCCAGCGGTAACTGGTCCGGATCGTAACAGAACCAACGAATAAATCCTGTCGAAACTGACGGCTTTTTATCTCACCACATGGCATTGTCACATTAACTCAGCTGGTCTTTGACGGCGACCCTGAAGTAGCGTCTTCAGGTGCAGAATCTTTCCTTTAAGCGCCACCGTTTTCCACCTGAAGTCATCTGCCACGCAGTATGGCTCTACGCCCGGTTCACTCTGAGCTTTCGAGACGTAGAAAATCTCCTCGCGCAGCGCGGCTGATCAGCAGCGCTAACGCTCGGGTCTTTAGTGACAGAAGAGATTCGCGAAACGGTGCGCGAGGGTTTGGGGACAAGGATTGTCAATCGCTATTCTTGCGAGGAAACCGGTTATATCGCGCTGCAATGTCCGAAGCACAACCATTTCCATGTCATCAGCCCGGTTACGCATGTCGAGATTGTCGATGAGGACGGCGTGCCCTGTCCGGTTGGAAAGCCGGGCCGCGTGCTCCTCACCTCCATGCAAAGCTACGCCATGCCGTTAATCCGTTATGAGATCGGCGACATGGCCGAATGGGGGGAACAGTGTGACTGTGGCATTACGCTCCCCGTTATTAAGCAACTGTGGGGGCGTACCCGCCATCTGATTACGACGCCCGATGGGAAAAAAACTTATGCGCGGATATACGCGCGCGACTTCGAAGACTTGGCGACATTGCTCGCCTATCGTTTTGTGCTTCATCAAAACGAGGTGGTTGTTGCGCAGTTGAAAGTGACCGAACAATCCGCCGAACTCGACGCCGCCGTGACGGAACGCGTGCAGCGCGCGCTTAGCTACGCCTACCCGGTCCAGATTCGCTACGTGGACGAAATCGATTGGGGAAACTCCTGGAAACAGGAATATTTCGGCGTGTCCGATGCGCCCCCTAGTTAATATTTAGAGGCGTTTTGTCACCCTATTGGCCGCCAGTTGGAAACGGCCATTTTGTTTGGGGGGCGAATGATCGGGCGCTTCCGTTTGGCGCTGACGGGCGCTTCCGTTTGGCGGCATCCTTAGCCGCGGGATTCGCGGCAATCTGCACATCCCGGCAAGCCATTTGCGATTTATTGGCGGCCGCATTAGCGGATTTCGTGCTCCATGTCCTATTCGCGCGATGTTTGATGTTCGGGGACATCTTGGAATCCCCATCCTTAGTCGCTATGTCTTGGTCTCGCTCTTCCTAGACCACTGCAGCTGTTCGGAATCTCATGTTTCTTCTCAAACTCATACCTGACCAAACGAAAGTCGATTTCGTAGGCGCGCGCTATATCGCCTTTGGGCTGGATCTCATTCTCGTTGCGGTAACCTTGGGTTTCCTATTCGTCCAAGGCCTCAATCTGGGGATCGATTTTACAGGGGGCGTCCTCGTCGAGGTGAAAAAGCAGGACGCAATCGACATCGGCGCGATGCGCGGTCAAGTTGGCGCCATTGGTTTTGGCGAAGCGCAGCTCCAATATTTCGGCGGTGGCGAATGCGATATTCCGCCTGATTCTTGTGTCCTCATTCGGGTTCAGCCACAGGAGGGTGGCAGCGATCAGGCCGCGGCAACGTCCATCCAAGAAGCGGTGGGCGAGGAGTATGAGTTTCGTCGTGTTGAAGTTGTCGGCCCGAAGGTTTCCGGCGAGTTGTTTCTCGACGGTGTTATCGCAACAGTTCTCGCCGTGATCATGATAGCCGTTTACGTCGCTTTGCGCTTCGAGTGGCAATTTGGGGTCGGCGCGATCGTCGCAACGGGCCACGATGTCTTCTTAACCATAGGCCTATTTACCGCACTCCAAATGGACTTCACTCTGGCGTCTATTGCAGCGCTACTCACTCTGGCCGGTTACTCGGTGAACGATACGGTTGTCGTATTCGACCGCATTCGGGAAAATCGGCGCCGTTACAAACGGATGCCGCTTAACGAGCTCATCAATATTTCCATCAATCAGAATTTGTCGCGTACCGTCTTGACCAGCGTGACAACGGCCATTGCGCTCCTGCCGCTTTTGCTGTTTGGCGGCCCTGCGCTTTTCGAGTTTGCCGCGGCCATTCTCTTCGGAATTATCGTCGGCACGTTCTCGTCCATTTACGTTGCCGGGGCGCTACTTATGTATCTCCCGCCGCTCGCCGGCATGGAACGATTGGCACCTGCCGAATAGCCTAAAGGTGCGTCCTTCGTAGATTTTTCTCGAAACTAATTTTCTACGATTAGAAGGGCAAGATTCTGCGTGTCCGCGTATAGGAGAGGTAGCCGATATTGGCTCCCAGGCGCAGGCCAACGCCGGAACGCATAGGCGCCAATATGATCTCGCCCGATTGCTGGTAGTTTACTCCTACCCCGGCGACCAAATAGGCGCTGCCGTCGATCCCGGGGAAACGTTGGAACATCGCTTCCTCGTTTGGAAGATTGTAGGCCAGCGTAAATACCTTCGACGCATTGCCCCCGAAATCAAATCCGATCGACGGGCCTTGCCAATAGACTGCAAGTGAAGGGCTACCTTTGCGGTTTAATGTGCCCGTGCCGTAACGCAGACCGACGCCGATCGCGCCCGAGGCCTCTTCCCCAATGATATACCCGTTTGGCCTGCCATGGTCCGCAAAGACGCGTTCGACCGCCATGGCCATAGCCCCGGCGCCAACCTCAAAAAATTCTGACGCTTGTTGGGCAACTTCCTCCGCCGAGTAGGTGTTGTCCTGCGCGTCCTCGGCGGCATTAGCCGGCAGCAGGCCCGCTGCAATAATAAGCGCGGCGCCTAAAACCGTTTTGGCGATGAAGATGTTTCTCATGTCGATATCCCTTTGCAGATCGTCAAATTATACGGGGGTTAAAATGAAACATGATTATGTTTGGCCTGTCGAGGCAAACGCTTTCCAAATGAATTTGTTCCATTTTTTCCAATAATTGCCTTATGCCAGTTTGAAACTCTGTGCATGTTCGCCGTCAAATGGGCAGATCGACCTGCGAAACAAGTTTTGACGATAACATGAACCTTCCCAGTTTGCGGGCGAAAATAAAACGCGCGTGGCACATCTGGCTTAGTTCGGGTTTGTCGTCATAACGCTTATCGGCGTGAGACATTAGGCGCTCGTTTTCGGAGCCCGCCGCAGGGTTTACGACCGCTAATAAGCTCAAGAACCGGGGATATCGACACAAAACTGCCCAATTTTGCGCTAGAATAGCCGAAGCAATTGAGTCGTCGGGGTGTCGAATGTATGAAATATTTTTAGGCGCGTTTCTCTTTCTTGCCGCGGTAATAGTTTTCTCGTCGTTCAAGATCGTTCCGCAGGGGCGGGAATACACGCTGGAGCGCTTTGGGCGTTTCACGCGTGCCATGAAACCGGGACTCAATCTTATCGTTCCGTTTATGGACCGTGTTGGTATGCGGCTTTCGGTCATGGAAGAGGTTCTCGACATCCCAAGTCAGGATGTTATCACCCGCGACAATGCAACGGTGACGACCGACGCCATCGCTTTTTATCAAGTGGTAAATGCGGCGCAGGCGGCTTATGAGGTGGCAAATCTTTCGCGCGCGATTTCTAATCTTTGCCTTACCAATACGCGTACGGTGGTCGGTTCGATGGACCTCGACGACGTGCTCTCAAAACGTGACGATATCAATGAAAGACTACTGCGTGTGGTCGACGCGGCGACGACGCCTTGGGGCGTCAAAGTAACCCGCATTGAAATCAGCGATCTTTCGCCCCCGGCCGACATTGCACAGGCCATGGCGAGGCAAATGAAGGCCGAGCGTGAAAGGCGTGCGGCAGTCCTCGAAGCCGATGGTGACAAACAGGCTTCGATCTTGCGTGCGGAAGGCATGAAGCAATCGGCAATCCTTGAGGCCGAAGGGCGGCGCGAGGCTGCGTTTCGAGATGCCGAGGCGCGGGAGCGCGAGGCGCAAGCCGAAGCCCTGGCCACCACCTCTGTTTCGGAAGCAATCGCCAAGGGCGATGTGCAGGCGATAAACTATTTTCTCGGGCTAAAATATGTCGAGGCCTTTCATGCGCTCGCCGAAGCGCCCAACCAAAAATTCGTTATCGTGCCGACCGAGTCGGCCGGCCTATTGGGATCGCTCGCCGGCATTATCGAGCTTACCAAGGAGGCTGGCTCCTCCGGTCCGAATTCGACGCCGCCTGTGCCGCGCACGCGCTCCGTGCCGCTCGTAGGCTGAGAGCGCTAAACCGCGGAGGGCAGTATGGAGAGTATTTTCCCATTTCTGGGTGAGATTCCGCCTTGGTATTGGTGGGCCTTGGCGGCGGCGTTGATCGGCATCGAGATCATGAGCCCCACATTCTATTTTCTTTGGCCTGGTATCGCCGCGGCCATTATTGGAGTCGTCGCATTCCTAATTCCTTCGCTCGGTGCGGACATGCAGATATTGATGTTTGCGGTCCTTGCAGTCGTCTGCACCGTGTTTTGGAAGAAATACACGCCGGCATCCTGGTCGTTGAGCGAACCGCATCCGACGCTAAACCGGCGCGCCGAACAAAATATCGGCCGTCACGTTAAGGCATCGGTTGATTTTTCCGGCGGGCAGGGCGCGGTTCATCTCGACGATACGCGTTGGAGCGCAGTGAGCGCTGACGGCTCTAACCCAGTTGCCGGAGATTCGTTGGTGATTGTCGGGGCCGATGGCACAGTGCTGAAAGTCGGCCGCGAGGCGGCGTAAAAGCGATTTTCTACACCAGCCCCCTTGCCACGAAATAGGGATTGGCAAATTCTTGTGCGACCTTGCCGTAGAAAAACGGCCCGCCGTCCAGCTGCGTTACATTTCCGCCGGCTGCCAAGAGAACCGCGTGCCCGGCCGCGGTATCCCATTCCATTGTGCGCCCGAGCCGCGGATAAAGATCGGCTTCGCCCGCCGCAATTAAGCAAAATTTCAACGATGACCCCGCGGCTTTCATATCGGCGATCGCGTAACGCGCAAGATATTCTTCTGTCTTGGCGTCGCGATGCGACCGGCTGACCACTGCAATCCATCCATCCTTGGGCGCGTTTCGTGCACGAATGCTTTTTGCGCCATCCGAATCCAGATCGCCTGTTTTCGAGACCGCCAGTTCGAAGGCAGTTGATGCGCCGACATCTCCAAGAAAAGCGCGCCCCTGCGCCGGAGCCAGGACGACGCCTGAGAGCGGCATATTGTCCTCGATAAGGGCTATATTGACGGTGAACTCGCCATTCTTTGCCAGGAACTCTTTGGTGCCGTCGAGCGGGTCGACAAGAAAGAGCCGCTTGCCGATCTCCGTGGTTTCACCTCGCGACACCGCCTCTTCGGCAATAATCGGAACGCCAGGGAAATTTTGGGCTAGGCGCTCCACTATGAGGGCCTCGGCCTCTTCATCGGCGAGGGTTACCGGCGAGTGATCCTGTTTGGTGCGGGCTTGCGTGCCCTCCAGATAGTGCCGGAGAATAAGCCTTCCGGCCTCGGCAGCGATTTTGGCGAGTTGGTGGGCTTCAGAAGGCAATAGGGCGGTCATTTTGGCTCTGGCATTTTGGCCCTGGCATTTTGGCTCTGGGAAGCAAGTTTTACTGCCTGGCGGCCACGGACACATATCTTTAAGCAATCCTTAAGCAGCTGCGGCGAGAGTTATGTTCTGGAAACCATGATTCGGTGCATTTGTCGTGTTTCATGAAAAAGGCCTTGCAATGAACGATCTTGAATTCGCCGCGCTGCTTGTTTCGCGCGTCTGCCATGACCTTGTGAGCCCGGTTGGCGCCGTGGTCAACGGATTGGAGGTCCTGGCGGACGAGACCGATGTGGCAATGCGCGCGGACGCACTTCGCCTTGTCGCGATCTCGGCGGAGCAGGCCGTAGCGCGGCTGCAATTTGCGCGTCTGGCCTATGGTGCGGCTGGTTCGGCCGGCGCCGAGCTGGACCTCGCTGAGGTCGCCCGGATCGTGGAGGGATTGCTAAAAGGGGGAAAAATCGAGCTGCAATGGCAGGCCCACCCGCTGAATTGGCCCAAGGATTGGGCCAAGCTCCTGATGAATACGGTTCTGGTGGCGGCTGATTGCCTCCCCAGTGGCGGGACGGTGAAAGTCGAGACTTCGCCAGACCCTGCCTCGCCCAGCTTCAGCGTTGTCGCAACGGGTTCTGTGGCGCGCCTATCTTCCGAGGCCGAGCGCGCCCTTTTGGGCGAGCCTGGCGGAGGGTTAGATGGACGGTCCATCCAACCCTATCTCACCTATCAGCTCTCACGTGGCGTTAATGCGGGCCTCACCAAGACCTCAACCGAGGGCGAGGTGCGATTCGTGGCCGGCTAGGCCTTCCAAGCGCCGCGGAAGGCCAAGAAAAAGGCCTATGCTGCGGAGTTTATCAGCTGTTTACCGTCTGCGGTGTAGCGTTCGGGTGTGCCCGTTCAACGCGGCAATGGAGAGCGATATGAAGCGATGCCTGATTGTCGATGATTCACGGATTATTCGGAAAGTCGCGCGCAAGATTCTGGAAGGGATGGATTTCGCGATTGACGAAGCCGAGGACGGTGCGACCGCCCTCGAAATCTGCCGCCGCGACATGCCTGTAGCCATTCTTCTCGATGCGAATATGCCCGCTAGGGGAAGTCTGGAGTTTCTGCGCTCTTTACGGCGGGAGAACGGTGGCGATAAGCCTGTGGTCTTACTATCTACTTCCGAAAACAATGTCGGACAGATCGCCGAGGCGGTAAGCGCCGGTGCGAACGAATATATTATGAAGCCTTTCGACAGTGGCGTCGTTGAGGCCAAATTCGCGGATGTCGGTTTGGCGTAATACTGCGCTACTTGCATTCGTCGCGCTCAGAATTTCTGCGCAAATAAAAAGGGGCGCTAAAAAGCGCCCCTTTCCCCCCGACAACCCCTCCGGTCGATTAAGCTGCTTTCACTTCGGGATCGCGTAATACGTAACCGCGTCCCCAGACAGTCTCGATGTAATGATTGCCTTCGCAAGCGACCGCAAGCTTCTTGCGGAGCTTACATATAAAAACGTCGATGATCTTGAGTTCAGGTTCGTCCATGCCGCCATAAAGATGGTTCAAAAACATCTCTTTGGTCAGCGTGGTACCCTTCCTAAGGCTTAGGAGTTCGAGCATCTGATATTCTTTTCCGGTCAGATGGACGCGTTGGGCATCGACTTCGGCCGTCTTAGCGTCAAGATTCACCGTTAGTTTGCCCGTGGTGATGACCGACTGTGAGTGGCCCTTGGATCTACGAACCACGGCCTGAATGCGCGCGACCAGCTCATCCTTATGAAACGGCTTAGTCATGTAATCGTCGGCGCCGAAGCCCAAGGCTCTCACCTTCGCCTCTACGATGGCATTGCCCGATAAAATAAGGACTGGTGTCTGAACCTTTGCCATCCGAAGGGCCTTCAGGACTTCGAATCCGCTCATGTCCGGCAATTGCAGATCGAGTACGATAATGTCGTAATCGTACAATTTCCCCAGATCTATACCTTCTTCGCCAAGATCGATCGTGTAGACATTTAAGCCTTCCGACCGCAGCATTAACTCGATGCTGCGCGCCATGGCGCTATCGTCTTCGATCAAAAGAACTCGCATGCCCTAATCCCCTCGCACGACGACAACCGGCTTAACCTGTCGCGTCCCTCTTCGTTAATTGGTGTCTTAACCATAAACAGAATTGGTTAAGACTAACTTTCCCAATCGCACCCTAGGTCGCTGCCGCTCAGAATCTTCAACTTTCCTCAGGCTAATGAGGGCAACTTCATACTGATTCGTTTGGTTAAGTTTACCGCCCCTTAAAGCCTCTAGTTCAATATGCGTTTTTTCCGGGAGGGCCCGGGACGGGTGTCGGGCAAATATCGGCGTGGGGCAATAAGACGGTTCATGGCTAAGACTTGTGCAAATTTCCAGGGTTTCCCTGAGGTTTCTATCTCCAGCGATATGTGGGACAGGGCCTCTTTTGCCTTGCCTCCGGCATGTTTTGGCCACCCGAGAATTTCTCGCTGGCGCAACATTTTCTCCGCCCAGCGGCCCAAAATTGGCTCAAAGAAACCCAATCGAGGCGCGAAAACCGGTCTGAAGGGCCTCCGAGCCGAGCTGCACTTGGTGCTCAATTCATGGAAAAAGCGCAGAATTTCTTTCGTCACTAACCAAAAAGAAAAGAGTTTCGTGGGATGGTTGGTGAGAGGTGCGACCCAATGAAAAGACGGAACTCGCAGTTGCGGCTGAAAAGTTTTCGCGTGGAGGAATTCACGCGCCGGCTTGCGACGCTCGACGAGATGGGGGTCGACCTCGAGAAAAAACTTGCCGATCTGGAAGATTCCGTGGCGCGCGAAAAGCAGCGGGCATCTGATTCTGAGATCGGTCGCCTCGCTTTTCCCAGCTTCCTGGAATCGATAGAAGTGAGGCGCAACAATATCCGCAGCACAATGAAAGAATTGGCGCGCGAGCGCACTGCAGTTCAGGACGAGCTCACAACAGCGGTTCAGGACCTAAGAAGTTTTGAACTCGCCGAGCAGGAACGTCAGCGCAGATTGGGTGAATCGGCTGCCCGAGAGGCCAAGTCAAGAGTCGAAAACATGGCTCTGATGCGTCACTTGCGAAAACATTCCTCCCGGCAATCTTAAGAATTCTTGTCTCCCTCATCGCGGTAGCAGAAATCAGGCAATGCTTTCTGTATAATCGTGATTCTAAAAGCGGGCCTGTCGCGGCCCGCGATGAAGGAGGGCGCCAATGTCTATGGGCGAAACGATCGCGCCTTTTATTGGCCGAGTGATTCTTGCTTGGTTTTTTCTTGCCGAGGCTTACACCCGCGCGACCAATTGGGATGCAACCGTAACCTTGCTCGACATGCAGGATGTTCCGTTTCCTCCTCTCGTGCACTTCCTTGCTTTGACCGTGATGGTGTTGGCATCGATCTCGTTGATCATAGGATTTCGTGCGCGTTTGGGCGCACTCGGTCTTTTCGCATTCGTCGTCGTATCGAACGTTTTCATGAACGACTATTGGAACATCGCCGATGTGATCGAGCGCCAGGCCGCGTTCGACGCGTTCGCCCGCAACCTCGCTCTTGGCGGCGGGTTACTAGTATTGATGGGATTGGGTCCGGTGCGCTTTGCGCTTGAAGATTAAGCGCGCCCCCCGACGACTAGTTGCTTTACCAGCCGCCAACACCACCACCACCGCCGCCGCCGCCGCCGCCGCCGGAAATTCCGCCACCGCCATGATTTTTCCGATCATTGCAGTAATTTGGCGCTCGGTCTGTGCGCGCGCCGCGATCTCGGCCGCACTTGGCGTTCCGTCGCCCATGCTCGCCGCCATGCTGCGCAGTTTCGTGATTTCGTCAAATGTCGCGCGTTCGTGGGTTGCGTAGCCCTTGACCGTCTCGACGAGGTTCGGAATGAGGTTTGCGCGGCGCTTTAATTGCGTCTCGATCCCCGGCCAGCCTTCTTCGACCAAAGTGCGGCGGCGCACCAACCGGTTGTAGATCGACACGCCCCAAAGCACGAGCAGCGCGGTAACAACAAGAAATATGAGAAACCCCATGAACAGTAAATTAGGGTTTTGGTCCGGTTTCGTCTAGCGCCGTTTGGATTGGCTTAGCCGAGAAATCCGATCACAGCGCGCCGCACAACCAAAACCATAAGCACCGCAACATAATTGTTTTCCATATTTCCTCCCGCTCATCGCTAAGAACTCCTTGAAATTAACATGCGTTGGAAAAGCCAAAGCAGGGAGTTTTCCGTCGGGGAAGGATTGTTTGGCGGGCAAGGCTCCAGCATAGTGAGTATGAAATTTGGTTCTATTTCCACGGATGCTCCATGACTGAAACTCCTTCCGAGCCGGCGCATTCCGGCGGGCCGGGTTTTGTCGCCAAGATAATGATTATTGTCGTAGTTGCGGCTGTCATTCTTGCGACATGGAAAATCGCGCCCGTCTTTATGCTCGGCTTTGGCGGCATCGTCGTTGCGGTTGCGCTCAACAATATTGCAACGCCGCTCGCGCGCCGAACGGGGCTGCCGCACACGGCCTCGCTAGGTCTGACGGTTCTGGGACTGACGCTTTTCGGCATTATTTTTTTCACGCTATTCGGCGCCGTCGCGGCAGGACAATTCACGATGTTGATCGAGCAATTGCCGCAAGCCTGGGTGGCTGCAGAAACCTGGCTCGAATCTTGGGAATTTGGCCGCCAGATACTCTCAGTATCGGGCGATGCCATGAGGGGCGGCGGAACGGCGCTCCTTAACGCGCTGCCTATCGCAGGCGGTTTGCTTGGCGGCATTGCGAACGCCGTGTTGATGCTGGTGATCGGCATTTATCTCGCCGCCGATCCGGTTGCTTATCGTACAGGTGTGCTGCGCTTGCTTCCCCCCGCACGGCGTGCGCGTGCAGATGAGATTTTGGGAGAAACGGCTTCGGCTTTGCGCAAATGGCTCACGGCGATGTCGCTCGACATGCTGTTCTTGGGCATAATTACCGGAATTGGCCTTTGGCTGGTCGGTGTGCCTCTCTATTTCGCCCTTGGCGTGCTTTCTGGTCTTTCTGTCTTTGTGCCTTATTTGGGACCGCTCGTGGCCACGGTCCCCGGACTGCTATTGGCCCTATCCGTCAGTCCTGAGCTCGGCCTCTATGCGCTCATCGTCTATGTGGTGGCGCAGCAATTGGAAGGAAATATCAGCCTACCCCTTCTCCAACGCTGGACGGTTCAAATGCCGCCGGCGGTCATGTTGCTCTCTATGGTAGGGTTTGGCCTCCTTTTCGGTCTCTGGGGCGTTCTTTTGGCAACCCCCCTTGCGGTCGCGGCGATGACAATAATTCGCATGGCCTATGTCGAGGATGTGCTGGAGAATTCGCCTGCTAGTGGGGCCGGACAAGATGCCGCCTGATCGGCTTGTCTTAGTCTACGCCATCGGCTAAAAGCTCGCCTTTCCGGCCTGCAAAACGGTATTTTGGGGCGAAATTCAAGGATTTCCGAGATGGCCGAGCTGCAGACATTGCGCGCCGAAGCGCGCGCCGAAACCGGCAAAAACGCCGCCCGCAGAATACGCAATACTGGTTCTGTACCGGCCGTCCTTTATGGCGGCCAGGACGCGCCGCGGCCCATCACGATCAATGAACGCGAGTTCACCAAGCATTATTTCTCCGGCAATTTGCTCTCGACGCTATTTATGCTCGAAGTCGGAGATGAGAAAACGCGCGTGATACCGCGCGGAGTGGAGATCGATCCCGTCAGCGACCGCCCGATCCATATTGATTTTCTGCGGCTTGCCGAGGGTGCGCGCATCGCGTTGCACATTCCGGTGCGTTTTCGCGGCCAGGAAGAATCGCCCGGTCTAAAGAAGGGCGGGGTGTTGAACATCGTTCGCCACACCGTCGAGCTTCATTGTCCTGCGGATAATATCCCCAATTCCATCGAGGCGGATCTTTCGGAGGCTGATATCGGCGACAGCCTGCACATTTCTGCATTTGCATTGCCCGACGGCGTGCACCCGGTGATTCAAAACCGCAACTTCACGGTTGCGACCGTCGCACCGCCGACGACCTTTGTCGAAGAGACCCCGGAAACCGAAGAAGTGGAAGGTGTCGAAGGCAAAGAAGGCGAAGTGGTCGAGGGCGAAGCGACGGAGGGCGTCGAGGGCGAGGACACGGACAAGGACAAGGACAAAGACAAGCGCGCCGAAAAGAAATAGCGCACTGATTTCCCCGTCCCGTGCCGGTCATTGCCGGCACGCGGCGGGAAACGCGGAAGCCCAATGTCTCAACCCCCGCTCCTTATCGCCGGGCTCGGAAACCCCGGGGACAAATATGCGCGCCACCGTCACAATGCGGGGTTCATGGCCGTCGATGCGATCGCCAAAGAGCATCGTTTCGGACCATGGCGCAAACGCTTTCAGGGTCTCATCGCGGCCGGCAATATCGCCGGACGCAAAGCGCTTCTTCTAAAGCCCATGACCTATATGAACGAAAGCGGCCGCGCGGTCGGCGAGGCGATGCGCTATCTCAAACTTCCCGAAGACGCACTTGTGGTGGTTCACGACGAGCTTGATCTTGCGCCGGGGAAAATCCGGGTGAAGACGGGCGGCGGCGATGCGGGACATAATGGGTTGCGTTCGATTACCGCGACGCTTGGCCCCGATTATCGACGATTGCGCATCGGCATCGGCCATCCGGGCAAAGCAGCGGTACTCAGTTGGGCGCTACGCGATTTTTCCAAAGCCGACCGTGAATGGTTAGAACCCTTATTGGAAGCGATCGCAAAATCGATCCCCTATTTTGCCAAGGACGACGACCCGGGTTTCATGAACCGTGTTGCCCTGCTGACAAGGCCGCCGGAGCCGGAGGAAAAGCCCGCCACGCCGATCAAGAAGCCGGAACAAAAAAAGCCCGAACAAAAAAGGCCAGAACAAAAAAGGCCAGAACAAAAAAAGGACCACGATCCGGATGGGGTTTAAATGCGGCATTGTCGGCCTGCCGAATGTCGGCAAGTCGACGCTCTTCAACGCACTCACACAAACCGCAGCCGCACAGGCGGCGAATTATCCTTTTCGTACCATTGAGCCCAATGTCGGCGACGTCGCGGTGCCGGATACGCGCCTCGATCGGCTTGCCGCAATCGCCAAATCGCCCGAGATTATCCCGACCCGCATTACTTTCGTCGATATTGCCGGGTTGGTGCGCGGCGCCTCGAAGGGCGAAGGGTTGGGCAACCAGTTCCTTGGCACAATCCGCGAGGTCGATGCCATCGTCCATGTCCTACGTTGTTTCGAGGACGAGGACGTCACCCATGTCGATGGGCGGATCGATCCGGTTGCAGACGCGGAAACCGTTGAGACCGAGCTGATGCTCGCCGATCTGGAAAGCTTAGAAAATCGTGTCGTACCGATCGAGAAGAGAGCTACGACCGGAGATAAGGACGCGAAAGCGGCATATAGACTGATGGTAAAGGCGCTCAATCTCCTTCGCGAGGGCAAACCGGCGCGCCTTGCCGACTTAACACCGGAACAGCGCGCGCCCTTCCGGCAATTGACGCTTCTAACCGAAAAGCCCGTTCTTTATGTTTGCAATGTCGACGAGGAATCCGCCGTCAACGGAAATGAGACCTCCGCGCGCGTGGCTCAAATGGCGAAAGAACAAGGCGCGGGCAGCATTGTGATCTCGGCCCGGATAGAAGAAGAAGTGGCACAATTGGGCAGCGAAGAACGCATTGAGTATTTAGAGAGCCTTGGATTAAGCGAGTCCGGCCTCAACCGCATGATACGCGCGGGCTATGAGCTCTTAGGGCTGGTGACGTTCTTCACCGCAGGGCCGAAGGTAGCGCGCGCCTGGACCATCACAGACGGCACCAAGGCGCCGGCGGCGGCGGGCGTCATTCACACCGATTTCGAGAAGGGGTTCATTCGCGCCGAAACCATCACCTATGAGGATTATGTCGCTTCGGGTGGCGAGGCGGGCGCACGCGATGCCGGCAAGTTCCGCCTGGAGGGCAAAGAATATGTGGTGAAGGATGGCGATGTGCTGCATATCCGAGCGGCGAATTAAGATGGTGGTTGCGTCATATTTTTCTAAACTGTCATGGCCCTGCCCCGCGTGCCTTGCACGCGAATCCAATAATTGGCGCGTAAAACGCGCCGGGGCGGGCCATCCAGATGATCGTAGAGTTCTTTCGGCGCCCCGGCGCGCTTTGCGCGCCAATATTCATGTTACGCGGCTCCGCCGCGTGGGGACGTGCGCCTACTGGGTAGCCCGATCAAGTCGGGCCATGACAAATTAGGATTGAAATCGCGTTCTCGTTAAAAGTGAACCATGTCCAAACATTTGCGCTTTGAAGATTTTACCGTGGGCCGGAAGTTCTCTTTCGGCGATCACTTGGTCACCGAAAAGGCGATCATCGATTTCGCATTGGAATTTGACCCGCAGCCCATGCATGTCGATCCGGTTGCGGCGAAAAACGACATTATGGGCGGCCTGATCGCCAGCGGCTGGCATCTCTGCGCACTTGCGATGCGCCTTACCAAGGACGGGCTGTACGGCGATAAGACAAGCTTGGGCTCACCTGGCGTCGACGAGATGCAATGGCGCCGCCCGGTGCGGCCAAACGACCGCCTGACCATGAAAGCCGAAGTGCTCGAAGCGCGTAGCTCAAAGTCCAAGCCTGACCGCGGCATTGTGCGTTTTCGCTTCGATCTTTTTCGCACCGATGCGGCGGGGATGAGCGAGCTCGCGATCACCTACACATCGCCGGTGATGATCCGCAAAAGGGAAGCTTGAGAAGATGTTTTTCGAAGACATCCCGCTCGGGCATAAGACGGTTCTCGGCTCTTACACTTTCACCGAAGAGAACATCATCGAATTTGCGCGTCAATTCGATCCGCAGCCCTTTCATATCGATGCGGAGGCTGCGAAAGACAGTCCCTATGGCGGGCTGGCCGCCAGCGGCTGGCATACCGCCGCGGTATGGATGAAAGTGATAGTCGCGCATCGCACCGCGCAAATCGCTTCAGGCATGGAGGCAACACAAGAAAATTATCTCTCACCGGGCGTACGCGAATTGAAATGGCTTAAGCCCGTTCGTCCGGGAACGAGGCTGACCTACACCACCGAGCCCTTCAAAAAGAAGAATTGGCGGACGCGGCCCGAGCTCGGGCTTTTGCAAAGCATGAACGAAGCACGCGATGAGGAGGGGACACTCTATTGCAGCTTCATCAGCCAGGTGTTTATCGCAAAAAAGCCGGATTAGCGGATTGTGCGCTACGAAACGGATCGCGCAAACAAGAACAACGCGGCAATCAAAAAAGTCCACGCGAGTGGGCTCAAAACGCACATCAGCCGCATCATTCCCACATAGCGGCCCAAAACATCGTCCTTGAGTTCCAAATATTCGTTGCTGAATACAAAACGAATAAAGCGTCCTGGACCGGTCCTATATCTGATTCGTCTATAAGGCGTGTCATGCGATTGAATATGCTGCCAAGGTTCTCGATGATGTTCGCGCAGATGGCGAAGCAGCAAATCCGATACCCGAAGATATTCATAGGAAACGGCACCGAAGAAAAGCAGCGCAACAATCAGCGCCGCAACGGCTTTGCCGCTTTCAACGTCCATCAACGTCCCTAACGCAAACTCGCCTCGATATTGCCGCCGTCGACTGTGATAACCGCCGCCGTCGTTTTTTCGGCAAGCGCGAGATAGATAAAGGCTTCGGCGACATCGTCTGCCGTCACTTCGCGGCCCAATAGATTGCCGCTCATATAATCCTTTTCCGAGAGGCCGCGGGCTTTGGCGCGCTCGGCAATCATTTGCTCCGTCAAAAGACCTGTGCGGATGCGATCGGCGTTCACGGCATTGGCGCGAATACCATCCTTGCCGTGATCGAGCGCGTATTGGCGGACCAAAAATAAAGTTGCGGCTTTGGGCAAACCATAAGGGCCGAAATCCTTGCCCGGGTTCACGGCTTGCTTGGAGGTATTGAACAATAAACAGCCGCCGGTGTCTTGCGCCTGCATAATGCGCACGGCGTTTTGCGCGATGCGCTGATGGGCGAAGAAATTGAGCTCGAATGAGCGGCGCAAGACTTCCTCGTCCACTTCGCCAATGCGGCCCTGCCAGGCGGCGCCGGCATTGGAAACAACGATATCGACGCCGCCGAATCTCTCGGCGATTTCATCGAAGGCCGCGCGCACCGATTTTGCGTCGGTCACATCGCAAGCGATGCCGTCGGCATGACCCCCGATTTCGGCGGCCACGCGGTCCGCCGCTTCCTCATCGCGCTCCAGTAACGCGATTTCCGCGCCCTCATTGGCCATGGCTTTGGCCGTCGCGGCGCCAATCCCCGATCCGCCACCGGTGATCACCGCGACCTGCCGCGCCAGTGGTTTTTCCGCGCCTTTGCCGAGCTTAGCCTGTTCCAAAGACCAATATTCGACGTCGAACATGTCGGCCTCAATGATGCATTCATAGCTCGACATGTCCTCGGCATTTGTGATCACTTCGATCGTGTTCTCGGTGATGTCGGCTGCGATATGCGCGTCTTTGGCGGACGCGCCGAGTCCGAATATCCCTAAGCCGGGAACAAGAACGACGCGTGGATAGGGGTCGAGTTCTTTTTTGCCGCCATTAAAACGCACATTATTGCGCGCGAAATAATCGTGGTAATGCGCGACATAATCGGCGACGGCTTTTTTTGTTGCCTCCGCCCATTCCGGAATCTTTCCTTTTTCCGGTGCAGGCAGCAATAGCGGATAGTTTTTGGTGCGGATGGTATGATCGGGGGTCACGACGCCGATTTGGCTGTAGCGCGCGGCCTCCGCACCGTTCACATAATTCAGAATCTCGTCGCTGGTGCGAAAGGTGAGTATTTGCCGTTTGGCAATGCCCTGGTCTTTGTCGTTGGTCAGCGCGCATGCGCCCCTTAAATGAGGCGCGATCTCGGCGAGCGAAGCGAGTTCCGGCAGTTTCACCTGCACCCGCGTCTTTTTGCCTTTTTCGATGGCCGCTTCGGCGCGTGTCACCATCTCGATCATCAGCTCATAAGCGCTGCGTGCATCTTCGGCGAAGGTGAAAATACCGTGGCGCAGAAGAATTAGACCTTCGACCGATGGGTCTTTGGCGTAAATCTCGCCAACGCTTTTCGCCAGCGCGAAGCCGGGAATGCAATAGGGCACATAGGCCATGCGATCGCCGAAGGTTTCGCGCGCCAAAGACTCGCCCTCTGGCTGATCGGTCAGCGCAAGCACGGAGGTCGAATGGGTGTGGTCGACAAATTTATGCGGCAGGAAGGCATGGAGCAGCGTTTCGACCGACGGGTTCGGCGATTTCGAATCCACCAAATTGAGCCGCTGGTAATTGACCATGTCCTCGTCGGACAGCGCGTCGAGCTCGATCAAGGGCCGCAGGGGCTCCAAGCGCACCGCGGGCAGGCCGGGCGGCTCGATATTGCCCATATCCCAGCCCGAGCCTTTGACGCACATCACCTCGACCTTTTGGCCGAGCAAATCCTTCATCTGGGTTTTGACAGACGTGTTTCCGCCGCCATGCAGCACTAATTTGGGATCGCCGCCCAAAAGCCGTGTGGTGTAAACGCGCAAGGCAAGGTCCTCGCCTATATTTTGTTCGGCGTATTTTTCGACAAATGATTTTGCGTCCGAATCGGACCAAAGCGATTTCATATTTTGGTTCTCATATACTCACTCTTCGCCCCTTTCGACGGGCTCAGGGTGAGGGAAGACAAATTTCCTCATGCTGAGCTTGTCGAAGCATGAGGTCCGTGAAAACGCAAGGCCGCGTGATGAGCCGCGCGGAAATTTCACTACCTGGGTCCCCTTCCCTCGCAATACACCGTATCGCTCGCCGGGGATGACAGGTGGGCAGGGCGTTACTCTTCGGGAAACAACCCGCGCAAGGCTTGCGCATTTGCGGTGCAAACGCCGCGTTCGGTGATAAGTCCGGTAATAAGCCGTGCCGGGGTAACGTCGAATGCGGGATTGGCGGCGGGCGAACCCGGTGCCGAAATTTCCACACTCGCCACTGTGCCATCGGCGAGCCGTCCCGTCATTTTTGTGACCTCGTCGGCTGAGCGCTCCTCGATGGGAATGGCATCGCCCGAATCTAGCGTCCAATCGATGGTCGTGGAGGGGAGCCCAATATAAAAAGGAATGTCGTTGTCCTTGGCGGCAAGCGCTTTCAGATAGGTCCCGATCTTATTGGCGACATCGCCATTCGCACTAGTGCGGTCGGTCCCAACTATGCATAGATCCACCGCCCCCTCGCGCATCAAATGTCCGCCCGCATTGTCGGCGATGATCGTATGTGGCACGCCATGGGCGCCGAGCTCGAAAGCCGTGAGTGAAGCGCCTTGATTGCGCGGGCGGGTTTCATCGACCCAGACATGGAGATCGATTCCTTCATCATGGGCCATATAGATCGGCGCCAAGGCGGTCCCCCAATCGACGCAAGCCAGCCATCCTGCATTGCAATGGGTGAGAATATTAAGCGGGGCTTTGCCTTTTTTTGTGGCGGCTTCTTGGAAAAGTCTAAGCCCATGCGCGCCGATTTTTCGGCAGGTCTCGACATCCTGATCGCAAATCAATGCCGCCTCGGCCCAGGCGGCAATAGCGCGATCACAGCGCGGGCGATTGCGCAGCGCATCGCGCATGCGGCTCAGCGCCCAGCGTAAATTCACCGCCGTCGGGCGCGTTGCAAGAAGTACATCATGCGCGGCATCGAGGGCGTCGTCGGACGCGTCGCCCTGCATCGCAAGAGCAATACCGTAAGCGGCGGTCGCGCCGTTCAGCGGCGCCCCGCGCACCATCATGGTGCGGATGGCTTCGGCGGCATCATCTACGGTGGAAAGTTTCGCCGTCGCAAACAAATGCGGCAATTGGGTTTGGTCGATGATCTCGACGGAACTCCCGTCGGCATGAGGCCAGATCGTCCGGTAATGGGTGCCTTTGATCTTCACCCTAATCCCCTTCGAAACTCACCAATGACTTCACTTCCTTGCCCAGCGCGCGAAGCTTGGCGGCGCCGCCCAGCTCAGGCAGGTCGATTACAAAGGAGCACCCCACTACTTCGGCCCCGGTGCGCTCGATCAAACTCATCGAGGCGAGGGCGGTGCCGCCGGTCGCGATAAGATCGTCGACCAGCAAAATATGCTCGCCTTTAGCGACTGCGTCTTCATGAATTTCAACCCGATCGGTGCCGTACTCCAATTCGTAATCCTCACCGATGGTTTTCCAGGGTAGTTTTCCTTTCTTGCGCACTGGAACGAATCCGATGGAAAGTTGATGGGCAACTGCGCCGCCCAATATAAAGCCGCGCGCTTCAATGCCGGCAATCTTGTCGATCCGCACGCCCGCATAGGGCTGCACCAATTCGTCCACCGCGCGGCGAAAAGCCTGCGGATTGCCCAATAGGGTCGTGATATCGCGAAACATGATTCCCTTTTTGGGGTAATCGGAAATCGTACGAACGACTTTTGTAAAATCCATTTTAGGTCACGCCTTTTTCAATACGCGGCCTGCCACCGCGTCGAGTTTTTTGCTGAGTTCGGGATCGCGTTTCTCCGGCGCGGTGATGAGGGCCGTGTCGAGTACGGTCTCGATGCCCAATGGTGAATTGGTACGCTCGGGGCCGAGTTTAGGCGCCGTGCGTTTGATCAATTCGCGCGATTTGTCGGCATTGGAAAGTAATATTTTGATCAACTGATCGACCGTCACATGATCGTGGTCGGGGTGCCAGCAATCATAATCGGTCACCATGGCAACGATGGCGTAGGGGAGCTCGGCTTCGCGTGCGAGCTTGGCCTCCGGCATGGCGGTCATGCCGATCACGTCGCAGCCCCATCTACGGTAGAGATTGGATTCGGCGAGCGAAGAAAATTGCGGGCCTTCCATCGCCAAATAGGTTCCGTTTCGTTGCACCGGAATATCGCCTTCGCGCGCGGAGGCCTCGAGCGCATCGGCAAGCCTTGGGCAGACCGGATGGGCCATCGAGACATGGGCGACAAAGCCCTCGCCGAAGAAAGATTTCTCGCGCGCATGGGTGCGATCGATGAACTGATCGGCGATCACGAAGGTGCCGGTCGCCAGTTCTTCGCGAAACGAGCCGCAGGCCGAAACCGAGATCACGTCGGTGACGCCGGCGCGCTTCAACGCGTCGATATTGGCGCGGTAATTGATCGATGTCGGCGATTGGACATGGCCGCGTCCATGGCGCGGCAGAAACACCATCTCGACGCCCGCAAGCGTGCCGCGTAGAAGCGCGTCGGACGGCGGGCCCCAGGGTGAGGTAACCTCCTCCCAGCGCGAATTCTCCAGGCCGTCTATGTCATAGACACCCGAGCCGCCAATAATTCCGAGAACTGTTTTTGTCATTGCCGGACCGTTGAAAAAGCGGGCCGTTGTATCACGAGGCAGCGGAGGAGCAACTTACTTGTCATGGCCCGACTTGATCGGGCTACCCAGCCGCCGCATGTCCGTGCGGCGTATGAACTCTACGAAAGTCTGGGTGGCCCGCCCCGGCGCGTATTACGCGCCATTTGCTGATTCGCGTGCAAGGCACGCGGGGCCGGGCCATGACAAATGTGGATAGCACGCAATTTCTTCAGGTCACTCCAACATTCTGACCTCCCCCATGCGGGGTCGAGGAGCGAAAAGCGAAAGGTCCAGCGAACCTTTCGCCGCTCTGAGGTCGATCCGGTGGAGCGGAGCGGCGCCGGATCGGGTGGGGGTAACTCCTCGGCAATCCCCCCACCCGATATCGTTCGCTTCCCTCACGATATCGACCTCCCCTCGAGGGGGAGGTGAAACTTATATACGAAATTGTGTGAGTTGCTCCGCCCGTGGGGCGACAATCCAAAATGCTAGTTGCGTAGCCGCGCGCCTAATGCTCGCTGTGCCAAAGCCTGCGATAGGAGGCAAAACATAGCCCCGAAAAGAAAATCAGAAAGAGGATAACCGCAAAGCCCAAACGCTTGCGCTCCTCCATTTTCGGCTCGGCTGTCCAGGTAAGAAAATAGCTCACATCGCTCGCCATCTGCTCGATGGTAGCCGGCGTTCCGTCGGCATAGACGACTTGATTGGCAAAAAGCGGTTGCGGCATGGCAATCAATCCGCCCACAAAATAGGGGTTGTAATATTGCCCCGCTGTAACGGCGAGACCTTCGGGCGCGTCGTGGCCGTATTCGGTGAGCAGCGCATAAAGATAATCGGCACCGCCATCGCGCGCTTTGACGATCAGCGAAAGATCGGGCGGCAGCGAGCCATTATTTGCTGCGCGTTGCGCGTTATCATTGGCAAAACGCGAGGGATAATAATCGGCCGGGATAGCTTCGCGCATTAAAGGGCGGCCATCGGCGTCGCTCGTCCGCCCGCGCTCGTCCGGATCCGCGGGGACCATGTAGCTCGCGGCGAGTGCGCGGATTTCTACTTCTGTAAATCCCGGGCCACCCGCATCGCCCAAATTTCTGAACGCAACAAAATCCAGCGTGTGGCAGGCAGCGCAAATGTCTTTGTAGACATGAAATCCGCGCTGCAATGCGGCTCGGTCAAAGAGCCCAAACGGACCATCAAACGACCATTCCTGGTGTGCCGGCTCCGTACCCTCCACGGCGGACATTGCCGGCGAAGGAGCTGCGCCGAGCGTAATGGACATTGCGAGAGCGAATACAAGGTGAGGCATGAATTTTGACATCTCGTGCTCCTCCTAGCTCGCGCCGCTCAGCACCGGCTTGGCGATGCTGTCGGGTATTGGCCGCGTGGTTTCCCATTTATGGGTAAACGGCATCAGCACCCAGAAATGTACGAAGTAATAGGCGGTCGCTATGCGGGCGACCCAAAGTAGCGATATGGCTCCTCCGGCGATTGTCCCGTCGACCGGCTGCGAGCCGGCATAGCCCAACACAAAGCAATCTGCGACGAAGACCCAGAACAAGATTTTATAGGTTGGCCGGAAGCGGGCGGAACGCACTTTCGAGCGATCGAGCCAGGGCACGAAAAACAGAGTGCCTAGCGAACCGAACAATGCCAACACGCCCATCAATTTGTCGGGGATGGCACGAAGGATCGCGTAGAAGGGCAGAAAATACCATTCCGGCACGATGTGCGGCGGCGTCACCAGCGGATTGGCTTCGATGTAATTGATCGTATGGCCAAGATAGTTCGGCGCGAAAAAGACAAACGCCGCGAATAGAATGACAAATAGCGAAAGATAAAAAAGATCCTTCACCGTGTAATAGGGATGAAAGGGTAGGGTGTCCTGCGGCCCTTTCACGTCTATGCCGAGCGGATTATTATTTCCCGGCACATGCAGGGCCCAGATATGCAGGATGACGACGCCGGCAATTACGAACGGCAGCAAATAATGCAGGCTAAAGAAGCGTTGCAGTGTCGGATTATCGACTCCGAATCCACCCCATAACCAGTTCACGACGCCCTCGCCGATAAAAGGAATGGCGCTGAAAAGACTGGTGATCACTGTCGCAGCCCAGAAGGACATCTGACCCCAGGGAAGCGTGTAGCCGAGGAACGCAGTCGCCATCATCAGGATGTAAAGCATCACTCCCAAGATCCAGATCAACTCGCGCGGTTCTTTATAGGAGCCGTAATAAAGCCCGCGGAACATATGAATATAGACCGCAAGAAAGAACATCGAGCCGCCATTGGTGTGCACATAGCGCAACAGCCAGCCATAATTCACGTCGCGCATAATGTGCTCGACGGAATTGAACGCCATCTCCGTATGGGGCGTGTAATGCATCGCAAGGGTGATGCCGGTGACCAGCTGCACGCCGAGGCAGAAAGTAAGAATGCCGCCGAAGGTGTACCAAATGTTCAGATTGCGCGGCGTGGGAAAGGTGATGACGGTGTCGTGCATAAGACGCAGCACCGGCAGCCGCGCATCCATCCAGCGAGTGAAACCCGAATTCGGAACATAGGTTGAAGGACCGGACATTGTATTCTCGCTCCTTAGCCGATTCTGACGCGGGTGTCGGAAAGGAAAGTGTAAGGCGGTACCGCGAGATTCTCGGGTGCTGGACCGACGCGCACGCGCCCGGTCGCGTCAAACTGCGAGCCGTGGCAAGGGCAAAGCCAGCCGCCATAATCGCCCTGATCAAAGGCGGGAATGCAGCCCAGATGGGTGCAGACACCAACAACGATGAGCCATTCCGTCGCGCCGTCACCGGCCGCGGCAAGGCGGTTTGTGCCCGTCGCCTCTGCGTTGTCGTCAAGATTGCCGTTGCGCGCGTTGTCATCGAGCAGATCATCGAGTGGCACTGCATCGGCCTCGGCGAGTTCATCCGCTGTGAGGCGGCGAATGAAAGTCGGCTTGCCGCGCCACAACACATTGATCAACTGTCCGGGCTGCACGGCGGAGATATCCACCTCGGTCGAGGATGAGGCTAAGACATTTGCGGCTGGGTTCATTTGAGAAACCAGCGGCCAGGCCGCCATTGTGGCGCCGACGGCGCCGGCCGCACTGGTCGCGACGTACAGAAAATCGCGTCTTGTGCCATCGGCCGTTTGCGATTGAGCCAATTTCATAACCTTTCGAAATCCCGCGCCGGACATTTGGCAGAAAGGCCCGTACGTTGAAGGAAACGGACATGTTCGGAGCGCGCGCATTTGCACCGAAAATTCACCGCCCCGAACCACTCGGCGAATTTTCGGAATGGCGGTACCATAGAGGAGAAAAAATGACAGGGGCTTGCGGCACCATGCCGCAGAAAATCAACAAAATGGCGGGTTTAGGGCGTAACGAAGCACATGCGGCATCGTGACCGCGCGCTATAATACAAGGTCAGCGAAAAGGCGCGATCCTTGCCATGCGAATTGCCTTGTTTGAGCCCGATATTCCGCAAAACGCGGCGACGCTAATTCGCCTTGGCGCCTGTCTCGGTATCGCAGTCGATATCATCGAGCCTTGTGGTTTTGTGTTCAGCGATGCCGGGTTTAAGCGTGCCGGGCTGGACTATCTCGATCGAGCCGAGTTGGTCCGGCACCTCTCCTGGAATGCCTTTCTCGCTCAGACGAACAGCAGACTGGTTTTATTGACCACCAAAGCGCCGCTCTCCTACACCGGCTTCGCTTTTGAAGCTGACGATATTCTCCTTTTGGGCCGCGAGAGCGCCGGCGTACCGGAAGAGGTACATGCGCGCGCCGATTGCGCGGTAAAGATACCGTTGAGGCCGGGCTTGCGCTCGATCAATGTCGCACTGGCAGGAGCAATGGTACTCGGCGAAGCTTTGCGGCAGACAAACGGATTTGGCGAATGAGTGACGAGACGCCCAACATGGACGAAAAGCAGAAGCGCGCCACGGCATGGTTCGAAAATTTGCGCGATCAAATATGCACTGAATTCGAGGCCATCGAAAAAGCATATACCTGGTCGCTGAGCGATCTATCCGCCGGGCAGTTCGAGCGGAAAAACTGGCAGCGCCCGGCCGAAGACGGCTCTGACGGTGGCGGCGGAACCATGTCGGTGATGAAGGGCCGCGTTTTCGAAAAAGTCGGCGTCAATATTTCGACAGTGCATGGCAAATTCAGTCCGCAATTTGCCAAGGAAATTCCCGGCGCCGGCGAGGATGGAAGCTATTGGGCAAGCGGAATATCCTTGGTCTCTCATATGCGCTCGCCGCGCGTGCCTGCCGCCCATTTCAATACCCGTCATATCGTGACCGAGAAATCCTGGTTCGGCGGCGGCGGCGATCTAACGCCGACGATCGATGTTCAGCGAAAGCGCGAACATCCCTATGCAGTACGCTTTCACCAGAGTTTCCAAAACGCATGTGACGCGCATGGGGCGGATTATTACGAACGCTTTTCTAAATGGTGCGACGAATATTTCTATCTGCCTCATAGAGATGAGCCGCGCGGTGTGGGCGGGATATTTTACGACTATTTGGAGTCAGATTGGGAAAAGGACTTTACCTTTACGCAAGATGTAGGCCGCGCTTTTTTGGAAGGCTATAGCGAGATTGTGCGCGCTGGGATGAACGAATCCTGGAGCGAGGCCGAGCGCGAGGAACAGCTCGTGCGCCGAGGCCGTTATGCGGAATTCAATCTCGTCTATGATCGTGGAACCAAGTTTGGGCTCGCCACCGGCGGAAATATCGAAGCGATCTTGATGTCGATGCCGCCCATTGCCCACTGGCCTTAGCCGCAACGTCGCCACCAAACACGAATCTCACATTACCGTGTCAGGTCACGACAGAAATGTGTTTCATCACGCGATTGTCCTGGACAGGAAACACCCGCCCCTCTAGCTTCCCGCCCATTCGAAAATCAAGCATCGGTTGGTTATGGAGCTTACGCCTGAATTCTGGGAAGGTCTTATAAAGATCATCTTCGTAAATATTCTTCTCTCCGGCGACAATGCGGTTGTTATCGCTCTTGCGTCGCGGTCCCTTCCCCCACATTTACGTTCTCGCGCGATCTGGTTTGGCGCGCTTGGTGCGGTAATATTGCGCCTTATTTTTTCGTTGTTCATCGTGCAGTTGATGGCGATCAGCTACCTCAAGATCATCGGCGCAATATTGCTGCTGTGGATTGGGGTAAAGATGATCGCACCCGAACACAGCATGGAGGAGGCCGAAGGGGGGGGCGGAAACGCTGCCAGAGCTGGCGTTTGGGCGGCTATCAAGACGATTGTCATCGCCGACGCCGTTATGAGTCTCGACAACGTCATCGCCATCGCGGCAGCGGCGGACGGCAATTTCACCTTGATTGCGATCGGGCTCGCAATGAGCGTGCCGCTTATTATTTACGGCAGCACGCTGGTTCTTCATTTTTTGATCCGCTATCCGATTCTCGTCATGTTTGGCGCGGGTCTGATCGGGTGGATCGCCGGAGAAATTTGGATCACCGATCCCGCGATTGCCGAGTGGACTCATGAGATCATGGAAACCTATGGCCATTGGTTGGAATGGGCTTCTGCAGCGGCAGGCGCTATTTTTGTGGTGGGTCTCGGTAAAATCATGGCCGCGCGCGCCGAAGCGCGGCGCAGGGCCCACAAAGTGGTCGATTTAGCGTCGGAAAAAACGAAATGAGCGAGCTCTCCAAGAAGATTCTGGTTGCGGTAGACGGCTCGGTCAATTCCGATCGCGCGGTCAATCATGCCATTGCCTGGGCCAAGTCGGGACTCGCCGATGAAGTCCATCTCGTCAATGCGTAATATCCGGTTTCCAGCGCGGTCACGACATTCGTCGGACGAAAAGCGGTCTCCGGTTATCATCACGAAGAGGGCGAAAAGGCCGTCGCCTCGGCCAAAGCGAAGCTCGAAACGACAAATATCTCGCATCAAGTGCATATCGGAGTTGGAACACCCGGTGAAACCATTGTGCATTTTGCCAAAGATTTTGGATGCGATGCGATCGTTATGGGGACCCGCGGGCTCGGCGGCACTGCCGGATTGTTGCTCGGCTCGGTTACTCGCGACGTGATAGCCGAGTCGGATATTCCGGTGACGCTTATAAAATAGTGCTTATTTCCGCACGAACACCGCTCTCTATTCGCTGGCGAGTTCTTTCAGCTTAGCAAGAAGGCCATTGCGGTCGGGAGCAAAATCTTCATCCACCCACCATCTTTCCAAACTCGAGAGAATACGCCCGACCGAAGGTCCCTCTGTCGCGCCCGCCTCGATCACGTCATGGCCGCCGATGGGAAATTCCGGCTGGGTCCATTCGCTCGCGCGGCGCCAAATTGGCTCCCAACCCGGATCATCCGGAATCTCCGCCGAGCTGAGGAGCATCAATTCGCCAAAGCGTTCCTTCCCGTAGCGATAGAGAAATCCACCAGCTTCCCGAGTGGAAAGCCGCGGCGTTATTTTCGAATAGTCGGATAAAATTCCGATAAGTTGTTCCCGGTGCGCGTTTGAAAACTTTAAATTGGACGCAACCATGCGTGCTGCCTCATCCGAGGGCAAAAGTGCTGCCAGCGAAACAATCGCGCCACGCGGTATGTTGTTTTGCTTCGCGATGGCAATGATTTTCGAAAGCCGTTCGAGATTGGCTGGTCGGGGAAGAATTTCGCTTAGAATGTCGTGCTTCTGCATCGCGGCAAGCGCAGGTCCCGGATCATCCGCCTCTAAAAGCCGCAAAAGCTCCTTTTGGACGCGTTCGCCGGAAAGGCGCTTCAACCCTGATTTGTTTTTTGCTGCCGCTTCCAGCGCCGTCTTGTCCGGCGCGGTTTTTCCGTACCAGGCGTGAAAGCGAAAGAAGCGCAAGATGCGCAGATAATCCTCGCAAATGCGTGCGTTCGGATCGCCGACAAACTTGATTGCCCCCGCGTGCAAATCTTCGATCCCGCCCGTCGGATCGAACAAATTTCCCGACTCATCCGCATAGATCGCATTCATGGTGAAATCGCGCCGCGCTGCATCTTCGGCCCAGTCATCTGTGAACGCGACAATTGCACGGCGCCCGTCGGTGGAAACGTCTCGGCGCAAACTCGTGACCTCGAAGGGTTGTCTATTCACAATCGCGGTGATGGTGCCGTGTTCTATCCCCGTCGGAACAGTTTCTATTTTGGCATCATTCAGTGCCGACATTGCGGCGTCAGGCGGCAGCGTCGTGGCGATGTCGATATCGGTTACGCTCTGCCCGAAAAGCGCATTGCGGACCGCGCCGCCGACAAAGCGCGCCTCGCCTCCAGCAGCCCGCAGCGCCTGAAAGACACTCGCGGTCTCACCCGCCGTGATCCAAATGTGCTCCGCCGGATCAAGTCGCGCGTCTAATTCAACGCTCATGGTTCAGGCGCGGGCACGAATTGGCCCGGAACGACTTCACCGTCTTCGACATGCGGCGGGATATATGTTCCATCCGGCGCATCGTCGCCGCTAAAGCGCCACCAAACGAAACTTAAAATGACCAACAACAAACCGGCTACGGTCAGAAATGTCCAAGGGTGGACGCGCTCCTTGCCTGCGGACGCCGCTTGGCCGATGGCGCGCCAATATATTCCGTAGAGGAAAAACGGCAGAAGAAAGAGAACAATATCCAGAAGGAGGCGTCGGATCATTTTTGCCGGGGCCTCGTCGAAAAATTTACAATCATTGCCGCTGTTGCTCCCCAAATTAGGCGTTCTTCATAGCGGATAGCGTAAAACTCTCGAACCGTACCGTTGTGCTCCATACTACGCCGCTCGTGATTTGCCGGGTCTAGTAGGTGGGCGAGCGGCGCCTCGAAGATCTCTTCGACTTCATTGTGATTGGGAACCAAATTGAATTCTCCGCGAAGAAGTCCAACCACTGGGATCACTGTATAGCCCGTGACGGTTTTGTATGGGTCCAGAAAGCCAACCACTTCGACAGCATCTTGAGATATCCCGGGTTCCTCCTTGGTTTCGCGGAGCGCGGTTTGAAGAAAATCCTGGTCCTCCAGTTGGAAACGGCCACCAGGAAAGCAGATCTGTCCGGCATGAAGTGACATTTCTTCCGGCCTTAAGGTTAAGAGAACGCTGGGTCTGGGGCGCTCGATAATCGCAGTAAGCACCGCGGCGGGGTTCTCCACCGCAGCCGGCCCGGCCGGCGCCTCCAGCAGCAAATAGGGCGCAATACGCTCACCAAGTTCGCCCTGACCCAAATTTTCAATGCTTGGAAGGGTTTCGGACATATCCACAGTCGTAATCCGGTGGCCAATGAGGCTGTTGTGCGCACTTGAGCAGAACATTGCGGAAATGCAACATGTGCGCCTCGATATTGCCCTATAAAGGGGCTTAAAGACCTGGGATAGCTATCCCAAATATGCGGAGTGGACATTAGGCTTGCTCCTTATAGGGCGACAAGCCGGAATGCGAAGATTTGGTATCCTCCTAGCTGAGCAATGGCGATCGAAAGTCCATTGTTCTTGAAGGAATTTGTTCTCGAAGAAGATTGTTCTTGAAGGGACTAGGGTGATGAGTATGACGAGTGCCGCCGGGGATGCCGCAAATGCAGAAGACCTAAGCACAGACCGGCCAGAAGAATGGGCCGACGAGGTTGCCGCGAAATTTTCCAAAGCGCGTGAGTCGATCTCCGCAATCATTTTCGGACAACCGACGGTAGTCGATCAGGTTCTGATCACGCTTCTATCGGGTGGGAACGGTCTTTTGATAGGGCTTCCAGGTCTCGCCAAAACGCGGCTGGTCGATACGCTTGGAATCGTGCTGGGGCTGGACACCAAGCGCATTCAGTTTACGCCCGATCTGATGCCCGGTGACATTGTCGGTTCCGAAGTACTCGAAGAAGCCGAAGACGGAAAACGATCTTTCCGTTTTGTCAAAGGGCCAGTGTTTTGCCAATTGCTCATGGCCGATGAAATCAACCGCGCCTCGCCGCGAACACAATCGGCGCTGCTGCAAGCAATGCAAGAACGTTACGTCACCGTGGCAGGAGACCGTTTCGACCTTCCCCGGCCATTTCATGTTTTGGCGACACAAAATCCCTTGGAGCAAGAAGGAACCTATCCGCTTCCCGAGGCCCAGCTCGATCGCTTTCTCATGCAGATCGATGTCGGCTATCCCGATCGCGCGGCTGAAGAACGTATGGTTCTGGCAACAACGGTTGGCGATGAATCCGAGCCTGAAAAAGTGCTCGACTCGGAAGTGCTGATGAAGGCGCAATCCTTAGTGCGCCGCTTACCCGTCGGCGAAAAAGTGGTTTCGGCAATTTTAGGTTTGGTGCGTTCAGCCCGTCCCGATGCCGACGCCAGCGATATGGTCCAGAACTTCGTCGCTTGGGGTCCGGGGCCGCGCGCCAGTCAGGCCTTCATGTTGGCTATTCGTGCGCGAGCGCTGCTCGAAGGACGCTTTGCGCCTTCGGTCGACGACGTCGTGGCGCTGGCGCAGCCTGTCTTGCGGCACCGCATGGCACTCAATTTCTCGGCGCGGGCCGAAGGCAAAGCGATTGCCCAAGTTATCGATAAGCTCTGCGACGAATACCGCTAGGGGCGATTGGTCGAAGCGCATCGTCCATGCATATTTACCGCCACGCTCATATTAGGTCGCAACGCACATAATGGCAGAAATTTCCCAGCCCCCAGCGCAGGCCCCAGTGCAGCCCGGCAATGCCGAGTTGTGGAATCCCGTGCGCGAAGAAGCGGAGAAACTTGCCAGCGCCCTGCCGCCGCTTCTGGTTGATGCGGAACAGCTGGCATCTGCGATCGTTCTCGGCGTTCACGGGCGCCGCAAAGCCGGCATGGGAGAGACGTTCTGGCAGTTCCGCCGCTACGCCGTTGAAGATCCCTCTACTGCCATCGACTGGCGTCAGTCCGCGAAATCCCAACATCTCTTTGTGCGTGAGCGCGAGTGGGAGGTATCGGAATCGGTTTGGTTCTGGCGCGACGACTCCTTAGGGATGCAATTCGCATCGTCAAAGGATCTGCCCACCAAGATCGATCGCGCAACGGTTCTGACCCTTGCGCTTGCTTCGCTGCTTGTAAGCGGCGGCGAACGCATTGCGCTTTTGGGCGGCGAGGCGCCGCCTGCGATGGGCCGCGTGGCCCTAAGACGGATCGCGCATATTCTGGCCGACCTGCCCCCCGCCGGCGAGGGTGTGCCTCCGGAAGCGGCGATTTCGCGTAGCGGCACGCTTGTTTGGATATCGGATTTCTTACAGCCCTTAGACGTAATCGAATCGCGCATTCGCGGTTTCGCAAATGCGGGCGTGAAAGGATTTCTGGTTCAGATCATTGATCCGGCGGAAGAGGATTTTCCGTTTACGGGCCGGGTGCGTTTCGAGATGCCCTCTAATGCCGACACAACAATGTTCGGTAAAGTGCAAAACATCAGAAATAATTACCGCGAGCGCTATGCGGCACATGCCGATGCGATCGGTGTACTCGCGCGCCGTCTCGGCTGGCATTTTCTGCGCCATCGCACGGACAAACCATCGCAAACCACCCTGATCTCGCTCTATGGCGCAATCGGCGGCGCGCGCGCCCAGCGGGGATTCTAGCCCATGGGTTTCGTCGACGGACTAATCCCCGGCCTCAGTTTCGGCGTGCCCGCCTTACTTTTGGCACTGCTGGGATTGCCAATCATTTATTGGCTCTTGCGTGTTACGCCGCCGGCGCCGAAGCGGATCGTGTTTCCGCCTTTGCGTCTGCTCTTTGGTCTCATTTCGCCCGAAGAGACGCCATCGAAGACCCCGCTTTGGCTTCTTTTATTGCGGCTCGCCGCTACTGCCATCGCCATCATGGCGCTTGCCGAACCGATTTACGATTCGACCCCGGCGGAGCAGGGCGAAGGACCGCTAATATTGGTGGTCGACAATGATTGGGCGGCTGCGCAGCATTGGCACCAGCGCGTCACCGCGATGGGCAATATTCTCACCGGGGCCCAAACCGCGGAGCAGCCGGTAACGATCATTGCCACCGCCGAAACCATGCCCATGAGCCCTCAATGGATGGATGCTGCGGTTGCGGCGGGCACGGCGGACGAAATCATTCCCGAACCTTGGCTGCCCGATCGCAGGCGCGCGCTGGAAGCCTTGGCGGATCTGGAAGAAATTCCCGGCACACCGCAGATTATTTGGCTCTCGAACGGAATCGAAGACCAGGCGGCCGACGAATTTGCCGAAGCGCTCGCGGACATCGGAAACCTCACCATCTTTTCGGATGATCTGGTGACCGCGCCATTGGGTTTGCGCCCGCCCACAAACGGGGCCGATGGTTTTGGCATTACGATTATTCGCGCCGCGACGGGCGCTACGCAGGAGGGCCAGGTCGCGGCACTCGACGGACGCGGGCTCATTCTCGAAACCGCGCCGTTCCAATTTGACGCCGGCGCGGCGGAGGCCGAGGCCATAATCGCTCTGCCTCTGGAGCTACGTAACGAGACGTCGCGGATCATCGTTCAGGGCGTTGAATCGGCGGGCAGCGTGCAGTTGATCGACGCACGTTATCTTCGCCGCCCGGTTGGTGTGGTAGCGGGAACCGCTGGATCGACCGAACAGCCGCTGGTCTCCGACGTCTATTACATTGAGCGGGCGTTGCAGACCTATGCCGAGATTCGCCGCGGAACGCTTTCCCAGGTTCTTGACAGCGGTATTGCCGTTTTGGTGCTCGCCGATATCGGCCAACTAAACGAAGAAGAGCGCGCGCGCGTTACCGAATTTGTTGAGGATGGCGGCATGTTGCTTCGCTTTTCGGGGCCGCGCATCGCCGCGCTGAGCGGGGACGACAGTCTGATGCCGGTGCTGTTGCGCAGTGGCGAAAGGCTGATGGGAAGCGCGCTCTCCTGGGAAGAACCCCAGCGTTTGGCGCCTTTCCCGGAAGGCTCTCCCTTCCAAGGGCTCCCGGTCTCCGACGAGATCACGGTGGCGCGCCAAGTTTTGGCGCAGCCCTCGATCGACCTTGCCGAGAGCAGCTGGGCCCGCTTGGAAGACGGCACACCCCTGGTGACGGCCTCCGCGCGCGGACAAGGGCAAATCGTTTTATTCCATGTCCCGGCAAGCCCGGGCTGGTCTTCTCTGCCGCTCTCGGGCTTATATGTGGAGATGTTGCGCCGTACGGTGAATTTGTCCGGGGGTATTCGTGGCCAGACGGGGCAGAGCGCCGACACGATGCCGCCCTATCAGACGCTTGATGCCTTTGGACGCTTGGTGCGGCCCTTTCCTGAAACCATTGCAATCGATACCGTGCAGATGGCGAGCTTGGCGCCAAGCGCGCAAAATCCACCCGGGCTCTATGGCAATCAAGATGGTTTCATTGCATTCAATGCGGTCGGGGAGGATGTGTCCTTGGCGCCGCTTAATGTCGGATCTCCACAATTCGGCTATGAGACTGGCCGAGTCTTAACCGTCTTCAAATGGCCGCTGCTGCAACTTGTCCTCCTGATCTTGATTGCGGACGCGTTCATCTCGCTGTTTTTGCGCGGATATATTTCAATGCCGCGATTGCAAAGCGCTGCAAGCCGCGCCGGCGCTTCATTGTTGGTTCTTATCGCAGCGGCGCAGTTTAGCGAGCTGCGCGCCGCCGATGCGCTTCCCGATCCGCAGAGTGCCATGAATATGGCCTCCGCGCTCGATACAAAACTCGCTTACATCATTACCGGCGACGCGGAAGTCGACGAGATGAGCCGGGCGGGTCTCTTCGGTCTTTCGACTTGGGTTTATGCCCGCACCGCCTATGAACCGGTACAGCCGGTTGGCATCGATTTGGAGCGCGATGATCTTGCTTTCTATCCGTTGATTTATTGGCCCATGGTTGCCACGCAATCCGATCTTTCTCCCGCCGCCCTCGCCAAGGTCGACGACTTCATGCGCACGGGAGGAACAATCCTTTTCGATACGCGCGACCAGCCGCTTTCCGGCCTCGCGCCTGGCGTTGCCTCCCCGGGGGAAGCAACCTTGCGGCGCGTTCTCGAGAGACTCGATATTCCGCCCTTACAGCCGGTTCCGCGGGACCATGTCCTGACCAAATCTTTTTATCTACTGGATGAATTTCCAGGGCGCTGGGCCGGCGGCAAGGTTTGGGTGGAATCTTTGCCCGAACGCCGGCCCGAAGATGAAGGCGCGGTTGCGCGCGGCGGTGACGGTGTTTCGCCGATTATTATCGGGGGAAATGATTGGGCGTCTGCCTGGGCGCTGGACGACGAATACCAACCGGTCGCCGCCGTGACGCCCGGTGGTGAATACCAGCGCGAGCTCGCGGTTCGCTTTGGCGTCAATGTGGTGATGTATGCGCTGACCGGAAACTACAAGACCGATCAGGTGCATATCCAAACTCTTCTGGACCGCTTGGGCGAAGAAGGAGAAGACTAGGCCGTGCTCGATTGGCTTCCTTTCAATATAGGACTTGCGCCACATGTGCCGCTCTGGCTGCTGACAGCTTGTGCAAGCACTGCCCTGATTGTTTTCCTCTACACGCTATGGCGGCGCGGAACGGGCGCAATTGCCCGCCTCTTTGCGTTAAGCGTCCTGATCCTGGCACTGGCCAACCCGCTTATCGTGATAGAGACCCGCGAAGGGCTCGACGACGTCGTCGCGCTCATCGTTGATCGGACTCAGAGCCAAGACATCGGAACCCGTCAGGCCGATACCGAACGCACGCTGAACGCTTTGCGCGAGCGCTTGGGCGAAATGAATGGTCTCGAAGTGCGCGAGGTGGAAATTCGTACCGATCCGGAGCGTGGATCCCCGCTCTTTAGCGGGCTCGCTGCAGTTATCGGTCAGATTCCCATCGATCGCTTTGCCGGCGCAATTATGATTACCGACGGTCAAGCCCATGATCCGCCGGAGTTGGAGACTTTTGCGCCCGGCGCGCCGGTGCATATTCTTTTGAGCGGCGAGCCCGATGAGCGCGACCGTAAACTCAGCGTCGCACGGGCCCCGCGCTTTTCTATCGCTGGCAAAGAAGCGGAGATTACGGTTCTTGTCGAGGACATAGGTCTCGCGGGCGCGTCGATGGCGATCGTGACCATGCGCGTCGACGGCGAGGAGCGGGATACAATTGCCGTTCCTGTCGGCGAGGAGACAACATTCGAAGTTCCGATTGAGCATGGCGGCGAAAACGTTATCGAGCTTGAAGTCGAAGCCGGTGATGCGGAGCAAACTTTGCAGAACAATAGCGCGATCGTTGTCGTCAACGGTGTGCGCGATCGCCTGCGTGTGCTTCTGGTCTCCGGCCAGCCGCATGCGGGCGAGCGGGTGTGGCGTGATTTGTTGAAGGCCGACCCTTCCGTCGATCTCGTGCATTTCACCATTTTGCGCTCGCCCGAAAAAGGCCCTTGGGTGCCTATGAATGAATTATCGCTGATTGTTTTCCCGCAGCGTGAACTGTTTGTCGAAAAACTATTTGAATTCGATCTCGTCGTGCTCGACCGCTATGTCAATGACGAGCGCGTCGTTCCGCTTCTCTATCTCGAAAACATCGCCCGCTATGTCGAAGAAGGCGGCGCGCTGATGGTTTCTTCCGGGCCGGAAATCGCACAATTCGAAACCAGCATTTACGCCACACCGCTCGCTTCGGTGTTGCCGGCACGGCCCCTCGGCGAGGTTGTTGACGGTCGCTTCACGCCCCATGTCACCCAGCAAGGCTTGGCCCATCCCGTAACCGGCACGCTGGAAGGCAGTAATCGCGAGACTTTGCCGGACGCGGAGCCCATCGAGGCGCAATGGGGACCATGGTATCGCGTCATTGCCTCGGAGCTGATTTCGGGTACGGCAGCAATGGAAGCGCCCGACGGTTTGCCGCTTCTCGTTCTCGACCGGGTTGGGGAAGGCCGTGTCGCACAGCTGCTGTCCGATCAAGTGTGGCTTTGGGCGCGCGGCCATCAAGATGGCGGCCCGCAAGCGGAGCTTTTGCGCCGTCTCGCCCATTGGCTGATGAAGGAACCGGATCTCGAGGAAGAACGCTTGCTGGCGGACGTTCAGGACGGCGAATTGCGCATCACGCGCCGGACCATGGCCGAGCACGCGGGCACGGTCACGGCCACCTCGCCCACAGGCGAGGAAACACCGGTGGCATTGACGCGTATCAATCCTGGAATGTTTACGGCCCGACTTGGCGCCGAGGAACTGGGGCTCTATCACCTCAGTGATGGCGATTTGAACGCCGTGGCCGCGGCGGGTCCGCTCAACCCGCGCGAGATTGCCGATATGCGCGCCACGGAAGAAATTGTCGCCCCTTATGTCGACGCCACGGATGGCGGCATCTTTTGGATTTCGGACGGCATGCCCGAACTGCGCGAGATAAATGCAGGTGCGAGCGCTGCCGGCAATGGCTGGCTCGGGATCGAGCGCCGCGGCTCCTATCGCGTGACTGCGGTGGAGAACGACGAATTACTGCCGCCTTGGCTTGCGCTTTTTCTCGTCGTGGGCAGCACGCTTTTCGCCTGGCGGCGCGAGTCGCGTTGATTCTCGTTTGTTTACCCGCCCTTGTAACAATCCCCCCTCATTGTCATGGCCCGCCCCGCGTGCCTTGCACGCGAATCCAACTATTGGCGCGTAACACGCGCCGGGCGAGGCCACCCAGTAGCCGCGCGTCCGCGCGGCAAAAGAGAGCTTTATGATCGCCTGGTTGACCCGCTTTTGCGGGCCATGAAAAGTGGGGCTGGTTGCAATTTTGAGGTAACGGTGGTGTACGAGGAACCGCTCGGCTAGCGCAGAGGTGTAGCGTGCGCAGAAACGGGAATGTCGACGCAAGCGCGCCGCACTTCGCCGGAAAGCTTTTCGAGCGCGCCCTTCCTCAATGAAAGACCAAGAAGCCTAGCGGGATCGACCGGCCCCGGCAGGTTGAGCCGTCCAGGCGGCACCCGCGCAAAGCCGATTTTGGCGTAATAAGGCTCGTCGCCGACCAGGATCACGCTTGTATGCCGCTCGGCGCGCGCGACATCGATGCCCTTCTGCATCAGCGATATGCCGATACCTTCGCCGCGCAGCTCCGGCCTTACCGCAAGCGGTCCCAAGAGCAGGGATTGCGATCCGCCGATGTCGATATTGGAAAACCGCACCGAGCCGAGAAGCGTAAGGCCCGCATCGTCCGTGGCAACAAAACTTAAGCCCGGGACGGGCTTTACGCCCTCGCGCAGGCGATAGGCCGTTTTCGCGAAACGTCCGGCGCCAAAGCAGGCGATCACGAGATCTTCGATCTCGTCGGCATCGTCGGGTTTTTCATCTCTGATCTGCCACATGATTGGCGTTCCGTGCCCGTTTCGCGTTCACGGCTCACGCCAATACGGCCCGGCGAGGCGATCTGCAAGAAAAAGCCGCTCTAGCGCGCCCGGTATCAGGCAGCGGCGCTGGCCAGAAGGCTCGATATCGTGCCCGCAACGACACCGGCAAGGAACCCCACGGGGACGGCAAAGACGAGGTCGAGATCGGAGCCAAATCCGTAAATGAAGGTAACGCTTATTCCGATTATTTGTGCCAGCGATAGGCGCACAACACCCCCCCAAAGCGCGTGTTATTCCGCGCGAAGGGGAAGGCTATCGCGCCGAGGGCGGAGCCCGAAGAACATGCTTAAAAAAGGGTTAACGGCGCTATGGGGCGAGGGGTTTCGACGCTGCAATTGCCGGCGTCTGCAGTTACGGCGGATTTTTTTGTAGTGCACCTAAATGTCCGCTTCTCTAATCGGCCATTGGGTGTCAAGCACTTTCAGACTTTCCACTGTTGCGGTTTCTATGTCTCTCGCGGGCTCGCGCTTCTCTTCGGAATCGGCACTTAAGGCCCTTCCATCATGGGGTTCGAAGACGAGGCGGAACAATCTTTCGGGCGGCCTTGCCATCGGACGGACGGCAGGTCCAAGCGGACATACGAACTCACCTCATCCATCGTCCCGCGAGGGACATCACTCCACCGCTTGGTGGAACCTAAATCCTCCTATCCTCTTTGATTGGCTTTGGCGCTCATGCCACTGCGCCTTCCCTTGTGCATTGGAACTCGGTGCCATCCATCCACATGCGGTGCATGACCACAGCCAGTCTGCGTGCCAGCGCCACGATCGCCTTCTTCATCCCGCGCTTCTTGGCGATCTTTATGGCCCAGGCCTTGAGCCAAGACCATCTTGTCGAACGCACCAGCATGATATGAGCCGCCTCGTAGAGCATCGCCCGCACCATCTCGTCCCCGCACTTCGATATTGCGCCGGATCGGTTGATCTCGCCCGATTGATATTTGGACGGCGTCAGCCCAAATGCCGCCCCAACCGCCTTGGAGTTTTTGAAGCGGGCCGGCACATCGACACTGGCGCGGAAGGTCAGAGCCACCACAGGGCCGACCCCAGGGATACTCATCAGACGCCTGCAGACCTCATCGTCCCGCACGATGGCCAGCCAACTGCGGTGCAGGATGGCGAGCTGATCGCGAAGGACCCGCCGAACGATAAGAAGCGGTTCGACTAAAAGGGCCATATCCGGAAGGTCCGCGACAAGCTCCCGAATGCGTGCCTCGAACTTCAGAGCCCCCACCATCCCGACCTTGAGCCCGAAGTTGCGTAAGGTCCCGCGCAGATCGTTGTCGATGGAGATAGCCTTCGACTGAAGCAGCTTGCGGTGGGTCAGCAGCATTCGGTGCTTCTGACTGCGTAACGTCTTTACATGCACCGGACGATAGAGCCCCGCCCGCATCATCTGCGCCATCCCCCGCGCATCGTTGCGGTCCGTCTTGTTGATCTGGGCCTTCAAGACCGCTCTCATATGCCGGGTCTCGACACAAATCGCCGGCAAGCCCGCTTCGGCAAGAGCACTGAAGAGCCATTGCGATTAAGGGCCCGGCTTCCAATCCGATGCGCTTGAAGTGGTAGCTAGGGTTCGTCAGCACCGGAAGCAGCGCCTCCGGCTCGCTTGCCACCTTCACTTCACGCACGATCTTGCCCGTGCCGTCCACAATACAGACGCTCGTCTCCTTGACCGATACGTCAAATCCGGCAAAATGTTCCATGCTGCGCTTCTCCTTGTTTGATGTTTGGGGCAGCAAAAACTGACCCCGTGCTAACATCAGCCTGAAGCGCAGCACCCACAATCGTCAGAGATAAGAGCGCCGGCCGATTACCCCATCTTTCGGGGGGAAAGCGGACTCCCGCACTGCAACATGGGAGGTCTCCTTTTGACCCAGGCTGTGTGAAAACGCGTTGGCTGGTATGATTCTTCTGTGATTTGGTGGAGGGGTCGATGAAGCGCTTTGTAGTTGGCGATGATCGCAGTTAAAGCACTCTTTTTCCTGAGCGGCTGGATGAGTATTTGGGCGATGACAACCCGGTTCGGGCGATTGATGTCTTGGTTGATGAGCTTGATCTGGGGGAATTGGGCTTTAGCGGGGTTGAGCCGGAGGCGACGGGAAGGCCTGCCTACCATCCGGCGACGCTGCTGAAGATCTACGTCTATGGATACCTCAATCGGGTCCAATCGAGCCGTCGCCTAGAGCGGGAGTACCAGCGCAATCTCGAGCTCCTATGGCTGACCGGCCGCCTGATGCCGGATTTCAAAACTATCGCCGATTTCCGCAAGGACAACGGCGGGGCCATCCGCAAGGTCTGCCGTGCGTTCGTAGTGTTGTGCCGTCGCCTTGAGCTGTTCAGTGAGGCGAGCGTTGCGATCGATGGCAGCAAGTTCAAAGCGGTCAACGCGCGGGATCGGAACTTCACGCAGGCCAAGATGCAGCGGCGGTTGAAGCAGATTGGACCCATCCAGGAAAAGTGGAGGCGCCCTACACCGTTTGCATTGCTTCTGCCTCGAATTTGACGGGGCTTGTGAAGTCCAGCGTCGAGTGCCGACGGACTGGATTATAGAACCCGTCGATGTATCCGGCTATGGCAGTTTCAGCTTGGCTTCTTGACATGAACACAGTCCTCCAGATCAGTTCTGACTTGATGGTTTTGAAGAAGGTCTCGACGACGGCGTTATCATAGCAATTTCTCTTACCGCTCATTGAGGCGAGGAAACCGAGTTCACCGAGGCGCGCCTGGTATGCGTCTGAGCAGTACTGGCTTCCCCGATCGCTATGGTGGATCACACCGGCGCCAGGTTGGCGCAGCCCGATAGCACGGTTAAGCGCCCTGAGCGGCAGGTCGCTGGTCATGCGAGCGCCCACGGCCCAGCCGATGACGCGCCGGGAGTAGAGGTCGAGCATGACGGCCAGGTACAGCCAGCCCTGTGCCGTCCAGATATAGCTGATGTCGGCAGCCCATTTCTCGTTGGGTGCCTCGGCGGAGAAGTTCTGGTCGAGAAGGTTCGATGCGACGGCCTTGTTGTGCTGGCTGTCCGTCGTCTTTTTGAACTTCTGTTTCCGTTTTGGAGACAACCCATTTCCCCGCATCAGCCGAGCCACCCTATGGCGTCCAACCTCGATCCCATTCTCGGCAAGCTCGTGATGGACCCGCTCTGCACCGTAGCTCTCGCGGCTGCGCCGAAAGGCTGCCCGGACATGGGCGAGTAGAACCATGTCATCGAGCTGTCGCTGGCTTGGGCCGCGATTGCGCCAAGCGTAGAAGCCTGAGACGCTGACCTGCAGCAGTCTGCACAGGCGGAATATCGGCATTGCCAACCCGGCCCTCTCCGCGTCGATGAACCGGAACCTCATCGACTTTCCCTGGCGAAGAAGGCCAGCGCTTTTTTTAGGAGATCACGTTCCTGACGGGCCAGATCACGCTCTCGGCGTAGACGGGTAATCTCCTTCGCTGCATCCTCATGCGGACCGGAAAGCAAATCCTCCTCACGCAATTCTGCGACCCAGCGGCCGAGCGCGCTGACGCTGATCCCAAGATCTCCTGCTATCTGCCGCTGCCTGCGCCCGCTCGTCTGTAAAAGACGGACGGCTTCTTCCTTGAAGGCCCGATCAAACCGCCGGCCCTTGTTCCCATTCTGCTTCGACATTTGCACCTCCTGCGATCAAAATCCTATCGCAGGACGTCTCCACTTTCGTCAGCAGGGTCCAGATCGACGAGAGCATTGCGCGCTACCTCTCGCAGCTTGATAGCGCCGATCGCCAGGGCGAAGCGGTGCCGGAGGCCAAGATCACGCGGCTCAACGAGAAGATTGCGATGCTGCGCCAAGAGATACAGCGCCTGAATGCACTGAACGTTCAGATGATGCAGAGCGAGGACAAGCAGCTCTCCCTGACAGATCCCGATGCGCGCTCGATGGCCACGAGCGGCCGGGGCAGCGGGATGGTCGGTTATAATGTGCAAAATTCCGTGGACACGACGCATCATCTGATCGTTTCCCATGAGGTGACCAACAAAGGCTCTGATCGGGGTCAGTTGTCAGGCGCTGCCGCGCAGGCGCGCACGGCCATTGGTTCTGAAACCATCGAGGCTGTTGCCGATCGCGGCTATTACGCCGGCGAAGAGATCCTGGCCTGCGAGGAGGCCGGCATAACGGTCTATCTCCCGAAGCCCCTGACCTCAGGGGCCAAAGCCGCAGGGCGTTTCGGCAAGCAGGACTTCGTCTATGTCGCCGAAGACGATGTCTATCTTTGTCCCAACGGTGAGCAGCTCACCTATCGCTATACCAACGAAGAGGCCGGTAAGATGCTGCGCCGCTATTGGACGGCTGCCTGTCAGGCGTGTGCGCTGAAAAGCAAGTGCACGACGGCTCGGGAGCGCCGGATCTCACGTTGGGAACACGAAGCCGTCCTTGAGAGAGTTCAGGCGCGGCTCGATCGAAATCCGGACAAGATGCGCGTGCGCCGCCAGACCGTGGAGCATCCCTTCGGTACGATAAAGTCGTGGATGGGAGCGACGCACTTCCAGATGAAAACGCTCGAGCACGTCGGCACCGAAATGGCGCTGCACGTTCTGGCCTACAACATGAAACGCGTGATGAAGATTCTTGGCGTTGGCGGATTGATAGAGGCGATCCACGCATGAGACGGGCTCAGGGGGCCCCATAACCCAGCATTCTTCGCATCAAGGAGCCGTTAGGCATCTCCGCGGACCGATTTTACTGAATTGGACGCGTTGGGTCGCATAATCCCGCCCCGACCTCCGCTTACGCTACCAACCACCAGACCCGACCACGTTTTCACACAGCCTGGGTCAGGAGCGGACATTGGTCAGCGTTCTCGCAAATGCATCCTTGCATAACCCTTGGTCCAAAAAAGCCAGGTTAGGTTGGTCAAGCCTGTGTTATGATTATCTTGAGCCACGTTAGAATGACGAAAAACTGCAATACTCGCGCAGGAAGGAACACTGATGGCGGAGGATTTCACGCTCAATATCGACGGTAAAGTGCACAGCATTTCGGTCGATGATCCCAGGATGCCGTTGCTCTACGCGCTTCGCGATGAGCTTGGTTTCAACAATCCGCGCTTTGGCTGTGGTCTTGGCCAATGCGGTGCCTGTACGGTGCATATTGATGGTCAAGCGGTGCGATCCTGCGTCACCCCCGTTGCGGCGGTGGTGAACCGTGAGATCACAACGCTCGCCGGGCTCGGTACGCCGGAAAATCCTCATCCGGTCCAGACCGCTTGGGTCGAGGAAGAAGTGAACCAATGCGGCTTTTGTATCAATGGCTGGATCATGACAGCGGCCGAATTACTGGCCCGCAATCCAAACCCGACGGACGACGAGATCCGAGAGGCCCTATCCGATCTCATTTGCCGCTGTGGCTCCCACAATGCAGCATTGCGGGCGGTCAAGCGTGCCGCCCAGCAAGCGTGAGGAGGCAATCATGAACGCGATCGAAACGAGCACTCTTAGCCGCCGCGCATTTCTTTCCGCCAGCGGAGCACTCATTGTCACTCTTGCAACTCCGATGGAGCTGAGGGCTGCTGCCGCCGAAAACGGTTTAGCCACGCGCCCGCCGGTGACGCCCGGCATGCTCTCCTCCTACATTTCGATCGAACCCGACGGCACGGTCGTCGCCTATTACGGCAAGATCGAAAGCGGTCAAGGCCTGATAACTTCAATGGCCCAGCTAGTCGCGGAAGAGATCGATGTTCCGTGGGAGCGCGTGCATATCGTCTTGGGCGATACTGCACGCACAGTGAATATGGGCGGCGCCACAGCCGGCAACGCCATACGCCAAGCCGGCCCGATCATGCGGCAAACGGCGGCCGAGGCGCGCCGGGTGCTCATCGAAATGGCGAGCAGCGCGCTAGGCGCTCCATCGGCCGAGCTCACAGTGACCGATGGTGTGGTGCACGCCATTGCTGACGCGAACAAGCGTATCTCCTATGCGGAGCTCATCGGAGGGCGATATTTCGATACCACAGTGGAGTGGACGGGCGCTGCGCAGCGCCTTGAGGTCAGGTCTCCGGCGCCGCTGAAGCAGCCGGCCGAGTTCAAAATCATCGGTAAGCCCTATCCGCGCACTGACATGCCGGGCAAGGCTTTCGGTACTTTGGAACAATGCACGGACATTCGTCTTCCCAACATGGCGCATGCGCGCATGATCCGCCCCATCGTTGCCGGTGCTGTTCCTGTGACGGTGGACGAAGACTCGATCGCAGATATCCCTGGTGCACAGGTGGTCTGGATTAAAGATTTCCTCGCCGTCGTTGCGGAGAAGGAATGGAACGCGGTTAGAGCCGCAAAAGCGCTTCAAGTAAGCTGGTCGGAGTCGACGCCGAATTTCCCCGCCGGCCACGATGAACTGTACGATCATATCCGCGAGGCGCCGGTATTTGCCCGTTCCAGCCCCGACATTGGTGGCGGCAGCCGTGGCCGCGAGAACGGGAATATAGAGGAAGGTTTTCGGCAGGCCGTGCGCATCATGGAGAGCGTATATGAATATCCGACCCAGTCGCATGCCAGCATGGGACCAGGTTGCGCGGTCGCCGACGTGCGTGGTGGCTCTGCAACTTTGTGGACCAGCACGCAAAAGCCCTATGACAGCGCCAATTGCGTTGCTGAACTTTTAGAACTTCCGCCCGAGAACGTAAGGGCAATCTGGATATACGGCACCGCTGGATATGCCCGTAACGAACAGGGCGACGCGGTCGCCGACGCTGCGGTGTTGTCCAAGCATCTGGGTCGGCCGGTGCGGGTACAGCACATGCGCCATGAAGGGCTGGCCTGGGACCCGAAGGGGCCTCCTATAGTCACAACAAACCGCGCTGGGCTCGATGCCTCGGGCAGGATCATCGCCTACGAGCACATCAGCAAAGGTCTTTCGGCGCAAGACTGCTCCGCGCGTGAGCTACACCCGGGCGACGTCCTCGCCGGTCATTTACTTGGCGCGCCTGTGAATTCGATTATCGAACTAGGGGTTCCGGGCAACAGATATGTTTTTGACAATGCCATGCTCCGCTGGGAGATGGTCGCACCGCTTATGGAGCGCGCCTCGCCGCTCCGCACTACCCATTTGCGCGATCCCTACGGCACTCCGCATCTATTCGGCATGGAGTCCTTCATGGACGAGGTCGCAGTTGCGACAAATTCCGATCCGATCGAGTTCAAGTTGAGTTATCTTAAGGTGGATCGTGAGCATGACGTGATTAATGCCGCTGCAAGGCAATATGGCTGGGACTCACGGCCGTCGCCACGCAACGACCAGGCGCAGGCCGATATCGCTATAGGCCGCGGTTTCGCTTACCGGCAAATGCACGACACTTATGTTGCGATGATCGCCGAAGTGGGGGTGCATCGCGACAGCGGCGTGATCGAGGTCCAGCGTCTGGTCGTCGCCCATGATTGCGGCTTGGTAATTAATCCGAAGACGACCCGGCACGTGATCGAATGCCAGCTCGTCTGGCAATTAGGACGCACGCTCTACGAGGAAGTAAAATTCGACGAGAATATGGTGACCAGCGTGGATTGGCTGACCTATCCGGTGTTGAAAATGGACGCAGTGCCGAAGTCGATCGAGATTGTCATCGTCGATCGTCCGGAGGTCTGGCCTGCATCTGGCGCCTCCGAACATTCCTGCGGCCCGATCTCCGCGGCTATCAGTAACGCGGTGTTTGACGCGACTGGCGTGCGCCTAAGACGTGTGCCCTTCTTGCCAGAGCGTGTGCAGGTTGCTTTGAGCCAGCCGCCCGAGCCGGTGGTAGAGGCCGCACTTTGAGCCGATAATTGAAAGTCGCAGGCTTGGAAGCATTCCTAACCGCGACGCCATTTTGGAGGATTTTTCGGATGGGCCGTTCAGGAATATTCATATCGATCATCATCGGTTTGCTGGGGTTCGGCGCGTTCTTCTATTTTTCGCAGGGACCGACACTAACCGAGACGCCAGTGCCCCCGGCGTCGCCTGCCGAGGAAGCGGTTACGCTTCACTACGGCATAAATGATGCGAAGAATTTCAACCGGCTGCCTCAGGTCATTGCTGAACGCGAAGGGTTCTTTGCGCGCGAAGGATTGGACGTGCAGATTATTCATTTTACGTCTTCCTTTCGCGAACCGGTCGAAGGCCAAGATCCTCGTTCGTTGCGCGAAGCAATGGCGGATGGCAGCGCAGACATGTCGCGGCAACAATTGCCTCTCATGATACACGACGCAATCACAGGAAGGAGTACAGGCACTTATGTCGGCGTAGCTGTGACGGCAAGCAATCCAGTCTATTTTCTCGCCGTAGGCCCCGAGATCAATTCCTACGACGATCTTAGGGGGAAGACCGTCGCGGTAACCAATCTCCATGACGGAATTACGATTTGGGTGCAAAAATTAATGGCGCTGAATGGGCTGCAAAACGAAGACGTCACCCTGAATATCATTGCCGGTTCTCGGGCACGGGCTACCTGTTTGGTGACCGGGGAATGCGACGGGGCAATATTGGCTCAGCCCGCAATATTTGAGGCGCTGGACGCCAGCTTCCATTCACTCGGTATCACGAACGAAATTGAGCCCCTCCAATATATGGTTGATGTCGTGAAGCCCGCCTGGGCGGCAGCGAATCGCGATTTTGTCTTAAAGTACATTCGGGCCACCACGGCGGCGATGCGTTTTATCGAGGATCCGATGAACCGCGACGAAGTGGTCAGGGTTACGATGGAGTTCATGGATGAACCCGAGGACCATGCGCGAGAGATGCTTTCCTACATTTGGGATCCACAGAATCGCGTGTTGCCGCAGCAGGCGGCGATCGACATGAATAGTGTAAATGAGGCGATCGCTCTTTTGGGCGAGTATGGGGTCTTGGAAGAACCTTGGCCCTCGGCGGAAAGTTTCATCGATCCGACATATGCCAATGAGGCCGAACAATGATCGTCCTCACTCGGTGCATGTAACACCGAACGGGACAGGTGAGTCCGTTTTCATAGGTAATCCTCTGGCCCACATAGGGCTTGCAGATCTCGAACTGACCTGACTTGGCTTTTTTTGGGTCATGTGGTTGGAGAGGAAATGTCCGCTCTTGGCTGCGGCCTCAGGTGATCGATGCAACACAGGCATTAAATCTATCTGCCAGGGTCTGGAACCCCAAGGTCTGACGTGGCCTTTCGTTGAGCCTGCGGGCGATCTTATTTAGGTGCGCCTGCGAATGCACGGATAGGTCCGCCCCTTTGGGAAAGTACTGTCGTAGGAGGCCACTGGTGTTCTCATTGGAGCCACGCTGCCAAGGGCTTTGCGGATCGCAGAAATAGACATTGATATTGGTCGCCAAGCTAAAGCGCTTGTGATCGGCAAGCTCCTTGCCCCGGTCCCAGGTCAGAGATTTGTAGAGTTCGGTGGGGAGCTTCTTCGCCTGTTTGATCAGTGCATTCACGACTGTCTCGGTGTCCTTAGAGGGGATCTTCGCCAGCATCACATAGCGGGTATGACGCTCGACCAAGGTTGCGATATGCGTGTTCTTCGAGCCGGCCAGAAGATCGCCTTCCCAATGACCGGGCACCGCACGATCTTCCACGCTTGCAGGGCGCTCGCTGATCGAAACGATATCCGTGATCTGCCCACGGCCATCGCCATGCGAGCTCGCACGCTTAGAGCGTCGCATTGTCCGTTTGGAGCGAAGATACCCGGTCAGTTCCTTCCTAAATGCCCCACGGGATTGAATAAATAAGCTTCGATAGATCGTCTCGTGCGACACGCGTTTGCTCTCGTCTTCGGGATGCATCTGCTTCATCCAACCGGCGATCTGCTGGGGCGACCAATCCTGTTTAAGCTTGCGCGCTACTGTCTGTCGTAACTGCGCATTGCCCGCCAATTTACATCGCTTCGGCCGGCGCGCACGTATAAAGGCCGCTTCGTCGGACAATGCCGCGCGGTAGCGATCATAGCCCCCATTGCGGCGAATCTCTCGGCTCACCGTCGAGGGCGCACGGCCCAGCAACCTTGCCAAAGAGCGTGCAGATTGTTCCGCCGCGAGACCTCTGGAGATCTCCTCGCGCTCCGACAATGTCAAAGCCAGCTTTGAACGCCGCCGGGGTGCTGGTCGGATCCCGCCAGAGGGCGACAGCTGACCACGAATCGACGACGAGGGCTTACCGAAAACTCGCCCGATCGCCTTCAGCGTTTCACCCCGAGCCCAACGCTCCCAAACTTCGTCCTTCTCTAACGCACTGAAACCGTAATGGACGGCGGAGCAAAATTAGTCCACCCGGGCGGAGCAAAACTAGTCCACTTAACGTTATGCGGTACGCGGTGTTGGGGGGTTGTCCCGGTAGTCCATAGGAGGGACCCGCGCTGCTTCGTGTAGCGCTTGCGTTACGCGGAGCGAAGCAGCGTGGGAGGTTCCTGTGGACCCACCGGGTCAACCATTGCACCGGCGGTTAAGCAGGTATTTTTGGGGATTTCCGCCGTTTTTGGCTTTGGTTGAGACGATAGCTCTCGCCGTTCATTTCCAGGATATGGACATGGTGGGTGAGGCGGTCCAGCAAAGCCCCGGTCAGGCGTTCCGAGCCGAATATCTCCGTCCACTCATCGAACGGCAAGTTGGAGGTCACCAGGATCGAGCCCCGCTCGTAGCGCTGGCTGAAGACTTCGAACAGCAGCTCGGCGCCGGTCTTCGAGAGCGGCACGAAGCCGAGTTCGTCGATGATCAGAAGGTGATACTTTGCCAGTTGCTTCTGCAGGCGCAACAGGCGTTTTTCATCCCTGGCCTCCATCAGTTCATGAACCAGGGCAGCGGCCGTGAGGAAGCCGACGGAGAGCCCCTTTTGGCAGGCCGCCAGACCGAGACCGAGGGCGATATGGGTCTTGCCGGTGCCTGAGTTGCCGAGCGCGATGATATTCTCACGACGCTCGACGTATTCGCATCGCGCCAACTCCAGAACCAGCATCTTGTTGAGCGATGCGATGGCCTTGAAGTCGAAGCTGTCGAGGCTTTTGACGGCGGGGAACCTGGCCTGTCTGATCCGCCGCTCGACCATGCGGCGCTCACGGTCGATCAGTTCCAACTCGGTCAGACGGACAAGATACCGCACATGGTCGGCGCCCTCGGTGGCGCATTGGCGGGCCAGCTTGTCGTATTCGCGCAGGAACGTCGGCAGTTTCAGGGTCTTGAGGTGATGGGCCAGCAACACTTGCGGCGTATCGGTCATGACGCGCCTCCACCCAACAAGCTCATATAACTGGCGGCGGCCGTGGTCGCCACGTTGGCCCGAGGCAGGTAGGGATAGATATCCAGGTCGAGTTTGGGCGGGCGTCGCTCGATACGGCACAGCACAAGGTGTTTGACGGCGTCGTAGCCGATCGCACCCAGGCGCAGGGCGTCCTTCACCGCGCCGTGAAGCACCTCGAGATCGAAGGTCTCCACAAGCCGAAGGACCTGGACGTATTCCCGCTTGCCGGCCTTGCCCATGCGCGCCTCCAGGAGACGGCGCAGGGTTGGGAAGGCATCAGGCAGTTCCCATCCGGCTAGCGGCGCGGCCTGATCCAGGGCACCGATCTTGTGCTCCAGCAAAGGCAGGTAGTGGATCGGATCGAAGACCATATCTTCCCGGTCGTAGGAACGGGGGTGTCGGGCAATGATCCCGGCGCCGCAACCGATAACCACCTCGTGGACATAGCCACGGATCCAGACTTCCTGATGGCCGTAGGCGACGGGCACGGAATAGTCATTCGTCCGGTAGCGCACCAGGGACAGCGAGTTGACCCGCGTGCCCTGCTTGTCGCACGCGTCGAACGGTGCCGGCAGTGGCCTCTTCAACGCTTCGCGGTCACGCACAAACCGTTCGCCGATGCTCTCGCGGTGGCCGCGCAGGACGTTGCCTTGCCGGTTGCGGCATTGCTCTTCCAGGTGGCCATTGAAGGCGTCCCAGCGCGCGAACCGGGGAAGCGGCGTCATGAAGTTCCGCCGGGCATAGCCGACCACCCCCTCCACATTGCCTTTGTCGTTACCCTTGCCGGGACGGCCGTAGCGGTCCTCGAAGAGGTAATGGGACTGCAGCCCGCTGAACGCCCGCGTTCGTTGCCGCGTGCCATCTGACAAGATGCGCGACACCAGACACTTGTCGTTGTCGTAAAGAATCGATTGGGGAACGCCGCCGAAAAAAACAAAGGCTCTGTTGTGCCCGTCCAGCCAGGCCTCCGTCGCCGCCGCCGGGTAGGCCGCAACGAAGCAGGCATCGCTGTGGGGAAGTGTCATGACGAAAAAATGCGCCCGATACTTGACGCCGGCGATGATCGCATCCGCCTCGCCAAAGTCCGCTTGAGCATGGCCCGGAGGATGGGACAACGGCACAAACATCTCACGCCGACGAAGGCGCCGTTCCCGAACGTAATCCTTCACGATGGTCTCTTTGCCCGTGAAGCCATGTTCGTCGCGAAGGCGCTCGAATATACGCTTCGCCGTGTGGTGCTGCTTACGGTGAACCGTTCGGTCCTCCTCCAGAATACGGTCGATGATATCCGTGAAGGGGGCCAGTTTCGGGCGTTTCGGTGGCTGGCGTCGCCGATATCCCGGCGGTTCCGAATGCCGCAGCATCTTCCTCACCGTCTCGCGCGCAATGCCAAACCGACTTGCCGCCTCTCGCTGGCTCAGACCATCAACATGGCAGGCCAGCCGAACGCGCAGATATAGGTCCACGGTGTACATCCTCCCGCCTTCCATCTCAAAAAAGATCGAAGGCTACAGGTGGCAGAGTTTTACTCCGCCCGCGGCTGGGAAATCCCGCCGCTTCCGTGGACTAAGAGCTCAGTTTTTCTAGGACTCAGACCGGAGGTTTAAGCACGCAACTTGATAGATCGCAGCGGCCCCAATTTCTTCGTGATATTCGGTGTCGTAGATAAAGGCGTTTTGATCCGCAGTGTAGGCAATGGCCTCCATCTGCTCCAGCTCTTCGATGGGAATATTCCGAAAGTTTTCATCGGCAATTTGTTGGCGTTCTGTGAAAGTGCCATTGACTGGTTCGAACAACATTTCCAAAGCTGTTTGATAAGTAATGATTAGTGCCCTTTCGCCGTCGGATGAAATGTCCATTCCGGTTACGATTTGCTCACTCTGGTCGTAATCGCTTAGAAGCCGCGGTAGATCCACTTCACCCAGGTATTCCATCTCTTGGACGTCACCATTGTCGCCCGCGATTTGCGAAGCCGAAAGACGGTAAAGCTGGGCTGGAAGGGCAAACCTTGTCACCCGATTAAATTCTTTTGTCAGTATGAAAAGATCACCATTGGGGTGCACTGCCATTCCTTCGGCATCATGTGAGGTGTCAGGGTATGTTGCTGTAATAATTTTCAGAGGCGTTATTCTCTCAGAAAATTGTTCCTGCTCTGGGATAATAACTATGCTGACATCTGGCCGTGTCCTGAAATTGTCGCCAATATCCCCCAGATAGAGGCATGTTCTTTGATCAGGGCATGGACCAAGCGCCATGGCTTCGGCATCTCTCGGATCAAAACCATCTACCGTCACGGTTTGCGTAGCCGCTCCGGCCCCGTTTGTTACGTAGAAATAGGGACCGTCGCCGGAGTCGTTGTTGTGATATAGCCGATCTTCAAATGCTCTAGAAACTGCAATCCCGCTCGCTTCGGGAATTATCTGATGGTCCAACATGCCCAACTGTTGTGGTTCCGACCAGGTGTCGCAAGGGAGAGCCGCGCCTTGTCTATCTGGATCAACAGAAGCGTGGCTCAAGGGCGTAGAGCTGCATCCTGCCAGGCACAATCCGGTTAATAATATAGGGGCCAACTGCCGCGAATAGGCGCATGCCAGCGCAGTCCCTCGTCTGCTGTTCATGACGCTGCGCTGCTATTGGACGATAACGCTCTTTATTATTCAATCCGCCGCTCATCTTAAATACGATTGAATATCGGCGCTGCGAATATGTCCGGTTTACCCCCGCGACGTAAACACATCCTTGGTGACTAAGGATGTCTGCTTAGTGCCAAGAGCGGACATTTGATGGGCTCTCTAGGCGTGTCTCTCGCAAGGTGCGGGCCAAGCTCAGAAGTCGGGCGTGTCGTCGGTAGGGGTTGGGACGTCTTTCGTTATCACGCCATCGACCGTTACCTCTCCGACATAACGATTGTTTTCAGGGCAAATCTGTTCGGTCAAATCGCGTAGCGAACTCTCGTGACGCACGCGGGCCGACCACGGCATGGTGAAACCGCCGGGGTCTTCGACCGTGAATTGCACTTCGAGAGATTGGCGATCCGGGGACAGGAGAAAACGCTCCACGACATGAATTTTTTCGGAATGCGTCGTTCCAAAACGATCGACTTGCGTCTTGTCATTTTGTCCGATGGTATCGACCACCAGAATATCCCTGCCCTCATAATGGCCAACAGATTCGCCATACCAAGAATGCCCAGGATTATGGGAATGCGGCACGTTCAAATACACTGTTCGGACCTGGTTATCGTTCGGATTGATAATCGTCACTTGGCTAGGCGTCTGAAATATATGAATTGCGCCGCCGCGACCCTCGACAGCGCGCCTATTCCATAACATGGGACGCCAGATGCCTGGCACATGCTCTGGTCCTTGATATGCGGGATGCCCTGTAGCCCAGCTTCGGTCGTCAATTGGAGCCTTGCCAAAGTTTCTAGTTTCAATATTGGATTCTTGAGATCTGCAATCCACTGCATTCTCTCCCCAAGCGGCGCGGCAGCTCCATGAGGATGAGCCGGATCGACCAGCATGGGACCCGCCCCCGCATGGCCTGGTATGGCCTCGAACATTTCGACCTCTTTGCCGATGCGAGCCCACCCGCCTGAAAGATCGGGAATTTCTTGGCTACTGCTAGTTTGCGAAACCGCCAGGCTGGGCCATGCAGCGCAAAGAACGATCAATGCACCGATGCGAACATACCCTCTCGAAAAATCCATATCGTTTGCCCTTGTCATAGCGGGTTCAGTCTAGCACATGTCTCAATTCGCTACTTGCTAATGTATACTCATGGAAGTGATCCGCCCTTAGGGACCGAGGATGGCATCGATACCCGCTTGCGCGCAGTCGTCTTGTCGACCCGGTCCGCCTACACCGACGGCCCCCACGATCTGTCCCTCGAATATGATCGGCAGCCCGCCTCCCTGCGGGAAATCGCCGACCCATAACGGAGCCTGATTGCCGCCGCCCCTGACCGCGTCCTCAAGCTCTTGAGTAGACCGGCGCCAATGCGCCGCTGTCCGTGCCTTTAAAATGGCAGTCTCAGAAGCCGTCGGCCCGCGGCCTTCCATCAGGTGAAAATCCAACAAGACTCCTGCGGGATCGACGACGGCAACCCCAATCACCATATCGTTCTCGGCTGCAAAGGCTAAACATGTGTCGACAATTATTCTTGCCGCGTCCGTCGTCATTTGCTTTCGATCCAAGAAGGCGGGCTGCCCAAGAGCGACGCTCGCCTGAAGGAGAGCAAGCACCGCTATAACTGCACCCTTACTCGACATATTCTTACCCCTCCTATTTCTTATGATCGCCGGCCACGCATGCCAGGTGTCTTGTGCCAACTAATAGAGAAACTACCGCGTGGGTTGGTTCCAATCCAGATGGGGCGTTGAGCGGGCAAGTCCATAGTCCCGAAAAGATCGCAGTCCCATCAACGCTCCGCCTCGATTCGCGTAGTGAAGTCCGTGTCGTAGCGGACGACTTCTCCATTTTCATCGAGGATGCGGAGAGATTGCTGAAAATTGTTCGGTAAGGGTGCACCTGGTGCCGCCCTCGCCTCGAGAATATAGAGGCGGGTCCCGTGCGAGCGGATTGCAACCAAAATGCGGCTGCCATCGGAGTTGAGGATCTGAAGTTGGTGGCCGGGAATGCGGTCTGACTGCGCCCAACCGTCATAGGTGATCTCACCTCCCCGCTTGCGGATATTCCACGCCGCATAATCGACCGCGCCCGCCGCGCCCGCAAAGTCCCACACAGTCCGGTCGCCTTCTATCGGCGTCTCGCCATAATTGACAACCGTAATACTGTAATTCACTTGCTCGTTCGAGATCGTATATATTTTTCCGGGTAGTGCGGCTTGGTATTCGGAGACATAGGTTATGTCGTCGACCGCCGGAGGATGGGGAAGGTGGACAATAAATAATTCTTCGCGGTCGATAAACTCATTCCAGCCCTGAGCAGCAGCCGAAACTACGTAGAGTGAGCCAAGCACTGCAAGAACGAGATTCGCGATGCGCATGACGACTCTCTTTCATCGCTTCTATTATTGCTTGAGGAGACTACCCTAAATTCGCGCTTTGGCCGATGCCTGCATCACCCCCGAAAACTGCCATCGCTACCGCAGCACCTAAATAGCCTGCCCGGAAGCCTCCGTCGCGTTTCCATTGTTCTTCGCTTCCTCGCCATAATACCAGCCCGTCACGGAGAAGCGCGGCCCCAGGGCGAAGGGCGTGACGAAGCTTACCGAATGCCATTGCGGCACGCGAAATAGCGTGAGCCCATTAAAGGTGGGAAGAAAGCTGTCTATGACTCTGCTGCCTTCCGGATCCAGAAATTGCAGAAGGCCGCCCCAATCGATTTTCCAATCTTTGGCGAAACCCAAGACATAGGCGACGAGACGATTTTTCTCATAGTCCGCCACATCGTCATGCGCAGATAGAAAGCTCTCGCGCGTGTAACAAGCCGCCTGCGCGGTAATGGAACGAATATTTTCGAACCCTGACACGGCGCGGCCAATGTCGAGAAATTCGTCCGAATTTAGATAAGCGGTAAATTCCGGCAGCACCTGCTTGTCATCCCAAGATGCGCCCTTCGCATCCTTTAGCGACAAGGACTGATAGCTGAACTGAAATCCTTTCAACGTCTCGGTGAATATCTGTTTCCTCAAGTTTATTAGATCCCGAGGCGTGGCAGCGGCGAGATCCTCAGGCGATATGGAAACGGTTTTTTCCTTCAAACGAAAGAGAGTATTCCATGGCGCACTTTGAAATGCCGCATAGATCTCCTCAGCGAAATCCGGCTTTAATATGTTCGAAATCCTTACTCGTCCGTAGCGTTCAAAATCTTCGCGGTAAGGGGCGAGATCGAGCTCTGGATTTAAGATGTCCGCTACGGAAAACGACGTCATGGGCGTTTCGAGATTAGCCGCGTGTCCAACGCCCAGCAATTGCAGGGATAGGCCGCGATTAGTAGAGCGTGGTAAAGTACGTAATGCATATCGTTTGCGAGCGTTCTCCATCCTGCCGCATGAGACTTCCGAACACGAACACGAACCGGACCAATGTGCGCAGTGGGCTGGCTGGACGTGATCGGGGCGAAATTAGCCCCAAAAGGGCGCTCGAGCTATTTAGGGCAACGCCCGCTTTGGGTCCAGGCTGTGTGAAAACGCGTTGGCTGGTATGATTCTTCTGTGATTTGGTGGAGGGGTCGATGAAGCGCTTTGTAGTTGGCGATGATCGCAGTTAAAGCACTCTTTTTCCTGAGCGGCTGGATGAGTATTTGGGCGATGACAACCCGGTTCGGGCGATTGATGTCTTGGTTGATGAGCTTGATCTGGGGGAATTGGGCTTTAGCGGGGTTGAGCCGGAGGCGACGGGAAGGCCTGCCTACCATCCGGCGACGCTGCTGAAGATCTACGTCTATGGATACCTCAATCGGGTCCAATCGAGCCGTCGCCTAGAGCGGGAGTGCCAGCGCAATCTCGAGCTCCTATGGCTGACCGGCCGCCTGATGCCGGATTTCAAAACTATCGCCGATTTCCGCAAGGACAACGGCGGGGCCATCCGCAAGGTCTGCCGTGCGTTCGTAGTGTTGTGCCGTCGCCTTGAGCTGTTCAGTGAGGCGAGCGTTGCGATCGATGGCAGCAAGTTCAAAGCGGTCAATGCGCGGGATCGGAACTTCACGCAGGCCAAGATGCAGCGGCGGTTGAAGCAGATCGACGAGAGCATTGCGCGCTACCTCTCGCAGCTTGATAGCGCAGATCGCCAGGGCGAAGCGGTGCCGGAGGCCAAGATCACGCGGCTCAACGAGAAGATTGCGATGCTGCGCCAAGAGATACAGCGCCTGAATGCACTGAACGTTCAGATGATGCAGAGCGAGGACAAGCAGATCTCCCTGACAGATCCCGATGCGCGCTCGATGGCCACGAGCGGCCGGGGCAGCGGGATGGTCGGTTATAATGTGCAAAATTCCGTGGACACGACGCATCATCTGATCGTTTCCCATAAGGTGACCAACAAAGGCTCTGATCGGGGTCAGTTGTCAGGCGCTGCCGCGCAGGCGCGCACGGCCATTGGTTCTGAAACCATCGAGGCTGTTGCCGATCGCGGCTATTACGCCGGCGAAGAGATCCTGGCCTGCGAGGAGGCCGGCATAACGGTCTATCTCCCGAAGCCCCTGACCTCAGGGGCCAAAGCCGCAGGGCGTTTCGGCAAGCAGGACTTCGTCTATGTCGCCGAAGACGATGTCTATCTTTGTCCCAACGGTGAGCAGCTCACCTATCGCTATACCAACGAAGAGGTCGGTAAGATGCTGCGCCGCTATTGGACGGCTGCCTGTCAGGCGTGTGCGCTGAAAAGCAAGTGCACGACGGCTCGGGAGCGCCGGATCTCACGTTGGGAACACGAAGCCGTCCTTGAGAGAGTTCAGGCGCGGCTCGATCGAAATCCGGACAAGATGCGCGTGCGCCGCCAGACCGTGGAGCATCCCTTCGGTACGATAAAGTCGTGGATGGGAGCGACGCACTTCCAGATGAAAACGCTCGAGCACGTCGGCACCGAAATGGCGCTGCACGTTCTGGCCTACAACATGAAACGCGTGATGAAGATTCTTGGCGTTGGCGGATTGATAGAGGCGATCCACACATGAGACGGGCTCAGGGGGCCCCATAACCCAGCATTCTTCGCATCAAGGAGCCGTTAGGCATCTCCGCGGACCGATTTTACTGAATTGGACGCGTCGGGTCGCATAATCCCGCCCCGACCTCCGCTTACGCTACCAACCACCAGACCCGACCACGTTTTCACACAGCCTGGGTCATAAGCGGACATTTCGGACCTTTTAGGGAATATCCGCTCACCCCCCGAAAGAAAACATTTAGGTGCAGCGCAATAATATCTGCTTAGTGCAAATAGCGGACATTGGTTGGCCACAATAACGATTCTTCTTGGTGGCGAGAAACCAGGCGGTAATCGCAGTTGTGATTGGCAAATCCCCGACTATGGCTTGCGGTACCGTCGCACGAAGGCGAGAATACCCCTATCTCGGGCTTTTGGGAGGTGAGGACGAATAGGACCAACGGCATACTTTTTGCGGGCCTGATTGCGGTGGGCTCGTTGTTTGCTATTGCTGAAGCGTTCCCTTCCGCGGCTGCGGAGCTGGAGCTGCTTCCACCACCCAACATGAATCCTGCAGAAATGCCCGCGGGGGTGTACATTCTAGACAAGCGGCATGCTCACATAACAGGAACAAGCAGACGCCAAGGTATTTCGGATTTTGCTTTCCGCTTCAACACATTCGATGCCAGCTTTACCTACGACCCGCAAAATCCCGAGGCCTCCAAAGTGGAGGTCACGCTCGATCCGGCTTCGTTCGACTCCGGGTTCGAGCCGATCGACAACCAGCTCCTCCGCAATTTCTTCGAGGTGATGAAATTTCCCGAGATCAAATTCGTCTCGACGTCGATTACGCGTGGTGCAGACAACAGGGGCACGATGACAGGAGAGGTGTCGATGATGGGGTTACCAGACCGCTCACACTCGATGTGACCTTCTACGGCTTCAATTCGGCCCGGCGCTTCACCCCCGGATTTGGTGCGACGGCAACGGTCAATATCTCGGACTTCGGTCCGGTCGGCGTTTTTTTCCGCAACGACCACAATCTGGCCGATGAGATAAAGCTCACCATCGACGCCATCTTCGACAAGATGTAGCCGCGCCGCCGCGGACTACAGATCGATCATGGTGGTCCACCCGGCCACCTGCGCATAATCAGCGGGCGTTCATCGCAAAGCGGCATTGCAGCGATAGGGCCCCAGAGCCGGAAGGTGATTGCGCCGGCCAACGGGCATCTCCGCTTCTAAGTCAAAAGCCGATATTTCCTTGGGTTAGGCCGATGTCCGCTCTCCCCTCGAAGGCCGACATTTAGGTGCACTGCAACAATGTCTGCTTCGTGCCAAGGGCGGAATATACGCGGACACAGTCTTGGAAAGGGACAGGTGATAAACAAAGAAAATGTGCTAAATTGTCAAACGAATTGGACGTCTGATCATTTTTTGGGATGAAGAAAATGAGAGCGAAAATGTTTGGCATTGCGATGCTTGGCGCTGCTGCACTCGCTGCGCCCGCGATCGCGCATCACTCGCCTGCTGCTTATAACCGTACCGAATTGGTGACGATCAGCGGCGAGGTGACGCAATACCATTGGATCAATCCGCACACCTGGGTGTATCTCGGGGTCATGGGAGAAGACGGCGAGATCCAGGAATGGGCCTTGGAGGGCGAATCCGTCGGCCTATATACGCGCATTGGCTGGGAACAGGACCATCTTAGTGTCGGCGATAAAGTCACGGCTCATGTCTGGCAAATACGGGACGGCTCGAATGGTGGCCAGCTCGCTTATTTGGAGAAGGAAGACGGGACGATCCTTGGCGAAGTGCCGGAAGACTGAGGAGCGAAAGAAAATGCGTCATTCTGCGCTTGTGTCACTGTTCCTAATCTTTCTGGTGCCTACCGCCGGGCATACGCAGGCATGGCAGGAATTCGTGACTATCGAGGACCGCTTCCGGGTCTACTTTCCGGACCAGCCCATGGTGGAAGAGATCACATATATGATCGAAGACGATGTGACGATTCCGGCGCGGCGATGGTCGGTACAATTGGCTGACGAATATTACGCGGTCACGACGGTCGATTTCGCGGACCACTATGCGGCACACGATACCATCGTTCAGGGGTCGATGGCCCACGCGGCCACGAATTTGCGCCGGATAGCCCGATTGACCGAGGACATAACCCACGACAGCTATGCACGCTACGACCGCATTCCCTCACACCTGTTGCACATCAATAAACCGGATGGCGACAGATTATACGCTTTAATTGTCCTTCATCAGGACGAAACGCTGGATGCGCGTCGGCTTTACATCATCGAAGCGCACGTACACGAAGGTGCGCCGCCGCCAGGGCTCTATCAACAATCGTTTGAGGTATTCGACGCAACCGGGCAGGCGCTCCGCTACGAGCCGGACGGTCGAACCCAGCAGGAATGATTTGCGAAACAAGGCCACGTCGGCGCCTGTAGAATGAGTCGTGGAGCGCGTCGTCTCGTGGCCATTCCCCGCGCGCACCAGATTTACAAGCCGCTTTGCTCCCGGGAGCGGACATTTGGGTGCAGGGCACGCAAACGCGTACAGATGCCGCTATCGTGCATCAGGAGCGCATGCCCTGCAAAATAAGCCCGTGAATGGCGAAGTTGTGGGCGGGATGATAAACTGTCTTCTTTGCTATGTCGGTGCAAGTGTGGGCCGGTGGAAGGGTGGGCCGGTGGAGGGGTGGATTGCCATGTTCGATCTTCGCGCTTTGTTTGGGACCTCGATTCTCCTCGCGGGCATCACCCTTTCGCTTGGCCACGACGCAGCGGCGCAGGATCAGGAGGTCCTGATTGCCCTCCCCTCTTCACATGCGGGCATGGTGAGCGGCGGTGACGCGCTGGTGGAGATCGCGACTTCTCCATTAATTTCGGTGGATGAGATACGCGTCCAGCTCAATGGACAGGACGTAACGCAGAGCTTTCGCGCCAGTGGCGAGGGCAAACGACAAGCGCTGCTGCGCGCGCTTCATGTCGGAGCCAACGAACTCATTGCAACCCGGTGGGGCACAGGCACAGTCCTCGGCCAAGCAATCGTAACCAATTATCCGATCTCGGGGCCGGTGTTCTCGGGGCCGCATCAGACGCCCTTCATATGCCAGAGCGAGGAATTCGAGCTTGCCATCATCGGAGGAATGCTTGGCCCCGCGCTCAACACGGATTGCTCGGCCGAAACGCGGGCCTACTACGTCTACAAATCAACGGACGGGTCTTTCAAAGCGCTAAACAATCCCTCCGCGCGCCCCGATGATCTCGCCGAAACGACGACACTGGACGGCGAGACGGTCGCCTATGTCGTCCGCGTCGAAACGGGAACGATCAATCGTGCGATTTATCAGATCGCGATCCTACACGATCCCATGAGGCAAGCGCCGCCCGATCCGTGGACACGGCCAAAGGGATGGAACGGACGCCTTCTCTACACCTTTGGCGGTGGCTGCAATGCCGGCTATCGCCAGGGGACCCAGAACAATGGCGGGCTCATCGACAACACCGACATTGGGGATGCCGGACTCGCCAACGGTTTCGCCGTGGCGACGTCTTCGCTCAACGCCTTTCGGCACAAATGCGACGACGTGCTCTCGGCCGAGACGTTGATGATGGTGAAGGAGCATTTCATCGAGACGTTCGGGGTGCCCGATCACACAATTGGACTCGGTGCTTCGGGTGGTTCGATGCAGGTGTACCTTATCGCGCGCAACTACCCGGGACTCCTCGATGGAATCATCCCCATCATCAGCTTCCCCGACACGCTCACTTTCGCCATGCCCTATTTCGACTGCGGCCTTCTTATTCGCTACTTTGACGAGGGAACGCAGCTCTCATGGAGCGAAAAACAAAAGGCAGCAGTCGCCGGTCACCGAACCTTCGAATATTGCAGCGCGAATGCGCGTTACGTGAAGCTGATCCAGCCCAACACGGCAGAGAGCTGCGATGCGGCTATCCCGATGGAGCAGCGTTTCGACACAGAGGCGAATCCGGATGGAGTTCGCTGCACGTTGTTCGACGACATGGTCAATGTCTATGGGCGCGATTCTGGCACCGGGTTCGCGCAGCGACCCGTCGACAATGTCGGCATCCAGTATGGCCTTAAAGCCTTCAACGATGGCGCGATTAACGCCGAACAGTTCCTGGAACTGAACGAGGCCGTCGGCGGCTACGACATCAACGGAAATCATTCCCTTGGCCGCATGCTCGCCGATATCGATGCGGTCACCCGCGCCTATCGCACCGGCCGCGTGAACAGCGGTAAGGGGCTCGTCATTCCGATCATCGATTTCCGCGCCTATGCCGACGCGGTCGGCGATCTTCACGACGCGCGGCGCAGCCAGATCACGCGCGCCCGGCTCATCGCAGCGAATGGCTCTGCGGACAATCAAATTGTCGTTACGCTCCACCCCGAGACGGAACGCGAACCTCTCTCGAGTGAGTATTTCCTTCAGATGGACCACTGGCTCGGCGCCATTGCGAACGATGATTCGACCGCCGCGAACATGCTTGAGCGCGTCGCGCGCAACCGACCCGTTGGGCTTTCCGATGCTTGTTATGACGGAGCAGTAAACCGGATTACCGATCCGGCAGAATGCGAACGCCTCTATCCAATATCTCTTCAACCGCGGCTTGCCGCCGGCGAGCCTCTGACCGGCGATTACCTTAAATGCGAGTTGAAGCCCATCAACCCCGGCGATTACGCGCAGGGCTTGACGGCCGCGCAAGCCGCGCATCTTGAGGTGATCTTTTCGGAAGGCATCTGTGACTATACCAAGCCGCCGGCCGGAATCGCGCCCGTCGCAGGCACCTGGCTCGCCTATCCCTCACCTGGTGTCCATTCCGAAATCATCATCCGAAATTAGAATCATTTTTTCTCCCAGAATCGGGTTTCGCTGATTCGGCTCCTATTGCGGGTGTTGCGCAGCGAATTCCGGTCGCGTGATTATCGGTTGTTATGCGGCGGACAGCTGTCCTCTCCCGAAAACCCGATCCGCGATGTCCGCTCTACCCCTGAAAGATGGGGTAATCGGCCGGCGCTCTTATCTCTGACGATTGTGGGTGCTGCGCTTCAGGCTGATGTTAGCGCGGGGTCAGTTTTTGCTGCCCCAAACATCAAACAAGGAGAAGCGCAGCATGGAACATTTTGCCGGATTGGACGTATCGGTCAAGGAGACGAGCGTCTGTATTGTGGACGGCACGGGCAAGATCGTGCGGGAAGTGAAGGTGGCAAGCGAGCCGGAGGCGCTGCTTCCGGTGCTGACGAACCCTAGCTACCACTTCAAGCGCATCGGATTGGAAGCCGGACCCTTATCGCAATGGCTCTTCAGTGCTCTTGCCGAAGCGGGCTTGCCGGCGATTTGTGTCGAGACCCGGCATATGAGAGCGGTCTTGAAGGCCCAGATCAACAAGACGGACCGCAACGATGCGCGGGGGATGGCGCAGATGATGCGGGCGGGGCTCTATCGTCCGGTGCATGTAAAGACGTTACGCAGTCAGAAGCACCGAATGCTGCTGACCCACCGCAAGCTGCTTCAGTCGAAGGCTATCTCCATCGACAACGATCTGCGCGGGACCTTACGCAACTTCGGGCTCAAGGTCGGGATGGTGGGGGCTCTGAAGTTCGAGGCACGCATTCGGGAGCTTGTCGCGGACCTTCCGGATATGGCCCTTTTAGTCGAACCGCTTCTTATCGTTCGGCGGGTCCTTCGCGATCAGCTCGCCATCCTGCACCGCAGTTTGCTGGCCATCGTGCGGGACGATGAGGTCTGCAGGCGTCTGATGAGTATCCCTGGGGTCGGCCCTGTGGTGGCTCTGACCTTCCGCGCCAGTGTCGATGTGCCGGCCCGCTTCAAAAACTCCAAGGCGGTTGGGGCGGCATTTGGGCTGACGCCGTCCAAATATCAATCGGGCGAGATCAACCGATCCGGCGCAATATCGAAGTGCGGGGACGAGATGGTGCGGGCGATGCTCTACGAGGCGGCTCATATCATGCGGGTGCGTTCGACAAGATGGTCTTGGCTCAAGGCCTGGGCCATAAAGATCGCCAAGAAGCGCGGGATGAAGAAGGCGATCGTGGCGCTGGCACGCAGACTGGCTGTGGTCATGCACCGCATGTGGATGGATGGCACCGAGTTCCAATGCACAAGGGAAGGCGCAGTGGCATGAGCGCCAAAGCCAATCAAAGAGGATAGGAGGATTTAGGTTCCACCAAGCGGTGGAGTGATGTCCCTCGCGGGACGATGGATGAGGTGAGTTCGTATGTCCGCTTGGACCTGCCGTCCGTCCGATGGCAAGGCCGCCCGAAAGATTGTTCCGCCTCGTCTTCGAACCCTATGATGGAAGGGCCTTAAGTGCCGATTCCGAAGAGAAGCGCGAGCCCGCGAGAGACATAGAAACCGCAACAGTGGAAAGTCTGAAAGTGCTTGACACCCAATGGCCGATTAGAGAATCGGACATGATCCAAGCCAACTGGACGATACTGCCATAACCAATTAGCGTTGCATCAATTCAGTCCGTACTCAATTTGGACCCTGCTGACGAAAGTGGAGACGTCCTGCGATAGGATTTTGATCGCAGGAGGTGCAAATGTCGAAGCAGAATGGGAACAAGGGCCGGCGGTTTGATCGGGCCTTCAAGGAAGAAGCCGTCCGTCTTTTACAGACGAGCGGGTGCAGGCAGCGGCAGATAGCAGGAGATCTTGGGATCAGCGTCAGCGCGCTCGGCCGCTGGGTCGCAGAATTGCGTGAGGAGGATTTGCTTTCCGGTCCGCATGAGGATGCAGCGAAGGAGATTACCCGCCTACGCCGAGAGCGTGATCTGGCCCGTCAGGAACGTGATCTCCTAAAAAAAGCGCTGGCCTTCTTCGCCAGGGAAAGTCGATGAGGTTCCGGTTCATCGACGCGGAGAGGGCCGGGTTGGCGATGCCGATATTCCGCCTGTGCAGACTGCTGCAGGTCAGCGTCTCAGGCTTCTACGCTTGGCGCAATCGCGGCCCAAGCCAGCGACAGCTCGATGACATGGTTCTACTCGCCCATGTCCGGGCAGCCTTTCGGCGCAGCCGCGAGAGCTACGGTGCAGAGCGGGTCCATCACGAGCTTGCCGAGAATGGGATCGAGGTTGGACGCCATAGGGTGGCTCGGCTGATGCGGGGAAATGGGTTGTCTCCAAAACGGAAACAGAAGTTCAAAAAGACGACGGACAGCCAGCACAACAAGGCCGTCGCATCGAACCTTCTCGACCAGAACTTCTCCGCCGAGGCACCCAACGAGAAATGGGCTGCCGACATCAGCTATATCTGGACGGCACAGGGCTGGCTGTACCTGGCCGTCATGCTCGACCTCTACTCCCGGCGCGTCATCGGCTGGGCCGTGGGCGCTCGCATGACCAGCGACCTGCCGCTCAGGGCACTTAACCGTGCTATCGGGCTGCGCCAACCTGGCGCCGGTGTGATCCACCATAGCGATCGGGGAAGCCAGTACTGCTCAGACGCATACCAGGCGCGCCTCGGTGAACTCGGTTTCCTCGCCTCAATGAGCGGTAAGGGAAATTGCTATGATAACGCCGTCGTCGAGACCTTCTTCAAAACCATCAAGTCAGAACTGATCTGGAGGACTGTGTTCATGTCAAGAAGCCAAGCTGAAACTGCCATAGCCGGATACATCGACGGGTTCTATAATCCAGTCCGTCGGCACTCGACGCGGGACTTCACAAGCCCCGTCAAATTCGAGGCAGAAGCAATGCAAACGGTGTAGGGCGCCTCCACTTTTCCTGGATGGGTCCAGTCCCGCAGAGTCTCGAAATAAGCGACGATGTCGTCGATCTGTGTATTCGACAAGTTGATGCCCGTCATCGAGTAAGGCGGGTTTTATAGCCGTGCCCGCACCTAGCCGAAATTTCCGGCTCTGTCGTTGGCGAGCGAGCGCCATGGCGGCGCGACATCAGTAGCCTGTCCACCGGGTTCCACCTGATGACAGGTAGCGCACCATTGCTGCGCGATACGGAGGCCGGCTTCGGCCCTTGTCTGAGCTAGTGCAGGACTAGCTGCGGCCAATACGACGACCAATCCGAAGAGCAGCGCGAGTTTCATGAATCACTCTCCTTTTGAGGCACTCGGCATCGCCCCGCGACCCGTCTGGACGCACTAATCTAGATCATATGCCAGATAGCTGGTGGGGCCAGCTGACTTGACCGGATCTCATACTCGCGGCGGTTGGACGAGACTGCGCCGATGTACTAGTCTCTCTATCCCGCTGGCACAAAAAGCCATCAGGCCGGTTTCTGGCCTATTTCTTTGCAGTTTATTAGCTGTGCAGCTTTTGGCATTGGCGTGTCGATGCGTATCCGCATTGACGTTGGATCGCCGATACGTAAGCCGATCACGGTCGGGGACGACACTTTGAAGGGAGTTTGAATGAAAAAAATCAGAGTGGCCATCGCCGGTGTTGGCAACTGCGCGAGTTCCCTCGTCCAGGGGCTGAATTACTATAAGGGACGGAGTGAGGCAGCGATTGCTGGCCTCATGCACCCCATGATCGGTGACTGGGGGCCGAGCGACATCGAGATCGTGACCGCCTTTGATATTGATCGGCGCAAGGTGGGCAAGCGGGTGGAAGAAGCGATTTTCGCCAAACCCAACTGCGCAAAAGTTTTCCAGAGCGCCCTACCGGTATCCGACATCGTGGTGCGGATGGGGCCGGTTCTCGACGGTGTGGCGCCTCACATGGCGGACTATCCCGATGACGAGGCCTTCCGCCCCTCTACCGAGGAGGCGGTCGATGTAGTCCAAACCCTCAAACATGCCAAGGCCGAAGTTCTGGTCTGTTACATGCCGGTCGGCTCGGAGGAGGCGGTTCGGCACTATGCCCAGGCTTGCCTGACAACCGGAGTAGCCATGGTCAACTGTGTTCCAGTATTTATCGCTTCCAATGCTGATTGGGCAAAAAAGTTCAGCGATGCCAGCCTGCCCATCATCGGAGACGACATCAAGAGCCAGGTTGGCGCTACCATCGTGCACCGGGCCCTCACGCGCCTATTTGGGGACAGGGGTGTGCAGCTGGATCGGACCTACCAGCTGAACACAGGAGGCAACACCGACTTTCTCAACATGAAGGCCCTTGACCGCTTGAAGTCCAAGAAGATTTCCAAGACGGAATCTGTGCAGTCGCAGCTGGACGAACGGCTGGATTCCAAGAACATCCATATCGGACCATCCGATTATGTGCCGTGGCAGAATGATAACAAAGTCGCCTTCATCCGGATGGAAGGCCGCGGTTTTGGGGACGTGCCATTGGAACTCGAACTCAGGATGTCGGTGCAGGATTCCCCCAACAGCGCGGGCGTGGTTATCGATGCCATCCGTTGTGCCAAGCTGGGATTGGAGCGCGGCATTGGTGGTCCTTTGGAGTCGGCCTCCGCCTACTACATGAAGAGTCCACCCAAGCAGATGCGCGATTCGGTGGCCTGTGAATTGACTGATGCCTTTATTCAAGGCCGTGAGGAAGGCGCCGGCAGCCCGTGAATAAAAGCGCCGCTCCCGGCGCAGCGATGGCTGCGCTGTCCGACATGGACCGCCATTTCACCGAGGTCTCCTCGGTCTATCGCGACGTTCGCACCACCGATCGCGAGCCGATTGATCTAATCGCTAGGGAACTGGAAGACCTGCCCCAACCGAAAGGCGTCGACATTGGCTGCGGCGCCGGCCGCTACGACCTGCTGATGTTCAAGACCATTCCGGGGTTGTACCTCACTTGCGTCGACGCAAACCAAGCCATGCTGGAAAAGACCCATGATCTGCTCGCCGCCAACCGGATCGAGGCATTCGCGACGCGGCAGGCGACCGCCGAGGCCCTCGAACTGGAGGCTGGCGCCTATGATTTCGTGACCTCGTTCAACGCCGTGCACCATTTCGATTTGCGCCGTTTTCTCAAGAAAATGAGCGACGCTCTGGCGGCGCACGGACATTTGTTCGTCTATACCCGGCTGCCCGAGCAGAACGCGCGCAGTATCTGGGGCCGTTATTTCCCCGGCTTCACCGAGACCGAGACACGACTCTTCGCGTTGAGCGAGATCCAACAGGCGATCGAAGACACGGCGGGGCTGCGATTCGTCGGCGCCACCCGCTTGCGCTATCAGCGGCGATCGGCACTGGAACGGTTGGTCGAGCAAGCCCGCGGACGACACTATTCCACCTTTTCGCTCTACGATCCGGAAGTGTTCGAGAAGGCGTTGGCGGAGTTCCGCAGGAAGGTGCAAAGTCGATTTTCCGATGCCGTCGAATGGCAGGACGAAAATGTTCTTATTCATGCTCTCCGAGGCGATGAGTGATGCGTCTGCCCTCCCAACAACAACCAAGCCATGCGATACTAAGCCCGCTCTTGTGAGGGGAGGGTAAATAAATTGGGCTTCGCGAATACTCCAGCGCCGCCATACTACGCGGTGATCTTTACAACGCAGAGAGCCACCGGCGAGCAAGGTTACAGTGCGGCAGCGGAGAGGATGATGGAACTAGCGCCGAAGCAACGAGAGTGCCTTGGCGCGGAAACGGTTCGTGATCCCAACGGTTTTGGCATCAAATTATCTTACTGGGCCGACGAGAAGAGTATCGCTTCATGGAAAGCCCACGCTGAGCATCTCGTGGCTCAGCGGCGAGGCGACATGCAAACACTCTAGTTCGTCGTTTATCTCCACCTATCCGTTGCTCGTCTGACTGCCTTTCCGCCACCACCGCGATAGAGAGTATTGGTCTCACTGCGGTTGTCCCAAAAGAGCCGGTCAGGTCAGCAGGGATTTCCGAACAAAGTTATTATCGCCGGCGTAAGGAGTATTGCGGGTTTGATCTTGAGCAGCGAGGTCTCGTAACGCCACCCAGACTTCTCCTAACGCGCGAACGCCGTCATGTTTATTCCGCTGATCTGAACCCTGAATCCGTTCACGTCCGTGCAGTGGATGCTGCCCTCGTTATCTTGCCGCACATCGGCGATTCCCTGCCGTTCCAGTTCAGCACGCACGCGAGCTGCATCGAAATCGGCAATCGTGTAGGCGACGTGGTCGATCATTGCCCGTGGTTGCCGACGCACCTCGCCCGAATTCGCTGCCGGCGTATTCTGTTCACGCGTACGCATGATCAGGAAGGGGTGCGGAACATCGTCGGCGGTGACGCCAAGCGGCTTTTCGCCCTCGCGGCCCAGTGGAAGGTTAACATCGCGATCGCCCGCCCCGGTCTGCGAGAGATTGAATAAGCGCGAATACCAGTCGGCCGTTTGCTGGTAGTCCGTGCAATCAAAGGAAATGTGGTTGACCAACGCGACTTTCAGCGCGGGATCCACCTCTGCAGACTTCGCGGTGCCCGCATAGAGCGTGGTCGCAGCCACGGTGAGCGATTCGATCAACCCGCGGCGGCTAATTTTGCCCTTTTCGAATTCATTGAGCTTGGTTGCAACAAAGCTTTCCATCGTTCTTCTCCCGCCGCCCTTACCTGAAACCGTTTTCTTCGACCGAGTTGGCAAACTGCACATCTGCGTCGAAGGGATCATAGATATGCAAACTTCCCGGACGCCCACTCGTTTCGAACCCGCGCGCGGCCAAAGCCGCATTCACGTTCTCTTCGTTCCAATTTGGAATCGTGTAGCAAACATGATCGACAAACGCCCGGGATGTGCTTGCCATATCGCCGTTGCGCGTGACGAGATACGTCCCGCCGCTGCCCGGCTCGGGGCCGAACATAAGTCTTGCTTGTTCGCCATTGTCGCTCCCGGGAGCAGTTTCCATTCCAAAGACCGACGCGTAGAAGTCGCGCGCGACGCGATAGTCGGGGCATGTGTAGGATAAATTATTGATTGCGATCACCTGGAAGCCTTCCGCTGGCGCCGCATTGGCCGTACCCTCGCCCGCCGCATAAACGACGGCGGCGAGTGCCCCTGTCTCGCAAAACTTGCGGCGATCGATTTTGCCGCTTTCGAAATCCTTCACGAGATCGGAAATAAATCGTTCCACGCGCCAGCCCTCCCCTTCTTGTGTTTGATGAGACTACACCCGGTTCCCATTTTCTCAAAAATGATCTTATCCGTGCGCGTTAGCGTCGTCTTTTCGCTCGCGCGCAGCAATGCACCTCGATACATGTGCCAAACGGCATATTGCTCCATGAACGCATCTTCCGATGAGACGCAGTCGATGGGAATGATGCCCGCACGCCGGACCTCGAGCGAATGCTGGGTTCAGCGTGACGAATACGATAAACCTGTACATGCGCGGACTGTTTCCACCGGGGCCAAATATTGGCTACTCTCGGGCGCGTTGTGGGGAGACTCGCAGATTATTCAGCCTTGGGCCGACGCCCCGGCTTTTGGGAGTTAACGGGAACCTACAATCGTGAGCGGCAAGTCAAACCTAGCCCCCGCTATCGAGGCCATTGTGCCGACCGACGCAGAGTCCGCCCGCGCCTTGATCAAAATTGTCGACGATTTCTGCCCCAATTTCGAGGAGCTTCGCCGCGAGGCGGATCTGGCCGAATCCAGTCTGATTCGACACGAAGGCATTCACTACCCGGACATGGTCACAGGTAATCTGGGCAGAACCGCTGTTCCAACGCCATGTTGGCCCGGTCGCGCGGAAGAGCGATTATTACCGGCTCTACAGAAAGGAAAGTCAGCAGCAAACTTATATTCACTCCGATATTGGGACCGCAGATCTTAGCGCCATACTCTCGCTCGGCGAACCGGAGCGTTATAACGGTGGCGTGACGTTCTGGCGCCACAAGAAAACCGGATGGATCTTTCCCGGTGAGGGCAAGGATGGAGATCCGGCCTGCGAAGACGGTCTCGACGAAGATCTTTGGGAACCATGGGAAACCATCGATATGGCGGCCAATCGGTGCGTGGTCTTCCCGGCAGTTCTCTATCACTCCCGCCATCCAATGACATGGAACGAAGACCATCCGAGAAAGGTTCAGGTCTTTTTTTTAAATGTCGGTCCGTTCACTAGTTCCACGGATTAAGACTTGCGCCGGTGATCGTGTGATCCAGGCACCCTATTTGGGTACGGCCTCCATGACATAACTTATTGTTGTGATCAGCCCCCATTGACTGGTCCAGTTGGAATCTTAGTTCATGGGCGGTCTTTCTTGCTAGGCGATGATGGTTTCCGGGGCAGGAGATCGATACCCGAGGGCACTGTGTGGGCGCTTGGTGTTGTAGTGCCGCCGCCATTGGCCTCAAACTGACTCCAGGAAGCCCACTGACAAGCGTAGTTTCAGCGCCACCCAAACGCAACTACGCCGAATGACTCTGTGTGCCTCTCTCAGAGTCGTTTTGTGCACTGTTAGCGCGCTACTCTCTATCGCGGTGGTGCAGGAAATTCGTTTGGGATGCTATGTCCGCTTCTCTAATCGGCCATTGGGTGTCAAGCACTTTCAGACTTTCCACTGTTGCGGTTTCTATGTCTCTCGCGGGCGCGCGCTTCTCTTCGGAATCGGCACTTAAGGCCCTTCCATCATGGGGTTCGAAGACGAGGCGGAACAATCTTTCGGGCGGCCTTGCCATCGGACGGACGGCAGGTCCAAGCGGACATACGAACTCACCTCATCCATCGTCCCGCGAGGGACATCACTCCACCGCTTGGTGGAACCTAAATCCTCCTATCCTCTTTGATTGGCTTTGGCGCTCATGCCACTGCGCCTTCCCTTGTGCATTGGAACTCGGTGCCATCCATCCACATGCGGTGCATGACCACAGCCAGTCTGCGTGCCAGCGCCACGATCGCCTTCTTCATCCCGCGCTTCTTGGCGATCTTTATGGCCCAGGCCTTGAGCCAAGACCATCTTGTCGAACGCACCAGCATGATATGAGCCGCCTCGTAGAGCATCGCCCGCACCATCTCGTCCCCGCACTTCGATATTGCGCCGGATCGGTTGATCTCGCCCGATTGATATTTGGACGGCGTCAGCCCAAATGCCGCCCCAACCGCCTTGGAGTTTTTGAAGCGGGCCGGCACATCGACACTGGCGCGGAAGGTCAGAGCCACCACAGGGCCGACCCCAGGGATACTCATCAGACGCCTGCAGACCTCATCGTCCCGCACGATGGCCAGCAAACTGCGGTGCAGGATGGCGAGCTGATCGCGAAGGACCCGCCGAACGATAAGAAGCGGTTCGACTAAAAGGGCCATATCCGGAAGGTCCGCGACAAGCTCCCGAATGCGTGCCTCGAACTTCAGAGCCCCCACCATCCCGACCTTGAGCCCGAAGTTGCGTAAGGTCCCGCGCAGATCGTTGTCGATGGAGATAGCCTTCGACTGAAGCAGCTTGCGGTGGGTCAGCAGCATTCGGTGCTTCTGACTGCGTAACGTCTTTACATGCACCGGACGATAGAGCCCCGCCCGCATCATCTGCGCCATCCCCCGCGCATCGTTGCGGTCCGTCTTGTTGATCTGGGCCTTCAAGACCGCTCTCATATGCCGGGTCTCGACACAAATCGCCGGCAAGCCCGCTTCGGCAAGAGCACTGAAGAGCCATTGCGATAAGGGTCCGGCTTCCAATCCGATGCGCTTGAAGTGGTAGCTAGGGTTCGTCAGCACCGGAAGCAGCGCCTCCGGCTCGCTTGCCACCTTCACTTCCCGCACGATCTTGCCCGTGCCGTCCACAATACAGACGCTCGTCTCCTTGACCGATACGTCCAATCCGGCAAAATGTTCCATGCTGCGCTTCTCCTTGTTTGATGTTTGGGGCAGCAAAAACTGACCCCGTGCTAACATCAGCCTGAAGCGCAGCACCCACAATCGTCAGAGATAAGAGCGCCAGCCGATTACCCCATCTTTCGAGGGTGCCGCCTCAACCGGTCGACGCAACACCTTGGCGCAAACGGAGGAGTCTGAGTTTGTGCTTACGAGCCAAAGGCATAGTCCGTGGTTCACCTTGCACGAGAAGCCTGGGCCGTGGAATCGCTGCCAGCCCAGCTCCAATGGGAACGTCAAACGCCTGCTCTGATAACGCTTTCTGAAGAGTGCTGTGTTTTCGATCTATTCGCTCTCGCATCCGAGAAAAGTGGCCGGACGGCTCAAGAACGGTCCTGAAAGACTTTGAGGTTTGGACCCATCCAGGAAAAGTGGAGGCGCCCTACACCGTTTGCATTGCTTCTGCCTCGAATTTGACGGGGCTTGTGAAGTCCCGCGTCGAGTGCCGACGGACTGGATTATAGAACCCGTCGATGTATCCGGCTATGGCAGTTTCAGCTTGGCTTCTTGACATGAACACAGTCCTCCAGATCAGTTCTGACTTGATGGTTTGGAAGAAGGTCTCGACGACGGCGTTATCATAGCAATTTCCCTTACCGCTCATTGAGGCGAGGAAACCGAGTTCACCGAGGCGCGCCTGGTATGCGTCTGAGCAGTACTGGCTTCCCCGATCGCTATGGTGGATCACACCGGCGCCAGGTTGGCGCAGCCCGATAGCACGGTTAAGTGCCCTGAGCGGCAGGTCGCTGGTCATGCGAGCGCCCACGGCCCAGCCGATGACGCGCCGGGAGTAGAGGTCGAGCATGACGGCCAGGTACAGCCAGCCCTGTGCCGTCCAGATATAGCTGATGTCGGCAGCCCATTTCTCGTTGGGTGCCTCGGCGGAGAAGTTCTGGTCGAGAAGGTTCGATGTGACGGCCTTGTTGTGCTGGCTGTCCGTCGTCTTTTTGAACTTCTGTTTCCGTTTTGGAGACAACCCATTTCCCCGCATCAGCCGAGCCACCCTATGGCGTCCAACCTCGATCCCATTCTCGGCAAGCTCGTGATGGACCCGCTCTGCACCCTAGCTCTCGCGGCTGCGCCGAAAGGCTGCCCGGACATGGGCGAGTAGAACCATGTCATCGAGCTGTCGCCGGCTTGGGCCGCGATTGCGCCAAGCGTAGAAGCCTGAGACGCTGACCTGCAGCAGTCTGCACAGGCGGAATATCGGCATCGCCAACCCGGCCCTCTCCGCGTCGATGAACCGGAACATCATCGACTTTCCCTGGCGAAGAAGGCCAGCGCTTTTTTTAGGAGATCACGTTCCTGACGGGCCAGATCACGCTCTCGGCGTAGACGGGTAATCTCCTTCGCTGCATCCTCATGCGGACCGGAAAGCAAATCCTCCTCACGCAATTCTGCGACCCAGCGGCCGAGCGCGCTGACGCTGATCCCAAGATCTCCTGCTATCTGCCGCTGCCTGCGCCCGCTCGTCTGTAAAAGACGGACGGCTTCTTCCTTGAAGGCCCGATCAAACCGCCGGCCCTTGTTCCCATTCTGCTTCGACATTTGCACCTCCTGCGATCAAAATCCTATCGCAGGACGTCTCCACTTTCGTCAGCAGGGTCCAGTTCTAACCCCCAGCAGAGAGGCCTGCCGCTAGTGTTGCGTTGATGCATTGAGACCGCACCCTAAAAGCGGACATCGGTGCTGCGGTGCAATAAGTCTGCTTAGTACCAAGAGCGGACATGCCAATACGCTAGCGGAGAAGTAGAAAGTCCAAGACGCGCCCAGGCAAATTTTTCGAGCCATGCCGAGCAATAAATTCCTTTATCGCAGCAACGAACTCGGGTCGGGCTGGAGCCTTATTGTCCCCCCAATGGGTCGCACCTTCGATCACCACAATTTCCAGCTCGGTCATGACCATCTCAAGATCGTTTATTGCAGCCAATCGAGGATCGTTGCTTCCGACGATGGCTAATACCGGAACCTGCACCCTTGATAAAGATTCGTCTAAAACCACACCTTGTGCGCGGGCGAGCGTAAGCGCTGCCAAAGCTTCCGTATCTTGACCGGATGCGATTAACGCAGCTGAAGCCCGCCTTAGTTCCGCGTCCTGGCGAGCACCTTCTTCATCTTCGGGACCCCAAGTTCGTCGAGGCGGGGGGATGTCCCGGTCGATGTTGAAAAGTTGAGGTAGGTGTCGCTCTCCTGGAGCCGTTAGGCTCCGGGTGCTGCAAACCCAAAAGGGAGAACGACACCATGGGAAATAATATCCGTAGTTCCAGCCGCCCGAAAGCCCTTGCCCCCTCGATTCCTATGCCGCCGCTGGCGGACGCGATGGACGCAGTCCATCTCAGCGTGGATCGGTTTTGTCTTCTGGCTGGGGTCGAGGCCTTGGCCGAGATGATGGAGGAGGACGCCACGACCGTGTGCGGGGCCCGACATCGCCGCCATGGGGACCGTCGAGGTTATCGCTGGGGCAGGACACATAGCGAGATCGGCTACCACGGCGGCAAAGTGAAGGTGGCCCGGCCACGGGTTCGTGACCGGGCGGGCAAAGAGGTGAGCTTGGAGAGTTGGCAGGCGCTACGCGATACCAACCTGCTGCTCGAGTGGGCGCTCAACCTGATGGTGCTGAACGTGTCGACCCGCAAGTACCACCGCGCGGTCCGTCTGCCCGAGGGCGAGCTGGCGAAAGCGCGTGGCGACGGCACCTCGAAGTCAGCCGTTTCCCGGCGCTTTGTGGCGCTGTCACGCAAGAAGATGAAGGCCTGGCTCGCCTCGGATCTCTCGGAACTCGACCTGCTAGTCATCCAGATCGACGGTCTGCATGTCGGCGACCATGTCCTGATGGCGGCGATCGGCGTCGATGGCAACGGCGACAAGCATGTCCTGGCCGTGGTCGAGGGGGCGACGGAGAACACGGTCGTCGTCCAGGCCTTGATCGACAATCTCCTCGCCAGGGGGCTCGATCCGACACTGCCGCGGCTGTTCATCGTCGATGGCGCGAAGGCACTCAGCAAAGCGATCCGAAACACCTTCGGTGTGGCCGCCGCCATCCAGCGCTGCCAGGTCCACAAGGGCCGTAACATCATCGAGCGCCTGCCCCAACATTTGCACGCGAGCGTCAAGAAGGCGCTCCGTCAGGCCTGGGACCAGGACGACGCAAACAAGGCCGAGCGGCTCTTGCGCAACCTGGTCCGGCGTCTGGAGCATGAGGAACCGGGCGTCTCGGGCAGCATCCTGGAGGGGCTGGAGGAGATCCTCACCGTCATCCGCCTCGGCCTACCGCACGAACTCCGGCGCTCGCTCGCCTGCACCAACATCGTCGAGAACGCGCTCGGCACGGTGCGCCAGGTCACCCGCAACGTCAAACGCTGGAGACACGCCGAGATGGCGCTCAGATGGACCGCCGCCGGCCTGCTGGAGGCCCAGAAAACCTTCCGTCGCCTCAAGGCCTATCGCCAGCTGCCCATCCTCCGAAATGCTCTCCAGGAACACTTGAGAAAGGCTCTGGCCGACAGTGCCATTGAAACCATCATGAAGGCAGCATAGCATCATCAACCAGCGACGCCTGCCCCACGAATTTCAACAGAGATAGGGACATCGCCCGAGGCGGCGTTGCACCCAGTGTAGCAGTTAGGAAGCGTTCTGGACTTATCGTAAGTAATTGAGCGACGGCCTGAGCACCCATCGCGTAGCCTACGATATGGGCTTTCTCGATTTCTAGATGATCTAGGAGACGAACAATGTCGTAGCGAATTTCCAATCCATACGCGGACGGTTCATGTGGCTTATCGCTCCTACCGTGCCCACGCTGGTCGAACGCTATTACCCGATACTCTTTCGCAAGTTCTTCAAAGACCCCTGTTTCAATCCAACCGGCTTCAATACTGCCCGCGGAGCCGTGCCCAAGTATTACGGGTTCACCCGAGCCCTTCTCGACATATCGAATGCTGACCCATTGGAATCAAAATATTGGTCTTCGAGGACATCTTGTGCGGCAAATGAATGCTTTCCGGTTGCGAGCCCAATCACAATCAGGAACACGAAGGGAATCTGGTTTCCTTTAATCATCCAATCCTCCTGAGCAGACCTAGCATCATTACACCAACCGTACTGCCAAAAGTCATACTCAAACGGCAGCGCTGGCGGTTTGCCACAGGCCCATTGCTTGGTTGCGAAACCGGCGCAATGTTTTTCGGAAAATCAGATGACGTTGGACGTTGAAGGTGTTGTAGACGGTGGCGTGGGTAGAGAGAAACCGCTGCGCTGATCGAGTCGATTTGAAACGTTGCATTCGTCGTTCGTGTTGCCGGAACGGCAAGTGAGAATTCTCCGCCCGGTTGTTCTTCCTGCCACCAAAATCATGGTGCTTGGCAAGGCCCAAATCCTTCAGAGCAGCACCATAAGATGGCAGTTTGTCTGTGACGAAGGCATCAGGGACAAACCTTTGCTTTTTCAACAGCTTGCGCATCAACTTGAGCGCTGCCTTCTTGTTTCTGCGTGATTGAACCAGGATATCCAGCACTTCGCCTTCGCTATCGAAAGCGCGCCATAGATACATGCGCTTGCCGGTGATGGACACGAAAACTTCATCGAGGTGCCACCGGACATCTGGTCGAGGGCGCGTTGTCCTCAGTCTCCGGGCATAGGCCTGCTCAAACTTCAGTGCCCCGCGGCCGCACCGTTTCGTAAGAAACATCAATACCACGTTCAGCGAGCAGATCTTCGACATCTCGGTAGCTGAAGGGAAAACGGAAATACAGCCAGATGGAGTGCTGAATGATCACGGGTGGAAATCGGTATCTGGTATAGGAGATGTTCTGCACCCAGCGACATTACTGCGCCATCAGCAACAGGTCAGTCTGTTAATGTGACAGCACCCTACGACCGTACCAATTGCCATAAATGGTAGCCCAATCAGTTTCTCCTGTTGCTCTCAATCCACGCTCTAATCCACAACCACTTCAACCACGAACGCCATCTCAAGCGCCACGACATTATTAAACAAGACTGAGCAGCCGCCTTGGCCCACTGGCGTCAACTTGTAGCCTGACAGTCCAGGATTGTAGGTTCTACAGGTCTGGCCCAGTTAGTCTGACAATGCAGCAGAACCGGCGTGACCACCCCCCGCCGCTAAGGCATCTGCCACGTTGCCCGCAAGTAGTAGTAGCCACCATTGAAGCCGAATGGGGACTGTTCGGGGTAGATCAGCCCGGCCACCTCGCCGTTGGGATTGAGACCCGGGTATTCGTTCAACACGTTCTGCGCGCCCAACAGCACCGAAAGGGAGTCGGTGAGGTTGACGCCGGCCTCAACGTCGAACAAAAGCTCCGGCTCCGGGAAGAACGACACGGTGCCGTCGTTGGTCGGCGCGTCGTAGTACCCGCCGTAGTAACGGGCCCGCCCCAAGAGACGCCAGATTCCTTGCGTATGGCTCCAGGTCGCCGAGAACCGGGAATCGGGACGTCCCTGTTCGATCTGCAGCCGGGTGTTCTCGTCGGTGAAGTCCGTATTGAACCGGGACAGATTAATGTCCGACCAGTTGGCGACTACCGTCAGCATGGAATCGCCCCCGACCAGGTCGAACGGCAGGCTGGCAACCAGGTCGATTCCGGATGCCTCCACGGTCTGCTGGTTGGAGAAAAAGCGCACCGATGAGAAGCTGCTGGCGTCGGAGACGCCAGAAGCGAGCAGGGCTTCGATGTCCCCCGGGGTCAGGTTGAACCGACTGGTGAAGGCGATTCGATCCTTGATCCGGATGTTGTAGTAATCCGCGGTCAGTCCAAGGGCGCCAACATTGAATACGAAGCCAACCGTTTTGTTGACCGACTGTTCCGGGGTCAGCGCCTGAGCGCCCTTCTGCTGGGCAACGGGGTGGGTCGGCGGCAACGTGGCGATGTCCGTGAGGAAGCCCATCTGGAACTCCGTCGTGACGTTGCGCAGGTTCGCCTGCCCCGCGGTGGGCACACGGAAGCCGGTACTCACCGCGCCACGCAGTGCGAGGCTGTCGACAATTTGCAAGCGGGTGGCAAACTTGCCGTCCAGCGTGCTGCCGTAGGCCGGGTATTTCTCGTAGCGTAGCGCGCCGCCCAGCAGCAGGCGCTCGCTCACGTCGGACTCCACGTCAATGTAGGCCCCGTAAGCGCGCACCGTGTGCTCCCCGGCATCGTCGGGCCGAAAGCCGGGAAAGCCGTTGGAGCCGACCCCGAAGCCCTGCTCCGCCAGGTTGGGATCGATGAAAAACGAGTTGGAATCACCGTTATGGATGCGGAACGTCTCGTCCCGGTACTCCAGGCCGAGGGCGACATTGACCGGCCCCCAGAGATTTCCCACGTTGAACGGTTTCGACAGATCGAAGTTAACCAACCGATCCGTTTCCGTGTAGGCACCGGTGTCGTAGTAGGTGGGGATGTCGTTGCGCCGCGACAACAGTTGCGGATTGATGGTGTTGTAGATGTAGAACGATGCGTTGCTGCGGCCCACCGAGGCGCTCAAGTCGTAGAACCAGCCTGAGTCCAGAAGATCGTCGCCGCGAACGCCGACGGCGAGGCTCAGGTCGTCGATGAAGCCGCCGAATTGCGGGGTGAAACCGCCAGGGAATTTCTCGATCAGAGAGTAGCAGTCGGGGTTGTCGCGTACGGAGGCCAGTGCGGCGCTGTCCGCCACGTCGTTGACGATGCGCACGACGGAGCAGTTACCGGACATATCACCCGTCAGGTCCGCCACCTTGACGGTCTTGGTGCCGTCGGGAAGCTCCGGCCCTCGAAACACACCCCCTCGCGTGTGCGGATTTCGATAGTAGAAACCGCCTTCCACTTGCCGCTCAGCCCAGTTGCCGAAGGCGTAGGCTTCGCTGCCGTTGCCCAGATCTAGGCCAAAGTTGCCAAAAAACTTGAAGTCGCCGGAGATTTCCGGCGCGCCCCAGATCTGTGCGGCTGGCTGGCGCACGTCCGTGTTGCCGGCGATGATCAAGGATTGTGCGTCGCCGCGCTGCACGCTGCGGCTGGTGGGACCGGATTCTTTCCACTCAAAGCTCAGGTTGGCGAAGCCGGCACTGGTGAGAGGCAGGCCGGCGTTGCCGGAAATGATCACCGAGTTGCCGTCGCCTTCAAAGTAACTGCCCCACCTCGTGTCCAGCACGGCACCCTGATTGTCCTCCTTGAGGACGAAGTTCATGATCCCGGCGATGGCGTCGGAACCGTACTGCGCCGAGGCGCCGTCACGGAGCACTTCAAGACGTTCTAGGGCGATGGACGGAATGACCGACAGGTCGGGCCCCTGGGAACCCGCGGAAATACCTGCGCCGAGAAGCGCGATGACGGCAGCGCGGTGGCGCCGTTTGCCGTTCACCAGAACCAGCGTAGTATCCGGCGGCAGCGAGCGCAGGGTAGCCGGGCGTATGAGCGTGGCGGCGTCGCTTATGGGTTCTTGGGAAACGTTGTAGGAGGGTATAACGGCAGCGAGCACCGAATCCATGTCGGTATTGCCCTGGGACAGAAATTCTTCGCTAAGGATAACGTCCACAGGTACCGGTGAGTCGGAAGCAGAACGGTCCCGCCGCCGGGAACCGACGACAACTATCTCCTCAAGCGTGCCGGCCACCTGCGCGGCCACCTGTTGGGCCTTGGAGGGTGTGGGGCCAACGGAGACGATGGCCATTACCGCCACCATCAAGAGATTTAGGATTGTTCGGGTGATATGGTTCATCGTGAGACCCCTGCTGAACGTGAAAAACACATTAACGAAACCTAGTCGAAGTCTTCAAATGTGAACGGCTCAATAGGCAGTGTCCAAGCAAAACGGGTTGAGCCGGGAAGGAGGCGATGTCCCTATCTCTGTTGAGATTCGTGAGGCAGGCGTCTCTGGTTGATGATGTTATGCTGCCTTCATGATGGTTTCAATGGCACTGTCGGCCTGAGCCTTTCTCAAGTGTTCCTGGAGAGCATTTCGGAGGATGGGCAGCTGGCGATAGGCCTTGAGGCGACGGAAGGTTTTCTGGGCCTCCAGCAGGCCGGCGGCGGTCCATCTGAGCGCCATCTCGGCGTGTCTCCAGCGTTTGACGTTGCGGGTGACCTGGCGCACCGTGCCGAGCGCGTTCTCGACGATGTTGGTGCAGGCGAGCGAGCGCCGGAGTTCGTGCGGTAGGCCGAGGCGGATGACGGTGAGGATCTCCTCCAGCCCCTCCAGGATGCTGCCCGAGACGCCCGGTTCCTCATGCTCCAGACGCCGGACCAGGTTGCGCAAGAGCCGCTCGGCCTTGTTTGCGTCGTCCTGGTCCCAGGCCTGACGGAGCGCCTTCTTGACGCTCGCGTGCAAATGTTGGGGCAGGCGCTCGATGATGTTACGGCCCTTGTGGACCTGGCAGCGCTGGATGGCGACGGCCACACCGAAGGTGTTTCGGATCGCTTTGCTGAGTGCCTTCGCGCCATCGACGATGAACAGCCGCGGCAGTGTCGGATCGAGCCCCCTGGCGAGGAGATTGTCGATCAAGGCCTGGACGACGACCGTGTTCTCCGTCGCCCCCTCGACCACGGCCAGGACATGCTTGTCGCCGTTGCCATCGACGCCGATCGCCGCCATCAGGACATGGTCGCCGACATGCAGACCGTCGATCTGGATGACTAGCAGGTCGAGTTCCGAGAGATCCGAGGCGAGCCAGGCCTTCATCTTCTTGCGTGACAGCGCCACAAAGCGCCGGGAAACGGCTGACTTCGAGGTGCCGTCGCCACGCGCTTTCGCCAGGTCGCCCTCGGGCAGACGGACCGCGCGGTGGTACTTGCGGGTCGACACGTTCAGCACCATCAGGTTGAGCGCCCACTCGAGCAGCAGGTTGCCATCGCGTAGCGCCTGCCAACTCTCCAAGCTCACCTCTTTGCCCGCCCGGTCACGAACCCGTGGCCGGGCCACCTTCACTTTGCCGCCGTGGTAGCCGATCTCGCTATGTGTCCTGCCCCAGCGATAACCTCGACGGTCCCCATGGCGGCGATGTCGGGCCCCGCACACGGTCGTGGCGTCCTCCTCCATCATCTCGGCCAAGGCCTCGACCCCGGCCAGAAGACAAAACTGATCCACGCTGAGATGGACTGCGTCCATCGCGTCCGCCAGCGGCGGCATAGGAATCGAGGGGGCAAGGGCTTTCGGGCGGCTGGAACTACGGATATTATTTCCCATGGTGTCGTTCTCCCTTTTGGGTTTGCAGCACCCGGAGCCTAACGGCTCCAGGAGAGCGACACCTACCTCAACTTTTCAACATCGACCGGGACATCCCCCGCGGATTCCACCGACACCGTTATCGTTGTTTGATTCGCCGGGGCATGGCATCGAGCTATCCGCCCGAAAGCTTGCAAATGGATGTTTCGTGACGACTGATACGTTGTCGAATTGCACCTGCAGATGGCCAATTGGGAATCCAACGGAATCGAACTTTCACTATTGTGGACAGCCACCCAGCTCCGATCGCCCATATTGCGGTATGCACGAGCAGATAGCTTTGTCACCTAGCGCTCGTAGCCGTTAGTTTGGGTTCGTCAAAAATAGTCTCAAACGATTGCCCAAAATAGCTTTGCTATGTCTACTTGCCTGTTCCGTAAACTATATCCGCGTATTCTGATGGTGACGGCTTAATGAATGTCCGCTCTTACCCGGTGGTCTCAAGGGATGTTTTTTGCGTTTTAAGCCCAGTTAGGTATCGTCAATGCGAAGGGATACCGAGCGGTATAGGAAGTCTCGCTCAGACGGCTCTCAGAGGCATGAAAGTGGCTTCTGAATCGACATCTGACCTTCAAACTAAATTCGTAGCAATTTTGGCGCCGCCTCGAAACAGAGTTTTTCAACGGGGCTTATATACGAAAGTAACAATCCGTTGGGTCAACCACGATTTGTCGGCTCCCCCACCTGAAAAATTTTCTTTGGTGCCAGCGCCCTAGCAACCTCTTCCGGCGTTGAGTCAATGCTCATATCTTCCTCAAGCTCAGCCTTGGACGGCTGGTAGCTTGACTGAATCCCTTCGACCGTAGCGCGCTTTTGTAGCATCGTTTTCATGGCTATTCCCCTAACCAATAGAATCTTGTTGCGAATCACGCGGTGAGAACATATCATGAAACCTTGCCTATCCGGTTAACGCCCATGACCGCTACATGTAGGGTGCCGCCACTCTCCCGAGTAAAGCTCGGCATAGGTTGGAGCAGAGGTGTCGCCCGCGATGCCGAGCAATGAGCGGAAGGCGTTGAACGGGTAGAACCGCCTGTTGAAGCGGAAGGTGAACTCGTTGAGGTAGGCTTGTAGGTGCTGGTGGCTAACGCCGTGGTGGGTCCCGATCAGCCACGTCTTCAGGTTGGCGAAAACCAGATGGATGATCGGCAGGTATTGCTCGGCAACAGCGAAGTGCTCATAGCCGCGCTTACCGAGGCCAGCATAGCCGCTCCAATCGTCAGTAACGATCAGCGATCCCGGCGCGACGGTGCTCTCGACGAACCCACAGAGCGACTCGGCGCTACGGTCGAGCACGACGGCGAGCCGAACGCGTCCGGCATAGCGTCCGTCTTTCCGGTTGTCGAGCTTGGTGCCCGGCTTTCGATGACGCACCTCGATGGCACAGGAGACGGGAACCTTGTGGTGAACACCACGGCCTTCCCCACGCGTTCGCCCGCCAACCCAGGTTTCGTCCACCTCAACATGGTTCTTGGGCTGTCCACCGATCCTGTCTTGGTTGGGCCACACCATGCCCGAGCGGAGCTTGTGGAGAATTTGAAAGGCCGTCTCGTAGCGCGAAAGACCAAGTTGCCGCTGAAACTGCACGGCGGACATGCCGGGCGTCTGACTGGCGACCAGATAAGCGGCCCAGAACCAGACGTTCAGCGGAGTGTGGCTACGCTCCATCACTGTTCCCACCGTCAGCCCGGTGTTCTGGCGGCACTTGCGGCAGCGCAGGACGCCAGGGCGGTTTTCAAAGTGGAACGGCTCTCCCGCCGTGCCGCAGTGCGGGCAGGCAAAGCCGTCTCCCCAGCGGGCTTTCTCCAGGTAGGCGGCGCAGGCCGCATCATCGGGGAAAAGTCGCTGGAACTCGGGTAGCGAATGCGGGAATGGGAGATCGGCGCGGTCGAGAACATCCATGGCGCGATCCCCTATATCCGGTTTGCGCCCATTCTAGCCCTAGTGGGTGTGGGTGTAAACTGGATAGGCAAGCAATTAAGATAAAGTGTTGCGTCCATCACTTGAGGCCACATACCGAAACCGGACATTTGGCTGCAGTGCAGCAATAAGTCCGCTTAGTGCCGTAAGCAGATATGGGGTGAGTGGAAGATCGCGGTGCCGCTAAACAGCTCGATCGGTATCATCTGCTATAGCGCCGGTCCGGTCTGTGGCACAGACCGAGCGTGACCTCTCAGTGTCCTTCACCGTTGCCGCCCGACGGTGGGAAGCAACGGAGGCCGCCGGCTGGCTCTTGCCGAAGATCATGATATATTTTGAGGCTCATACGAAGAGCCTGGAGGGGAACGCCGGCAGCTGACGACGAGGCGCAAAAGGACAGCGCTCTGGCGCATTGTGCCCCACCCACTGGCCGCAATGGTTCAGAGAGGAGGCCGACTATGGATCCGATCAGACGTAAAATACTGGCAGCGGGAGCTGCGGCGACGGCGATGACAGCAGCGCCGCGCGTGTTCTCTCAGCAGACAGGGCAAGGAGGATCCGGCTCCTTCTTTGAGAAAGGCCCGGTTCGGATCCACTATGAGGAGTTCGGTTCCGGCTTCCCCTTATTGCTCATCCCCGGTGGGGGATTGAACTCGACGATAGCTGCCTTGAGCCGCATGCCCTTTAACCCGGTCGAGGAGTTCATGGGAGAGTACCGCTGCATCGCGGCGGACCTGCGTAACGCCAATCCGGGGCAGTCCTCGGGTCCGCTAGAGATCGATCGGCCATGGGATTCACATACCGATGACCAGCTTGGTCTGATGGATCATTTGGGGATCGACAAGTTCATGGTGATGGGCTTCTGCGTTGGTGGCCCAATCACCTGGAACCTGCTGGAGCGGGCGCCGGATCGTGTCGTCGCGGCGGTGCTGGCACAGCCCAGCGGGTCCCGGCCGGAAGCGCCCGACCGCTCCTACAACGGCAACATGAATGGTTGGGGCCCCGAATTGGTCGAACGCCGGCCGGACATTACGATGGAGATGGTTGATGCATTCCTGACCAAGATGTACCGCAACGTCGACTTCGTCTACAGCGCGACACGCGATTTCGTGCGCAATTGCCAGACGCCCGTGCTGATCCTGCCCGATGATAGCCCGCCGCATCCCTACGCCGCCGCCATGGAGTCCGCGATGCTCGCGCCGCAGGCCGAAGTCAGCATGTTCCCGTGGAAGGAGCCTCCGGAACGGATTCCCCTGGCGGTGCGCCAGATACGTTCCTTCCTCCGAGCGCATCGGCCTGATTCTGCTTAGACAGCGCAATCGCGTGATTGCTGTTCCTACGAAGTTCGGGCGGCGCGGACTATCTGGGTCCGAAGGGCTAATGTCCGCTTCTCTAATCGGCCATCGGGTGTCAAGCACTTTCAGACTTTCCACTGTTGCGGTTTCTATGTCTCTCGCGGGCTCGCGCTTCTCTTCGGAATCGGCACTTAAGGCCCTTCCATCATGGGGTTCGAAGACGAGGCGGAACAATCTTTCGGGCGGCCTTGCCATCGGACGGACGGCAGGTCCAAGCGGACATACGAACTCACCTCATCCATCGTCCCGCGAGGGACATCACTCCACCGCTTGGTGGAACCTAAATCCTCCTATCCTCTTTGATTGGCTTTGGCGCTCATGCCACTGCGCCTTCCCTTGTGCATTGGAACTCGGTGCCATCCATCCACATGCGGTGCATGACCACAGCCAGTCTGCGTGCCAGCGCCACGATCGCCTTCTTCATCCCGCGCTTCTTGGCGATCTTTATGGCCCAGGCCTTGAGCCAAGACCATCTTGTCGAACGCACCAGCATGATATGAGCCGCCTCGTAGAGCATCGCCCGCACCATCTCGTCCCCGCACTTCGATATTGCGCCGGATCGGTTGATCTCGCCCGATTGATATTTGGACGGCGTCAGCCCAAATGCCGCCCCAACCGCCTTGGAGTTTTTGAAGCGGGCCGGCACATCGACACTGGCGCGGAAGGTCAGAGCCACCACAGGGCCGACCCCAGGGATACTCATCAGACGCCTGCAGACCTCATCGTCCCGCACGATGGCCAGCCAACTGCGGTGCAGGATGGCGAGCTGATCGCGAAGGACCCGCCGAACGATAAGAAGCGGTTCGACTAAAAGGGCCATATCCGGAAGGTCCGCGACAAGCTCCCGAATGCGTGCCTCGAACTTCAGAGCCCCCACCATCCCGACCTTGAGCCCGAAGTTGCGTAAGGTCCCGCGCAGATCGTTGTCGATGGAGATAGCCTTCGACTGAAGCAGCTTGCGGTGGGTCAGCAGCATTCGGTGCTTCTGACTGCGTAACGTCTTTACATGCACCGGACGATAGAGCCCCGCCCGCATCATCTGCGCCATCCCCCGCGCATCGTTGCGGTCCGTCTTGTTGATCTGGGCCTTCAAGACCGCTCTCATATGCCGGGTCTCGACACAAATCGCCGGCAAGCCCGCTTCGGCAAGAGCACTGAAGAGCCATTGCGATTAAGGGCCCGGCTTCCAATCCGATGCGCTTGAAGTGGTAGCTAGGGTTCGTCAGCACCGGAAGCAGCGCCTCCGGCTCGCTTGCCACCTTCACTTCACGCACGATCTTGCCCGTGCCGTCCACAATACAGACGCTCGTCTCCTTGACCGATACGTCAAATCCGGCAAAATGTTCCATGCTGCGCTTCTCCTTGTTTGATGTTTGGGGCAGCAAAAACTGACCCCGTGCTAACATCAGCCTGAAGCGCAGCACCCACAATCGTCAGAGATAAGAGCGCCGGCCGATTACCCCATCTTTCAGGGGGCGGTCTCAAGCGATGGACGCAACACTTTATAGCGAATGCGGGAATGGGAGATCGGCGCGGTCGAGAACATCCATGGCGCGCTCCCCTATATCCGGTTTGCGCCCATTCTAGCCCTAGTGGGTGTGGGTGTAAACCGGATAGGCAAGGAACAACCGAGCCGAGAATTCTCACTTGCCGGTCCGGCAACGTGAACAACGAATGCAACGTTTCAAATCGGCTCGATCAGCGCAGCAATTTCTCTCTACCCACGCCACCGTCTACAACACCTTCAACGTCCAACGTCATCTGATTTCCCGAAAAACATTGCGCCGGTTTCGCAACCACGCAATGGGCCCATGGCAAACCGTCAGCGCTGCCGCTTGAGGTTGAGTTCTATGCCAATTCGCGGCACGGTCGTTCAATAACGTGACAATGCCCCTTAAACATAGTGCCCTCCGCTACCTGGTTCCCCCAAAGGCACCCACCATATCGGTTCTCTTGATGGTGCCGCCCATGTGCTCATGCCCAAGGCCAAGGAACGATCCAATAACTAGACCTTGCTCGTACCCTTCGTTACGAACATTGCGGAAACCATTGCAGGAAATGGTGATCTTGTAGTCTATGTTCGGAGTGTCAAACTGGGAGTCCAAGGAGTCGGACTCGAAACGGTTTAGGTATCCAATATCCCTGAACTGTAGGTCCTGCTCGTTGTTGGGGTCGAACAGCGTGCTTAAGTTAACCGTAAGCTCGGCAGTTCCTGCTATTGGGGATGGTCCAGAAAAACCGAGAAGATTCCCTAGCCATGTGGCCGTGCCGGACAATAGATCGTTGTCGTCAAGTGGCGTATCCAGGCGGTCGCCCCTTACCCATGGCTGCGGCAATCCGTTAAACAGGGTAATCCCAAAGTTCAAAGCTTGCCTATCCGGTTAACGCCCATGACCGCTACATGTAGGGTGCCGCCACTCTCCCGAGTAAAGCTCGGCATAGGTTGGAGCAGAGGTGTCGCCCGCGATGCCGAGCAATGAGCGGAAGGCGTTGAACGGGTAGAACCGCCTGTTGAAGCGGAAGGTGAACTCGTTGAGGTAGGCTTGTAGGTGCTGGTGGCTAACGCCGTGGTGGATCCCGATCAGCCACGTCTTCAGGTTGGCGAAAACCAGATGGATGATCGGCAGGTATTGCTCGGCAACCTCTGGATCACCACACTCTGCAACAGCGAAGTGCTCATAGCCGCGCTTACCGAGGCCAGCATAGCCGCTCCAATCGTCAGTAACGATCAGCGATCCCGGCGCGCCGGTGCTCTCGACGAACCCACAGAGCGACTCGGCGCTACGGTCGAGCACGACGGCGAGCCGAACGCGTCCGGCATAGCGTCCGTCTTTCCGGTTGTCGAGCTTGGTGCCCGGCTTTCGATGACGCACCTCGATGGCACAGGAGACGGGAACCTTGTGGTGAACACCACGGCCTTCCCCACGCGTTCGCCCGCCAACCCAGGTTTCGTCCACCTCAACATGGTTCTTGGGCTGTCCACCGATCCTGTCTTGGTTGGGCCGCACCATGCCCGAGCGGAGCTTGTGGAGAATTTGAAAGGCCGTCTCGTAGCGCGAAAGACCAAGTTGCCGCTGAAACTGCACGGCGGACATGCCGGGCGTCTGACTGGCGACCAGATAAGCGGCCCAGAACCAGACGTTCAGCGGAGTGTGGCTACGCTCCATCACTGTTCCCACCGTCAGCCCGGTGTTCTGGCGGCACTTGCGGCAGCGCAGGACGCCAGGGCGGGTTTCAAAGTGGAACGGCTCTCCCGCCGTGCCGCAGTGCGGGCAGGCAAAGCCGTCTCCCCAGCGGGCTTTCTCCAGGTAGGCGGCGCAGGCCGCATCATCGGGGAAAAGTCGCTGGAACTCGGGTAGCGAATGCGGGAATGGGAGATCGGCGCGGTCGAGAACATCCATGGCGCGCTCCCCTATATCCGGTTTGCGCCCATTCTAGCCCTAGTGGGTGTGGGTGTAAACCGGATAGGCAAGGTTCAAAGCAGCATCGTCTGATCTAGCTACTAGATGGAAGGACGTATCTGGCCACTCGCCCCAGTCGTTATAGAGGTCGGTGCGCTGGCTCATGTACATGATCTGAAGAGCTTCCCGGTCGATTTTGCTGATGATGAAGCCAGGGTTCGGGATATGCTCTCCAGACGTGCCCATGAGGCTATCCGGGAACTCAATACTGTCTACGTGCCCTTGGATACCAAGCGCATGCAAAAGCTCATGGACGATCACTTTACGCGGTAAGGTGTACTCGCTCGTGTCCAAGTCATCCGGTATGTGCAGGGTGGATGAAACCGTATACAGTGGGGATTGGGTGGTGTAGTCCACCGTCTCGCTGTTCCCAGCACACGCTACTGCATTTGCGCCGCATACCGCGCCGATGGCCTCTGGCGAGTCAAGCCTCACCAAGATATCTCCTGTGAAAACAGAGTCGTTGTCGCGGGTGCCAGCTATTCTAATCTGAAACTCAGGCGGCAGGATGTCGTTTAGAATATAAATGCTATTGAAAAGAGCCAAAAATATACCTTCGTTTTCAGGTTCCAACAGATCGGGATCTATGTACAAATTTGGCTGGGAGACGAATGGAACGAAGCCATCCCTGAAATAACCGTTTGGGTCAGTTTCATTGCGGGTTCTCAAGTCGTGTCTATAGTTCTCCAGCCGGTCAACTCCCACGCCGTCGCGAGACTCGCCCAGGTAGAATTTTAAGCCTTCATTTGTCTGGATGTGACGCAGGTTTTGCTTAGGCTCCATGTCCCCGCCGATGTGGATTTGATCTATGCCATCTCCCGACGACCAGGCAAAGTTGTATGATTCAGTTGCATATGGCGTGTAGCTGTAGCGGGTTTGGGCTGCGTTAGAATAATTGAGCAAATTATCTAATGGGGCCACAGGCCCCTCAGAACTGCCCCAGGCGCAGCCTTGGGCGCAAAGCGTCGTCACGCCCGCCAGAGCGAGTTGCCTAAAATTCATGCTGGTAATCCCCTCTTTAAGCGAGAGGTGCATCTTGACAGGCAGGCGGTAACAAATAAGTTACGCGTGGCTCTGCGTGCCCCTCAAGGCTTCACCAGGCCCTTGGGTCAATACGGGACAAGTGTGCCACCCAACCCAGTCCCGACCATTTAAACAAGGGCCATTTATTCTACTAAGGTAAATGTAACACTGGGCGAGAGCCAGAAGTCAAGCCATCAGGTCCGTGTACCGCAACGGCTTGCCGTCCATGCGGCGGACCACGGAGCGCGTCTGCACCGTCGTGTCAAGCGGGCGCATGTTGTGGCGACCGGAGGGCTTTGTCAGGCATTGTCAGACTAAATGGGCTGGACCTGCAGCACCTTCAATTGAGGACCTCTAGGCTGCAAGTTGCCGCCATTCGGCCAGCGCAGCGGCTCGGTCTTGTTTGAAAATATCGCGGCGGTTGAGATGGCGTTGGTGGTTGAAGTGGTTGTAGACGGTGGCGTAGGTAGAGAGAAACCGCTGCGCTGAACGAGTGGATTTGAAACGTTGCATTCGTCGTTTGCGTTGCCGGACTGGCAAGTGAGAACTCTCTTCAACCTTCAGAAGACGGGGCCGGTGCTTCTTTCGGCTTTTCATTCTTATTTACGATGAAGCCCGACAAGCCTTTTCCTTTGGCACGCCGTAGTGTGTAACCATAATTGCCAAGATTGAACTTCGTGTCATTCTCAAAGCCTGCGAGAGCCTCAACGATCTTCATCGCAACGGGATCTGGTTTGCTTTTGGCTTGTGAAGTCGCCTGGCGCTTCAGCCACTTTGCAAAGACCTCTTCGGCGAGCTCGTCACCGATCGAATTCCGAAGCGCGTTTAATTTTCTCACCTGACCTTTGTTGAGTCCGGTTTCATCGATTGCCATTCCTAATACCTCCTGTTTCAGGCCCCTTATACTGTAACGTGGAGAAGCATTGGTGCAACTGATCACCACTGTTAAGCGTCAGGTTACTGTTTTCCTATTGTGATCGTCCAGCTTGAACCTGCGTACCGGATGCGTTTCATTGCCAAACCAAGTTGGTAGCAGGCAGCGCCGTCAAGGAGTGTTTGCAGGAATTGCCCGATGTTCACCGTAGTTGCCCCTACAACAAACCTCAGCCTCGACGCTCATTTCATAAAGCGCCCGGCGGCGACGTTCTTTGTCACGGTCGAGGGCGGTGGCATGGCAGACCATGGGATTCTGGCCGGCGACACCCTGATCGTCGACCGCTCACGCACCCCGGGCGCGGGCTCCATAATTATCGCAGCCATGGAAGGAGAACTTACGGTCCGCCCCTTCGCCGCTCTCGAGGCCGAGGATGCCCATGTCTGGGGTGTCGTCGCCGGGGTGGTGCGGAGCCTGTCATGAGCGTGTATGGGTTGGCCGATTGCAATAACTTCTTCGTCTCCTGTGAGCGCGTCTTCCGCCCGGCGCTCGAAGGCCGCCCCGCCGTGGTTCTGTCGTCAAACGACGGCTGTGTCATCGCGCGCAGCGACGAGGCTAAGGCATTGTCAGACTAAAATCGTATGTTAGAATTTTCTCGTTGTTGAGCCAGCTTCGTCGCCCGCGCTTGTCCGGCCTAAGCCAGACAAAACACTTTTTTTGCGCCCTGAAATCCCCAAAAGGGAACATGGAAAGGCTACCAAGAAAATTTAATCTGACAATGCCGTTGCGGGCACCGCAGAGGTCCCGATTGTGAACGCCGCTGACACGGAAAAATTCAAGGCAAGACTCGAGGCGCGGCTCGAAGAGCTGAAACAATTGAGCGCGATCAGCAGCGAAAGCCGGCAAACTGTTTCGCTCGATCAGCAAAGCGTCGGACGTCTTTCGCGCATGGACGCTATGCAAGGCCAAGCAATGGCTCTGGCAACCGAGGAGCGCCGCGAACAAGAGCGCACGCGAGTTGAAGCTGCATTGCACCGCGTAGAGGCCGGTGACTATGCTTTCTGCCTCAAATGCGAGGAAGAGATCGATATTCGCCGCTTAGACCTCGATCCCTCAACGCCGTTTTGCCTTTCCTGCGCCAAAGGAAATTCTTGAAATTATTGCGCTGGATTGCGCCGTACTTCTCCTCTAGCGTTCTTTGTGAATTATTGGGAGGTGGACATGCTGAGCACGCAGCAAAAGAAATGGATTGAGGAAAGCCATGCCGACTACTCGGAATTGCGTGCACTTTTTCTCAACTGTACCTTGAAGAAATCGCCTGAACTCTCCCACACCCAAGGGCTGATCGATATGTCCAAGGCGATCATGGAGGGTCTCGGCGTTTCGGTCGATGTTGTACGGCCGGTTGACTTCGATCTTGCTACCGGCGTTTACCCCGACATGCGCGAGCATGGCTGGACCACCGATGCCTGGCCGGAGCTTTATAAGAAGGTCGAGGCCGCCGACATTCTCGTGATAACGACGCCAATCTGGCTAGGCGAGAAATCTTCTATCTGCACGCAGGTGATAGAGCGGCTCTATTCCAATTCCTCCCAACTCAACGCGCAAGGGCAATACGCTTACTATGGGCGTGTCGGCGGCTGCCTTGTAACGGGAAACGAAGACGGTGCCAAACATTGCGCCATGAACGTTCTCTACTCGCTGCAACACCTAGGCTATGTGATTCCGCCGCAAGCCGACGCCGCATGGCTCGGCGAGGCAGGGCCCGGCCCCTCTTATCTCGACGAAAATTCGGGCGGCCCGGAGAACGACTTCACCAACCGTAATACGACTTTCATGACCTGGAACCTGCTTCATCTTGCGCGGATACTTAAAGAGGTCGGCGGCATCCCCGCGCATGGAAACCAGCGCGCTGCATGGGTTGCGGGCTGCTCGGACGACAATCCGAACCCCGAGCACCGCTGACGGTGCTGTCACATTAACAGGGTGACCTGCTGCTGATGGCGCTTTAATGTCGCTAGATGCAGAAAATCTCCTATGCCCGATACCGATTTCCACCGTTGATCATTCAGCACGCTGTCTGGCTGTATTATCGGTTTCCCCTCAGCTACCGAGACGTCGAAGATCTGCTCGTCGAACGTGGTATGGATGTTTCTTACGAAACGGTCCGGCGCTGGGCACTGAAGTTCGGGCAGGCCTATGCCCGGAGACTGAGGACAACGCGTCCTCACTTCGCACATCCACGTTATTCTTTAGAATGCTGTAGAAGCATTGAAAATAAGCAACTTCTTCTCCTCTGGTAGCTTGACGGTTCTACTGAGTACCACTACGTTCCCACTCATAGTGTGGGAATAAATGAGGGTGCTGGGTGGCTCGGAAACTCACAGCAAGGTACGCTGAAGCGGTGAAGAAACCAGGAAGGTATGGCGACGGCAACGGCCTGTATCTTATGGTCAAGCCGAGCGGCTCAAAGTCGTGGGTTCTGCGAACGGTTGTGAGCGGACGGCGGCGTGACATGGGACTTGGCGGCTACCCACTGGTCTCACTGGCCGGGCATTGTCAGACTAAATGGGCTTGAGCCGGGAAGTAAGGTTTCGTAGCCTCCGGCGATGCACAATCCCTTCCGTTATTTCAATAGCTCGCCCGAGGTAATCCGCAGCGCTGTGATGCTATATGTGAGGTTTCCGCTCTCCTTCAGGCAGGTCGAGGATCTGCTCAACGAACGGGGCATTGATGTCAGTTACGAAACGGTACGATATTGGTGGAACCGCTTTGGCCCGTTGTTTGCCGCCGAGATCTGGAAACGCCGTATTCGCCATGGATCCTATTCGTTGTGGCGCTGGCATCTTGATGAGGTGTTCGTCCGGATCAACGGCGAGACATGTTATCTATGGCGTGCCGTTGACCATGAAGGCGAAGTGCTTGAGGTCTATGCCACGAAACGCCGAGACCGCGAAGCCGCGCTGGAGTTTCTGAAGCGGGCTATGAAGCGTTATGGCCAGCCGGCTTCGATCGTCACGGATAGGCTACAATCATACCGGGCTGCGATGAAGGTGATCGGCAACGAGGGCCGCCAAGAGACCAGGCGCTGGCTCAACAACCGGGCAGAAAACTCACATCTACCCTTCCGGCGACGGGAACGCGCTATGGCCAAATTCAGGGAGGTAAAAACTCTGCAGGAATTCGCCTCCGTCCATGCTTCGATCCACAACCATTTCAACCACCAACGCCATCTCAACCGTCGCGACATTTTCAAGCAAGACCGGTCCGCCGCCCTGGCCGAATGGCGGCAACTTGCAGCCTAGAGGTCCTCAATTGAAGGTTCTGCAGGTCCAGTCCATTTAGTCTGACAATGCCCGTCAGGAGGGGGGAAAAGATGCGATGAAGAAGCTTCTCGTGGGCGCATCTCAGCCGCCTCTCATTTTCGTCGTAGTGTGTGTCGTTATGGCTCTATCAGGCTGCAACCTCGGAACCGGAGACATTCCCGACCCGGATCCCGGAATTCCCTGGACAATCGCTCAGGAACGGGTGGGCAACATCTCGGACCTCCGCTACGAGCTGGCTTTCGACTTGCCTGCCGAAACCCACATGCCGATAACTGGGCGGCTCGTTGCCCGCTTCACGCTCGTCGATGCGTCCGCACCCCTGGTGTTCGATTTCGCTCCGGCCTCCGACCTGGACATGCCCCCGGGCCGCGAGTTCATCGAGTCGGTCACGTCGGGCGGTACCGGTGTGGAATTCCGGGTCGCCAACGGGCACGTCATCATTCCCGGCGGAGAGCTTATCGCTGGTGCCAATCAGGTCGAGCTGACCTTCAGCGCGGGAGACGCGGCCTTGAACCGGAGCTCGGAATTCCTCTATGCACTGTTCGTGCCCGCGCGCGCCCACACCGTGTTCCCGTGCTTCGACCAGCCGGACCTGAAGGCGCGGTACATGCTGGAACTCACCGTGCCGGCCGACTGGGAGGCCGTGTCCAACGGTGCCGAGACATCGCGTGAAGACGTAGGCGGGAAGACCCGGATCCGGTACGCCGAAACCGAACCCATCTCCACGTACCTGTTCGCCTTCGCAGCGGGCCGGTTCCAGGTCGAGGAGGCGGAACGAAACGGCCGGACCTTCCGTATGTTCCACCGGGAGACCGACGCCGAAAAGGTGGCACGGAACCGCGACGAGGTCTTCGACCTTCACGCCGCGGCGCTGGAATGGCTGGAGGACTACACCGGCATCTGGTACCCGTTCGGCAAGTTTGACTTCGTCTTGATCCCTGCGTTCCAGTATAGCGGGATGGAACACCCCGGGGCGATCTTCTACCGGGACGGTGCGATGTTCCTGGAAGAGTCCGCCACGCAAAACCAGATGCTGGGGCGTGCCAGCACGATCGCACACGAGACCGCCCATATGTGGTTCGGCGACATGGTCACGATGGAATGGTTCAGCGACGTCTGGATGAAGGAGGTCTTCGCAAACTTCATGGCGGCGAAGATCGTCAACCCGTCGTTCCCGGAGGTCAAACACGAGCTACGTTTCCTGACGGCTCACTACCCGTCGGCTTACGGAATCGATCGCACGGAGGGCACCCATCAGATCCGGCAGGAACTGGACAACCTGAACGAGGCGGGAAGCCTGTACGGGGCGATCATCTACCAGAAAGCGCCGATCGTGATGCAACAACTGGAGCGCATGATCGGCGAGGATGCGTTTCGTGACGGCCTTCGCACCTACCTCGAGCAGTTTCGCTTCGGGAATGCGACCTGGTTGGACCTGGTGGCGGCGTTCGACGCGCAGACCGATATCGACGTCGCTGAGTGGTCCCGGGCGTGGGTGGAGGAGCCGGGAAGGCCCATCATCTGGACGGAGTTGACCTTGGACGACAACGGCACGGTGCAGACCCTCAGCGTCGTCCAGAGCGATCCGCAGGAAGGACGCGCCTTGCGCTGGGCGCAACAAATCGAAGTGCTGATCGGGTCGGGAGGGGAGGTGCGGTCCATTCCCGTCGAGTTGCGCGACGAACGGACCGATCTCCCGGAAGCGGTCGGCATAGCCCGTCCTGACTTCGTGCTGCCGACCGGCGGAGGGCTGGCCTACGGGGACGTCATCCTGGGCGATGCCAGCCGGGCCTACCTGGTCGAGCACCTGCCCGACCTGGCCGACCCGGTCACGCGGGGGGCTGCATGGGTCACCCTCTGGGAGGAGATGCTCGGCCGGCGCGTGGCACCCTCGGACGTGATAGATCTGGCGCTGCGGGCCTTGCGGCGCGAGGACACCGAGCAGTTGGTCCAGCTCGCGCTGGGCTACATCGACAGCGTCTACTGGCGCTACTTGCCTCCGTCGGAACGAGAAGCGTTGGCGTCACGTGTGGAGAACGATCTTCGAGCCGGGATCCGCCGGTCGTCGTCGTCGAGTCTCAAGTCCGCGTACTTCTCCACGTTCCGATCCGTGGTGACGACCGCGGACGGCATGGCCTTCCTGGAGAGGGTCTGGCGGAAGCAGGAGGAGATTCCGGGCCTGACGCTGTCCGAGCCGGATGAGACCTCCATGGCCCAGCAGCTCGCTATCCGGTCACATCCCGAGGCCGACGCCATTCTGGCCGAGCAGCTGGAACGGATCGAGAACCCGGACAGGAAGGAACGGTTCGAGTTCATCATGCCCACGCTGTCGCAGAACATCGAGGACCGGCAGGCATTCTTCGCGGGCCTGGGCGACCCCTCCAACCGGAGGAGGGAACCGTGGGCCCTGGCGGGACTGCGGAACCTGAACCATCCGTTGCGCTCGGCGGAGGCGGAGGTCTATGTCCTGCCCGCGTTGAACGAGCTGCGTGAGGTCCAGGAGACCGGCGACATCTTCTTCCCGAGGAACTGGGTCAGCGCCGTCCTCAGCGGACACAGCAGCAGCAGCGTAGCCTCCGATGTCCGCCGCTTTCTCGCCGACCAGGGGGAGGACTACCCGGTTCGGTTGCGCAGGATCATTCTCCAGGCTGCCGATTCTGTGTTCCGTGCCGCTGAGATTCTCGAACCGAGCGGAGATTGAGGCTGAGAACCCAAGGCACGCACGTACGTCCACGCAGGAGACCTGAGAGGGCTTCAACCCGCCCTGGAAGTCGTACCGGGGCCGCGGAAGAAACGAGAGCGTCCGAATCAATGATGAGCAATCTGATTCGGCCATAGTACCGATGAGCGCGGCGAACAAAGGAACCTCGGTTTCGGCGGAGTCGACGGAGGGAAGGGCTGGAACGGCATTGTCAGACTAAATGGGCTGGACCTGCAGAACCTTCAATTGAGGACCTCTAGGCTGCAAGTTGCCGCCATTTGGCCAGAGCGGCGGACCGGTCTTGCTTGAAAATGTCACGACGGTTGAGATAGCGTTGGTGGTTGAAATGGTTGTGGATCGAAGCATGGACGGAGGCGAATTTCTGCAGAGTTTTTACCTCCCTGAATTTGGCCATTGCGCGTTCCCGTCGCCGGAAGCGTTGTGTGAGTTTTCTGCCCGGTTGTTGTGATCCTCCCCCTTTGAATTGGTCCACCCTATTGTGATGGAAAGAGGAGGACCGAACCTTGCCTATCCGGTTTACACCCACACCCACTAGGGCTAGAATGGGCGCAAACTGGATATAGGGGAGCGCGCCATGGATGTTCTCGACCGCGCCGATCTCCCATTCCCGCAATCGCTACCCGAGTTCCAGCGACTTTTCCCCGATGATGCGGCCTGCGCCGCCTACCTGGAGAAAGCCCGCTGGGGAGACGGCTTTGCCTGCCCGCACTGCGGCACGGCGGGAGAGCCGTTCCACTTTGAAAACCGCCCTGGCGTCCTGCGCTGCCGCAAGTGCCGCCAGAACACCGGGCTGACGGTGGGAACAGTGATGGAGCGTAGCCACACTCCGCTGAACGTCTGGTTCTGGGCCGCTTATCTGGTCGCTAGTCAGACGTCCGGCATGTCCGCCGTGCAGTTTCAGCGACAACTTGGTCTTTCGCGCTACGAGACGGCCTTTCAAATTCTCCACAAGCTCCGCTCGGGCATGGTGCGGCCCAACCAAGACAGGATCGGTGGACAGCCCAAGAACCATGTTGAGGTGGACGAAACCTGGGTTGGCGGGCGAACGCGTGGGGAAGGCCGTGGTGTTCACCACAAGGTTCCCGTCTCCTGTGCCATCGAGGTGCGTCATCGAAAGCCGGGCACCAAGCTCGACAACCGGAAAGACGGACACTATGCCGGACGCGTTCGGCTCGCCGTCGTGCTCGACCGTAGCACCGAGTCGCTCTGTGGGTTCGTCGAGAGCACCGTCGCGCCGGGATCGCTGATCGTTACTGACGATTGGAGCGGCTATGCTGGCCTCGGTAAGCGCGGCTATGAGCACTTCGCTGTTGCCGAGTGTGGTGATCCAGAGGTTGCCGAGCAATACCTGCCGAGCATCCATCTGGTTTTCGCCAACCTGAAGACGTGGCTGATCGGGATCCACCACGGCGTTAGCCACCAGCACCTACAAGCCTACCTCAACGAGTTCACCTTCCGCTTCAACAGGCGGTTCTACCCGTTCAACGCCTTCCGCTCATTGCTCGGCATCGCGGGCGACACCTCTGCTCCAACCTATGCCGAGCTTTACTCGGGAGAGTGGCGGCACCCTACATGTAGCGGTCATGGGCGTTAACCGGATAGGCAAGGACCGAAGATGGCTGCTAAGCGCCATAAACCATAAGAGATCGTATCTAAGCTGCGTCAGGTTGACGTTTTACTGGGGCAAGGGAAGTCTCGGATCGATGCCATTCGCCAGATTGGCGTAACCGCGTTCACCTACTACCGCTGGCGCAAGAACTATGGCGGCATGGGTACAGATCAGCTCAAACAGTTGAAGCGGCTTAAGGTGGAGAACCAACGGCTTCGAAGGGCTGTTGCGGACCTCACGCTTGATAAGCAGATCCTAGCGGAGGCCGCCCGGGGAAACTTCTAAGCCCCTCGCGTCGTAGGTGTTGCATTGATCAGGTGCGTGACAAGCTGAGTGTTTCTGAACGCCGTGCCTGTCGCGTACTTGGTCAGCATCGCACCACACAACGCCACGATCCAAGGGGCAAAGAAGACGAAGAGCGCCTTGTCGGCGACATGACCGAACTGGCCCGGCAATATGGCCGCTACGGCTATCGTCGCATTGCCGCCCTCCTTCGAGAGGCCGGTTGGCATATCAATGACAAGCGTGTGGAGCGCCTATGGCGACGGGAGGGGCTTAAGGTCCCACAGAAACAGCCGAAGAAAGGCCGCCTGTGGCTCAATGATGGCTCGTGTGTCCGCTTACGGGCAGGCTATGTGAACCACGTCTGGTCCTATGATTTTGTTCATCATCGAACCGACGATGGGCGCGTGTTCCGAACCCTCAACGTCCTGGATGAGTTTAGTCGGGAATGTCTGGCCATTCGGGTGAAGCGGAAACTCAATTCTACCGATGTGATCGATGTCCTCACCGATCTCTTCATTCTGCATGGCGTACCAGCCTACATTCATTCCGATAATGGGCCGGAGTTTATTGCTGAAGCCGTACGCAACTGGATCAGCGTGGTTGGAGCAAAGACCGCCTACATTGAGCCTGGAAGCCCCTGGGAGAACGGCTACATCGAGAGCTTCAACGCACACTTCAGGGACGAACTTCTCAACGGGGAAATCTTCTATTCTTTGAGAGAAGCACCGATCGTCATCGAGCAATGGCGGCGGCACTACAACACAAAGCGCCCGCACAGTGCCCTCGGTTATCGGCCCCCGGCGCCAGAAACCATCGTCCCGTTGCCAGAAAGACCGACCATGAACTAAGATTCAAACTGGACCAGTCAGTGGGGGCTGATCATTGCCGATCACCTTCATCGCAGCCCGGTATGACTGTAGCCTGTCCGTGACGATCGTGGCCGGCCGGCCATGGCGCTTCATTGCACGCCTCAGAAACTCAAGCGCGGCTTCGGGGTCTCGGCGTTTCGTGGCGTAGACCTCAAGCACTTCGCCTTCATGATCCACAGCACGCCATAGGTAATGTGTTTCGCCATTGATACGGACAAACACCTCATCAAGTTGCCAGCGCCACAACGAATAGGATCCATGACGAATGCGGCGTTTCCGGATCTCGGCGGCAAACAACTGGCCAAAGCGGTTCCACCAATATCGTATCGTTTCGTAACTGACATCAATGCCCCGTTCGTTGAGAATATCCTCGACCTGCCTGAGGGAGAGCGGAAACCTCACATACAGTATCACTGCCAGTATCACTGCGCTGCGGATGACCTCGGGCGAGCTATTGAAATAACGGAAGTGATTGTGCATCGCCGGAGGCTACGAGACCTTACTTCCCGGCTCAAGCCGATTTAGTCTGACAATGCCCTTCGGACGTGTCGCCCAGTGCTTTAGCGATGGCTTCCAATTCACCCGCCGCAAAAATTTCCTGTGACTCTGCTATGGTGGTTTGCCGTTTGAATTTTCTTAGAATGCCTCGACCGGAAAGTCTTCGTGGGTTAGCCATACAAAGTTGTGATCTGAAATCCTCCCTGCGATGATTTTTTGTTCAGCCGCGCGCAAGTAAATCGCCAACTTGCGTTCTAGTGCTTTGCCAAATTCCTTATCCGTTTTGTAGTTTGCACGGTCCATGTCATCAATGACGCCATTTGGGATGGCAAGGGTATACGGATGACTGCGATACCGAATTGGTAGCATCACTTTGTCAATATCCGTCCTTACATTGCGACTGTATTCGAGCTCGACTTTGCGAAACCTCGCTCCTACGCCGCCGCCATCTTCGGGTATGAATTCGACGCCTGCTGCCTCTAATGCGCTCTGAAGGGCCAACAGGTTCTGCTTCATCGGAGTTCGAAAGTTGCTCTCGAACTCCGTCACGGTGGAACGGGCCACCTGAGCGTTCACGGACAATTCGTCCTGGCTCCAATTCAACAGAGCCCTTCCTGCCCTACATTGCGCCGCGTTCAACATTGGATTCTCCGATGATCGATCAGTTGTTGGTAGACAAACAAAATGTTGGATGTGAGTTGATTTGTCAAGAGCGAAACAGATGAATCTCTACAGTGGGCCCCTTCGGGTGGACAATTTCCGGCGACTGACTTGACCGGCTTGCGGACCTGCTGCTCCTAACAGTGGATGGAGCTTGTCGACCAGTTTTCGTATGCCCTCCGACGTGACATGCTCCTCCATGTAGCACGCCGCGAGATCGGCGACCGTCGGCCCGCCCGCAAGCCGGACCGGCAACGGCTCCGCGACCGGCTCCTACCCCGCCTTGATCCGGTTGAGGATCCGCGCGGCACAGCGGCGCGCCTCGTCGGCGGTGATCACCCCGTGCCGGCCCACCGTGACCCGTACCGACTCCTCGTCCGCCCGACCTTGGACCACATACATCTTTGTGCCCGAGGCATAGACCCTGACACCGAACCCAGGGAGGTCCCGGTCCCAGAACACCGTGTCCTTATCGGGCATTGTCACATTAAGTGGTGTTGGACGTAAAAGTTCGACCCCCTAATTTCTTCACGCAGCTGTGGCCGCGCTTTCCCAAACACCGAATGCTTCGGCGCGAAGGCTCTTGAATCGAGTTCGGTTTTCGAGATGACGTTGAACGTAGAAGGTGTTGTAAACGGCGGAGTGGATGTTGAGGAACCTTTGGGCGGATCCGGGGGACTTGAATCTCTGCATCTTCCTTTCACGTCGTCGCACGGGTTGATGCGAGTTCTCCGCCCGATTATTTGATCGCTTATTGTCGATATGTTCCGCCGTGAGGCCAATCGATCTAAAGGCGACAGGATATGATCGGAGCTTATCGGTTATCATGCGGGCAGGTGCCCATCCCTGCTTCTTCAAGAACTTACGGAGCAATCTTTTCGCTGCTTTGGCGTTACGTTTCGACTGTACCAGGAAGTCCAAAACCTCGCCTTCATTGTCCACCGCACGCCACAACCAATGCCGCTTCTTACGGATGACAATGACCATTTCGTCCAGATGCCAGTAGTCGCTGGGTTTCGGTCGCTTTAACCGCAGGTTCCGGGCAATGGGCTGGCCAAACTTAAGAAACCACCGCCTCACGGTTTCGCAGGAGATATCGAGGCCGCGCTGCGCGAGGAGATCTTCTACGTCTCGATAACTCAGAGTGAACCGGGCGTAGAGCCATACTGCGTGGCAGATAACTTCAGGCGGAAAACGATAGCGCTTGAAGGAAATATCTTGCATCCGCGGACGCTACTTCAGGGTCGCTGTCAAAGACCAGCTGAGTTAACGTGACAATGCCATTGGCGCCATTTTTATATTATCGCTGCGCTCGTATGGGGCTTGGCGCTGGCCGCTGATACCAGGCGGCGTAGCGCCCCTTCCGAAGGGCTAGCGCCGCGTAGCTAAGCTTTATTGTCAAACATGTGCCTACCAAGTTCGTAACTTCGACACGGTTCGCGCTGTTTTTGTGCTATGGGTGCCTGGCTAAGGATTCAGAAAGGCATGCCCATATGCTCATCCAACCACTACTAAGACGCTCAGTCATTCTCGGTGGGCTTGCGGCCCTTTCTGCGCCGCTGCTCCTGCGCTCCGGCAAAGCCGCAGCCCCGCCTGATCAGCTCGACGGGCCGCGTCTTGATGCGGCGACGGGGCCTGCCGAATGGCTGGTGGTGTTGTGTCATGGCTCGGGCGGCGACGGCCCGAATATGATGGGGCTTGCGCCGGGTTTGCAGTCTTTTCTTCCCTCTGCCGCTTTTGCCGCGCCGACGGGTCCGTTCCCGCGCGATGATTTCGGCTATCGCTGGTTTCCCGGCGCGCTCGGGGGTGATGCGCTTGGCATGGTGGCGCGCGGCATGCGCGAAGGCGCGCCCGTGTTCAACAAATTCCTGGATGATGAATTGGCGCGCCTTGGGCTCGGCCCCGATCGGCTTATATTGCTCGGCTTCAGCCAGGGCTCGATGATGGTGCTGAATGCCGGGCTTCGCCGCGAAGCGCTTCCCGCCGCGATTATCTCTTTCGCCGGTTTTCGGGTCTTGGAAGAAGGCATGCCGGAATTGGCGGGCACGCCGCCGATGCTCTTGGTGCTGGGTGCGCTGGAGCGCAATCCCGAGCGCTTGCAAGAGACCGCCGATATACTGACCGCGCGGAGCCTGCCGGTAGAAAGCCATTTGCTGTCGGGCATTGGCCACACCATTGATCGTCGTGGGATTCAGCTTGCCGGTGAGTTCATTCAGAATGTTGCAGCTGAGAAGATGGCGGGTGGGTGACGGGTAGGGGTGGCGCTTTAAACCACCCATGTCATCCCGGCCAAGCGGAGCGCGCGCCGGGACCTACTGAGATTAATTCACGGTGGGTCCCGGATCGCTTCGCGTCCGGGATGACAAGTTTTGGGAAGGCGCGCCGCGACAAGTGGGCGTCTTTAAAAATCCACCCCAGTTGCGATCGGCATCGGTAGCGTCTCGCCGGAAAAGACATCGAAATTATTTTCCGAGCAGCGGATCTCCAAAAGTTCCTCGCCGGGCGGGCGGCGTTCGGCGAGGATGATCCCGCCCCAGCCTTGCGTAAAGGTTCCGGGGTCTTCCACGAAAAATTCGATCTCAAGAACATTGTCGCCGACCAGCCGGTAGCGCTCTACCACATGCAGCTCTTCGGTATGCGAGGTAAGAAAATCATCGACCCAGGTCTCGGTGCTGATTCCGATGGTGTCGACGACAAGCGTATCGCCTTCATAATGGCCCACCGACTCGCCGTAATAATCCGGAACGATATTTTCCGAATGCGGCGCGTTCAAATAAATATGCCGCACCTCGGGCAATTCCTCATTGATGATGACGACTTTATCTTCGCTCTGAATAATGTTCCGCGCCCCCGCTTCGTCGATGAGAAGCACGGGCAAGCCCATCGGCGTGCATCGCGAGCGCGCCTCGGGGATAATTTCGCCGGCAATGCGCCGCTCCACAATGTCGCGCAATTCTTCGCGCACCCAGGGAAGCAAAAGCGGATCGCTGATATCGGCAATGGCTGGTATCGGCGCTTGCCGCTCGCGGTTCTGATTGCGGGTGCCGCGCTGCTGATAATCGGGATGTTCCGCAACCCCGGGGCGGCCCACGCGCGGCGGATCGAGATCGCCTGCGTCCCAGACACCGGAAAAATCGGGCAGGGGGGTTTGCGCGAATGCGGGAGCGCTAAGCGCCAGAACGCTTGAGAGGAGTGCAGTACAGGCAAGAAAAGTTGTTCTCATCACTGCCCCCCCGGCGCAATTACGCCTTCTATATGCGAGATATCGCGATGCGGCTTGCCGCAAGTGTAATCCTCAATCCGAAGGCCTTCATGAAAATCATAGAGATAGCGCGCGGTGAAAGGCGCGGTGAAGTTTTCCGGATCGGTTGAAATGATCTCAACCTCTAGCCTCCCATCGTCCAATTTTCGCATGCGTTCCACCGTGCGCAATTGATTGGAATGGGGAACGCCCGTCGCATCGATAAAAGTTTTGTCGTTATAGCCTGCGCTCTCGACGACCAACGTGTCGCCCTCCCAATGGCCGACCGAATGTCCCGAGAAATAGGGAAAAAAGAGCAGCGTATTGTCGTCAGGCATCGGCGCATCGAGCGCAATGCGGCGCACCACGCGGTTCAGCTCATAGATGATGGTCACGAAGCCCGGCGTCTGAAGAATCTCGAAGGGGTAGGGGCTGGCCAATATGCGCGGCAGGCCGTCGGGGGTACAGAATTTGCGCGCTTCATCGCTTAAGGGATCGGCGCTAAGCGCCGCGCGATTCTCCGCGTGGCGGGCACGGGCATCAATGGTGAGCGGAAGTTCGGCGCCATCGATAAGCGCGATCTCCGGGCTATAGCTCCCGGTCCACCACACGCCGGAAATATTTTGCGCGGCTGTGGGCGTAAATATCGGACCGTTTGTTTGGCCTTGCGTTTGCGCCATCGTTTGCGTGGGTGCGCCGAGCGCAACGGCGCACGCAATTAAAATCGCGGCGCGGTTTGCGATCCCAATATTCATTTGAGTTCAATCACTGTGTGGCGATGCCTTCAGGGAATTCGGCATTCTCATGGCCTTCGCCAAGCGATGAGCCGTCGGGCAAGACGATATATCTGATCTCGCCGCCCGGCGCGCCGCTATGCAATGGGTGCATGCTGACGGTTACCACATCGCCCGGTGCGACGGTGGTCGGTTCCCAGCCCATGCGGACAAGGCCCGCCGGAGCGCCCATCTCGATAGCATATTCGGTGAGCGCACCGCTTTCGCCTTCGACCATGACATGGAGCCAGCTATGCGGATTGGTCCAGCGGAACTCTTTCACCGTGCCGGAGATCTCCACATCGGATGCAAAATCGAACATCGCATGTGAATGATGGGCCATGGCTGGCGCGGCCAGAAGCGCTGCGAGGCCTGCGAGGCCTGCGAGCGCTGCGAGGCCTGCGAGGCCTGCGAGCGCTGCGAGGCCCATAAGGCTAGGAATTTTCCGGCTCATTGGCTTTTCCTTTCGCCTTTCCGCTTGTCTATGGTGCGGATAATATAGTGATTTGAAACTATACGAGCTTCGACTACGCAGCAACTTCCGCGAACCCCCACATTTGTCATGGCCTGGATATTCAAACGTTTGTCATCCCCGGCGAGCCCTGCGTCAGCGGGGCGAGGGAAGGGGACCCAGGAGTTAGACTTGAGCGCGGATTTAGACACCTGGACACCTGGGTCCCGGGTCCCTGGCGCTTTGCGCCAAAACGAAATGTTGCGCGGTAAAACCGCGCGGGGCGCACCATCAGGGTGCTGCGCTGCGCCCGGGATGACAGGTTTTGTTGTATTGGTCGCCAGTCGGGTGCGTCTCCGGGCTAATCAGGACTCATTAGAAAAATCCCGGGCCATGACAATTTGGGAATAGAGGATTTTCACACTAGGCGACGCCGCGCTGCTTGCTATGCTAAGTGTCCGGGTGACAAGTTTTGGCGTTTTAATCTGGTCAAAATGCCTAGTTTGGTGGGGGAAAAGTGGAAGCACCGGTAGATATTCCGGCGGAAGTTCAAACCGTCGTCATCACTGCAGCACGTCTGCCGCTCGCCACCGGCGAGCAGACATTTTCGCTTATCCGGTTGGACAGCGGCGATTTGGTCGAAGCCCAGCGCCTGGACGAGATATTGGGCCAGACACCCGGTGTCGCGCTCTTCCGGCGCACATCGAGCATTGCCGCCAACCCGACCATCCAAGGAATTTCCCTTCGTAATATTGCGCCATCGGGCGCCGGGCGGGCGCTGGTGACGCTGGACGGGGTTCCGCAAAACGATCCCTTTGGCGGCTGGGTGATTTGGTCATCGCTGCCGGTAGAAGGGCTATCGGGGGTCACCATCGTGCGCGGCTCGGGCGCGGGGCCTTATGGCTCGGGCGCGCTCACCGGCGTTATCGGCCTGGAAGAGCACGGCCGCACCGATGGCATCGCCGCGGCAGAAATGTCGATTACCGACACGGTGAGCGGACGCGCCGCGGCCAGCGTCGGCTTTAACGGCTTTCTATTCACCGGCTCGGTGGAATCGGGCGATGGCTATGTTCCGGTGCGCGGCGCTGGGCGCGGCGCGCTCGATCAAAACACAACATTGGATAGTTGGAGCCTTGCGGCGCGTTATCAAACTGAAATCATGGGTGCGATCGCAGCCATTCGGGTCGGCGCCTATGACGAGAAACGCAGCGGCGGGGTAGAGGGTCTTCGCTCCGGCGCCGATGGTGAAACGGCAAGCCTCACCATTGTGCGCCCACCGGAGGAATCTCAACTCGGCTGGCGAGTGCAGGGCTGGTTTCGCCAAAGCAATCTGGAAAATGTGTTTCTTAGAGTGGAAGCCGATCGCAATTCCGCGAGGCCGGCCAACCATCAATATGCAACACCCGCGACCGGCTGGGGCTTAAACGCCGCGCTGCGCGGACAAACGACAGCTTGGGAGTGGGAAGTGGGAGGCGATGCGCGTTTTGCCGAAGGCCAATCGCGCGAGCGTAACCGCAATCTCGGCGCGGGCTTTACGCGTGAGCGGCGCGCGGGAGGCAATAACAGGGTCGCAGGGGTTTATGCGGAGGGCTCGACCAGCTCCGGTCCTTGGTTGATCTCCGGGGGCGCAAGGCTGGACCACTGGTCGACCAGCAATGGCATGCGCAATGAGGTCAATTTGGAAACCGGCGCGCCGACATTGGAATTGAGCCCGGCGGATCGCGACGGCGTGGTTCCCACCGGGCGCATCGGTGTGCGCCGCGATATTAGCGAGATGAATTGGATTCGCGCTTCCGCCTATTCGGGATTTCGCGCGCCGACATTGAACGAATTGCACCGTCCGTTTCGCGTCGGTAATGACATCACAGAAGCCAATGCGGAATTAAATCCCGAGCAACTTTTTGGCGTCGAGCTTGGCGCTGGTGGCGAGGGCATGGTGAGCTGGCAGGCAACCGTTTTTTACAATCGCCTGGTCGATCCCATCACCAATGTGACCATTGGTTTCGGCCCGGGCGTGTTTCCCGTCGCGGGATTCGTTCCGGACGGCGGCTCGCTGCGCCAGCGCCAAAATGGCGGGGCCATCGATGCGCTTGGCTTGGAAGCGGAGATCGGCGGCGAAATAGCAGACGGGGTTTCGCTCCGCGCCGGCGTGATTGCGAATTGGGCGCGCGTCGACGGCAGCTCGGTTGCGCCGCAACTGACGGGAATGGAGCCCGCGCAAACGCCGCGCTTTGCCGCCACGCTTCAGGCCGATTGGGATATCAGCGATCAGCTCTATCTGGCCGCGGATTTGCGTTATGAAGGCCGCCGCTTCGAGGACGATCTCAACACCCGCACGCTCTCGCCGGCCTTTGTCGCCGGTGCCCGGGTCGGCTGGCGTCTCACTTCTTCGATGGAGGTCTATGCCGCAGTGGCAAATCTCTTCGATGAAAATGTTGAGATCCGGGAGAGCGCAACTGGTTTGGAGAGCTTTTCCGCACCCAGAATCTTTCAATTCGGCATCGCCTATCGGCAATAGGGCGTTTGTGGCCAAGATTGGGTCCCATGATTCGCTGAAAATAGGCCGTTTGTGTAACCTTTTCCTATGCCATGGCGAAGATCAGGCGAGGGAAAAGGCGTAAAAGCAGATATGAAAATACGGGCTCACCAAAGCGCGATAAAGATGGGTTCGGCGTGAGCTTGGCGTTCGGCCAGGATGCGCCGGCTGTCCTCCCGGACGCGAAGTTTTCCAATTCGAAATGGACCGCGAAAGGCGAGCCGAGGGCCGTTGTGTCCTTAAGTGCGCTTGAAACGCTTTGGTTCAACACCGGGACCCTTTGCAATATCACCTGCGAGGGTTGCTACATCGAATCCAGCCCGCGCAATGACCGCCTTGTCTATTTATCGCGCAAAGATGTGCGCATTTTTCTTGACGAGGCAAAAAACAATCATCCTGAGCTCAAAGAAATCGGATTTACCGGCGGCGAGCCCTTTATGAATCCCGATTTTATGGAAATCCTGTCCGACGCGTTGGAACCCAGCTACCGCGTGCTGGTGCTGACCAATGCGATGAAGCCGATGGGCCATCACAGACAGGCGCTTTTGGGCTTACGCGCGCGTTTCGGAGAAACATTAGCGATACGCGTTTCGCTTGATCATTATACGGCTGAGGGACATGAGAAAATCCGTGGGGCCCAGAGCTGGGAGCCGGCCATGGAAGGTATTCGCTGGCTGGCAAGAGAAGGATTTGATCTTGCGATTGCCTCGCGCTCATTAAGCGGCGAAAGCGAAGATGAAATGCGCGCAGGCTTCTCTGCGTTTTTCTCGGCTGAAGGTATTTCAATCGATGCAAATGATCCGCATCGCTTGGTTCTCTTCCCGGAGATGGACGAGAGCGCGGACGTTCCGGAGATTACCGAGTATTGTTGGAAAATTTTGGGTAAATCTCCGAACGATGTCATGTGCTCGAATGCGCGCATGGTTGTGAAGCGCAAAGGCGCTGCAAAACCAGTGATCACCGCCTGCACGCTTCTCCCCTATGATGAGCGTTTTGAGATGGGTGAGAGTCTGGCCGAGGCAAGCGGCCCGGTCAGCCTTAATCATCCGCATTGTGCAAAATTTTGCGTGCTTGGCGGCGCCAGCTGTAGCGCGTAAGTCATTTTATGCATCAAAGGATTTTTTTCTTATGACGGAACACCAGCGATCCATCGAAGCGGTGCGGCAATATTATGGCGAGGTGCTGAAAAGCTCCGCCGATTTGCAAACCTCGGCCTGTTGCATCGGCGCGGCGCCGGCGCCCTATATCGCGCGCGCACTTGAAGAGATCCATGAGGAAGTTAAAAATCGCTTTTACGGCTGCGGCTCGCCGATCCCGCCGGCACTCGACGGAGCAAGCGTGCTCGATCTTGACTGCGGCTCGGGGCGCGATTGCTATATCCTATCCAAGCTTGTCGGCCCAAAAGGTCGCGTGATCGGCGTCGACATGACTGACGCGCAGCTCGAGATCGCGCGCAAGCACATGGATTACCATGCCGAGAAATTTGGCTATTCTAATGTCGAATTCCGCAGCGGCTATATCGAAGATTTGCGCGCCGCAGACATTGCCGATGAGAGCATCGATCTTGTCGTCTCCAATTGCGTCCTCAATCTTTCCCCGGACAAACCCCGCGTATTTGCCGAGATATTTCGTGTCTTAAAGCCGGGCGGAGAGCTTTATTTTTCCGATGTTTTTGCCGATCGGCGTATCCCGCCGGCGCTGGCCAATGATCCAATCCTACTAGGCGAATGTCTTGGCGGCGCGCTTTACACCGAAGACTTCCGGCGCATCATGAACGCGGTTGGCTGTAATGATTTTCGCACCGTCAGTGCCGAGCCGCTTGAGATCAACAATCCCGAAATCGCGGGCAAACTCGGATTGATTTCATTTCAATCGGCAACCATTCGCGCATTTAAATTATCGTTCGAAGATCGCTGCGAGGATTTTGGACAGAGCGCCATATATAATGGCCGCATCGCCGATCACCCCCACGGGTTCGAGCTCGACGATCATCATTTGTTTGAGAGCGGAAAAGCGATGTCCATCTGCGGCAATACTGCAGACATGCTGTCCATGAGCCGCTACGCGCCTTTTTTCGATGTGATCGGCGATAAGACAAAACATTTTGGCCTGTTCGATTGCGGCCCCGACCCTGTTTCAAACCCGAGCTTGATCTCCGGTAGGAGTGGGGCCAGCGGCCCTGCTTGCTGCTAGGCAGCTTGTTTGTCATAAGGGCGTTCGCGTGACCCTCAAACGCATCATACGGCTACTTCTACTGCCACTTTTGATTGCTCTCAGCATCGCTGCGATCTTTGCGTTCGATCTTGGATCGTTTCTGCGTTTCGAGGTGCTGGCGGAAAACCGCGAATGGCTGATCGAGGCCGTCGCCGCGAACGCAGCTATAGTCGCTATCGCCTTTATCGTGATTTACACTCTGGCCGTGGCATTCTCACTTCCCGGCGCAACCATTCTTACGCTCTCAGCCGGGTTTTTGTTTGGGACATTATTGGGCGCTGCCTATGCCGTGATAGGGGCAACGCTTGGCGCAACCGCGCTGTTTCTTATTGCAAAAACCAGTTTCGGCGAGATCTTTCGCTCCCGCACCGAAGGTGTTTTGGGCAAGCTTAAAGATGGCTTTGGACGCAACGCGCTGAGCTATTTGCTGTTTTTGCGTCTCGTGCCGTTATTTCCATTTTTTCTGATCAATATTGCCGCGGCTTTTCTCCAAGTTCCGACCCGCATTTTTGTTCTGGGAACCGCCATCGGGATTATTCCCGGCGGGTTTGTTATTGCCAGCGTTGGCAACGGCCTTGGCGTCGTGCTGGATCAGGGCGCAGCGCCGGATTTAGGGATCATATTTACGCCCCCTATTCTTCTTCCTCTTCTAGGCCTGGCGCTTCTTTCGCTTCTTCCGGTTCTGGTTGGGAAGTTGAGAGCCCGCAAAAACGGACATTCCGATGGTTGAAAAATTGCACTGCGATATTTGCTTGATCGGTGCGGGGGCCGCCGGGCTTTCGCTCGCCTCCGGCGCGGCGCAGCTGGGTGCGAGCGTCATACTATTTGAGCGCGGCAAGATGGGCGGCGATTGCCTCAATTATGGTTGTGTGCCTTCAAAGGCTTTGCTGGCCGCGGCGCATCGCGCGGATCAGATCCGCGATGCCGGCAGATTAGGCATAAAAACTTCGGCCCCGGAAATCGATTTCCCGGCGGTCATGCAGCATGTTCGAGATGCAATCGCAGCGATCGAGCCCCATGATTCCGTCGAGCGCTTCGGGGGTCTCGGCGTCCAGGTAATCCAGGCTGAAGCGAAGTTTGTTTCTCCTCGCGACGTGAGCGGTGGGGGGTATGAGGTTCGCGCCAAGCGCTTTGTGATCGCTGCAGGATCGCGTGCTGCAATCCCGCCGATAAAGGGTCTTGGAGAGACGCCCTATCTCACCAACGAAACGCTTTTTTCACTCGATATACTGCCGAGCCATCTTCTCATTGTCGGCGGCGGGCCCATCGGCACGGAGATGGCGCAGGCCTTCAGTCTTTTGGGAAGCCAAGTGACCATTTTCGATATGGGACGCGTATTTTCTAAGGACGATCCGGAATTGAGTACCGTCGTGCGCGAGCGTCTCAGAGCAGACGGCGTCACCCTGCGCGAAGAAATTCGGATAGAAGGTGTTTCACGCGAGGCGGAGGGCGTCGCACTGACGCTTGAGGGCTCGGGAGAGAAAATTGGCGGATCGCATCTTCTCATTGCGGCGGGCCGCGCGCCGAGTGTGAACGGGTTTGGCCTTGAGGAGGCGGGCGTTGAATTTGGCCGCAGGGGCATCAAGACTGACGCGGGCTTGCGCACAACGAATAAGAGAATCTACGCCATCGGCGATATCGTCGGCGGGCCGCAATTCACCCATATCGCCGGTTACCACGCAGGCATTGTGGTTCGAAATGCGCTGTTTCGCATGCGCGCGAAAGTGGACTACAGCGCGCTTCCTTGGGTGACCTATACGGATCCCGAGCTCGCCCATGTCGGCATGAAAGAAGAAGACGCGCGCAAGAAGTTTGGCGGCGATGTGACAGTCGTCCGGGCCTCGTTCGAGCGTAACGACCGGGCCATTTCCGAGGGCGATGTTTCTGGATTGATTAAAGTCGTTACGCGCAAAAACGGCCAAATATTAGGCGCGTCAATTGTCGGAACGAATGCCGGCGAAATCATCCAGGCGTGGGCCTTGGCACGATCGCAAAATCTCAAGCTCAGCGCCTTCAACAATACGATTCTGCCCTATCCAACGCGCGGCGAAATTTCCAAAGCGGCGGTGAGCGCGTTCTACGCGCCGAAGCTGTTTAGCGCTTGGCCCCGCCGCATCGTCAAATTCTTGCTTGCCTTGGGCTGAGCGCCCCGGAGCTAAGCGCCCGCTCATAATCTTCGGGTCGGTCGATATCCCATAGGGTTTCGGGTTCCTCGATTTTTAATCCGATCTCGCTGGCGCGGCGCCTGGTCTCGGGCATTACACGCTCAGTTGTCCAAGGCATATCGTGGAAGAGTTCCGCGTTGGGCCTCTTCAATCCGATCAAGATATAGCCGCCATCTTCTACGGGAAGAAATACCGCATCATGATCGTTTTGAAGCGCAGCAGCGCAGCGCGTGAGGAGGGCTGCGTCAATCGCAACGCAATCTGTTCCCATGAGCAGCGCCGGCATGGTTTTAGTCAAAAGCTCAAACGCGTTTTCCATTTTTGCACCCAAATCATCGCCTGTTTGAGCGTGCAGCACGATGGAATATTTCTCTGCGATCTCACGAAAAAACGCATGCCTGCAATCGGGCGTGCACCAAAGCGAAACCGGGCCAAGCTTCGCGGCTTTGGCGACTTCTACTGCGCGCGTGATGAGAGTTTTTTGCAGTTCAGCAGCGCCGGCGGCGCTAAGGCGCGGAATAAGCCGCGTCTTTGTGAAGCCCTCCACCGGAGCCTTGGCAAATATTGCGATCGCGCATTGGTCAGGATTCACGCGGCTTGCCCTCATAAAGGCGCTGCAATGCTCGAGGATCGCTTCCCAGGAAATAGCTAAGGCGCAGCCGCCACATCAAAAATATTGTGCGCAAGATTCCGTGTTCCTGCCAGCGCCGCGCGGAGGTCACGACTTTTTGGGGTATCGAAACGGGGCGGGTCAAGGCGCGAAGCGCCTTTGACAGCGCAATGTCTTCCATCAGCGGGATGTCCGGATAACCGCCTAGGCTTTTAAAAATCTCGCTCCGAACGAAGATCCCTTGATCGCCGGTGGCGATGCCCGTCAGTCGTGTTCGAAAATTGATCATGATGGAAACCAACACAAGAGCCGGGTGAGACGAATCGAAACCTATTTTGAAACGGCCCCAAACGCGTTTGCTGCGCGCAAGCGCGCTCGAGACAAGGATATCCGCGTCTCTGGGTAAATAACTATCTGCATGCAAAAAGAGAAATGTTTGCCCGCGCGCCAATGCAGCACCCGCATTCATTTGTGTCGCCCGGCCACGCGGCGTAGTTACAACTTGATCGGCGAGTGTGCGGGCGATGTCGAGCGTCCCATCCTCGCTACCGCCATCAACCACAATGATCTCTACGCCACGCGAGCGCATTTCCGAGAGCGACTGCAATAGGCGTTCAACACCTTCTGCCTCGTTTAAGGCCGGAATGATGATCGAGAGGGAAGGAGGTTTTAGCGCATTCACGGGAGGGTTTTCGCTGGTTTGGATTAATTGGCGTCGTTTAACGCCCAATCATACTCATAGCCGTCGATGTTCTCCGAGGCCATAAGTGCTTCGGCCAAATCCGGTTCAGCATAGCGACGAAAATGGGCAATGATATCCTCCTCGCCCTCACCGAAATCTTCGTGAAACCAGTCGTAAATGCGCGATGCGATCAGTGTGCCTGCTTCAATACGCGCGCCGTGAGGCGAATTGATATAGTCGCGCGCGGCATCGTTGAGCATCTGCTCCAATTGGTCAGCCTCAAAGGCACGCTCGCCTAAATTCGGACAACCAATGGACGCACAGTTGAGAACGTAATGAACGCGTGGATCGCTCCAAATCGGACGTACAATCCTGTGCTCGATATCGTTCAACGTCACATCTTCGCCTTCGATCGAAATCAAGTCCGCGTCCCAAGGCCCAGAGGCGAAGAGCCCGGGCGAAATATCGACGTCGCGAATGGATTCGATTGGATAGGCGTCCAGAACCGCTCGAATGGTCAGCGCATTATAGAGATTGACCCAGTAAGCAAATTGCTGCTCGCGTGTGTAGGAACTGATCGCAAGCCCCGCGAGGACGTCGATATAAGCGTCTAAGGCGGCGCGGTCGTCTGGTGTCACGGCTCCATAGGAAACCTGCGCAATCCCGTCATCGCCGATCTGGCGATATTGGCTAAGAAAATCACTCCAGGCTGAGTGATCGATGGTCTCTGCCGAGCTTTCGTCATGTATCGCCCAACGCTCCCAAAGATCGGAATCAGGGGCAAATAGCGACTGAAAGCTTGCCGCGTCAGCAGCCATCACGAAGATGCCAAGAAATAAGATCGTAAGAAAAGAACGCTTTACCATCGCGATCAATGCGCTTGTGAGTGGTAGAGGCGCGCCAGCCTATTGGGTGAGACCCCTATAAAATAGAGCACATGAATCACAACCCAACCGCTGACGATTGCAATCGGGTGGCGGTTCTCAAAACGCCGCGATGAAGTTACAAGCGGTGGAGATTTTACGCAGATCGTAGTTCCTGCGCGCTCCAGCCGGCGGACAAAATCATAATCCTCCATGAGGGCAATGGGACGAACGCCGCCCAAGGCGCGATAGACATTCGCACGCACGAATAACCCGCTATCGCCGTAATAAAAGCCAAGCCAGCGAATAAACGCATAAAAACCGTTGAGCCAGCGGCTAAAGCCGTCATCGGCATTGAAAAGTAGGCGAAAATTCCCGCCCGGTGCGTTCGGATTGGCCTCCAGCGCTTTTTGGATCGCGGCCAATCCGCCGCGTGGCCAATGACTGTCCGCATGGAGAAAAAGAAAGATGTCGCCTTTCGCCTGCGCGGCTCCTGCTGCGAGCTGAGCGCCCCGTCCTGGAGGCGATACAATGACAGTAGCGCCGTGCTCGCGCGCAATTTCGGCGGTTCTGTCCTTGCTGCCCCCGTCAACAACGATCGTTTCGGTCATCCCGTCATCCGCATTCAACATGGGAAGCAGGCGACGCAAATTCTCCGCTTCGTTCAAGGTCGGAATGATAATGGAGATCATCCAAAGCCCATTCTTGAGACATGATTGACGCTGCGGGTCCTGCGCAGAAGGGTCTCATGATAGGCGTGCTGCGTCTACGGCACTGCGACAGCACACTCGCGTTTAATAGGCGATTTTCGTCCAGCTCGAATTACCAAAACTTGTTATCCCGGGTCTCGCCTAAAAGCGCTCGCCCGGATGACAAAAGTTTATGTTCAGTCAATTGCTGCAAGCCCGCCTATCTCACCTCCCCCTTGCGGGGAGGTCAGGGACGCGAGTAGTGCGAGCGGCCTCGGGTGGGGGTTGGCACTCACCCCCCCCCACCCGATCCACCGTCACCCGGATGAATTCCGGGAGCCGCCGGATCGACCTCCCCTCGTAGGGGGAGGAAAAAATGTGGGTGGCTCAAGCGGCAGCCAAGGTGTCGTGCTCTCCCGGGATGACACGTATGTATTGCCGTTTGTAATTAAACGCACATTGATTAGGGCACGGAAGCGCGGCAAATCTCCGACGCGTCCTCAAGGTTTGCAACCGACCACGCCAGCGCCAGTAAATTTGAAGTTTTCTCTTGGTCTAATATTTCACGCACCAGGCCGGTGAATTTTGCCTCGATATCGTCATTGCTCATCGGGCGCTCCAAACTGCCGATAGCATGCGGCACATGTTTTTCGACAACTTGCCCATCGTTCAGCGTGACTGTCACCCGCGCTTCGTCGTCGCGCATTGTATCATCGATCACGGCCTCCACTTTGTCGCGAAGAGCAATAACTTTCGGATCGCGCACACAAGCATCGCTATATTCGTTTTCGCCCGCGGCCCCGTGGATGATGGCGACGGCCAGCGAATGATAGACGCTAAATTTTCCCTCTAACCCGGTCTCCGGCGTTTTTATTCCGGTCAGTTCTAGAACCAGCGGCGCAACCCGCAATTCGATTTTCTCGATTTCGTCGCCGGTCAAGTCCAGCTCTTTTTTGAGCTGAATGCCGCCATCGATCGAGGGGTGAATGACAATGCCGCAGGCAAAGGGCTTATAGGTGTTGAGCGCAACTTCAAAACTCTTGCCCAAATTTTCCGTGATCTCGTCAAAATTGCGTTTCGTCGACATGACGTTCGCAAAGCCGCGCTTTGCCTCCAATACTTGGGTAGAGCTGGTGAAATTCTTTTGCGCGAGGAAGGCTGCAAGCATGCCGTTTTGCGCCGCGCGGCCGGGATGAAAGCTCTTGCACATGGTGCCAAACATTTCGCGAAAGCCGGAGGACTGCGTGCCGGCAATGCCTAGCGCCCAAACCATTTGCTGCTCGTCTAAACCTAAGATTTTTCCCACAGATGCGGCGGCGCCAAACACTCCGGCCGTGCCGGTGATGTGCCAGCCCACATCGTAATGCTCAGGATAAACCGCATTGCCGATGCGGCATTCCACTTCAACGCCAAGAATGAATGCATGAAGCAGGTCCGCTCCGCTGATCGGCATATGCTCGGCGAGGGCGAACAGAGCCGAGGCCACCGGCCCGGCGGGATGTATAATTGTCTTCAGATGGGTGTCGTCGAAATCGAAGACATGGCTGGAAATGCCGTTGAGAAGCGCTGTCACAAAGATGTCGAGCTTCTCGCCGCGGCCCATCAGCGTCGCTTCGGGCTTGCCCGAAAAAGGCCCAAGCGCTTCGAGCGCGCGGTCGATCGTTTCGTGGCGGCAGCCACCGACTGCGCAACCAAGCCAGTTCACGATGGAGCGTGTGGCCTCGTTCCGAACCGCTTCGGGAATGTCTTTTAGCTCTGAATGCACGACATAACGCGCAAGCGTGCGGGTCACTTCCATTAAATGCTCCAGTTTTCGTTTGATCCGATTAAGTGTGCTTTTGGCCGGTTAAAAACGCAATGGCAACGGGCGCGTGACGGAAAGTCTTATACTTCATCTCCACCTTACGGGGAGATCGTGAGCGGCCTTTTCCGCGAGCGAGTGGGGGTGTGATCAAGGGACGCGCACATGCTGTGAACACGCCCCCCCACCCGATCCGTCTTCCCCCGGATCAAGTCCGGGAGATTACGGACCGAACTCCCCGCATTGGGGAGGTGAGATTGCAGTGCGTTCATTACCCCGGCGCGATTAAAAGCGCGGTTAGCTGTCCGATATCGGGTAGGGCTTCTAGGTCTCGGACCATGGCGATGATCTCGTCGGAGCGGGCACGGTCAAGCTTGGCAAACTCTGCGCACTCACGGAATTTGTCTGCGACCTCGTCATAGCTCATTGGGTTGGCCGGGCTTCCCTTGCCGAAATCGGCGCGACCAGAAATATTTTGTCCGTCCTCAAGAACTATATCGATAATCGTCGTCATCTTGTGGTAGCCGGCGCGCTCGGCCTCATCGTCGATGACAAAGTCCATATTTTCGGTCATACGTTTCACGTCGGGCCGGTTGACGACTTCGTCGGTAAACTCCGCCAACCCGGCACGGCGCTCGAGCAGCAAGATCGCCATACAAAATTCCATCGAGAATTTCGCCTGTAACTCGTCGCTGGGACAGTGATGAATCAGCGCATTCGGCATGTTCGAATTGGTCCCGACGCGCACGCTCCGCACTTGCTCCGGCTTGATGTCTTTCTCAAGAATCAGCCGCAGCATTTCCGTCATGGCCGGATGGGTCAGCGAGCCCGACGGGTGCGGCTTAATCGAGATGCCGGGATCGGCGAAAGTCCACGGCGCTCCGAGTTTGTTTTCTATGGCTGCTTCGTCAAAGCCGCCGCCGGCGGCGCTAAAAAAGCCGCGCGGCGCCTCCAATACTTTGTCGGTCGCCGTCCATCCCGATGAGGCAAATTGCGCAGCGATAATTCCGCTCTCAGAGGAGCGCCCAGCATGAAAGGGCTTGGTCATGGTGCCGAAATTTTCGCGCAAGCCCGCCGATTGGCTCCCCGCTATCGAGAGCGCCCGCGCTATCGCGTCAAGATCGAGCGCCATCAGCCTAGCCGCAGCAGCGGCAGCGGCGAACGTCCCGCAGGTCGCGGTGGCGTGAAAGCCGGTCTGGTAGTGACGGGGATCTATCGCTTCGGCGATTTTGCATTCCACCTCGACGCCGAGTTGATAGGCGAGCATCAAGCCCTGCCCTGAAGCCCCTAAATGTTCGCCCATTGCAAGCGCGGCGGGCAGGGCGGGCGCCGTCGGGTGGGTAAGAAGACCATAAACACGCGTTTCCGCGACCGCGAGCTGGGTATCGTCATAATCGTCGGCATGAATCGCAACGCCATTGGCAAATGCGGCAAAGCGCGGCGCGATCTTGCGCCCGCCGCCAATCAGCGTCGCCGCGCCCTGCCCAAGAGCGAGCGTGTCCAGATGCTCGCGGACCAGCCTTCCGCTTTGCGCTACGGAACCTGCGAAGGCGAGGCCTAGCCCATCGAGTATGGATTTCTTTCCCAATTCGATGACATCGTCAGGAATGGCTTGATATTCCGTCTCATTGATAAAGCGCGCGACGTAGTGCGTCAGGCCGTCCGTTTTTGTTTTCAATGCCATGCTCGATTTGCGCCTTGAGCTAATTATCCACGAAGCGGGAGTCGGTTGCTGCTCATCAAGGGTACTTTGTTCGCAATGAAGACGACTGTGAAGGAAACCACCAGAAGCATGATCCCCAACACCGCTATTGCTCCCAAATTTCCGCTTTCATTGAGATCGTAAATGATAACCGAAACTAGTTTGGTGTTCGCGGTTGTAAGCAATATCGTTGCCGAAAGTTCCCGGATGGTCGCGATAAAGACAAAGCACCAGGTGGCGATAATGCTTGTGCGTAAGAGTGGCGTTGTGATGAGCCACAGCGTCTTCAACCGCGAAGCTCCAAATATTCGGCTTGCATCTTCCAAATCCGAATGAACGCTCGACATCGCAGATGACATTTGCTGATAGCCCGCCGGCAAACCGAGCGTCACAAATGCGATAAGCAGAATCCATAGCGTGCCATAGAGCATGAAGGTCGGATTGGCATAGCTTAAGAACAATCCCACGCCGAGAACGATTCCCGGAATGGCAATGGGTGTCGTTGCTAGCATGCCAAGCACGGAGGCACCGGCAAAGGAACGCCGTATCACAACATAGGAAATGATTACGACCAATGTCGTCACCGCGGTCGCCGAAAGAATCCCGAGCAAAAACGTATTCCACACCGCAAGGCGCGTTGCAGAAAATTCAAAGAATACAAAATTGACATTTTGCAAGGTCAGTGACGCGAAATTCAGTGGCTCGGAAATATTTCGCGTAAAAGCCGCCTTCATCAAGGCCGCGTAAGGGAAAATTACCGTTAGACAAAGGACAAATCCGACGAACCCAAAGGCGGGCCATTTCATCTTGCCAAGATGAGTCTTGCGTGCGGCGGTGCCTTTCCCGCTTAGAACGGTGTAGCCCTTTCGTCCCAAGATCCATTTTTGGCCGCGTAAAAGGAAGATCGTGATGAGCAAAAGCGGTATGGCCGCAGCGGCGGCAAGTCCCAATTGGGGCGGAAATTGAAAATAGCTCCAGATTTTTGTCGTGATCACATGAAAGCCTGACGGTAGCGCAAGAATTGCGGGCGAGCCGAACAGCGTGAGGGCTTGCAAAAGTGCGATCAATGCTCCGGCCAGCATCGCAGGCAAAACAAGCGGAAGCGTCACTTTACGCAATGTAGTCGACCATCCGGCGCCGAGGATGGCCGAGGCATCTTCTAGATCGGATGGGATGCGATCCAGCGCGTTCGCGACCAGCGTGAAGACATAGGGAAAAGTATAGCAAGCGATCGCGAAGACCAGACCTTGGAATGTGTAAATGTTGAGGAGCGCTCCTTCGCTTCCCGTCACCCAACGATAAATATCGTTCAAAATACCGCTGTTCGGCGCCGCAAGTATCTCCCAGGCAATTGCTCCCAGAAAAGGCGGCGTTACGAAAGAAGCAAGTACAAGGACGCGTATTACGCCACTCGCGGGAAGGTCTGTACGCGCGACTAGCCAGGCCATGGGAGTCGCCACCAAGGTCGCTAGCGCACCTACGCCCAAAGCCATTAGAATTGCGATTCCAAAAGCGCGGCGGACGGTGGGGTCCACGATCAACGCAAAAAAATTGGTAAGCGTCGCGTTCCCCTCACTATCGAAGAAGGCATAGTAGAGAAGCCAAAATAGGGGAAAGATTACGAGAACGGCGAGAAGCAGCGCCAGCAGCACAAAAACAGGCCGCGAGATGTCAAACCTAAAGCGGCGATTGGAAGAGGAGCCTGCCAATTTGGGCGTCACGTACCGAAATGTTCTTCGTATCTTTGTTTGATCTCTTGCAGCCGAGCGGCGAGCTCCTCGGGATTCGATCGAAGGAGATTTATCTCATCGAACGAGGGCCTGTCGTTGTTGTCGACAACGCCCGGATGAAATGAGCGCACGCCGCCTTCATCCGAGTTCAGTTGTTGTACCTCTTGTGAGAACATAAATGCGTAGAAAAGGCGTGCGGCATTTGGGTGTGGTGCGCTTGCCAGGATGGCCGCGTTTCCGACCACAAGCGGCGTACCTTCACTTGCATATATTATCTTTAACGGCACACCCGCCATTTGCTGTTGCACGGCAACATATTCATTCCCATCGACCTGTAGCGCGCGCTCGCCCAGCGCGAGTTTTTTCGGCGGATCGGTCGAGGACTGCACTTGCATTATGTCTTGCTGTCCCAACTGCGCGAAATAATCCCAACCCAACGCCTCACTCAGCACATGGGTTGCAGTCATGATCGTGCCGGAATAGCCGGGATGGCCTTTGACCATCCGTCCGCTCCATCTTGGATCGAGAAGGTCGGCAAAACTCGTCGGCACTTCATCGGCGGAGACCAGTTGCTCATTATAGGCGATCACCGAAAGGTCGGCGCGGAAGGCGGCAAAATACCCGTCGGGGTCCTTTGATTCTTCGGGGTAGTCCGCAAACTCGTCTGGGATTGCGTTCGCCAGCCAGCCCTGGTTTTTGAAATAGGAGAAGTGCACCGCGTCCGATGTATCGATCGCGTCCGCGTTGTAAATGCCCGCCGAGTATTCTTGCCCGATGCGCTGAAACGTCCGCTCGGAGCCCGCACGCTCCACGCGCACATCGATGCCGGGATATTTTTCCTCGAACGCTGCGGCCATCCGTTCCGCCACCACAAGATCGAGCGAGGAATAATAGGAAACAATGCCTTCACTCGTTGCGGCCGCGATCAACTCGTCTGTAACGCTATAAGGGCCGGTTTCGACCAGAGCCTCGGGTGCTGGAGCCGTCTCGCCGCAAGCCGCAACAAGAAGGAGCCCACAGTAAGCTGTCGTCCTTAGGGCTATAGCGATAGGCTTATTCCTCAGCACGATCTTCCTCACCTAATCTCTAGCGCGCCAGCGCCCTACAATTCTCGGGGTCGAAATATAGCCACACCTCACGCCCCACTGGAATGTCGACACCTACCGGGGCGACGGCGCGGATTTTCTCCCCATTTGCCATCTCTACCAGATAGTCGCGGTGCGAACCCAGATAGATTTGCCGGGCCACAATGCCGGATATGGCATTGGTCTGCCCGCCTGGGCGCTCCATCCGCACCTCGACATCATGGTGCCGCACCGAAACGGCAGTTTCGCCCTGGGAAGAAAAATCGCCGCTGCCGCAGCGTAAAGTGAGGCCCCCGGCGCAAATCACGGTGTTTTCGTTCGATTTTGTGCCCCTGAATATATTGGTCCCGCCGATGAAGCGGGCGACGAATTCCGATATGGGCCGCTTATATATGTCCTCCGGTGTGCCGGCTTGGTCGATGCCACCCTGGTTCATCACGACCACGAGATCGGCCGTCGTCATTGCTTCCACCTGATCGTGGGTCACATAGACCGTCGTATAGCGAAATTGATCGTGCAGGCTGCGAATTTCGATGCGCATCTCTTCGCGCAGATTGGCATCTAGATTGGAGAGCGGCTCGTCGAGTAGAAGCGTTTCGGGCTCTACGACAAGGGCGCGCGCCAACGAAACGCGTTGTTGCTGACCACCGGAAAGCTCACCCGGATAGCGTTCGCTCAATGCGTCGAGTTTGGTTGCCGCGAGAACAGCTCCCACGCGTTCATTGATTTCGTTTTTCGCCAGCCGTCGCAAGCGCAGGCCATAGGCGACATTCTCAAATACCGTCATGTGGGGCCACAGCGCATAGCTCTGGAAGATCATCGACATGTTGCGCCGTTCGGGTGGCTGGCTTGCACCGGGACGCGAGAGGACGCGTCCCCCCACCCTGATCTCACCGCCATCGGGGCTTAGAAAGCCAGCAATCAACCGCAGCGTCGTCGTTTTGCCGCAGCCCGACGGGCCCAATAGGCAAACGAAGGTTCCCTTTTCGACGGAGAGGTTTAAGTCATTGACGGCTACCGCATCATCAAATTTCTTCGTGAGCCCTGATAGTTCTAGAAAAGCCATCCCCTATCCCTGTCGGCGCCTTCACCCTATCCGTTTGGGCGTCCCTATACTGCGCTTGCCGCGCTGTTCCCAAAAGTCTTACGCCTCAATCTTCTTACCGATTGGCGTTGTGGCTTGTCGCCTTTTACTCTGGCCAATTTAGAGGGGCGTGCGGCTTCCTAACAAGGAAGAGCGCCAGCATTAAAAGTCGGCGTTGTCAGGCATGCAATCTCAGGCGTGCGCCAGCTGCCATTCATATAATTGGAAGTCGCGAGGGTAAACGTTTTCGATCTTTTCTTGTTGCGCCCTGGTGATTGTGAAGCTTTCCTCACTCACGCCGGTATTGTCGTGTGGCATGCGAACGTGCATGTTCATTTTTGCCGATAACCCGTTTTCAAACTTTTGACTTTGTTCGAGCGCACCGGAATGGAATACATTTTCCTCGTGAAACGCGCCAAGATCCTGGTGGCCGTCCCAACCCATATAGTTGGCGGCAACGTCGCTATAGCCCTCGCGCCAGTCGAGCAAGAAATCCAGAAACCCCTCGAAACTGTATTTGCCGGCCGCTTTGCATCGTGCGCTGGTGTCGACGCGGCTGAGATGGCTACTTCTTAAATAAGAGTTTCGGCAATACTCATATTCGGAACGGCAACGCGCTGCGGGTTCGCGCAGCAGAGTAATCATCTTGGACTTCCGGCGAATACTCTTGCGCACGGATGGAAAGTCGATGTGACCACCATTGATGAGGTCACCATCGGAGGCACGTGACGCGATAATTTCAAATGCCTTTTTAAGGCTGAAGGTGTGATAGCGCTTTAAAAGGTTGCGCGAGCGTGTCCGCGCAAAACGTGCTTCTTGAAATCGCGATATCGCGGCATCAAGGTTGAGCGTATGCGGCAGGTAAAAAGTCCGCCGCGCGGCAAAGGCGACGTTCAGCATGTTTGCTAAACTCGTGCTGCCGCATTTCGGCACGCGTATGCACACACAGAGGAAATCCATTCTTGGCCCGATTTATCCGTCTTTGTTCCTAAACATAGCAAATAGTGCCGGGTGGGTACTACGGGGATGCAGAACCGTCCAGCGGCTAGAAAAAACTTGCAGAAATACTGCGTTTCTGCGCGCCGTTCAGCGGCTGGATATGAGCTAAATATCTCGAGAATTTTGTCAGGGAATGAAGAGCCAGCTCGTAATCGCGTAGTTGAGCGTGAGCACAACCCAGATCCCGAACAGGTTAAGCCAAAAACCGGCCCTAACCATCTGGGCGATGGTGAGGCGCCCGGAGGAAAAAGCGATGGCGTTTGGCGGCGTTGCGACGGGAAGCATAAAGGCCAGGGACGCAGCCACTGTCAGCGGGACGACGATCAGCAAGGGGTCAAATCCGAGACCGGCAGCAACCGCGGCGGCCAGTGGTAAAATCGCTGTCGCGCTTGCCGTATTGCTCGTCAACTCTGTCAAGAAAGTCATGCCGATGGTCGCGACGGCGACAACCAGAAGGACCGGCCAAGTGTCTAGCGATTGCATGACAACGCCCACCCACACCGCTAGGCCCGAAGAAGTGATCGCCGCGGCAAGGCTTAAGCCGCCCCCGAAGAGAAGCAGCACACCCCAAGGAAGGTCACGCAGATCCTCCCATATAAGAAGTCTCCTGTTTTTTTCACTCCCCGACGGAATAAAGAAAAGCGAGAGCGCGGCGCCAATTGCAATTCCGGTGTCGCTAAGGCCTTCGATATAGTTGTCGATAAAATCTCGCGTGATCCAGGCGAAGGCGGCAATACCAAATACAAGCGCAATACGTTTTTCCGCAATACTGATTGGGCCCAGTTTGGCGATTTCGCCAACGAGGACATTCCGGGCGTCCGCTTCGCCGCCGGCGCCTACCGGATAAACCCATGTCAGGATGCGCCAGCAACCAAGCAGCATAATCGCGGACAGCGGAACGCCCAGCATCATCCATTGGAGGAAGCTGATTTGAACGTCATATGTGCGATCCATGAATCCGACCATGAAGGCGGTTGTCGGTGTTCCAATGATGGTCGCCAATCCGCCAATGGTCGCGCCATAAGCGACTGCAAGAACAAGCACGATTCCGAGATTGCGCCGTGAGGTTTCGTCGAGATCGGCGCGGCGGTCTAAAAGAGTGAGCACCGACACGGCAACCGGAATCATCATGATCGTGGTGGCGGTATTGCTGACCCACATGCTTAGAAGCGCGGTCGCGAGTAGAAACCCACCGACAAGTTTTGCCGGCTGCGTTCCGACGAAAACCAACGTGCGTAATCCAATCCGCACATGCAGCGACCAGCGCTGCATCCCTATACCGAGGATAAACCCGCCCATAAAGAGAAAGATGATTGGGGCGGCATATGGTGAAGCTGCTTCGCCTATGCCCACGACGCCAAGTATCGGAAAGAGCACAAGCGGGACGAGAGAAGTTGCTGGAATCGGGATCGCGTTGGTCATCCACCACGTCGCCATCAAAAGTGCGACGCCGGTCACGCGCCAGGCCTCAACGCTCATCCCGGTGGGCGTGGGCAGCACGAAAACGCCTAGGAGGAAAATGAGACCGATAAAGGTACCGATCATTTTCACGTCACGTTTGGATTCGGTCACTGGGCCCCCAGGCAAGCTTATCCTATTCTTATTGGCCCACTATGCTTTGGGAGCGCGCCGCCATGAAGAGCGGGGCCTCTAAAAAAGCGTCCAAAATCGACGATTGCTCGAATGCTGCGCGGAACTAAGGATGAACAAGTCCGGGAAAGCAAATTTTTTGGCCCGCCCGGTGCGATTTTCCGATAAAGGACGGTTCCGCTATCTGCGGGCGGGCCGATGGCCAAACTATTCAGGAGTGCCCATGACTCGCAAAGGCAGCCTATTCCGCCTCAGAAGGTTGGCCGAAAGTCTGCTGGGTGGCGCGCTGCTCGCCGGCCCCGCAATGGCGGCGGGCGCTCCGAACGATCAGGAAAATGACATGAGCTATATGTGGGATCTCACCGAACTCTACCCGACGCCGGAAGCCTGGTCGGAGGCGCATGATACTATCAGGGCCGCGGCCGATGGATTGGACAGTTTTCAGGGGAGCCTGGGCCAAAGCGCGGCCGCGATGCTTGCCGGGCTGGACGCTATTAGCCGGGTGCAAAAGGATCTTGCACGGCTTTATGTCTATTCGAGTCTCAAGGCCGACGAAGATTTAGGAAATGCGCCCAATCAAGAGCGCCGGCAGCAGGCCGGTGCGCTTCTGACCATCCTTGGTGAGAACACAGCCTGGGTGGCCCCGGAGATTCTGGAACTTGGCGCGGAGCGCGTGCGCGCATTTCAGGCCGAAGAACCCGCTCTCGTCGAACGCTTCAGCGTCTTTCTCGACAATACGCTGAGGGCCGCGCCCCATACCCTAGGACTGGAAGGCGAAATGGTGATCGCCAATGCCGGCGATGTGCTGCGCCAGCCGAACAATATCTACGATCAACTCGCCGATTCCGAACTTCCCTATCCGACGGTGACGCTCGCAGACGGCAACGAGGCCCGGCTCGATCAAACGGCCTATACGCGCATCCGCCAGCTTCCCAACCGCGAGGACCGTAAGCTGGTCTTCGATTCATTTTGGGGCACATGGAAAGAGTATGAGGGAACCTATGGCGCGATCCTAACCTCGTCGACAATGGGCCATGTCTTCAACGCGAAGGCGCGCAACCATCCCAATGCGCTTGCCGCTGCGCTCTTTCCCGATGCCATGCCGGAAATTGTTTATCGCACGCTGGTGAATGAGGCGAATGCCGGTCTGCCGGTGCTTCATCGCTATTTCCGCCTGCGCAAGCATTTGCTCGGCATTGAAGGCGAGCTGGAATATTTCGATGTTTATCCGTCAATGATTGCCCTTGATGAAGAACCGAAATTTTCAATTCCCGATTCTAAGCGCATCACTTTGGAGGCGCTGGTTCCTTATGGCGAAGAATATCTCGCTCATCTAAGGCATGGCTTTTCGCAAAACTGGACCAATGCCTTGCCGCGCGAGCGCAAAGCGTCCGGCGCCTATATGAGCGGCTGGGCCTATGACGTGCATCCCTTTCTTCTGCTCAATCACAACGACAATTATGATTCGCTCTCGACCTTTGCGCATGAGTGGGGACATGCAGTGCACACGCTTCTCACCACGGCCAACCAACCTTGGGAGAAGGCGGACTATTCGACCTTCATAGCGGAATCGGCCTCGATCGGAAGCGAAATGCTTTTGAGCGATTATATGGTGAGCAATGCCAGGACCGAGCAGGAGAAGCTTTATTATTTGGGCGAAGGCTTGGAAGCGATCCGGGGCACGTTTTTCCGCCAAACCATGTTTGCCGAATTCGAATTGGCGATTCACGAGGAGATCGAAGAGGGGCGGCCGCTCTCGGGCGCACGGCTTACCGAGCTCTATTGCGATCTTTTAAAGCGCTATCACGGCCATGACGAAGGCGTGATGAGTATCAATCCCGCCTATTGCATCGAATGGGCATTCATTCCGCATTTCTATTACAATTTTTATGTCTACCAATATGCCACATCGATGGCGGGCGCGGCGCTCTTCACCGATGCGATTATTTCGGAAGGCGCGCCGGCCTCGAAGCGTTTTCTCGACATGCTGCGCGCGGGCGGTTCGGATTATCCTTATGAGATTTATTCCCGCGCCGGGATCGACATGGCGACGCCCGCACCCTACCGGGCACTCATCGCACGCATGAACCGTATTATGGACGAGATGGAAGCGATTTTAGAAACGCAGTAGCGTTTGCTAAGCGTAAACCCTGTCATATTCTTAGGTGCGTTATTTACCTCCCCCCTGAGGGGAGGTCGATATCGTGAGTAAAACGAGCGATATCGGGTGGGGGTAAGGTTTTGATCCCCCCACCTGCTCGCGAAGTAAATTTCGCTCGCGACCTCCCCGCGTAGGGGGAGGTGAACAAGTTAAAGCGTCCCATGGAAATGCTCCCCTACTGAATCGCGTAGGTGATCGAGACGCTTATGCTGACCGTGCTTTCGCCCGGCGCGACGGGTACGGAAGAGGAATCGAGCGCTTCGGCGCGCATGAACAGTGGCCCCGGCGGTTGATAGCCGCCGCCTTCCTGGATCGATATGATTTGACCAAGCGTTACGCCGGCGGCTTCCGCTGCCGGCGGAGGCCAAACTCTGATTGGTTGTACCACCGGATACGCGGTTCCACACTTGGGCCGCGTCGAAAGCCAAATAGGGTTGCAGCATCTGGATTGCGGAGTCGGTCAAGCGATGATCATAGCGCAGCTCGAGCGATGCCCCCAAGCCGTGATCGCCGGCGATGGCTGCGGGATCATAGCCGCGGCCAATCCGTGTACCGCCGAAAACAATCTCTTCTCCAGCCATGAGCTGCGAAAATGAATATTGGGCTTGGCCCGCAAGCGCGACGTTCAGCATTCCGCCAAGCGGTGCAACGTAACGAATACTGCCTGACAGCTTGGTGAAATCCGGGGCGGCGCCTGCGCGCGACCATGATGCCGAATTGCGTGGCGTAGAGCCGAGGACCGGTAGTCCTTGCGCAAGGTAAAGGCTAGCCGGCAAAGCGCCACCGAGAAACTCCGAGCTTAAATAGGTCAGGCCAATGTCGGCAACGCGCCATTCGTCGTGGCTGAAGGGCGCGTCTAAAATACGAAGCCGTGCATCTTGCATGGTGAACCCGCCCTCGACGACCAGAGTCTTCGCACGCGTGCGGAGCACAGGGTAGCTGAGGCGCGGACCAATCGCCCAGCTATCGGAGGTGACTTCGAGCGCGGAAAGGGTCGAACCAGGCTCGCCTTTTGTAAGAACACCGATCATGCTTATGACCGCGCCTTCCGATCCGATCGCGCGACGATATTGCAACTCGCCGGCAAAGCGCCGGTGCACCGGCAGTGTTGTGGTTATCCGGCTCAAAATTTGATCGCCGCCGCCAAAGACCGAATTGAACGAAAAGTCGCCCGCAAAAGTCCAAACGCCTGAGAACGGAGACCCGCGATTATCTACCGCGAGGCCCCCGGCGATTCTTGGTTGCAGGACTTCCACCAATAATTCTGCGGCGCCGGGCGTCGCGGGGGAGGGGCGCAGCAAGGCACTGACATTGACTCCGGGAAGGTCATTGGCGAGCAGCAATGCCCGTTCCATGTTTGCAAGCTCGATTGGACGCGTGTTGAGAACCGGCTGCAAATAATCGCGAATGCGTTGCTGCGTAGCGTCATTGATCCTCCCCCTTTGAATTGGTCCACCCTATTGTGATGGAAAGAGGAGGACCGAAGATGGCTGCTAAGCGCCATAAACCAGAAGAGATCGTATCTAAGCTGCGTCAGGTTGACGTTTTACTGGGGCAAGGGAAGTCTCGGATCGATGCCATTCGCCAGATTGGCGTAACTGGACATGTCTCACATTTGTTCCGGGTCCTTGATTGGATATTTTACCAACAAGGAGAATCATCATGGGACACAGACACAGCGAAGAATTCAGGCGTGAGGCGGTTCGCATTGCGCAGACGAGCGGACTTACCCGCAAACAGATTGCATCAGATTTAGGCATTGGCTTTTCGACATTGAGCAATTGGGTTCAGTCGATGAAGCAAGATGAGCTGTCGTCGGCCCCACAAGGGGATCTGGCGAAGGAGAATGAGCGCCTGCGCAGAGAAGTTCGCCTCCTCAAGGAGGAGAGGGATCTGTTAAAAAAGGCAACAGTGTTCTTCGCGGAGCAAAGCAAATAAGATTTGCCTTCGTTGACGAACACCGCCACCAGGTCCCTGTCGAACGACTTTGCCGGATAATGGATGTCACGTCGCGTGGTTATCGGGCCTGGCGCAGCCGTCCAATCAGCCAGCGTCAGCGTAACGATCTGGTTCTGTTGGCCCATATCAGAGAGCAACACCGTTTGAGTCTTGGCAGTTACGGACGTCCGCGTATGACGGAGGAATTGAAAGAGCTGGGCTTGAACGTCGGTCATCGTCGTGTTGGGCGTATGATGCGTGAAAACGGTATATCCGTTGTCAGAACCCGTAAATACAAGGCGACAACAGACAGCAATCATCGTTTCAACATTGCACCGAACCTGCTGAACTGTGACTTCACAGCCACCCTGCCAAACCAGAAATGGGCAGGTGATATCAGCTACATCTGGACGCGCGAGGGGTGGTTATATCTCGCCGTGATGCTGGACCTTCATTCGCGTCGTGTCATCGGCTGGGCTGTCAGCAACCGGCTCAAGCGTGATCTGGCAATTAGAGCTTTGGATATGGCGGTGGCCCTTCGCAAGCCGCCACCAGGATGCACTCATCATACGGATCGGGGCAGCCAGTATTGTTCGCACGACTATCAGAAGCGATTGCGTCAACACGGCTTCAAAGTCTCAATGAGCGGCAAAGGCGACTGCTACGACAATGCGGTGGTCGAGACCTTCTTCAAAACGCTAAAGGCTGAACTGATCTGGCGCCAAATCTGGTACACCAGAAGAGGGGTCGAGGGCGCGCTCTTTCAGTACATCAACGGCTTCTACAATCTGCGCAGACGCCATTCAGCTTTGGGAGGTAAAAGCCCCTTGGCCTTCGAACAAAAGGCCGCTTAAATGAGTAGCGGATCCGGAATCAAACCGGGACAAGTCCAAACCGCGTTCACCTACTACCGCTGGCGCAAGAACTATGGCGGCATGGGTACAGATCAGCTCAAACAGTTGAAGCGGCTTAAGGTGGAGAACCAACGGCTTCGAAGGGCTGTTGCGGACCTCACGCTTGATAAGCAGATCCTAGCGGAGGCCGCCCGGGGAAACTTCTAAGCCCCTCGCGTCGTAGGTGTTGCATTGATCAGGTGCGTGACAAGCTGAGTGTTTCCGAACGCCGTGCCTGTCGCGTACTTGGTCAGCATCGCACCACACAACGCCACGATCCAAGGGGCAAAGAAGACGAAGAGCGCCTTGTCGGCGACATGACCGAACTGGCCCGGCAATATGGCCGCTACGGCTATCGTCGCATTGCCACCCTCCTTCGAGAGGCCGGTTGGCATATCAATGACAAGCGTGTGGAGCGCCTATAGCGACGGGAGGGGCTTAAGGTCCCACAGAAACAGCCGAAGAAAGGCCGCCTGTGGCTCAATGATGGCTCGTGTGTCCGCTTGCGGGCAGGCTATGTGAACCACGTCTGGTCCTATGATTTTGTTCATCATCGAACCGACGATGGGCGCGTGTTCCGAACCCTCAACGTCCTGGATGAGTTTAGTCGGGAATGTCTGGCCATTCGGGTGAAGCGGAAACTCAATTCTACCGATGTGATCGATGTCCTCACCGATCTCTTCATTCTGCATGGCGTACCAGCCTACATTCGTTCTGATAATGAGCCGGAGTTTGTTGCTGAAGCCGTACGCAACTGGATCAGCGTGGTTGGAGCAAAGACCGCCTACATTGAGCCTGGAAGCCCCTGGGAGAACGGCTACATCGAGAGCTTCAACGCACGCTTCAGGGACGAACTTCTCAACGGGGAAATCTTCTATTCTTTGAGAGAAGCACAGATCGTCATCGAGCAATGGCGGCGGCACTACAACACAAAGCGCCCGCACAGTGCCCTCGGTTATCGGCCCCCGGCGCCAGAAACCATCGTCCCGTTGCCAGAAAGACCGACCATGAACTAAGATTAAAACTGGACCAGTCAGTGGGGACTGATCAGACTACGCCGCGATCTAATATGTTTCGCGCGCTGGCTATGATCCGGATGGCTTTGCGCGTTTTTTACAGCGTCTCGCCGACGGTCAGGGTGGGGGCGGACTGTTTAGCACGCATCCGGCCACCGGCGAGCGGGTCGCGCGCACGCGGCTGGATATCGCGGCGCTTAATGATAGCGCTGCCGGGCAGCGGCTCGAAGCACGGTTCGCATTCTATGTGGGGCGTGGTGGTGCCTTCGTCCCGGTGATTGAGGAAAGCGATGACGCGCCGGAGACAATTGAAGACGCCGATGAGCTCCAAAGCGATGAGAATAATTTGCCGCCGGTGGCGGTTGATGACGCCCAAGAGCCTCAGCTGGATGACACTATACCACCGCCAGCGGCAGTTGAGGATGCGCAAGAGCCGCTAAGTGTTGATGTTACCGAAGCTCCCACGCCGATTGAGAGCGCTGATACTCCGGTTGGTGTGGAAGATTCCGAGGCCCCGTGGGTAGTGGTGCCTGGCAACATCACCTTAGAAACGGAGCCCGGGCAGAACTACGCGATCGTCGAGTATGAGGCGCCAGAAATTACCGACAATGTTGGTGCAACCTCCGGTCCAATCCTGATCGCTGGACTTAACGCGGGCAGTCCATTTCCTGTCGGAACAACGACCGTCACCTATGAAGCCCACGATGCCGCCGGCAATATCGGCACTGCGAGCTTCACCGTGACGGTTAGGGATACCGAAGCGCCTATGATGACTGTGCCGACAGACATTATGGTCAACACCGAGGCAGGACAGAACTATGCGGTCGTCACATATGAAGGCCCATCTGCCACCGACAATGTAGGGGTGAGCTCCGGTCCGACCCTAACCGCGGGACTTGGTTCGGGTGGCCAGTTTCCGATCGGGACCACGATCGTGACGTATGAAGTCGCCGACGACGCCGGCAATAGTGCGATCGTAAGCTTCACGGTAGTCGTTGAGGGTGCCGTGCAAAACAACGCACCGACCCGGCGATTTATCAGCCGGTTTTAACTCACAAAAGTCAGGCTTCCGTTAAGCGACGCTCGACGCGCTTGCGCCTGTCGTCCTGCACCCGGGCTTTGTCGACAGCTGCATTGCCGCCATGGGTTTCGTTGAAGATCGCCAGTGACTCAACGTCACCTTCGTCGCAAGGCGCAATCGCAATATCCATATAAGCGAGACGGTTCGGATCACGCATAACCTTGCGGTAGATTGCGCGGCATTTCAAAAACATTATAGCGTAGCGAACCAGTTTATTCGCTATTTCGGCGATGTATTTCGAATAAAACACCAAATCATTTTCCCGGGGCAGGCCTGGTTTGCGATCGCGCCGGAACCTGCGCCGCACGACCCCGGCCTCAAGCGGCTGCATATTCTCAATTTCCATAATCTGCTTAAAGTCACGGATGAAATTGGTCACGCGGCGCGGCGAGCCCTTCGGGTTTGCCGCATGGCGGCGAATGACCGTCTCCATATGGTCATAGGAAAAATATGTCCGCCACGCAGTATTGTAAGCGTCCTCCCAATCTTCGTCCGACATAACCGGGTGGTGGGTGACGCGATGGTGCAAATTATATTTGTTGAGATCCGGATCCATCCAGATCCCCTTTGCCAGCATGTTCTTATGATCTTCCGATCCCGGCAAAGGCGTCAGAAAGAAAAACTCCAAGATGTCGATCGGTAGTTCGCGCTTGATGATCTCTATATCGCGAAGGATCGACTCTTTGGTGTCGTTGGCGAAACCGAGAATATAGCCGGCATAGGTAAATATCCCATGGGCGCTCCATTTTTGTATCATGGCGCGATATTCGGTGATTTTGTTCTGGCGCTTCTTTGCGGCGAGAAGATTGTCCGGATTGATGTTCTCTAGACCGATAAAAACTTTGTTTACGCCCGCGCGGGCCGCTTTTTCGATGAAGTTAGGCACTTTATGGCAAAGCGTATCGACCTGAATGATCGCGTCGATATGGATGCCCTGATCCTCTTGAAGCCAGATCATCCTGTCGAACAGCACTTCCCAATCCCGATTGCGGGCAAAATTGTCATCGGTAATAAAGAACCGGTCTATGCCCGCAGCCGCATTCTCCCGGACAATTTTTTCTAAATCGTCGGGCGAGCGGAAACGGCTCTTGCGACCCTGCACATTGATGATGGTGCAGAACGAACATTGAAACGGACAACCGCGACCTAAATCGAAGCTGCTGATATCTCCCATTGTTCGGCTGACCACTTCACGCTCTAAGAACGGCGTGGGTTGCGCGTCCATACTGGGCAGGTCGTTTAGATAATTATATATCGGTTTCAGCTCGCCTCTGTAGGCATCGAGAAATACTTCGTCCAAACGTTGTTCTTCCGCTTCACCGGCAAAGATACTTAATCCCATGTCCTGAGCGGCCTTAATCTCATCCGGTAACTCGGGCAGCATGGAAATACAGCCGGCGGTGTGGAAGCCCCCGATCACGACGGGTAACCCAGCCGTCAGAAACATCCTCGCTAAATCGACCGCGCGCGGGAATTGGTTCGATTGAACCCCCACAAGTCCAATAAGAGTCGTGCACCCACTGCGACCGGCTTGCTTGATCAGTTTGTCTACGGGAATCCGGCGGTTGGTTTCGTCATAGACTGTCAGCTTGATTTCTACATCCGGGCCCAGAACACCGCGTTGCCGGCAATCTGTTGCCAGAGAGTTTACCGAGGCAAGCGAATTCGACGGAATAAGCGAACGAAGCCATTGGACAGGATAGCCTTCATCGTCATAGCGCGAAGGCTTTATCATTATGAAGTGAAACAGCTTTTTCTCGTTTATTGCCATTATTTCAACTTTTACGCCGGTTTTTGTAGGCCTTTTGAGAGGAGCGGCAGCAACCATGCCGACAAAGCCTGATTAACACAAGAATATCTATGGCGAGCGGCGCAGGACTGACTTGAGCAGGGCCTGTGTCGCGCCCCTTCGGACACGGGATGTTGGAGCGTTAGGGAGAATGATTTCGAACCTATTTGAAACAGGTAATTGGAATTAAGGGCTTGCGGCTGGTCATCTAGGCTCTGTTGGCTGTTGCGTTGCGTTTGGTGTTTCCTCGGTGAGAGCCTTTCCGTGCCGACGCTCCCAGGCGTCCAGGTTTTTTCTCGCATCCTGTACAAATGGCGACCACGCAATGAGCTTGATGACGGCGTTGTTGATCGCCCTGACTGGTTGGCGCAAGGGGCGAACGAAATCGATAAAAAGGACGACGCGCTCGCCGTCGCCATCGTGCCGCACCTCGTGTTCGAACGTATCGTCGAAAACCATACATTTGCCTTCTTCCCAATGTCGGATGTCATTCCCGACACGGATGCGGATCGCTTCTTTCGGTTCGGGCACGACTAGGCCCAGGTGACATCGCAATACTCCCTTATACGGACCTCGGTGGGCTTTAATGTGTTTGCCGGGCGCTAGAATCGAAAACATGGCCGATTTCATGCCAGGGATCTGCTCCATCAGCTTCGCCGTTTCCGGGCACTTCGCGCAATTCGATTCTTGCTTAAACCCGAAGCCAAAGAGAAAGAACGTCTTCCACTTATCGTCATTGGAGAGCACGTATTGATCTTTGGAAACGTCTTGAAATCTGGGCAATTTCTCCGGTGCTTTTAGGACTTCGTCCAGTTCAGCCCGAATGACTTTCCAGTTAGCCTCTAGATTTTTGACCCAGGGAAAATCTTCAACGTCGAAGAACGTCTTGTTTTCAACCTCAGAGTAGCGAGTGATGATTCGCTCGATTGCTTTCAGCGTTTTAAAGCCCGGCGTTTTAATCGCTTTCCAGTAGCGCTCCTTCAATGTGGGCGTTTTCTGCACGTGGTCTCCGTTATTCCTATTTTCGGGCTGCATTAGAATACGCCGAGATCGTGAAGTTTCTAAAATAAAAGTAATGGGTGCGACGTTAAACATCGCACCTTACCGGTGTTCGCTGCCTTTTTGCCCAATTGGTATCCGTCGGCTAATATTACGTTTGAGGGCGCGCAGGTGCGGTTAATGAGTTTGTGTTCAGGCCGGACCATATGAGTGAAGCAACGATGACAAATAAAACAAAGTTTGCCCGTCTTTTTGGTTTGTTGGTGGCGCTGATCGCATGGCCGACCATCAGCCACGCCGAAGATTTCGACTGTCTAGGAACACCCAGTGACACACGGCTTGTAATCCTTGTCGAGAACATGCGCTCGCTCGACGGCGTGATCAGGTTCACTGTTTATCCAGATGATCCGGAGCGCTTTTTGCAGGCCGGGGGGCCGATGCGCGATTTGAGCCATTTGCCTGTACCCGTCGCGATGCCGGTAACTGAGGCCTGTATCTGGCTACCAGGCCCGGGCGGCTATGCGCTCTCCATCTTTCACGACGACAACGATAACGGAGAGATGGACGACACTTGGATTGGCTTGCCGGCTGAAGGATTTGGATTTTCCAATAACCCTAGGCTCTTCGGCCGTCCAAGATTAGAGCAGGTACTGTTCGAGGTGCCGACAGGCGATCTCACAATTAACATACGACTTCGATATGTTGGCTAAGATGATCCGCGGGGAGCAGAAGCACTTAGATGAACCGCGACGGGTATCGCCCGTTTGACGCGACCAACGCTGTCGAAAGATTTAAGTGGCTCGCGGAAGCTGCGGGTCGTGCTGGTCACGAGTTCCTATAATTTTATACGAGACGGCGTTGCACTGACGTTAAACCGTCTCGTGGAGTATTTGGAACGGCATGGCGTCGACGTGCTCGTGATTACGCCTGTCGCGAAAACGGCGGCTCTCGCGCATGTTGGCACGATTGTTCCCATCCCGTCCGTTCCATTGCCCTTGCGGCCGGAATATCGCTTGGCATTGGGTCTGCCGAGCGCTGTACGCAAAAGGATGATGGAATTTGATCCAGACATCATTCACATTGCCGTTCCTGATTTATTGGGATATCGCGCGCTGAAGCTTGGCCTAAAATGGAACGTGCCCGTTGTCGCGTCCTATCACACGCGCTACGAAACCTACCTTCAGCATTATGGTTTTGGCGCGTTGCGTAGACCCGTCGCAGCATATCTACGAAAATTCTATAACATGTGCCGCGAGCTTTACGTTGCCTCCGCCTCCATGATCGAGGAACTGGAAGCCGATGGTGTCAAGATAACTATTCGGCTTTGGACGCGTGGAGTAGATTCGCAGCTCTTTCATCCGGGCAAGAGATCAGAACCGTGGCGCAAGCAGCATGGCATTGGACCTGATGAACCCGTCATCGCTTTTGTGGGCCGGCTTGTCCGCGAAAAACAACTCGCCACGTTCGCCGAGACGCTTCGAAGGTTAAAGGATGCGCGCGTTATGCATCGAGCTCTGATCGTCGGAGAAGGGCCGGAGCAAGGTGTCCTAAAAAAACGTTTGCCCGACTGCGTATTTACAGGAACTCTTGAGGGCGAAGATCTTGCGCGGGCATACGCGTCTTCGGACGTATTTTTGTTCCCAAGCGATACTGAATCGTTTGGAAGCGTGACCCTAGAGGCGATGGCATCCGGTCTGCCAACGGTTTGTGCCGATGCAACAGGAAGTCGCTCACTGGTTGAAGTGGGCTCCACGGGCTTTCTCCCAAAGCCCGGTGATATCGAGGCATTTGTAGAACATGTCCGAAATCTGGTGGAGGATACCGATTTGCGTCGGCGCATGGGAAGCGCGGCCCGAGAGCGCAGCTTGTCGCTTAGTTGGGGCGACGCCATGAGCCCGATTCTTGGTTATTACAAACAATTGGTCCCGATTCCGGAGTGACCTTTTTTAGGAATGAATTTCGATGAACCTGGCTGACGTTGAGTCCTGTGTTTTGCGTAGTGGAAACGGCATTTGACACACGATAGCGAAGCACAACTGGCTCACCCAGTGCCGGATCGCTTGCTCTTCGTCGCTGAAAGGTACGCGCCTTCGGTTGTTGGGGAGCAGAGCCTAAACCACGATCTGTACAGCCAATTGAAATGCGTCCTACCGATCTATCGGATTACCCCCGGGTTCTATCTGAAGTTTGATCTGCAGAAGTTTTGGTTTCTCCCTATGGTTTTTTGGCCGGCCTTTTCATTTGCTTACGTCACAATGTCACCCATGTACATGTGAGCTCAGCCCGCGCAGCACTCATCGGATATCTTATATCTAGAATTGTGAAAGTGCGACTCTCAGTAGCTGTTCATGGCCTAGATATCAGCTTGCAAAACAAACTTGTTACCTACAGATACCTCACTCCGTTTGCTCTTCGACGTTACGATGCTTTCGTGTGCAACAGTCAGGATACACGCATGCTGTGTGGCGACATTGGGCTTGATCCGGCCAAATGTCATGTGGTGAACCCCGGGGTCGATATCGCGCGGCATAGCAGGCGCAGATCCAAGCAAGCCGCGAGACGCGTATTGCTGGAAGACCACAACATAGAACCCATGGATAAACCGGTCATCACAAGCGTTTGCCGGTTGGTTAAACGAAAAGGGATCGCCTGGTTTGTCGATTCGGTGTTTCCAATATTGCCACCGCAGACGATATTCTTAGTGCTTGGTAACGGCCCGGAGCTCCGCGCGATCAGAGCTGTCATAAGGAGGCGGAAACTACAATCGCGTGTTCACCTAATGCTCAACGTGCCCGATTCTTTGCGTGACCTCGTCTATGACGCCGCAGACATACTGGTCATGCCCAATATCATTGTGCCGGGTGATCGGGAGGGTTTTGGTATCGTCAATGTGGAGGCCGGGATGCATGACCTACCGGTCGTTTCCAGCAATATCGAAGGGATCAGAGACGCGGTGATTGACGGTGTAACCGGCCGGCTCGTGCGCGCCGAGGACCCGGTCGCTTTTGTTGAAGCGATCGCAACGCTTCGCTCATGGGATTGCGCGTCGCAAGAGATCAGTACCGCGGTGCAGCAAAATTATGGTCTTGAGCGACTCCGCCGATCTTATATCAAAGCTCTAAAACTTAGCGTGACTTCCTAAGACTCAATGTTCGGACGGATATCCAAGTTCGTGAAGAAGCCGAATGGGCTTGGTCTGGTTGCTCTTTGTGATTAAGCACCAGGCAATGGGGGTGTCGTGTACCTTCAGGCTTTGAGGCGCACGCTAAAGTCTTTTCAGCACGGCGGAGACGAGTGCCCGCGGCAAGAACCGTGCTCCCGCGCAAATGACGGCAAGCGGCCACGGAAAGGCAACGCGCGCGGGGCGGCGCGCGATCTTTTTGGCAATGCGTCGTGCCGCCTTCTCGGCAGACATCATGAATGGTTTGGGTGATGTCAGATCGCGGCTCATCGGCGTATCGACAAACCCCGGTGCAACCAGCGTCACGAAAACGCCGTGTTTCAATTGCCTCAGTCGCAAAGCCTCGGCGAACACCGCGAGTCCAGTCTTTGTACCGGAGTAAGTTGGGGCCATCGGCAAAGGAAAATATTCTCCAAGCGAGCCGATAAGAACAATGTGTCCGGACCTTCGTTTTGCCATGCTATTCGCAAGCGCTGTCGCGGCGACAACGGGTGCAGTAAAGTTTACGCAGACCATTTCGTGTGATCGTTCTGTAGACTCAGCAAGGTCGTCTCTCGGTACTTCGCCTCCCAGCCCGGCATTGAAAATAGCGAGGTCGAGAGGTGTTTGTTCGTCAAGGTGCTGAATTCGTGAAATCATGTGGTTGATATCGCTAAGGTCAAAGCTCTCTGTCTCGACGAGCGCGCCACATTCACGGCACTCCAATGCCGTGGCGTTCAGTCGCTGCTCGTCTCGTCCCCACAGGATTAATCGTGTTCCCTCGGCAGCGTAGACACGGGCCAAAGCCGCGCCAAGGCCGCTCGAAGCACCTGTAATCAAAAGGTTTCTTATTGCCATCCCGGTTTCCGTGCTTGGTGGGCTCCGCGTTTCCATGCAGGCGGGAGATGGCAAACGGAAGAGGCTCGTTCGCTTCCCCATGCCCGGTAGACATCTGCCAGCTGTCCCTGATTCAGCCCTAGGATATTCGCGAGTAAATCATAGAATGGATAGGATAAACAAAATAGAGTTTCATAGACTGCCATTCTAATGGATGGCTGGCGCTTATCTGTTGGTGTTGATTTGCGTGTCGAATTTCCGTTGGTCAATAGGTTGAAGAACATTGAAAAACGGCCGTTTTCATTTTTCAATTGGTTGCAAGGCTTGTCCGCAGTTGATGTGGAAACCAATGAATGCGGTGGATTAAGGTAAACCGTGGAAATAGTTCAAGTGCAGACCAGCGCTCATTGGCGCGATTTTCATCATCTGCCTTTTCGTATTTATAAGGATGATCCGCATTGGGTGCCGCCACTGTTGCTAGAACGCAAGCTCCACTTTACGCCCAAGCACAATTCCTTTTTTGAGCACGCCCGCGCCTCATTCTGGCTTGCATACCAAGGCGGCAAACCGGTAGGGCGAATCTCGGCGCAAATTGATCAGCTTCATCTTGACCGGTACCAGGATAAAACTGGGCAGTTTGGATTCCTCGAGGCCGTGGAAGATCCGGACGTGTTTTCGCAATTGCTGCGGGCAGCAGAGGATTGGCTTCGCGATGCCGGCCTTACGCGTGCGTGTGGCCCCATCAGCTTTTCCATGTGGGATGAAGCCGGGCTGCTTGTAGAGGGATTCGACACGCCGCCATACGTAATGATGGGGCATGCTAGGCCTTATTATGAACGCCATATCGAAGCAGCACGCTATCGCGGCATACAGGACTTGCTCGCCTACTCCTATGTGCCGCAATTTCCGATGCCGCCGATCGCGCTGCGCATTTTGGCGCGCGCCGAACGAAGCGGGGACTTGCGCATCCGTGACATTCGCATGGACAAAGCACATATCGACGATGAGATCGCTCTCATCCTCGATTTGCTCAACGACGCTTGGTCGGACAATTGGGGATTTGTGCCCATGACGCCAAAGGAGATGGCCAGTCTCGCAGGGGTTCTCAAATTGGTGTTGCGCCCCAAAGACGTTGCATTTGCAGAGTATCGCGGCGAGGTGGCTGCCTTCTCAATAATCTTTCCGAATTTGAATGAGGCAATCCGCGATCTCGGCGGGCGGCTGGCGCCGTTCGGTTGGGCCAAATTGCTCTGGCGGTTGAAAGTGCAAGGCATCCAAACGATGCGAATGGCGCTCATGGGCGTGCGCAAATCCTTGCAATCATCGGCCATCGGCGCCGCCTTGGCTCTGTCGGTGATCCAGGCGATGCGTCAGACCGGTTTGGAACGCGGTATCAGACGAGCCGAGCTCTCTTGGGTGCTCGATAGCAACGATCAAGTAAAGCGCATCATTCAACTTGTTGGAGCAAAACCCTATAAACGCTATCGCATATATGAAAAGGCACTATAGAGGTTCGTTGCGCGAAGTAGCCATGCGCACTTTGCGTGGCACGGCGCGAAGAGCGGCTTCGCTGTTTATGTGATCCGCGGGCCGCAGGGCGGTGGCGCGGAACGGGGCCTCAGCCTGGAACGGCTTTGATCGCGTCGTCGTCCACCTTGAAATCGCGCTGATAAAGCTGGGCGTAGAAACCGCCTTTCGCAATCAAATCGCGATGGCTGCCGGACTCAATAATGCGACCTTTGTCAAGCACGTGAATGGTGTCGGCATCGACGATCGTAGTAAGGCGATGCGCAATGACAATGGTCGTGCGTCCCTTCATCAAGCGTCGTAGCGCCTCTTGGACCTGGCGTTCGTTTTCCGTGTCGAGTGCGGACGTCGCTTCGTCGAGCAGCAGGATTGGGGCGTCGCGCAGCATGGCCCGCGCGATAGCAATCCTCTGACGTTGCCCACCCGAAAGACGCATCGCGCCTTCGCCGACGCTGGAGTCGTATCCATCGGGAAGCTGTTCAATGAAGTCGTGCGCAGCTGCGGCTTTGGCGGCAGCAACGATATCGTCGAAACTCGCGCCCGCGCGTCCATAACCAATATTGGCGCGGATGGATTCATCGAATAGGAATGGGTCTTGTGTCACCAGGGCAATAGCGCTTCTTAGAGACTCGATGGTGACCTTCTGGATGTTCTGACCATCGATCTCGATCGTCCCTGAATCCGAGTCGTAGAAGCGCAGCAGAAGATTAAAGATTGTACTCTTGCCGGCGCCCGAGGGGCCAACCAGCGCAATTTTTTCCCCTGCCGCTACGTCAAAACTGACGCTCTCAAGTGTTGGTTGCCCGGGATGATAACGAAAACAGACGTTTTCGAGATGAAGCTTGCCGCCGAAAGGAACGGGCGCAAATTTGAGAGGCTTGGCATCCGGTGCGTCGACAATGCTTGGTAACTTTTCTATCAACGCCCGGACACGTTTCGCCGCGCCGAGACCGCTGGCGGTGATCGTCCACAAATTGGCAATATTGCGCAGCGGCGCTTGTGCCAGCAGAAGCGCTGCAAGGAAGCCAGCGAATGCGTTGACCTCAAGCTGGCCGGCAATGCTCATATAGCCGGCGACGAGGAACACGATCGAGGTGGCGATGCCGTTGACCATATCGGCCGCGGGCGACGATATTGCATGCGTACGGGCGGCCGTGAGCAAAAACCGCAAGCGCTTATCGATACTCGCAACGACGCGCGCGATGGCATTTGCCTCGAGCCCATAGGCGCGTACGATTCGGCGTCCACCCAACATTTCGGATAGCGCAGTCGAAAGCCCTTCGGTTTCCACCATGCCCCGCGTGGACGCCTTGCGCGTAATGCGTCCCAGGCCATGCATGACCAAGACAACAACCGGAATAGTCAACAAGGCCACTATCGACAATTGCCAACTCTCATAGATCAAGAGTGCTGCGAACAATATAAGCGTGAGGGTTTCCTTCGCTCCGGCGGCAATACCCCTGGTGAGAGAGTCGCGCAAAAGCGTTGCGTCATAGAGGAAGTGCGAAATGATCTGCCCGGAATGGACGGCATTAAGTTCGGCCAGGTCGTATGCCGCGATACTTTTCACCATGTCGCGCTGGGCGCGAGCAACGATCCCCTGTCCAACCGTGTTGAGGAACGCCGCCTCGCCGTAATTGAATAAGGCGCGCACGATCGCGATCGTGATGGCTATGGCCGGAACGACAAACACCATGTCTGCCCGCTTATCCACGAGCAAATATTTGACCATAGGATCAAAAATATATGCGAACGCCGCGACAGAAACGGCGCCTCCCAGCATACACAGGACCGCAAGCAAGAGTGTGCTCTTCTGCCCGCCAAGATAGTGGAAGACGAGCCACCGGATCAGCGCAAAATCGCCATCGCGGCGCGTGCGCCGAGGTGGGGTTTGGGGTGCAGATCCGTTCATGAAGCGCTATTACCATACTATGGTTTGAGCGCGATAGTTTGCCGAGCCTGCGCTGAATTCGCACACCGGCTGAACCCCCTCCAGGAGCTTACGCGCTAGAAATGCCTTCGTTATATCTGGACAATGGAGCTGGAACTATTCAAATTCGAAGCATCCACCGAACCCCGGGACCTTTGCAAACTCGCGTCAAATCCCTTAGGCGACAATAGAATTTGCTGCGCAGTCGTTGAGAATGAAGTCGGTCAAGACCTGAAAGCTGTTTGTAAATGTCGATGCCAAGATTGAGCCCAAGTAAATTGCGGCTGCTATTCGTATCGCATTGCTTTCCCCAAGCGAATGCACCGATGTCCAGGATTGGCGGCATGCAGCGCGTAGGAATAGAACTGCTGCGGCAGTTTGAAGAACGCAGTGATATGGAAGTCAGCGCGTTTTTGCTGCGCACCGCCGGTTGGCGCCATTACGTACAGTTTCATCCCTGGTTCCTGTCGAGCCTTTTTCGCATCCAGAAAATTATTGAGCGCGGTCAAGCAGATGCTGTGCTATTCTCTGCGATGCCGTCGGCAGTCATGGCCGTGCAGCTTGGATCGGCTGCAAAGCGAGCGGGCATTCCGCTGTTGGCCATAGCCCACGGCCATGACGTGATTGTAGGGAATTTCCTCTACCAAAGATTGCTAAGGCGTGTGTTCGCGAATTTGAGCGGCGTTCTAGCGGTAAGTAGGGCCACCGGTAGCGCGTGTTCGTCGCGCGGCCTGGATGCGGCCGCCCTGTTTATCACGCCCAACGGCATTGATCCGAACCGCTTCCGCGAGGAAGTGCCGTTTCCGAAGACGAATGACTCTGATCGTCGCGCGGTTTTGCGCCAGAGTTTCCCGGACCTGGTACCCAAACTTCCTCCAGGAGCACTGGTGTTGTGTTCCGTCGGTCGCCAGGTGAAGCGCAAAGGCCATGAATGGTTTGTCCGCTCGGTGATGCCCTTGTTGGAGTCGAACGTACATCTGGTTCTGGGTGGCCAAGGTCCCGAAGTTAAAAGAATTTCGCAAGCTGTAGACGAGGTGGGTATGGCAGAGCGTGTCCACGCGCTCGGCGTCGTGCCAGAGGAAAAGCTTGCCGCGTTCTATCGTTATGCAGACTTGTTCATTATGCCGAACGTCCCTGTACAAGGCGATATGGAGGGTTTTGGCATTGTTATGCTGGAGGCCGGCTTGTGCGGTCTTCCCACCATTGCATCGCGCATAGAAGGCATTCAGGACGTTATCACCGAAGGGGTGAACGGTTTTACGGTCGCAAGCAAGGATGCACGAGGTTTTGCCGAACAGGTAAACCAATTTGCGAAGAATCGCGCGCTGCTCGAACCGTTGTCGCTATCGGCCCGCACGCATACTTTGGAATCGTTTTCGTGGTCGGTGGTCGCTGACGGCATTGTCGCTACTATTCGTGAAAATATTGCGCGCACTCGCGCGCCTGGCTAGCGCCTCCACAGCGACAAAAGAACGAAGAACCGGTCACAACATTTACGATCGGCGGCCACGTTGCCTGCGGCGCGAGGGAGCTTCCAGGTCCGCAGGGGCGTCTGCCTGCCAGGGCTGATGCCGCAGCTGCGTGTGCTTGAGGTCGCGCCGGGCCAGGCGCAATGCCAGGAAGCGATAAAAATACCAGTCCTTCAGAGCGAAGGGCGTGAAATGATAAAGCAGCCGTTCGGTGAGATTCCATCGCACCCGTTTTCGATCGCCGCGTCTGCGCGAAGGAATGCACCAATGGTCGTAATCGTACCGGGATGTGCCGATCATAAACAGACGATGCATGATTTCGTGATCGAGAAGCACATATGGCCATTGCGACTCCGAAAAACCGCCGACCTTCTTCAGGGCCGTGGTGCGAAAGGATTGGCCAAAACCGCCACTGTGCGCCTGTTTATTAAGAATACGCGAGGTCCATACGCGGCATTGCCGTTTCAGTCGGGCGATCCAGCCATGAGGATCGGCGGCTGTGTGCAAGGCCATGACCGCGACGGTGTCGCCAGCTCCTGTCTCGAACAAGATGTTGCAATGCTCCAGATAGTGCGGCGGGTAGTAGGTATCGGCGTCGCAGGTGGCCACAAAGGTCGTATTCACCGCAGCTAGGGCTTTTTCGAGCGCGTGAATCTTCCCAGGCCGCGCATCGTGCAAATGAATTGTCTCGATTCCTTCTAGGCCGTCGCACATTTCGTGGCAAAGTTCGGCCGAACCATCCGTTGCCCCGTTGTCGACCAGAATAAGCCGGAACGGTCGATATTCCTGGTTGATGAGGGATGCCAAGGACTCAGGTAAGTATTTGAACTCGTTGTAATAAGGGACGATGACGGACCAGCTGGCTGTTGGCGTGGTCATTATCTGACTTGGTATGCGCGTTAGTTTGTCGTGCATTCTGGTCCAGTCCACATGATCATGAAAGACATATACGCGCTACCAGGTGGCCCGCAAGGCTCGTCCTAATGGCACATCTATGCTGTCGCAAGACTTACCGGCTCGACGACGCGTTCGGATTTTAAGTAGGCATAGGCGTCGTGATGTACAGCGCCTTCGGGAAGCCAGTCCCAGAGCGGACCGAGATCTTGTTTGATTTGGTCAAGATAGAACTGCGGAAGCACGTCGCTCTCACCATCGAAGAACTTTCGGAACGCGCTATCCTCATCAAGGCGCCGTCGGATGTCCTTAAAGTATTTGATCTTGCCCCAGCCTTCCGACGAGATCCCGCGGACGATGTTCATGGTCTTTGGAATCATCCCCGGGGTGGCCTTCATGCGATTGTACAATGTCCGCTTCGAGAAGGCATGCTCGTGCAGATCGATCATCCGAGTGTAGAATTCTCGCCATTCGTAATTCTTGGGCCTGACGTTCATCGCGCCATTATTGTTGAGAAAATGAAAGGGAAAGGCCACCATCCGGCCTTCGCGTTGATATTGGAGGTTTAGAGGCGCGCTGCTTCCGAAGGCCGTCAGCATCGAGAAAGCCGGGAAGGTACCAGGCGCCATGTCCAAATATAGTTTCGTCAGCTCGAACGGTTCCGCGCCTTCGTCACAATCGAGTCCCAAGACGAAATTGCCCTGGAAATAAGGCAGGTAACGCAGGATCATGTTGACCTGCTCGGCGACCGCTTCGACTTTCTCCATGCCTCGCCGATTTCCGGTTTTCGATTTGTTGCCCATGTCGTACCAAGACTCGATGCCGGGCAGTATGGCTTTGAAGCCGTTCTTTTTGAGCCGTTTGACGTTGTCTTCCTTCAAGAGCGACAACGTGCTCTCGGCAATGAAATCAACGCTGCCGGGCGGTACCGCTTCTTCGATGGCATCGAGATAGTCGTTGAAGCGAACGCCGAAATTGGGATCGTGCCAGCCGACGAGCGGGCGTTTGAACTTGGTCAAAATGAAGCGCAGATCATCCTTCAACACGTCAAAGTCGAGTGGTTGATAAGGCACAACGGAATCGACGCAAAAACTGCAGGTGTAGGGGCAGCCCAAGCTTCCGATCATAGAGACCATTTTCAGCCAGGGCGATTCTTGCAGCAGCCGCTCTATGTGCTTCCAGCGCGCGCGAACGCCAGGCAGCTCTGTAGGCTGCCGATCGGCGGAAAGATAGACACCGGCGGGGCGGTGAGGATCGAGGTCCTGCAACACATCGCGGATGGTTGCTTTGTTGGCGAAGCCGAGTACGTAATCGAAATACAAAAGCGAATCTTCGGGATAGCTGGGGGCGTGTGGACCGCCGAGGACAGTCACCGCACCTTTCGCCCGATATTTCGCACTAAGGGCGTAGGCCACCTGCGCCGCCGTGGTGAAGGCCCCGATGAAGACAACATCGAGATCGTCCGGTAGGTCTTCGACCATGTTTTGCGGGCCGGAGTAGTAGGCAACAGAAACCTCGTGGCCTTCTTCTTCGCACCATACCGCAATCACCTGGGGCATGATGGCCGCCAAATTGGCCCGCATCATGCGCGCGTAAAGCGTGTTTACGGGCGATTTGCTGAGGACATCTATGATTCCTATTCGAAGCTTACGCACAAAATCTCCAAAGTACTGTGAAAGCAGAGCGAGTGGGCCGCGTGGCCCGAGGTCCGGTCTCTGCGGAAAATTCATTCGAATTACGCGAAGGCTGGTGTGTCAGAAGTCCTTGTCTACCTGGCCTCAGATTTACCGGGTGGCGCGGGGCGAGACAGGCACATTACACGAGCCAGCCTCAATTTCTTGAAAATATTGTATTTCTTTGGCCGCGCGTCTCTCTCCGCCAGGCCTTGGGCTATCTCGGGCGCGGAACTCATTGATGAGTTGTCTCCATAAAAAGAGGCGCAAACCCAGCCACCGAAACCAGGAGACGGGATGGTGGAGGACGCAGTCTTAAGCGAACCCGCCTCCGGGAAATTCCCATTTAAATGGGAAAATATGGGAAATAATTCGCATTTGGTGCCATTTCGCCATTTACCGGCTTGAATAGGGCAGGAATTCAAGTGGGTTACAGCCAAATTCCCATGAAAACGGAACTGGGAAATTTTGCCGGTGAAATGGGAATTAAATTCATAGAAATGGGAAATAGTTCCGAAGAAACGGGAAGGAGGATTCGGGCGGGAAGGGTGTCAGGTTTTCGCCTCAAAAAAACGCATTTGCCGACACCCAATTGGATGCCGCCTAATAGCGGCGCACCCCAACAAGACCAATTTCCGGCGGAATCGAGTTTTCGGTACACACAGGGATCGGCGTCCGGAGGCTCGCCAATTTAATGAAGGTGCCTGTGCGCTGAGAAAGGCGATACTTCAGGGTCGCCGTCAAAGACCAGCCGAGTTAACGTGACAATGCCAGGTAGCTCACTGAGCGAGCGTTTCAATCGCTTTCAGCCACGCGTCTAGGCGTGCGCGGTTCACTCTGAGCTATCGAGACGTAGAAGATCTCCTCGCGCAGCGCGGCCTCGATATCTCCTACGAAACTGTCAGGCGGTGGTTTCTTAAGTTTGGCCAGCCCATTGCCCGGAACCTGCGGCAAAGACGGCCCAAACCCAGCGACTACTGGCATCTGGACGAAATGGTCATTGTTATCCGTAAGAAGCGGCATTGGTTGTGGCGTGCCGTGGACAATGAAGGCGAGGTTTTGGACTTCCTGGTGCAGTCGAAGCGTGACGCCAAACCTGCCCGCATGATAACCGATAAGCTCCGATCATATCCTGTTGCCTTTAGATCGATTGGCCTGACGGCGGAACATATCGACAATAAGCGATCAAATAATCGGGCAGAGAACTCGCATCAACCCGTGCGAAGACGTGAGCGGAAGATGCAGAGATTCAAGTCATCCGGATCCGCACAGAGATTTCTCAATATCCACTCCGCCGTCTACAATACCTTCTACGTTCAACGTCATCTCGAAAATCGAACCCGATTCAAGAACCTTCGCGCCGAAGCATTCGGTGTATGGGAAAGCGCGGCCACAGCTGCCTGAAGAAATTAGGGGTCGAACTTTTACGTCCAACACCACTTAATGTGACAATGCCTTGGGCCTTCTTAGGCACTGGTCTTGATCGTGCCCGCGACCACCTAAGAGGCCGTCACGAACCGCGCTGTCTGTCCGCCCCTCGCGACAAATTTCGGATCGCGTTGCCCCATATCTTGGCGTTTGGAACCGTCACGTGGTGCCCTTCCTCGGTGATGATGAGGCAAGAGGACAGGGTCATTTCCCGGACCTTGCCTTTGGCTCCCGCGACATCGACCATTTCCCCGACTTTGAAGGGCTGCTTCACCAGCAGAAACATCCCTGCAGCCAGGTTTGAGAGCACGTCTTTGACGGCAAATCCAACGATAAAACCTATCACTCCGAGACCCGCAATAAAGCCGGAGACATCGAAGCCGATGTTCGCTAATGCCAAGATGAACACGACGCTCCAGAGAAAGCCCTTGATCGTTTTCTGGAAAAGGATTTCAAGCGTCCGGTCGTACTCCACCCGATCGAAGAACCGCGCGATATACTTGTCCGTTGTTCTGATGACGAGGTAACCAGCAATGACGATGACCAGAACGATCAGCCATCCCTGAAAGTTGGTGACCACGTAGTTTACAACTCTTGCTAGCTGTTCTTTCACGAGAGCGCCTTCACTGAGCCTCGCCCCTCTATCTGCACTGAACCAACGCGCATTATGCCATGATGTGCATCTTACGGACTATAAGTGAATGGGCCGCTTTCCCCACTTGGAGACTTGCTCGTGCCTAATGCCTGTTTGTTTCTCCGCCTTCTCCATTCCAATTCGGCCAGTGCACCAATTTTCATTTTCCGGCAAGGATATAGAATGCCGCCCGCCCAACGGCCCAAATTAGGCCTGCGGCGACTGCGGCAAATAAGAAGACTACAACGGTGCTTGACCAATCGGCGGCACCAAAGCCAACTATTGAAAGCGACAAGAAGACAACAGCTGCGAGAGCACAAGCAGTCCAGTAGAGTACAAGCCCCAAGCGTGCTGCCATAGTCTCGTCCCCGTTGGTTCCGGCTCGGAGGCTAGCGCTTCGTCTTTCTCTTTGGCAATGATTTGAGGCCGCGCATGACAAGCTGGCGAACCGCCTCAGAGCGTGACGAGATTTTCGCTTTCTTCGCCCAAGAGGTAATCACCGCCACCGCCTCCTTTGGCAGGCGAAAGGTTATCAGCGGATCGCGCCCGCCAGCATAGGGGCGGCCTGGCTTTCGCTTCTTCTGCTTCCTATTAACCATGTTGTCAGGCGGCATAGTATTGGTGTACCATAAACGCAGGCCGGGGGGCAAACTCCACGTTTGCACCGCACCGGCCCTAACCCAAGGCTAGGAGGGACCCCCATGCCCAAGGCTAATTCCGACATTACCAAACCACTTAAGACGAAGCACGCTAAAGCCGCAGGGGCATTGTCACATTAAGTGGCGTTGGACGTAAAAGTTTGAACCCGTCATTTCTTCAGGCAGCTGTGGCCGCGCTTTCCCATACACCGAATGCTTCGGCGCGAAGGTTCTTGAACCTGCTTCGATTTTCGAGATGACGTTGATCGTAGAAGGTGTTGTAGACGGCGGAGTGGATATTGAGGAACCTTTGGGCGGATCCGGGGGACTTGAATCTTTGCATCTTTCGTTCACGTCTTCGCACGGGTTGATGCGAGTTCTCCGCCCGATTATTTGATCGCTTACATTAGTGGATGCCATTATGGTGGCTCAATGTCCGCTATTGGCAGCACTTAGCGGGCATATTGCAGTGCAGCATGGATGTCCGCCTTCGGGGTGCGGTCTCAATGGATCAACGCAACACTAGCGGCAGGCCTCTCTGCCGGGGGTTAGAACCTCAAAGTCTTTCAGGACCGTTCTTGAGCCGTCCGGCCACTTTTCTCGGATGCGAGAGCGAATAGATCGAAAACACAGCACTCTTCAGAAAGCGTTATCAGAGCAGGCGTTTGACGTTCCCATTGGAGCTGGGCTGGCAGTGATTCCACGGCCCAGGCTTCTCGTGCAAGGTGAACCACGGACTATGCCTTTGGCTCGTAAGCACAAACTCAGACTCCTCCGTTTGCGCCAAGGTGTTGCGTCGACCGGTTGAGGCGGCAGGGGTAGAGCGGACATTGTCACTAGACGCTCAAAAGACCGGGCCAGTTGAAGTGATCATGCCCGTCGCTTTCTTGCCGAAGCGCCGTCAAATCCCATATAACTTGGCACCAAGGCTTGGCGCAGATGGGCAGTTGATGCTTGCCGCGCCGGAGGAGATGTCTATGAAATTCAAGATGCTTGCCCTGGCTGTGTTCGTCCCGTCGCTGTTTGTGCTTCCTGCCATCGCGCACCATTCCTTTGCGATGTTTGATGCCGAACAAACGGTCCAATTCTCGGGAACAGTGAGAGAATTGCAATGGACCAACCCCCATAGTTGGCTTCAGATCACGGTCCAAAACGAGCGAGGAGAAGCGATCGAGTGGTCGCTGGAGATGGGATCTCCTGGTGACTTAGCGCGTTCGGGTTGGCGTCCGAGGACGGTTGTACCCGGCGACGAGATCACCGTAACGCTTCACCCTCTGAATGATGGTTCTCCCGGGGGACAGCTCCTTACGGCAGTGCTCCCAAATGGCGAGGCGCTAGGCGAGTAAATTTCCTAAGCTAAAATGTTTCTAGAAAAGCCTCCGGATGGCATGGTCATCCGGAGGCGTTTTGTTTTGCAGCAATTTCCACACACGGCACGCAATATACGCTGGTAATCAGCCCCCACTGACTAGTCCGGTTTGAATATTAGCTGATGGTCGGTCTTTATCTTCCCGGTCGTAGGAACGGGGGTGTCGGGCAATGATCCCGGCGCCGCAACCGATAACCACCTCGTGGACATAGCCACGGATCCAGACTTCCTGATGGCCGTAGGCGACGGGCACGGAATAGTCATTCGTCCGGTAGCGCACCAGGGACAGCGAGTTGACCCGCGTGCCCTGCTTGTCGCACGCGTCGAACGGTGCCGGCAGTGGCCTCTTCAACGCTTCGCGGTCACGCACAAACCGTTCGCCGATGCTCTCGCGGTGGCCGCGCAGGACGTTGCCTTGCCGGTTGCGGCATTGCTCTTCCAGGTGGCCATTGAAGGCGTCCCAGCTCGCGAACCGGGAAGCGGCGTCATGAAGTTCCGCCGGGCATAGCCGACCACCCCCTCCACATTGCCTTTGTCGTTACCCTTGCCGAGACGGCCGTAGCGGTCCTCGAAGAGGTAATGGGACTGCAGCCCGCTGAACGCCCGCGTTCGTTGCCGCGTGCCATCTGACAAGATGCGCGACACCAGACACTTGTCGTTGTCGTAAAGAATCGATTGGGGAACGCCGCCGAAAAAAACAAAGGCTCTGTTGTGCCCGTCCAGCCAGGCCTCCGTCGCCGCCGCCGGGTAGGCCGCAACGAAGCAGGCATCGCTGTGGGGAAGTGTCATGACGAAAAAATGCGCCCGATACTTGACGCCGGCGATGATCGCATCCGCCTCGCCAAAGTCCGCTTGAGCATGGCCCGCAGGATGTGACAACGGCACAAACATCTCACGCCGACGAAGGCGCCGTTCCCGAACGTAATCCTTCACGATGGTCTCTTTGCCCGTGAAGCCATGTTCGTCGCGAAGGCGCTCGAATATACGCTTCGCCGTGTGGTGCTGCTTACGGTGAACCGTTCGGTCCTCCTCCAGAATACGGTCGATGATATCCGTGAAGGGGGCCAGTTTCGGGCGTTTCGGTGGCTGGCGTCGCCGATATCCCGGCGGTTCCGAATGCCGCAGCATCTTCCTCACCGTCTCGCGCGCAATGCCAAACCGACTTGCCGCCTCTCGCTGGCTCAGACCATCAACATGGCAGGCCAGCCGAACGCGCAGATATAGGTCCACGGTGTACATCCTCCCGCCTTCCATCTCAAAAAAGATCGAAGGCTACAGGTGGCAGAGTTTTACTCCGCCCGCGGCTGGGAAATCCCGCCGCTTCCGTGGACTAATTTGTCACCGCCGTTCTCACTTACGGCCTAATTACCGTCACCGGCAATTCGGCACGGCCAATCCTGGAGCTTAGTCAGCTTCATAGCGGCCACGCCCTGACGCACGTACATCAGGCGTTGAGCCTATATCCGTCGCTTTCAGTCAGCAGAAGCTGACAGTGCGACAAGTCCTTCTCGATTTTCTGGCGCAGCCGGTAGATATGGGTTTCCAGCGTATGGGTCGAAACCGCGGGGTTGTAGCCCCATACTTCGTGCAGCAGCACTTGGCGATTAACTGTTCTACCTGCGCACCGAAGATATCTTAGGACATGGGATTCTTTTTCTGTCAGCCGGATGCGCGTATTGCCTTCTTGTAAGGTCCTGGCACTCGGCCGGAACATGTAGGGACCAACTTTGTAGACGGCCTTCTCATTTGAACGGTGGTTGCGCAAGTGGGCATCTATGCGCGCCATCAACACGGCATAGCTGAAAGGTTTAGTGACGTAGTCGTTGGCGCCCGCTTTGAGGCCGGCGATTGTGTCGTCGTCCGAGTTTGACGTGGATAGAATCACGATAGGGCAAGTGACGCCAGATTCTCGCAGCGCGCGGCATAACTCACGCCCGTCGCCGTCAGGTAGCGACATGTCGAGCACCATGAATTCGTAAAGCCCGTCCATGCCTTTCTGATACCCCTCGGCGTAACTCTGGGCCTCGACAGTTTTATAGATACTGTCTTCTAGCCATTGCTTGGCTAAGGAGGCACGCATCATGGCGTCGTCGTCCACCAGCAGAACGCTGTTTGCACTCAACATGATCTGCTCCTCTTCGCGCCTTGCCCGAGCATAGAGGGTGCGACCCTTTCCGGTTTCTCAAGCAGCGTCGGACTGCACGCGAAGCTAACGTTCCGGTGAACGTTCGCATCGCAATTATGGAAATTGTCTGCACCTGTTGCGCGTTCCCAGCGGGCCGCCAGAGGCGAAAGCGGAAGGAAGGTCGTGATATTCAAAGGCACTAAATATCTCACGCTAGTCTCCTAAGTGCGTACTCTCTTGGCGCACGGCTGGCATTATCACATTAACTCAGCTGGTCTTTGACAGCGACCCTGAAGTAGCGTCTGCGGATGCAGGATATCTCCTTTAAACGCCACCGTTTTCCGTCTGAAGTCATCTGCCACGCTATATGGCTCTACGCCCGGTTCACCCTGAGTTATCGAGACGTAGAAGATCTCCTCGCGCAGCGCGGCCTTGATATCTCCTACGAAACCGTGAGGCGGTGGTTTCTTAAGTTCGGCCAGCCCATTGCCCGGAACCTGCGGCAAAGACGGCCCAAACCCAGCGACCACTGGCATCTGGACGAAATGGTCGTTGTTATCCGTAGGAAGCGGCATTGGCTGTGGCGTGCGGTGGACAATGAAGGCGAGGTTTTGGACTTCCTGGTGCAGTCGAAACGTAACGCCAAAGCAGCGAAAAGATTGCTTCGTAAGCTCTTGAAGAAGCAGGGATGGGCACCTGCCCGCATGATAACTGATAAGCTCCGCTCTTACCCTGTCGCTTTTAGATCGATGGGCCTGACGGCGGAACATATCGATAATAAGCGATCAAATAATCGGGCGGAGAACTCGCATCAACCGGTGCGAAGACGTGAACGAAAGATGCAAAGATTCAAGCCCCCCCGGATCCGTGTGTGTACCGAAAAGTCGATTCAGCTAGAAACAAAGGGAATTCAGCCGGGTGGCGTCCTTCCCAGAAACCTCAGTTGCGTGATTCTGGGTCGCTCGGTGGAGCCTGGTTGGCGACAGACGCCTGCCAAATTTGCCCTATTTTCGGTAGTGGTACAGTTTGAATAACGCCGGTTTGAGCCCATAGGCCAACCGTGGCATACTTCCGCCATGACAGCGAAGCGCCTTAAACGACCCCGCGATCCCGTAGAGCTTGGAAAATTGATAGGCGATATTCTCACCGGCCAGGTCGAGGATAAGGTGCCGGCGCCACCTATAGACCAAAGCAAGAACCAGGCGGCCGTAGAACTAGGGCGGCTGGGCGGTATTAAGGGCGGGAAGGCCCGCGCCGAATCGCTCACCCCCGCACGCAGAAAAGAAATCGCCCAAGAAGCTGCCAATAGACGCTGGAACCAGCCCAAAAAATAATCGCTGAATTCGATTTTGTGTTGCTTGTGATCCCTGAACCGGGTATCTGGGTTACAGAGGCCTCACTGGGTTACAGAGGCCTCAGGAGACACCCTTGCTATGGACATGGCATATCAGAATGCACTTCGGAAGCGAGACGATCTGAAACGTCAACTAGAGGAGGCAAATGAGTTCCTGAGGCTCTGGGGCCGCGTGCTTGGCCCCGGTACAGGTGGGGGTGTGACACCCCCTACGGACAAGAATAATGGTGAGGTGCAGACAGACTCCGCGACAGGACTCATGATCCCCAGGATGTCAGCGTCGCGCGAACGCGCCGCCGAAATGGCTAGAAAGGTTATTCTTTCGAAGGGAATGCCTATGACACGTGGTGAGCTCGTAGACGCCCTCGAAGCGGAACGGGCACCTATTGGAGGTGCCAACAAAAGCAAAAATATGGGGACAATAATGTGGCGGCTGAAGGACAGGTTCGTCAATCTAGATGGACTTGGCTATTGGCCAAAAGACGTGCCGAACGAACGTTGCAGATACAACCCGGTATTAGGAGTTTCTCCGAAAGGAGAAACCGAGCCCGTGGGGCGGGCTCGGTCTGTAGGTTCAACCCCTTGAGAAAGTCAAAATTGGTTCCTGAAAAGAACCTCGAAAGGGCAATGGGGAACATGACATAGAGCTATGCAATCTGGCCCCACGGAACCCTGTGCCTCGTCTGTGAAGAGCCTTGGCATGGGGTTTCTTTACCACCAACCACGCTGAATTGGAATTCCATCTAAACTGTAATATTATACTTGACCGTACAGGCATGATGGTGCATTATCATGCCCATGAACAAGCTTTCCAAAGATAAACGTGCCCAAGCCCTCCAAATGATGGCCGAGGGCCTCTCGCTTCGGGCGATGACGCGTCTAACCGGCATAAGCCGGACCACGCTTATTAAGCTCTTGGAGGACGCCGGACAGGCTTTCTCCGAGTATCAAGACCGAGTGCTTGTGAACTTGCCTTGCCAACGAATCCAGGTCGATGAGGCATGGGCCTTCTGCTATGCAAAGCAAAAGAACGTTCCGGCCGCAAAGGCAGCCCCCGAAGGCTCCGGCGATATTTGGACGTGGGTTGGGCTCGATGCAGACACAAAGCTGGTCGCGTCTTGGTATGTCGGAGGGCGCGACAGCGACGCGGCCACGACGTTTATAAATGATCTCCAACCGCGCCTAGCCTCTCGCGTCCAGCTCACCAGTGACGGGCATAGGCCGTACTTGGAAGCAGTTGAGGGCGCTTTTGGCGGCGATATTGACTATGCCGTGCTGGTGAAGGTTTACGGCGCCGCCCCGGAGGGCCAGCGCCGCTACAGCCCCGCGATTTGCACCGGCGCACACAAGCGTCGCGTTGAAGGAAACCCTGATCTAAAACACGTGAGCACGTCTTTTGTTGAGCGCCAGAATTTAAATATCCGCATGGGAAACCGGCGCATGACTCGGCTTACGAATGCCTTTTCAAAGAAGGCTGAGAACCATGCCCACATGATGGCGATCTACTTCATGCACTACAATTTCGTTCGCATCCATCAAACCTTGAAGGTCACGCCAGCGATGGCCGCCGGGGTCACCACCAAGCTTTGGGAAATGTCTGATATGGCGAAGGTGCTTGAGGATTGGGAAGCGTCAAAGGCCGCATCGTGACCAACGCGCTATTTCAAACTGTACCACTACCCTATTTTCCGGTGAATCGAGTTTTCGGTACACACACCCCTATTTCCTGAATATTTAGCCCGCTTTGACCACATACACGAGAACCGAATCTAATTTAGAACCTAGAGCATGAAGTAGCCAGATTGAACCAATTCTGGTTATTTCATGCTCTCACATTAGCTCCGGAAAAAGAAAGGGCGCCCATTAATGAGCACCCCCTCCGATTACAAATGACAAGAACTTTAGGAGGTAGCACCGCCCCGGATCGTTGCAACTCCACGACGATTAATCTGCCAGCAATTTTCCGCCGACTCGACGCAAGTAGGCCGCTCGCTTCCGTAAGAGATGGTTTCAACCCGTGCCGCGCTTACGCCCAAGCTTACGAGATGTTCGCGAACCGCAGCCGCACGGCGTGCACCGAGCGCGAGGTTGTATTCGCGTGTACCGCGCTCGTCACAATGTCCCTCGATCGTAAGGACAATGTTCGGAAACTGATTCAGCCACGCCGCTTGACGTCCGAGCGTGTCGCGATCGGTTTGATCGAGCGTGGAACTATCATAGTCAAAGAAAACGCGGTCTCCCACGTTCCGCTCGAAATCAATAATACTTCCCGGAACGACCACATCCGTCGGCGCAACCCTAGTCGGCTGAGCCACGGTAGGCGGTTGCTGCTGCGCAGCCTGTACGGGAGGAGGCTGCTCCTCCGATGCACACGCAGCAAGAAATAGAACCGCACCCAGGGTCAATAGTTTGGGGGTCGCCAGTTTGGCGCTTGGCATCACACTCGACATTTTTTACAACTCCATCGCGCGCGTGCCGGATTTGGCAATGCGCATTGTTAAAGTGAGCATAGTATTACTTAAACCAACATTCCCCAGATGCCATCCAAATTCGTGGAAATCGTACCACTTTCCCACCGCCAAGGGAATTGTATCCCCTTTGCAGCCATCCGATGGCATGATTTTGGTAATCGGCCCGCGCTTGGAAGGCCCCTCGGTCATTTTTCTCGCCGTCCAGACACACCTCTCCTGGGGCATTGTCACGTTAATCGGTGCAGGTCACAGAATTCTGCATCCCTAATTTCTTCACGCAGCTGTGGCCGCGCTTTCCCAAACACCGAATGCTTCGGCGCGAAGGCTCTTGAATCGAGTTCGGTTTTCGAGATGACGTTGAACGTAGAAGGTGTTGTAAACGGCGGAGTGGATGTTGAGGAACCTTTGGGCGGATCCGGGGGACTTGAATCTCTGCATCTTCCTTTCACGTCGTCGCACGGGTTGATGCGAGTTCTCCGCCCGATTATTTGATCGCTTATTGTCGATATGTTCCGCCGTCAGGCCAATCGATCTAAAGGCGACAGGATATGATCGGAGCTTATCGGTTATCATGCGGGCAGGTGCCCATCCCTGCTTCTTCAAGAACTTACGGAGCAATCTTTTCGCTGCTTTGGCGTTACGTTTCGACTGTACCAGGAAGTCCAAAACCTCGCCTTCATTGTCCACCGCACGCCACAACCAATGCCGCTTCTTACGGATGACAATGACCATTTCGTCCAGATGCCAGTAGTCGCTGGGTTTCGGTCGCTTTAACCGCAGGTTCCGGGCAATGGGCTGGCCAAACTTAAGAAACCACCGCCTCACGGTTTCGCAGGAGATATCGAGGCCGCGCTGCGCGAGGAGATCTTCTATGTCTCGATAGCTCAGAGTGAACCGGGCGTAGAGCCATACTGCGTGGCAGATAACTTCAGGCGGAAAACGCTAGCGCTTGAAGGAAATATCTTGCATCCGCGGACGCTACTTCAGGGTCGCTGTCAAAGACCAGCTGAGTTAACGTGACAATGCCCTTCAGCCAGCGCTACGAGCGGGGCTCGATCCTGGTGACCTCCAACTTGCCGTTCGATGAGTGGACGGAGATATTCGGCTCGGAACGCCTGACCGGGGCTTTGCTGGACCGCCTCACCCACCATGTCCATATCCTGGAAATGAACGGCGAGAGCTATCGTCTCAACCAAAGCCAAAAACGGCGGAAATCCCCAAAAATACCTGCTTAACCGCCGGTGCAATGGTTGACCCGGTGGGTCCACAGGAACCTCCCACGCTGCTTCGCTCCGCGTAACGCAAGCGCTACTCGAAGCAGCGCGGGTCCCTCCTATGGACTACCGGGACAACCCCCCAACACCGCGTACCGCATAACGTTAAGTGGACTAGTTTTGCTCCGCCCGGGTGGACTAATTTTGCTCCGCCGTTGACAGAAACAGGAATGCAGCGCTTAAGTTGATGCGTAAACTGTTGAAAAAGCAAAGGTTTATCCCCGATGTCTTCGTCACAGACAAGCTTCCATCTTATGGTGCTGCTCTGAAGGATTTAGGCCTTACCAAGCACCATGATTTTGGTGGTAGGAAGAACAACCGGGCGGAGAATTCTCACTTGCCGGTCCGGCAACGTGAACGACGAATGCAACGTTTCAAATCGGCTCGATCAGCGCAGCAATTTCTCTCTACCCACGCCACCGTCTACAACACCTTCAACGTCCAACGTCATCTGAGGCATTGTCAGACTAAATCGGCTTGAGCTGGGAATTAAGGTCTCCTAGCCTCCGTCGATGCACAATCCCTTCCGCTATTTCAACAGCTCGCCTGAGGTCATCCGCAGCGCTGTGATGCTGTATGTTCGTTGTCCCTTGTCGCTGAGACAGGTCGAAGATCTTCTGTTCGAACGGGGCATCAACATTTGCCATGAGATCGTGCGATACTGGTGGAACCGCTTTGGCCCGGTGTTTGCCTCTGAGATCCGGAAGAGGCGGATAGACCGGCGCAACTGGTCGAACTGGCGCTGGCATCTTGATGAGGTGTTCGTCCGGATCAATGGCGAAACACATTATCTATGGCGGGCTTCTGGTATGTTGATAGGCTTTCAAAGGCTCGGAAATCTCTTATCCTATTGTTTATATTTTAGAAATAGTACATGCAAAGTTGCGGGATAAAAGCTGATTTCTATTTTGCGTAATCATTTTGAAACCGGATTCATTATAACCACAGCGTAGCCAGGTGCGCGTTTGTCGTAGATTGCTTCCTGCACCCCCATTTTCAACCCCCCATGGCACCCTCTAAAAACGGCATTGTCAAACTAAAATCGTATGTTAGAATTTTCCCGTTGTTGAGCCAGCTCCGGCGCCCGTGCTTGTCCGGTCTAAGCCAGACAAAACACGTTTTGCGCCCTGAAATCCACAAGAGGGGGCAGGGAGAGACGGCCAAGCAGATTTAATCTGACAATGCCTCTTCGGGAACGACCACTTTGATTTTCTGGCTCATGAGAAATCTCCTTCTCGTGGATTGAGAACCCTGCATGACCCAAACAGGCGGGGCTCATTCTGATTTTTAGAATCGAGCGACCACGGAGGCGGATGCGGATTGCACACGCGGGCTTTCAGTACCGTACCCGGTCCAATCAGCACGAAAGCCTAGGATGTTAGTCAACCTGACTTCGAAACCGGCACCATACGCTAGTTCTTGGTCCGTACCAGAATTGGAAAACCCTAGGGCGCTCCCTTCAGACTTTATATGAACGCCACCGACCCTAGCGTGCATGAAAAGGGCGTCACCAACAGGATATTGCACCTTTGCGAATCCGCCGACTATGAATTTTGTTTTGGCAATAACTGGAATCTGGAGTCCGCCACCGGACACATTGATGGTGCTTGATCCAACCCCGAACCCCGCCTCCGCTTCAACCCCAAGATAAGGGATGAAATCATAGCCGCTGCGTAACCCCACAACGCTGTATTGGTGAGATTGGAGGTGGACTAAGTCGCCGGATTCCTGGTCGAACATGCCAGGCACAAAGATATGGAGATATGTAAGGCTGACATGGAATTTGTTATCTGCTGCGGGGATTTGGGCGATGGCAGGCGACGCCATCAGAAGGGCGCCGATTACGGCAAATGATCTGTAAAGCATCAAAAATCCCTTGTGTAATGAAATAAGGCAGGTGCCGTGCCGGTCGCAAAGCAGTCCACCCGCTTGGGTGAGTTCCCACTAGTTCCCGCGAAAGAGGTACTATATTCAGGGGCGACCCGAAATAGGGCCGCACGCGAACGTTTGGCGATGGCGAGAGCGTGTTGTCATTGCGGGCGTGAGTCAAGCGCGGTATTGCCAGGGCTACGCTTTTCGTGTGAGGATTCTTCAAAGTTGGAATGAACAGGAAACCGGCATGACCGAAGAGGAAAATGGTAAACTCTTCATGGATTTAAAGGCCGAGCGGGATAGCGCAAAGGGTGAGCTTTGCCTTGCCCGCAGAAAAGCCAGTAACTTGTGCAGAAGCCTGAAAACAGTATCCGACGCGATCAATGGAGGGGCTGCATGGAAAGCAACTGAGGGCGGATTGCGGTTTGGTCCAGTTGGGGGAACAATTATGGACGGAACCGTTCCAACTGAAAGTGATATTCGCGATGTGCTGGAAACGATTCAGCGGTACGAGAAGACGATCGATGAATACAACGAGTTTGTGAAGTAATAGTTGTCAATGCCAGATCCTTGGAGATCGAGAAATGCCAAAGAACGGAATGAACGGGAGCGGCGAGTTGGCCGACAAGCCTAAGCGTGGCCGTCCGGTAAAAAACACCATGCCAGAGCCCATCCCCGATACGCCGGAGAACATCGCAAGGGCCGTGCTCAACACCGCTCCTAAGAAACCAAGTGAGTGGAAATATCTAAAGCGCGTGTAGCGTCTCAGTTTGTAATGCGCTTCTCATAGATCAGGACGGTTGGTCACTACCGTATATAATTCCCCTATTGCGGCCCTCGTGAACAACGCAGAGATCGTTGATACGGGCTAGCAGTCTGCCGGACATAGGCAGAATTCGATGGGATTGTGAAAGTGCCAAGGTGTTTTTCTCACTAAATCGGAAAGATATGTCGTAATAATACCTTTACACGAACATTTATTTCAACACTCGGTTAAGTCCGACAGACTGCTAGGGCAACTGCTGGCCTTATAATGTCGCCTTGATGGACTCCATCACGAATATCTGTGGATGAGGTAATTGGAAGGGACAGGCAAATTCGCCGTGACGAGACACTCGCAGGGTCGCCGCTTTATTGAGCAACGAGCCGGAAACCGACCACGCCGCCAGAAAGCCTGACATTAATCATGCCCAACCTCAACATTGATCTTATGAAAATCAGTTTACCCGTCGCACTGGTCTTTCTTTTCACAAGCGTTTGTGGAGGGCTAGGAGGTACTGTTATGTCAACCGCGAGCAGTGCCGAGCAAACGACCAGGCAAACGCCGTCAAGGGTACCAGAATTAAAAATTGGCACTTACCATAGGCGCGAAAGTGTTCCTTCTAAGAGGTTTTTCCAACGCCTTTTTCTGGGATTTGAATTTACGGGTGAGTCCTGCTCTGTGTCCGTCGTTTCCGGCAACAACGTCACCGTGAGTTTCATAGAAGATGAAATCGTTTCCTTAGCACCCTATCCAGCGCCAGACGGTAATTCATATTCAGATATTTTTATTGGAGAGCTGAACAACCCTAATGTCTTGGTTGTTCAACACGCCTTCAGCGGTCATGTCTACAGTGCCACTCAAACCATACGCGATTCAAATGGGATACTGGTTTATGGCAGATCTGGAAAAGGAGATATGATAAAGGAGTGTGTAATCCATCAAGATAATCAACAACGGCTGCGTCAGTAACCCATGAAAGACACCGCCGCCGTGAATACTATAAGCCGTGCCCGTAGTCAGAATAAATAGGACAGTGTTGGCGGTTATCTAACGTAGGCTCTGGCTCATCCTTGTTGATGTTAAGCGGCTTTCTTGTGATGGGCCAAGCGGCGTTTTTGGATGGTCAGGTTTTAATCTTGCTGCTTCTCTCAATGATGACGTGGTCCCGGCCCAAGTAGGTATAGGCGGGCGTGACGTTGCCGAGGCTCTCGTGGTGGTATTGTCACGTTATTGAACGATCGTGACGCGAATAGGCATGGAACTCAAGCTAAGGCCGCAGCGGTGGAGGTTTGCCACAGGCCCATTGCGTGGTTGCGAAACTGGCGTAATGTCTTTCGGGAAATTATATGAGGTTGGACGCTGAAGGTGTTGTAGACGGCGGCGTAGGCAGAGAGAAACCGCTGTGCTGATCTAGCCCATTTGAGCCCTTGCATTCGCCGTCGCAGGCATTGTCAGACTAACTGGACAGGACTTGTAGAACCTATAATCAAACGGCCTCAGGCTGCTAATTGACGCCACTCGGCCAAGGCGGCGGCCCGGGCTTGTTTGAAAATATCGCGGCGGTTGAGATGGCGTTCGTGGTTGAAGTGGTTGTGGAACGAGGCCTGGACGGCGGCGAATTTCTGCAAAGTCTTTACATCCCTAAATCTGGCCATTGCCCCTTCCGGCTCGTCTGAACGGCTGGTGCGGGTTCTCGGCTCGATTGTTGAGCCATCGTTTGGTCTCTTGGCGAACCCTGTTGCCGATCACGTTCAACGCCGCCCGGTATGACCGAAGCCTGTCCGTGACGATGGAGTGTGGCCGGCCATAACGCTTCATCACAGGCTTCAAAAACCTGAGGGCAGCCCTGCGATCCCGGCGCTTCGTGGCAAAAACCTCAAGCACCTCGCCTTCATGGTCCACCGCACGAACTCCGGCGCTCGCTCGCCTGCACCAACATCGTCGAGAACGCGCTCGGCACGGTGCGCCAGGTCACCCGCAACGTCAAACGCTGTAGACACGCCGAGATGGCGCTCAGATGGACCGCCGCCGGCCTGCTGGAGGCCCAGAAAACCTTCCGTCGCCTCAAGGCCTATCGCCAGCTGCCCATCCTCCGAAATGCTCTCCAGGAACACTTGAGAAAGGCTCAGGCCGACAGTGCCATTGAAACCATCATGAAGGCAGCATAGCATCATCAACCAGCGACGCCTGCCACACGAATTTCAACAGAGATAGGGACATCGCCCAGTCCATCAGCGAATAGGTTAAGCCCTATACCAAAATATAAGCTAGGACAGTGAATGCTGCTCTGTCCGTCATCAAAACAAATGGGACTGTTGAGCGTGTTTCATAAGGGAGGATCTGGCTCATCTTTGTTTGATGTTAAGCCGCTTGGCGTTGATGGTTCAAGCGGCGGTTTTGGGTGGTCAGTTTTTTGATCCTTTTTCCCTTTTCGATGATGGCGGTGTGGCGTCCAAAGTAGGCGTCGGCTGGAGTTACGTTGCCGATGCTCTCGTGGTAGCGTTGGTTGTTGTAGTGATCGACGAAGGCGCTGATCTGGTTTTCGAGATCGCCGGGTAGATAATAATTTCAAGCAGGATCCGGTTCTTCAGCGTTTGATGCCAGCGCTCGATCTTGCCCTGGGTTTGCGGGTGATACGGTGCGCCCCGAACGTGATCCATACCGTGGTCCTCGAGCCATTCAGCCAGATCGCCGGAGATATAGGACGAGCCGTTGTCGCTGAGCAGCCTCGGCTTGTGGACGACATTGGCGCGATTGCAGCCTGAGGCTTCTAGCGCCAACTTCAGTGTTGCCGTCACATCGTCCGCCGTCATGTTGGTGCAGAGCTTCCAAGCAATTATGTAGCGGGAATAGTCGTCCAGGATGGTCGACAGGTAAAACCAGCCCCAGCCGATGACCTTGAGATAGGTGAAGTCGGTCTGCCACAGCTGGTTCGGCGCCGTGGTCTTGTCGCGGAACTCATCGGCTGCCTTGATGACCACGAAAGCGGGGCTGGTGATCAGGCCGTGGGCCTTGAGAAGCCGGTAAACCGAGGCTTCCGAGACAAAGTAGCCCCTGGTGTCCGTAAACCTGACGGCCAGTTCCCGGGGCGACAGTTGCGTCTCCTCCAGGGCAAGATCGATGATCTGCCCCCGGACATCATCCGGGATCCGGTTCCACACCCGGCCCGGGCTGCTGTTGCGATCCTCAAGACCGGCGTCGCCAAAGGCCAGAAAGCGATCGTACCAGCGATAAAAGGTGGTCTTCGGAATGCCCAGCTTGTCCAAAGTGGACCCGACGCCCAGGTGGGACTGCTCGACCAGGCGGATGATCTCCAGCTTCTCGGATGCGGGATACCTCATTCCTCGCCTCCCCCATGCCCGATCATATTTTTTTTGAGAAGACGGTTCTCCAGCGACAGTTCGGCGACCAACTCCTTCAAGTCGCGCATCTCCTGGCGCAGGCCTTTAACCTCGCCCGAGGTCGCTTGGCGCCCGGTGTCGCCGGCGAGCCGCTTCTTGCCCGCTTCCAAAAACTCTTTCGACCAGCTGTAATACAGACCCTCGGCGATGCCCTCGCGGCGGCACAAGGCGGCGATGCTCTCCTCGCCGCGCAGGCCCGACACCACGATCCGGATCTTCTCCTCAGCCGTATACTGCTTGCGTGTCTTGCGCCGAATATCCCGAACCGTTCTCTCCGCCGGGTCGTTCTTGCTCATTGATTTCTGTCTCATCTTCGTTCCCTTCGGTCACTACGATGAGCCAGAAATCCTCCGTTATGCAATTACCTCAATTCGTCCCAAAGGCGCTGACGTCAGACACGCCGGGTGAGTGCAATCTTTTTCCAGAAGAGTTTTGAGGATTTTATAATCGCATCCGCCATGCAGGTGTTCTCTGCCCAATGCGGCTGCGTGACGTGCTAACGGATGGGCAGGCAATTCTATGGCCTGGTTCCTATCTTTCCGGATCGCCTTCCGCATGGCCTTGGTCTCGTGGTTGCGATGTTCTTCCCTCGATATTCCCCACAGTTCAAACACCCCCAGTGCTCGCAAGTAGGCGCTAGCAGTTTTCACTGCATCGTTGAATTCAATCTCGATGTCTGATTGTGCGTCGTTACCGCTCACTAGCTTGTCCCCCACTATGGTCGCGCCATTGGAACCACCTTGTCGCCCGCACCGCTCGCCAGATACGCGGCCCACCGATCCATCAGCTTGCGGCGGCGGCTCAACAGGTCCGAACGGGCATAGGCACCCTCCACACCCCTCACGACGTGGGCAAGACAGGCTTCGGCAAGTTCTCTGGGTACCTGGGCGGCTTCCGAACACCAGTCCCGGAAGGTCGAACGGAAGCCGTGCGGAACGGCGTCGATATCAAGTTCGCGCAACAGCTTGGAAAGCGTCGAAACGGATATGGGCTTGCGTCCGGTAGAGGCTGGAAACACCAAGCCGCTGCCGTCATCGTGCGCCCGCGCTTCATTAAGGATTTCCAGCGCCCGGCCCGATAGGGGCACACGATGCTCGCGTCCGGTCTTCATCCGCTCGCCAGGAATGGTCCATATCGCCGCCTCCATGTCGAACTCGGACCACACAGCGCTCCGCACCTCGCCGGACCGTGCGGCGGTCAAAACCAGGAACTCAAACGCCAACCGCGCCGCGAGCGAGGCCTGCGATTCCCTTACCGCCTGGATCGCGTCGCCGGCCTTGGCGTGGTGAACGGCTTTATAATGCTTGGGCGTGTCTCCGGCTTTCGGTAACGCGGCCGCAATGGCATCACCGGCGGGATTGTCGGCACGATGCCCTTGCGCGACCGCCCACTTCATGATCGCGCTGATGCGTTGGCGAACCCGGCGGGCGGTCTCTGCCTTTTCGGTCCATATGGGAAGCAAGACTGCCATCACGTCCGCCGAAGTAATTGTATCCACAGCCCTGGCCCTGAGACGCGGAAAGGCGTATTGCCGCAAGGATGATTCCCATTGCTCGGCGGACTTACCGCCAACACGCCACGTCGGCTTGTGAATTTCGATCACCGTTCGGGCGGCTTCCTCAAAGGTCGGAATATCGGGCCGCCGCCTGAGTGCTAGCGGATCGCCGCCGGCGCGGGCCAGCTTGCGGTTTTCGAAGGCAGCCGTGCGGGCTTCGGCCAGGGAGACCAGTGGATAGCCGCCAAGTCCCATGTCACGCCGCCGTCCGCTCACAACCGTTCGCAGAACCCACGACTTTGAGCCGCTCGGCTTGACCATAAGATACAGGCCGTTGCCGTCGCCATACCTTCCTGGTTTCTTCACCGCTTCAGCGTACCTTGCTGTGAGTTTCCGAGCCACCCAGCACCCTCATTTATTCCCACACTATGAGTGGGAACGTAGTGGTACTCAGTAGAACCGTCAAGCTACCAGAGGAGAAGAAGTTGCTTTATTTTCAATGCTTCTACAGCATTCTAAAGAATAACGTGGATGTGCGAAGTGAGGACGCGTTGTCCTCAGTCTCCGGGCATAGGCCTGCCCGAACTTCAGTGCCCAGCGCCGGACCGTTTCGTAAGAAACATCAATACCACGTTCAGCGAGCAGATCTTCGACGTCTCGGTAGCTTCAGGGGAAACCGGAAATACAGCCAGACGAAGTGCTGAATGATCACGGGGGGAAATCGATATCGGGCATAGGACACTTTCTGCATCTAGCGACATTACGGCGCCATCAGCAGCAGGTCAGCCTCTTAGTGTGACAACGCCAACGGTCGCGCTCTCCGCCTCAGAACGCGTAGCGCAGGGAGACGCGGAGCCCGTGGCTCGCGAGCCTCGCCCGCGTCGCGGCGAGATCGAGCGGGAGCGGCTCGCGGCTTCCGTCGCGCCAGACCACGCGGCCCGCCCCCCGGCCGGTGCGGACCTCGCCGAGGTCGGTGTAGCGCCAGGCCAGATCGAGCGTCATGCGCTCGTCCAGAGTCACCGCGACCCCGGCCGTCAGCATCCACGCGAAGCCGGCCCGGCTCGCGCCCGGCACGATGGTCGTCGTCCTCGGAAAGGTCATGCGGGTTTCGCCGATCCGGGTGCGGGCGGCGCCCACGCCGGCCCCGACGAACGGCGCGAGCGGGCCGAGCCTCGGCAGGCCCAGCCCGGGCAGGTCGACATAGGCCGCCAGCATTGCGGACAGTGACGACAGCTCCGCAGCCACTGATTGCCGGCGCCCGGGCTCGAGGAAATTGGCGCGGCCCTCGAAGGCGAGGCGCTGGTGGTATTCGGCCAGCACCTCGAGCCGCAGCGCGGGCGCGGCGGCGTAGCCGAGCCCGAGTTCGAGCGCTGGAACCGTCCCGAAACCGCCGACCGAACGCAGGCGCGCGCCGTCGCCGCCCCGACCGCAGCCGTAGAGCGCTGCCGGTGAGGCGCTCGAACAGTCCCGGTCCGCGAACATGGTCTCGGACGGACGGTCGAGACCCATCCCGGCCCGCAGGTAGACATCGCCGGCGCCGGCGTTCGCGCCGCACATCGCCGCCCCGGCAACAAGCACGCCCACCGTCCGGCGGCGCCATTTCGCCCGGGCCGGCGCGGACCGCGCCGACCCGGCGCCGAAGGAAAGTGCATACCGTCTCATGATCGCTCCAGACTGCTCGCGCGCAACGCACCCGAGTTCGGGAACATAACTGGCGCGGTGCGGCGCGCAATCGCAATCGATCCGCCGGCCGGCGCCCCGGCCTGACGTGCCACCAGCCCGTCGCCGGGCTCTGTCAAGTTAACGGGATTTACTCCGAAATATCAGTAAATTGTCGATGGCTGCTCTACGCAATTTCAATGGCTTAGCCTTATGGAGAAATATCGAAAACAGCCTACAATCAGTTAACTTGACAATGCCTCCGCTGGTTGCCGAATTCCGTATCGACAGCAGGTCGGAAGAGCTGCTGTTCGAAGCCATGCAGCACCGCGATCTCCGACCCTACGCCAAGCTAAACGTCGAGGGATACGAACTGGACTTCGCCTTAATGGAACAGGGGATTAAACTGAACATCGAGGTGGACGGCGACCAGCACCTGGACGCCCGCGGCAGACAGCGACGCCAGGATGTGACCCGTGACGGCGTGCTGTCCGATCTTGGCTGGACAGTCCTGCGGATACCGGCTTGGCGATGCCATGCGGACATCGATCCGGTCATCGCCGAAATCGCGGAAGCGCGAGACCAGCTGGCGCAATGAGACTCTGTTGCAGGCTGGGGCCGCTGGCCTGTTTCTGATGGCCACCGCCCCTAGCGTCGCGCTGGCGCTTTCCTTTCTGGCGCCGACCCAGTCGATAGACCGGAGAATCGCCGCGCATTCGGATCGCCCGCCTGACGGTGCAAAATTCCGTTCGGGTTCGCCCGGTCTGGTGTGCTGACGTAGACGGATTCCGCTTGTGGTTTGCTTCCTCGGGGCGGTGCTAATCGGCGCGGAGGTTAAACGCCGATCAGCACGCTAACTCATTGATGTCGTTTGATTGTGAGTGGTCAAAGCTCAGCGCCGAATAACACTTGGGCCTGCCAGTGACGCGAGATTAGATGTCAACTAAAGAGAATACCGTCCTGCGTCGTCAGGAAGTAGGTTGATTGCGACTAAGCATAAGTGTCATACGATGAGCGATCACATTCCTGAGCAAGACGTAGTGCAGGCGCAAGAAGTCGCAGCCACTACGATCGCGGAATATGATCGGGTGGCGGAGGATTTCCGTCGCGGCACGGCCGATCATGACGTCAGCCAGAACATAGCGGCTCTGCTCGAGGCGATTGAGGACGAGCCACCCCATGTCATTCTCGATCTAGGCTGCGGGCCTGGCCGGGATCTGCACCAGTTCACTGAGCTGGGCCACAAGGCGGTCGGCCTGGACGGCTCGAGCAAGCTCGCCGCGATGGCGCGCGCCCAAACGGATTGTGCGGTCCTGCACCAGGACTTCCTCTCGCTTGACCTGCCATCCGCCTACTTTCACGGGATCTTCGCGAACGCCTCCCTGTTCCATGTGCCGAGGAGCCAGCTTGCCCGGGTTCTCGGCGATCTCGCCGCAAGCCTCAAGCCCGGTGGAGTCCTGTTCTGCTCGAATCCTCGGGGCCAAAACGAGGAAGGCTGGGTCGATGGGCGCTACGGCTGCTTCCATAATCTTGAGACGTGGCGCTCCTACGTCACCACAGCAGGCTTTCAGGAGCTGCACCACTACTACCGCCCGCCGGGCCGGCCGCGAGCCGAGCAACCGTGGCTCGCCACAGTGTGGCGCAATGGCCGGAAAAATCAGCCTAAGTGAGGCATTGTCAGATTAAATTTGCTTGGTAGCCATTCCCTGTCCCCTTTTGGGGATTGCAGGGCGCAAAAATAGATTTTGTCCAGCTTAGACCGGACAAGCACGGGCGATGAAGCTGGCTCAACAACGGGAAAATTCTAACATACGATTTTAGTCTGACAATGCCGATCCGCGCGCTCGGCACCGCGCCGGCGGATGCGGTCTGCGGGATGCTCGACCTCTACGGCGCGAAGAACGTCGAGGCCTACCACCACGGCGCCCCCCTCCACGACCCCTGCGTCATCGCCTACCTGCTGGCGCCGGACCTCTTTGAAGGGCGCGCCATGCGGGTCGATGTCGAGCTGGGTGGCGGCCACTGCTTCGGGCGGACGGTCTGCGACCTACATGGCCGCAGCGGCGCCAAGCCCAACGCCTGCGTCCTCGAGCTGGTCGACGCCGATGGCTTCTTCACCCTGCTGACCGAGCGCCTGGCTCGGCTGCCGGTCGTCCCCATATAGGGAGGGACGGGACTGCCATGCGGGCATTGTTAGACTAAATGGGCTGGACCTGCAGAACCTTCAATTGAGGACCTCTAGGCTGCAATTTGACGCCACTCGGCCAGGGCGGCGGACCGGTCTTGCTTGAAAATGTCGCGACGGTTGAGATGGCGTTGGTGGTTGAAATGGTTGTGGATCGAAGCATGGGCGGAGGCGAATTTCTGCAGAGTTCTTACCTCCCTGAATGTGGCCATTGCACGTTCCCGTCGCCGGAAGGGTTGATGTGAGTTTTCTGCCCGGTTGTTGAGCCAGCGCCTGGTCTCTTGGCAACCCTCGTTGCCGAACACATTCATCGCAGCTCGGTATGATTGTAGACTGTCTGTGACGATCGTGGCTGGCCGGCCATAACGCTTCATAGCCCGCTTCAGGAACCTAAGCGCGGCTTCGCGGTCCCGCCGTTTCGTGGCCAAAACCTCAAGAACTTCGCCTTCATGGTCAAAGGCACGCCATAGTTAACGGGTCTCGCCGTTGATGCGGACGAACACCTCATCAAGATGCCAGCGCCACAGCGAATAGGATCCATGACGAACACGGCGTTTCCGGATCTCGGCGGCAAACAACGGACCAAAGCGGTTCCACCAGTACCGCACGGTCTCATGGCAAATGTCGATGCCGCGCTCGAGCAGAAGATCTTCGACCTGTCTCAGCGACAAGGGGTAGCGGACATACAGCATCACCGCGCTGCGGATTACCTCAGGCGAATTGTTGAAATAACGAAAGGGATTGTCCATCAATGGAGGCTACGAGACCTTACTTCCCAGCTCAAGCCGATTTAGTCTGACAATGCCGGCTATGAAGTGTTATGGCCGACCGGCCACGATCGTGACGGACAGGCTACAGTCATACAGGGCTGCGATGAAGGTGATCGGTAATGCAGCCGCCCAGACCTGCGGTCGTTGGCTGAACAACCGTGCGGAAAACTCACATCAGCCCTTCCGACGACGGGAAGGGGCGATGGCTCGGTTCAGAGACATTAAGACCCTGCAGAAATTCGCCTCCGTTCATGCCTCGATCCACAACCATTTCAACCACCAACGTCATCTCAACCGCCGCGACATATTCAAACAAGCCCGAGCCGCTGCCCTGGCCGATTGGCGGCAACTCGCAACCTGATGGCTCTCAATTATAGGTTCACTAGGTCTGGTTCAGTTAGTCTAACAATGCCTGCCCCATGGAGACATGCCGAAAACAGCTTACAATCACTTAACGTGACAATGCCTTCACCTGCAACTTGACAATGCTTGACCGGTACCGCAGTTTAGAAAAGAGTCGCTACTGACCTTCTACTACGCTTGGTAAAGACTCTAGCCTTATCGATTCACTGTTACTATCTTGCGCATTACTCATCAGAAAAATCGTAGTTACCTGTTGTGCAGCGCGCTCGTCGCCGCGCTAGTCGGATTGCCGGATGCCGCTAGCGCCCAGAGCGAGCGACAGCGGTTCTATGCTGGCCTGCAGATTGGTGTCGCGGACTCCACGCCAGTCAGCTCATCCCTGGGCGGTATCAACCACCCGAGCCGCTGCGATGTGCTCCTCTACCCAAGTTCAGTGAGTCCGCCGGTCCAGGATCCGGCGTGCTTCGACAACGTTCCGACGGTACTCTTGTCCAACGAGTTCGATCACGGCCGTGGCCTAGCCAGTGGCATCATGGTCGGCTACGTGGCGGGCGGAGTGCGGCTGGAGGTGGAGTACCTCCACCGGTACCTGGGTGATGACACGCAGCCGCTCGGCCGCACGACCAGCGCCGCATTACAGGGAAAGAGTTCCGAGTGGAGCGCCGGTCAGCTGCCGCACGAATGGATTGGAGACTACGCGGCGCAACAGTTCTTCGCCAACGCGTACTACGACTTTCGAAACGCATCGGCCTGGACGCCGTACGTAGGCGCCGGAATCGGCATGGCCGCAACGGAACTGAGCTACTACGCCCAGTTCATTCGCAAGTCGGAAGCCGAGTATCTGTTGGTCGAATTCGATCCGGACTGGCCGGTCGCCGCCAAACGTGCAGCCGCAGGCACCGCCAGCATTATCGATACGAAGGCCGCCACGACCGTCTTCGGGTACCAAGTGCTGGCCGGCGTCGACTACGCGCTGAGCCTGCGAACGTCGATCGGGGTGACGGCGCGCTGGGCTAGATTCGAAGACGTGACCCACGACACGACCTGGAGCCTGATCCGCGGCCACGCAGCGGTGCAGGCCGACGGGGTCACGCCGTTCGACTCCAACCTGGAGTTCGGTGGCATCGGGTACCAGGCGGTCACAGTCGGTCTGAAGTACCACTTCTGACGTTCTGCGCCCGGCGTTGTCACCCTAACAGGGTGACCTGTTGCTGATGGCGCCGTAATGTCGCTGAATGCAGAAAATCTCCTATGCACGATACCGATTTCCACCCGCGATCATTCAGCACTCCGTCTGGCATTGTCACGTTAAGTGATTATAAGCTGTTTTCGGCATGTCTCCATGAGGCTAAGCCATTGACATTGCGTAGAGCAGCCATCGACAATTTACCGAGAGTTGGAGTGAATCCAGTTAACGTGACAAAGCCAACTTGCAGCCTAAAAGTCCTCGATTGTAGATTCTACAGGTCCAACCCAGTTAGTCTGACAATGCCATCCGGAATGTGGGCCAACGATGCCAGTTGCTAAGTATATAGCAAAATAAAATCGCCAACAACTGCTGAGTGATCACTGCTAGCCTTTTTGGAGTCTTCATAAGGATACTGGACGTGATCGACCTTATACTTCTTGTCATAATAAATGTGGTCGTAACGACGGTTATATTTCTTTGAAAGGATATGGGAGACGGCTAGAGGGTCGTCAGTTGATCTTATATTTTTTTCAAAATGAATGATTTAAAGGCGTCATCCAACAGATGTACCTTGTTCCTTGCCTATCCGGTTAACGCCCATGACCGCTACATGTAGGGTGCCGCCACTCTCCCGAGTAAAGCTCGGCATAGGTTGGAGCAGAGGTGTCGCCCGCGATGCCGAGCAATGAGCGGAAGGCGTTGAACGGGTAGAACCGCCTGTTGAAGCGGAAGGTGAACTCGTTGAGGTAGGCTTGTAGGTGCTGGTGGCTAACGCCGTGGTGGATCCCGATCAGCCACGTCTTCAGGTTGGCGAAAACCAGATGGATGATCGGCAGGGATTGCTCGGCAACCTCTGGATCACCACACTCGGCAACAGCGAAGTGCTCATAGCCGCGCTTACCGAGGCCAGCATAGCCGCTCCAATCGTCAGTAACGATCAGCGATCCCGGCGCGACGGTGCTCTCGACGAACCCACAGAGCGACTCGGCGCTACGGTCGAGCACGACGGCGAGCCGAACGCGTCCGGCATAGCGTCCGTCTTTCCGGTTGTCGAGCTTGGTGCCCGGCTTTCGATGACGCACCTCGATGGCACAGGAGACGGGAACCTTGTGGTGAACACCACGGCCTTCCCCACGCGTTCGCCCGCCAACCCAGGTTTCGTCCACCTCAACATGGTTCTTGGGCTGTCCACCGATCCTGTCTTGGTTGGGCCGCACCATGCCCGAGCGGAGCTTGTGGAGAATTTGAAAGGCCGTCTCGTAGCGCGAAAGACCAAGTTGCCGCTGAAACTGCACGGCGGACATGCCGGGCGTCTGACTGGCGACCAGATAAGCGGCCCAGAACCAGACGTTCAGCGGAGTGTGGCTACGCTCCATCACTGTTCCCACCGTCAGCCCGGTGTTTTGGCGGCACTTGCGGCAGCGCAGGACGCCAGGGCGGTTTTCAAAGTGGAACGGCTCTCCCGCCGTGCCGCAGTGCAGGCAGGCAAAGCCGTCTCCCCAGCGGGCTTTCTCCAGGTAGGCGGCGCAGGCCGCATCATCGGGGAAAAGTCGCTGGAACTCGGGTAGCGAATGCGGGAATGGGAGATCGGCGCGGTCGAGAACATCCATGGCGCGCTCCCCTATATCCGGTTTGCGCCCATTCTAGCCCTAGTGGGTGTGGGTGTAAACCGGATATAGGGGAGCCTTGTTCTTTCCAAATAGTAGGCCTACATTAAACCCCTTGTCTCTGTTATTAAAGAACTTAATCTTATCATAGTCCAAAGAATCACATTTTGGCTCATTCGCATCGCAAGTAAAAAAGTCTACCTGATTTGCGCATAAAAAATCTTTAATTGATGCAAAATTGCTGGCTTATGCCTTCTTATAATCCACTCCTGTCAATGAGTGAAAGTTAAGGATATCTACAATCACCCCGTCACACTTCACGCGCGCGAATAAAGTTCGTTCAGGAAAAACACTTCTATCCAATAATGCTGCATCAATAGTACGGCCACCAAAGATATATGTCGCAACGGCATTGTCAGACTAACTGGATCGGGCCTGTAGAATCTACAATCTAGGACTTTTAGGCTGCAAGTTGACACCACTCGGCCAGCGCAGCAGCTCGGGCTTGTTTGAAAATATCGCGGCGGTTGAGATGGCGTTGGTGGTTGAAGTTGTTGTGGACCGAAGCATGGACGGAGGCGAATTTCTGCAGGGTCCTGACATCTCTGAACCGTGCCATTGCCCCTTCCCGCCTTCGAAAGGGCTGATGTGAGTTTTCCACCCGGTTGTTGAGCCAGCACCTGGTCTCTTGGCAACCCTCGTTGCCGATCACCCTCATCGCAGCCCGGTATGACTGTAGCCTATCCGTGACGATCGAAGCCGGCCGGCCATACCGCTTCATAACCCGCCTCAGAAACCTAAGCGCGGCTTCACGATCCCGCCGTTTCGTGGCCAAAACCTCAAGAACTTCGCCTTCATGGTCAACGGCGTGCCATAGGTAATGTGTCTCGCCGTTGATGCGGACGAACACCTCATCAAGATGCCAGCGCCACAGCGAATAGGATCCATGACGAACACGGCGTTTCCGGATCTCGGCTGCAAACAACGGACCAAAGCGGTTCCACCAGTACCGCACGGTCTCATGGCAAAGGTTGATGCCCCGTTCGAACAGAAGATCTTCGACCTGTCTCAGCCACAAGGGGTAGCGGACATACAGCATCACCACGCTGCGGATTACCTCAGGCGAATTGTTGAAATAACGAAAGGGATTCTGCATCGCCGGGGGCTACGAAACCTTACTTCCCAGCTCAAGCCAATTTACTCTGACAATGCCGTCTCTATGGGTTCCGGACAACCGCTCGCGGACCCATTTCTTGCATTCATTGCAAGGGTGCTTTGGGGAAAAGAAGAACCACAGATAAAAGTTGCAACACTTGGTGTTCATTGGGCGCTCAATCATACCATAGAGTATGCTCCAGGTGGCGTTGGACATCCGATTAGAATCGCGACTCTACGCCGGATAAAGGGAAAATGGAACGCGGAGCTTTTAGGGGATGAGGACCTATAAGAGACCCTACAGTTAGTTAAAGAACTCGAAAAACGTATAGGTGATCATGATCTGCTGTTTGAGGTTGAAGAAGCATATGCTCTGCCTAACCCACCTAGCCAACCAGACTCAAAATAGCGAGGACACATGTGATGTCCAACAAGGATACTCAAACATGTAGAGCGAAGTCAGAGGTCTTAAACCATCGGTACAAGGGTGCAACACCTGGGATTGTCGTAAAGGCTTTGATGCGGCCTACGAAACATCCTGTTCAGGAAAGTGAGAAGAAGCAAGAGGCCGAAGACAATATAGCCCCTGCACAGTCAAGTATATAATCCCCTTAAATAACCGCCTCTCCTGTCCCATTCATTCTGACGAGGGACAGCCAGACCGCCTTGCGCAGACGGCTGTTCTCCTTCTCAAGCTCCTTCAGGCACTTGGCCTGATCGACGCGAAGACCGCCATACTCCTTGCGCCAGCGCTAGTAACGCTGAACCCTTGATTGTAGGTTCTACAGGTCCGACTCAGTTAGTCTGGCAATAGCCGTATTTGAGTAATAGCCGTATTTGAGTATAAGCATATTTGAGTATAAGTAGCGTTGCCATGAAGAGGAAGACAAAGTCCTGCCTTACTATTTCTGCCGCCGTTGCCAGCTATTCGGTGGGCATCGCCAACGCTGCGGAGATTGAGGAAGTCATCGTCACCGCGACCAGGCGGCAGGAAAGCGCCCAGGGCATCCCAGTCCCCGTTCAGGCGGTCAGCGGCGATACCCTCAGAGAACTTCGTGTGGAGACATTCGACAACTACGTCGAATACCTGCCGAACGTCGTGAGCGCAGGCAACGGCCCCGGTAAAAAGGAACTTTACATTCGCGGCAGCGCTACCGAGCAATCCGGCGTGACCGTCTCCGCGGCGCAAGGGTCTGCGCCCGGCGTCGCCCTCTACGTGGACGAGCAACCCGTATCTTTTGGCGGACGCAACCTGGATGTGTACGCCGTTGACATGGAGCGCATCGAGGTACTTGCCGGCCCCCAGGGCACGCTTTTCGGCGCCAGTTCGCAATCCGGTAACCTGCGGCTCATCACCAATAAGCCACAGCTGGGCATTTTCGAAGCAGGGTTCAACTCCAAGTTCGGAAGCACAGACGGGGGCGCCAACAGCAGCGCCGTGGATGCGTATATGAATATACCACTGGGCGACCGGCTCGCCGCCCGCGTCGCGGTTTACAACGATATCCAGGGCGGTTGGATCGACAACGTTCCTGCCACCTTTACGCCCAGCGGCGAAGTGGTCGACCGAAACGACTTTACGGGCTATGGCCCCCCTCTGGCGGGCGCCGACTCCGTTGTAAGTGCGAGGAACGACGCTCTGGTGCAGGCTAACTGGAACGAAGCCACTTATCGCGGCATCCGCTCAGGCCTCACCTATGAAATCAACGAGGACTGGAACGTCCTGGTTCAGCACACTGCCCAGACTCTCGAAGCCGAAGGGTCGTTCATCGTCGACCCGAGCATCGCCTACGACGCTTCCGCAAAATTTTCGCCGGAATACAACCGGGACGAGTTCGGGCTAACCACATGGACCCTGAATGGCCGCATCGCCAACCTGGACATGATCTACACGGGCGGCCGGCTGGACCGCGACGTGGATAGCATCATCGACTACACCCACTACAACAACGGGGGCGGCTACATCACCTATTACCTTTGCAGCGGTAACATCTATGACCCCTCCGACGTGAACAATTGCTACGATCCCACAAAGCAATACACTGAAGACACGGCCAACGAGCGGACTAGCCACGAGTTCCGCATTCACACCGACCAGGCTAGGCGTGTCCGGCTGTTGAGCGGCATTTACTACAACTACATGGAAACCAACCACGTCGGCGAGTTCCAATACTTATCGGCCAACCAGGCGTTCGGTGAGCACGCCAACAACTACTACAACGACAACCGGGGCGACGGCTTCCTGCTCGGCAACATCACGATTCCAACTGATGGGGTTAATACGTCCGGCCCCCGAAGTCCGTCCACCGTCTTCTTCAACGACTTTACCCGCACCGAAGAAGAAGTGGCGGTATTCGGCGAAGTTGCGTTCGATATTACTGATACTCTGACCGCTTCGTTTAGCGGCCGTTACTACGACCTGAAATCACGGTTGGCGGGGGCTTCAAACTTTTCGTTTGGCTGCCGCTACGGCATTGGAGGGTTTGGTAATTCCGAGTTTACCGCTGATGGCCGCTGCAACAGCCACGCCTTCAGTAATGATGTAACCGCGCGGTTGCAGACGTTAGGGCGTTACAACGACGAAGGCGACGACAACATCATCCTGGATGCTAAGAGCCCAGATGGTGCCCGGGACATGTTCCGCAGCGGCGGCAGCAATCAGAATCAGGCGACTCTGGATGCGATAAAGAACGGTTACCTCGATATCAACAGCCTCAATTCCGACGGGTCTATTAACGAAACCAACACCATCTTCAAGACGTCCTTAGATTGGCATCCCAACGACGACCTGCTGTTGTTCCTTACCTACGGGGAGGGCTATCGTCCGGCTACTCAAAACCGCAACGCCGGTCAACCCTCGACCAACCAGTTAGGCGTGTATGAAAACTACATAGTGCCGGCGGTAGCGAAGACCGACAACCTCACGAGCTACGAGGTCGGCGTGAAGAGCCTTTTGTTTGCTCGTTCACTGCAGCTGAATGCGACCCTTTTCCGGTCGCAAATCGAAGCCCTGCAAGTATCGCGCTTCGACCCTTCCAACGTCGCATTCCTGTACTTCATCGAAAATGTCGGCGATGCGGAAGTCATGGGCCTGGATGTCGACTTCCTATGGGCCCCTACCAACTCGCTGACCATCGCGGGCGGTTTAAGCCTCCTCGACACCGAGCTCACCAGCATCAATCCTCAGTTGCAGGACATTTCTGTTCTATCGGGCAGCGACCTCCCCCTCGCTCCGTCGTTCGCGGGCAACCTGAGAATGCGTTATGATTTCCCGCTTGGGGTCTTTGGAGCTAATGCCTACATCTCTACCACCCTGAACCACCGGGGCAAGAGCCTCTCGGGTATCGTTGGCAGCGCCGAGTTGATGGACGACACCCTGTATCGACAATCAGGAGCATACTCCGGCCTGAAAATCCAGAATGAAGGGGGAACCTTCGGCACCGTCAAGATACCTGACGGTGCCGGAAGTTCCCGTCTACCCAACAACTCGCGCTTTGTTAACCCGAGCGCTACGACCTTCGGCACTTCCTTCGGTCTGCAGAAAGACAACTGGAGGACCGAGCTGTTCGTAGACAATCTGACCAACGAAGAGTCGCCCGTCATGCAGATTGCTGGCCATTATACGCCGGTGGTCAGTGTGCAGCGCCCGCGTACAGTTGGCTTACGGTTGTCTTACGACTTTGAATAGTTAGTCCGGAAATCGGGGCCACACCGTAGCATGTGCAAAGAGAAACCTTTGGTTTATCTTTTTATTCGTGCTTCGCCCGCAATCGAAGATGCGGAATGTGACTGAAACGCAAACAAGAATTCAGGAAGCGCAGTATCTGCTGCGCAATAGCCAACCTAGAAAGGCTGAGCAGTTGATGAGCGCCTTGCTACACACAGAGCCGAGCAATATCGAGGTGCAATACGCTCTGGCGGTGGCGCAGCGCCATCGGCACAAATGGGAACTGGCGCTGGCAACGCTGTCGCGGATACTGAAGTTGAAGCCCCAATTCGGCCGAGCGCATCAGGAGGCCGGCTACAACCAGTTGGCAAGGAAAGATTACGCACGCGCCACGGCAGCTTTTGAGCGTGCGGTCGCCGCTGACACCTCCCTGATCAACAGTTGGAAATGCCTGGCCAAGCTCTATAAGGAGAGTGGTAACTATGGGCGACTTACACCTGTGCAAGAACAGATCGCGTTTCTCGACTGGCTGCCAGATGAACTGCTCGGGGTGACCAGCTACCTGTCTGAGGACAGGCTGGTGGATGCGGAGCGGCTGTGCAAACACTTTCTGTGCAAAAACAAAACCCACGTCGAGGGCATGCGGCTGCTCGCCGAGATCTCAACCCGTAACAAGATTTACGATGAAGCCGAATTTCTGCTGGAAAGCTGCATCGAGTTCGATCCTGAGCACCGCAACGCGCGGATCCAGTATATCAACATCCTTCTGAGAGTGCAGAAGTTCGCCAAGGCTCACGAACAGGCAGCGCTTTTACTCCGCCAGTATCCCCACGACATGCATATCGTTCGATCCCTCTACGCCTCCGCCTGTAGCGGAATCGGAAAAAACGACGAAGCTATAGAAAGCTATAAACTATTAATGAAACGACATCCCGAGAATCACTTTTTCCCGATCTCCCTGGCCCACGTACACAAATCGAATGGCGACATCGACGAAGCCGTCATGCTGTACCGGCAGGCGTACCGCATCAAGCGTGACCACGGCGATGCCTATTGGAGCCTGGCGAACACCAAGTCGTACTTCTTCTCTGAGGACGAACTGGTGCAGATGGCCAATGTGGAATCGGACCCGGCCACCGGCGAGGATGACCGGCTTCAACTGTGCTTCGCTTTAGGTAAGGCATACGAAGACAGGCAACAGTATGAATGTTCATTCGGCTATTACAGTAAAGGCAACGCCTTGAAACGGCCACAAACCCAGCACAGCCCCAGACAATTGCAAGTAAGGGTCAATAGTCAGATCAAGATTTGCACTGAAGCATTGTTTGCCCGCAAACATGGTTTGGGATTGGAATCGCCTGACCCGATTTTTATCGTCGGCATGCCCCGAGCAGGCTCGACTCTGCTTGAACAAATTCTTTCATCCCATTCACAAGTGGACAGCACCATGGAGTTGCACAATATTCTTAACCTGGCCAAACGGTTACGCGGCCGAAGAGAAGATCGTGAAGGGTCGCCGAGGTATCCGAGAATTCTTGCTGAAATAGACGATAGCTATTTTCGCAGATTCGGCGCGCAATTCATTGAGGATACCAGCGTATACCGGGGCAGCGCACCTTTCTTTATTGACAAAATGCCGAACAATTTCTTCCACATCGGACTGATCAAGCTGATCTTGCCGAACGCCAAGATCATCGATGCGCGCCGGCACCCCATGGCCTGTTGCTTCAGTGGCTTCAAACAACTATTTGGCGAAGGTCAGGAGTTTTCTTACGGATTGCGAGAGATAGGGAACTACTACAAGCAATATATGAAACTCATGGATCATTGGGACCGGGTTTTGCCTGGTTTCATTCTGTGTGTGCAGTACGAGGAAGTCGTAGACAACCTTGAAACACAGGTGCGTAGGGTTCTTGATTTCTGCGGCCTTCCGTTCGAGCAGGCCTGTCTGGATTACTACAAGACCGAGCGCAACATCCGTACACCAAGTGCCCAACAGGTGAGACAGCAAATATTCACAACCGGTCTCGAGCAATGGCGTAATTTCGAACTCTGGTTGGACCCTATCAAGGAAGCGCTAGGGGCGGTGGTGTTGGAGCGTTTCAGGCATTGTCAGACCAACTAGATTGAATCTGTAAAACCTACAATCGAGGGCATTGTCAGACTAACTGAACCAGACCTAGTGAACCTATAATTGAGAGCCATCAGGTTGCGAGTTGCTGCCAATCGGCCAGGGCAGCGGCTCGGGCTTGTTTGAATATGTCGCAGCGGTTGAGATGACGTTGGTGGTTGAAATGGTTGTTGATCGAGGCGTGGACGGCAGCGAATTTCTGCAGGGTCTTAATGTCTCTGAACCGAGCCATCGCCCCTTCCCGTCGGCGGAAGGGCTGATGTGAGTTTTCCGCGCGGTTGTTCAGCCAACGACCGCAGGTCTGGGCGGCTGCATTACCGATCACCTTCATCGCAGCCCTGTATGACTGTAGCCTGTCCGTCACGATCGTGGCCGGTCGGCCATAACGCTTCATAGCCTGCTTCAGAAACTCAAGCGCGGCCCTGCGATCCCGCCGTTTTGTGGCAAAGACCTCAAGCACTTCGCCTTCATGATCGACAGCCCGCCTTAGATAATGTAGTATTCAGTAACTTATGTCAGAGATGCGCTAGGCTACGCTGTAGTATGATAAATAGCTATTTACACTGACTTTATTTCCGTTTCTTTCGAGTTCCAGCGCTTGCAATCCACACAGACCTGCGCTTGAATGCGCTCTGATTTGATGTCAGTCGATTGCGGTTCGATTACGCATCTAGTAACGCACGCCAGCGCAGGAAATACGCTAGCGGGAGGACACCATGGCGAGCAAGGGACCACCAAGGCTCTCCAAACGCACCGTCGACACCCTTTGTGTCCAAGGCAAGGACGCGGTGTTCTGGGATCGGGACCTGCCCGGGTTTGGGGTAAGGGTCTACACCACGGGACGTAAGGTCTATGTCGTCCAATCGCGCGGCCCAGACGGGCCGAAGCGGGTGACCATCGGCCGGCATGGAGAGATATCCACCGAGCAGGCGCGCAAGGACGCAGCCACCATCATCGACCGCATCAAGCGGGGCGAATCTGCGGTTCCGCCGCCGCCCGTTCCGGCGTGGACGGTGTCCGATCTGGCCGAGCGCTACATGGAGGCGCATGTTGCGGTGAGCTGCCAGCCGGCAACCGTAAAACTCTGCCGGGGCGTGGTCACCAAATACATCCTGCCGGAGCTCGGCGGGCTTCCCATAGAGGCGGTGGACCGCGCGCGTGTCTCGGCCCTGCACTGCGCGCTTCGCGACAAGCCTTACCAGGCGAACCGGGCGGTGGAAGTGCTCTCGAAGATGCTTTCCCTCGCCGAGGCTTGGGGGTTAACGCCACCACGGCAGAACCCATGCCGGTCGGTGCGAAAGTACAAGGAGCGACGGCGCGAACGGTTTCTCACGCCCGAAGAATACCGGCGGCTAGGCCGGGTGCTGGATGAAGCGGAAGCGGACGGCTCGGTCTGGCCGTCGGCCATCGCGGCGCTCCGCCTGCTGATGCTGACCGGATGCCGGCGCAACGAAATCGTAACATTGCGCTGGGACGATGTGGACCGCACGGCCAAGGAGCTACGCTTGCGAGATTCCAAGACCGGTGCGCGCAGGGTTTCGCTGACTCCGGCGGTGGAGGCGGTGCTGGATGGCATTCCCCGCGTTGCAGGCAACCCCTGGGTCATCGTGGGCCGGAAGCCGGGTGCGCATCTTTCGAACATAGAACCGATCTGGATACGCCTGCGGGCGCGTGCCGGGCTGGAGGATGTCCGGGTTCACGACCTCCGCCATTCCTATGCCAGCCGCGCGCTGGCGCTTGGCGAGGGGTTGCCCATGATCGGAAAGCTCCTGGGCCATACGAATGTCACAACCACCGCGCGCTACGCCCATCTTGCACGGGACACGGAGAAGATCTCGGCGGCGAAGGTCGGCGGCAGCATCGGGGCGGATATTCTGCCGCAAGATGCCGAGGCCGCGTGAGGCGGACAGAATTGGGAAGACCGGGAGCCTAGACATGGCCAAATTGCAAACGAAGACGATTTCAAGGCGCACCGTCGAAGCGCTGAAGGTCGAAAAGGACACGGTGTTCTGGGACAGCGAGCTGTTGGGCTTCGGGGTGCGGGTGTATCCCTCGGGGAGCAAATACTACGTCGTCCAGACCAGGGCCGCAGGCGCCGCGGCGAAGCGGGTGACCGTTAGCCGTCACGGTGTCATTACCGCCGAGGAGGCACGGCGGCGGGCGGCGTTGATCATCGCGCGGATCAAGGCGGGCGAGAAGCCCGTCCCAGAACCGATGGCTTTGAGGCTCGCGGACGGACCCACGGTGGACGAACTTGCGGCGCGGTATCTGGAAGAGCATGTGACGGTGCGCTGCAAGCCGAAGACAGTGGCGATGTACCGTCTGAACGCCGGGAAGCACATCGTGCCCGCCCTCGGCAAATTGTCCGCGCTTGAGGTCGGTCAGGCGCATGTGGCGGAGCTGCATTACAAGCTCCGCGATTTTCCCGTCATGGCGAACCAGGTGGTGGACACGCTGTCGCGGATATTCAAGACCGCGGAGGATCGGGGCCTTGTCCCGGAGGGGAGCAACCCCTGCCGGTATCAAGTCAAGTATAAGGAGCGTAAGCGCGAGCGGTTCTTGACAGAGGAGGAATTCCGCCGCCTGGGCCGGGTGTTGAGCGAGGCCGAGCCCTGCCGCGGTGTCTCGGTGCATGCTGTGGCGGCGATCCGTCTTCTTATGCTGACCGGGTGCAGGCGCAACGAGATATTGACGCTGTGTTGGGAGGACGTGGATCTGGAGGCGAGTGAGCTGCGGCTCAGCGATAGCAAGACCGGCCCCAGGTCGATTTCACTCTCTCCCGAGGCGGTGCGGGTTCTGGCACAATTGCCGCGCATTCCAGACAATCCGTGGGTCATTCCGGGACAGCTCAAGGGCAGTTACATGCGTAACGTCAATGACCCGTGGAAAATCATCCGCAAACGCGCTGGACTGGAGGATGTGCGGCTTCACGATTTGCGCCACTCCTATGCCAGCCGGGCGCTGGCGCTGGGCGAAAGTCTGCCCATGATCGGAAAGCTGCTTGGCCACACTCAGGTCGAGACCACGGCGCGCTATGCGCACCTTGCGCGGGATTCGGTGCAGGAGTCGGCAGGGCGCATCGCCGACAGCATCGCCGCCGACATCCTGGGCGGGCGGTGGAGACAAGGGCATTGTCAGACTAAAATCCTATGTTAGAATTTTTCCATTGTTGAGCCCGCTTCGTCGCCCGTTCTTGTCTGGTCTAAGCCAGACAAAATAAGTTGCTGCGCCCTAAAATCCCCAAGAGGGGACAGGGAGAGATGACCAAGTAGATTTAGTCTGACAATGCCCAACTGCGTTGGCGTGACGCCGGGCTCGGCAGCCACACTGCTATGCGTCGCACCCGGCTCCGACAGCCGGGCAACCGACTGTTCCTTGTATTCCGGCGAAAATCACCGCCTCGTCTGCTTTGTCATCTTGTCCCTCCAGGTCGGTATTCAATTTACCACCTGGTCCGGGATCCGGGAGCAATGTCAACTACCGTTTATTCAGGAATCCGTGTTCCGAGGTACGAGTGTAGCCAAGACGCTCACGTATCTGGTTCGGTTCTACGGCTCCGAATATGGGACAATATCTTTGATACTGATGATCGGTGTCGACACCACTTTGTACCCATGTATAGGGAAACTAAAGCAGAAACTCCGACTGCGGCTTTTATAAGGATGTCAACTTCTGTTTCAAATGTTCCTTGCGTTATAGCTATGAGAAGGGAAGTCATTATCGAAATAGCAGCCAGCATAGTTGCAAATTCGTTCCCGGAATTTGTTGCAGCTTCTTCAATACGATTCAGTTCATCATCAGCTACTTGATAGACCTCAATTCTTGGAATAATGTAAGATACGACTCTTGGCTCTCCTGGTAATGGTGTAGACATAATAGAGGGTGCCTGTATTGCCTTGTAACTACCAGGGGAAATTAACTTGAATCGGTGATACGCGTGGGTGGTTCTCTCCTATTTTTGGCCGCAGAGAATCCGCCAAGTAACGTTCCACTCCTCCTTGCGAAGACAGTGGAACCTGTGCCCAGGTTACAAACAATCCTAGGTGTGAGAACTTGAGAATATCGTCACATTTTCTGTGGGATCGTATCCGTTGCGCGATGTTTCCTTTGCCCACGTAAACGGTATAAGGATTCTGTCCACCATGCCAAATAACGTATACGCCGCTCAAATTGATAAAGTGTTTGTGATCAAGGTTGACGGTGGAGAAAGGGCACCATTTATCGCCCTGGCAGTTTACCCAGTTAACTTTCATGTCTTCCCTATTTCAGTGTCGAAGTCTAGGGTGTTCGGAGAAAAGTGATATAGTGAATAGGGTTTCATACTGCGTAATATATCTTTCCTTGTAGCATCTGTGCCGGAGAAGGACAAGCTGTCTATTAAGGGGAAGAGGGGGGTGTCCCGGTCGATGTTGAAAAGTTGAGGTGTCCGTCATCAAAACAAATGGGACTGTTGAGCGTGTTTCATAAGGGAGGATCTGGCTCATCTTTGTTTGATGTTAAGCCGCTTGGCGTTGATGGTTCAAGCGGCGGTTTTGGGTGGTCAGTTTTTTGATCCTTTTTCTCTTTTCGATGATGGCGGTGTGGCGTCCAAAGTAGGCGTCGGCTGGAGTTACGTTGCCGATGCTCTCGTGGTAGCGTTGGTTGTTGTAGTGATCGACGAAGGCGCTGATCTGGTTTTCGAGATCGCCGGGTAGATAATAATTTCAAGCAGGATCCGGTTCTTCAGCGTTTGATGCCAGCGCTCGATCTTGCCCTGGGTTTGCGGGTGATACGGTGCGCCCCGAACGTGATCCATACCGTGGTCCTCGAGCCATTCAGCCAGATCGCCGGAGATATAGGACGAACCGTTGTCGCTGAGCAGCCTCGGCTTGTGGACGACATTGGCGCGATTGCAGCCTGAGGCTTCTAGCGCCAACTTCAGTGTTGCCGTCACATCGTCCGCCGTCATGTTGGTGCAGAGCTTCCAAGCAATGATGTAGCGGGAATAGTCGTCCAGGATGGTCGACAGGTAAAACCAGCCCCAGCCGATGACCTTGAGATAGGTGAAGTCGGTCTGCCACAGCATGTCCTGGCCGTGGTCGAGGGGGCGACGGAGAACACGGTCGTCGTCCAGGCCTTGATCGACAATCTCCTCGCCAGGGGGCTCGATCCGACACTGCCGCGGCTGTTCATCGTCGATGGCGCGAAGGCACTCAGCAAAGCGATCCGAAACACCTTCGGTGTGGCCGCCGCCATCCAGCGCTGCCAGGTCCACAAGGGCCGTAACATCATCGAGCGCCTGCCCCAACATTTGCACGCGAGCGTCAAGAAGGCGCTCCGTCAGGCCTGGGACCAGGACGACGCAAACAAGGCCGAGCGGCTCTTGCGCAACCTGGTCCGGCGTCTGGAGCATGAGGAACCGGGCGTCTCGGGCAGCATCCTGGAGGGGCTGGAGGAGATCCTCACCGTCATCCGCCTCGGCCTACCGCACGCACTCCGGCGCTCGCTCGCCTGCACCAACATCGTCGAGAACGCGCTCGGCACGGTGCGCCAGGTCACCCGCAACGTCAAACGCTGGAGACACGCCGAGATGGCGCTCAGATGGACCGCCGCCGGCCTGCTGGAGGCCCAGAAACCTTCCGTCGCCTCAAGGCCTATCGCCAGCTGCTCATCCTCCGAAATGCTCTCCAGGAACACTTGAGAAAGGCTCAGGCCGACAGTGCCATTGAAACCATCATGAAGGCAGCATAGCATCATCAACCAGCGACGCCTGCCCCACGAATTTCAACAGAGATAGGGACATCGCCGGGAAGAGACACAGACTCGAGTCGACATTGTCACGTTAAGTGATTGTAAGCTGTTTTCGGCAGGTCTTCATGAGGCTAAGCCATTGACATTGCGTAGAATAGCCATCGACAATTTACCGAGATTTGGAGTGCATCCGGTTAACGCGACAAAACCTCATATTTACCGCTTACTATCAATGTACTGTACAGACTTACTGTATTCGGAACCAAGTGGGATTCGCTGCTGAGTGACAAGCCGATATGCTAGAGAACTGAGCAAGCTTGGCGCGGTCTATGACGTTGCGCGTACTATCGACGTTAGCGCCCTTTGCAGCGCAGTCGAGGTGTGGCTGGGCAGTCCGATGATTATGGTTGGGTCGGGTGGATCTTTCTCAACTGCAACCTACGCCGCCTATTTGCACGAACGCGCGTCCGGCCAACTGGCACGGGCCGCAACCCCGCTTGAAATCGTATCTGGATTGATTCCCTCTGCGGGGGTCGTCTGTTTCAGTGCTAGTGGCCGCAATCGCGACATCGTCTCGGCGTTTCAAACCGCCGCTCGACAAGATGTTGATCCGCTGGGCGCGTTGGTACTGATGGACAAGTCGCCACTTCAAGATCTGGGGTCGCGAATTCAGTACGCGAACCTGATCGCGATACCGCACCCCTTGTTTGCGGACGGATTTCTAGCAGTGGCTTCTTTGCTCGCCTCATCCCTTTTGCTACTGCGAGCCTATCGCGCTGCGGAGGGGCAAGCAGAGAAAGACGTTCCTGACAGCTTCGACGCATTGATAGAGGAATCTACGTGCTTTGGAAGCGTCGATACGATCTCGCCCACACTGGATATAGTCACTGCACGCCGTTACGTCAGCGTGCTTCACACCCATCCACTGACCGCGGCGGCGATTGACATTGAGTCGCGGTTTGTGGAGGCAGCGTTAGGCGCGCTGCAAAGAGCGGATTTGAGAAATTTTGGCCACGGACGACATGTTTGGCTCGCCAACCGGGCGTCGGAGACGGGTGTGCTCGCACTGATCAGTGACGAACAATCCATACTCGGGGATAAAACACTGGCGTTGTTACCTGAGTCAGCGGCCGTGGTACGAGTCAATTTCAAGGGGTCTGCTGAAGTTCAGGCCCTCGCCGGACTTGTTGTGGGACTACACGTGGCCGATAGCGCCGGGCAACAGGCGGCGATCGATCCCGGCAAGCCCGGGGTGCCGACCTTCGGCCGCGCACTCTACCGGTTGTCGCCGAATATCAAGCGCGCTAGTCAGGCATCGATCAATCGGGCCGCCGCAATTCGGCGCAAGGGCCACGAAGGTGACGGAGCGTGGCATAAGCTACATCAGCAGGTCATCAAGCGCTTCAACGAAGCCCGATTCTATGCGCTGGTCGCTGACTACGACGGGACGCTTTGTGACACGCGCTCGCGTTCGGACCCCCTGCCTCAGCCAATCGCGGCTGAACTTTCCCGGCTCTGTGAACAGGGGGCGACCATAGGTATCGCCACTGGCCGGGGTCCCTCAGCAGGTAAAAAATTGCGTAACGCGCTTCCCGAAGCGATCCACGATTGTGTCTTGGTAGGTTATTACAACTGCGCTGAAATCCGGCCCCTGACGGATGCTTCGGATCCTTTGCTTAACGATCTTGCGCCAACTCACCCAATGCTCGAAGCTCTGTCCGGCGATACGGTGTTCGCGGGCAGCAAGATTCGAACGAACATTGCGCAAATTTCCGTCGCGCTCAACGATGGGGTGTGCGTCGATGAAGCCTTGAGGCGCGCGCAGACGTTGCTGCGCGACCGGAACATAACGGGTGATGTCGTCACGTCCAACCACTCAATCGACATACTCCTAAAGTCACAATCGAAACGGCATATCGTGGACGCCCTAAAGCGTCAGTTCGGCCTCCACGGCTTGATTTTACGACTAGGCGATAAGGGTCGATGGCCCGGTAACGATGCCGATTTGCTAGATGATCCTTTCGGACTTAGCGTCGACGAGGTGAGCTGCCATCCGCACCATTGCTGGGCGTTGGCACCCGCCGGCATCAAAGGGGTTCAGGCCACGTTGTACTACTTGCGCCTACTACAATGGTCCAAGATGGGTGGTCGACTCAAACTGCCGCAGGGCGCTCGAGCGTGAGCCCCGCTGCATGAAGAAAGAGCTTGCTGAAAACCTGCTAGCCAAAATCATGGGTTGGGACGATGAGGCCAAGGCTCGTGAACGAGCGCGGCTCGAAGTTCTCGCCGCTTACAAGTACGACCAGTATCAACAGTTTACGCCTGGGCGGCGCTTTCTTGAGAGTCTGGCGCTCTGGCTGCGTCAGTTCTCTGACGGTGAAGAGCGCGATGTGGCATACAACTTTGTGCGGCATCGACTCATCTTTATATCTGACGACGAAATGAACCAGCTGGTCGACCTCGCGTTTCCGACGATCGTGCGACCCATATTGTTCAGTGATGCCGCAGCAGACGAAAAGATCACACCCAGTTATCGGGTTAAGGCCATCGCGAATTCGACTGCATATCGGTGCCGGTTGCGTCAGACACTAGTGCTCGGCTTAAGCGACGGCGCCCGTACTGATCGATTCCGGCGTGTGAATCCACAGACGATTTCCCACGAGCAGGTCTTTCACGCCTACGACGTGTCGCACACGAAAGCCGGCGATCTGCGCGGGAAGCTCAAAAAAGACCTTGCCAGTATCCTTGGCGAAGTGCCGAGCACAGACCATGCTGTGTTCAAATACGTGGTTCTGCTCGATGACTTTTCAGCAAGTGGTACAAGCTACATTCGCCAAGGGGAAGCACCCAATCAATGGGAGGCCAAGATCCCCAGAATCATCTCGGAATTGGAGAAAACAGACGGCCTTGGCGAGTGCATCGCCAACGAAGGCGTACGTGTGTTGGTAGTGATTTACATCGCATCCGAACAAGCGATCAAACATATTCAAGCGTCACTAAACACACTCACATTCGCCAAAGGCACAATTGAGCTGCATGTGGTTTTTCGGCTCAGCGGTGCGACGCGTTTGGACTCGTGCAAGGAGCGGGCGCTGTTTGACCTGCTAAGCAATCCCAAGTATTTCGACTCAACAGCCGACGACGAGCATGGCGCCATCGGTGGTACAACCACGCGATTCGGATACGCGGATGGCCGCTTGCCTATCGTTCTCAATCACAACACGCCGAACAATTCGGTGTATCTGCTGTGGGCGGAAGACGTGCACGACGTGCTTGGGTTGTTCCCGCGCGTCAGCCGGCATCGACGGTACCAGTAGAAATGCGTAATCCGTTCCGCATTCGCGCATCGCAACGATCGGTCAACGACGAGGAATTCGTCAAGCTGTTCGGTTCTGGTGCCCTGGAGCTGGTTCGGAACATGGATAATCCCTGGGGCGGCTTGGTGTTCCTGCGAAGCGCCCCCGGCGGAGGTAAAACAACGTTCCTGCGCTTGCTGACGCCGCGACCGTTGCAGCTGACCCGCAATCTGATTGATCATTCGCAGGTAAAGTCCACGCATGACGGTTTGATGGCTGCTGGTGCCATCAGCGAGCAAGGACCAGAAATCCTTGGCACGATGGTGGTGTTTACCACAGAATATCGCGATCTCACCGAGTACGATCGAGGTAATAGCCTATTCCGGGAACTGCTTAATTCCCGGATCGTGATCGCTGTATTGCGCGCCCTGCTTGAGCGTAGCGGCCGCATTTTTCCAGACGATCTTGATACGATTCACATAGAATGGGCGCCGGAATCGGCGGTGACCATACCGGCGCGTGCCACGGGTGAGCAGCTGTTTCACTGGGCTTCCGAGATCGAAAACGGCTTCTACGAGCGCATGGACGACCTCGGCGAGCAATCGGTGCCGGTCGGCGGTCACGCGCGGTTGGACGGACTCAAATGGTTTGCACAATCCTCGATCACGGACATCAACGGGCTAGTCACGCTCAAACGCGTGCTGTTGCTGGACGAACTACAGGCATTGGCGCCGGAACAACGGATGCGTCTTACGGAGCTGATCACGAATGCGCGCGAAAACTGCGGCATCTGGGTGGCAGAACGACTGGAAGCACTGAATCATCGTGACCTACTGTCCGAGGGTGCCTTGGAGGCACGCGATTACGAAGGCGTGATTCAACTTGAAAGACGATGGGCGGGAACACGCACCAAGACGTATGCCAAGTTCGTCGAGCAGATCGCCAATTTACGGGCAGCCAAAGCGGAAGGATTTGAGGATCGCGACTTTTACTCCGTGATTGCTGAACACGACGATGCGGCGAATTGGGACGGCATCTACGACGCCGCGTGCGGGACCATTCGTTCCCGCATCGCCAATGCAGTCGGTGACTCTGAGCGTTACTCTCGTTGGATCGACCATGCCACAGGGTTTACCGGTACTCCCGTCAAGCGGGCGGTGCAATGGCGCCTCACTGAGGTGCTCGTGCACCGCGATCTCAACCGCCGCCAAAGTACCTTTTCATTCGACGCCTTGACCGAAAATGAGTTTGACAAACTCGCCAAAGGCACGGAGCGAGCTGCCGAGCATTTTCTCCGTACGGAACTAAAAGCGCCTGTCTATTTCGGTCGCGATGCACTGGCCGTCGTCTCTTCGTCCAATGTCGATCAGTACCTCGAAGTGGCAGGGGAGCTGTTCGCGGAAATTGCTGCGAAGATTCGCGGTCCTCGCGACACACCGAACCCGCTGTCAACGGATCGGCAAGACGCCATCATTCGGCAAGTCGCAAAACAGCGCTGGGAAACGCTTATTCGGCGCTTGCCACAAGGGAGTGCCGCGAAGCAACTGCTGGCAGGCTTCGCAGCGTTCAGTCGTGCGCAAACCTTTAGGCCCACAGCCCCATACGTGCCGGGTGTTACCGGTTTCGCGGTCACGATGAGCGATAGAAAGACACTGATCGACAGTGGCGATGAAGAAATCAAACACTTAGTCAAATTGCGTGATGTGCTCACATCGTTGGTCGCACACAACTTGTTGATTCCCAGCATCGATCGTCAACACGGTGGCAAGTCCATTATGCTGTTCTATCTGAATCGGCTGTTATGCGTGCAATTCAATCTTCCGCTCGGCTATGGCGGTTGGCGTGCCAAAACTTTGGTGGAACTCAACGGGTGGATGGAACGCGGTGCCGCGTTAGACTCCCACGGGGAGGTGAACGAACTTGTCTAGCGCGGTTACGACCATGCGTTGGGATCCGTACGTGCTGGCAGCAGGTGGGGAGTTTGATAAATTCTGGCGCACCCATCTGGCGACACGCGAGCGTACTCTACTGTTTGTTTTGGGGCGCGGGTTCGATCCGCGGGCATTGGAGGCACTGCGACGCATCACCGATCTCGGCGCGCAACCGAGGGTGTGGTTGATGGCCTTCGACAACGGCTTGGAAGACAGTGAGTTTCGTCAGCAACTCACACAAACCAATCGCGACGGATTGAGACCCATCATCGGTGAAGCGGCGATTCGCGAACTGGCGATCAATATCGGGGGCGCAGCCTACTCCAATGCCACCTCGCAAAGCACGCGCCGAGTGATCGGAGAGGCGGGAAATTTGCTGGAATACGACGACGTCATCGTCGACATCAGCGCAATGCCACGCATGGTCGCGCTGACGGCCATCGCCAAGTTATTACACGATTTGGATCAACAGGCCGCCACAAGCCTCAAGGACACGAATCTGCATGTGGTGACTGCGGAAAGTGTCAAGACCGACTTACAAGCCTTTGGCAGTCTCATGGACGAAATGACAACCGTGGTCGGATTCTCTGGGCACCTGACCGAACAGACTTCCGAGCACGTCCCTCGCGTATGGTTTCCTGTGCTGGGCGAGCGGCAAAGCGATCGTCTACATCTTATTCAGAGTCGGCTCGACCCGGATGAAATTTGTCCGGTTATACCTTTCCCATCGAGGAATCCGCGACGTGGTGATGATATCATTACGGAGCATCGCGTGATCCTATTTGAGGACTTTCAGATTGAGCCCTCAAACATACTGAGGGCCACGGAATTCAATCCATTCGAAGCCTACAAACAGCTCTTCGGAGCAATGGATCGATACAGACGCGCGCTCGAAGAGCTTGATGGTTGCAAGGCCTTTGTGTCACCGTTGTCATCGAAGTTGCTGTCTGTCGGCGCACTGCTCGCCTGCTACGACCATCGCTACGGCGTGATCAATGGCTCACGCATGAAAGTTGGTATTCCCTATGTCGAGACTGCGGTTTACAGTGATCCCGAAGTGACGGGCGAGGTAGAGTGCGAGATGTATTCCATGTGGATACGGGGCGAATGGGAGTCATGACGCGCGATGGCCTAACAATCAAGAAAGCGGCAGGTTTGCGGTGTTGGGGCACGGGACTCGTCGCGATGGACATCGTCGCAACGGAGATGGGAGAGTTTGCAACCACTGGCGGTTCTTGTGGCAACGTCATGGCGATCCTTACATGGCTGGGATGGGCCACGACTCCCGTCGCTCGACTGGGCGACGACGTCTCCGGTGCGTTTATCCGCAAAGAGCTCAGTGCGGGCGGAGTCGATACCCGTTTCGTGAGTCATGAATCGGCGGTGCAAACACCCATCGTGATTCAGCGCTTTGTCACCGACAGAGATGGCCGTCAAGTCCATCGTTTCTCCCTGACGTGTCCCGAGTGTGGTTCCTGGTTGCCCCGACACCGCCCCATAACACTTCGGGATGCCGAGGCGCTCCGCGATAGCGGTCAGCATCCGAAGGTGTACTACTTCGATCGGGTTTCACCCGGCGCACTTCGGTTGGCCAAGACTGCGCGCAAAAAAGGCGCGCTCGTCGTTTTCGAACCTTCTTCGATTGGTGATGAGGAAAAAATTCAAAGTGCCGTCGATCTCTGTCACATACTGAAGTATTCGCAGGATCGATTGGGTCACGTACCCGATTTGGCCGTCGCGCCCTCGCCGAAACTTGTTGTGGAGACGCAAGGGGAAGCGGGTTTGTGTTTTCGCTGGCGCAATCGCTGGACGCAACTCGATGCCTTCGAAGTCAACACACTGGTTGACGCAGCGGGGTCGGGCGATTGGTGTACAGCAGCCCTGATCCATCAAATTGGCTCACAAGGTGCAAACGGGCTTAAGAACCTGCGAAAGGGTGAGGTTGTCGCGGCACTACGAAGCGGGCAAGCCTTGGCAGCGATCAACTGCCAATACTTTGGTGCCCGCGGCGCCATGCTGGTTATGACCCTTCGCCAGCTCAATAGCCGACTCCGACAACTAACCGTCCAAGCTGATGGACAACCACTCGAAAATGAAACGGTGGCCCCCGCAGGACCTGAACCGCCCGATTATTGTCGGCAGTGTGATCCCGCAGCGTCCATAATCGGTGATGCGATGAAATCAGATCTGCGTCTGGCTTAAGTCGCTACGGAATTTCCTAGTTCAAGGCCTTAGGAAGGTGCCGTCACACTAACGGCATTGCCAGACTAACTGTGTGGGCATGCTGAAGGCAGTGTCAAAGCAAATCGGCTTGAGCCGGGAATGAAGCTCCCGTAGCCTCTGCCGATGCACAATCCTTTCCGTTATTTCAACAGTTCACCGTAAGCGGCGCCACACGGCAAAGCGGATATTCGAGCGACTTCGCGATGAGCATGGCTTCACCGGCGGCCAGACCATCGTCAAGGATTACGTCCGCGAACGGCGCCGTCGTTTACGGGAGATGTTCGTGCCGCCGGTACATCCGCTGAGGGCATGCGCATGCGGATTTCGGCGAGGCGGCCAGTGAGACGGGTGTACTGGCGACGGCTGCGGATGTCGACGCTGCGCGTGCCGAGTGGGCGAAGGTCTTCGTTGAACAATGCGTCACCGTAGGCCTACGGGCGGTCGCGCTGACAGATCATCACGAGATGGTCATGGTGCCCTACGTGCAGAGAGCGATCGAGGATCGCAGGCAAACGGACCCGGATTTCGATTTGTGGTTCTTTCCAGGCATGGAACTCACCGCCAGCGGCGGCAAACAATGCCTGATCATCTTCGATGCCGATCTCTCCGAGCAGTGGCGTGAGCAGGCGCAAGGCAAACTCGGGATCGCATATGCCAATCTCGACAAACTGAGCGCTGTCGGGCCTAATTACGCAGCTCACCTGTCTCTATCCGGATATCGCCAAACTCCTCGATGAGCTCGAAGACCTGCGCGGCAGGTACGTCGTATTGCCCAATGTCTCTCAGGGTAACAACCATACGGTGCTGACAGACGGCGGGCACGGAGATTTCCGGCGCATGCCCTATGTCGGCGGTTATCTCGACCGGGCGCAGACGGTAGACACGCTCAGTCCAAAGAACCAAACACGCCTGTCCGGGACCGACAAGACTTGGTCGCTCCGCGAGATTTATCCGCTTCCGACCTCCGACAGCCGTTCAGCGGACTACTCTAATCTCCGCCAGAACAACACCTGGATCAAACTCGCCGAGCCGACGGCTGAAGCGATCCGGCAAGCCTTTCTCGGCCACCGTTCGCGAATCCGGATTGAATCACCCAACCTCCCGTCGCTTGTTGTCGCCGCGGCCGAGATCGAAGGCTCGACGATCCTTCAGTCCACGGCATTGACCGTCAGTCCCGAGTTCAATGCTGTCATCGGCGGGCGCGGGAGCGGCAAGAGCTCCTTCCTGGAATACGTTGCATTTGGACTGGGCCGGAGTTGCAACGACGCCCCACGTGATCACTACTCCGGTACAGAGCGGATGTGCGACCTCCTCAGTGACACGTTCATTTCGAAGGGCGGTCACGTCTCACTGAAGATCGTGCAGGACAACGCAGTCTTTACGATTGTGCGCGGACCGGCCACTGCCCATCAGCCGGAGATCACCTATCCGACCGGGACTACACAAACAGTTAACGTCAGGGAGCTACGCAGTCTATTCTCTGCGGTAGTCTACAGCCAGGGCGAACTCGCGGAGATCGGCAAGCAGGCCGGCAGGCGCGCGCAACTCTCCGATCTGCTTCAATTCGTGAACCCCGACTACAAGCGGGAAGATGACCGACTTGCCGCGGATATCGAGGCTGCAAAGGATCGCGTCAGGGCGGCGATCCGGGCCGTTACCAGCAACTGGCAGCTTCAATCGCAACTGCGCAAACTCACAACGAGTAGGGATTCTGTGAAGCAGCGCGTCGAAGCGCTGGAAAAGACGCTTCCCACTTTGTCCCCCGAAGATCAGGAGGTTGTGGACCACTTCGAAAAGGCAAACGACTTCGACACAAAACTCGCGCAGGCATCTAAACATGCCGACCAAATCATTCAGGAGTTCAAATCAGCCGCTACCGAATTGCTCAGCGAACGTGAACTTTCCACTAAGCTCAAGGGCGATGTTGACGAAGTGCGGCGGCGCTATCGCGATCTCTATGCGGCGTTCGAGACTGGGTTGAAGGCGCTGCGCTCTGATTTGGCCGCCAAACGGACCGCGCTCACGGATGCAGAGACGACGTGGGCCGAAAAGTTCAAGCAGGCCAGGACCTCCCGTGATGCCGTTCTCGAAAAGCTGGGGGCGCACCAGACCGCTACGGCGCAGATTATCAAACTGCGCGAGGAAATCACGGAGACCACTAAGCAACTCGGTGACCTTGAAGCCGAGCTCAAGGCCCAGGGCGATCCGTCCGCTACTCTTACTGTGGCGCTTGAAGAAAAGGGGCGGATCAACGAGGCTTGCCTATCCGGTTTACACCCACACCCACTAGGGCTAGAATGGGCGCAAACCTGATATAGGGGAGCGCGCCATGGATGTTCTCGACCGCGCCGATCTCCCATTCCCGCATTCGCTACCCGAGTTCCAGCGACTTTTCCCCGATGATGCGGCCTGCGCCGCCTACCTGGAGAAAGCCCGCTGGGGAGACGGCTTTGCCTGCCCGCACTGCGGCACGGCGGGAGAGCCGTTCCACTTTGAAAACCGCCCTGGCGTCCTGCGCTGCCGCAAGTGCCGCCAGAACACCGGGCTGACGGTGGGAACAGTGATGGAGCGTAGCCACACTCCGCTGAACGTCTGGTTCTGGGCCGCTTATCTGGTCGCCAGTCAGACGCCCGGCATGTCCGCCGTGCAGTTTCAGCGGCAACTTGGTCTTTCGCGCTACGAGACGGCCTTTCAAATTCTCCACAAGCTCCGCTCGGGCATGGTGCGGCCCAACCAAGACAGGATCGGTGGACAGCCCAAGAACCATGTTGAGGTGGACGAAACCTGGGTTGGCGGGCGAACGCGTGGGGAAGGCCGTGGTGTTCACCACAAGGTTCCCGTCTCCTGTGCCATCGAGGTGCGTCATCGAAAGCCGGGCACCAAGCTCGACAACCGGAAAGACGGACGCTATGCCGGACGCGTTCGGCTCGCCGTCGTGCTCGACCGTAGCGCCGAGTCGCTCTGTGGGTTCGTCGAGAGCACCGTCGCGCCGGGATCGCTGATCGTTACTGACGATTGGAGCGGCTATGCTGGCCTCGGTAAGCGCGACTATGAGCACTTCGCTGTTGCCGAGTGTGGTGATCCAGAGGTTGCCGAGCAATACCTGCCGATCATCCATCTGGTTTTCGCCAACCTGAAGACGTGGCTGATCGGGATCCACCACGGCGTTAGCCACCAGCACCTACAAGCCTACCTCAACGAGTTCACCTTCCGCTTCAACAGGCGGTTCTACCCGTTCAACGCCTTCCGCTCATTGCTCGGCATCGCGGGCGACACCTCTGCTCCAACCTATGCCGAGCTTTACTCGGGAGAGTGGCGACACCCTACATGTAGCGGTCATGGGCGTTAACCGGATAGGCAAGCAACGAGGAGAGGGACGCCCGGACGCAGGAATGGGCGACCGAGATCGAGCGACTCTCCAATGAGAAGATCAAGGCCATCGTCGTTTCCGCTGGTGATACGTCAGAGATCAGGCACGCAGTCGACGCTATTGCGGCCAAGACGGGTTCGCAGGAGGCCACGCGAATCCGGGCACTGGACGAGGCGCTCGGGAACGATACCTCCGTTAATGTCGTTGATCGATTGCGCACTGACTGTCTTTCGCTGCTCTACTGGCGCCTGATGGGCGCTGCGAACGGGGAAGAGCGCCCGGTGTGCGCTGGCCTCATGAGTATCTTGGGCGAAACCGAGCGCATTCGTGAGGCGGTGACCGGGCGCATGGATACGACGCGCGTTGAGGGGATTGCCTCAGCCGTCGCACGCCCCGAAATCACTCTCTCCTATTGCGATGGCGGTCGAGAAATTTCCTTTGAAAAGGCCTCAGAGGGACAGCGCGCAGCTGCGCTGCTGTTCATGTTGCTCGAGCAGCCCGGCGGGCCGCTGATCATCGATCAGCCCGGGGGCGATCTGGATAACCGCATCATCGCGGAGCTCACCGACAAGCTTCACGACGCCAAGCAGAACCGGCAACTCATTTTCGCCAGCCACAATGCCAATATCGTTGTGAACGGCTCCGCCGAACTCGTTGGCCATTTGGATCTGAACGAAAGTGGCGATCGCGAGTTCACGTGCGCAGGCGCGATCGACAAGCCGGAAGTGTGCAAGGTGATCACGTCGACCATGGAGGGCGGCGAAAAAGCTTTCAAGGATCGACAGGACAAATATGGCTACTAGCCTGTAGGCATCGCCAACGTCCGTCGCGGCGATCCGTCTGCTGATGCTGACCGGATGCCGCAGGAACGAGACCCTCACCCTGCGCTGGGCCCATGTCGACCTCGATGCCGGTGAACTCCCTCTAAGTGTCAATCGGCTTTGAAGTTTGACCCCCTATCGGCGTGCAATATTGACCCCCTTGGTGGCACGCGGAGGTTGTCCCGGTAATCAACAGGGGGGACCCGCGCGGCTTCGTGTAGCGCCTTGCGCTAACGCGAAGCGAAGCCGCGTGGGGGGTGCCTGTTGGCCCACCGGGGCAACCGGGCCGCGTGGACGGCCGGTGCCGGATCAGGACCTGTTCTTGAAGCGCCAGCTCTCGTTGTCGGTCTCGATGATCTCGCAATGGTGGGTCAGACGGTCGAGCAGTGCTGTAGTCATCCTGTGTGCGCCGGCGACGATGGCGCTTGCATATGGCGGAGTCGGAGCGGACCTGATACCAACGAATAATGGAGATCAAGCTCACCCGCGACCAAATCCTCGAACTTGCCGGGCGATACGACTACGGCGGGGACGACGTCCTCGGCGTCCGAATGCAATGTGCGGCGAAGCGCGGTTACATGAAACGGAAAGACCTCGTCGAAGTTGCAAAGTGGAAATGGCGCGGCGGACGGACGTGGCAGCTTTGCGAGGAAAACACCAAGGGTGAGGTGAAGGAAATCAGCAAAGCCTCCTTCACAGCCAAATCCGAGCGCCTGCGGATCGGCGCCCTGCTGGCGCTGAGGGGCGTCCAATGGCCAATGGCCAGCGTGATCCTTCATTTCGCCTTCCCGGATCGCTATCCAATCCTGGATGTCAGGGCGATGAAAACCGCCGGAGGGTCGACGCACTATGCCTTCGAGAAATGGAACGAGTATGTAGACCTCTGCCAAAAGAAGGCAGCAGCGTGCGACATCACGATGCGCGAGCTCGACAGGGCTCTATGGGTGTCGGACAAGGCTACGGTGCAGGCCCGCACGTAGATTCCCGATCTCTTCCAATGACTTGTGGAGTGGTCAGCAATGGCTACGCCTCACCCCTAGTTCAGCTTGACAGACTTTCGAAGTTCCAGGGCAGCAGCTCGTCGAGCCGATCATTGGGATGGTCGGCAGCGAGGGCTTCGATGGTTGCCTTGAGCCAAGCGCAAGGCTCAACGCCATTCATCTTCGCCGTTTCTATCAGCGAGGCTAGGTGAAACGGAATGCATCCGGCCATGATGACCGCCAATTCACATCGCTAGAGCAGCCTCTATATTTGGCAAGACGCTAGCTAGTCAGACTGTCGACACGCCATTTTCACAATGAGTGAAGAAACAGTCCTCCGGAGACGGCCGTCAGATTCCGGCAACACGCCAAACCTGCGCCGTGATCCTCCACCGTACATCGCGCCAGGGAGAGGGCGAGCCTGGCCGTGAGCGGGGCGGCGTATGGATACCCGGAGAGGGCCTTTCCGCCGTTCACAATCACCAATCCACGGGAGACGGCACTATGCAGGCGGTCCTAGCCCCGCGCGGCGACGCGCGCACATTCCTCACCCACTTCGTCGGCGGTGGTCTCAATGACGACCGCTATGTCATCCAGCGGTTCCTCTCCCTAGCGGATGGCGACATCGTTCCCATCGGCGCCGACGGCACAAGGCCTAGGGGCCGGCGCATGGCGCGGCCGACGATCGCCTCTCTGAAGGCGGTCGAGAAGATGCGGCCCGCGCGCGACGAAATCATCATCGCGACGGGGATCAAGCTGCGCGACTCTGGAGTCCAGCTCTGGGGCTGGCGCGCAATGGGCATTTTCGTGGATCGCAGGCAGAAAGGATGAACTGCGTGCTCCTGCGGACGTCCGGCCGGGCGTCCGCCGTTCGGATTCCGATCTCCGAAGGAGAACACCAGGATGGCCTACAAGGATCTCGATGTGGGACGCGTGCTCGGCCGCGAACGGTTCGCGCGGCGCACCGCTGAACGCCGTGCCGCCGGCCTGTGCCCCAGTTGCGGCGAGACTCGGCCCGCGCCAGGTCGCAGTGTCTGCGAGCCTTGCGCCGAGAAGAGGCGCAAGGCCGAGCACGCCCGGTATGCCAAGGCCAAGGCCGCCGGCAAGCTTTACGGCGGCAAAGACGCGGAACGATGCCGCCGGATCGCACGCGGCAGGAGCAGGCTGCGCGATCAGGCGCGTAAGGCCGCCGGTCAGTGCACACGTTGCGGCAAGCAACATCCCGTTGAAGACGGTGCAGTCTGCGAGCCCTGCCGCGAGATGAGGCGCATAAACGAGCGGGTGCGATATGCCGAACGGCGTGCCGCCGGTGAATGCGGCCGATGCGGCACGCCGACCACCGATGGCAGCGCACGCTGCGATTGGTGCGTCAGCAACGAGGCAAAGCGCTCGAGGAAGAGGGCGAAAAACAGCCAAAGCCGCCAGCGTTATTCCAGACGCCGCGCGCGAGGGCTTTGCACAGATTGCGGAGAACCATCCAATGGCGCAGCGCGGTGTCCCACATGCGCACGCCGCTCCTATGTGCGTTCAGGCGAACATCGCGGTATGCCTATCTGTCCGCCGCGCTTCACGGTGATTGAGATCGCGACGGGCGAGGATCACGGGACATGGGACAGTTGGGATGAGGTCTTGATGTGCCTGGCCTTCGCCCGGCTTTCCCGAGAACAAGTCGAGGTGATTTCCGACGCCTCACCCATGGCGACCTTTACATCATGGTAAGCCTGAGAACCCGGCGGAGGTGTGCACCAAGGCCGCCGTCATGCTGCGCCGCCGGCCCGCCGCCGGTTGCTTTCAACCCCACCGGGCCAGCGACAGCGCCGCGATCCATACCGGCGCGCTGAGCACCGCCGCATAAATCGCGATTGCTATCGGGCCGAGAAGTCCCGCTACGACAGACGCTGCCACCGTGGCGGCCCCCAGCCCAATCCCCGTTGCCCAGGCGGCGCGGCGGTGGCCGAGCCACCAAAGCCGGCGGCAACCCAGTGCCAGCGGTAGGCCGCACGGCGCCACAATGATCAGAGACGGCGCTGACATCACCATCATCATGAGCCCCATGTCCGGGTCCGGCCCTGGTGCCGCGCTGAGCGTGAAGCGGAACGCTGCCTGCGCGAGAACCCCCGCCGGCAGCCACAGCAGCGCCAGCAGCCAGAACCCGTGCCGCTTGAGAAATCCCCCCTCGCCCATACCGAAAAAAACCAAATGAAGTGCCGCGATGCAAGCGTGCGGTCCGCGACATTCTCGACCGACCGACACCAAGAGTCCGGGTCATGGGCGTATCGCTCTGCGGTCCGCCGAATAAGCAAGAGGTGAGCGGAAACCGGGCAGGTGCCCGGGAAGTGAGAGGGAGAAGGACTCCGATCCCGGGCGCGGCAACCCCCGACAAGGAGAACAAACCCATGCTTGATAGCGACCTAGAATTCCCGGCCGGCGAAGAACTACTCGCAGAGATCGGACTCGGCGCTCACACCATAAGAGAGATCCTCAGCGAGTCGGCCCCTGCACTCAAAGACCGTGAAGGAGAGTGAGAGCGAAGCTCAGAGAGAATGAACGGAAGGAGGTTGGGGAGTAAGACCCCGGTCTCCGCCGTTCACCGGACCCAACATCATCACATCGACCTGAAGGAGAATCATCATGGCATTCGGATTGAACAGAGCGGAAGTCATCGGCCGCCTCGGCGCCGACGTTACCGTCAATCACCTCACCAGCGGCGGGCGCGTTGCTAACCTCTCAATCGCCACCGACGAGAGCTACATCGACAGACAGAGCGGCGATCGGGTGGACCGCACCGAGTGGCACCGCGTCGTCACCTTCCAGCCGGGGCTGGTCGATATGTTCGAGAAGCACGCACGCAAGGGCCGCCTGGTCTATGTCGCGGGCAAGCTCCAGACACGGCGCTGGAAGAAGGACGACGAGGACTCCGACCGGTTCTCGACCGAGATCCTGCTGGTGCCCGGCGGACGCGTGCAATTCCTGGACAAGGGAATGGGCGCACAGGCGGCAAACGAGCAGGCGATGCCGTCCACCGGCGCGAACGGCGCCGCCGACTCCGTAGACGACAGCGACATTCCATTCTGAACTCCAACTTGTTCCCTCCCTGCACTTCGGGCCGGCGCTGCGCGCGTCGGCCCATTTTTTTTGCCGTCCTGTCAGAGTTCGCAACTCACGGGGTAACGGCACGGCCGCGCTTCGCGCGTACCGTTTCGCTGAACTGCGCCGATAAGAGTCAGAGTTCCGCCGGTACTTAGCGTTCCCCGTGCCCTGAAAGGAGGCTCATCATGGCGTACACACTGTCCGGCCTTGCAGTGCCCGCCATACTGCCCACCGGGGCCGCGCCATGAGTGCGGCCGCCGGCATCGCCGCAGCGCTCGGCGCGAGGGCCGAAGACGTTTGCCGGCGCTATTTGCCCCGGGGCCGCAAGCAAGGCAGATACTGGGTCGCGGGCGACATTGACGGCGCCCGCGGCCGCTCGCTCTTCGTCCGCCTCACCGGGCCAGGCGTTTCCGGTAATTGGACCGACGCGGCAACCGGCCAACATGGCGACCTCATAGATCTCATCCGCCGCCGCACAGGCGCACCGACGCTGCGCGCGGCGCTCATTGAGGCCCGCTCCTTTCTCGCCTTGCCGGCCGTACCGGCCGCAAGCGAGCCTTACGATGCAACCGAAGCGGCCCGCCGCCTGTGGAAGCGCTGCCGCGCCATCGACGGCACACACGCCGAGGCCTATCTCCACGCTCGCGGGCTCGCGCGCTGCCGCTTCGCCGCGCTGCGGTTTCATCCGGAACTGTTCTACCGCGAGGGCACCGTACAATCGGGTCCGGTGCGCAGGTTGCCCGCACTCATCGCCGCCGTCACCGGTGAAGACGGCGCGATCCACGGCGTCCAGCGTACCTGGCTCAATCCTCGCGCGCCCGCCAAGGCGGACATTGCGAACCCGCGCAAGGCGCTTGGCCGTATCTTCGGGCGCGCCGTGCGCTTCGGTCCGCCTGCCGGTGCCGATACTCCGCTGAACAGCGCAACCACGCTGCTGATCGGTGAGGGGATAGAGACCGTGCTCTCCGTCGTTACCGCCGTGCCGGCGATCACCGCCGCCGCCGCGCTCTCGGCCGGAAGCCTAAGCGCGTTCAAGCCGCCTTCCGGTATCGCGCGCATCGTCATCGCCCGTGACAACGATCCACAAGGCGCAAGCGCCGCCGACCGCCTCGCCCGGCGCTGCGCGCGGGCAGGTGTCCCGGCCACCATCATTGCTTCGGAGCACGGCGACTTCAACGACGATCTCATTGCTCTCGGCGCCGAAGCGCTCAGTGCCAGGCTCGCCCATCTGTTCCACACCCCGGTACCGGACGAGGCGCCGAAGTGAGCACATTCACTTTGCTCGCCGCCATCACTGCGTCGATCGATGAACCGGCGCACACACCGTCGCAAGCAATAACATTAAGGAGCGTCGAGCAAGAGAGGGTGGCCTCCCGCGATGCAGCCAACGGAGACAACGCCAATGCCAATACCGGCAAGCCTCACCGCAGCCGCTTCACATCCAGCGCCGCGTCAAGCCGAACTTCCGCAAGGGGCCCGTGCCTGTAACAAAAAATATACCTCCTGACGTGTCTGCTTATTGTCTCACACGTTCTCACTCCGCCAACCCCTGAAGGGGTCCTCCACTGCGCTTGCGCTCCGTTGCGGCCGTGGCTCGCAAGCCTACGGCGCTTGGCGCCTAACCCTTACGGCGTTCGCGACCGTGGCTCGCTCGCTGCGCTCCCTGCGCCCGCACCACTCGCGAACACCATAAGCGCAAGGCATGCGGCCACGGTGACTGCGCTGCGAGCGCGTGAAGCAAGAGTCAGACACCTCGGGGGAAAACGATCCCGATGCCGTAACGGCCAGGTGCATCCAACCTTCAATCTTAAGGAGAACATCATGTTCGATCTCGATCACAGCGAAGTACAGTCCTCAACCGCCACCGTCTGCGAGTATGCGGCCCTCTATGGCGCAACGCCGGAGCGCGGTGAATTCGACAGCCGCGACATTTGGGACCGCGACGACGCACTCACTGCTCTCGATGAAGCCTTCCGTATTATCGCACAGGGCATCGCACCAGACGGAACACAACTCGCCGACGAACGCGAAAGCCTGCTCTGGGGGTTCGTCAATATGCTCGATGCCCAGACCAGGCGCCTTGAGCGCAGCGCCGACAAGCTCGTCCCCGACATGAAAGACCTCCAGCGCGAGCAGGACGGCTCCGAGATCAAATCCTTTGAGCTTGAGCAGATCACCGCACGGGCGCAGAACCTCGGCGATAAGCGCGACGCCTTCGAGGAACTCCGCGATGCAGCAGCTACAGCCTACCGCGCCGAGACCGGCGACACCTGGCGTCCGCGCACCGGATCGTACACCAGCCAGACCGGCAAGCTCACCGCATCCGCCATCGACGCCCGCGACTTCCAGCGTGCCCGCAAGGACCGTCAGATCAAGGCGCACCTGCCCGAGGGAACGCTGGTCGCGGTCGCAGGCGGCAAGCAGGCCGGCAACCCCGGCGCCGTCATCGGAACCCTCGATAAGCTCAAGGTCAAGTATGACGACGTCATCCTCGTCCATGGCGGCGGCTCCGGCGTCGAGAAGATTGCCGCACGATGGGCCGAGCGGAACGCCGTGCACCAGATCATCTGCAAGCCGGACTGGACAGCCCATGGTCGGGCCGCACCCTTCCGCCGCAACGACGACCTGCTCAATCTCCTGCCCAAGGGCCTCATCGCTTTCCCGGGCTCCGGCATCACCGACAATCTCGTCGACAAAGCGCGCAAGCTCGGAATTCCAGTCCAGCGGATTATCCCGAGCTCGGGATAATCCGCTTAATGCCGAGTAGTTACTAATGCCGAGTGACGTGCGGGGAACGGCTTGTTCGCTCCGATTTCCCGCCGGTTCACTCGGCATTAATGCTGGCAGTCAGTTCCCGCCGAGAACCCTCATCAGGTCGTCCTTCACACCGGGGAAGTTCCCCAACCGGATGGAAGGCGGCGTGTTGGTCTCAAGGATTCTCAGTTTCTCGGCCGGGCTCGCGTGGACATACGCTTCGGTGGTCTTGATGTCCGCATGCCCGAGCCACAACGAGACCTTCCGTATATCCCCGGTGGCATGCAGGATCGCCATCGCCGCGGAGTGACGGAGCACATGCGGGGTCACCCGCTTGTCCTTGATCGCCGGAACCTTCCGCGCCGCTGTGGCGACATGTTTGTCGAGGATGTACGCGAAGCCGTCCGTGCTCATCGTCCGTCCCCGTGCGTTGAGGAACAGGTAGCGGTTGTTGACCGGCGGCCGGACGTCGAGCCATTGATTGAGGACGGTTTTCGTTTCCTTCCACAGCGGCAGTTCGCGATCGCGCCGCCCCTTGCCCAGGATGCGGATAGTCTCAAGTTGGGGACCCGACAGGCTGTCTAGGGTGAGTCCGGTCAGTTCCGACACCCGCAGCCCGGCGGCGTAGCTCAGGTGCAGCATCGCGCGGTCGCGCAGGCCTGCCACCGTCCCGTTATCCGGGGCATCCAGGATCGCCTGCATCTCGGTCCGGTCGAGCCAGTCGATCAGAGGCTTGTCGGTGCGCTTCTGCGGGATGGCACGCACCTGCAACGCGAGATCGAGGCAGGTCGGGACACGGTATTCCACGTACCGGAAGAAGGATTTGATGGCGGCGAGTCGGATATTGCGCGTGCCGACGCTGTTGTTGCGAACCTTCTCCAGGGATTCGAGGAAGGCCAGCAGGAGTGCCACCGTGAAGTGCTCGATCTTCAATGCACAGGGGCGGACTTTGATTTGCTCCGCCGCGTAGAGGACGAGGAGCCGGAAGCAATCGGTATAGCTCTGCACGGTGTGTCGGCTGAAGCGCCGCTCGTTGGGCAGGTGCTCCTGCAGGAAGGCGGTGAGATGGGGGGCAAGATCAGTCATCGCACCCTCCATTCGCGTGAGCCTGTTCCGCAGCCTCGGCGATGCCGCGCAGCAGGACTGGAGTCGCTTCCAGATACCAATAGGTGCTCGAGACCTCGACATGGCCGAGGTAGGTGGCGAGGGCCAATATGTGACGGTCCGGGTTGGCGCCGGGAGCCAGATTCTCGAGTGACCGAACGGCGAAGGAATGCCGCAGCGAGTGCGGGGTCGGTCCTCGTGCCGCGCCACGTTCCCGGATTCCCGCTTGCTCAGCGAGTTTGCGGAAGACGTGACCCGCATACTGTCTATGTGGGCACCGGCCGGTGGCGATCACGAACAGATGCCGGTCTGGAGTTTTCTCCTTGAGTCGTGCCTCCAGGTAGCGGTTCAGCGCATCCCAGGTGGTCGGGTGCAGCGCGACCATCCTCGTCTTGCCGAACTTTGTGTCTCGGATGACGAGGCCGTCAGGCGTGATGTCGTCCAGCGTCAAAGTGAGGGCTTCGCCGATGCGCAGGCCGGTTGCGGCGATGAGACCGAACAGGTGGTGCCAGGTCAGCGGGGCGATGGTGCTGGCGGGCCGCATGGACAGTGCCGCCGTCAGCAGTTTCCGGATGTCTGGGACCGATACCAGGTACGGCTGCGGTCTCCGTTTGGACAGATGACCCAGAGCATCACGGGGCGGCACCTCGTGACGTGGGTCCTCGGCGTGCAACCAGCAGGCAAAGGCATGCACCCCGCGCAGGTTCTTGACTCGACCAGACCGAGATACCGCTGTTGATACCGATACCCACTCAAGGGCGGTCCGGGAACGAATGAATGTCTCGTTACGATCCTCGGCGAACCGCGCGAAGCTCCGTAGTAGCTGTCCGCTCTGCGTGAACCGGTAACCAAGCTTCTGCTTCATCGCGACAAAGCGCCCGACATGTTCGGTGATCGTTGTTGTCATTGTTCGATCCCCCCGAGCCAAGGTTGAGCGACCTCCTGCAACATGACCGCATCGGTCTTGGCGTAGATCATGGTCGTGTTCGGGGAAGCGTGTCGGAGCAGCGATTGGATGACATCGAGCGTTGCTCCCGACCTGAGCAACGCTGTCGCCTGGGAGTGGCGGAACGCATGCGCACCGCGGCCCGCGAAGGTCTTGACCCCGGCGCGGTCGAGCGCGCGTTCCGCCACAGCACTGACGGTGCTTGAGTCGGTGAACGGTCGACAGGGTGCGTTGGTGCAGAGGAACACCTTCTCCTCATCCACCCTTGGCCGCACCGTCGCGATATAGACATGGAGCGCATCGCCGGCATCCTGGGGTAGCGGCAGAGCCGTCTGCCGTCTTGACTTTCCCGAGACACGGATCTCGGCCCTGTCCCAGTCGATATCGCCGAGGCGCAGGGCAACGATATCCCCCGCTCGCAGTGCAAGACGTGCCAGAAGCAGCAGGATCGCCCGGTCGCGCACGCCCATAGGGTCATCACCGCAGGAGGCGATGGTGCGCTCGACATCGTCGGCCGGGATGTACCGTGGCAAGGTTGACAACTGCCACTGAGGCACCATCGGCACGGCCTCGACCAGCGCTGCCGCGATGCTGTCTTCCGATACCAGGAACCGAAGGTACATGCGCATCGCAGTTGTCAGCCTCTGAGCGTAGCTTCGCGACCAGGGCTCCATCTGCTCGAACAGCACTCGGCGGATCAGTGCCGCGCCATAGCCCCCGGGATCATCTCCAAGGCGAGGCAGCATCTCTGCGATCAAACGGACATGCTGGCGTATAGTCCCCGAGCAGATGCCGCGATGGCGGTCAAGCCACACGGCGTACCTCTCAAGGCGAGCGGGCGGCGCCTTCTCGCCCGGGAAAGGCTCCAGGGGTTCAATCCGCCCGATTGCGACGAGATGCTTCAGGAAGCCGCGGACTTCGGTTCGGTAAGCGGTTCCGGGTGACTGCGTTTCGTGACCGCAAAACATCCCGGGGATTGAGCAGACGAACTGCCTGTTCCGGAAGCGTGCATAAACATCCGGTGTCAGATCGCGCAGGCGGATCCGTGAGAGGTGGAGCCAGACAATGAGACCGGCGCAGCCGTAGCGGTATAGTTTGATGGTTGCGGTCGCATATCTACCGCGGCGCAAGCCCACGAGGAACGCGTCCAGTAACTGGAAATTGTCGTCCAGTTCACCCCGCGTCTCGATCCGCCCCGTCCGCTCAAGGAAGCGGATGAACGTCATGAGTTTGGGCGACGTGTGGCACTTGCGCCAGCGGCGAGGCCGGATAGGTGCGGACGATGCGGCACAACGGCAATCGTGCCGCAGAAAGCGGTCGATGACTGTGACGTCGACTGTTTTGAGCGCGATACCGGTGAGCTCAAGCCAGATCAGGAAGTGACGGGCGGCATACCGGTACTTGGGGAACTGACCTTCAGCAATCTCGCCGCAACGACGAAGATCATCGATGAACGCGAGAATGCTTGCGTCGAAGCCGGCCAGTGCTGTGATCCCCAGCAGGGACCGGCGGTTGGGTGTCAAAGACATTTGTTGTCGTCCTCCATCTGATCGAAAGGGAGGACAACTTTGCCGGGAACTGACTGCCAGCATTAATGCCGAGTGAACCGGCGGGAAATCGGAGCGAACAAGCCGTTCCCCGCACGTCACTCGGCATTAGTAACTACTCGGCATTAAGCGGATCGCCGCCTGAGCCTCAGCGCATCGCGGGCCGCGTCACAGTCATCGGCGCGGTCCGTTCCTTTCTCGCATCACCCATCGCTGCATCGTGTCCGGCACCACGTCAGGCATCGGTGCAGCGGCCACCGCGCACCACCGGCTGCACTTGCTCCCGCACCAGTGCAAGCCCCACTGCGGACACCGGCCGGCATCACGCCGCGCACTGCTTCATGCATTGCTGTCCGCACCATCGCCGCTCACACGCCGCGGCGGCTCCGCCGCGCTTCCTGCGCCCGCGGATATTCCCCCTCGCTAATTTCTCAAATCAATGCCATCCGGACTCCCTTCGGAGCTTCTTTCATCACACCTGACGCATCAATGATGCAGGTGTTGCAATGGCTGCGATTGACTGCGCTCACCTGCGCCCGGCCATGGCGGTGGGTGTCCCAGCGCATCCCTGTCGTGCCGGGAAAAGTACTACCATTTCGGTGCAATACGTATGTCGGCCGTATATCGCTTTCATTTTATGTAGTTGCATCAATGTACTGGACGTCACACATCGCTATTGTACCACCCTTCCGGCAGGAGTGGGATATAGCCTATTCCCCACCGCGCTACCAAAATGGTGGTGCGCAGATCTGCGCTCCTTGTTGGCAGCTACTAATTTGGTAGCTTGGCGACTGACCCCACTCGGGTGCTTCCCCGGGCCGTAATCGGGATATTCGATGACTACGGCGCCAGTAACGCCGAGTGGATTGCTTGACCAAATCTCGTTCGGAGACTGCGCGAACAGGGTGGAAAGACACATGGCAAAGACACTCCAAAAGAACATTCGGATCAAGTCCGAGCAATGGGATCGCATCGAAGCCGTTGCAACGAAGCAAGGCGTGACGGCCAACCAACTACTGGTCGAGCTTGCCATGGAGGCGATCGATCGCCGCGAATGGCCACGCACCGAGCTTGAAATCCGCATGTTACGCTCCTGTATGTTCACCGCCCAAGCCATCGCACGCGACATGATCGCCGCCGGACGCGAGGACGAAGTTGAGGCAATCCGCCAAAATATCTCCGCGGCCGCGCCCGAACTGCCCGGCGAAACGTAAGCGGTGCGAGCGCCCCATCTTCCCATTGTTGAGCTGCTGACGTTCGATGCCCCCTCTGAGTGGAGGGTCGCTCGATGCAGGATACTGAACGAACCGCCGGCGATGAAGGTGGCGAAGACGTCGTGGTGAGCGAAGGTTCTGGCGCTTCGGATCTGGGCATAGCTCATCGGAGCTGGTCGGACGAGGAGAAGGTGTGGATCGTGCAAGAGAGTTTCGAGCGGGGGACGACCATAGCGGAGGTCGCCGAGCGCTACGGGGTGCCGTCTCGGCGGCTGTCGTACTGGCGCAAGCTCGCTCGCAAGGGCGAGCTCGTGGTTCCACCAGCGCCGCAGAACGAGGGGCCGTTCGCCACCGTTGAGGTGGAGTCGGCACCCGCTCCCGCCCATGTCGGCTCGGTCTCGATCGAGGCGCGTGGCGTGACGGTACGCCTCGACGTCGACGTCGGCACGGCGCGCATCACGTCGATCGCCTCTGCTCTGCGAGGAATTCGGTGATCGTTCCCGGCTCCGGCTTGGATTGTGGTGGCGACGCAGCCGGTTGACTTTAGGAAGCAGCACGACGGGCTGGCGGCGATCGTCGCGAACGAGCTGCGTCTGGATCCCTATTCGGCGATCGTGGTGGTGTTTCGCTGTAAACGCGCCGACCGGGTCAAGGTGCTGTGGTGGGACGGCACGGGCCTAGTGCTGGCCCACAAGCGTCTCGAGCACCTGAAGCAGTCGGGCAAACTGTTCATGGATGAGACCCATGCGCCGGTTCTCGACCCCGGCCGGGGCAGGACGAAGACCAGCTGGCTGTGGGCGCTGGCCCGCGAGGACCGCAACTGGGGCGGCGCTGACCCGCCCGGGGTGGTGTGCTTCTATACTCCCGGTCGGGGCGGCCATCACGGCGAACGCTTCCTCGACGGGTTCGAAGGCATTCTCCAGGTCGACGGCTACGCCGGCTACAACCGGCTCGCCGGACCGCGAGGACGGGTTCAGCTCGCCTTCTATTGGAGTCACGCGAGGCGCAAGCTGCGTGAATCGTTTGACAGCACCAAGTCGGAGATCGCGGCTGAGGGGCTGCGGCGCATCGCCGAGTTCTACGCCATCGAGGCTGAGATCCGCGGCGCTTCACCGGAACGGCGGCTCGCCGAGCGCCAGGCGCCCACCGCACCGCTGGTTGAGGAGTTGATCAGGGCGACATACACGCGCCTCAGGACAGATGGGGACACGCCAACGGACTGACCCGAGTCACGGAGTCACCATGCCGACCGGTTGAGAGGCGCACTCAACCGTGCAGCATTACCGATTACTTGCGCGCTTCCCTCAGCCGCCGGTTGAAAACCGCGATCCAACCTTCGTGTTCGTCTTTCAGACCCGCCACCAGCGCTTCAACTAGCGAGTCGTCAATGGCTTCCGGCTGGCCGTGCGTGAACCTATTTCGGCACTCTTCCACCCGCTTTAGGAGCGCCGCCACTTTGCCGTACCCCAGGTCGTTAAGATCGGCCCGGTACGTCGTCGAGAAGGCAATCCTGTAGAGCCTGTCCAACCGCGCGCCGATGCCAGAGTAACGATCCAGAAGGTGTGCCATGACCTGCTTGGGTACCGCCTCCGCCGTTTGGCGAAACAGCCTCTCGATACGCGTCTCGAAGTAGGTCCAGAAAACCAGAACAACAATCGCTCGCGCGGAAGGGCGATGCTCCTCCGGAATCGAGTCATATAGATCCGCCTCGGCGGGCCTTAGCCACTCCCGTTCCAGCATTCGTAGGTAGATCCAATCCTCGAACCTGCCGTCGGCACCCATGAAAACAGGCGGTACACGGAATTCGTTGCCGTCGGTGTCGCTCACGACCACCCAGTCCAGATTCGGTGGTTCTTCGCCACAAACGGGACACAAGGCCTCTGTGGAGCGGATTCCGCCGCAGACGCAGCGGACGTACGCGCTCCACAGCGAAAACCACGACTGTTCGTCCGACAGTGATTCGTACCACAAGAGATCGCCGCTCTCCGTTCCGTCTATCCCTCTGTCACTCACCGTTGTCCTCCTTGGTTCGCCCGGCCACGACGTAAACACCCCGAGTTCCGTGCGCACCCTGACATCGCTAGCGTCGCCGTCAACGCAGCCAGGACCGTCTTTCCTCGAGCTTGCCGGTTACCGCCATGCCACGCGATGACGGCGATGGTATTGATCCCCAACATCGCCCGCGGTGCCGGAACAACCAACCCGCCCTCAGCTCACTGCATCCCTGAGGGCCCTTGACGCCTTGAATGACACCGATTTCGAAGCGGGTATTTCTATGTGTTCGCCTGTGGGGACGTAACGCACGCGACCATCGGCGTGACTGCGACGCTTCAATGAGGCCGAGGTTCGTAAGCCTCGGATGGAGGTCGCGCCAGCCAGTGAAGCCGTGGCCGCACCAAGCTTCAATGAGGCCGAGGCTCGTAAGCCTCGGATGGAACACCTGTACTTGCACCTGTGGCGACAACATCAGTGCTTCAATGAGGCCGAGGCTCGTAAGCCTCGGATGCGACGATTTTTCCGGCATGGCGACCGCGCTTGTGAATGCGCTTCAATGAGGCCGAGGCTCGTAAGCCTCGGATGCCATGAGGAGGCCGGGCCGCTTAGTGGCTTCAATGAGGCCGAGGCTCGTAAGCCTCGGATGCATGTTTTTAATGGTGGATACGCTTACAGAGCAGCGGGCTTCAATGAGGCCGAGGCTCGTAAGCCTCGGATGCCGTGCCATGATTTACCTGAAACCCAAAGGAACATTGCGGCTTCAATGAGGCCGAGGCTCGTAAGCCTCGGATGCCTATCGAGTGTAGGAGTAGCCGTGGCTGGCAAAACACCGCTTCAATGAGGCCGAGGCTCGTAAGCCTCGGATGCAGGCTAAAAAGCGGAGGGTGATTGGCAAGAATAATCAAAGCTTCAATGAGGCCGAGGCTCGTAAGCCTCGGATGCTTGTCCTCAAGCCAAACCCCATAGCTGTCGATGTTGGCGCTTCAATGAGGCCGAGGCTCGTAAGCCTCGGATGCCGCACTAGTTTAATTGCATCAACCGACGCATCGCTATCGCTTCAATGAGGCCGAGGCTCGTAAGCCTCGGATGCCACGATACTGCGTGCGGTCCCAAAGCGTGCCGTCCAGCTTCAATGAGGCCGAGGCTCGTAAGCCTCGGATGCTCGGGCCAAGGCCATCAGCTGCCCAGCACTCGCGGAGGCTTCAATGAGGCCGAGGCTCGTAAGCCTCGGATGCGATTGCGTCAACGGTGTATTCTGCCGCAACTTCAACCGGCTTCAATGAGGCCGAGGCTCGTAAGCCTCGGATGCACGTGCGTCCAGGCTTGAACCCACGCATCGTGAATAGGCTTCAATGAGGCCGAGGCTCGTAAGCCTCGGATGCTCGACCTGGTGGACAGTGGTGAGTCCAAGGTGTTCGAGCTTCAATGAGGCCGAGGCTCGTAAGCCTCGGATGCGCCCATTGGATGAACAGATGTGGTCCCTCATGGCAACGCTTCAATGAGGCCGAGGCTCGTAAGCCTCGGATGCGTCGCTCGGATCGAACGGGTTGCCGTGCATGTTTCCGTCGCTTCAATGAGGCCGAGGCTCGTAAGCCTCGGATGCGCGGTAAATCAGTGGTTTAAGGATGTGAACGGGCAACTTCAATGAGGCCGAGGCTCGTAAGCCTCGGATGCGTGGCTTGGTCCCGCCTGCCTTCCATGCAGTGTCCACGCTTCAATGAGGCCGAGGCTCGTAAGCCTCGGATGCGCGGGCGGCTCAGACTATGTTGGCGCGGATAACGTGCTTCAATGAGGCCGAGGCTCGTAAGCCTCGGATGCGAGACTGAGGTTGCGCGCGACGGTCGCACCCGTGCATCGCTTCAATGAGGCCGAGGCTCGTAAGCCTCGGATGCGATTCAATTGACGCCCACTTGGTCTCCACAATCCCCCGCTTCAATGAGGCCGAGGCTCGTAAGCCTCGGATGCGCTGATGCACAAAACAACAAACGCAATAACAGGAGACGCTTCAATGAGGCCGAGGCTCGTAAGCCTCGGATGCCTTGCACGTCTGTATCGGTGGCGCTCAGGTTTCCGATGCTTCAATGAGGCCGAGGCTCGTAAGCCTCGGATGCCCTCGCAATATATTCGAGCGAGCGCACGACGCGGGCGGGCTTCAATGAGGCCGAGGCTCGTAAGCCTCGGATGCCGTGATCTTCGAGCCGCCATCGAGCGGGCAATCCCAACTTCAATGAGGCCGAGGCTCGTAAGCCTCGGATGCTTCGGCGATATGGGTATTGTTGTCTGTGGCAGCAATCTCTTCAATGAGGCCGAGGCTCGTAAGCCTCGGATGCATCGACGCGCCCGGAGGAGATGCAGATGATATCGCCTCTTCAATGAGGCCGAGGCTCGTAAGCCTCGGATGCGTTAATATTTATATGAACCCGCGGGCGAAGGACCACACTCTTCAATGAGGCCGAGGCTCGTAAGCCTCGGATGCGCGGAACCCACAAGTTACGTTGATTAAAACCACCGGTCTTCAATGAGGCCGAGGCTCGTAAGCCTCGGATGCGGTGGTCCGCCTCGCCAGCATAGGAGACGTTGGAATGCTTCAATGAGGCCGAGGCTCGTAAGCCTCGGATGCGATTCCCTTCGCTCGCGCTTCGACGGTTGATTGTTCAGCTTCAATGAGGCCGAGGCTCGTAAGCCTCGGATGCCATGGCCTCAATCGAGCGGAACAACCGGCCGGTCTGAGCTTCAATGAGGCCGAGGCTCGTAAGCCTCGGATGCCGTTCTGTTGGAGCGCGGCATCCGCCGCGAGGCTAAAAGCTTCAATGAGGCCGAGGCTCGTAAGCCTCGGATGCCTACCCACCTACAACCTGTTGCTTCTCAAGGCAATCTCGCCGTGTTTTCGAGAGATAGCCTTCAGCGGCGGTCAAACTCTGTCCCATCATGCATACCGACGTGTTTACAATGTCAAAGAGCCATACAATTCCAACATGTTAAATAGATTCGAGCGGGGGGTGGACTTGTGCGCATCACTGACCCGCTCGAATGTACTTGGCAAGCATGGCGCGCTGGTGAAACCAAAAGTGCTCACCCACAATTCCTTATCAAGGAACGCGATCTCATTATATCACGGTCGCCTGACGCTCCATCTTCAAAAAGCTCTTGCCGATACTCTCCACGGCGAGGTGGATTTTGTCCGCTGGTCCAACGTCGATCAGAAGAACGTGGTCCTCTCCGTTTTTCACCAATTCGCGCAGCCGTGTCTCCAGCTCGGCGTGGCGCCGGCGGGTAAGCCGGCACTGAAAGACGGAAAGCTGAAGCCATTCTCCGTATCCCTGCATCGCTTTGAACAGGCGCCGCCAGCGCCGTTCATTGGAAATGTCGTAGGTGACAATATAAAGCCGTTCGTCGCTCATGCGGTGGTTCCATATTCTCTTCTCAACGCGGCAAGTAGTGCGGATAGCTCGGCAGCTCCCTCAGCAGAAACCGCGATAGCAGTCGTGCCTGCACCAGAAGCATCCGGCGCATACTGACCTGGTAGCCGAAGACTGGGTGTGTTGTTTCCTGCGATAGACGTCGCTCGAACGCCTCCACGAAGCGACGGCGTCCCGCCTGGGTAAGCGCAGTTCCCGTTGCGGCCACGACAAAATCCTTCGGGCCAACTGCCCCGGTATTGATCGCCGAGAGCACGACGCTGTCGGCGATGAGGGAGCGGAACGGCTCCATGAGGTCAAGCGCAAGCGCCGGGCGGCCGTAGCGGGGCGCATGATAGAAGCCGCGGTAGGGGTCGAGCCCTACGGACGCGGCCGCGATCGTCAGATGCCGGGTCAGCATGGCATATGCGAGAGACAGCATGGCGTTCACGGGATCAGTGGGCGGCCTACGATTGCGGGCCTCGAAACGGAAAGGAGCCAGCTCACCCTCGGTGTCCGGCTGTTTGAGCAAGCCCGCGAAAGCGCGGAAATAGATCGCCGCGGCATTTCCTTCCATGCCCAGGAGTTCCGTTGACGTCGCCGCGCCACCGACCATTCTTCGAGCGGTGCGCAGACGACCGAGAACGGCTTTCCGGTCCTCCGGAGACCCGCGCCAATTCCGTCTGAGGATCGTTCGCTGGTTCATGATCTTGGCCGCAACCAGATCCCGTGCAAACCGCAGACAGGATGCTGCATCAAAGCTCATGCGGTATTGTGCCGTGCGCACCTCGACATTGCGGTGGCCGACGCCGTGGGCGACTCCTCGGAACCACCCGCTGTGACTGTGGAAGGTCACAGGGATTTCGCGTTCGAACAGGGCGGACAAGGCGGGAGTCGTGATCGACACGGTGCCAAACAGCGCGACATCAGAAATATCAATGAAGCGGACCCGCGTTTCGCCCTGTTCGTCGTCGGTGATTTTCAGCGTTTCGCCTTCCTTGCCAATGCGCGCATGCTGGGACTGAACGACAAGCGGCAAGGACGCATCGGCGGGCACGGCGATGGGGCGCGGCGCGAGCGACGAGCCAGACAGCGTGCGAACCTCGTCCGGCAGACAGACGGTCACCAGCGCGCAGCGGGGACATTTTGGGCTGTCCTTGAGCGGCGGTGGGATGCGGCCCTGGGAAACGGTTAGGCGCAGCTCGCTGACAGCGGCCCGTGCCATTGCGCGCAATGCGTCGTCAAACACGACACGCACGCGTTCGCGGCTTTCGGCGTAGTAGATGGCGCCTTCCTCAACGCGATAGCCGTGTTCTTCGAGCAGTAGGCCCTGGAGGCAAACCTGGATACGCTCCGGCTCGTAAGCGCCTTGCTCCACATGCGGGCGTTTGCCGCGTTTGTAGTCTATGGGCGTGACCGCACCATCCTCAGCCTCGGCCACATCGAGCTTGGCGATAACACCGAGCGTGCTCGAAGACAGCGTCAGCGACCGGCTGACGATCTTGTCCGTCCTTCCGGCCCCATTGGCTTCGAGCGCCTCCGGCGCCGGCAACGGCGCGCCCGGCTTGTCGACGCGCGTATGAGCGCGGCGGCCCTCGACCGTGTCGCCGGTCTCCGACCATTCAGCTTGGGTCCACATGAGGTAAGCGAGGCGAGGGCAGTAGACGAACTCGTTCACCATCCGCGCGGGAACCAACGGCGTCTCGCTGGACACTGGCGGCGCAGGAAGATGGAGTTCGATCTGTTCATCATCGAGCATGCTTGCCCTCGTCTGCGACGGCAAACAAGCCGCCGCCCATATGGCTGTCGCGGCCGAGCATAATCGGTCCCTTAACAGCTACAGCGAACCGAAGGCGAATACAGGCAGCCAAGTTGCCACCGTTCGGACCGGCGCCAAACTCCAGTAGACCAACCTCTGGCTTCGGCAGACCTCTGCGGGCGCATTCATTAATCACGTCATGCGCGACGGCAGCTGCCGGGTCCTTGCTCCGTCCTGCATGGCGTGTCGGACGGTAAGGGGTGTGGCTTTCCCACATCAACGCTGTACCGAAAACCGGATCATCTGTCGCCAAAGTTGAGGCAAGACCAAGGGCAATGACGCCGAGTTTTCCTGCCCGTACCCTGCTAAGTGAAGACACTACCCGATCGAACAGGGCGCGATCGCTCCGTCGCGGCGCCCGGCCCAAGCGGTCGCATACCCAAGGCGCGGCCACGATTAGCCGGTCAATGCGCCCCTCCCTGTCGGCATCATAAGCGGCGAGGAAGACGTGCTCGTGCCTGCCAGAGCTTGCAGGCCCCCCATCGGGTTCGTGCCCCGAGAAGAGACGGGGCACGTCGTCTCTGCTATTTCGCGAGATCGCCATCAGCGCGCGCCGAACCGCGCGCAGCAGGATCACCATATCGGCACTGGCGATGCGTATTTCCGGCGGCAGGGTAAAGACTATCTCGTCGCGCCAGATATCCTTGGCCGGCGCCATTAGACCGAGACCAATATAACGCCCGTCACCGATGACGATCGGGCCTTGAGTGGGCGCGACGAACGTGATCTCGACATGCCACATGCGGTCTTTGGCGAAGCGCGTTCCGAGCGCAAATGCTTCTGCTCGCGTGCCCTTCGCTACGAAAGGTTCCCGCTGCACGCGGATCGATTCTACCTTGGTGCTGATGCCAGCGTGCCGCAGTGTTTGGACTACCACGCGGGTAGCCCGCTCTTCCTCACGCAGACGATTCCTGGCACCATTTTTTTCCGAGGCTTTGCGAACCAGCGAAGAAGTGATGCGGCGGCGAACAGCCGATCGCGGCAGCGCCAACGGCGTAACGGTCCTCCACAGACGTGCCTCCGTCTGCTCTATGATCCCGTAATGATCAAGCATCGCACGGTAGTCGGTGGGCATCAGAAGGGGCTGGCCCTCATGCAGGACCTCGCCAGTTTGGTAATCAATACCCAGATCCAAGCCGGAGAAGCTCCAGGTAATATCGTCGGCGGGTATCGGGCAGTTCAGCGGAATCTCGACCAGCACACGGCGGATCGCATGATCGGCATGTGCGTGGCCGATTGAAGGAAGCGGTACGATCCGTACGCGCGCGGCCTTGTCCGCTTCCGTCGCGTCGCGCCCGACAAGGACGCGCTCGATCAACGCCTCGTTATCTGGCAGCGCCTTCTTCAGCCGTGCCGCGGCTGCGTCACGCAACTTCTCAACTAGCGCGGCTGTGCTCGTCTGAGGCCACGGTGCGAAGGGAGCTACGGGCCCAGGCCCGCGCAAATCAAACAGAGGCCGTTGTGGCGGGCTGTCGTAAGCGACTTGCGCGAAGCGCGGCTTTGGCGGCTGGGAAAAAAACTGCCCAACCGCCTTCGTGCGTCCTGGTTCCTTCTTTGTCGGCGCGTGCGCATAGAGCGTCTTGAACCGTGCGCTAGCGGCTTCATGGCGTCGGAGAAGGCTTTCAAGCGATCCGTGCTGTGGGCACGCGAGCGATGCTCCGCCTCCGCCTGTAGACGGACGATGGATCGGCCCAGGATGCGAAGCGAGCAGTACGTCAAGCTCTTCCGGCGTAGGGATTTCGCCGACAGCCCATGCCATATCGATTCCTCTGCCGAGTTGATAGAGCCGTTCCGCAATCTTGCAAACAGTTTGCGCGTGCTCTTCGCCTACTACGCCTGCATCGAAGCGCCAGACATAGAGGAACGCTGTGCGTGCATCGAACAGGCGCGGCTTGATGCTTTTCGGTGCCCGGATTTTGGCGAAACGACGCAGGTCACCGCGGACGGCGTCAAGATCGTTGTTTGGCACATAGTTCGTGAAGCCTTGCCCATCGCGAACGGTTGGCGTGGCGATCACGGGTGCCCCAAGCATCTCCAACCAAGCGAGAGCGGCCTGGTCCTTCTCCGACACGCCACCGACTCGGACAGTGCCGGCGACAAACGCTTGGAACAGTCGCGCCGGCGAGGGCGGCCAATCGCCAGCACCGTGATAGCGCCCGTCATGGAACCGAACGGAGAGAAGAAGCGCGCAGGGCATGGGGTCAGGCGTCGCCTTCTTCTTCTTCGGCTTTCTTGGCGAAAAGCTTCTTCGCCTCTTTCATGTCAAACTTGTGCACCAACGTCTTTGGCCACTCGGTCTTCAAGGACGCGACAGTTACTTCGGCGTATTCGAGAAGTTCCTTCCTGGAAGTCTCCGACGCCAAGTCAACAGCCATCGGGGCACCTCGTCGAGGGATCGCCTCCCATATGTCTTCGTCGGCGAAGCGAAGGTGACAACCTTCACGGAGGAACAAGTCGATCTCGGCTGTTGCAGCGATCAGCGCGAGCACAAGCAAATATCGTCGGATCTCTGTCGTCTCTTCTGCGTTGGCGCCGGCGATTGTACGCAGGGCAACTAGGTTGACGGTGATCTCTCGTTCAATTGGACCGCTCGCGAGCACACCACCGAGAGTGCGGCGCTCCGGGTTCGGCGACCCATTGCGAAATTCTTGCATCTGTTTGGCTGCAGCTTGGCTCACCTTTCGGAACGTTGCTGGAGCATCGGCGAAGCCTTTCTCGGAAAGCTTCGTCTTCTTGGCCTTGGCCTCTTTTTTCAATTCGGCCTGCTGTCCCGAGTCGAGTGCCTTCCAGATGGAATTGAATTGGGCAGCCGCATATAGCGGCTGAACGTCCCAGGCTCGAATGATCGAACGAATTAATCGCGGGCGCTTCTCACTTGATCCCCCGCGCGAATCCCATACACCAAACAGAAAAGAGGTCGGTGCCAATCGACAAAGCGGCCCTGCGTCTCCACGCTGTTTGAGGGCACGGAAGGCTTTCGCAACGTCTGGTGCCAACGTCGGGGATGAATGAACGAGAGCGTCAGCACTCCGATGCGCCAGATCCAGAAGAGAGCGCTTCTCAACGTGCTTCTCGCCGTCGTCTTCTTTGGTGTGTAACTCGATTTCGATTTGCGGTACGAGTGCCGAGTAAGGCTCGTGTTTGAAGATTGGCTCCATCCGGTTCGCTTGGGAACCCACGCTGTCGATGGTGGCGACCTTCGTTCCGTCCGATAGTTCGTCAATATTGTAGCCAATGTCGGCATAGGTCGGTGGAAAGATGACACCGCCCTCTCCCTCTACGGGCACGAGCTTTTGCTTCAGATGCAGCGCGACAGATTCTTTGGGACCGCCATCAGCCCAAGAGTTGATGATATCGCGCGTCAAAGACAGTGGTTCGGTCATGGGTGAGTCTCCAGTTCTGCAAAGGTGACGATCTTGTTTTTGCCTGAAAGATCGAGCGGGAAGCGGAAATGCTTCATCGGCAGCGAAGTTATGGTACTCGTCAGCGCGGCTCGCGCGAGGATTGGGGGAAGCAGCGTCCCCCAAACCGCATATCGGACCTGCCGAAGATCGAATTCCTCAGGCCGCGCGTGCTCAAGGCCCCATGCCGCGAGAAATTCAACCACGGGCGAGGACTCCACGGCGTGCTTGTGCTCATTCGGCGAATACCCGGCGTCCATAGCAGTCCACGCGCCGCGCGGATCAAAGTTGAAGCTTCCGCCCATCGGCGTAAGGATGTGGAACGGTCGCTCAATAAGATTCGCGCGCTCTTCCTCCCATAGCTGCGCGATGCCCTTCGTCTTGAGGTCTCCGGGCTCGCCGCTTGCCTTCTGCTTTTTGGTCGCCTTCCTGCGCGCGCCCCTCACCATCGCGCAGGCGATCTTGTCAGCCGAGCGGTTACCCGCATAAAGCTTAAAGCTCTCCCGGCTCGACCCATCGGCCCAGTGACCGAGTTCGACAGTCGGACGATTGCCACCGCCGAAGCGGATCGGCAGTGCCATCCGATCGCCTTTTCCTGAAAGAAAGGTCTCAGCCAGCTCTATCGAAGGACCGGTTGTTTCAATCTCGGCGTCATCCGGATCATCATCCACGGAGTCGCCCTCTCCGTCCACGGCCTTCTTGCGCTTCTTGGGAGGGAGATCGGTGTAACCAGCCGGACCCCATCGTTTCGGTTCAGCGTCCGCCAGAAACTCCATGACGACCTCAACCGGACTTCGCTCGCCCGAAGCGCCAAGGATAAACTTCGCATCCGCTGCATCGTTCCAGTCGAAGCCACCCTCGGCATCGCCAAGCAGCACGTCGGCGGCTTCGAGGAAGCCGAGGCAAGCAAAGACTTGGCCAGGATTAAAGAGATCAACAGGGATCGAGGCTTCAGCCATCAGGCATCCTCTGTGATCTTGGTGTTCTCGGTATAGGCGACGGGGCGCTCGTCGTTGTCGCGCGACGCCTGTTGGTCCGCCGCGCGCAACAGCGCCTCCCACCACGCGAGGCCCCAAGGCCCCCAACGCTTCTGCAGCCGCGCAAAGCGCAGCGCAACATCGCGCGCGCGCCCATTGAGTGCCGAGGGCGGCGCGTCTTCGCAGCCCGTCGTCTCGATCAGCGGGCGCCCGCCGCCATGATGCGCTGTGATCAAATGCAATACGAGGTCTTGCAGGTCTGGTGGTAACACTTTGAACGCCGCATCCTTCTCCGCAAAAGGCAGCGAACCGAACTCATGGCGATAGCCATGCAGGAACGCATAACTGATCGGCCCTTTCGTCTTGGCGTAAATGTTGCCGTCACGCGGGGCGTTGAATGCGGCCTGCCAAGCTCTCGCCTTCTTGCCCTCATCATGCAACCGTGCGGCGATGCTGAGTACTTTCTTATGATTGCCAGTCAGGCCGACGGCCTCGGCAATCGCAAGCGCCCGCTGCTCGGTCCACGAATGATGCTCCACCAGAAGCTGCGGATTGTTGGTCCCAGCCCGACTCTCTTCCGTTGCCCACGTTCCAACGAGGAGCAACTCAATATCCTCGCCCTCATCCGACCGCCGTGTCACGAAGGCACGGGTTTCACGTGGAGCGACCTTCACCGCTTTGGGCGCGACGGCTTGATGAACCCGGAACCGGACGACGGGACCCCCATCTTCCAGCGTTGGAAGCCAAACGCCACCATCGTCGGCAGTGCGCACTGCCATGTCACCCGTCTTTTTAAGCAGTCCGTCCGTCAGCCCTCTCAGTCGCGCATCAACGATAAGCGTCGCACCCGTAAGCTCGCCCCGGAGCCCGTCTTCTAGCCTCTTGGTATTCTTGCCTTCGTTAAGATCGCGAAACCGGTAGCTCTTCCGCAGATCGCCGGCGGACGTTAGTGCGAAGGCTACGATATCGTTCACTCCCAACGGCTTTGGAGACAGGCTCGCCGCCTCGTTCGAATCCAGATCGCCAGACTCTTCTACTTCCGCTCTATCGTCCGACCCCGTCGACGAACGCCGAGCCTTCAACATTGCCGAGGTTCGAACCATCAGCCAGTCGACGACACGCCACGTCTGCGTTTTGAGTTCCTCGCTCGCATGAGAAGGCGCTGCCTCGAAGAAATCTTCCACCTCCTTCGATGAAGCATCTTCGCCTTCCATGCGCACTGGTAGGTACGCGCGCCAGACAACAGATGTTTGCGGCTCGTCGTCTTCGATCCAGCCTCGAAGCCACGGGCCAACCTCCGGCCGGCCAGTATGCCGGTCGAGCGAAGTCATCGACCAGGCATCAACGAGCGCGCGGGTAAGCGCGGGGCGCAAGGGCTCAGGGGTTGTCGCAGCCTCGATTTTCTCCCCAAGCTCCGGGTCCTTCTCCGCACGCAGCTTGAGTTCCCGCAACGCGCCGGGGCTTACGTCAATACCGCGCTTATTTGCGGGGAGTGCGTCGAGAAGGATGCGGCTGCGCCACGCAATCATCGCGCGCAAGTCGTCCGGTTTCGGCTCCCCCTCGTGGATGAGGACGATCCGTGCATCGCCATCGCCGCGCCGATTGACGCGCCCCAAGCGCTGCACCATGCGCTCCCAAGGCACGAGATCACAGACCATGTGGTCCGCATCGAGATCAACGCCCACTTCGCCGGCCGAAGTGGCGACGAGGAAGGCATGCTTTTTGAGTGCAACACCACTTCCGGCGAGAAAGCCCAGTTCTTGGAGCCTCTCTGCTGCCTTCAGGCGCTCCCATACGCGCCGCGCGCCGACGAAAAGCTCGATGTCCAGCACTTTCTTTCCGCGTTTTACGAGCGCGTCACGAACCTTCTCCGCCACGTCGCGGCTGTTGCAATAGACGAGGCAGCGGATCGGTTGCCTGGATTCTTCCGCCAGCTTCCAGGCTTCATCGGCGAGTGCGACGGCGAGTTTTCTGTTGTTCGTAGCCACGGCGGTCGCACGCTTTTTCGCTTCTAACCGCTTCCTGACTAGTTCGTCCGCGCCATCATCTTCCTCAAGATGGAACACATCCCGGTAATGATTTCGCCCGGTGGCAGACAGCGAGAGCAGCTTGAAGGACGGGAGGATTTTACGGTGCAGCACATCCCGCGGTCCGAAGGCAATGCGGTCGCCCGCGATCGATTTCATCAACTCCTCGAAAGGCGGCACGAGATGAGATTCGTCGAGCACAACGAGCGTGTCAGCGCCCAGAAGCCCCGCATGATAGGGACGCATCTTTCGGGACACGCCATATCCGGAAAACAAGAGCCGGGAGCCAATCATATCGATGGTGCCCACGATGATGGCAGGCGCCCCCGGGTTTTCGAGCCATGCTCTGTTGTCCACATGCTGGCCGCGCAGCGTGCTCGCGCGCAATGTGGTGTCCCCAGACTTATTCTTGATCTCATCAGCGACCGTCGTCGCCTGGTCGACCACCGCGCGCCGGTCGACAACGTAAACGAGGCGCCGCGGCACGGGCGCCCCCGCCTTGAGCGCCAGATACCAGATCGTCATTACTGAGGTCTTCCCAAGGCCTGTCGGCAGATCGAGTGCCGGCGGCAAGTCTCCGGTCAGAAAGTGTTTGTGGAATAACCGTCTCTGCCAACAGAAGGGCTTCAGACCCATCAGGGCCGCAAATTGGGCATCGAAGGAATTATTTACGGCCATCTTTCCCCCGCTCGCACCCAAACTTTTCTGGTCTTTGTGTTCCCAGCAGTCTGACTACATTGATAAAGAATCCCCTCCTTCTAAACTACAAATAAGGTAGAATCCTCAACGCATCTTGGATATTTTTGTTACCTCATCCCACTGCTGTCCGGTTAACTGAAGGGTTTTGGCGACTGAAGGCAAGATTTCTGCAGGGTTTGAAGCGAAAATGGGTGGTGTCGATTTAAATTGGATGGAGCACTTTCCGGAGTTTTTCCGAGGACATGCTCATGAATACCGGCAAGACCCTTTTCGCCCAACTCCTGGGTTTCACGCCCTGGACGACCTTCACGCGGATCGTCAATCGGTACGGCAGCGATCACCGGGTCCGGACGCTTTCCTGCGCCGAGCAATACCGGGCCATGGCCTTCGCCCAGCTGACCTACCGGGAGAGCCTGCGCGACATTGAGGCCTGCCTCTCGGTCCAAGCGTCGAACCTCTATCACATGGGCTTCCGCCGGCCGGTCCGGCGCTCGACGCTGGCCGATGCCAACGAAAGGCGCGACTGGCGTATCCACGCGGAGTTGGCCTAGCGGCCGATCACCGTGGCGAGGAAGCTGTACGCCGGCGAAGAACTGGGGTTGGAGCTAACCAACACCGTCTACGCCCTGGACTCGACGACCATCGCTCTGTGCCTGTCGGTCTTTCCGTGGTCGCACTTCCGTGCCACCAAAGCGGCTGTGAAGATGCACACATTGCTCGACCTGCAGGGCAACGTACCGAGTTTCATCCATATCTCGGACGGCAAGCTGCACGACGTTCATGCCCTTGATATGCTGATACCGGAAGCCGGAGCGATCTACGTCGTGGATCGTGGCTACGTCGACTTTGCCCGCCTTCATGTGTTGCATCAAGCTGGGGCCTCCTTCGTCACCCGCGCCAAATCGAACATGCATGCTCACCGCGTCTATTCGGCGGCGTCGGATCGCCCGGCGGGCATCGTTTGCGACCAGACCATCTCCTTGGACGGCATCTGCACCAAGACGGATTACCCCGAACTTCTGCGGCGCATCCGCTTCAATGACCCCGAGTCCGGCAAGACGTTGGTGTTCATCACCAACAACTTCTCCCTTCCCGCCACCACCATTTGCACCCTCTACAAAAGCCGCTGGCAAGTGGAGCTCTTCTTCAGGTGGATCAAGCAACATCTTCGGATCAAGCAGTTCTTCGGAACCTCGGAAAACGCGGTGAAGACGCAGATCTGGATCGCCGTCTCGGTCTACGTCCTCGTCGCCATCGTCAAGAAGCGCCTCGACTTGGACGCCTCACTCTACACTTTGCTACAGATCCTCTAGCTGACCCTCTTCGAGAAAATGCCTCTACATCAAGCACTTACCAAAGACGAAAATAGACGCAACCCACCGCAAATAACCAACCAAGTGAATCTATTCGCTTTTTAACCGGACACTAATGACCTCATCCGTGTCTCGACGTCCTCGAACCTGGAACGGCGGCCCGCGCCAATACCGTCCTCATCGACCGTGACACGGCATACGTGATCCGGATGCGCGACTTCTGGGAGTTGGTCAATGCCATCGCCGTATTCGCATCCGATGCAGCGCAGTCCGTTCGCGGGGTCAACCTTGTCGCCTCTTTGGTGAACGTGTTCATCTAGACCAACCGTTTTGGCAAAAGCCCCACCATGCTCCTTCCCACTCGGAAGCGCTGTCGCCCGCGACTAATAACACGAAGCATGTCGTGCGAGCCGCGATGGTTGCTCTGAAGCACATCTACAGCAAAGAACTGGCGTACAAGCGCGCCGGCGTAATGCTGCTCGACCTCGTCGAGACCGGGCATGCGAAAGTTTCACTGTTCGACACGCACGATCCAAGGAACGAAAAGCCGACCGAGGCGTTCGACGCCATCACAGACCGGTTTGGGCTGAGATCCATACAATTCAGCCGCGTTGCACAGGCGGGTGCCTGGCAGACGAGTAGCGCGTTCCGCTCGCCGAACTACACAACGCGAAGGGCGGGTATCGCGGCGGTCAAGTCCTAGCTTTTCGTTGAGGGCCCGACGGACACCGCTTTCGGAACGCGCCGGGACACCAGTGCGATTGAAAGAAGCTGGTTTGTGAGTCGCCGGCCCGCAGAATTGCAACCAGGACAGAGTGGCTACATCTCCATCTCGATCCCGCGCTGCCCGCGGACCTTCTCCGGCTCGGGCGTCCGATCGCGCAGCTCCTGCGCGGCCTCGTCTCGTCCCCGATCATACGCTGTTTCAGACGCGTGCTCCGCTGCTTTGCCCTGCGCCGGCTCGACCGATTCAAGAGCCGATATTCGCTCCCCGGTTGCGGCTTCCAAGCGTTCGCGCAGAGCCGCCCGGTCGTCGGTGACCAGCTCCGCACGGTCGCGGGCGCGGCTGATTTCGACATAGAGGGTTTTCTGCGTCGTAAGGTGGGGATGGTTGGCTTCCATCGCCGCGATAACAGTATCGACGGTGCGCCCCTGAAACGCATGCACCGTGGATGCCCACGCCCAGTCGATATGGCGTAGTTGGGGATCGCCATCGCGCATGTCCAGCCTCCGCCCGCCTTCTAGCTTGAACGTAACTGCGCCGCCCTTCACCCCGGCTACTTCAGCGGCTTGGCTGTTGACAACGCCGAGATCGGAATCGTTTCGGGTCCAGCGGATACGGTCGCCCTCGCGCAATTCCATCGCGTCGGTGCGGTAGACCTCGACACCGCCGGTCCTGCCCGCGAGCCTGCCGGGCTCCCAGGCGACCAGCCTTCCGTCCTTACCCCCAAGGCGGACCGTGCCGTCCTCGCGGTCCACCCCGTCGACCTGCAACTTGTCTCCCTTTTCGACGCCGAGCCGCTTGTAGGCGCGGTGAAAGGCGACCACATCGCCTTGCGCATAGTTCGCGGGCAGCGATTTCTCGGCGTTGGTATAGCCTCGTGAGATCAGACGCTCGGCGTTCATTGCCGGTCCATGAATGACACCGTCACGGATCAACCGGTCGCGGATGATGGCGTTGATCTCCTCACGCAGCGCATGGCTCGGCACCATCAGCCCGGCGTTCTCTCGTTCATGGGGCGAAAGTTTCAGCCACCGCGCGGCAGCGGCACCGGCGAGATTATCGGGCTTCACTTCCGCGACGTTCGATCCGAGTTTGTCGAACGCCTTTCTGACGTCGCCCACGATGCTTGCCTCTACGGCGGCTTTTAATTCAGGATCACGCTGGCGCATGATCTCGTTCATCGTGGCCGTCTTCATACCTGCACGCTGCAATTGTGCGAAGGGCTTGCCCGCGTCGACGGCATCGAGCTGCTTTTCGTCGCCGACCAACACCATGCGTGGAATGCGCAGCGCGTTTGCGATCCGCAACAGGTCGCGGATCTGGACGGTGGAGGCGAGCGAGCCTTCGTCCACTACCAGCACGGTCTTGCGATAAGCCGCGCGCATATCACGTTCTCCTTTAGCGCTAAGCCGTCCCTCCGCAACGCCTGCGTTGCGTGCGAGGAAGCGTTGCAGGGTTTCGCTTTCGATGCCGGCCTCGGCGGCAAGCGTGCGCGCGGCCGAGGCCGAGGGCGCCAAACCCTTGACCTCGAACCCGCGTTTTTCGAGTAGCGCGCGGGCGCGGTTCAACATCGTAGTCTTACCGGTCCCGGCATAACCCTGCACACCGACCACGCGATCCTTGTCGGAAAGAATGAGCTTCACGGCCTGTTTCTGGCCTTCAGTTAGTGGCCCGTTGCGGAGCGCCTTGTCGACGGCGCGACCACGCATGGGAGCCGTGCCCCGCCCGTGGCCCTGCGCCATGAGCGCGATGGTTTCCTTCTCCTCGGCGACCGCCCTGTCCGTGGTGAGGGATTCACCTCGCACGGGCAGGTTCGCTGCATGCAATGTGCCCGCTTTCTCCAACCGCGCCACCGTGTTCTCCGCGTCTCCAATCGTTACCGCACCCGGATTCCAAGCGAGCGCGGCGGCGAGCAGACCCGTGCGCGAGAATACCGCCTCGCGCTCAGAGAGATGCGACACCGCCCAGGCCATCGCCTGTTCAGCGGCGGATTCCATCGTTCTTCCGGGACTCTGGTCCTGTCTGTCACCTGAAAGGCCGGAGGTATCGTGTCCGGGCTCATTGCCTGCGTCCTTGACCGTCTCTCTTTGCACCGCTTCCTCCGCGAGCGTCCGCGCGTCGAAGCCGAGACCGGCGGCCTGTTTCTCCCAGTTCTCCTTAAGCGCCGCCTTGTCGATTTCACGCTTGGCGGCGCGGGTCATCAGTGCCGCGCGCTGGGCCAAACGCTGGTTCGCGGCTGGATCGCCCAGACCCCGCTGGGCCATCGCCGCCTCGATCTCAGCGCGCCGGGTTGAAAACGCCTCAATTGTTTTTCTCGGAACGCCGGATATCTCGAACCGCCCATCGGCATGGGTCTTTTCCAAGCGATAGCCGAGCCCTCCCAGTTCACGCGCCAACTCGCTCCGGTAGAGAGCGCCGATCAGCATTTTCGAAGCGTATAACTTCTCATTGGCCATAGTCCGCCACTTGCCGTCCTCGCCTTGCACCATGTTGGCCAGCACCGCGTGGGTATGAAGCTGGGGATCGAGGTTGCGCGAGGTGTCGTGGCGGAAGGCCGCCACGACCATCTTCTGCCCGCCGGCACGGACCATGGCACCAGTCTCCGGGTCTTTCAGCCTAGTCTCTACGACTTTGCCTTCGATCCAGGCGAGCGTGCGTCCAACCGCCCGATCATGCGCGGCAGTGACGCGCTCGTCGCCGCCGATCAGGGCTAGGAGGGAGACGGATTTAGGGGCCGACAACGTGACGTCGCGGCCGGGACGGTGATGGATGACGCCGTCCCGGTCCTTGCGCCCAAGTTGGCGATCGGTTCCGTCCGGCACCTTTCCTTCCAGAACGGCCTTGAAGACTTGCCCATCAACCAGGCCGGAAAGACCGAGTTCCGCAGCGCCCTTGCCGGCCCAGACACTGGATTCCTTATGCGCGGGGTCGTCCTTGGCATAATAGCCGTCACGCTCGTAATAGGAGATCCCTTGCGATGCGGAGGCGACCGCGCCGATAGAGGCGACCATGTCAGAGAGGAATCAGACGGTCCTTGCCGTCTCCGTCCTTCGGTATTCCGTTTGATGGACCGACATGGCGTTGGGGCATGCCTTCGCCGCGATGAGCGGAACCGCGGGAATCGGTTTCAGGTTCACCGGGCTTTCCAGTGTTGAGGGCGCCGTTCCCATTGCCGGCGCGAGCCTCGTCTTCGCTGTTTTCCGCAGCACCCGCCGCAAGGTTTTTCTTCTTCCCCGGTAGGGGTGCCTTTCCGGCATCGGGCGCAGGGACCGGAGTCTCCACCTTTTCTTCGCCGTTCGTTTCGCCCGTGTCATTCCCGGGAGCGACTCCAGGCGGCGGCAGGTTGAGTGACACTTTATTACCCGCCGTTCCGGCCCCATTACTTTTGTCCGTGGGCGGCGCCCGGTGGGGCTTTCTCTGATTACCCGCCGTTCCGGCAGACCACGGCATCGCGTCCTCCTCATGTCGTTCGCGCTTACTCCCGGCATCGGCTTTAAGCGCCTTGGCATCGGCGTCACGCCCGCTCTTCCCAGCCGGAACAGCGGGTTTGTCTTCCACCGGCGGCAACTCCCCACGTTGCACGAACCTGGCAGCCGCCATGGGGCGGTGCAAATATTTGAGCTTGATGCGCGCCACGGGCCATGGCCCTGGGAGCTTGAGATAGCCGGTGAGATTGGGCAGCCGCATGATCTCCGAGGGCAGCGCCAGCGAGCGCAGCTCGCGCCGTGGCGTAAGCGATACCCCGTCGCGCATGGTGTTGGCACCGTAACTGTAGGCCTCCGAGATCTCCTCTATCTCGGCCCGGCCTAAGCTGTCGGCGGACCATTGCGCGGTGTCGCGGTCGGGCGCGGAGAGCACGACCCTGGTGCCGCAAAGCCCGGAGATGGTCTCGGCGCCGTTCTTCCCGTAGAGATCGCGCAGCGCCGAGGCGACCTGAATCCCGAGCACGAAGCAGCCGCCGAACTGACGCGATTCCGCAAGTCCCGGCTGAAGGCTCGGCACCTGGTGGAGCGTAGGCAGTTCGTCGAGGATCACCCAGACACGGCGCTCTCCATCCTGGTCGAGCGAGAGAAGAGCGTTGACCGCGATCTCGAGCCAGGTGGAGATGAGTCCCCTTAGGCTCGCATGCTGATCGCCGCGCGAGGTCAGGAACAAAAAGCCGCCGCCATCTTTCCGCGAGACCCAGTCGCGGATCGAGAAGGGCTTGCCGGTATCGGGCAGGAATTCCAATGCCCCGATATGGGCGGTCAGCATGGCGCGGACCGAGAGCGCGGTCTTGGGGTTTTCCGGATCGACGATGGATTGGGCCACCGTGCCCTCCATCGCCTCGGCCAATTGGTTGAGCTCTGTCTTCAGGAGATGATCCACCAGGGTGCGGTTTTCTTTAACGCCTCGTTTCCACAGTACCGCCGCGCCGTTGGAGAATAATTGCCGCGCGGCAGTGACCCAGAACGGATCGACGGTGTCGCGCTGCTGAGGAATCAACGCCGCGGCCATCATGTCGAAGTCGCGCGGGTTGCGGGCCTCCATGAAGGGCGACCAGCGGGGGCTGCGGTCATCGAGCGGGTTCAGCAGAACATCCCGTTCGGGATCGAAGAAGGATTGCGTATAGCTCCCCATCTTGTCGTAGATGACGCAGCGCTCGCCGCGGGCGCGTATCTGGGCCACCAGATCGGCGATCAGCACGGTTTTTCCAGAGCCCGTGGTGCCCGAGACGATGGTGTGCTGGGTCTCGGTGCGCTCTGGATAGGGAACCCCGGCGACGCGGTAGGGCGAAAGGCCCGCTGCAGGCGAGAGGTATTGCAGAAACCGAGCATGCAGGGGCTGCACAAGGCGGCGCAATTGCCGGGCCGTGACCAATTCTGCGCCGCGGATGTGCTTTCTTCGCCCTAGGCGGCTGCCAAGGATCCAGAACCCGATGAGGAATCCCGCGATGAGGCCCACGCCAAGTTTCGCGCCGAGCCAAGCGCCGGAAAAGATTTCGTCGCGCAGATGCTCGCGGGAAGACCAGCCCAAGTACCAGTTGGAGATATAATCCAGCGGGAACACATGCGCCGCGCCATATGGATCTTTGATTTCCTGGAGCGATGTGCCCTTAAAGCCGATGGTGAGCTTGCCCTCGACCAGGGTGTACATGCCCGCGGCGTACCACTCATAGCCTGTGGTGTTGCGCCAGATGTTCCAGACCGGCACGGCGATGATCATGGCGGCAGCGACGAACAGCGCGATCCTGAACATCTGCGCCCACATTCGGATTCCATGGAACGCGGTCTGCCCGCCTCTCAGTGTGTTGTTGCCCCAGCCGATCATGATCCGGTCCTCCTATAATTAATGAGACGTCAGCGAGCCGCAGGCGGAAACCGAGGCGCGATCAGGGAGCGATGCCGCCAGGAGGCCGAGCCCGGCGGGCAATGGGGCGGGCCGAGCAGGGCCGGCGGGAGCGGAGCCAGGTCCCGCGCCAGATCCCGCGCGATGGAGCAATCCGGGACCCAATTCACGGAACAATCCCCACACGGAAGGATCACGGCCATGACGGGACCGCATACCCACAGACACCGGCGCAAGGCGGTCTGGCGCGAGCGCGCCTTCGCCCTCGGCGGCCTCGCGGTCGCTGCGATCGCAACGCCCGCACTGCTTGTTTTCGGCCTGGGCTTGGACTTCATCGGGCCGCTCTGGTTCGCGGCCATCGCCTGGACCGTAATAGCCGCCAACGCAAATACGCTCTGGCGAGGCTTTCGCCATGGCGATTGGTCCGCCTTTCGCGGCTATGAATTTCCCAATGACGGCGATGGTTTCGACTGGTCGACCCAGAGCGGCGCCTATGCCTTCATGCGGATCGCCGAAGAGCACGAGCGCCTGATGCGCGAGGGCGACGTCTAGCCGAGGAATCACGATCGCGATCATTAGCCCGGGGTTTTTTCTTCGTGGGACAAGAGTTCACCCCCGCCGCCTCCGATAGCGTCCGGCGCTTCGTTTTTCGCCGAGCCGTAGAGCCGGCCCGCGAGCCACTCGCCGATGACCGGAATCCCGCCCACGGCGTGCTCACCGATGGGCTTGCCGACCTTGGCATCGACCTCAGCCCTGCCTTGTCCGAGCTTCTCTTCCGCCGCCTCGCTCCGCGCTTGCCGTGCTGCGCCCCGTGCCGTCATGTCGGCCCCGATCCCGGCCTGTTCACGCCGTGCTCCATCTTCGACAGCACCCGGCTCCGGGGCGCCCGCCGCGCGGGCGCGCTCACGCGCTGCTTCCGACCAGCCGGCGAAGGCCGCCCCGCTCTCGCGGACTCCCGCATCGCGTAAGCTATCCCGCGCCGTCTCGTATTCGGCCCGGCCGGGAACCGATCCCGGGTCCGGACCGGTTATTGGATAATGTTCCGCAACAAAGGCGGCAGCATGCCCGCGCAGCTCCTCTGCATCCTCCGGTGTTTGCGGCGAGGAGAGGCGCAGCGCGCCGCCGGCCCCGATGGGCCGTCCGTCCGCGCCTTTGCGCTCGCTCAGCCAGGCGAAGAAAGGCTGGCCGAGTTCGCGGTCTATTGCGCGGCCCTCGGCCCGCACCAGGGCGGCCTGCTCGCTCCAGCTCTTGGACGCCTGATAGCTTACCGACGACTGTTCTGAGAAACGGCGCATATTTGTAAGGTTGGCGCCATAGCTCTGTTCCAGGCTCGCCAGATCGCTCTCGCCCGTCGATGTCGAATAGCGGCGCGAGGCTTCCGAAACGCCGGACCACAGATCGAGAACCTGATGCTGTTCGGTATAATCGCGCATGCGGTTCCAGGCATCGCTCTCAATAGTCTGTCCGCGCCATGACGCCGAGCCGTCCGCGCCGATGCGAGCGATGCCGCCCAGACCGCCGCCGATCCGGGCCTCTCCGGTGAGCATCAAGGCCTGGTTTTTTGTGATCCCACCGATCTCGGAGAGCCGCTCGACATGGGAGTTAAGCGCCTGGGCCTGACGGCTTTCGCTCTCGCTCACCGCCCGGCCATGGGCCGTGCCCGTGTTCACATCGCGCGCATAGCGCTCGACCATGGAGGCAGCATTGGTGGCCGCCGCACTTCGCGCCATTGCCGCTTCCGTGGACCAGTGTTGTCCCAGGGTTCGGGCTTCTCCGGCCCGGTCCTCATGACTGGACGCCAATGATTCCGACAATCTGATCCCGGCGGCCGGGATGCGGCTGGTGGCAGCGCCCGCATCGGCGATTGCCGTACCGTCTGCACTCACCGTTAGGTAAGCCCCTCCCGGCGCGTAGCCGGTATAGCGTTCGGTATCCACATGCATGGAGGTGCGGATCTGGCGGCCTTCGAGGGTCGCATTACGGTGGGTATCGAATTGCGTGGTGCCTAACGATAAATTGCCGGTCGAGCCCTCACGGGCGGCGGCAGAGGCCGCGTCCTGTCCGACATGCAACACCGAGCTTGCGAGGGAAGTCGCGCGCCCGACGCCGTAGGCCAATGCCGCGGCCAGAAACGGCACCGACATCGAGAGATAGCCCGACATCACCGCGACATCGGAGGCCACCGCCCGGATGCCGGCCTGGGCAACCAGCGAGATGCCGCTATCGCCTCCCGGCATAGCTGAGCTCGCGGCCATGCGCTCGGCCGCCTCGCCGAGCGCGATGCGGTGCAGGATAGCGTAAAGCGGCCCCCAGGATTGCAGCCAGATCAGGCCCGAGACGTAGGAGTTGAAGATCGTGGTCCCCGCCGGGGTCAGCATCAGCAGCACCGCCATGGGGAAGGCGCCGATATAGAGGCATTCGAAGACGATGCGCAGCAGCGGCACCCAGGTCTCTGCCTGGCGGCCGATGGCCCGGTAGGCCGAGACGGTCTGGGCCTCGGCCCGAGCTTCGGTGTAGGCGCTGAGCGCGGCGGCGTTTCCGGCCTCGCTCGCCCATTGCTCGCCCGCGTCGTGGACGACATTCAGGACCATTTGCTGGCGCATGATCTCGCCGGCGCCGCGCGAGGCGCCGATCAGAAAGTCGTGCGCGGCGGGCAGCGCCGCCAGCAGCTCGGCCCGGGCGAGGGTCTCGGTGGCGGCGCCGGGAAACAGGCGCCTCCCGAAGATCGCGGAAGCGCGCGTGATCTCGTTATTCCATTGCGCATCGAGACGCGCGGCACCCGCGGCGCAAGTGACGATCTCGCGGGTGACCGGCGTCGCGCCCGTGCCCGAGGGAGCCTGGCGGGTGGAAAATTCGAACATACGCGCCGGCGAGGCCCCCGCCGATGGCGAGCCAGAGGCTGTCACCAGCGACCAGATATCGGTGCTCTCGCGCAAATCGTCGGCCGAGATGTGCCCCAGCAGGAGCGCATGAAAAACACATTGCCTGGCGAAGCCGCGAAGGTTTCTCGCGAACACCGCGTCGGTCACTTCCATGCGAGTGACCGCGGCGGCAAGCCGGGCGCCGAAGATGAGGCCATGGCGCTGATAGGTCAGATCATCGGGAAGGGTGAATGCCTGCTCGGTGAGGCGGGTCAGCCCGTCGCCCACCTCCGAGGTGATAGAGGCGAACAGCGCCAGGCCCACCGGCACATTGGCGACCACCGCCGGAGCGAGCGCCGGATCGAGACGGTCGACCACACGCACCGTCGTCTTAGGGACGATCATGGCACCCCAGACGGTGATGAACAGTAGCATCCATTTGCCGTTCGCCGCCCACGATCCCCCGAAGGCGGTGCGCAGCAGCACCCAGGCGAGCCCCGCCACGCCTGCGAGCTGCGCTAAAACGAGATAGGCGCCGCCGCCGGTGATCGCGGCGACCGCGTTCAGCAGATCGACCAGATAGGTCCCGCCGCCCAGGGTATAGAGTTCGTACATGGCGTGCTCATTTCCCTTACCGTGAGCGCTACTGCGCCCCGACAGCGCCGGCGCCGCCGCGTGAGAACGCAAGCGCAGCGCGCAGATCGGCGGACAGAGCTCCTGCGAGTTCGGTCTCGATCAGGCGGAGCTTTTCGACCACAGAGAGCGCGGTGTTGAAGCGTTCCAATCCCTCATGACGGTGCTGGGCCAACGCGATCCGGTTGGCGCGCAGCCCCTCGCGCCAGGCCTCGAATTGGGTCCCGTCGGCGATATCGAGTGTGCCGGCGCGTTCCTCGACGGCGCGGTGTAAATCGGTGATCCAGACCTGGAGCACGTCGAGCGCAACGGCCTCCGCGAGGGCGTCGACCTCCTGATCAATCACCGCGCCGCGATAGGACGCGGCAGCGTTGATCACCCGGTAGACAGGCAATGTGGTCAGATTGACCAGACCCAGCGCCTCGGCACCAGGGGCGGTATCGGTACGCACCGCCTCGACCAGGCTGCGCAACAGCTCCGCCACCCGGCTCCGGAATCCGCGGTCCGGCGGGATCAAAACCTGTCCGAGCGAGGGGCTTAGGCATTCGTCATTGGTGTCGCAGCGGTAGACCGGAAGATCGCCGCCGCCTTCCATCAGGATTTCCGTCACCCGGCGGTCGAGGGCCAGCGGCTCTAAGATGCGCATCTGTGTGCCGCCCGGGGCGCCATCCATGAGCGGCGTGGTGACGATCACCGTGCCCGAAACCGACATTGCGAACTCGGCCAGCTCCTGATCGGCGCCGAGAAAGGAAGAGGCCTTCACGGCGCGCCAGGCATAGTTGACATTGACCGGCGCCTGATCCTTGAGCGGGCCGATTGCCGCCGCCAGCGTCGAGTTGCGGTTGCCCCCGGCGCCGCAGCCATGGCGGGCAGCGGCATAGTCGGAGAAGATTCCTTGACTGGTGCCGATGGCGGCGCAGATCGAAGCACTCGCCCGGTCACCCTTCGACCACGCCGCGCCGACAAGCGCCTGAGCGCTCTCGCAGGAATTGATGTTCTGGTTGTTGACCCACTGGGCCAGCGCGCGGAGTTTGGACATGGTCTCGGCTATCACCGGAGAGATGGTCTCAAGCGCCAATTCGAAGGCAAAGCCGGTGGCGTTCTGGGCGATGCCGCGGGCAAAGGCGACGAGCTGGTCGGAATCGATGAAGGAGAATGCTCCGGCGAAGCCGTCGATGCCGCCGCAGCCGGCCCGGAACGAGGGCAGGCTGACGGTCGCGATCTGCTCCGAGCGCACAGGAGCGCGCAGATAGAGGTTGCCCAGGCTCCAATGGCCCGAAGCCTGGCCGTCAAAGGCCGTCGGCCCCGTCGTGTTCACCGCCGCGCCGTTCCAGAAATTCTCCATCTCCGAGAGCACATCGGCGCGCGCGGGTGCGCAGAGAAGGAGGGTGAGGACAGCAGCCAGAACCGCTCCGGGGGCTAATGCGGCGTACGGAGATTTCCCCCCGCCGCCAATTGTTCGATCAGTAGTCATTACCTGTCTCCCGTGCGGTGAGGGCGAAAATGCGCTCGGCAAGCTGGTCCTCGGCGACGACGCCGAAGGCCACCGGCAGCACCTGTTTGGTTTGTGTGTCGAACAGGACCACGGCCGGAACCGGCGTGCCTTGGAGCCCGAGCCTTGCGCTGCGCCCATTATCGGCTACCGCTTCTGGCCAGCCTTCGAGCGCCTCGCCGCTCAGCGAGACCGCGAGCACGTCGAGCCCGTGGCGCAGCGCGAAGGCGCGCAGGAGAGGGCCGAATACCTTACAGCCGCTGCAATCGGAATGGCCGAGATAGATCAGCCCGTAACGCTCGCCGAGACGGGCAAGTGCGGCCTCGCGTTCGGAACGCCGCTCATTCGACCACAGCTGTTTGGCCAGCGCTCCCGCAGGGCGCTTCAAGGTGTAATCGAGTTCGGGGTTAGCCCAGACCGTGCGCCGGAAGGCATCGGAAAATGTCGCGGCGCGTTGCAGTTCCTGCTGCTGAAGATACAGATAGGCGGCAACATTCTCTTCGTTTGGAGCGAGGATCGCCGTTGCGCGGGATTCCTCCAGGTTCCGGCGTAATCCTAAGATGCGCTCCATGGAGGCGCCCGGGGGTAGCGCGGAGCTTTGCGGCGGCGTAACTATTGGCGCCTCGCCCGCTTGTTCATCGCGGTCGCAGTAGAAGTGCCAGCCGAGAGACGGGTCGGATTCCAGCGCCTGTTCCGCACTCGAGACCGGACCGCACCAGGGCCGCCATTCCCGCGCTCCAGCCCCGGCCGGGGCGCCAAGCAAAGCTATCAGGACCCAAGCGAGCCTGACGATGCAAGCAGTCCTTATAATGACCTGCCCGCCAGCCACCGCCGCCCTCATTGGTTGCGCTCGTAGTAATCGCGGATGCGTGCGCTCATGGCGGCGCCGACATCGCTCGCGTCGGGCAGCGAGACGCCAGGCGCCTTGTCCCCGCCCATCAGATTGTCCGTGAACTCGGAGAGATCGACCCGCTCGAAATCGATGCGCTCGATCTCCGCGACGGTGAAACCCCGGCAATCAGCCCAGTTCATGCCGAGTTGCGGGCGCGCGCCCTCGTGTAGGATGCGCCCGAGCTTGGAGCCGAACACGCACCAGGCGCGCTCGTTCTTAAAACAGATGCCGAAGATGTTCTCCGCGCATCGCTCTCCGAGATAATGGGTGTTTCCCACATGGCGCTCTTGCGCCAGCAGGTGCTCTTCTTCCGAGCAGCCGAGTATTCCGATCAGGAACCCCGAATCATTGCAGCAATTGGCGAGCCCGGCCAGCTTGATGCGGCAGGCTCGGCGTTCACCGGTGAAGAGGCGAAGATTATCGCGGTCGAACTCCTCGCCGCCCATTTCCAGGGCCATGTTGAGCCTGGCCGCAGAGCGGGCGAAGCCGGTATTGGCTCTGGTCCCGACGCTCTCGCAGCCGGCACCAACGCAATAAGCCACGCTCCCGCAGACGCCTCCATTCCCGGCATCGTCTAGATCGGCGGTGCAGTCCGACATCGAGCCCGAGGCAAGCCCGTCTGCGCCAAGGGAAGAAGCGCCGGGATCGGAAATGATCGCCTCAGAGCGCCGTACCGCGGGCTCTTGGCTAGAGACCGGTGAAGCGGGACGCGAGACCGCGCCCTCGATCAGGGCCCGTCCGGCCGCTCCGCCGGGCTCAACAGGATCTGCCAGCGTCTGGCGCGCGGCGTCGGCGATTTCGTCTGGGGAGAGGCCGGTTTGGGGAAGCGCGGTGCCGGCATAGCCCGGCACGCTTAAAGCATTGCTCGGATCCTTCGCAATCGCGCTTGCCGCTTCCTGTCCGGCAACACCAACCTCGCGGGCGATAGTTTGCGCATCACTGGCCAAGGCTGGCACCGCAACAAAAACCGCCAGGATGCAGAACACAAGCAGGGCTACCGCCAGCAGCGCCGTCCACGTCAAAAGGCGGACGATGCGGGTTACGCGTTCGACGAATTCCATTTCCCGAATAATCGGTTCCATGTTCATTCCGTCTCTCCTCTCAACCGCGCCAGATGGCGCCTTGCCACCTCGCGTCCCGGCCCGCCCTCGGCGGCAATGACCTCGAGAGCCGCTTCGATGCCGATGTTTCCGGTTACGAGATCGTGGGGCGGCGCGGGATCGTCCGCGCACCCCATGCTGGTGCAGGCCGGTACGCCGCCGGGCACAACCGCCACGGCGGGAACCGCCTTAATTCCGAACAGCCGGAACAGGCGCGGATCGATCGCAGCACCTGCGCCGCTGTCTCCAATCCGAACACCGATCTGCCTGACGAACTCCTGAAAGCCGTCCCCGGAAACGCCGCGCAGCACCATGGGAGCGCCGATACGGGCGGCATCGATGCTCCATTGCCGCCAGCTCGCAGCGGGCACGGCAAGGCTCGTGAACACGATTACCTGCGCGGAGTTCGGACGCGGCGGCTGTGCAGAAAGGCCTACTGCCGTTTGGGCCGCGTTACGCTCGGCCGGAAGCGGAGCGGGGGCGGCCCCTGTTTCGGTGCCGGCAGACTCCTCTGCGGTCCGGGAAGCGTCCAATCCTGCGCGCTCCAGCGCCCCCTCGATCACCGAGCGTGTCCAGGCATCCAGCCCGTCCGCTCCTTCATCGGTCCCGCGCAGCACCTCATCGGCGAGTTCGTGCGCCAGTTCTTCCACCGAAGCCGGCGCATGTTCATCGGCCAGGACCAAACGGTAGCCGGCGGCGAACAGCACGCAGGCGAGCCCAGTGGCAATTATCGGTATCTTTCGTGCTATCATTGCATTCTCCTCAGAGCAGGCAGCAATTGCGTTTTCGCCACAGCAAATAGCCGAAGTTCTCGCCCGATACGGGGAGCTCGCGTAAGGATTCCCACAGCACCGAGGAGCGCCCGGTCGGGTTGCACCCCGTGAGCGGCGAGGTCGCGGGGACCGGCTGGGTCATCTGCCAGCGATATTGGGATTTCTTCATGATCGGCATGGGATAACGCCCGCACAGCGCCGCCGATCCCGAGGTCCCCCAGGCAAGCCCCAGCCTGTGCAGCCGGTAGACCAGGCGCTGGCCCACCAGCAGCGAGGCCTGCACCCCGCCGACATGGGCGGTGACATTTCCCGTCAGCGGATACATCCCGCCCTGGCAGCCCGCGCACCAGAACAGCGGATCGAGCGGCAGGCCCGCCGAGGCAGCGGCGCAATCGGCGGCGCAGGCTGCCTGCGCGGGCAGACCCGCGAACAGCGCCGCCTCCGGGTTCAACAAAAACGCCAGCTCGTCGTCGAGCCAGGCCGGATCGAGCTCCGAGACCCAGGCGATGTCGAGCCCGCCGCCCTCAAGGCAGCCGAGATCCAGGAGCGCCCCGATCCATGAGAGAAGTGGATAGACATAGTAATGTGCGTGCCAGACTGAGCCCGAGGCGCCGTCGCCGCCAGACGATCCCGTGCGCCCGCGCACCGAGCCGAGGCCGGGATCGATGGTGAGACCCCCGAGATTGGGAAAGCACCAGGGCGTGCGGGTGACATCGATCAGCCGGGCAGGCTCCCACATACCGAGCGATAACCCGATCCTCGGGATCGGCGTGCCGCAGAAGCAGATCGGTGAGCTGGGGTTGGGCGTGTCAGGCGCGCCCGTGGCGCTTCCCATCGAGATAGGACCGATAGAGATCGGGAACAGGCACTCCCAGCACACATCTGAGATCGGATTGACGAAGCGCCCGGTGCATGATTGCGCAAAGGCGGTTCCCGCCGGGAGCGCGGCAACCATTACAACTGCCAATAGAAGGAGTCTGAAGCGCTTCATTGTTCCACCTCTCCGTCGTGTTTGAATTTGGGGTTCGTGTCGTCGAGCGGGATCTCGGTGATGCGCAGATGCGTTCCCTCCCGCCCTATCAGCGAGGGCGTCGCCTGTAGATCGAAGCGCGCGGTCAGCGTTCCGCCCTGATCGAAGAAGAAAGGACGGCCATGGGTCCGCGCGAGTTCCAAGGGGCGCCCGGCAAGGAGGATGATCTTTGCGGGCCGCTCATGCGCCAGAGCCCAGTCGACCTCCACGGCACGCGTGCCGTCTACGAACAGCAGATCGCGGGTCAGCGGATAATGCGCGAAAGGATTAATCCGGGTCCCGGCTGTGGCGATAAGCGTGCCGTCCGCGGTTACGATATCGCGCTCCACCGTGATCGCGGGATCGAACAGCCTTGTGCTTCGTTCGCGCGCCGGCGCGATGCCTTCGATGCGCTCCGGCGCCTCGATGAGGGACCTGGCGCGCGATCGGGCCTCCTCACCCAGACGATTGAGTTCGCCGGAATCCTTGAGAGTGACAAGCCGGGCCTCGATTTGCGTCAGAAGATCTGGCTCGGCGATCGCCCAAATCTGGCCGCGCACGCCCAGATTTTTTGCGAGAGTAGGTCCGGCGAACATTTGCACGGCCAGTGCGAGACACAGCGCCGCCGACGCGGCCCGCCGGCAGGAGATGGGAGAACGGAGGATCATGGCCGGTCCTCCTCCGGATTGCCGCCGGCATGCCCGGGCGCAAGCCCACGCACATATTCTGGCGCGGTCGTGAAAAAAGGATCGAATTGCACAGCAGGGATTCCCGGGGGCTCATCTTGCGGGCCTACCAGCGGACCTTCGAGACCGAGCCAGGGCAGATCCGGCAGCGCCAGGGCGCGCCCGAGAATGCGCTCGCGCGGCACCAGGCCGATCTCGGCGTAACGGCTGTCATGGCTGTCGATGTGATCGGCGTGCAGATAATAGTGGCCATCGGGCACGATCCCAGGCGCCAAGGCTTCGAGCGTTCTGCCGTCGAGGGCATTGGTCTTGGCTTTCCCGAGCGCGGTCCCGTCTACAGAGACCATGCGATCGCCGTTAACACTCACCTGCGAGCCTGGCAGCCCGCGTACGGTCTTGAGGTAGGGAACAGCCGCGTTCACAGCGAGGGGCGGCTTGAACAGGACACGATCGCCGATCGAGGGCGTGCCGAGCGGAAGCAGAACATAGCCCCAGGCATCGTCCGACCAGCTCGTGTTGATGTATAGGCGCGAGGCGGCGAACAGCCACAGCACGGCGAGACCGATGAAGCAGGCGATAATCCGATTGCGCTCGCGCGCGGTGATATCTGCGATCACGGCAAGGGCTCCTCAGTTGCATTCATGACGGGGGGGCGGACAGCGGCGGCGAGCGCCGCCTCGACTTGCGCCGTGACATCGGGGGCGCCGGCAGCGATGGCATGGGCGGAAAACAGCACCGCCCGATTGCGCATCGCGACTTGTCTCAACGCATCTTCGAGCGCCAGCGCCCAGGCGCGCGCCGCGATCGCGGTTTCTTCCGGCGCGCCATCGGCGCGGACGGCCTGGGCCGCATACTCCGCCGCGAGTTCGCCAATCCTTACGCCGGCGATACGCGGGCGCTCATCCGCGGCAAAGCGGATCGTTGCGGCCGAGACCGCCGCCGCCACGCCACCCGCAAGCAGCATGGCGGCCGCGAGAACGCGAAGCTCGCTCACGATCCGCCCCCGGCGGCGTGCCTCATAGGCCGCATGGAGAGGTAGGCGCGGGTGTCGCGGTGCTTGAACCAGGCGACACCGTCCTCATCATGGAACATGTAGAGGTAATGCCCCGCGTAAAGCGGCTCGCCCGGGATCCCCGACAACACGCCCGCAAGGATCGCCTCGCGGAACACGGTTTCTGTGTCGCGGACCACCTGGAGCCGCCGGCCCGTATGGCGCTTTGCTCGCTCATGGGGCATCGGGTCAGTCTTTCCTATCAGCCCGCTGCGTTTGGGTTTCTGCCGGTTTTTGTGCCGGTTTGTGCGCGCCATCGCGTGTCTCCTCTTCATTGGTTTTTTTGACGGGATTGGAATGAGCCGCGGCCGCGTCTCTCGGCGGCCTCTTCAGAGCGTTAAAGCGCTCGAGCCAGAGCCGGGCGGCACGCTCCGGACCCAGCGGCCTGATGCGGCGCTTGCACGGCGGAAACGCGGTCGAAGCCCCGCTATGCTGTGCAGCGTCGGGCAGATCGCGGCGCTCGGCCGCCCCGGTCATGCGCTTCACGAAGCGCAGCAGCTCGGACCATTCATCGGGCAGTTCGGGATCGAGCCCTGCGGCCTCCAGCACCGCCCGGCGGACAGCTTCACCCTCGCGTTTTGTACGTTCAATTGCCCGCGCTGAAGGCTGTCCTCCGGCATCGGCGTCGCCGAACCAGGCGGCAGGGGCATCAAAGAGCAGCGCATGGAGTGCCAAGGCCCGGCGGTCTTCATTGCCAAGCCCTTCGAGCGCCTCGATCTCCTCGCTCAAGATCACTGCATGGGCGGCCAGGGAATGGAATCTCCGGCTTCGCCCGCCCCAAAGGCAGGTGTTGGCCAGCACATGGGCCAGCGCCTCGAAGTCGATGTTCTCAGGTGTTGCGTTCTTCAGATCGCCCGGCCAGGAGAGTGGCCTCTCCTTGGTTTCAGTGTTCGATGTTCCGGTGCGCAAATGCGCTCGTCCTGTCCTGGCTGCGCTCATCTGCGCTCTCCTTTGTTTTCGTTTTGTTCTCTAATGGGTTCAAAAAAAGGCCGCGTCTCGGCGCTCGTGGCCCTGGACCCTGGTTCTGGATCTGGATCGGCGCCTTGCGCCGCGCACTGCTCTTGCACGTCCGACTCGGACTGCTCGCCCGGCGAGGCTTGCCCGTCCGGCTCGGGCTGCCCGTTCGGCTCGGCGCCGGATGCAGGCACGCCGGCGATCTTATCTATCGCTTCTCTTGTGGTGAGGCCCTCGGCCTTGAGTTTTTCCACGGCAGTAAAGGCAGGTCCGCGCGAGGAGAAGAGCGCCACCGACCACGGATCGAGCACGAGGCGCGCAACGCGCCAGCCGTCCGGGCCGTGCAGCACCATCTCGGCATGGCGGCCGTCAACAGTGCTGAGACTCTTCAGGGCCCGCTCCATGCCGGGATCGCAATGGATGCGCTTTTCCTGTTTGAGGAGTTCGACCGATTCATCCTTCTGGGAGAGGAAAATAGTCCAGTCGGAGTTGTCCCAGGCCGCGCGCGCTGCCGTGTTGGCGTAATAATCGTTGACTGACTGCGTACCGGTTACCAGCGCGCCGCGGTATTTGCGCGCGCGCCGCGCCGCGCCCTCTAGAAACGAGCGGCTGTCCTCGCCTGAAAGCAGATCCCAGGCCTCGTCGATGACGATCGCCTTGGCTCTGGTTCTGGGGCCGTGATACATACGCTGTGTCGCCAGAAACACCACCAGCATCAGCACCACGCCCTGGACATCGCCCCTTCCTTTCAGCTCGGCGAGCTCGAAGACGGTAAGCGCGGTATCGAGCCGGGGCGTCTCGCCGCCGGCGAACAGCCGCCCGACTGCGCCGCCCGGACACCAGGGGCCGAGGGCAACACCCATATCGGCTGCGCGGCGGTCGCCATGGGCTTCGAGATGGCGCCTGACATGGCCGAGATCGGCATCAACGCCGGCCTCGTCCCAGGTCTTGGCGATGGCCTCGTCGATCAGCGCCGACTCGATGTCGTCCAGAACGCCGCGCCGGCGGCACATGCGGCGCAGCACGCCTGCCAGCATGGCGAAGCATTCCTCGCGGTAATCACCGTCCGCCGCCGCCGTCCCGGCATCGATCATGGCGAAGGGGTTGAGGCAGGCCGGGTCCTTGCCGAAGGCGATGAAGGCGCCATCGAGGGCCTCGGCGGTATGCTGGAACGAGCGCCCGTCATCGATTACGACCGCCTCGCCGCCGGCGCCGATGAGGCCCGCGACCAGTTCCTGCATCAGAACCGATTTGCCGGAGCCGGACTTGCCGGTTACGGCGACATTGTAATTGCCGGCCTCGTTGGCGAAGGGCGACCAGCCCGCGGGCTGGCCCCGGCGTCCGATCAGGAACAGCACCGGCGGATTGGATTCATTGAGGCGCTGGCCGCGCCACTCGCCGTGCAGCGGGGCGAGATTGACCACCGCCGAGGTGAGCAGCGTCTTCATGCGGCCCATACGGGCGAGATCGGCATCGAGCCCGCCGCTTGGCGCCATCGGCAGGCAGGAAAGCCAGGACGGAAGTTGCACATAGCGCTCGGCGCTCATGCGCCAGCCCTGGCCGTGATAGATCGCGCGCACCGCCTGCTCGGCCTCGTCGATGGCGTCGAGCGGGGCATAGACGGCCACGAAATAGCTCGCCTTCACCAGCTTCTCGCCATTCTTGATGCGCTCGGTAACGAAGCGCCAGTCTTTCGCCTTCTCAGGCAGTCCGGGCAGATAACGCGCGATGCCGGTTCCGGCCTGTTGCGTGGCGCGGGCGGATTTGAGAAACGCCCGCTCGCCATCGGCCGCATCGCCCATGCTTATGATGAGTGCGGTCAACACCGGACAGCCGGGCTGGAGGAAGTCGCGGTGGAAGTCGCCGATCAGCGCGTTGCCGCGCCAGCCGGGCCAGACATCGGGAAAAGCGAGTGCGGAGAGTACCCGCACGGCCACATCAATCCCGTCCGGATGATGAAACACCAGCCCCGTGGGCGCCACGGTGAGCGCGCGCCCGGGCGCCGCTGCCTGCGCATGGATCGGATCGCGCGGGGACCAGCGCCGGAGAGGCCGCTCAAGCCCGCCGTCGCGTGATCCCGCCACATCCGGAGTGGCAAGCTCTGCGGCAAGAGAAAGAAGACCGTCCGGCGCTAGGCGCCGGGCGATGGCTCCGGCAGAGGACAGCGTGCCCTCGAGCGCGCGCCTAAAGCCCCCAAGCGAAGTCTCCGAGGCAGGTCCGGGCAGGCCCGCAAGACTGGCTGCGGCGAAGACACGGTAATCGTTGCAGGTAAAGGGCGGGCCGCCCTCATGCATCGGACGCCAGCCGGCGCTTGTGAATAGCTGCTCGCGGCGTTCCGCCATGGCCGCCTGAAGGCCGCCCGCTCCTTTACGCGGTGCCGCCCAGGACGATAGCGCCGCCCCGAAACGCGGGCTCGCCCAATGAATGATTTGCAGGGTGCAGCGCTCGGGCGCGCCGTCGGCCAATGTGCCGGCAAGCGCGCTCAAGGCTTCGCCGTCGATCCCGGAGAACGGCGGAAGCTCAAGCACGAAGCCGTGGCTCGCCGCGTTGATATAGAGCTCGCTTCTCTCGTCCCAGGCCCGCCACGGCAGCAGCCCGTGCAGCGGCGGAAGGAATTCCGGCGGTGACCAGGGGCTAAGCGAATCCGGTCCCTCGAAGAGATCGAGCAGCCGCGCGATCATGGAAGCCTCCAGCCGGACGGCTCCATCACCGCGCGCACCCAGCCGGCCTCGTGATAGACGCCTTCGGCATCGACAAACGGCGCAATCCAGATGCGCCCGATCACCTCAGCTGTGCGAAGATCATCGCCCGCAGGGACCAAAGGGGCCGGAAGGGAAGTGGAAGCCGTCAGTACGGGGGTGGAACCCTCGGTGTCCGGCGCCGATGGATCGGCACGCGCCGCATCGGTTTGGGTCGGGACGGGGACTATATTGGTCTGCCCACCGCTCCCTGTTATTTGCTTGGCGCCGGACTCATCTGCAACGCTGGAACCGTTTTCAGTCCCATCGCCACCTGATCCGGCTTCATCCTCACGCTTTTCGAACAGTCGTGCGAGCCAGCCCAGCGGGTTGCAGGTGCCAGCGCAGCCTGGCGCGGGTTTGTCCGTCGCCGCAGGCGCGGCGGCTTGCGCCCGCAGGTAGAGAGGCGCGCGGGTCGGGATGCTTTTGCGCTCCGCCGCTTTCACCACTGCCGGATCGGCGCCGGCGACACTCGTGCAGGCATGACCTTGGCTAAGCGGACACTGCCAGGCATCGCCGACATGGGTGGCCGAGCAGCCGCCCAGCGCCAGGACGCCCAGCAGGCACAGCGTGCCCCGCAGGCGCAGTGCGCTTCGCAGCGAACTAGTCGTCTTCTTGCGTTCGATCATTTTTCTACTCCCCGCGCCCGTCGAGCCAGGCGCCTTCTAGGAACACCACGGTGACGCGGGTTCCGGCTTGCAATTGAATGACCGGCTGATATTGCTCGGCCCGGCGGATCAGATAGTCGCTGACCTTTTGCCCGGTGGAGGCAGCGCCGGCGCCAAGACCTGCACGGCCGATATCGGCCAATCCTGTGTTGGCGATCGCAGCCGCGCCGCCGGAAGCGACAGCCTGAGGCTGGAAGGCGCTAGAGACGCCCTGGCCGATCCCGGAAACCAGTCCCGAAAGAAACGCCTTCTCGATCAGCGCGCCCTCGCGGCTCACCACCGGACCGCGCACCCCGGCCTTTCCGGCGCCGGCGACAAAGCCCGCGACCCCGGTCTCGATCACTGTCCCGGGGGTTTGCCCCGTACAGGCAAGGGTTTGCAGCCGCACATAGACCTTCTCCGAGGACAGATCGCCATAGGCCGCCCCGGTCACGGTGCAGCCTGTCAGATCCACCTCCGCCGCCATGCCCTGATCCGCCGCGCTATAGGCGGGGCCGGTCAGGCGCAGAAGCACCGGGCGCGGATCGCCCTGGGACGCCACCCCCGCGGACGCATCGGCGCCGGCCAGCACGACCGCTTCGGCATAACCGCCGGCCGGGACATACGCCCCGAGCGGCTTCGATGCCTCGCCGGTCCTTAGCGTTTCATCCGCTGTCTCAGGGGCGGCGCCGGCATCGAGATTGAACTCGAGCATCATCGGCGCATCGGGAAGACCCGGCGCCGCACCCGCGCCGGACGCGGGGCTGTTTGCATTGCCGGCACCGGAGAAGAAGCCGTTGCCTTCGACACCCGGCACTCCTGCGGCCTCCCAGTTATCGGCCTGCCGGCTATCGCTCTCGCGCCTGAATGGCTCGATTTCCGCCAGCAGACTGTCGATGACGCTCCGCGCATCCTCCGCGTTATCGCGCAATTGCGCCTGGAGACCGGTATTGTCCTGCTCGAGACGACGGCTCCGCGCCTCCATATCCCTGAGCTGCGCTTCGATACCGCCCAGGCGAACCTCGGAGTTCCGTACCCAGCCCGCTTCCGCTGTTCCCTCGCCGGCCAGCTCTGCATCGATGCCGGTGCTCAAAGTGGGTACATCGCCGCCGCCGGCCGAGAGCCACGCTGCGAACACGCCGAGAACAACCGCCGCGATGGCCGAGAACAGAAACAACTGGCCGCGCCGGACCTTGCGCGTCTCGCTATCGTCCGTGCTCATTGCATTTCTCCAGCTTTCCGGCCCTCATACCGGCCCTCATGCACAACCACCGCAAGCCGCCCGCCATCCGGGCCGCTCCCCGGCGCCGCAAGCCAGGCGGCAGCGATTGAAGGACTAAAACCTGCGCCAAGAGCGGCCGCGTCGGTAAATGCACCGGCGGGCGCCGACAGCACCCGGGCGATCAGATGCGGCCCGCGCCAGATCTCTATGGTTGTGACGTGATGATTTGCACCCACAGGCGGCGTGATATTCCCGCTGCCCGGTTCCGCATCATGCGCCTCGATGACATAGCCCGGCAGCGGCTCACGACGCGCAGCCGCGCGGATCAGCGCGACGAGTTCGGCCTGATAAGGATCGCTTTTAGGCGCGGCACCGGCTGCAACCGATGTGTCCTGGTTGCGGATCATTACTTGCGCCGAATCGCGCATAGCAACGCTGAGCGTCAGGCGATAGGTGAAGCCCCGCTCGGTGCCGAGAAAGAGCGTCACGGTTTCCGGCACCGGCGATTGCCCCATTTGGGCTGCAATTCCGGAATTGCTCAAAGCGGCCGGGCGCAGATAGATATCGCCCCGGGCCGCGTCGTGCTCGACGGTGAAGCCGCCAGGCGCGCGTATCACCCGCGCGATGCGGTCCCTTAAGAGCGTAATCCGGTTTACCGCGCTGCCCGAGATCTCCGCCGAGAGTTCCGCGTGATCGGCCGCGTCAAGGATCTGAATCGCCAGGGCCGGTGTCACGGCCGCGAGGTACGGCACACATACAAGAAGTGCGTATATAAAGAGTGTATACATAGAGTGTGCGCTGCTCAGCGCCGCCAGCCGCCCAAGCCGCCGTGAACGAGGCTGCTTGGGCGTATGGTCTAGAGATATCGAATCTCTTGTGGCCCACCCAATGTTCCGGTTCCAAGTGTTCAGGCGGATCGCCTTTGCCTGGCCAATTTGCCTTCGGAGACGCGAGCCGTGAACGCTCCCTATGGTCTTGCCCGTGTTGTTGTTCGTCCCTTGTCTCATCTTCAATCCTCCAATTCCTCGAAACGCAGCAATCCGATGCGCCCACCCTCGATCGCGAATACCAGCCGGTAGCGCTTGCGCGTCCTGCTCGCCTCCTCGCGGCCCAGCCAGCTCACCAGTTCCCCAGACACCTCGACCGCGAGCTCGTCCGCCGCCACATCGATGCGCTGTGGATAAAAGGCCGTTGCCAGATCGCGCTGCTCAAGCCTGGCCGCCTCGATCTCGACCCAGGCGCTGATCGCGCCACGCGCCGAGGCGTGCGCCATGCGCTCCACCGCCGCCAGGACATGGTTCGCGTTCTCCGGCGTCAGCGTCAGCAGGGTGACAGCAACGGTGCGCGCGGTATCCTCCAGATAACGCCGCCCCGCCCAGCTCTCGCCCACCGTCCAGACCGGACCAGAGATCGCCGGCACCAGAACAGCCATGCGCTCGCGGGTCGCGATTCCATAAGCCAGCACTGCATTGGAAAGCATCGAGAGCCCGAGAAGGACGGCCAGCGCAGTGCGCATGTCGCGTACCCGCTTACGCTCGCTGTCCATGATCTGGCTCTCCATGACTGCCGCCTTATCCGGCGAACCGGCGGAGATGACTCCCCGGCGTGCCCTTCAGCTGCAGCACGAAGCCGGGCAGGAACCAGTAAAGGGCGTAGAGCGCGATATTGGCGCTGCCGCCGCGCTTCACCCGGCGCAGGATGAGCCAGCCGCAAAGACCGACAATGAGCCCTGTGACGAAAGCGTTGGCAGCTAACCCCAGCACTGCAGGGCCCAGCAGTGCCGCTGCCTCGTCCAGGGTCCAGAACAGCCAGCGCTCAGGATCGTCGAGACGTCCTGGAATGGTGAAACGATCTGTTTCGGTCATGGCAGCAGCCCCTCAAACGATCGCCGTGCCGACCAGCCCGGTGACAATGCCGGTGCCCGCGCCGGCAGCGACCCCGACTCCGACCGCGCCAAGAAGTTGGCCTGCGTTGAAACGCAACACCGAGCCGACCAGCGCCGCGCCTACCGCAAGTGCCGCGGCGAGCTGCCCGCCGGTGCCCTCGACAATGCCCTGCACGGTGCCCAGCGGACCCGAGAAGGTGGTGTCGGTAGAGGCAAAGGCAGGCTCGATGCCGAACAGCGCGTACATGAGCGCCACGGCGATAAAGACCGATATGGTGACGGCGATTGCGTCGCCTGTCTTATCCAGCTTGCCCATCACACCGCCCTCAAGCCCGAGATGCTCTCGCCGGAGGTCGAGCCGTAGCGGCGTTCCGCCGCCCACGCCTCGACATCGAAACGCAAATACCGCACGCGGTTGCCGAACTTGTGGAACTTCGGACCCGCACCGCTCACCCGGTAGCGGTCCAGCGTGCGCGGGGAGAGGCCAAGGAAGGCCGCCACCTCGCGGGTGTTCATGTAGTTGGCATTTTCGTTCATGGGTTTTCCTCCCTGGTTGCCGGAAATGTTCGGAGCGGCCGGGGCGGGGAACTCGCCGCCGGCCGGGTTCCAAGACGGCGCGGCGAGCGCCGCCCGGATCGCCCGCGACTCTGTCGGGTTTGAGTGCGCCGCCCGGTAGCGGTCGAGCGTGTGCGTCGAGGGGCCTAGATGCCGGGCCGCCTCACGCGTGTTCAGATAGATAGTCCCTTCGTTCGTCATCTGCTTCTCCATCTCCATCGCGCCCGAAACGGCCGGGCCGTATGCGGTTCAATCCGGAACCATGAAAGCGGAGTGCGGCAGTGCTGGGGAGGGACGAAAATGAGATTCGAAAAACGTCCCCCCCCCCCCCCCCCCCCGACGGCGCCTCCCGGCGCCAACGGGCGTCAGAGACGCTATTCCTCCACGGTCGGAATCAGCGCCCGAAGACCTGCAATGGCGCGCACCGGTGCCAGGCCGGGATCGAATCGGGGCCCGCGCGTAGCCGTGTCGGAGGACGGCCGGGGTGAGCGGCATCAGGCGTCAGCCGGACGGCCGACGCCCCGCGGCAAGGTCGCGGTATCCGCCATCGATCAGCGCGCGAACCTTTCGAACCAGGCGCCTGATCTGGGCCCGCCGCGCGCTGTCGGAATACCAGGACGCCGCGACCTCGTCCTCGCCATGGATGTCGATGGCGATCTGGCGCGCCGACTTCCTGGCCCGGACCCCTTTCAGCGCCGTCAGGAGTTCTTCTTCTTCGTGCCCCGCCCCCCGCCCCATCGAGGGACCTCACAGCTCATCAGCGCGCAAGCCTCCCTGAGACGTGAAGAGAACTCCGCCGGAGAAAGCAGGATATCGTGCTGCGCCAGCACCCCGTCTGCCTCGCCAAAACCACTACCGGCTGGGATCCGAAGCTGCGTCGCTGCGTGTCCGCGTTCGATCTTCAGGACGAGATCGCTGTTGGCTAGGCGGAGTCCGGACAGAGATGCCCCGAGCGCTGCCAAGCCCGGCACCAGCGGGCTCGCACCCTTTGAGATCCCGGCCGGCAGCATCGGCGCCTCGAGCCAGAACGGCGAGATCGTACCGTCCTGCTCATCCGGGTCCGCCCAGGCCAGCAATCCCCAGCGCGATGCCGCGAGATCCGCCGCTGTTTGAAGCCGTACCTGGAAGGGTCCCTGCTCCGGCAGGCCCGGCTGGGGATGGCGCCGCCGCCATGCCGCCCGGTAGGCCGCGTTGCAGCGCAGGAACTGCCAGGCCCGGCCGCCGCCGGTGATGTGGTCCATCATCGCCATCGCCGCCCTGACCGCCTCCCGTTTCCCTCACACCCCGCCCGCATTCGCCGCCTACCGGCCTTCAGGGCGCAACCACGCCATTGCCGCGGGCCGCTTACTTCGGCATCGCCGGTACACCTGCTAGCCGCCGGCCCGAACCTCGGTCCGCCGCCAAGGCTGCATGACGATTTCACTGCGGCTCCAGGCCTACCCGGTGGCGGTTGATCGCTGCGGCGACATCCACCAGCGTCGGCATGCGCGGTGGCGTTCCCTACCAGCGAAGCGAGGACAGCAGCATGGCCCCGTGCTCGGCCGGCCTGCCGCCGCTCTCACGGCGCGTCCCTTCCAGGCCGAGTGAGAGTTGGAGAGCTTCGACATCTACAACGCCGAGACGCCAGCCGAAGCGGTAATCACGCCCGACCTCCGTCAGCCCGAGACCGAGATAGGGCGTTCCGGTGTAGCGCCCGCCGAACGCCGGGAAGCCCCAGGCCGCCTCCGTGCCGAGGCGCCCGCCTTGCGGCGTGGCACCGTCAAGCGCGACGCCGGCCATCGTCTCGCGGCCCAAGAGCGCATTCACGCCGCCCGTTGGCGATGCGCCCCAGGACGGCCCTACGCTGAGCGACAAGCCCAGCTCCGACGAGGGGTTCGGGTCGAAGCGAAATGCGCCCGACACGCCCCATTCGCGGAAGTCACTATCTTCGTGCGCCAGCAAGCCGCGTGCGTTCACCTCGAACCCGAAACCGCTTTGCGCATTGGCAAAGGCGAGGCCGCCCCCGATGTCCACCCCGAAACCGGTCTCCGCGTCGCCGCCGTCATTGCGCATGCCGATCTCGAACGACGGGGTGATCGATGCGCCGCCGTCGAACTGGACAAGCCACGAGCCGTCAAGCCCGAGCCGCAGACGGCTAACGTCTGCGTCCGTGGCGGCCAAGCCGGTTGCCGCGTCCGAAGTCGTGCTCACCACCAGCACATCCGAGGTGACCGCGAGGCCAAAGCCCGCCGCCGCCGTCCGCGGTACCAGCTCGCCCCGCGCCCCCATCGCCCCCATCGTCAGACCGATGTCCGTGCGGATGGTGTTGGTGCTGTCAAGAAGGCTCAGCGTCATGTCGCCCCGCCCGTAGCCGGCCACGCCCCAGGCCGACAGACGGTCCGTGATCTCGTAGCCGACATAGGGGTATAAGCCCGTCATCGAGGAGTTGAGCGTGCCTTCCCTGCCGTCCAGCCGGTAGGTTCCGTCGCCTTCGCTAAAGCTGAGCGACAGACCCGCAATCCAAGGCCCGGCCGCGTAGTCGGTCCCGAGCATTGCCGTCGCCACCTCGCCGTCGAGCGCGACGTCGCCGTCCTGCCCCGAGAAGCCCGAATATGCGCCCCGGCCCCACACGGCAACGGAACTGCCACCTCCCATATCTGCGGTGAGCGCGAACGCACTCCCCGTCGTCAGATTGCGCGCGTTCATTCTGCCCGCCATCGCACTGCCGCTGTCCGCCGCATCATTGCGCGCGTTCATTCCGCCCGCCATCGACCCGCCGCTGCCCGCTTCATCGATGCCGTTCGCCATCCAGTGCGAGAATGACTCGAGGCCGTCCCACGCAGCCGCCCCGCCATGTGCGTGCATGGCCGCATACTGCTCCGGGCCAGTTTCGAATGCCCTTCCCCTGATGTTCCGGCCCGCGAGACTCGCCTCCATCCCGGCGTTGCGCGGAGCAGAGAGCCGCGCTTGCACGCCATCTAACACGTGCTCGGCCGCAGTGCGGCCAAAGCGCGCCAGCCATGCCCGCTGCAGCGGATCGTCGTTGTCGATCGTGCCGGTCGCTCGTGCATCGTCGATGCGCGCGCCAGAGGCGTTGGAGAGCGTCAGTGTCAGGGTCTCCCCGCCATCGTCATGGGCATCGTCGAGCACCGGAACCGAGACCATCTTCGAGGTCTCGCCCGCGGTGAAGGTGAGCGTGCCCGAGCGCGCCGTGTAGTCCGAGCCCGCCGCCGCCGTCCCGTCGGACGTGGCGTAGTCCACCCTCACCGAACCAGGCGCCGCCCGGCTCAGACTCACGGCGAAGTCCAGCATCGCCCCCGGCGCCTCGCGCACCTGCGCGTCGTCCACCGTAATGCCCACCGGACCGGCGATCGTCGCCGACACGGCGCGCTCGAGGCCGCGGCCGTCCGAGGTCTCCACCGACCCGGCCGGCAACCGCACCCTCACCGCCTCGCGGCTGTCCGGCTTGACCGTGATCTGCCACCGGTCGCGGCGCCCGTCGACCCGATTCGCCCCGGTGACCTCGCCCGCCGTCACCCGGAACGACACGTCGCGCAGCGTCTTGTAGCTGATCTTGATCCCGTCGCTGAACGCCACCCGGAAGCGGAACGACCCCTGGCCGTCGTGCTGGGCCGGCATGCCCTCGAAACTCGCCGTCAGCGGCTCCGCCGCCGCCTCGACCGCAGCGCTCGCCGCGCTGACAAGGCTCTCCGCGTTACCGGCGTCGTCGGTGAAGTCCACCCGAACCTTGAGCCTCGCGCCTTCGTCGGCGTCCCCCGGCGTGTAGCTCGAGCCGGTCGCCCCGCCAATGTCGGCGCCCGCGCGCATCCACTGGTAGGCGAAGTCCGCGTCGTCCAGCCCGTCGGCGTCGGAGATGCCCGACGTCGAGGCGGTCAGCGCCTTTCCGACCTGCGGCGTCCCGCCGATGGCCGGCGCGCCTGTCGCCGCCGTGTTCGTTGGTGGCGCCGCCTCGACCGCAGCGCTCGCCGCGCTGACAAGGCTCTCCGCGTTGCCGGCGTCGTCGGTGAAGCTGACCCGGACCTTGAGCCTCGTGCCTTCGTCGGCGTCCACCGGCGTGTAGCTCGAGCCGGTCGCTCCGCCAATGTCGGCGCCCGCGCGGATCCACTGGTAGGCGAAGTCCGCGTCGTCCAGCCCGTCGGCGTCGGAGATACCCGACGTCGAGGCGGTCAACTCCTCCCCGACCCGCGGCGTTCCGCCGATCATCGGCGCGCCTGTCGCCGCCGTGTTCTGCTCCGGCGCGTCGTCCGACGGACCGGCGATGGTCGCCGAGGGGCTGTTGCTCAGCTGCTGTCGGTCCGCCGTGCAGATGCCGCCGTCGGTACAGGCCCGGTTCGCGTGAAGCCGGAAAACGATCGCCTTGTGGCCCTCGGGGGTGAGGAAGAACACGTACGCGTTCTCCAGCCCCTCCTTGTCGAGCCGGTACACGCTATCCACCGACGCGCCGGTCGCCGACACCGATGGCGTGTCCGCCCCGAACGCTGCTACCGGTTCGTTGAACGCCACCACCACCTGCGGGCGGTCGCTTGGTCCCTTGTGCTTTGCCGACGCGTAGACGCTCGCCGGGAACGTCGCCGTCAGCGGCGCAGGCCCCGTGTCGGGACCCGGGCCGCTCACGATGTGCGCCGCCCCGTTCGACAGGGCTCTGCCGTCCGATGTGCAGACCGCGCCGTCCGCCGCGCACTCCTCCGCCGGGGCCAGAGTGATCGATAGCTCCTCGCGGCTGTCCGGCGTGACCGTGATCTCCCACATGCCGCTCGCCCCGCCGACGCGGGCCGCGCCGGTCACGGCGCCCCCCGCCACATCCAGGACGTCCGTGCGCATGGCCTCGGGCGTGACCGAGACCGCCTCGCTGAACGCGATGCGGAAGCTGAACGCGCTCTCCCCGTCGTGCGCCCCCGGCATGCCCTCGAAGCTCGCCGTCAGCGGCTCCGCCACGGTGCCGGCTGACGAACCCCCGGCGGCGGCGGTCACCGTGATCTTCGCCGGGCCCAGATCCGGCTGGACGTCGTACAGGTGTTCATTGTCCGGATTGTCCGGGTACAGGGGATGCGGCATCACCTCGACGGTGACGGCGCTGTCCGGCTCGGTCCCGCCGCCGTCGTCCACGGTGTCCAGGACCAGCGGGATCCTCTCGTTCCCGTCCCCGAAATGGACCTGCTGGTGCCAGAGTCCTTCGGGGCTGCGCCCGTCCGGCGGGAGCATGTCGCCGGTCTCGCCGATCCGCACGATCGCCATCATCGGGCCGTGGCTCTGGTCGCGCCACAGCGTGAAGCGCAGCGGCTCTCCTTCCGCCACCGAGCCGACATCCGCTACGATCCAGACCATTTGCCGGCCGGTCGCCGTCCCCAGGACCGCGACCGCCGCGCTGGTGCCGTCGGCCTTGTCCACCGCGCGCACCTGGAACTCGTAGGTCGTCCCCGCGGTCAACCCCTGCAGCAGGACCTTGTTGTAGTTTCTGGTCTCGGTCGTCCCTGGGGGAGGCATCGTCTGCGTCTGGTTCACGGTGGTCCAGTCCACCGTCCAGGCGCCCGCGTCGCGGACGCGGTACCGGTACTGGTGGCGATCCACCAGGTCATGCGATGGGGCGTCGGGGTTTCTCCACCAGCTCAGGCGAATCTCGCCGGGCAGTTTGGGCTCCGCATTCACGTCCTGCGGCGGGGGGAGCGCGGCGTTCGTCGCGCCCGGACCCGCGGCAATGGTGGTGGCGGATGCGACGTTCGAGGGGCCCGACGTGCCCGCGGGGCTGATCGCCGACACCCGGTAGTGCCGCGTGTCGCCGGCCGACAGCCCGCCATGGCCCCAGCTGGGGCGGGTGTTGCGGGTGTCGGCGGCGACGACGATCCAGGGCCCGGCCGCGCTCTCGGAGACCTCGATCCTGTAGCCCGTGACCGAAAAGCTGCCGGCGCTCGGGGCGGTCCAGGCAAGCTGGATCCGCGTCTGGCTCTTGGCCGCGGCCTCAAGGTCCGTGGGCCTGTCTGAGGCGATGGCGTCGTTGTCGCGGATGGTGATGGTGTGCGCGGGCGTCTCGACCTCACTGAGCTTGACCGTGAACACGATGGTCTCGGCCAGCTCGGCTTCCTGGTCGTCGATGATGCCGATCGTGAACGAATGCTCCGCCACCCAGGCCGTGCCGGCGGCGTTGGGAGAGAACGCCGAGGGCCGCACGGTGTCGAAGTGTATGCCGCTTGTTGTGCCGAAGTCGCGTCCTGGCGGCGGCGTGTAGTCGGCGCCGCGCGTGGCGGTTCCCCGCTCCACGACAAAGAACATGTCTATGTTGGCCACCGGGGCGGTGTTCTGCCGGGTCGTGAACGTGACGGTCACGACCGCGGCCCCCGCGCCCTCGTCCACGGCCGCCGGCGCGTCGACCGCCAAGTCGAAGTCTTCAGGATCGTTGTTGACGATCTCGACCGTCACGTCGTCCGGGTCCGGGATGGCCGCGTTCGACACGGCGCCGGACACCCGCACGACGTCGTGGGGCTCGGGGATGTCGTCGTCGACCGGCGTGATCCTCACCGTCCCGGTGCTCTCGGTCGCGTCCGCGGCAAAGCGCAGCACGCGGTTCGTGCTCAGCGTGAAGTCGTCGGCGGTCGCCGGCGCCACCGGGGTCGCCGAGATTGCCACCGTGAAGGCCACGGGCGAGGCGGGCGACACGGTCGCCGTCACCGTGACAGGGCTGGGGAACTCGAGGATCCTGTCATGGCTGAGCTGCAGCGTCACCTCCAGCCCCGGCGGGATCGTCGCCGGCGGCGCATTGGTGCGCACCGCATCGGAGGGGTCCGAAAAGGCGCTCGGCGTCTCGCCGTTGAGCGCCCGCACCTGCACCTGGTACTCCGTGTTCGCCGTCAGCCCGGTGATGGTCGTCGTGGTCGTCGTGCCCGTGTGCGTCCAGTCGACAGCGGTACTCCACGCATCGGTCGCGTTCGCCCGGCTTTGGTACTCCACGTTGTAGCCGGTGATGGCCGGACCGCTGTTCAGCCCCGGCGCGGTCCAGCTCACGTCCAGGCTCGTGGACGAGCCCGAGACCGCCGCCAGCGTCGGCTTGGCCGGTTTGTCCGGCTGCTCGTCCACGTCCGTGACGTTGATGGTCACGCTGACGATGGCGCTCGCCGTGGCGTCCGACGCCGTCACCGCCGACGCCTTCACCGCCACATCGTAGGAATTCCTCGTCGCCTCGTAGTCGTAGGTCACACCGGATTTGGTCTGGATCTGGCCCGAGGTGGAGACGATGTCGAACAACGACGCGTCCGTGCCTTCCAGGCTGTAGGTCAGCGTGTCGCCGGGGTCGGCGGCGTCCGCCGTCACCGGCGCGCCGACGTTCGTGCCCGCGGCGCTGTTCTCGGGCACCTCGCGCGTCAGATTGATCTCGGAGAAGACAGGGGCGTTGGCGGCCGAATTCGTGCGCACCGCGTCTGAGGGGTCCGACCAGGCGCTCGGCGTCTCGCCGTTGAGCGCCCGCACCTGCACTTGATACTCCGTGTCCTCCGTCAGCCCGGTGATCCCCAAGGTGACGGCCGCTGTGAGTGAACCAAATATCCACGTGCCCGTCGTGCCCTCGCGGTATTCCACGCTGTAGCTGGTGATCTCCGGACCGCCGTTCCGCCCCGGCTCGGTCCAGGTCACGTCCAGGCTATCGGTCTTGCCCGAGGCCGCCGTCACCGTAGGCTTCGCCGGTTTGTCCGGCTGCTCGTCCTCGTCCGTGACGGTGATCGACACGTCGACGGTGGCGCTCGCCGTGCCGTCCGACGCCTTCACCGTCACCTCGTAGGAATTCTTCGTCGCCTCGTAGTTGTAATCCACGCCCGTGATCGTCGTGATCTGCCGGGTCGAGGCGTTGAAGGCGAACGAGGTCGCGTCCGTCCCCTCCATGGAGTAGGTGAGGGCGTCGTTGTCCGCGTCCATGGCTTCGGGAATGACCGCGCCGACGTTCGTGCCCGCGGCGCTGTTCTCAGGCACCGTGCGCGTCGGCGTCCCGGAGAAGACCGGGGCATTGTTGGCGGCCGAATTCGTGCGCACCGCGTCGGAGTAGTCCGACCAGGCGCTCGGCGTCTCGCCGTTGAGCGCCTGCACGTGCACTTGATACTCCGTGTTCGCCGTCAGCCCGGTGATGGTCGTCGTGGTCGTCGTGCCCGTGTGCGTCCAGTCGACAGCGGCACTCCACGCATCGGTCGCGTTCGCCCGGCTTTGGTACTGCACGTTGTAGCCGGTGATGGCCGGACCGCCGTTGAGCCCCGGCGCGGTCCAGCTCACGTCCAGGCTCGTCGTCGAGCCCGAGACCGCCGCCGCCGTAGGCTTGGCCGGTTTGTCCGGCTGCTCGTCCACGTCCCTCACCGTCACCGTGATGGTCTGGGTCGCCGTCTTCACCCGCGCGCCCGTGCCACTGGTCGCCTGCACCACCACCAGATAGGCGTTGTCGGTGTTCACGTCCTGCGGGTCCTCGTAGTTGGGCGCATCGTTGAACGTCAGCACGCCCGACGTCGAACCGATCGAGAACAGCGCCTGGTCCGTGCCGCCGCTGAGCGCGTAGTCGGTGATGGCGTCTCCGTCGCTGTCCGTCGCCTGGACCGTGCCCACCGTCGTCTGGTTCTCCGCCGGGGTGAACGTCGCACTTGAGGTGAACGAGGGCGCCGCGTTGGCGTCCGTCGAGCCGCTGCCCGAAGCGGACCAGCCGCCCGTGCCCTCGTCATTCGTCGCCCGCACCTGCACCTGGTAGCTCGTGTCCTCCTCAAGCCCCGTGAGGATCGCCGTGAGGGCGGTGCCGATGTGGCTGCCGTCACTCCACGGCGCGCTCGTGCCTGCCCGGTACTGCACGTCGTAGTCCGTGATCTCCGGGCCGGCGTTGTCCGGCGCCGACCAGCTCACGTTCAGGCTCGTCACCGACGCCGGCGACACCGACGGCGCATCCGGCGCACCCGGCGCCTCGGTGTCGTCGTCCCTCACCGTCACCGTGATGGTCTGGTCCGCCGTCTTCTCCCGGTCGCCCGTGCCACTGGTCGCCTGCACCACCACCAGATAGGCGTTGTCGGTGTTCGCGTCCTGCGGGTCCTCGTAGTTGGGCGCCGCCTGGAACGTCAGCACGCCCGACGTCGAGCCGATAGAGAACAGCGCCTGGTCCGTGCCGCCGCTGAGCTCGTAGCCGGTCACGGCGTCGCTCGCGTCGCTGTCCGACGCCCGCACCGTGCCCACCGCCGTCTGGTTCTCCGCCGGGTTGAACGTCGCACTTGAGGTGAACGAGGGCGCCGCGTTCGCGTCCGTCGCGCCGCTGCCCGAAGCGGACCAGCCGCCCGTGCCCTCGGCGTTCGTCGCCCGCACCTGCACCTGGTAGCTCGTGTCCCCCAGAAGCCCCGTGAGGATCGCCGTGAGGGCGGTGCCGATGTGGCTCCCGTCACTCCACGGCCCGCTCGTGCCCGCCCGGTACTGCACGTCGTAGTCCGTGATCTCCGGGCCGTCGTTGTCCGGCGCCGACCAGCTCACCGTCAGGCTCGTCACCGACGCCGGCGACACCGACGGCGCATCCGGCGCACCCGGCGCCTCGGTGTCGTCGTCCATCACCATCACCGTGATGGTCTGGGTCCCTGTCTGCTCCCGGTCGCCCGTGCCGCTGGTCGCCTGCACCACCACCACATAGGCGTTGTCGGTGTTCGCGTCCTGCGGGTCCTCGTAGTTGGGCGCCGTCAGGAACGTCAGCACCCCGGAGTCGCTGCCGATGGAGAAGAAGCTCTGGTCCGCCCCGCCAGCGAGCTCGTAGCCGGTCACGGCGTCGCTCGCGTCGCTGTCCGACGCTGCCACCGTGCCCACCGCGGTCTGGTTCTCCGCCGGGTTGAAGGTCGCCGCCGAGGTGAACGAGGGCGCCGCGTTGGCGTCCGTCGCGCCGCTGCCCGAAGCGGACCAGCCGCCCGTGCCCTCGGCGTTCGTCGCCCGCACCTGCACCTGGTAGCTCGTGTCCCCCAGAAGCCCCGTGAGGATCGCCGTGAGGGCGGTGCCGATGTGTCTCCCGTCACTCCACGGCCCGCTCGTGCCCGCCCGGTACTGCACGTCGTAGTCCGTGATCTCCGGGCCGTCGTTGTCCGGCGCCGACCAGCTCACCGTCAGGCTCGTCACCGACGCCGGCGACACCGACGGCGCATCCGGCGCGGCCGGCGCCTCGGTGTCGTCGTCCATCACCATCACCGTGATGGTCTGGGTCCCTGTCTGCTCCCGGTCGCCCGTGCCGCTGGTCGCCTGCACCACCACCACATAGGCGTTGTCGGTGTTCGCGTCCTGCGGGTCCTCGTAGTTGGGCGCCGTCAGGAACGTCAGCACCCCGGAGTCGCTGCCGATGGAGAAGAAGCTCTGGTCCGCCCCGCCAGCGAGCTCGTAGCCGGTCACGGCGTCGCTCGCGTCGCTGTCCGACGCTGCCACCGTGCCCACCGCGGTCTGGTTCTCCGCCGGGTTGAAGGTCGCCGCCGAGGTGAACGAGGGCGCCGCGTTGGCGTCCGTCGCGCCGCTGCCCGAAGCGGACCAGCCGCCCGTGCCCTCGGCGTTCGTCGCCCGCACCTGCACCTGGTAGCTCGTGTCCTCCTCAAGCCCCGTGAGGATCGTCGTGAGGGCGGTGCCGATGTGGCTGCCGTCACTCCACGGCGCGCTCGTGCCCGCCCGGTACTGCACGTCGTAGTCCGTGATCTCCGGGCCGGCGTTGTCCGGCGCCGACCAGCTCACGTTCAGGCTCGTCACCGACGCCGGCGACACCGACGGCGCATCCGGCGCGGCCGGCGCCTCGGTGTCGTCGTCCATCACCATCACCGTGATGGTCTGGGTCGCCGTCAGCTCCCGGTCGCCCGTGCCGCTGGTCGCCTGCACCACCACCACATAGGCGTTGTCGGTGTTCGCGTCCTGCGGGTCCTCGTAGTTGGGCGCCGTCAGGAACGTCAGCGCGCCCGACGTCGAGCCGATAGAGAACAGCGCCTGGTCCGCGCCGCCGCTGAGCGCGTAGTCGGTGATGGCGTCCCCGTCGAAGTCCCCCGCCCGGACCGTCCCCGCCGCGGTCTGGTTCTCCGCCGGGGTGAACGTGTCTGACGAGGTAAACGCCGGCGCCGCGTTCGGCGCCACGTCGTTGTCGACGATCGTGCCGATGGCGGAGTTGTCCTCGAGCCTCGCGTTCGACGCGCTCCCCAGGATCACCTCGAAGGTCTCGTCGCTCTCGACGAGCGCGTCGTCGAACACGGTGACCTGAAGCTGCGCCGTCGTCTGCCCCGGCGGGAACGTCACAAACCCATTCTGCGGGAAACTGGTGAAGTCCTCCTCTTCCGCCGTCTGACCGCTGTTCAGGAACGTACCCCAGCCCACCGTCACCGTCCTGCCGCTCGCCGGCGTCAGCGTCACCGTGAACTCCACGTTGGAGTCCTCGGGCGCCGACACATCGGCGATGATCAGCGCCGGCCGCGCGTCGTCGTCGGTGATCGTGCCCGTCGCGGTGGTCGCATCCGCTGCCAGCGTCGCGTTCGACGACGGGCTCGACAGCGCCACCGTGAAGGTCTCGTTGTTCTCGTCGAGGGCGTCCTCGGCCGTCGCCACCGTGAACGTCGCCGTCGTCTCGCCCTTGGGGACGGTCACCGACCCCGTCGTCGATTCGAGATCCGCCGCCGCCGCCTTCTCCTCGTCGCCCTCGATCGTCGACGCCGTCCAGGTCGCCGTCACGTCGTCCGTGGCCGCCGCCGACAGCGTCACCGTGAACTCCACCGGATCGCCCTCGGTCGCCGCCGCGTCCGCCACGCCCAGCGTCGGCGGGTCGTCGTTGTCGGTGATCGTGCCCGTCGCGGTGGTCGCATCCGCTGCCAGCGTCGCGTTCGACGGACTCGACAGGGTCAGCGTGAAGGTCTCGTCGTCCTCGTCGAGGGTGTCGTCTTCCGTCGCCACCGCGACGGTCGCCGTCGTTTCGCCGGGCATGAAGGTCAGCGTGCCGTTCGCCGCCGTGAAGTCCGCGGGCGAGGTGGCGGTGTCGCCGGTCGTCGCCCAGTCCACCGTCACGTCCCGACCGCTCGCCTCCGACAGCGCCGCGGTGAACACCGCGTCGTCGCCCTCGGTCGCCGTCGTATCGCCCACGCTTACCGACGGGAGCACGTCGTTGTCCACGATCGTCACCGTCGCCTCGGACGGGGTTCCCGACGTCATGCCGTCCGGCAGCGTCCCGAAGGAGAGCGCCACGCTCTCGCCGGCGTCGACATCCGTGTCATCGGTCGCCGCCAGCGTGAAGGTCTGCGCCGTGTCGGTCGCGCCGAAGGTCACGTTCTCCGGCACCCCCGACCAGTCCGCCCCGGTCTCGCCCGGCGGCGTCGCGCCGCCCGCGCCCGCCGCCGAGACCGGCACGGTCACCTCGCGCCCCGGCGCGGCGTCGAGCTCCACCGTCACCTCCACCGTGCCGCCCTCGTCCACCGAATACGACCCCGCCCCGAACGACACCGCCGCCGAGCGCGGCGTCGCCGTCGCCTCCTCCGAGGGGTCGCTGGCGTCGCTACCATCGGTCTGAGTGGACGTCCGCACCTGGAAGGTGTGCACCTGCCCGCCCACCAGGCCGGTCACCGTGTAGCCGGTCAGGTTCGAACCATCCCCTGCTTCGGTGTCGTTTAGCCCACTGTTCGGAATATCCGTCCACCCGACGTAGTTCCCGTCCGTCTTGTACCGGTACTGGTGACGGCGAAACGACAGGCCCGGCGCGTGCGCGTCCCAGGACAGCACCACCTCGCCGATCCCCGCCTCCGCCTCCGCCATCAGGTTCGCCGGCTGCGGCCGTCCGGTGTCGACATCGAGCACCGTCACCGTGGCCGAGCCCGGGGCGCCCACCGTGTAGCCCATGCCCGCCTGCACCTCCACGGTGAGTTCACCTAGCAACTCGCTGAGATCGTCGTTCTCCAGCGCCACGCTCAGCGCCATTGTCACGCTGCCCACCGCGAACGTCACCGTGCGCTCCGCCGCCGCCCCGTCCGGCAACAGGTCGCGGTCCACCTGCTGCGTCACCGCCACCGTCACCGCCAGCTCCGCCGCCGTCGACCCGGTCCGGCTCAGCGTGAAGCCGGCGGCGCCTTCTGACTCGAGGACGGAGGTCTTGTCCGCCGCGATCGTGACCACCGGCACGTCGTCGTCCACGATCGTTACAGTCGCCTCGGACGGGGTTCCCGCCGTCACGCCGGCCGGCAGCGTCCCGAAGGAGAGCGCCACGCTCTCGCCGGCGTCGGCATCCGTGTCATCGGTCGCCGTCAGCGTGAAGGTCTGCGCCGCCGCGAGCGCCCCGAAGGTCACGTTCTCCGGCACCCCCGACCAGTCCTCCCCGGTCGCGCCGCCCGCGCCCGCCGCCGAAACCGGCACCACCACCTCGCGCCCCGGCACGCCGTTGAGCCGCACCGTCACCTCCACCGTGCCGCCCTCGTCCACCGTGTAATCGGACTCCCCGAACGACACCACCAGCGCCGCCGTGCGCGGCGTCGCCATCGTCTCGTTCGAGGCCGCGCTGGCCGTCGTGACCCCCGAGACGACATTGACCGCCCGCACCTCGAAGGTGTGGGTCTGCCCGCCGGTCAGGCCGGTCACCGCGTAGCCCGACCGGTGCGCGGCGGTCAGCGCATCGGGCGACTGCCCGCTGTCGGGAATCTCCACCCAGTCCTCGTAGACGCCGTCGGTCTTGTAGCGGTATTCGTGGCGCGAAACCTCGTAGAACCGCAATGGCGCGGCCCAGGACAGCACCACCTCGCCCACCCCCGGCCCGGCGATCGCCTGCAGGTGCTCCGGCTTCACCGCCCCGGGGTCGCTCGCGTCGGTCACCGTCACCCTGGCCAAGGCCGGGTCGCCCACCGTGTAGCCATCGCCCGGCTTCACCTCCACCGTGAAATCGGCGTCCCCTTCCGCCAGCTCGTCGTTCTTCAGCGGCACCGCAAGCGCCGCTGTCGCCGCGTTCGCGGCAAACATCACCGTCCGCTCCACCGTCCGGTCGTAGTTCGCCTGCAGCGTGACCATCTCGTCCGGCAGCACGTCGCTGTAATAGCTCTCCTTCAGCTCCACGGTCACCGTCAGCTCCTCGGTCAGCGGCTCCGTGCGGGTCAGCGTGAACCCGGCCTCGCCGCTTTCCTCGGTGACCGACGCGTCGTCCGCCGCGATCGTCACCGCCGGCAGGCCCGTGGCGTCGACGACCCGGATGGTCGCGCTCGTGCCCTCCGGCACCGTCGCGCCCTCCGGGTCGTCGGTGAACGTCAACGTGTTAACCTCGCCGGCTTCCTCAGGCGCCCGGTTCAGCCGCGCCGACTTCAGCTCCGTCACCCCCGGATAGAAACTGAAAGATTGGGGGGAACTCCCGATTTGCGTCCCGTCGTCCGCCACCGTCGTCACACGCACGTACACGTACGCCCACTTCCCGCTTCCCGGAGAAAGCCGCACCGTGAAGATCACGTCGCCGCCCACGCCCACGGTCCCGCCCTCGACGCTCACCACCGGCGGATCGTCGTCGTCGACAATCGTGCCCAGGGGCGCCAACACCAGGTTGCCCTCGCCCGCGAACACCGCGTTTGTCGGGTTCGACAGCAGAAGCCTGAACGGCTCGTCAATCTCGTGCGCCGTGTCCTCAAGGGTCTGCACCGAGACCGTCTTCTCCGTCTCCCCCGGTGCGAAGGTCAGCGTACCCGCCCCCGGCACGTAGTCGCTCGGGTCCGCCGTATAGATCGGTGTCGGAATAAACAGACTGCTCGGCAGCCCCAGCGTGGTCCAGTCCACCGTCACCGTCTGCGTGCTCGCCTCCGACAGCGTCACCGTGAAGGGCACAGGGCTGCCCTCGGTCGCCGAGGCATCCGCGACGCTCAGCGTCGGCGGCACCACCGTGCCGCGGACCTCTATTCTGACGGCGTAGCCGAGATCCTCATCCCAACTACCGGGTGTCCCTTTGTGATTCGTATCCCGGATGCTGAATCCTTGTGTAGTTGTCTGTTCGTTGGATTGAGTCCGAGAAACATTAAAGGCGGAACTGGTCGTCGTAGTGTTCGAGATCACGACCCAATATAGACTACCGGCAACGAGTGAGAGCGGGCTCGGAGCCGAAAACGTCCGGGTGACTCCGAAAGGGTCGGCGGGATTGTCCAGCACGGCCAGCTGGGCGCCGGGATTGCCGGAACTGTTGTTCTCGTGGATCGCTACCTGCACTCTCACGTTGCTACCCCCGCTCGACAGGTTCAGCACGACGCTCTGGAGCACGTACCCCGCCGTATTCGGTCCGGCCGTGAACCGCTGGGCTTCTTGTCGCTCGCCGACGTCAACTGACCCTATTGAAAATGTTGGGGATGATATGGAGAGCGTATTGTCACTCCTCTCAGCGATATTCGAGACCAGCACGATCTCCTGCGCCTGGGCCGTGGCGGGGAGGGCGAGGGCGGCGGCGAGCGCGAGCAGCGCCACGGCGGCGAGCGTGCGGGCGGAACGGACGAGCCAGCGCCGGGCGCCGGCGAGGCGCACGAGACCCACCGGCCGGGCGGCAGCGGATGCGGCATATGTATAAGGAGAGAAACGGCCGCCCCGGCGGGGCGGCAGGCGGTCAGGCGGCGATGGCTGGCGGTGCGGCTCCCGAGGCGCCGTCATGGCCTCGGCTCGGCTTAGAACAGCCAGTTCAACACGCGCGCGGGATGTCAAGTCTGTTCCGGCCAGACGCGCGAAACCCGCCGGCCGTGCGGCGGCGGATGCGGTCTGAGAAGAGGGATGGCCACCCCGAGGGGACGGCCGGCGGTCAGGCGGCGCGGCTCCGGCGCCCGAGGCGCAGTTCGGTGCTCGGTGCTCGGTGCTCGGTGCTCGGTGCTCGGTGCTCGGTGCTCGGTGCTCGGTGCTCGGTGCTCGGTGCTCGGTGCTCGGTGCTCGGTGCTCTTCAATGTTGAACAGACAGCTTCCAACCACTTCGCACAATACTCACCCACTGCCGCTCCGCTCCCGGTTCGGGTTCCTTGAAGTCGGCGGGCTCCATGGCATTACCGCTGACAGGACCGAATCATATGTGGCTTTCAAGCTATTGTAAATATTCTTCTTTCTGACTATTGAACAAATATGGTTTTATCAATGAACTCGTCTACCTTCCGCTGAGAATGCCCCTCGATGTGCCCGCAAGGGCGAAACGGCACTCCGGCGCGACTTCTCCGGGAGGTCGTTTAAGAAAGGTGTGTTTGTGCAATCGAGAAGACCCTGTTCATGTCTCTCCAGCCCCACCGTTTCCCGCGCCCGAATCCGCGATATCCCTGCCGCCTCTAGACTGCCTGCGATTCTTCGAGGCCGCTGGCCGGCGAGGACGCCGCCGCAGCGCGCCGGGGCAGGGCGCAGGGCCGGGCTCGCAGCGGCTCACAATGCTTTCCGCAAAGGCGATATCGCCCGGCGCACCCGGCGGGGGCGGCAGCCGGCCAGGCGGCGATGGGCCGGAGCTCCCGAAGAGGTTCCGGCTCGATGGCGGCGAACGGCTGAATGCGGCGCTAACCGTCGAGGCTATGACGGCAGCGGCCGGATCGAGAGGACGGACGTCGCCGGACGACCCGGTCGCACGGTACGCGGACGGAACCAGGTTCGAGGCACCGAGCGGAGAACAACGATCGAGGCTTGCGCAGCGCTGCGCGGCGGACCTGGAGTCTTTGGAGAGCGCCGGGTATGGGGCCGCATCCCGATCCGGTTCGTGAGGCCGGCCCACCAAAGGGGTACGGACGAAAGAGGATTTGGCGGCGTAGCGGCCACCCGGGCTTTGTCAAGTTAACCGGATTCACTCCAAAATCTCGGTAAATTGTCGATAGCTGGCCTATATAATTTCAATGGCTTAGCCTCATGAAGAGATGCTGAAAAAAGCCTAAAATCAGTTAACTTGACAATGCCACTCCGCGTACGCGTCAACTCCATGGAGCACGAGATGCGAGAGGGCGACCGGCTCATGATAGACACCGCCCGGCGCGTTGCTAAGGCGCTGGCTACTGAGTTAGAGCACCGCTAAGTTTGACACCGCTGCAAATGTAGCTTTGTCGCTGATCCATCACGTACTGGCGCCAGAATTCTGGATTTCGTCCGCCAGTGGAAACAAGTGCTCGATCAACTTGCTCATCATTGATGCCAAAGCAGCTTGCCAAGCGATCCACCGCAGAGCAGAACGCCTCATAGTTGTCTCCGGTGTTTTCATCGGACACCATGAAAGCAAACGACGGGGCTAGGCGGCCCGTCTGACGTTTCCACGTCTTGGTGACATTCATCAAGACTACTTCCCGCCCGACTAGGAGGTTAACGGAGCATCCCGCCCACTGATCCATTATGTATCCCGTCTTCAGCGCCGTGCTGTGGCGCGGCGTGAGGAAGTAGATCAACTTGGTGAAATAGGCTGGTCCTATTCCCTTCAACCGTTTCTGACTCCGCAACTCCTTCAGACGGTCATACGCTGTCATTCGATCAATCGCCCCACACCGGACATCTTGAGCTACCTTGAGCCATTCCGGGCCGCTCTCATTAAAGAGTGAGTCACGGTGCCTTAGGTTCATACCGCCCCAAGCAAAGATTGCTGTGCAGACCGTGTGAAGGTTGATCTCCAGGTTCGACGCCAGTTTCAGCACACAGCTACGTTTCACACGTTTTTCGGGCAAGACAGCTACGTCTACATTCGGAAGCCCTTCGCCGAAGGCTTGGCCCCACTTTGTATTTCCATCATCCGGGTCATGGTTCGCGTGGACGCTCTCTCGGAAAGCACGCAAGTGCTCATCCTGAAACCAAATATCCGCGCATTCCCCTTCTGATGGGACGCCATATTCCATGTCCGTGCCCTTTTGTCCGCTTGCCCTCCACGCTGAATTAGCAGGATCTGCATTTCAGACCATGTTGCCCGATCCCGCGCACGTTCACCACTATGGCCAGACGCGACGCCAGGGCTCCTCCTCGTGTAATCTGGCGGGGCAGGCCAAGTACCTGCATAGGATGCCTCCTTCGACTGCTGGTTCCACCATCACAGCCTCCGAGACCCCCAACCCTACTTCAAGGATACTCTCTCACATCTGTCTGAACCCGGTCACAAGGTCACCCTGTTAGTGTGACAGCAGGCTTTATCAAGTTAACCTGATTCACTCGGAAATCTCGGTAAATTGTCGATAGCTAGTCTACGCAATTTCAATAGCTTAGCGTCATGGAGAGATACCGAAAAAGCCTACAATCGGTAAACTTGACAATGCCCGCCGGGGAGTTGCATCGCCGGAACCGATGGCGGTCATCGGATCGGTTGCCAAATTGGAATCAAAAATAGGGTCCCCGTGCGGTCTCGGCGTCGGGGAAGTCGGTGCCGCGGAAAGCTCTTATAGGGATCGTGAACGGCGTTTTTGGAGGCTGCCACGCCGAGGCCGAAAATAGGGATGCAGGAAGAAATCTACGACAAACGCGCGCCTGGCTACGCTGGGGTTATAATGAATCCGGTTTCAAAATGATTACGCATGATGGAAATCAGCTTTTATCCCGCAACTTGTCATTGGCTTTTTCTAACATATAAACAATAAGATAAGAGATTTTTTAGTCCTTGAAAGCAGATCAATATACTAGAAGCCCGCCATAGATAATGTGTTTCGCCATTGATGCGGACGAACACCTCATCAAGATGCCAGCGCCAGTTCGACCAGTTGCGCCGGTCTGTCCGCCTCTTCCGGATCTCCGAGGCAAACAACGGGCCAAAGTGTCAATGGCGGAGCAAAATTCGGCCACTGGGGCGGAGTAAAATTGGGCCACTTGGCGCTGGCGGGCCTGTCCAGGTAGTCCACGGGAGGGACCCGCGCGCGTCGCGGCGCGCTTCCACACGCACAAGCGACGTGGCGCCCGTGAGAGGGGCCTGTGGACCCACGTGTTCAAGCGTTCTCAGGCTGGTTTGGTTTGACGGATGCGGCTCTGGTTGAGGCGATAGCTTTCGCCGTTCATCTCGAGGATGTGGACGTGGTGTGTTAGGCGGCCGAGAAGGGCTCCGGTGAGACGCTCGGTGCCGAACACCTCGGTCCATTCGTCAAACGGCAGGTTGCTCGTGACCAATGTCGAGCCGCGCTCGTAGCGCTGGCTGAAGACCTCGAACAACAGCTCGGCGTCGGTCTTGGAAAGAGGCACGAACCCGAGTTCATCGACGATGAGGAGCTTGTAACTCGCGAGTTGCTTTTGCATCCGTAACAGGCGTTTCTCATCCCGAGCCTCGATGAGTTCGTGGACCAGGGCGGCGGCGGTCGTGAAACCAACCTTCAGGCCCTTCTGACACGCGGCTAATCCCAGCCCGATGGCGACATGGGTTTTGCCGGTTCCGCTGTTTCCCAGGGCGATGACGTTTTCGTTTCGGTCAATATATTCACAGCGCGCCAACTCCATAACCAGGAACTTGTTCAACGACGGGATCACCCGAAAGTCAAAACTATCGAGGCTTTTGACGGTACGGAAGCGCGCCGCCTTGATGCGCCGCTCGACCATGCGGCGCTCGCGATCTATCAGTTCCAGCTCCGCTAGTCGGAGCAGATACCGCACCTGGTCGACACCCTCGGCGGCACACTGGCGTGCAACCTTGTCGTACTCGCGCAGAAAGGTCGGAAGTTTGAGGGTCTTCAGGTGATGGGCCAACAACACCTGCGGCGTGTCGGTCACGGCGCCACTCCGCCGAGCAGGCTCATATAGCTGGCGGCGGATGTAGTGTCCGCCGTACTAATGTTTCCTGACGTTTCTTGCCATCTCTACCCATTCCACAACAGTTGTGCTTTTATTGGACTAATTTCTCTCTTTGTCTTGTAGTGTCCGCCATAGTCCATCACAATCTCAATCTTAGGGATGGATATGGAGATGGTAAATGGCAAATCAAATTGGACGCCTCAAGGCTTTAACGGTCACCCGGACTAAGTAGAAGGGGCTCTATGCCGATGGAGGGGGCCTGTACCTCCAAATTTCGGCTGCAGGCACCAAATCCTGGATCTTCCGGTATCGCATGAATGGACGCAAAACGCCTCGGGATATGGGCCTCGGAGCAGTTCATACGGTGACCCTGGTAGAAGCACGTGACAAGGCCCGAGAGGCCAGGAAGCTCATTCTGGAAGGTGTGGACCCCATAGAGGCCAAGAGAGCCCGGAAACAGGCCCAGGCCCTGGAATCTGCCTCCACCATGGTTTTCAAAGATTGTGCTGAGAAGTACATCTCGGCCCACAAGGCTGGGTGGCGCAATGCGAAGCATGCGGGCCAATGGACATCGACCCTGGAAACCTTTGCCTACCCCGTCTTTGGTAATTTGCCGGTGTCTTCTATCGATACGGCTTTGGTGATGAAGGTTCTGGAACCGATCTGGACGGAAAAGACAGAAACCGCTTCACGGGTTCGGGGCCGCATCGAGGCCATCCTGGACTGGGCCACGGCCCGCGGGTTCCGGGTGGGCGAGAACCCTGCTCGCTGGCGCGGTCACTTGGACAAGCTGCTCCCGGCCCGGAGCAAGGTTCAAAAGGTAAAGCATCACAAAGCCCCGCCTTACATGGGGATTTGGGCTTTCATGAAGAAATTGCGAGAGCAGGAAGGCCTTGCGGCCTGGGCCCTGGAATGGCTGATTCTCACGGCCTCCCGTACCAGCGAGACCATCGGTGCCACCTGGGATGATATCGACTTTGAAGCCAAGACCTGGACCATCCCCGCAGAGCGTATAAAGGGCGGCAAAGAACATCGGGTGCCGCTTTCATCAGAAGTCCTGAAAATCGCCAAGGAAATGCACAAGGTGAAGGACGGGGATTATGTCTTTCAGGGTGGCAAGAGCGGTAAACCACTTTCCAGCAATGCCCTGTTAGCCTTGCTCAAACGTATGAATCGCCAAGATCTGACAGCGCACGGTTTCCGCTCCACGTTCCGGGACTGGGCTGCGGAGCAAACCAACCTCCCCCGCGAAGTGGCTGAGATGGCCTTAGCCCATAGCATTGGCGACAAGGTAGAAGCGGCCTATCGCAGGGGCGATCTATTCGACAAGCGCAAGAGGCTAATGGCCGAGTGGGCCACGTACTGTGATCGCACAAGCAAACCCGCCCAAGTTGTTCCAATTAATCAAGCGCTCAGTCGTTGAAAATAATAGAGAATGACCCGACCGAGAATTGGGTGGTTCTGGGAGAAATTAGGGAAAAATGGAGGTTGCTTTGGAAATGGCTGTCAACGGCGGAGCAAAATTAGTCCACCCGGGCGGAGCAAAACTAGTCCACTTAACGTTATGCGGTACGCGGTGTTGGGGGGTTGTCCCGGTAGTCCATAGGAGGGACCCGCGCTGCTGCGAGTAGCGCTTGCGTTACGCGGAGCGAAGCAGCGTGGGAGGTTCCTGTGGACCCACCGGGTCAACCATTGCACCGGCGGTTAAGCAGGTATTTTTGGGGATTTCCGCCGTTTTTGGCTTTGGTTGAGACGATAGCTCTTGCCGTTCATTTCCAGGATATGGACATGGTGGGTGAGGCGGTCCAGCAAAGCCCCGGTCAGGCGTTCCGAGCCGAATATCTCCGTCCACTCATCGAACGGCAAGTTGGAGGTCACCAGGATCGAGCCCCGCTCGTAGCGCTGGCTGAAGACTTCGAACAGCAGCTCGGCGCCGGTCTTCGAGAGCGGCACGAAGCCGAGTTCGTCGATGATCAGAAGGTGATACTTTGCCAGTTGTTTCTGCAGGCGCAACAGGCGTTTTTCATCCCTGGCCTCCATCAGTTCATGAACCAGGGCAGCGGCCGTGAGGAAGCCGACGGAGAGCCCCTTTTGGCAGGCCGCCAGACCGAGACCGAGGGCGATATGGGTCTTGCCGGTGCCTGAGTTGCCGAGCGCGATGATATTCTCACGACGCTCGACGTATTCGCATCGCGCCAACTCCAGAACCAGCATCTTGTTGAGCGATGCGATGGCCTTGAAGTCGAAGCTGTCGAGGCTTTTGACGGCGGGGAACCTGGCCTGTCTGATCCGCCACTCGACCATGCGGCGCTCACGGTCGATCAGTTCCAACTCGGTCAGACGGACAAGATACCGCACATGGTCGGCGCCCTCGGTGGGGCATTGGCGGGCCAGCTTGTCGTATTCGCGCAGGAACGTCGGCAGTTTCAGGGTCTTGAGGTGATGGGCCAGCAACACTTGCGGCGTATCGGTCATGACGCGCCTCCACCCAACAAGCTCATATAACTGGCGGCGGCCGTGGTCGCCACGTTGGCCCGAGGCAGGTAGGGATAGATATCCAGGTTGAGTTTGGGCGGGCGTCGCTCGATACGGCACAGCACAAGGTGTTTGACGGCGTCGTAGCCGATCGCACCCAGGCGCAGGGCGTCCTTCACCGCGCCGTGAAGCACCTCGAGATCGAAGGTCTCCAGAAGCCGAAGGACCTGGACGTATTCCCGCTTGCCGGCCTTGCCCATGCGCGCCTCCAGGAGACGGCGCAGGGTTGGGAAGGCATCAGGCAGTTCCCATCCGGCTAGCGGCGCGGCCTGATCCAGGGCACCGATCTTGTGCTCCAGCAAAGGCAGGTAGTGGATCGGATCGAAGACCATATCTTCCCGGTCGTAGGAACGGGGGTGTCGGGCAATGATCCCGGTGCCGCAACCGATAACCACCTCGTGGACATAGCCACGGATCCAGACTTCCTGATGGCCGTAGGCGACGGGCACGGAATAGTCATTCGTCCGGTAGCGCACCAGGGACAGCGAGTTGACCCGCGTGCCCTGCTTGTCGCACGCGTCGAACGGTGCCGGCAGTGGCCTCTTCAACGCTTCGCGGTCACGCACAAACCGTTCGCCGATGCTCTCGCGGTGGCCGCGCAGGACGTTGCCTTGCCGGTTGCGGCATTGCTCTTCCAGGTGGCCATTGAAGGCGTCCCAGCTCGCGAACCGGGGAAGCGGCGTCATGAAGTTCCGCCGGGCATAGCCGACCACTGGACCCATCCAGGAAAAGTGGAGGCGCCCTACACCGTTTGCATTGCTTCTGCCTCGAATTTGACGGGGCTTGTGAAGTCCAGCGTCGAGTGCCGACGGACTGGATTATAGAACCCGTCGATGTATCCGGCTATGGCAGTTTCAGCTTGGCTTCTTGACATGAACACAGTCCTCCAGATCAGTTCTGACTTGATGGTTTTGAAGAAGGTCTCGACGACGGCGTTATCATAGCAATTTCCCTTACCGCTCATTGAGGCGAGGAAACCGAGTTCACCGAGGCGCGCCTGGTATGCGTCTGAGCAGTACTGGCTTCCCCGATCGCTATGGTGGATCACACCGGCGCCAGGTTGGCACAGCCCGATAGCACGGTTAAGCGCCCTGAGCGGTAGGTCGCTGGTCATGCGAGCGCCCACGGCCCAGCCGATGACGCGCCGGGAATAGAGGTCGAGCATGACGGCCAGGTACAGTCAGCCCTGTGCCGTCCAGATATAGCTGATGTCGGCAGCCCATTTCTCGTTGGGTGCCTCGGCGGAGAAGTTCTGGTCGAGAAGGTTCGATGCGACGGCCTTGTTGTGCTGGCTGTCCGTCGTCTTTTTGAACTTCTGTTTCCGTTTTGGAGACAACCCATTTCCCCGCATCAGCCGAGCCACCCTATGGCGTCCAACCTCGATCCCATTCTTGGCAAGCTCGTGATGGACCCGCTCTGCACCGTAGCTCTCGCGGCTGCGCCGAAAGGCTGCCCGGACATGGGCGAGTAGAACCATGTTATCGAGCTGTCGCTGGCTTGGGCCGCGATTGCGCCAAGCGTAGAAGCCTGAGACGCTGACCTGCAGCAGTCTGCACAGGCGGAATATCGGCATCGCCAACCCGGCCCTCTCCGCGTCGATGAACCGGAACCTCATCGACTTTCCCTGGCGAAGAAGGCCAGCGCTTTTTTTAGGAGATCACGTTCCTGACGGGCCAGATCACGCTCTCGGCGTAGGCGGGTAATCTCCTTCGCTGCATCCTCATGCGGACCGGAAAGCAAATCCTCCTCACGCAATTCTGCGACCCAGCGGCCGAGCGCGCTGACGCTGATCCCAAGATCTCCTGCTATCTGCCGCTGCCTGCGCCCGCTCGTCTGTAAAAGACGGACGGCTTCTTCCTTGAAGGCCCGATCAAACCGCCGGCCCTTGTTCCCATTCTGCTTCGACATTTGCACCTCCTGCGATCAAAATCCTATCGCAGGACGTCTCCACTTTCGTCAGCAGGGTCCAAACCGCCGCTGCATCTTGGCCTGCGTGAAGTTCCGATCCCGCGCGTTGACCGCTTTGAACTTGCTGCCATCGATCGCAACGCTCGCCTCACTGAACAGCTCAAGGCGACGGCACAACACTACGAACGCACGGCAGACCTTGCGGATGGCCCCGCCGTTGTCCTTGCGGAAATCGGCGATAGTTTTGAAATCAGGCATCAGGCGGCCGGTCAGCCATAGGAGCTCGAGATTGCACTGGCACTCCCGCTCTAGGCGACGGCTCGATTGGACCCGATTGAGGTATCCATAGACGTAGATCTTCAGCAGCGTCGCCGGATGGTAGGCAGGCCTTCCCGTCGCCTCCGGCTCAACCCCGCTAAAGCCCAATTCCCCCAGATCAAGCTCATCAACCAAGACATCAATCGCCCGAACCGGGTTGTCATCGCCCAAATACTCATCCAGCCGCTCAGGAAAAAGAGTGCTTTAACTGCGATCATCGCCAACTACAAAGCGCTTCATCGACCCCTCCACCAAATCACAGAAGAATCATACCAGCCAACGCGTTTTCACACAGCCTGGGTCAAAAGGAGACATCCCATGTTGCAGTGCGGGAGTCCGCTTTCCCCCCGAAAGATGGGGTAATCGGCCGGCGCTCTTATCTCTGACGATTGTGGGTGCTGCGCTTCAGGCTGATGTTAGCACGAGGTCAGTTTTTGCTGCCCCAAACATCAAACAAGGAGAAGCGCAGCATGGAACATTTTGCCGGATTGGACGTATCGGTCAAGGAGACGAGCGTCTGTATTGTGGACGGCACGGGCAAGATCGTGCGGGAAGTGAAGGTGGCAAGTGAGCCGGAGGCGCTGCTTCCGGTGCTGACGAACCCTAGCTACCACTTCAAGCGCATCGGATTGGAAGCCGGACCCTTATCGCAATGGCTCTTCAGTGCTCTTGCCGAAGCGGGCTTGCCGGCGATTTGTGTCGAGACCCGGCATATGAGAGCGGTCTTGAAGGCCCAGATCAACAAGACGGACCGCAACGATGCGCGGGGGATGGCGCAGATGATGCGGGCGGGGCTCTATCGTCCGGTGCATGTAAAGACGTTACGCAGTCAGAAGCACTGAATGCTGCTGACCCACCGCAAGCTGCTTCAGTCGAAGGCTATCTCCATCGACAACGATCTGCGCGGGACCTTACGCAACTTCGGGCTCAAGGTCGGGATGGTGGGGGCTCTGAAGTTCGAGGCACGCATTCGGGAGCTTGTCGCGGACCTTCCGGATATGGCCCTTTTAGTCGAACCGCTTCTTATCGTTCGGCGGGTCCTTCGCGATCAGCTCGCCATCCTGCACCGCAGTTTGCTGGCCATCGTGCGGGACGATGAGGTCTGCAGGCGTCTGATGAGTATCCCTGGGGTCGGCCCTGTGGTGGCTCTGACCTTCCGCGCCAGTGTCGATGTGCCGGCCCGCTTCAAAAACTCCAAGGCGGTTGGGGCGGCATTTGGGCTGACGCCGTCCAAATATCAATCGGGCGAGATCAACCGATCCGGCGCAATATCGAAGTGCGGGGACGAGATGGTGCGGGCGATGCTCTACGAGGCGGCTCATATCATGCTGGTGCGTTCGACAAGATGGTCTTGGCTCAAGGCCTGGGCCATAAAGATCGCCAAGAAGCGCGGGATGAAGAAGGCGATCGTGGCGCTGGCACGCAGACTGGCTGTGGTCATGCACCGCATGTGGATGGATGGCACCGAGTTCCAATGCACAAGGGAAGGCGCAGTGGCATGAGCGCCAAAGCTAATCAAAGAGGATAAGAGGATTTAGGTTCCACCAAGCGGTGGAGTGATGTCCTTCGCGGGACGATGGATGAGGTGAGTTCGTATGTCCGCTTGGACCTGCCGTCCGTCCGATGGCAAGGCCGCCCGAAAGATTGTTCCGCCTCGTCTTCGAACCCCATGATGGAAGGGCCTTAAGTGCCGATTCCGAAGAGAAGCACGAGCCCGCGAGAGACATAGAAACCGCAACAGTGGAAAGTCTGAAAGTGCTTGACACCCAATGGCCGATTAGAGAAGCGGACATTTAGGTGCGGCGCAGCAATAAGTCCGCTTCGTTCCAAGAGCGGACATGCACCTGTTATCTCGCCCAATGACGATCGCAACTGTCTCTTCTCAATCTTGTTGCTGAGGTCGGCCATTTTGAAGGCTTGATTCTGGACCCCCACCATAGATAAATTCCGATCTGTCCGCGAAGGTAACCGTTCGTATCAAGCCACCACGACCAGCCTTCAGAGGTCTTACGTTCACCGTGATCTCGTCCCCAGGCTTCGGATTGCCGCTCGGCCAACCTTGCCGCACGAGTACGCTTGGGGCGCCACCTTCGAGAGCCCAGTTGCTCGTCTGGCCATCTTCGCCTCGCACGATGACGTACAGAAAGACATGCGGATTGCTCCACTGCAACTCCTTGACCGTGCCAACTAAGGTGATCTGTCCTGACTCGTACATTGCATGAGAATGGTGTGACAATGCCGGCGTAGAGATTCCGAATGCCAGCGCTCCCACCAGTAAACCAGTCCAATGAAGCCCCTTCATGATTATGGTCCCTACATTTAGTTTCAAAAGCATGCTTGAACGTGCATTCGCATCGCCCTGGTTCCATTTGCTGTCTTTAAGTGTCAGCTTTTGAGGTGCTGGCTCAGAGGTCGATGCAATACATTCATTGAACTGCCAGCCCTAATTCCTGTGCGAAATAAGTATAGGTGAGCGCGAGCACTTCGGCTTCCTGAGCGTTGTTAGCCGCCGCAGCGTGTCCGCCTTCAGTGTTCTCGTAGAATAGATAATCGTGGCCTTGTTCCTCCATCTGCGCCGCCATCTTGCGCGCATGCACGGGCGTGACGCGGTCGTCCGAAGTTGCGGTGATGAAAAAGATGCTCGGGTACTCGCCGTCCGACTGCACGTTATGATAGGGCGAATATTTTAACATTGCTGCGCGTTCTTCGGGATCATTGGGATTACCGAATTCGGCTTCCCATTGAGGGCCCGTGCCGATTTCCATATAGCGCATCATGTCTAAGAGCGGCACTTGGCAAACGACGGATTTGAAGAGTTCAGGGCGCTGCATTGCAACTGCGCCGACCAATAGTCCGCCATTCGATTCGCCTTGGAGGCCAAGCTGTTCGGGCGTCGTGAGGCCGCGCGCAATCATGTCCTCGGCCACGGCGATGAAATCGTCGAAAGCGCGCTGGCGATTTGTTTTCCGCGCCGCCTCGTGCCAGGCCGGACCGAATTCACCGCCGCCTCTGACATTGGCTACGGCATTGGCGCCGCCTTTGGAAAGCCAAGTCCGCCCAGTGCTGGCACGGTACCAGGGGTAAATCGAGGTTTTGAAACCACCATAGCCGTAAAGGGTCATCGGCGTAGGACCGTCCGCTCCGCTTGGACGGACGACGAAATATGGAATTATAGTACCGTCAGCGGAAGCCGCTTCATTTTGCGTCATGGTTGCGCCTTGCGCATCGAAACGCGCAGGCAGCGATTTGATTAGCTTTGCATCATTATCGCCGTTGTCGAAATAAAGCGTCGTTGGGGTCAAGAAATCTTGATAGGTGAAAAACGCTTCCGGCCCGAATTCATTAACGGAGGTGACATTCGTGGACCCGCCTTGGGGCAATTCGATCGTCTCGCTTTGCCAGATACCACCTTCGAACCGGAAGACGTCCACGCGCCCCGTCACGTTTTGTAAAATTGAGACAAAGACGGCATCGCGCCCCGTTGCGACCGTATGGATCGAAGAGCGCGGACCTGGCGTGAGAAGAATTTGGGCGTCGCCGATCGCGCCGGTGCGCGCGAAATTATCCCAGGCGAACGTAAATAACGTTCCCTGCGGGATCGTCTCGCCTTCGCGTTCCCATTCGTTTCTGAGCGTCACCAGCACGCGGTCCGAAGTCATGCCTTGAATCAAAGCGTCGCGCGGCAACGGCAATTGGATCAGATCGCCGGTTTCGGGAGCAAAGAAATACTCTACTTCAAAAAAGCTAATCGCACGCCTCACCATGGGAACGGGGCCTTCAGAGCCAGAATGGAAAATGTACGCGCCGTTGGCGCTCCCGCAGGTATGGTCGAACCAACGACCAACAGATTCCTGCTTTTTTCGTGCCGCTAGTCCTTCGACGCGGCACGGATAAGAGGTCGGGGAGAGCCCCCCTATGGGGCGGCTTCCCGATCCAAGGGTGTCAGCAAAGACACCCCCTCGCCGGATGGCGAGTTACCTTTCGTTTGCGGCCTGACGCGAACGACTTCTCTCCGCGACCGTCGGACGCCGCTGACCGCCCAAGAGCGGGTAATCCCGCGATTGGCTGCGGCAGCGAGCAGGCCCGACTCCGAGCGTTTAGGGTGAGTGGACGGCATACGCCTTTGCCGCCAACGAACCCCAAGTGACGGTGCGCTACAAAGCGCACCGAAACGCAGCCAGAGCGTGAAGGAACCACTTCACGCGAAGGGAAACGGTCGGAGTCGGGCGTGCAACAGCCCGACGGTCGCGGGGATTTACCGTTGCGAAGCAACGGCTTTGTGGGAATACCTGGAACCGCAAACCCACCAATTCATGATTGGTGGGTCTATTGGCTAGTCTATTGGTCTTCTGATGAGGGTTTTGGCCGGAAAACAAGCTCCGGTAAATCGCGGGCGCCGTGGATGACGCGCCAGACGAATATCCCGTCTCCCTCAGGGAGGGGATCGTAGAAGATCGCGTAATTGTAGACGTTAACTCGGCGCGGATGGTGCAGGTACTCGGTGCGTACCCGATGAAGCTCCGGGTTTTCAGCCGCCCGATGCATCGCTTCATACAAACGAGCAGCGACGAAATCGGCAACCTCCGGGGAGGCGTCGTGTGCTAGGTGATCCCAAATACCGTCCATATCGGCAATAGCCGGATCGGACCGGATGACGCGTGCGGCGATCATATCGGAAGTCTAGCGTTGTGCCTGAAACCGTGCGCGTGCCCGGCGTAAGAAATCATGGAGCGGCTCAAGCGGAGCGAAAAGCCCCTGCGCTTTGGCCGTCCGGGCCTCATCAAGAAGAGCTTCCACCTCATCGTGGCGCTCCGCCAGAACGTCGCTGAGCTCGCCAGCAGGCTCGGTATTGAGGGCCTGGGCAATCCCTTTGTCTCTGACTATCGTATTCATGCTTGATATCATATCACAATCCCTTCCGTTTCTGCACCGGCCGTTTTGCGGATTTCTTGGCCGATGTGCGGGCGCCACTGGGCTTCTTGGCGGGCCGTGACCGGCGCACATTAATAGCCGCCGTATCGAGCCTGTTCTTTATATGGGAGGCGTAGAACTTCTCGATCATCTCAACGCTCGTGCGGCAATTCTTGGCTATCTGATATATGTCTGCACCCTCCATGAGGCGTAGACATATGTAAGTATGGCGGAGGCTGTAAGCCGTACGTCGGTTATCCTCACGGTCGAATTTGAGACCCTCTTCCTCAAGAATGTGATTGAAAATTTTGCGGTGCGCGTGCTCAAAAAGCCGGTCGGTAGGCTTGGGCTCATTACGTTTCATTAGGCGCCCAAAGGGGCCAACCGCGCCCGGCATACTTTTGCAATAGCCGACGCCCCGCTTGCCGCGCACCTCGATTTCGAGGATGCGTTTATCAGTTGCTTCGTCTTCGACCACCGTTACGTCACGATATTCAAGCCGGGCGGCTTCATCTGGCCGCAATCCAGTATTGGCCATAAAGAGCACATAGTCGTGTAGTTGCTCACAAGCCCACTTCCAACGTTTGGACGGCGGCTTCTTGGCCTTCCTACGTGTCGCTTCGTACAACTGGCGATATTCGTCGGGCGAGAACCATGCCCGGTGGGCGATCTTGCCGGACGAACCGTAGGGTGCGGAGAGGTCAGGGAGGTATTGTAGCCAACCGTGGCGGCTCGCGGTTTTGAGTATCTGTCGCAACGTGACGATTTCATGGTGAAGCGTGCTGCGCGCGGGCGGTCTCTTCGACTTCATCCGTGAGCCACGGTATTCCTGTACCAATCCAGACGTAATGTCGGTGAGAAACTTGTTCCCAAAGAAAGGAAGCAGGTGAACGCGAATACGGTCGCCGTGACTCTTCACGTATTCAGGATTACGCTCACCTTTCGTTATGGCTTCGTACTCTTTCAAAAACTGGTCTGCCGCTACCTTAAATCGCTTTCCAGTTTTGAGTATGCCCGCGCTCTGTTTGCCTTTGAGTTCAAGGTACCAATCCACGGCGAAATCTTTTGCGCGTGAGAGGCTCGTCTCTCTTGTACTCACGCGATGGTTCTTGCCAGCAAGATAAGTCGAGCACTGCCACGCACCACTGTTGTCGCGCTTGTAAACATGCAGTTTGCCGCCCATCAGATCGTGCTGTACGGCCATAGAAAAACACCCCTAACAGCGTGTAAGTCTGTGTAAGTGATGTGTAAGGGTAGTTTTGAAGGGGTGGTAAAGCAAGCGTTTTGATAAACTACTGATATTGTTTATAAAATGGCGCACCGGAGAGGAGTCGAACCCCTGACCCCCAGATTCGTAGTCTGGTGCTCTATCCAGCTGAGCTACCGGTGCACGTTTTGAGCGGCAGAAACTAGTGAGGCCGACCTCCAATGGCAAGCAGGACGCCGACGGCACTTTTTTGCCGCAAATTGGTCGCGAAGGCGATTGGGATACAGCTCACCCGCCGGGCAGTGGCGCTTGGCAGGGCTAGCTTTTGAGGCGAATCCACTTCAAAACTGTCGTGAATGAAACATTTGCTCTTCTTTTTGGCGTTTCTCGCCGTACCTAGCGCCTGCGCGCCCACGCCAGGACCGGCGCACGCTGCCACGGCGCCGGCCCAACGCAATATGATCGTGGCCGCCGAGCGCGATGCCTCCGAGGCGGGCCTTGAAATGCTTCGGGCGGGCGGCTCTGCGGTTGATGCAGCCATCGCGGCGCAATTGGTCTTGACCCTGGTCGAGCCGCAATCGTCTGGCATTGGCGGCAGCGCCTATATCATGGTCTCTGATGGAGATGAGCTTTACGCCTATGACGGACGCGAAACCGCGCCCGCTTCGGCCACGCCGGAGCTGTATCTCGACGAGCAAGGCAATCCGCGTAACCTTCGCGAAGTTGGTTTCGGGGGAATCTCGGTTGGTGTGCCCGGCACCATCGCAGTTATGGCGATGGCCCATCGCACCCACGGGCGTCTTCCCTGGGAACAATTATTCGGGCCCGCGATCGAACTTGCAGAATCGGGCTTTGCCGTTCCAGAGCGCCTAGCGAACGGGCTTGCGCGCGGGCGCGGGCGTGAGCGCTTTGCCGGCCTGCCCGACATGCTCGATTATTTTTATCACGAAGACGGTACGCCCTATCGCGAGGGCGAGACGCTTCGCAATTTGGAGCTCGCCGAAACCTATCGCCTGCTCGCAGCACAGGGCGAAGAGGCTTTTTACCATGGCGCGCTGGCCGAAGAGATCGCCGATGCGGTTACCAATGCGCCGCTTAATCCTGCTCCTCTCACGCTCGACGATCTCGAGAGTTACGCGGCCATCGAGCGCGAACCGCTTTGCAGCAGCTATCGTGGATACCGCGCTTGCAGCCTTCCGCCTTCCACTTCCGGTGGCGTCACAGTTTTACAAATTTTGGGACTTCTGGAGCATTTCCCGGCCGAGCTTTTGCAGAACCAGACGCCGACCTCCATACACCTCATTTCCGAGGCGAGCCGCCTTGCCTATGCGGACCGCGCCCGCTGGCTCGGCGATCCAGCCTTTGTCGAGATCCCGCTTGAGGGACTTCTGGACCCGAACTATCTCGACATGCGCGCATTGATGATCGACCCCGCACAAAGCATGGGAATTGCGGAGGCTGGCATACCGCCCGTGCAACACGGGTTTTTGGATTATGCACCCAGCCTTAAGCAAACCTCTTTCGGCACCAGCCATCTTTCGGCGGTCGATGAACGCGGCCAGGTGGTTTCGATGACAATGACCATTCAAGCGGCCTATGGCGCGGGGATCATGGCGGGCGGATTTATTCTCAACAATGAGCTCACGGATTTCTCGCCGGTACCCGAGATTGACGGGCGAATCGTCGCTAACGCGCCCGCGCCGGGCAAGCGGCCTTTGAGTTCGATGTCGCCCTTTATCCTCTTTGATCCCAATGGTGAGTTCTTCGCTGCGCTTGGATCGCCCGGCGGCTCGCAAATTATCGGCTTCACGCTGCAAGGCATCGTCTCATTGATCGACGCCCAGTTGTCGATGCAGGAAACTGTCGCAGCGCCGCGCGTGACCAACGAAAACGGTCCAACGGTGATCGAACAAGACACGCTTCTGGTAGACTTCATTCCGGCGCTGACCGCGATGGGGCATGAAGTCAGACCCCGGCGCTTCGATAGTGGACTAAATGGGATTCGCCGAATTCCCGGTGGCTATGAAGGCGGCGCCGACCCTAGACGTTCGGGCGTCGCGCTAGGCGAATAAGTTCCGATCAGTGTGAACACAATCTCTTTTTTGCGAAGCACGGCAAGACTTACGCGCTGTCTCAGTCCGGAATGAAGATCCGAAATTGAGTACCGCTTGACCCTGTAGATTGGAGCAGGACATCGCCTCCATGCGCCTGAGCAAGTTCGCGCGCAATAGAAAGACCCAACCCCGTTCCGCCGCATTGAGCGGTCCCGGCAAATGGCCGGAACAGATTTTCACGCACAATAGGTGCAACTCTCGGACCGTCATCGCAAACAAGAATGGCGATACCGCCGCGTTCGCTCGATGCATCTACAAAGACATTGCCGTCCTGCCGCCCGGTCTTCGCGATTTGCGAATCCAACGCCTGGCGCGCATTGGTGACCAAATTCAGCAATATGCGGTAGAGCTGCTCCGGATCGGCATTGATCAAAATATCCCGCGAAACGCGATTTTCGAAATTCAGCATAGTGTTTTCGGGAAAGATTACTGCGGCAACCTCATCGACAATCGATGCCAGGGAAATGCTCTTCCGCCTGGGAGGGTTTTCCTCAGCCTTGCCGAAGCGCAGTGTTGCCGTCGCGAGCGCGGTTGCACGATCGAGCGCACTAACAAGGCGCGGTGTAATGCGCCGAACAATCGGGTCTTCACTAGCAGACAATCGATCCGAAGCGATTTGCGTGCTGGATAATATGTTCCGCAAATCATGCTGAATTTTTGCGACCGCTGTACCCAATTGCGCCAGCCGCGTTTTTTGCTGCAGGAAGCCATATATTTCGCGCTGGGATGTGCCAAGTTCGTGCTCGGCAAGACCGATTTCATCTCTGCGACCCGATGGGATGTGAATGCGCGAGGGATCTTCCGGATCAATGCGAAATCGTACCATCGCCTCGGTTAGCCGCCGCATCGGGTTGACGACAATAAAATAGAGACTCAACAAGAGAAGCAGAGCGATCATACCGGCGATAAACGCGGAGAGGCCCAACGCGCGAATGGAATATCTCACTACTTCTGTTCAGATCGTGTCCTCATTGGCAACAACGAAAATCGTCAGGCCTTGCAGGAGCGCTGTTTGGGAGTCGATGCGGATGATGCGCCCTTCCGGCGCGGTCAGACAGCGCAGCACGTCGCGCATCTCGGTGATAAAGTTGGTGATGCCGGAATTGTAGACCGCCTCGATTGGGGGCGGCTCTTCGTCCCCGATTAGGAAAAGCTCGTGCTGGCCGCCGCCGCGAAGAACAATTGCGAACACGCCGGCGCGTGTCAGAAGTTGTGTCCGCAATTCTTGCGACAACTGAGCGCCCGGTGCCTCGGTGAAGGGAAGAATAGCAAGCTCAGCCGACTCAATGCGATTGCTTAGAAGTTCTCGGTGGAAGCGGGCCAGAGAAGGGAAATAGACCAGCGCCCCTGCCACCATGAGGTAGAGAAGCACCAGAAGAAGAATCCGTCCCGAGAGGCTGGAGGTTACCGCCCGCCAGCCGCGCACGGCGCCATTGAGCCGAGGTTGCTGCAGCATCGCGTTAGAAAACACCAGTTTTTGGCGAAATGCATGTCGGCTTTGACATGATTTTGGCGGTCCAAACGCCCAGAATCCCCTTTCCGCGGCGAATTTGGGCGCGATATGTCTGAATATTTTGCCTCAAAATCCAACGGGATCACGGTGCCCTCCAGCTACATTGGATAGTGTTGACATTGCAATGCGTCACTCGTAGAAGCATCGCTCTTTGCACCGGCGAAAATGCCGTGTTTCCCTGGAGTTTTACCGTGAAGCGCACCTTTCAGCCGAGCAGAATTGTCCGCAAACGCCGGCACGGCTTCCGTCACCGCATGGCCACCAAGAAAGGCCGGCAAATTTTGGCGCGCAGGCGGGCGCGCGGCCGTAAGAAATTATCGGCCTGAGCGCCGAGCGGCGGCCACATCCGGAAACATCCGTTCCCGGCAAGCTTGCCCTGGATCGAATGAAGACGCGGGCAGATTTCTTAAATGCGCAACGATCGGGCGTGCGTAGATCACGGCCCGGCCTGGGGCTCGAAATTTGCCTGACGCCCGAGACCGCCGCGCGCGAGAATACCGCGCGCGTTGGATTCACCGCTACGCGCAAGATCGGCAATGCCGTTACACGCAACCGAGCGAAACGGCGGTTGCGCGCTGCCGCGGCGGAGCTTCTCCCCCTTTATGGGCGCGAACGGCATGACTATGTTCTTATTGCGCGTATCGCCACGGCCAGTAGGCCCTTTGCAACCCTGCTTGGTGATCTGACGGATGTGCTACGGGGAGGGCATGTGGCGCTCGACCGCAAGTGCCAATCAGGCGAAAACCCGACGCCCGGGGGGAAAGAGCATGGCTAACAAATTTTATGCGCTTTTGCGCCGCGCTGCCCTAGCGCTGATTTCCTTTCCGATTCATCTTTATCGCTATTGCCTCTCGCCAATGCTGCCGCGCTCATGCCGCTTTGAACCGAGCTGTTCGGCCTATGCGCTCGAAGCATTGTCCCGCCATGGACCGATCAAAGGAACATGGCTAACGCTACGGCGTTTGGCGCGCTGCCATCCGATCACTTGGCTCGGCGGAAGGTCCGGATTCGATCCGGTCCCGCCGCGTTAGGACTTTTGCGGAGTATTCATGCCCGAACAACGCAATCTCATTCTGGCTATTGTCCTCTCGGCCGCAGTTCTTTTCGGCTGGCAATATTTCATTGCCGGGCCGCAAATGGCGCAAGAACAGGCGCGCCAGGCAGCGCTCGCCGAACAAGAAACTGCGACTGAGGTCCCAGGCCAAGCTGCGACTCTACAATTGCCGCGCGAAGCCGTGCCGCGAGCCGAGGCCCTTACACAGTCTCAACGCGTGCCCATCGAAACCCCAACGCTCGGCGGCTCCATCAATCTCACCGGCGCACGGCTCGATGATTTGCGGTTGCACGACTATCACCTGACGCCCGATCCTGAGAGCGCCGAGATAGAACTCTTCACGCCCTTCAGCACGGAATTTGCTTATTTTGTCGACATGGGCTGGTTCGGGCCTCAAGGCGCGAATTACGATCTTCCTGATTTGGAAAGCCAATGGGCGGCCGCTGGTGGATCGCTTGCGCCCGGCAATGACGTGACGCTGACATATAATGGTGATGACGGACTTATTTTCACGCGCCGCATATCGATCGACGAACGCTATTTATTCACGATCACCGACCGAGTGGAAAACGAAAGTGCAGCGTCGGTTGTTCTTTATCCCTACGCACAGATCCGCCGGCCGGAAGTTCCCGAGGTAAGGACAACCTGGGTCGTTCACGAAGGATTCATCGGGGTTGCGGACGACGTTATCCAGGACCCGAGCTATGGCGACCTTGCGGACGGAAACATTACCCAGCGCTTCGTAAGCGTAGGCGGATGGGTCGGCATCACCGACAAATATTGGATGTCGGTTCTGCTACCGGACCAAGAAGAAGAAGTCAGCGGCAGCTTCCGGGCCTATGATTACAATGGCGGCACCGCCTATGAGGCGAAATACGAGCTCGAGCCAAGAACGATTGCGCCGGGCGCTGCACAGGAAGTCACCCATCGTCTTTTCGCGGGTCCAAAGGTCGTAAACATCGTTCGTGATTATCGCGACGCGCTAAACATACCTCGGTTCGATGATGCCATTGATTGGGGTTGGTACTTCTTCTTGACCAAACCGATCTTTCTTTCGATCGAATATATTTTTGGTTTTGTCGGAAATTTTGGCGTTGCCATCCTTGTTTTCACCGTTTTCGTGAAGTTGCTCTTTTTCCCGCTTGCGAACACCTCCTATCGCGCGATGGGAAAGATGAAAAAACTTCAGCCGGAAATGGAGGCTCTACGCGAGCGCTTCAAGGACGATAAGGCGCAACTTCAGCAAGGAATGATGGAGTTGTACAGTAAGGAAAAGGTCAATCCGCTTGCCGGCTGCCTTCCAATCTTGGTTCAAATACCGGTCTTCTTCTCGCTCTATAAGGTTCTATTCGTCACGATAGAAATGCGCCACGCACCGTTCTTCGGCTGGATACGCGATCTGTCTGCAATTGAACCCATTTCCATCGTCAATCTTTTCGGACTCATTCCCTTTACGCCGCCAAGTTTTTTGATGATCGGTGTGTTTCCCATCATCATGGGATTCACCATGTGGATTCAGATGAGCCTCAATCCACCGCCGGCCGACCCAGTACAGCAGCGCATCTTCGGTTTCATGCCATGGTTTTTCATGATCATTCTGGCATCCTTCCCCGCAGGGCTCGTGATTTATTGGACGTGGAACAACATGCTCTCGATTGCACAGCAGGCATACATTATGCGCAAATCGGGCGTGCCGATTGATCTCTTTGATAAACTGGCAAAGCGCTTCAAACGCGGCCAGACCAAAGAGAGCTCGGCTCAGCCACCGGACTAAAGAGAGATGTTCGCGGAACCGTCCGCGAGGGCATTGGAAGAAGGCCGCCTTCTGTTTGCGAAGGAATGCACCTTCATCTCCGGAATCGCTTCGCTCGATGGCCTTCCACCCAGCGGGTTGAACGAGATCGCATTTGCCGGGCGTTCGAATGTCGGAAAGTCGAGTCTTTTAAATGCCTTGACCGGGCGCAATCGCCTTGCGCGCGTGTCGCAAACGCCCGGGCGCACACGGCAGATCAATTTTTTCGATTTGAGTGGGCGACTAATTTTGGCGGACCTTCCCGGCTACGGCTTTGCCCGCGCCTCAAAGAAAGAATCTGCAAGCTGGAACGCACTCGTATTCGATTATTTGCGAGGCCGCCCCACGCTTCAGCGCGTCATGCTGCTGATCGATTCCAGGCGTGGATTGATGGAAGCCGATTTGGAGGTGATGGCGCTCATGGACAAGGCCGCGGTCTCATATCAGCTTGTTCTTACCAAAACGGACAAGCTCGATGACGAAGAGACAAAAGCCGTCGGCACAAAAACCGCAAAGGAGGCGGCGCGTCATGGGGCCGCCCATCCCGATCTACTAGCCACTTCGTCGGAAACCGGCTCAGGGATAGGCTCGTTGCGCGCAGCGCTGTCCGCCTTTGCCGGACCCCCAAGAACCTAACCGAAACACTATTTTCCCGGGGATTTGTCCGCGCTCGCGCGATTGGGCTATAAGCCAGCCGAATTTACGCCACCCCTAGGGAAAATACCTTGGCCGACGACCCAAAACACGAAGTTCGTGACCTGCGCCTACTTTCAAGGTGGCGCACGACGGCGCGCGTGCTGGTCGAGGCGCTTCCCTACATTCTTACCTATGACGAGAAAACCATCGTCGTAAAATATGGCGGTCACGCGATGGGGGGACCAACCGGCCCGCGCGACTTTGCCGAAGACATCGTTTTGATGAAGCAGACGGGTATTAATCCGATTGTCGTACATGGCGGCGGTCCGCAAATCGGCGCCATGTTAAAACAACTCGAGATTCCATCGCGCTTTGTTGACGGTCTTCGCGTCACCGATGCGAAAACCATGGAAGTCGTCGAGATGGTACTTTCCGGGACGATCAACAAGCAGATCGTTTCCGACGTTAATGCGGCAGGCGGATGCGCCGTTGGAATCTCCGGCAAGGACGGCAACCTCATCGTCGCGCGCAAATATGCTCGCACCAAAACCGACCCAGAGACCAAACAGCAAACGCAAGCCGATCTTGGTTTTGTCGGTGTGCCCGAGCGCGTGGACCCGCAGATCCTGCACTCGATCATTGCCTCTGATTTAATCCCGATCCTTGCCCCGGTTGGCACCGGAGAGCAGGGAGGGACTTACAATATCAATGCCGACACGGCGGCGGGCGCGGTCGCCGGCGCAATGGCAGCGGAACGCTTGATGATCCTCACCGATGTCGAGGGCGTGCTCGACAAGCAAGGCAATCTCATTCAGCGCCTAACCGTCAGCGAGGCCCGCGCGCTGATCGCCGACGGCACGATTTCTGGTGGCATGATTCCAAAAGTTGAGACGGCCATCGATGCGGTCGAGCACGGGGTACGGGCGGCGGTGATTCTTGACGGAAGAGTGCCCCATGCGCTTCTTCTCGAGCTCTTCACAGCCCATGGCGCGGGCACGCTAATCCGCGCCGGATAAGGCTTTTTGGCTATCCAAGACCGACAGCTTGCCAGAGCCCCCCGCTCCGACCATCTTGCCCCCATGCCCAATATCGCCTCCCCCATAACGACCAATGCATCTCGTGAAACGCCCAGGAACGGGAAAGATTTTCGCGAAATCGAACACTGGGTGTTCGATCTCGACAACACGCTCTATGCGGCGGATGTGGGGCTTTTGAAAATAATCGAGCAGCGGATCTGCCTTTTCGTGCAACGCGAACTGGCGCTTGAATATGACGCGGCTTGGAAAGTGCAGAAGGATTATTTCCATCAATATGGAACCACCCTAACCGGGCTGATGAAGAAGCACGGTACCGACCCGGAGCACTATCTTTCATTCGTCAACGATATCGCGCTGGATCTTGTCCCCGATCCGCAGCTTCGCGCCGGGCTGGAGCGCCTCCCCGGGCGGCGTGTGATTTTCACAAGCAATTGCGGGAGGCACGCCGAACGCGTTTTGGAGCGCCTTGGTATCAGCCATCTCTTTGAGGACATTTTCGATATGCGTAAGACAGGCTTTGCTGCAAAGCCGACGCAAGCTGCTTATGACGCCGCTCTCAAGCATGGTGTCATTTCTTCTACAGGCGCGGCGATGTTCGACGATCTGCCGGCAAATTTGGAAATTCCAGCCTCCCTCGGTATGACAACAATCTGGTTGCGCCACCACGCGCAATCGGGCGAGCGACCCGATTATATCCATCATGAGACCGACAATCTCGCCGAATTTCTTAACGCCATCGAGGTAACAGACAAACAATGAACGACAGCGAATTACAGCAGACGATCGAGACGAGCTGGGAGGCACGCGATACGCTTTCTTCGGCGACCGAAGGCGCGCCGCGCGAAGCGGTTGACGCGGCGTTGGAGGGTCTCGATTCCGGAAGGCTGCGGGTTGCCGAAAAAACGGATGGCGAATGGCAGGTTCATCAATGGGTGAAGAAGGCGGTCCTTCTATCTTTCCGCCTCAACGACATGACAAGCATAGAAGGCGGGCCGGGCGGCGCGAATTGGTGGGATAAGGTTCCGTCAAAATTTGCCGATTGGGGCGAGAACCGCTTTCGGGACGCAGGCTTTCGCGCGGTCCCCGGCGCCATCGTGCGCCGATCGGCGTTTATCGCGAAGGGTGCGGTTTTAATGCCCTCTTTCGTTAATCTGGGCGCCTATGTCGGCGAAGGAACCATGGTCGATACTTGGGCAACCATTGGCTCATGCGCGCAGATCGGGAAAAACTGCCATATCTCCGGCGGGGCCGGGATCGGTGGCGTTTTGGAGCCGCTGCAAGCAGGCCCCGTGATCATCGAGGACAATTGCTTTATTGGCGCAAGATCCGAAGTAGCCGAAGGCGTCATCGTCGGCGAGGGTTCGGTGCTTTCGATGGGTGTCTTCTTAGGGGCCTCGACCAAAATTGTAGATCGTGCCAGCAGCGAAGTGATCTACGGCAAAGTTCCCCCCTATTCGGTTGTCGTGCCCGGCGCGCTGCCCTCGGCCTCGGGTGGTCCAATGCTGGCCTGCGCCGTCATCGTCAAACGGGTGGACGAAAAAACCCGCTCCAAGACCTCGATTAACGAACTTCTGCGGGAATGATTCCCAAAAAACGGTTCGCCATTTGACCAGGACGGCATAGCGGCCCTAAATCCGCCCATGTCGGATGCCATCGATTCTTTCATGATCGATCCTATTGCCCTTGCCCAGGATCTTATTCGCTGCCCCTCGGTGACCCCGGAGGATGCCGGCGCGCTCAAGGTGTTGGAAAATGCTCTACAATCCTTGGGGTTCACCTGTCATCGCTTAGCATTCGAGGCCGAGGGCACACCGGCAGTAGAAAATCTTTACGCAAGGCTGGGAACGAGCGCCCCAAATTTTTGCTTTGCCGGCCACACCGATGTGGTTCCGCCGGGCGACACTTCGCTTTGGCGTCATGACCCATTTTCGGGCGCAGTTGAGAACGGCATTCTTTTCGGGCGTGGCGCCGTGGACATGAAAAGTTCCATCGCCGCCTTCATTGCCGCAACCGCGCAAATTTTAAGCGAGACGAAAACGCCCAAGGGCTCAATCAGTCTTCTTATCACCGGCGATGAAGAAGGCCCCGCCATCAACGGCACGGTCAAAGTGCTCGACTGGATGAAGGAGAATGGCGAGAGCATCGATCATTGCGTTGTGGGCGAGCCGGCCTCCAACGCAAGGACCGGCGATATCTTAAAGATCGGCCGTCGCGGAAGCATGAATGTGAACGTCACAATGTCCGGCATTCAAGGACACACTGCTTACCCGCATCATGCACTCAATCCAATTCCGATCCTTTGCGCTCTCATCGGGCGGCTCTCGGCCGAGCCCTTGGACGAAGGAACAGAAGAGTTTGAGCCTTCGACAATCGCGTTCACCTCGTTCGACGTCGGAAATCCAACCACCAATGTCATCCCTGCAAAAGCGCATGCCGCGTTCAATGTCCGCTTCAACGATCTGCATATGCCCGATACGCTTATGGCGAAAATCGAGGGAGTCGGAAAAGAGATCGTTGCGGCCATGGGCGGTGAGATCGAATTTACCAATGACGTCAGTGGCGTCGCCTTTGTGACCCGGCCGGGCCCTTATACTGATCTCTTGAGCGGCGCAGTTCAGCGCGCCACCGGAGAGGCGCCGGAATTTTCCGCCGGCGGAGGAACTTCGGATGCGCGCTTTATCAAAGATCATTGCCCCGTCGTCGAGCTCGGTCTTCCGGGGAAAACCATGCACAAAGTCGACGAATGTGTTCCCGTCGCCGAAATCAATCTTCTCGTAGATATTTATGCGTCCGTCCTTCGAGCCTATTTTGAAAGCCGGGCGGAATGAACGTCGCCTATGTGCGCGAGCAACTTACAATTGCGATTCGCGTTGCGCGATTCGAGAAAGACTCCGTTGGCGATTTTGACCAATCCTTCGATGGTTTTTTCCGCTCTTTTTTTGGCATTGTCCTATGCGCACCGTTTTTTGTGCTGGTCCTATTTGCCGAACGGCGCATTGCTGCAAACGCGCCAATCGAAATGCCGGAGGTTTCATTTCCGCAGCTGCCCCCGGCAAACCTCTCCTTCTTTTTACTTGAGTCTGCAAACTATCTGACCAATTGGATTTTATTTCCGCTTGCGATGGTTTTTTTGGCACGGCTCCTTGGGGCAGGACAACGCTACGTTCCCTTTATCGTCGCCTTCAACTGGACCTCTTGCGTCCTATTTGCGCTCAGCGCGATACCGTCTCTTCTTTATCTTGTCGGCGTCGTCCCGATATCCGGTGCCATCGTCCTATATTATCCGGTTGTATTATTCGCCATCGTCTATCACTGGAAGGTTGCGCATGAGGGACTGGACATTTCAGGCCTGAATGCGGCGGGGATTGTCCTGTTCGATATTATTTTGAGTTTGTTCATTGCATTGACGGATGCTCGGCTGCGCGCGGGACTGGTTGAGAGCTGATGAGCGTTCCAAGTGAAAAACCCATAGGCGTATTCGATTCCGGAATTGGCGGGCTCACCGTCATGCGCGCACTGATGGCACATCTTCCTAATGAGGGCTTTGTCTATCTTGGCGACACGGCCCGCTTACCCTATGGCACAAAGAGCGCCGACACGGTGACGCGCTACGCCGTGCAATGCGCAAATGCCGTCGGCGCGCATGACATCAAACTTCTTATCGTCGCCTGCAACACAGCATCCTCTGCCGCAATGGACGCGCTCCGCGCAACGCTTGGAGACACCCCATTACTCGGCGTGATCGAACCGGGCGCCGAAGCGGCAGTGGCTGCTGCCCCGATGGGGAATATTGCGGTGATCGCCACGGAAAGCACGGTGGCAGGTGGCGCCTATGTGCGCGCTATTGAAGCGCGTAATCCGAGCGCATCAATCGTCCAAAAACCCTGCCCGCTCTTTGTCGCTTTGGCCGAAGAAGGTCTGACGACCGGCGACATCCCGGAGCGCGTGGGAGACACTATCTTGAAACGCTCTTGGCCGCAGCCCAAAAACCTGAATGCCTTGTGCTGGGCTGCACGCATTATCCAACGTTGGCGGACATGATCGCGCGCATTACCGGACCGGACATAGCGTTGGTCGACAGCGCCAAGACGACGGCACGCGCTGCCAAGCGGTTCCTCGCGGAAAAGAACTTACAACCCCAATCTGATCCCTTGCCGCCGCGCTTTCTCGCCACCGATGCGCCGGAGCGATTCGCACGCGTTGGAAAAATATTTTTGGGCAAACAGATCGATGCGAAGGCCGTAGAGTTGGTCGATCTGTAGGGCGTCAACCCACGACTGTCATGGCCCGACTTGATCGGGCTACCCAGCAGGCGCATGTCCCCGCGCGGCAAAGCCGCGCAATTAAATAGTTTGGCGCGCAAAGCGCGCCGGGGCGCCAAAAGAATCTTATGATCGTCTGGGTGGCCCACTTTTGTGGGCCATGACAACTATGGTTGTTGATAGTCCACTTTGAGAAGCATCAGCCCCTGAGGCGGGGCGACGGGGCCACAAGTACCACGGTCGCGCGCCTCCAATGCGCGCTGTAAGTCTCGCGCGGTCCATTTACCCTCGCCGACAAGCTTCAAGCTTCCGACAAGCGAGCGCACCTGATGATGGAGAAACGAGCGCGCACGCGCATAGATCACGATCTCGTTTTCTCGCCTGCTGACATCCAAACAATCGAGCGTCTTAATGGGCGATTTGGCCTGGCATTGGACCGAGCGGAAGGTCGTAAAATCATGCTTGCCCACGAGAGACTGCGCAGCATCGTGCATCGCCTCTGCATCAAGCTTGCGCGCAACATGCCAAACAAAGCCATGATCAAGCGCAGGCGGCGCGCGCCGGCAGAGAATGCGATACTCGTAATGCCGCGCAAGGGCGGAAAACCGCGCATGGAAATCGTCCGGCGCAAAATCGGCCTCAACGACGGTAATCAAATGGGGTCGCAAATGCGCGTTGAGCGCATTTCGTACAATGTTTGGCGAAAATTCTTTCTCCAGGTCGAAATGGGCGACCTGGCCAAGAGCATGAACGCCTGCATCCGTGCGTCCTGCCCCGGTTACGCTGACGCGCTCCTCGCTCAAAGCGTAGATCGCTTCTTCCAATGCCTCTTGCACGGAATGGGCATTTTCCTGCCTTTGCCAACCGCAAAATTGCGAGCCATCATATTCTATGGTGAGACGATAGCGGGGCATCGATTAGCCCAGAGACTCGCCCGGGCTTAACGAAAACCCGCGCCAGAAAGATTGCGCGTCGATGGCCGCGCGTCCTGCGCGCTGTACCGTAATGAGTTTCAATGCGCCCTCGCCACAGGCGATGGTGCGATCGGACAATATCTCGCCGGGCGCGCCGGACCCGCGACCGGTCGCGCCAGACCCGGCCACGGGTTCTGCCAATATGACTTTGATCCGCTCACCCTTCGCCTCGAACCAGGCACCGGGAAAAGGCGAAAGACCGCGTATTTTGCAATCGAGTTCGACAGCCGAGCGGGACCAGTCGAGTTTGGTCTCATTGCGGGAAATCTTCTTGGCATAGCTAGCGCCGCCCTCGTCTTGGGGCTGCTCGTCGATGGCGCCGCGCTCTATGCTTGAGAGCGCACGCACCATCAAAGTCGCTCCCAACTGAGCTAATTCGTCGTGAAGGGCTCCGGCCGTCTTGCGCCCTATCTCCACCTTCTCGCTCATCACAATGGGGCCGGTATCCAGACCTTCTCCCATCCGCATAACCATGATTCCGGTCTCGGCATCGCCTGCCATGATTGCGCGTTGAATGGGCGCTGCCCCGCGCCAACGCGGCAAAAGCGAGGCGTGAAGATTGAAACAACCAAGCCTTGGCGCCTCCAAAATCGCTTTGGGCAAGATCATCCCATAGGCGACGATTACCGCCGCGGCGGGTTTAAGTTCCGCAAATAATTTCTCTTCCTCGCCGGATTTCAGTGTCGCGGGCGTGCGCACGGGGATATTCAACGATTCTGCAAATAAATGTACCGGCGACTTTCCTTCCGCCATGCCGCGACCCTTTGGGCGCGGCGCGCGGGTATAGACGCAGGCAATTTCGTGACCCGCGCCGCTCAATTCGGCCAGCGTCGGCACCGCGAAATCGGGCGTTCCCATAAAAGCGAGGCGTAGCGTCATGGCTGCCTTATCTCACGGCTCAAGGGGCGGGACCACCTGGAGTATAAGAATTCCCAGCCCGCACGGGCGCCGTTATGCGTCCTTGTCCAGACGCTTCGCTTTTGCCGATTTGCGCAGTGCGATCGAGCGTTTCAGCTTGGAGAGATGATCAATGAACAAAAGTCCGTTGATATGGTCGATCTCGTGCTGCAAGCAGGTGGCAAATAAGCCGTCCGCCTCGATCTGCTGTTTTTGGCCCTTCACGTCCAGATATTCCACCGTGATTTGTGCAGGTCTATGGACGTCCTCCCAAAACTCCGGAACCGACAAACAGCCTTCATTGTAAGTGGATTCCTCACCCGATGCGGCCACGATCACCGGATTGATGATATAAAGCTGTTTCGAGTCGGGACCCTTGGGATCGAGATCGATGATGGCGACGCGCTTCGGGACGCCGACTTGAATGGCGGCAAGGCCGATACCGTTCGCGTCCCACATGGTGTCCATCATGTCGTCCATGAATCGGCGCAATTGTTTGTCGACCTCGACGATTGGTTCGGAGACCATTTTAAGGCGCGGGTCGGGAGCTTTTACCAGGGGCAGAAGGGCCATCGCGGCCGGACATAAGTGAAGCGCCTAACCGGGTCAAGATAGAGGACAGCACAAATGGAATTAGGAGCGATGATTATGGCGGGGCTGGCGCTGCTGATCGCACTTGCTCTGTTGTTATTGTTGCTGACCCGCCAAGACAAGGCGCGTCCCGGCGCCGAACACGCGCTTGACGCGCGCCTTGGTGAAATTGTGGCGGCGCAAAACGAAATCGCGGGGCGCTTCGGCCAGGCCATTGACAGTCAAGCAAAAACCCAGAGCGAGTTGCAAAAGACTTTGTCCGAGCGCTTGGAAGCGCTCGATCAGCGCTTGGGGACGAATTTGAAGGAAAATGCCGCAAAGACGGCCGAGACGCTTGGCGGACTCCAGATGCGGCTGAAAGTGATCGACGAAGCGCAGAAAAACCTTACCGATCTTTCCGGGAAAGTGGTGACGCTGCAGCAAATTCTCTCCGACAAGCAAAGCCGAGGCGCTTATGGCCAGGGCAATATGGAGAACATTATCCGCGATGCGCTCCCCAACGGCGCATATGAATTTCAGGCCACGCTCTCAAACCGCAAGCGACCCGATTGCCTGATCCGGCTTCCCGGCTCGCCCGCAGCGATTGTGATCGATTCCAAATTTCCGCTTGAGGCTTTTGAACTTCTCAAGAAGGCCTCCAATGATTTGGAACGAAAAGCTGCCGGCACACGTATTAAGAACGATGTATTGCTGCACGTTTCGACGATCGCGGAAAATTACTTAATCGCAGGCGAGACACAGGACCCGGCAATCATGTTCGTCCCGTCCGAATCTATTTATGCCGAGCTTTATGATTCCTTTCCTGAGCTAATTCAGCGCGCCCATCGCAGCAGAGTGGTTGTGGTGTCGCCGAATATTCTGCTTCTCGCCGTTAATACCGTGCAAACGGTATTGAAGGATGCGCGCATGCGCGAACAAGCAGATCTCATTCAGCGCGAAGTTGGCTTCATGCTCCGCGATGTTGGATTGTTGGAGCAGCGCGTTCAAAAATTGCAAACGCATCTTGGCCAGGCCGAGGGCGACATCAAAGACATCCTGACATCGACGGAGCGGGTCACGAAGCGCGCGGGAAACATCGAAAAGGTCGAGCTTCAAGCCATCGATGTCAAAGACGTCGAAACGCTGAGCTTGCCGCTAAGCGCGAACGACGAGTCTTAGATGAAAGGCCGGCGCGCCCGAAAGGCCGCCGACAGCGTGCCCTCATCGAGATAATCCAGCTCGCCGCCAACAGGCACACCATGGGCAAGACGCGAGATCTTAATATTCAACGGCTCCAAAACGTCCATCAAATAATGCGCCGTGCTTTGCCCCTCAATAGTCGCATTCATTGCGAGGATCACTTCAATCACCTCGCTGCTCTTTGCGCGTTCCAACAATGACGGCAGATTGAGCTTTTCCGGAGTTACACCATCGAGCGCCGAAAGGGCGCCGCCCAACACATGATAGGCGCCGCAAAAAACGCTTGCGCGCTCAAGCGCCCACAGAGCTCCGACATCCTCGACCACACACATAACCGAATTGTCGCGCTTCGCATCGGTACAAATCACGCAAGGGTTTTCAGTATCGAGATTGCCGCAATTGCTACAGGTCTTGATTGCGGCCGCGGCCCCTGCCATGGCGGCGGCTAAGGGCTCCAAGAGGCTCTCGCGCTTCTTTAAGAGGACCAATGCGGCTCTACGCGCCGAACGGGGCCCGAGCCCCGGCAACTTTGCAAGAAGTTTGATGAGCCGTTCGATCTCCTGCCCCGCCGGAGACGTCGCCATGGCTTATAAGCCCAGTCCCGGGGGGAGCCCGAATTTGCCTGCGAGTTGGCTCATTTCGTCTGCCACGCGCTTTTCCAACTTTGCCTTTGCATCGCCGTGAGCCGCTACGATGAGATCTTCGAGAATTTCCCGCTCGCCTTCCTTATAGAGCGACAGATCAATGTTAACGCGTTTCAGCGTGCCATTTCCTGAAAGCACCGCGCGCACCATGCCGCCACCGGCCGCGCCTTCAACCTCGACATCGGCCATAGCGCGCTGCATGTCGGCGGCCTTTTGCTGCATTTCCTTGGCGCGCTCGAGAATCTCACGCATGTCCATCGGCTATCTCTCCTCGTTCGCTCGATCTGGCTCTCGCGATGATGCGTCGATTGATTCATTGATTGACTCATCAATTGACTCTGGCATCGCCTCCTCGACCGGCGGCTCCCCACCCTCGCCCGGTTTATCGCGTACTGCGACGACCTCGGCGCCCGGAAAAGCATCTAAAACCGCGCGCACGAATGGCTCGTTGGATACCGAATCTTTAAGCGCCCTCTCATCCATTTGCCGCTGCTCCGCCATCGTCGGGGCACCACCTTCATTTGCCAGCGTCACAATCCAGCGCTGCCCCGTCCAATCGCGCAAGCGTTGCGCGAGATCGCCCGCCAAACTGCGCGGGGCGTGCGTGCCGGGTCGGAATTCAATCTTTCCGCGCTCCAACGACACCAAATGCACCTCATTTTCGAGGTGACGTTCCAAAATCCGCGCGCCTTTCGCCCGCGCAAGCGCTACGAGGTCTGCCAGGGATTCAATCTCGGGCGCGACAAGCGTTGGCGCTGGCGCCGTAGCGGAAGTCGCCTCAGGCTCCTCAGCCATAGCAATCGCCGAGCTAGCCATTGCCGAATTTGCCATGCTTAGATTCGCCATTCCACGACTCGACTCTGCGCTTTGTGCGCGCAGCGCGTTTACTTTGGTGGACGCTCTAGCCGGCGCGCTACCTTCTGCTGCTTGCGTATCGAGTAGCCCGCGCACCAATTTCTCTGTCGGCGGCAAATCGGCTGCGTAAGCAAGCCGAACCAAGGCCATTTCCGCTGCCGGCAGTGGATTGGCCGCGTCGCGCACTTCGATCAAGCCCTTGAGCAACATTTGCCAGGCGCGCGTTAGACTGGGCACGCTTAATTTTCCGGCCATTTCGACTGCGCGTTCGGCTTCGGCAGATCCACCGTCGAAAAAACCTTCGGCGCCGGGAGCGACTTTTACCCTTGTCAGAAAATGCGTCGCCTCAAGGAGATCTTGTATGATCACCATCGGGTCGGCGCCGCCATTATAAAGGTCGCGCAAATCGACAAGCGCTTCGGAAATCTTCCCGGCCATCAATTTCTCAAAAAGAGCCAATACACGGCCACGGTCGGCCAGCCCAAGCATGGAGCGCGCATCGTCCGCGCTGATCGAGGCCTCTGCGCCATCACCCATTTGATGAGCGATGGCCTGATCGAGAAGAGAGAGAGCATCGCGCACCGAGCCTTCGGCCGCTCGCGCAAGGAGCGCAAGCGCATCCCCCTCGATTGCGATTTTTTCCATCTCGGCAATAGCGGCAATGTGCGCAGTCAATTCCGCAGTCTCGATTCGGCGCAGATCGAAACGTTGGCAACGCGACAAGACCGTAACCGGAACTTTTCGGATTTCAGTGGTCGCGAATACGAATTTTACGTGCGGGGGCGGCTCTTCAAGCGTTTTAAGCAAACCGTTAAAGGCTTGCTTGGAGAGCATATGAACTTCGTCGATGATGTAAACTTTGTAGCGGGCGCTTGCAGGCGCATAGCGCGTACCTTCGATGATTTCCCGAATATCGTCGATGCCGGTGCGCGAAGCAGCATCCATCTCTAAGACATCGACGTGACGCGATTCTGCGATAGCACGGCAAGGATCGCACTCTCCACATGGATCGATGGTGGGCAGATCGCGCTTTCCGTCGGGACCAACGCAGTTGAGCGCGCGCGCGATAATGCGCGCGGTGGTCGTCTTGCCAACGCCGCGCACACCAGTGAGCATGAAGGCATGTGCAATTCGCCCTTTGGCAAATGCATTTCGCAAAGTGCGGACCAAGACCTCTTGTCCGATCAGCCCCGTGAAATCTTGCGGCCGGTATTTTCGCGCCAGAACGCGATAGGGCTCTGCGCCTTGCCCGCCCGCAGATCCAATGTTGAGGGTTAAGTTCGAAGTATCGGTCGTCTCGTCGGCCATAAAATCGCGGTTTCGTTTTTAGCGCCTCGCGCCGTGGCCGCTCGCCTGCGCTGGCATTCAATGAAGTGGAAGACCGGCAAGCGACCCGAGGCAAAACTCGTTGCGGCTGCTTCCTTCCGGACCTGACCGGGTTGGCGAGAACCTCGCCCGCCGCCGATCTCCCAATGGCACTATATCAAGCTCCGGCCATGGCGTAACAAGGCCGGAGCGCAAAGAATTTGCGAGTAAATCCCTGTTTCTTCCCTCGGCGCCCCGGATTAGCTTGGCCCCATGCCCTCAAACGCCTCCAAAGCCCCCCTGGTCTTCACTGCAAACCCGCTCGACCGCGCCGGCGATTTGCGCACCGATTCTAATTGGCTCGGTACTAAGCGCGGCGAACCGCAGGCCCGATTTCTACCTTTTTGGAAGCTTCAACCCCTTCTCACCGGGCCATCAGAGGCACCCGAGGCGGCGCTTTGTTATCTAAATTTGGAAGAAATCGAGGCCCTTGGCCGGGCGGAAGCAAGAGAAGTCTTTCTCGGATTGAGCGGCGATGCGGGCTATTTCGCCCGCGATGTTTCGTCCCTTGAAGAGCCGCCATCAAAGCTCCCTTTCCCCGCTCATTTTCGCGATGCGCGAGGCGCCCTCGATCTCCTAACGGTCCAGGAGAGTGGAATTTTGGGCCAGGCCAAAGCCCTTCTCGATTGGCATGCGCGTCATCTTTTTTGCTCCGCATGCGGGGCCGAAACGAAAAGCGTCGATGCCGGATACCGGCGCGAATACCTCTCATGCAGTACCAGCCATTTTCCACGTACCGATCCGGCGGTGATCATGCTGGTGACAAATGGCGAGCGCTGTCTACTAGCGCGCAATAAGCGCTTTGCGACCGCTCACAATCATTCGGCGCTCGCCGGATTTGTGGAGCCGGGTGAATCGATCGAGGAGAGTGTGCGCCGGGAGGTCTTCGAGGAAGTCGGAATTAAGATCGGAAACGTACGCTATTTTGCCTCTCAACCTTGGCCTTTTCCCTCGTCGATGATGATCGGATGCTTCGCCGAGGCGAAGACGGAAGAAATAAATGTCGACGGTGTTGAAATCGTCTCCGCGCGTTGGTTCGACAGAAAGACGATTTTAAGCATGCTCGCCGGCAATGAGATCGACGGCGTCAGGCTGCCGCGCCCAATCGCCATCGCATATCATCTGATTAAAAGCTGGGCAGAAGGCTGATTAAGCTCGCGCTCGTCTTGCGGCGCTATACCGAGCAGCTCATATCTTGGCCGCAGCACATCGGGGATTTTATCTTCCCGTGGCCGTTGGGACATTTTGAAATCTGCACTTTATTGCCGTCGTCGAGCTGAAGGCTATCATTTGCCAGTGGCGCGTCGCATTTTCCGCAAGTCGCATTGACGCTCATGCCGCATTTTTCACACTCATAGGTCGCCATATTTCCAGCCCTTTTTTAAAATCAGATTTTTAACTTCTAATCACAACCTATCAACCAATTTACACAACCGGCAAGCGGCTTTGTCGTTTCTCCATTTTGGCCATCGGCATACTGCATAGGCCAGCAGCGAAACGCGACGCGCTGGGGCCAGCGAGTATTTACTCGCGCGTGAGAATGAGACCGCTCATGGGCGTCCCACCTGGGAACTCACCTTCCTCCAAGGCCACCGAGAAGTCTTGCCCGTCCCATACCCAATATTGGCCTCCCCGCGCGTTTATCGTCATTTGCGCGATTTCCAGGCCATTGATGTTCGCCCATTGCGTGGTCCACTCCGACATTTGCGCAAAGGGAAGTTCCGGCATTCCGAACGCGCATCCCTTGCGCCCGATGATCAGTTGGACCACACCCAGGCTATACCCGTCCTCACCATCACTGGTTTTCTGCAAAAACTGATACCCTGCCTGGTCGATTGAGGCTCTGACATCAATTGAGTATCCCTGCTCTGCATAGGAAAAGCAGATCATTTCGAAATCACGAAACACATTTCCGATGGAGCGGTTTTGGCCGACCACAGGCCACGCCAGCAAAATGCCGACAGCAGTCACTGCGGAAATTAGGCCGTATCGTCTCAAAAACATGTTCTCCATTATGCCGAGCCCAGGAGCATCAGATTCTATACCGAATTTGTGCAAAAAGTGAGGCGAAGCAGCGCCAAATCGGCGAAAGCACAAAAAACCAGCTTTGGCACAGCCAACTGAGTCGCCGACGGCCAAGCGGAGTGCACCTAGCTCCCTTTATCCTCCAAGCGAAAGGGGTGCGCAGGATACACGCCCAGCACTTTTAGACTCGAGGTAAAGAACTGCAGCTCCTCCAATGCGAGGCGGACATTGCGCTCTTCCGGATGACCGGAAATGTCGGCATAGAATTGGGTTGCATGGAAGGATCCGCCGAGCTGATAAGATTCCAGCTTCGTCATATTGACGCCATTTGTGGCAAAGCCGCCTAAGGCTTTATAGAGCGCCGCCGGAACGTTCCGTACACGGAATATAAAGGTGGTGATCACCGGCGCATCGCTATTGTCGATATCGTCCGGCTCGGCCGACATGATAAGAAACCTAGTCACATTGTGTTCGGCGTCCTCGATATCGGGCTTGAGGATTTTGAGGCCATGCGTTTTGGCGGCAAGCGTGGAAGCGACAGCGGCAACGCTGGGATCGTTTAGTTCGGCGATGTGACGCGCAGCGCCTGCCGTATCGGCCCAGAGCTGACGCTTTAAACCCAGTTCCGCGATCACTTTGCGCACTTGCCCCAAGGCCGGCTCTTGACTGATGACGGTCTTGAGACCCTTCAGTGTTGCACTCTCAATCCCAAGGAGCTGATGACGTATGCGATGAAAATTCTCGCCCACGATATAAATTGTTTCGTCGGGCAACAGATGATGAATATCGGTGATCCGCCCATGAAGAGAATTCTCGATCGGGATAAGGCCAAGATCGGCTTGGTTGGCGCGGATCGCCGCAAAGGCATCTTCAAAGGTCGGCGCCGCAATCACTTCGCAATGCGGCAACGCCTCGGTACAGGCGAGATGCGAATAGGAACCGGGCTCGCCTTGATAGACGATTTTGCGTGCCGTTTTGATTTTCGACGAGACTGTCATGACAGGTGACGCCTTGCTTTTTCCAGATCGGCCTCAGTGTCAACGGTGAGTGGAATCTCGTCAACGCGCGCAACCGCAATATTCATTCCTGCTTCCATAGCGCGCAATTGCTCCAATCCCTCGCGTTTTTCCAGTGTTGACGGCGGCAATTCGACGAAACGAGTCAGCGCGTCCCTGGTATAAGCGTAGATACCGATATGATGAAACAGCTCACCTTCGCCGGACGGAATAGAGCTGCGGCTAAAATAGAGCGCTCGCCCAAGATTGCCGCCGGGCGCCCAGGCAATTGCAGGTTTGACGACATTTGGATTGTCCCGATCGAGCGGATCGGCTGGCGCAACAAGCGTTGCGATATCGGCTCCCGATTCGGCCAGTGCCGCCACAACGCGTCTCAGCGAATCCGCCGCGATACCTGGGATATCCCCTTGCAGATTAACGACCACTTTGTGCTTTTCGCCCGGATCGAGCGCTTGAAGAGCGGCATGGACGCGGTCCGAGCCCGAAGAAATCTCCGAATCTGTTAGAATGGTGCGCCCGCCAGCCGCCGCAACAGCTGCCACGATCTCTTCATCGCCTGCTGCAATGACAACGGGGCCAATGCCAGCCGCTTCCGCCCGGGCCCAAACCCGTACGATCATGGGGAGCCCTGCAATACCGGCCAGAGGCTTTCCGGGCAGGCGGCTCGACGCCATTCGGGCGGGAATAACGATGATCGGATTTTCAGCTTGGGCCATGCGGCGCGTTTCTTATATTTTAGTACTCACCAAGCTTTCCTTTAGCCTATGGCGTGCACTTATGCGACGCTTCGCCATAATGAACCTCTGTCCTGCCTAATAAATGTCGGGCCGAATAATGGATTTCTTCACCTGGAACAGGATTGCCGGCACCGTATTGGTCACGGCGCTGTATGTCGTCGTCCTGCGGATCGGCGCCGAGGCCCTTTACCATGTCGAGCCACCCGAGCAGCCCGCTTACATCGTCGAAGGGCTTGAGGATATCTCGGCCCCCGCGGACCCAGCTGCGTTGGCAACTCCGGCAGCTCCGGCTGCGGCGGCAGCTCCGGCTGCGACGGCAGCTCCGGCTGCGGCGGCCACGGCGGCCGCGCCGGCCGCGCCGGTCCCCATACCCGAAATTGAACTGCCCGATTTTGCAAGCGCGATTTCAAGCGCCAACATTGCCAATGGCCAGATGATCGCTGAGCCCTGTGCTTTTTGCCATAATTGGGAGGAAGGGGACGGTAATCTGATCGGCCCAAATCTTTACGGGGTCGTGGGAGGCGCGAGGGCAAGCGTGGAGGGCTTCAATTACTCGCCGGCGTTTCAATCTTTGAACGGCGTGTGGACATATGCGGAGCTATTCGCTTTCTTGGAACAGCCTTCTCTCTACGCCCCAGGAACACTTATGGCCTTCGCCGGGATTTCCGGTGAGCAAGATCGCCTCGACCTGATTACTTATATGCGCAGCTGGTCCGCCAACCCGGCGCCAATATCACCGCCGATGCCAGCACCACAAACGCCGGCACCCTAGAGCATGCGTTTAATTTTTCGGATCGCGCCTTCCGATTGCGCAATGCGTTCGACCGCCTCGCGAAGCAGTTCGATCGCCACTTGCATATGAAACACGTTGGCATGCAGTAAGCGCGTCGCGTCGAGCATCACGCCCATATGGCCTTTCCAAAAAACCAAATCACCACGCAACAATCCATCTAGACCATCGCTTACATCGAGCGTGCGGCCCAAAGCCTGCTCCATCATGTCGGTGTCGCGTGGCGCTGCGATGCCGGCCATTTCCAAAGCCGTCTGAAAAAGACCCGCACAATCACAACCTGCATTGGTCTTTCCGCCCCAGAGATAAGGAACGCCGAGAAAACCTTGCGCCACGCCCACCCAATCCTTGCACCGATCGGAGTGCGGGACCAAATGCGCAGCGTAGACAAAGCCTCCATTTTCAATTTTGGCGAAACGGTTTTCTTCGCCCACCACCCTGACCTTCGCGTTCATTGGCAAAAGATCCAGTGCCGCGCGCTTTATGTCCGGAGCGGGCAAAACGGGCGTTGCGAGTACCGCTACGCGATGCGTCGAGTCTAAAGACGAAGCGAGAAGCGCTTCTGCATCCACATAGCCGACATAATGATCCAGCTCGGCTTGTCCCCACGCCCAACCATCTTTTTCGTCATAGACGGTAAAACGCTCGCCATAGAGAAGTTGCGTTTCCATCCCCGCATCCATCTGCGGATGTTTTCGCAAAGATACGGTGCCTCGTAAGACTGTGGCGGCTTTTCCTTCCACAAAGCGCTGAGCATCTACAGCGCCCTTCAGCGCTGCCGCGGCAAGATCGGCCCGAAATGCGTTTATACGCGGATCGAGCGCTGCCATCGGCTAATTCGCCCAGCGCGCTGAGATCAGCGCGTAAATCGTACGGATTGCATTAGCTTCGGCACCTTTGCGCCGGCCTGGCTTGGGACGGTCGATCCAGGCACCAATGTCGAAATGCACAAAGCTTTTCGTGCTGGTCACGAAACGATTGAGAAAGAGCGCAGCTGTGATCGCGCCCGCAAGACGATATTCGGGAGCATTGTTTAAATCACCGATCGTGCTCTCGATCACCGGTTCATACGAACGCCATAACGGCAACCGCCAAATCGGATCATGTTCCTCGACGGCGTGACGGGCCAGATCGGCAGCGAGCTCTTCGTCGTCGGTAAAGAAGGGGGGCACCTCCATGCCGGTGGCGACCCGGGCAGCGCCTGTCAATGTCGCAAGACAAATGAGCAAATCCTGTTTTTCGGAATCGGCTTCTGCAAGTGCGTCGGCAAGAACCAGTCTTCCTTCCGCATCGGTGTTGCCGATTTCAACGCTCAAGCCCTTGCGGCTGGAAAGCACGTCGCCGGGACGAAATGCAGTTCCGGAAATACTATTTTCGACTGCTGGCACAAGGACGCGCAAGCGCACGGGGAGCTTCGCATCCATAATCATTTGCGCGAGGCCAAACGCGCAGGCGCCCCCGCCCATATCCTTTTTCATCGTTGCCATGCCCGACGCCGATTTGATATCGAGCCCGCCACTGTCAAAACAAACGCCTTTGCCGACAATCGTGACTTTGGGATTACTTTCCTGGCCCCAAACGAGATCGAGCAAGCGGGGGGCACGATCACTGGCACGCCCGACAGCATGGATCATGGGGTAATTCGCCGAGAGCAGATCCTCGCCTCTTGTTACGCGCAGTTGTCCGCCAAGACGTTTCGCGAGGTCCTGCGCAATTTCTTCAAGCTCGCCCGGCCCCATATCATTGGCAGGCGTATTGACGAGATCGCGTGCGAGATAGACGCCCTCGGCAACGCGCGTCACCCTCTCTGCGTCGACATCGTCGTCCAAAACCAGCCGCGGAAAACTCTTGGGAGCCTTGGCAGAGGCTGCGCGATAACGATCGAAGCTGTAGGCGCCAATCGCCCAAGCATAGGCCGCGCGCGCACCGGAAAAACCATCCGGCACTTGCCCCAGCACGTAAAAACCGTGTGGCAGACGCTCGGAGAAAAGCGCCAGCGCATGGGGATCGCGGCCAGGCCCAAGCCCCAACACCGCCGCAGAAAGACCATCCGCTTCGTCAGGTACCAAGGCCAAATCGCCTTCCCGGCCGGAAAATCCGGTTGCCTTTAGCCAAAGTACGATATGCGGGCTCAAATCCGAGATAAAATGCTCGAAACCCTCTGAAGTAACAGCGTGCAGTGGAATCGGCGCTGCGCCTCCCAGTTCTTCTCTATTGGCAAAGACTTTCAACATCGCTTCGCGCAAATCCTTAATCTTGCAGTGCGGCAACGCATATAAGCCGCCCCGTGAACCTGGAAACCGTTCTTATAGGAATGGTAGAAGGGTGCCGCAATCCGCGGAATTGTTCCGGCGCAGTTTTAGGACAAGAACGGCAATATGAGCGCGATATATACGCTTGTCCTAGGGACAAAACACACCTCGTCATGGAGCCTTCGCCCCTGGCTTGCCATGAAAATGGCAGGCGTTGCGTTTGACGAGATCGTCCTGCCGCTACGCACGGCACATACGAAAGAGCGCATCGCGGAGCACTCTCCGTCCGGAAAAGTCCCAGTCTTGATTATCAAAGAGAATGGGATGAGCAAAACGGTGTGGGACACGCTTGCGATTTGCGAGACGCTGGCCGAGCGGCACAAGGGATTCGCGTTCTGGCCGGAAGACCATCGTCGCCGTGAAGAAGCGCGGTGCGTTGTCGCAGAAATGCATTCCGGATTCCCAAACTTGCGCGAGACGATGCCGATGGATTTGGCCAAACGGCATCCGACGCTGGAGATCGGAAGCGATCTGGGAGACGAGATTGCGCGCATCAAATCGATTTGGATGTCGACACTCGAACGCTTTGGCCCGGATGGCGGGTTTCTGTTCGGAAAATTCTCTCTAGCCGACTGTTTCTATGCGCCCGTTGTCACGCGATTCGATACATATGCGATCACGCTGCCTGCGACTGCCCAAGCCTATGCGCAGCGCATCCTTTCGCTTGGGGCCATGCGCCAATGGAGAGCGGAAGCGATAAGGGAATTGACCGAAAATCCATGAGCATGAATTGACCGAAAATTCTATGGCTTTGGAACAGGCAGACTAGGATTGGCCGGCGCCGGCAGCACGCCTGCTTCCGCATAATATTGCAGAGCGCCCGAGTGGAACGAGGTCGGCGAACCGCTCATCGCGGATTCGAGTTCCAAAAAATTTCTGCCGGTTAGACGCGCCTCAATTTGAGGGCGATTGTTCGGGTTGTAGATGGCCTTGACCATGGCGTAGACGAGTGTGTCGGGGGTCGCGGCATTTGTAATCCACAATGTACCGATATTAATCGTCTCGAGCGCTTCGGTGCCGGGATAAATTCCCCGGGGCAACAAGTCGGCACTTACATAGTCATAGCTCGCCAGCAAACGATCTCTACCCACTCCATCAAGCGGGACAAGAACGGCAACGCCTTCGCTAATCAGTTGTTCGACCAGCACCACAGGTGCGGCGCCGACGAAGAAGAAGGCATCGAGCTCTTCATCGCGGAGCAATTGTGCAGCGATGTCGGGCGCGTCGTAATTGCGCACCATCCGCCATTCGGGAACGCGATAGGCCTGTAATATGGCGCGGGCGGTTACAATGGAGCCGGAATCTTCTGTCGACAGCGAAACCCGCTTGCCGCGCAAATCGGCGATGCTTTCGATGCCTGCGTCTTTCGCCGCAACGAGGTGGACGGTTTGCCCGTAGAGATTTGCAATGGAACGCAGACGATTCGCGGGTCCGAACCCCGCAAAAGCGCCTTGGCCGGCTAGGGCCTGTGCGACGACATCTGCTTGGGCAAGGCTGGAGCCGGTGACGCCTGCATTGACGGCGAGAACATTGGCCACCGAGCCGTCCGCGGCCCTGGTGCTAACGATGAGCCCGGCCGGCCCACAGAGATTAGCGGTCTCGCAGCGGCTGATTCCGGGTGGATGACTTAATATTCCAGCGAGCAATTCGCCGACCGAGAAATCATTCCCGGCAATTGATGCAGTCGAAATCTGGAAAGAAACCCGCTGAGGAACGATTCCGACGGTCTGTGCTGTCACACGTGCAAACGCCGCCACCAGAATGAGCGCGCCGACAGCGCCCACTCCGGCGAACCACCAACTCAGCGATTTAGCTCTGACTGTCATGGCCAAAAGTTAAACATAATTATTGAGGCGATAATGGGACAAATCCAACAACTCTCTGAAAAAAACCATCCTACACCGGCTCGCTTAAGCATTTATTGACCCCGTTGCGCGATGCTGAGGCCGAACCTCTTTTGCCCGCTCGCAATAGGCAGGGGCAAGAGAGGGTGAGCAAAATTGAGGACATTTTTATGAGACTGCCGATGAAGACCGGATTAGCGACCATCGCACTTAGTGTTGCGCTCCAAGGGTGCATGTTCAGCTCGACACCGGCGCCGATAGCCGAATTGCCCTCCCCGATGGCCGCAGAGCAAGAATCGCTTATGAGCGATCTCGTCGGGCCGGCAGATCTGGAAGGTGCCATTATACAAGCTCAGACCTTCCGTAGAGTCGGCGACCTCGATGGGGCCACGCGGACCTTGAGCCAATTGGTTTTGGTTGCGCCTGACGATCCGCGCGTTCTTGGCGAATATGGCAAGACTCTAGTGGCCAAGGAGCAGACCGAAGACGCGATCGCATTCCTCAATCGCGCGATCGAGTTGAATCCCAGCGAGTGGACCTTCTATTCGGCGCAGGGCGTGGCCTTCGATCAGGCCCACAATTATAGGGCAGCCAATATCGCCTATCAGCGTGCTTTGGCCATTCAGCCCGGTGAGCCCAGCGTGCTTTCCAATGCGGGGCTCTCTCGCATGCAAGCCGGCGACCTGGCCAATGCCGAAATCCTCTTAAACCGCGCCATTGAACAAGGTGGCACCGATCCGCGCATTGCCAGAAATCTTGCGATGGTTCGCGACCTGGCTGCAGCGCGCGCTGCACAACCTGCACCCAGTCTGCCCCAGCCGACAGCGCCCGGCCCGGTCGCCGAAGCGCCGGACCAGGAAAATATTGCGGCGCCGAGCCCGGCTGCCGCAGCCATGCCCGAAGAAACCTTGGCCGAAGAAAGTGCCGAAGCGCCGATTCCCGGCGCGGTCGAGCGCAGCGAAATTCCGGCGCCCGCACCCGCGCCGCGTATCCCTGCCGCGGTCCAAGCTTTGGTCGACGATCCGACCGTCTCCATGCAGCGTCTTCCGGATCCCGATCCGGCGCCCGAGCCAGTTGTGGCGAGCGTCCCAGTCGATGTGGAGATAGGCGATACAGAAGCGGAATCAGAAGCCGAAATCGAAACGCAAGAAAACGAGACGGCCGAGGAAACAGCTCCGCCCGCACCCACCGAGCAGGTTGCGGCTGTATCCGAGACAAGCGGTCTAAGGCGCCTTACCCCGAACGAATAGTCGAACTTAGCTTGCCTATCCGTTTAACGCCCATGACCGCTACATGTAGGGTGCCGCCACTCTCCCGAGTAAAGCTCGGCATAGGTTGGAGCAGAGGTGTCGCCCGCGATGCCGAGCAATGAGCGGAAGGCGTTGAACGGGGAGAACCGCCTGTTGAAGCGGAAGGTGAACTCGTTGAGGTAGGCTTGTAGGTGCTGGTGGCTAACGCCGTGGTGGATCCCGATCAGCCACGTCTTCAGGTTGGCGAAAACCAGATGGATGATCGGCAGGTATTGCTCGGCAACAGCGAAGTGCTCATAGCCGCGCTTACCGAGGCCAGCATAGCCGCTCCAATCGTCAGTAACGATCAGCGATCCCGGCGCGACGGTGCTCTCGACGAACCCACAGAGCGACTCGGCGCTACGGTCGAGCACGACGGCGAGCCGAACGCGTCCGGCATAGCGTCCGTCTTTCCGGTTGTCGAGCTTGGTGCCCGGCTTTCGATGACGCACCTCGATGGCACAGGAGACGGGAACCTTGTGGTGAACACCACGGCCTTCCCCACGCGTTCGCCCGCCAACCCAGGTTTCGTCCACCTCAACATGGTTCTTGGGCTGTCCACCGATCCTGTCTTGGTTGGGCCGCACCATGCCCGAGCGGAGCTTGTGGAGAATTTGAAAGGCCGTCTCGTAGCGCGAAAGACCAAGTTGCCGCTGAAACTGCACGGCGGACATGCCGGGCGTCTGACTGGCGACCAGATAAGCGGCCCAGAACCAGACGTTCAGCGGAGTGTGGCTACGCTCCATCACTGTTCCCACCGTCAGCCCGGTGTTCTGGCGGCACTTGCGGCAGCGCAGGACGCCAGGGCGGTTTTCAAAGTGGAACGGCTCTCCCGCCGTGCCGCAGTGCGGGCAGGCAAAGCCGTCTCCCCAGCGGGCTTTCTCCAGGTAGGCGGCGCAGGCCGCATCATCGGGGAAAAGTCGCTGGAACTCGGGTAGCGAATGCGGGAATGGGAGATCGGCGCGGTCGAGAACATCCATGGCGCGCTCCCCTATATCCGGTTTGCGCCCATTCTAGCCCTAGTGGGTGTGGGTGTAAACCGGATAGGCAAGGTTTGAACTTCCCTTCCGCCTTCGCCAAGGCTTTGGCGGACTGAGAGTGTGTGGTTTACCTGCCGAACCCCGGACTTGATCGGCAACGTTACACTTGACATACCTCACCACATGATATAGATTTGGCTCTTAGGAGTTACCGCTATGGCCAAGTCCGTCCTTTCCGAGAAGCACTTCCAGACCGAGGAAGCCGCGTTCGCTTACGTCGAGTCCAAATTGTGGCCCGATGGCCCAACCTGCCCTTTCTGTGGCGCTACCAGCGAGCACATAGGCAAGTTGAACGGTAAGACCACCAGGGGCGGGCTGCACAAGTGCTATGCCTGCAAGAAGCCCTTTACCGTTAGGATCGGAACCATTTTCGAATCCTCACACCTGCCGCTGCATCTTTGGCTGCAAGTTATTCACCTGATGTGCGCCAGCAAGAAGGGGATTTCTACTCGCCAAATACAGAGAATGCTTCAATGCAGCATGAAGACCGCTTGGTTTCTTACTCACCGCATCCGCGAGGCTATGCGCACCGACGCTCTTGGCCCACTCGGCGGTGAAGGTAAAACCGTAGAAGCCGATGAAACTTTTGTCGGCGGGAAAGAGCGTAACCGTCATAAGAGTAAGCGCGCCACAAAGAGGATTGGCGGTAGCTGGGGCAAAGAAACTGTATTCTCGCTTGTCGAGCGCGGTGGAAACGTCCGTTCCATGCACGTCGCCAGTGTAACTGCCGCAAATCTTCGTCCTATAATGGTCGCACAAATCGAAGAAAAGTCGTTTCTTTGTTCCGACGATGCAGGACAATACCGCCACATGTGGAAAGACTTTAGCCATGAAGTAGTAAACCACAGTGCCGGGGAATATGTACGCGGAGACGCCCACACCAACACTGTTGAAAACTACTTTTCCATCCTCAAACGAGGTATCACTGGTTGCTACTTCCATGTCAGCGAAGCGCATTTGCAACGCTACTTGGCCGAGTTCGATTTCCGGTACTCTAACCGTGAACGGCTTGGAGTTGATGACGTGAGCCGCGCCGACATTGCCCTGGTGGGCGTGAAGGGTAAGCGGCTCACCTATGAAACGACTCGTTCGTAAGCAACGGTCCAGTGAGAAAACTCGCCGGTGGCGCTCTTGGGCACGCTTACCGGAAGATGACCAGCAACTAGCGTTTTTCTTCATTGTTGAGAACTGACGAGTTGTGCGGTATGTTTTCCCATGCCGCACAAGCCTTCACGCAAACCTGAAAATATAGAGGAATACAAGCGCTTTCTTGAAACCGCCAAGGAACTAGAGGCGGATAAAGATCAGGAAGCATTAGACCGAGCGTTTAAGAGCCTCGCTAGGGTAAGCACTCAACCTAGTTGAAGCCCGGGAAATATTTTTTGCACCGCCCAGACCGTCGCCCCTGTGCCAGTGATGTGGTGAGCGCCTATATTTTTTGATTGTCGCCGCATTCTCTTGATCATGTATTCCATTCTTGGTGTCCACTTATCTGGTGACCTGAGCACATTCCGTTGCCACTCCCAAGCCAACAAATCAGCGCTACAGTATTGAGGATATGTATTCTTACCAGTCCACGAATAACCTTCAATGTTCATAAAGTCAGCAGCGGTTTGTGTGTTACTTCTAAGCCGACAAAGGAGATCATGCGCTTCTCTCTCGTGAAAGCCACCTGCTTCACACCAACAGTGAACCTTCATTCCTTGCTCGGTTTCAGAGACCCACTCAGAAACTCTTGAAAGCACTCCCATCAAGCAGAGTGTGTAAGGGCTGTCTATGAATCCTCCAATCCCTGGACCGTTTTCACAAGCCTCCTCATAATCACGCTTGGTTGTCGCGGTAACAAACCCCGCGAGCGAGTGATCCACACTTAGGGTTGCCAGCTTGTCCATAAGAAATTGTCGCCTATCATGCGGCCAATCAGGTTGGTTAAATGGGTCATATCCAGCGTTGCAGGTAGAGGTTCTGTAGGGCTTGGAGAGACCAGTTATATGTGGAGCCCACGCTTCGGTAAATTCTGTCAAGCCCGCTTCGTCATAGACAAATCCAGCAACAGCGGTCAGGTCTTTGGTCTCATCACCACCAGTCTCGTCGAAGAATGCCTTAAGCACTATGATTAGTCCATCAAACTGATAGAAGACTGAAAACCAGCTTTTAAGCACTTCTACCGAATCATCCATGATCCTACCCCTTGTGTCTGGTATGTCAAGTGTAACGTTACCGACTTGATCCGGGGGTAGGCGGGTCCTTCAGCCGCCCTAAAAAGGCTGCCGCTTTTTTGCATCCCACCGAGAAAAAATGCCCAACCCTCTTGGGGTCAAACCCGTCCTACTGCGATAGTCTCATGACCGAGGCTGAACGGTACGAGGATGTGCGGAGGGCGATATGAACACTTCAAAAAATGATGTTGCGCTTATTGTGGGCGCGGGTGACGGGCTAAGCGCTTCCATCGCGCGGCGCTTTGCGCGCGCGGGGCTGCGCATCGCTTTGGCAGCGCGCAACGCTTCGAAGCTCTCGGCGCTAGGCAAGGAAATCGGCGGAGGCGTCTTTGGCTGCGATGCGGCCAAACCCGATCAGGTTGCGCAGCTCTTTGAGAACATCGAGCGCGAAATGGGCGCCCCCGATGTTGTCGTCTACAATCCAAGCGCCAGAGCCCGCGGGCCGCTTGTCGATCTGGACCCGGCAGAAGTTGAAAACAGCCTGGCCGTCACCGCATTTGGGGGCTTTTTGGTTGCCCAGCAGGCGGTTCGGCGAATGCTTCCTAAGCGACATGGCACCGTCCTATTCACTGGCGCTTCTGCCAGCATTAAAGGCTATGCGCATTCAGCCCCCTTTGCGATGGGTAAATTTGCCCTTCGTGGGCTTGCCCAAAGCATGGCGCGGGAGCTGTCTCCACAAGGCATTCATGTTGCTCATTTCGTTATTGATGGTGGAATCCGCAATCCCGGCCGAAACGAACCGGCGGACAAACCGGACTCGATGCTCGATCCCGACGCCATCGCCGAGAGCTATCTCTACGCACTTAATCAGCCGCGCAGTGCATGGACTTGGGAGATCGAGCTCAGACCCTGGGTCGAGAAATTCTGACGCTTGCCAATTACGCCCTTTCCACCTTGAAATCTGGGCCTAATGATGCCGCGTAATAATCGGTTTCGCCGAGACCTCAACAGCTTGCATCTCGGCACAGTCTCCTTTGACCGCTATCCGGGACGCATACCATCGCGCCGCGGGTGCGGCGCTCACGCCATGCAACAATGCGCTCATCCAGACGGCGTTTATCGCCACGACCAAGATCGTTTCGGCATATTGATGTTCGGATTGTCCGACGACAAGCAGAGCAAATAGGGCGGTTGCCAAACCACGCGGACCAAACCAGCCAAAGAACAACCTCGTTGTCTTGGAGGCATCGGTGCCAAGCAAAGAAGCCCACACGGCAATCGGACGGACAATAAATAGGCTCACCAAAATCAACACAAAGATATCAAGGCTAAGCGCATCAATAGCCTCGGGCACGAGCGCCAGACCGAGCAGAAAAAAGGCGCCCAATGTGAGGAGCTGGCCCTCACTTTCGGTGAATTCGAATACGAATTTGCATGCATCCTTGACCACGGCGCCGAAACATAAACCGGCGACAAATGCCGCAATAAACCCGTTGCCGTCAATAATATCTGCTCCGAGATAGGCCGTTCCCGCAAGCGCCAGCGCGCCGACACCTTCATATATATTCGAAGTCAGATTGTGTTTCTTGGCGAAGAGAAGAACGAAACCACCGATAAGACCGACCGCCACGCCGACAAGCGGACCCAGCGTCAGCTGCTTTATTCCAAATAACAGCCAATCGACGCCGTTTTGGCCAAGCTCTTCGGCGGTGAGAGATGCGAATAGCAGCACAGCAATCAATGCAATGCCGTCATTGAGGCCGCTCTCCACGGTAAGCGCGCGCCGAACCCGCATGGGAACAATCGGATTGGTGACAACTGCCTGCCCGAGGGCTGCATCGGTCGGTGCCAAAATCGAGGCGACCAGCGCAAGTGCGACCACGGGCCAGGCCGGAAACAAAAACCACGCAGCGAGGGTGCCAAGAATGATAGCAAGCGGAAGTCCGATCAGCAGCATCCGGACGGGCCAAACATGGCGGCGCCTTAGGGCGCTCAAATCAGTCTGAGCGGCATCGAAAAACAACAAGAGAATGAGCGCGATCTCGGCTGTGAGGTGGAGCATTTCCTCCGCCTCGCCTTGTGGCATCCAGCCGGTCTTTGAGAGCAAAAACCCGAAGCCAATGAACAACATCGGCGCCGTCACGATTGTCGTCGTTTGTAAGCGGAAGAATTTCGGCCAAGTTCAAGCAGTTCTTGTTGACATTGCTATTCTTGCTTTGGTCTTCATATTTTTCGACATCCATAAGCCGCGTCAGCTCGTCACTACCGGGTTGGCTCGACGTCCTGGTGTGAATATATGCTTCTTCCAAATAGTCATCGGAATAATCATAATCAACATACCCCCAAGGGGCCTTTTTCTCGCCGCGATCCGGCTCGTCCGGCTGGAAATACGGCACAAAGAGCGTGTCGGGCGTGCCGTAGCTCGGGGTGGTATCGTCGGTGGCAAGGTCGCCGGGTCGCGCTTCCACGCAACCGGCCCAATCGGTGCTTGAGCTCATGGTCTCCAGCACCGTATGGGAGCACATACCGCCCTCAAAATTCAATTGCGAAACGCTCGAGCGGCATTCTTCGTCGATCCAATTGCCGGCCAGCGCTAGTGTCGGATTTAGCCGCACGGTCTGGGCGAAAGGAATTACCGAGAACCAAAGCCGCTCAGGAAAGTCGTCGCCACCCGAAAGGGTGTCAATGAGCGACGTTGCAGCGGTTTTCAACGAGGACAATTTCGAGCCGGACATGGAGCCCGTATTATCGAGCACCAGTGCGACTTCCAAACTCGTCGATCCAGCAGCAATCTCGTTTGTAAATGCATAAGTGAGCGCGTCCCGTCCCGCGAGCTGCAGCAGTGCCGTGGGGACAACCCCATTTACGGCAAGCGTAATTGAATCCGTATTCTGCGTGACGGTGACCGAGCCAGTTGTGCCAAGCCCGGCAGAACCATAATTCGCGTCGAAAACCTCCTGCGCTAGTTGTTGTAGTTCACTCGCGCTGAGGTCTTCGGAAGACGCAGCAACGCCAACGGCGAGGCCCGCGGCGTCGAGTGCCGCTGCAGCACGATTTTTCGCGTAGATGGTCCGCGATAGATCCAGCCAGGCGCCACCTGCAGTCAAACCGGTTATTGCAGTGAGGGCAAACAGCATAGCTGCATTTCCGCTGGTCGAGCGTGCGAAACGCTGCAACCAATTTGTAGAAATGTTCGCAATATCTCGAAAATTAATTTTGCTCATAACTAAATCCCTCCGCCACTTACTTACATTTGGAGCTGGGTTGGCGAAGTGTCGTCGCCACGAAACTTCCCAATTGCCTTGTACGCATCATAGAGATGGCGTCTTGCCTCGCATGCGTTCATTGGGAACGAAGTTAAGAGCGCGTTAATACACCCAAGCGCAATTTGGATCTTACAAAGTTAGAAAAACGCGCGCGCAACGCACCGCGTTTACGAATTCCATGCGCGCATTATTCAGTCTGTTTCTTGAACTTCACGAATTGGACTGTGCCGATATGAAACAGACAATATTTCTATCGCATCAGAGTTGCTAACCGCGTGTTCACGACAACATCGCGTTCAGATACCCCGCCCGCGCAAAATGGAATAGCTTCGCTGCTCGGTAAACCAATTGGTGACACTATTGGGCGTTAATGCCCGCGGGTCGAGATGGGGAACTCAATGTTGCGTTGGCGATTTCCACAATTAAGGCTGCGGCCGTTGCAGCATGGCATGCGGAACAAAGCTGGTTCGGTGGCAATCGAATTCGCCATGATCGCACCAATGTTCTTTGCGCTGATGTTCGCGAGCGTAGCGATAGGACTAGTTTACTTCGCCAACATGACGCTTGAGAATGGTGTTTACAATGCTGCCCGCCTTGTTCGCACCGGCCAAGTTCAGCAAAACGGCATGTCCGCCGACGACTTTCGTGACTTCCTCTGTGCGGAGGTCGACATGCTGCTGTCGTGCGACTCCGGTTCGCTCCTCATCGATGTGCGTTCCTATTCCTCCTTCGGTACCTCAGGCTATGAAGACGCGTTCGATGCCAATGGCGATCTTCGCGGCGATTTGAATTCGTTCCAGACCGGCCAGTCCAGCTCGACTTCCGGTTCACAGGGTATCGTTCTCGTACGTGCCTTCTACAAATGGCCGCTGTTCACGCCGATGTTCGCGGAATATTTCTCGAACATGCCCAATGATGGGGGCCACCGCCTTATCTCTTCGAGCTTTGCGTTCCGCAACGAACCGTATTGAGGATGTGGAGTGAAGGCCTTTCGCTCATTTTTGAAGTCATTGTCCGGTTTCGGCCGCAACCGCGACGGCATTGCGGCCATCGAATTTGCCATGATCGCTCCCGTTATGATCGTGTTGTATTTTGGTGCTACCGAACTCTCTGACGCTTATATCGTCAACACACGCGTAACCAGGGTTGCCAGCACCGCCGCCGACCTAGTGGCGCAGGACGATTCAATCACCGATAACGAGATGGCTAACATCTTCAACGCACTCGAACAGATCATGTTCCCCTATGATTCGAGTGAAACAGAAATTGTGATTTCGAGCCTTGCCGATAGCGGAAGCGGCGTTGTCAAAGTCGAATGGAGCGAGGCGCAGAACGCGACGCCACGGAGCGTAGGCTCTACCGTTACAGTGCCCACAGGAGTCGTCGACTCTGGGGGAAGCGTTATCTACGCGGAAGTTTCGCATGATTATTCGTCGGCAACGGGAAAAGTAATATACGGAACGGTCGAGCTCACCGACGAGTTCTACGTGCGCCCGCGCCGCGTCGTAAAAGTTGCGCGCGAATAATTTCACGAATCTTCCTAATTGCGCTGCCTTACGAGACCCTCTTGCGCCACAGAGGCAACTAAGGTGCCGTCCTCGCGATAAACCGCGCCGGTGTTGAAACTACGTGCTCCTGCAGCGCTCGGACTTTCCTGAACATAGAGAAGCCACTCATCCACGCGCAGAGGGCGATGAAACCACATCGCGTGATCAAGGCTTGCCAATTGCAGGCCCGGCGTGAAGAGAGTTGCGCCATGCGGCAGAAGCGACGTGTCTAGAAGACTCATATCCGACGCATAGGCCAGAACGCATTGGTGCAGCGAGAGCGCATCGCTGAGCCGCCCCTTTGCCCGCACCCAGAGAATTTGTTGCGGCGGATGTTTGTCTCCGGAAAAGCGATCCTCAGGAACGACCGGCCGAATTTCGATGGGGCGATCGCGCAAAAACCAACTACGAACTTCCGCAGGCAATCGTGTTGCCGCGGCTTCCCGCCATTCGGATTCGTTCTTGAGCGCATCGGGCGCCGGAACATCGGGCATCGGTTTTTGATGCGCGAACCCCTCCTCTGGCTGTTGAAAGGAGGCCGACATCGTAAAAATTATTTGATCTTTTTGGCGCGCCACAACCTGACGCGCCGAGAAACTCCGCCCGTCACGTCTGCGCTGCACCTCGTAGAAAATCGGGTGCTTCGGATTGTCGGCACGAAGAAAGTAAGCATGATAGAGAGTGACAAATGCGGCTCTCGATGGTGCGCTGCGCGGCCACCAGCGCCTGACCAAGCACCTGACCGCCATAGACACGCTGCCAGCGATCTTTTGGGCTCGTCCCCTCAAAAATATCATCGCCTTTAGATTCGATATCCAGCAAGGCAACAAGCTCGTTTAGCGCGGCGCAGCTTTTCTGCAATTGCGGAGCATTTCGAGCGGGAGGTGTTGTATCGGTCATGGTCGGTCGAAATCCCGTGAACAGCGCCAAATGCACAAAATAGAAGGCCAATTCGAACACTGATGAGGCCTATTGAGGCCATTTGGCGCCCAGCCTGAACGAAAACCACGCGCACGGCGATAGTTTTCGCTTGCGCGGGGGGCCACGGGACTTAAGAAAGAACCGCCGCGCCATCAAACTTCCCTTATCAGTAGGAACGCCGCATGGGGAATGCCCTTCTTAAACGTGCTGCGCATCTGCGCCCTGCCACCACGAAACGCGGTGCCGCCGAGCGCCTTTTCACATTGATGTTCAGCGGCTTCGTCTACAATCAGATTTGGGAAGATCCGGACGTTGATCTCGAGGCGCTTAACGTCGGACCCGAGCACCGCCTTATTACGATCGCCTCGGGCGGTTGCAACGTGCTCAATTACCTTGCGGCGGGACCCCAGCGCATTATTGCCGTGGATCTCAATCCCAACCATATCGCTCTAACGCGATTAAAGCTCCAGGCTTTGACCAACCTTCCAGACTATGACGCGTTTTTTCGCTTCTTCGGTAGCGCGAAAGACAAAGAAAACAGAAATCTGTTCGACAGTTTTCTTGCCGAGCGGCTTGATCTCGAGACGCGGCGCTACTGGGAACGACACATGCCGCTTCGAGGCCGGCGCATCAACATGTTCGCACGCAACCTTTATCGCTATGGATTGTTGGGCCGATTCATTGGGGTGCTGCACACCCTTGCTCGACTACATGGAAAAAGATTGCAAGACGTTTTAGACGCCCGTACCCCGGAAGAACAACGCGCAAATTTTGAGAAAACGATTGCACCGCTATTCGACAACAAGCTCGTCCGTTTTCTCTCGAAAATGCCGATTGCATACTACGGCCTCGGCATTCCGCCCGCCCAGTATGACGAGCTGGTAACGGCAGCGGCGGACGGCAACCCCGTTACGACGCTGCGTGAGCGTGTGGAACGTCTTGCTTGTGATTTTCCGATCGCAGAAAATTATTTTGCCTGGCAGGCATTTGGACGCGGATACGATACCGAAGCCCGCATTGCGGTCCCCGCTTACCTGCGAGAGGCAAATTACGAGCTGATCAAATCGCGCACTGATCGCGTCGAAGTCCATCATGCGTCCATGATTGATTTTCTTGCGGCGCAGGCGGCGGGCTCGCTGCACCGCTACATTCTTCTTGATGCGCAAGATTGGATGAGCCCGGAACAGACGACGGCGCTATGGAACGAAATCGATCGGACAGCCGATGCCTCCGATGCGCGCGTTATCTTTAGAACTGCCGGGGTTGAATCGCCATTGCCGCGAAAGATTCCCGAAGCGCTTTTGAATAACTGGAATTATTTGGCAGAGGATAGCCGGACCCTCCACGCGCGCGACCGCTCGTCGATCTATGGTGGCTTTCACGTTTATATGAGACCGGACACGGCGTGAGCAGACCTGAATTGTCGTCCGACGTTCCAACAAAAAAACCAGTTGAGAAAACCCACATTGCTTTGATGGACAATGTCTATCGCCGCCAACGGCACGTCTACGATCTTACCCGCAAATATTATCTCCTCGGCCGCGACCGGCTCATTCGTGAGCTTAATGCGCAATCAGGCGAAAAGATCCTCGAGATCGGCTGCGGCACAGCGCGCAATCTGATCGCAATTTCTAATGCCTATCCAGAGGTACAGCTTTTCGGCCTCGATGCCTCTCACGAAATGCTGCGAAGCGCTGAGGAGTCCGTTGCCAAAGCCGGACTCAAGGAGAGGATCGCGCTCAGCCATGGGCTGGCCGAAGACATGACTCCCGCTCTATTCGGTGTCGAAGAAAAATTCGATCGCGCGATTTTCTCCTATAGCCTTTCGATGATTCCCGATTGGCGCGGCGCCTTGGGAACAGCTGCTGAAAATGTACGCCCCGGAGGCACCATCCATATTGTCGATTTCGGTGACCTCAGCGGCTTGTGGGCGCCCTTTGCAAGCGGTCTTCGCGCCTGGCTCAGGCTTTTTCATGTCGCGCCGCGCGATATACTGAAGACCCTGGAAGAGGCACGGGACACCACGCTCTCTTTCCACATTCTCCCGGGACGCTATGCTTTTGTCATCGCAGCCCACCCGGAAGCCTTTCGTGATCTCGATTCGTAAAGTGGCCCAACGCGCGACGCGTTAACCATTTTCGGCAGCTTTGGGCGAAAAAACACCAGTAATTTCCTGGTGTTTTTTTTGGGGGAGCGACGCCCCTCACAATTTATTAACCAATTTGATGCGATGATTCGTCGAATTCCACCAGCCCCTAAAGGGGGCCTCCGACTTGGGATGGAATAGCCGGCGCTTGGATGAGCCAGCCAGGATTTGTCGGCGAGGGGGCAGTATGAAATGTCGTATATTTGCGGTGTTGGCGGTTACACTCGTTGCCGCACTCACGCCCCAATCGACATTCGCTCAGCCCAGCGGTTGGTATATCGGACTTGGCGGCGGCTATGGCCCCATGAGCTATACCCTTGCGACCGATGTCTCGTCGGTGGATTCAGGCACCGACTTTGCGCTGCGTGGGATCGCCACGTTGGGCTACAAGCATCTCTCCGGTTTTCGCGCGGAGCTAGAGCCTACCTATAGTCAGTATCGCCTGAGCGATGCTCCCTTAGTGGGTGTTGGCACGATCACCACTTATGGCGGCTTTGCCAATCTTCTCTATGACTGGGAGGTCTTGCCCCGCGTTAATCTCGTATTGGGCGGTGGGATCGGCTGGATGCGTATGAACGCCGACATTGTTGAACAGCCTTCGGGCGGTTTGACGGTCGCGCGCGGGTCGAAAACCGGTTTTGCCTGGTAGGCAATCGCGGGCATTTCTGCCGCGCTTAACCACAATACTGAAATCCAACTCGACTACCGCTATGGCGGCATGCCAAGCGGCTCCTTCAACAATGATTTTGAACAGCTTGCTCCGACGCGACTGAAGGATATCCGCACGCAAGTGGCAATGCTCTCTTTGCGTTGGTATCCCGGCATGCAGCGCGTGGAACAACCCGCGCCTTTGCCACCGCCACCGCCACCGCCACCGCCGGTGGCGCGCCCGCCTGCCCCGCCGCCACCGCCGCCACCACCACCACCGGTGCGTACCTTTATTGTCTTTTTCGATTTCGATAAGTGGAATTTGACTGTGGATGCGCAGCGAGTCGTCGCACAAGCGGTCCGGACTGCCCAAAATGTCGGTGTAGTCCGTCTTTTGGTCACGGGGCACACCGACACCGCACATGCCCGCCCCGGCACTGCCCAGGCGCATGCCTATAATCAGGCTCTTTCCCAGCGCAGAGCCACCACCGTAAAAGACGAATTAGTTCGCCACGGTATGAACCCAAATGAGATCGTGACGGTCCGTCGAGGTTCGGACGAGCTGTTGGTTGAGACTGGCCCCGGAGTGCGTGAGCCGCGGAACCGGCGCGCGGTGATCGAGCTACGCTGATAATTTTCGTCACGAATAGATAAGGCTGGTTTGCACCCGCCTTTATTCGTCGCCAATGATTTTCAGAAAGAAACCGCAGTCAGATCGAGGCTGGTGCGCAGCGTCAATCCCAAAGCAGGCGCAACCACCTGCGAAGGTTTGCGGTGAGGCAGCGTCACAAAATCGGGTGGTGTAGCCGGCTCTGCGAACACCATGCCGGGAAGATTATCGCAAACCGAATATTGCTCAGCCTCTAATGAAGGCTGGGTCGACAGAAATCCGGCTAGCGTCACCTCGCCGGAATCCAACGCCGTCTGAAACGCCGCCTCAGCTGCGTCACAGTAATTGGTGATGTGGGCGATGCTTCTGCGTGACGTCGCATTGGCCATTCTCGTTTTAAATGCGTGGTAGGCGGCCGTACCGCCCCGCCCCGCTGTGCGCCGAAAGAAAGCTTGAAGCGCGCGGTCGGAGGTCTGAAGCGCATCTTGAAAGGTCGTCACAAATTGATTGTAGCGTGGCGTCGCGTTGCAGGAGAGCGCGGCCACCATGAGCTCTTGCTGAACGGCGGCGGTCTTGATTGCCGCCAGTTCCCGCGGCGCGGTGCAGGGCGCATCCGCGGCCCAGGCATTTGCGCTCATCGAGCAAATGGCAATTGCCGCTACTGCAGTCCGTAACCGTCTTCTCACTCGTGCCCCCCAAGGCGCTCCGGTGCCAAAGCGCCGGTCTTGCCAACGATAAGAGCTACTTAGCATAGCCCACAACACTTTATATAGACCCGAGCGATGCCAGATGGGCAGCTGGATGGAGGCTGATTGGGGCTTTTTGAGAATAGCTCGCCAGTTTCAGGAGAATCGGCGCTTTTCCGCCTCTTCGCATTGCAGTATGTGTGCGCCCCTTAGGCTCGGGCATTTTTTATACGCCCGTGCTTTAGGCATGAATGGGTAGAAAATTATGTCGTATAAAGTCGCAGTCGTCGGGGCTACCGGCAATGTCGGTCGAGAAATGCTCGGCATTCTTGCCGAGCGCCAATTTCCGGCTAGTGAGGTTGTGGCGCTGGCTTCGACCAGTTCCATCGGAACCGAGGTTTCGTTCGGCGAGCGCACGCTTAAGGTCAAGGCGCTCGACTATTACGATTTTGCCGATACCGATATCTGCCTGATGTCGGCCGGCGCTTCGGTGTCCGAGATCTGGTCGCCCAAGATCGCAGCCCAGGGCTGTCTGGTGATCGATAACTCTTCGAAATGGCGAATGGACCGTTCGGTTCCGCTGGTTGTTCCCGAGGTCAATGCCGATGCGCTCGAAGGCGAGATTAAGAAAGGCATCATTGCCAACCCGAATTGCTCGACCGTGCAGCTTGTGGTCGCTTTAAAGCCGCTTCACGACGCCGCGAAAATAAAACGCGTCGTGGTGTCAACCTATCAGTCTGTGTCGGGCGCGGGCAAAGCAGGAATGGAAGAGCTCTTCCGTCAGACCCGTGCGATATTTGTTGCCGATGCGGTGGAGAAACAAAAATTCACCAAGCAGATCGCTTATAATGTGATTCCGCATATTGACCCCTTCTTGGACGGTGGCTCCACCAAAGAAGAGTGGAAGATGTCGGTTGAGACTCAGAAGATTCTCGACCCCGACATTCAAGTCATCGCGACTTGCGTGCGCGTACCGGTCTTTGTCAGCCATGCCGAATCCGTGAACATCGAATTCGAACAGCCGATCACGGCCGAGAAGGCGCGGGCGATCTTGCGCGAATCGCCCGGCGTTCTCGTCGTCGACAAGCGCGAGGATGAAGGCTATGTCACACCGGTCGAAGCGGCAGGCGAGGATGCAACCTATGTCAGTCGCATTCGCAAAGATCCGACAGTCGAGCATGGTCTTGCGATGTGGGTTGTAGCCGACAATCTGCGCAAAGGCGCTGCCCTCAACGCTGTGCAGATCGCCGAGTGCTTGATCAACCGCAATATGATCAAGCAGAAAGCTCCCGAGAACGCCGAAACGTGACCAAAGATGGTCCGCTTGCACGTTACCGCGCGCTGCTCGCGTCCAGCGCGCTGAAAGAAGACCGCGAGCAGGCGCGCGTCGTGAAAGCGTTGCAAAAATTGCATAGAGCGGTGCGGAATTACCGCCCGGCCTCGCGCGACGGCTTTTTACAACGAGTCTTTCGTTTCGGATCGAAACGTGCAGTTCCGCGCGGCCTTTATATCCACGGGGCGGTTGGGCGCGGAAAGTCGCTTCTCATGGACATGTTCTTTGAGAGCGCCGAGGTCGAGTGCAAACGACGCGTGCATTTCAACAGCTTTATGACCGAGACCCATAAACGCCTCCATGAGTGGCGAAGTATGAGTGCCGACGAGCGCGTGCAAAGACCGCAATTCGTGCGTGAAGCGAGCGAGGACCCCATCGCACCGATCGCCAAACGCATATGCAATGAATCTTGGCTCATTTGTTTTGACGAGTTTCAAGTCAGTGACGTAGCGGACGCGATGATTTTGGGCCGGCTTTTCGAAAAGCTCTTGGCCTATGGCGCGGTCATCGTGCTGACCTCGAACTGTCCGCCCCGGCGTCTCTATGAGGGCGGACTGAACCGGCAGCTATTTATTCCCTTTATTGCGCTTCTCAGAGAGCGACTAAAAATATGCGAATTGGACGGCGGGCAGGACTACCGCTTGCAGCGCATGGCAGGACTGCGCCTCTACAACACGCCGCTAACTTCGGACACCGCGCGCGCTATGGACGGTGCTTGGGAGCATCTCAAAAACGGCGTGCAGGCATTGCCACGAACATTGGAAGTGTTTGGCAGAAAACTTGACGTGCCGCTTGCAGCCAATGGCGCAGCCCGTTTTACCTTTAACGAGCTTTGTGGCCGCCCCTTAGCCGCCGCTGATTACGTGGCATTGGCGGAGAGTTTCCACACGATTCTCTTGGATGATATTCCAGCGCTCAAAAGCGAAAACGCAAACGAGGCCCGGCGTTTCAGCCTTCTTATCGATACGCTGTATGACGAGAAAACAAAATTCATTTGCTCCGCGGCGGTCTCACCTGACGAATTGTATGATTCCGCAGGGAAAAACAGCTGGTTCGAGCGTACGAGCTCGCGGCTCCATGAGATGCAAAGCGAGGGTTATCTGCGCCAGACACCGCGCGAAAAGGATGAGACGGAGAAATCGACGGATTCAGCCTAGCCTGAGCTCGCCTCCGCGTCGTTTAACTCTCATCCGCACGGCGTACAGGCCGCCAATGCCCTTGTTTCGCGCGCATTGAGCGTTATCTGGTATCGTACTGGCTCGATGGATATCGCGAAGGCGAAGGACGCTAAACTTGGAAAATATCCTTCTAATCTGCCTAGTCTTTCTCGGCATAGCGGCGCTCTACCGCTGGGGCGGAGCGATCTTGGCCGCGCTGCAGCGCTTCGATGCACGTAATGTGCGGCGGCAACAAGAACAAAGCGCGGCGCGCTTCGATCCCAACGCGCATTACCGTGAAACGGTAAGGTTGGCCGAAGAACAGGTCGAAGAAATCACGGAGATCACTGATCCAGGACCGGTAAAGCGATATCTTTTCAATGGCGAGGAATTTGATCACCGCGAAGACGCCGAAGCGGCGCGCATGACACTGGTGATTGAAAAGGCTCGCGGATTTTATATCGAGCTCGACACGATTTATTTGGGACGGCGTGGCGGATCGCGCTAGGCCGCTTCGCCTTTTAGTAATTTCGGCAGACGACCAATGTCGCCACCGGCATGGCGCATGAAAAAGCGCCTCAATGGCGCAATCTGATCGACAATCCCGAGTCCCATATCGCGCGCCAGTCTTAGCGGAGGAAGATCGTTGGAAAAAAGACGGTTCACCCCATCGGTTGCCGCCGCCATTGCGAAGCTGTCGAAACGACGCCAGCGCTCATAGCGCTTCAAAACATTCTCTTCGCCGTAATCCAAACCGAGGCGCGCTGCGTCCAAAACCGTTTCCGCAAGCGCAGCGACGTCCTTTAAGCCAAGATTGAAACCCTGCCCCGCGATCGGATGGATGGTGTGGGCCGCATCGCCCACAAGGGCAAAGCGTTTCTTCACATAGGCGCGGGTTAGCTCCAGGCGTAAGGGATAGGCCCAGCGCGGACCTTGCGGCGCGACGTCTCCCAGATGATCGCCAAAACGCTTGGCGATCTCCTTGGCAAAATCGCCTTCGCTCAATTTCATCATCTGCGCGGCAAGTTTGTTTTTTTCGGTCCAAACCAGGGAAGAACGGTTTCCCGTCATCGGTAAAATGGCAAACGGTCCTGCGGTGAGAAAATGCTCATAGGCAACGCCTTGATGAGGGCGCTCATGCGCAACCGTCGTTACAATTCCGGTTTGCGGATAATCCCATGCGACGGTGCGTATCTCTTGGTTCTCACGCAAAGGGGATTCTCGTCCGTCGGCAGCGACGCAAAGCATTGCGGTTATTTCGGCGCCAGACGACAGGCGCACGCGCGCCCCGCTTTTTTCGATCACGAGATCTTCGACTTTGAGACCGGTCATGAGGGAAATGCGCGGATCGTCTTTGATGGCAGCGAATAGGCTCGCACGAATGTCTCTGTTCTCGGCAATATGGCCGAGCGGTTCGCCGATCTCCCGATGATCGAAATGAAGCGAGAGCGGGGAGGTCGAGCGCTCCAAGCTGCCATCGCTTATAAGGATGTCGTTGATCGGCTGTGCGTTTGATTCGAGGCGCGGCCACACGCCCAGCACGCCGAGCATGCGCACCCCAGCAAAAGCCAGTGCGCTGACCCGGCCGTCAAAACGATCGTCGGTCGTGGCTTTTTCTGTCATCGGCTCGACGATCGTCACGCCTAGGCCGCCGCGCGCGAGGCTGAGTGCAAGACAAAGCCCGACCATGCCGCCGCCGGCAATCAAAATATCGCTCTGTTCCGCCTTAGATATCTTGCTCTCCGATAGTCATTTTACGGCCCACGCTTTCGTAAAGCGGTCTCACGACGAAGCTGGCGCGGACTCAAAAGAGTTATGGGGAAAAAACAAGCCGGAAAGCGATAGTCCGCATGAGCCCAGGGGGCCAATCACTGCCTTTGGTCACGCAAATCCGGGCCAATTTATCAGCTCATTTTTTAGGCAATAAAAGAGAGTCGCATATTATTTGTGCAAAGGTGCTCGGGTTTTTGTGACGAAAACCCCGTCGAAATCACTAATTACTTTTATATTACAATGGCTTACTGCATTGCGAAGAAACCGGCGCGGTTCTTGAAATGTGGTTAAGGCTGCCAAGAAATTTTCCGCGGCAGCGAAACGATCATAAGGGGACAAGCATGAAACTCATCACCGCCATTATTAAGCCCTTCAAGCTGGACGAAGTCCGCGAAGGGCTCTCGGCGCTGGGCGTTCAAGGCATGACTGTTAGCGAAGTCAAAGGCTATGGGCGCCAGAAGGGCCATACTGAAATTTACCGCGGCGCAGAATACGCGGTGAGCTTTCTTCCAAAAATCAAAATTGAAGTCGCAGTGACCTCCGAACTCGCGGATTCCGTCATCGAGGCAATCACCTCCAAGGCCAAGACCGGCCAAATTGGAGACGGAAAAATCTTTGTCACTTCGCTCGAAAAAGCCGTGCGCATTCGCACCGGCGAAGTCGACAGCGACGCGCTGTAAGCGTTTTCACCGAGAATCCAGGGGAATAGAAATGAATAAACTTATGAAACATTTGGCGTGGGGATCGGCGACCCTCTTCGCGGCTCTTTTGCTGCTAAGCGGGCCCGCAGCAGCACAAGCGTTGGACTCGGGCGACACGGCATGGATGCTTACCTCTACGGCCCTTGTGCTGCTTATGACCATTCCCGGCCTTGCGCTGTTCTATGGCGGCATGGTCCGCAAAAAAAAATGTTCTGGCAACAACGGCGCAATGCTTTGCCATTGCCGGACTTTCCTCCGTACTGTGGATGGTCGCGGGCTATAGCCTCGCTTTCTCCGATGGCGGTGGACTGAATATGTTCGTCGGCGGCCTCAGCAATGTGTTCTTAAGAGCCGCCGCGGTGGACTCAATGTCGGGCACCATTCCGGAGACCGTGTTCGTCACTTTCCAAATGACATTCGCAATTATTACGTCGGCGCTTATCGTCGGCGCGTTTGTCGAAAGAATGAAATTCTCGGCCCTATTGTGGTTCGCCGGGCTCTGGATGCTCATCGTCTATGCGCCAATCACCCATTGGGTTTGGGGCGGCGGAATGCTTGCCGAAAAGGGCGCGCTCGACTTTGCCGGGGGCCTGGTGGTCCATCTCAATGCCGGCGTCGCTGGCCTCGTCGCCTGTCTCGTTCTCGGCAAGCGCTCCGGTTACGGCAGCGAAAACATGGCATCGCATAATCTTGTTTATAGCCTTATCGGCGCGTCCCTTCTGTGGGTCGGCTGGTTTGGCTTCAATGCAGGCTCGGCTTTGGCAGCCGGAACCGGCGCCGGCATGGCAATGCTGGTCACCCAAATCGCGACCGTTGCGGCGTCGTTGGCCTGGATGGCGACCGAATGGTTCATCTCTAAGAGGCCCAGCGTTCTTGGCATGATCTCCGGCGCGGTGGCAGGCCTTGTCGCGATCACGCCGGCATCGGGCTATGTCGATCCCATGGGCGCGTTGTTCATAGGTATCATCGCGGGCATCATTTGCTATATCGCCTCGGTCAATCTGAAGCATGCTTTCGGTTATGACGATTCGCTCGACGTGTGGGGTATCCACGGTGTCGGCGGGGCGGTCGGCGCGATTCTCACTGGCATCTTTGCAGTCGAAGCGATCGGCGGAACGCCAGGCGTACTCGAGGGCAATATTGGACAGCTTTGGATTCAGATCGAAGGCGTCGTCTACACCATCGTCTATTGTGGCGTAGTGACATTCGTCCTGCTTAAAGTGATCGACATGGTCGTAGGACTACGCCCGAGCCGCGATGTCGAGGTCGAGGGCCTTGATATCAACCTTCACGGCGAGACCGTACACGACTGATCCAGGAAATAGCTGGAGAAATTGGAGAGGGCGCCCATTGGGCGCCCTCTTCGCTTTTACAAGAAACCTCTCGTCATCCCTATGAACCAAATCAATTCCTATGCTGGATTTGGCGGCACGCGGTATGACACTCTCAAAGAGAACCGAATCGCTTAAGGGTGAAAACCTTGCTCCCCGGACGCATGGCGCATATGCCGCCCTCCTCTTTCGACCGCCTGCGCCAGCTCTTAGGCGCGATAGAGCCGAATTATGCGATCGACAATGCGCCGGTCCTCATGACCATCGGCGAGCCACAGGACCCTCCGCCGGAATTCGTCACTGATATCACCGCCCAACATGCGAGGGGCTTTGGGCATTACCCGCCGATCGCCGGGACTCCGGCTTGGCGCGCAGCTTGCGCAAGCTGGCTTAAGCGCCGCTACGCTTTGCCCGAAGGCCCAATAGATCCGGACCGCCAAATCTTGCCCCTTGCCGGCACACGTGAGGGCTTGTTCTACGCGCTCTATGCGCTTGTCCCCGATGAAAAAGCCGGCGGGCGACCCGTGGTGCTTATTCCTAATCCATTTTACGGCGTCTATCCGCCGGCAGTACTGGCGGCGGGCGCCGAACCTTTTTACGTGCCCTCGCGCGAGGAGCGTAATTTCCTCCCCGACTTCGATTCCGTTCCGAAAGATATCTTGGCCCGGACGGTGGCTGCTTTTTTCTGTTCGCCTTCCAACCCCGAAAGCGCATGCGCCTCTCGCGAAGATTGGATCCAACTGTTTCGTCTCGCCGACGAGTTTGATTTCACCGTCCTTGCCGACGAATGCTATTCGGAAATCTACGATGTTGATCCGCCGGCCGGTGCGCTCGAAGCACGTCTTACGGCGCATCCCAATTGCAAGCGCCTGCTTAGCTTTCACTCGCTTTCCAAGCGCTCCAATCTTCCGGGATTGCGTTCCGGCTTCATGATCGGTCCCGAGCCGATCATTACCGCGCTACGCGGATTTCGTAATTTGGCTGCGCCGCAATTGCCGCTTCCAATTATGGAGGCTTCAAGCGCCGCTTGGGATGACGACGCACATGTCGCCTCAAGCCGTGCACTCTATCGAAAGCGCTTCGACATCGCCGAGCGCTTCCTGGGCACGCACCCAGGCTTTCGCCGGCCGAAGGGAGGCTTCTATATCTGGCTGAATGTCGGCGATGGCGCCGATTTTGCCGCTGGGTTATGGGCCGAGGCGGGAATTCGGGTGATGCCGGGCGCCTATATGGGTATCGAGGAAAAACCCGGAGATTTAGCCTCGAATCCAGGCCATTCCTATGTGAGAATCGCTCTTGTTCACGATTTGGTAACCATTGAGCGCGCACTCGAAAGGATGGCGAATTTTCTCATTCCTCGAGAAGGCCAATTTGGGGGGGCGGCATGAGCGCCTCGCGACGGATAGCCGGCGTCTATCAGCCGCGGTCCCGCAGGGCTGCGCAAGCCGAAATACTAGCCGATTTTAGGGCTTGGCTCAACCATATGATGAGCCAGACCGTCCGCCGCGGCTTTGGCATTGCTTTGATATTCGCGGCTGTTGCGCTGGTTGCGACATTGGCAAGCTTCGATGCCGCCGATCCCAGCTTCGACAACGCTACCGGAGGTCCAGCCGCAAATTGGCTCGGTGTTCCCGGCGCCTATGTTTCGAGTTTTCTCCTAAGGATATTCGGTGTTGGTGCCTTGGCGCTGGTGCTTCCCATAAGCGTTTGGGGATGGCGCCTGACGATGGGCAGAAGCTTAAGCCAAACCGGCTGGCGCATCGCCGCCTTTATCCTTGGACTTCTTTTTGTCGATGCCGGACTTGGGATCGTGCCGGGCGGCGAATATTTGCCCGCGGGCTATGGCGGCTTTGTCGGAACGCTGACGGTATTTTTTACCGCTGAAATCGCGGCCAGCTTCGAACTTGCCTTCCTCTATTTCCTCATTCCGATCGTCTTTGGTCTTTTCGGCTTCGTGCTGATCTTGGCGTCCGCAGACATACCTTTTCGCCGTGTATGGAGACCCGTGCACGCGGCACCATCGGCTCTATTCTCGATTCTTGGTTTTGTTGGTGCTCTCGCATTTTGGCGCAGACGCCGGAGTAGTGATGAGTTCGAGGACGACGAATTCGAAGATGATTTCGACGATGATTTCGAGGAAGAAGACGCAGCCGGCCTTTCCATAGCACCGGAACCACTATCGCCACGCCGGGGGAAAACTGCGAAGCGAATAAAGCGAAGCGAGAAGAAAAAGCCGAAGGCGAAACGCAAGCGCACAGGCCAGCCCGCGCTGCATCTTGCGGCGGGTGAATATCAATTGCCGCCCTTGGATCTCCTTTCCGAGCAACCGATCATTAAAGGCGTTGCAGATGTTTCAGACGACGCACTGGAAGAAAATGCGCGTCTCTTGGAAGCAGTTCTCTCGGATTTCGGTATACGCGGACGCATCGTCGCCGTGCGTCCCGGCCCGGTGGTGACGCTTTACGAATTGGAGCCGGCAGCGGGGGTCAAATCTTCACGCGTCATCTCACTTTCCGATGATATCGCGCGCTCGATGAGCGCGGTGGCGGCGCGCGTTGCCGTTATTCCGGGCCGCAACGTCATCGGCATCGAATTGCCCAACCAGCGCCGCGAGACAGTTTTCCTGCGCGAGCTGTTTTCGGCAAAGGAATATGAAAAGGCCCGCGCGCCGCTGACGCTTGCTTTGGGAAAAACCATCGGCGGCGAGGCCGTCATGGCCGACCTCGCCAAGATGCCGCATCTTCTGATTGCGGGCACGACGGGCTCCGGCAAATCGGTCGCACTCAACACCATGATCTTGTCGCTGCTTTACCGTATGGCTCCCGAGCAATGCCGCCTCATCATGATCGATCCCAAAATGCTGGAGCTGTCTGTCTATGACAACATCCCGCATCTTCTTGTCCCCGTGGTCATCGATCCGAAGAAAGCAGTTGTCGCGCTCAAATGGGCGGTGCGCGAAATGGAGCAACGCTATGGCATAATGGCCAAGGTTGGCGTGCGCGGCGTCGAAGCCTTCAACGAGCGCGTCAAAAAAGCAGCCGATAAGGGCGAAGTTCTGAAGCGCACGGTGCAAACCGGCTATGACCGCGAAACGGGAAGCCCGATTTACGAAGACGAAGTTCTCGAACTTGAACCCTTGCCCTACATCGTTGTCGTGGTCGACGAGATGGCCGATCTGATGATGATTTCGGGCAAAGAAATCGAAGGTGCGGTGCAGCGCTTGGCGCAGATGGCGCGCGCCGCGGGAATTCACCTCATCGCCGCCACCCAGCGCCCATCGGTCGATGTTATCACCGGCACGATCAAGGCGAATTTCCCGACGCGCATTTCCTTCCAAGTCACTTCGAAAATCGACAGCCGCACTATTTTAGGCGAGCAGGGCGCCGAGCAACTCTTAGGGCAAGGCGACATGCTCTACATGATGGCGGGCGGACGTATCCGCCGTGTGCATGGACCTTTGGTCACCGACGAGGAAGTCGAAGACGTAGTGCGGTTCCTTAAGAAACAAGGCCGGCCGGAATATCTTGAAGACGTAACCGAAGAGCCCGACGAGGAAGACGATCCTTATGGCCTTATGGGCGGTGGCGGCGGCAACGAATTATTCGACAAGGCGGTCGCGATCATTGCGCGTGACCGCAAAGTTTCGACGTCTTACATCCAGCGCCGCTTACAGATCGGCTATAACCGCGCCGCGCGGATTGTTGAGCGCATGGAAGACGACGGCATGATTTCAAAGCCCAACCATCAGGGCAGGCGCGAAGTCCTTTTGCCGGAGCGGTAGGTGCTATTGCGCGTTTTCTTCCACTACGCGCCGAGCCAGCCAATCGCGCATCGTGCCCACATAGTTCTTGCACGCTTCAGGATCGACAAAGGAGTCTGTGTCGGCACCCGTTTGTCGCCGTTCGAGCGCTTCGAACATGCCCGTAAAACCCGGATGCGGCGAAACTAGAATATCGCAAGGCAGGTTTTCGAGCCGTTCATAGCTCATTTCGAAATCGGCAAGAGCATTCGGATAGGCTTCGCTGCGTGTGAAATAAAAAACGTCGGCGGAGACCGGCGATAGGCTGTCGGCATAGACAATGCCGAGGCATTCGCCGCCTTCGCAGGATTGCCAGGACCAGCTGGTGCCGCCTGGCGTGTGGCCGGGCGTGAGATACGCGGTTAACGATATGGAACCGACGGTGAGCTGTTCCTCGTCGTCGATGATGCGAATATCTGAGGCCGGCTCGACGGATAGCCCCATACCATATTGCGGGTCACCTAAGGGTGTTGTGCCGTCGCGCATCGCCTGCGCGCTCCACGCGCTGACTGCGACGGTTGCGCCGCTCACACGTTGCAAAGCAGCGATCCCGCCAGAGTGATCGAAATGTGCATGTGAATTCAGGATGACTTTTACGTCTTCAATACGAAACCCGAGCGTTTCGATATTGGCAGCGATCAGCGGTGCCGATTCGGGCAAACCACCATCGATCAACACATGGCCGTCATCGGATGTGATTAGAACGGAACTTAAACCTTGTGTTCCGACATAATAGCTGTCGCCATGAATGCGAAACGGCTCCTGTGGCAGATTCCATTCGGCGCATGCTGGGCATGCCGTAGATTCTGCGGCAATGGCCGAGCCAGACTGCGCCAATAAGACGATAACGCCGATACAAAGACATGCATGGTTCATGGACATAGGTGGTACGCCGCTAGCGACAACATAGTTTACGAACCCTATTGTTCCCTGCACCAAGGCAATGCGAAAGGCGCGTCATGGACAAACTTTCAATTGCGGGGGCTCTTGGCGCCTTTAAAGGCAGCAGCGAGAGCTATAAACGCCTCCTAGAAAAAGCCGATTTCGATGTCGGCATGTACCGGCCCGACGAAATAGACGACCAGGCGCCCCATGCCCGAGACGAGATTTACATTGTGGCCTCGGGAACGGGAACTTTCTTTTGCTCTGGTGAGCAGGAGAAATTTGGGCAAGGTGATGTTTTCTTTGTGGCCGCCGGCGTGGAACACCGCTTTGAAAATTTCACAAAAGAATTTGCGACTTGGGTGGTATTCATTGGCGCAAGGACATAAGCGAACAAGATGACTGCAGCTGTGAAAATGGCGTTTGCCAGCGTGCTCGGTTTGGGCCTTTGCGCCTGTGCGCCGAACGGCTGCGCCGCTGATCAATACATTCTTCCGTGGCAATATTATAATTGCGAGTTTGGACGGGAGTTCGATGAAGCCCATTTGCTGGCGGATTTACCCGCCCCGGTATCTGACGCGTTCTTAGGTCAGTTGTCTCGGTCCGACGATCGACAGCGCTCTAGTTTTCGTGAGGCCTTTCCTGATCGTGAGTGGCCGATTGGCATGGAGCCAGGTATTCGGGTGATCGCTGACCGGGGAGCAGATCGGGGTGGAGGAATCGGATACCGTCGGTGGTTTATTCGGGCTGGCGGTGACAATGCATATTGGTTTGTGTGGTATGAGAATCACGGGGCGACTCGCACCACAAATATCGTACTCTTTGAGGTTGGTGAGGGAACCGCGCAAATCGTGTCGAAGACGGCGAGCAGCGGAAACATATGTCGGGAAACTGAATCTCTAATAACCAATCCTGAAATTCGTGCATTAACAGGCTTTTGGTGATATTCGGTTCTTGCCTATCCGGTTAACGCCCATGACCGCTACATGTAGGGTGCCGCCACTCTCCCGAGTAAAGCTCGGCATAGGTTGGAGCAGAGGTGTCGCCCGCGATGCCGAGCAATGAGCGGAAGGCGTTGAACGGGTAGAACCGCCTGTTGAAGCGGAAGGTGAACTCGTTGAGGTAGGCTTGTAGGTGCTGGTGGCTAACGCCGTGGTGGATCCCGGTCAGCCACGTCTTCAGGTTGGCGAAAACCAGATGGATGATCGGCAGGTATTGCTCGGCAACCTCTGGATCACCACACTCGGCAACAGCGAAGTGCTCATAGCCGCGCTTACCGAGGCCAGCATAGCCGCTCCAATCGACAGTAACGATCAGCGATCCCGGCGCGACGGTGCTCTCGACGAACCCACAGAGCGACTCGGCGCTACGGTCGAGCACGACGGCGAGCCGAACGCGTCCGGCATAGCGTCCGTCTTTCCGGTTGTCGAGCTTGGTGCCCGGCTTTCGATGACGCACCTCGATGGCACAGGAGACGGGAACCTTGTGGTGAACACCACGGCCTTCCCCACGCGTTCGCCCGCCAACCCAGGGTTCGTCCACCTCAACATGGTTCTTGGGCTGTCCACCGATCCTGTCTTGGTTGGGCCGCACCATGCCCGAGCGGAGCTTGTGGAGAATTTGAAAGGCCGTCTCGTAGCGCGAAAGACCAAGTTGCCGCTGAAACTGCACGGCGGACATGCCGGGCGTCTGACTGGCGACCAGATAAGCGGCCCAGAACCAGACGTTCAGCGGAGTGTGGCTACGCTCCATCACTGTTCCCACCGTCAGCCCGGTGTTCTGGCGGCACTTGCGGCAGCGCAGGACGCCAGGGCGGTTTTCAAAGTGGAACGGCTCTCCCGCCGTGCCGCAGTGCGGGCAGGCAAAGCCGTCTCCCCAGCGGGCTTTCTCCAGGTAGGCGGCGCAGGCCGCATCATCGGGGAAAAGTCGCTGGAACTCGGGTAGCGAATGCGGGAATGGGAGATCGGCGCGGTCGAGAACATCCATGGCGCGCTCCCCTATATCCGGTTTGCGCCCATTCTAGCCCTAGTGGGTGTGGGTATAAACCGGATAGGCAAGATTCGGTTTTAATATCTGCGGAATAGACCTTGCCTATCCGGTTAACGCCCATGACCGCTACATGTAGGGTGCCGCCACTCTCCCGAGTAAAGCTCGGCATAGGTTGGAGCAGAGGTGTGGACCCTGCTGACGAAAGTGGAGACGTCCTGCGATAGGATTTTGATCGCAGGAGGTGCAAATGTCGAAGCAGAATGGGAACAAGGGCCGGCGGTTTGATCGGGCCTTCAAGGAAGAAGCCGTCCGTCTTTTACAGACGAGCGGGCGCAGGCAGCGGCAGATAGCAGGAGATCTTGGGATCAGCGTCAGCGCGCTCGGCCGCTGGGTCGCAGAATTGCGTGAGGAGGATTTGCTTTCCGGTCCGCATGAGGATGCAGCGAAGGAGATTACCCGTCTACGCCGAGAGCGTGATCTGGCCCGTCGGGAACGTGATCTCCTAAAAAAAGCGCTGGCCTTCTTCGCCAGGGAAAGTCGATGAGGTTCCGGTTCATCGACGCGGAGAGGGCCGGGTTGGCGATGCCGATATTCCGCCTGTGCAGACTGCTGCAGGTCAGCGTCTCAGGCTTCTACGCTTGGCGCAATCGCGGCCCAAGCCAGCGACAGCTCGATGACATGGTTCTACTCGCCCATGTCCGGGCAGCCTTTCGGCGCAGCCGCGAGAGCTACGGTGCAGAGCGGGTCCATCACGAGCTTGCCGAGAATGGGATCGAGGTTGGACGCCATAGGGTGGCTCGGCTGATGCGGGGAAATGGGTTGTCTCCAAAACGGAAACAGAAGTTCAAAAAGACGACGGACAGCCAGCACAACAAGGCCGTCGCATCGAACCTTCTCGACCAGAACTTCTCCGCCGAGGCACCCAACGAGAAATGGGCTGCCGACATCAGCTATATCTGGACGGCACAGGGCTGGCTGTACCTGGCCGTCATGCTCGACCTCTACTCCCGGCGCGTCATCGGCTGGGCCGTGGGCGCTCGCATGACCAGCGACCTGCCGCTCAGGGCGCTTAACCGTGCTATCGGGCTGCGCCAACCTGGCGCCGGTGTGATCCACCATAGCGATCGGGGAAGCCAGTACTGCTCAGACGCATACCAGGCGCGCCTCGGTGAACTCGGTTTCCTCGCCTCAATGAGCGGTAAGGGAAATTGCTATGATAACGCCGTCGTCGAGACCTTCTTCAAAACCATCAAGTCAGAACTGATCTGGAGGACTGTGTTCATGTCAAGAAGCCAAGCTGAAACTGCCATAGCCGGATACATCGACGGGTTCTATAATCCAGTCCGTTGGCACTCGACGCTGGACTTCACAAGCCCTGTCAAATTCGAGGCAGAAGCAATGCAAACGGTGTAGGGCGCCTTCACTTTTCCTGGATGGGTCCAGTGTCGCCCGCGATGCCGAGCAATGAGCGGAAGGCGTTGAACGGGTAGAACCGCCTGTTGAAGCGGAAGGTGAGCTCGTTGAGGTAGGCTTGTAGGTGCTGGTGGCTAACGCCGTGTTGGATCCCGACCAGCCACGTCTTCAGGTTGGCGAAAACCAGATGGATGATCGGCAGGTATTGCTCGGCAACCTCTGGATCACCACACTCGGCAACAGCGAAGTGCTCATAGCCGCGCTTACCGAGGCCAGCATAGCCGCTCCAATCGTCAGTAACGATCAGCGATCCCGGCGCGACGGTGCTCTCGACGAACCCATAGAGCGACTCGGCGCTACGGTCGAGCACGACGGCGAGCCGAACGCGTCCGGCATAGCGTCCGTCTTTCCGGTTGTCGAGCTTGGTGCCCGGCTTTCGATGACGCACCTCGATGGCACAGGAGACGGGAACCTTGTGGTGAACACCACGGCCTTCCCCACGCGTTCGCCCGCCAACCCAGGGTTCGTCCACCTCAACATGGTTCTTGGGCTGTCCACCGATCCTGTCTTGGTTGGGCCGCACCATGCCCGAGCGGAGCTTGTGGAGAATTTGAAAGGCCGTCTCGTAGCGCGAAAGACCAAGTTGCCGCTGAAACTGCACGGCGGACATGCCAGGCGTCTGACTGGCGACCAGATAAGCGGCCCAGAACCAGACGTTCAGCGGAGTGTGGCTACGCTCCATCACTGTTCCCACCGTCAGCCCGGTGTTCTGGCGGCACTTGCGGCAGCGCAGGACGCCAGGGCGGTTTTCAAAGTGGAACGGCTCTCCCGCCGTGCCGCAGTGCAGGCAGGCAAAGCCGTCTCCCCAGCGGGCTTTCTCCAGGTAGGCGGCGCAGGCCGCATCATCGGGGAAAAGTCGCTGGAACTCGGGTAGCGAATGCGGGAATGGGAGATCGGCGCGGTCGAGAACATCCATGGCGCGCTCCCCTATATCCGGTTTGCGCCCATTCTAGCCCTAGGGGGTGTGGGTGTAAACCGGATAGGCAAGGGTCATTCGAGGCCGGTTCACCAGGGCAGCTTACGCAATCCCTTTGGACCCGCGATTCGGTTGCGCCGGGTGACGAAATTGATGTCCTGTTTCACCCTCTGAAAGACGGCTCAAATGGTGGCCAGCTCCTCGCGATTACTAAGTCGGATGGGACCAATCTCTGCCAGGGCGCGGCTTGCCGCGAGCGCTTGCGTGAAGATGGTATTATCCCGCGTATATAGAACCGCCAGCGAGATCTACTCCCATAAGGGGCGGAACCTATTCCGCCCCTTATGTTTACTGGGCTGGATGAAGCAGATTTGTAGAACCGGGCCGGGCTACAATATAGTTCGGGTACCCTATAGCTGGATTTAGCCGTTTCCGTTTGCCGGGAGAAAGAAATGATATTTAAGGCCTCAGCCTTTGTAGGCATTGCAGGGTTTGCCGCCGCCCTCATCGCGCTGCCTGCGCTTGGGCATCACTCCTTCGCAATGTTCGACAATAGCCAGACCGTCCATCTGGAAGGCACGGTCACGGATTTCGAATGGATCAACCCGCATGTCTGGCTTCACGTCAGTGTCGCGGCCCAGGATGGAAGCGAACAAGTTTGGTCCTTTGAGGCAGGCTCGACCGGGCAGCTTACGCAATCCTATTGGGACGCAAGCACCGTCCAAGCCGGCGATGTGCTTTCCGATGTTGGTTTTCACCCGCTGAAAGACGGCTCGAATGGCGGTCAATTTCTCGAAATGAGCAAGGCGGACGGCACCTATATGTGCCAAGGGCCCGATTGCCGCGAGCGGCAAAGGCTGGAGCGCGAGGCCGCAGCACACCCGGATCCAAAGCCTGTCCCAAGTTTTGCCGGGCTATGGCAACGCAATGACCAGCCCTTTATGCAGTTTCTAGCGCCGGATTCCGGTCGCGGTCCCCTCCACGAACATCCGGAATATCTCCGTGTTGCTGGCGACCAACAGCCCTTTGCCGGCGATCCGAATGATCCGCTCCTCTTGTCCTGGGCGTCCGACGCCATTGCTGACAGGAACCGGCGACAGCTTGTAGAGGAAGAGGTGATCCTTCCCGCGCATTCGCTCTGCTGGCCGTCCGGTGTCCCCGCTGCGCTCCGACTTCGCGAACCCGTGCAATTTCTCCAAACGGACGATGCGGTCACGATCATCTATCAGCGCGATCATCAGGTGAGGCGAATTCACTTAAACCAACCCCATTCCGAAAATGGGCCCAAGAGCTGGTATGGCGAATCCATCGGCCATTATGAGGGCGACACGCTTGTCGTCGATACCATTGGCCTTAACGATCGAACAACGACCGATTGGTACGGCACGCCACACACCGAATCTCTACATGTTGTGGAGCGCTACCGCTTTGTCGATGGCGGTAGCGGGCTGGAAGTTCGCTTCACCGTCACGGATCCTGGTGCATTTACCGCTCCGTGGTCGGCAGTCGTCCATTACCGCAATCTTGGCGAACAGGCGCAATTCGGCGAAGTCATTTGCGCGGAGAACAATAAGGATGCGTCCTCGGGCGATGATTACCCCGTACCGATGGCGGATTTGACCGCTGTCGCGTTTTAGGTTTCGCTAACCCGTCCAACGAGATCACAACCATATTTGGCCTCACCCCGCATTGGATGGCGTGAGATAATTTTGTTTGTGGCGGAATTTGTTTTGGCGCCCATTTAGGTCGACAAGTCTCGGCGCCGCCGTTAATTCAAACCACATGTCCGAAACGCCCACCCCTGGGCCGTCAAACGCGCTCGTACCTGCTTCCCCACGTGTCATTGCGCTCATCTTGGCAAGTGTAATTTTTATGGAGCAGATCGATTCGACCGCTATCGCGACGGCCCTGCCGGCGATGGGTGAATCGCTTGGCGTTCCGCCTTTACGTCTCAGCGCGGCCGTTACTGCCTATCTTTTGAGTCTTGCGGTGTTCATTCCGATCAGTGGTGCCATTGCCGACCGGCTGGGCTCGCGCACCGTCTTTCGCCTTGCTATCGGAGTGTTCGTACTGGGCTCGATCTTGTGCGGGTTATCGTAAAGCGTTTGGTTTCTTATCGCTTCGCGCATCGTGCAGGGGATTGGCGGCGCGACGATGGTGCCGGTTGGCCGGCTTGTTCTGCTGCGCTCCGTTCCAAAATCACAATTCGTAGCGATGATGTCGTGGGTCCTTGTTCCGGCGATGATGGGGCCGATGGTTGGCCCGCTTCTCGGTGGCTATCTCACCACCTACTGGTCGTGGCGCTGGATCTTCTACATTAACGTGCCGCTCGGTTTGGTCGGAATGGTCCTAGCGACGCTATTTATTCCGCAGATCAAGGAAGCCGAAAAGAAGCCGTTCGATTTGAAAGGCTCCATTCTTTCGGGTGTCACCCTGTCGTCCTTTCTTTTTGTGCTTGAATCAATGCGCGGTGATTCATTGCCGATTGTACTGTCGTTAAGCGTGCTCCTGGTCAGCGTCATATTTGGAACGCTCTATGTGCGTCACGCTCGCATCCATCCATCCCCCGTTCTCGATTTTCGCCTCCTGCGTATTCACACTTTCTTTGTTGCCGGCATAGGAGGCGTGTTGTTTCGGTTGTCCTTCGGGGCCTTCCCGTTTTTGCTTCCCTTAATGCTTCAGCTCGGCTTCGGCGTTACTGCCGCTGCGCCGGTCGTCCGGATACTCGGCTACCGAAACATTCTCATTTGGAACGGCATTATCTGCTCCGCATTCATTGTGGTTTGCGGGCTCTTTCGCCCCGAATGGCCCATCACCTTAATCTATTTCGCTCTGCTCCTCGGCGGCGTCTTTCGTTCAATGCAATATACCGCCTATGGCACGCTCGCATACGCCGATATTCCGGCGGAAAGGACCGGCGCCGCGATTGGCTTTCACAGTATGATCCAACAATTTTCCGTGACCCTCGGCGTCGCGGCGTCGGCAGGTATTTTGCCGATGATAATGGTCCTTGGCGGTCGTGACTCGCCATCGCTCGGCGATTTTACGCTGACCTTTTTCGCCATCGCCACGGTATCGCTGGTGGCGGTGCCGATCTGCGTCACCTTAGCGCGCGATGCGGGTGCCGAGCTGAGTGGGCACCGGAGCAGAGAGCAGATCAAATCCTCCAGCGCCGCGGTGGACAATCTGCCCGGTTGATTGTTTGGGTGCGGCATCTCTACGCTTGCGATCGCGATGCGTTAGGTGAAACGGCATATTTGGCGTGCGAAATACAGGGCCTCAAACGGCTAGAATGGATCACGAAAAAAACTCTGCATCAACTGATGGTGGCAACAATTTGACTCAATCAGATTTAGCCCAAGACGATCTTGAAGCGCTCGACAAGATTGGGATTAAGCTCCGCTTTGCCCGCAATGAAACGATCTTTAGCGATGGCGAGGAGGCGGCATTCTCCTATCGTGTCGTCAGTGGGGCGATCCGTCTGTGCAAGCATTTGATCGATGGCCGGCGTTAGATTTCGGATTTTGTTTTGCCCGGTGATTATTGTGGCTTTCTTCATCTCGATGAGCACCGCTTTACCGCCGAGGCGACGAGCGATCTCGAGGTCACCGCTTATCCCCACCGCCAGGTTGAGGTGCTGGGCGAGAGCATGCCCAGCATGCGCCATCGTCTCACAGATTTTCTTTCACGCCGTCTTATGGGGATTCAGGATCATTTGATCATGGTGGGCCGGCAGACCGCGAAGGAGCGCGTGCTGAGTTTTCTCATAAGGCTTGCGGAAAATGCCGGCGCCAATGATAGTGAGGCGGTAGAGCTGCCGATGAACCGCCAGGACATGGCCGATTATCTTGGCTTGACGATTGAAACGGTTTCTCGCGTCGTGACCGAGTTAAAGCGCTTGCGGCTGGTAACGTTTCCCGAACTCCATGAGTCCACCATCGCGGATATAGAACATGTCCGCGAGGTTGCAGGTCTGTAGGAGGCGGCACATCACTAACCAATCAGCAGCGGCCGCATTTCCCTCGCAGCATCTCTTAATACCGGGAGAAATTTGTCCACCATCTGCTTCTTTGTGGTGCGGCTTGCCTGTGCGCTGACATTGAGCGCGGCGACCACGCGCCCGGAAGCGTTGAAGACCGGGAGGGCGATTGAGCGCAGGTCCGGTTCGAGCTCCTGGTCCACAATGCAATATTCCCTTGCTCTTACTTTTTCGATTCGCTCGCGCAGCTCATGTTTGTCCGTGACGGTCCTGCGCGTAAATTCTTCCAAGTGCGCTACGGCAAAATAGGATTCGAGATCGGCATCGGACAACGCTGCTAGAAGAACGCGGCCCATTGAGGTGCAGTGCGCCGGTAGATGCGACCCCACATCACGGTGAAGAGAGCCGATGCGCTTTCGTGTCGAACGTGCGACGTAAATCACTTCATCGCAGTGAAGAAGGGAGAGAGAACAAGATTCGCCCAATATTTCACTGACGCGCTCTAAGGAGCTTTGCGCGATACGCGGCAGCGGGCTGGAGGAAAGATAAGCTTGCGCGAGCGTCAGGACCTGTGGCGAAAGGCTAAAATAGCGACCTTGGCTTTCGACATAGCCTAAGGCACGAAGCGTTAGCAGGCAGCGCCGTGCCGTTGCGCGAGGTAACGATACGAGGCGCGCCACGTCGGAGAGCGTGAGACGGTCCGATTGATCGCGAAACGCGCGCATTACGGATAGCCCGCGCTCGATCGCTGTTACGAAAGAGCGCTCCGGAATGTCGCGTTTTGGCTTGGTTTCGTCGATCAGAATATCGGTCATGGCGTCGTGGGTTTCTATTCTCGGCGCGCTTTCGACACCAAATCATTCAGTGCCGAAAACCGTGCGAAATTTTACGATTATGTGCGCAATACGCACAAAATGAAATGAACGTCAAGATAAGCCAGACCTCAAAATGCGAGACGGCGAGAGCCCATAGGCTGCTCATGAAAAGCGCCAAGCGAGGCTCGAAAGCCAAAAGAATGGCCCACCCTCTTTATGAGGCGCGGGCCATTCTTTTTATGGGTGTGTAGGGCTTATTTGCTGCGGACGATGTCTTCGTATTTGGGCGCTTCGTCCAACAATCCCCGCTTCATCATCCAATCGACTTTCTCGTCGAATTCGGTCGCCTTGTAGGTTTGGGCGCCGATCAATTCCGGAAGGAGCCCGGTCTTGCGTTGTTCCGGCGTAAGATCACGGAGCAATTCCTCGCGCGAAGTCTCTTCATTCTCTTTCAAATATTCGACCGCGCGGTTGAGGGCCCGCATAATTTTATCCGCCGTGTCGTCGTCGACTTCGTCGCTGACCACAATGCCGCCGCGCCAGCGCAGATCAGCAAGCTTGCGGCATCCTGCCGATACTGCACGGCTCACCAGTGGTTCCATTAAAGCGGCCGCTTCTGTTTCGCCGTCGAGCAACGCCGCAAGGCGATCATTTGCGTGGACAAGCTTTATATCGTCATAAGGCACGCCGATTTCTTCGAGGACTTCGATGGCAGCGTAGAATGTGCCGGCGTGCGATGTGACGGCAATCGGCACGTTACGGAGTTGCGCAAGATCCGTAATCTTGGAGTCGCCGCGAACCATAATGGCGCCTGTGCGCGCAGTGGTATCAAGGCCGATGATCCGGCCATGGCCGAGCTGCTGGACGCGCTCGATCGCGCCCCATTCGCATACGGGATAAACATCCAGCGCGCCTTGTGAGAGGTTCGTCTCTTTCCAGCGTTCGCCAAATTTCTCGACGCGGCCAGCGACGCCTTTTGGATTGTCTTCATAATATTCGACCTCGACGCCTTCTTCCTTGAAGTAGCCTTTTTCAACTGCGACACGCCACGGACGGTCATGGGCGTTGCTGTCGCTTTGAATGCGGATCTTGTTGGCCATCTTTGGTCCTTCCTGTCTAACCGCTACATGCTCTACGCGAATTATTGGCGAATTATTTGATTACCCGAGTGAGTGTTGTGGAAGCTATATATGTGAAGGCAAGACCGTTCACAAGTGGTTGCCATAGTAAATCGCCAGGGCGTCTAGGGTAGTATTTTCATTCTATTCCAAAGAGATAGCTGCGTAGCTCCATGGCCAGTTTATGGCTGCTTGAGGACATCCGGATTGGCCACGCGGGTGGGCGAACCATCCAAAAAAGCCACGATATTGTCGATCGCGCCTTGGTAGAAGCCGTGGAATACCTCTTTCGTCGAGAATCCCAGATGCGGTGAAAGCACTGTGTTTGGTGCATTGCGGATCGGGTGATTTGAGGGAAGCGGTTCAACGTCATAGACATCCAGCGCGGCCGTTATGCGCCCGGCCTGGAGCACATCGAGAAGCGCATTCTCGTTTACCAATGGTCCACGAGACGTGTTCACAAGGATCGCGCCGTCCTTCATCAACGCAAGCTCCCTCGCGCCCAATACGCCCTTTGAGCGCTCGGAAAGAACAAGGTGCAATGTCACGACATCGGACTGAGCGAGCAATTGATCCTTCTCCACTCTCTCGGCGCCCACTTCTTGGGCTTTTTCATCGCTAAGGTTTTGGCTCCATGCGATAACCCGCATGCCGAGCACCTTGCCATAGCGGGCCATGTCCGACCCGATTTTGCCCAAACCAATTACGCCAAGCGTGCGGCCTCTCAGGACGGTGCCTAAGCCCACACCGTCCTGAAATTTTCCAGCCCGCATATTGGCATCGCCCATCGGCACCTTGCGGGCAGCGCTGAGCATAAGCGCCAGCGTCATTTCCGCCGCGTAGCCAGCGACGGACGCCGTCGATTGCGAGATAACAATGCCGTTTTTGGTACAGTAGTCGGCATCGATATGGGGGGTCTTTGCGCCCGTGGCGGAGATCATTTTCAATCGCGGGAGCAGCTTTAGCATTGGCTCGCGGAAAGAGGACCGCTCGCGCATCAGCAAAATTACATCGAAGCCTGAAAGCTCTTTTGATGCCTCTTCCTCGGTTCCGGCCGGGAAGTTCTTCTGGAAGAACACCACTTCCGCTTTTTCCTGGAGCGCCAACCAATCGGCGCTTCTCGCTGCGATGTTCTGCCAGTCGTCGATGACCGCAACCCGGATATCAGACATATTCGCTCCCTAATCTATTTTCGCTCTTGGTACCCAAGGACGACGTGCATAAGCCAGCATGGGCTTTTTGGATAGGGTAGGATATCAGCGAAGGATAGAACGCAATATCAAGGCTATTGGAAAAGGGATTGCCGTTTGAGCGGCGCAACGCTACCAGGAAATATGAACGTTTTGGCAGGCAAGGCCCTGGATCAGACCGTCGAGGGGCCACTCTCCTTCGATCTCGACGCGTTTCGCGATGCGCAACTGACAACCGCGCCATTTTCGTTCGCGATCGTGCCGGGCTTCGTGACCGAAGCCGCGCATAAAGCGATCAGCGCCGATTTTCCAGAGATCTCGCATGCGGGAAGCTTTCCGCTATCCACCCTAGACTATGGCGCTGCATTCCAGACCTTCATGGACGAGATTCAAGGCCCGGAAATGACGGCGTCCGTCTCGGAAAAATTTGGCATCGATCTTTCGAATTCGCCGACAATGGTCACGGTTCGGGGCATCAGCCGCGAAGCCGACGGCAGAATTCATTCCGACAGCGATACGAAACTGATTACTGCACTAATCTATATGAACGATGCGTGGGAAAGCCCGAAGGGGCGGCTTCGCCTACTGCGTTCGCGCGATAGTCTTGATGATATTGTCGCCGAAGTTCCGCCTGAGCGCGGCACATTGCTTATATTTAGAAACGTCCCCAACGCATGGCATGGTTTTGAGCCGTTCTCAGGGCCACGTCGCGTCATTCAACTCAACTGGGTTACAGATAAACATGTCGTGGAACGCGAGCATAAGCGGCACCGGCGCAGCGCATTTTTCAAGCGTCTCTTTGCGCGCAGCTCGTAAGGCTAGACCATGGGTCTGAAGATTGAGACATTCAATAATATGGAGGGCGGCAATGCCTTCTACAAAGCGATCGCGCATCCGCTGGCCGCAGTTTCCGCGCGCGCATTGCTGGAGACGTTAAAGTCCAACGGGCCGGTCGCGATATATGATCCGCATGGTTTCGTAGCGGCGTTCGACACGCTTTATCCGCTGGAGGGCTTCGAAATTGCCGGCCTCTTTGTTCAAGATGTCGAAGATTGCGGGCGCGAATTTCGCGGTGTGTCTGCTCGAGCAATAGACGAATTACAGGGGGCATCACCCCGCACGGTTTTTATCGCCGATTTCGATACATCCAAAACGGAACAAAGGCTGCAAAATCTATTTTCGCCAAACGCATCCTATTTGAGCTTTGATCGGATGCGCCTGCCGGACGACATGTTGACTGTAAAGCAGCGTTATTTGTCGACGCTGAATTTTGCGACCAATTTCGCCTTTTTTCGTGAACAGGACGGACACCATACGCGACTCTCCACCGCCAATTATTGGGGCAATTACGGAAGCAAGGCAGGGCATATTTGGTTTGCACTGTTCGCCGAAGATGGGCGCGAACTCTGCTCATGGAGTGAGCCGCTCCCTGCGCCCGGCGCGCCAATCATCGTTGACAGCAAAGCCTTGCGCGAGCGGTTCTCTTTGCCGGAATTTACCGGCCAGTTATTCGTTCATGTTGTCGGCGCGGTAGGGCACGACATCGTAAAATATGCCCTGGACACTTATGGCGATAGTGAGAGCGCTCTTTCCTGCACCCATGACGCGAATTCCTGGCCCTCCAATCTTTATGCGGGGCTACCGGCGCCCGATAAGGGCGAAAAAATTGTTCTATGGGTACAGAATTCTCATCCTGTGGAGATTGCTCCTGGAGAAATCGGATTGGGTCTCATGGGCGGCAATACGGTCGCACATTTAAAGAAACCCATTGCACCGTTTGCGACTTATGGCCTTTGCACGTCGGAGCTATTGCCGGACGCAAGCTGGCCGCAACAAATCGAAATTCATGCCGGCAAGCATGTGGTGCGGCCACGCTATGAAGTGGTGCGTGCGGACGGTCGCCGTAATATCGCGCACCCGAATGTCGAGCGTGAGGATCTCGTTCTCGACGAACAACTCCCCCGTCTTCGTGACTTGTTGGGAAAGGGGTTCATTCTTCCTGCGCCGATCTTACCAATCGACCGCTATTCGAGCCTGGTAATGCCGACACCGATGTCGACGGCCCAGCAACGTCTTCCCTTGAAGCTTCTGCTCTTCGACGCAAGCGGCGAGGCCGTCGCTGAACATTCCCTCGGCAATCTCGCGCGCAGCGATTCTATTGCGCTTGATTTGGCGGAGGTGCTCGGAAACCGCATGCTGGAAAGCGGCTATGGACACATGGAATTGGTCTACGACTTCGATGCCGGCAATGAGGCCGATGGATGGCTGCATGGCCTATTTCGTTACATAGATCGGGAAAGCGATCATCGCGCGGAGACCAGCTTTGGCGCGCATGTCTTCAATACGCTCGCAACTTACAAGAACGAGCCGCAATCTTATAAGGGTCCGCCGCCTGGCCTCACAACGCGGCTCTTCTTGCGCGTGGGTGCTTCACCATATGAGACAATGTGCCATCTCATCTATCCGGCCTCAAAACAATGGCATTCGCATTCCGAAACCAAACTCACTTTGATGTCGATTGAGGGCAAGGGGGTTGCCGAGCGCAGCTTGCGCATCCCATGCGGCGGCTCGCAGCTTTGGCGCGTGTATGAAACATTCTCGCCAAGTGAAATAGAAGAGGCCGGCGCCGGTTGCTATGTCATCGTGCGCGATACTACTTGCCGTCTTTTCGGTTATCATGGGCTCATACATGGCAATGCCGCCTTTAGTTTCGATCATATGTTCGGTTTTTAGGAGTCTCCTTTGGCGACGGATTTCGTTTCTTGTTGGGTAGTCACGGACGGCAAGGTAGGAATGGAGAGCCAATGTATCGGGCTCGCCGAAGCTCTTGGGTTTGGTCCAATCGTCAAGCGCATTGCCTTGCGTACGCCCTGGCGGCAATTCACACCTTACTTTAGATTGGCCCAATCATTCGGTTTTTCGAAACAGTGCGATGCGTTGAATGCGCCATGGCCTGATCTTGTGATTGCAACAGGGCGCCAAAGCGTTGTCGCGTCCATGTATATCCGGGCGAAAGCGCGAAAAGATGGAATGCGCACGATTGCCGTGCAGTTGCAAAATCCCGGCCTCTCTTCTTCCTATTTCGACCTGGTGGTCGCCCCGCGCCATGACGGGCTGGCGGGGGAAAACGTGGTCGCGACAAGCGGTGCGTTACACCGCGTCACGGGCGAGAAGAAATCGGAAGGTGCTGCCCGCCTAACGCCCTATGTTTCTCGCTTGCCGCGCCCCTATACCGGCGTGCTTCTTGGCGGTTCGAACGCGGCCTATCGATTTGACGCGGAAGCTGCAAAAAATCTCGGAAGACAATTGGTTCTCGCAGCGCACGCGATGGGCGGCTCTCTGCTTGTCACGCCCTCGCGGCGTACCGGCGAGTCGAATGAGCACGTGTTGAAAGATGCAATCCGCATGGTTCCGAACTTCTTTTGGGAAGGCAATGGGTTCAATCCCTATTTCGGCATTCTTGGATTGGCGGATTTTTTCGTGGTGACATGCGATTCGGTGAATATGGTCTCCGAGGCGTTGGCGAGTGGAAGGCCCGTTTATGTTGCGGACTTACCGGGTGGGGCTCGGAAATTCGAAATTTTTCATCGGCACATGCGCGAAGAGGGATTGACCCGTCCCTTTGACGGCGTGCTTGAAGCTTATTCCTATGTTCCACCCAAAGACATGGCAGAGGTTACAGCGCGTATTCGAGCTTTGTTGCAAAATCCCTAAACATGGCTGTCTTTGATCCTAGCCCTATGCGCAGGAAAGGCGCCTGCAATGTCGCTTTATGAAATATTGCTACTTGTAGCGATGGGTTTTCTTGGCGGCGTTATCAATGCCCTTGTCGGTGGCGGGACATTTTTCACTTTCCCCATTCTTTTGCCTCTTGGAATTTCTCCCATTGCTGCAAACGCCACAAACACGGTCGCGCTTTGGCCAGGAATTGTTATGTCGGCGCGCGCCTACAGCATCGAGCTCCGCGCCGTGCGCGAGAAACTGCCGGCGCGATGCGCCGTCGCGATTGCCGGCGGCGCAATCGGCGCGATCTTGCTTTTGGCGTCGGGAAACGAAACTTTCTATTCGCTCATTCCCTGGCTCATCGGTACTGCCACGCTTCTGTTTGCGTTCAGCAATGCCATCGTTCGGCAGATATCGAAGCTCGGCAGTGGAACCAATGCCATGCTTGCGCTTGGCCCGGGTTTGGCCTTTGCCGTCTATGGCGGATATTTCGGCGCGGGAGTCGGGATTTTGCTGATGGCCACCCTTTCCCTTGCCGGCGAGAGCGACACGCAAATTGCAAACGCCCAGAAGAATCTCCTCAGCGCGCTGATCAATGGCACCGCGGTAATCATATTCGTCGTTCTGGGTGCTGTGATTTGGTCCTACGCTCTGGCCGTCATGGCCGGCGCAGTGCCGGGAGGGTATTTTGGCGCCCGCGCTGCCCGCACTCTTCCCAAAAAATGGCTCTGAATCTGTGTAATTTCAGTCGGGACCATATTAACCGCCGTCTATTTTCAGCGTGTCTATTTTGCCTGACCCTGGGAAAAAGGGCCTCCTTTACAAATTTTTGATGTGAAATAGGGGCTCTTCGAGGGCTTTGTTCTCAAAACGTTCATTTCCAAGGCGCGGCCCAGCTGATAAAATAAGGCAAACAGGGAGTCTGATCGATAATCCGGTCGGCAGTCCGGAAAGAGGCTGAATAGGCAGGGGAATTGCTATGCGCGGCCGCGTTTTAACGGCAGCCATGACGGTGCTTGCAAGCAGCGTGTGCGTCTTTGCGCCCGTGTCGGCACAAGATATTGCCGTTGACGGTGATGCCGCTGCTCAGCTGCAGAGTGAAGGCGTATCGCCGCTTGCGTATCGCAAATTTGGTCAGGATCAGTATTCACTGTTCCCGACACGCTCGGAATTTGGCGTGAGCGGTTATGCATTTGAATCGTCCAGCGAGGATTATTTCGCGAGCGGAAATTATGCGCGTATTCCGGCCTATAATTTGTTTTCCGGATCGAGTGCAACCGAAGAAACTTTCGTTCTGCGCGAGGCATACGCTTCCGCGCGCTTGGCTCCGGGCTTGCAGCTTGGTGTAGCGCACTGGAATTATCCGGTGGGCACCAATCTTGTGGATCGCCGTGCGGCTAGGCTTTTTGATAATCCAGTGATCGTCGGCACGGGTCTGCGGTCTCCCTATGTGGGCTTGGGCACTTCGGGTTCTTATTTTGGCGCTACCGTCGGGATATCTGATGAGATTAGTCTCCATTTTGGACGCTCGTCTTCGTCCTTGAGCGGCGCCTTTGATATTGCAACTCCGATCCCGAGTGATGTGGCGCTTCAGCTCAGCTCTCAGGCCCCGCGTGTCGAGACGGCTTCGGCGGGCTTGAACTGGAATCTTACCGATTGGGCTGAAGTGGGCGTAAGTGCTTCGCGGGCCAGGGAAGCGGCTTTGTTATTGGGTGACGCGATGACGGCGCCGGTGACAGCTTCGGCTGGAGCGGAGACGGTTGCATTGGGAATTTCAGCGCGTATTGGGTTTGGTGAAGGGTGGGTCACGACCGTCGCCTATAGCGAAGGCATTACCCAGCTGGACCTCAATGCAGGTGCTCTCAACCTAACTGATCCCGTGCGCAGCCGGTCTTACGGATTTTCGGTGGCCAAGCAGGGTATATTTGGCGACGATGCATTGGGTGTTGCGATATCGCGGCCACTGCAAACTATTGGCAGCACAAACTTCGCAAATTTGTCCCTTGCTAGTGTGTTGAACAACCGTCCGAGTTTTGCGTCTGCTCCGGAATCGGACTTTAGCGTCGGCTATGTGACAACCTTCCTCGACGGCGCTTTGGCGTTGCAGGCGAACGCGGCTTATCAGGTCAACGCCAATGGCGAACAGGGCCAAGATGCCGTGTCGGTTCTTTCGCGTGCTCAGATCAAGTTCTAGCCTGATCTTTCCTTCCGAATTCTATTGCCTCCCGCTAGAAGTTTCGCAGCGTTGCGGTGCTTAGTCTCGTTCGCTAAAACCCGCGCGTCTTTCACATCGCTTTAGGGGCAACGACTATGGCCGGGCCGCAATATGTCTACGTAATGAAGGGTCTTTCAAAGACCTATCCGGGCGGTCGCCAAGTGCTGCGCGATATCTGGTTGTCGTTCTACCCAGGCGCGAAAATCGGCGTTATCGGACTAAACGGTGCTGGAAAATCCACGCTGCTGCGCATCATGGCGGGAGACGAAAAGGAGTTTACCGGCGAAGCCTGGGCGGCGGATAAAATGCGCGTCGGTTACCTCCCGCAGGAGCCGGAATTGGATCCGAAACGTGACGTGGTTGGGAACGTTATGGAGGCAGTGTCCGAGAAAAAGGCGCTTGTCGATCGCTTCAACGAAATCGCTGCCAATTATTCCGATGAGACCGCCGATGAAATGGCGGAGCTTCAGGACAAAATCGACGCCCAAGATTTGTGGGATCTCGATTCGCAGGTCGAGATGGCCATGGATGCGCTGCGTTGTCCCGATGGGGCAGCTGCGGTCGATACGCTTTCGGGCGGCGAAAAACGCCGCGTCGCGTTATGCAAGCTGCTGCTCGAAGCGCCGGATATTCTCCTCCTCGACGAACCGACAAACCATCTCGACGCAGAATCGGTCGCGTGGCTGGAAAGAACCCTCCGCGAATTCAAAGGAACGGTCGTCCTCGTTACACATGACCGCTATTTCCTCGACAATGTTACGGGTTGGATTCTAGAGCTCGATCGCGGCCATGGTATTCCACACGAAGGCAATTACTCGACTTGGCTCGACGCACAGGAAAAACGTCTTGTCACGGAGAGTGGTCAAGAAGAGGCGCGAGTGCGCTCGCTGGCCCGCGAGGCCGAGTGGGTCAAGTCTTCGCCGCGCGCCCGCCAAGCAAAGTCCAAAGCGCGCATCGCATCCTATGAAGAATTACTGGCCAAATCGCAGGAGGCGCGCCAGGGGGCGGTACAGATCACCATTCCAGCCGGTCCGCGTCTCGGTTCCCTGGTGGTGGAATCGCAGGACATCGGCAAGGGGTATGGTGATTGTCTTTTATTCGAGAATCTAAATTTCACATTACCGCCCGGCGGAATTGTTGGCGTGATCGGTCCGAACGGTGCTGGCAAGACGACGCTGTTCCGAATGTTAACCGAGCAAGAGACGCCGGATTTCGGGACGCTGCGCGTCGGCGAGACAGTTGTCATGGGCTATGTCGATCAATCGCGCGATTCCTTGAAGCCAGAAGCGACGGTATGGGAGGAAATCTCCGAAAAGAAAGACCACATCGAGTCAGGCAAGCGCAGCATTCCCAGCCGCGCCTATGTTGGGGCGTTTAATTTCAAAGGCGGGGATCAGCAGAAAAAAGTCGGTCAGCTATCCGGCGGCGAACGCAACCGGGTGCACCTTGCCAAAATGTTGAAGTCCGGCGCCAATCTCCTGCTTCTGGACGAGCCGACCAACGACCTCGATGTGGAAACATTGCGCGCGCTTGAAAACGCGCTCGAAGATTTCGCCGGTTGTGCCATGATTATTAGCCATGATCGCTGGTTCCTGGATCGAATCGCGACACACATGCTTGCCTTCGAAGGAGAATCCCATGTCGAATGGTTCGAGGGTAACTATCAGGACTACGAAGCCGATCGGAAGCGCCGTTTGGGAATCGATGCCGAAACGCCTCATCGGATTAAGTATAAGAGATTCGCGCGCGCCTGAGCGTCGGCGCATTGCTTTAGAGGGCGCGCTCCATCACATGGAGCAGCAGCGGCGGCGAATGTGCCCGCTCGCGCGTGGCAGCGTACAGAGTGCCAAAACCAGCTCGTTCCCAAAATCGCATAGCGCCCGTGTTTTCGTCCGCCACCGCGATTCGCGCGGCGTGCCCGCCTTGCATCGCGACATGTGAACCGATTGCTTCGACAAGCCGGCTCCCCAGGCCTTGTCCGCGTTTATCGCGAGCAACAAAAAGAAGCCCTACGAACCAGATGCCTTCTTCCGGGTAGTCACGATAGATATCGATGATCGCCACGATGTTTTCGTTCGCGTCGAGAACGCAATAGACAAATTTGTCCTCGTAGTTTTTTCCGGGCGCAAGTTCTGTGATCGTGCTTTGAAACTCTGCAGGGCCGGGCGGCGCGTCTTGGACGATCTCGAAATATCTAGGATCGGCTTCAAATAGCTCCTGCACCTCGGCTTCATCCTCGGCACGCGCTGGGCGGATGAAATGGCCTTCTAACAACATGAGGCGCTGTTAGGTTCCGTCGGCGCCACGAATCCGCTCCGCTTGCCGCCGCAGAGAGTTTGAGAGTGCAGGAACGCTGCCATTATTTTGCTGGAGGTATGAGGTAAAATCCGCACGTTGACTGACGGCAAGCCATACGCCTTCGGCTTGCATATCTATAACGATCAGATTGCCATTTGCGTCTTCGCGCACTCGAAATGCAACATTGATCGATTGCTGGTTAGGATTAATTTCGTCATTCGGAGTGTAGACAATTACGTTCACGACGGAATCGTCCGCCGCCCCGTCGTTCGACCCGACGACCATCATAGTTAGCCCCGCATATCGCGAGAGGCGGTCTTCATAGACTGTCACGGCATAATCGGTAAACGCCTCGACAAAGTCCTCCACATCAGCTTCCGGAGCGCGGTTGACATAGGGTCCGAGCGTAAAGGAAGCAATTCGCCTCATATCCGTTAGTGACAGCATGAATTCTTGGAATTGTATACGCCGGTCTTCGACGGACAAAGTCGTGCTGTTTAGAATTTCGTAGCCGTCATCTACGGTTTGCTGGATGAAGGCCTCCGACTCTACAGATGCGCGCGCGGGCGTGCTTACCAGTGCTGTTCCGAGTGTGCTCACAATCAACAACGCGGCGGCCGCGATAAGGTGTGCTGCGCGACTTGGCTTGCGGACCAATTCAGCTGCCAGAACCAGGTGGTAAGTGCTGCGCATTTAGCTAATTCCTCGCACGGCGATGACCGCGCTTCGCTTTATCTTGTGGCAAGACAATAGCTAACGCGGGCAATACGATACAGCTCCCAAAATAGGACATTAAAAATCGGGCAAATCCTCTACTTCCACCACGCCATTGTTGATCGCATTAACACGATTCTGGCGATAAAGGCTGCGCGTGGCAGCATAAAAATCCGCCGATGTTCGTTCGATATCATCGACTTGCACAATCGCGCGGGATCGCAGATCGATCATGTCAACTCCAAAGCGAGTCCAAGGGATGTAGCGCTTATCGCCCCAATTCACATGAAAGAGCGGATCCATGACAAAATCGACGCCGAAACCCACCATATCGCGTGCGTTTGACGGTCCGAGTATGGGGACGATCAGATAGGGGCCCTCGCCAACGCCCCAAACCGCCAGAGTTTGCCCGAAGTCCTCGTAGTGTTTCGGTAAGCCCCATCTTTCGGCAATCTCGAACAGTCCACCGATACCAATAGTGGTGTTTACAACAGTCCGCGCGAGGGTGGTTCCCGCGCGGTTAGGCTCGCCCTGAAGGACATCGTTCGCGAAGACGACGGGCGAATTTAAATTATCCAGGAAATTTCTGACAACAACACGGCCCCCTTGCGGAATCCCGTCGCGATAGCCAATGGCAACCGGCCGGGTCACATTGCGGTCGATCGCCAATGTGACATCAAATAAGACGCGGTTGGTGGCCTCCAGCGGATCGCCTACGTCCGGTGCCCCGCCTGTTGTCGCGCAGGCAGCTAAGACAATCCCTGACAACAGGATTGCAGCTAAACGCAGACTTGCGGCTTTCTTCGGCATTATCCGTTGTCGCGTGAACGAGCCCAGGATAAGCCCTCTTCGGAAAAAACGACCAAAATCAAATTTCGTCCCAAATCACCAATGGTGAGACTCAATACCATATTGCCGAACGAAAAAAGCTGCCCCAGCGATACAAAAATGTGAGGCTTTTGCTTTGGATAGGTAAAAATCCACCAGATCCTCCAGACATTGCATAATTATATAAAGATATGTTTATATAATACATGAGAGGTTGCAGGCCGGAAAATGGCGGTAGGAGTGTTGGTGAGGTCAACTGAACATATCGTTGGAATGCTGCGGGCCGCCGGGGATTCGACGCGGATTCGGCTCTTATTGCTGCTATGCGAGGCCGAACTGACGGTGAGTGAACTCACCCAGATATTGGGGCAAAGCCAGCCACGGGTGAGCCGTCATCTCAAGCTCCTTGGTGAAGCGGGCCTTCTTGAGCGGTTTAAGGAAGGAACTTGGGTCTTCTATCGGGCAGCAGATCGTGAAGATGCGGCCCTGTTGATTAGTAGTCTTAAGTCGCTTTCCGATCCTCAGGGCGATCCTATTCTGGTTTCCGATCGGCGCAGATTGGCCGATGTAAGAGCGGCGCGCGCCGAAGAGGCCGCTGCCTATTTCAAGGCCAACGCACCGAACTGGGAGCGACTGCGCTCGCTTCACGTCCCCGAGCGCAAAGTCGAGGAAACGATCCTCGAATTGCTCGGGTCAGAGAACATAGAATCGGTGCTTGACGCCGGAACCGGCACGGGCCGCATGCTCGAATTGCTTGCACCCCATATCACGCGCGGCGTTGGCGTGGATGTCAGCCAGGAAATGTTGAGTATCGCGCGCGATCGTCTCAAAGACGCTCCACACTGCCAATTGCGCCTCGGCGATGTCTACCGGTTGCCGTTTTTGGAACAAAGCTTTGAAGTGGTGCTGTTCCATCAGGTCTTGCACTATTTGGATGATCCCTTGGCCGCGCTGCGCGAAGCGTTGCGCGTTCTCAATCCCGGCGGGCGGCTGCTTATTGTGGACTTCGCACCGCATGAGTTGGAATTCCTACGCACTGAGCACGCACATCGACGCCTCGGATTTTCGGACCGTGAGGTCAATACTTGGTTTAGCGCCGCGGGTCTGAAGTCACTTGCGGTTCAAACGCTCGCTCCAATCGCTTCCAGTGAAACACTGACGGTGAAACTGTGGTTTGCGCAGGCGCCGGTGGCTACCCGGCGCACCAAGAATGTGGAAAGCGCGGCATGAGCACGAGCTCCTTCGCGGCAGAAGGCAAGCCGGTTTCGGTGTCCTTCGAATTCTTTCCGCCAAAAACGCCGGAAATGGAGAGCCAATTGTGGAGCGCCATCGAGCGCCTTGCACCTTTGCGCCCGGGTTTTGTTTCGGTGACCTATGGCGCCGGCGGATCGACGCGTGGGCGCACCCATGCGACGGTCAAACGTATTGTCGAGGAAACGGAGCTTAAACCGGCAGCGCATTTGACTTGCGTTGGGGCAAGCCACGCCGAGATCGACGAGGTCATTCGCGACTATTGGGAAGCCGGGGTCCGCCATATCGTGGCCCTTCGCGGTGATATGCCAGAAATGGGCGCAGCCTATCGCGCGCATTCCGACGGCTATCAATCGACGGCCGAGCTGGTCGCAGCCATTCGGGCAATTGCAGATTTTGAGGTGAGCGTTGCCGCCTACCCGGAAAAGCACCCGGATTCAGATTCCGCCGATTTGGACTTTGAGATTCTCAAAAAGAAAGTCGATGCCGGGGCAAGCCGCGCGATCACGCAATTCGTTTTTGATAATGATGCTTTTCCAAGATTTCGTGACCGCGTCGCTGCAGCAGGGATCAATGTTCCCATCGTGCCTGGATTGATGCCGACCACGAATTTCAAGGGCACCCGCCGCATGGCGACGCGTTGCGGGGCAAGCATCCCCGACTGGCTGGGCGAACTTTATGACGGGTTGGAAGATGATTTGACGAGCCGAAAACTGATTGCTGGCGCGGTTTTGGCGGAGCAGGTGCGCGAGTTGAGGAAAGAAGGCTTCGGCCAGTTTCACTTCTACACGCTGAATCAATCGGAGCTGACTTTTGCTGTCTGCGATTTACTTGGCATCAAGCCATTGAAAGAAGCGGTTACTGAATGAGTACGCGTAAGGAACGTCTGGAGTGGCTGCATAGAACCGCGCGCGAACGCATCCTTGTGCTCGACGGCTCTTGGGGCGTGATGATCCAGGGCTATGAGCTCAGCGAGAAAGATTTTCGCGGCGAGCGATTTGCCGATCATTCCGACGACCTAAAGGGCAATAACGATCTATTGGTGCTGACCAGACCTGAGATCATCCGCGAGATCGGCCATGCCTATATCGAGGCAGGCGCAGATATCATTGAGACCAACACCTTTAACTCCACGACCATCAGTCAGGCGGATTATGGGTTGGAAGATTGCGTCGTTGAGCTGAACGAGACGGCGGCGCGTCTTGCACGTGAGATCTGCGATGCGGGATCGACGCCCGATCAGCCGCGCCTTGTGGCGGGCGTGCTCGGACCGACCAATCGCACTGCCTCTTTATCGCCCGATGTGAACGATCCGGCCTACCGCAATGTCAGCTATGATTCTTTGCGCGATACATATCGCGAGGCGACGCTCGCTCTGATTCGAGGCGGCGCGGACATCATAATGATAGAGACGATCTTCGATGTTTTGAACGCCAAAGCGGCGATTTATGCCGTCGAAGAAGCGTTCGAGCTGGCCGGCGAAAAACTGTCGGTATGGATTTCCGGCACCATCACCGATCTATCGGGCCGCACGCTCACCGGGCAGACTGTCGAAGCGTTTTGGCATTCCATGCGTCATGCGGCGCCCTTTGCGATCGGACTCAATTGCGCGCTCGGACCAAAAGAATTGCGTCCCCATATCGCCGATCTTGCTCATGCGGCAGATGTGCTGGTAAGCGCCCATCCCAATGCCGGTCTTCCCAACGCCTTTGGCGGGTATGACGAGACAGCGGAATCGATGGCGGCCTATGCCAAGGAATTCGCCCAAAGCGGCCTCGTTAATATTGTCGGTGGCTGCTGCGGCACCAAGCCGGAGCATATTCGCGCCATTGCGGAAGCAGTTTCGGGGATCGCACCGCGAAAAATAGAAGAGAAGCCGCTCCATCTGCGCCTGTCGGGGCTTGAGCCGTTCACGCTGACCCCAGAGACAAACTTCGTCAATGTCGGCGAGCGCACCAATGTCACGGGCTCGGCGCGCTTTCGAAAGCTGATCAAGAACGATGATTTCGAAGCGGCGTTGGAAGTTGCCAAACAGCAAGTCGAAAGCGGCGCGCAGATCATCGATGTCAATATGGACGAGGGGCTACTCGATTCCGAAGCGGCCATGACGCGCTTTCTTAATCTGATTGCCGTTGAGCCGGACATAGCGCGTGTCCCGGTCATGATCGATTCCTCCAAATGGAGCGTGACCGAAGCAGGCCTAAAATGCGTGCAAGGCAAGCCCATCGCGAATTCCATCAGTCTGAAGGAGGGCGAGGGGCCTTTTATCGAGCAGGCCAAGAAAGTACGCCGCTATGGCGCCGCCGTTGTCGTCATGGCTTTTGACGAAACCGGCCAGGCCGATACGGCAGAGCGCAAATTTGATATTTGCCGGCGCGCCTATGAAATTCTTGTCGAGCGCGTGGGCTTTCCGCCCGAAGATATAATCTTCGATCCCAATATCTTCGCGGTCGCCACGGGCATCGAGGAACACAATGATTATGCCCGCGCCTTTATCGACGCGGTCGGGCGCATCCGCCAGGGTTTGCCGCATGTCCATGTCTCGGGTGGCGTTTCAAACATCTCCTTCTCGTTTCGCGGCAATGATGCGGTGCGCGAAGCGATGCATTCTGCGTTCCTTTATCAGGCGATCAAAGCGGGCATGGATATGGGGATCGTCAATGCAGGCGCGCTTGTCGTTTATGAAGACATCCCGGGTGAGCTCCGCGATGCGATCGAGGACGTATTACAAAATCGAAATGCGGAGGCGACGGAAAATCTCCTGGAGTTAGCGCAAAAACACCGAAAAGACGGCGTCGTCGCGGAAGTTCAGACTCTGGCCTGGCGTACCGAGCCCGTCGAAGCGCGGCTTACACACGCATTGGTGCGCGGCATTGCCGATTTTGTCGACGATGATGTCGAAGAGGCGCGCCAACGCGCCAAGCGCCCGCTCGATGTCATCGAGGGGCCGCTGATGGATGGCATGAATGTCGTCGGCGATCTTTTCGGCTCGGGAAAAATGTTTTTGCCTCAGGTCGTAAAATCGGCCCGCGTCATGAAGAAGGCGGTTGCGCATCTTCTTCCCTATATGGAAGCGGAGAAAGAGGCGGGCGGCCGGCGCGAGGCGGCGGGCACCATCGTCATGGCGACCGTCAAAGGCGATGTCCATGATATCGGCAAAAACATTGTCGGTGTCGTTCTGCAGTGCAATGGCTATGAAGTTGAAGATCTTGGCGTCATGGTGCCGGCTGCGCGCATCCTTGAAGTGGCGCGCGAGAAAAAGGCCGATATAATCGGATTATCCGGCTTGATCACGCCATCGCTCGATGAAATGTGTCATGTCGCCGCCGAAATGGAACGCCAAGACTTCGATATTCCGCTGCTGATCGGTGGGGCGACCACGTCACGCATACACACCGCAGTAAAAATTCATCCCAACTACAAGCGAGGACAATCGGTCTATGTCACCGATGCCTCACGCGCAGTTGGCGTGGTGTCGACGCTTTTGGGGAGGCAGTCAAAAGAGCCCTTTATCCGTGACATGCGAGAAGAGTATCGCAAGATCGCCGAGAGCCATGCCAAAGGCAGCGCCGCTCAGCGCCGCTCTACACTCCTACAGGCGCAAGCAAACCGTTTTGCGCCCGATTGGTCGAGCTACGAGCCGCCAAAACCGAGTTTTCTCGGGACCAAGACATTCGACGAGTATGATCTCGACGAATTGGTGCATCACATTGATTGGTCGCCCTTCTTTCACACTTGGGAAATGAGGGGCCGCTATCCCGATATTCTGACCGACAAAATTTCGGGCGAAGCCGCCCGCGATTTGTTCGAAGACGCGCAGGATATGCTGAAAAAAATCGTAGCCGAGAAGTGGCTGACGGCGCGCGCCGCCATAGGTTTTTGGCCAGCCAATTCTGTTGGTGACGATATTATTCTTTATACGGATGATAAGCGCGACGCGACACGTGCGGCCTTCCACACGCTACGCCAGCAAATGGCGCGTGAGCGTGGCCGCCCAAACTTGGCGCTTGCCGATTTCATTGCCCCAATGGACAGCGGCAAGCCCGATTATATTGGGGGTTTTGCTGTGACAGCCGGAATCGGAGAAGAAAAAATCGCCGAGCGTTTCAAGGCAGACAAGGATGATTACAGCGCAATTTTGCTTTCCTCTCTGGCCGATCGCTTGGCGGAAGCCTTCGCCGAGGCGCTGCATGCGCGGGAGCGTAAAGAGCTATGGGGCTATGCTAGAGACGAAAATCTTACCAATGAGGAACTGATCGCCGAGGGCTATCGCGGCATTAGACCGGCGCCAGGCTATCCCTCCCAGCCCGACCATACCGAGAAGGGGACATTGTTTGATTTATTGGGCGCGGAGAAAAACGCCGGCATAAAACTGACCGAGAACTTCGCCATGTGGCCGGGCTCGTCGGTTTCGGGGCTTTATTTCAGCCATCCCGATTCGCGCTATTTCGGTACCGGCAAGATCGAGCGTGATCAGGCCGCAGATTATGCCAAACGCAAATCATGGCCCCTTGAGGAGGCGGAGCGCTGGCTGGCGCCCATCCTCAATTACGATCCACGCGCGGATGAAGCGGCATAGACGGGGTCATTCGGATTTGGAAAAAACATTATCTAGCGTTGCATCCCTTCCCGCCGAGACAATGCCCGACTAACATCGGGCAGACAGCAAAATCGGCGCTCCCGAGCGAATCACAAATGCGCCGGCGGAAGAAAAGATGAGTGATCCGGGTTTTACCATGTCCCTGCGTTTTATCTCTCTTTTGGGAGTGCTCGCGCTTTTGGCGCTCACCTCGCCCTCCGCAGATGCTCAAACACCCGAAGAGTTCTTCAACGGCAAGGATATCACGATTTATATCGGCACCGCTCCGGGCGGCGGCTATGACAATTTCGGGCGGCTTGTTGCCCGCCATATCGGAAAACATATTCCGGGCAATCCAACGCTCGTTCCTGTCAATATGGAAGGCGCGGGAAGCTTAAAGCTCGCGAACTGGCTTTATAACGCGGCGCCGCGCGACGGCACGGCGCTTGGTGTCTTGAATCGCGGGACGGCGTTCGAGCCGCTGATCGGCATGCAGCAACTGACGCGCTTCGATGCGACGAAATTTTCCTGGATCGAGACACCCACCAATGACCGCAGTGTTTGCGTCGCGTGGAACACTTTTGGGCTCGAGAATTTTGATGAGCTCTATGAGCGTCCGCTCTATGTCGGCTCCACTGGTGGCGGCTCGGGTACGGATGTTTTCCCGAAGATCATAAATGGGACGCTTGGCACCCAGATGCGGGTGGTAAGCGGCTATCCCGGCGGCAACAACATCGATTTTGCGATGGAGCGCGGGGAAGTCGACGGACGTTGCAGCTGGTCATGGTCCAGCATCTTGTCCAGCAAGAAAGATTGGCTCGACCAGGGTTTGATCACGGTATTTCTTCAGCTTTCGCAGGATCAAAATCCCGATTTGCCGGATGTTCCCAACATCATGGATTTGGCGCGGACCGAGGAACACAGGCAGATTTTTCGCCTGATGTTCGCGCGCGAAACGCTCGGCTATCCATTTTTGGGCCCGCCCGGCATTCCCGATGAACGCCTCGCCGCGATCCGCATGGGGTTTGAAGACACCATGCGCGATCCGGCTTTTGTGGACGAAGCCACACGCTCTCGGCTAACCATAAATCCGATACGTGGCGAGGAAATTCAGGAACTGGTGAGTGAGCTCTATGCAACGCCGGAACCGATCATAGAAAAGACGCGTTCGATCTTAGAATAAGCGCGGGGGATGTGCTTCATGGTCGATGCACATTTGGGAAGAGAGAGGGGTCATGCAGATTTTCGATATGGATTCGCATTTGCGCGAGGAATATATCCTCGACGAGGCTTATCGCCTGGAAGGCAAATTCGCCTCCGAGACACCAATTCGCCTAAACGACGAAAAAAACGTGCGCGTGAAGTTCAAGCATAATTTTCACCTCTGGCCGGAAGACATCGTTGCCCATTTCCGCCATCCGATTTTCTACGACCCCCATGAGAATTGGCGCGGTGGCGAAGTCGCAAAGCGTCAAGTCGCCGGTTACGACATGGATGTTCGGATCAAAGATAATGAGCGCGAAGGCATTGATCACCAGTTTTTGTTTCCTACACAGCTGAGTATTCCAACCTATACCGAGGGCGAGTTGGGCGCCACCGCCTGCCGCGCCTATAATAATTGGGTCAAAGGATTGGTGGCGGGCAAAGAAGAACAGCTTTGGCCGGTTGGTGTCCTGCCTTGGGGGCATCCCGAAGCGCTTGTCGACGAATTACGCCGTTGTGTGAGCGTGCATGGCTTCAAGGCCGTTCATCTCACGCCCTATTCGCATACACACACAATCGACAATGAAGTCTTCGAGCCCTTCTATGCGGAAGCGGAAAAACTCGGCGTGCCATTGATGCTCCATCCCGCAAGTTTCGGCGATCTCATCAACCGCTATGACAATTTCTTTGCCATGCATGTTTTGGGGCGGCCATTCAACTGCACCGCAGGGCTTATTGCGCTTACCACAGGCGGCGTTTTCGAGCGCTATCCCGATTTGCGCGTGGCGTTTTTTGAGTGCAGCGCGGAATAGATTCTCTATTGGATGCACCGCATGGATGACGATTACGGACGCTTGCAGGGAACCTTCACACCAAAGATCACGCGCAAGCCATCGGAATATTTAATGAAGAATTGCTATGTCACATGCGAGGCCGATGAGCGGCTCTTGGCTTTGGCTTTGGAAGAATTCAACGAAGACTGCGTAATGATGGCCTCGGACTATCCGCATTTCGATTCCGAATATCCAGGCACCGTGAAAGAGTTACAGGGCCGCTCGGACATTACCGACAAACAGAAGCAAAAAATTCTTTCCGAGAACGCAAAGTAATTTTTGCGGATTTAATGGGCTCGCTTCACCTCCCCGCGTTGGGGGAGGTGAGACAAACGGTACCTGCTTAAGGCACCCAGGCGCGCCAGGCGTCCCAATTCTCGATCAAAGCGGCCCATGCCTCGTAACCGGCAGCAATAGGGTGAGTGCCGTCGCCGGCGCGCTGCGCATTCGACCATGCATCAGTTTTGCTCAATGCGCCGAAGGAATCGAAATAGGGAATTTGCAAATCATTGCAAAGCGCATTGAGGCGCGCGGATAAGTCTGCGATCCGCGGATTGCGGGTCATGTCCTCGATTGGCGGCGGGCCGACCACGAGTACCGGCAACCAATCCCGCGCCGCGCTTAAAATCTCGCGCGCTTGGGAGGTGGCTTGCTCGGGCTCGACGATAAGCTTGCCCCCTTCATCTTTGGTATCGTTCACGCCGAACTGAAATATTAGGCGGTTATCCTGTCCCGTGGCGACGCGCGCTTCAGTCTCGGCGCGCCAGCGTTTCAAGATATCCGCGCTGGTGTCCTTGCGTATGCCGAGATTGTAGCAAGTTACTTTGTGTCCGCGCTGCGAGGCGGCCTTGGAGAGGCGTCCCGGCCAGCCGAGAAAATCCGAGTCGCCGGTTCCTGCGATAAGGCTGTCGCCGATAAATGAGATGCGAATATCGACCATTGATCTAAGAAAAAAGGCCGGTGTGATCCGACCTAATTACTCCCCCAAATGCGCGGCGTATTTAAAAAACGCCGATCACTATTGCCCCTAGGAATACGAAGACAAAACCAACGGCTAGAACTTGCAGCTCACGCGCCATGGCGCACCCTCCTTCTCCATTGGCAGGTGAAGTCTGCACCATGATTGCGGGCACTCCAATATAGATTCGTGACCATGCAGGATTTTTTCACCAGTTAATTTTGCGACAGAATTTTGTAAAACTTTATCGCAGCTGCAGCGTTAGTCATCTTGGCCACGATTTTTGTCGCGTTAATAGGGTGTTACAGAAGACAGTGTTTGTTGCAGTGCAATCAAAGTGGCGATTGCGCATCACACTGTGGTGGTTTCACCACAGAATTTCTTTTCCCTCATAGCTCAAATAGCGCCCGCTATCGGCCGGTGTGAAGCTATCGATCAATGCACGCATATGTCCTACCGAAAACTCTGCGGTGAGCCGTCCATCAGGATTCAAGTCTGTTATGACGACCCCGGGGGCAAACATCACGATGATGAAGTCCGATTCTTTCCATAAAACGGAAAGCCCGTACATCGCGCTGTTGAGCGCGGCTTTTGACGAGCAATAGGCAATCCCATCTCCGCGGTGACGGGTATGCGAGCCGCGTCCACTGCTGATATTGATTATTTTGCGCGCGCCTTTTTCCAAATTGTCTCGCAAGTTCCACGCAATGCGAAAGGGTGCAATGGCATTGACCCGCAATATCTCTTCCCAAAGCTCGGGCTCGGATGGCTCAAAGATGTGAAGATCGCCTCCGATTCCGGCATTGTTGATAAGAATATCGAGTGGCGCGCCATCAAGTGTGTTCACGAGCGCTGAAATATCTTTTTCTGATGTCACATCGAGCTTATGGAGCGTGACATTGCCCTCAGAGGATTCAACGATCGTATCTAGCTCCTGCGCTTTTTCGGGGGTTCGGCAGCAGGCATAGACTCGCGCATTTTGGGCCGCATATTGACGCACAAATTCGAGCCCAATGCCGCGATTGGCGCCGGTCACTAAGACAGCTGTCATTATCGATATCTTTCCGTCACTATTCCCAAAATAGCCATTACCGAATTAGCGGCCTGCCGCAAACCAGAACAGCCGAGACAGGTGAGAATTCCATTGATTGATATTGTCCCGCGCCCTTCACCGAATTTCGCCGCGCGCGTGGAAGCGCAGCCGGTCGATATTCTTTTGATGCATTACACTGGCATGCGCACAGCCGAAGAGGCGATGGGCCGGCTCTGCGACGCCCAGGCCCGCGTTAGCTCCCATTATACGATTGACGAGGACGGAACGATCTATCGCCATGTCGTCGAAGAGCATTGCGCCTTTCACGCCGGCATTTCCTATTGGGCCGGAGCGCGCGATATCAATGCGCGCTCGATTGGCATCGAAATCGTCAATCCGGGGCACGAATTCGGCTACCGCGCTTTCCCCGACATTCAGATCGAAGCAGTGATCGCTCTATCCCAGGAGATTCTCGGGCGCCACCCAATTTCGCCTGAACGCGTGGTCGGGCATTCCGATGTTGCGCCGGCACGGAAGGAAGATCCCGGCGAGCTTTTTCCTTGGAAACAATTGGCGGGCGAGGGGATCGGGGTTTGGCCTGCGCGGTCGGGCGGGCAGTTGGACTGTTCCTTCGAAGAAGGGCTTCGCCGCTATGGCTACGGCATCGCGCCGGAGGGTCAGGCGACTCTCGAGCAAGCAGTGACGGCCTTTCAGCGCCATTTCCGGCCCGCGCGCATCGATGGGGTAGCGGATGACGAATTCGAGATGATTCTAGCGAATCTTCTCGCGATGCTTGACGCGACGCCCTAACGCCCCGACATTGGTTCTTGCGTCAGATGGCCGGATGGCTGCTGGAGGTTTAGGCCTCTGGAGGAAAGTCCGGGCTCCACGGAAACACGGTGCCGGATAATGTCCGGCGGGGGTGACCCCAGGGAAAGCGCCACAGAAAACAAACCGCCAACGGCCCTTTAGGCCAGGTAAGGGTGAAATGGTGCGGTAAGAGCGCACCGCGGGTTCGGCAACGAAACCGGCATGGCAAGCCCCACCGGGAGCAAGACCAAATAGGGACGGCATTTTGCGGGTTTCCGCGCTGTCGTCCGGGTCGGTCGCGTGAGGCGTTTCGCAAGGAACGTCCCAGAGGAATGGCCATCTCTTTTTTCGGGAAGAACAGAACCCGGCTTACAGGCCGTCTGACGCATTACGCCGCCTAATAAGAACAAATATAGAACAATAAAATTAGGCTCTTGTTTACCGCGATTATTGTAGAGTTTCGTTGTTTATGATTTGTTCTCATAAAATAGGTCTTAACGCCAAGAAGAGACCAAATGTAGTGGTCTACGAATTCTGCCAAGTGCATATTTTCACTACGTTTTTTCGTTGACCCTTTGTCTTATCCCATGCTATCCCATGTTATCCCATATGACTGTTTCAGGCCGGAAACGACCTCGGATTTTATCCGGGAGAAGCTGAACAGAACATCTGGGGTGCCGGGGGTATGCTTTGTCGGTACAACCATTTGTTTCGACCATCGTCAATAAGCTCGATGCCAAAGGCCGGGTGAGTGTCCCTGCGGCCTACCGGCAAATACTCGCGCAGCAGAAAACAGCCGGCGTTTATTGCTTCAGCTCTTTCGTATTTCCCGCGCTCGAAGCTTTCGGCGAAGCGCTGATCGGCGAATTTACCGAGCGTCTGAACGCGCTCGACCCCTTCTTTAGCGAAGATCACGACGCGCAAGCACAAGCGGTGCTAAGCGCGAGCCGGCTTCTTTCCTTTGACGATGAAGGGCGCGTGCGGCTTCCTGACGATTTCATTGCCCATGCCAGGATTAGTAGCCGCGTTACTTTTGTCGGTATGGGCCGAAAATTTCAGATTTGGGATCCCGATCAATTTGCACCGGTCGAACAGGCACGAATTGAGCACGCACGCGCGTCACGCGCAGGAGCGGCGTCATGAGCAGTGTCATGAACGGGCACACCCCGGTAATGCTCAACGAAGTCATGGAAGCGCTCGCGCCACGTGACGATGCGATCTATATCGACGGCACATTTGGTGGCGGCAGTTACACGCGCGCCTTGTTGACGCGCGCAAAATGCAAAGTCGTTGCGATCGATCGCGACCCGGCGGCGATTGCGCGAGGCGCCGCGCTAGCAGAAGAGTTTGAAACCCGCCTTACCCTGATCGAAGGCCCATTTTCGGAAATGGACCGCCTCGCCGGAGTCGCGGTAGACGGCATCGCGCTTGATCTCGGCGTTTCGTCTTTTCAGCTAGACGATCCGGAGCGCGGTTTTTCCTTCAGCAGCGATGGACCGCTCGATATGCGCATGAGCCGATCCGGCTCTAGTGCCGCAGACATAGTGAATACACTCGCCGAGCATGATCTTGCCGATCTTATCTGGCGCTATGGCGACGAAAAAAAGTCGCGCAATATTGCGCGTGCGATCATAGCCACACGGCCGGTTGCAACGACACGCGCCCTTGCCGAGATCGTCGAGCGGGCTGCGGGTCCTGGGGCCAAGCGCTACGCTATTCACCCCGCGACGCGGACCTTTCAAGCCCTTCGCATCTATGTAAATGACGAACTTGGTGAGTTGGAGCGCGGCTTAGAGGCGGCAGAGCGGAGTTTGAGGCCGTCTGGGCGTCTTGCAGTGGTTTCTTTTCATTCCCTCGAAGACCGGATCGTCAAAAAGTTTCTTGCCGCGCGCTCGGGGCGCGAGCCAAGCGGATCACGACACCTACCGCAGCCGACAGAGACGCGCGCATCGAGCTTTGTTCTGTCCAAAACCTCGTCCTCGGCCCCAAGTGAAGAGGAAGTTCGTGAAAACCCGCGTGCGCGCTCTGCGCGCCTGCGCGCGGCCGAGCGCACATCCGCACCGGCTTGGAACAAATCCCATTCTTATCACGCCACTGCCATTGAAGGAGGGCACGCATGATCCGCGTCCTGAACTTTGCGCTCATCGTCGTCACCGGGCTTGCTTGTCTTGGCCTCTACCGCATCGCTGAGGAGGCGCGCATTGCTCAAGCAGAGCTTCGCGTTGCGGAATCTGAAATCATGGCTGAGCAAAATGCGCTCGCGGTGCTCGGCGCCGAATGGGCACGGCTGACGCAACATGCGCGCATCTCTGCGCTCGCGGCGCGTCACTTGCAGCTGGCTGACGAACCTACATTGCAATTGTCATCGTTGACGCTGCTTCCGCCGCGCGCACTGGTGCCCACCGAGGAGCCGATTTTCCGTAGCGCGAGCATGTTGGTTCCCCAAGCTGCACAAGAGCAAGCAGATGTGGCTCAAGATCTTACCCTGACCTCCTATTCCGGCATGTGAGGCAATGGACGAAAATTCGGAGGCGACCCAAACCGTAAGAAGCCGCATCTCGGTTGCAGCGATCTTAACCGCGATTGCTTTTGCAATTATCGGCGCGCGTCTCGTCGATCTTACTATTTTTAACGCAAACGACGACGCCAATGCGGCACGGCTGCAACCCAGCACCCAAAGGATGCGCGCGGATATCGTCGACCGTAACGGCATTCTTATCGCGCGCGATCTGCCGGTAAGCGATCTCTATGCGACGCCCGCAGCATTCTGGGACAAAGAGGAAGCTGCGGCCGGACTAGCACGCGTGACCGGCGCGCCGGCCGGGCGCCTAAGAGAGGTCTTCGCACCCCAACGCGGCTATGTTCTCGTTGCGCGAAGCCTGACGCCCGATACCCGCGCCGAGGTGATGCGCCTCGGGCTTCCCGGGCTCTTTTTCGAAGAAGGTTCCAAGCGCGTCTATCCCAATGGGCGCATCGTCAGCCACCTCGTGGGGCAAGTCGACCCGGACGGCAATGGCCTATCCGGACTAGAACTTGGGCTGGACGAGGCACTGCGCGAAGGGCAGGCCCCCGTCGCTTTATCTATCGACATGCGTGTCCAATTTGCGCTCTTGCAGGCACTGGGCACAACCAAAGATGCCTTTCAGGCCAAGGCAGCCGGTGGAATCGTTCTCGATGTCCAAAGCGGTGAGGTGCTGGCGATGGTATCGCTACCCGATTACGAGCCGAATGCGCGCACGCTTGGCGAGGAAGACTCCATACGCAACCGCATGACGCAGGACGTTTATGAGCTCGGTTCCATATTCAAAATATTCGTTTTTGCGCAGGCCATAGATGAGAAGGCAATTACACTCGACGAGCGCTTTGTCGTCGATCAGCCGCTGCGATTTGGTCGTTATTCAATCGGCGATTATGGCCGGCACGGACATGATCTTTCCGCCGCGATGGTCTTCGCGGAATCGTCCAATATCGGTACCGCACAGATCGGACTGCGCCTTGGCGCCGAACGCCAGCGCACCTTCCTAACGAAGCTCGGTTTGCTGGAACCCATGAAGACCGAAATTCCTGAAATGGCTGCACCGCTTGTTCCAAGCAACTGGAATGAGGTCGAAACCGCGACCATTTCCTATGGCCATGGGATTTCGGTCAGTCCGCTGATGTTCGCCGCAGCTGCTGCGTCAATTGCCAATGGCGGCAGGAAAATAGCGCCAACTTTTCTGAAGAATGAGGGCGTTTCGTCCGCAGAACGCGTCACGTCCGAACGCGTACTGTCCGAGAGTGCCAGTCAAACCATGCGCGCATTGTTACGTCTGGCGGTGACGGAAGGAACGGGATCGAATGCCGATATTCCGGGCTATTCGGTTGGCGGCAAAACCGGAACCGCCGAAAAGCCAACTGGCCGCGGCTATTCGCGGCACCTGCAAATCACCTCCTTTGCGGCGATCTTTTCTTCGGGTGACCCGAAATATCTCGTGTTCACAATGTTCGACGAACCCGTGGGGAACGAGGAAAGCTTTGGGTTTGCAACCGCGGGCTGGACCGCCGCGCCGGCCGCGGGACAAGTGATCGCGCATATCGCGCCATTTTTAGGTGTGCCGGTGAATTTGGAGGGTTTGGCCTCCGCAGAAATAGCCTCAGCGTTGCCGTGAGAAACCCATAGCGGAAACACAATTACGAGAAAATATATGGGGCACGGAAAACATAAAGAGTGAAAAGTGGGAATGGCTGTGGCGCAAAGCTTAAAGGACTATCGCGGTATCGCGGCTGACAGCCGCGATGTACGGCCGGGATTTCTTTTTGCCGCCTTGCCTGGAACCAAAACCGATGGCGTGCGCTTTATTGCCGATGCTGTCGATCGTGGTGCCGTGGCGGTCTTAGGCGTGCCCGAGGCAGCCGAGGAAGCCCGAGCGCATGGCGTCGCATTCGTTCCGGACGCCAACCCGCGCAAGCGCTTGGCCCTTATGGCTGCAGAATTTTTCGTCGAACAACCCGCTCAAATCGCGGCGGTCACCGGCACCAATGGCAAGACTTCGGTGGCCTCATTTCTTCAGCAGATTTGGGCGCATTTGGGACATAAGGCGGCAAGCTTGGGCACATTGGGAATTGACTCGCCCTCAGGCCATATATCACTTGGCCACACGACGCCCGATCCGGTGCAACTGCATATGGAGCTCTCTAGGCTCAGCCAAGAAGGTGTCGACCATCTTGCCGTCGAGGCGTCCAGCCACGGTCTAGACCAATACCGCTTGGACGGCGTGCGTGTTGCAGCGGCAGGCTTCACAAACATCACCCGTGATCATTTGGATTATCACGCTGACTTCGAGCATTATTTTTCGGCGAAGATGCGTCTGTTTGCGGAATTGCTCATAGAGGGCGGGACGGCGGTCATAAATGCCGATGCAACTCATGCCGCTGAGGTTGCGACCATCGCCGCAAAGCGTGCATCGCAGGTGTTGACCGTGGGCGAAAAGGGCGAGGCGATACGCCTGGTCGAACATCATCCACAATTGAGCGGGCAGAAGATACATTTGCGCTTTGAGGGCCGCGACACCACGATAAACCTTCCGCTCTTTGGCGATTTCCAAATTTCCAATGCTCTCATTGCCGCCGGGCTTGCGATCGGAATGGGCGAATCCTCGGAGCGCGTTTTTGCAGCCCTGGAGACGCTTAAAGGCGCTCCAGGACGGATGGAACTGGTTGCCTTCGCGAAATCCAGTGCACCGATTTATGTCGATTACGCCCATACACCCGACGCGCTGGAAACCGTGCTCGGTGCGCTGCGCCCGCACGTAAAAAATAAGCTCATTGTCGTTTTTGGCTGTGGCGGCGATCGCGACAGCGGAAAGCGTCCATTGATGGGCGCCGCGGCATGCAAGTTTGCCGACGAGGCGATCGTCACGGACGACAATCCCCGCAGCGAAGACCCTGCCGCCATAAGGCGTGAGGCTCTCAAGGGGTGTCCCGGCGCGCGTGAGATCGGTGATCGGTGCGCGGCGATTCAGGCCGGCATTGAAATGCTGCGCGAAGGCGACACGCTTGTTCTTGCCGGCAAAGGCCATGAGGAAGGGCAATTCGTCGGCACCGAAATGCTTCCTTTTTCCGAACGTGAGGAAGCAGTTCGCATCGCGCTGGAGCTCGGCGGTCATACCGCACGGGATGTGGAGTCATGAACGGTTTGTGGACGGCCAGCGAAGCGGCATTGGCCACGGGCGGCAAAGCGTGCGGCGACTGGGAAGTGAGCGGCATCTCCATTGACACGCGTGGTCTTGAAAGCGGCGATCTTTTTGTCGCGCTCAAAGGCGAAAACCGTGACGGGCATGTTTTTGTAGCTTCTGCGCTGGATAAAGGCGCCGGCGCCGCGATGATAAGTGATCCACCGGCTGAAATCGCAGAAGACGCGCCGCTTCTTTTCGTCGAGAACACGTTGCACGGTTTGGAAGCGCTGGGGCGTGCTTCGCGCGCGCGCAGTCCGGCGCAGATTATTGCCGTAACAGGTAGCGCGGGAAAAACCACGACCAAGGAGATGCTGCGTCTTGCCCTTTTCGGCCAGGGTAGGGTCGCTGCCTCCGCGGCATCCTATAATAATCACTGGGGGGTGCCGTTGAGTCTCGCCCGTATGGCGCGTGACACAGACTATGGTGTGTTCGAAATCGGCATGAATCATGAGGGCGAGATTCGCGCCCTGGTGGGCCAAATGCGTCCGCATATTGCCGTGATAACCACGATCGCAGCGGCGCATCTCGAATATTTCGGCACCCTTGAGGCGATTGCCGACGCCAAAGCAGAGATTTTCGAAGGCGTTGAACCGGGCGGGACGGCGATTTTGCCGCTTGATAATCCACAATTCTCACGCCTTCAGCAGCGCGCCCGCGAATGCGGTGTTGCGAATATCCTAAGCTTCGGGATGGCTGTGGGCGCAGATGCGCGATTGCTCGGCGCGAAAGTCGCGGGCGAAAACCAAATCGTCTCGGCCGAGATTCGTGGCGCCAAGATCGAATTTACGCTCGGCGCGCTTGGCGCGCACATCGCTTCCAACGCATTGGCGGTTCTTCTCGCTGTGCGGGCGCTTGGCGTCGATTTGGAACAGGCCGCGCAGGCGCTTGCGGCCTTCACCCCGCTTGAAGGGCGGGGCGCACGGGTCGCATTGTTCGACATCGAGTTGATCGACGAATGCTATAATGCCAACCCTGCGTCAATGACGGCCGCATTGGGTTTGCTGAATGCAGCGAGTCCGCAAGCGGGTGGCCGGAGGATCGCTGTCCTCGGCGATATGTTGGAGCTCGGTGCAAATGGGCCGGCGCTCCATCGCGCTATTGCAGACGACATCGCGGCAAATGCGGTGGATCTAACCTTTCTATGTGGCCCGCTAATGCGCGGACTTTGGGACTTGCTGCCCGCCGGTCGCCGCGGCGCCTACGCGGATAACTCCTTGCAGCTGAAGGACGCGTTTCTTCCGCAGCTTCGGGCGGGTGACATGGTATTGGTGAAAGGCTCCTTCGGGAGCCGCATGTCTGTCATCATCGAGGCGCTGAAAACGCGCGCAAGCGCCGAAACGGTGTAGGGGGAAGCGGTGTTTTTCTATCTCGCAGATTTGGCCGACGACGCGCAGATCTTCAACGTCTTTCGCTATCTGACGGTTCGTACCGGCGGCGCAGTCCTGACAGCGCTTGTCATCTGCTTCATTCTTGGTCCTCCGCTAATCAATTGGCTGCGCGCCCGGCAAGGTAAGGGACAGCCAATCCGCAGCGACGGACCGCAGCGCCACATTGTCAAGAAGCAAGGCACGCCGACAATGGGTGGGCTTCTCATTCTTATCTCTTTGGTGGTCTCAACGCTTCTTTGGGCTGACCTTTCGAATCAATATATCTGGGCCGTGATCTTCGTGACGATCATTTTTGGGCTTCTTGGTTTCATCGACGACTATTGTAAAGTCAAAAAACAAACCACCGCCGGAATTAGCGTACGCGGAAAGTTGCTTTTTCAATTTCTTGTCGCCGGCGGCGCCGTCATTTGGCTGATGCAGCTTCAAATGGAGCCGTTGAACGGCGCGCTCGCGATACCGTTCTTCAAAGATGTTCTTGTTAATCTTGGTTGGGGCTTCGTGCTCTTCGGCGCGGTCGTGATTGTCGGTTCTTCCAACGCAGTCAACCTCACCGATGGGTTGGACGGGCTCGCTATCGTTCCGGTGATGATCGCCGCCGCGACATTTCTTCTCATCACCTATCTGGTCGGAAACATCGTTTTTGCCGACTATCTCCAATTGCATTACGTCGCCGGGACGGGCGAGCTTGCCGTATTGCTCGGAGGGCTGCTGGGCGCGGGCCTCGGTTTTCTTTGGTTCAACGCGCCACCCGCAATGGTGTTCATGGGCGACACCGGATCGCTTTCGCTTGGCGGCGTCTTGGGCGTCGTCGCTGTTGCGGTCAAACACGAGATCGTGCTCGCGGTGGTCGGCGGCCTTTTCGTCATGGAAGCGGTTTCGGTCATTGTACAAGTGGTGTCGTTCAAACTCACCGGTAAGCGCGTATTTCGTATGGCGCCGATCCACCACCATTTCGAACAGGCGGGCTGGGCTGAGTCGACGATCGTAATCCGCTTTTGGATCATTGCCGTTATTCTTGCCCTTATCGGCCTCTCCACTTTGAAACTGCGGTGAGGCGATGATCACAGTCGATCAATACAAAGATAAGACAGTCGGAATATTGGGACTTGCCCGATCCGGCGTTTCCGCTGCCCGTGCGCTCTGTGCCGGCGGTGCACGTGTCGTCGCCTGGGACGACAAGGAGGAAGCGCGCAGCAATGCGCCGCAAGGAACAAGTATTGAGCGCTGGGAACATTGGCCGTGGGACAAATTGGACGCCCTCGTACTAAGCCCGGGAATTCAACTAACCCATCCCGAGCCACACGCCATTGTCGAACGCGCAAACGATGCAGGGGTGGAGATTATCGGTGATCTTGACTTATTCGCCCGCGCCGTTCGGGCGCAGGCCGATGAATCTCATCCGGCCCGAATTATTGCGATTTCCGGAACAAACGGGAAATCGACCATCACCGCGCTTGTCGGGCATATTCTGCAAGCATGCGGCTTCGAGCCTCAGATTGGCGGAAATATCGGAAACCCCGCACTAGAATTGTCTCCACCAAAGCCGAAAACATTTTACGTGCTCGAGGTCTCCTCCTATCAGATCGACCTTTCGCCGAATCTGCATCCCAACATCTCGGTTCTGTCCAATATTTCCCCCGATCATATCGATCGGCATGGGAGCTTAGAGAATTATGCCCGCGTGAAGGCTGCGCTGCTCGAGCGCACGTTGAGTGGAGGATGTATTATCGTCGGCACGGACGACCCGCCTTCCTCCGAGATTTTTACGAAGCTGATAGCGGGCGACCGCCATGACGCGATAGCGGTGTCCGTCGGCAAGGTGCTGGGCCGCGGTACGTTTGTCATAGATGGGAAACTTTACGACGCCTCAAAACATCCTGCCGAGGAGATCGGTGATTTAAGCGCTGCCCAGCATTTGCGCGGTACCCACAATTGGCAAAACGCTTCTCTCGCCTATGCGGCGGTGCGCCCATTGGTGCGCGATCCGCAAGAAATCATGGCTGCCATTCTTCGCTTCCCGGGACTATCGCACCGGATGGAGGACGTTAGGCAGATTGGCGATGTGCACTTCGTCAATGATTCCAAGGCAACGAATGCCGAGGCAGCATCGCGCGCGCTGGCATGTTTCGACAATATTTTCTGGATAGTCGGCGGCAAAGCGAAGGAAGGAGGGATTGAAACTCTTGCTCCCTATTTTGCCCGAATTCGCAAAGCCTATTTGATTGGCGAGGCGGCTACACAATTCGCCGAAACGCTTAAGGGCAAAGTCGATTTTGAAATAAGCGAGACCATTGCGCGCGCGTTGCAATCGGCGGCAGCGGATGCGGCGCAAAGTACCGTGTCCGATGCGGTCGTGCTGCTTTCGCCTGCCTGTGCTTCGTTTGACCAATTCCGTGATTTCGAGGAGCGCGGTGACATATTCCGCGTGGCCGTAAACCATTTGACGAGCGAAAAACCGATGCCGCGCGAGGTGTCGGCGTGATGTATTCCCGCGCCGATAATTCCGTCTTTGCTCGCTGGTGGTGGACGGTTGATCGTACGGCACTGCTGGGCATTCTTGGCCTTATCGCCATTGGCCTGGTGCTCGCGTTCGCGGCAAGCCCGGCGGCAACGGGCGGCTCGCAAACAGCCGGAAATTTCACCTATGCGCTACGTCAGTTCACCTTCGCGCTCATGGCTGTTTCAGTTCTGATAGGAGCTTCGTTTCTTGATCCCAAACAGATGCGTATTGCGGCAGCAGGCATTTTCGGATTGGCTTTGATCGGAGTATTTTGTGCTCTTAATTGGGGCGAGAGCGTAAACGGGTCCAATCGCTGGCTTCAGATTTTCGGCTTTACGCTGCAGCCCTCCGAATTCCTAAAACCCGCTTTCGCCGTGCTGGCTGCTGCGTTTCTCGCCGACAAGCTTAAGCATAATTTACCGGGCGAAGCCGTTATGCTTGCCGTGCTGAGCCCGGCCGTAATTATTCTTCTTATGCAGCCGGATGTGGGCCAGACAGCGCTCTTGATAATGCTGTGCGTGGTGATGCTGTTCTTCGCGGGGCTTCGCTACTATTGGCTGGCGGCACTGGGCGGCGGCGGAGCAAGTTTCGTCGCATTTTCTTATTATTTCTATCCCCATGTGCGTGAGCGTATCGACAATTTCCTCGCCGATAAGGGTTACCAAGTCGGCCTAGCAACAGATGCCTTTTCCGCCGGCGGCGTTATAGGGGTGGGACCGGGGGCCGGAAGCATCAAATATCGTCTTCCCGATGCCCACACCGATTTTATCTTCGCCGTTGCAGGGGAAGAATTCGGTTTCGTGCTTTGCATCGTGATCGCGGCTCTCTTCGGTCTTGTCACCATTAGGCTGCTCTTACGTGCCGCGCACGCGTCCGACCCCTTCGCTCAATTGGCCGGTGCCGGGCTCGCAATTGCGATCGGCTTGCAAGCCTTCATCAATATGGGCGTCTCACTGAGTATTCTCCCGGCCAAGGGGATGACGCTTCCGTTTATTTCTTATGGCGGTTCGTCGCTGCTCGCTGTCGCGCTCACGCTGGGTCTCGCGCTTGGAATAACCCGCCAACGGCCACAACTTCCGGGAGTACTGCGCAGATGAGCGGGACATTCGTTCTTGCCGCCGGCGGTACAGGCGGGCACCTCTTTCCCGCGCAAGCCGTGGCAGGCGAGTTAATGCGGCGCGGACGGCGCGTGGTGGTCATGACCGATGGGCGCGGACATCAGTATCGTACCGCCTTCCCGGGCGCCGAGATTGCCACCGTTCCGGCAGCAACTTTTTCTGGGCGCTCGCCGCTGAAATGGGCTGGAGCGGCTGCGCGTATATTGGCGGGAATCGTCTCGGCCTTCTGCGCGCTTAGGAAGATTCGCCCGCAGGCGGTCGTCGGCTTTGGTGGCTATCCAAGTCTGCCGATCATGGTGGCGGCCTGGCTTGCCCGCATTCCGCGCGCTCTACACGAGCAAAATGCGGTTTTGGGGCGCGTCAATCGCATCATCGCTCCCGTCTCCGGAATGATTGCCGCGTCCTTCCCCTTCGCGCGGAATGCGCCCAAACACGCCGAGCGCGTGAAGATCATCGGCAATCCCATTCGCGATGAAGTGCGCGCATTGGCGGGCGCCCCCTATGCCCCGCCAGACGCGCATGGACCGGTCCACATTCTTATTTTCGGCGGCAGCCAGGGCGCGCGCGCGCTTTCGGAAATTGTCCCGGCCGCACTCTCACAATTGTCTAGAGATTTTCGCGCTCGTCTAGAAATTACCCAACAGTGCCGGCCCGACGATGTCGCCAAAGTGAAGGAGCACTATGTCGCCGAAGGCATCAAGGCCGAAGTTGAAAGCTTCTTCTCCGATTTACCACGGCGCATCGCTGCCGTCCATCTTGTGATTTCGCGAAGTGGCGCGTCCACATTGAGCGAACTTGCGGTGATAGGCCGGCCGGCGATTCTCATTCCCTATCCCTTCGCCATGGACGATCACCAGACTGCAAATGCGGAAGTGCTCACGAAAGCGAATGCGGCGTGGATGGTGCAGCAAAATACTTTGGATGCAACCAAGCTCGCCAAGATGCTCGAGGACATATTGTCCAATCCGTCGGAGCTTGCCGAACGCGCGGCCAATGCCGCAAAACTTGGCCGTCCCGAGGCGGCCTCACGCCTTGCTGATATCGTGGAATCTTTGGGGGTGCGCTCATGAGCGATGCAACCAGAGTTCCCCTTTCGGTGGGGACTATCCATTTCATCGGCATTGGCGGCATCGGCATGAGCGGGATTGCCGAAGTCATGCATAATCTCGGCTACGCCGTACAAGGCTCGGATGCGAATGAAAGCGCCAATGTCAAACGCCTGCGCGGGTTCGGTATTCCGATTGAGATTGGTCACCGCGCCGAGCATCTCGGCAAGGCGCAGGTCGTTGTCTATTCCTCGGCAGTGATGGCGGATAATCCCGAAATTATTGCTGCACGCGAGGCCGGTTTGCCGATAGTGCGGCGCGCCGAAATGCTTGCGGAGCTGATGCGATTGAAACGCTGCGTCGCGGTCGCGGGCACCCATGGCAAAACAACGACAACGACAATGATCGCCGCCCTATTGGATGCCGCAAACCTCGATCCGACGGTGGTTAATGGCGGCATCATCAACGCCTATGGCAGCAATGCGCGCTCGGGGACGGGCGAATGGATGGTTGTCGAGGCCGACGAATCCGACGGAACCTTCCTACGACTTCCATCGACGGTCGCCGTAGTAACCAATATCGATCCCGAACATCTCGATCATTATGGCGATTTTAAAACTTTGAAAAAGGCGTTCCAGAGTTTTGTAGAAGGCTTGCCATTTTACGGTTTCGCTGCGATGTGCGTCGATCACCCGGAAGTACAGGCCATGGTCGGTCGCATAAAAGACCGGCGCATTGTCACCTATGGCTTTAGTCCGCAGGCCGATGTGCGGGCCATCAATGTCTCGTTCTCCGAAGGCGCATCCTATTTCGATGTTGTTTTCCGCGACCGCCAGAGAAAAACGGAAACGATGCTGTCTGGGCTTTGTCTGCCCATGCCCGGCGAACATAATGTCGAAAACATGCTTGCAGCGATCGTGGTCGCACATGAGCTTGGCGCCGAATTTGAGGCTATCCGAGGCGCGGTTGGGAATTTTCAGGGCGTCGGGCGGCGTTTTACGCGCGTGGGCGAGTGGAACGGGGCAGCGATAATCGATGATTATGGACATCACCCGGTTGAAATTGCAGCGGTATTACGCGCCACGCGCCAGGCATTTTCCGGACCCATCGTCGCGATTGTGCAACCGCATCGCTATACGCGGCTGCAGAGCCTTTTCGAACAGTTTTGTACCTGCCTGAACGATGCGGACGTTGCGGTGATCGCGCCGGTCTACCCCGCCGGTGAGGCGCCGATAGAAGGCATTCACCGTGACACAATGATCGAGGGCGTGCGCGCACATGGGCACAAACAAGTTCTTGGGATTGACGGTCCCGATGATCTTCCTGGTGTCGTAGCTCCGATAGTGAAACCCGGAGGGGCAATCGTGTTTCTTGGTGCAGGCTCAATAACCCAATGGGCCGCGGGTTTGCAGAGCGCATTAGAGAAGACGGGAGATGCGCAGTGATGGCGCTGGCAGCCCCCGAATTACTTCCGAAGGTGCGCGGTCTTTATGCCGAAAACGTACCGCTCAAAGAGGTGCTTTGGTTTCGCGTCGGCGGGCCGGCCGATATTGTTTTTCGTCCGGCAGATCTCGATGACCTATGCTTTTTTATGGCGGAACGCCCCCAAGAGATTCCCTTGACAGTATTGGGGGTGGGATCGAATCTTTTGGTACGCGACGGTGGCATCGAAGGCGTCGTAATCCGCTTGCCCGCGAGTTTCGGTCAGGTCGAGCAGATCGCTCCGACGCGCATTCGCGCAGGCGCCGCTGCGCTCGATTCCATGGTGGCGCGTAAAGCTGCCGATGCGGGGATTGCCGGGCTCGAATTTCTGCGTGGAATTCCGGGGACGATTGGCGGCACGCTGCGGATGAACGCTGGCTGCTACGGGCGTGAGATGAAGGACATTCTCGTCGTGGCGCGTGCCGTGGATGAGCGCGGCGCGATTATCACTGCAAGCCGGGCTGAAATGGCCTTTTCCTATCGGAACAGCGCGGCGCCGGAGAATCTTATTTTTGTCGACGCCGTTCTTGAAGGAACGCCTGACGATCACGACGCTATTCGCGCAAGGATGGATAAATTGGTCGTGGAGCGTGAGGCAACCCAGCCGATCCGAACCAAAACCGGTGGTTCCACTTTCACCAACCCCAGTGGCGCGAAAGCCTGGCAGTTGATCGATCAGGCAGGTTGCCGGGGCTTAACACATGGCGATGCCCAAGTTTCGGAGAAGCACTGCAACTTTCTTATTAATTTGGACCAAGCCTGTGCCGCGGACATTGAGGCGCTGGGCGAAGAAGTGCACCGCAAAGTGAAGGAAAAATCCGGCGTTGATCTCAAATGGGAAATCAAACGCGTGGGGCGAGAGATATGACCTCGTTCAAACGCGTTGCAGTTCTATTGGGCGGGCGTTCCACGGAACGCGAGGTGAGCCTCGTATCGGGCCGCGCTTGCGCCGACGCACTTCGCAAAGAAGGCTTCGAAATCATTGAAATTGATGCCCTCAACGATGTCGCGCAGAAATTGGCGAGCGCCAAACCGGACGCAGTTTTCAATGCACTTCACGGGCGCTGGGGTGAGGATGGTTGCGTTCAGGGCCTGCTGGAAGTGATGCGCATTCCCTACACCCATTCCGGCGTGCTTGGATCGGCAATCGCTATGCATAAAGAATATGCAAAGTCGGCTTTTCGAGCGGCCGGGCTTCCTGTTGCGACAAGCATTATTGCACCGCGGATGGAAGCGAGCGAACGCCATCTTATGGAGCCGCCTTATGTGGTGAAACCGGTCAGTGAAGGATCGAGTGTTGGCGTCTACATCATACGTCCGGGCGACAACCGCCCGCCGGGGAAATTGGGGAGCGCCGAATGGAGCCTCGGCGAAAACGTAATGATAGAGAAATATGTTCCCGGTAGGGAGTTGACGGCGACCGTCATGGGCGACAGCGCGATGGCGGTAACGGAGATCGTGCCCAAGACGCAATTCTACGATTACGAAGCTAAATATGCGCCAGGCGGTTCCAAACATGTTGTGCCGGCTGATCTTACCGAGAAGGTTACGCGCGAAATAATGGCGCTTGCCGAGCGCGCCCATGTCGCGCTCGGTTGTCGCGGCGTTACCCGTGCCGATTTTCGTTATGACGAAGCGCGAGGTGAAATCATTTTACTAGAGGTCAATACACAGCCCGGAATGACGCCGACTTCGCTCGTTCCGGAGCAAGCGGCCTACAAAGGCATAAATTTTTCCAAACTCGTGCGTTGGATTTTGGAGGATGCTTCATGCGATCGGTGAAAGCGCGTTCGTCAAAGGCGAGCAAGGGGCGTGGCGGTAGAGCAAAACAATCTACGCGCAAGAGCCAGCCGCGCTTGAGCTCTAGGGGCAAGGCGACGAGCGGGCGGAAAGTGGTGCGTGAAGGGCGCGTTGCGCGCTTTGCTCGCACTATTTTGGAGTCGCGGTTGCTACGGCGACCAATGCTTCTCGTAACGGCAATCCTTCTGCTGTGTGGCGCGGGCGCCGGCCTTTTTGCCGGTGGTTATGTTTCCGACACGCTCACCGATTTGCGCGAGCGGGGGCTCATTGCATTCACGGCAGTGGGATTCACGGTTCAGGACATTGCCCTTGAGGGCCATGAGCGGACCGGAGCCGAGTCCGTCTACGGCGTCCTCGGAATTGAGGTCGGTGACTCCATTTTTGCTGCCAATCCGGCTGCGATCCGCTCCAATCTCGTCGAATTGCCCTGGGTCGCCGACGCTGTTGTCAGCCGCCGTTATCCGGATTTCGTCTCGATCAGGTTGATCGAAAAGCGTCCCTTCGCCTTGTGGCAGGTAGGGAGCTCGACCGTCATGGTTGAGCGCGCCGGCGCGGTGATCGAAGGGGTTGAGCCCAATATTTCGGACCGATTGCCGCTCATTATCGGGCCCGGAGCAGCCGAAATATCCGCCAAAATACTGGATTTATTGGGTCGGCAAAGGGCCGTACATGCCAGGCTTCAGGCGGTCGAGCGGATCTCCGAACGCCGTTGGGATATTATTCTCGACAGGGGTATCAGAGTGCGCCTCCCTGAGCTTGGCTGGGAAGAACAGCTCTCTGAGCTCGAGCGCCTAATAGTCGATCAAGGGGTGCTCGAACGGGACCTTGAAATAATCGATTTACGCTTTCCTGACAGCTACATCTTTCAGTTGCATAATGGTGATTCGCGGCCTGTGTCGCGTGAGACGCCGGTTTGAGGCCGGCAAAGAGGCAATAATGGGCGAAACATTCCGTCTACGGACGAATGGCGCGAAGCCGGTGCCGGTGCGCGGTGGATTGATCGCTGCGCTCGATATCGGTTCGTCCAAGATTGCCTGTCTGATCGGCCGCACGGAAATGGGCGCGCTAAACGTCCTCGGCGCAGCGCTTCACGAAGCCCAGGGAATACGCTCGGGCGCCGTCGTTAGCCTCGACCTTGCCGAGGAGTCGATTCGCCAGACGGTCGAAAGGGCGGAGCAACTTGCGGACCAACGAGTCCAGGACGTCATTATTTCTGTTCAATGCGGTCAACCGAAAAGTATTTCCGCGCTCGCCGAGTTGGAAATCGGTGGTGCGTTGGTGAGCGATGCGCACTTACGTGAATTGTTGGTTCAAGGAAAAGCAGCATGCCGCGAAGAGGGCTTTGAAACGATTCAAGCCTCGCCAACGGGGTATATTGTCGACGCTCTGCGCGGAGTCGAAGATCCGCGGGGGATGTTGTGCGATCGCCTTGGCGTGAACATTCACGCGGTCGCCATGCGCGCCGGTCCCTTACACAATTTGCGCTTTGCGGTTGAGCGTTGCCACCTCAACATTGCGCGTCAAATTTGCGCCCCTTACGCAAGCGCGCTCTCGACGCTGACCGCAGATGAGATGTCGCTTGGTTGTACGCTCATCGATATGGGCGCGGGGACAACGTCGATCGCGGTGTTTATGGAAGGCGCTTTGGTTCACGCCGATGTCGTTCCATTGGGAGGGAATCACGTTACTTCCGATATTGCTCGCATGTTGTCGACGCCGCTTGGCTCGGCGGAACGGATCAAATCGCTATACGGTTCTGCTCTTGGCGACCTCGAAGTCGGGACGGACATGATTGAAGTTCCGCAGATGGGCGAAGAAGGCAATGAGAGGGATCAGCCGGGGCAGCGTGTGCGGCGGTCGCTTATTACGCGCATAATCCAGTCCCGCATGGAAGAAATTTTCGGCGCAGCACATGAACGTCTGAAGAAAACAGGGTTCGATGTCGCCGCAGGGCGCAGGCTGGTGTTGACCGGCGGCGGGTGTCAGCTCGCTAGCGTCAGAGAACTCGCCGGACGCATATTGAATAAGCAAGTGCGTTTGGGTCGTCCGCAAACCTTTCCGGGTCTAGCAGCCGCTATAGCGGGTCCTGCTTATGCCAGTGTTTTAGGTTTGTTGATTTCCGGCGCGACAATTCCGCCAGAAATGCATGCACCGGTAACAGGAACTTCGATGGAACCATCGCGCCGCAGCGGTGTTGCGCGTTGGTTTACAGGAGGACTGTTCGGATGATGGCAATTGGCGAATGGAACGAATTTTGGAAGCGACGCATAATAATAATGATAAGTCGTTTTGGGGGGTGTGTTGCGGAAGGCATGAGGCAAGATCACGGAGGTCGACATGCCGATTAATTTGCGAGCACCAGAAGTCACTGAAATGAAACCACGTATAACGGTTCTCGGTGTGGGTGGCGCCGGCGGGAACGCCGTTAATAATATGATCAATGCGAAGCTCGATGGCGTTAGCTTCGTCGTCGCCAATACCGATGCGCAGGCGCTAGCGCAATCCAAAGCAGAAAGCCGTATCCAGTTGGGGGCGCGAGTCACTGAAGGCCTTGGTGCGGGCGCAAAGCCCGAAGTGGGCCGCGCGGCCGCCGAAGAATCGCTTGAAGAGATTCTCGAAATTCTGGGCGACTCCCACATGTTGTTCGTTACGGCCGGTATGGGCGGGGGCACTGGAACCGGTGCTGCACCGGTCATCGCCCGCGCTGTGCGGGAGCTGGGCATCCTCACTGTGGGGGTCGTAACCAAGCCCTTCCATTTCGAGGGGGATCGGCGCATGAAGCTCGCCGATCGCGGCATTGAGGAACTTCAGAATTTTGTCGACACGCTGATCATCATTCCAAACCAGAATTTATTTCGGGTTGCCAACGAACGCACGACGTTCGCGCAAGCATTCTCGATGGCCGATGATGTTCTTCATTCCGGTGTGCGCGGGATTACCGATCTCATCGTCATGCCAGGCCTCATCAATCGAGATTTCGCCGACATCAAGACGGTGATGTCGGAAATGGGTAAGGCCATGATGGGCACTGGCGAGATGGATGGTGATAATCGGGCATTGCGCGCGGCCGAAGCTGCCATTTCCAACCCGTTGCTCGATGAAGTGTCGATGAAAGGCGCCCGCGCGGTTCTTATCAACGTAACGGGCGGTCCCGATTTGATGCTTTTCGAAGTCGATGAGGCCGTCAATCGCATTCGCGCCGAGGTCGAGTCCGATTCGAACATTCTTTTCGGGAGCGCACTTTCCGATGATATGGAAGGGCGTGTGCGCGTCTCGGTTGTGGCCACCGGCATTGACGCCGAGGCCGCCTTGATCGGTCGCGATAATATTGAGCAGCTTTGGCCCAATAAGCCTGATGCCGCCGCAGGTTCCGAGGCGATATCTTTTTCCGGAACTGATTTAGCCGAGGACGCGCCGGCAGCCAATAATGCAGTGCATGACCAAGTCGAACGTTTGGCGCAGGGTTTGGCCGCGGACACCGATCCATTGGAAGCGGCAATAGCGAGCGCACCAGCAGCCGAGACACCAGGCGAGCCGATGCTACTTGGCGGCGACAGTGCGCCGGAGCTGGAAGAATCTGGCGCTGTCGAGGGTGCGATGGCAGAGGAGCTGGTCAAGCAGAGCTTGGGAGAGGCCGTCGCCAAGCCGCAGCGCACACGACGCGGCTTTGCGCGTCTTTTTGGCGGCGGTGGCAAAGCCAAGTCGGAAGACGAGGCAAAACGCGAGCCGCTCGTGCACGCAAGCGAGGATCTCCGCGAACCAATGGCGAGTGCGCAAACGATTGGAGTTCACGTAAGAACCGCGCCGCTCCCGGAAACGCCCGCGGCGCCTCAGGTTTCGGTCACAAAACAGGAGCCGCCAACGCCTGTCATAAATTCCGGCAGCGAGCATGAACTGCCCGAACGCAATGATAGCGATCTGTTCGGCGAGTCCAAGGAAGACAAGCGCGCCGACATTCCGGCCTTCCTGCGCGCGCAGGATAAGTCCAGCGAGGACGACGATAGTGACCGTTTTGAAATACCGGCCTTCCTCCGTCGGCAGGCCGTTTCGGGCAGTTAATGGCGAGGCGAACGCTCGCCACTGAGGTTTGCGTCGAAGGGTTCGCACTGCATGCGGGCGTTCGTTCAAAGGTTACACTAAACCCTGCAGCGCCGGGCACTGGCATAGTGTTCCGGCGCTGCGATCTTGCCGCGAGCAATCCCATCCCTGCACTTTGGTCCAATGTCGTTGAGACGCGGCTTGGAACGGTCATCGCGGAGGACGGTGGGGCAAGTGTCGGCGTCGTCGAGCACCTAATGTCTGCGCTTGCCGGAGCCGATATCGATGACTGCCTTATCGAAGTTGATGGCCCCGAGCCGCCTATTCTCGACGGCGATGCGATGTGTTTTTTGCGCCCCATCCGGGACGCGGGCGTAAAGGATCAACAGGGAAACAAACCTAAACTCCATGTGCGCCAACCTGTCGAAGTGAATGCGGATGACGCCGGCTGTGGTTTATATCCGGCAGCCAATACCGAATTTCATTTCGAGATCGATTTCGAAAGCGCTGTGATCGGCCGGCAGGAATTAACATTCGCGTTTTCTTGCCGCAGCTTTGGGGAAGAAATTGCGCCGGCCCGCACGTTTGGCTTTCTAAAAGATGCCGAATCGCTCCGCGCGGCGGGGCTAGCCAGGGGAGCAAATTTGACCAACACCCTGGTGATCGACGACGACAGGGTGGTCAATGCAGAAATTCAAAGATTTTCCGACGAATTCGTTCGCCACAAAATTTTGGATGCAATCGGAGACATGAAGCTGGCGGGGTTTCCTATTGTGGCTCGCTTCGAGGGCAGGCGTTCCAGCCATAGTTTGAACAACGCCCTTCTCAGGGCATTATTCGCGAACCCGGAAAATTACGAGATATCCATTTAAGGCCATTTTTGCAGCCAAACCATGTGCATTTTCTTACGCTCGTCTGCACCGCACCAGCCCTTGCTCTAGACCGGCACCATGTCCCGATGGCATAACAGGACACCATGTGGGATTGCGGAGCATCTCCGCGCCCCAGGCTATTTTCGGCCAGGTCCGTTTTCGGCCAGGTCCGTTATCGGAAAGACGCGATATGAGTTTTACGAGATTCTTTTTTCCACGCGCTGTCGCTGTTGCAGTGTTGCTCGGAAGCGGTCTGGGACTAGCGGGCTGTGCCGACGACCCGATCGGCGCGGCCGTTTATATCGAGCGTCCGGTCGAACAAATTTATAATGATGCCTGGATCTATGTCGAAGACGGTGAATGGATATTCGCGGGAATCCAGTTCTCCGAGGTGGAACGCCAACATCCCTACTCGATTTGGGCCCGACGCTCGCTTTTGATGGCGTCATTTAGCTTCTATATGGCGAACCGCTATCCGGATGCGATACAGATGGCGGATACGTTCATTCAGCTGCACCCGGGCAATCGCGATGTCCCCTACGCCTATTATTTAAAAGCCGTGGCGCTTTACGAGCAGATCGTCGACATTAACCGAGATCAGGCGCGCACCTCCCAGGCGCTCACCGCGCTTCAAGATCTAGTGCAGCGCTACCCCGACTCCGAATATGCCCGCGACGCGCGGCTGAAAATCGATCTTACGCGTGACCATCTAGCCGGCAAGGAAATGGCGATTGGAAGATTCTATCTTCGGCAGGGCAACCCGCTCGCCGCGATTATTCGCTTCCGTACGGTTGTGGACGACTATCAAACCACAAGCCATACGCCCGAAGCGCTCGAACGTTTGACCGAAGCCTATGTCACGCTAGGCCTTATCGGCGAAGCACAGGCCGCTGCGGCAGTGCTGGGGCACAACTATCCCGGTAGCCCATGGTATCAGGATGCCTACACGCTCCTGTTAGGCGCGGACGCTGCACCGACCGTAACGGAGCAGGGCTGGTTCGGTAGAACACTCGATTCTGTATTCTGATTTCGCGGGCATCTGCATGCTCGCATCGCTTAACGTCCGAGACATCGTCCTCGTCGAAACAGCAGAGCTCGAATTCACGCCGGGGCTCAATGTGCTTACAGGCGAAACGGGCGCCGGAAAATCCATATTGCTTGACGCGCTGGGACTGGCGTGCGGCAAGCGTGGCACCGGACGCGCCGGTTTGCGTCCGGGCGCGGCACAAGGCTCGGCGGTCGCATTGTTTGAAATGGGTTCGGACCATCCCGCGCTGAGTCTGATGGATGAGAACGGGCTAAACAGCGAAACCGCAGGCGAACTCATTTTGCGCCGTAGTGTTACGCCCGATGGCCGGACGCGCGCCTTCATAAACGATCAGCCGGTCGGTGTTGCGCTCGTTCGCGAGATCGGCGCGGCGCTGCTTGAGGTGCATGGCCAAGCCGACGATCGTGGATTGTTCGACGGCGCGACACACCGCGTCCTTCTGGACGCTTATGGTGACCATGAACTGCTCGCCTCAGATGTGAGTGCGTTGCATGCAGCGCTTTCGGCTGCTGTGGAGCGCCACGAAGAATTGCTGCGTTCGCGCGCCGGCGCGGCCGCCGAGATTGAATTTTTAACGCACGCTGCGCGCGAGCTGGGGCAGTTGGCGCCAGAAATCGGCGAGGAGGATCGTCTCGCGGGCGAGCGTGCGCTCCTTATGAATGCAAGCCGTATCGCGGAAGAACTAAGCACGGCGATCAATTTCGTTGCGGGCGATGGCGGGGCTGAGCTGAATCTAGGCAGCGCGCTGCGGCACCTCTCTCGTTTGAGTCCGGAAGGACGGCAAGCTGTGCGTGCGGCCTACACTGCGCTAGAGACGGCATTCGCGCATACCGAGGAAGCTCGCCGCGAGCTGGAATCTTTTGCCGCGCGTTTGGATGCCGAGCCGGGTCTTCTGGACGAGGCCGAGGAACGTCTCTTTGCGCTTCGCGCTGCCGCGCGCAAATACAATGTGGCGGTCGAGAAGCTTCCTGAGCTGCAAGCTGACTTTGAATCCAAGCTCGCACTACTCGATTCGGGTGAGAGTGGAATTAAGGCCGCAGAGAAGGACGTAGCACATGCGCGCGAAGCCTTTTTGGCTAAGGCCGCTCTTTTATCCGAGGCCCGTGAAAGCGGCGCCAAGCGCTTGGATCAGGCCGTTGCGGACGAACTAAATCCGCTCAAATTGGGCGCGGCCCGATTTCGCGTTGCCCTAAAGCGGCTTCCCGAGGGCGAGGCGGGCGCGCACGGCCTCGAGCGTGTTGGATTTGAGATCGCCACTGTCGAGGGCGCGGCGTTCGGGCCCCTTACCAAGATCGCCTCGGGCGGTGAGCTTTCACGCTTCGCTTTGGCATTGAAAGTTGTGCTTGCCGAAGCAAGTCCTCAGGCCGTCCTGGTTTTCGATGAAATCGACCGCGGCGTGGGCGGGGCGGTCGCAGATGCCGTCGGCGAGCGCCTGCAGCACCTTGCCGCCGGAACGCAGGTGCTGTTGGTAACCCATTCGCCGCAAGTCGCTGCGCGCGGCAACACGCATTTTCGAATTTCCAGAAATGGCGATGACACGCGGGTGGAAAGGCTTTCCGACATGGCGCGTGTCGAGGAAATCGCGCGGATGCTGGCCGGGGCGGAGATTACCGGTGAGGCGCGCGCTGCTGCGAAAAGATTGCTGTCGGAAGCACGTGGCGAGGCGCCAAAGCCCAAAAAACCAGCCCCAAAGAAGAAAGCGCCAGTAAAGAGAGTAAAGGCGTGAGCAAGCTGTCTGAAGTTCCGGTCGAACGCTTGAGCGAGGCAGAGGCGCGCAAAGAACTTGCACGTCTGGCAAAGGAAATAGCCGGCCACGATAAGCGCTATTACCAGAAGGATGCGCCGAGCGTTGCAGACGCAGAATATGATGCGTTGATACAAGCCAACAAGGCTATTGAAGTTCAATTTCCTGGGCTTATTCGTTCCGATAGCCCCAGTGAGCGGATCGGTGCCAAGCTGGCTGGGGGCTTCGAGAAAGTTCGCCATGCGATGCGGATGCTCTCGCTTGGCAATGCGTTTTCAGATGACGATGTAGAAGATTTCGTCGCGCGGGTCCGACGCTTTCTCGGGTTAGACGAGGATGAAGCGGTTGTTCTTGTCACCGAACCTAAGATTGACGGTCTTGCAATATCCCTTCGCTATGAAAAAGGAAAACTGGTTTTAGGCGCGACGCGCGGCGACGGCACTGAAGGCGAAAACGTTACCGCAAATATCCGCACCATTGCCGACATTCCACATCAACTAAAAGGCGATGCACCTGATGTGTTCGAAGTGCGTGGTGAGATTTATATGAGCCATGCGGATTTTGATGCGATGAATAAACGCCAGGAAATCGAGGGTGGAAAAATATTCGTCAATCCGCGCAATGCGGCGGCCGGTTCGCTGCGTCAGCTGGACTCAACGATTACGGCGAAGCGACCGCTGCGATTTTTTGCCTATTCCTGGGGCGAGACTTCTGCCCTGCCGGGAAAGACACAATGGGAGGTTTTGCAAGCAATCAAAAAAATGGGATTTCCGGTCAATCCGCTGGTACGGCGCTGCAAAGCGGTCAGCGAGGCGCTGGCTTTCTATAATGAAGTTCAACATCAGCGATCCGAACTCGGCTACGACATTGATGGGGTCGTGTACAAAATTGACAGTCTCGATTCCCAGGATCGCCTCGGTTTTGTTTCGCGCTCGCCGCGTTGGGCCATTGCACATAAATTTCCGGCCGAACAGGCGGAAAGCATCGTAGAGGACATCTCCGTTCAGGTTGGCCGCACCGGCGTGTTGACGCCGGTCGCGCATATCAAACCGGTGACCGTCGGCGGCGTCGTGGTTCGTAACGTCACCTTGCACAATGAAGAAGAAGTAAAGCGCAAGGATGTTCGGCTTGGAGACACAGTGGTCGTTCAGCGTGCCGGCGATGTGATCCCCCAGATCGTCCGAATTGTATCGGAGCGCCGTCCGAAAACCGCCAAGCCCTATAAAATGCCTGAGACTTGCCCGGTTTGCGGCAGCCATGCGGAGCGAGAGATCAATCCCAAGACGGGTGAGCCCGAGATTGCGCGGCGCTGTGCCAACCGGCTTTCCTGTCCAGCGCAGGCGGTTGAACGATTGCGCCATTTCGCCTCTCACGATGCCCTCGACATCGAAGGGATGGGCGAGAAAACCGTTCGAGAGTTTTTCGACGATGGCTTGCTGAAAGAACCCGCCGATATTTTCCGCTTGGAGAAGAAATACGCCAAAGGCAAGGCAGCCATCGCCAAGCGAGAAGGCTGGGGCGAGCAATCGGCAGAAAAATTATTTGCCGCTATCGAGGCGCGGAGAAAAATCGGCCTTGATCGATTTGTTATTGCGCTTGGGATTCCCCAAGTCGGTGAGACCACTGCGCGGCTTCTAGCGCGCAATTTTCTATCCTGGAATGCGTTTTACGATTCGATGAAAAGCGATCACGCGGTCACGGATTTGGACGATATTGGCGGGATCGGTGAGGTCATGGCCCATGCGATCAAGGATTTTTTCGACGAAAAGCACAACCGCCGGGCTTTGGAACAATTGTTGAAACACGTCGAAATCACCGACATCGCGGCGCCCAAGACTTCAGGCTCACCGGTCGCAGGCCAGAATATCGTTTTTACCGGCTCGATGGAGCTGATGACCCGCAGCGAAGCCAAAGCCCGCGCCGAGAGCTTAGGCGCCAGAGTATCCGGTTCCGTCTCGAAGAAAACCGATCTTGTCGTCGCCGGCCCGGGTGCTGGATCAAAAACTAAGAATGCCGAGAAGTTAGGCATTAAAATTATTTCAGAAGAAGACTGGATAAATTTAATCCAAGCCCCATAGCTCCCGCAACAATTTTGGCGTTAACTCAACGCTGCGGGGAGTGAAACCAAACAGGGCAGGATTACATCATGAGCCAAGTCACGATCCCGAACGTCGACGATCATATTGTGCAAGGATTAAAGCAGATCGCGTGGCGGCGCGGCGTGCCTTTCGACGAATCTTTGCGGCGCTTGCTGAGCGACGCGGTGCAGGAGAGCCACGGACAAATCCGCCCCGGCCACATACTAGCGGGCGGCATTCCGAGCGCACTGCCTATCGACACCGACTAGATTGATTTTGTCGCCGCGCTAAGCCAGGCGCGCGTTTCGGAATCATCGCTGAGGCCGGGCACGAGTTTCTCGCGCACCGCAGCGTGATAGGCGTTAAGCCATGTACGCTCTTCTTCGTTCAGAAGCTTCGGCGCGACAAGGTTAAGATCAATGGGCGCCAAAGTAATCGTCTCAAACCCGAGCAATGTCTTTTCGGCCCCGGGCGGCGGCTCCAATTCCTGTGTAATGACCAAATTCTCGATCCGGATGCCATAGGCGCCTTCCTTGTAATAGCCTGGCTCGTTGGAACAGATCATGCCCGGTTTCAGCGCTTGCGCGGTGCCCCGCACCGAGATGCTTTGCGGGCCCTCATGAACCGACAAATAGGCGCCCACGCCATGGCCGGTTCCATGCCCGTAATCGAGCCCCGCTTCCCATAAAGGCCGGCGGGCGAAGGAATCGAGCTGGGCGCCGGTTGTCCCTTCGGGAAAGCGCGCTGTGGCAATCGCGATGTGGCCTTTGAGGACAAGGGTGAATCGCTCGCGCATCTCATTGCTCGGGTCATCGATCGCGATCGTCCGCGTCACATCGGTTGTGCCGTCCTCATATTGCCCCCCGGAATCGATGAGAAAAAGCTCTCCCGGGTTTAGCATGGCGTTGGTCTTATTCGTCACGCGGTAGTGGACGATGGACCCGTTGGCACCCGCACCTGAAATTGAATCAAAGCTCAAATCCTTCAACGTACCGGTGCCCTGACGAAACTCTTCAAGTTTCACCACCGCATCGATCTCGCTCAAATTTCCTTTTGGCGCCTCGCGCGAAAGCCAAGCGAGAAATTTGGTGAGCGCCAGCCCGTCGCGCAAATGCGCGGCGCGCGCGCCTTCAAGCTCAGTTTCGTTCTTACACGCCTTCGGCAATAGGCAAGGATCGCGCGCACGCATTATTTTTGCCCCGCCGGCTTTCAGTCTGTCGAAGACAAAGCCCGAAGCGCTGTTCGGATCGGCGATGATTTTTTTGTCCTTGAATGTCTCGAGCGCCGGACCGAATTCGGATGGCGGTCGTATACGCACTTGATTTCCCAGATGATTGCGCAATTCCGGCGAGATTTTTTCCTCTTCGACAAAAAGTTCGACTTCACCGCCGGCATTCAGGATTGCGAAGGAAAGCATAAAGGGTGTGTGAGGAACATCCGCGCTGCGAATGTTGAGAAGCCAGCAAATGGATTCCGGCAGCGTCAGGACCGCAGCATCGGCCCGGCGCTTTGCGATGTCCTCGCCAATGCGCGCACGCTTTTGCTCCGACGCTTCACCACTGAGCGCCAAGGGGTGCGCGCTCGCTTTTGCTAGCGGAGGCGGGGGCTGATCGGCCCAGATCGCGTCAACGAGATTATCCGCACATGGGGCGAGCGCCGCGCCCACCGTCTTGACGCTTTTGCGCAGTTTGTCGATGCCGGATTGGGTATGCAGCCAAGGGTCGTAACCAAGCTTGGCGCCAGACTCGAGATGCTCCTCAAGCCATTTGAATGGACCATCCTTTGCGACATCGAGCGTTTCGAACAAGGAAATGTCGGTTTGGTCGCGAAGCTGCAAAGTGTAGCGCCCGTCGGAAAAAACCGCGGCCTTTTCTTCGAGCACTATGCAAAACCCGGCCGAGCCGGTGAATCCTGTGAGCCAGGAAAGCCGTTCGGCGCGCTTGGGAACATATTCGCCCTGATGCTCGTCGGCGCGTGGGATGATAAATCCGGCAAGCTTGCGGCGCTTCAGCTCCGCCCTGAGCGTAGCCAAACGCGGGCCGCATTGGGCCGCGTCGCTTTGCTCGTCGAAACTCTGAAAGAGCTTGTTCATTATTGATGTCTAGCGCCCGGAGGGGAACCTCTCAAGGACAAGCGCCGACCAAGACCCGTCGCGCATCGTCCTGCGCAAGACAAGTCCTTGAGCACGATAGAAGGAAAGCACCAGATTTTTCTGCCAGCGAAGAAGCCCCGAAAGGACGACTAACCCATTGGGCGCAAGGGCTTTTGTAATCCCAGGAGCCAGTTTTGTCAGCGGTCCGGCAAGGATATTTGCAAGGATAAGATCAAATGGCGCGCCGGCCCGGATCAGTGGGTGATCTGTCCCGTCGGCAATGCCGGTTGTTATATAGGGCGCGACCTCGTTCATTTTGGCGTTGGCGCGGGTGGTCTCGATGGCGATCGGGTCGATATCGGTCGCGATCACGTTTTGGTGCCAAAGTTTCGCGGCGGCAATGGAAAGAACGCCAGTGCCGCAGCCAAGATCGAGAATCTTCTTGTGGCGGGTGCGGCGCGCGCGTTGCGACAGCGCCGTTAAACACAGCGCGGTGGACTCATGATGGCCGGTGCCGAAGGATTGGCCTGCTTCAACGCGTATGGGAATGACGCCATGCAGAATTTTTCCTTGGTCATGCGCGCCGTAAAGGAAAAAGCGTCCCGCGCGCACCGGCGGCAAGCCTTCATAAGACGCGCGTATCCAATCTTGATCGGGAAGCGGTTCGGCGCGCACTTTCGAGCCGATTATCTCAGAAAGAAACTTCGCGTCGTGCATCCTATCGTAAAGCGCTTCGACCGTGAGTTCAGCATCGAAAGGATCTTCGGCGGTCAGCACCGCCTGCGGCTTGGGCGGGGTGAGCTCAAACAGCGCCATTACATGGCCGGCGCGTTCCTTACCAACCGTAACGTAGGCTTTCCAAAGGGGCGGGGTGTTCATTTACTCTTTCTGTCATCCCGGAGGCCCAAAGGGCAATCCGGGACCCACGGCAAACCGCTCGAACGGAGCCGGGACACTAACCTATCTTGTCATTCCCGGCCGAGCACTGCGCCCGCGCGGCTTTGCCACGCATTTGAAAAATTGGCGTGCGTCGCAGGCCAGCTATTGATTCTGCGCGGCAAGGCCGCGCGGGGCCGGGATGATGTGACCGTGTTCACGTCCTTTGCACAAACCCGTCCATGACGCGCTTGCTTCCCGCTTTTTCAAAATCGACTTCAAGCTTATTGCCGTCGACGGATTTGATACGGCCATAGCCGAATTTTTGGTGAAAGATCCGCTCGCCGCCGGTGAATTGCGTATTGGCCGGATCGCCCGAGGCGACGACCCTTGCTTTGGCATTGATAATTGGTCCGCGCGCCGAGGCGCTGCCCTTCGCCCCTGCAGCGCGCGCGGCCTGCACCCGTCGCCAGCCCGGACTGTCATAGGTCGAGCCGGCGCCTGCTTGCGAATAGTCATATTCATTATCGCGGAAAGAGCCATATTGGCCGTGAAAACCCTCATCGGCCACAGCGTCGATATTGTCCGCTGGCAATTCATTGGCAAAGCGGGAAGGTAGGGCGCTCTGCCATAGCCCATGCACACGGCGGTTGGAGGCGAAGCTGACAAAGGCGCGCTTGCGCGCCCGGGTGAGGCCCACATAGGCAAGGCGGCGCTCTTCCTCGAGCCCGGCCACACCGCTCTCGTCTAATGTGCGCTGCGAGGGGAAGAGGCCCTCTTCCCAGCCAGGCAGAAAAATGACTTCGAACTCCAGACCTTTAGCGGCATGAAGGGTCATCAGATTGAGACGGTCATTGCCCGCATCGGCCGATTCCATCTCCATAACCAGCGAGACATGTTCCAAGAAAGCGGCGAGCGATTCAAAACCTTCCATCGAGCGTACGAGCTCTTTTAGATTGTCGAGGCGCCCGGCAGCATCAGGCGATTTGTCGGCTTTCAGCATGTCGGTATAGCCGGATTCGTCGAGCACCATCTCGGCGAGCTCCGTGTGCGGCATGGTTGTTACGCTCGCGCGCCAGCGCGCAAAAGAATCGATCAATCCGCCAAGCGATTTTCGGGCCTTGGGTGTTATCTCGTCGCTGGCAACAAGTTCCGACGCAGCAGTCACCATCGGGATATTCTGTGCCCGCGCGTGATTGTGTAGCGCTTGGATGGCGGCATTGCCTAGGCCGCGCTTGGGCTTGTTGACGATCCTCTCAAAGGCAAGATCGTCGTCGGGTTGAGCGATCACTCTCAAATATGCAAGCGCGTCGCGAATTTCCGCGCGCTCGTAAAAACGTGGACCGCCAATGACGCGATAGGGAACGCCGAGCGCCAAGAAACGGTCTTCGAATTCGCGCATCTGAAACGAGGCGCGCACCAATACGGCCATTTGCGCAAAAGGCGTTTTGCTGCGGTGAAGATTCTCCGCCTGGGCGGCAACGCCGCGCGCTTCTTCTTCCGCGTCCCAATAGCCTCTGACCTCGACCCGCTCGCCGTGATCATCGCCCTCGGTCCACAATGTTTTTCCAAGACGGCCCTGATTTCCGGCGATCAAGCCCGAGGCGGCGGCGAGAATGTTCGGCGTAGAGCGGTAATTGCGTTCCAAGCGGATGACTTTCGCGCCGGGAAAATCGCGCTCGAACCGAAGAATGTTTTCTACCTCGGCACCGCGCCAGGCATAGATCGATTGGTCGTCGTCGCCGACGACGCAGATGTTTTTGTTCTTTGCCGAAAGCAGGCGCAGCCAAAGATATTGCGCGACATTGGTATCTTGATACTCGTCGACCAGCATATAGGCGAAGCGGCTTTGGTAATCGTCCAGAATGGTGGCGTTCGAGCGCAGTATTCTAATCGGCTCCAACAATAGATCACCGAAATCAGTGGCGTTTAGCGCTTTTAGCCGCGCCTGATAGAGCCCGTAAAACTCACGCGCCCTGCCAAAGGCAAAGCCCTGCACATCGCCCTCCGAAACTTCCGCCGGCGTGAGGCCGCGATTTTTCCATCCATCGATAATGCTCGCGAGGGTGCGCGCGGGCCAACGCTTCTCGTCGATGTTTTCGGCGCGGAGCAATTGCTTGATCAGGCGGATTTGGTCGTCGGTGTCGAGAATGGTGAAATTCGGCTTGAGGCCAGCTAGCTCGGCATGGCGGCGCAGCATGCGCGCCCCGATCGAATGAAAGGTGCCCAGCCATTGCATGCCCTCGACCACGCCGCCGATCAGCATGCCGATGCGCTCTTTCATCTCGCGGGCGGCCTTATTGGTAAAGGTGACCGCCAGAATTTGGCCCGGCCAGGCGCGCTTGGTGGCGAGAATGTGAGCAAGGCGGGTGGTCAGAACGCGGGTTTTTCCGGTTCCGGCGCCGGCAAGAACCAGGAGAGGGCCATCCAGGGCCTGCACCGCTTCGCGCTGTTCGGCGTTCAAACCGCTCAAATAGCCGGCTTCCGCCGCCGGGCTGTTAGGCTCCTGCGTGGATTCAAAAGCCGAATCCAGCGGATCGGAAAAGGAATCTGGCTGCGTCGTCACGACTCAAATGGTTTAGCAGCGCTGCCCAGCTTTGTCCTGCATTTGTTCTGCTTGTGTTGGGGAGAAAAAGCAGGGATCAAGCGCGGCATTGGAACGGGGAACCATGTCCGAAAATCTATATTCGCAGTTTTTGAGTGCCATGCCGGAAGCCGCGCGGGTCTTCGTCCGCACTTCGACGGGGCGGGTCGTTTCCTATGGCGATGTGGTGAGCCTTTCCGGGAAAATGGCCAATGCGTTGATCGGGCTCGGTCTGGAGCGTGGCGATCGCGTTGCAGTTCAGGTCGAGAAAAGCCCCGAGGCGTTGATCCTCTATCTCGCCTGCTTGCGCGCCGGCGCAGTCTATCTCCCCCTAAACACCGCCTACACGCTTTCCGAGCTGGAATATTTTGTAGCCGATGCGGAGCCAAAGATTTTTGTGGTCTCGCCAGAACGGGTGTCAGAGCTAAACCCGATGACCAGCAGGCTCGGCGTTGCGGCAACCGAGACGCTCGGGATTGACGGCGCGAGCGGGTCCTTGATGGAAGCTGCGCGAAACGCATCGGCAGATTTTTCCGATGTATCTACAAATCCGGACGATTTGGCGGCGATTCTCTACACGTCGGGCACGACAGGACGTTCTAAGGGCGCCATGCTGAGCCATGCCAATCTGGGCTCCAACGCCAACGCCTTGAAGGAAATTTGGCGCTTTACTTCGGACGATGTGTTGCTTCACGCGCTTCCCATATTTCACACCCACGGGCTTTTCGTTGCGTCGAATGTGATTTTGAGTGCAGGCGCGTCCATGATTTTTCTGCCCAAGCTCGATCCCGACGATGTTTTTCGTCTGATGCCTGAAGCCACGACCATGATGGGCGTGCCGACTTTCTATGTGCGCTTGCTTCAGGACGCACGGCTCGACCGTGATGCCACTCGGCATATGCGGCTGTTTATTTCCGGCTCTGCGCCGCTCCTCGAAGAGACGCATCGCGAGTGGCGGATTCGCACCGGGCATGCGATTTTAGAGCGTTACGGCATGACCGAGACCAATATGAATAGCTCGAACCCCTATGACGGCGATCGTGTTCAGGGTTCGGTCGGCTTTCCATTGCCCGGTGTTTCACTGCGGATTGTAGATCCCGAAACCGGCGCCCAGCTGCCGCAGGGCGAAATCGGCATGTTAGAAGTCAAAGGGCCGAATGTTTTTTCCGGTTATTGGCGCATGGAAGAAAAAACCAAAGCCGAATTTCGTGCCGACGGCTATTTCATTACCGGCGATTTGGGCAAATTCGACGAGCGTGGTTACGTCTATATCGTTGGGCGCAGCAAGGACCTTATTATCTCGGGTGGCTATAATGTCTATCCGAAGGAAGTCGAGAGCGAGATCGATGTTTTGCCGGGCGTGGTGGAGTCCGCAATCGTCGGAGTCGCGCACAGGGATTTTGGTGAGGGCGTTACCGCCATCGTCGTTCCAAAGAAGGGTACACAGCTTTCCGAAAACGATATTTTGACTTCGCTGCGCGAAAAGCTTGCGAATTACAAATTGCCCAAGCGCGTTCTCTTCGTGGATGAGTTGCCGCGCAACACAATGGGAAAAGTACAAAAGAACTTATTGCGGGAGACCTACAAAGATCTTTACGCCTAGGATCGAAGTATTGGGGATGAAATAGTGGGAATCGAAATATTGGGGATCCGAAATAGTGGGGGGAGCAATTAATGGAAATTCAGCCCGCATGGATTGAGGCACTCGCCGGCGGAGCGATGATCGGCTTAGCGGCTGCGGGCCTGCTGCTGGTGAATGGCCGTATTGCAGGCGTCAGTGGGATTTTGAGCAATGCGGCGCGCGGAACGCCAGGTGTTTGGCGTTGGGCTTTTCTGATCGGTCTCGTCGCATCGCCGCTTTGGACGCCGATCTTCGGTCTTCCCTACGCGATCGCCCATCATCAAGGCGGGCTTATTCAGATCGCAATTGCGGGAGTGTTGGTTGGGGTCGGTACGCAGATCGGCTCGGGCTGCACCAGCGGTCACGGCGTCTGCGGCATTGCCAATTTCTCGCTGCGCTCGGCTACGGCCACAGTGATCTTTTTGGTGACTGGGGCGTTGACAGTATTTGTCGTCCGGCACCTCGCGCCGAATGTGATGGGAGGCTGATCATGCGTGAAGTTCTCCCTATCTTTTCCGCCGGGTTGCTGGGTCTATTATTTGGGCTTGGTCTTGTGACATCGCATATGACCGATCCAGATCGCATCGCCGATTTCCTCGATGTTACGGGCAAATGGGACCCAAGCCTTGCCTTCGTCATGATCGGCGCAATCGCAATTGCCGCACCGGCTTTTGTTATCGCGCGTAAGCGCGAACGCGCTTTATTGGGCGATCCTATTTCGTTGCCTAAGCGCACGCCCGTGGACAAGCCGTTGATTTTCGGCGCGGCGATTTTTGGCGTGGGATGGGGGCTTGCCGGTATTTGTCCCGGGCCGGGGATCGCGCTTTTGGGCGCAATTTATGATGGCATGCCGGACAAAGGCGCGCTGGTTTTCGTACCGGCAGTCATCGCGGGCATGTTTACTGCGCGGTTGCGGTCAAGTTAGATTTCAGAAGTGTTTGGCTAGAGCGGACCGGTGCTCTGTGCCACCGCGCGCATTAGCACATAGACCCGTAGCGCGGAGGCCAATGGGCGTTCGCCACGAGAAGAATCGACCCGTGCAACCAGTCCCACCAACGCCAGGCGTTCAGCGTAGGCCTGTTCTTCCAATGCTTTCCAGAATTCGGGTTCCAGCGCGATGGACGTACGGTGGCCCGCAATAGAGAAGGAGCGCTTTTTTAAGATCGGCATTGGGATGCTTCCTCATACTTGAAGGGGGCTACGTGAGAGTATGGGTATAACACCCTCCTCGCACTTCACCTCCCCCATGCGGGGAGGTCGCGATTGGCCTTGGCCATGAGCGGGTGGGGGTGATCAACGAACAGCCGTATTGCCCCCCACCCGATATCGTTCGCTGCGCTCGCGATATCGACCTCCCCGCAAAAGGGGAGGTAAAAAAGGAGGTGCATGTCCTTCTATTTCGGTCCGATCATATCCTCCGGGCGGACCGCCGCGTCGAATTCCTCTTCTGTGACAAATCCAAGCTTGACCGCTTCTTCGCGCAAGGTGGTTCCGTTCTTATGCGCGGTTTTGGCAATCTTGGCAGCGTTGTCATAACCGATCTTGGGCGCGAGCGCAGTGACCAGCATTAGCGAGCGCGAGACGCCGGCGGCAATGTTGTCACGGCGCGCTTCGATTCCGACCACGCAATTATCGCTAAAGGAATGGGCTACGTCGGACATCAAGCGAACGGACTGCAAGAAATTATAGGCCATCACCGGATTGTAGACATTGAGCTCAAAATTGCCCTGGCTGCCCGCAAAACTAAGCGCGCTATGATTGCCGAAAATATGCACGCAAACCTGAGTCATCGCTTCACACTGTGTCGGGTTTACTTTGCCCGGCATGATCGACGAGCCGGGCTCGTTTTCAGGCAGCGCCAGTTCGCCAAGTCCGGCGCGCGGTCCCGATCCTAAAAAGCGGATATCTTGGGCAATCTTAAAGAGCGACGCCGCCAATGTGTTGATCGCGCCATGCGCGAAGACCATGGCGTCATGAGCCGCCAGCGATTCGAACTTGTTCGGCGCCGTAGTGAAGGCGAGGCTAGTGATGGAAGCAATTTTGTCTGCGACCGCTTCGGCAAAGCCGACAGGTGCGTTGAGGCCCGTGCCGACCGCCGTTCCGCCCTGAGCAAGCTGCATTAATTTGGGCAGCGCTTGCTCAATCCGCTCGATCCCATTGTCGAGCTGCTGCACATAGCCGGAAAATTCCTGACCCAAAGTCAGCGGCGTCGCGTCTTGCGTATGGGTGCGTCCGATCTTGATGAGATCTTTCCAACTTTGCGCTTTGTCGTTCAGCGCATTGCGGAGTTTTTGTAAGGCAGGGACGAGGCGGTGAACGATCTCTTCGGCGCAGGCGATATGCATTGCTGTGGGATAGGTATCATTCGACGATTGGCTCATATTGACATGATCATTGGGATGAACGGGCTTTTTCGAATCCATTTCGCCGCCCAATAATTCGATTGCGCGGTTCGAGATCACCTCATTCGCATTCATGTTCGATTGCGTGCCTGAGCCGGTCTGCCAAACGACCAGAGGGAAATGATCGTCGAGCTTGCCTTCAATCACTTCCTGCGCAGCTTTGACGATTGTTGCGCCCAATTTGGCGTCCAAACGCCCCAAATCCATATTGGTTTCGGCGCAGGCGCGTTTGACGATGCCTAAGCCCCGAATGATTGGAAGCGGTTGCTTTTCCCAGCCGATCTTGAAGTTGCCCAGGCTGCGCTGCGATTGCGCCCCCCAATAGCGGTCGGCAGGAACTTCAATAGCCCCAAAACTATCGGTTTCGGTACGGGTTTTGGTCATGGCGGGTGATGGGCCCCTTAAATCTCACCGCAAAATAGCAGGCCGCGCAGCGGCGCGGGCATTACGTTTGCAGCTATACCCTATTTTTTTCGGAATTGGTCGAGGCTCACGACTTGAGATTCGCCGCTGGCAGTCTTGTCGGCTTCGCTTGTTAGATCGGGCTCAACGGTTTGCTCGTCCCCCGACTCGGCAGGCTGCGCCGTTTCCTCGGTCGCGCCCTTGATCTCGGTCGCGATGCGTGGGCTGGCGTTGCGGAATTGCAGTCCGAATTTGACACTGGGATCGGCGAAGCCGGTAAGCGCCGCAAAGGGTACGACGAGGGTCGCTGGAAGTTTTTGAAAAGTTAGAGTCACTTCGAATTTCTCGTCCTCGACTTTCAAACCCCAGAACTGATTCTGGAGCACAATCGTCATCTCGTCGGGAAAGCGTTCCTTGAGATGGTCGGGAATATCGACGCCGGGATCATGCGTCTTGAAGGTGAGGTAGAAATGATGGCTGCCGATGAGGCCTTGATCCATCGCTCGCCGCAAGGCTTCACGAACCACGCCGCGCATCGCGTCGTCGGCCAGAGTCTCATAGCCGATATGGTCTTTAGCCATGGGCGTTAGAGTAAGCGGCATGGGGGGTGAGTCAATTGCGCATTGCGCTGCAAAGCCTGGAAAGTCCCGGAACCACTGGGTGCGCGCGCAAATTTATAGAAGAGAGATAAGCGGGGAGCTTGAAGTTGCCGGGCGCTCCAAAGACTTGTTGAATAAAAGGGGAGCGCCGCGTTTTTGGCGGTAGATAAGTGGGGAGCTTCTGTTGCCCGGCGCTCCCCGAGCCGCGCTTACCTATAATTAGGCAGCGAGGGCCATTTCATTATCGTTGGCACCTATTACGATTAGCCCGATAACGGTGGATACCATGCCGAGCGAAAGTACTGCCTTTACACGTCCGTCGATCCTATTTCGCCCCCACAGACGCCCTCCGAGCCTCAGCTGAGAGAGGGCATGTGGTGGAGGCGCCGGGTACCGCCCCCGGGTCCGGTCCGCTTATTACGAAGCCGTTTATCGCCATAGTTCGGTCAAGCCGAACATTTCTAATATAGGGTCTGGGGGTAAATAATTGAAGGAGGGCGTGAAATGAGGTTCCGAATAGTAAACTTGTTACAGAATCGGCTTCTTGGCCCAAAAGGCTTAGCGCGAAGCCCCTTAGGCAGAATGATTGCGGGTAGATGCGCCAATATCATGAATTGATGGAACGGGTGCTCCGAACGGGGCTGGAAAAGCGCGACCGCACGGGCACTGGAACGCTTTCCGTTTTCGGCCATCAGATGCGCTTCGATTTGGCTGAAGGCTTTCCGCTGGTCACCACCAAGAAACTCCATCTGAAATCGATCATTTATGAGCTTCTTTGGTTCTTACGCGGCGATACCAATGTGCGCTGGCTCAATAAGCATGGCGTTCGCATATGGGACGATTGGGCAGACGAAGAGGGTGAGCTTGGGCCCGTCTACGGCCATCAATGGCGCTCCTGGCCTGCCGCCGACGGCGTGGCGATCGATCAAATCGCCCGGGTCACAAACGAGATTCTCCGCAATCCGGATTCGCGGCGCCTAATTGTCTCGGCCTGGAATCCCGGTGAAATCGACGACATGGCCTTGCCGCCCTGTCACTGCCTTTTTCAATTCTATGTGGGTGATGGCCGGCTTTCCTGTCAGCTCTATCAACGCTCCGCCGATATCTTTTTAGGCGTGCCGTTCAATATTGCTTCTTACGCGCTTCTCACCATGATGATGGCGCAGGTGACGGGGCTGGAGCCGGGAGAATTCGTGCACAGCTTTGGAGATGCGCACATCTATTCGAACCATTTGGAACAGGCGCGTGAGCAGCTCTCTCGAATGCCTTATGCATTGCCCAAAATGCACATCAATCCCGATGCCGACGACATTTTCGGATTTAAATTTGAGGATTTCTCGTTGGAGAATTACGAGGCGCATCCACACATCCGAGCGAAAGTCGCGGTGTGACACCCGTCATCTCTCTCATTGTTGCGGCGTCGGAAAACGGCGTTATCGGTAAAGATGGTGCGCTGCCCTGGCGCATTGCGGAGGACATGGCCCGCTTCAAGCGCCTGACGATGGGGCATCCTTGCATCATGGGGCGCAAGACTTGGGCTTCGATCCCCAAAAAACCTCTTCCCGGCAGGACGAATGTTGTCGTTACGCGCAATGATGCACTTAAAGCTGATGGCGCGCGGCTGGCGAGTTCATTTGAAGCGGCGCTTGAAATCGCCAAGGAAGAAAATCCTTCCGAGATTATTATCATTGGCGGCGCGGCGATTTACGCCGAAGCGCTTCCCGTATCCGGCCGCATTTATTTTACGGAAGTTGCAGGCAATTTCGAAGGTGATGCATTCTTCCCTCAAGCCAACCCTTACGAATGGCGTCAAGTCTCAAGCGAAGGACCGTTTGAGGAGGAAGAGCTTCGTTACCGCTATCTCACGCTGGAACGCGTTTATCTGGCGAGCACCAGCCATTAGCCCGGCTGTTCAATCCTGGTACGAAAATCCAGATCGTAACGAATCGGATCCCCGTTTTCGTTGAGGATGCTTAGCGATTGTTGAAACTGCGCCGGTGGAGGCGTCCCTGGTGCGGCGATCGCCTCGAGAATATAGAGGCGAGAGTCATGCAGATGAATTGCGACGAAGGTCCGGCTGCCGCCGGCATTGGTAATCTGCAAATGATGGCCGTCGATCCGGTCGATCTGTGCGTACGCATCATAAGTGATCTCGCCACCGCGCTTGCGAACATTCCACGCCGCATAGGCGATTGAGCCTCGTAAGTCGTATACATTGCGCGGACTGGGGATGTTCGAGGGCGCGTAATTGACGACCGTGATCGTGTAACGCACTTGCTCGTCCGCTGCGGTGTAGACTTTCGCCGGGAGCTCGGCGTGGAATTCGGTGTGGTAGGTGATCTCTTCGACCATCGGCTGGTGCGGCAGGTTTACACTGAAAAGCTCCTCACGGTCGGCAAAGTGTACCCAGCCCTGAGCCGAAGCCGAACACGCTAAGAGTGAGCCAATACCGGTAAACACAAGCGTCTTGAGGCGCATGCATCTTTCCTCTGTCCGGACGATTTTCAACGAACATTATTGGCACAAATGGCCCGGCCCGTCGCGGATCTCCTGCATTTTTGAGGCGATGCGCCGAGACGCGTTTGGTGCGTGACACCTCTCGTACCTCATATTTACCTTAACAAAACTAAAATGGAGTCTTGAAGCAACACTCGGAGCGCACCAGACGTGCGGCAGGTGAAATGACAGCAGAGCAAGAACTCATTGTGGATCATTCCTTGCCTATCCGGTTAACGCCCATGACCGCTACATGTAGGGTGCCGCCACTCTCCCGAGTAAAGCTCGGCATAGGTTGGAGCAGAGGTGTCGCCCGCGATGCCGAGCAATGAGCGGAAGGCGTTGAACGGGTAGAACCGCCTGTTGAAGCGGAAGGTGAACTCGTTGAGGTAGGCTTGTAGGTGCTGGTGGCTAACGCCGTGGTGGATCCCGATCAGCCACGTCTTCAGGTTGGCGAAAACCAGATGGATGATCGGCAGGTATTGCTCGGCAACCTCTGGATCACCACACTCGGCAACAGCGAAGTGCTCATCGCCGCGCTTACCGAGGCCAGCATAGCCGCTCCAATCGTCAGTAACGATCAGCGATCCCGGCGCGCCGGTGCTCTCGACGAACCCACAGAGCGACTCGGCGCTACGGTCGAGCACGACGGCGAGCCGAACGCGTCCGGCATAGCGTCCGTCTTTCCGGTTGTCGAGCTTGGTGCCCGGCTTTCGATGACGCACCTCGATGGCACAGGAGACGGGAACCTTGTGGTGAACACCACGGCCTTCCCCACGCGTTCGCCCGCCAACCCAGGTTTCGTCCACCTCAACATGGTTCTTGGGCTGTCCACCGATCCTGTCTTGGTTGGGCCGCACCATGCCCGAGCGGAGCTTGTGGAGAATTTGAAAGGCCGTCTCGTAGCGCGAAAGACCAAGTTGCCGCTGAAACTGCACGGCGGACATGCCGGGCGTCTGACTGGCGACCAGATAAGCGGCCCAGAACCAGACGTTCAGCGGAGTGTGGCTACACTCCATCACTGTTCCCACCGTCAGCCCGGTGTTCTGGCGGCACTTGCGGCAGCGCAGGACGCCAGGGCGGTTTTCAAAGTGGAACGGCTCTCCCGCCGTGCCGCAGTGCGGGCAGGCAAAGCCGTCTCCCCAGCGGGCTTTCTCCAGGTAGGCGGCGCAGGCCGCATCATCGGGGAAAAGTCGCTGGAACTCGGGTAGCGAATGCGGGAATGGGAGATCGGCGCGGTCGAGAACATCCATGGCGCGCTCCCCTATATCCGGTTTGCGCCCATGACCGCTACACGTAGGGTGCCGCCACTCTCCCGAGTAAAGCTCGGCATAGGTTGGAGCAGAGGTGTCGCCCGCGATGCCGAGCAATGTGGACCCTGCTGACGAAAGTGGAGACGTCCTGCGATAGGATTTTGATCGCAGGAGGTGCAAATGTCGAAGCAGAATGGGAACAAGGGCCGGCGGTTTGATCGGGCCTCTGACTGGCGACCAGATAAGCGGCCCAGAACCAGACGTTCAGCGGAGTGTGGCTACGCTCCATCACTGTTCCCACCGTCAGCCCGGTGTTCTGGCGGCACTTGCGGCAGCGCAGGACGCCAGGGCGGTTTTCAAAGTGGAACGGCTCTCCCGCCGTGCCGCAGTGCGGGCAGGCAAAGCCGTCTCCCCAGCGGGCTTTCTCCAGGTAGGCGGCGCAGGCCGCATCATCGGGGAAAAGTCGCTGGAACTCGGGTAGCGAATGCGGGAATGGGAGATCGGCGCGGTCGAGAACATCCATGGCGCGCTCCCCTATATTCGGTTTGCGCCCATTCTAGCCCTAGTGGGTGTGGGTGTAAACCGGATAGGCAAGGATCATTCTTTGGCCGAGCGCAGGCGCTATAGGCGCGAGCGCGTTGGCCTGCCCGGCCGCCATTTCGAGCCGGCCGAAAACCGGGAGGCCGCTTGTAAGATTGCCGATTTGTCACCAGGTGGCGCGCGCGTATTGACCGAAATCGTGCCTCCGACCGGCACTCATGTCGTTGTCTACATTGACGGCTTTGGCCGTTTTGAAGGCAATGTCACGCGCACGGAAGAAAGCGCCTTCGGCATTGAGTTCAATTGCACCGCGCACAAGCGCGAACGCGTCGCGCAGCAGCTCATGCGTTACGTCGATGGCACCCCGCTCGAAGAAACAAAGCTTCGCCATCATGATCGCACCAAGGCAGATGGCATTGTTAATTTCACCCGTGCCAACAGCGAAATCGTGGAGTGCAAAGTTCTCGATTACTCGCTTTCGGGTGTTTTTCTTATCACCGAAGCTCGGCCGGAAGTTGGCGAGTTTGTGCTCATCAGCAAAGTGCCAGGCCGTGTCGCCCGCCATCACGAAAGCGGTGTCGCCATCGAGTTCACTTCGCATGAGCAGGTGGTGGTCGAACCACCGCGAACCAAATTATTCGCAACAGGCTAGACCGGGCACCAGTAAACTATCGCGTCGGGCGCGCGTATGCGCCCCGAGTATCAGGCCAGCCGCCGCTACAAACTTATTCGATAATTATCTTGGGTGCGGCTTTTGCTTCCACGCTGAGTTTCTCGGCCACGCGGCGGGCGAGAGTCACAAATGCATTGGCCTCGGGGCTGTCAGGCCGCGAGGCGACAATCGGTGTTCCGGCATCGGAGGTCTCGCGGATGATGGGAAGCAAAGGGATTTCCCCTAAAAACTCGCAGCCAAGCTCGGCTGCAGTGTCGCGTGCTCCACCATGGCCGAAAATGTGATGTTCTGTTCCGCATGTCGGGCAAATAAACGCGCTCATATTCTCGATTATGCCGAGAATCGGCACTTCTGTTTTTCGAAACATCGCAAGACCCTTGCGCGCGTCGATCAGCGCGAGGTCCTGCGGCGTTGAAACGATAACCGCGCCCGCAAGCGGTACCTTCTGAGCAAGGGTCAATTGCGCATCCCCAGTGCCCGGCGGCATATCGACAACAAGAATATCCAATGGTGCCCAAGCAACGTCGGAGAGCATCTGTGTGAGCGCGCCCATTACCATGGGCCCGCGCCAAATCATCGGCGTATCGGTGTCAACCAAAAATCCGATCGACATTGCTTTGATGCCGAAGCGTTCGATGGGTTGGAGCTTGGTGCCATCCGATTCCGGTTTCTCGGTAATATTTAAAAGGCGCGGAGCGGACGGACCGTAAATATCTGCGTCGAGAAGCCCAATCTTGTGACCGAGCGCGGCAAGACCGAGCGCAAGATTAACCGCAACGGTCGATTTACCGACGCCGCCTTTGCCACTTGCAACTGCAATGATTGATCGAACGCCCGGGACGCCGGCTTCGCGCGACATCGGCGCGGTTTTCCCATGCGCATGGTTGTGCGCGTGATTATGCCCGCCGTTTTGCGGCGTCGGTCTTGCTTGTGGGGATGCATTGCTTTCGCGATGGGCGGTTAAAACTGCGGTCACCGAAAGAATACCGGGAACGCCATTGACGGCGTCTTCGCAGGCTTTGCGCAGCGGCTCGGAAGTTGGGCCGCGATCCGCCGGAACCTCGACGGCGAAACTCACATGATTGTTACGCAGCGCGAGGCCATCGATCAGGCCTGCCGCGATGACGTTTTGCCCGCTAACCGGGTCGCGCACTTCTTCGAGAGCGCGTTTAATATCGTCTTCTGTTGGACCTGCCATTGACTAACCTTTATTGTATCTTAGGACATTAGTTCCTATATACGGGTGATCCCCACGAAACCATGGAATCGTGGGCTTTATTTAGCGGCCGGTGGCCCAATTTCCCGGCCAGAATTGGCGAGGAAGCATATGCCCAGGAACAATCAATCTGGTGGCGGACCCGGAAATGGCGGGCCCGGAAATGGCGGACGTGGCCCTTGGGGCAGTGGCCCTTCCGGCTCGCAACCGCCCGATCTCGAGGAACTCCTGAAGAAAAGCCAGGAGAAGCTTCGGAGCCTGATTCCGGGCGGCTTTGGACGTGGCAGCGTTTTGATTGCCGTTCTCCTTGTCGGCGCTGTTTGGGCTCTTTCGGGAATTTACGTCATTCAGCCCGATCAACAAGGCGTGGTTTTGCGCTTTGGCGAAGTGGTCAACCGCACCACCTCCGGCATCAATTATCATTTGCCCTGGCCGATCGAGACGGTGGAAAAGCCCAGCGTTACGCGCGAGAACCAAATTAGCATTGGATATGAGCTCGCCACCGACGGCGGCAATCCAGAACGCCAGATTCCGCAAGAGAGTCTGATGCTGACCGGCGACGAAAATATCGTCGACATCAACTTCACGGTGTTTTGGGTGATCCAAGACGCAGCGGACTATCTCTTCAATGTCGAAAATCCAGGTAATCCAAACGCGTTGATCAAAGAGGCAACCGTCAAAGCGGTTGCCGAATCGGCGATGCGCGAAATTGTCGGACGCAATGCCATCGAGACGGTGTTGACCGAAAATCGTGAGATGATTCAAGATGACGTTCGACTTTTGGCGCAACAGGTTCTGGATTCCTACAGAGCTGGCGTAACGATTACGCGTGTGCAAATGCAAAAGGCCGACCCACCGTCGCAAGTGATCGATGCTTATCGCGATGTGCAAGCGGCACGGACTGATCAAGACCGCATGCGTAATGAAGCCGAGGCCTATGCGAACCGCATCGTTCCGGAAGCGCGCGGCGCGGCGGCACGGATTACCGAGCAAGCCGAAGCCTATAAGCAGCAAGTCGTGGCTGAGGCCGACGGTGAAGCCCAGCGCTTTATGTTCGTCTTCAACGAGTATCAAAACGCACCGGGTGTTACACGTCGGCGCATCTACCTCGAAACCATGCAGCAAATATTTGGGAGCATGAACAAGGTCATTCTGGATACCGAGAATGGCGTCGCGCCTTACTTCCCGCTTCCCGCGATCACCCAGGGCGGCACGAATGTGAGGCCAGCAGTGCCTGCTCCGGCTCCGGTGGCTGGCGCCAACCCGGGTGCAAATGTCAGCATTAATGGAGGCCAGTAATGAAAAATTATCTGGGAATATTCGCTGTTGCTGGTCTGGTTACAGTCGCATGGGGTGCCACCAGCCTTTTCACGGTGCATCAAACCCAGCAGGCTCTGGTCATTCAATTCGGCAACCCCAAGGCGACGGTCATAGAGCCTGGGCTGCACGTAAAATTGCCCTGGCCTTTCCAGGAAGTCCTTTATCTGGATAAGCGCATACTCAATCTCGACCTCCCGGAAGAGGAGGTGATCACGCAGGACACGAAACGTATTGTCGTTGATGCCTATGCACGTTGGCAGATCACCGATCCTTTGCGTTTCTACCAGACGCTGATCAATCAAGACGTCGCCAAAGTTCGCTTGAATCCGATCCTCGGCTCCAATGTCCGGCGCATCTTAGGGGCGGCGACCTTTGCCGCAGTGCTCTCCGATGCGCGTGCATCTTTGATGCTCAATATTCGCGATGGCGTGAATGCGGAAACGAACAATTTGGGGATCAATATTCTTGATGTCCGCATCCGTCGGGCCGACCTTCCCGAGGCGAACAGCGAGGCTATCTACCGCCGGATGCAGCAGGAACGGGTGCGGGAGGCAAATGAATTCCGCGCCGTGGGCGAGCAGATCTCCCAGGAAATCCGCAGCCGCGCGGACCGCGATGCGACGGTTATTCGCGCCGAGGCGACTCGTGAGGGCGAGATTTTGCGCGGCGAGGGCGATGGCGAGAAGAACCGCATCTTTGCCGAGGCCTTCGGTCAGGATGCGGATTTCTTTGCTTTCTACCGCTCCATGAAGGCCTATGGGGAGGCGCTGGCAGGTGACAACACGACGGTGGTTCTCTCCCCCGACAGCGAATTCTTCCGTTATTTTGGGAATGATCAATAGACCGCGCGGCGGTTGGTCTGAAGCCAAGAGAGAATCGGTAAAACTTACTCTCCGATAGGAATGGCGCTCGGCTTGCCTATGGCAGGCGGGCCGGTTCGCCACATCAAGCAAAAATGTTGCGAATTAAGGGTTTCAACCCTCTTAACCGGGTGGAATTTGCGTCATAGTGGTGTTCGCGCTGTTGCGTCGCCAGGACAGAGACGGACCGCCCGCGAACGAGGAACTATCAATGTCTGAAACGCAGCTGCCCGCAGTGCCCTTTGGCCATTCCCAGAACATGAGACATAGCTCCGTAAGAAACGCCATTGCGTTGCTAGCATATGCAGCGATTTCGTTTGCGCTTTTGGTTCCGCACGGCGCAATGGCTCAGAACGTGATCACGCCGCCAGGCCCGCCCGGGGCGGGACAGACTCCGACGGATTTTGCCGACCTCGCCGAGCGCCTCTCCTCCGCCGTGGTCAATATTTCGACCTCGCAGACCTTGCGGCGGGACAATGACCGCGAGCGGCGCGCAGTTCCGCAATTGCCGGAAGATTCACCGCTGCAAGATTTTTTTGACGATTTCCTCGGCGGCGGCGACCGTGCGCCGCGCCGTGTGACTGCCCTTGGGTCCGGGTTCATCATCGATCTTGAAGGCCATGTGGTGACCAACAATCATGTCATTGAGGATGCCGACGAGATTGAAATCATCTTGAATGACGGCATAACGACCCTGCCTGCCGAACTGATCGGTACCGACGAACAAACCGACCTTGCGCTTTTGAAGGTGGAGTCGAATGGTCAGCTCCCCGTGGTTGAATTTGGCGATTCCGATGTTGCGCGGGTCGGCAATTGGGTTTTGGCGATCGGCAATCCCTTTGGCCTGAATAGCTCGGTGACAGCCGGAATTATTTCAGCGCGCAACCGTGACATCCAATCCGGCAATTATGACGAATTCATCCAGACCGACGCCGCGATCAATCAGGGAAATTCCGGCGGGCCGCTATTCAACATGGCCGGTGAAGTAATCGGCGTGAATTCGGCCATCTATTCTCCTACTGGCGGCTCGGTCGGGATTGGTTTTGCCATTCCGTCCAACGTAGTGCGCAACGTTATCGAGCAGCTGAAAGAGTCCGGTCGTGTCAGCCGCGGCATGATCGGCGTTACAATCCAAGATGTGAGCGCAGACATCGCCGCGAGTTTGAACCTGGATGATGTGAGAGGCGCGCTGGTCTCCGGTGTTACCGAAGATGGACCGGCTGAGGATGCGGGCGTTCAGGAAGGTGACGTAATCGTCAGTTTCGACGGGCGTGAAGTCGCCGATGATCGCGCTTTACCGCGTATCGTGGCCGAAACGCAGGCCGGCAGGACGGTCGATGTGGAAATTATCCGCCGTGGACAAAGACGTACCTTGCAGGTTGTCGTGGCGCGGCTACCGGGCGACGCAATCGTGGAAGACGATGAGGAATTGCCGGAAACTTCGGACGAAAACAGCCAAGCCTCTTCGCGTTTGGGAATTACACTCGAACCGCTGAACGGCGATTCGCGGAGCCGTTATCGCGTCGAGAACAACGTCAATGGTGTGCTCGTTGTCGAAGTAGATATTGACGGAGTGTCCGGCGACAAGCTGCGTCCCGGCGATGTCATCGTCGAAGTGGCGCAAAGCGAAGTGCGGACGGCGGAAGAGGTCGAGGCGCGGATTGATGGCGAGATCGAAGCGGGACGCTCCGCGGTTCTATTGCGCGTCAATCGTCGTGGCAACGAGAGCTATATCGGCGTGCGCGTGATCGAGCCTTAGTTCCGGCCAAAAGGCAGCCTAGTTGCTCCAAGGCTCTGCATTGGAAACCAAAGACTACGACCGTTGAATTTCCGCCTCGCGATAGCCTTGAAGATAGAGCAGCGTCGAGAGGTCGCCATATTGGATCGCCGCGTCCGCCGCTTGCGCCACTACCGGATTGGCATAATAGGCAACGCCAAGTCCCGCACGCTTGATCATTTCAAGATCATTGGCGCCATCGCCAACTGCCATGGTGTCGGAAATATCCAAGCCGCGCTCTTTCGCATGAACTTCTAGCGCTTCGAGCTTTGCAGCGCGGCCAAATATGGGCTCGCCGACTTCTCCGGTGAGCGTCTTGCCATCGTCTAAAAGTCGGTTACCCATTTGATCGTCGAAACCGGCATCCGCAGCAACGCGCGAGGTGAAATAGCTAAAGCCGCCGGAGACCAGCAGGCAATGGACGCCATTGGCGCGTAAGCTACGCACTAGCGCTTTGGCGCCCGGGTTGAGGCGCACGCGCTCGGCATAGACCCGCGCCAGCGCTTCCAAGGGCAGTCCTTTGAGCAGTGCAACGCGGCTCCTAAGGGCGTCTTCGAATTCGAGCTCGCCGCGCATTGCGTGTTCGGTGATGGCGGCAATTTTGGGTTTCAGTCCTGCCATGTCGGCTAGCTCGTCAATGCATTCGCATCCGATGATGGTCGAATCCATATCGGCAACGAGAAGCTTCTTTCTCCGGCCCTCGGTTGGGACGATGTTCAAATCAATGCGCCAATCCGCATCTGGGTTAAGTGCTAAACGGACGGCGTTGGGATCGCCCTCAAATGGAACATCCAACGCGCGGCCCTCAGCCAGCCAGTCGATCTCCCCCGCTTCGGCGGCAGCCTCAACGCGTGCACGAATCTCTTCGGCTATGTCCGGCTTCAATGCGTGTTTCGCGGAAACGGCATTGAGTGCAAATGCAAGCGGTGTAGGCACTTCCGAGACTTTCTTGGCAAATGAAGCTGCACACCCCATGCTCTTCGAGGCTCGATAAGCGGTTTTCTTGTCTGCCCCGAGCTTATGGAAGGGTGAGCTGATGTCCTGGGACGCGGTGCTTATCGCAGGGCCGACCGCCAGCGGCAAGTCGGCATTGGCACTCGAACTCGCCGAAGAAATCGGCGGCACAATAATCAATACCGATTCGATGCAGGTCTATTCCGAGCTTCGGATATTGACCGCGCGCCCAGACGGGCAAGACGAGGCGCGTGCGCCACATCTCCTATATGGGCATGTTCCCGCTGTGCAGCGCCATTCGGTCGGGCGCTATCTGGACGATGCTATTGGCGCCTTATCTTCTATTCGAGAGCAAGGAACTACGCCTATCTTCGTCGGCGGAAGCGGGCTTTATTTCAACGCACTGACGCAAGGGCTTTCCCCGATCCCGCCGGTCCCTCCGCGGATCCGCGTGGCGCTGGAAAAACGTCTGGACGAGATAGGGTTAACCGCATTCTTCGCCGAATTCGCCGAGAAGGATCCCGACACAGTCGCCGGCTTAAGGCCCAGCGATAGGCAGCGCATTTTGCGCGCTGCCTCTGTCTTCGTTGCGAGCGGGCGAAGCCTAAAGAAATGGCAAGAAATTAAAGGAACCTCGCCATTGGAAGGCTTGGAAGTCGGAATCTTCGTGCTCGCCCCGCCACGCGATTTGCTTCATGAGCGCGTCGAGGAGCGCTTTCATAATATGATTGCCCAAGGCGCCATCAAGGAAGCACGATCGCTCTTATCGCTAGATACCTCTCTACCGGCCGCGCGCGCCCTGGGTCTGCCGCAACTTCGGGCGCATTTACGCGGCGAAATCGACTTGGAAGAGGCCGAGAGCCAGGCTGTGGCCGAGACCAGGCGCTATGCCAAGCGCCAAATGACTTGGTTTAGACGCTTCATGGCTGATTGGAAGTGGCTAGAAACAGGTGATTTACAAAATATTATGTCGTGAACGATATAAAATAGTACACTAAATTTCTTGACGGCTTGCTGCGTTGTACATAGGTTCCGGACGAAACGGGGCGAAAAGCCTTAGATAAGAACAATGAGAAGTGCAATGAAACGGGCGATGGTCGTAGGTATCGAGCCGCAGGGCGGGGAAGGCGGATAGCTGCCAACCCTATTTCCTGCGGTTTTTCGAGGGGCGTGAGACGCCCCTTTTGTTTGGCCCCGTTTGTTTGGTCAGGTCGTTTTGTGCCGAATTTAACTTCGGCAATGAAAGAATAGAGGCTCGGCGTTAAGGCCGGGGTGGACAATGAGCGAGACGAACACGACGGATACCGAAACCGAAGAGATGACCGGTTCCGAAATGGTGCTTCGCGCGCTGAAGGATCAGGGCGTTAGGCATGTTTTTGGCTATCCGGGTGGCGCGGTTTTACCGATCTACGACACCTTGTTCGAGGACAATGAGCTTCGCCATATCCTGGTACGTCACGAGCAAGGTGCGACCCATGCCGCCGAGGGCTATGCGCGCTCGACCGGAAAGCCGGGCGTTGTTTTTGTGACCTCCGGTCCAGGTGTGACCAATGCGGTCACCGGGTTGACCGATGCGCTAATGGACTCGATTCCGCTGGTCGTGATCTCTGGCCAGGTGGCAACCCATCTCATCGGTAATGATGCTTTTCAGGAGTGCGACACGGTGGGAATTACGCGGCCCTGCACCAAGCATAATTGGCTGGTGCGCGACATCAACGATCTAGCCCGCGTGCTGCACGAGGCGTTCTACGTCGCAACGACCGGCCGTCCTGGTCCGGTCGTGGTCGATATCCCTAAAGATATCCAATTCGCGAAAGGTCCATACCGTCCACCCGGTCACATCCGCCATCGCACCTATCGTCCGAAGCTCGATCCCGATCAGGTGGCGATCGAAGAGGCGGTGAAAATGATGGCGGCCGCCAAGCGCCCGGTTTTTTATACCGGCGGCGGCATCATCAATTCCGGCCCTGAGGCAAGCCGTCTATTGCGCGAGCTTGTCGAGATCACCGGCTTTCCCATCACCTCGACATTGATGGGGCTTGGTGCCTATCCCGCTTCGGGTCCGAATTGGCTTGGGCCCCTTGGCATGCATGGCACCTACGAGGCTAATCTCTGTACCAATCGTTGCGATCTGCTGATTTGTCTCGGTGCGCGGTTCGATGATCGCGTGACGGGGCGTGTCGACGCTTTTTCGCCGAAATCGAAAAAAATTCACCTCGATGTCGATCCCTCGCAGATTAACAAAAATATCCGCATCGACCTTCCCATCATTGCCGACGCTGCGCGCGCTCTGCGCGCGATGATCAATGAGTGGCAGGAAACCAGTGCGCAATCTGACGCCGATGCGCTGAGCGCTTGGTGGGAACGGATCACCGAATGGCGAGGCAAAAACTCGCTCTCCTTCAAGAATTCAGACACGATCATCAAGCCGCAATATGCCATCGACCGGCTCTATGAGCTCACCAAAACCCGCGAAATCTATGTCACGACCGAAGTCGGTCAGCATCAGATGTGGGCCATGCAGCGTTTCAAATTTGAAGAGCCCAATCATTGGATGACCTCCGGTGGGCTCGGAACGATGGGCTATGGCTTGCCCTCCGCCGTTGGGGTGCAGATGGCCCATCCAAATGCGTTGGTCGTTGATATCGCCGGCGAAGCCAGCGTGCAGATGACCATGCAAGAGATGTCGACCGCGGTTCAGCATGATTTGCCGATCAAGATCTTTATAATAAACAACAAATATATGGGCATGGTGCGCCAATGGCAGCAATTGCTGCATGGCGGACGCTATTCGCACTCCTATTCGGAGACCCTGCCCGATTTCGTCAAATTGGCTGAAGCGTTCGGAGCGGTCGGGTTTCGTGCTGAAAAACCCAGCGAACTCGATGCTAAGATTCAAGAAATGATCGATGTAAAACGCCCGGTCATTTTCGACTGCGTCGTCGATCCTTATGAGAATTGCTACCCGATGATTCCGTCCGGCGCGGCCCATGACGAAATGATCCTTTCGGATTCCGAAGCGGAGCCGGAAGTCTCCGAAGCCGGAAAGGTGCTGCTGTGATGACGAAGGAATCCCGCGTTCAACGCCACACGCTTTCGGTGATCGTCGATAACGAACCCGGCGTACTCGCGCGCGTCGTCGGCTTGTTTTCGGGCCGCGGCTATAACATCGAAAGCCTCACGGTCGCAGAGGTCGACCACAGGGCGCATAATTCACGCATCAGTTTGGTGACCTCCGGCACGCCGGAGGTGATCGACCAGATTCAAGCCCAATTAGGCCGCCTCATTCCCGTTCACCGCGTCATCGACCTCACCATGGAAACGCCCGGCATTGAGCGCGAAATGGCCTTGGTAAAAATCGCCGGCACCGCCGATCAGCGCTCCGAAGCTTTGCGCCAGGCACAATCTTTTGGCGCCGAGCTGATCGACACCACCGACACGAGCTACATCTTCGAAGTGGCCGACGCGCCGGGAAAAATCGATGCCTTTATAGATCTTTTGATCCCTTTGGGTTTCGTCGAGGTGAGCCGCACAGGTGTTGCCGCCATCACCCGCGGCGCAGAAGCCATGTGATCTGGGCGATGTGATGTGCCGATCGAAACGCTCATTGCTTTGACTGCTTTTGGGATAGCCGCCGCGTTCACGCCGGGGCCGAACAATATCATGCTTGCAGCTTCGGGAATGAATTTCGGATTTATCCGAACGGTGCCGCATATGAGCGGGGTCGTTATCGGCTTCGTAATGATGTTTCTTGGCGTCGGCTTTGGGCTTGGCGCGTTCTTTATTGTCTACCCTCTCGCTCAAATCGCTCTAAAAGTGATCGGCGTTGCCTATCTCCTTTGGCTCGCCTGGCGGATCGCCAATGCGGCGCCGGTTGAGCCATCGGTGCGGTCGCGCCCCATCAGCTTTATCGAGGCCGCCTTGTTTCAGTGGGTGAATCCAAAAGCGCTCGTCGCGGCCGTCAGCACGATGATTATCTTCATTCGCCCCGAAAGAGCCGTGAGCGACGTTCTTATCGTCGCGTTTGTGTTTTTTTTCGTCAGCATTGGGGCGGTGGTGACTTGGACAGGGTTCGGTGCTGCGCTACGGGGGCTCCTTAAGGATCGGCGCAAATTGAGAATTTTCAATATCGCCATGGCGCTGCTTCTTGTTGCGAGTATTGCGCCCATGGTTCTGCCGCTTGGCGGCAGGTAATGCGTTTGAATTTACCCGTCATGGCCGGGCTTAAGTGCTCATTCCCCTCATTGTCATGGCCCGACTTGATCGGGTTACCCAGTAGGCGCATGTCCATGCGCCATTGAAGTTTTAGGATCACCTGGGTGGCCCGCTTTTGCGGGCCATGACAAGTGGGGTTGAACCGGGCGCAGTTGCACTTGACCGGGCGATAGGGAAGGGCTTTACAGCCCGCCACAGCCTTTCGAGGCGGTTAGGACGAGGAAGGGCCGAAACATGCGCGTTTATTATGACCAGGATGCCGATATCAATCTCATCAAGTCAAAGAAGGTGGCCGTCATTGGCTTCGGCTCACAGGGGCATGCCCATGCGCTGAACATGCGCGAAAGCGGCGTAGAGGATGTCGTTGTCGCCGCGCGCCCGGGGGGCTCTGCGAAAAAGGCCGAAGCCGCCGGCTTTAAGGTCATGAGCGTCGCCGATGTGGCGAAATGGGCCGATATCATGATGTGCGTCGTGCCCGACGAGCTCCAGGCCGATCTCTACAAGGAGGAAATCGGGCCCAACATCAAACAAGGCGCGGCGCTTTTCTTTGCTCATGGCTTCAATATCCATTTTCGCCTAATCGAGCCGCGCCCCGATCTCGATATCGCGATGGTCGCTCCGAAGGGCCCCGGTCACACAGTGCGCGGCGAATATCAAAAGGGCGGCGGCGTGCCCTGCCTCATCGCCGTTCATCAAGACGCGTCGGGCAACGCCCACGATATCGGGCTTGCATACGCGTCCGCCATCGGAGGCGGCCGGGCCGGCATTATCGAAACGACTTTCCGCGAGGAATGCGAAACCGATCTGTTCGGTGAGCAATCCGTCCTTTGCGGCGGCTTGGTTGAGCTTATTCGGGCCGGCTTCGAAACCCTTGTCGAGGCGGGATATGCCCCGGAAATGGCCTATTTTGAGTGTCTCCACGAGGTGAAGCTGATTGTCGATCTGATTTATGAGGGCGGCATCGCCAATATGAATTATTCGGTCTCGAACACCGCCGAATATGGCGAGTATGTCTCCGGTCCGCGTGTCGTCGGCCCGGAAGCAAAGCTCGCAATGAAGGCCATTCTTGACGATATCCAGTCGGGACGATTCGCGCGCGACTGGGTTCTGGAGAACAAGGCCGGTCAGCCTTCCTTCAAAGCGATGCGCGCCACGAGTGCGGCTCATTCCATCGAGGAAGTAGGAGAGAAGCTCCGCGGAATGATGCCCTGGATCGGTAAAAATCGTCTCGTAGATAAAGACCGAAATTAATCTCTTACTCATCTCTCTCGGTGCACATTTGAAGCCCGGAAAAAATGTTCCGGGCTTGTCCTTGCGCGCACTGCGCAAATCGGCGTAAATGTTGGGGATAAGTGGGAAAAGCGCTCATTTTTCGGGCGGTTACCGCTATTCGTGACGCCTGACGATCGAATCCGGAGCGAACGGAATTGGAAATGGTCGGGACGCGTGCAGACACGAAGTTGACGGAGACTTTTGTCTCCCGAGCGTGCTTGCGCGGTGCGGCTCTATCCGCCCGTTCGCAAGCTTCGCGCGGCTGCGCGCTTCTTCTCCTTAGTTGCCTCTAAGTACCGGCATGTCCCGACAAGGGGCGGGTGCTTAGAGGACGAACAACGAAAGGAGAAACGAAGCAAGCGCGAATGGCGCGGACCGAAGGATTACGAGTCATGACTACGAAATTGAAACAGAATCAAAATAGCAGCGATCAAGAAGTTGGCGATCCAAACAATGATCGCGTGCGCATCTTTGACACAACATTGCGCGATGGCGAACAATCGCCCGGCGCGGCGATGACTTTGGACGAAAAATTAGAAGTTGCCACTTTGCTTGACGAAATGGGCGTCGACATCATTGAGGCCGGATTTCCGATTGCCTCGAACGGTGACTTCGAAGCGGTAAGCGAAATTGCCAAGCGCACGAAGAATGCCGTCGTTTGCGGTCTTGCGCGTGCAGGGTTCAAAGACATCGACCGCGCAGGTGAGGCGTTGCGCAATGCTGAACGCAAACGCATTCACACTTTCATTTCGACCAGCCCGGTGCACATGAAGCACAAGCTTCAAATGGAACCGACGACGGTTCTGGAAGCGATTTCGGCATCCGTCATGCGCGCCCGTCAGTATACGGATGATGTAGAGTGGAGCGCCGAAGACGCGACGCGGACGGAAACCGATTTCCTATGCAAAGCAGTCGAATTGGCCATTAAGGCCGGTGCCACAACGGTTAATATTCCCGACACGGTGGGCTATGCCACGCCGCAGGAATATTTCGAGCTTATGACTATGTTGCATGAGCGCGTGCCGGGCGCAGACAAGGTGATCTTTTCGACCCATTGCCACAATGATTTGGGCCTAGCGGTGGCGAACTCTTTGGCTGGTGTTCTTGCAGGGGCGCGGCAGATCGAATGTACGGTCAACGGAATTGGCGAGCGGGCGGGCAATGCCGCGCTCGAAGAAATTGTCATGGCGTTGCGCGTGCGCCAGGACCGCATGCCGTTTACGAGCGGTGTGAAGTCGGAGATGATTGCCCGTGCGTCCAAGCTTGTTTCGAACGTCACGGCTTTTCCCGTTCAATACAACAAGGCCATTGTCGGCAAAAACGCTTTTGCGCATGAATCCGGAATTCATCAGGACGGCATGCTGAAGCATGTCGAAACATACGAGATCATGCGGCCCGAAGATGTCGGGGTGAAGGAAACAGCCTTGGTGCTCGGCAAGCTATCGGGCCGCCACGCTTTTCGCGATAAATTGCAAACCCTTGGTTACGAGTTGGGTGACAATGCGCTGCAAGATGCCTTTCGTCGTTTCAAGGATCTTGCCGACAAGAAGAAGCGCGTGTTCGACGAAGATATCGTGGCGATTGTCGATGACAGCGTCATGCGGGGCCAAGACACTATCCAAGTTGAGTCGCTGAAAGTCGTTTCCGGCAAAGGCGTGGAGCCCTCGGCGGAATTGGCGCTCTCGATAGATGGCGAAATCCGCTCTTGCGTCGCCACGGGCGATGGGCCGGTGGATGCGATCTTCAACGCGATCCACGAGCTTTATCCTAACAATGCGGCGCTGCAACTTTTTCAGGTGAGCGCAGTTACCGAAGGGACGGATGCTCAAGCGGAAGTGAGCGTCCGGCTCGAGGAGAATGGGCGCGCGGTCACGGGGCGCGGCGCCGATACCGACACGACGGTCGCGGCGGCCTATGCCTATGTCACGGCGCTGAACAGGCTTTTATTGAAGAGGCAGAAGACGGCGCCCGAGGCGTTGAGTGTCGCACGGTAGTGAAGAATAGCCCAGCTTAGAGAAGGGCGGAGCCGTTTTTCTTGATGATTGATTGGTTACAGGCTCGGTGTGGAGCAGAGAGCGTACGGTTTAAGGCATGTTCGGTTTGGGTAGTCTTTTGGGCATGCTGTCCAGCGATATTGCGATTGATCTCGGGACGGCGAATACATTGGTTTATGTCAAGGGAAGGGGGGTTGTTCTTAACGAGCCCTCGGTCGTCGCGCTTGTCACACAGAATGGCAAGAAAAAGGTTTTGGCAGTGGGAAACGACGCCAAGATGATGCTTGGCCGCACGCCTGGGAACATCGAGGCGATCCGTCCCATGCGCGATGGCGTAATCGCCGATTTTGAGGTGGCGGAGGAAATGATCAAGCATTTCATCCGCAAAGTTCACAACCGCCGCGCTTTTGCCAACCCCATGATCATTGTTAGCGTTCCCTCCGGCTGTACCGCGGTCGAACGCCGTGCGATTCAAGAATCCGCGCAAGCTGCCGGGGCACGGCGCGTGTTTTTGATCGAAGAGCCTATGGCGGCCGCCATCGGGGCGGGCCTGCCGGTGCACGAACCAACCGGTTCCATGGTCGTCGATGTTGGCGGCGGGACGACCGAAGTCGCTGTGCTGTCGCTTAGCGGCATTGTCTATTCCCGCTCTGTGCGGGTTGGCGGCGACAAGATGGACGAGGCGATCATCGCCTATATCCGGCGCAATCATAACCTTCTCGTCGGCGAGGCAACCGCCGAGCGAATCAAGCACACGACCGGAACGGCAGCGCCGCCGGACGATGGTCCTGGCTCAACGCTTGAAATAAAGGGGCGCGATCTTTTGAATGGCGTGCCGAAGGAAATAACCATTAGCGAGCGTCAAATTGCCGAGGCGCTTACCGAGCCGGTAGGCGCCATTGTCGAGGCAGTGAAGGTCGCGCTGGAATCGACCCCGCCCGAGCTTGCCGCGGATATCGTGGACAAGGGCATCGTGCTGACCGGCGGCGGCGCGCTTTTGAACAATCTCGATCAAGTACTGCGCAATGAAACGGGGCTACCGGTTTCTATTGCCGATGACGCGCTTTCCTGTGTCGTGCTCGGAACCGGGCGCACGCTCGAAGATCCGCGTCAGATGCGGCACATGCTCTCTACGGCGTTCTAGCGGAGGAACAAGATCAAAGTGATGAACGCAGGGGGATGGAAACTGTCACGGGGCCGGGGCTCGATCAGGGCGCAGTTGCCGTTTGCGTTGTGCATGGTCCTTGCCTTTGTAGTCGTTCTCCTCGGCAAGGCGGAAGCCTCGATTTTCGATACTGCGCGCGCCAAGCTCACGGATATGAGCGAACCTGTTTTGACTGCGGTCTATATTCCCGTGGCGACGGTCCAACGCTGGACCGCCGGACTCTCGGAACTCTTTACCGTCTACAACGAAAATATCCAGCTGCGTGAGGAAAACGATGCTTTGCGCCGTTGGCAGGACGTTGCGCTGACGCTCGAACAGCGGATGACGCGCTATGAATCGCTCTTAAACGTCGTCGCCGATCCGAATTTGCCAAGCGTTACGGCGCGCGTCATCGGCCAATCGAGCCAACCTTTCACCAAAACCGTCATTCTCAACGCCGGTGCCAATCAAAATGTTATGAAGGGGCAAGCCGTTCTGGATGATCGTGGGCTTCTCGGCCGCATCTTTGTTGCCGGCGAGAATACATCCTGGGTTCTGCTTTTGACCGATTTAAATAGCCGCATCCCCGTTATTATCCGCCCCTCGAACAGGCGCGCGATTTTGTCCGGAGCAAACTCAATGTCGCCCAGTCTTCAGCTTGACTCCCTTCGGCTTGGATCCGGCGAGGCCGAGATTCACCCGGGCGACCGGGTATATTCCACGGGCGATGGCGGAATTCTCCCTCCCGATCTTCCCATTGGTATGGTCATGGGCGATGCCAATAATTGGCGCGCTGGGCTATTTGCCGATCCCGATCTCAGCGACTACGTGCAGATTGTCGATTATCGTGCGGCACTCGACCCACCCGACGACAATAATGAAATCCCTATTTCGCTTCGCCCCCGAGATCAGAATTCCGTAAGTGGAACGGCTGAGAATATTGGCGATGTGACCGGAGAGAATTTGTTGGCTGGTGAGGTCATACTGCAGTGACAATGATGGTTTCGGAACGGCTTTCGATGAATTCGGCGCGAATCTTCGCTTCTTTGATCCCGGCTCTTCTGGCCGCCTTCGTGGTTGCGCTTTCCAATCTACCGGTGTCGTTTTCCGGCGGTCTCCTGCCCTCGCCATTGCTCGGCCTCACGGTAATCTATTTTTGGACTCTTCTGAGACCCGATTTGGTTCCGCCCGTCCTGGTGCTCGTCATTGGCCTGTTTGAGGATTTCCTTTCCGGTGGCCAAGCTGGCCTATGGGCGGTTGGATATCTTGTAGCCTATGGCTTAACCGATCGTCAGCGCGACGCTTTTGCGGGCCTATCGGGCTGGGGCGTCGTGGTTGGATTTTCTATCGTGATCTTTGCCACTTCCTCACTGGTGTATATCGTGGGGTCGTTGGTTTATTGGCGCTTTGCGCCGGCTCAGCCGCTTCTTATTCAAACGATCGTTACGGTAATATTCTATCCGCTTATGGCGATTATTTTGGGTTTGGTTCACCGTCGTTTCGTCGGTGCGCCACGCAGTGAAAATTAGAACCGGCAAGGGGATTAAATGCCGTTCTTCGACGCCAAAGATAAAAGCCGTTATGCGACGTTCTCGCGTCGCACGCTCATTCTGTCCGGCGGCATGGCCTCGGTTTTCGCTCTGCTGGCGGGCCGGCTCTATCAGCTGCAGATTGTAGACGGTAGTCTCTATCTCACCCAGGCCGAGGACAATCGCATCAGCGATCGTCTTTTGGCCCCGCTGCGCGGCCGCATCATGGACCGCTTTGGCGTCGTGCTTGCCGGCAACCGGCGCAATTATCGTAGCTTGATCGTGCCCGAGCAGACAGATGGTCTGGAGGCAGCTTTGGAGATGCTGGCTCGCGTTATTCCATTGCCGGAGCACCAACGCGCGCGCATATTGAAAGAAGCTCAGACCAATCCTCCCTTCGTCCCGATTGTTGTCGCGGAAAACCTAGCCTGGGATGATTTCGCCCGCCTCAATCTGGACTTGCCCTATCTTGAAGGCGTGCAAACCGATGTTGGTGCAACCCGCGATTACCTATTCGGCTCGGAACTCTCGCATGTGCTTGGCTATGTCGCCTTGGTTTCCCCCGAGGACATGCAAGAGGTAGCCCGTCCTGACGATCCGCTGCTTTCGCTTCCCGGGTTTCGAATCGGAAAGCGGGGCGTCGAAAGGGCTTTCGAAGGGGAAATTCGCGGTTCAGCCGGAACCAGCCGGGTGGAGGTGAACGCCTATGGCCGCGTCATACGCGAATTGCAGCGCAATGAAGGTGTGGCGGGAAATGACCTCTATCTGACCATCGATCGGGAGCTTCAAAGTTTCGCCCACCAGCGCCTTCGCGAAGAAAGCGCGGCTTGTACCGTGATGGATGTCGAATCCGGCGATGTCTTAGCGCTTATCTCCACGCCGGGTTACGACCCCAACGCATTTAATGTTGGCCTATCCAACAGCCAATGGACAGCGCTTATCGAGGATCCCTATAAGCCGCTCCTCAACAAAGTATTGTCGGGATCCTATCCTCCGGGCTCGACTTTCAAGATTGCCGTTGCGCTCGCAGCCCTGGAAAGCGGTGCGATTGAACTCGACACGGCATTTGTTTGCAGGGGGTTTATCACCGTTGGCGGACGCCGATTCCATTGTTGGCGGCGCGGCGGTCATGGCCGCATGGATCTGCATCGCGGTCTCAAAAATTCCTGCGACTGTTATTTTTATGAGGTTGCGCGCAGGACTGGAATCGATGCGCTCGCGCAAGGCGCGCGCAAATTGGGAATGGGCGAGGCGACGGGAATAGAAATGCCCGGCGAGCGAAATGGGCTTATTCCCTCGCGCGAATGGAAGCGTGCCAATTTTAATGAAGGCTGGCAGCAAGGCGACACGGTCAATGCCGGCATCGGTCAGGGTTTCATTCTCGCAACGCCGGTGCAGCTTTGCACAATGGTGGCACGTCTGGCCGGAGGCAAAAAAGTGTCGCCGCGCTTGGTGCATCGTGTTGGGGAAACGGCTGCGCCGGCCCCGTCTCTCGACATTTCCGAAGAATATCTCGCGGCGGTTCGAAGTAGCTTAAACGCGGTAATGAACGAGCCCGGCGGGAACGCCTATGGTTCGCGTATCGCAGAGCCCGAATTCGCCTTTGCCGGCAAGACCGGCACAGCGCAGGTTCGCCGAATTACCGCAGCTGAGCGCGCGACGGGCGTTGTGCGGAACGGTCAACTCCCCTGGGAGCTGCGCGACCATGCGCTTTTCGTTGCCTTCGCGCCTGTTGTGAATCCACGTTACGCGATTTCGGTCGTCATCGAACATGGCAGCAGCGGCTCGGGCGCAGCTGCCCCCGTGGCGCGCGACATCTTACGCTTTGCGCAGGAGCGCGGGCTTCTCAATATGCCGACGGCTTATCCCGTCGCATCGCTCAGCCAAACCGTGAACGAGACCTAGGGTGCGCTGCAATGAGTCTCTCAACCTATAATCCAGGCGGTCTCGGTTCCCAAAGTCGGCGCCTATCGCTGCGCGATAAGTTTGGGCAAATGAATTGGGGCGTCGTGCTCCTCGTTACGATTATCGCCTGCTTCGGTTTTGCCGTGCTCTATTCGGCTGCGGGGGGCAGCTTTGCGCCCTGGGCGGAGCGGCAGATGATCCGTTTCGCGGTCGGTCTTGTCATCCTCTTGGCTGTTGCTTGTTTCGACATCCGCGTGTGGATGGGACTTGCCTATCCCGCCTACGCGGTATCGCTTCTATTGCTTGTCGGAGTGGAGATTGCCGGAACCGTCGGCATGGGCGCGCAGCGCTGGATCGAGCTTGGTCCGGTACAGATACAGCCATCCGAGTTGATGAAAATCACCCTTGTTTTGGCGCTCGCACGCTATCTCCACGGACTTGAGCCCGGGGAGGTCTCCCGTCCGCTGAAGCTGGCGATTCCTCTGCTTCTGATCGGCGTGCCTGTCGGCCTGGTCCTTACCGAGCCCAATTTGGGAACCGCGGCGCTTCTAGCCATGGGCGGCGCGCTGCTTTTGTTTCTGGCAGGGCTATCTTGGCGCTGGATCGCCTCCGCCTTTGTTGCGCTCGCGCTGGCCATTCCGGCGGCGTGGCAGTTTGTACTTCACGATTATCAGAAACAGCGCGTGCTGACCTTTCTCGATCCCGAAGCCGATATGCTCGGCGCCGGTTGGAATACCGCCCAGGCCAAAATCGCGCTGGGCTCGGGCGGCGTTTCGGGCAAGGGATTTCTTATGGGGACGCAAAGCCGTCTCAATTTTCTACCTGAAAAAGAAACGGATTTTGTGCTGCCGATCATCGGCGAGGAATTCGGTTTTCTTGGCAGTATCGCGTTGCTGGCGCTGTTTGGAATGTTGATTGTCTATGGCATTCAGATCGCGATGTCGGCGCGAAGCCAGTTCGGGCGCCTTCTGGCAATGGGGATTATCATCAATTTTTTCCTCTACATCATGATCAACGGCATGATGGTAATGGGCCTCATACCGGTTGTCGGCATACCGATGCCGCTTATCTCCTATGGCGGCACTGCGATGCTTTCGGTGATGTTCGGTTTCGGCCTGTTGATGAGCGTTTGTATTCATCGCCAAGTCGAGGTGCCGCGCCATCCCAGCGGGCTGTTCTGATCCACGGCCTCTGATCGAGCGCAAATGATCCGCTCAAATGATCCACTGGCGAATTCTCAAAGAGGCCTCATTTAGTAGACAGGGTGAAGGGGCTTTGTTAAACCCCGGCTTCTCTTCTGAAGGCGCATTGTGCCTTTTGGATGGGCGCATAGCTCAGGTGGTAGAGCAGCTGACTCTTAATCAGCGGGTCGGGGGTTCGAGCCCCTCTGCGCCTACCAATGATTTCAATATGTTATCTATAGATCGCTGAGATATTTTTTTTCGGGTAAGCGTGGGGTAAGCGTCAGCCGCCGTTTTTGGTCTTGCTTACCACTGTTTCGGGCAGCACCCTCCATAGGAGGGGGGAAGCTGAAATGGGCCACGTCAGACTGGGCGTTCTGCCAAAGTCGCGGAAGTGGAACCAGGTCGTCGAAGAGCTGCGGCTCGGCGAGGAAATCGACACGGTGGCAGCCTCCGCCGCGGATGCCGCGGAGACGGCTCTCCAGGGCGCTTCCGAGGACCCTGCTTTTCTCCATGCCTTCTGGCTCCTGACGCAGGTCCCGCTTGCGGCGCGAGGACCCGACTTTGCCGGTGACTTGCGCCGTCTCGGCGTTCGGGTTCCGGACCAGCCAAGCCTCATCAACGTGGTGGCTGCGATCTCCGCCACAATCGATCGTTACGCCCGGGAACAAGGGGTCCGCACCGACCTCGGAGAGATGGCCCAGATGGCGGCGGTCGAAAGTCTCGCAGCGCTGATTGGGCGGACCCTACCCTCGTTGTTCAAACCGGGTCCGGAGGATGTTCAACGCGCGATCGGACGCTTCGCGAGCGGTGAGCGCTTCAGCGCGCTGGCGCGAGTTTTTTGGGCGCCTCACTCAACGTAGCCTTGATTATTTCCTGAGCCGGGAGCTCGGAGGGCATATTGGCGCTGGCGAGCGGTTCAGGGACGATGTGGATCGCTCGCGCTTCGATCAGGCACTCGATCGACATTGCCGGGAAGCATCGCGGATTGTCGAGGAGTTCGCCGGCGGCTGGTATGGCAAGAATGTCTATCAGGGCGAAGGACTGACGCCCGACGCCATACGCCGCTTTGCTCCCGTCGCTTTCAAGAAGATCAGAGCCGAACTTCGGAAGCGCCGGGATGCGGACTGAAGAGCATCTCGTACTGTGCGGCGGCACAGAGCAAACTCAAACGGCAACAGGCTGGTGCCTCCCCCTAGATCTGCACGGCTCGTCCCGGAATGTGCGACTTAAGATATCGGATATCAGTCAACGGCTGCTGGCAAATATCCCGGATGTGCTGGTAGATCTGCTCGAAGTGGCTTGTTACGTCTATGCTGCCGACAGCGCGATCAAACGCGGTGGAATAACCGACGCGCAAATGGGTGCTCGGTGGCGGCGACACTTTCGGTTCGTGATTCCGGTTCGCCGGCCGGAGCTCTGGTCTTCCGACTCCGTCTCGGCTGCGCTGGTTGAGACGCTGACCTTTCTCTCCGAGGACAACTATGAATTCGAGTTTCGCTCAATCGTCGATGCGCCTGCTATGGCCGAGTATTTCGATTTTGAAGACACCTCAGAGACCGCTTTCACCCCCGATGAAGTTGTCCTTTTCTCGGGTGGCCTAGATTCGCTCTCCGGTGCAATCAAAGAACTTTCACAGCCTGGTCACAACATCGCGCTCGTGAGCCATCGCTCGGCAAGCAAGATCGCCGGGGTGCAGAAGCATCTCGTCGAACAACTACGCAGCAAGTTCGGCGCGGATCGGGTGCTGCACGTTCCTGTATGGGCGAATCTCGACGGCAGTCTTAGCCGCGAGCCAACCCACAGGACGCGGTCATTCCTGTTCGCCGCGCTCGGCACGGTAACGGCCCGCCTGTTCGGTCTCGATCATGTACGTTTTTTCGAGAACGGTGTCGTCAGCTTGAATTTGCCGCTGGCCGGTCATGTTGTCGGCGCCCGGGCGACCCGTACGACGCACCCGCAGGCGCTTGCGGGGTTCGGCAGCGTGTTCTTCGAAGTGCTCGGTCGCCATTTCGGCGTCGAAAATCCGTTTGTCTGGAATACAAAAACCGAGGTGGTCGAACGGATTTCGGCGAATGCGTGCGGCGACATGATCCGCGACACGCGGAGTTGCACCCGCGTCCACGACATGACGAGGCTGCATCCTCATTGCGGACAATGCTCGCAGTGTATTGATCGGCGGTTCGCGGTTCTTTCCGCCGGTCTAGAAAAGGAAGATCCGGCCGAGGCATACAAGGTTGATCTCCTCACCGGCGAGCGTCCCGCAGGGCCGGATCGCGAAATGGCGCTCGCTTATGTTCGATCGGTCTCCCGCATTCAGCAATTGGAGGATGTTGCCTTCTTCGCTCGGTACGGCGAGGTGAGTCGCATTGTCGACTATTTCGCGGAACCGGCAGATGCGGTCGCAGAGCGTATCCTCGACCTTCACCGTCGGCATGCCGCCGCAGCCTGCCGGGTTTTCGACGAAGCCATCTCGGCTCACGCGAGCGCGTTCCGCGAAGGGAGCCTAGCTGCAGATTGCCTTCTCTGCCTAGTTGTTGGCCAGCACGGCACAGCAGATGCGTATCCCCACCGGAGCGAGGAGTCAGGAGCGATCTCTGCAATCGATACCAAAATTCGAATTACAGTTGATGAAGCCGGAAAGCGCGTCGTGTTCGACCGGTGGGGTGAGATCAAGGGTGTGAGTGCGCAACTGCTCATGACTCTTGCAGAGCCATTTCGGGGGGCTACACACGATGAACGAGCGCCGGAGAATTATCCTTTCATCAATTCTCGAGATTTGCAGCGGCAGACTAAATGCCACAACGAAGAGACCTTCCGACGCCGTGTCCTGCGCTGTCGGAGGAAAATCGAAAAGTTGGCCCTAAACGTTGGCGACGCCCCCCTATCAACTAGTGCGGTAATAGAAAACAATCCGTGGCACGGTTATCGGCTGAACCCGGATCGGGTCAGGATTGTAGCGCTCTCGGATCTTCCCCCGAGCGATTAGGTCACGCTTCTCCGCCAAGAGGTCACGCTTCTGCGCGTTGGCCTTGGAAAATCAAAGGGGTGAAGGCGCATTTCGGTCACGCCTTTCCGCACGGCCGTCCACAGATAAATCGATCCAGAAGGTCCAAGTTCTTTCGTGAAATCAAGCGCCGCGCCGTGCTTACGAGCGCATCACGAAGGAAAAAACAGGACCATGCAGCATATCGACCAAAAGGAACTAGCGAGACGTTGGCTGATCTCACCGCGAACCCTCGAACAGTGGCGATGGCAGGGCCGTGGTCCCCGGTTCTTGAAGTTGGGCGGTCGCGTTCTTTATCGGTTGGCCGACGTTGAGGCTTACGAGGCAGATAACCTTCATTTCAACACCGTCGCTCCGACTGTAAGTGGCGTCGTCGAAGACCCTGGCCATGGCTGCCGCTGACGCCATCGCCAAGGCCCTCGGCGGGCGCAAGGCCGGAAGCGGCTGGATCGCCCGTTGTCCCGCCCATGATGACCGCGAGCCAAGTCTCTCTATTCGTGATGCAGACGGCAAGGTGCTGGTGCGCTGCCACGCGGGATGCGCCCAGCGCGACCTGATTGTGGTCTTAAGGGAACGAGGATTGTGGGACGGCAAGAGCCGGTCTCCACTCCGACGGTGGCGTCTCTGCTCGACCATCCAACAGAAAAGGGTGCCACCGGAACCAAGCGATGCGGGCAGGACGGGATACGCGCTCGGCATCTGGCAGTCGGCGATCCAGGCATCGAGCACCCTGGTCGAGACATACCTTGCTTCTCGTGGCCTAAAATTATCGCCTCCGCCCTCGCTCCGCTTTCATCGCGGGCTTCAGCATCCGTCGGGCGGGGTCTGGCCCTGCATGCTGGCCCTGGTAACACGGGGTGCTGATAACGCACCGCTGGCCATCCACCGCACGTTCCTCGCCCGCGATGGCCGCGGCAAGGCTTCGGTCGATCCCGTGAAGATGATGCTCGGCCCGTGCCGGGGCGGTGCGGTTCGTCTCAGCCAGCCCAGTGACATGCTGATGGTTGGGGAAGGCATCGAGACATGCCTCGCCGCGATGCAGGCGACAGACCATCCGGCCTGGGCCGCGCTGTCCACCTCGGGGCTGCGGGCGCTCGACATGCCCGACTACGTGCGCGACGTGATCGTTCTCGCTGACGGAGACGATCCTGGCGATGCCGCAGCCCACGACTGCGCACTGCGCTGGCAACGGAAGGGCCGGCGCGTACGCATCGCCCGACCACCACGCGGACAGGATTTCAATGACATGCTGACGGGCATCGCGTCCCGCGACCAGAAGGGCCACAAATGACAATAGAAATGCTCGTCGAAACCGAAACCCCGGATGCCGGTCAGCACGAGGTGCCGAATGACGCCGAAAACTCTGTCGCCACCGCCATCGGCGAGGCTGAGGAAATCATCGATCCGCTCGATGGCCTGATCGACCGAGTCGCCGCCGATCCTGGCGCGCCCTTCGTCCCGGAGGTGCTCGAACGGCTCTCTACGATGAAAAAAGAGGATCCGGCCGCTTTTGAAGTGATTCGGGCGAAGTTGAAGAAGGCCCGCTGCCGCGTGACGGCCCTTGACGAGGCCATTATGGAGGAGATGGAGGAGAAGGGCGGCGGTGGGCGAGGGCCGACCCAGGCCGACATTCTGATCGGTCTGGCGGGCACTGCTGAATTGTTCCACGCCGCCGACGAAACCGCTTTTGCCGATCTTGACATCAATGGTCACCGGGAAACCTGGCCCGTTCGCACCAAGGGCTTCAAGCGGTGGCTGATGAGGCAATTCTACGAGGCGACAGGTGGCGCACCAAGTTCAGAGGCGCTGCGATCGGCCCTGAACGTGGTCGAGGCGAAGGCTCATTTCGACGCTCCGGAACGACCGGCTTACATCCGCGTCGGCGAGATCGACGGAAGCCTCTATCTCGACCTCGGTGACGCGGCTTGGCGCGCCGTCGAGATCACCGCGACTGGATGGCGCGTGGTAGAAAACCCTCCGCTACGTTTCCGCCGCACCGCCGGCATGCAGCCCTTACCGGTTCCTGAACCGGGCGGCTCAGTTGAGACCCTGCGATCCTTCCTCAACGTGCAATCCGACGCCGATTTCGTGCTCGTGGTTACTTGGGCGCTGGCCGTGCTGCGAAATCGTGGTCCCTATCCCGTGATCGTGCTCTCCGGTGAGCAGGGTTCGGCCAAGTCCACCTTCTCAGCCATGCTTCGGTCGTTGCTCGATCCGAATACGGCTCCTTTGCGCGCCCTGCCGAGAGAGGACCGGGACCTGTTCATCGCCGCGAACAACGGACATGTGTTGGTCTTCGACAACGTATCGGCTCTGCCATCCTGGATCTCCGATACGCTCTGCCGTCTGGCCACCGGCGGTGGGTTCGCCGTTCGGCAGCTCTACACCGACCAAGACGAGGTGCTGTTCGACGCGGCTCGCCCGGTGATCCTGAACGGCATCGAGGACATCGTGACCCGGCCCGATCTGGCCGACCGAGGGGTGTTCCTGACCCTGGAGGCCATCCCAGAGGAGCGACGCCGCCCCGAGGCGGAATTGTGGGCCGCGTTCGACGCCGAGCGCCCGCGCATTCTGGGCGTGCTGCTCGACGCGGTGGTTCAGGGCCTGAAGATGCTCCCCGAGGCGTTGTCACATTAACAGGGTGACCTGTTTCTGATGGCGCAGTAGTGTCGCTGGATGCAGAAAATCTCTTATGCCCGATACCGATTTCCACCGTTGATCATTCAGCACGCTGTCTGGCTGTATTATCGGTTTCCCCTCAGCTACCGAGACGTCGAAGATCTGCTCGTCGAACGTGGTATCGATGTTTCTTACGAAACGGTCCGGCGCTGGGCATTGAAGTTCGGGCAGGCCTATGCCCGGAGACTGAGGACAACGCGCCCTCGGCCAGATGTCCGGTGGCACCTCGATGAGGTGTTCGTGTCCATCGCCGGAAAGCGCATGTATCTATGGCGCGCTGTCGATAGCGAAGGCGAAGTGCTGGATATCCTGGTTCAGTCACGCAGAAACAAGAAGGCAGCGCTTAAGTTGATGCGTAAACTGTTGAAAAAGCAAAGGTTTGTTCCTGATGCCTTCGTCACAGACAAACTGCCATCTTATGGTGCTGCTCTGAAGGATTTAGGCCTTACAAAGCACCATGATTTTGGTGGCAGGAAGAACAACCGGGCCGAGAATTCTCACTTGCCGGTACGGCAACGCGAACGACGAATGCAACGTTTCAAATCGGCTCGATCAGCGCAGCGATTTCTCTCTACCCACGCCACCGTCTACAACACCTTCAACGTCCAACGTCATCTGATTTCCCGAAAAACATTGCGCCGGTTTCGCAACCAAACAATGAGCCTGTGGCAAACCGCCACCGCCACCGCTTGAGCTTGAGTTCTATGCCAATTCACAGCACGATCGTTCAATAACGTGACAACACCGTCGGGAGTGTTTGGACCACGTGATCGTGGTCAACGATACCCATTTGCGCCGAGTGCTCTCGGCCTATGTTCAGTACTACAATGACGCCCGGACGCACCGGTCCTTGGCCAAAGATTCCCCCCACCCGCGCCCCATCGAGCGCACCGGGACCGTCACCGCACACCCAATTCTGGGCGGCCTACACCACAGGTATGCGAGAATCTAATTTTCGGTACACACAGCCGTAACATCATCGAGCGCCTGCCCCAACATTTGCACGCGAGCGTCAAGAAGGCGCTCCGTCAGGCCTGGGACCAGGACGACGCAAACAAGGCCGAGCGGCTCTTGCGCAACCTGGTCCGGCGTCTGGAGCATGAGGAACCGGGCGTCTCGGGCAGCATCCTGGAGGGGCTGGAGGAGATCCTCACCGTCATCCGCCTCGGCCTACCGCACGCACTCCGGCGCTCGCTCGCCTGCACCAACATCGTCGAGAACGCGCTCGGCACGGTGCGCCAGGTCACCCGCAACGTCAAACGCTGGAGACACGCCGAGATGGCGCTCAGATGGACCGCCGCTGGCCTGCTGGAGGCCCAGAAAACCTTCCGTCGCCTCAAGGCCTATCGCCAGCTGCCCATCCTCCGAAATGCTCTCCAGGAACACTTGAGAAAGGCTCTGGCCGACAGTGCCATTGAAACCATCATGAAGGCAGCATAGCATCATCAACCAGCGACGCCTGCCCCACGAATTTCAACAGAGATAGGGACATCGCCTGGACGGATCGCCTGTCTGCCTTACCGATTGGGTGCTAGATTAAGTCTCTAAGAGCAACGTTATAGGAGGGGCACAATGAAATACTTTGATGTTACCTTACCGGCGTTGCGTAGGAAGATTGGACTTCGCAGAACTCGTTGGACACGAAATGTAACCGTCGCGGCAACGGCATTGGCGCTCATTTGCTCGCAGACGGCACCGGCCTTGGCTTACGGACCGAGTAATGCGCTTGCAGGACACAACGATGTCAGGGCAATGGGCTATTTCCGTATCCCATTGGGCGCACCCCAAGCTGAAAAAGACCGCGCACCATCGTTCGGCTTAACAGTGAAGCGTGAATTTCAGTTCAATGATCCACTTTACGAGACCATGTCGGGATCATATCGAAATTCGCAACGTCTAACCGTCAAGGCGATGGACTTACGCTTTGGAATGAATGGCAAGCTCAGTGGCTTTGACGTTGGCGGGTTTAATGCGTTCCAAGCCAAGACGCTTCTTAACGCTGCTGCCGACGAGGACGAGGGAGTGCCAAACTGGGTTTGGTGGGCTATTGGCGTTCCCGTCGTTATTGCGGGCATCGTTCTCATGACGGTGGCTGTTTCATGTGATGACGATCCCTACTCTTGTTAAGGTGAACGTTCCAGCGGCGGTCCTAGTGGCCGCCGTTTACGTTTGGGCAGATGAACTGAAATAGGTTCCGCCAGCCAGACAAAGAGTAGTTCTTGAAAACGCGTTTCTTCGCAGTTGCGAGAATGTCCTGTGTGTACCGAAAAGTCGATTCCGCAGAAAATCAGGTGATTTTCCCATCACGGCAGCGACACAGTAGTCGATAATGAGTGGTGCTGAAGACCCTTTGCGCAACCAATTTGGCGAGAGGGCCATGTCCGCTTTGGGTCCAGGCTGTGTGAAAACGCGTTGGCTGGTATGATTCTTCTGTGATTTGGTGGAGGGGTCGATGAAGCGCTTTGTAGTTGGCGATGATCGCAGTTAAAGCACTCTTTTTCCTGAGCGGCTGGATGAGTATTTGGGCGATGACAACCCGGTTCGGGCGATTGATGTCTTGGTTGATGAGCTTGATCTGGGGGAATTGGGCTTTAGCGGGGTTGAGCCGGAGGCGACGGGAAGGCCTGCCTACCATCCGGCGACGCTGCTGAAGATCTACGTCTATGGATACCTCAATCGGGTCCAATAGAGCCGTCGCCTAGAGCGGGAGTGCCAGCGCAATCTCGAGCTCCTATGGCTGACCGGCCGCCTGATGCCGGATTTCAAAACTATCGCCGATTTCCGCAAGGACAACGGCGGGGCCATCCGCAAGGTCTGCCGTGCGTTCGTAGTGTTGTGCCGTCGCCTTGAGCTGTTCAGTGAGGCGAGCGTTGCGATCGATGGCAGCAAGTTCAAAGCGGTCAATGCGCGGGATCGGAACTTCACGCAGGCCAAGATGCAGCGGCGGTTGAAGCAGATCGACGAGAGCATTGCGCGCTACCTCTCGCAGCTTGATAGCGCCGATCGCCAGGGCGAAGCGGTGCCGGAGGCCAAGATCACGCGGCTCAACGAGAAGATTGCGATGCTGCGCCAAGAGATACAGCGCCTGAATGCACTGAACGTTCAGATGATGCAGAGCGAGGACAAGCAGATCTCCCTGACAGATCCCGATGCGCGCTCGATGGCCACGAGCGGCCGGGGCAGCGGGATGGTCGGTTATAATGTGCAAAATTCCGTGGACACGACGCATCATCTGATCGTTTCCCATAAGGTGACCAACAAAGGCTCTGATCGGGGTCAGTTGTCAGGCGCTGCCGCGCAGGCGCGCACGGCCATTGGTTCTGAAACCATCGAGGCTGTTGCCGATCGCGGCTATTACGCCGGCGAAGAGATCCTGGCCTGCGAGGAGGCCGGCATAACGGTCTATCTCCCGAAGCCCCTGACCTCAGGGGCCAAAGCCGCAGGGCGTTTCGGCAAGCAGGACTTCGTCTATGTCGCCGAAGACGATGTCTATCTTTGTCCCAACGGTGAGCAGCTCACCTATCGCTATACCAACGAAGAGGTCGGTAAGATGCTGCGCCGCTATTGGACGGCTGCCTGTCAGGCGTGTGCGCTGAAAAGCAAGTGCACGACGGCTCAAGAACGGTCCTGAAAGACTTTGAGGTTTGGACCCTGCTGACGAAAGTGGAGACGTCCTGCGATAGGATTTTGATCGCAGGAGGTGCAAATGTCGAAGCAGAATGGGAACAAGGGCCGGCGGTTTGATCGGGCCTTCAAGGAAGAAGCCGTCCGTCTTTTACAGACAAGCGGGCGCAGGCAGCGGCAGATAGCAGGAGATCTTGGGATCAGCGTCAGCGCGCTCGGCCGCTGGGTCGCAGAATTGCGTGAGGAGGATTTGCTTTCCGGTCCGCATGAGGATGCAGCGAAGGAGATTACCCGCCTACGCCGAGAGCGTGATCTGGCCCGTCAGGAACGTGATCTCCTAAAAAAAGCGCTGGCCTTCTTCGCCAGGGAAAGTCGATGAGGTTCCGGTTCATCGACGCGGAGAGGGCCGGGTTGGCGATGCCGATATTCCGCCTGTGCAGACTGCTGCAGGTCAGCGTCTCAGGCTTCTACGCTTGGCGCAATCGCGGCCCAAGCCAGCGACAGCTCGATGACATGGTTCTACTCGCCCATGTCCGGGCAGCCTTTCGGCGCAGCCGCGAGAGCTACGGTGCAGAGCGGGTCCATCACGAGCTTGCCGAGAATGGGATCGAGGTTGGACGCCATAGGGTGGCTCGGCTGATGCGGGGAAATGGGTTGTCTCCAAAACGGAAACAGAAGTTCAAAAAGACGACGGACAGCCAGCACAACAAGGCCGTCGCATCGAACCTTCTCGACCAGAACTTCTCCGCCGAGGCACCCAACGAGAAATGGGCTGCCGACATCAGCTATATCTGGACGGCACAGGGCTGGCTGTACCTGGCCGTCATGCTCGACCTCTACTCCCGGCGCGTCATCGGCTGGGCCGTGGGCGCTCGCATGACCAGCGACCTGCCGCTCAGGGCGCTTAACCGTGCTATCGGGCTGCGCCAACCTGGCGCCGGTGTGATCCACCATAGCGATCGGGGAAGCCAGTACTGCTCAGACGCATACCAGGCGCGCCTCGGTGAACTCGGTTTCCTCGCCTCAATGAGCGGTAAGGGAAATTGCTATGATAACGCCGTCGTCGAGACCTTCTTCAAAACCATCAAGTCAGAACTGATCTGGAGGACTGTGTTCATGTCAAGAAGCCAAGCTGAAACTGCCATAGCCGGATACATCGACGGGTTCTATAATCCAGTCCGTCGGCACTCGACGCTGGACTTCACAAGCCCCGTCAAATTCGAGGCAGAAGCAATGCAAACGGTGTAGGGCGCCTCCACTTTTCCTGGATGGGTCCAGTTCTAACCCCCGGCAGAGAGGCCTGCCGCCAGTGTTGCGTCGATCCATTGAGACCGCAACCCAAAGATGGGGTAATCGGCCGGCGCTCTTATCTCTGACGATTGTGGGTGCTGCGCTTCAGGCTGATGTTAGCACGGGGTCAGTTTTTGCTGCCCCAAACATCAAACAAGGAGAAGCGCAGCATGGAACATTTTGCCGGATTTGACGTATCGGTCAAGGAGACGAGCGTCTGTATTGTGGACGGCACGGGCAAGATCGTGCGTGAAGTGAAGGTGGCAAGCGAGCCGGAGGCGCTGCTTCCGGTGCTGACGAACCCTAGCTACCACTTCAAGCGCATCGGATTGGAAGCCGGGCCCTTAATCGCAATGGCTCTTCAGTGCTCTTGCCGAAGCGGGCTTGCCGGCGATTTGTGTCGAGACCCGGCATATGAGAGCGGTCTTGAAGGCCCAGATCAACAAGACGGACCGCAACGATGCGCGGGGGATGGCGCAGATGATGCGGGCGGGGCTCTATCGTCCGGTGCATGTAAAGACGTTACGCAGTCAGAAGCACCGAATGCTGCTGACCCACCGCAAGCTGCTTCAGTCGAAGGCTATCTCCATCGACAACGATCTGCGCGGGACCTTACGCAACTTCGGGCTCAAGGTCGGGATGGTGGGGGCTCTGAAGTTCGAGGCACGCATTCGGGAGCTTGTCGCGGACCTTCCGGATATGGCCCTTTTAGTCGAACCGCTTCTTATCGTTCGGCGGGTCCTTCGCGATCAGCTCGCCATCCTGCACCGCAGTTGGCTGGCCATCGTGCGGGACGATGAGGTCTGCAGGCGTCTGATGAGTATCCCTGGGGTCGGCCCTGTGGTGGCTCTGACCTTCCGCGCCAGTGTCGATGTGCCGGCCCGCTTCAAAAACTCCAAGGCGGTTGGGGCGGCATTTGGGCTGACGCCGTCCAAATATCAATCGGGCGAGATCAACCGATCCGGCGCAATATCGAAGTGCGGGGACGAGATGGTGCGGGCGATGCTCTACGAGGCGGCTCATATCATGCTGGTGCGTTCGACAAGATGGTCTTGGCTCAAGGCCTGGGCCATAAAGATCGCCAAGAAGCGCGGGATGAAGAAGGCGATCGTGGCGCTGGCACGCAGACTGGCTGTGGTCATGCACCGCATGTGGATGGATGGCACCGAGTTCCAATGCACAAGGGAAGGCGCAGTGGCATGAGCGCCAAAGCCAATCAAAGAGGATAGGAGGATTTAGGTTCCACCAAGCGGTGGAGTGATGTCCCTCGCGGGACGATGGATGAGGTGAGTTCGTATGTCCGCTTGGACCTGCCGTCCGTCCGATGGCAAGGCCGCCCGAAAGATTGTTCCGCCTCGTCTTCGAACCCCATGATGGAAGGGCCTTAAGTGCCGATTCCGAAGAGAAGCGCGAGCCCGCGAGAGACATAGAAACCGCAACAGTGGAAAGTCTGAAAGTGCTTGACACCCAATGGCCGATTAGAGAAGCGGACATGCAGACGGGGCCAGCCAGGCCAGCATTGGCCCGTAAGGGGGTGGCTCTGCGAAGAGCTTTGATGGCTTGCAAAGGCCCGGGGCGGGGTCGTGGGTGTGATTGGGTCCCATATGCCCCCGTTGATTGTAGCTATTCAGCTCCCGCGCAGGACAGCGCTTCTCACTAAACCGGAGCGTGGGAGTGTGGGAGCAGGTGCAACGCGTGCCCCTTCTTGGTTTCGAGGTGGAGGTCTACACCGCTAGCATCAGGAATCCGTCGGGCCACTCGCGCAGCGGCTGGGCCCATGTCAGACTGTACTCAGACGCTTGCATCCTCCCACACACTGAAAACGATGGCGCTTAAAGGAAATATCCCCCATCCGCAGACGCAGCTTCGGTGTCGCCGTTAAAACCCAGCCTACTTATTGTGACGATTTCTATCGGGCCGCCGTCTATGGTTGATGCGCCTTGAGGAAGGTCCGCACCCGGTTGGTGGTCCGCTCCTTCAGTTCCGGCGGGTCCCTCCAGGGATAAACCGTCACTTCGGCATTCGGCGCCAGCGATGCGATGTCGACGGATGTCTGGTACGCATGCGCCGCGGTGTCATCCGGCAGGACAAGCATCGGCGTCTGGCACTCACGCACGAAGTCGCGCGACACGCTATACACGAAGTCGGGTTGGGCGCGGTAAAGGTTGTGCAAATAGCGCTCGATGGTGTCCGTCGATACCTCGGGGTGTTGCGCGCGGAACTCTGCGGCCCAGCCATTGACGCCGGAATTGTACATCACACCCGGGTTCTCCGGCCGATGGCCGACCGGCTGGCTCAGCACCCCCGCGACGACGCGCTCCGGGGCTCGCTCCATTAGCTTCAACCCGAACGGGCCGCCGATGCAATTGCCGAAGAAGAAGAACTGGTTGATGCCGAGGTGGTCCATCAGTCCTAATTGGTCGTCGGCGAAAGCGCCCCACGGGTCCTCGACAGGGACCGGGCCCGTGGACTCGCCACCGGTGGCGTTGCGCTGGTCCATCGTGATACAGCGGAAATCGTTCTTGAAAACGTCCATCACGTTGATCACCGCCCTCTGCCACCTGCCGATCCCTGAGTTCAAGCCGCCGCCCGGGGTGGCCAGCAGCGGGAAGCCGGAACCGACCTCTTGGTAACGGATGCGGACATCGCCTCTCTCGTAAAAGGAAAAAGCAGTGCCGTCTTGCCCGGCCTGCTGAGCAAACGCGCGCGGCGCTGCGGCCATCACCGTCGCCGCGGCGCCCGTCGCGAGCATATTGCGTCTGATTGGATCCATAATCGGCGCCCTCCTTGTCATTGTCATGGCCAGTAGGTCATGGCCAGTGCGTGCGGCTCGAAGATAGCGCAGTGGACCGAGGCCGCTCGAAGCTCTCCGGCTATAATCGTTGGGACCGCGGATTTATAGCACAGCATCTCTTGCCGGCGAAGGCCGAGGCGCGCCCGGGGGCATTGTCACGTTAATTGGTAGTGGACGTAAAAATTCGAACGTGTCTTTTATTACGCAGCAGCACCAATAGCGGACGTCAAAACCAGTTTCATTGCGCCTAATCGTGCAGACTTAGCTCAATAACGTCTTCATTAACACGGGCGTTTCCGTCTTCAATGAAGGAGAGGGCATCTATGAACCGTCCAATAAAGGGCGAGGCGTAATCCCCATTCGCGGGCAGCACCGTGGCAAAGGTCTGATACAAATAGCCCTCGTGGAAATAAAAGGACCCCATTGAACGACCGCCATTATCGGGAAGATCAATTGTGACTTTGCGGCCAAAGGTCTCGTCGATGCGGGCATAGGCGTCCATCAACACATTTTTCCCGTCTTGAAATGTGAATGCAGCCTCGATGACAAGGCTTGCGCCATCGTCCGAGCGCTCTTGGAAGTCGGTCACCACCACCTTGTACTCAATGTCGTTTGCAGCGGAGCGATAAACGATGCTTGGATGGTCACCAGTTCTGTCCCCACTATAGGTCCCTCTTTCGACTATCATTTCGCCGGGCGCGTGGAACGAGATACCCAAATCATGACTAACATATCCGCGCCATTGCGCCTGCGCGGGACCTAAGGTCGCCATCAGCGTAGCACCCACCAAGATCACTAAGCTTATGAACCGCATCCATGCCTCCTATTGGTGATTCGCCACTTTTGCATCAATTCTTCCTTCGCCGGCCGCCCGAGCTGGGCGGTGCCGGTCCCTTGTGAAACCTCACGAGCGCCCTATAATGTACAGCTTAAATTACCGCTATACGAGTTCGGAAAGAAAACATCCTTGGGAGGCCCCAATGTACTCTAAGACACTTGGCATTGCAGGACTTACGTTATCGCTGTTTGCGGTCCCGGCGCTTGGACATCATTCCTATGCAATGTTCGACCAAACGCAATTACTGAATTTGAAGGGGACTGTCACGGATTTCGAGTGGGTCAACCCGCATTCCTGGCTGCATGTATCGATCGCAAGCGAGAGCGGAGTGTCGGAGACGTGGTCCTTCGAGAGCTCAAGCCCGGGTGGCCTTTCCAGAGAAGGATGGAAAGCAGATAGTGTCGCCGCGGGCGATGCGATCGAAGTTGAATTTCATCCGCTAAGAGATGGCTCGCGCGGCGGGCAATTGCTTGTTGTCTCTCATTCGGATGGTACAAAATTGTGTGCCGACGATGACTATTGCGGCGTGGATGCCGCTCACTAGTCAGCCGAGCCGGGACTATTGCGCCGGTCTTTGCGACTTCGAATGAGCTGTGTTGCGGCGACCAGCTGAGCCGGCACCCCGAAAGCGGATTTGGTGGTGACTAGGGATGTCCGCGTAGTGGCAAAAGCAGACATTTTAGCAACTGCGAAGAAACATTTTATCAAGACATATTTGCTACCTCACTGAGGGAAATTGCCTAGGTCCAGGGACGCAAAAGAATGCGGCGGCCAAAAGACCGCCGCGTTAAAGTTTGGAACGCCAATCATCGTTCACACGGTCGCTTTGGAGTGCACCCTGAAACTACAGGTGGCGCGTCCGATTCCAGCGGCAACAAGTTTCGATTTCTAGATTAGAAGCGGCAGCAATTGGATATGTCTCTAAATACCAATAATCCAAGACATGTATGGGGAATAAACCTTATGCGATTTCTGTTTGTTGCTTTTTTCATGATTGCAATGAGCCAGGGCGCATCGGCACAAATTGTCAACGATCTTCACGATGAAATCGATGACGGCAATATTATATTGGGTTCTGCAACAGGAAACGGAAATTTATCCGGCGCCGCTGTGGAAGGATATTTGACCAACCAAACCGCAGGCATAATGCGTGTGAACATCTATCTCACACGACCGCTCTATTTTGTAAACGATGGACAGGGCCAGAACATGGTTGCTTCGGAAGTCTATTATGGCGACGGAGATTATTTGTCCGATGGACGCCGCCCCTTCATAGAGCTTGAACCGGGCGCACAGACCGTAGTTCGGTTCGTGGCCTACTGCGTTGATTTCGACAAAGACAACCCGACGGAGGCTGAGGGCTTTTCAATTGGAAATATACCGACCAACCTAAACAGCGTGATGGCGAGCATAAACGCCTTCGCATTTGCGAATCCCAGCATGAATCTTACCGCAACGGCGCAAACCGCAGTCTGGCTCGCGCAAGGCGAAAGAGTCGAAGAGATACAGAGTAGAATTGAACTTACCGAGGCGGAGGTAGGCTTAGCGAGATACTTCATTCAATGATTCGTTTTTCAATGAAGCAATGGACCGTAACCGACCTGAAATTAGCATGAGTGGATTTCTTTTTGCACCAAATCGTTTCGTAGAATTTGTTGCGCAAGAGAACTCGACTCGGTTGAGCCAAATGGCCGCTCTACCCCTCAAAGGCAGACATTAGGCATCTGGCCCAGATGGCGACAACGGACATCTCTATTTGAATTACTTTGTGGCCTCAAGTGATGGACGCAACACTTTATCTTAATTGGAAAAGATGGAGTGTTCGATGGATCAAGGAAATGGGAATCAGAAAAGCCATTACGGTTTCAGTGCGTTAGAGAAGGACGAAGTTTGGGAGCGTTGGGCTCGGGGTGAAACGCTGAAGGCGATCGGGCGAGTTTTCGGTAAGCTCTCGTCGTCGATTCGTGGTCAGCTGTCGCCCTATGGCGGGATCCGACCAGCACCCCGGCGGCGTTCAAAGCTGGCTTTGACATTGTCGGAGCGCGAGGAGATCTCCAGAGGTCTCGCGGCGGAACAATCTGCACGCTCTTTGGCAAGGTTGCTGGGCCGTGTGCCCTCGACGGTGAGCTGAGAGATTCGCCGCAATGGGGGCTATGACCGCTACCGCGCGGCATTGTCCGACGAAGCGGCCTTTATACGTGCGCGCCGGCCGAAGCGATGTAAATTGGCGGGCAATGCGCAGTTACGACAGACAGTAGCGCGCAAGCTTAAACAGGATTGGTCGCCCCAGCAGATCGCCGGTTGACTGAAGCAGATGCATCCCGAAGACGAGAGCAAACGCGTGTCGCACGAGACGATCTATCGAAGCTTATTTATTCAATCCCGTGGGGCATTTAGGAAGGAACTGACCGGGTATCTTCGCTCCAAACGGACAATGCGGCGCTCTAAGCGTGCGAGCTCGCATGGCGATGGCCGTGGGCAGATCACGGATATCGTTTCGATCAGCGAGCGCCCTGCAAGCGTGGAAGATCGTGCGGTGCCCGGTCATTGGGAAGGCGATCTTCTGGCCGGCTCGAAGAACACGCATATCGCAACCTTGGTCGAGCGTCATACCCGCTATGTGATGCTGGCGAAGATCCCCTCTAAGGACACCGAGACAGTCGTGAATGCACTGATCAAACAGGCGAAGAAGCTTCCCACCGAACTCTACAAATCTCTGACCTGGGACCGGGGCAAGGAGCTTGCCGATCACAAGCGCTTTAGCTTGGCGACCAATATCAATGTCTATTTCTGCGATCCGCAAAGCCCTTGGCAGCGTGGCTCCAATGAGAACACCAATGGCCTCCTACGACAGTACTTTCCCAAAGGGACGGACCTATCCGTGCATTCGCAGGCGCACCTAAATAAGATCGCCCGCAGGCTCAACGAAAGGCCACGTCAGACCTTGGGGTTCCAGACCCCGGCAGATAGATTTAATGCCTGTGTTGCATCGATCACCTGAGGCCGCACTTCGTTTAATTTCGGGCGGCTTGGCGGTGTCGTTGAAGGGCACCCGATTCATGATAGTCTCAGCGCAATTCGTTGAGGGGCGGGGTCGATGGCAATTTTCTTCGCGGAGCTAGGGTGCCGCCATATCTATCGGATAGGCGCAGTCTGTGCCGCATTGGTTTGCTTTGTTCCGCAAGCACAAACCGCGAGCTCTCCGATACCGAATTTCGGGACGGATCCCAACACCTCCTGGTTTCCGGACCGGCAAGACGGGGATAACTTTCTGCCGCCGGAAGTTGGGCCCGGCCCGGTGATGTCACACCCAGATCATCCCTATCGTCCGAATGGCGAGGGAGACGACGCAGCGGGCCATCCAACCTATCGCGTCGGCGATTTGAGAAATCCAATTCTCCAGCCTTGGGCGATAGAGCAGATGCAGCTGACAAATGACGAGGTGCTGGCCGGAAATATTCCCTTCGAGGCCCAAGAGCGGTGCTATCTGCCCGGCGTTCCGGCTTGGAATGTCTTCCGCCGCGTGGGGCAGACAATGGTCTATTACGTCCAGACACCCGAAAAAGTTCTGATGATCTGGAACGGCGACAATGTGGTGCGGCATGTCTATTTGAATGTGCCGCATTCGGCGAACCCGAAGCCGACCTGGCACGGCGAATCCGTCGGTCATTACGAAGGCAATACGCTGGTGGTCGATACGATTGCACTGCTCGACCATCCTTATAGCTTCGTCGACAATTTCCGTACGCCGCACACCGACCAACTTCATGTCGTCGAACGTCTTCAAATGATCGACCGAGATACCATTGATATAAATATTTACGTCGAGGATCCTGGCGCCTTCACAATGCCATGGAATGCGCGTCAGATATTGTCCCGCAGAGAGCGAGGCCCGATAGAAGAATCCAAATGCGCCGAGGGTAACCCCGATTATTTCAATCTCTACCCGGTGCCGGTCCCCGAAACTGATACGCCGGACTTCTAAAACCTACATTCTCTAGTCCGGTTAAAAAGTTAGCTATTGACCCAAACTAGACATCGGCCCTGTAGGCAGTCTGGCGCGAAAAAAAGCCCGATTCGAGCCTGATGATGCCCGTTCAAGCCCTTCCCGTCATTGGTTCAATTGCTGTTCGTGCTAGTTTCTCAGCCGTTCGGAAGGGCGTGGGCGCGATGGGCAGCTTTTTGCAGAGCCGAGGCGGCGCCATATCCGTTACAAGGGTGTAGTTTATGCTGCCAGTGTTTGATCCTTGGTTTTTAGCGATTACGCGTCTCGCAGATAAACATTGAGGTGGTGCAACATGCATAGGTCCAGACTACCGCTTGCGATCATCCTCGTGGCGCTTGGCTGGCCCGGCTTGGCTGTTGCGCAAGCCGGCAGTGACCAAGAAATTCCGGACTTCTCCGGCGGGTGGGCCCGCATCGGAGAATTTGTTGAAAATTTTGAAGCGATACCGGGCTATGACGGGCCGGGCCCCATGGCGATCAACCCCGTGCACCCGCATGCCGACCGTACTTATGGCCAAGCACTTCAGTGGATTGCGGCGCTAGACAACCCAATATTGAAACCCGAAACTTTGGCGAAGCTTGAAATGGTTACCGAAGCGGGGCTAGCGGGCATTCCGCATGTGAAGGACGAGGGCATGTGCCAAATGTCGGGCGTTCCCATGCTATGGAACAGGCGTTCTGCCCAGAGCGGTGTCATCCAAATGTTGCAGACGCCTGGCCAAGTGACGATCCTGAACGCAAGGGATCATCAGGTTCGTATTATATATTTGGATGTGCCGCATTCCGATGATACCGGGCATTCATGGTATGGCGAATCCGTCGGCCATTATGAGGGCGGGAACACGCTGGTTGTCGATACCATCGGGCAGAACGACAAAACTCAAATTGACCGCTTCGGCACAACACACTCCGACAAGATTCACGTCACGGAGCGTCTAATTCTTTCGCCCGATGGTCAAACACTCGAAGTGCAATTCACCGTCGAAGACCCTATAGCGTTCACCATGCCGTGGTCGGCCCGCGTGCGTCACGAAAATAGACCAAGCGATTGGGACGAACAGATTTGCGCCGAGAATAATCGGTTTATCGGGCAAGTCACTGTCGCGGGCGAGATAACGAGACATGTTCCTATGCCCACCGACACTACGCCCGACTTTTGATTCTATCTCGAAGATGGGAGCGCCCCATGAGCGCCGAGACACCGAGTGCCGAAATTTCCAGCGGGGTTTCCCGCCGGCAATTCGTTGCCACCGCCCTGACCGCGGGCGGCGGGTTTGCTTTGGCCTTAATTGTGCCGAAAGCAGCGCGCGCAGCGACACTACCCGAAGCGCCGTGGGACAGTGCTGAGACCAGCAATGTTCCCGAGTTCAATCCTTGGGTCGTAATCAACCCGGACGACACGGTGGTGATCCGCATTCCGTTTTCGGAGATCGGGAATGGTCTTAGCACGACACTTCCTCAAATCGTGACCGAGGAATTGCGCTGTGACTGGTCCAATGTGCGCGCCGAGTTTGCCTCTCCGAACAGAAACGCCAGAGAAAACAATGTCTATGGCGACATGGTGATTTCGGGGAGCAGAGGCGTGATAACAACCCACACGAATCTGCAGCAAGCGGGCGCAAGCGCGCGTGAAAGATTGATTGCTGCGGCGGCGCAGCGCTGGAATGTCGCCCCGGCCGAATGTGCCGCCGAGAATAGCCGAGTGGTGCACGAAGCCACAGGCCGCAGTGCGAGCTATGGCGCGTTGGCAGCCGAGGCGGCAAGGATTGAATTAAGTGAAGAACCCGCCATCAAAACGCCCGAGCAATACAGCTTTCTTGGAACCTCGCCCAAGCGTTTGGATATCCCCCACAAGGTCAATGGCGCGGCGAAGTTCGGCATCGATACGCGTTTGCCGAACATGGTGTATGCCGCGATAGCGCATCCGCCTGTCATCGGCGGCAAGACTTTGAGCGTAGACGAAACGCCGATACGCGGAAGGCGCGGCATAATAAAAACCGTCATGACCGATAACCTCGTCGCGGTGATTGCCGATAACTATTGGCGTGCGAAGGAGGCGTTGGCGCTTTTAGACATAACCTGGGATCCCGGTGCGGGCGGCGTCTGGGATTCGGACAGCGTTAGCGAAAAATATCGCCTTATGTTGGACGGCCCACACTCCATCGTTCGCGACGAGGGAGATGCGCACAAAATTATCGCCGACAATGCCGATGCAGTGATCGAGTCGGTCTACGAAGTTCCATTTCTTGCCCATGCGCCGATGGAGCCGCAGAACACGACTGTCCATATTCAAAACGACCGGATCGATATATGGAACGGGACACAGTCGCCGCTAAACGTACTACGGCGAGCAGCGGAGATGGCCAGCGTATCGCCGGACAATGTGTACGTCCATAACGGCTATGTCGGTGGCGGATTTGGGCGCCGAACACGAGGCACTGAGATAACGGGGGCCATGGAAGTGGCGCTTGCTTCGGGCCTTTCACAACCAATTAAAGTGGTTTGGTCGCGCGAAGAAGACATGCGTAGCGGTCATTATCGTCCGAACGCGGTCACGAGGTTCCGCGCAGTCCTTGGGGACGACGGATTACCGGAGGCCTTCCAGGCCCATGTTGCGGCGTCCTCGATCCGAATCGCCTTTGGCAGGCCACTTAGCGGCAACGATCCCTTTGGCAACCCGCTGAACGATGGTGTCGATTGGACGGCCATCGAGGTACTCAATACTGCCCCTTACAAGATTCCAAATTACTATCTGGGACAGGTGGTCGAGAATATTCATATTCCTGTCGCTTACTGGCGCACGGTGGGCGCCTCGCAAAACGCTTTTTTTATGGAAAGTTTCATTGACGAATTGGCCGCCAAGGCCGGTAAAGATCCGCTGGCCTATCGCCGCGCGATGACCGATCGCCCAGATTTTCTCTTGGTCATGGATGAATTGGAAAGGCGTAGCGAATGGGGCAAGCCGCTTAACTCCGATGCGGGCCACCGGCGCGCGCGCGGCATGGCCGTGGTTCAACGAAAATATCTGGTGGACGGCACGATGGCGGAAATTACCGTCACCGATGACGGCAAAATAATTGTCGATCGCGTAGTCGCGGTAGTTGATTTTTCGCACACCCTGCATCCGTCGATTGTCGAAGCGCAGGTGCAAGGTTGCGTACATTGGGCATTAAGCGGTTTGTTCTATGGCGATATCACCTTGAAAGACGGCGCGGTTCAGGAGGGAAATTTCGATAGCTACCGCGTGACACGCTTGGCGGAAGCGCCTCCCATTGAGGTTCATACCGTCCAGTCGGATTACTTTAGAGGCGACAACCAATGGGGTGGTGTCGGAGATTTAGGCGGAACCACGGTTCACGCCGCCGTCGCCAACGCGATTTTTACCGCGACGGGAGTACGCGTGCGCCGCCTGCCACTTAAGAATTTCGATCCGGCAATTTTTTCCCGCGCCTAAAGGCGTCATCGTGCTGGTGGTTCAAAGCCAAGAAATCATTGAAATATAATGATAAACTGGAGAGAAGAAGATCAACGCCAAACGAGGTGAATTAAGCACTTCATCGGCGGGCCGGGGGGGGGGGGCTTGCCCCTCTGCGCCTACCAATAGGCAAACAGAAATCGCCAGATTTAGCTGGCTTTTGCGTGTAATTGGTCGCCGCTAAAATCAACGCATCGGCTGTGAATACGGTTCCATTGGGCGTAGGTTTCGGCCTCCATGCTCGAGAAAACTAACCCGAATCCCGGCCAAATGGACCGACCGGCCATTTATTATGGCTGGTGGATTCTTGGTGCGGGCGCGATTACCGAAATGCTCGCGCTCAGGAGCACATCATATCTTTGCGTTTCTTTGCATTACAGCATTTCAATATCAGCACCGCCGGTCACGCCCCCACCGATCATGCCCAGGACCGATCGCCGCGAGACGAAAACGCCGCGCAAGCTCGGGGCCAAAAACTGCTGCGAGAGCCCGTTCACCAGGCTAAATCGGTTTCCGCTGGGGCCAACTTTGATAATCAAACATGGGTCGAGGATATTTTACGCCGAATCCTTGAGACCTCCAGGATAAAGCAGACGTTCTCCGAAAGAAAAAAGCTGCACTCGAAAGGGCTTTGGGCCTGAACAACCCTAGGTAAGCGGTCACAGATGCAATAGTTTCACCTTCGCGCGGGTGCAAAAAGCCCTCACGTCAGAAATGGAGGCCACTATGCGAACATCCCTTCAGTTGACATTCTCGGCGTTCATTATGGTCCCATTGTTCGTCGTTGGATTATTACTGGGAGGCACGACGACCCCAACCCAAGTCCTTGCCGGCGAAATTAGTGGAGGGCTTTTTGGCGAGTGTGACTTGGGCCGGATGAATTCTATTTTAGCATCTAATTGCACTTGGAAACCGTCTTCCTGCTCCAAGCCAAGCGCGCCGTTCACTTTATTAGCAGATGCCGTAGATTCTTATAATTTCGCAGTCGACGAATATAACTTCTTTCTAGCTGAGGTGAACCTCTACCTCCAATGCATTGTCAGCGAGGCACAGCACGACATTTCTACCGCGTTTCCGGCTTTGGTTACTAATAGCGTCGAAGAGCTGTCTAACGAGATTACCTTGGAACTCGATTCGGCGAGGTTGGATTTGGAAATCAGCGGGGGTATGTTGCAGTGAAATCCAGACGGAAGACCAGGCATTAGAGCTACGGGCGCCGCAATGGTCTGTACTGGCCTGGCTCGCAGAAATGACGCCTTTCTTAGTCCGCCGACGCACCAAGAATCAATTCCGCTCCTCACCATAGGATCGTAAGGTATGGCGATAGTAAATATAGCGCGGGCGTTTGCGAAGACCTTTGAACATTGAAACATTGAGATTCCGGCGCATGACCTAGCCAAACGCAAACCGGGCAAGATCGTCGAGGCCGGGTGGAGTATCTGGTACTTATTTGGGTCCAATGAAAAGGGCGAATATCTCGATTACTATGCTTCACATCGCATGACGGATGATCGCCACGTGCGAGTGCATGCAAACGGAGAAGAGGAAGACCTACCAGTCCTCAGTGAATTCTATGTTAGCTCGGATGACCCGGCAGAGGACAAGCGACGGCGGGATGAGTATTACGCGGAAAATCAGCGCACGGAAAAACTACTCAAGGAAAAAGGATTTGGGCTTGCGGGGGATGAACCGGGGCGCGTTCAGATCAATCGTGTCCTAAAAGTAAAGAAGGGCTTCGGATAACAAGACGAACTCGTACTCATCATGGTCGCACCTACCCTTACTTAGAAATGCCGTCATAATGGAATCCCGCGGGGCATGGGCGGCGTTCCTGTCATCACCGGGCCCGTCACGCATAGGACGTTGTCGCGGTTCCCAATGGCACCGAAATCGCGGTGATTGGCATTTGCGATGATGTGACGAGTGATCGATCACGCCGCACGGGCGCGCATCGTGTGTTCACATGGGACGAGAGAGTCTTGCGGTGCATGAAGGGTCGATATGGGAAATGCATATGCAAATGTCTTCGGGCCCTTGCCCCCCGGCCTCGACGCGCGCCAGCGGCGCAACTTGTCAGGTTGGTTCGTGCCACAGCGGAACACGGTCGGCAGCGCTGGCAAATGAGACGCATAATTGGCTGCCTTTCGACCGCCCATTTGGGTTGCCTGACTGGCCTGGCTTGAAGGGTCTGCCCTTGCCGTTTCAGAGCTGTAATTACAGGGCTCATAGGCCACCACGCGATCTTGCTCGGCGCGCCAACATGGTCCGATGAAACGAACCAATGTGTGGGGGTATATGTTGGGTCAGACTACATGCCACTGGAAAAACTTATAATAATCAGTATGATAAGGCTATACGGTGGTGCCCACCTGCGGCGTAATTCAATGCGTACGAGCGGAGTGACGAAACCCGGTGAATATAAAATGAGCATCACCTACCGCAAACGCCAAAGCCTCTTTACCAAGGCAGAGCATGTGTGGCGGGTGGAAGAAGACACACTTGTAACCAGTGAACCGGCGGGAACTGAATCGGGCGATGTCCCTATCTCTGTTGAAATTCGTGGGGCAGGCGTCGCTGGTTGATGATGCTATGCTGCCTTCATGATGGTTTCAATGGCACTGTCGGCCTGAGCCTTTCTCAAGTGTTCCTGGAGAGCATTTCGGAGGATGGGCAGCTGGCGATAGGCCTTGAGGCGACGGAAGGTTTTCTGGGCCTCCAGCAGGCCGGCGGCGGTCCATCTGAGCGCCATCTCGGCGTGTCTCCAGCGTTTGACGTTGCGGGTGACCTGGCGCACCGTGCCGAGCGCGTTCTCGACGATGTTGGTGCAGGCGAGCGAGCGCCGGAGTTCGTGCGGTAGGCCGAGGCGGATGACGGTGAGGATCTCCTCCAGCCCCTCCAGGATGCTGCCCGAGACGCCCGGTTCCTCATGCTCCAGACGCCGGACCAGGTTGCGCAAGAGCCGCTCGGCCTTGTTTGCGTCGTCCTGGTCCCAGGCCTGACGGAGCGCCTTCTTGACGCTCGCGTGCAAATGTTGGGGCAGGCGCTCGATGATGTTACGGCCCTTGTGGACCTGGCAGCGCTGGATGGCGGCGGCCACACCGAAGGTGTTTCGGATCGCTTTGCTGAGTGCCTTCGCGCCATCGACGATGAACAGCCGCGGCAGTGTCGGATCGAGCCCCCTGGCGAGGAGATTGTCGATCAAGGCCTGGACGACGACCGTGTTCTCCGTCGCCCCCTCGACCACGGCCAGGACATGCTTGTCGCCGTTGCCATCGACGCCGATCGCCGCCATCAGGACATGGTCGCCGACATGCAGACCGTCGATCTGGATGACTAGCAGGTCGAGTTCCGAGAGATCCGAGGCGAGCCAGGCCTTCATCTTCTTGCCTGACAGCGCCACAAAGCGCCGGGAAACGGCCGACTTCGAGGTGCCGGCGCCACGCGCTTTCGCCAGCTCGCCCTCGGGCAGACGGACCGCGCGGTGGTACTTGCGGGTCGACACGTTCAGCACCATCAGGTTGAGCGCCCACTCGAGCAGCAGGTTGCCATCGCGTAGCGCCTGCCAACTCTCCAAGCTCACCTCTTTGCCCGCCCGGTCACGAACCCGTGGCCGGGCCACCTTCACTTTGCCGCCGTGGTAGCCGATCTCGCTATGTGTCCTGCCCCAGCGATAACCTCGACGGTCCCCATGGCGGCGATGTCGGGCCCCGCACACGGTCGTGGCGTCCTCCTCCATCATCTCGGCCAAGGCCTCGACCCCGGCCAGAAGACAAAACCGATCCACGCTGAGATGGACTGCGTCCATCGCGTCCGCCAGCGGCGGCATAGGAATCGAGGGGGCAAGGGCTTTCGGGCGGCTGGAACTACGGATATTATTTTCCATGGTGTCGTTCTCCCTTTTGGGTTTGCAGCACCCGGAGCCTAACGGCTCCAGGAGAGCGACACCTACCTCAACTTTTCAACATCGACCGGGACATCCCCCTGAATCGCGCGTCTTTTGGAAAGACGTTACGGGTGTTCGTCTTGCCTACGCTCCCACGCGCATGAAAACATGGCGTTACGTTTTCGTTGTAGAGCTCAAAAATGGCCGTAAAATCGAAATCGACAACGGGCATTTTGCTGGCCTTGCAGATTTCAAAGGTCGCTCGAATTTTTATGTGCCATTTGTTCGGGCCGCACTCGAACGTATTCGCATTCTTGCCCCGGACGCGCGCGTGCGGATTGGTCCAGGGGTAATAAGCTATGTTCTTACGCTATCATTCGTGGCCGTGGCGATAGCGGCTCTTGCGATCGTGTTGTTCGTTCTGCCAACACCGCTCGACTATTTGAGTTACCCCTCCACCGTGAAGCTCGTCATCATCATTTTGTTTTCCCCTATTTTGATCCGATGGACTGTAAAGGCGCGGCCGCGGACAATCAGCCTCGACGAAATACCGCGCGATGCATTGCCGAAAATTGAAGAAACGGGCGCCCGCTAAAGCGCAGCGTGCGTTTCCGCTTGGGCCAAAAGACGAAGCACATTGCCGCTCCAAATCTTGGCGATATCGGCTTCCAAATATCCCAATTCCAAGAGGCGCTCCGTTATCTTTGGAATATCTGCAGCGTCTTCCAGCCCGTTCACACCGCCGCCGCCATCCCAATCGAGCCCAATCCCAACGTGATCCGGTCCCACAAGCGCGAGCGCGTGGAGAAGATGTCCCATGAAGTCGTCGAACGAGGCCCGCGGTTCGGGATATTTGGCTTCGATCGCGCGTCGCTCCGCCGCGTAGGATGCCAGTTCCGCACCGGCAAGAGAGCGCATCGGCCCATATTGTTCCTGAAACACATCCATTTCGGCTTCAAATTCGGCGTTTTCCGGAACATCGATCATATAGTCGCTATAGGCATTCATCTGAATAACGCCGCCCGATTGTGCGAGTCTTAGAAGAAGCGCATCGCCGACATTTCGGGGGTGGTCCCAAACCGCTTTGACGCCCGAATGGGAAAGAATAATGGGCGTCTCAGACAAATCGATCATCTGTTCTAATACGGCGTCAGAGGCATGCGATGCGTCGAGAACCATTCCAAGGCGGTTCGCCTCTGCAATCAATTCCCGCCCTAAGGGACTTAGTCCGCGCCATTCCGGGCCGCCCAGGTCTGTGCTTGAATCACCAAAATCATTGTTGCGGAAGTGAACCGGTCCGATCATGCGCACGCCCAGATCGTAAAAGGTTTGGAGAAGCGTTAGGTCGGTTCCAAGCGGGTAACCATTTTCAATGCTCTGATAAACAATGCGTCGACCGGCGGCATTTATTTGCGCCGCATCATCGGCGCCAAGAGCAAGTTCAAAATAAGGATGGTTGCGCGCCACCATCTCACGTATTTGTGTTGCTCTGATAAGGGCGGCATCGCGCGCCGCTGCAAAGCCAGCCGCGTCGCGTGGTCCTTGCGGTGTAAAGATTACAAAGAAGCCACCATCCAGACCACCTTCCGTCATGCGCGGATAGTCTACGAAGGAAAAATTCTCGGCGACCTCGTGACGGTCCATAATGTCCCAACCTGGACGGCGAAAATTTGAGGGCGTGTCGAGATGGGTATCGAGTGTCAGCAACCGTTCATGGACTGCGCGCGTATCCGCTGCTTGCGTTGCATTCGGAATAAGTACCAACCCGCTACAGAGAAGAAACACACAGAAATTTGACGCTTTTTGCCAAAGCATTGTCTGACTTCCCCCCCGGTTAGCCTGTCCACATATCCAAGAATACGGAATGTTCGGTGTCTCCACCACACTCTCTTCGCAAAAGAAACCCCGGTCGACTGGCTGGGGCGAGAGTGTATGGGCGGAATGGGAAGGGCGCTGCCCGGTTGAATGGGTAGCTCGGGCAGGTCGCTTACGCTTTGACCTCGATCAAAATTGCCCATAAAGGCAAAGAATCGGCAATCGCATCGGCGTGACCGCGCGCCGCGCCAGCGGCCGAATTTGGAGGCGTTTTTTCCCATTGGATTAGGCTTCACGACGGCAAGACATAGCCGCCGCGCTCATCCTCGTGTATGAGGCGGCGGGCTGGCCTGCACCGCGCGGCCTAACTCGATAAAGTTCACTCTTTGGGTAGAGAACGAATCCCATGCAAGAGCGTAAAGTATTTTGGCCCCTACTAATTGCCGGGTGGTCCGGCTTCTATGTGATGCTTGTTGAGCTATTGGGCGGCCGGTTTATCGCGCCCTATTTCGGCAGCAGCGTTTATGTCTGGGGCTCGGTGATTTTCGTTTTCATGATCGGGCTGGCCATCGGATATCTCCTCGGCGGAATTTACTCGCGCCATAACCCCAGTGTCGTCCGCCTGTGCGGGATTCTTATGGTATCGGCGACGACCACGTTCCCCATGCTTCTGTTCGGGGAAGCGCTTCTGAATATTGTTTTCGTTAACATTATCGATCCGCGGGGCGGCTCCTTACTTGCTTGTGCCCTTCTTTATTTCGTCCCGACCATCTTTGCCGGAATGATTTCGCCCTATGCGATCCGGATTATTATTCAGAACCGCGAATTAAGCGGTTATGACGCGGGATATCTCTATTTTGTTTCGACTGTCGGGAGCGCCGCGGGCACTCTTCTCACCGCGTTTTACTTTGTGCTTTGGTTCGAAGTGAATACAATCCTCCTATCGGCTATTGGAACGTCGTATTTACTGGGTGGGTTGGGAATGGTCGCAAATATTAGGAAAGGGTGATTCGTGTTGCGCATTATTTCGATTCTGACTCTATTTGTGGGTGCAGCGCTATTTGCGGTCCCCGCGTCCGCCCAGCAACGCGTTATTCACGAGGAGCACTCGCTCTATCGCAACATTGTTGTGGCGCAGACCGGCACAGAGCGCTGCATGCTTTTTAGGGCACGACGCGGTATGGGTCGAGAGTCCTGTAAGGATATGGCCAATCCTAAGGAGTTTGTCTTCGAATATGCTTCCATGATGTTGGCTAGTCTATTCCTGAATCCATTTCCCCAACGCATACTTATCATCGGTCTAGGTGGTGGTACTTTGCCGGAGGCGTTGCAGGAAATGCTCCCCGATGCCACGATTCATACCGTCGAAATCGATCCGGCAGTGGAACGGATTGCGTATAGATATTTCGACTATGTTCCCGGACCGAATACGAAAAACTTCATTAGCGATGGCCGCGTATTCGTAAAGCGCGCGACGATCGGCGGCGAAAAATACGATCTTGTCATGCTTGATGCATTCGAAGCTGACTATGTGCCGGAGCATATGTTGACAAGAGAATTTCTGGAGGAAGTTACGGCCATAATGACGCCCGACGGCGTGCTCGCGGCCAACACTTTTTCACGTAGCGCGTTGTACGATTATGAATCCGTTACCTATCAAGCGGTGTTCGGCGAGTTCTACAATTTGAAATTTTCCAATAGGATCGTGCTGGCAAAGCGCGACGGATTGCCCTCGATGGATGTCGTGCGCGAAAACGCGCAGCTCTGGGACGAGGAGATGCGTATCCGCGATGCCAATCCAGACTTTGTGTTGCCGATCATGTCGACTCGCGTCGATTGGGATACAGATGTTCCCATCCTCACCGATCAATACTCGCCTTCAAATGTTCTCAATGCCATGTCGCGCGGCAAGTAGTTTCCGGCGGATTTCCGTGGCCGACTGAGTTCGAGCTAAGGTGCGCGATACTGCGCGAATTGAAACCAGATAATCCAGTGGGGGCTGCCTTGGCGCTTAGTTCCGGAGGCGCCCAATGCGGCGTCAGTGCCGAAAGCCTTGCTGCCCGCATCGAAAGCGTTTTTTTTCACGCTGGCACATTCGGCCGCGCATCATTGTGGGCAGCGCAATTTTTTTCGATGCCTTCAGCGCGTTCCAAATTGCCGCCCAATTGTTGGAAACGCGCAATCTGCTCACTTCATGCTCTCATACTTACCGTATCCGCCGCCGCCGGGCGTCTCGATCTCTATGGCATCGCCGGCATTTACCTCGGCTTCGTCGCGGCCGCGCATAGATATTCTTTCGCCATCGGCGCGGATCAGTGTGTTCACGCCGCGCGCGCCGGCTTCGCCGCCATTCAAGCCGAAGGGGTCGGTATCGCGCCTTGTCGAAAGAATGCCGACGCGCATGTCGCGTAGAAAACGGATACGACGCGTGGCGCCGTCGCCGCCTTTATGTGCGCCTTTGCCGCCGGAGCCTTTGCGGATCGAAAATTCCTCGACAATAACCGGATAGCGCGCTTCCAATATTTCCGGATCGGTGAGTCGGGAGTTTGTCATATGAGACTGAATGGCGGCCACGCCGTCGAAATCCGGCCCCGCGCCGCTGCCGCCACCGATGGTTTCGTAATATTGATGTTCATCATCGCCAAAGGTGAGATTGTTCATTGTCCCTTGTGACGCTGCCACGACGCCAAGCGCGCCGAACAAAGCGTCGACAACGGCCTGGCTGGTTTCGACATTGCCTCCAGCAACGGCGGCAGGGGGATTGGGGTTAAGGATAGAGCCTTTGGGAAGCACGATCTCGATGGGCTTCAAGCAACCGGCATTCATCGGGATGTCGCTATCGACAAGACAGCGAAATACGTAAAGCACGGCGGCTTTGGTCACCGAAGCCGGCGCATTAAGATTATTGTTCGTTTGGCCACTGGTGCCTGAAAAATCGACGCGCGCGCAGCGCTTATCCTGATCGACGCTCACCCGGACCCGAACGACAATGCCGCCATCAATCGGCACCTCGAAGGCCCCGTCTTTTAGAGCGCCGATCGCGCCGCGCACGGCTTCTTCGGCATTGTCCTGAACATGGCCCATATAGGCGATCACGCTGTCTACTCCGTAGAGTTCTACAGCCCGTTTCAACTCGGCCTCGCCGCGCGCGCAGGCGGCCGCCTGAGCTTTTAAGTCGGAGATATTTTGTTCCGGATTGCGGGCGGGAAATTCGCTGCTCTCGAGCACCTTGCGAACTGCCTCGCTATCGAAGCGCCCGCCGTTCACCATCCGTATCCCGTCGAACATCACACCTTCCTCGGCGATGCTGCGCGAGAATGGGGGCATCGACCCCGGCGCGATCCCGCCAATGTCGGCATGGTGGCCACGGGCGGCGACGAAAAAGCGTCGAGTGCCGCCGATAAAAACCGGCGCGACCACGGTTACGTCGGGAAGATGCGTGCCACCGCCATAAGGAGCGTTGATCACATAGGCATCGCCTGCTTCCATCGTCGCGTCGTGCTTGGCGAGAACGGTGCCGACGCACTCGCCCATTGAGCCGAGATGAACCGGCATATGGGGGGCATTGGCAACAAGGGCGCCGGCACCATCGAAAAGGGCGCAAGAAAAGTCTAAGCGTTCTTTGATATTCACCGAAGACGCGGTGTTCTGCAAAGTTGCACCCATTTCTTCGGCAATTGACATGAAGAGATTTGCAAATACTTCGAGCAAGACCGGATCAATTTCGGTTGTGGATTGGATTTGCCGCGAATCCGGCGCAATGCGCTTTAGTACGAGCGCAGTTCTATCTGTTAGTTCCGCGCGCCACCCCGGCTCGACGACGACGGTTTGCTGCGGTTCGATTAGCAGCGCGGGACCGTCCACCATTTCTCCAGGCGCGAGGGCCGCTGTGCTGCGCACTGGCGCGTTGTGCCATTCGCCGCCCGAATAGAACCGCGTGGTGTCCATCGGCAAGATCATTTTGGCGGGCTTAGCGTCCTCATGCCCCTCCTTTTTCTCCTCTCGAAGCTCGGCGGCTTCAACCTCCAAAGATTCGGCGATGAGAGATTTATTTTCGAAGCCGAAGCCAAAGCGGTCCGCGTGAGCGTTTTCAAAATTTTGTTTCATTTCTCCGATCGCACCCAATGGAACGCCGATCGTCGTGTCGCTTCCCGCGTAGCGAAAAAGCAGCCGCGTGGAAATTTGTACCTCCGCTGCACCTTGGGAGTTGAGCTCGCGTCTGGCTTCTTCCGACGCTGATCGCGCAACATCTAGAATATCCTCGAGTGCATCGTCGCTGAGCTCCTTTCCGATTGCACGCCGGGAAATTGTTCTGAGCCGTGCAAGCTTCATTCCCCATGCGGAAAGAACGCCGGAAAAGGGATGAAAGAAAACGCGCGTTATCCCAAGGGCGTCCGCAACCAGGCAGGCGTGTTGACCGGCGGCGCCACCGAAGCAGTTCAACGTGTAGCGCCGAACGTCATAACCGCGGGCAACCGAAATGCGCTTGATTGCCAAGGCCATATTTTCGACCGCGATGCGTAGAAAGCCGTCGGCAATTTCTTCGGGCGTTCGACCGTCTCCAATCTCATTCGCAAGATCCGAAAATGCTGCTCGAACTGTTTCGGTGTCCAAAGGCTGAACGCCCTCGGGCCCGAAGATTTTGGGAAAAAGTTCGGCATTGAGCTTGCCCGCCATCACATTGGCATCGGTTACGCTTAAGGGGCCGCCGCGGCGGTAGCACTTAGGGCCCGGTTGGGCGCCGGCGGAATCGGGCCCGACACGAAAACGGGCGCCGTCGAAACGGAGAATTGATCCCCCGCCCGCCGCGACGCTGTGCACTGCCATCATCGGCACCTGCAGGCGAACGCCGGCGATTTCGCTCTCGTAAACGCGCTCGTAAGTCCCATCGAAGCGGGATACGTCTGTGGAGGTACCACCCATGTCGAAGCCAATGGCCTTTTCGAATCCGGCCTCAGATGCGGTTTCTGCCATACCCACAACACCGCCGGCAGGGCCCGACAGGATCGCGTTGCGTCCGCGAAAAAATCTTGGCGCTGCAAGGCCGCCATTGGAGATCATAAATAGCAGTCGCGTTTCTACGCCGAGTGCCTCAGCGATACGCGACACATAGCGATCTAGAGGTGGCGAGAGATAGGCATCAGCGACCGTCGTATCGCCTCGGCTTACGAATTTTGGCAACGGAGCCGCTTGGTGGCTTGCCGAGACCTGGGTGAAGCCCAGCGTCCGCGCTATGGCAGCCGCGCGGGCCTCATGCGCCGGGTAGCGATAGCCATGCATAAAGACAATGGCGCAGGCATTGAAACCTGCAGTGCGGGCCTCGCGCAATCTTTCCTCGAGCGCAGCCTCGTCGAGGGGCTGAAGAATATCTCCATTGGCGTCCACGCGTTCGTCTGCTTCGATCGTTGCGCTGTAAAGCATGTGCGGCAGCACGATTCGAAGTGCAAAAAGCTTGGGCCGGTTTTGATAGCCGATACGTAGTTGATCGCCGAACCCCTTGGTCGTCACCAATATTGTGGGCTCGCCTTTGCGTTCGAGCAGGGCGTTGGTCGCCACCGTCGTTCCCATCCGTATCTCCCCAATCTGCGCCTCGGGTAGGGGGGCATTGTTGGGCAGTCCAAGAGTGCGGCGGATGCCTTCAAGTGCAGCGTCGTCATAGGCGGGGTTGTCGGAAAGGAGCTTGAGCGCCGAAATGGCGCCATTCGGGGCTTGCCTTACCACATCGGTGAAGGTCCCGCCCCGATCGATAAAAAACCGCCATTTTCCCGAGCTCATATTGGACTTACTTACCCCGTGTGGGTCCGATGTTGAGGGCAGGCGATGTCCCTATCTCTGTTGAAATTCGTGGGGCAGGCGTCGCTGGTTGATGATGCTATGCTGCCTTCATGATGGTTTCAATGGCACTGTCGGCCTGAGCCTTTCTCAAGTGTTCCTGGAGAGCATTTCGGAGGATGGGCAGCTGGCGATAGGCCTTGAGGCGACGGAAGGTTTTCTGGGCCTCCAGCAGGCCGGCGGCGGTCCATCTGAGCGCCATCTCGGCGTGTCTCCAGCGTTTGACGTTGCGGGTGACCTGGCGCACCGTGCCGAGCGCGTTCTCGACGATGTTGGTGCAGGCGAGCGAGCGCCGGAGTGCGTGCGGTAGGCCGAGGCGGATGACGGTGAGGATCTCCTCCAGCCCCTCCAGGATGCTGCCCGAGACGCCCGGTTCCTCATGCTCCAGACGCCGGACCAGGTTGCGCAAGAGCCGCTCGGCCTTGTTTGCGTCGTCCTGGTCCCAGGCCTGACGGAGCGCCTTCTTGACTCTCGCGTGCAAAGGTTGGGGCAGGCGCTCGATGATGTTACGGCCCTTGTGGACCTGGCAGCGCTGGATGGCGGCGGCCACACCGAAGGTGTTTCGGATCGCTTTGCTGAGTGCCTTCGCGCCATCGACGATGAACAGCCGCGGCAGTGTCGGATCGAGCCCCCTGGCGAGGAGATTGTCGATCAAGGCCTGGACGACGACCGTGTTCTCCGTCGCCCCCTCGACCACGGCCAGGACATGCTTGTCGCCGTTGCAATCGACGCCGATCGCCGCCATCAGGACATGGTCGCCGACATGCAGACCGTCGATCTGGATGACTAGCAGGTCGAGTTCCGAGAGATCCGAGGCGAGCCAGGCCTTCATCTTCTTGCGTGACAGCGCCACAAAGCGCCGGGAAACGGCCGACTTCGAGGTGCCGTCGCCACGCGCTTTCGCCAGCTCGCCCTCGGGCAGACGGACCGCGCGGTGGTACTTGCGGGTCGACACGTTCAGCACCCTCAGGTTGAGCGCCCACTCGAGCAGCAGGTTGCCATCGCGTAGCGCCTGCCAACTCTCCAAGCTCACCTCTTTGCCCGCCCGGTCACGAACCCGTGGCCGGGCCACCTTCACTTTGCCGCCGTGGTAGCCGATCTCGCTATGTGTCCTGCCCCAGCGATAACCTCGACGGTCCCCATGGCGGCGATGCCGAGCCCCGCACACGGTCGTGGCGTCCTCCTCCATCATCTCGGCCAAGGCCTCGACCCCGGCCAGAAGACAAAACCGATCCACGCTGAGATGGACCGCGTCCATCGCGTCCGCCAGCGGCGGCATAGGAATCGAGGGGGCAAGGGCTTTCGGGCGGCTGGAACTACGGATATTATTTCCCATGGTGTCGTTCTCCCTTTTGGGTTTGCAGCACCCGGAGCCTAACGGCTCCAGGAGGGCGACACCTACCTCAACTTTTCAACATCGACCGGGACATCCCCCGAGGGCAGATAGGCACGGCTTAGACGGAGAATTCATTCGATTTCCGGCCGGGGCTCCGGTTTGTGGTCCGGGCGCAAGAAATAGGCCTCGAACCCCCGATATTTGGTCGTCTTGACATATAATCAAGTGATATGGGACGGGTGACCTTCATCTTGTGCATGATGCTCGAAGAAGCCCTGCGCAGGCACCAACAAATGGAAATTCAGGAGAACGCTATTGGCTAGTAGTGATCGAGAAACCTCAAATGTGGGCGCAACTGAGGCCCCGGCCGGCCCAGGCCATAATGTGGCAGCAGCCGAGGAAGTCGTTTGGGAGCGCTGGACGAAAAAGCGCACTTTTGTTCGCGCGCTCGAAGGCACCTATGGCGAACTATATAACGAGCTTTTCACGCAACCGCGCCGCTACCGCTCTCAGGATTTGAAGTGGAAAGGCGGCCCGCAGAACTTCGGCAAGAAGATCATTAATCCCGGTTCTGCGCGTGTGACTCAGTCTATTGAAATGCACATCGACTGCTTTGCGCCCGGCGGCTACGGCCAACGCCATGGCCATATGAATAGTGCGGTTTTCTATGTCTTAAAAGGCAAGGGGCATGACGTTCATGACCGGCGTCGGATCGACTGGGAAGCCGGCGATGCGCTCATCGTTGAAAATGGCTGCGTGCATCAGCATTTGAACGATGATCCCGAAGAAGAAGCGATTGTGCTTGTTGCCAAGGCCAAGCCATTGTTTCTATTCATGCATCTTATCTTTCAGAAAGTCGCTATGTGGCCGCCGAAGGAAGCTGAAACCGACGCTCAGCGCCTCTACATCCCGCCCACAGACATTTAATTAAGGAATATTTCTCGTATGAGCAGTTCTATCGACCCTCGGGAAAAGGAAAGCGCTTTCAACGAAAGCGTAGGCTATGTCGATTTTTATCAAGAAGCGTTGAAAGCCTCGACGGAGTTTCGCGAGGACTACGACAAGCGTTTGAACGTCGTGAAGTCCCACCAAATGCCGCTAGACCGTTCTCCGGACGGGCTTATCAAGCACATCATAAATCAGCGGATGAACACCAAGGAATGCTGTCTCGATATGTATATGCAGATTATCGAGGCGGAAAAAGCGACTGGCAAAAGCCGCCATCTTTCGGAAGAAATCATGTATGTGATCGAAGGTCAGGGCTACGACCTTCACTGGGACGTGCGCTTCGATTGCGATCACGAAATGGAATTCACCTGGGACGAAGAGCCGAAAAAATACGAATGGGGCCAGGGCGACTTCATATATATTCCTCCCTATTGCACGCATAAGCGGTTTAATACCGGCGCGGAAACGGCGCGTTGCGTGGTGGTCAACAGCCGGATTTTGAAGCCGATGGGTTTTGACTGGTTCGAACAGCTGGAAAACGCGGAAGGGTTCTAATCGGATCGCCCATCGCGTCAGGGGGCGCGTTCGGGCGTGCGTGGGGGGGGGGGGGGCGTATCTTGGAGTGGCGCGGCAGGAAGTGGGAGCACAAACCTCACGAAGACGGGGTGGTCTTCACGAAGGGTAGCGGATGCGAAAACTCTTAACGATCTTGTCGGTATGTCTTCTGGCGGCTTGCGGGGCGCCGGAACAAACGCCGGTGCAGGCGGAATCGGATGATGCGACGCCCGCTATTGCCGACCTTTCTGTCTATGATGGAAGAACCATCACCTACATCGTTGCAACCGGGCCGGGCGGAAATTATGACGCCTATGGACGCCTCATCGGGCGCTTTTTACAAAAATACCTCACCGGCTCACGTGTGATTGTGCGCAATGTCCCAGGGGCAGGCCATATCGTCGGGACAAATACGCTCTATGCGTCACGTCCCGATGGATTGACGATAGGAACCTTCAATACCGGTCTGATCTACACGCAATTGCTAAAACGCGAGGGCGCGCAATTTGATTTGGCACAAGTGGATTGGATAGGAAGCGCAGCCCATGACGTTCGGGTGATTATTCTTCCTACCGATTCGCCATATGGCACTTTCGAGGACTACATCAACTCGGGCGATACGTTGCTGGTGGCCGCCGCTGGTGTCGGCTCGGCGGCGTATAACGACACCCGCATCGTGGCGGAGGCGCTTCACCTCAATGTCGAAATCATTCCCGGATTTGAAGGTAATGAGGGGCAGATGAGCATGATGCGCGGTGAAGTTACCGGACTTCTCGGAGCGGCCGGCACTTTTACCCAATTTGTGAACAATGGCGGCGGCTATTACGCCTTGGCGGTCAGCGGCGATTCGAGGACTTTGCCTGATGTTCCGCAGGCGCGCGATTTTGCCACCGACGATCGCGGGAGAAGGCTCCTCGGGCTGATCGAGGCGCTCTCCGAGCTGGGCCGGCTGACAGCCGCGCCCCCGGGAATTCCCGCTGATCGTCTTGCCGCCCTGCGGGAGGCCTATCGGCTCTCCCTGGGCGACCCTGAGCTTCATAGAGAGGCCGAACTCCTTAATTTGCCTATAGAACCGGCATTTGGGGATGAGGTGCGCGATCTGGTCCTCACCGCTCTCGACCAAACCCCTGAATCCATACAACTCCTAATCGAGGCGACTGACATTTCCGACCAGTAGGATAGTGGGATATAGTATTTCGGTTGAAGGCCTTGGCTATATCGGAAAGTTTATCGCCTGTTCTAGCCCTATGGTGGCACTGTAGTTAAAAGGGTGGATCATCGTCCGCGCGGAGGAAGTGAAATGCTGAAACGCATGTTGGCGGCAGCCGTCGGCGTTCTTTTTTTGGCGGGCTGTCAGGACAATGCCGGGACCACTGGCGAGCCGGGCGCCCCGGCTGATGCGAGTTTCTTCTCCGGCAAGACTGTGACCTATGTGATTGCGACCGATCCAGGCGGAGGTTATGACACCTATGGCCGCATGATCTCGCGCTATATGCAAAAACATCTTCCCGGATCACGATTCATTATTAGAAACGTGCCCGGCGCGGGACATATCGTTGGTGCCAATACAATCTACGCGTCGCGGCCCGATGGTTTGACCATCGGCATGTTCAACACCGGCCTGATCTACAACCAATTGCTTGAGCTTGAAGGAGTTCAGTTTGATCTTTCTCGGATGAGCTGGGTTGGTAAGGCGTCAAACGAAATTCGCGTCATGATAATCGCGACGAATGCGCCTTATAAGAGTTTCGAAGAAATGCTGGCCGCTGATGAGCCCGTGAAATTTGCCGCCGCCGGCGTTGGTTCGGCAGCCTATCTCGACAGCCGAATCCTCGACACGGTCTATCCGGAGCTCGATATCGAAACCATTTCTGGATTCGCGGGGGCAGAAGGCGAGCTATCCATGATGCGCGGCGAGGTCGTCGCCCAGGTTGGAATCGTGAGTTCCTACGAGCAATTCTTGGCAAATGGCAACGCGTATGTTGCGCTAGCGATGAGCCACCTCGCTGCCGAAGAAATGCCGGGAGTTCCGCTGGCGCAAGACTATGCGACCACGGATCAGGGGCTACAGCTGCTTGCCCTTTTGGAAGCGCTCTCGGATATAGGCCGTTTGACGGCCGGTCCTGCTGACATTCCAGCCGATGTCCTCGCTGTTTTGCGCGAAGCCCATGCGGTCGCCTTGAATGATCCTGAACTGCTCGCAGAGGCCATGCGGATCAATATTCCAATCACTCCAGGTACTGGCGAGTTTGTTGACCAACGCATTCGTGAGGCTCTCGACCAGCCACCCGAAATTATCGCTTTGCTGGAGCAAGCCGCGACTAGTCAATAAAAGGAACACCGAGCGCGAGAGGGTTGTCTCGCGCCGCCATTGGGGAAGCGTTCATGAACATCAGTGCTGCGTTGGAGAGTCTGCTTCATCATTTCGAAGTTTCAATGGGAGCCCTCTTCAATCTGACAACCGACCCATACCTGGTTGGCCTGATGCTGATTGCGGTCCCACTGGGCGCCTTTTTTGGTGCCATGCCAGGCCTTGGGGGCAAACTTGGCGTGGTTCTCCTGATCCCCTTTGTATTCGGAATGGAGCCCATCGCCGGCGCGGTGCTGCTGCTGGCGATGCATGCGGTCGTGCACACCGGCGGCTCGATCCCGAGCATTCTTTTCGGGATTCCGGGCGACGGTACCTCTACCGCTGTGGTGCTCGACGGCTATGAGATGACCCGCAATGGCGAGGGCGGTCGTGCGCTTGGCGCAAGTTTTGGCGCCTCGGGCATCGGCGGCGTGCTGGGTGCAGTTTTCCTAGGCATTCTCCTTCCAGTTATTGGATGGATTGTTTTGCAGTTCAGTCCGGCCGAGTTTTTCCTGTTAGCGCTTCTAGGCATTACGTTCATTGCCACGTTGAGTGGCAAAAACATCGTCAAAGGTTTGGCCCTTGGCATGCTCGGCTTGATGGTCGCGTTTGTTGGTCTGGATCCTTCGACTGGCGGCCCGCGCTACACCTTTGGCCACCTATTTCTTTGGGATGGCATCGACATTATCACCGCGGTTCTGGCGATGTACGCCATCCCGGAAATGATTGCGCTGGGATCTGGACAAGGCGCCGTCGACTACAGCGACGGGAAAAGTAAGCGCTACAAGATCAGCGAAGTTTGGGATGGGATCCTCGATGTGTTCCGTCATTGGTGGCTGTCGCTGCGGACCTCCATCATCGGTGCTTTTATCGGCCTGGTTCCGGGTCTCGGAGGCGATGCCGCCTCCTGGATTTGCTACGGCCACGCAGTGCAATCGTCTAAGACGCCCGAGCGATTCGGCAAGGGCGCGGTCGAGGGCGTTATCGCGCCGGAGACCGCCAATAATTCAAAGGAAGGCGGCGCGCTTCTGCCGACGCTGTTCTTTGCGGTGCCCGGTTCCTCCGGTATGGCGTTGCTTTTGGGTGCGTTCCTCATGCTGGGCATTCAGCCCGGGCCAACCATCGTGACCGAAAACCTGGAGCTGGTATGGACGCTCATCTGGGCGCTGGCCGTCGCGAACCTCCTGTGCGTCGTAATCCTCGTCGCGTTAACGCCATGGCTCGGCAGTCTGGCCAGTGTTCGACCGCCGCTTTTGATCCCGTTTGTCTTGGTGTTTGCTTTGTTGGGTAGCTATTTAAGTTCAGCCGCCTGGGAAAATCTGATCTTGATCTTCTTCCTGGGCTGCTTGGGCTATATGTGCCGGCGCCATTCTTGGCCACGGCCACCCTTCGTTATCGGTGTCGTGCTCGGTCCGATTGCCGAAGATTCGCTGCACAAGGCCTTGGCACTCTGGGGCCTGGAGTTCTTCTTGCGGCCTCTCTCGCTTATTCTGATCGCAATGATCATTGGAAGTATTGTGTTCTATGTCTGGAGTTCGCGCCGTTCGTCCTCTGTGGAGGTTCCTGAAAGTGCTTGAGGGTAGAATCATAACCGCCGGTGTTACACTGGCAATCTTTGTGACGGCTGTTGCGATCGCGTTGATCTATTTCCCCGCGGGCGCACGCATGCTTCCGCTCGTCATTGGGATTCCCGGCATTATTCTCTCCGCGATTCAGCTGGTGAGCGAGCTTCGCCGAAAGGATGCCGAGCAGATTTCTCCCGAGATACGTGCCGGTGAGATCAGAATGGTGATTTGGTTCGGCGCGTTTGCCTCGACGATTATCCTTCTCGGCTTCGTTTATGGCAGCCCCGTCATGATCGCGGCCTATCTTCAATTTGCCGCAAAGGAAAAATGGTACACGGTGCTGCTCGGTGCCGCCCTCGCGTGGGTCATTCTGCAATATGTTTTTATGCGCGGGATCGGCATCGTCTTGTATGAAGGCATCATTCCTCCATATTTTACGGTGTACTAGCCGCATTCAACGCGCAATTGCGTTTTGGTTACTCGCGGCCAGCAAAGCATGGATTCAACTATTTCAAAAACACATTAATTGGCTGATTGGAGAATTATATGTGCGGTGAACTTGAAGAAGACGGCTCTGAAATTGAAGAAGTGCTATATGCTCGCTTCGCAGCCCATGTTCATTCCTTTCTGGCAGATATGAAGTCGCAGGGCTCGGATTCGCCCTTGCATGTTCATCTCAATGCACTTTTTCGTGAGTCGCTCACGCGCTCGGCAGACAGTGAGAGCGCCCCAGAGACCGTTGGCGGATATGATCGCCTGGCCATGGAACCTCTAGTGTTTGCTCGTCTGGCCGGCTTTATGGCGGCCCATTTGCCGCTTCATGAGGACCCCCTCAAGCGCGTGATGGAAGCGATGATGACGGGCTATTCGGAGGGCGAAATTGAGCTCCCCGACCGTGACCACGACTATGAGCACGGCCATAGCCACGCTCCTGGTTTCGGCCACACCCACTAATCCGGGGGTGATCGGGCAGGCCGCGCCACAAGCCGAAAAAAGCAGAAAATGTCGCTCCAAAAAGGGGTGGACAGCGCTTAAACGCCCGCCTATAGCCCTTCGCGGGTGATTGGTGTCGTAGGCCACAAACATCGTGGTCGCCCCAGCATTCATGGCAGTAAAACCGCCCCCGGCGTCGAATTCGCGCGCGTCCAGGGACTTATTCGACAGGGAGTAGAAAGATGGCGGCAAGTGAGAAGAATGTAACGCCGGCAGGTGGCTGGCAGTCCGATGTGATTGCGGACTTAATCCGCCAATTTGATTTCCCCTATATCCCGCTCAATCCCGGCGCCAGCTATCGCGCCCTCCATGACTCCCTTGTCAATCGCAACAACAATGAACCAGAAATGCTCCTGTGCCAGCACGAGAAGATCGCGGTTCAGATCGGCCATGGCTATGCCAAGGCTTGCGGCAAGCCGCTTTGTGTCATCGTCCATAACGTGGTCGGCCTGCTGCATTCGGTGATGGGCATCTATTATGCCTATGTCGATCGGGCGCCGGTCTTTATTGTCGGTGCGACCGGCCCGCTTGACGAGTCCAAGCGCCGTCCGCGCGTGGACTGGGATCACACAGCAAATGTTCAGGGTCAGGCCTGCCGCGACTATGTGAAATGGGACTATCAGCCCGGCAGCATTCACGGCGTTCCCGACAGCTTCGCGCGTGCTTACTCCGTCATGATGACCGAGCCCCGGGGCCCGATTTACATGTGTTACGACGCCTGGCTGCAAGAGGCGCCGCTGACCGAAGATATTAAGCTTCCCGAAAAGTCGACGCCGCGCGTCGCAAGCAAATTGGTGGCAGATTCCAAGGCGCTCGAACAAATTGCCGATAAACTTCTAGACGCCGATTGGCCGGTTCTGATGCCGCAATATGTCGGCCGTTCCGCGGTCGGCTTTGACAATATGGTGGCCTTTGCCGAGACGGTCGGTGCACCGGTTTGCGATGTCCATTCGCGTCTCAACTTCCCGACCGAACATCCGCTTGACTGTCGTTTGATGCCGAAAGTCTTCAACGACGCCGATCTTATTGTTGGTCTTGATTGCCGTGACTGGGAACGCCCCACGCATTTCAATGACCGCATTAACCGCAAGATGAAGGCGCATTACCCCGACAATTGCGACTATGTGGATATCGGCTTCGCAGACATCGAAATATCAAAATGGGCGATGGGCTATCAAAGATATCCTGAATGCTCGCAGCGCGTACTCGGCGACACCGATCTTGCCATTCCGGAGCTGACGGAAATCTGCGCCGGTCGGATCAAAGGCGATGCCAAGCTCCAGAAGAAAATCCAGGAGCGCTCTGCCGCCGTGAAAGAATTGCACGACAAGCATCGCGCGAAATGGCTTGAGCAGTCGAAAGAAAATTGGGACGCCCAGCCGATCACGCTGGCCCGTCTCGCCACCGAAGTCTATGGCGTTATCAAGAACGAAGACTGGGTGCTCACCACAAATGCTTTCGAGGATTGGGCGCTCAAGCTTTGGGATTTTGACAAGGGCTATCGTTGGCCGGGCAAGCCGCTGGGCACCGGCACTCAGATCGGCATGGCTCTTGGCATTGCGCTCGCCCATCGCGGCAAGGGTCGGCTTGTTGTCGACTGCCAGACCGATGGTGATCTGATGTTCGATATCGGCGCGCTGTGGTGGGCAACCAAGCACAAAGTGCCGATGCTCGCCGTCATGCATAACAACCGTGCCTATTATAATGACTGGGAACACCAGATCACTGTGGCCGAGCAACGCGGGACACCGGTCGAGCGCGCCCATATCGGTATGGACATCTTTGGTCCGGAGCCCGATTTCGCGACGATTGCGAAGGGTTTCGGCTGGTATGCAGAAGGCCCAATCGAGGATCCAAACGAGATTGCTGGAGCCGTGCAACGTGCCATGGAGAAGGTCAAGCAAGGCATTCCGGCCTTGGTCGACACGATCACCCAACACGTCGGTTGATTTTGCTTTTGTAAGGGACCGCGCGGGCACGTTCCTGCGCGGTCCCTACTTTTTTGCGTTGGTATTTGGCCATTCGAAATTCAAGGAAATATGCACATGAAAGTCGGTGTCATTGGAATTGGTGAAATGGGGTTTCCGATGGCGGGACATGTTCGCGACAAGGGCTATGCGGTCACGGTCTACGATGTCGATGAGGGCCGTCTCAACGCGGCAAAGGATGCAGGCTTTGACACCGCTTCTAGCCTTGCGGAATTGGCGACCAAGGCGGAGATATTTATTGCCGTCGTGAACACCGACGCGCAATCCCGCGAAGTCACCGAAGAAATCTCAAAAAATGCCGCGGAGAATTCGATCATCGTCATCTCGGCAACCAACAGCCCGCTCGCCATGCGCGATTTGGGTGAGCTCTGCGCTTCAAGAGGTGTTCAGTTTATCGATTCGCCGATCGTATTTGGCGCGAACGGAGCGAAAGCCGGCAAGCTTCTCTGTCTTTGCGGGGGTGCCGATGAAGATATCGAGCGCGCCCGTCCGGTCCTAATGTCCTATAGCCGCGAAGTTCTGCATGTCGGTCCGGTGGGGGCTGGCCAGCTCGCCAAGGCCTGCAACAATCTACTTCATTGGGTGCATTGCGTTTCCAATTTTGAGACGTTGTTGATTGCCAAGCGTTTTGGCGTCGACGCTCAACGCATGCGTGAGGTTCTCCTTAAATGTCCTGCCAATAATGGTACGCTCGACGCCTGGGATGCGACCAAATTCACCTGGCAGGAAAAGGACATGGATCTGACCATGGATTTGGCGCAGATCGTCGGGGTAGTGCTTCCCATGGCTGGACTGACCGATCAGATGATCAAGACGCTCAAGGCGAAAGACGTTAAGGAGCTGCTTTACGGTCCCGAATGCGACTATATGGGCGTTCATGTGACGCCAATGACTCCGGAAGAAGGCGGGCTGCATTAGAACGGCGATTGCGTGTCGAGATCTGACAAACAACATCTAAGCAAAAGGAAAGCAAAGAGATGAAAATCGGAGTGGTGGGAATCGGTGCCATGGGCTTTGCCATGGCGAAGCATTTGAAGGCCAACGGGCATGAAGTCAGCACCTGCGCCCGGTCAGCCGATAAGCTGGCGCGTGCCGAGGAGGCAGGGCTCAATCCAACCAATAAGATCGAAGAGATCGCGAAGCAGGCGGAGCTTTTCCTTGCCGTCGTCAATACGGACGATCAGACACGCGAAGTGACTGAGGCGCTATCCCAGCATGCTGAAGATGGCGCGATGATCGTGGCGATGGCGACAAATCATCCGCGCACAATGCAGGAGCTGGCGAAACTATGTGCCGAGCGCGGCAAGCGGTTTGTCGAATCGCCTTTCGTTTATGGCGGATCAGGGGCCGAAGCGGGATCGCTGCTGTGCTTGTGCGGCGGCAAAGAGGAGGATGTCGAATTCGCGCGCCCGGCGCTGGCGTGTTTCAGCAGCCGCGGTGTTGAGCATGTTGGCCCGATCGGGGCGGGGCAGCTTGCTAAGGCCTGCAACAACCTACTTCATTGGGTGCATTGCATTTCAAACTTTGAAGCATTGGTTCTCGCCAAACGTTTTGGCGTGGACGCGCAGCGCATGCGCGAAGTGCTGCTAAAGTGCCCTGCCTATAACGGCACGCTCGATCGCTGGGATACGACCAAATTCACCTGGCAAGAGAAAGACATGGATGTGACCATGGAGTTGGCGCAGGAGGTCGGGGTCATGCTTCCGATGGCCGGCCTGACAGACCAGATGATCAAGGTTTTAAAGCCAAAAGACGTTAAAGAGCTGCTCTATGGCCCGGAATGCGACTATATGGGCGTTCATGTGAAGCCCATGACTCTGGAAGAAGGCGGGTTGTAGCAGCGCCACGGTTGCTTGCACAAGAGTGGTCGATTAGGTCAATTAGGCGCTGGGGTCTTGCATGCGCTCCTTGCTCCCTGCAAGCTCACCCAAAGACCTCAGGAGGAAATTCATGAGATTAGAGATTCTTGCCGCAGCCACCGCGCTTGTTTTGGCTTCGAGCCCGGCGCTGGCGCAAAATACCTCGTCCGCTGAAGGTGCGAGCGCTTACATCACCAATCTTGAGGACGGCCAGCATGTTTCCAGCCCAGTGCTGGTTCAGTTCGGTCTGTCCGGCATGGGTATCTCGCCCGCCGGTGTCACGGGCCAAGACAATACCGGCCATCATCACATTGTAATCGACTCGCCGACACCGGCGACAGGCGTTCCGATTCCGGCCGAAGCCGGCAAGTATGTCCATTTTGGTCGCGGACAGACGGAAACAACGCTTGAATTGGCGCCGGGCGAACATACGCTGCAGCTGGTTCTCGGCGATGCCGCGCATATCCCGCACAATCCTGCGGTGATGTCCGAGCAGATTACGATCGTCGTCGATCCTTAGAACGGCTCACATCGGTCTGTAAGAATAATAGATAACCCGAATCCAGTTCTCGATTCGGCGTACTTCCACGTTCATCGCCTGGTCGTAATCGGAATTGGGCCGCGCGGCGATAATCTCGTCCAGCGAGCGGCCTTGATCCATCAATGCCTTCACACGGTCGCGTGAAGTCGCCAGCATGTTGCGATATTCGATCAGCGTCTGCTTGTCTCCGATCACACCATGGCCCGGAACAACGATCGTGTCGTCGTCCACCATGGCGATAAAGTCGTCACTTGCCGAGATCATCCGGTCGATATGCCCGCCAAGCGCGAAATCGATGTTTGGGTAGCGCCCGAAAGTCACGATATCGCCCGCCACAAAAATATTGGCATGAGGAAAATTGACATAGGTGTCGGCGTTGGTGTGCGAGTCCCCCGGATATCCTAGTTCTGCGCTGAGGCCGTCGAGTTCAATCGTCATTGAGTTGACATAGGTCAGAGTCGGGACGGCTGCGGGAGGTGCAGGTGGGTTTTGCGTGCCGCGCAATGCGTTGGGGCTTCCAAGCGCCATCAGATCTCTCATATTTTCATGGGAAATGATTATCGCGCCGTCTTCGGCGAAATGCGCGTTGCCGCCAGTATGATCGCCATGGTGATGGGTGTTGACGAGATAGCGGACGGTATGATCGGAGATGGCACCAATCGCGGTCTTAATGCGCTCATAAAGCGGCGCGAACTGGCTATCAATGACGATCAAGCCGTCTTCGGTTGCGGCGACGACAATGTTTCCGCCTTCGCCCTGCAGCATGTAGAAGTCGCCCCGAAGCTCGGTGGTTGTAATGACGGTTTGCGAAAAATCTCTCGGTAATTGGGCCTGCGCGGTCGTACTGAGTATCAAGACGAAGCAAATAGATGTCGCGCTCGATAAAATTCTATTCATTTATCTTCCCCGCATTCTGCACGATTTATTTGTCGCAGCACCATACTGCGCCCCTGCGTATCCGCTGCCAATACTCAATTCGTGCCGAGGATTCCAACGCGCCTCAAATACCAGTAACAAACGAGCGCAATAACAAGGCAGGCTGCGCCCCCGAACATGAAGGCATTCGGTACGCCATGGCGGTCCGCGAGATAGCCCAGTAACAGCGAACCTAAGGGCTGACCACCCAAAGCGCCCATTGCATAAAACGACATCACCCTACCGCGCATGGAATCGTCGGACAGAAGTTGAATTTGGCAATTATTGGTGCAGGCAAGCATCAGATAGGCAAACCCTGTCAGGATAATCAAAGCTATTGCCAGGGGCAGGGTCGTTACATTGGCGAAGGCAATTAATCCAATGCCGAGACCGGCGGTGGAGAGGAGGGGCACCCGTCTCTGCCAGTGCTCGGACATTCGCGAAGATGTTATTGCGCCGAGAGCCGCCCCAACGCCGAAGCCGGCCATGGTAAAGCCCAACGCTTCCGAACCGAGATGAAGAACCTCTTCGGTGTGGGCAGGCAGAATAAAGAAAAACGACATGCCGAAAAAACCGGTCGCGGCGGAAAGGAGAATTGCTGTGCGTATCTCCACATGCCGTGAGACATAAGAAAATCCCTTTTTGAGGTCTTCCCAAGGATTGGATTTCGCAGGCGGCGGGCGGGGCTCGAAACGCATCATGAGAAGGCTTGTAATGACCGCTCCATAGGTGAGGGTGGTAAGTGCAAAACACCAACCTTCGCCAATCAACGCGACGATTACGCCGCCAAAGGCCGGCCCGGCGGCCCGCGCGATATTGAACATGGTTGCGTTTAACGCGATGGCTTGGCGGAGATCGTCGCGCCCCACCATTTCTATGGTGAAGGCTTGGCGCACCGGAACTTCCACCGCGGTGACGATGCCACCTAAAAGCGATAGCGCAATAAGCCATGGTATGGTCATCAAACCGGTGAGCGTCAGGACAGCCAGCACGCCCGTCTGCACCATGATGAGCGCCTGTGTTGCGGTAAAAACATGCCGGCGGTTCAGCCGATCGGCGATGGCACCAGCCATTGGGGAGACAAAGAAAATAGGGGCGTAGAGCGCAAAGCTCACCACACCGAGAATGAAAGGTGACGCGCTTAAACGATAGGCGAGCCAGCCAATTGCAACGGCACGGACCCATGTGCCGGTTAACGAGATAAACTGACCCGCAAAAAATATTCGATAGTTACGGTGCCGAAAGGCTCTGGGCGCGCTAAATCGCATTGAAGAACACGTTCCATGTCTTAGGCTGGAATCTGTCGCACTTGGCTTCGGCAATGGCCGCGGCCAGCATTTCTTTTGTCATATGCGCTCGATGAGATAGGCGAGGGAAGGACACGCCCGCGCGTTCCACCGGCCCCTTATGATAAATTGCCGCTTTCATGGAAAGCCCAAATCCGCTGAAATCCCCTATAGATTGGGCGATCTGCGCGCCGCTGATCGAAAAGCATCGCGGCAGACGATAGGCTCGATGGCAACAACCTAGAGGAGAGAAGAATATGCGGGTTCATAGTTTGGTGCTTGCCACATGCGTTTTTGCCGTTTTCGGCACCTCTGCCGTTTCGGCGCAATCGCTTACTGTTCAAAGAAAGGAGATCAGCCCTTACGCCGCGAGAGAAATTGTGGCCGCTTGCGCCGCAATGGCGGAAGAAGAAAACCTATCGGTCGCGGTAGCTGTCGTCGATCCGCACGGAACTCTCTTGGCATTTCAAGCCATGGATGGCGCCAACGAAACTGCAAGCACAACGGCGCAACTTAAAGCGAAAACGGCCGCGCGTTGGCGCAGATCGACCGATGACATATTCGAGCGCGTGAACAATCACGTCAATCGCGCTCCAGAATGGATGGGTGGCTTTCCGCAAGGGGGCGGCTTTCCCATCACGGTCGACGGATTGGTGATCGGTGCGGCTGGCGGTGGCGGTGGCGGTGGGGACGGTTCTTTGGACGATCGTTGCACCCTGCACGGCATCCGAACGGTATTCGGGGCGGACGTTGAAGTGGGGCTGGTCGATATAGAACGATAGCTCCGGCAGATTTTAAGAGCCGGTTAGGAATATGTGAAGCGAGCGCGGTCCATGTGCACCGCGTTCGATGGTCTGTTCGATGTCTGCAGTGCGTGAAGGCCCTGTTACAAGGTTCAGTGTTGCAGGCATGTCTTGGTCTGCCAGTTGGGCAAATAAATCCTCTAATGTCGGCACGATAGTTGCGCGGCGGACCAAGATGCATTCGATTCCGGGCAAGAAATGCCAGGAGGAGGGCCGCGCCGCGCCGGATAGGAACACCAGCGTACCGGTTTCGGCAATCGCGAAATCGGCGGCTGAGAGTGCAACGGCCTCTCCGCTTGGCGGTGTATCGCACAATCTCAAATATGGCGCGCGCGCCCATGGCAAATCGCAAAGCGACGAGCCTTGCGCAATATGTAGCGGCGTTTCGTTGCTGGATTCTGAAAAAAGCGACTCCAATCTCACAGGGATGTCCTCGGCACTCGCGATTTCATGCACATTTGCATCCGCCGCTACGGCTTTTCTTAGAAATTCTGCTTTGAGATCGCTCGGCGCCTGCGGGCAATAGCCTCCGTTCTCGACATGCGCCACAGGGCTTGCGGCTTTTAGTTTCGCCAATATCTGCGCGCGCGCGTTCATCTTTTCGGCCATTTTTTTCTGGCACGCCATTGCGCCTGAAAGCTCTTTCGCGCCGGAACTGGCAAATCACGAAATCTGAACCAGCCCCGCCCTAGCGGCGCCGAGCTAAGATTCTTGCGGTGGCCCGCCAGCAGAGCGATTGCGCGCGTTCCCAAAGCTGCCGCAAGACGATAGAGGTACGGCGCACGGGCCAAACGCCCCCAAATTTTCAAGCCCCAGCCAAGCCCTGGGGACGTCAAGCCGTCTTCATAGGCCTTGTTACGCCAATGGCGCATTACCTTCATGAGAGGAATTTTGACGGGGCAGACATCTTCGCAACGCCCGCAAAAACTCGACGCATTCGGCAAATGATGCGTATTGCGAATTCCATCCAACGCCGGATCAAGCGCAGCACCAATCGGGCCGGGATAGACCGCGCCATAGGCGTGACCTCCGACGGCGCCATATACAGGACAATGATTGAGGCAGGCGCCGCATCGAATACATTTTAAAACGTCATGCGCCGGTCCGCCCAGAATTTCGGAGCGGCCATTATCGACAAGAACAACATGGAATTCCTTTGGGCCGTCCGCGTCTTTCCGCCGGCGTGGGCCGCTCGCAAAGGTCACATAGGAGGTAATGTCCTGGCCGGTGGCCGAGCGGGTTAGAAGACGCAGAAGAATGGAGGCGTCCTTAGCGCTGGGAATAACTTTCTCGATTCCGGTAACGACAATATGTGTGTGAGGCAAAAGGCGCGTGAGATCGCCATTGCCCTCATTCGTGACGATGACCGCTGTGCCGCTCTCGGCGATTAAAAAATTTGCACCGGTAATGCCCGCATCCGCAGCAAGGAATTTTTGGCGCAATATGGCCCGCGCTTCGCCAATGAGGGCAGTAGCCTTTTGCAAGGAGCGTGCGGGTTGCAGCTCGACATGTGCCGCGCGAAAGCTTTGTTCAACGTCTTCTTTGCGAAGATGGAAAGCGGGTGCCACAATATGGCTCGGCGGCTCATTCCTTAATTGAATAATATATTCCCCGAGATCGGTCTCGACCGGGGTTATCCCTTCTTTCTCCAAATAGGGATTGAGCTCGATTTCTTCCGCAACCATGGATTTACCTTTGGTCACGGTTTTAACCTTGCGCTCCTTTAATATCTTCCCGACGATCTCGCGCGCCTCGCCTGCGTCACGGGCCCAGTGAACATGGCCACCGGCCGACACAATTTTGCCCTCGAAAAGCTCCAGCAGCTTGGGAAGTTCAGCCAGCGCGTTGGCGCGGATGGCAGATCCCACCTCTCGCATTGCGTCGGGATCGGAGAGTTTTGCAAATGCGTGCGCGCGTTTGACCTGAAATCCTTTTTTGAGGTTGGCCAAAGCCGATTGCAATTTTGCATCGCCAAGCGCTGCCCGCGCGTGTTGTGGAAACGCATTGGCGTTGCTGCTCATGAGTTATCCCCGCCAAGAGCAGGTTCGTCCGTCATTACCGCAAGCACTTCGGCGGCGTGCCGCACTTCTATGTTCTCGCCATTACGTGTGAGGCGCCCGGCAAGGTGAATCAGGCAACCCAAATCCGGCCCGATCAGGAGATCGGGTTTGGCCAGTTTGGCATTGGCAATTTTATCGTCCGCCATGCGCGCAGAGATTTCGGGGTATTTGACGGAGAAAAGCCCGCCAAATCCGCAGCAAATTTCCGCGTCGGGAATATCGACGACATCCAGGCCTTTGACCGTTGAAAGTAATGCGCGGGCTTCGCGCGCGCACTTTACTTCGCGCAACGAAGAACATGAATCGTGATAAGCGGCCTTTCGCTCGCACGTCGCTGCGACGCTCCTCACTCCGCGAATGTTTACGAGAAACGAAAAAAGCTCGTGCGTCTTCTCGCCGAGCTGTCGCGCACGCGGGGCCCATTTGGCGTCCGTCTCAAAAAGTATTGGATAGTGATTCTTTATCATGCCTGCGCAGGAGGCGGACGGCGTGACGACAAAATCATAATCGCCGAATTCTCGAATAAACTTCCGCGCAAGCGCAATTGCATCCTTTTCATTGCCGCCATTATAGGCCGGTTGGCCGCAGCAGGTCTGGGACGGAACAAAAACTTCGCAGTCTGCTCTTTCCAAAAGGCGCGCAGCCGCAAATCCTGCTTGTGGGCGAAAGCTGTCGATGAGACAGGTCACGAACAGGGCAACCCTGGGGCGATTCATGGCCATTTGCGCGCGCGCTTTTGGCTGCGTGGTTTGCGCGATTTTGGTGGGTCGGGCGTAAGAGGCGCCATGGCGTAAGTTACTGACCGCAAATACTGCATGAACTCTTTACGGTCGAGTTTCTCCATTTCGCTAAAAGGGATGACTCTCCCAACACGCAGCCGAATTTCGCTGCCGATATTGTCGTAGACTTCTTTGAAGAACAAAGACAGTCGCAGGGTCATGCTGACATGGCTCGCAAGCTGAAAAAGGCGGCTGTTCTGTCCCGCAAAATAGATAGGAAGCACCGATGATTTCGTTTGAGCGATAAGCCCTGCGGCAAACGGCCCCCATTCGAGATCTACGGCATTACGGCTCCAAGGCTTGGGCGTGGTCGCAGCCGCCCCTGCCGGGAAAACGATGACGCAGCCGCCGTCTCTAAGATAGCTCCGCGCTTCGGCGCGCGACTTGATGTTGGCAGCCAACGCCTCCTTGGTTTCGGCAAAATCGATTGGAATCAAATAAGGGCGCAATTCTTCGGCACGGTAGAGGACGCTATTGGTGAGGACACGGAAGTCGCCGCGTATTTTCGTCGAGAGGTAGCTTATGACGATCCCGTCCAGCACACCGAACGGGTGGTTGGCAACGATGATAAGCGGTCCTTCTCGCGGAACGGCAAATAAGGCCTCCTCATTGTAGACAATGTGCAGCTCCAGGTGCCGGATACAGGCGTCCCAAAAACTTTCCCCTGGGAGTGGTGTTTTGCGATTGGTCTCGTATAGGTGCTTGAGGTATGGCTGCCCGGTCATACGCTCGATAGCGCGTATGACTATCCGTTTCAGGCGCGGGTCGTCCGGCGCGGCATAGGAAAAATGATCCGGTTCATGGGCGTCGATTGGCATGGATTTAAATTCGCAGTTTTGGAGGTCCGGTTGAAGCCCTCATGCATTGTTTCTTATTGGTTTAATGTGGTTGGGAAAGCCAAAAGATCATGACCGAGTTTGCCAAAGCCCCGGGCGGTGTCTCGATCGCCTTCGAGACGATGGGCGCCGGCCCGCCGGTGATCCTGGTGCACGGTTTTGCCGCAAGCCGAATCATAACCTGGAAGAACACCTCTTGGTACGATTGGCTGCTCGGCATGGGGCGCTCGGTCATCGCATTTGACTGCCGTGGTCACGGAGAAAGTGGCAAGCCGCATGCGCCTGAGGCCTATAACGATCGAACAATGGTCATGGACATCGTCGCAGTGATGGAGGCCGTTGATGTCGGTACTGCGCCGGTCATGGGTTATTCTATGGGCAGTTATTTGGCGATTGGATTGATGCGACTTGCGCCTGAACGCATTGGGCAAGCAATCTTGGCCGGCGTCGGAGAAAACTATTTTTCCTTTTGGCAAGAGCGCAACGAGATTATCGCCAAGGGATTTCTGGCCGATGATCCCGATGAGCTTACCGACCGCACCGCGATCGAATTTCGAAGCTTCGCCGAACGCGCGGGCAATGATCTCAAAGCGCTTGCGGCCTGTATGCGGCGCGACCGGCTTGCCTGCACGGCGGAAGAGCTCGGTCAGATGTCGCAAGAAGTCTTGGTCGTTTGCGGCGAAGACGATCCAATCGCAGGACCTGCCGCGCCGCTTGCCGAACAATTCGTTTGTGGCAAGGCGGTGACCATTCCGCGGCGCAACCACCATTCGACGGTCGGTGATCGCGCATTCAAAGAGGCGGTGCGTGATTTTCTGAACCGGAGCCTATAGTCTTTGCCGCGCTTTAAGTCTGCTGAGATTTTGTATGAGTAATGAATGTGCCCCCTCGTTTAATTGGTCCGACCCTCTTCTTCTTGAAGATCAGTTGAGTGATGACGAGAAGTTAGTGCGCGATAGCGCGCGGCGGTTCGCGCAAGGAAAACTGATGCCTCGTATCAGAGAAGATTTTCGCCATGAGCGCTTTGAGCGAAGCATTTTTGAGGATATGGGCGCGCTCGGATTTTTGGGCGCGACACTGAGTGAGGAAGATGGCGGCGCCAGCGCCAATCATATCGGATATGGGTTGATCGCACGAGAGCTTGAACGGGTCGATTCCGGTTATCGCTCCATGTTTAGCGTGCAGAATTCTTTGGTTATTCATCCCATCCATGCCTTCGGCAGCGAAGCCCAACGCCGCAAATATCTACCGGGGCTTATTTCGGGTGCTCTCATTGGCTGTTTCGGACTGACCGAACCCGATCATGGTTCCGATCCGGGCTCGATGGTGATGCGCGCGACAAAAGTTTCGGATGGATATCTCCTCAACGGCACGAAGAGCTGGATTTCCAATTCGCCCTTTGCCGATCTTGCGATCGTGTGGGCCAGAGACGAAGAGAAAACGATACGTGGTTTTATCGTCGAGCGTGGAACGAAGGGCTTTTCGGCACCGCAGATTGAAGGGAAGTTTTCGCTGCGTGCATCGCCGACCGGCGAAATTGTGCTTCAAGATTGTGTTGTATCCAAGGAGAATCTTTTGCCCGATGCGGCAGGACTGTCTGCGCCCTTTTCCTGTCTCAGTTATGCACGCTACGGCATTGTTTGGGGCACTATGGGTGCGGCAGAATTTTGCTGGCATGCGGCGCGCGATTATACGATGGAGCGGGCGCAGTTTGGCCGTCCCCTGGCCGCAAATCAGCTTATTCAAAAAAAACTTGCAGACATGCAAACGGAAATCGCCTTAGGACTCAGCGGCGCGCTGGCGTTGGGTCGCCTCATCGATCGTGCTCTTGCGGCTAGCGAAGCGATCTCATTGATGAAACGCAATAATTGCCGAAAAGCGCTGGAGATTGCACGTATTGCTCGAGACATGCATGGCGCCAATGGGGTCTCGGATACTTATGGCGTTATTCGCCATTTGCTGAATCTTGAGGCGGTCAGCACCTATGAAGGGACCGACGATATCCATGCATTGATATTGGGGCGGGCACAAACCGGCATTCCCGCATTTAGTTGACGCGTGTTTCCTAACGTGGACGGAAAAGCACGTAACCGAGCCACCCAAGTGAGAAGGAAAGCAGCACGGTAAACAAGCCATAGGCCAGCGAAACAGAATAGGCGAATTCAAAGATGCGCCTCTCCAGCCCGGTCTTGTCGACAAAAACGGGCGAAGACTGCAGTGTTAGAAGCGTACCGGCGCGGAAGAGGTAGACTTCAGCGTGATATTCGCCAGGCGGAACGGTGGCCGGAACCGGAATGCGTGTGCGGAAGAGCGTCTGACTTAGGAACTCAATGCCTTCGGGTGTCTCGATAAAAAGTTGCTTGCGCGCCATATTGCGTACGGCCGCAGTGCGGAAAGCAATTTCGTCCTCGTCGCCGATACCGACATCCAGCGTCTCGCCCAAAATTTCCGCGCCGAGCTGAAAACGGCTCAAAAGCTGCGGCGGCGCAATGCCCTCAATCGGCCCGGTGCTGCCAAGATAATAATAGCCGGGCATCTCGCCAAAACTAATTTGCGCACGGTTAATCCATATTCCCAATATGCGTTCTTTGCGCCTAACGGTCAGTTCGACATCAGGGCCCCGCAACACGACCACGACATCATAATCCTGTATGGCGGTTGCGGGATCGGTGCCCTCAAGTGCGCCGAACACCACCACTTCGGTACCCGTAAAATCAGATCGAATTTCGATGAGATCGGTGGATACGCCAGAGATGATGTCTTGTGCCGCATGCGCGGGCTGAAAAGAGACTCCGAGCAGCGCCGATAGAACGAATAATGCGGGCAGATATTTTCTCATGGGGCGCCCACCACGATGGAGTATATGTCGGCAGGAGAGGAGACGAGCTCCACCAACAGGCGGCATGCGACAAGAACCACGAGAATCCCCAGCAATGCCCGGAGCTCTTCACCGCGCAAACGCGAGCCGACCCGCACACCCCATTGAACGCCGGTAACCCCGCCTACTATGAGAAGCAGCGCTAAGGTTAGGTCCACCGTCTGGTTGGTGACGGCGTGAAGAACTGTGGTTGCTGCTGTGACGAAAAGAATCTGAAACTGCGAAGTGCCGACCACGACATCGGTTGGCATCTTAAGCATATAGATCATGGCGGGGATCATAAGAAATCCGCCGCCGACGCCGAGGATCGCGGCCAATATGCCAACGGTCAGTCCCAAAAGTGCCGGCGGTATAACGCTGATATATAGTTTCGAACGTCGAAATCGGACTCTGAGCGGCAATCCGTGAATCCAATTGTGTTGGGTGCGTTTGCCGGTAGCCGGCGATTTCCCGCGGCGCGCCGCCAAAATCGTACGAATGCTTTCATTGAGCATGAGCGTGCCGATGGATCCCAAAAGGAGCACGTAGCCGGCCGTGACAACGAACTCGATCTGTCCGAGCCTTTGGAGAAACGCAAATATCTCAACACCTGCGAGCGAGCCGAGCAAGCCTCCGCAGAGCATTACCGAGCCCATCTTCGGGTCGATGCCGCCGCTGCGCCATCGGGAGAGCGCGCCTGAAACCGAAGCCGCGGCGATGACCGGTGCTTCCGTTCCAACGGCGATCGCCGGCGGAATCCCATAGAAAACCAGCATCGGCGTCATGAGAAATCCGCCGCCGAGTCCGAACATGCCGGAAACGAAGCCGACAGCAGCTCCCATGCCTAAGATCATGGCCCAATTGACCGAGATCTCCGCGATGGGAAGATAAATTTCCATGGCTTAAGAATCAAAAATCAGATTATGACAAACACAGATCACAATAGGACATTTTTTCCGAATTCCGACCGAAGATTTCCAAATTTCGTTACTGAATTTGGGCAAGCGTCGGAGGCTCGTTGGCGGCTTGGTCAAGGGGCTGTGGCGCATAGGAACTGGCGGCTCCCTCGGCCGTAAGGCGTTGATCTTCAGGTAGCTGCGCTGCAAGCACTTCCACGCGGCTTTGCGCTTCGGTATCGCCTTGGCCGGCAGCGATAGAATACCACTTATAGGCATCGTTGAGCGAGCTGGGGACACCCATGCCGCGTTCGTAGAGTACCGCGAGATTGAACTGAGAATCGGTGAGACCGAGATCAGCTGCGGACCCAAACCAACGTGCTGCCTCGGCGAGGTTTTTCTCTACTCCTAATCCATCGGCATAGGCGATTGCGAGATTATGCATCGCCTTGCGGTTGCCACTGCGCGCCGCTTGCTCGTACCAGAAGGCAGCTTGGCTGGGGTCCGCCGGAACGCCGCGGCCACGCTCAAATATCGAGCCGAGACGGTATTGCGCCACCGGCTCGCCCAGCTCGGCGGCCGTGCGGAGCCAACGGGCGCCTTCGCTATCGCTGACGGCAACGCCGTCTCCCTCAAGATATTTTATTCCAACCAGAAGCGCTGCGGCGGGAGAGCCCCCTCTGGTCTGTGATAGGAGGCGTTCGAGCGGAGAGGGGCTGTTTGAGCCGGCAGCTTGAGGTGTCGTGAGTTCCGGACCGCTTACCGCTTGCCCACTCACTGCTTGTTCACTGGCTGCTTGTTCAACCGGAGCAGCAAGTGGGGCGCTAGGTGCCGGTGCAGGCGCCGCTTCAGGGGGCGGCGGTGGTGGCGCAACCGCTACGGAAGGAGTGGGCGCCTGACTGAGCGACGCGTATTGGTCGATATTCGATGAATAGGTTGGCGCCTGGTTCACCGCGCTGGGTAGGGTCGTTAGCGCGCCTTCGGGCATGCCAGGTTCGACTATGGCTTCGTCTAATGTGGTAAACGGACCTCCGACCGGCGGCAATACGGAAAAGTCCGTTTCGGACGCGTTGGTAGTTGCCGGGGGCACGACAGCTTGGCTGGGCCCAAAACTATTCGTAGCGGGCAAAATACCGCGCGAGAGAATCAAGTAGCCAACGCCGACAAGTAGGAGCAGCCCGGCGGATATCGCCAGCAGCGGACGGCGTAGCTCCGTCTTGGCTCCACCACGCACGGCCCTATCTCGAGGCGCGCGCACGCTGGCGAGGCCTTGGCGGGTGTTTCTCGGTTCCGCCTCGGCCGCTGACACCGCAGCTCGCCGCGCCTGGGCGGGATAGTCCCGCCCCAATTCTGCAGAATGCCGGTCTTCGTCGAGCGGTGGGAACTCATCGTCTGCATCCGAAGGGGGCAGTCGGGAATCGCCGCTGGCTGATGGGTAGTCATCTTCGCCTTGCTGCTCTGCTGCGAGATCGGCCATCTCCGGAGCGCCAAGGCTCGGCTCTGTGTCGGGAAATGGTGGCAGATCGAGGCCTGTTTCTGATTCAGCGACGGGCACAATTGCAGGCGGCGGGGCAGCGCGTGGCGTTGCCGAGGCGTAGAGGTCTTGCGCGTCAGGAGAAAATTCCTGAGGCGCAAGACCTATGGGCGCCGCGTCCATGGTATCGAGCCGGCGTCTCAATTGGTCTAGGGATAAGCGATATTCGGAAAGCGCTTCCTGGTTATGTTTTTCAGTGGCATCCAGTCTTTCCTTGAGACCGCCAATGACCTCGTCGAATTTGCTCCCTTCTTCGGTCTTGTTTCGCTCCGCATGATCCAAGCGTTCGGCAATGTCCTCAAATCTGCGTTCAACGGAGGAGACATGGCGTCCCAATGCTTCTTGAACGCGGTCCTCAATGCCGTCGAGCCGTTCTTCTGAGCTTGCGAGCTTCTCAGTTAATGCGCTGAGGCGCTCGCCGATATCTTTGGCGATGTGAGCGGATTCGGCGCGCGACGCGTCCGACGCTTCTTCGATGTTTCGCGCGAGGGCTTCGATCCGGGTGGAGGAATCATTTGCGGTTTTGGCGACCTGTTCTGCAAGACGAGACACGCCTTGGTGAAGTCCGCGCACAGCGTTGCGAAGGGCGCTGGAATCGGCTGCGCGCTCGACGTTATCCACCCTGCGCGTAAGATGATTGATATTCTGTGCCTGTTCGCGTGCTGCGTTGTTGGCTTCTGTGGCAGCAGTGTGAACTGAAATCTTGGCTTCGTTTTGCGAGCGTTCCGTTGTCTCCAAGCGGCGTCCAAGCGTTCGCAGCGTATCGTCAATTCTACGAAACGCGGATTCAGTTTCGGCCTCCGTACGCGCGAGCCGATGCATGAGTTCGTCGCGGTCCCGCCGGGCCTCGTCGTCGCGATTATCGCGATATTTTGGTACAGGGGGCTCAAGCCGCGTTTCCGGCGCGTCCTGCAGCGATTCTGTATAAATTCGCCGCGTCAGCCAGTCGCCAACGGATAGGCCGTCGCGGGCAGCGGCCGAACGCGCCATTTCTCTCGCCTCAGGCGGGATGCCCGTTACATTCCAGGGCAGTGTCTGCTTCATCTCGCCATTCTTAGCGCCAAATCCGCTACAGAGGGTAGCTACCGCAACATATTGTGTAAAGGAAACTTAGCGGCTCAAAACCCTGCAAAGTGGGGAGAAGTGGGCCGCCAAAGCCCTTATTTCCACTTTCCCAGGTGAAGGTTAACGCTCGGTTAGCCCTAGTCCTGATTTGGGCGGCTAGATGCCCGCCGTTTCCAGCTCCTTCGAGAGCCGCCCCATGAGCCAGAGCCCAACCATTCTGAAGTCCGAAATGAGCGACCAGAGCGGAAAACGGAAGGTTGCGGGCCGGTTCCCCTCGACGAAGAAATGGGCAAACCAAGCCGGCCCATAGCCAAGTACTAACGAGCCGATCAGGAGCCAGCCATTTGCCAAAAAAACCGCTGCACCCAGGGTAGCCACAGCCAAGGCAGTCCCCAAAAAGTGAATCGCGCGCGTTAAGGGCTTGGCATGCTCGCGCAAATAATAGGGCCAAAATTGGCGATAACTCGAAATATCGTTGGCCTGGTTCATCTAGCCCGTTTCACCTGTAGATCTTGAGGCCCCGCTTCAATGTCTCTTACCGATCGTCGTTAGCTTAATCGGGCGGGGGTGGGATTTGCGCCTCGGTAGCAAATAGACCAGCAGCATAAACTTCGTTGCCGTTCGCGGCCACGCCAATGCCGGTTAGGGCAAAATTCGTATATTCGATGTTCGCACGATGGCCATCGCTTTGCAGCCATTGGTCGACAAATCCGCGCGCGAACATCTCAGGATAAAATCCGTATTCAGGATAAAAATACTGCATCGCAACGTTCTCGCCCACGAATCCCTGAAACGCTGCATCCGCCGCAAGTTGCTGTACAGCCGCATTCTCACTGGCCCCGCCTTGGTCAAATCCGTCACGCTCGGCCATCGCCTCGCTATGTGTCTGGGCGGCGGCATCCAGCAAGGGATCGCGGCGAAGGGTCAATGCTTGCGCGTTGAGCTTTTCGCGCTCCTCGGAGATGTAGCTGTACATATGTTCCTTCAGCGCCGCGAGAAGGGTATCGATATCCGGTGGTTGGGCCTGATCTAGCGGTGTGACGCAGGCCACCAGCGCGAACAGCACAAAAATAATGATTGGCGCGCGGGACAGTGAATATTTGCGGGCTGAGAAATTCTTGGCTGACATAAGATTCTTAATGTTATGGGACGAAAAAGGGCTAAACCAAGGCTCGGCAAAGGCCATCAAAAGGACATTCTAATATCTTACTCTCTTTGGTGCCGGGCCAAAGACCCGTACCATAGCGACCAACAAAAACCTCGCGAGATCGTGACATCGCGACGTGCAAAGTGACATGAATCGGCGAAATGGCGCTCCTTTTTTCTTTCCAGGCTAGCAATGAAAGCGTTTTTCCGGAGACGCTGCGCGCGCGACTCCGGAAATTCAACCTTTTGAAGGACGTCGGCGAACCGGCATTGCGCCGTCTCCTCTTGGAGGCGGAATGGTTCGGCCTACCCGGCGGCACAAAACTTACACGCGAAGGCGAGAACGACGACGCGGTATTTCTGGTGGTCACCGGAAGTCTGGGTGTCTTCGTTGACGACGATCGCGGCCCCCGGCGGCTTGTAGCGACCATCCCCGCTGGGGAAACCGTTGGCGAGATGTCTCTGCTTACCGGAGAGTCTCATTCGGCTACAATTTTTGCCCTACGCGATACCGAGCTCATGCGGCTCGGCCCGAAGGCCTTTGATATGCTTCTCACGCGCTATCCGCGCGTCATGCTGAATTTGCTTAAGATCGTTATGCACCGTCTGCGCCAGACGACACGTCGGGCAAATCAGCGTACCCGCCCAAAAACATTCGCGGTCATACCGCTGCAACAGGGGGTGCGTGGCCTAACGGTGGTGCGCCCGCTCGTCGATATGCTCGTTTCAATGGGAGCGAAAGCTGCGGTTCTTAACGCGGAAGATGCTCACCAAACGACGGATTGGTTCAATCGCTTTGAAGCCTCGCACGATGTCGTATTCTACCATGGCGATGCACCCGAAAGCGCCTGGACACATTTTTGCTTGCGTCAGGCCGATCGCGTGTTTCTCGTTGCGCGTTCCGACGAAACCCAGCCCCTTCACCCTCTCGAGCGGCGCTTTTTCAAGCGTGATTTGGGTGCGCCTCCCGAATTGCTGCTCGTTCACCCAGGTGGAGCAGGCGCCAGCCTTCCCCCTCACATCGAATTTCGGCGCGATCTATTTGAAACCCATCACCACATACGCGAAGGGGCTGCGGCCGATATCAAGCGCCTTGCGCGCTTCATCTCTGGCTCGTCCGTCAATGTTGTCCTAGCCGGCGGAGGCGCGCGGGGATTCGCGCATATCGGCGTGTTGCAAGCGCTTCAGGAAGTTGGTGTTCCCTTCGACTATGTGGCGGGCACCTCTATGGGCGGAATCATCGCTGCGGGTTTGGCGCTTGAGTGGAGCATTGACGAAATTAAGGAGCGAGTGAAGGACGCATTCGTCGACAACAATCCTCTTTCTGATTTTACCATTCCCATCATCGCGCTGTTCCGAGGCGCAAAAGTGAGCGCGCTTCTGCAAAAGCATTTTGGCGATACGCGCATCGAGGATATGCCGAAACCGTATTTTTGCGTTTCGGCAAATCTCACAACCGGACGTGACTATGTTCACCGCAACGGATTGCTTTGGCGGGCGCTTCGGGCAAGTGTCGCTCTGCCGGGAATTCTTCCGCCGGTTACCGTCGAAGGCGGACATTTGATCGTCGACGGAGGCGTCATGAACAATCTTCCGGTGGATGTGATGGCGAAAGAGGCGCGGGGCCCCATCATTGCAGTGGACGTTTCCGGCGAGATCGATCTGCGTGCCTATGATCCTAATTATGGCGAGCGCTCGCTTTGGTCGATGATGAGACAGCGCATGCGCGGCTCTCCGTCTATTATTTCCATATTAATGCGCGCGGGCACGGTCGGCTCAGACGCCCAGCGAAGGATCGTCCGAGAACAAGCCGATTTTCTCTACGAGCCGCCTCTCGAAGGCATAGGTATGCGCGACTGGCAGGGATTTGAGCGGGCCGTGGCGCAAGGCTATGCCTATGCGATGCTTCAGATAGAAAAAAACGGCATTCCTTTGTCGGAGTCCTGGACCTCCGGCCGGCCCTCGCGATCCGCCAAATTCCGGAATAGCGCGATGGCTGCACCCCAAAATTAAGGGTGTGTCGCGCCATCTCTGTCTTTGAAGCCGGGCACGGAATATGTTTCAATTCGCGTGCCGATGGGGTCGGCCGCTAAGCTTCGGAGCAGCACTTCATGATGCGCTATTGTTTTGGTTCCCTTCTTTTTCTGGGCATTTTCATGGGCTCGGCGAGCGCTCAAGTCCAGTGCAACGGTCCGTTCTTGCCGGTTGTGCCCGACGGAGCGACGGCCACCGAAGCGCAGATGAATACCATTCGCGAGCAAGTTGAGGCCTTCATGAGGGATTCCGAGGACTATCAGAATTGTCTTCTGACGATCTTGCGGCAAGCCGAAGCCGAGGCGGCGCGCGACCCAGATGAGGTGCTCGAACCGGCAGTTCGACGCAGGACCATCGCCCGCGTCAATGCCAATCAGAATCATAAGATACGGGTCAGTGATGAATTCAACGCGGCGGCGCGCGCCCATAATGAGGCCAATCCGCTTGAGGGCGCTCCTGGAGACCCGGCGGCAAACGCGTCACCTGAGAGTTGACGACAGCAGAGTTGACCACAACAAACGGCATCGCGAGCGTCCCCGAATAGTGCTGCCTACCGCTTTCAGGCGGAGAATCACATATCATGCCAGCATGGATGACATGCTGTCCCGCCGGATAGAGCGTAAGAGCCGCCAGCGCGCTGCCAATCGGGCTGCGATTATAGAGGCAGCACGCCGGGTTGCCGCGCGCGCGGGCGCCAATGGTCTCGCCCTTCGTGCGGTCGCCGCAGAAGCTGGCTACGCGCCTGCCTCCGTTTATGAGTATTTCCGTAACCGTGCGGAGCTGGTGCTAGCCCTGGCCGCCGAAGACCTCGGACACCTCGCACGGACATTGCGCGAACTTCCCAAGGAGGGCGGCAATCTTTCCAACTCCGCCCATGTGGCGCTTGCTGGCTTACAAGAAAGCGGCGCATTGGGTGCTGCAGTTTCGTCTCTTGAGGCAAGTAAAATTCCTTCAGATGCCGAGCGCCTTTTTAACGGCAGGTTGATCGCCGCATTGACTTCGCTAGCCGACGCGTCGGGCCGCTCCCGCGAGGCACGCGGCGAGCAGGCCGATGTGGTGCTTGCCGCGGCACTCATAACGGGCCTCGCTGTCTTGTTGCGTTCCGGCCGCCTGAAGGCTCTTGGCTTCGAGGAAAAAGAACTCTTGGATCGCCTAGAAGCAAGGTTTTCCGTAGCCTTACACTAGCCGAGCAGGACAAGCGCCCGAATTATATCAAGAGTCCGAAAGACGCTTGCCGCCCTGTTAGGCGATCGCAGCTATTGGAGGAAATAATGGAACAATCTCGCCGTGAGTTGCTTGTTACCGGAACCATGGTGGCTGCTGCTGCCGCTGTCAGCACATCGCAAACGGCACAGGCACAAGGTCAAAGTTTGAACCCCGCCGCCAATCGGCCGCCCCCCACCGATGCGCCTTATCAAGGCGGAACCGCGGAACAAGAACTCAAGATTGTCAATACGCTCGATCTGGAAGAAGAAGCGAAAAAAGTCATTCCCGAAGGAGGTTTTTGCTATATCCGCAGCGGCGCGGGATCGGAGTGGACATTGCGCGAGAACCGTGCGGCCTATGACCGTGTGCAGATAGAGCCGCAAGCTGCGACCGGGGTGTTGGACGTTGATCTCAGCGTGGATATTTTGGGCTCAAAGCTTTCGCTGCCGGTTATGATGGCGCCATGCGGCAGCCATGGTCTTGCACATGTTTCCAAAGAAATCGGCACTGCGCGCGCAGTTGCGGCCTCGGACACGCTGCTGATCACCTCCACCCAAGCCAATGAGAGCATGGAAGATATCGCCGCGGCCAATCCCGGTCCCAAGTGGTACCAGCTCTATTGTCCCAATGACCGTGGTTACGCGCGCGAATTGATTCACCGCGCCAAGGATGCCGGCTACACCGCCATCCTTCCGACTGTCGACAATCTGGTCGGCTTCCCGCGCGAAACGAATATACGCAACGGATTTCGTACCCCCCTCTCGCTCGGCAAGGGAAACCTGCCACGCTCGGTCAGTGATCAAGCCAAGGGCTTGGCGCTGTTGCGCGATCGCAAACGCGATTTGAGTTGGGATGATTTTGCCTGGATCAAGGAAGAGACGGGCTTGCCCGTCATCGTAAAGGGTGTGATGTCGCCAAAGACAGCGATCGAAGTCGTGCGCAACGGATTGGACGGCGTCTATGTTTCCAATCATGGCGGCCGTGCGTTTGATGGCGTTCCAGCCTCGTTCGCCGCTTTGCCACGAATTGCCGACGCGGTCGAAGGCCGGGTTCCAATCATTTTGGATGGTGGGATTCGGCGTGGCACCGATGTGTTTAAGGCTCTCGCGCATGGCGCCAATGCAGTCGCCATCGGGCGCCCGGCGCTCTATGGCCTTGCGCTTGGCGGTTGGCAGGGCGCGCATAGTGTCTTCGAACATCTACGCGAGGTGCTCGCCATTTCAATGACGCTGTCGGGAACGCCAAACGTGCAATCGATCACGCGAGATTACCTCTACAATCCTATCGCCTAACCGCGCTGCGTATCCGTAACTAATTGGGCGCTATAGAACGCCATAGGCGACAGCAGTTAGAAATAGTCCCAACGCAAGTGCTGCGACGGCGATCACGCGCAAAAAATTTGTGCTCGAAACCATTGGCGACCAAAGCTGGGAGACATGCCCCGGAAAAATAAGAAGATGTGCGCCTTTGAGACAGGCCAGCCACCCAAAAATTGTAATAATGACCCGCCAATCGCTGCGCCATGTATTGTGGAAATAGAGAATGGATAAGCCGACAGCGAAGGCCATTGCCCCGCCCAGATAAATGAGGGTTGGGCTGCGAAGAAACTCTTCCGTCATTTTGCGATAATGATTTGGGTCCAGAAGAATTCCGATCCCAACAACAACATAGAGCGGTCCAATAAGCGCGGCGACAAAGCTTGCGGTGTCCATGGCGAATGGCTCCTTTGGTTTGCCCGGCTGAAATCTCCATCGCAGTTCTATTTCGACAGAGAGATGAATCCAAGAGTTCACTTTCGATTGATTTGCGACTTAGTAGCGCGTACCGGCAGTCCTATTGCGCGCGAATTGCTCGAGACTCGCGAAGAGTTCAGCATCATTTATCACCCGCGGAACTTTATTTTGCCCGCCGAGTTTGCCGCGCGACTTCATCCACGAAGCGAAGGTTCCAATGGGGACAGGATAAATTCGGGGCGCTCCGATTACGCCATACTCCATGCGCTCAACCCGGTAATCGTCGTTACGCGAACACAAAACGTCTTCAAGCGCTTTTCTGAATCGTGCAATTTCGTTTTCGCTCAAGGGGTAGCGCGCAAACTCGACAATATAGAGATGGTGTCCGGCCTCATTGGTTTTTTTGGGAAAGACGGCTCCGACCGAGAAATCGCTGATCGGTGCTTCAACGGTGCTCGCGCCCATCGCAACAGCATCTTCAATTTCCTCGCCGATCAGATGTTCGCCAAAGGCCGACATGAAATAGCTGGTCCGGCCGGTCACCAAAATACGCGGCGGATCGGTTGAGACAAAACGCACTGTATCGCCCAGAACATAGGCCCAGCAGCCCGCGCAAGTGGACAATACAATTGCGTAATTCGTGCCAGGTTCTGCGTCTGTGAGCGTATGACGTGTGGGATTTGCGCTGTGCATTTCGTCGACGGGAACGAATTCGAAAAAAAGCCCGTTGTCGGCCATAAGGCGCAGGCCCGCTTCCGGGGTTTCGTCTTGCACCGCAATAAAACCCTCGGACGCAGGGTACACTTCGCGCGTTTCCGTTCCGCCATCGAGAAAGGCCTCAAAGCGTTCACGATAGGGTTTGAAGTTCACGCCGCCATGTACGAGCAACTCCAATTTAGGATAAAGCTCGCTGGCGGTCAGTGTCGCGCCGGCGCGGCTCTGTTGCCGCTCGATAAGATGCAGAAGCCAAGACGGCGTCCCGCCCAAAATGCGGATGTCCTTTCCGGGCAGAAGATCGACAATTTTCGCGATCTTTCTTTCCCAGTCCGGCTCAGCGGTGACTTTGGCCGGCGGAAAGGTAAAGGGACGATACCACCGAGGTGCCTGGCGCACTGCGATCCCAGAAAGGTCCCCGGAATATACGCCCGGCGCACATTCGCGTAGGGCGACCGATCCGCCGAGAAAGAAATTCTTGCCGTCGACCGCGCGGCTCTTCGGCCGTTGAACAAGATGATGCAGCAATGCATCCAACGCGCCGCGCGTGTTGGCGTGATTCATCTCATGGGAAACGGGAATGTTCTTCGAGGCTCCGGATGTTGTGCCCGAAGTCACCGCGAAGAAGGGATTGGTCCCCGGCCATGTTACGTCAACGAGATTCGGATAGTCGTTTTTCCAATATTCCCTCCAATGCGCCTCATAGCGCCGAAGGGGAACCGCTTGCTGGAAATCGGAAACATTGCGGATCGACTTAAACCCATGATCGCGTCCAAAGCGCGTATTTTTCGCGCGTTCGATAAGTTTTAGGAGTTCGCGTTTTTGCGTCGTTACGGGGTCTTGCGCGGCAAGCTTTTTTCGCCGCCGTTTGGCGAATAGGCGAAAAGCAGGCGTCAAAGAAATCACGGGTTTAGAACAGTGGTGTGGGGAAACTGCGCGCGCACCGTTTCCGGCCGCATCGGAAATCGAATGGGCGTGCTCGAGCGGAACGCTTCGATCTGATCGAGGAAATTTTCGGAATTGATCCAGCCATCATTACCTCCAATAAGTGCGAACCAATTAGAGTCGAGATCCGCCATGTCGGAAATGTGACGCGCTTGTGCGCCGAAACCAACCGAGACGGCCTCAGTCGATAGATCGTGGCTTGCGCGCCAAAGTGTGTCGGTCGAACCCGGCCAAGGCGTGTCGACAAAGCGATAGCGCTCGCCGATCAGCGGAATCATGCTGAAATTGTGCTCCAGAACGAGAGTGTGCATGTCGCCCCATGTCGGATAGGACATTAGGGACGCATTGGCACCGGACAGTGCGGCCGCAATATGTAGTTCAATGATGCCCGCGGGTGCTGCTTCAATTAGTTTCGCATAATCGAGATATTCAGTGCCGCCTATTTCGATAATGGTTTGGTCAATCTCGTCGACGAATAAAGGAACAAGAATTGCAACGCTCGCTTGAAACGCAACTGCGCCTCGTGAATCGACATCAAAGCGTCCATTCCAGGCTTCAAGAATTTCGAGTGTCTGTACCGCCTCTACCGAGAGATCTGGGATGGCGCGTGCGCGCGCAACTATGACATCGCGCAAGGCTACCGCTGAAATCATATAAGTATCGCTTTGCACGGCCTGAATATCGGAAACGCTCATTTCTGTCGCCGCGGAAAGAAGTTCGCGCATGCGCAGGACGCGGTCATCACCGGAGAAGAAATAGCCAATCGGGAAGGGTGTTTCAGCGGGCTTATTATTTGCCGAGGCCAAAAAGCCGCTTGCGGGATTGTACGCGCTCGGTAGATCGCGCGAGGTCAGAATATTGTCCCAGGCTGCGGCATCGCTTAAAGGGCGCACAATATCGCGCGGCATTTCCATTGAGCGCATAGGAATATGCGTCGTCGTCAGTTGGCCGATATTTCCTTCTTTGTCCGCATAGACGAAATTCTGTGCTGAAATTGCAAAAGGCTCGAGGCTGGTGCGAAATTCTTCCCAGTTGCTGGCGCGGTTGGCATCGAGCATCGCGGTTACTTCGTCGCTCGGCCGGTGCCCGATCCATTTAAGAGCAAAAACTTCACCCTCGCGGGCATCGATTATTTCCGCATCCGAAAGAATGGGTCCATGCGGCGACTCGCGAATGACATAGCTGTCGTCGAACCACCACCGCACATTTACATTTTCTTCACGCGAGGTGATCTGCTCGGGAGGAAGCCCTGAAACATCGATCAAATCGCTTGCCGCGGACCGCATATTGGTTCCGCCCCAGGCGATATCGGCGTTCCGTCCAACGGCGACAAGGGGCAGGCCGGGCACCATCAATCCGATCATGTGGTAGGAGGGCGATTTCAAACCCGCAAGCACCCAGATATTAGGCAAGTCGATGCCAAGATGCGGGTCGCTCGCGATGATAGAGGAGCGCGACAATGTCTTGCTGCCCCCAATGGCAAAACTATCCGAACCCGTTCTGGCGGTGCCGGCAAGAATGTCGTTCAAATATTGAAGCGCGGCCTCTTCTTCATATTGAATTGATGGTGTCGAGGCGCTGCCGTGTTCGAGTGCCCGCATCCAAATCTCCGGCCAATCGGGCCGGTCGCGCAAACTGAAAAGGCGAAACCAGGTGATCCAGGAGACATCGACTGAGGCCAGGCGGCTCAGGGTCAGGACTTCTTGCGCCCACCAGGGTTCGCGCCCGATCCCGAGCAAGGAAAATTCATGGGGCAGCTGAGTGACGTTCTGCTGATAGTGATTGATGCCGGCGACAAAGGCATCGAGAAACGCCTTTGAATGCGCAGGCATACGGGCATACACCTCATTGGACGTCTTGCCGAAATTCAATATGCGTAAGGCATGTTCGACATCGCGTATCCCCCTTATTGGTCCAGCGATCTCGCGCAAGCGGCCTTGGCTGACTCGGCGCAGAAGCTCCATCTGACCAAGCCGAAGATGCGCGTGCGCCAGACCAAGCGCAAATGCCCCATCATGGTCGGTTTCCGCTTCAATAAAGGGAATTTGTTCGCCGCTCCAATGAATGCTCACGGGGCGATCCAACGGCGCACCATTGAGGGGAATCATTGCGAGCCGCTGCTCGATCGAAACCGGGTCGGGTAGACCGCGGACTGCCGCGCAGGCGCTTAAGACGGTTGCTGCCGCGAGTGCAACAAGGATTGGTCCGGCGCGCTTCATTGAAGTCCCTAAATTGCCCAAATTCATTTTTTGCTGCCTGCTATCTTAATGGAGGATTTATCTTATGTCCGCAGGGGCAATGCGCCTATAACGCAACTTTGACAGAGAGTGGCGCGTCACCTAAGAGAAGTTCGCCTTGGATGGGGATTTTTGCGACATGCAATGGACGGGTGGACCCCAATATTGTGAGACGCCAGCTAACTTCACGCCGGGAGCGTTTCCGGTAGAGCCGTTCAATACCTATTCAAATCTTTCGATTATCTTGTTTGCGCTGATCGGCTTTTTCATTGTCATCCGCCGCACTCCGCGTGCATTCGATCTCTATTTTCTCTGTGCCGTTCTTTTGGTGAACGGTTTTGGAAGTTTTTTCTGGCATGGATTGCGGGATCGTACGGCACTTAGAATGGATGTGGACGCCGGCCTGCTTTTCCTCATCGCGTTATTTTTTCTATGGGCGCGCAGAGTGATGCCGCTGTGGCAAGCGGTCGTTTTCTCGGTCGGCTTCTATTTTGCCACAGAATTTTTCGATGAGATTAATCTCATTCCATATGGGCGCTGGGCTTCAATGATGCCGGCCATTCTGCTGTTTGGCGGTTATTTGATTTATCAGACGGGTGTTTTTTCAAGAGAGGCCGCCTATCTCGGGGCCGCTGCGATCGCTTGTTCGATAACGGCGCTGACCTTTCGCACCATAGATCGCGAGCAATTTGTGTGTGAATTCGCGTCCGTCGGCACTCATTTTCTTTGGCATGTCTTTTTGTCGACTGCAGCTTTTTTGGGGATTTTGGCCATAATGGCCGTTGTGCGTGCGCGCAGAGCGCAGGACAAAGCACAGGCGTCGATCCCAGCGACCGCACCGGCCGAGTAGGAAAGCGCCCCCAACATGGCCAAAGCCATCTGGAATGGTGTGACGATCGCTGAGTCCGACGAGACACTCCTCGTGGATCGCAGCATCTATTTCCCACCCAGCTCGCTTGGCCGCGAATATTTGCGGCCGAGCGTCATGACGAGCACATGCCCTCATAAAGGAGTCGCCCGTTATTATGATGTCGTTGTCGGCGACGTAGTGAACGCCAATGCCGCTTGGTGCTACCCTGAACCAAAGCCGGTTGCCGAACGCATCCGCGGCTATGTGGCCTTCTGGCAAGGCGTGCAGATTGTCTGATTGTTGACTCGCTGATTATCCGGATGTGTGCTTCAGGCGTGGCATGAGATGTGGCTAGTGGGCACGGAGAACCGACTCCCTAAAAAATCAAGATATGGAATCTTTGCTGAACTCACTGCTAGATGCGGTGTCTGGCGTGGCGCATTGCTGCTAAGTCCCGGAAATATCTTGACTTATCCACAGACCGTAGATGCCTTTGTCGAATTCGACAAACTTCTAAATCGGAATGTCCAAGCGCAGATCGCAGCGCAGCCGCTTTTCATGAGCGCGGATGCCCATCAATTCGTTCCCAAAGACTATCGCGTCCTCTGTTCCGACACGCTGAGGTTTTTAAGATCATACCGCTCGCTTTTAGGTCAGTCCGTCGGGGCGACTCACGGCGTTAAGCACACACTCGACACGAATAGCGCCTATGAGGCCTGTGTCGGTCGTATGACCGAGCATTGGCGTTCGCTCTGGCGCACAGGCAACGACATCGTGCGCGATATTATGGGCCATCGTGAGTTACGCGAGGCCACTAAGGAGTTTACCGAACTTGTCCTTACGCCTGAAATGCGTCAGGGAGCGATTTGGGATCGTGGCTACGCCAAACCATTCGGTTATCCGGGCGATTTTGTTGTGATGAACCAAGTCTATAGCGGCGAGCGCATAGGCGGCGACGTTTACAGCATGCTCATTCATCAACTTGGTTTGGAAGTGGCTGAGTGCATTGGCACAAAAATGCAGCTCGTGCGCAGGCATATCGAAAATGTTGTTCGTGAGCGCGGACAGGGCCGTGCGGCGAAGATTCTGAGCCTTGGTTGCGGTTCGGCGCGTGAAGTTGAACTTTCTCTCGCCAATCAACGTGCAACCGGAAAACGCGCTGACTTCACCTTGATCGACCAAGAGGAGGGCGCGCTTCGATACGCTTACGAACAGACCTATCCCTACGTTATGGACAGCAAAGGTCAGTTCGGCGTGCAGTGTTTGAATTTGTCGTTTACCGACATATTGCGCTGGTCGAATGGCATGTCGATGTTGCCGCCGCAGGACCTAATTTATTCTGTTGGACTGATCGACTATCTCGCCGACCGGCGCGCTACGTCACTCGTGCACCGTCTCTATGGAGCGCTGGCGCCGGGTGGGCTGCTCGTTATCGGAAACATGAATGATACGCCTCTGAGCAATCTTTGGCCGATGGAGTTCATTGCCGATTGGTCGCTTGAATACCGCAACGAGGCTCAGATGATGGCTTGGGTGGATGGGCTTCAGATTAAAAATGCTTGGACGGAGTTGGAGCCCACCGAGCGTGTGAGACTACTTTTCGTGCGCAAGCCCTAAGCTTAGCTGGCTTGCCGCATCGGCTCTGCGAGGGAATCGTCGAGAAACCGGCTAGGTGGAAGGGCAATGTTCACGGTCGTGCCCTTGTTCTCGGCGCTATCGATCGTCAAATTGCCGTCATGGAGTTCGGTAAGCCTCACGGCAAGCGAAAGTCCGAGTCCGGCGCCACTATTCTTTTTGGCATAAGCGTTTTCGACTTGTTCGAACGGCCTTAAAACACGCTCGAGGTTTTCGGGGGAAATGCCGATTCCACAATCCTTGATCTGAATCGAAATGCCGTCATAGCGGCTGGCGGTAAGCGAAACCTTGACGGTGCTATCCGTTGGCGAGAACTTGAGAGCATTCGACAGCAGGTTGAGAATAATCTGCCGCATCAGCCGTTCGTCTACGACCACATTCACCGGCGCGGCTGAGCCCAAATATTCCAAATTCACGCCGGCGTTTTTCGCGCGGTTGTCACACATTTGCATGCAGTCGCCAAGAAGCGCGCCTATATCGATCCTATCGGCCCGGAGGTCGATATTTCCCGCATCCGCTTTTGCGAGATCCAAAATGTCGTTGATGATCTGCAGCAACCGCTCGCCGCTGAGATTGATGTCGTCGGCATATTCTCCATATTTGTCGTTGCCCAGCGGCCCGAATGCTTCCCGTTTGAGAATATCGGAAAAACCGATGACGGCATTGAGTGGAGTCCGCAATTCGTGACTCATATTGGCCAGGAACTGGTCCTTCGAACGGTTCGCACGTTGGGATTCGCGCAGGAGCACATTGGTGTACTCGTTCTTTGTCTCGACAATTTTTCCGCTTATGTAGGTTCGGCGGAAATAGGATTCTTGAATATAACTCGAAAAAAGGCCGACGGCCAAAGCCATGACCAAGAAAAAATTATTGCTGATGTAATTGTCGAGCGGAATCGGATTGATGACCGCCGCAGACAATTGATAGCTCAAAACCAAGAACATGGTGATCGCGAGCCCGTAGAGAAACTTTAGCCGAATTAGGCTGCCGCAATAAATCACCACCATAATCAAACCGGCATAGTACTCGCTATTGAATGGCGGAGGCATGACCGCAGTCATCGCAACGACACCGAGACCGGTGGCGAGCATGGCAATGGACAAGGCGATTTGTCCGTAGCGTGGAAAGTTTTTCGAAAAGGTCAGCGTAAATATGGCGAGCAATATGGGGCAAACGATCGCATATCGAATGGTGAGAATGAGGACGGTTGCGGTGCCGCCGACAATCCAGTCCAGCGCACCATAGGTCGCGTACAACATCGTTCCTGCGATCAAATATGCGCGGATCAAATTGATCGAGCGCATAAATGTTTCTTCGGAGAAACGTTTTTCCACGCCGGGATCGCGAAAACTCAGCTTGGTGGGCGAAAGCTCAAAGCTTTGCTCGTCGACCTCAAGGCATCCACCCTGACGCCGTTCGCCGGACGAAATTTCTTCGTCGTTCGGAGCGCTTTTGATCAAAGTCGCAGTCATATCCATAGGCCGGTGTGGTCCCATCTCATTATCTGAGCATCTGGTAAATAATGTGATACTGCAGTTTGGTTAACGTAGTATTTGCAACTTCTCCGTAGATTCCCCTCATTCGCGAGCGTTAGTTGAGGCCCAAAACGGCCATTTACGCCTTGGGGGGCGTTGCAAATGAGAAAGACAAATCAGTTCCTTTTGGTTGGTATTGCTGGAGTTCAGATCCTTGCCGCAGGCGCGGCTTGGGCTTCGGGCAGCGATGCGAGCTTTCTCTTCTACAACCCCGCCTCTCTTTCTATGGTTGAAAGCAGCGATTTCTCGCTGAGTGGCGTAGGCATATTGCCGACTTCAAGCGCGTCTTATTCCAATGCTGTTACGTCGGCGGGGAATGCGACCGGCGGTGATGCAACGCCATCCAACTTTATCGAAAACGCCATTGTACCGGCGGCGGCTGCGCGTGTGCGGCTAACGCCGGAATTGGCTTGGGGTGTAACGGTCAACGTTCCTTGGGGTTTGAGCACGTCCTATGATCCGTCATGGGCCGGACGCTACTACGGACTGACTTCCAAACTGCAAACCGCCAACATTATGTCGGCATTGTCCTATGAGATAACGCCGATGTTTGCCGTCGCTGCGGGCGTTCAGGCGCAATATGCCAAAGGGCGGCTCTCAAGCGCGGTTGATATAGGTACTATTGGCGCAGGTTCGCTCATTCCCGATTCCATACCGGGTGCGCAAGATGGCCGGGCAAATTATACGGGCGACGATTGGGGATTTGGTTTTACCTTAGGGGCGATCGCCAACTTATCTGAAGATGTTACAATCGGGGCGTCATTCCGCTCCGAAATTCGACACACATTCGAAGGGCCGCTGACCTTCGCGCTCGACTCGGACGGAATCGGCGCGACGATCAATTTCTTCACCGGTGCATTCGCCGATACGCGCGCAACTGCAAACCTCACGACACCGGCCAAAGCCAGCATTGGTGCGCGGGTAGGCGTTTCCGATCGTGTAACCGCGTTGTCTGAAGTCGACTGGACGAATTGGAACGCCTTCAAAGAGTTTCGCGTCAATGCGGTCAATCCTGCGCAGCCTCCCGACATCACGACGGCCAATTGGGAAGATTCATGGTTCGCCGCGCTTGGTTTCGAATATATGGCCAGCGAAGATTGGACACTTCGTTTCGGCGCCGCTTATGACGGCAGCCCCACACCGGACAGTTTGCGCGAGCACCGAATTCCGGATAATGACCGCATTTGGCTGTCGACTGGAGCCACCTATGAGGGCTGGCAAAACACCGAAGTGAGTTTGGCGTTTGGCTATCTTTTCATCGCCGATGCGCCCGTAAACCTAAACGCCGGTTCTCCCGAAAACGCATTGCGTGGAAATTTGTCGGGGCGCTCCGACTCTGCTGTGACCGTGATCGGTTTGCAGTTTGTGCAGCGCATTCCATAAAAAAGGAAATTGCGTAAGAGTGTTTAGGGGCGCTGAGGAATTTACCCGGCGCCCACCAGCCGAAGGAAACGCTGCTCCAGCTTCGCGTTGTCTTTGAAGCTTCCTGAGAACGCTACCGTAATGGTTAGGGCATCCGCTTTTTTCACGCCGCGCGTAACCATGCATTGATGGCTCGCCTCGACAAGTACGGCGAGGCCAATTGGCGCAAGAACGTCTTCGATGGTGCTGGAAATCTGCGCTGTTAGAGATTCTTGGGTTTGCAGGCGGCTGGAAAAAATATCTACGACGCGGGCGAGCTTCGAAATTCCTACTACGCGTTTTCTCGGTTGGTAGGCGATATGGACCTTTCCGTAGATCGGCATCATGTGGTGCTCGCAATGGCTGACGAATTCGACATCCTTCAGCAGGACCATTTCGTCATAGCCGTCGACTTCCTCGAAGGTGCGCTCGAGGGTTGCTTCTGCATCCGCGTCATAGCCGCCGAAAAACTCTTCCCAAGTGCGCAGCACACGGTCGGGGGTATCGCGCAAGCCCTCGCGACCCGGATTTTCTCCAATGAAAGCGAGAAGGCTGCTGATGCAGGCTTTGGCTTGTTGCCGCGTCGGTCGGCGCAGCCCCTCCACATCGTCCCAGATCTCGGTCGGCAGATCCGGTAAGGCTTCATTCTCAGGAATCTTACGGTCCATTTTGTGTCATTCATAGCGGCCTGAGATCTTCGGCCTGGTTGAAATCCCCGCCGCACAACAAAGAGGGACCGCAGGGTCGTATCGTCCCAGCTACTTTCCTCTGAATTCCTAGGCGGCGTCTAGATCACTTGGTCTTTTGCTGCGCTGCAGCATCAAGATCATGCCGCCTAGCCGAGCCAAATAACAGCCATAGCCATACAATATCGATTAAAAAAGAGGCCGTAAGCACGACCACCACCGCGATAGCCAGGACTTCCGTATAGGCCGACGCGAGCAATGGGCTGGCGCACGCGGTCAGCGATGCCACGACAACGCCGCAGATAATCCGTCTACGGTGCGAGAAGGGCAGCGTGTTGCGAAAAGCCGGAAATACAGCTCTTAGACCATGAAATAAATAGTGCCAGGCCCCGGCAAGCAGGATCCATGCGCCGGCCTTTTCCATCCAAAATATTGCGATCGCCAGCACAAGCGTGAAAAGCGCGTCCAGCTCCTGATCGAGGCGCGCGCCGAAGCGGCTCGATTGCGAGAATCTGCGCGCAAACCAGCCATCCACGCCGTCGAGTGCAAATGTGATGACCATGATGGCGGTTACAGCGAGCCCGTGGGACGCGAGGATGGATGGGTAAAGCGAAGCCGCGGCTAGATTTGCCACAAGGGCCGCGCGAAATATCGTGATCCTATTGGCGGTTCCCAATCGCAATTGGGGAGAATGCTCCGGCAGCCAAAGAAAAATGAGCCCAATAAAAACCATATATACAAACGCCGCGAAGAAGGTCTCGGCTGTAGGAAACGCGAGCCATGTTTGGGCCAGCCAGCCCAAAAGGATGGTCGCGCCCAGGCCCGCGCCGGCCTGGACCAGGGCTTCGCGTTTTAATTCACTATCCAAATTCCCGGCAGGCGGTTTATTTTCGGTCTCGGAGCGCATTGCGGTTCAATTCGTGATGGCAGTTCGCTATTGGCGGTCGCGGTTGATACGCTCGATCTTTACCACGCGGGAAGGCAATGCACGAAAATCCGGCACGCGCGTTTTGGATTACCGGACCCTTACGGGGCGAAATACGCGATAGCGCGTTGGCGCGGCGTAAATCTGATGAGGTCAGGGTCCGAACCCTTTTTGGTGCGATAAGCCGAGGAACCGAAAGTCTTGTCTGGCGCGGAGCGGTGCCACCGAGCGAGCACGAGCGAATGCGCGCTCCGTTCCAGGAGGGCGATTTTCCCTGGCCACTAAAATACGGCTACATCACCGTAGGTGAAGTAGAAGCCGGCCCCCCCGAATTTCTGAACCAGACAATATTTTGCCTTCATCCGCATCAAGAGCGTTTCGTCGTTCCAGCGACAGCTATTTGCGCCCTTCCCGAGGGATTGCCGCCCGAGCGTGCCGTGCTTGCGGCGAATATGGAGACGGCGATCAACGGATTGTGGGATGCAGCGCCGCTCCTCGGCGAGCGCATCATTGTGGTTGGGGCCGGTGTTGTTGGATTACTTGTCGCACATCTGGCATCAAAGATTCCCGGCACGCGGGTGCAGATTGTCGATCCGCTCGAGGTAAAAGCGAAGAGCGCCGAAGCGCTGGGTCTGACTTGCGTTTTGCCCGACGATGCCATTGGAGAAGCCGACCTCATCGTCCATGCCAGCGGCAGCCCTTCGGGATTGCAAACCGCATTCGAGCTTGCCGGATTCGAAGCACGGATTGTGGAGTTGTCCTGGTATGGCGATGCTGGCGTAGATTTGAACCTTGGTGGGGCATTTCATTCCAAACGTCTAAAACTGATTTCATCTCAGGTCGGCCATCTGCCGGCTACGCAAATGCCGCGCTGGGATTTTGGCAGAAGGATGCATCTGGCACTCGATCTCTTGCGTGCGCCCATTTACGACGCGCTTATTACCGGAGAGGATGAATTCGACAATCTTCCAAATATCATGTCGAAGATTGCGGAAGACCAAACGATTTTGTGTCATCGTATCCGCTACGCCGAACGCTAGAAGACAAAATTAGGAAACAGCTTGATGTACGCCATCACCGTTCGCGACCATTTCATGATCGCACATAGTTTTCGGGGCGAAACATTCGGCCCGGCACAGGCGCTACATGGAGCGACTTACGTGGTGGATGTCGAATTTCACCGCGAAGCGCTCGATCCCGACAATGTCGTCGTTGATATCGGTAAGGCGAGCGAAATCGTCAAAGAGATCTTGGGCGGGTGGAATTTCAGCAATCTCGATGCGGATGGAGAATTTGAGGGTAAGAATACGACAACCGAGTTTATGGCGCGCGCCGTGTTTGAGAAAATCCGCGAGCGGATATCCGCCGGAGAACTCGGAGAGCATGCCGATGGTCTGGCCGCGCTGAAAGTGACGCTGCACGAATCACATATTGCGTGGGCTTCCTATGAAGGCGAGCTCTAAGCCGTCTTCGGCTCTTCCTGTGGGCGATCTCCTGCCATGAGCGAGAGTCTCATTTTCGTGGTGCCGGGCTCGCTCGCGATAAGAACCGGCGGCTACGCCTATGACCGCAAGATAATTGAGAATCTGCGTAGAAGTGGCTGGTCGGTCGAGGCCATCGAGCTGGGCGGCGGTTTTCCCAATCCCAACCAGAAAACTCTCGCGAAAACGGAGAAACTCATTTCCAACATTCCCGATGGAGCGTTGGTGATTGTCGATGGACTCGCCTTTGGAGTGTTGCCGGAAATTGCCGCGCGGGAGCATTTGCGCCTGAAGCTGGTTGCCTTGGTGCATCATCCCTTGGCCGACGAGACAGGGCTTGGGGATGAGCAAAGGACGGATCTCAGGCGTAGCGAAATGCGCGCATTGGATTTTGCGCATCATGTCGTTGTGACCAGTAATTTTACCCGCCGCCGCCTGGTGGAATATGGCGTCGATGAGAAAAAAATTACTGTTGTGGAGCCAGGTGTTGATGCAGCGCAGCTTAGCAAGGGCAGGGAGGGTGCTGCGCAAGATACGCCCATGCAAATGCTTTGCCCTGCCTCTTACATCCCGCGAAAGGGCCATGCGAATCTCTTACGCGCATTGTCGGAGCTGAAGGAGCTGCCGTGGAAACTGATCTGTGCCGGCAATACGAAATTGGATAGGCGTTGCCATACCGAGATTTGCGCGCTGCGCGAGGCGGCTGGGCTTAAAAACCAGGTTGAATTGCGCGATGAAGTAAATGATGGCGAGCTGGACCAGTTATATTCCGCCTCCGATCTAGTCGTTTTGGCCTCGCATTATGAGGGATTCGGGATGGTCGTTAACGAGGCTGTTGCGCGTGGCTTGCCCGTCATAACGACCACTGGCGGCGCGTTGGCCGAGACCTTGCCGCATGGTGCAGGACTGGCAAGCCCGCCCGGCGACATCAACGCGCTCAAGAACAACTTGACCTGCGTTCTGACGGACGAAGCCGCCTATGCGCGTCTTTTGGAGGGTGCGCGCATTGCGCGCGGATCACTTCGAACCTGGAGTGAGGCATCGCGCGCATTTGCGCAGGCGTTAAAGGTATGAGCGGCTTTTCCAAAGAATGGCTGGCGCTGCGAGAGCCTGCCGATGCCCTCGCGCGAGACCTATCTCTTCTTGCGCACATGAAAAAAAACTCGGCCGAAAGTTTTCGGGTAATCGATCTGGGCACAGGCAGTGCCAGCAATCTTCGGTATCTCGCACCGCTTCTCAACTGTTCGCAAGCCTGGACTTTGGTAGACGCCGATCAAGCCTTGCTGGACGGCGTTGTGGTCCCAAAGATCGCGGCGAGCTTGCACGTTGAAAAACGCTTGCTCGATTTGGCGCATAATTTAGACGCATTGGATGTCACGAATTGCAATCTTGTGACGGCCTCGGCTTTCTTCGATCTCGTATCGGAGGAGTGGCTCGCCCTTCTGGCGGTAATATGCGCCGACGCGAATGTCTCTTGTGGTCTATTTGCGCTCAATTTTGATGGACAAATTTCTTGGACGCCTCAAGACGGAGACGATGAGGAAATTCGTACAATTTTCAACACCCATATGTGCCGCAATAAGGGTTTTGGTCTCGCGCTAGGGGGGCAGGCGCCTGAAGCGTTGAGAAAATGCTTTGAGGCCGCGGGCTATCGCGTTTTTTCGGGCGACAGTTCCTGGCATCTGTCGTCCGAGCATGTCCAACTGCAGTCCGAATTGCTGGAGGGTTATCTGCGGGCGGCCTTTGAACAAAGCCCAAGCCAATCGGAGATGATCCAGGCATGGGCAAAGCGGCGTCTATCTTATATCGCGCGCGGCGAAAGTGAACTTGTGGTTGGCCATTGCGACGTTTTGGCGTGTCTGGACTAGGTAATGTCCGATTCCACTCCTTCCCAATCCAAATCTGAATTTATGCAATGGAAGCCCGCGCTCCGTGCGCTCGTCTCACTGGCTCTGCTCATTGCCGTCTTTCAATTCGTTGATTTGGGTGTTCTGTTTGCGCGGATTGCAGGTCTCGATCAGGTTTGGCTCGGCATCGCATTGCTTGCGACGCTGCCCCAATATTTTCTCTCCGCCGCGAGGTGGCGTCTTACGGCTGAACGCTTGGGCGCGCTTTTGCCGTTTCGTGCGGCACTTTCGGAGTATTATCTTGCTGTTCTCACCAATCAGATATTGCCGGGAGGCGTGCTGGGCGATGCCGCACGCGCCGTTCGCCATGGTCACAGGCTGAGCACGCGGGAGGCAGCTGCCAATTACGGTCCGGCGATACGTGCGGTCATTTTTGAGCGCGCCTCGGGGCAGCTTGTTTTATTCTTCTTTATGATTGGCGGGCTCTTCTTCTGGCCGATCACGCCACAAGGCGATGCACCTCTCATCGAGATTGGCGGAATCGCTCTTCTTATAGCCTTGAGTGTTGGGTTTGCACTGTATTTTCTGATCAGAGGCCCACTGGCCAAATCGCGCATAGGGGCCGGTGCCGGCGGCCTTCTGGCCGAGGCGCGTCACGCGCTGCTGGCGCGCGATGTCATATTCCAACAGCTGCTTTATTCGCTGAGTGTTCTTGTAACTTACCTTTTTTGTTTTTACTGCGCCGGCCGCGCGGTCGGCATCGCAATGAGTTTCGCTGAAATCGTAGCGCTGGTTCCGGCAATCCTCTTCTCGATGACCATACCGATCACAATCGCGGGTTGGGGTATTCGCGAGGCAACCGCAGCTGCGATCTGGGGGCTGGCAAATCTTACGCCGGCCGACGGCGTTGCCATTTCTGTCACCTACGGAATCATCGTCCTACTTTCCGCCCTGCCTGGCGTGTTTTTTGTGATCCCGCGACCAGGAAAGGGCGATGTCGGCGATCAGAGGTAGATGATCGGAGGCCTCGCGCGTGGCCCCTTCGGTGAAAAGGCGGAGCGATTGGAGCGTCTCGGGCGGGCTAAAATAAATCGAATCTACCGCCAGCAAAGGCAAGCGCGAGGGGAAACCGGCTGGTTGTTTCTGACCCGGAAAAACCCTCTTTAGATATCGCCTTGCCGGTTCCCACGGGAACATGACGTTGAGATCGCCAAGAAGCGCAAACGGCGCTTGGGTTTGCCCGGCGCAGAGCTCGAGAATCATTGCAAGCTGGCGCATCCGCTCTGCGGGGCTTAGGCCAAGATGAGTAGCGGCGATGTTAAGCCGGCTGCCACCGATTTCATATTCTGCAGCGATGACCCCACGCGGCTCGTGTCCGTCGCGCGGCAATGTGACTAGGTTTTGCGAACGCATTGGTGTGCGGCTCAATAGGAGATTGAATTGCACCATCCCGTTGGCGCGAAGCATTGGCTGCGCAATGAAATGATAGCCGGCCTTCGCTGCGAACGCTTCAACCATTGAGATGTCCCCTCCATGATCTTGGAGGACAAATTCTTGCAACGCCAAAATGTCGGCCTTCATGGCGCCTATGACGCCGAGAATGCGTTCCTCATTGCGCTTGCCGTCACGTCCGACGAATTTGTGAATGTTGTAAGTCGCAAGTCGGATGGTCATTTCAGCGTTGGCTTATCGCAAATCGAAATCGAACAAGACATCACTGCCCATCCTATATTGCCGGCCTTGCAGGCGGCGCGCCTCATCAAGCGACGCTGCGCCAGGAGAGGCGATGCCGCGCCTACCGTCGCCCAATACTAGGGGCGCTATGGCAAGATGAAGCCGGTCGAGGACGCCCGCATTGAGAAAGCCAGATACGAGGGCGCCGCCTCCCTCAATGAGGATTTTCTTGCAACCGTGCTCGGCCAGCAAATTTACAACCGCTTTGGGATCGGCGCGGCCATCTGCGACATCAATGACTTCGCTTTTGACATCTCCAAGCGCGGGCACGCCCTGGCCGATAAGCCGCAACGCGCCGGGCGCTTGCATGGAAAAAACACGATGGCTTGCGGGCAGTATTCCCTCGATATCGATAATTACGCGAAGCGGGTCTTCGCCGTCGACATGACGAACATTAAGTTGCGGATTATCCGCTTCGACGGTGCGCCAACCGACGACCACAGCATCGCAAAGCGCGCGCAAACGGTGAAGATGGATAAGACTTTCGGGGCCGGTGACATAGTGAGACGCGCCCGACTGGGTGGCGATATATCCATCGAGACTTTGCCCCAGCTGCGCCACAATAAAGGGCGTCTTGCCGGGTTTGGCCAAAGGGCCGTAAAGGCTGAGAAGTTCGGAGGCGATAGGATCGGTTGCCTCGGAAATAGGCGCTCCGCCAAGAAGTCTGTTCCAGATATCGCCCACGCTAGAGGGAAGCTCGGCGGAAAATAAATTGCTCACTGCGGGCCTTCGCGCAGATCGGACAGATCGAATGCCGAGAGATCGTCCAGTGCCGAACCAAGCTGGGCCGCAATATGATCCAGCATCGCCGCGCCGCGCTTTGCATCGGCGCTTAGCGCATTTCCGGTTGCGCCATGCGCGTTGAGATCTTGCGCTTGCCAGGCAAAAGCCGCGCCGCCTTCGGCGCGAAGCGTTTTATTTTTCTTGGCCAGACGCGCGGCAAGGCTTGGAAAATTCTTTGCCGCACTCATGTCCACCAGCTCAGGCGCAAAGCTAAGCATCATTGATGTCTCCACCTCGCCGCCATGAAAGCCGAATGCGAGTTCATCTTCGGAGAAAAGACCCTCCGGGACACCAAGCAAGAAAGTGTTGATGCGCAGGGCGAGCATTTGAAACTCGGCGCGCAGTCGCTGGGCAACGATGTCGACAATTTGCGGCTGGCCGCCATGGCTGTTCACGATCGCAAACTTGCGAATGCCACTTTCATTCACGGCCTCGCCGAGTGAAACCCAGTTCGAAATCAGCGTTTCCGCGTCCTGACTCAATGTGCCGGGAAAATCGCTGTGTTCCGTGCTGTCGCCAATAGATTGCATCGGCAGGATTAGGACTTCCGCTTTCTCGGGTGGCGAATTGCTGAGCCGCGCGAGGACAGCTTCCAAAATGTAAGCATCGGTGCCTAACGGAAGATGCGGCCCATGCTGCTCCACCGCAGCGACGGGCAAAAGCGCAATGCGCGAATCGGAATCACTCCCGAAATCGCTTGTCTTCAAATCCGTCCAGCTTTGGACTTTGCCGCTCATAGTATTCTCCGTAAGGAGCAACGAGAATAATGCCGATTGGGTTCAGGCCACAGCCTCATTATTTGCGATAAGTCCTGCGGCTTTAAGCACCGCGTCGCATTTTTTTTCTACCTCGGGCGTCGCTGGCATCATCGGTAGGCGGTGATAGTTTCCGGGAAGCACGCCCAATTGCTTGGCCATGTATTTTATCGGGATCGGATTGATGTCGTAGAATACGGAGCGGTTGAGCTCGAACAATTCGAAATGCAGCCGGCGTCCCTCAGCCATGTTCCCGGCTGCAACCGCCTCGTATAGGTGGGCAATTTTGCGAGGGGCAATATTGCTGACCGCATTGACCATGCCGCAGGCGCCCATTGCCATCATCGGAAAGCTAAGCTCTTCCAAGCCCACGAAAATACGAAACTCCGGGCCGAATTTGTCCAGCGCTTCCGAAACCAGCGCCAAATCGAGCGAGGCATGCTTGATGCCCACAAAATGCGGCGTGGCTTCGGCGATGCGTTCCAAAGTGCTGAGTTCCGCCGTCACCGCGGTGCGGCCCGGGATATGATACATGAGAAGCGGCAGATCGCTGCGCTTACCCAACTCATTGTAATAGGCGACAAGGCCGCGTTGCGGCGGTCGGATGTAATAGGGCGTCACGATCAGAAGCGCGTCGGCGCCCTGTTTTGCGGCGTGATCGGTGAGCACCGCGGTTTCGCCAAAGCTTTGCGAGCCGGTGGCGGCCATGACCGGCACACGCCCCTTAGCTACGCGCATTCCTAATTCAAGAAGCGTCTTGCGCTCCTCGGTGGTCAAGACCGCGGGTTCGGCGGACGTGCCGTTGACGACAATGCCGTGGCTGCCTTCGCGAATTTGCCAATCGACCAGCTTCTCGTAAGAATCATAATCGACATCGCCATTCTCCAGGAATGGCGTGATGACTGGCGGGTAAGAGCCGCGCAAGAATCCCGGTTCCAGTGAATTCATTTTCTAGCCGCCAGCTTTCTTGCGATTGGTGTCAAAGCCGGCTTGCGTTCCGAGCAGGGCAGGTTCGACTTTCATATTTTCCTGCCAGAGCAGAGACTCCATAAGGATATTCAACGGTTGGTCCTGCACCGTCAGCTCATAAACGAAATCATCATGCGAAGCGTGGTTGTGCACGACCCAGCCCGGCGCGGAAAGCATCATATCGCCGGCCTTCCATTCATAGACATTGCCGCCGACCGAGCTGCGTCCGGTCCCGTGAAAATAATAATTGATCGCGGCCGAGACATGGCGATGTGGGCGGTCTACGATTTTTGGCGGGCGCACGGTGATGGTGGCGAAGAAATTCGGCGTTGTACCGTTGGTCCGCCCGGTCATCGGATTGTAAAGAAGATAGAGCCGGCGTCCGACATAATCGGCGCCGAGATTTTCAAGCTTTTTGAGTTCCGCTCTAACCTGTTCCCATGGCCAGAAAAGCGGTGAGGACTCTACCGGCGGCGGATTGATCAAGCGCTCATAGGGCATGAGCATGGCGCCGTCATCATTGATCTCGAAGGTTCCAAAGGGAGACGTGCGGCGCGGATTATCTTCGTCGTTGCTTTCTTCCGCGGCGGCTTTCACCAGTGGCGGATTCGCCTCCCACAAATAAACCTGCATGAACTGCAGCAGCGGCACGTTTGAATAGGTCAGGCAGACTTGCAGATCATTGCCGTCATTAACCCGCCAATAGGGGGTGTAGGAGGGGTTGTTCCAAACATCATATTGCCCGAATGCGATGCGCCTTCTGGCTGTGACCGTGTAGCCCGATCCGCGGATACAGAAATTGACCTCGGTGGCATTGTGGCGAAACGGCTCGGTTTTCTCGCCGGGTTTTAGGACGCTCAATCTCACTTGAATTCCCGGCGCCAGCCCCGGCGCATTCGGCAGCGCGGAGGGGTGGACAAACAGCGAGGCGCGGCGTCCATCGGCGGGCGTGGGAAGCGAAGCAAGCCGCTCGATTTCGGCGTCGATTTCTTCCCTAGTGATCTTCACCGGCGCCCAAGGGGCGTTCTCGCCGGGCGTGCGGTCGGTCTGGTCGGAAAAAGAGGCCACTTCGTCTGCGAAAACTATTTTCACATCGCTATTCATAATTTCCTCCGGCCCAAAGCCGCGCAGACACCACTAAAAATTCATATGGCATTTTCTTAACGCGTCCGCGCCTCGCCTGTGAAGGCGCAGCGTTAGATTTGCATGCCGGGCGTCAGATCGGAAATCACTGTGCTAATGGACCTAAAAGGCTGAAAACAGCCACGCATAAATCGCGCCGAAGCCTGCCCTCGAAAGAGAAGAATAGGTAAGGCAGGTAGGACCGTTCACTCGCTATAGCGGGCTGGAAACGCTATAGTTTTGAAGGAATAGGAGCCGCATCGCTTGAAAAGAGCAGGGACACTCCGCCTTCTTGGCGCTCTGGCCGCCGCGTTTCTTGCGGCGCCTGTGGCCCATGCGCAAAGCGTCGAAGAGTTTTACGCCGGCAAGGACATCACCCTTTACATCGGCTTTTCTCCGGGCGGCGGCTACGACACTTATGGGCGTCTGGTCGCGCGGCACATGGGACAATTCATCCCCGGTAACCCGACAATCATTCCGGTGAATATGGAAGGCGCGGGAAGTCTCAGGCTTGCCAATTGGCTTTACAACGCAGCGCCCACCGACGGCACGGCGATCGGAGCGGTCAATCGCGGGATTCCGTTCGAGCCGATGCTCGGCAATCGCGAATTTGCACAATTCGATGCGACGAACTTCACTTGGATCGGAAGCGCCAATAACGAAACCTCCATCTGCGCATCTTGGGAGAGGACCGGCATCACCAAGATCGAGCAATTATACGAGCAGGAATTATTTGTCGGTGGAACCGGACCGAGCGCCGACGATCATGTTTTCCCGACATTGGTCAGCAGCGTTTTGGGTTTGAAAATGCGGCTGGTCACCGGCTATGCAGGCGGCAATGACGTGGATTTTGCGATGGAGCGCGGCGAGCTTGACGGACGCTGCGGTTGGTCTTGGTCGAGCGTCAAATCCACGCGGAGCGCTTGGTTGGAAAACGGTAATATCAATATTCTTTTGCAGCTGGCGTTACAGAAGGCGCCCGATCTTCCCGATGTTCCGCTCATCATGGATCTGGCCGAGACCGAAGACGATCGTCAGATCTTGCGAATATTTCTGTTGCGGCTGGTCTTGGGCCGTCCTTATCTTGGCCCGCCCGGCATCCCTGAAGATCGCGCCGATGCGCTGCGCCGCGCCTTCGATCAAACGCTGCAGGACCCGCAATTCCTAGACGAAGCTGCGCGAAGCCGCTTGGAGATTTCGCCGATCACAGGCGAAGAAGCGCAGCGCATTGTCATCGAGGCCTACACCACGCCGAAGGAACTCGTGGACCGCGCACATGCGCTGGTGAACTGAGTTTTGTGGCATTTTACTTGATCGATTAGGTGTCCGCTTAGGCACCAAAGCAGACTCTTCCAGCCTAGCCTGCCATTTCCGCTTTTTCAGCTTCGCGGCGCATGCCACAAGAAGCGCCATGGTTAGAGGGCTATATTTTGCCGGTGGATTTATTTCACTGGGCTTGGGCGGCATTGGCGTTGTCCTCCCGCTTCTTCCGACTGTCCCTTTTTTTATCCTGGCAGCGTACCTGTTTGCACGGAGCAGTCCCAAGCTTGAGCTATGGTTGCTTGATCATCCCCGCTACGGGCCATCCATTCGGCTATGGCGCGAAAAAGGGGTGATCTCTGCTACGGGCAAGCGCGCTGCTTTTGTTGCCTTTGGTGTCACGCTCTTAATATCGCTGTTTGTGTTGAGCTTTCCCTGGTCGCTGACGCCCGCGATACCGATATTGATCATCGGCACTTGGATATGGCACCGGCCCGAAGCGTAAGAGCATAAACGGGTGCGGTATCGTCGTTGATGCGGCTGGATGTCCCCCATCGGCGCTAAGCGGACATCCTCCACTTCCGTGCCTGCATCCAGGGGTAAAGCGGAGATTTGAGGCTTGGTGTATCTTATTGGAAGATTGCGTCATTATACGGGCGCGCGTTGTAGGCGTGCGAAGCGATTTCTGGCGTCAAGAATGCGGAGTGTAAATATGCGTCGTTCGTCACTTGTTTCGTCATCACTTGTTTTGTCATCTCTGGGCCTTGTGCTTCTCACAAATCCCGCTTTTGCACAGGGCCGAGACCAGTATGTCGAGCAATGTCTGGATCGCGATGAAGAAATTGTAATTGGCGCTTGCACAACGCTTATCGAGTCGGGCGTTGAGTCGGAGCGAAATCTTGCGGTCAGTCATTTCCATCGCGGACGTGCTTATTTTCGAAATGAGGATTTCGACCTCGCGGTTCAAGATTTTGACGAAGCCATCCGGTTGCGCCCGGGTTTTCTCAACGCCTTTTTCCAACGCGGCGACGTTAACTTAGCGACGCAAGAATACGACCTCGCTCTTAAAGATTACAACGAAGTCATTGGGCTGGACCCGACAGACGCCATCGCCTTCAAGTTTCGCGGCGACGTGTATTTTGCCCAAGGCGAATCCGAGCGCGCCATTCAGGATTATGACGAAGCGTTGAGATTGGACCCAGACGACGACGCGGAAGCGGCAGAAGCGCGCGCCCGCGCGTCCAATGTTGTCAATTGAAAGAGTATTTTTGCCCAGACCCCTAACTGCGACGGTGCGACATCCCAATTCTGATTCTTGAGTTAGCTGTTGAAGCGCAGCGCATAAAACAGTGGCAGTGATTAATCTGTCGATTCGCTCGAAAGCAAGATCTCGCGCAAGGCGAGCAAGCTAGACAAATTGTGTTGAACGTAGTCGATGCGGATCTCGAAGTCGGTCAGGCTACGCGAAAACCGGCCAAGGGCTCGCCTGGGCTCGGGCAGATAGAGAGCCGATTCGGGGCGGAATTGGAGTTGGAGTTGGAAGTCTATCCCCGACCGCGCCGCTTCGAGGATTTCCATGGCTTCCTGATTTCTGCCCACTCTTTTCGCTAGCGAGTAAGCGGCGATAAGGCCCTCGCTGCGAGTGGCCGTAGGTGTCGATCAGGGTGGACGGTAATAGCTGCCGCGCCAATCAGGGAACGCGGGCTGGCGATTCTGGCTTGAGGCGATGACTCGGGCGAGGCGAAGCGCGTGCTCGACGAAGATTGGATCCTGGTTCGTGCGGTTGAGATCGTTGAGCGCGTAGAGCAGCCAGTGGTCGTGGCTCAGTTCATTGTCGGAGAGATCGCCGTCGCGCACTGTTATCAGCCAGCGGGCGCCCCTTTGCGCTGCGTCGATCCAGGCCCCGTCGCCGTCCAGCTCAAAAGGCGAGTGAGCGCGAACAGTGCTTCGCCGGGATAGTACTGAGAAACCAAATCATCGACCTGTTCTGTCTCAAGGTCGCGCTTATGGATCAAGAACTCACCGCTCAAGGCTTGGGTGCCGGTGATCCAGTTGGCAAGTCGGACCATCAAAGGGAGGCCCGAACGATCGCCCGTGACCCGGGCGTGCTTCGCCAAAGCAAGAATGCCCAGGGCGTTGCCGCCGAGTTTGACCTCGCCGTTCTCTTCTACGCAAGACGCCCGTTCGCGCCCGGCCCGGCACTCGACAATTTTCGCGCGCAGGTACTCAAGGGCGCGCTCGGCTGCCACAAGTAGCTGCGCATCGCCTGTCACTTCATAGAGCTCGAGCATCGAGTACGCTGTGCCGGCGTGCCTCAGTATGTTGTAGGCATGTTTCTCCTTGTTTGTCTTAGCTAGGTAGGAGTAAACAAAGCTGCCATTGTCCTCGACGGCACGGCGCAGATAATCGCCGGCCTGGATGGCCGCATAGAGCATATCTTCTGTCTGTTCCCGGCGCTGCTCACGATGGCCGCGGTAAAGAGGGAAGATTTTGTTTCTGTCGGCAAAGTACGAACGCGTCGTGAACGCGCGTATGCTCATCTTACCGTCGCTCCAGAGCTGATCCGAGCGAACGGGGGTCGGCAAGTCGAGAGCTCTTAGGTATTTCGCGACGTTCGAGGCGCGGATCTCGCGCTCGCTCGTGACTAGCGTGCGTGTGACGACCTCTTCAGGAAGGAAAGCAAGTCCCCATCGGTGTTCGAACGCAATACCATTGAGCCCACGCTCGAATTCCAGCCTCCCCCTAGGCGTGACCCGCTGAGGCGCAGCTATTTGATCGACGATGTCGAGTTTGAGAAGGCTCCACTCGTGCTTGCCCTGGCGTGCGGATGCAAGTGCAAGGGCCCGCTCTGCGGCCTGGGTGAGACTGTTGCCACCAGCTTGGAGCACGACCCCGGTCTCCTGCCCGTCGCCAAGCGTGAGAAAGAGCATGCGCGGCAAAGTGTCAGCCAGCTGTGGCGCTTCTCTGAAGTCTCCGTCCAGCAGATTGTCCCGCAACCATACCACGATCTGCCTGACCTCTTCGGTATCGGGAGGCTGGGCACCCACCAGATCATCGAACCAAACAACGCCTGACTCAAGAATCTGGTTGTCCGATTTACTGAGGTCGAGAAGTGTCCGTTCATCAACCTCGTTCTCAGCCGCCCAAAACGACTCCAGCGCCACAAAAGATGTCGCAACCAAAACGAATGCCATCGGCAGTGCTATTTTATGCAAGATGTTCATTTGTGATCGTTTCAGCATTCTTAGTGGGCGGGACTCCAGCGGCGAACAGCCATGGTTGCGGCTAGAGCTATTTCATCAACGGACCGGAATGGCGCTTCCGGCTACCTAATTGCCTCCAATACCCATCTAACCAACAGGAGGTGAGGCAACGGGCGTACCACTATTATGTATGCAAATCCTTACAAAATGTTGAGCGAGCTACCCCTCTGTTTTGTCGCTTTTAGTGTGCCGCGACTGAAAAGAGCCTTGGTCAAATGGGCATCAACCGCAGCGCGGCGGCATTGTTAAATTGGGGCCGCGGTCTGTCCCACTCGACAAAATATGGAACGCTCTATTGAGGGTGACATTGTAGTGATTGCATTCGAGGATTGCGTAAGGTTCCGGATGCGTAGTTCAATGCGAAATGCAGACTCGCGAGTTGTTGGCTGCCCCACAGCATTAGATGTCCGCTTATTTTGACTATAAGTGGTCGTCGGATAGTTTGAATTCGCTCTTCAATGGGCCTAATCAAGATGCCTAATCGGGTCCCATCAATAATGGAGCAGATAAAGATGACGCTTCGGTCGTGGCTTAGTTCACCGTTGTTTCTCATAGGCATGCTTTGTTCGCCGGCCTATGCGCAGGACGGTGCGGTTGTTTACGATATTTATTGCGCCGTCTGCCATGATGCGGGGGACGATTCGCAGGCGCCGAGCCGCGATATCTTGGGGCAGTTAAGTCTGGAGCAAATTCTGCAATCGCTTGAAGGTGGTGCGATGGCGCGGCAGGCGGCCGAGCGCAGCCGCGCGCAGCGGCGCGCACTTGCGGAATATCTTTCCGGCGGGACGCTCGGCGATCAACCGACGACAATTCCTCAATCGGCATATTGTGTTGCTAATGGCGAGTCATTAGCTGTGTCCGACGCAGAGCCAAGCTGGAATGGCTGGGGCGCAGGCATAACCAATCCGCGCTTTCAAGATGAGGATGCCGCGGGAATCACGGCAGACGATGTCCCGCAATTGAAACTCAAATGGGCGTTCGGACTGCCGGGCGCCAGTACAAGCGGCACACAGCCGGTCGTTCACGATGGACGGGTTTATTTTGGGGATGCCGAGGGAGATCTTTTCGCGATCGATGCCACGAGCGGTTGCATCTATTGGAATATCGAGGTCGAGGCCGGCATTCGAAGTGCTGTGGTGTTGGCGGAACGACGCGACGGAACTCTCGCGGGTTATTTCGGCGATCAAACAGGCAATATGTATGCGGTGGACGCGGGCACTGGATCGGTTTTGTGGAAAGTCGAGGTTGACGCGCACCCGCAAGCTGCCATCACCGCAGCGTCGGCCTACACCGAAGGCCGTCTCTATGTACCGGTTTCCTCGCGCGAAGAATCCAAGGTGGCTGATCCGAGATATACGTGCTGTGAGTTTCGCGGCAGCGTGTTGGCGCTCGATGCCGAGACCGGCGAGCAAGTTTGGAAAACCTATTTGATCGACGAGCCTCAAATGCCGGGTCAAACGAACAGCGCCGGAACGGTTATTATCGGGCCTTCGGGCGTGCCGGTTTGGAGCACGCCGACCATTGATGTCGCACGGAATCGCTTATATTTCAGAACCGGCAATAATTATTCGCCGCCTGCGACGCGGTATTCGGATGCGATTATCGCGCTGGATATGAGCTCGGGAGAGATCGTTTGGCACCGCCAACAAACCGAGAACGATATTTGGAACTCCAGTTGCCGGCGGCCCGATCGCGAGGTTGCGGTCTGTCCTGAAGCGGACGCGCCCGATGTCGATTTTTCGGTTTCTCCCGTTCTCGTCGATTCAACGGACGGGCAACCAATGCTGACCGTCGGAAACAAATCGGCCATGATTTGGGCGCTCGATCCGGATGGGGATGGAAGTCTTCTTTGGGAACAGCAGGTCGGAATGGGGAGCTCCCGCGGCGGCGTGATCTGGGGCATCGCGGTGGATGGCGAGCGGGTCTTTGTGCCCAACGGCTTTTTCAATGCCGATAATCCGGACGCGTCCGGCGGCATGGCTGCGGTGGCGCAGGACGATGGGCGTTTGTTGTGGAGCACGCCGAACCCGCCTTGCGGAGAACGCGAACGGTGCATGCCCACCCATGCAGCAGCCGTCACGGCCATTCCCGGAGCGGTGTTCTCAGGCACGATGGACGGTCAATTATATGCCTACTCGGCGACAAGCGGCGAAATCATCTGGCATTTCGATACAGCTCAAGATTACGACACCGTGAATGGTGTTCCGGCCAATGGCGGGTCGATGAGCAATGGCGGAGCGACAATCGTCGGCGGAATGCTCTTCGTACAATCGGGTTATTCCCACCATGGCGGGATTATTCCCGGCAATGTTCTTCTCGGCTTTGCGTTGGAATAGACATTTGCGGGAGGGCGGCCTGCCGTTTTTTGTCCTTGCAGTTTGCGAAGAAAATGTCGGCCTATTGCACCATGCGGGGCTTTGCACCGCGGGATCAAAGTCTGCCTTTTGAGCTAAAGAGCACGTTCGGATATTTCGGCGTCCTTTTCACCGCTTCGTATCAGGGTTGATGGTACCCAGCGGATGCGCCGATAATTAGGGCATCGCGCTCAATCTAAAAATCCGCCGTCGCTGCTACCGGGATAGGATAGGTTCCGCCACCGGCGTCGCGATTGTTCTCCGAGCAAACAACTTCCTCGAATATCGGCGCCTGAGGGGCGTCTCCGCTGCGCGCTGCTATTCTCACATAGCTGACTTTCGCGGACCATGCGGTTGTGAATGTCTTGGGATCTTCGACGTTGAATTCGACTTCTAGAAGCTGCCCGTCGTCCGAAATGGAATATCGTTCGGTAATGCGCATTGCTTCGCTTTTCGGTGTTGCGAAACGATCGAGGAGTGCGCGCGGGTCCTGCGCGATGGTATCGATCACAAGCGTGTTGGGTCCTTCATAATGCCCAACGGAATGGCCGAACCAAGTTGGCGCGGCATCGCGCGGGTGCCCTTCATTGAGATAGACATGGCGAATGGTTTGACCGCGCTGATAGATAATCGTCACCTGGTCGTCGGCTTGCAGAAATTGAACCGCGTTGACCATGCTGAAGGCGAGGGGAACGCCAACCGGCCAGCAAAGCGCAAAGGCCGACCAAACCGCTTCGCCATTTCGGTACATATCGCGCTGCGCCCTGACAGAAGCGGCGGCATGCGGCAATAGGATGGGATTTGTGTCATCGCCCATATAGGGCATGCCTTGACGAATCTCGCCGGCTTCCGCGTTAAAAACCACCGGCCCGGGCCCGTTATCCGGCGGGTAGAAGATCAGTCTTAGCGGCCATTTAGACGCCCCCTCAGGCGGGAAAGGCCGCTGCCAATTGCCCGAGAAATCGGCAATCGTGTGCGCGTGTTCGGCAGCGTGAGAGGTAGGGATTAGCGCAGTGGACGCTGCGGTTATCGCAACGACGATACCGGCGGCCGCTATGGACGCGCCAATGCCAAGCGGCAGCTTAGGCACTCGCCGGCCCGCAGCGAATTTTAAGAAACCAAACATCGCCAGGCGGTTCCCTCGCACCCGCATCAATTGAAATCGCACTATGCTGCATCACAGCCAAAGCTGCTAGCTGACTAACCCTATTCTCCGCCATTTGCGGGGATGTCCCGGTCGATGTTGAAAAGTTGGGGTAGGTGTCGCTCTCCTGGAGCCGTTAGGCTCCGGGTGCTGCAAACCCAAAAGGGAGAACGACACCATGGGAAATAATATCCGTAGTTCCAGCCGCCCGAAAGCCCTTGCCCCCTCGATTCCTATGCCGCCGCTGGCGGACGCGATGGACGCAGTCCATCTCAGCGTGGATCGGTTTTGTCTTCTGGCCGGGGTCGAGGCCTTGGCCGAGATGATGGAGGAGGACGCCACGACCGTGTGCGGGGCCCGACATCGCCGCCATAGGGACCGTCGAGGTTATCGCTGGGGCAGGACACATAGCGAGATCGGCTACCACGGCGGCAAAGTGAAGGTGGCCCGGCCACGGGTTCGTGACCGGGCGGGCAAAGAGGTGAGCTTGGAGAGTTGGCAGGCGCTACGCGATGGCAACCTGCTGCTCGAGTGGGCGCTCAACCTGATGGTGCTGAACGTGTCGACCCGCAAGTACCACCGCGCGGTCCGTCTGCCCGAGGGCGACCTGGCGAAAGCGCGTGGCGACGGCACCTCGAAGTCGGCCGTTTCCCGGCGCTTTGTGGCGCTGTCACGCAAGAAGATGAAGGCCTGGCTCGCCTCGGATCTCTCGGAACTCGACCTGCTAGTCATCCAGATCGACGGTCTGCATGTCGGCGACCATGTCCTGATGGCGGCGATCGGCGTCGATGGCAACGGCGACAAGCATGTCCTGGCCGTGGTCGAGGGGGCGACGGAGAACACGGTCATCGTCCAGGCCTTGATCGACAATCTCCTCGCCAGGGGGCTCGATCCGACACTGCCGCGGCTGTTCATCGTCGATGGCGCGAAGGCACTCAGCAAAGCGATCCGAAACACCTTCGGTGTGGCCGCCGCCATCCAGCGCTGCCAGGTCCACAAGGGCCGTAACATCATCGAGCGCCTGCCCCAACATTTGCACGCGAGCGTCAAGAAGGCGCCCCGTCAGGCCTGGGACCAGGACGACGCAAACAAGGCCGAGCGGCTCTTGCGCAACCTGGTCCGGCGTCTGGAGCATGAGGAACCGGGCGTCTCGGGCAGCATCCTGGAGGGGCTGGAGGAGATCCTCACCGTCATCCGCCTCGGCCTACCGCACGAACTCCGGCGCTCGCTCGCCTGCACCAACATCGTCGAGAACGCGCTCGGCACGGTGCGCCAGGTCACCCGCAACGTCAAACGCTGGAGACACGCCGAGATGGCGCTCAGATGGACCGCCGCCGGCCTGCTGGAGGCCCAGAAAACCTTCCGTCGCCTCAAGGCCTATCGCCAGCTGCCCATCCTCCGAAATGCTCTCCAGGAACACTTGAGAAAGGCTCTGGCCGACAGTGCCATTGAAACCATCATGAAGGCAGCATAACATCATCAACCAGCGACGCCTGCCCCACGTATTTCAACAGAGATAGGGACATCGCCCCATTTGCCCTATATGTTTCCCACGCGGCCATTCCGGCGCGCGCCGCCATTTCATCAATGCCCTGAGGAAGTCCGGAAACGCCGACAGCGCCGACAATCGTGCCATCGACACTGAGCGGCACACCTCCCCCTGCGAGATAAACTTTTCCGGGATACATGTTCATCATACCGAAATATCGGTCGGGTCGGTCGTTGGCCAGTTCGCCTAAAGCTTCTGACGTTCGCCCGGTTATGGCCGACGCAAATGCTTTTCCTTGAGCAAAATGCGTGTTGCGAAAAGGTGCGCGGTCCATGCGCGCGGAGGACACGACATAGCCGGACTGATCGAGCACCACGACAGCCATCACCATGTTCCGCTCGCGCGAGAAGGCTACTGCACCATCGACAATGGCCTGTGCTTCGCTGAGCGAAATGAGCGCAGGCGCAGTTACCGGTCGTTCCTCTTGGCTGAAGGCGGGTTGCAGCGAAACGATTGTTAGCAGAACTAGGCCGCTCAGGGCGGTCCGCAGCAAAAATGTTTTAGCGATCTTCATGTGTTTCTCCTCGTCTGGTTTTCACGACATCTGGCAGTAGCGATATGGACGAATCGTCCTTATCAGCGCAAACGCTTGGCTAGCTCGCTGGCCAATATATCGAAGACCAGGCGAATGCGCCGGCTTGTGTGCAGCTCCCGATGTGTCACCAACCAAATGGGAACCGGGATTGGGCCAAAATCCGGGAGCACGCGCTCGAGCTCGGGAAAGATGTTTTCGGCATCTTTAGTAAATATGCTTATCCCCAAACCTTGCCGGACCAGTTCGACAATAACGGTGCCGCTCGCCGTTACGATTTTGAAGTTTTGCGGGGTAAGCGAAAGACCCAAATTGTTGAGGAACGCCAACATCTGGTCGGCATGTTCGAACCCGATCATTTCGGCGTCCGATAAATCGCCGGCATTTTGCGGCCTGCCATGTTTGTCGAGATAATCGCGCGACGCATAAAGATGCGCCGAAGTCTCTCCAATCAGTTTTGCGATCAGGTCGGGTTGCTCGGGGCGCGCGTGACGGATGGAGATATCGGCTTCGCGGCGGGTCAGATCCTGGATTTGATTGGAGGTAACAATTTCGAGCTCTATCTGCGGCGCAGTTTCTCTAATTTTTTTCAATGGGCCTGCCAGATGATAGGTCGCCATGACATTGGTCGCAGTGATACTGACTTTTCCTTCGATCGCTTGCGAATGACCCGATGCCGATAGCGATACGCGGTTTGCCGCTTCGCCCATCGCCCGAACATGCTCGAGCAGTTCCAATCCTGTTTCCGTCAAAATCATGGCGCGACGGCCACGCTCGAACAGGGTAACGCCCAGCTCCTCTTCGAGAGCAGTGACCTGGCGGCTGAGGGTGGGCTGGGTTTGGCCCAGAGCGCGGGCGGCCGCCGAGAGCGAGCCCTCTTCGGCGGTGGCGAGAAACGCGCGAACTTGGTTCCAATCGAAGGATACTGCCTGCCAGTTCATGCATTTTCGTATACCAGAAGTACAATTTTTCGCAATTCCTATTTGCTCTGCGTATGGCTTTATGAACGCCTTGAGGGGATCAACTCTCTTCGCAAGATGAAAGGGTAGGACCGATGGAGATCACGATGAATCATGAGAGCCGGTTTTGGGACAGGCATGCGGACAAATATTCCCGCAAGCCGATTGCCGACGAAGCTGCCTATCAAACCAAGCTAGAGACCACGCGCGAATATTTGCGCCCGGATAGCCAAGTTCTCGAATTTGGCTGCGGAACGGGATCGACGGCGATCTTGCACAGCCCTTATGTCGAACACATTCATGCGATCGATATCTCTAAGAACATGCTGGAGATCGCCCGTTCGAAGGCACAGACGGAAGGCATTGGAAATATCTCGCTCGAGCAGTCGGACATTGATGGCTTCGACGCCGCGCCTGGATCTTTCGATGTGGTTCTCGGGCTCAGCATTTTGCATTTGCTGGACGACAGACAGGTCGCGATCGAAAAAGTCCATAGGATGTTGAAGCCCGGCGGTATGTTCGTGTCGAGCACCGCTTGTATTGGCGAAATGAATGCGCTCTTAAAATACGTTCTGCCGATCGGAAAATTTCTTAGAATATTTCCGCTTGTCCGGGTCTTCACCGGCCAGGAGCTGATGGACGGCCTCATCCAAGCCGGTTTCAAAATCGAGCGTCAATGGCAGCCCGGCAAAGGCAAGGCCGTATTTATCGTTGCGCGGAAGGCGGATAAAGCCAGACGCATAAAGCCGGACGCATAACAGCGTTTCGTTTATCTGCACTCGAAAAAAATAGCCGGACTGGCTCTGTATTTTGACCCTCCTGTTTGCGAGGCCGCCCTCGGCTTGCCCTTAGCGCGGCGCGAAAAATGAATGATTGAGATGAGAACAAGCCCATGAACGAGTTTTACAATGTGCAACATGGCAATGTTCAATATGCCGATCAGACAATTCCCGTGTTTGCACGTTGGTTTGGCTCTTGGCAGATTTCAGTGCGCCGGCTTGCCTTCAGCGAGCCGGAACTTGCCCGCTTCTATGATCGGGCTGCGCCGGGTTGGGCGCGCATGCTCGATCGGCTTGGGTTTCCGGGCGCATATGAGGCGTTACTGCGTAGCGTGCTCAGCAAGGAAGCACTGAGTACCTCCGGAGCGCGGCCCCGCGTATTGGATTGCGGTGTGGGCACCGGCGCACTTTCAAGCGCGCTCGCTCGTGTTTTACCAACGCGGTTCTAGCTCGATGCTGTCGATATATCGCCTCACATGCTCGAGCGAGCACGCCAATCCCTTTGCGATAAAAATCTCGATTTAACGCTTCGCCGCGGCGACATACGCGCGCTCCCTTACGGTAACGGCGTTTTTGATTTTGTGATGACCGCTCATGTGCTTGAACACCTCGTCGATCCAAACGCCGCGCTCATGGAGATGGTGCGCGTATTGAAGCCCGGCGGTCTTCTTGTCGCCTGCATTACGCGCCGCTCCGCCCTGGGGATGCTCGTGCATCTCATGTGGAGAACGCATCGAGTGACACCCGATAGGGCGGAAAACTGGCTGCTCGAAAGCGGCCTGGAACACACCTTCAGCCTGTCCTTCGACGATCGCGTGTTTTGCTGGCGGCTGAGCTTGGCTTGTGTCGGCAGAAAACCGGGTGTGGCCGACGCTCGGGACCATCCCAAGAGATTTTTACCTTTTGAATCTGAAGACAGCTAATCGCGCGGTAGGCGCCCGAATTTTAGACAAAAAGGATCTTTGAAATGACCTCCTCCGCAAAATCCGAATGGCTCATACCCTCCGGGCTGATCGCGCTCATCTTCGTCCCCGTCCTAGCCGGCGTTTTTCGCCTTATCGAGCTTGGGGGCGGCGCGGAAATCACACCGGACAACGCCCGGTTCTTTGCAGCGCCTGTGCCCGTTGTGCTGCATATCATCAGCGCCGGCCTTTACGGCGTGTTGGGCGCGTTTCAATTCGCTTCCGGTTTTCGCCATCGCAATCCGCGCTGGCATCGCACTGCGGGGCAGATTCTGGTGCCGAGTGGGCTGATCGTCGCGCTTTCTGGCCTGTGGATGACCCAATTCTACCCACCCGTGGATGGCGACGGTCCGATTCTTTATGTCTTCCGGCTTGCCACGGGCTCCGCGATGGTCCTGTTCATCGGCCTTGGCGTTGCAGCCATATGGCGGCGGAGATTTTCTCAGCACGGCGCCTGGATGATGCGCGGCTACGCAATCGGTCTCGGCGCGGGCACGCAATTTTTGATTTTCATGGTTTGGTTTCTTCTCGTCGGCCCCACGGGCGAGCTCAGCAAAGCACTAATTATGGGCGCCGGCTGGGCCATCAACCTCGCCCTGGCCGAATGGATCATCCGCCGGCAGCCGGCCCACGGCGCAAACACCCACAGGAGCAGCAAAATTCACATTGCCGCTGTGGAACACTTCACCAAAACAATCACGACCTGAATGGCGCGCGCGTTGCGTCACCCAAGAACAACTTTCTGAGGAGGACTTAATGGCAGAGAATCTTTTTTATGCGGCAGCGATCAGCGTGATTTTTGTAGTGCATCTCTACGCAGCCGCTGTCGGTGTCGTCAGTGTAGCGGCCTAAGGATTTAGGTTAGCCACGGAAAATTGCGATGTTTGAACTCTCTCTTGCTGGCTTGTTAAATTGCTCGTTTGTATTTTTGTTCGGCGTCATCGGCGCGGCCAATATTTTGGGACAAAAACATGCAGCAAGTCTATTTTCGAGTTGGGAGGACGAACCGGGCGACACGCGCGTCGTCGGAGCTTTCCTCATTGTCGCCGCGTCTTTGCTCGCCATAGAGGCCGCGCGCTTCTGGGGGCTAGCGCTTGGCGAGATTGCTCTATTCTGCGCAATCACGATGCTCCTTTACAAAAGCAAATATGTTCACGCGCTTGCAGGAATACCGCTTCTTACATTGCTACCAATTGTGTTGGTCGTCTGAAGTAATTTCTCTGGGAGACTCAAAACCAGAAATGTTGTGCGGGGGTAGAGAAATTCTGCCAAACCGCACGATTCGGCCATTGACGGACCACTAATAATTCTATATTTGTACAATAATGAAAATATATGATGCTGTGGCTGCTCTGGCAGCAATTGCCCAAGAAACAAGGCTTTCCGTGTTCCGCGTGCTTGTCGTTGCGGGACCGCCGGGCGTGGCCGCGGGCGCCATTGCCGCGGAATTGGGCGTCACCGCGCCTACGCTTTCCTTTCATCTGAAGGAACTTGAGCGTGCCGGGCTCATCACGCAGCGGCGTGAGGGCCGCAGCATCATTTACTCCGCGTATTACGCGCATATGCGCGAGCTGCTTACCTATTTGATGCAGGATTGTTGTCAGGCCAAGCCGGAAATCTGCGACATCACATTAGAGGAGTGCTGCAATGTCTAGGCTGCATGTACATGTTCACGTTTGTGATCTCGAACAATCGCTTCGGTTCTACACCTCCCTTTTCGGACAGGCGCCAAGCCGCGTCAAAAGCGGCTACGCCAAATGGATGTTGGAAGACCCGCGCCTGAATTTCGCCATATCCACCGGCAGTGAGCGCAGAGGCATCGGCCATCTCGGCATCCAAGTGGAAGGCGAGGCGGAGCTCGACACTATTTCGGCTCGTGGCCGTGAAGCTGCCGATAATATGCTGGTCCAGCATGGAGCGCGCTGCTGCTACGCCAAAGGCGATAAGGCTTGGATCGAAGACCCAGAGGGCGTGCAATGGGAATTATTTCGTACCACCGGTAAGCTCGATGGGGCGGGAGACGGCTCGGACGAGAGCTATTTGTTGAGCGGGGCTGATCGGGATCTAGTGAGCCAGCCCGGTTGCGGTTGCATTCTGGCGGCCCAAGAACATTTGCTTCAAACAAAATGCGCTAATAAAATCGAGATAACCCTGAAGCCGTCGGCTTAACTCGGTCCTATTAGGCCAAAATGTCTGGAGGCTAACATTCGCTAAAGGCACGAAGCAGACTTATTGCGTCACTCCACCGATGTCGGCTTTCGGGACTTAACCCATGCCCGACCTAAACCTTGTATTCGCTCTGCAATTGCTTGGGGAAAATCTCCTCCGCGGTAAGACGCTTCTCGCACACGCCTTGCTCGAAGGCATATTGCAAAAACGCGTCCAGCGTTTTGCGGTTGGGCTCGATCCCGTAGGAGAAAAAATCCTCGCCCATGATCGCTTTTCCCTCACGGGCAAAATCATTGCCCCAAGGGATCGGCACAAGTGAGGCTGTGAGGTCGAGCACGCGCTCGATGCTGCGCCGACGCGCCTCGTCGAAGGCCGTAAAGAGATTGCGCGCCACCCAGGGATGCTCGTCGAGAATTTCTTTACGCACCGCGATCACATGCATGATGGGGAAAATGCCGGTCTCGCTGTAATAGGCCGCTTCCACTTCGCGGCAATTATTGAAGAAGCGTTTTACTTCTCCATTTCCGGTTGAAAACGCAAGGGGCGGGCGGGCAGCAAGCACGGCGTCAAGATCGCCCGAAAGCAACATGTCGTTGAGCGAGCGATCGGTGATTCGTGTAAGATTTACTCCATCGGGCAGTTGAACTTGGACCTTTTCGGCGCGTCCGGCCTGATTAACGCCCGACTGCACCCAATCAACGTCCTTCAGATCGAGGCCATATTGATAGACAAGAAACCCGCGCGAATAGACGGCGGCGGTTTGCGCCCATTCGGGTATGCCGATCTTGCGTCCCTTCAGCTCAGAGATCTTTTTAAGCGGACAATCGCTGCGGACATAAAGAGAAGAGTGCCGGAACATGCGTGAGGGGAAAATGGGCAGCGCAATAAAACGGTCATCTCCCTTGGCGCGTAAGGAAACATATTTCGCGAATGAGAGTTCCGAGACATCCCATTCTTGATGCATCAAGAAGCGATAGAAAATTTCTTCCACCGGCGGATTGAGGCAGGTGAGATCGATCCCCTCCGGCACCACGCGTCCCATGACGAGATCGCGCATATGATCGGAATCGCAGAAGGCGGCGGTGAGCGGCAGTTTGTGCAAAGAAATTCCCTTAGCTTCGCGACTTAAGTTTTCAGGCGATATCCGGTCTTAAAGATCCACCACACAATTGTGAGACAGACAAAAAGAAATACTAAGGTCATGGTGAGGCTAAGCTCGACACTAACATCGGAGCTTTCATAGAAGCTCCAGCGAAATCCACTGACGAGATAAACAACCGGGTTAAACATTGACACATTTTGCCAGAAGGGCGGCAGCATATTGATGGAGTAGAAGCTCCCACCAAGAAATGTGAGCGGGGTGATAATCAGAAGCGGAACGATTTGGAGCTTCTCGAACCCGTCTGCCCAGATGCCGATAATAAAACCAAGCAAGCTAAAGGTGGTCGCGGTCATAACAAGAAAGGCAAAGGTCCATACCGGGTGGAGAATTTGCAGATCCACGAAAAGTCCGGCCGTCGCCAAGATGATCACACCCAGAACCATGGATTTCGTTGCTGCAGCACCGACATAGCCAAGGACAATTTCCAGAGGCGAGACGGGGGCAGAAAGAAGTTCGTAAATCGTGCCGGTGAATTTTGGGAAATAGATGCCGAAGGCCGCATTCGCGACGCTCTGCGTCAAGAGCGAGAGCATGACGAGCCCCGGTACGATAAAGGAGCCATAGCTGATGCCGTCGATCTCTTGGATGCGTGAGCCGATAGCAGACCCGAAGACGATGAAATAGAGCGATGTTGAAATAACCGGAGACACGACGCTTTGAAACACCGTGCGCCGCGCGCGTGCCATCTCAAATCGATAAATTGCTTTTACCGCCCTAAAATTCATTTGTTCCTCAACTTCATTTGTCTTTCGATTTATTTGTCATGCAACCAGGCTAACAAATATTTCCTCAAGCGAGCTCTGTTGCGTATCGAGATCACGAAACGTGACATCGCGTTCATTCAGCTCTTTCAGCAGGGACGTAATCCCGGTCCGCTCGCTTTGCGTGTCATAGATATAGGTTAATTCCGTACCGTCATCGGAAAGCTCCAGTCGGAAATCTTCAAGCCCGGCCGGTACCGAATCGAGCGATTTATGTAATTGCAGTTTCAGTTGCTTCTTTCCGAGCTTTTGCATGAGCTCGGTCTTTTCTTCGACCAGTATAAGTTCGCCATGATTGATGACGCCGACACGGTCGGCCATCTGTTCGGCTTCTTCGATATAATGTGTCGTAAGAATGATCGTCACGCCGGATTCGCGCAGCCCGCGGACGATCTCCCACATGTCTTTTCTAAGTTCGACATCAACGCCCGCGGTCGGCTCGTCGAGAAATAAAATCTCGGGCTCATGGGCCAGTGCTTTGGCGATCAGGACCCGCCGTTTCATGCCGCCCGAAAGCGTCATGATTTGGTTATCTTTCTTATCAAAGAGCGACAGCGATTTCAGGACTTTTTCCACATGTCCAGGATCAGAGCGTTTGCCAAATATTCCGCGGCTAAAGCTGACTGTGTTCCAAACCGATTCGAATGCGTCCGTCGTGAGCTCTTGCGGAACAAGGCCGATCATCGCCCGGGTCTTGCGATAGTCCTGGACGATGTCGTGTCCAGCGACGGTGACGCTGCCCCCACTGGCATTCACGATTCCGCATACAATGCTGATAAGCGTTGTTTTGCCCGCGCCGTTTGGACCAAGCAGAGCAAATATCTCGCCCTTACGGATTTCCAAATTAATGTCTTTCAGCGCGTGGAAACCGGTGGCGTAGGTCTTTGAGATATTCGATATGGAAATGACGGAATTCATAGCCGGGACATCATTTGTTGGGTCGGTTACTTGAATGGGTTCTGGGCCGCGCTGCGGATCGCTGCGAGGCCGGCTCCTATAGCCTAAATGGGGTGAAAAGTCGCATCTTTAAAGTACTTTTAGTCCAATTGTGGGTGGATATAGCCCGGCGTCATCCGAAGAGTGACACATTTCGCGCGCCATCATTTGGTGCAGGTGCAAAGAACGCGGGCGCAACCCCACACATGTCATGGCCCGCAAAAGCGGGCCACCCAGATGATCGCAGGACTCACTAGCCTCGCGGACGCTCGGCTACTGGGTGGCCCTATCAAGTAGGGCCATGACAATGAAGTTGATTTGCTGGCGGCATCGTTCGAAGACTAAACTGCGACATAGAATTTATGATGCTTTCGGTGGGAGCCGTAACGAAAACATGCGCCTGATTATCTGGTTGGCACTTCTGCTGGGCCTCGTGCTTGGCGTTTGGTTCTTGGCGGGTGCCTTTCCCGGCAGCCTGTCATCGGATTTCAAAATGGCCGGCCTTGTCAGGCTGTTTGCGATTTTAGCATTGGTCGCAAGCGGCATCGCATTTGCTCCTCGCATACCGTTTGGCGAAACGATGCGCAATCTCGCGATCTGGGTCGGAGTGGTGGCGGTGCTCGTCCTTGGCTTCAGCTTTCAAGACGAGTTGCAATTTGTCTGGCAAAGGGTCCGCAGCGAATTGGTGCCGGGCTATCCCGCGGTGACCGCAGAGAATGAAATGGTGCTCGGCGAATCTGCTGGTGGTCAATATCGCGTCATTGGCAGGGTGAACGGATTGGAAGTGAATTTTCTGGTCGATACCGGCGCCAGCGATACGGTATTGACGCCATCCGATGCCGAACGATTGGGCTACAACCTTGAAGGCCTGAAATTTTCGCGCATTTATCAAACCGCGAATGGCTTGGGACGCGGTGCCCCGACACAGCTGGACACGCTTTCGGTTGGACCACTTGTCCTTTACGACTTCCCGGCTTCAATCAATGAAACGGATATGGGCTCGTCCCTTCTTGGCATGTCGTTTCTGCGTCAGCTGGACTCGTTCGAAGTGCGGGACCGCCGGCTCTATCTTCGCTGGTGAATATCATCGGCGAGGCGTACTCCATTGAGTGCCGAAATGAGCGATAACGATACAAAGCGAGACGCGCTGCGAAAAAACCGGCGATTTGCCGGTATGCTTTTGGTTATCGCGGCTGGGATATTTATCGGAACGCAACTCATTCCTGAACCCGGTTTCACTTGGCGGCTCGTCGAGACCGCATCCGAAGCCGCGATCATTGGCGGTTTGGCCGATTGGTTTGCCGTGACGGCTTTGTTTCGCCGTCCGCTTGGTCTTCCTATTCCCCATACTGCGTTGATCCCATCGCGAAAAGCGGACATCGCCCGCTCCTTTGGCAATTTTATTCGCGATCGCTTTCTCGATCCTGCGCTGGTGACCGAGCGGCTGCGCCGCGCGAATCGGGCGTTGGAATTTGCCGAATGGCTTGAATCGCCGGTGACCGCCAATTTTATGGCTGAGCGGATTGTGGAATTCCTGCCGCATCTTTTGCGAGGCAGCAATGATGAAGAAGTGCAGCACTTTTTGCGCAAGCTCGCGCAAGGGGGCTTTCAGCGCACCGATTTTGTCCGGACCCTGGACGGGATGCTCGAGACCTATGTTGGAACCGGGCGCCACATGGATGTGGTCGATGCTCTGGCGGCAACGCTTTTGCCGTCGCTGAAGGCGCTCAAAGAACCGATTATCGATAAGGTGAGCGAGAGAACGGGGCGGTTTTTCCCCTCCTATTTCGATCGAAAATTGGGCAAGGGCATGCTTGAGGGCATGCACAAATGGCTGGATGCGGTCCGCGTTGAGGACAGTGTCGAGCGGGCTCAGCTCGATCATTGGATCGTTGCGCGCTTCGCGGAGTTTCGCGACTCTCCTGACTATGAATCCCTACTTCGGGAAGCTCAGAGCGCGCTTCTTTCGAGCCCCGCCCTTGTGCGCTCAACGGCCACGATGTGGGAGGAGATCAAAGCTGAGCTGTTAGAAGACAATGAATCCCCCACACCGAAAACCGGTGTGGTGGCCTCTGAGCTTGTTCGCTCTGCAGGGCGTCTATTGCGCGATTCACCGACCATGCAAAACTATCTAAATCAAGCGATCGAGGCGATGGTTGTCGATTACATCACGCCCTGGCGCGCACAGATCGGCGATTATATTTCAGATGTTGTCAGCAGTTGGGACGGGCCTAAAATCGCCGAGACAATCGAGTTACAGGTCGGAAGCGATCTTCAATATATCCGCATCAATGGCACGCTTGTGGGTGCGTTGATCGGCGCAGCACTTTTTCTGATCGCCACGGGAATTTCCCAATTCACGTCATAGGGGTTTTTATTCCGCCGCCTCTTTCAGCTCGGCGCCAATCGCAATCGCGTCGTCCTCGGCGCGCCATGCGAAGGGTTTTTGATAGCTCGCCAATATCGCCATGATGAAAGCCGCCATATAGGGCCAGGCTTGCAACACGATGACCGCAAGCCAAAGCTGAACATCCAGCCTGGTGGTGTTCTGCGTTGTTACGAGCACCATGGCTGCGGCGCACAGCGCAACGAGAAGAACAAGCTCAGTGCGTACGGCCATGACGCTGCGCTGAAATCTTGGCGCAGGGCGTGCCTTGGGTGTGCGCTGGAAGCACGCCTCTTTGCGCCATATCCCGCAGATCACCGCGCGCGCAACCAAAAGGGCCAGCGCACCGCCGGCGATCATTGCGCCTACGCGTTTGCCCGGCCCTGCTTCGACAAAGCGGCCATAGAGCCACCAAAGGCGCAGCTGACGAGCGCCAAAGACGCAAAGCACCGGGATAAGGAAATGGGCTTCGGGCGGTTCGAAATGCGCGGGCCATATCGCGGCCAGCATCGCCCAGACAATGCTGCCCAAGACAACGATCAGCCCCGCGCCGTCGCCGATCCAGGGAAGCCAGCCGGCGACAAAATGATAGCGCTGCGCGAAACTTAAATTTGAATCCGCCCGCCCGAAAATGATGGACGCATGGCGGCGCAATATCTGCATGGCACCGAAAGCCCAGCGAAAACGCTGGCCGCCATAGCTTTCGCTATCGTCGGGCATTAATCCACGGCCCAAAGTTTCGGGCAGATAGACCGCTTTCCAGCCCTTGGAGAAAAGACGCAAGCCCAGTTCGGCATCTTCGGTAATGCAGTTCTCGTCCCATTCGCCTGCTTCACTGAGGGCAGTGCGGCGAATGATGGTCATTGTGCCGTGCTGGATGATCGCATTGTCCTCGGCGCGGAACACCATTCCGAGACGGAAGAAAGCACGATATTCCCAATAGATTCCTTTCTTGAATGCGGAGCCTTCTCCATCGCGGTAATCTTGCGGCGCTTGCACGATCCCGACATCGGAATTTGAGAAATGCGGAATGGCGGTTTTCAGCCATTCGGGCTGGACCGCGTAATCGGCATCGACAACGGCGATGAGGGAAGCGTCGGGCGAGGTGGCTTTTAGCGCACGGTTGAGCGCTCCGGCCTTATAGCCGGGGTTCTGCGGTAAATGCAGAAAACGAAAGCGGGGCCCAAGCGCGTTGCAATGGGCGGCTATGGCGTCGCTGTCGCTGGGGTCCGATGTGTTGTTGTCGATCACCAACACTTCAAAATCCGAATAGTCGAGGCGCGACAATGCATTGAGCGTTTGCCGTAAGAGCGCCGGCGGCTCGTTACAGCACGGAACATGGATCGATACCTTGGGCCAATTTGCGACCCCCAGCTTTGCCACCTCAGGTTGCTTAAGCGCTTGCGGTGTTTGCTTTGAGGAGAACAAAGACGCGGCTTCGATAATCTCGACCGTTAAAACGACAAAAAGTAGCAGCTCGCCAAGCATCATCACGGCCCACAACACCCAGTCGCCGCTATCGAAATAGCGTTCACTCGCAAGAAGTACGCTGAACGCGATCATTGCGCCCACACACTGGCCGATTAAGGCCAGGGGAAGGCTTGCGCGAATTTTAAGTTGCGGGCGAAGACGGAGCGCCAGTGCAAGTGGAAGTAAACCGATCAGCGCGGCAAGTAAGCCCCAGGCTGGCCATGTCGTGCGGTCGACGAGCGCGCCGTTCCAAGCGAATTTCAATTCACGATCTGCGTCGAATATTCCCCAATAGGCCCCGGCCAGCCCTTCCAAATCTTTTTTCCAGGGCTGATCGAATGCCTCGACAATGAAATAGGCATCCAATTCTGCGCCATCCGCATAATTCACGAAGTCGCGCAGAATTTGCGCTTGGTTCGAGAGCGAAGGTACCGCCTTTCCGATACGCGCACCGTCGCTCGGCCAGCCCATTTCGGCGAGAACGATCGGCTTGCCCGGAAATGCCGCGCGCAAATCATTTAGGCGCGCATCGACAAAGGCCAACGCTTCATCGGCGTCAATCCCCTCCCAATAGGGAAGGATGTGAACCCCGAGGAAATCCGAATTCTCGGCAAGCTCAGGGTTTGCAAGCCAGACATGCCAAGGCTCGGCGGTTCCAACCAGAACAGCAACCCTTGCGCGGGTCTCATTCATCGCCGTGATAAGCGTGTCGATTGAAACATCGTCGCGAAAGAGGGCTTCATTGCCCATTATGATGCGTTCGACATTGTCGTAGCGAATGGCAAGATTGATCGCGCTCTCACGCTCCAGTCTTGTCCGTTCCTCGTCGCCGTCGATCCACGCGCCGAGCGTAACGCTCAGGCCATGGCGCGCCGCTTCTTCGGGCACGTTTTCTACACCGCCCAACGCGGCATAGGTGCGCACGGCGCGCGCCTTGGTCGCGACCAGCGCAAGATCGTCTCGCAGCGCGTCCGGTTCAATATAATCATTGGGTTCTTGATTGCGAGTATAAGGGCTGAAGCTCAAACCCGAAACCAATCCTGTCGCATCGGAAGGGTGCACAGGCTGGTGTGCGCTGGACCACGCAAAGAGCTGAATTGACGCGCTAAGCGCTATGATGCCGAAGATCGCGAGGGTTTGGGTGCGCATCATTTTATTCGACCTCCGCGATGCGGTTGGTCGCTTCGGTTTTTTCCAGCGCTTCCAAAATCAAGGATGTAATTTCATCGACAGCGGCAAGGCTTGTCCCTTGGGGGATCATGCCGCTTGAAAAGCCCGTTTGCTCAAAGGGGGCGAGCAGATTTTCATCGCGCGCAAAGACGTGAATGGGAACATCCCATTCGGCGCCTTCGCCGCTGATCGCAGCCGGCGGCTGATGATCGCCGACCGCGATAATGATGGCGCCTTCGCTGGCCCGCTCGGTGACGAACCCGCCGAGCGTTTTCAGATTGTAAAGAATGACACGCAGATAGGCGTTCTGCGCGTCGCCGCTAAAGGCGTCACCAAGCGCGACAGTGCGCTCGACTGCGTCGTCGTCGAATGGTTCGGCTAGGGAAAGCTTGTTCCAATCTTCAAGATAAGGAGGCACCGGCCCAAAGGGAAAATGACTCATAATGGTCGGAAACATGACAAATAGCGGCGCGCGTTCGAGAATATCGATTTCGGAACGCGCGAGCCAATCGAGACTGTATTGATCGGGGACGTACCACCAGCCGAAGCCTTGGCCCTGATAGTCGACTTCCTTTGCCGCGGCTATTCTGTCGAATCGCAATGCCAGCCCCTCGGGCCAGGGGCCGCGTATCCCCGGCGTCAACAATACCGAGCGGTAACCCGCCTTACGGAAGCGATCGGTGAGCGTTTCGTTCTGACTATGTAAGAAGGTCTGATAGAGATCGTGAGTATCAATCGCACGCCCGGCTAGAAACGAAGAATGGGAGAGCCATGAGGCGCCGCCGAAAGTCGGCGGTGTCAGATAGGCCGAGCGAGACTGCCAGCCTTCTCTTAAGAGCCGCGCTTCCAATTCTGTCAGGGTCGCGCGCGTTTCTTGGGCATAGGTTTTATCGTCGAGTGCAATTCGGCCATAGGATTCCAGAAAGATCACAAAGACATCTTGGCCGTTCAGTTCGGCAAAGGGCGGCAGCGATGCGGTCTCGATTTCCAGTTCGTCGTGTTTACCCGCGACACGCGCGGCGATTACGCTCGCTTGCTCGAAATAGACCGGGGTAATCGGAATCGCGAATAGCCGCTCCCAGGTGAGCGCGTCTGAGTTCATTCCCGCGCTGTAAACCGTTAAAAGAAGCGCCCCAGCGACAATGGCAATTTTTTGAATTGCCGGACGCACAATGGCTTGGCACAGCGCGGCAAGGGCGACGCGGATTACCAGTAGCAGTGTTGCGAACAGCGAAACTACCGCGATTAGAATAGCAACCACGGAAAATGGCGAGCGGCTCTCGAACACCATCCCCGCAATGGCGGGAATGTGCTGAGTGTCCCAGTAAAGATCGATGCGGCGCCCGAACAAAGCGGGCGCAGTCACATCGATATAGCGCGCCAGGACAAAAAGCAGGAGGAGCGCGGACAGCAGCCATTGCGCGCGCGCGCCGATCCGGACGCCGCCCGCACTTATGAGAGCTATCGCCGTCACAAAGACGATGAATTCCAGTGAAAGCTCTGTCGTCGATCTTACCCAGAGCGTCGGCCAGATGTTGTGGTGCGCCAGCGCGATATTGAGCACGATCAGCGCAAACAATGCGGGAACAATAATTCGCAGATTTTCACGCAAAGACATGGGGGGCAAATTTTTCATGCTCATATTCGCGCGCGCCTGAGGCTCTCAGATCGCGTTGCAACAAATCGTAGCGGCTTCATTTGGGCCGCCATATTGAGGTAGCGAACAGTCTAATACCACGGGTTTGGGCGCCATAAGCAATTAGTCATCTCCGGGATATTGGGAATCGCACGCCATTGGGGATAAACTAGCTATAACTGGGCAGTCTCTAAGCTTTCAGGTGTGAACTGATCCGCAAATACACATTTCTAGCTGTCATTGCACTGACACCGCTTGTTTTGCCGCAGCCCGCTGTGGCGGAACCACGAAGCTATAGGCTCGATCACGAACATATGAACATTGCCTTTTTAGTGCAGCATTTGAGTTTTGCGCGGGTGCTAGGCGTTTTCCATGAGGCGGAAGGAAGCATCGTCTTCGACGAAGGGGATCCGGCGTTGCTAAGCATTGATGTAAGCGTGGCGACCGCCAGCGTCGATACGCGCCATGAGGCGCGCGACAATCACTTGCGAAGTGGCGATTTTTTTGACTCGGATGATTATCCGCAAATGACATTCACCATGACGGGCGCGCAGCAAACCGGCGAACGCGGCGGAACCGTCACGGGAGACTTAACACTGGCCGGCGAAACCCGTCCCATGGTTTTGGACGTGACCTGGATCGATGCCGGGAATTATCCCTTTGGCGATCGCCATTACGCCATCGGCATCTCGGCGCGCGGCACGATTTTACGCAGTGAATGGGGAATGACTTACGGCGTGGCGGACGGTCTTGTCGGAGACGAGATCGAAATCATCATCGAAGCCGAATTCATCCGCGAAGATTAGGGTGAAAGTTCCTGACCTCCCCGCGTTGGGGGAGGTCAGGGTCAATGCGAGGCCGGGAATGACAAATTATTGGTGGTTCAACCGCGTTTATAGATAACCAACCACCTATCGCGGCAATTCCGTCGACGCTCCCAGCACCGTTTCAATCGCGTGTATTGCGCAGGCATCGCCGCCGCCACCGCCGATCCCCATTGCGCCAATGACGATTCCGTCCATCACAATGGGAACGCCGCCGCGTTGCGGGAAATCGCCCGCCCAGACCGGCGCGACATTGTCCCAGTTTTCAACCCGCTGGTTCAGCTCTTCCGTCGAGCGCCACCAGCGCACGGATGTTTTGGCCTTTAGGATCGTGGACTCTCCAGCGATGACGTTGGTGCCCTCCATGGTGTGATAGTCGAGAAGGTTGCCATATGGATCCACCACAGCAATTCCAACGCGCAGATTGTTCTCAGCCGCATAGTCGAGGCAGGAATCGACCAGTGCGCGCGCGCCGGTACTCAATACGGTGCGTTGATCACCGACATGTTCTTGGGCGTGAGCGAGCGGTGCGGAGAGTCCAAGCGCGGCGAGCATCACCAACGCCTTATTGATTCCACCATGCATCATTTATTTGTCCTCAAATGTCAGAAGTCGGGGCTGTGGTCCTCGGGGATCGGAAACATTTCCTTGGTGACGACATCGAAATTATTTTCGGCACAGATCACTTCCTGAAGCACAACCTGGTTTGCGATCGGCCGATAGCGCACCATTCCCGACCAAGCCATGGTGAAGGCGCCGGGATCGGTGACATTGAATTGCACTTCCATCCCGCTGCGATCCTCTGCCACGCGATATCGCTCGACAACATGGATCTTGTCGGTGTGCGGCGTGCCGTTGCGGTCGGTCACCGTTCTGTCATTAAGACCGATGGTATCGACGACAAGCGTGTCGCCCTCATAATGGCCGACGGATTCGCCATACCAAGAAGGTTCGATATTCTCGGAGTGCTTTTGATTCATAAATACGCGGCGAATTTGGTGATCGCGCTGATGCACAATCAAAACAAGATCGCTGCTCTGGACGATATGGAGCGGCCCCATCAGTGAATGATCATTGGGAACGCCTGAGGGCATGCAAAGCATCTGCGCCGTCGGCGGGCCGCGAGAATTCAACGCTGCTTCGCCCTTCTCGCGCACCATCTCGGCGGTCCAATCCTGCAAGATCGGATTGGTATAATCGCCAACCCAAATCGGATTGCGCCCGGTAATTTCAGTAGTGTTTTGTACCGGGCCGGGGCCGCCTTCGGGTGCGTTCTCGAAATCGATGGAGCGGACGGGGTGATTCCAAAAGCCGCCAAAATCGGCAATTGGCGGCGTCTCGCCGCGGTGGTCCTGTGCAGCCAGCGCCATCGGCCACAAAATCGCAGCAGCCAAAAACATGCCAATGCGCGGTTTACAGATGTAGATGTTCTTCGAGGCGCGTTTCACCAGTGGTCCCCTAATCAAGTTCGAACTCTATCGCCGGGGGCATTGCCGAAGCAATCGATGCAGCCCTAGGGTGATCGCGAACCGTCGCACTCACAAAAATCGCCGTCGGTCCCATTGCCGCCCCTCAAATAGAAAGTCCTCATAGATGTCCGCGCATGCATTCGAATTTACCTCGATCGACGGAAAGTCACTGAAATTGGCGGATTTTGCCGGAAAAGCAGTGTTGATCGTGAACACCGCGTCCGAATGCGGATCGACCCCGCAATATGCAGGGCTTCAAGCTTTGTGGGAGAAATATAAGGATCGTGGGCTGGTCGTGCTCGGCGTGCCGTCGAATGATTTTGGCGGCCAAGAGCCGGGCACGGAAGATGAGATCGCTGCGTTTTGCGACGCGAATTACAAAGTGACTTTTCCTATGTCGGCAAAGAATGTCGTCACTGGAGATGCCGCCCATCCCTTTTATCGCTGGGTCTTAAGTGAGGCCGGCGAGGCCGCGGCGCCGAAGTGGAATTTTCACAAATATCTGATCGATGGGAGCGGCGCGTTGGTAGGCAATTTTGGAACCAAAGTTTCGCCCGATGATGCTGAACTGATTGCCGCCATCGAGCCGGCGCTTCCTGCATAGGCTTAGTTGCTCACCATCGTGATGGTCTCAAGCGTATCGCCAATTTCTAAGATTTGCTCATCGGCATCAAATGCCGGCCAATTGGGCAGGCCGTCGCCATTGGGATTCCCCGCTTTAGCAAAATTGGTCCAGTAGCTAATCATCGTGTCGCTGAGCGCGGCATCGCGTGACGCGTTCCATGGGAACTCCACCGCGTAAAAGAATATCGGTGGGGGAAAGCCGAACAGATAGATCAACTCCGCACCATGGCCTGCGATGCCGCGAAAACGAAATGGCGGGTAGGGCGGAACCTTAGTGAAATAATAGGCATAAACGTCGCTACCATTTTGCGAATGAAGCCTCGCCCAATTGCGCCCTGCGCCGTGATGGAGATCGGGGTTATCGCCTGAATTATATCCCGTGAGCAGCGGCACATTATATTGTGCGCCTTGCGCATATAACGAATGGACGCTGTCGGGAAGAACAAATCCATCGACATTGATTTCATGGAGCCCGCGCGGTGAGCCATTGTCGAAATAGCCTACAAAATCGGCGGCAAGAATTTCCTCAGCGGCAATGGCCCTTAATTCGTCTATCGAGTCTGCGCCGAGCTTTGCCGCAAGGACCGAACCGGCGCGCTCCGCTTGTGCCAGCGATACCGTCGCCGGTGTGGCACGAAAATCGCCGCCGCTTTGCGCGATGGCGCGATGGAATAATCGCGCCGCAATCGGTGAAACCAAAAGCTGTGAAATGCTGGTTGCCCCAGCGGACTGGCCAAAGATGGTCACATTCCCCGGGTTACCGCCAAAGCCCGCAATGTTTTCTTGCACCCATTGCAGCGCGGCGATCTGATCGAAAAGCAAATAATTGCCCGATGCGTCATAGGGTGTCTCGGCGCTAAGTTCGGGATGGGCCAGCATGCCGAACGCGCCCAAACGGTAATTGAGCGTAACCACCACCACATCTTTGCGCGCGATGCGATCGGCCCAATAAAGCCGCGCCGAGCCCGAGCCCACATGACGGCTGCCGCCATAGAGCCAAACCATAACGGGCAGGTTTTCGTCACCTGAGTCAGCAGGCGTCCAAACATTCAAATAAAGACAGTCTTCAGAAATGGGCTCGACCCCAAGTCCGGGCACCGTTTCACCCGATTGGATGCAGGCCGGCGAAAACGCGCTGGCATCGCGCACGTCTTCCCATTCCATCACCGGCCTCGGTGCACGCCAACGCAAATCGCCGATTGGTGGCGCTGCATAGGGAATGCCGCGGTAAACCGAAACGCCATTTTGCGTAAGGCCTTGCACCATCCCGCCTTCGACGGAGATGGTGTCACTGGTCGAAGCAAAAACAAGCGAGTTCCAAAGAATGTAATTGACGACAACAAGCCCGATGAGGCCAAACGCCATCAGCCCCGACAAAGCAGCAAGTATGCGCCGCGCGCGCCGTGTCATCGAAGACTAAGCTTGTGCCATCGTGGAAAGATAATGGTTACCAGCCCTCACTTCACAAAACGTTTGAAATTGGTGCCGCCGGTATAGCCGACATAGACATTGCCGGCATCGTCCACCGCGACGCCTTCCGGCGTGCCGTCCAAATCGGGTCCGTGAATAAATTCGCTCACCACGCCGTCTGAGGTGCTTCCGATCCGAATGCCTTGTTCAAATCCAGGATTGAGCATTTCGTCGGATTGGGAATCGGCGACATAGATCATGTCGTTTCCATCGATGTAGAGCCCGCTCGGCCGACCGAATTGTTTCCACTCTTCAAGAAAATTTCCTTCGGCATCAAAAATTTGAACCCGGTTGTTCACCCGATCGCCGACAAAGAGGCGGCCGGTGGAATCGACGGCCATGGCATGTGGCTGGTCGAAATTACCGGGCTCTGTGCCGAGTTGGCCCCAGGTTTTCACGAAACTTCCATCGGCATTGAACATCATGATGCGCGAATTCGAATCGTCGCCATGGCCGTCACCGACATAGATCTCGCCATTCAAACCGATCGCAACCGAGGACGGCCGGTTGAAATGGCTTTCATCATCGCCTGCTTCGCCCGGGGTGCCCAAGCTTAACAGTATCTCGCCTGTGGGGCTTAGCTTTCTGACCGAGTGGCCATGGCCATTGTCTTCTTCTTCCGTGGCATCGGTGGTCCAGATATTGCCGTCATCGTCGACTGTCATTCCATGCGGGTAATTGCTTAATCCCACACCGATCACGGCCACAAGATTTCCTTCAGCATCGAATTTCTGAAGGGGTGCGATCTTTGATCGGCTGCAGGTAAAGCCACCGCAGCGGTCGAAGACCCAGATACTTGTCCCATCGATGTCGGCGGCAATGCTGATGGTCGAGCCGAAATTTCGTCCCATGACCGTCTTCGCCCAGCCAGGATCGAGATGATAGGGGTTGGACGCATCATTTGGTCCTGCGTCCGCGCCTTGCGCCGTGCTCGAATCCCCACAGGCTCCAACGGCCAATAGAACCGAAACGCCAAACGCGTATTTCAAACCTCGTGAGTGCCGCATGATAAAAACCTCCCCAGACTTGCGCCCGACAAATGAGGCGCTGAAACCATAAGTCTAAGTCACACAAAGAGCGCCCGCCAGAAGGGCAGACGCGATAAGTTCGAAATACCAGCCATTCTCTGCCACCCCAAGGCTGGATTGGAGCCCTTGAGCGCTCTAGTCTTGCGCCTTGGAGAAAATAGCAACGGCGCTCAAAGTCTTGGCGCTTGGATTCTCCATCGGTGAAAGAGGCCAAATGGTGCCGCATTCGTTTCTCTCGCGCATGGCGCTGGCGTTATTCGCAGGCGCTTTGGCCAATACGGGATACGCCCAAGCGCAATCGGCGGAGGATTTCTATTCCAGCCGAAACGTCATTTTGGTCGTGAGCTCCGATGCCGGCGGCACGACCGGGCTTTATGGCCGCACCATTGGCGAATTTCTTGGCCGTCACATTCCAGGGCAGCCGACCGTCGTGATGCAGTTCATGTCGGGCGGCGGCGGCATACGCGCGACCAATTATTGTTACAATGTCGCGCCCAAGGACGGCTCGGTCATTTGTCATATCCAAGCGGGTCTTCCGCTGGTGCAGCTGCTTAATTCGCGCGGCGTGCGTTACGATGTCCGGGATTTTTCCTATCTCGGCAGAACCTCCAGCACCAATAGCGGCATTTTTGTCTGGCATACTGTGCCGGTCGAGACCTTGCTCGATGCTCGCAACCATGAAGTCGTTCTGGGTGCATCCGGAAGAGGCTCCGAGACCTATAATGATCCGACGATCATCAATAATGTTCTGGGAACGAAATTTAATGTCATCCTCGGCTATGAAGGCGGCGGTGATATCGACCTTGCATTGGAGCGGGGGGAAGTAACTGGTGACGCTGGGCAAGTTCTTTCAGTTTTCGTGCGCAAGCAATATTGGCTGGAAGACAATCTTATTCGATTTCTGGTTCAGACCGGTCGAACGCGCCATGAGCGGCTCCCCGATGTTCCATTACTGCAAGAATTCGCGCGCAATGATGAAGAACGCGCAATCTTCGAGTTTATATCGTCGCGCGCCGATATCGGCATGACTTTGCTGGTGCCGCCCCAAGTGCCCGATGACCGTATTGCAGTGTTGCGACAGGCCATGGCCGACACGCTTGCCGATCCGGATTTCTTGGCCGCCGCTTCCGAGCGCAATCTCGATGTCGTGCCTGCAAGCGCTGAGGAGGTCGAGGCAACCATAAGAGAAGTGTTCAATACGCCCGCGCCGGTGGTCGAGCGCATACAGGCTGCACTTGAAGGTGAATAGACTTCAGCTTCCATTAGACGCGCGCGATTTTTAAGCGGAGAAGGATATGGGGGAGATATCCTTAGCGGGAGAAGCGTTTCAGGCGCTGACGAATCTGCTCGATCCGGCGCGGCTGGTTTACTTGTTTCTCAGCGTTTTTATCGGTCTGGTGCTGGGCGTGATTCCGGGCTTAAGCGGGATTGTCGGGCTTTCGCTCCTTCTTCCCTTCACGTTCAACATGGACCCCTACACCGCCTTGGCATTCCTGATTGGTTTGCAGGCAGTGGTCGCGACCTCCGACACCATCCCGGCAGTGCTGTTTGGTGTGCCGGGAACGGTCGGCGCCGCAGCCACCGTTTTGGACGGCTATCCGATGGCGCGCAAAGGCGAGGCCGGACGCGCCTTCGGCGCAGCGTTCAGCGCGTCCGTAATCGGCGGTCTATGGGGCGCTGCGCTGCTTGCGCTGTGCATCCCTATTCTGCGACCGGTGATGCTTTATATCGGAACGCCGGAGATGGCGGCGGTTTGCGTCTTCGGTCTGTCTCTTGCCGCGGTTTTAAGCGGCAGATCTTTGTTGAAGGGCCTGGTCGTTGCCTGCATCGGGCTGATGCTCTCCACCATCGGAGAAAATGCACAGACAGGAACATTGCGCTGGTCCGAATCTATTTATGTTTGGGCGGGATTGCCGATCGTTCCGCTCGCGCTCGGGCTATTTGCGATTCCCGAAATAGCCGATTTGGTGATTCAGCGCTCGGCGATTTCCAAAGCGCATTCCACAACGCACTCCAATGGGACCGCTAGCAACGGCCAGCTTCAAGGCATGCGCGATACGTTTCACTCCTGGTTCCTTGTTCTGAGATGCAGCACCATTGGCGCGGGTTTGGGCGCGGTGCCGGGGATCGGCGCTTCCGTGCTGGATTGGATAGCCTATGGCCATGCCGCGCGCAGCGAAAAAGGCGCGGTGGAAAGCTTCGGCAAGGGCGATGTGCGCGGGGTGATCGCGGCGGAAAGCGCCAACAACGCCAAGGAGGGTGGGGCGCTTGTCCCGACCATCGCCTTTGGCGTTCCGGGCAGCGCTTCGATGGCGCTCATCTTAGGCGCGCTTTTGGTTCATGGCGTTGTTCCCGGACCCGACATGCTGTCGACGCATCTCGATCTGACCTACACAATGGTGTGGAGCGTCGCGCTGGCAAATATTTTGGGCGCGGGGATTCTTTTTCTCTTTGCGCGGCACATTGCCAAGATCGCCACTGTTCGGATCGGCATTCTCGCCCCGACGGTGCTTGCGCTGGTCTTTGTCGGGGCGTTTCAGGGCTCGCAGCAATGGGGCGATCTCTACACTCTTCTTGCATTTGGCGTGATCGGCTTTGTCATGAAGCGGCTTCACTGGCCGCGCCCGCCGCTGATCCTTGGCTTTATTTTGGGGGGGCTGATCGAGCGCTACACTTTCATCTCGGTCGAGCGTTATGGTGGCGCCTGGCTTTGGGAGCGCCCGATTGTCGTGGGGCTTATTCTGCTGACGCTTATCGGCATTCTCTGTCCGCTCGTTTCTAAGTTCCGCGCTGCCAATAAAACATCTGAGAAAATCATTTGGGGATTTCAGCGAGCGAACATCAACAGCGATTCCACTTTTGCCTTTGGCCTTATGGGGTTGTTTGCGCTCTCGCTTTTCATCTCGGCGCAATGGGAATTTGGCGCCAAATTGGTGCCTCAAATCGTTGCCGCCATCGCGATCCTTCTTCTTGGCGTTCATCTCATCGCCTCGCTGTTCATGGCCAAATCACAACCGGCAGGAAGTTCGCAAGGCTCGGAGGGCGGGTATTTCGATAGAGTTTCGGAATTCGAAGGACTTTCCACCGGCGAAATATCCCGCCGCGGTGGAATTTACTTTGCCCGGCTCCTATTTCTGCTCGCGCTCACGATCGTCATTGGGTTGCTGCCGGGAATATTCGTTTTTTTGGTGCTTTATTTGCGTATCCAGGCGGGCGAGACTTGGGTGAAAACAATGGGTATCGCCCTTGGGTTATGGCTACCGATCTATATTTTGTTTCACCGCATCTTGTTTATTCCCTGGCCGCAATCGCTGCTCGGCGATTGGTTTTCGGCTCTTAGATCCATCGCTTGGATCAGCCTGTTTTGACGACGGAGTGACGCGTTATGAGAGCAATGAGTTTGAAAGAATCGCTGCAAATCATCGAGGGAGCGTTCGCCCGCGCGGCCGAGCTCAAATTAAAGCCGCTGACCATCGTGGTGCTGGATGCGGGCGGCCATGTCAAAGCAGCGCAGAAACAAGATGGCTGTTCGCTGATGCGCTACGATATCGCAAAAGGAAAAGCCTATGCCGCGCTCGCCATGGGGCGTTCTTCCAAGCTTGTTCTTCAGAAATCACGCGAGAAACCCATCTTCATGGATGTCTTGCGCAAGATGAGTGACGATCAATTGTTTCTTGAGGGCGGCGGGCAGTTGATTTTAGATCAGTCCGGCGAAGTCATTGGCGCCATCGGTATTACCGGCGATGTCAATGAAATGGACGATGAGTGCGCTTTTGCCGGAATTCGCAGTGCTGGATTTGAAATCGATCCCGTCCAATACAAAGGCGAATAATTATATTTTTTGGAGGCGCCCAGAATGGATAAACAGCATGGATGATAATGCCGAGTTAGCAGAGAAGTTGAACAAGGCCTGGCGCTTCTTTTATGGGCGCGGCTTCATCGACGGGTTCGGTCATATCAGCGCGCGCACTTCCATTTCCGATCAGATTCTGATTACGCCCCATAGTCTTGCCCATGATTCCAAGCCGGAAGATTTCCTATTGGTCGATTTGGACGGCAAAATTCTTGCCGGTGACGGGAATGTGCCGGGTGAGCTGGCGATTCATTTAGAGCTCTATAAGCACCGCTCCGATATCGGCAGTGTGGCGCATTTTCATTGTCTCTACGCCACCAGTTTTAGCATGTGCGATGTTCCGCTTGGTGCCAGCTATTTCCTTGCCTCGATCTTTCGCGGCGGCGTTCCCATTCACCCCGACTCGCGTTTTATCAATAGCGAGGAGCGTGGCGTTGCGCTGGCAAAAACGCTTGGCGATCGCCGTGCGGCCCTGTTGAAAGCCCATGGCGTGGTGATTGCCGGCGCGGATATTATCGAAATGGTGGCAGCAGCCTTTATCCTCGAAGACAATGCACGCCGGACGTGGACCAGCGCCGCCATCGGCAATGTCGAATTTTTAAGCGATGAGATTATGGCCGAGATCGAAGCCGAAGCCTTATCGCATCGCGGGCCCTTCAAGCGCATCTGGGCGCTTTGCGAAAGCGAATATGAGCGCGACTGACTTAGAGCCCGCGCCGCAGCGCTTCATTCCCGTCGCCGCGCCGCGCATCGAGAGGAAAATGAGTCGAATCGAGATCGGATTCGCGGCACGCAGAAACGTGCTGGAAATCATACCCGCGCTCGTCTATCGCCAGCCTATGGTCACGGGCGAGCTTCTGATCCGCTGGCACATGATGGCCGACCCAAAGGGTATGCGCCGCGTGATGCTGGAAAATCTCGAGAATTATCCCAAATCCGAAATCATGCGCCGCATGCTGCGCCCGGCCATCGGTAACTCTCTTTTCAATGCCGATGGCGCGGATTGGAACTGGCAGCGCCGCGCTGTGGTGCCGGTCTTTACCCATCGCAATGTTGTCTCGCTTGCACCCGCTATGACAGCGACCGCCGAACGTGCCAGCGATAGATTGAGGGCCTGTGGCGGACGCACCGAGATGGTAGCGCAAATGCTAACCTCAACCTTCGATGTCATTTGCGATGTTGCCCTTTCGGGGCGGGAACATTTCGACTCTAATGTCTATGGCGCAGCCATCACGCGTTATTTCCAGACCGCAGGGCGGGCGTCCTTGCTCGATTTTCTCGGTGTCCCGGCTTGGATGCCGCGGCCGGGCGAGCTGATGGCAGGCATGTCGGTCAAGACTATGCACCGCATGGTGGCGAAAGCCATCGAGGAGCGGCGGCGCGAAGCGACCGGCAATGCCGATGATCTTTTGGATTACATGCTGGCGGCAGAAGATCCCGAAACCGGGCGCAAGATGAGCTCGGAAGATCTTCTTTATAATATGCAGTTCTTCATCGTCGCCGGGCATGAAACCACCGCGCTGGCGCTGAGCTGGGCGCTGTATCTTCTTGCCAATTCGCCGGAGCACCAGGAGCGCGCGCGCGAAGAAGCGCGCTCCCAATTGCAGGGCCGCGCGGCAAATGCATCCGATCTCGATAAAATGCCCTTTATCGATCAGGTCTTGGACGAAGCGATGCGGCTTTATCCTCCCGTAGGGCTACTCGCGCGCAATGTCGTTGCGGAAGACGAGCTATGCGAAAGACAGATGAAACCGAACGATACTTTGTTCCTTCCCATTTGGGCGCTGCATCGCCACGAGATGTGGTGGGAGAGGCCGGACGAATTCGATCCGGACCGTTTCTCAGCCGAGGGGCGAGCGGGCCGCGATAAATATCTTCATCTGCCTTTTGGCGCGGGCCCGCGCGTCTGCGTCGGCGCCGATTTTGCCATGACGCAAGCGCGGATCATTCTTGCGACGCTCATTCAGCGCTTTGCCTTTTCGCCCTCAACGCCGGGTCCCAAACCGATCATGACCATGACCGTGCGCCCCGAGCCTGGCGTGTTTTTAAATGTCGAGCCGCTGAATTGAAGCGTCAAGCACTCGCGCTACAGCAGCGCAATATCGGGAGCTTGGATGGCACAATTTTCTCTGAAAACAATGAGGTGCGTTGTACCTCGCCGACAAAATAACTTACCGTTAGTATTGGAATTTTAGGGGGATTCGATGAGGGCGTTCATTCACAGGGTGCAAAGACATCAGGCGGCTTCGCGACTCCCCATATTTTCAATCGGTAGCGACAACCTGTGATTGATACGCCTTCCAAATTCCTCAATGTGCAGAATCTCGGCATGCGCTTCGGCGATGGTGAAGACGCGATCACAGCCATTGACGATGTTTCCTTCTCGGTCAGTGAAGGCGAGGTGGTTTCGGTCATCGGGCCGTCTGGCTGCGGCAAGTCGACTCTACTAAATGCCATCGGCGGTCTCATTGGAGGGTTTGACGGCTTGGTATCGCTCTCCGGTGAGAACATCGCCGGGCCACATCCCTCAATCGGTATGGTGTTCCAAGAGGAATCCGCTTTTCCCTGGCGCAATGTGCTGGAGAACGTTGCCTTTCCGTTGGAAATTTTGGGGATGGCGAAGAATGAGCGCTTAAGCCGCGCCCGCCACTTCGTCTCTCTCGTTGGGCTCGATGGTTTCGAGCAACGCTACCCGTCCGAGCTTTCCGGCGGGATGCGCCAACGCGTTGCGATCGCGCGCGCACTCGCTCATGAGCCCAAGATTCTTCTTATGGACGAGCCATTCGCGGCGCTCGACGAGCAGACACGTATATTGCTAGGCGAAAGCATTCTTAAAATTCAGCAAAGTTTGGGCCAAACGATTTTGCTGATCACACATAATTTGACGGAAGCGGTACAGCTTTCCGATCGCGTTTTGGTCATGACCTATCGTCCCGGGAGGATAAAGACCGAGATCGATATCAATTTGCCGCGCCCGCGCTCTTCGGAGATTCTGGCGAGCGATTCTTTTGGGCATTACGTCGCGCAAATCTGGGGTCATTTGCGCGAAGAGGCTGGCCGCGGCATGCGCCAGACTGATCACTTGGCCGATCTTAAGTCCAAGAATGCAAAGAAATGAGCGCGCGCAAGTCAAAGCTGGCGCCACTTGCAACCGGTCTTGCAACGGTCTTGGCGGTCATTTTGTTGTTGGAATTTCTTATCGGCATCGATGTGATCGATCGCTTCTTGATGCCGCCGCCATCCGATGTGTTTGCGGCGTTGCCGCGTCTCTTTACTGAAGAGAATGTTGTAAACCGCTTTTTAGTAACCGCGGGCGAAACGCTTGCCGCCGGGCTGCTGCTTGCCATCTTCGGCGTAGCTGCTGGCGCTCTGCTGTTTCGCGTTGCGATCTTAAGGAGTGCGTATGAGACTTGGATTGCAGCCTTCGCGGCTGCTCCGATTGTCCTGAGCTATCCGCTGTTTCTGGTGATCGCTGGGCGCGGCTCGGCAACAGTTGTCCTGGTTGCGTTTCTTGCCGCGCTTCCGGCGGTGATTTTGAAAACGCTTGAGGGCTTTTCTCAGACCCCGGGTGTTTATGTTTTGGTCGGTAGGAGCCTCAACGCCACCCGCTGGCAGATATTCTCGAAGGTGCTTTTTCCTGCCGCCCTTCCTTCGATTTTTGTTGGCCTTCGCTTGGGGCTTTTATTCGCCATGCTGAACATTGTCGGCGTGGAATTTCTGATCAACACCGGCGGCTTGGGCCAGTTGGTCAATGAGCTTTCCGAGCGCTACGACCTTGCCGCAACCTATGCAGCTATTCTTTGCGTCATATTGGTGAGTGTTTTGTTTTTCACGGCCACCGAATGGCTTGAGCGCAGATTAAGGCGCGTCACATGAGCAACCGCGCTCAGATATTCGGTATAAGGCTGGTCAGCGTTCTAGCGGTTCTTATTCTTTGGGAAATAATCGCGCGCTCCGGGCTGCTCTACCGCGATGTTGTGCCCTCGCTGGTCGATATCGGCGCGGCACTGGCGACTCTGCTCTCAAGCGCGGATACCTATGGCCATATCTATTGGACGGCTAGGGAAGTTGCTGCCGCGCTTAGCATCGGAGGAATCGCGGGTATTGCCGCGGGCATCGTGCTCGGCGCCAATGATTTTCTCCGCCGCAGCTATGAGCCCTATCTTTATTATTTCGGCGCAACGCCCAAGCTTATTTTCTTCCCCGTTATGATTATGTGGTTTGGTATTGGTCCAAGTTCGAAAATCGCGCTGGCGGCAGTGACCTGTTTTTTCCCAATTGCGCTCTCCACGCTAAGCGGTATGCGCGGAATCAATCCGGTGTTTCTTCGCGTCGGAAAAACCTTTCGCGCGAATATCTGGCAGAGTGTGCGCAAAATATATCTTCCTGCCATGCGCCAGCCCATATTAACCGGGCTTCGCCTGGGACTGGGCCTCGCGGTCGTTGTGACGCTTCTTGCCGAGACCAAATTGTCCAATCAGGGCCTTGGTCATCTTGTCATTCAGGCCTTCACAATATTCGACATGCCGCGCATGTACGCCTTGCTGGTGACGATTTTTGTCTTTGCCATTGGCGCGAATGTTCTGCTGGTGCGCTTGGAAGGCGGGCGGGGGCGTAGCCGCGTGGGATCGTCCCTGGCGTTTTAGCGCCCCTTATTGGCCTTGAGTATTTAATACAATGTCGATCGGAAAAATCATCAGCGGGGGACAAACCGGCGTCGATATTGCGGCTTTGCGCGCTGCGCGTTCCGCGGGGATTGCGACCGGAGGGTGGTGTCCTAAAAATTGGCTGACGGAGTTGGGGCCGCAAGCCGAGCTTCTTAAATCCTTCTGCCTGCGCGAGCATGTTTCGGAAAAATATCCGCCGCGCACCCGCGCCAATGTGGAGATGGGGGATTGCACGCTCATTATTGCCGAGCAAATGGACACGGGCTCGAAATTGACTGCCGATCTATGCCGCGCGCTTAAAAAACCAATGCTGCATTTGTCGCGCACGCAGATCGGCGCGGACCGCGCCCAAGCACTTGAGGAAGCGTTGTCTTGGCTGACGCGCGAACCGCATGCCATCCTTAATGTCGCCGGAAACCGCGAGTCGAAATCGTTCGGCATCGAGTGCGAGGCAGAAGAATTTCTGTTTCAGCTGTTTACCGCGGCGGGGAAGAGATTCTAAATATCAGTATACGGAGTATAAGGTCCGTCAGCTTTCTTCTTTGGGCGGCGTCTCGTTTTCGAGCCGGGCAAAGGAGAGTACCAACGCCGCAAGTGCAGCCGGTCCCGCCGCGAGCGCCAAGAAATAGGTCCAGCGTTCCAGCTCGGCGGCGATCATCCAGCCGGCAAAAACCGGCCCCAGAATCGCGCCGAATCGCCCAATGCCGATGGCACAGCCGACACCGGTATTGCGAATTTCGGTCGGGTAAAGCCGCGCAGCGACGGAGTAGAGGCCGACCATCCCGGCCATCTCGAAACCCATGAGAAAAGCGAAGACCATCAATAGCGAAGTCGAAAGCGGTGCCGCAGCAAATATCATGCTCATGACGGCAGAGAGCGCCAAAAAAACTTGGATCACGCGCTTCAACTCAAAACGCGCCGAGAGCCAACCGAGAGTCACCATCAAGATTGCGCCGCCGAGATTGAGTAGCACGCCGGCAAAACGGCCTTGGTCAGCGGATAGTCCGGCATCGACCACGACCGTCGGTGTCCAGCTCAACATGAAGTAAAGCGCAACCATGCACATGAAAAATGAGAACCAAAGCGCAAGGGTGGGGGCAAAATATTCGCGCGAGAACAGCGCAAATACGCTGATTTTAGCGTCCGGGGCGATGGGTTTCGGTTCGGGCAATTTTTCGACTGCAGGACGGCCCATGCGCGCCATGATGTCGTTAAAATCCCTAAGCGCGTCATTGGGATGTTTTTCGATGAGGTAGCCGAGCGATTCCGGCAAATACCAAAGCACAAGCGGAATCATGATCGCCGAAGCTGTGCCTCCAAAGATGAAAACTGAGGGCCAGCCGAACTCCCCGATTAAAACGACAGCGACAAGCCCACCCAAAACCGCGCCGACGGGATAGCCCATATGCAGAATCGAGATCGCAAGATTGCGGTGCTTGTCCGAGGAATATTCCGCGGTGATCGTGGTGAGGCTGGCGAGAATGGTTCCGATGCCGATCCCGGTAAAAGCGCGTGCGGCAAACATTTGAATGACGCTGTCGACATAGGCCGTCACAAACATGCCGAGCGTAATAATCGCGAGGCCGATAAGGATCATCGCGCGGCGGCCTATGTAATCGCCAATCGGAGCCAGCAGAAGTGCCCCGACCGCCATGCCAATCAAACCGGCGCTGAACACCCAACCTAGAGCGTTAGGCAGCAAGCCCCATTCGCCGCGAATTTCGGCCGCGGTATAGGCGATGGCAAGTATGTCAAAGCCATCGAGCATGTTGATGGTCCAGCAAATGCCGATGACAAGAATCTGAAATCCCGACATCGGGTCGTTTTCAATCTCGGCGCGAATGTCTATTCCCGGGTCTGAAGCGGCATCGCTCATGCGTCGCTCTTTTCTCGCTAAAACCGTTTGCCCTTAAGGCGCGGGAATATTGGGGAGAGAAAGGGCTCTCACCTCGGGTGGATAAGGCGAATCGCTGTCGTCGATTTCATCGGCGAGAAGGGTTGTTGTGACGCCATTGACGATCGGATTGCGCTGATTTTCGAATGCTGAAACATTTTCCATGCGCGGGAATTCTTCCTTGCGCTTGTTATACACACGCGTCACGCTCCAAGGTCCGGTAAGCGCAATCGGATCTTAGGTGGTCATTTGGTTTTCAAAGACGGTCTCACTGATTTTTCGCATGCGCTCGGTCACACGCAATTCATCGCTGAACACCAGCCCGGTGCGATCGACAGGAATGCCGCCCTTGATGCTGACGGTCTCGACCACAAGCGTGTCGCCATTCCCAATGGCCGATCGAATAGCCCTCGAATGTCGGCCATAATTCGTCATCGGGCGGGAAGGGCCGTCGATCGGTGTAGATATATCTGACTTGCGGCCCCTCATGGACGATCCAAACCATTTCGGGCCGGACGATGATCTGGATTCCATAAGGCATGTTCATGTTACGCAGCATACCGGGCGGATAGCCCAATGAGAGTGGATCGGAAAACCGGCCTTGCCTTACGACATTCTCCAGAAATTCTTCATAGGCCGCCTCCCAATCGGGCCGATAGGGCGGAAAGTCCCGCGCATTGCGATTGGTATTGGGGTTTGTCTCGCCGCTCGACTGATCGAAGAGCGTTCCTGTGCCCATCCACACGCCGCTCCAATCGGGGAGCGCGGAAGTTTCATTCCTAACAACCGACGCGGGCTCTGCGGTGCAGGCCGAGACGAAGGCGCACAAAAGAACTACCGCAATGCGTTTGGGAAATTGCATGCTTCTATCCACCGCCGGTGAAGCGCAGGACGGAGCCATCGGGTTTTGTCACATCGATGATCAGCGCGCCCGGCTGGCCGTCCACCATGGGGTGGGCGCGCACCGAAACCGCTTCGCCGGGTTTGAGCGAAGTGGGCTTGATCCCTCGCCTCAAAAGAGCGTTGGGAGCCGAGCCTTCGATGCTCCATTCAACCGTTTCGCCGGCCTCGTTTTCCACCAGAACCTGCACCCAGGAGTGCGGCGCGGTGTACTGAAACTCTTTGACCGTTCCCGCCAGCACGATTTCACTTGTGCGGTCGAACATCGCCGCTGAGTGATGCGCGAGCGACGGCGTCGCGGCGAGGGGGGCGCTTAGCGAGATCAATCTGTAAAGACGACTGGCGGGCATCTCTTACCTCCTATTTTGGTGTCGCGGCTCTTAAATTGGCCGAACCGAACCGGTGTTTCGGTCCCAGCCCTTATTGTCATCAAGACTATAGGCCTTGGAGTATTTTGGTCCAGGAAGGCTGGAATTGGGTTTGGGACCGGCGGGTCGCGCCAAGACTAGAGCTGCGACCAGCCCCGGTAGCCATGACGGCAATCGTGTTCTATGTCAGCACAAGTCACGCGGATCTCAGCACCGCTATGGCCAGACTTGAACAATACGGGGCGGAACTTGGAAGGCATTTCACTCAAGAGCATAGGGCAGCCTGTCCGGCGCAAGGAAGACGCGCGTCTTCTGACCGGAAAAGGCAAGTTTACCGACGATTTCAGCCTAGAGGGGCAGAGCTATGCGGTGATGGTCCGCTCGCCTCATGCCCATGCCGTTATCAAAACTATCGATTCCGAAGCGGCACGCGCTATGCCGGGTGTGCTCGGTATTTTCACCGGCCGTGATTTGGAAGCAGAGGGACTAAAGCCGATCCCGCATAATCCGGTTCCCAAAACCAAATATGACATGAAGCTCAAAGGCCCCGGCGGCAGCGAGATTTTTATTGGCCCGCATGCACTTCTGCCGACCGATAAAGCGCGCCATGTCGGCGAGGCCGTCGCGATGGTTATCGCCGAGACCTACAACCAGGCGATGGATGCCGCTGAGATCGTAGAGGTCGATTACGAGACACTCCCACATGTTACCGAGTCCGAAAAGACGTTTCAGCCCGGTCAACCGGCGGTTTGGGATGAGGTGGAAAACAACACGCTCGTCGATACGATTTTTGGCAATGTGAGCGCGACAGACGCCGCGTTCGCAGAAGCGAAACATGTCGTCAAAAAAACTTTTCATGTCGGGCGCGTGACCGGCGTGCCGCTGGAGCCGCGCGCGGCGCTTGCCGCTTATGATACGGCTGAAGACAGCTACATTCTTTATGCGGGTAGCGGCGGCGCGGTGCGGCAAAAGGCCGAGATGTCCAATGTCGTCAATATCGATCCCGACAAATTACGGGTCGTCTCTCTCGATGTCGGCGGCAATTTCGGCACTCGCAATCGCGTCTATGTCGAGTTTCCTCTGGTGTTATGGGCATCGAGAAAGATTGGCAGGCCGGTCAAGTTTACCGCGACGCGTTCCGAATCCTTTCTCACCGATTATCAAGGCCGCGATCTTCTGACCCATGTCGAGCTGGCGCTCGACGAGGATGGAAAGTTTCTCGCCATGCGCGCGGACAATGTCAGTAATGCGGGTGCGCGCTGCGTCTCGCTTTCGCCATTGGGCAAGGGCTCGGCGCTGATTACCGGCTCTTACGATATTCCGGCGGCGACCTTGCGTGCGCGTTCAGTCTTCACGCACACCACGCCGACCCAGGCTTATCGCAGTTCCGGCCGACCCGAGGTGACTTTCGCGATCGAGCGGCTCATCGAGCTTGCCGCGCGCCAATGCGGCTTTGATCCACTTGAATTGCGGCGCAAAAATCTCGTGCCGCCGGAAAAAATGCCTTACACCAACGCCGTCGGCGCGCGCTATGACAGTGGCACCTATCTTACAAATATGGACCGCCTGCTAGAACTTGCCGATTGGGACGGATTCGAGGAGCGTCGTGTTGAGGCCGAAAAGCGCGGCGTTCTTTTAGGGCGCGGATTTGCCAATTATGTCGAATCTTCCATTGGCTCGCCGCGCGAGCGCGCCGAGATCAGCGTGAAGCCCGACGGCAATGTCGAAGTGGTCATCGGCACCCAGCCCAGCGGCCAGGGCCATGAGACCAGTTTCGCGCAAGTGGTTGCGGACATGCTGTGCAAACCCATCGAACAAGTAACCATCATTTACGGTGATACCAAAGTGGTCACGGTCGGCGGCGGATCGCACTCGGGCCGTTCTATGCGCCATGCCGGAACGGTGATGATGATGGCCAGCCAAGATCTGATTGCCAAAGGGTGCGAGCGCGCTGCGGATCTGTTCGGCGAGCCCGCGGACAATGTCAATTTTGAAGACGGGCATTTTTATATCCCCGGCACCAATCACGTCATTACGCTTGACGAATTGGCGGCGCAGAATCCTCTAAAGCCATTAGAGGCTGCGCGCACCAATGAGATGCACGATCCTGTCTTCCCCAATGGGGCGGCGGCCTGCGAAGTCGAGATCGATCCCCTGACCGGTGCAATAGAACTGGTGCGTTACACAACGGTCGATGATGTCGGGCGCTGCATCAATCCGATGATTGTACATGGCCAAACCCATGGCGGGATTGCGCAGGGCGTCGGCCAGGCTATGTTCGAGGATTTCTATGTTGAGCCCGATTCCGGTCAACCCATGACCGGTTCGTTTATGGATTACGGCATGCCGCGCGCGAGCACGCTGCCGAGTTTCAAAACAGAAATTGCCGAGGTGATTTCGCCAACCAATCCGCTCGGCATCAAGGCAGGCGGCGAGGGCGGCACCACGCCGGCGCTTGCCGTGATCGTCAGTGCCACCCTCGATGCGCTCAAGGGTTTTGGAGTCACCGATATTCAAATGCCGACATCGCCCTTAAAGATTTGGAACGCCATTCAGGCGGCGAAACAAGAAAAACAATTGGAAAACGCTTAAGGAAAATTATGAACGCTTCTCTTCAGAATCCATCCCTTCAAACTTTAAGGGTCATCGCCTTTCCCGGCGCGCCTAATCTTCCCGTCTTTGCTGCAATGGAACTCGGTTTTTTCGCCGATAACGGCGTCAGCGTCGATCTCTCCACCACGCCAAGCTCGGTATTTCAATTCGAGAAGTTTGCCGCCGGTGAGTTTGAGATCGCGATGACCGCCTATGACAATGTCGTTGCCTATTCCGAAGGGCTGGGCGCGGTTCAAGTTCCGGATGATTTCGACATGTGCGTCATTATGGGAGCGACTCAGATTGCACTCAGTTTCGTGACGCAACCGGATGTCAAAACCTATGCGGACATTAAGGGCCGCACGCTCGCATTGGACGCGCTCGCGACGGGTTTTGCCTTTGTTCTTTATGAAATGCTGGCCGATGGCGGATTGGCGCAGGAGGATTATACGCGGGTGCCGGTCGGCGCGACGCCCAAGCGCTGGGAATCGGTGCGCGACGGCGAGCATGCCGGGGCGCTCACCATCGAGCCCTTTACATCCATAGCGCGCGCGCAAGGTTTCAATGTGCTCGATGACAGCTCGCGTCTCTATCCCGATTATCAAGGCGGTGTAGTGGGCGTACGCACCGATTGGGCTAAGGCCAATGGTGATGCCATTCGCGGCTATATTAGGGGCTATCTTAAAGGCCTTGAATGGGCGTTGGAGCCGCAAAACGCCGAAGCCGCATCCGCATTGCTCCTGAAGAACATGCCGGCAATTAAACCGGGTGTTGTGGGCGCGGTGATGAAAAGCCTTTTGTCGCCGAAATCTGGATTGACGCCGAAGGGCGCGATATTGCGCGAGGGAATGAAGACCGTACTCGCGCTTCGCTCGGCCCACGGAAAGGCCGGCGCCGAGTTAACCGATATCGACAAATATCTCGATCTGTCTTTTTACAACGAGGTGACGGGTTAGCGCCTATATCTTCTTAGCCAGCGCCATCAGCTCGCCCGCGATCAATTCCGGCACTTCGAGCGGGGTCAAATGGCGCCCTTTGTCGATCACAAGCAAGCTCGCGCCCTGGATTGCATCGCGCATCGCTTCGGCCATCGCCACCGGCGCGGCGTAGTCTTCCTCGCCGACAATGATTCGCGTCGGGACTTTAAAATTGGGCATTGCGGCGCGCACATCGCACGCGCCCAGCATGCGGCAGGTTTCGCCATAAGCGGCAATGTCATTGGCTAAGAACACGGCAATTGCCGCTTTGAGCACGTCCGGATTGGCCTCGCGGAACGCATCGCCGAACCAGCGGCTCTTTTGAAAGCCAATCAGCTTTTCCATTCCGCCCTCAAGAGCTTTTTGGGCGCGTTCTTCCCATGCTTTCGGTGCATCATCGCCATAATAGGCCGTGGTATCGACGAGCCCCAAAGCTTCGACGCGTTCCGGATAGGCCTTCGCAAAGGCAAGCGCCACGCATCCGCCCATTGAGCAGCCGGCGACCAGCGCTTTCGGCCAGCCTGCGTCGTCCATGACGGCTGCCAGATCATCGGCAAACAATTCAACCGTGTAGGGGCCGGGCGGTTTTTGGGAAGCGCCATGGCCGCGGCAATCGAGGGCCAAAACATCTGCCGCGCCGTCCAGTTTCTCGATGACAGGCATCCAAAATCGGTGATCCATCGCCAGCGAATGCAGCAGAACCATACGGGGCGCTGGCCCAGAAGAGTCATTGCTCGGCCAAATTTTGTAGCTCAGCTTTGTTCCGTCTTTGGCGCGGATCTCACCCGATTTCATAATTCTCTCCCCAAACTTTACCGACGATAGGCCGCTTCTTACCCCACAAGACTGCACGCTTGCCAGTGCTGCAGAACAATGGCACCTATCCGCGGAATGAGGCGGCGAGCTGAGCGCGCCAACTAAGATGAGGCCGAATAGGAAATGGCGGACGCGCCCAGCAAATGTAAAGTTTCGCTCAGCGTTAATGGTGAACCCGTATCGCTCGACGTCGAACCGCGTACGCTTCTTGTCGAATTACTGCGTAATCATCTCGGCCTGACCGGTACCCATGTCGGTTGCGACACCAGCCAATGCGGCTGCTGTGTCGTGCATGTCGATGGACGTTCGGTGAAGAGTTGCACCATGCTGGCCGCCACCGCCGAAGGCGCCAAGATCGTTACGATCGAAGGCATGGCGGCGGGCGGCAAGATGCATCCGGTGCAGGAAGCCTTTCGCGAGCATCACGCATTGCAATGCGGATTTTGTACCCCAGGAATCGTAATGAGTGGCAGCGAATTGATCGCGCGCAACAACAATCCGACCGAAGCCGAGATTCGCAATTGGCTTGGGGGCAATCTTTGCCGCTGCACCGGCTACCACAATATCGTGAAAGCCATTCAAGCTGCCGCCGCGCAAGCGCGGGGGGATGGCTGATGTATCCATTCAATTATCACCGGCCGAAATCCATCGCCGAGGCGGTCGAGAGCTTTAAATCTTTCGAAGAAGCGCAATGGCTCGCCGGTGGTATGACACTGCTTCCCTCGCTGAAGTTGCGCTTGGCTTCGCCCGGCGCATTGATCGATTTGAACTTCATCGAGAATTTGCGTGGCATCACGACGAGCGCAAGCCAGATTTCAATCGGCGCGATGACCCGGCATGCCGATGTGCACGCATCGCTTGAGATCAAGCACGCCATCCCTGCGCTCTCGCTACTGGCCGGCGGCATCGGGGATTCACAGGTGCGCAATCGTGGGACGATTGGCGGCTCGATCTCGAATAATGATCCCGCGGCCGATTATCCCGCGGCCATTCTCGGTCTCAATGCGACGGTCAAAACCAATAATCGAGAGATCACCGCCGATAATTTTTTCACTTCCATGTTTGAGACCAGCCTCCAGGACGGGGAGATGGTCAAAGAGATTGTTGTGCCGGTCCCGGATACGGCCGGTTACGTAAAATTTCCGCACCCAGCCTCAGGCTATGCGATCTCGGCGGTGATGGTTGCACGATTTGGCAAAGACGTTCGCGTCGCCGTTACGGGAACCGCGTCCTGCGTATTTCGCCTGCCGAAATTAGAAGAAGCGCTTGCGGAAAATTTCACTGCCGAAGCTGCGGAGTCCATCGAACTCGATCTTGAAGATATCAACAGCGATCTGACTGCCAGTGCCGAATATCGTGCAAATCTGACGCGCGTGATGGCGCGAAGAGCCATCGAGGCAGCACAAGCGAACGCTTAATCTATGACGCCGCAAGCCATTAGCGTCTAAGAATGCCGCCCAGTGCGCCGCGGATGATCGCACGGCCCACCGTGCTTCCGAACTTTTTTCCCATGGCGATTGGCGAAGTTGAGGGCCAGAAATTCCTGTTTGGTGCCTTTTCCCACGAGAAGGGACGAATTTTCACTGTCAGCTATCATTCAACTTCGCGTCCTAAGAGTGGGTTGAAGGAATAGTTGTCGGCATGGGCCGCTATCCTGGCACGATAATTCGTAGCAAGGGAAAAGTTCCATCTCATTCCAATATTTTGCTGCAAATAGAGTTACGCGTTGCGGCGCAGTCGCGCTATCCTATGCTCCGCCCCCAGACGTGTGTACGATCTTTTGGACAGCCTGTAGGAGACGCAAATGACAAATTCGAGCCATTCCTATTTCGGGTATTTCAGCGCAGCTTTTGCCTTGATTCTTGTGGCAATGAGTTCTCCGGCGTCGGCGCGCGTCGCAGATTTTGTGGGGACTTGGAACGCGCTCAATCAAAATAACGGCGAGGCATCCACAGTTATTGTAACGTGATCCCGGTTTGGGGTGGATGTTCGCGTCTTTGGGCTGTGCGAACAGCGCGAGTGCGACTGGGGAACGGTCTCCGGTGAGATATTTGCAAGTGGCCCCGGAAGAAATCAGATGCAGGACGCGCAAACGATTAGCGCGTGGTTCAATCTGAGGTTCGGTGAAAAGCTCGTCGTCCTGCGCGAAGCAAAGGGAAACAATGTTACGGTTGATGTCTTCACGACATTTTCAGACCGCTCGCGCCGTTCAAATTATGTGTCGACGCAGCGCATGCAGATTGAGCGGCGCCGGCCTTATGCGGGGAACCAGCCGGTAGCGCCCCATGGTCAGCGTGAAGCACAATGGCAACAGCAATATGGGCAGACTTATTCCTATAATGACGATGTCTATTATCAGCGCTGCCGAAACACGGTCGATCCGGCTGGCGTCATTGCCGGAGCGCTAATCGGCGGATTGCTGGGAAGCATTGTAAGCGATGGAGACGGAGGTGCGGCGGTGGCTGGCGTTATTGTCGGCGGTGTAGCCGGTGCGGCGCTCTCGCAGGAACTGAGCTGTGAAGATCAAAGCTATGCCTATCGCACCTATTATGACGGATTGAACGCCGGATATCCCGACCGCTCCTATCGCTGGCAAAACCCGCAAAATGGCCGTTACGGTACTTTCCAGGTCGGTGACTACTACGAAGATCCGTACGGGTTTCGTTGCGCAACTTATAGCCAGGCAATTTACATAAATGGGCGCCCGCAAGAGGCGCAGGGGAACGCGTGCCAGCAAGCGGACGGCATTTGGGTCATAGTCCAATGATGGACTGCGCTATGGGGAGAATGACTGTCAGGGGCATTTTGAAATTTCACGCTTTGGACAATTCTTTCAATGGAGCAAAACTATGAAAAAATTAATTATTGCCGCCTTCATCGCTCTCTTACCTTTGGGTGTTGTCGCGCAAGATGCTGAACTGGTATTTAGCGCGCTTGATACTGATGGCGACGGCAGCGTCGGTCAGGACGAAGCAAGCTTGAACGAGTTCGTTTCCCAAGGCTTTGGGGCTGCGGATAGGAATAGCGACGGTTCTCTTTCACGCGAGGAATTTCTTGCGGCCTTTGGCGGCAATTAAAGTAGCCAGCTAGGCTTTGCGGAAAATGGCGCCAGCGGTTTGGATAAAACCGGAAAATTCGTCATTCTCGTTCAGATAGGGTTGCAGCGCATCGGCCAAGTCTTTCTTAAAATCCGAAAGCCTGTCCGCGGGCAGCTCGCTAATTGAGCGAAACGACAACGCGTTTTTCAGCAGTGAATCGAACGTAAAGCTAGCTTCAGCTCTTACGATGGGCGTATTCGAAAAGACAAACCGCGTGTTCGAGAAATAATCCGACTCACGAAAATTTTAGGTACCCTTCCGATAGCCATATTTAACTCGAACCTCGTCAAATGTGCCCCTCCAGGGCACAGCGTTTGGAATGGCCGAAGTGCAAGCGACGATGGCAGCGCCTACGGGCAAAACATTTTCGAAGAAATTTAAAGCTTTGTCGCGCGGAAGATAACGCAGGGCACGGCCGACAAGAATTGCGCCGGCATTTTTATATCGCGCGCCCGTCAAGTCTTCGATTCGCGCATTGAGATATTCGATGTTTTTTGTGGGCTGGCTTTTCGCTTCCTCTATCATCGCCCGCGATTCGTCGATTGCGAATACCCTGCCGACATAGGGGCTAATGCCGACAGCAAGTTCGCCACGGCCGCAAGCAATGTCCAACACATGCGTTTGCGGTCCAAAGTTTAGCTCACGCGCAAGCACCCCAAAGAATTTCGGCAGATATGGTGTTCTTCCACCATATGAATTCGCAATGTTGTCGAATTCTTCGGGCATCTGGTCTCTCGTCGCGCCTGGCGCTAACAGCTTGAGCATGCGCGCCCAAGCAATCCCTTCCAGCGCACCGCTTCACCTACAGGGCCCGCCCCTATGGCTCGCCGCTCACCGGCTCAGGCGTAACGGCTTCGCCTTCTGCGCCCTCTTGGGTGAATGACATGAACAACGGCGTCAACGTAATCAGCCAAATCAAGATACAAAATACGATCAGAAATCGGACTGCGTTAATAGTGAACTCTCCATCGAATTCCGCCTGCTATCTATTGCAAAACTCCGATCTAATGGGAATAGGTAGTTTATCGGCGGCCAGTTTGAGCAATCAGCCTGCAGCGATATGCGCTATTGATCGAGAATGCTGGTTGATTGAGAAAGGGGCGGGCGGCTGGCGCTATTGAACCGGCACTCAGGAACAGTCACCCACGGCTCGAATAGTTGAAAGCAGAGATCGAAACGAGATATTCGTGCGGTACCGGAGAGACAAATGAGCCCCCGCCTTCCGTCTTCATCTTCCTACTTGATCCCGGCAGTTTTGCTGATAGGCGCGATATTTGTCAGTGGCTATCTTTGGCAGCTTGGCGATGCGCGCGAGGCCCAACTTTCTCAAACCACTGGGCAGACCGGTGTTGCGGATGTCGGCGGGCCTTTTTCGCTCATTGATCAAGATGGCGTGCGTCGCACGGACAAGGATTTTCTCGGCCGCCATATGCTGGTGTTCTTCGGCTTCACCTATTGCCCTGATGTTTGCCCGACCACGCTTGCGATATTGTCAGCGGCGCTCGACGAAATCGGACCTGAGGCGGAGAATATCGTGCCCGTCTTGATCACGGTCGATCCGGCGCGGGACACCCCGGAGGCCCTAAAGCCATATCTTTCGTCTTTCGGGTCCAATTTTGTTGGTCTGACGGGAACGACCGAGGAAATCGCTGCCGTGGCGAACGCGTACCATGCCTATTACGAAATCGTGGAAAATGAGGGTGGCGACTACATACTCAATCATTCGACCGCGATCTATTTGATGGGACCGGATGGAAAATTCGTCACAAACTACACGATCAATATGGGTCCCGATGCAATTGCAGCAGATCTGCGGAATTTGCGCTTAACCGACGGCTAGGGAGTAAAAGCCAGGGACCGCAAACGGTGCAGCGGCGTTGAGCTAATTTCTACCGAAAGATTGATGGTATTTAGTGATCCCCGGCGCCCGTATCAGCGAGGCTGATACGCGTTTGCCTGTCTGCAAGCCATTGATCGAATTGTTCTTCACTGACCACATTTATCTCAATCGGGATAAAGACGTGGGAAGGCGAACAAAGCGCATCATAGTCGCTGTAATAGCGCCCCACCGAGGAAGCGCTAAAATAGGTCTCGTTGGGCCGCCCCGGTAGAGCATCGACTAAGACGCCGAGCGATGGAATCGCCCAGCGATAGATCACGCTTTCACCCTTGGTCACCAAGCGCACGGTTTTTCCTACAGGCACAACAAGGCGGTTTCTCTCCTCGGAACCGGATTCGGGCAGGCCGGCAAGGCGCAGCTCGCCCGTAATCGCATCTTCCAGCATGGGTGCCGAAAAGCTGTATTCACCGCCCTCGACATAGCGATAGGTCCAAAACCACATATTGCCTGTCACTTCGACGGTGATATCGGCGCTTGGAGCCCCCTTTGTGAGGCTAATAAGACGCTGGGCCGGCACCGATATGATTGCGATGACCGCGATCGCAAGCACGATCCAGGTTTTTCTACCCATTGTCTCCTGCGGCGCGGTGCCGGGCGTGGCGTCGTCCATCACTTTTCCGCGCAAAGCCGTGCGGATAAGGAGAACAAAAATAGCGAAACACACCACCGCAACCGGCACGATGGCGCCCCAAAGGATGATGTTTTCTGGTCCGTTCATTTTGCGAGTCGTACCATGTCTTCAGGCGATCGTATTATGCGTCCTGTGGGCGGCAAATTGGTATATATTGGCGCCAAAGGCCAGAGTGGCCGAAATCGCATTTTTCCCACTTTAGCAAGGGATTATTGCGACCTTTTGCCGCGTGATTTTACAGCGGATGCGTGTGACCGGCAAAACTTGGTAGCCTATGTATAGTCGAAGAGAATCTCGGGGGATTTCGGTTTGCGAATTGCAATTGTCGTTGGCGCATTGACCATTGGCTCAGTGCTGTTTCATCTTTTTACCCCATGGTACTTCCTGCCGATCGCTTCAAACTGGTCGTCGATTGACGTTGCGACCGACATAACCTTTTGGGTTTGCGGCGCGGTCTTCATCGCGATCAATGGCTTCATGGTTTATTGCATCGTGCAGTACCGCCATCGCGATGGCATCAAAGCGCATTATGAGCCGGAAAACGCGAGGCTCGAGAAGTGGCTTACGATCTTGACGACGGTGGGCATTGTCGCGTTGTTGGCGCCCGGTCTTTACGCCTGGGGCCAATTCGTGAACATCCCGGAAGATGCCGAGGTCGTCGAGGCGGTCGGCCAGCAATGGCAATGGACGTTCCGTTTTCCGGGCGAGGACGGCATATTGGGCACGACGGAAGTTCAATATATTGGCGGCACCAACCCGTTCGGCATTAACCCGGACGATCCCTATGGGCGGGACGATATATTGGTGCAGGACAACACCGTTCACATCCCAGAGGGCGGGCCGCTAAAGTTCGTTCTTCGCTCCAAAGATGTTCTTCACGACTTTTTCGTGCCTGAGTTTCGCGCCCGGATGAATCTTGTTCCGGGGTTGGTAACCTATTTTTGGTTCACGCCAAATAAAGTTGGGACCTACGAGATTCTGTGTGCGCAGCTCTGCGGGACCGGACATTATGGAATGCGCGGCATTGTCGTTGTCGAGGAGCAAGATGATTTTGAGAATTGGCTAAGTGAACAACCAACATTTGCGTCAACTGTCGCCGCACTGAATTGACGATTCGTTTGTAAGGAGCGTTGTCGAATAAAGCGGAGCCCAACTGGGTGCCGTTCATGCAGGCGAGGAAGGATTTTTTGAATGGCCTACGCAGCACTAGCTGAGGACAAAAAAGAGCTACACCATCCAAAGACTTGGATCGGGAAATATGTCTGGAGCCAGGACCACAAGGTCATTGCGCTCCAGTATATGTGTACCGCGGTTGCAATTGGTCTGGTCGCCTTGGTGCTATCGGGGCTGATGCGGATGCAAATCGGCTTCCCGGGTTCTATAGGTTTCGTTACCCCAGAGGCCTATTACCAATACATCACCATGCATGGGATGATCATGGTCATCTATCTGCTCACGGCGCTGTTGTTGGGCGGATTCGGCAATCTCCTTGTCCCGCTGATGCTTGGTGCCCGGGACATGGTTTTTCCCTTTGTGAACATGCTCAGCTACTGGGTCTACCTTCTTTCGGTTCTGATCCTTGTTGCCAGTTTCTTCGTGCCCGGTGGACCCACAGGGGCCGGTTGGACGCTTTACCCGCCGCAAGCCGTTCTGCCTGGGACCCCCGGTTCGGGCGGGGGCATCATCTTGATGCTCGTCTCACTTGCGGTCTTCATTATTGCCTTCACCATGGGGGGGCTGAACTATATCGTCACCATTCTTCAGGCACGTACCCGCGGGATGACATTGATGCGCATGCCGCTATCGGTCTGGGGAATTTTTTGCGCTACTATTCTTGCCTTGCTGGCCTTTCCGGCGCTGTTTGTTGGTGCCATAATGATGCTGCTGGACCGAATCGTTGGGACCAGCTTCTTCATGCCCGCTATCGTGTCGTTGGGGCAGCAGCTTGAGTATGGCGGCGGCAGCCCGATTTTGTTCCAGCATCTGTTCTGGTTCTTCGGTCATCCGGAAGTCTACATTGTTGCGCTGCCGGCTTTCGGAATTGTCTCCGATCTGATCAGTGTCCATGCGCGGAAAAACATCTTCGGCTATCGGATGATGGTCTGGGCCATCGTGATCATCGCGTTGCTCAGCTTCATCGTGTGGGCGCACCATATGTATGTCAGCGGCATGAATCCGTATTTCGGGTTTTTCTTTGCGACGACGACTCTGATCATAGCGGTTCCAACGGCGATCAAGGTTTACAATTGGGTTCTGACCTTGTGGCACGGCAATATTCACATGCGTGTGCCGATGCTGTTTGCCATCGCTTTCATTTTCACCTTCATCAATGGCGGATTGACGGGTCTGTTCTTGGGTAATGTGAGCGTCGACGTGCCGCTTTCAGGCACCTATTTCGTGGTCGCTCATTTCCACATGGTGATGGGCATATCGCCGTTAATGGTGATCTTTGGGGCGCTCTATCATTGGTATCCGAAAATTACCGGGCGCATGTACAACGAAAATCTCGGCAAAGTTCATTTCTGGTTTACCTTCGTAGGCTCCTATTGCATCTACTTCCCGATGCATTATCTCGGTTTCCTTGGTGTGCCGCGCCGTTACTATGAACTGGGTGAGACGCTCAACATTCCTGCGTCAGCGCAAACATTGAACCAAATCATCACTGTTGCGGCGCTGTTCGTGATCTTTTCCCAGGTGCTGTTCTTCTACAATTTCATCACCAGCTATTTCTGGGGCGAGAAAGCCGATCCCAATCCTTGGGGAGCGACGACGTTGGAATGGCAAACGCCTGACAACCCGGCGACGCATGGAAACTGGGGGCCTAAACTCCCGGTCGTCTATCGCTGGGCCTATGATTACAGCGTGCCGGGCGCCGACAGAGATTTCATTCCGCAAAATGAGCCGGCGGACGGCAAAACCTAACATCACGAAACTTGAGGCATAGGATAGGAAGCCTCTGATATGGGCATTAGAAATATCGTCCGAGAATTAATGGTGAAGCCCTGGCTGGTGAATGATTACGCCAGCGAGAATGATGTGGATGAATTAGAGTTGGTGGAGTTGGCGGCGCCAACGGGTTTGCGCGTCTATTTCGCGGTCGCGTCCGTCATGTTCTCGCTTATCATCGTCATGTATCTCATGCGTATGGGATGGGGGCATCCGGAGTTTGGCTTCGATTGGGAGTCGACTGCGAAACCTTGGCTGTTGTGGGTCAACACCGCCATTTTGGTTTTAACGAGCGTCATGTTTCAAAAGGCGCGCGGCGCGGCGAAGCGGGGCGATAGCAATCGTCTGCAGATCGACCTTCTTGCCGCGGGGCTTTTCTCTTTTGCGTTTCTCGCCGGGCAGCTTTTGGTTTGGCGCGAACTTATTGCCGGCGGTTACTACCTCAACAACAACCCCGCAAATTCGTTCTTCTATCTGATCACCACCATACACGGGCTCCATATGCTCGGCGGCTTGGTCGCATGGACCAGGACCACCGGCAAACTTTGGAGCGGTGTGGAAATGCGCAAAGTCGGATTGAGTGTAGATCTATGTGCCATCTATTGGCACTTCCTACTCGTTGTCTGGCTTGTAATGTTTTACCTGATGCTAGTGACGTAGTGACCGTCGAATCATTTGTTTTTTTCAATAGCGATCGAGATTAGGGCTAGTTATGACAGACCATGCAGTGACAGAGGGCGGAGACGGCATTCACACGATGAAGACCTTTGTGTCGGACCTGTCCACGGACCAAGAGACATTCAAACGGGTCCACTGGGGCAAGGTCATGATGTGGATCTTCCTGGTCAGTGATACTTTCATCTTCAGTTGTTTTCTGACCTCTTATATGACGATGCGCTCGTCCACGACGATCCCGTGGCCGAATACCAGCGAAGTGTTTTCTCTCGTGGTCTTTGGGACATCGGTTCCGCTACTTCTCATCGCGATCATGACATTTATCCTGATCACGAGCAGCGGAACGATGGCGCTCGCGGTGAATTACGGCTACCGGCGCGATCGTTTTAAAACAATGGTCCTAATGCTTGCCACCGCCGCACTTGGTGCGAGCTTCGTTGGCATGCAAGCCTTCGAGTGGACCAAACTGATCCTTGAAGGTGTGCGCCCTTGGGGCAATGAGTGGGGCGCGCCGCAATTTGGCGCAAGCTTCTTCATGATTACCGGGTTTCACGGGCTGCATGTCTCGATCGGTGTTATCTATCTAACCACGATCGCGATTAAGGTCATGAGAGGTGATTACGAAGCCAATGACAATTATGTAGTTGTCGAGATCGCCGGTCTCTATTGGCATTTTGTTGACCTTGTCTGGGTATTCATCTTCGCTTTCTTCTATCTCTGGTAAGGGGCATACGAAAACCAAATGACGCAAGAAACTTCACAACCTGTCGCGGAACCTGTTGCCGATCAAATTTCCGACCACGGGCAGCAGCACCCCCTCGGAATCTATTTCAAGATCTGGCTGCTGCTTTTCTTTCTTAGCGCCTGCTCTTACGGGGTCGATTATGCCGGCTTTGAAGGCTTTCTGAGGTGGTTCCTTATTGTTTCCTTCATGTTCTTAAAGGCTGGGCTGATTGTCGCTGTCTTCATGCATATGATGTGGGAACGTGTCGCTCTTATGTGTGCCATCTTGCTTCCACCGCTGCTGCTTATTTTTCTGGTTGGCATAATGGTGTTGGAATCCGAGTACACATTCTGGACGCGGGTTATCTTCTTCGGGCTCTTCGAGGGTTAGCTTCGCTAGGAAGCATACTGAGAAGAGTTTTTGCCAAGTGCTATTTGAGCTCTGCGCACAATAAAAAAACCTCGCGACGCATAAGCCTCGCGAGGTTTTTTGTATTCCTGGTCGCTGCGCTTAGCGGCTATTCCGCAGGCCCCTCTTACTCTTCGCCTTCCTCATTTTCTTCGGCGGGCGCTGCTTCCACCTGCGCCGGCATTGGTAACGGGGTGCCCGTAAGGGTATTGAGATAGGCAATGATATCGGCGCGTTCTTGCTGCTGGTGCACGCCAATATAAATCATGCGTGTACCTGGCAATTGACCCATGGGGTCGGCGAGGAAGGTATCGAGTTCCTCCAGCGTCCAGTTTCCACCCAGTTCGCTCATCACCTCTGAATAATCAAAGTCGCCATAATCACCCACCGCGCGGCCCGCCACGCCATAAAGTGTTGGACCCAGGCGTACGGCGCCACCTTCCTCGAAGGAGTGACAAGCCTGGCACTGGGCAGATAATTGTTCGCCGCGGGCAAGATTTGCTTGCGAAAGGCGCGTATCTAAATCCAATGCCGGCTCAGGAGCTTCAGGTTCTGCTCCTTCGGCATGCAAGTCTTCGGAGGGCTCCATCGTGCTCATATAGCCGATCAGCCGAACGCGATCTTCGCTATTTCCCAAGGCCTGCGGCCAATTGCGGCGCAACGCGAGTAAATCGACGACCGGCTCGTCAACACCCTCAACTTCATAAGCCGGCTCTTCAAGATAATCGACCACATATACCGATTTGCTAACCCAGCCGCTCAATAATGCCGCGATAGCTGCCGCCGACAATGCGACGCTAATTGTGCCTATTTGCCCCGACTTCATGGATATCCCTTAAATCTGTTTCTCGACGTGTGCCAACATAAGCCGATTCCCTATCTGCAAAAATTTGAACAGCAATAGGTCGTTGCGCAATGCCCGTTTTCACCGAAAATCCCAAACGCACCAGAGCGGCGGAATGAGCGCTAAATACAAATAAACCAGGAACCGACACACACTCTATAAAGAAGATTACTTGCCCCTGTGGGCGGTACTACATAGTATGAAGAGCGACATATTATCGCAGGGACGACACGAATAGTGGTTGGTCAGCTTGATCCGCTTGCACGTCACGCCCTGTTCATCTTCCGGGGCCAAGCCGCTCCTCATTGCAGGGATGATTTGCACAGCGAAGCTTCGCCGTGAGGCGACCAATTTGTATCGCATAGGCTTTGCACTTTAGTTCCGAGCAAAAGGGCACATAGAGACAACTAGAGTTGAAGGCATAATAGGGACCAAACGATTATTGGGAGTGGGACAATGAGAAAATCCTTTCTGCTTATGGGTGGCGCGGTCTTGCTTGGCGGAGGGCTCTGGTATGCCTCGCAGCAAGGCATGATGGGGCCGGGCTCGGATGTAGCAATCGACGCCGATGATATTGGTGGTGTGGTCACTAGCGCCGATGGACCCGAAGCCGGCGTCTGGGTTATCGCGGAAACCAATGATCTCCCGACCAAATTTATTCGCACGGTGGTGACCGATGATCAGGGCCGTTATGTGCTGCCCGATTTGCCCAATGCCAGCTTTGACGTGTGGGCACGCGGTTATGGTCTCGTCGATTCCCCCAAAATCGAGGCCACTCCGGGAAGTCAGGTTAATCTCGAGCCCTCCATTGCGCCCGATGAAGCGACGGCTGCGCAAATCTATCCTGCGCTCTATTGGGCCGCGCTGATGGAAATTCCTGAAAAAGATGAGTTTCCCGGGACAGGCGATGCCGGCAATGGCATTTCGACTGATTATCTTCACCAAGCCCGCTGGTTGGACAACTCCAAGTCGAATGGCTGTCTTGCTTGCCACCAAATCGGCAACAAGGCGACACGTGAGCTATCGCCGGCGCTAGGCGAGTTCGATAACTCCGTCGATGCCTGGACGCGGCGCATTCAGTCGGGCCAGGCGGGCTCCGGTATGGTCAACACAATCTCGCGCATGGGTGCGGGCCGGGCCCTTCAGCAATATGCGGATTGGACCGATCGCATTGCAGCGGGCGAAATTCCCTTCGAAAAACCGGAGCGGCCGAGCGGTGTGGAACGCAATATTGTCGTGACCGAGTGGGAGTGGTCGGAGCCACATTTCTATCTGCACGATTCCATCTCAACCGATCGGCGCAATCCCACGGTCAACGCATATGGGAAAGTTTACGGCGCGCCGGAAGCGAGCACGGATGACTATCCAGTGCTCGATCCGATGCTTCATGCAGCAAGCCATATCTCTATTCCTATTGCGGATCCCAATATGCCCTCGGCGAGAGAAGATCCGATTTTTCAGCCTTCGATATTTTGGGGCAATGAGCCAAATTGGGTCAGCCAAACAAGCGCTCATAACCCGATGATGGATCAAGACGGGATTGTATGGATTACCGCCGGCGCCAAGGCCGGAGGCAATCCGGATTTCTGCCGCGCAGGTTCGGATCATCCTTCCGCGCAGCTGCTTCCGATCAATGATTCCGGCCGCGATCTCTCAAGGTATGATCCGGTGAGTGGGGAGTGGAAGCTGATCAGAACCTGTTTTCAGACCCATCATTTGAATTTTGCCGAGGACGCCAACAATACGATCTGGTTCTCAAGCGGCGGTGGAACAAATCCGCGCGAATATGTCGGCTGGTTCAATACCAATCTGTACAATGAGACAGGCGACGAAGAAGCGGCACAAGGCTGGACGGCATTTGTGCTCGATACCAATGGCAATGGCGTGCGCGATCCCGACTCGGTCGGACCGAACGATCCCGTGGACCCAACGCGCGATACCCAAAGAAGAATGGGAAATTATTCTGTCGCGGTCAGCCCGGTCGACGGTTCAGTTTGGGGAACCGTCGTTCCCTTCCCCAGCGGCTTCGTACGTGTGGTACCGGGAGATAACCCACCGGAGACCGCACTGACGCAATATTATCAAATGCCTTATGACGATGAAAACTTTCCCTATGACGCGTATGCACTGCGCGGTGCCGATGTCGACCGCAATGGCGTAATGTGGGCCGGTTCGCAAAGCGGCCATATTGTCAGTTTCGATATGCGTAAATGCCAAGGTCCGCTGAACGGCCCGGAGGCCGCTACCGGACGGCATTGTCCGGAAGGCTGGTCATCCTATGAGATGCCTGGACCGCAATATAAGAACATCCAAGATCAATCGGGCAGTGCAGATGGGAGCTATTACGCTTGGGTCGACCAGCACAACACATTTGGGCTGGGTGATAACGTTCCCATCATTATCGGAAATGTTTCGGATTCTTTGATGGCCGTGGTCAATGAGGAAATCGTTACCATTCGCGTTCCCTATCCGCTTGGTTTTTACGCGAAGGGCATGGACGGTCGTATCGACGATCCCGAAGCCGGTTGGAAAGGGCGTGGATTGTGGACCACATCCGGGGACCGCGTACCCCAGCATGCCGAAACCGGGGTGGGTACGCGTCCCATGGTTTATAATTTCCGCCTGCGTCCCGATCCATTGGCCCATTGATTTGGGCTGATTGAAGCGGGCCGACTTAAGTTGGGTTAGGGCCGGGCGAAGAACTTTTCTTGCCTATCCGGTTAACGCCCATGACCGCTACATGTAGGGTGCCGCCACTCTCCCGAGTAAAGCTCGGCATAGGTTGGAGCAGAGGTGTCGCCCGCGATGCCGAGCAATGAGCGGAAGGCGTTGAACGGGTAGAACCGCCTGTTGAAGCGGAAGGTGAACTCGTTGAGGTAGGCTTGTAGGTGCTGGTGGCTAACGCCGTGGTGGGTCCCGATCAGCCACGTCTTCAGGTTGGCGAAAACCAGATGGATGATCGGCAGGTATTGCTCGGCAACAGCGAAGTGCTCATAGCCGCGCTTACCGAGGCCAGCATAGCCGCTCCAATCGTCAGTAACGATCAGCGATCCCGGCGCGACGGTGCTCTCGACGAACCCACAGAGCGACTCGGCGCTACGGTCGAGCACGACGGCGAGCCGAACGCGTCCGGCATAGCGTCCGTCTTTCCGGTTGTCGAGCTTGGTGCCCGGCTTTCGATGACGCACCTCGATGGCACAGGAGACGGGAACCTTGTGGTGAACACCACGGCCTTCCCCACGCGTTCGCCCGCCAACCCAGGTTTCGTCCACCTCAACATGGTTCTTGGGCTGTCCACCGATCCTGTCTTGGTTGGGCCACACCATGCCCGAGCGGAGCTTGTGGAGAATTTGAAAGGCCGTCTCGTAGCGCGAAAGACCAAGTTGCCGCTGAAACTGCACGGCGGACATGCCGGGCGTCTGACTGGCGACCAGATAAGCGGCCCAGAACCAGACGTTCAGCGGAGTGTGGCTACGCTCCATCACTGTTCCCACCGTCAGCCCGGTGTTCTGGCGGCACTTGCGGCAGCGCAGGACGCCAGGGCGGTTTTCAAAGTGGAACGGCTCTCCCGCCGTGCCGCAGTGCGGGCAGGCAAAGCCGTCTCCCCAGCGGGCTTTCTCCAGGCAGGCGGCGCAGGCCGCATCATCGGGGAAAAGTCGCTGGAACTCGGGTAGCGAATGCGGGAATGGGAGATCGGCGCGGTCGAGAACATCCATGGCGCGCTCCCCTATATCCGGTTTGCGCCCATTCTAGCCCTAGTGGGTGTGGGTGTAAACCGGATAAGCAAGGAACTTTTTTCGTTCGCGCGCTGCGCAACGCACGGAGACGGGAATGAAATCGGACCGGCGTGAGTTTCTAAAAAAAGGTGCGGCAGGTCTCGCGGCGGCATCGGCGGGCGCAACCCTCGGCATTGGGCAAGCCCATGCGGCCGATGCGCCTCCGGCCGATTACGAACATGAGATGCCGCGCAATATGACGCTATTAAACTTGAGCATGGGCCAAAGTTATGGCCTCGGCGTCAAACTGGATCGCGGCATTCTCGACGTGAGCGCCGCAGCGGAGATGTATAATCTGCCGGCACCCACAGACATGGACGATCTCTTGCAAAACGGCAAAGGTGGGCTTCTCGCCAATGTGGTTGCTGCGGCAGCGGATGGCCCGGCGTCCTTATTTCGCAACGAAGAAGATCTTACGCCTGCGCCTCTGGTCACGCGTCCCGAAAAAATCATCATGATGGGATTCAATTACGGCCTTCATGCCAATGAGATCGGGGTGGAGCTACCGCCGGCTCCGACGCTCTTCAACAAATTCAACAACACGCTCAATAGTCACCGCGGGACGATTAAACTTCCGACCGAGGCCGCCAATAATTTCGACTATGAGGTCGAGCTCGTGATGTATTTTGGAAGAACCTGCCATCAGGTATCCGAGGAAGACGCGCTCGACTACATCGCCGGCTATTCGACCGGCAATGATTTCACCGCCCGCGATCTACAAAACATAACCTCGCAATTCATGATCGGAAAAACCCCGGACGGATTCGCACCGCTGGGTCCCTATCTGGTAACAAGCGACCTTGTTCCCGATCCCAATAATTTGCGTCTTGAGACCCGCGTGAATGGCGAGCAAAGGCAGGATTCGAACACCAATGACATGCTCTTCAATTGCCGGCAGCTCATCGCCTTTGCATCGAGCGTTATAACGTTCAAACCTGGCGACATATTTTTCACCGGTACGCCGTCCGGTGTGATTGCAGGTATGCCACCCGAGCAACAAGTTTGGTTGAAAGCCGGTGATCAAATCACCTGCAGCCTAGAGGGCTTAGGCGAGCTGCGTTTTGATTTGGTCTGAGTCGAAGGGAGACTCTCGGCCGGGGAGGGGCACGCTGGCAAGCGCTATCTAGTTGCGGATTTACGCGCGGCCTACAAACCGTTACGACGCCCGAGCAGACCCCTAAGCACGTAATTGTCGTGTGCGATGGCGCACGGATCGCCCAGGCGGCAGGTTTACGGAGAAGGTCGTTCCCACATTGGGTGTAGATTGAATTTCGAGTTTGCAGCCATGCAGTTCCAACAACTGTTTGGCGATCACAAGCCCAAGCCCAGTCCCCTCGAACTTACGGCTCCTGGTGTCGTCAAACTGCAAGAAGGGCTCGCCAATGCGCCTGATTTGATCGGCTGTCATTCCTATTCCGGTATCTTTGACCGAGATATTGATGCCGCCCACGCTATTTTCAATAGCGGAGATTTCGACCAAGCCTTCTCGCGAAGTGAACTTCACCGCGTTCGATAAGAGGTTAAGAATGGCCTGAACCAATAGACGCGGATCGCCCCGCAAAGCCGGAAGGCCTGGAGCAATAGTTGTGCGCAGCACGATGCCTGCTTCCTCCGCCTGACGCTCCACCCATTTTGTGCATTTTGTGATGAGCTCTTCGATGTTGATAGCAGCTTCTTCATTGAGCGCGGTCTTACCCGCCTCGAAACGCGAAACAGCGAGAATGTCGTTAATTACGGAAAGTAGGTGTTCCCCGCTTTTGCGGATGTCGCCTGCGTAGTTTTGGTATAGCGGGTTGCTGTGCGGCCCGTAGAGTTCTGATTCCATAATTTCGGAGAAGCCAAGGATTGCGTTGAGCGGGGTGCGCAGCTCATGGCTCATATTAGCCATGAAATTGGATTTGGCCTCGTTTGATGCTTCCGCCGCGACCTTGGCCTCAGTCATCTCGGTCTTAGCCGCCACCAACTCTGTGATATCGCAGGTCGCGCCCAACAATTTGTACGCCGTTCCGTCAGGGCCAATTTCGACTTTGCCCTGTGCTTGAACATAACGGACGCTACCGTTCGGGCGGATGATTCTATGCTCGCTCTTATAAGGGATGCAGTCTTTCAGAACGCGTTTCATTTCTTGCTCGACGGCGGCGCGGTCTTCCGGATGCACGCTCTCGACGAAACTGGAGTAAGTCGCTTTGGTTTCGCGCATGTTCAAGCCGTATATCCGGTAAGTTTGATGCGACCAATCAACTTCACCGGTTACAATATTCCATTCCCAACTGCCCAGTTTGCCAAAGTCTAATGCCCTTTTCAGGCTTGCTTTCGTGTTCGTCAGAGCGCCCTTGATGTCTGCAATACGCTCCTCCAAATTCTGACGCGTCGTGACATCAAAATGCTTGAGGAGTACGAGCGCTCCCATGGTGATGAGCACAATCGCGATGCCGCGGGTAAGATCGGGCATCAAACCGCTCACCGCCCCGAAACCGAAAATGTTGAACTCGGGGGGCGGTAAGAATGTAGCTGTGTGGAAAAATAAAAACAGTGCCGCATACACAAAGAACATAGTTGCGACAAGCCATCTTGCTAAGTCGGAAGATCTCGATCCGAAACGAAATGCGCTGTCGTAAATGAATGCCAGAGCCGCGCAAATGGTCGCCGGCAGGCCCAAGTTGAGCCGACTGAAAAACTGCATGGGTGCCTGGTTCGTAATCAGCAAGGACGCGATTATCAAGCTGCAGACTGTTCCCACAACAATGATGTGGGCCACCATCGGCCATCTCTCATTCCATCCAAGCGCGAAATAGTAGAGTGACAGGAAGCTGCCCGCATAGAATGCGGCTTGGAGATGAAACGAAATCCCGGTTGCGGTAGGATTTATAAGCAGGAACCAAATAGCGCAGGCGTGAAGAAGGCCGAATGAAGCAAGGGCAAGTAGACGGTTACGAAATGCGGACGGTTGGTATCCGAGCACACGCGCGCCGACCGCTAGACCCAAGATAAAATAGGTCAAACCGTATACCAGATGAAAAGCCTCAATCGACAGCAACTGCATTTAGGAACTTATACCCCTAGCGCGAGCAAAAGAGGGCTTTTGCGGGCCCTCCAGACAAAGTTGTTCATCGTAAAAATAGCTAATGGATGGCTAAGAAATTGATAATCAATTACCCCATGTTTTCTGGTAAATTCTGCGTAATACTGGATTGGAGCTAGGGGGCGCCAAGGGGGATATGAGCGTCGAAGTGATTACCTATAGGGACACACATTTGATGGGTGTGCGGGCCCTCTGGAAGGAAGCCTTCCCGGATGATGCGCCGCGCAATTGGGCGGATGTGGCCATTCCGGCGAAACTTCTTATCCAACCCGAACTTCTCATCGTGGCAGTAGAAAATAATATGGTTATCGGCTCGGCGATGGCTGGCTATGACGGCCATAGGGGTTGGCTGAATTCGGTGGCGGTCTTGAAATTCCACCGCCGGAGGGGCGTAGGCAGAGCGCTGGTTTTTGAAGCCGAAAGGCGGTTGCGTTCTCTAGGTTGCATGAAGATCAATCCTTGCCTATCCGGTTTACACCCACACCCACTAGGGCTATAATGGGCGCAAACCGGATATAGGGGAGCGCGCCATGGATGTTCTCGACCGCGCCGATCTCCCATTCCCGCATTCGCTACCCGAGTTCCAGCGACTTTTCCCCGATGATGCGGCCTGCGCCGCCTACCTGGAGAAAGCCCGCTGGGGAGACGGCTTTGCCTGCCCGCACTGCGGCACGGCGGGAGAGCCGTTCCACTTTGAAAACCGCCCTGGCGTCCTGCGCTGCCGCAAGTGCCGCCAGAACACCGGGCTGACGGTGGGAACAGTGATGGAGCGTAGCCACACTCCGCTGAACGTCTGGTTCTGGGCCGCTTATCTGGTCGCTAGTCAGACGCCCGGCATGTCCGCCGTGCAGTTTCAGCGACAACTTGGTCTTTCGCGCTACGAGACGGCCTTTCAAATTCTCCACAAGCTCCGCTCGGGCATGGTGCGGCCCAACCAAGACAGGATCGGTGGACAGCCCAAGAACCATGTTGAGGTGGACGAAACCTGGGTTGGCGGGCGAACGCGTGGGGAAGGCCGTGGTGTTCACCACAAGGTTCCCGTCTCCTGTGCCATCGAGGTGCGTCATCGAAAGCCGGGCACCAAGCTCGACAACCGGAAAGACGGACACTATGCCGGACGCGTTCGGCTCGCCGTCGTGCTCGACCGTAGCGCCGAGTCGCTCTGTGGGTTCGTCGAGAGCACCGTCGCGCCGGGATCGCTGATCGTTACTGACGATTGGAGCGGCTATGCTGGCCTCGGTAAGCGCGGCTATGAGCACTTCGCTGTTGCCGAGTGTGGTGATCCAGAGGTTGCCGAGCAATACCTGCCGAGCATCCATCTGGTTTTCGCCAACCTGAAGACGTGGCTGATCGGGATCCACCACGGCGTTAGCCACCAGCACCTACAAGCCTACCTCAACGAGTTCACCTTCCGCTTCAACAGGCGGTTCTACCCGTTCAACGCCTTCCGCTCATTGCTCGGCATCGCGGGCGACACCTCTGCTCCAACCTATGCCGAGCTTTACTCGGGAGAGTGGCGGCACCCTACATGTAGCGGTCATGGGCGTTAACCGGATAGGCAAGGATCAATCTTCAGATTCGAATGTCAAATACTGAAGTTGCAGCATTCTATCGCTGTCTTGGCTACGGCGTTGAGGAACGCATGAGTATGGGAAAAGAGATCGCCTAGCCCTCATAGAAGGGCAAGCGCCATGAGCGGGCATCAATCAATCCTTACCCGCCTTGGCCCTTAGGGCAGCATGACGCCCCGGATCAAAAAGAACAGCGCCGCTGCCAACGTCGCCGAGACCGGCACCGTGACAAGCCAGGCGGCAATAATGCGCAGCAGCAGCGAGCGCTTCACCAATTCCTGCCGGTTTATTTTACGTAGGCCCTTGCGGTCAGACTTACTTAACACGCCTTGCGATTTCATTTTCTTCAGTGCACGGAGCATCTCGCTGCGCTCCCGAACCGTCGCCGCCTCGAATCGCATCAGAAATGCTTCGACTTCTGCAGGGCTGTCATCGGCATAACGGAGCTTAATCTCTTCAATCATGCGCGAGTAATTGACCTTTGTGTATTCGCGCATAAAGCCGACGCCAAATACGCCGCCAACTGCGATATGCGTCGAGCTGACCGGAAGACCCAGCTGCGTGGCCAAAATTACTGTGATGGCCGCCGCCATGGCGATGCAGAAGGCTCGTGTTTTGTCCAGCTCGGTGATCTCGGACCCGACAGTGCGGATCAGCCTGGGACCATAGAGAGCAAGACCGAGTGCGATGCCAAGGGCGCCCACCAACATCACCCATATCGGAATAGCCGCCTGCGTTTGTAGATCGCCAGTGGTGACCGCATCATAAATGCCTGCGAGTGGGCCGACGGCGTTGGCGACATCATTGGCGCCATGCGCGAAGCTCAGCAGAGCAGCGGAAAAAATCAACGGGGCGGTAAAGAGCTCGTTGACGCCCACTTTACTGTCCGGCAATTGCGGCGCCATGCGGCGCACATAGGCCTTCACGACGAAATAGGCAGGTAGGGCGGCGGCAAATCCGACAAGCGCGGAACTCATGAAGCCAGTGTCAATCACCCGTCGCAGGCCCTTCATCATCAAATAGGCGACAAAGGCCCACACCATCAGTGCGACAAGGCGGGGGACGACGCGCACAGCAGCCTCAAGCACGTTCTTTTTATACGTCACACTGTGCTTGATCAGATAAAGAAAGCCGGCGGCGATGATGCCCCCCAGAGCGGGCGAAATGACCCAGCTCGCGGTGATCTGAAGGACCACATTCCAATCGGCGACTGCCCAGCCACCCGCGGCAATACCCGCCCCAAGCACGCCGCCGACAATCGAATGAGTCGTCGAGACCGGGAGGCCGACAGCGGTTGCAAAATTGAGCCACAGGGCAGCGGCCAGCAATGCGCCTGTCATCAGCCAGACGAAGGTATCGCTGTCTCGGATCAGTCCCGGATTGATGATGCCACCATTGATCGTACGGACCACGTCGCCGCCGGCAATCAGCGCACCTGAAGCTTCGAAAATCGCTGCGATGATGATCGCGCCAAGAAGCGTGATGGCGCCGGAGCCCACCGCGGGTCCGACATTGTTGGCCACGTCATTGGCGCCGATATTCATTGCCATGTAGGCGCCGATCGTGGCCGCGATGACGAGCATGACACCGTTTGATCCCGGCTCAGCCTGGATGCCGGTAAAGAACATTATCGCGACGACGAACAGGATCGCGGTGCCGAGCCGGAGAAAATCGTCGCGACCGAACCCCGCCGATTTCTTGCCAGTTTTGACTTTCTGACTACTCAAGACTTCCTTAATGCTCAACCCAGCCTCCCGACCACAGTAAGCGCTGAGGGAAGCATAGTGGGTATGATAAGGCCCCCACAACATTACCGGAGAGGTATGGCGGCACATATACCCAGACTATTTGACCGGGCCATTGCCCAGTTCCCCGAAAGAGATCGCTCGGCAGTGCACCCTAGCGGGCCGCAAGCGCCACGCTCATTGTTGCCGCCCGGTGCAATCGATATAATGCTCCGACTGAATTCACATGGGGGAAAGATGCGCTTCAAAAATCTGGGCTTCGCGGTCGCGTGTCTCGCCACGCTCTCCATACCGGTTGCGGCACATCATTCGCACTCAATGTATGATCGCACGGTGCTTATGGTCGTTGAGGCCAAAGTCAAAGAATATATATGGGGCAATCCGCATGTTTGGCTTTATGTTGAAATTTCCGACGAGAACGGCCAGCCTGTCGAGTGGATATTAGAAGCGGCCGACGCTGGGGGCATGTCGCTCGACGGTTGGTCCGCCCAAAGCATGACACCCGACGACGTGGTCACCGTTACATTTAGCCCCTTGAAAGACGGCACGGATGGCGGCTTATTGGGTGCGGTCGAATTGGCGGACGGGACCTACCTCACTACGAGAACCATCGTCGGGCGGGATCCGCTTGGTGACAATCCCGACCTCACCGACGCCCAAATCTTCGGGGTAGAGTAACGAGAACGACCAAATTTAGATGCGCTTTGTTCGCTCGGCGCGAGTGGATTGTGCCTCCTGCATTTGAAGGCACAGCGGTTGCTCAAACCCCGGCGTTGGGCGTATCAAATGCTACATATTTCGCCGTCATCGAGCGGTCACTCGGTGTCGGCCAAACATAGAAAATCAGGCGGAGAATGGCGATGTCGATTCAAAATTGGTTCATAGCGGTAGCTCTATTGCTGATCATCGGTCCGCTTGGGGCCGCATCGGCCCAGGGTGCCGAGCAAGACCAAGACGCAAGCGGACGGCTTGTCCTGCGCGGTGGTACCGTCATTGACGTGCGCGACGGGACTCTACGGCCCAACATGGTGGTGATGATGGAGGGAGATCGTATCACCGCGGTGACAAGCGATCCGGTCGCTGCCGAGCCAGGCGATCGTTCACTAGATGTGACGGGACAATATGTTATTCCCGGCTTGATTGATGCCCATCTTCATTATGAAGATTTTGCCGCCGAGCTGTTGCTGAATCACGGCGTAACGAGCGTCCTCGATCTCGGCAATGATTACGAGTGGATCAAGGCACAGGCAGAAGGCATACGTGCGGGCTGGATTCCCGGACCGCGTCTATACTTCTCCACCCCACATTTTGACGCCCCCCCGCCGGCAGGCAGTCCCTTGCTGCTCCAGCGTGGCCACAAACATTTCGTGGACGATGTGCAAACTGCTGGTGAAGCGACCGCGCGTTACATCACCGATGGTGTCTCATCCGTAAAGATTTATGAGCAATTGAAGCCCGAAGTGCTGGCGGAAATCGCCCGCGTCGCAGAGGAGGCCAATGTTCCGGTCATCGGTCATTTTCGCGATTCCGAGATCACGGCTGCGGTGGGCGGTGCGGGCATTGAGCATTTGCGTGCGGTGGCCGCCAGTGTGCAAGACCCCGAATTGGTCGAGCAAGTTCGCGAGCTGAACGCTGGGCGGCCGGGATCTTTGGGACTCACCACGGTGGCGAGTGTCGATTGGGACAGGCTACCAGGTGTAATCGACATGCTGGTCGAGAAGAATGTTTATCTCAATCCGACGCTCATGGGCTACCGCTCGGTTCCCCACTTCAAAGAGAAGGGTTTTCAGTACGAAGATTTCGAACTCTTGTTGAACGACTGGCGCCTTCGTTACATCCCACTGCAATATCGCCTCCATATCCTTAAAGAATACCAAGAACAGGGCGTATGGCATTGGGACGATCTCGACGAACATGAACAGCAATGGGCCATAAACCAATTCGAGAATGCGCTGCGTATGACATAGATGTTCGCCGACCGCGGGGGCAAAATCTATGCTGGTCCCGATTGCGCGGCCACTTGCAATTTCGGCATTGGCCTGCATCAGGAGATGGAATTGCTGGTCGATAGCGGGCTAAGCACGCTTCACGCGCTTCAGTCCGCGACGCTTTATTCCGCCGAAGTCATGCGCGTGGAAGATGAGCTCGGGAGTTTGGAAGTGAACATGCTTGCCGACGCGGTGGTTCTTAGCGCTAATCCATTAGAAGACATCCGAAATACACGCGCCATCTCCCATGTTATTTCGCGCGGGCAAGTATTGGACGGCGAGTATCACCCTGAATCCAGCAATCCGTTTGCAAAGCCCGAACCCGAAACCAGCGGCCATTATTTCCCATCGCCGCGCATTACCTGGATGTCCCCCGAAGCGCTCACAACAGAATCCGCGGCCGCGCGTGTAACGATTCGTGGCAGCGGATTCATTCCCTATTCATTGATCAATTTTGGTGGGCACAACCTTAAGACGCAATATTTCGGTCCGACCCACATAGAAGCCGATGTTCCGGCAGATCTACTGCGAACCGGAACCCACGATGTCGTCGTGGAGAACCCCGATTTCGCCTTCGGCACAACCGATGACGCGGAGGCGGAAGATTTGTTTCACCTCGGGGTGCGTCCGCGAGTTTCGAATTCGTTTCCCATCATCGTAAAGCCACCAGGCGCGCCGATCTTCACCCATCCCAATGAGGCCGCACATACGAACTAATGTGAAGGCGCTCTCGTTGCTTGCGTGCCTGTAATTCTTAGCTGATCCAACCCTTGCGCAATGCGTGCTTGGAATACCAAATCAAAAATGCCGCTACTACGAGCGGCATAAGGATGATCATTATAATCTCAAAGAGATTGAAGCCGCCTGTCGATACGACGACGCCAACGGAATGAATCATTGTCGCAGTCACGCCAAGCAGTGACGCAATAAATAGAAAATATGCAGATGGCTTTCTGAGCAGAAGCAGAAGGCATCCCAGCGCGCCGCCAAAGACGGCTATCGCAAATGCTCCGGTGGCCCATGCTGGCCGGGTTTCGATGATCGCGCGATGCGACTCGGAAAATCCGGCGAGCGAGTCCGTACTCATTTGCCAGAGGTAATTCATGGCACCCATGGCGTTCCAGATCAGCGCAGCAATGCCGATGATCCAGAAGCTCCAGTAAACTCTTACCACGCTCTTATCGCTCATTGCGCCCCCTCGTGAAGCTGGCACGCTAGTCCTCGTAGAGCCATTTGATGGCGGCTAACATTCCGCCGGCGAGTTGCCGGGGTTTTTCGGTATAGCCAACATGGGTCATGAGCGAGTCATAGACCAACACGCGGATCTCTGCGTCAGGATTGGCTTCCCGGAAATGATTGGCAACATAGAGCTCGCGCGCGCGTTCCGGATTCGGGTCCCAATGGCCTTCATCCAACATGGATGTGGTGTAAACCATGCGGCGATAGCCATCCATTTGCGGGCGCAGGGTTGAAAGATATTCGGCAACGACTTGGTCGGTGTCGACATCCAGCCCGGCTGCCGCGACGCTTTCATGCAAAGTGGCAATCATCTTTTCGCGTTGCTCTGGTTCCGGTCGGTGCTCCATGTCCTGAATATGCTGCTTGAAGAATGGTTTACGCGCGAATTCGCGGTCGAACCATTCATTGGCGATATCGATCATCAAATCCGGTTCACTGATGGTCCGAAAATACCAGCTGATTATGTCGGTGACGGGCTCGTCCAGGAAGGGGCTGAACGGGCCGACATATCCATGGGTGAAGCCGTCGGGCGTGCGCCCACGTAGCCCCGTTATGGGTCTGTAGGTCCGACCGGCGATCGGCTGGTTGTGCGCGGCGGCATATTGTTCGGACCAAATCTCTCTGATGGCTGCGGGCCCGCCTGTGCCCCATCCGAAGAAGCGGTCGTCCAGCCTGTCGCGCAGGCGATTTTTTAGGAGATAGGGGATTTCGCCCTGAGTTGAATGGGCGGAGATAGTGACCGGGCCCTCGGTGGCGTCCTCAATAAGTAGCGCGACACCTTCCGTAACCATGCTGAAGGTAAACATCGCATTGCGCGCGCCCAATTCTTCGTCTGAGAATTCCGTGTCGAGAAGATAGTTTGGGCGCCGCTCAGCTGGCTGCCTCTGCCAACCGCCTGGCTTGTGATTGCCTGGAATATTGACCAACAAGACCGGAATTTTCTGGGCCATATATTGGCCAAGCCCGCCTTCGTTCAACGGGGTAATAAAAAACTGATACCAATTGCCCGAGCCGCCATGGATTTGGACCAGCGTCGGCAATCCTTCGATCCGATCATTGGGCTCCAGATAGAGCCCGGTAATGTCCCAATCCACTCCGTAATGATTGTAACGGACCTCGTGCCATTCTGCGGTGTAGCCGATTTCCTGTGGGTCCAATTGTTCGAGCGCTTCGGGCTCGAAGGCACCGCGCGGCGCGGCTTCGGCCAGCGCTTTGACGGCCGCGCCGCCATCGGGAAGCTCCCATCCCAACGCTTCAAAACTGTCCGGAGGCAGGAGCACAAAGGGCTCGTCCTGGCGCAGCAGTTCAATGGCTTCGTTTTCGGGGTCGGCGGCTGTTTGCGCCATGGTCGATGTGGCCAGAGCCGATATGGAAAGCCCAGCGATAATTACCGCCAGAGCAAGATTCGGTGTCAGATGTGTTTTCATAGTCTCGATATTAGTCGCCTCTTGCGGTTGAGACAATCTGTGCTGGATAGATGGCCAAACGGCTGGGCCAATCGCGGCTTGACGCGCCAAGGCAGGTCGGCGCAGAGCATTAATCCGGGCGATATGATTGATGTCAACCATTTGTCCGCTGAGAGACGGCACGGGCGGTGCGTCACCGGGTGCAGCCAAATTGATGGATGGGGTTTACTTCATCACGAAATCTGTCGTCGGAAGAGTTCCGCTCATGAACACTCCCGATTTCAGCGACGCTGCAATATTCGGCATGTAGCAATAATGTCCAAAGTTATAAGGCACTGCGGTTTCCGGCAGGAAACGTTCCGATTCACGTTTCGGAATTTTGAGCTTGGACACGTTTATAGGCTTCCACCCAATTGTCGTTCGCATCCAGAACTTTCGGGAAACTGATGTTCGTTGATTGTGACTCATGGATGCAAAGCATGTTTGCCTCCGGGGAACATTTCGAAAAAATATTTTGTTGGTTTTGGAAAAAATTATTCGGATTAAAATAAGGCGCAATATGCCACCAGCATTTATAACCCAAATCAAATAGCGCGGTGACGAGCTCGGGAGATCCCTTTGGTTTGTTGTTTTCGACAAATAGGATGGGATGATGGGTGCTTATGGTTTTTGTTGCACCGCGAATGACATCGATTTCCATACCCTCAACGTCCATCTTGATCATGTTGCAGCGGGAGAGCGCGAGATCATCGATGCGAAACTTGGCGACGGTTTCCCCCTGTTTTTGATCCAGTAGCGACAGCTCCCCAAAATTAAATACCGCTCTCGGATTGAGCAGCGGAACAGTGATATTGTCTCGATTGTCGCCAACGGCTGCATTGATGCAGTTCACATTTGTAAGCGCATTAAGCGCCACATTTGCACACAGAGTTTGGTAGACAAGGCGTTGCGGCTCGAACGCCAAAACGCGTCCGTCAATCCCCACTTTTTTTGCTAGAAATACCGTATGCGTTCCGATATTTGCTCCTACGTCGATAACAAAACCTTTCGGCGGTACAATTTTGTCGAAAAGCGTCATTTCGCTTTCGGACCACTCTCCATATATGTCTAAGGAGCGACCAACGAAGCTATCGTTACGGTTGAAAGCAAAAACACCATGCTTACATTTTTTCAGCGCGATAAAATCATTCTCAAGGATGCGGCCTGGGATATTCGACACGGTGCGCTCGCTTTTTGTTAGGTTTGTTGAGCAGCCTAGCTAAGAATTTATGTAATACAATTTGACCCGCCCTGGCTTGCTGGGACGACAAAAAGTGCGGCTTTGCAAAAAATTATCTTCCCGCAGGAACAAGCCTGGACAGTCAATCGGGGCGCTAAAGGCAGTCGTCCTAATCGACCCAATCGGCGATGAACACATTGGTGTCGCCTGGCGCGTCGGCATTGCGGTTGGATTCCCAAATCAGCTTAGAACCGTCGGCAGTGTACATCGGGAATCCGTCAAAGGTTTCGTCGAAGGTGATTTGCTCCAGGCCCGTGCCGTCGCGATTGATCAAGAAGAGATCGAAATTTCCGCTACGCGGATTGTTCAGATTCGAAGAAAAAATAATCTGCTCCCCATTGGGATGAAAATAAGGCCCGAAATTCGCAGCGCCATTCGACGTGATCTGCGTTTGCTCGCTGCCGTCGGCACGCATGACCATCAACTCGACGGCCGACGGCATCACAAGATTTCGCGACAACAAATCGGTATAGCGCGCGATTGCCTCCGGCGTGCTCGGCCGGTCGGAGCGCCACACGATCCACTCACCATCGGCGGAATGAAAGGCCCCGCCATCATAACCAAGCTCATTGGTGAGACGGCGCTGATCGGAGCCGTCGAGATTCATCTCATAGAGCTCAAGATCGCCGTCGCGCATCGAGGTGAAAAGGATTTTGCTTCCATCGGCCGAAATCGTGCCTTCCGCGTCATAGCCGTCCGTGGTGGTCAGGCGTCTGAGATCGCCTCCATCGCGGTCGGCGGAATAAATATCGAAATCGGGATAGATCGCCCAAACATAGCCTTCAGACAGATCGGGCGGGGCGGGGCATTCAAGCGCGCCCAAATGCGTCGAAGCATAGATAATCCGCGTTTTGTCGGGCGTGAAAAAGGCGCAAGTGGTACGGCCGCTTCCCGTGCTGACCAATCTTACGTCTGATCCGTCGGCGTTCATGGTGAAGATTTGATCGCACTCATAAGGCTCGCGCGTGGACTGAAAAATAATTTCTTCGCCGTCCAGCGAAAAATAGGCCTCGGCATTCTCTCCGCCAAAAGTCAGCTGCGTGATATTGCGCAAATGTGCCTCTTCGCCGGGCGCGTCGAGTGACTGCGGCGTTGAGGAGGTCGCTGCGGGCGCTTCTGTGGAGGACATATCCGCGGAGGGTTCAACCTGACTGCAGCTAATGCAAAATAATGCGGCGACTATAACAACAACTCTCGACATATTTATCTCCGTGCTGACAACGTCACGCTTGCGCTGACATTTTCATCGCCTCGTGTCACGACGACTTCCACCACGTCGCCGGGCTGTTTTTGGCGCAGCGCATAGGCGTAATCGTTAAGCCCGGTGATCTCATTGCCGTCGAATTCGGTCATGATGTCGCCGGCCAAAAGCCCCGCTTCCGCCGCCGGGCTTCCGTTCACGATGTCAGCGAACAAGACGCCTTCCAAATCGTCTCTGAAATCGGGGACCGAACCGAAATAAGGGCCGTAACCGCCGCCGCTGCCGCTGGCCGGCGCTTCGGGCCGTTCCACTTCGACATAGGCCAGGCGCTCCGGCGCATTCGCGATGCGGTCCGCCACGCCGTACACAAGCGACAGCACTTTGATCGCGCCCTCAGAATTGATCTTGTCATAGGTGTCCGAGGGCTTGTGATAATCGGTATGCAGCCCTGAGAAGAAAAACAAGACGGGAATTTTTTTGATGTTGAAGGGCGTGTGGTCGCTGGCGCCATAGCCGGAATCGGAAAAATCAAGATCAAGTGAAGGCGCCGCATCGGCTTCATTGCCCGCTTGATTATTGGCTTCATCCAACATTTCTTGAAAATCAGGAGCGGTGCCGACGCCGCCTACAAACAGCCGATCGTTCGAAATCCGACCTATCATGTCCATGTTCACCATGGCGTTGACGGCATCGATTGGAATTGTCGAATTGTCGGCAAAGTAGGACGAGCCGAGCAGGCCGATCTCTTCTGCAGCGAACGCCATGAACAATACCGAGCGCGCCCATTCGCGCTCGTCATTGGCCGCCAAGCGCGCCAACTCCATCACTCCGGACGTGCCCGAGGCATTGTCGTCGGCGCCGTTATGGACCTCGCCGATCTGCGACGGTGCAAGCGAGCTTTGATCGCCAAGACCCAGATGATCGTAATGGGCTCCGATCACCACCCATTCGTCTTTTAAGCCAGGATCGGATCCTTCCAGCGCGCCAACCACATTGCGAACCATGCTCGTACTACGGATGATTTCAGTCGCCAGAGAAGCCGTCGAGCCATCGAAGTCGAATGAGCGCGGCGTTAGATCTTCATCGATGGCGCTCTGAATGTCGCCAAGTACAAAACCTGCATCCTCGAATAAAGGCAAAAACGGCTCGCGCTTGGCGTGAACCGCCGCAATGTTCATGTCACCATTATCGATCCGGCGCGTTGCCGGTCCAACCTGCTCGTCCTCGTGCAGCGGGTCGGTGATAAAGACGATCCCTAAGGCCCCGTGCAGACGTGCATTGATCGATTTGTTGATGAAGGATGCATGGCTGGTAAAGTCCGTCCCTGCAAATTTGCTCTCACTATCCATTTCCTGCGGCTCGTGGCGCAAGACGACGACGATCTTTCCATCTGCATCAATGCCGGCGTAATCGTCATATTCAAGCTCGGGTGAGGATATGCCATAGCCCGCAAAGACCAGCGGCGCTTCAACTTGGGATGTGTTGGAAAAAAGGATCGGGACAAAGTCTTCATTCAGGCTCAGCGCGCTGCCGCCGAGACTCAACATGTTCTCGGCACCGGCTTCCGCGCCGGTGGTGACTTCGAAACTCTGAAAATAGCTGCCGTCATCGCCGGCAGGCGTTAGACCCGCTTCGCGAAAGCGCTCGGCGATATATTCCGCCGCGAGCTCCAGTTCGGGTGATCCCGAAGCCCGGCCCTGCATCTCGTCGCGGCTGAGGAACACAACGTCTTCCATGTAACGCGCAGAGGAGAGCTCGGTGATCGGCTCGTCTGGCGGAAGGTCGATTGTTTGAGCTGAGCCAGTTTGAGCCGATCTAGGCGGATCGCAGGCGGCAAGCGCCAAAACTGCGAGGAGACCAAATGAGGCCGCAAGGGGAAAGCGGTTTCGCATGGGGCTTTATTGCCACAAATGGGCTTCGGACGCATGGGATTTTCGGCCCCGGCTTGAAAATTCGGGCAGGAGCCGCCCCGAGAACGCCGTCTCGCGTCAAAAGTCCGGCGTATGGTCGATTGGAATTGTACGCTCTCCCGCAGAGTCGCGATTATTTTCCTGACAGATCAGGCTTTGGATTTTTTCTTGATAGTCACCTGCACCGGTATAATTGCGCCTGGTCCTAAGCGGCACGTAATTCGCCTTCGCCGACCAGAGAGCGGTGAATGTGTTCGGATCTTTGACGGTAAAATTAATGTCGATGCTCTGCCGATCGTTTGAGAGCGTATAGCGCTCGACAACGTGGATGGCTTCGCTCTTTGGCGTACCAAAACTATCTACTTCGCTTCTCGAATCTTGCGCGACGGTGTCGACCAATAAGGTATCGGAGCCCTCATAATGCCCAACCGAATGGCCATACCAGCTGGGTTTGAGGTTTTCGGGGTGATCGCGATTTAAGTCGATGCGTCTGATCTGCTGCCCGCGCTGGTAAAGGATGGTCACCTGATCCTCGCTCTGCAGGATCTGGATTGGCCCGGCCTGATTCAGCGCGTGTGGAACACCTATGGGCAAGCACAGCGCCCAAGGTTCATAGCGCACCCGACCGGCACGGCCATAATCGCCATGCGCTTCTACGGCCTGTGCCGCATGGGGCAACAGGATCGGGTCGTTGAAGTCGCCGATCTTAAATACCACCGTGTCGTCGGTGTTGACGATTGGGCCTGGTCCAGCGTCAGGCTGTTGAAACACGCGAACGGTTGGTGCCTCCGGGCGTGCCCAATAGCCGGAGAGATTTGGAATATTGGGTTGCGGCTCGGCCGCTCGCGCAAATCCGCCTCCCATTATTACCGGCTGTCCCATCATTGCCATAAGGCAGAGCGCGCCTAAGCACAGGCTCGGCTGCCGGACATATCGTGTCATTTGCTGATCTGCCGGCGCGTTTACCGGCGCTTTTGAACCTCTGGACATGGCCCCACTCCTGCCCGAAAGCGCGGGCGATTGACTACTCGGTATTCTATCGCCCAAAAGAATACCATCTTGGCGGCTCAGTGCGACCAATCCGTGCCAATTATGTTGCGGCCTAACGATCGACGCGCGCGATTTCCAGCAGCTGCGCCCGAACCCCGTCGGCTTGCCCGCTTTCCTCAAGGCTTATCCAGAGCTGCTCGATCATTCGGGCATCGACATAGCCTGGGACGGCGGTTGTCCAGCGTTGGTCTGCGCGAAAACGATCCACGGCTGAGATAACCGGATTATCAAAGACATTGATCGTCGGGCCTTCGAGCGAGAGTTCGGGCGAATCCGTCTCAAAATAACCGAGGGCGTGGAGCATAATTTTGAGCTGTACGACATCATTACCCTTGAACTGCCGAAGTTCCCTAAAACCGAGAGTCTCGGAGATCGTGTCATAGATGCGGCGCATCTCGGCAACCGGTGTGGCATGCTCGCAAACATTGATATCCACATTGATCATGTCCGGCCGGCGCGACGTGCCGGGGCGGGGATCGGCAACCAGAACGGCGGCCGATTGCGTTTCACCATGGCGTCCATCCCCGCCAAGTTCCTGACCTGCTTCAATGGCTTCAATCAACCGATCTGCAAGGTGGCGTTGTTTTCCCTCGCTACTCTCAAACGTTTCTGCGACAGCGTCGACCACAAATGTGCCAACCAAAGAATTTCCTTGAACCGCGTAGTTCATGCCGGTTCGCATCGCCACCAAATCGCCTTGCGCTTCATCACGATATTGCTCGGAGCCCGTCCACTGTGCTGTGCGCCCGCTCATATCGATGACGCCTACTTGTCGATGTTGGCTTTCTTCATCTGCTGCAACCACGCGGTCCATCGCTTCTTGCGGAGTTATCCCGAGCTCCAAGAGATCGAGGAGCTCATTGCCGTATTCCAGGCGGGTTCTGCCTTGCGTCGCAACCGCGCCCACGCCGGGGCGGACCCAGGTGACGGCATTGCCGACGCAGGGCCTACGCGTGGTTACGGCAACACCGGACTCACCGGTGCGTGGATCGATGGCAACAATAGAGAATGTGTGGAACTCTAGTTCTGCGCCCCATGCAACCGGCTCCTGCGCAATAGCTGGCGCCGACATCAAAAACAGAACCGGCAAGCCAATAAGTAGAGTTTGAACCCCAGATTTCTTGCGTCTGCGCGCGCGAAACATAACGCAACCCCCCTCTATGCCACGGGCACAAGGCACCACTAGTCGTCAGAGCGGTTTTGCACCTTCGCGATCAATGCCCGCGGGCAGCGTTGCTAGCGGTAGAGATCGTCGATGAAGCCGCTTTCGTCGAGTTCGGTGACGATGCTTGCGTCGTAGAAATCTTCCACTTGGTGTTTTCGCATTTCACGGAAATTATAGACATCCATTGTGTTCCGGATGCCGTCCACCGTGGGGTAGGGCTTTTCTACAATGATTGCCACTTCTTCATGCATCATATCGACGACGGCAGGATCGGTGATGTTGAACCACTTGGCCATGGCCCGGGCGAAGACCTCCCGATCGGTCTTCATTAGGGCAACCGCCTCGATGATGGACATCGTGAAGCGCTTAGCAATATCGCGATTATCCGCATACCAGGCACGCTCGACATTCAGGCCCGAACCCGCAACAGGAATGTCGAATTGCGTGAGATCAATCAGATCCTTCAAGCCGGCCTGATCCGCAAGCGAGCGGACGAGAATGCTACCGACAAATGCATCGATCTGACCGCTGAGGATTGCATCAGGCGTATTGCCTCTAAGGTATAACGAGACGTCCAAATCTGGATCCCAACCCATCTGCTTTACAAAACTAAGCGCGGCAAGATGCGTGACCGAGCCGTCGCTATTAAAGCCCAGCCGTTTGCCTCTGAGATCTTCGGCCGAGGCGATATCCGTTGAAGAGACAATGTGATTGCGTACCCGATCTTCGAAGGTTGCAATGACAACCCGGTCGCTCGCGCCGACAAGTCGCACAGAGCGCACAATCATCGGGGTTCCACCGCCGATCGCAATATGCGCGTCATCCGCGGCGTTGACCTTCACATATTCTTGCGGAACGTCCACGCCCTGGCGGCGCGCCTTATCGGCGGCGCCAGGCGTAATGTATTGGTTTACGACAAGGCCATGTTTGGCATAGATGCCCTCGTCCTCGGCAACGAGACCCGGAACCTTGTTCATCGACACATCACCAAGCGTGACATCGATGTTGTCGGGCGCATTCTGAGCAAGCGCAGGTGGAGTTCCACCCAAGGCGATTGCGATAACCGCCAATATTTGTGCCGTCCGGGCTGATCGAACCTGTCTCATCGCTGTGTCCCTCCACTTTCCTACGCTTTCCGCGCGATGGGCCAAACTATAGCCGCTGAGGCACCAAGTAAACGGAGGTGGTCGCTGCTCAAATACCCGCTTGAAGGGGTTTGGCAGGCGCTTGGTGCCGGGTTTCGCTTAGTACGGATTATCGCTTAAGCCTGTGGCCGTCTGGATCATGAAGCTGCCATGCCATAGGCTGACGACATCAATTCTGGGGAGCCGGCCGGGCAAGACCCTGCTGCGCTAAGAATACGCGATGGATCCGTTTTTGCTCTGGATCGAGGAAGGTGCGCTTACCACTTTCTTGCGCGAAACAAATTCGGTTTTCGTTTTCCCCGCCATGCTCGTTCTACATGCAGTTGGAATGGCATTGCTGGTCGGCACGCACATCGTGGTGAGCTTGCGCATATTAGGTCTGGCGGCGCGGGTGCCGCTGTCCTCTTTGGGGCCGTTCGTGCCTTTGTGCTGGATCGGGTTTGGCGTGAACGTTTTTTCCGGCGTGTTGTTGCTGATCGCTTATCCCACCAAGGCGCTAACCAATCCTCTATTCTACGCCAAAATGTCCTTGGTTGTTCTGGCACTGATCGTATTTACAAAAATCAATAAGAGATTTTTTTCCGACCCGGAAGCTGGTTCGTCGATTCCGTTGTTGCGAGACAAAAGATTAGCGGCGCTGCTGCTTGGTCTTTGGCTGTGCACGATCGTCGCCGGGCGGTTTCTTGCCTACACCTATACGCGCCTAACGGTTTTTAACTAGGACGGAGTTGCCGCGCCTTGATCGAAGATTTTGAAATGTGGGCTAGAGCAACCCAATGGGGTGCGTTTGGGCGCTCCAGCCAGTGGGTCTGGGCGACCACTGAGTCCCTCCATTTTATCGGTTTGTCGTTTCTCATCGGAACAGTCGGGCTTTTTGATTTGCGTTTGATGGGTATGGCCAAAGCTATTCCAGTCGCGGCATTGCATCGCCTCATCCCCGTAGGGATAGCGGGTTACACGCTTAATTTGATTACGGGCTCGTTGTTTCTGTGCGCATACCCGGATCAATATCTCTACAACCGCGCGTTTCAGTTCAAGATGGTGTTCATGGCATTGGCAGGGCTGAACATCCTTGTTTTTTATAGCGCGGCATTTCGTCAGTCGAAGGCGGTGGGCGCAGGGCAAGATGCCTCAACGCAAATCAGGCTTATTGCCGGAATATCGTTTTTCCTCTGGTTTGCCGTTCTCACCTGCGGGCGTTTGCTGACCTTCTATCGGCCTTAGATCCTGCGTCCCGCGGCCCCCAAACAAGTTGATTGGCAATTTGCCTCACCGAGCAGGCAAATCTTTGGCGTTCGGAGAGCCTATTTTCTAGGCGCAAATGGCCATGAGCCGCTGAAACACCTTCACCCTGCTGTGCAGTAATTTTTTGACTGAAAACCGCCATTAGTGACGCTTTAGCGCCGTGATTGGATCATTTTGGATTCATGCTAGCCTCCCGAAAACGCAGCTTCGCGGAGGGGCGCGGGCATGGTGGCCGAATTTAATTGTGGAACTAAGACGCCGGAACACCAATAAGCAGAGTGCGGGCAACACAGCATTGCGCAGGAAATAATGCGGGAGATTGGAATATGCAGCGGAAAATAGATTTTTTGACCGGCTTGGCGGTGTTCGTGATGGCCCTGAGCGCAGGAGGAGCCGCAGCGCAGACAGATGCTTCGCAAGATGTCGCCGGGTCCGGCCGCGGGACGTATACGGACGATCTGCAGCGCTCCACGCAAGTCTACACTTTTCAGCAGGCCGCGCCTTCTGGTCCCGCACGTGGCCAAGAGATTTATTATTACCGCTGTTGGACCTGCCACAATTCTTACACCAATGCGGCTGGCTCGCCTGCACCGATGCTCGAAGGGCTTTATGAGCGCTCCAATTTGATTTTGTCCGGCGCACCGGTGAATGACGAAAATGTCGCGCAGAAAATCCGCGAGGGCGGGCCGCTGATGCCCGGCTTTCAGCACACGATGAGCGATGATGACATCGCCGATATCGTTGCCTATCTCAAAAGCGGCGAGTGTTGTATTGCCTCGGTCGATGTGAATCTGCCGGCCAATCCCCGCTATAATGCTTCGGTAGACGACAGCATGGCTTTCGATTACCGCGGCAATTTGGATGGCGGGCCGACAGGGATTGTCCGCTCCGAGGCCGGTGACCCGCTCGAAGGCATTATGGTGCAGTTGATAGCAATGCAGAACAATATCCGGACCACCGTCTACAGCAATGAGTTGGGCGGATATGAATTCCCGCAGCTTCCCACCGGCGATTACACCTTACGCATCGCAAGGCCCTTGCGCTGGAAACCCTATCGCCGCGACGAGCTTGCAATCGACGGTGCGCCGGATCTGGAAGAGATTGTTCTCGAACCGGTGACATTAGACGAGTTGTTGCCGCCGACCATGGACATCAAAGGCCAGATTAGCGGGGCCGAATGGCTGATGAACCTGCCCGGCACGATGGAGGAAAAGCGCACGCTCGCGAACAATTGCAATTGGTGCCATTCCTATCGGCAGATCTTCCGCGCACGGTTCGACGAAAATGGCTGGCGCAATGTGGTGGATCGGATGAGCCACTACCAAGGCTCGACATTGGTCAATCGCAATCCCAGGGGACGCATGACCCCCGAAACGGAAGAGATGTTGGTGCAATGGCTTGCCCGGGTGCGCGGACCCGATTCGGAGGATCCTAAATTCAAGGTCATGCCTTATCCGACAGGTCCGGCCACGCAAGTGATTGTGACCGAATATGAATTACCACGTCTTTATCTGGCGCCCCATGATGTGGCCCAGGCCGCGGACGATCAGCTTTGGTATTCGCCGCATCGTGGCCCGCGTATCGGCAGGCTCGATCCGGCAACAGGGATCACTGGGGAAGTTTATCTACCCGTCGAGGAGGGCTGTATTCCCGGAACGCATTGGATAACGGTAGTCAACGATAACGAGATATGGAGTTCGCAGAACTGGACCCATACGCTGACGCGCATCGATCCGGAGACCGAGGAGCTTCACATGATCAGGCCGCCCGCGCGTCTTATGGACGACGGAACCCCGCGGGAATGTAACCGTCCGATGGGCGGGAACTGGGCGGTCGCGCCGGACGGCTATATTTGGAAAATACGAAATGGCTTAGTGACCAAAACCGATCCTGAGACCGGCCAATATGTCGAGACCTGGCCGGTCCAAAATGTCGCCAGTACTTACGGCACCGATATTAGTGCAGACGGCAGATTTATCGGCGGCGGCGCATGGGGCTTCGATTGGGTGATCATGTTCGATACCGAAACGAACGAGGTGATCGAACGTCGTTCCAGCTATCCCCGTCAGGGCCCCGGCCGCAGCGCCTTCGATTCCCTCAACAATCTTTGGTCGGGCGGCAAGGGCGGGGCGCTGACGCGCCTTGATGCGGAAACGCGCGTGTTGAAGGAATTCGTCGCGCCGCTGCTCTATTACGGCGCCTTTTACGAGGCCAATGCGGACAAGAATGGCGAGATCTGGGCCGGCGCGGTTCAGACCGGCCGCTATGTGCGGCTTGATCCTAAGACCGAGTACTGGATCACCTATGTGCTGCCCGAGCCCTATTCGCACAACCGCAAAAGCTGGATCGACGATTCCACCGATCCGATCTCGCTCTGGTATGTCGATCACAACAATTATTTGGTGCACATCCAGCCGCGGCAATAGAGAACGCATTGGTGGTGGCCATGTCTGCTTTCGGGAGTGAAGCGGACATTACCCAAAAGGCCAGTTTGATCAAATGTCATACAATCCGCGCGGATGATTCCGGCTCAACTATCTCGGTCATATTCGCTGCAAGAGTCTCGATGCCTTCCATGCCGCAGCCTTTCTCGCCGCGCCGATAAGACGGCAGCCGATAATTGTTGGCCTCCAATGCGCAAGCAGATTAAATGCCGGTCACACTGCGGAAGGATTCATGATCTGTCGTTCGAACGATCGGCAAAATTCAGCTTTCGGTGATGACCGGTACAAAAAATCGTTTCGATTGTTACGCATATTTCATTTTGCAAACGAGAGAATGAGCATCGATTCATCATTGATGAACGCGTCATTCAGATTGGGTTCAGCAAGCTAAGCCTAGGTCGTTATTGTTCGCCATTCACAAGATGCGCTCTTTGGCGCTGTGCCGGAGCAATCAACGATTAAGACGAACAAATAGAGAGGCCTGTATGGGAAAATCAATAGAAGCCATTCTTGCTCAAGTGAGCCCAGATCGCCGCGGATTTCTGAAGGCGTTACTGGTCGGCTCAGCTATTGCTGTCGTTCCAATAATGACCACAGAAGCAATGGCTCAAGACGGTGACACGGATGCGCCGGGTGGAAAAGGCAAAGGCAAAGGCAAAGGAAAAAGCCTTGCCTATCCGGTTTACACCCACACCCACTAGGGCTAGAATGGGCGCAAACCGGATATAGGGGAGCGCGCCATGGATGTTCTCGACCGCGCCGATCTCCCATTCCCGCATTCGCTACCCGAGTTCCAGCGCCTTTTCCCCGATGATGCGGCCTGCGCCGCCTACCTGGAGAAAGCCCGCTGGGGAGACGGCTTTGCCTGCCTGCACTGCGGCACGGCGGGAGAGCCGTTCCACTTTGAAAACCGCCCTGGCGTCCTGCGCTGCCGCAAGTGCCGCCAGAACACCGGGCTGACGGTGGGAACAGTGATGGAGCGTAGCCACACTCCGCTGAACGTCTGGTTCTGGGCCGCTTATCTGGTCGCCAGTCAGACGCCCGGCATGTCCGCCGTGCAGTTTCAGCGGCAACTTGGTCTTTCGCGCTACGAGACGGCCTTTCAAATTCTCCACAAGCTCCGCTCAGGCATGGTGCGGCCCAACCAAGACAGGATCGGTGGACAGCCCAAGAACCATGTTGAGGTGGACGAAACCTGGGTTGGCGGGCGAACGCGTGGGGAAGGCCGTGGTGTTCACCACAAGGTTCCCGTCTCCTGTGCCATCGAGGTGCGTCATCGAAAGCCGGGCACCAAGCTCGACAACCGGAAAGACGGACACTATGCCGGACGCGTTCGGCTCGCCGTCGTGCTCGACCGTAGCGCCGAGTCGCTCTGTGGGTTCGTCGAGAGCACCGTCGCGCCGGGATCGCTGATCGTTAATGACGATTGGAGCGGCTATGCTGGCCTCGGTAAGCGCGGCTATGAGCACTTCGCTGTTGCCGAGTGTGGTGATCCAGAGGTTGCCGAGCAATACCTGCCGATCATCCATCTGGTTTTCGCCAACCTGAAGACGTGGCTGATCGGGATCCACCACGGCGTTAGCCACCAGCACCTACAAGCCTACCTCAACGAGTTCACCTTCCGCTTCAACAGGCGGTTCTCCCCGTTCAACGCCTTCCGCTCATTGCTCGGCATCGCGGGCGACACCTCTGCTCCAACCTATGCCGAGCTTTACTCGGGAGAGTGGCGGCACCCTACATGTAGCGGTCATGGGCGTTAACCGGATAGGCAAGGAAAAGGCAAAGGCAAAGGAAAAGGAAAAGGCAAGGGCAACCGCAATTAGCTGTTACCAAAATTAAATCCTTTGACTGCCTATAACTGCGCGCGGAGGCGGTCGTGTACTCTCAAAACGCGTATGCGACCGTCTCCCGTTCTTTGGCTCCCGTTCTTTGGAAGGCCACATGCAATGCCTAATCCGACTTTAAATCCGGTCGTGCTCCTTTCGGTCGTTGAGGATGGCTACGTCGCCTATGATCTCACTTCCGATACCTTGCACCATCTTAACTCCGTCGCTTCGGTGATAGCGGAACTGTGTGACGGCAACCGCGACATGGAAGAGCTTGGTAAATTAGTCGGACCGCTGCTGCCCGATGGTAAGACTGCAGAGATTGATCGCTGGGTCGATGAAGGATTGAAGGCAGGTCTTCTAATTTCAACCAACAACCAGTCCGCGGCGCGCGCTGAGCTTTCAGCGGGTGAGCTGTCCGACCTGGCTGAACGTCTGCGTGAAAAAGGAAAGAACCAAACCGCTTATCTGTGTCGCAAGCGCGCCACGGAGCTCGATCCCTCCGATCCCAAGGCGTGGAAGTCACGTCGGCGACGTTGCGCATATCGTTGGGCGCCGTGCCCAAGCCCGCAAGGCGTTTAATAAATACCTTGAGCTGCAGCCCGGCGACGCCGAAGTTCAGCATTTGGTGGTGGCACTTAGCGACGACGCAGTGCCCCCGCGCGCTCCCGACGAATGCATTCGGCAAATCTATCGCGATTTTTCCACCTATTATGAATCCCAAATGGTTGATGATCTTGGTTATGAGGGGCCGGCGCGATTGCACGATGCGATACGCTCGGCCATGGGCACACCCGCAGGTCTAAATACGCTGGACCTCGGTTGTGGCTCTGGCTTGGCGGGCGTCTCCCTGAGGCCGCTCTCGTCCCGCATGGTCGAGATTGATCCCTCGCCGGAAATGATTGAATTGGCTCGCGCGCGTGAAATCTACGACCAACTTGCGGTAGCCGAAATTACGGATTGGCTCGACCAAACAGACGAACAGTTTGATATTATCGCCGCATGCGATTGCCTAATTTATTTCGGCGATCTACATCAGATTGTTGCCGCTGCGGCCAAGCGGGTTAGTTCGGACGGAGCGTTAGCCCTGTCGATGGAGCGCAGCGACCACTACCCCTTCCGGCTGATGGATTCGGGCCGCTATGCGCATCATCCCGATCATGTTCGTGAAGTCGCATCAGCAGCGGGACTGAAACTTGCGCATCTCGACGAGGCATTCTTGCGGACGGAGTATGACAACGAAGTAACCGGCCTGTTCGCGATTCTCAACTAGAAATTCAGCGGCACTTTACGTTGATTGCCGTGATGCCAATTCCATGCGCGCATCCCAAAATGATTGTTGTTGGCCCTAAGTGGACATATTGCGGTGCGATAGCGATGTCTGCTCTCGGGGGGTAAAGCGGACATAGTCTCACTACCGAGCTGGTACAAAATATCCGTCGGGTCACGTTAGGTGTCCGATCCGTTTGTACCTTCCAGGCTAGTCGCCGTACTTGATCTAGAACTACCGAAGACCTCGATTCATGTGCGCCTACGTTTTTACCCTAAGGTGGTCCAACAGAGCTTAGTCTCACGCGACATTCGAGCCGATTATTGGTAGGATGTGAATGAAACTGTGAGGAGAGGACCAAATGCGCGTCGCCGCCATTCTTTCGTTAATTATGGTTTTGGCCTCCATAGGGGGCACAACAGCCGCAAGCGCTCAAGGCACCGACCGAGGGTTAACATCCCCGCCTTTTTACATAGACCGTGACGCGCGCTTCGGCGTTATGTTTCCGGGTGAGCCGACCGTAGACGACATCGAATACGCCACGGAGGCCGGGTTGCACTTTCCCGCACGGCAGTATTCCATCGTGCAGGGCTCGAACGAGTATCGTGTGACCTTCGTGGATTTCTCTGCGGGACCGGCCGCTGATCCTGTCATTGTCGAAAACGCCGTGAATGAATTGGTTCGGCAGGGAGAACTGATCTACCAAGCGACAGCCGAATACGAGCCCGGCGTCGAGAGCAGCCAACTTATGGTTTCCCTTGGCGACGGGAATGAAATCCAGGCCTCGGTTTATATGTGGGAGCACCGGCTCGTCATGACCGAGGCGACGGGCGCGCCTGGCACCCCGTCGATTCTGCGCTTTGTGCAGTCCATCACTTTGCTTGAGGCAGACGGCAGTGTGATGTGACGTTCAACCTGGGGCCGCCGGAGCGGGCGTCATAGTCTTCCCTCCCGACGCCCGACTTAGCACGGTATGACGGCAGAGTGCATTGCCGTCGGGCCTTTGGTCCGCAGAGCGTATCGCTTAAGGATCCCGATAAATGTGCGACAGTTCTTGTCCGTCCGGCAGAAGGATCGAGACGAATTGGCCGGCGGTAGACCCGTTCCTGATCGGATGGGCCATGACGGTTACTGTGTCGCCGGGCACGACCGATTCCTGTGTCCACCCGTCGCGGGTCAATGCGCCGGGCGCGGACATCTCGATCGACCATTCAACCATCTCGCCATGTTCGTCGGTCGCCATGATCTGGAGCCAGCTATGCGGGTTTGTCCATAGGAATTCCTTCACTGTGCCTTGCACTTCGACGGTTGTATCCTGATCGAACATGGCGAAAGAATGATGCGCCAGGGACGGGATCGTATACATTGCAATCGCTATGCCCGCGAGGCAGGGTGTTGGAAATCTCATTTGGTAACTCCTCATTGAAAGGTCTGCACTTCGAGTCTACTCCCAGTGCGACACGGCAAAGCGCATCCGTCCCAACCGATAGACTATACATTATATAAGCACATCAGCGCAGGGGCAAAAAGCGTCACACGGCAAAGCCACCCACATCCAGCAGACTACAAAAAGTTAGGATCGGGCAATAATATCTGCGTCCAGGATCGTCCATTGCGAGCCCATCGGCCCCAAACCTCTTCCTGCTCTAACGCACTAAAGCCTCAATGCCCTTTCCGCTCACCAGTTCTTTGATCCATCGAACGCGCCGTCTCTTCGAACTAAGATAAAGTGTTGCGTCGATCCCCTGAGACCACCGCACAAAGCGGACATTGGTATGGGTGACCCGCCCCGGCTCTCATGGACCAAGCATCGTAAGAGCAATGCTCCCCATCGCGCTGGTAAAAAATCTCAAGCCACTGCGAACGAGGCATCCACATTGGAATATCGCCCATTTTCAAGATCCTGCGTGAGGCTTTGTGATGGCTCGGGGTAGCCCCCGAGATCGGACTCGATGGGCGTCAAAAGTCGGGCGAGTCGTCGGTAGGGGTGGGGACTGTCCTTGTGACCATACCCCCGACGGTTACTCTGCCGACAAAACGATTGTTCTCGGCGCAAATCTCTTCATCCCAGTTGCTCGTTCTATTGAAGGAACGCACACGGGCCGACCACGGCATGGTGAAAGCACCAGGTCTTCGACCGTGAATTGCACTTCGAACGATCGACCATCCGGCCCGAGGCGGATACGCTCCATGACGTGGATTTGGTCGGAGTGTGTCGTACCAAAGCGGTCGATTTGCGTCTTGTCGTTTTGCCCGATGGTATCGACCACCAGCGTGTCCCCGCCCTCATAATGGCCAACGGATTCGCCATACCAACTGTGTCCGGGATTCTCGGAATGCGGTACATTTAAATGAATATATCGGACCTGGTGATCCCTTGCGTTAAGGATCGTCACCTGCGTGGGGGTCTGCAATATCTGAATGGCGCCGCCGCGCCTGTTCCATAGCATGGGGATCCCAGATGGTTGGCACATGCCCTCGTCCTTGACATGCGGGATGCTCCGTAATCATGCTTCGGTATTCAATTGGAGCTTTGCCAAAGTTTCAGGTTTCAATATTGGGTTGTCGAGGTCTGCAATCCACTGAAGTCCGGTCTCCGTCCCGCCCCCGCCCTGTATATGAGGATAACGCGGATCGACCAGCATGGGCCCGGCCCCCTCATGGCCTGGTATCGCCTCAAACATTTCGACAAATTCGCCAATGCGAGCCCACCCGCCGGAAAAGTCGGGAATTTTTGGCCGCTGCTAGTTTGCGAAACGGCCAGGCCTGGCCACGCCACACTTGCGATAAAAATACCAAATAACAGGGCAGACTTGGGCATGCCTTACCACTCCTATGAGCCAATAAAACCACTGTTTATCACACAATATTGCCGAAGAAAAACAACGTCCCAAGCGCTGGAACCCGGCGGTCTTCTACACCTATTTGGCGATGCCCCCGGTCGCATCGGCCCCAGCCTGCCGCGCCCGCAATGCCCGAGGGATTCGTCTGTCCAGTTCAGTGTTGTTTGCGCCGAGTGAGTTCGATTATTGGTCGGACGCCTCGGCGGCGGGACTCAAGCTGGCGCATCTCGACCAGGCATTCCTGCGGATGGAGTATGACAACGAAGTAGCCGGCCTGTTCGCGATTCTCAACTAGGAATTCAGCGGCACATTACAGTGATTGCCGTGATGCCAATTCCATGCGCATATGCCAAAATGTATGGTAGTGGCACCAAGTAAACATATTGCGGTGCGGTAGCGATGTCTTCTTTCGGGGGTAAAGCAGACATTTTCGCAAGGCCCTAAAATGTCGGCTTATGACCCAGGCTGTGTGAAAACGTGGTCGGGTCTGGTGGTTGGTAGCGTAAGCGGAGGTCGGGGTGGGATTATGCGACCCGACGCGTCCAATTCAGTAAAATCGGTCCGCGGAGATGCCTAACGGCTCCTTGATGCGAAGAATGCTGGGTTATGGGGCCCCCTGAGCCCGTCTCATGCGTGGATCGCCTCTATCAATCCGCCAACGCCAAGAATCTTCATCACGCGTTTCATGTTGTAGGCCAGAACGTGCAGCGCCATTTCGGTGCCGACGTGCTCGAGCGTTTTCATCTGGAAGTGTGTAGCTCCCATCCACGACTTTATCGTACCGAAGGGATGCTCCACGGTCTGGCGGCGCACGCGCATCTTGTCCGGATTTCGATCGAGCCGCGCCTGAACTCTCTCAAGGACGGCTTCGTGTTCCCAACGTGAGATCCGGCGCTCCCGAGCCGTCGTGCACTTGCTTTTCAGCGCACACGCCTGACAGGCAGCCGTCCAATAGCGGCGCAGCATCTTACCGGCCTCTTCGTTGGTATAGCGATAGGTGAGCTGCTCACCGTTGGGACAAAGATAGACATCGTCTTCGGCGACATAGACGAAGTCCTGCTTGCCGAAACGCCCTGCGGCTTTGGCCCCTGAGGTCAGGGGCTTCGGGAGATAGACCGTTATGCCGGCCTCCTCGCAGGCCAGGATCTCTTCGCCGGCGTAATAGCCGCGATCGGCAACAGCCTCGATGGTTTCAGAACCAATGGCCGTGCGCGCCTGCGCGGCAGCGCCTGACAACTGACCCCGATCAGAGCCTTTGTTGGTCACCTCATGGGAAACGATCAGATGATGCGTCGTGTCCACGGAATTTTGCACATTATAACCGACCATCCCGCTGCCCCGGCCGCTCGTGGCCATCGAGCGCGCATCGGGATCTGTCAGGGAGAGCTGCTTGTCCTCGCTCTGCATCATCTGAACGTTCAGTGCATTCAGGCGCTGTATCTCTTGGCGCAGCATCGCAATCTTCTCGTTGAGCCGCGTGATCTTGGCCTCCGGCACCGCTTCGCCCTGGCGATCGGCGCTATCAAGCTGCGAGAGGTAGCGCGCAATGCTCTCGTCGATCTGCTTCAACCGCCGCTGCATCTTGGCCTGCGTGAAGTTCCGATCCCGCGCGTTGACCGCTTTGAACTTGCTGCCATCGATCGCAACGCTCGCCTCACTGAACAGCTCAAGGCGACGGCACAACACTACGAACGCACGGCAGACCTTGCGGATGGCCCCGCCGTTGTCCTTGCGGAAATCGGCGATAGTTTTGAAATCCGGCATCAGGCGGCCGGTCAGCCATAGGAGCTCGAGATTGCACTGGCACTCCCGCTCTAGGCGACGGCTCGATTGGACCCGATTGAGGTATCCATAGACGTAGATCTTCAGCAGCGTCGCCGGATGGTAGGCAGGCCTTCCCGTCGCCTCCGGCTCAACCCCGCTAAAGCCCAATTCCCCCAGATCAAGCTCATCAACCAAGACATCAATCGCCCGAACCGGGTTGTCATCGCCCAAATACTCATCCAGCCGCTCAGGAAAAAGAGTGCTTTAACTGCGATCATCGCCAACTACAAAGCGCTTCATCGACCCCTCCACCAAATCACAGAAGAATCATACCAGCCAACGCGTTTTCACACAGCCTGGACCCAAAGCGGACATTGAGCTGGAAGATTATTGCGTCCTAGCGAGAGTTGCCGGGCGGGGCCACCACCAATAGGCCGCACCCGCAACAGCCAGATTTATCGCGGCGCGATAGAATTGTGGATATTGAGGCGACACACCGAAACCGAGTGATAATTCTCCGGGGCCTGGTCCACCAGGCCAACTCATCTCCATCTCGAAGAAACCTCCAGCAACACAAATCACAGCAACACCGAGAATTACCCACCTGGCAGACATGCGCTGCTTGGTACCGATAACCTATAGAATGGCCGCAATCCCGAGCGGTGTCACACCAGTCATCAGCCCATTAAATGCCGCCACGGAAAACTCCAACCAGTCTGGAGGAGGTAGGCGAGCGGTTCCCGGTTCCTGAACCATACTCAGATAAGGATTGAGAACTACGGACTCTCCAAATGTAGCGGCAAACAGTATCGCGAGCAGCGTTAGTACCGGTGTGATGCCGAACACTGCCCAGGGATAGCGTGCGGTGATTGAACGAAGCTCCGGCCGGTTCATCATGACTACCGCCAATGCATCGTCGCTGCTAAGGCGCATTTGCGCGGCCTCTTTGGCAGCCGCTAATGCCAACCCCTTTTCTGTTTCCTCACGCACCATATCGTAAAGATTATCGCAAAGTTCGCTCAAATAGCGCCGGACGTGGCGTGGCGCGATGCCTGCACGCAGGAGACGTTCCCCCAGATGGTCAAACCGTTGTTGGGACATGGCGGACCTCCTTTACCAATCGGCCGACGGCACCGGCGATGCGGCCCCAATCCTTGACCAACCCTACGAGATGTTTCTTACCGCTACGGGTGACAGTATAATAAACGCGCGTGCGACCGTTCACCGCCTTGCGGCGAGACTTGAGCGCACCTTTGCGCTCCAGTCCATGAAGCACCGGGTACACCACGCCTTCGCCGAGACGAATAGCGTCCAGGGTCTCGGCGCGGATAGCCTGAACCAGCTCATAGCCATACATGTCGCGCTTCTCCAGAAGCCGCAGAATAACCAGCTCGGGAACACCGTTCATGAAATTGGGATTGGTCAAAACGCCTCTTCGCAGCCTATACCTTTAACTAATAGGTATAATACATATGTGTTATAGGTATCAGCTGTCAATCAACTTCTTCTTGCAGCCGGATAGCCATGACGCCTTTTGATGTAGGGACCATGACCGATCGCAATCTAAATCCTGTCCGGCTCGTTGCCGCTATCGCGGCAGCAACAATGAACATCGTTTTCCTAATGATATTCACGCTTCCCGACCAAAGCGTTCCGTTGGTGCGGAGTGTTTTTAATCTTTCAATTCCGTTCGCGCCCAGGGACCAGACCACAGCAGAGGGGCGGCTATCTCCGCCTCCAGCGAGTGAGTCCGTCCTGACTTCTGAAATCAACGAAATTCCCGTCGAGAAACTAGAACTGCTTGCCAATTCGAATGCGATTACAGTGCCGCGCGCCCGCGCGCCGACAGTTGGCGAAGCGATCGCGAATTATTTCGCCTGCCAAATGTCGGCTACGACGAGTTGACCGACATCGAACGGGAGCGCTGCGAGCGCTCACTGGGACGCTTTCCTGAAGGAAAGCCCGATGCATTGTCTCCAAGACCTCGCGTACTAGCTTTACGTGCGCGATGGCAAGCTACCCTGGACAGTCGTCTAGGCCCTTCCCGAGAAGCTTTGATTGGGTGTCCAGCAGACAATCCGTTTCGGCATTTGGGCCTCGAATGCATAAACCAATAGGCAAAACCAGGCATCAAAGCCGTGGAGGGGTTATCTGGCTTAAGAACCATAGCGCCCACTATTCTTGACTACCCCAATGCCCATCTCAAGGCCCGAGCGGACATCGCTCATCAATGCCACTTTTACGACAGGCCCGGTGGGGCGGTGCGGATGCAGTATTTGCGCCGGCCAGAGCGCGCTGAAAGAAACCATTTGAGATCGAGAATCTTGTGCGCCCTAAACGGGATCATGTTCTTCATGCGCCGCCCAATAGACCCTGCGGGCAGCATCAACGTTGAGAACCCCTATTCCGAGACCGACGATGAGGTCGGGCCAAACCGAAGGCAGGATTGCCGTAGCTATTCCCGCGCCGACGATGGCGAGATTTGCGAAAATGTCATACCGGGTAGCCGACAGAGCTGCGCTCACCAGGTTTCCACCACTGCGGCGGCATCTGGCCAACATGTAGGCGCAGCCAAGATTGGTCATCAGCGCTCCGATCCCAATGAGGACCAAGGGTAACGGAGAGGGAGCGAATGGCACGGAAAACTTGTACCCGGCCATTACGAAGGTCGCGACGCAGGGGACAAGAAGCATTGCCGCTAGCAGCATACCGACCGCTGAACGTCTGGAGGCGCTCCATCCCATGCTCACCAACACCAAGAGGTTTATGGCCGCGTCCTCCAGGAAATCGATGGAGTCCGCGAACATGGAGACAGACCCAATCCAGAGTCCGACGGTTATCTCCACGCCGAAATAGGCGATGTTAAGAATGGCAACGAGGCGCACGACCTCACGAAGGTTCATTTCTCGGTCCTACTCCCCCCGCGGTTTCTAGGGGCTATCTTTTGAAGGCTCAGCTTCCTTATTCCAAATCGGAATAACCCGATCGTCAGGGTGGAGTATCTTTGCTTGCTCTAATGCATGCCAGTACGAATAATCAATGCTCGCAACTGCGTAATTTTTCTTATGTTCGTGCGCAAAGGGACACCACCAATTCTCTACGACCTTGACCCAGTAAGCCGGCCATTCACAATATGCGACCGAGACTGGACAGTTTGGTTTATGATAATTTGCGTTAATTGAGATGGTAGCGGAGCGGGGGAGCCAAATCATGGCCCAATCACATAGGTCGAACACCGACAGGCTTCGGGTTGCCGGGAAAATTGGCTGGCTACTCCCGCTTGTCATTCTGTGCGTGGTGGGAAGCACGAAGGCGCAGCCGGGCGCGCCGGACGAGGCCCCGTTTCATTTGGTGGAAGCAACGATTGACGGCATACATGCCGAACTTCGCTCCGGGCGTCTTTCCTGTGTGCAATTGGTGCAGTTCTATCTCGATCGAATCGCGGCATACGATCAGCGCGGTCCAACCCTCAATGCGGTTCAAAACGTTAATCCAGACGCGCTTGAGACCGCAGCCGATATGGATGTTAGATTCAACGCTTCGGGAGAATTCAGCGGACGACTGCATTGCATTCCGGTCTTGGTGAAGGACGCCGTCAACACGGATTTCATGCCGACGACCTATGGCTCAGCATTGTTCAAGAATTTCGTCCCGAATGAAAACGCCACCATCATCAACCGCCTGCAAGCAGACGGCGCGATTATCCTTGCCAAGACCAATATGGGCGAATTCGCCCGAGGCTATTCGGGCTCCGCCTTTGGCGATTGCCATAATGCCTATGATCCGGGGCGCAGCCCGAGCGGTTCCTCCTGCGGCACCGGTGTCGGCATCGCGGCCAATTTTGCCGCGGTGGGCATTGGCGAGGACACCCAGGGCTCCATTCGCGGGCCGGCGTCCCATAGCAGTCTGGTGGGTCTGCGACCGACTTTGCCCCTGGTCAGCCGCGCAGGAATGATGCCGTTCGATCCGACACGCGACACGCTTGGGCCGATTACCCGGACCGTCCGTGATGCGGCGATCGTGCTCGACGTGATCGCCGGATATGACCCCGAAGATCCGATCACCGCCTGGAGCTATGGCCAACAGCCCCAAACCTACACCAGCTTTCTGGTAGAAAATGGGCTTCAAGGAATGCGTTTCGGAATCATTCGGGTGCCGATGGCCAACACCACGGATATGAGCACACCGGACTATGCCGAGATTCAGGACGCTCTTACTCAGGCGGCTGCGGATTTGTCCGCGCGCGGCGCCGAAATTGTCGACCCCATAGAAATTCCCAATCTCAAAGACATGGTGGCTGCGGCCAATGGCGGGCCGGACGACGAAGCTACCATCGATGCTTATTTGGCTAGGCACCCGAACGCGCCGGTGCAAACTTTGCGCGAAATCATCGCTTCTCCATTAATCCTCGACCGGCGCCGCGAACAACTTGAACAAGGTCTCTCGGATGGCACAGAGGATAAGGATGCCGAAGAAGTCGCATGGCGAAACGCGCGCGAAGAATTGCGCGTCTTGATCCTTCGGGTCATGGCCGATCACAGATTAGATGTGCTGATCTATGCAACCTATGATCATGCGCCGACCGAAGTTCCCATATCGACGCCTGGGACAAACAGAGTCCTATCCCCGGCTCTTGGCTTCCCCGCGCTCAGCCTACCCGGTGGTTTTTTCGAAGACGGTCTGCCCATAGGGGTAGAGTTTCTTGGTCGCCCCTATGCCGAAGGTCTGCTGCTAAAGGCGGGCTACGGCTACGAGCAGACAACCAAACACCGTCATCCGCCGCCGCTCACGCCGGCACTTGACCAAGAACCATAGGGCGCCCTGGGCCTTAGCGAGGCCAACGAAAATACGCAATTGGCACTAAGCGTACACCACAAGTCACAGCTATACTGTCCGGCGTTCTGCATATTTAACTGATAGGACCGATGCCGTGACCGAATTAACGCCCGCGCTCCTCTCCGAATTCGCGCCAACCGGCACTTTGCGCATCGGACTGAACATGGGCAATTTTTTGTTGACGCGCACCGACGCGGAAACCGGAAAACCCGCCGGCGTCGCGCATGATCTGGCTCAAGAGTTGGCTCGCCAGCTGGGTCTGCCCGTTTCGATGTGCCCCTTTCCAAACCCCGGCGCTTTGGCCGATGCCGCGAATAAGAACCAGTGGGATGTTTGCTTCCTCGCCGCGGAGCCGCAGCGCGCCGAAGAAATCGATTTCACACTCGCCTATGTCGAGATCGATGCAACCTATTTGGTGCCGCCCGGCTCAAAGCTGGTCCACGCCGAAGAAGTCGACCAAAAGGGCATTCGCATCATCGCGCCCAGCAGGGCCGCGTATGAGCTCTATCTAAGCCGCACACTAAAACACGCTGCACTCACAAGGGAGCCCGGAGCCGACGCGGCGTTCAAACGCTTCGTCGATGAAGGTTTTGATGCTTTCGCCAGCTTGCGTCCGCGCCTGGTGTCCGACCAGGAAAGGTGCCCCGGCTCGCGCATATTGGAAGGCCGTTTCACCGGCGTGCAGCAGGCCGCCGGAGTTCCTAAGGGCCGGCCTGGCGCTGCGAAATATTTGCATGCCTTCATCGAGGAGATCAAAGCATCGGGTCTGGTCGCCAAGGCCCTTGAGGACAACCAGGTCGTCGGACTGACGATCGCCGCAAAGGCCTAAGCGTCGCTCGTCTACCTAACGTCATAGAAAATTACCGTGCGCCCTGTCAGTTCATTGTACATGACGGGGATGTGCACGTCTTTGAATCGCTGCTCGTAATTTCGGAAGTCATTATATTCCGGTAGGCCCAATTCCATTTGAATCTGTTCCAACGGAACGCCGCGATCGATATAAGACTGCACAGCAACGCGTAAATCCGTGTAATAAGCGATTATTTCCCGGACTGTATCTTCTTCGAAGTAAGCGCCATGCATGGGGACATAGAGTTCGGCCCCAAGTTCGGTCGCGGCATCCATCGCCGCAGTCCACTGCGCGATATTCGGAAAATCATAATTGATAGGTTGGACCGAGCGATTGATGGCGTCGCCCGTGAACATGATCTTCTCCTTGGGCAAATAGACAAAGATGTCGCTGGTGGTTCGCGCCGGACCAAAATACAAAATCTCCACGCGGTCCTCGCCCTGCCCAATGACCATTTTCGTCTCGAAACTGGCATCGACATTGACGAGCTCGGCCCCCTCCAAAATTTCATGGAGTTCCGGCCGGTCTACCGCGTTGAGTCGGAGGCGCTGCTCAATTATGCGCTCACCCAGCTCGTCGATGATGCGTGCAGTTTCCGTATGGCCGATGATGATCGCGCCTTCATCCCGAAAGTAAGGCAGTCCCATAGTGTGGTCGTCGTGATAGTGCGAAACGATTACATAGCGAATAGGTTTGTCGGTTATTTCGCGCAAGGCATCTGCAACATATTTCCCCGAAGCGGGCTCTTGGCCCGCATCGATCATGATGACGTAGTCATCGAGGATGATTGCACCGTTGTGACTTGATTGGTTGCGCTCGAACAGCCAAGCGCGGCCAGAAATCTGCTTCCACTCACCAGTATAATAAATTCTCGCATCTTCCGCCGCGACGGCCGCCGGCGCGCTCATCATGAATAACATCAGTGAGACAGCTAAGAGAGCGCGTCTGATGATATTGGTCATGATCCGGCCTTTCCGTTCGTCATTTGCAAAACAAATTATCTACGGATGCACGTCCTCGGTAAACCAGTCGGTCGGCAAATCGTGCCCAAGCCCTTGTTCCTTGGCTTTGGCATAGACGACCGAGCCGGCTGCCGCGAATTGATAGCCAAGGCCAATATTGTTGAGAAAGCATGTCACTTGTTCTGGCGAGGAACGTGACGGCGTTTCTCCTGCGATAAGTTGCGGTAAAGTGAGAAATGTCTTGAAGTCAATTTTATTGATGGCGTCTCGTTTCTCGTCGCCTTTCAACTCGGGCATCTCAACGCCCTTTCCCAAAAAACGCATTTTTCGGGCCGGGTGGTGAACCACAACGACATCGGCGCGCTCGATAGCGCCGGGATGAATCTCAAAGGTCTTGATCGAGCTCAAATGCATGCCGGGTTCGACGGAGTTGTCGAAGAAAATGGGATCGATCGAACTCGTTGCACACATCACGATATCGGCGCCCTTTGTCGCGTCTTCCGCTCTCTCTACGGGCTTTACTTCGATACCTAATGTCGCCGACATTTCTTTCGAGAAAGCTTCGCGGTTTGTTTTGTTCGGGCTGAAGCAGCGGATGCTATCAATATCGCGCATGGCGCAGACCGCCATGAGTTGCGTTCCAGCCTGCCAGCCGGAGCCGATGATTCCAACGCTATGCGCATCTTTTCGCGCCAGATATTTAATGCCAAGCCCGTTGGTCGCGCCGACGCGTATGCGCTGCATAACGCCGTCCGGGAATATCGCCAGGGGCTCACCGGTCTCGCAGGAAAAGAGCAGGACCAAACCGACATAACGCTGGCCCGGAGCGCTCGGGACCTTCACGCGGCGTACTTTCCCGCCCTCATTAGGATATGTGATGATATCGGAATCGATACGGACCGCGCTGACGCCCAGTCCAGGGATTACCCCATCCATTGATTTCAGGCTGTAGAGCGTGCCGGGTTGCTTGGCGTTGACAATCGAATCCGAACGGGTTCGCACAACGCCGGTGCCATCGGCTAACTCCAGATAGGCCTTTTCCAACACATCGATGCAGTCATTGATCGAAAGGAGCTTCTCGACATCATCGTTCGAAAGAATAAGCGTCACGCCTGTACTCCTTTGAATTATCCCGTGGCCGCATCGGGTGTATAGAAAACATGTTTCCTAGGGAAGCCAGAGGAGGCGCATTAGGTAGAAACTCAAACCAGTGCGACGCTGGCGAGGAGGAAGCAAACCGCCGTTGCCACAGAACCAAGCGTTCGCACATGATTCCAGCCTGTCCAGGCTTGTCCATACACACGCCAATATTTCGCTGTCTCCGCCATCGTGTAGTCCAAAGAATCGAGACGCTTGTTCATCGGAACATTGCCAAACATTGTCACGAGGAAAACGCTGGTTAGGTAAACCACTGCGCCGGATATGATCCAGATCTGCGCGGCGCCGGAGAGATTGAAATAGGCAAAGGCAGCAAAAGCGAGTGTCACTGGGACCAACACCAAAAACATTGCAAGGAAGACGGACCGAAATACGGTTCGGTTGATCATTTGCATCGACTGGATACCACCCGCCGGTTTAGCTGCGATGAGCGCCTTCATGACGAAGTCCGAGAAAGACTGGAGTACGCCGGCGACAAGGGCGCTGCCGAGGCCCACGGCAAGACTTACATATACGATCCAATTGCTCGTCATTTTTCTCTCCAATGATTTGCCTATGCTTATTATTAATCTCGATGCTGCATTCAGGCCGCTACTTTCCAAACGCCCGAAGCTGCAATCTGGCGCGCGTAGTCAGCAAAGTCTGTCGGTTCCCGACCCAAGGCCCGTTGAACGCTATCGCACAAATGAGCATTGCGTCCGTCGAGTACGGTCGAAAACAAATAGTTCAGGAGCCACGTAATTTCCTTCGGCGCGCCGGATTTGGCAATGGCCGCGGCGAAGTCCTCATTTGGGACCCGAATAAAAAGGATCTCACGGCCTGCGGCGCGAGAAATCTCTTTTGCCACTTGCGCAAATGTCAGCATCCGAGGGCCGGTGACTTCGTAGATCTCGCCGTCATGGCCCTCTTCGGTCAGCGCGGCTACAGCAATCTCGGCGATATCATTCACATCGACGAAAGGCTCGGGGATGTCCGCAGCGGGCAGGGTGATTGCGCCATCGTGAACCATACCGAGAAACTCGCCCTCGGAGAAGTTTTGATTGAACCAGCTTGCACGGACCACAGTCCATTCAACGCCGGCATCCTGCACGATGCGTTCGCAATGCTGGGCTTCTTCTTCGCCGCGACCCGAAAGTAAGACAAGCCGCTCGATGCCATGCTCAACGGCGCGTGCGACGAACGCACGGATAGCATCCGTGGCACCTGGAATCGCGAGATCCGGCGCGTAGGTGATGTAGGCGGCGCGAACGCCGTCAAGTACGCCATCCCATGTGCTTTGGTCACTCCAGTCGAAAACCGGTGTCCCGGAACGTGAGGCGATCCGGGTCGCTACGCCGCGCGCTATCAGGCGTTCTGCAACGCGTCGGCCCGTCTTGCCAGTTCCACCCAAAACAAGCGTGATTTGGCCAAATTCTGCGGCTCTGTGGCTGTTTACTTTCGTGCTCATTGCTCTCTCCCTTATTGGCGGCGACGACTTGACACCATATAAAGTTGACACAGTGTCAAGTAAGGCTATATTGACACCATGCCAAGCGCTAATTTCGATACAAGAGAAAGAATCTTGAACGCCGCCTGGAAGCTGCTCGAAGCCGACAAGGCTGCGAGCGTCCGTATGGGCGATATTGCGAAAGAAGCCGGCATAAGCCGGCAGGCACTTTATCTGCATTTTCCGACGCGTGCTGAATTGCTGGTGGCAACCGCGCGCTATTTGGATGATGTCAAGAATGTCGATCAACGGCTCGCGGCGAGCCGGACCGCTTCAACGGGCGTGGAGCGACTAAACGCTTTTATCGAAGCGTGGGGGAACTACATACCTGAGATTTATGGTGTCGCAAAAGCGTTTCTTGCAATGAAAGACAGCGACGAGGCCGCAGAAATCGCCTGGAATGACCGCATGCAGGCCGTGCGAGAGGGATGCGAAGCGGCAGTCAAAGCACTGAAGAAGGACGGCGTGTTGTCGCCTGATTACTCCGTGAAGACCGCAACCGATTTTTTGTGGACAATGCTATCCGTCCGCAATTGGGAACAACTCACAATCGGCTGCAGTTGGTCTCAAAAGCGTTACGTCGAGACGATGAAGCATCTTGCGGAGAAAATTCTTCGACAAAGCCCGTGAAAATTGAGCGGAAGTGTAGCCACTAACCAATTGTGTCGGCGCTGTTCACGCATTCGGATGCGTTCGATCCAGCTTGCTCCATGGCGTTCAAGCAGGCACTAAATTAGAATGATGCCCAGGATCACAAAACCGGAGCTGGCAAATGAGAATTTCGATACAGGCCGCGAGCGTCCAGATAGCCATTCTTCTAACGCTTTCAGTTCTCAACATAGGGCCGTCCTGGAGCCGAGACGTTGAAGGTGTTGCCAACTGGTCCGAAGCGGCACAAATAACCCATGCGCGCAACGAGCTCTTCGGAGCCGTCGTCGACGGAAAATTTTATGCCTTTGGTGGTTTTGACGGCGAGACTTATGAAACCGATATTGTCGAAGTTTATGATCCGGCTAGGGATGAATGGACAGAGATTGGTCCGATGTTGGAAGGCGCCAATCACGCCGGGATCACTGTTCTTGACGACAAGATTTATTTCGCCGGCGGTTTCAGGGCACGCCAACATATGGAAGAGAAGGACAGTTTCATTTCCTTCCATCCCGCATCCAATCGCTGGGAGCGATTGACGCCGCTGCCGCTTGAGCGCGGCGCCATATCCCTTGCGGGTGTCGACGGCAAAATTCACGCTATTGGTGGGCGGCGCAATAATACAGTTCTCGCCGAGCATGATGTCTATGACATTGCGACCGGCCAGTGGACGGCTGCTGCACCACTTCCCAGTGCGCGCGACCATGCCGGCGTAGGGGTTCTAAACGGTAGGATTCACATTTTTGGCGGCCGCTTGGTCGCAACCGATGAAAATATCGATTTGCACGACATATATGATCCGCAAACCGATGATTGGAGCTCGGCGCCGCCTATTCCGACTGCGCGCAGTGCCGGCGCCTATGCCGAATATAAGGGCATGCTCTTTTATTTAGGCGGCGAATGCACGCTCGATGGTGCAAATTACGACGACACCGAGGCCTTTGATCCGGTGAGCAATAGCTGGCGTATTTTCGAGCCGATACCTGTCCCACTACATGGTCAGGCGGCCGGAGCGATCGGCGATCGTCTTTACATGACCAGTGGCTCCGATCCCTGTGGCAGTGGCATTCGAATGAACGAGACTTGGGCCTTTACGCTTCCCTAGCTTGAGTGGGCAAATTTCGAGCGCGGAACCCAAAGAGGCCTACTGTTTGCAAATAGCCGGACTTCGTAGAGCATTAGTTTTCGAACAGAAGCAAAGTACAATAGTCGATTGTCTCGGTTGGTTCGGGGGCAAACGGGGATGAGATCAATGAAATCGCGCACGCTCGGAATCGCTGCAGCATTTGGGCTTGCTGTCGGGCTCGCCGGCATAGGCGCATTTGCGCAAGAAACCCCCGCGACCCGAGACTTCGATGCGGAAATCGAGGCGGCACTGCAATCGGCAAAGAGTGCAGCGGGATTTGAGTTTCTTGGCACCCTGTCGCGGGTTTGCTTGCTGCCGGCAAGCCGCGGTTTGAACACAACCAACAATTTGCCCAGCTATGTTGCGGACCCATCAACCCTACCGGCGCGTGAAGCCTGGTTCGCGGAGCCGGCCAAAGTTTTCGACAATCTGTATTTTGTCGGCGGGAAGATTCACACCTCCTGGGCGTTGACGACAGCTGAGGGCATAATCCTCATCGATACAATCTATCCCTATAATTCGGAGGAGCTGATTGTCGGCGGGTTACAGCGGCTCGGCCTCGATCCCAACGACATCAAATATGTTATTATCTCGCATGCCCATGGCGACCATGTCGGCGGTTCCGAGATGCTACAGACACGCTATGGCGCGCGTATCGTCATGGGCGGTCCCGATTGGGACCTCATCGAGACTTATCCGAACCGCTACAAAACAATGGCGCCGACGCGCGACATTGTTGCGACAGACGGTATGGAAATTACCCTAGGCGATATGAGCGTGACCATCTGGGAAACGCCGGGCCACACCGAAGGAACCTTGTCTTACACCTTTAGTGTTTTGGACAATGGAAACCCCGTTAATGTCGCCTATTCGGGCGGCACGGCATTTAACTTTGAGAACAACACACCCGATCCGGGCATCCGCAACTTTCAAACCCATAACGAATCGCAGCAGCACGTAGCCGAGCAGGCCGCGGCCAGCGGTGCGAGCGTCATTATTTCTAACCATTCGGAGTTCGATAGCGCAGTCAGCCGAAACAGGATGCTCGCCGGTCGCGGCGATGGCTCGCACCCCTACGAGCTTGGCGCGGACTGGGTTCAGCGTTATTTCCAAACCATGCAAGGATGCGCACGGGCAGCGCAGATCAGGCTGGAACGCGAACGGACTGAGCGCGCACCTGGCTAGTTTGAATGTTTGCTTTTGGCGCTAGCCGGACATTCGCGTGGCGGTTGTCCTGTCCGCCAATCAGGGGCAATGCGGACATACGCCATATATTGGATTGCGGCCTGGCAGTGCTTTAACCTCTGTTGCTGCCGTTAAGGACACGCCTGTAGGGCAATCGGAGGAAGCTGAAACTATGGCCTATGTTGATTGGTTACTCCGGGGACGAAAAATTGGTACCTGCAGTTGCGATTATGGCTGCCCCTGCGAATTTCTTGGCCGCCCAACCAACCCGCCCTGCGAAGGTTTGGAGGCGATGGAAATCGACGAGGGATATTTTGGTTCCGTGCGGTTGGACGGTTTGCGTTTTGCGGGCAGTTCTCGTTGGCCCGGCGCGGTGCATGCGGGCCATGGCGAGTTTCAGCCGGTTATGGACAAGCGACCGACCGACGAGCAGTTGGAAGCGTAGGGGAAAATCCTATCCGGCGAAGAACAAGAACCGACCACTGTTTTCAATATTTATGGCTCGACGATCGAAAAAGAGTATGAGCCGATCATTGCCGAGATTGAGTTTGAATGGAACGAAGCGGAGCGCACTGCGCGCGCCGCTGTTGCGGGTGTTTTTGAAGCGCGATTTGAGCCGATCCGCAACCCGGTCACCGGTAAGCCACATCTTGAATTCATTTGGCTTCCCGAAGGCTTCGAATTTCGCGAGGCCGAGATGGTGAGCGCTGATCTGGTCGGCACGAAGTCGATCGAATTTAATCATGAGAAGAGATATGGCGCCCTTGCTCGCGTCGCCTACGGACCCTATGGAATAATCGACGACTAATTTTCCAAAGCTTAATCATGACTCCGTCGGGTACTACCCTCGAATCCATACTCAAGCGCGAGCAGATGATCGTCCTTTCCGGGCTCATCGGGCTGGCTGCAATCGCATGGATCTATTTGGGATTTGAATCGATTCGCATGGCGGAAATGGGCATGGCCGAGATGGATACGTCCGTGATGCAAATGCGGCAATGGACGACGCTTGAAGCGAGCCTGACATTTAACATGTGGGCCATCATGATGGTGGCGATGATGATACCGAGCGCCGCACCAACAATCCCGCTCTATGGATTGGTGCGGCGTAAGAAAAGCACGGCAGAACATGTGCTCGCACCGATCAGTGCGTTCGTCACGGGATATCTTATTGCCTGGACGGCGTTCAGCGCGGTGGCGACAGCGCTGCAATATCTTCTGCATCGCGAAGCGTATCTGTCCGAAGGCATGACCCTGAATAATGCGATCGCCGCCGGCCTATTGATGGCGGCTGTGGGCCTCTATCAATTGACGCCTTCCAAGGATGCCTGTCTTAGACATTGCCGCTCGCCGGCGGAATTCTTGTCACGGCATTGGCGCAAAGGCACCGATGGTGCCGTCATTATGGGGCTGCACCACGGGCTTTTTTGTTTGGGCTGCTGCTGGGGGCTTATGGCGCTCTTGTTTGTGGGAGGGGTGATGAACCTTCTTTGGGTGGCGGCGTTGGCGGGGTTTGTCTTGATCGAAAAGCTCACGCCTATGGGTCATTGGGCGGCGCGCCTCATCGGTCTTATTTTGCTGCTAGCGGGCGGCGCCATCGCGTTGCAAGGCGCTCTCGCCTAAACAATATTCATTTGGGCATTGCGACATTGGCCACTACGTGCGGATCGTGAGAGACTTGGCGCTCCAGCTTGCCGATCAACCATGTGTCAGCGTTGATATCGCTTCAAAGGGACGAAAATCCGCCATGTCTAAGCTGCAGCGCTTAACAATAATTGCGCTATTTGCTTTTTGTGTTCCCGTAAATGCATGGGCGCAATCTCCGGCGGCGGCATCAGAGCATTTCGGCTGGGTATCGATATTGCCGGCGCTTATCGCGATTAGCGCCGCGTTCGCACTGCGCAGCGTCATTCCGGCATTGTTCCTTGGCGTTTGGATAGGTGCTTGGCTCATTGCAGGATTTGATATCGCGGGTCTTTGGCAAGGCCTGCTCGATAGTTTTCAGATTTACACCCTGGAGGCGTTGGCCGATCGGGACCACGCGGCGATCATATTATTCTCGTTTATGATTGGCGGGCTGGTCGGCATCATCACCCGCAATGGCGGTACACGCGGAATCGTCAATAGCATCTCACATCTGGCTACTACGCGCCGCCGCGGGCAGCTCGCGACCACATTCATGGGCCTCGTCGTGTTTATCGACGACTATGCCAATACGCTCGTCGTGGGCAACACCATGCGCCCGATCACAGATCGATTGCGTATCTCGCGGGAAAAGCTGGCTTATTTGGTCGATTCAACCGCCGCGCCTGTTGCTGCGATTGCTCTGGTGACGACTTGGATCGGTTACGAGGTGGGACTGATCGGCGAAGCGATTGAGGGCATCGATACGCTTGATACCTCGCCCTATCTGCTTTTCTTGAACTCCATCGCTTACAGTTTTTACCCCTTGCTGTGTATTCTTCTGGTGTTGCTTGTGTGCTGGACGGGCCGTGATATCGGCCCGATGGTTGCAGCCGAGTGGCGCTCTGCGAGAGACGAGGCGGCACCGCAATCTGCCGCGCCGGCCGCAAAAGAAGGCGCAATGCCGGAGCGTGCGATGAACGCCATCGTGCCGCTCATTGTATTGGTGGGGGGCGTCGCAGTTGGATTGTTCGCCACTGGCGAGGGCGAATCTTTACGCGCCATCATTGAAACAGCGGACCCCTACAAAGCGTTGATGTGGGCATCTTTGGTGGCGGTGCTGGTCGCGCTCGGAATGTCGCTCGTCCAGCGTCTCGCGCCGCTCGACGAACTGATCGAGGCCTGGGCGGGTGGGGTGAGAACGATCGTATTTGCGATGATCATTCTTGTTCTTTCATGGGCATTGGCTGGGACCACCGAGGCGTTGGGAACGGCAGATTTTTTGGCCTCGATCCTCGGCGAGTCGCTGCCGGTGGGCGTGCTGCCGGCGCTGGTATTTGTGATCGCGGCTATCACCGCGTTCTCGACCGGAACGAGTTGGGGCACCATGGGAATATTGATGCCGCTTGCCGTGCCCCTTGCATGGAATCTTTCGCAGCAAGGCGGGATCACTGAGCTGTATGTTCTGCATTCGACGATTGCGGCGGTTTTGGCAGGCGCTGTGTGGGGCGATCACTGTTCGCCTATCTCCGATACCACGATTTTATCTTCCATGGCCTCGGGTTGCGACCATCTGGAGCATGTCAGGACACAGCTGCCCTATGCGTTGCTCGCCGGGGCGGTCGCCTTGATTGCCGGGGTGCTGCCGAGCGGTTTCGGCGCTCCCTGGTGGCTGTCCTTGATCGTCGGCACGGCACTTCTTGTCGCCGCGTTGCAGCTATTTGGTCGGCGCGTGCACTAAACAGCCAGTCAAGTGCCGGCTTTTGAGGCAAGCCCGCGAACACGACGCGCGACTATAAGGCGCAGGATTTGGGAAGGGCAGATTTTGGGGTAATCTTGCTCAGGCCAAAGCAAGAAAATGACGGAAGGGATAATCATGCGCTATGGGATGCTTGTGCTCGCATTGGTTGGCACGCTCAGCGTATTTCCCGTGGCCGCACAAGGCTGGTTCGATTTTGTCGAACGGGACGAATTGTTCAGCGTCAACCTGCCTCATGTGCCGGCGGTCGAGGACATCGTCTATCACTCGGAATGGGGCGCGGATCTACCCGGTAAAGTTTTTACGGCGGCGGACGAGCAAGTGCAGTACCTGATTACCGTAGTCGATTGCTCGGTCTCGGATTTGCCCAATAATTCTCCCACATGGGATTTTTACGGCTCGGTCGACTATGCGGCATGGAATATTCGTAAGCGGGGCGGCGAGATCACCTATGATGCCTGGACACAGTTCGACCGTATTGCCGGCCATCAGCTTCAAATCACCAATGACGATCAGAGCCGCACCTATGTTCAGATTCTCTCGCATGCGGACCGGCTCTATGTGCTCGAAGCGCATGCAGCGCCCGAAGCGACCCTCCGATCCATTTTCAGCAATCTCTTAGAATTATCGACGAAAACGGCGATCCTATTCGCTATGACCGCGATTTGCGCACGCGCCTCGACATTGGGCAGAGCGCATCGCCGTAAGTGATTTTGGGGCCACCGGCATCTTTGGCGTTGTCTGCAGGCGCTTGCGCGCGGTAATTCGGCGACCACCTAGGGTGATTGGCTGGAATGGCTGAGATTGGTAGGTAGATATCTATCATCGCATCTTGCCGATTAAGGCTGAGGGGTCGGACCAAATTGGAAGAGGAATTGCTCGCACCGAAGGAAATGGGTGCTCAAGTTCGTGATGAGATGTTTGACTTATTCGCTCTGCATTACGATGCAGTTCAGCGCTCAACATTTGAAGAGGATTTGTCGAACAAGGATTTTGTAATTCTTCTACGCACGGCGGATCGAAAACTCCTCGGCTTCGTAACCCTGTCGATCCATGAAATGACGAGCAAAACGCGCCGCATTCGATATATTTTTTCCGGCGACACAGTGATGGACTCGGACTATTGGGCCCCCGGACACCTTCTTCGGAGCTGGTTCCGCCTAGCGGGCTCGATCAAGGCGCAACAGCCGAAAACGGAGCTCTATTGGTTCCTGATCGTCAAGGGTCACCGCACCTATAGGATACTCGACGCCTTTTTCCACCGATACGCACCCAGCCTCACACAAGAGCAGGATCCCGCATTAATTGGGCTGAGGGACAAATTTAGCCGAGAGAAGTTCGGTGATTACTTTGATCCATCCACCGGGTTGATAACTTTCCCTGCCTCAAGGGGCCAACTTGCTCATCGTTTCCAGGACGCGCATGACTTTGTCAGCCGTCCATTGGTGCAGGATTTTCTCAAGCTCAATCCAAATCATGCCAATGGAGTTGAACTCGCATGCATTGCCGAATTCAGCGGGGCCAATTTAAAATCCTACGCCAAGACGGAATTTCGAAAGGGCATGAATGCGCCACCAAGACACCTGGCATAATTTAACCGAGACATGCCACGGGGCAGAGGCGCACTTCTTGCGACAGTGCGCAAATCTGGAAGTGGTGCAGAAGGAGTATTTGTGCAGCCTTCTCGCCGAAAATGCGGAAACGATATTTGGCAGGGCACACGGATTCGCCTCGATCGCGAACTACGCTGAATATGCCGCTTCCGTACCGATTTCAAACTATGAGGTTTATGTTCCCTACATCGAGGCTGCGCTTGGTGGCGCGCCATCACAACTAACTGCAGCTACACCTCTATTCGTCGAGACCACCGGCGGAAGCACCTCTGGTGCAAAAACGATCCCGTACACGCAAGGCGCATTGGACGGCTATTGGAACGCGATGCGTCCATGGTTTGCAAACATGATTCGGCGGCAAAGTCTGCGGGAAGGACGCATTTACTTTGCGCTCAGTCCCGTTGGACGCAAGAAGGGGCAACGGATGGGCGTGCTTCCTCTGGGTAGCCCGTGGTTATTCGCCTATTTTGGATCAGCCGCGGCTGATCTCGCAAAACTTTCAATAGCGCCGGCAGAACTGTCAGCACTTAGCGATTTCAACGCCTGGTGCTTCGCGACCTGCGTTCATCTGCTTAGTGCCCGCGACTTGGCGCTGATTTGGGTGTGGAGCCCCACTTATCTGACCGAATTGGTGCGCGCAATACAGCGATTGAAACCCGCGCTCATAGAGGCGATCGCAAGCGGCGTGCCGACGCCGCATGAAGCTGCTCTTTCTGGGGTTCCTTTTCCACCGGGCGATCCGGCACGCGCTGCCGAACTTGATGTTCTTGTCGGCAATGCTTCCATTGATACGCGGGCAATTTGGCCCCAGCTTGATGTTATTAGTTGCTGGATGGATGCATCGAGCGCGCCCTTTGCTGCGGAATTAAAACAATTATTTCCGGAAGTCTGGTTCCAGGCAAAGGGACTTATGCTGATCGAAGGCGCAGTCACTGTACCGTTTGGTGATGGCCAAGGTTCGCCCCTTGCCGTGGAAAGCGTTTTTTTCGAATTTGTCGATAGTGGAGGCGTGCGCCCCGCGTGGAATCTTGAACACGGAGGGACCTACCGCGTTCTCATCTCAAACAAATCGGGATTGTATCGCTACGATACCGGCGATGTCGTCGAAGTTGTGGGCTTCACGAACGAAACGCCGCGTCTCGTGTTCAAAGGTCGCGCTAGATCGGCAAGCGATTTGTGCGGCGAGAAATTGACCGAGGAATTCGTTCTGTCCTGTGTCGAAGCCGCATCCGACGGGCCGGCAATCTTTGCGATCCTCGCCCCTTCATCCCAGCCTCATCCTCACTATGCGCTATGCGTAGATGGTGAATTGGGCAAGCGACACCTCGCCACCTTCGTGGAGAAATTGGAGAAACAATTGCGGCGCAATCCACAATATGCCTATGCGCGCGATATTGGACAATTGTCGCCGCTTGAAATTCACGTAACTGACAATCTTTTCGCGCGGTATCAAAAATGGGCAGCATCAAAGGGGCGAAGTGTTGCTGGGCTAAAGGCGCCGGCCTTAATTCTGGAGCTACCCTCTGAGCTTTTGAGCAACTTCACCCGCGAAGAGTAATTGGCAAGCGTTGGAGGCCGCGAAAGCTAGAATTCGTGATCCATTCGATTTCGCTCGAATCTAAAGAAATCTCTTGGACATTTTTGACAAGCCATTGAAGCACCGCGGTGCCCTCGATCACCGCAAGCGCCCGCCCGAGGCAGGAATGGAGCCCCTTACCGAACGCGATATGTGCATTTTGTGCTTGCGCAAGGCTAATCCGATCTGGATCCGAAAATCGGGAAGGATCGCGATTTGCGGCACCCAACAAACACACGACATATTCGCCCTTGTTCAGCTTGTGCCCGCCGGAAAACTCAATGTCGGCGAGCGCCCAACGACAGACTTTTTGGACCGGGCTCTCAAGGCGCAAAGCTTCTGCAACTACCAGCGGAGCAAGTTCGGGCTTTTCGCGAACCGCGTGCCAAACAGTCGGTGTCTTCGATAACAGGAGCAGCATACTGCCGAGTAGGTGAACGGTCGTCTCATACCCAGCGAACGCTATAAAGGCGAGGTTTGCCGCTGCGGCGCGTATGCCAATTTCATCTGAAAGCTCAGTCAGGTCGAACTCGCCAACAATTGTGCTGCCGCCTGCTTTGCGGGTTACCATATCGTAGAAGTAATCGGTGAGATCGCTTGCGGCGACGGCATTTCCGGCGGCAACCGACTCCATTCCTATATCCAGAGTTGTACGAATTTCCTCCGACCATGACCGAAACAGCGACAGATCCGTGTGAGGTACCCCCAACAACCCTCCGATGACGCGTTCAGGTATGATGCGGGTGAATTGCGTTACTGCATCGATAGGAGAATCAAGAGTAACGCCGTTCAACTGTTCCTCGACGATCATCGCAACGCGGCCGGAAAGCGAGCCGTCGGATTCGACGAACGGCCCTTGAAAGGCGCGCCTCAGCAAGGTGTGATTTGTACCATCCATGAAGAGCAACCAATCGGCGATCGGCGATTCTTCAAAATCCTGCCCGTGAGGGATCGGCGATCCGGGCCAAAGTGCATGCGACATATCGCGGTTCACCAATGCTTCGGTGACGAGATTGTAGGACGACAGGTACACATCGTCCCAAGGCGAGCGCCACAACGGGGAGGCACGCCTCATTTCGGCGTAGAGTCGATAGATGTCCGCCTCGCAACGTGTCGTTCCAGCCCGCACGGCAAGGAACCTCTGGCCTAAATCACTTGAACTCATTCAGTCAGTATCCTTAACGTTGCTGCCAAAGCTAGGGGACGAGAATGACGCAATATCGGATTGAATGTCGAGCGCTGGCGAAATGGGGACGCGGTATATGATCCTTTCCTGTATAAATCGTACTCGAAGTCAGTTATTTCGTAGCTCTTCGCAATGACCACGCTCGCCGAGGAAAAATTTGAGCAACAAAAATGGGCGGCGCGCCTTCGCCGCCCGATGCCGCTCTTAGATGAATTGCTCGAAAATGAGTTTCAGGTGCCCGCACAACATGAAGCCCGCACGGCCAACGCTCTAGGCACGATGTTGAGCTTCGCCTCGCGAGAGGTGCCTTATTATCGAGAGGCATTGAGCCGCGCTAATGCTGGCGAAATGGACCGCGACCCGATGAGCGTTCTTGCTGCATTACCTGTTCTGACCAAGCTCGACGTGCAGGACAATAATTCAGCGCTTCTGGCCGAAAATCTGCCCCAGGGCGAGACGTCGAGAATATGGATGAGATCGTCCGGCACCACAGGACGCCCGACGCCAGTTCTGCACACCAAGCGCAGTCGCAAGATATTTGGGTTTCTGAAGCAGAGGGAACACCGCTGGTTTCGTCTCGATCCGTCTGGATCATTCGCCGCCATGCGCCTTCCTACCCACCTTCCTCGGCACGATGACGGAGGCCTGTTCGCGCGCGGAGAAGCTGCGAGCGCGCCGACATGGCCTGTCATTGGGCGTTATTTTCAATCGGTCCATGTGCGTTCATCAGCGTCGACACCCCTGCGGAGGAGCGTATCGATTGGTTGCGCCGTGTACGTCCGGACTACCTTATGGCCTATTCAGAAACGCTCGAACTTCTGGGCTTTGTGACGGGTGATGAACGCCCAGTAGAGAGTCTGAAAGCGGTCGTCGCAATTTCTGAACAGCTGACGCCAAGCATGCGGGATTACGTTGAGCGCAGTTTTGGAACACCAGTCCATCAGAATTATGGCCTCAACGAGATTGGTCTTGTGGCTGCTCGGTGCGAGGCCGGGCGCTACCATGTGCACAGCGAGCATTGCATAATTGAAATCGTCGACGAGGATGGGCATGCCTGTCTGCCGGGAAAGACCGTGCGCATTGTTGTTACCAGTTTAGCCAATGCCGCCATGCCGCTTCTTCGCTACGACACCGGCGACCTCGCGCAAGCCGTATCGGGTGAATGTTCCTGCAATCGGACACTGCCTTCCTTCGGTGAGATTGTCGGTCGCTACAGCCGTGCGGCATATCTTCCCGACGGGACCACGAACACGGTCCACGCTTTGCGCGAAGCTATCGAAAATATGCCCACAGATCTGATGCATGGTTTTCGCGAGTTCCAGATTCACCAGTTCCGTGATCGCTGGACCCTGCTGACGAAAGTGGAGACGTCCTGCGATAGGATTTTGATCGCAGGAGGTGCAAATGTCGAAGCAGAATGGGAACAAGGGCCGGCGGTTTGATCGGGCCTTCAAGGAAGAAGCCGTCCGTCTTTTACAGACGAGCGGGCGCAGGCAGCGGCAGATAGCAGGAGATCTTGGGATCAGCGTCAGCGCGCTCGGCCGCTGGGTCGCAGAATTGCGTGAGGAGGATTTGCTTTCCGGTCCGCATGAGGATGCAGCGAAGGAGATTACCCGCCTACGCCGAGAGCGTGATCTGGCCCGTCAGGAACGTGATCTCCTAAAAAAAGCGCTGGCCTTCTTCGCCAGGGAAAGTCAATGAGGTTCCGGTTCATCGACGCGGAGAGGGCCAGGTTGGCGATGCCGATATTCCGCCTGTGCAGACTGCTGCAGGTCAGCGTCTCAGGCTTCTACGCTTGGCGCAATCGCGGCCCAAGCCAGCGACAGCTCGATGACATGGTTCTACTCGCCCATGTCCGGGCAGCCTTTCGGCGCAGCCGCGAGAGCTACGGTGCAGAGCGGGTCCATCACGAGCTTGCCGAGAATGGGATCGAGGTTGGACGCCATAGGGTGGCTCGGCTGATGCGGGGAAATGGGTTGTCTCCAAAACGGAAACAGAAGTTCAAAAAGACGACGGACAGCCAGCACAACAAGGCCGTCGCATCGAACCTTCTCGACCAGAACTTCTCCGCCGAGGCACCCAACGAGAAATGGGCTGCCGACATCAGCTATATCTGGACGGCACAGGGCTGGCTGTACCTGGCCGTCATGCTCGACCTCTACTCCCGGCGCGTCATCGGCTGGGCCGTGGGCGCTCGCATGACCAGCGACCTGCCGCTCAGGGCGCTTAACCGTGCTATCGGGCTGCGCCAACCTGGCGCCGGTGTGATCCACCATAGCGATCGGGGAAGCCAGTACTGCTCAGACGCATACCAGGCGCGCCTCGGTGAACTCGGTTTCCTCGCCTCAATGAGCGGTAAGGGAAATTGCTATGATAACGCCGTCGTCGAGACCTTCTTCAAAACCATCAAGTCAGAACTGATCTGGAGGACTGTGTTCATGTCAAGAAGCCAAGCTGAAACTGCCATAGCCGGATACATCGACGGGTTCTATAATCCAGTCCGTCGGCACTCGACGCTGGACTTCACAAGCCCCGTCAAATTCGAGGCAGAAGCAATGCAAACGGTGTAGGGCGCCTCCACTTTTCCTGGATGGGTCCAGAGGCCAGCATAGCCGCTCCAATCGTCAGTAACGATCAGCGATCCCGGCGCGACGGTGCTCTCGACGAACCCACAGAGCGACTCGGCGCTACGGTCGAGCACGACGGCGAGCCGAACGCGTCCGGCATAGTGTCCGTCTTTCCGGTTGTCGAGCTTGGTGCCCGGCTTTCGATGACGCACCTCGATGGCACAGGAGACGGGAACCTTGTGGTGAACACCACGGCCTTCCCCACGCGTTCGCCCGCCAACCCAGGTTTCGTCCACCTCAACATGGTTCTTGGGCTGTCCACCGATCCTGTCTTGGTTGGGCCGCACCATGCCCGAGCGGAGCTTGTGGAGAATTTGAAAGGCCGTCTCGTAGCGCGAAAGACCAAGTTGCCGCTGAAACTGCACGGCGGACATGCCGGGCGTCTGACTGGCGACCAGATAAGCGGCCCAGAACCAGACGTTCAGCGGAGTGTGGCTACGCCCCATCACTGTTCCCACCGTCAGCCCGGTGTTCTGGCGGCACTTGCGGCAGCGCAGGACGCCAGGGCGGTTTTCAAAGTGGAACGGCTCTCCCGCCGTGCCGCAGTGCGGGCAGGCAAAGCCGTCTCCCCAGCGGGCTTTCTCCAGGTAGGCGGCGCAGGCCGCATCATCGGGGAAAAGTCGCTGGAACTCGGGTAGCGAATGCGGGAATGGGAGATCGGCGCGGTCGAGAACATCCATGGCGCGCTCCCCTATATCCAGTTTGCGCCCATTCTAGCCCTAGTGGGTGTGGGTGTAAACCGGATAGGCAAGGAACAATCATTGCCCCGGGTTTCGCCAGTCAAGTCGCTGGCAACAGCCAAATGTCCAATTTATTGGTGAGAAGCCCTGCAATGAGTGTCTGGCGTTTCATTGTGTTCTGAATATATTCTGCAACCAGTGATATAGTCGCGTTCACTTTGCGCGGCGCCGATGCGACCGGCGGCCGGTAGCTTACCCTAACAGCCATGTGGCAAACTTAGAGATGTGGGCCATTGGGAGGACAACAATGCGTTTTGTGAAGAGGGTGGCGAGCTATGCCTGTCTGGCCGTCGGCGTTTTGGCGTTTGAGAGCGCGGCGGCGCAAAACTGGGTCGAATATCGGAAGCCGGAATTGGGATTTTGTATAAATTTTCCGGTCGAGCCCATTGCTGAGGACATCGAGTATGTTTCGCCTGCGGGCGAAACACTTCCCGCACACGTGTTTACCGCGTTGGAGGGAGACTCCCAATATTCAGTGACGGTCGTCGACTACGCGGAACATTTAAACGAGCAGCATGTTGCAATTGTCCAGTCCGCCGACGCAGTGCGTGCCAGTGGTGAGGTTGTCCATGAGGTTTTTGGCGATCTGGATGAAGTTTACGGCGTGCAATTTTTTATTGTTGAAGCCGATGACCGGCAGGTTCTCTCGACAATATATTTCTTCAACGAACGTCTTTACATAATCCGCGGAAGCGTTCCGCCGAATGCCGCGCACCCTGTGCAATTTCAGCAATCATTGGGCATCTATAATGCAGATGGTAGCCGTCCCAACGGCGCCGGCCAAAATCCGGATCGTCTTGCGCGCCAACGCGCCTATGAAGAGCAACAGCGGCAGCTCCAGCAACAGGAACAATAATCTGCCGAAATCGCTGATGTCACTCGACGGCGAATTCCCGACCGTCAGACATTGTCACGCTGGTCAGCTGGCCTCCGCGAATGCCGCGCCTCAGCGGTTTAAGGGAGACGGATACCTCGTCGCCCGCTTGTAACGAGTCTGGCCCCAATCCCTGTTCAGCAAGCTCCCAAGGCGTTCGCGTTTCCAATGCCCACACCTCTGACTCGCCTGTTTCGTTCGTGACGGAAATGTAGAGCCAGCTATGTGGGTTGATCCATTGGAATTCCGTTACAGTCCCTTCGAGAGTGACGTTTAAATCCACATCGTACATCGCGTGGCTGTGATGGGCCGCAGCCGGCAGAGTGAGCCCAAGGGCAAACGCTCCCGCCGCCATAAGAATCCGTGATCTCAAAATAGCCTCCCGTCCATTATCGCTGACTATACCCGATTTATGTAATCGTCCCAACTACGGGACAACAACACTTCCAGCCCTGCCGGGCCCATAATGGTTTGCCGCGTGGCTTCGGTACATAGTCAAACCGATATCGAAGCGGCGTCCATCCTTCAAAAACCTTACTCCCAATGCTCAACTAACCACGGGACGGCCTGTTGCAACGCAGATTGGAAGCGATTGGTTTGGTAATGCGTGATGCCGTCCAGCGCAATCAGCGTCGCGTCCATGCCGGCGTTCTGAAGTTCCGCAATGCGCGCCCCAGTTGGCTCAAATGGCGCGACTTGATCGTTACGGGAATGAATAGCCAACACCGGAAGCTGCCACCCGGAGGCGGATGCCGGCGGTCTTCCCGCGATGGGAATTGCGGCGCTGAAGCGTTCCGGATAATTCTGCGCAAAATGCCAGGTGCCCGCACCGCCCATGCTGAAGCCGGTAACTGCAATCTTTTCCTCATCGATTGCATAATCGTCCAATACCGTGTCGAGCAACGCGTTCACGGCGACCTCGTTTTCGGGAGTGGTCCAATTGCCCCCCACCGAATCCGGCGCGACGATAATGGCGCCGAGTTCGCTTAGCGCCGGACCAATCAGAATTTGCAATACGCTAGCACCCGCGCCGTTGGGATTTCCTCCGAAGTGCAAGGCAAGAATAAGAGGGACGGGCGTCGAAGCAGAATAATTATCGGGAATTGAGATCGCGTAGTCGATCTCGGGTCCATCTGTGCGTAGTAATGTCAAATGATGAGTGCCCGGAGCCAGCGCGGGGGCATCGCCTGCGCCCTGCGCCGTGGCGATGAACGGCAACAAAGATAGAATCGCATACGTCATGAGCGTTCTAAGACGGCAAAATCGCCGAAGGCTCTCAATCGACATTATAGTTATTCCTCAATTCGAGAAGGGCCGGCACCGAATTTATCACAAGGCGGGCGAATGTTTGAGTGTATCTGATCCACAATTGGAACAAACTAGACATATTGCGGTGCGGCGCCAATGACTGGATTCTGGGGTAATGCGGACTCTCGCGCCGCAGCATAGAATGGCGGCGTTTGACCCAAGGCAGACATTGCCGAGCATCAATCCACCCCTAAATCCAACTAGATCAGCCACCAATGATGCAATAGTCTCTCAATGCAGGTGGTTCGAATATTTAGTGGGGAAAGCTGCGGTCGCGTAATCACGCTGCGGTTCTGACAAAGCCGGGCCACTTCACTCTCCGGCGATCCAAGAGGTTTGCAATGAAACAATGCTTTCTCGGGAGGACAAGATGAATTTGAAGACTCTGTGCTTTGCCGCCGCAACTTTTGTCGTTTTAGGCTTGCCGGCGTGGGCGCATCATTCACATGCGAATTACAATCTGGACGAGTTTACAAACATGTCCGGCACTCTCACCGAGATCGCTTGGACGAACCCCCATGTCTGGTTTTACATGGAGGTCGACGACGAGCAGGGCAACCCGCAGCCATGGGCATTCGAGGGTGGCAGCGTCGCGGCCTTGACGCGCGGCGGCTGGCAACGCGGCAGCCTGAAGCCAGGCGACAGTGTCAGCGTGCGCTGCTATCTCGTGAGAGACGGGTCGACGGGCTGCCTGATGGGTTTCGTGACCAGTATCAACGGTACGGCAATGGACAAAGAGTTCGACTGAAATTGTAACTTAGCTATTTCACGACACGTTCGGGGGAAAATCAGATGCGTTATCTCAGACTTGTTTCGGCGGGTTTGATCCTGCTGAGCACAAGCGCCTCCTTCGCGCAGGGCTGGCGTGAGGTTGTCAGCCAAGATGAGTTCTTCCTGGTCGGCATGCCTGCGGAGCCGCAAATTACCGAGACGAATTATGCCGCGGCGTCAGGCGCGATTCTGCCAGCGAAGCGTTTTACCGCCGCCGAAGACGAGAGTGTTTTTACCATCACCGTCGTGCATTACATGAACGCAAGCGAGGCAGACATTGAAGCCGCCCTCGAACATGAATTGCAGAGCTTTCGCAACCGGTCTGGGGAGGTAACCTATGACAGGCCGCAAGTCATGGAAGGCCTTCCAGGACATATGATCTATCTCTTGAATCCGGATCAGGGCCGCACCGCAGCGGGGATATTCTTGCATGCCGGGCCGACCGAACATGGCGGCCCGGGTCGCCTTTATATCCTCGAGGGCAATGCTGCGGCGGACGCGCCATCGCCCATACACTTCCCGCAATCCTTCTTTTTGCTCGATGAGGTGGGCGCCCGCCTGGACTATGAAACCGATGACAATGGGCAGAGAGTCCGGAATTATCGCGCGCCGCAGGCTAACGCCGGCGCGGCTTACCACGCGCGCGATCCAATATCCTGCGACTCACGCGACGAGCCGGCGCAAGGCCGGCCGACTCCCGCGCAGGTAGTGCAGCATGTCAGGTGCACTGCCGAAGGCATTGCCGACGGCTCGCTGTTTCTTCTCGAGAATGTCGAGGTGAGCGAAGTCGGCGAAGGCGAAGCTTTCGATGCGAGTTACTTCCCCGACATTGACGCCGCTATTCCGGTGTTTCCGATTCGGGGGAATCTGGTGCGCTACGAATGCCGGCGCGAGAACGACGACAATGCTGGGGCCAACTGCGTCTCGCATGTCGAGGCGAACGCCTCCGGCAATTGTTACAAGACCGTCTCAGGCGACTGGAACTGCACGATGTCCGACCTGGTAACACGAACGACCGCGAGCGTGGCGCCGCCGCAGTAGAAAGAGCTAACTAGGCCTGACCGGGGCAAAGCCTTTCCCAGAGCGGGGAGCCCCAGCGTTACCTTATCGGCTCTGCTTGGCCCAAGCGGTCAACGAGCTGAATGTTCGTTCTTGGCACTTAGTGGACATTCTACAGACCTCACCCCAGGCTTACGTCTATTCGTCTCCTCGATTTCAGCCACAAAAAAGTGGGAATAGATATTGCGATGAGCGCTAAGCCGTACAGCGCAGTCTCCGGGATGTCAGACAAAAGAATAAAGTAAAGAGTACCCAGCCTGCCGCGCCGATATATCCCGTCGCAGGAAATCCCCAAGCGCGGTAAGGGCGCTCGGCATGCGGGTCGCGTCGTCGCCGATAGAATACTGCGACTATTAGCGCGATCCTCGTCAGCATGTACAGGATCGCTGACAAACCTAGGAGAAACTCAAACCCACCACCAAGGATAAGAAGTACGATGAACCCCCATGTGATGAGGACCGCGCCAAAAGGGGTGCCTTTTTCCGTGATCGGAGTTGCACTTTCGGTGCCCATTCCGTCCACCGATATTGCATAAAGGGCGCGCGGTGTTCGCATATAGTCGAAGCTCTGGTGTGTCAGAAGAAAGAAGACCGCAACGAAAACAATCGGGGTTCCGGCACCATGGAGGAATTCGATTGCACCGGCGAGCGCGAGATCATGCCCCTGAAGGCTTTCCAGCGGGAGACTGTAGACTAAGCCCAAATTTAGAAGAAAATATAGAGCGATTACTATCCAGAGCCCATATAGGCTTCCAAGTGCGGCATTGCGACCGCTGCCTTTGATCTCACCTCCGAAAAACGAGACCGAAGTTGAACCAGAGTAAGTAAACACAACGGCGGCGACTACGATGCCAAATTGGCTGAGATCAGTTTCGAAGATGCCGGGTTCGGTTATAGAGGCAAGGTTGGAGGGGGCTGTGGTCCCGCTTCCAAGGAACAAGGCGGCGATGATCGCCAATATCATTAGCCCCATACACGAAACGGCTATTTGGTGATACCGGGCGCCCATTCTGACGCCCCCAATCTGGAAGCATGCAAACGCAGTGGTGATTATTAATGCGCCTGGAAGTGCGAAAGCGCTTAGCGCGGGCACCAATAGTGCCAAGTACTCCATCAACACCACGGTCTTCAGTGCTGCTATGGCCCCGCCAGTAAGCCAGGCAATCCAGCCAACCATAAAACCGGGATATGGCCCAAAGGAGCTGGTAACCAGCGCGTATGTGCCGCCGGATTTCGGCGTCATGGCGATAAGTTCGACTATTACGAGCAATGCGAGCAGCTCGAGCAATCCACCACCGATCCACAAGGACATATAGGTGACGGGTTCGGTTATCGTTGCCGCGATTTCGCCCGGCGTACGCATGATACCGAGGCCGATGACACAGCCGACACAGGCTGCGATTGCAAACCCTTCTCCTAAGACGCGTTTGAGCTGTTGTAGCGCCATGGCGGTCTCCAAAAGTTCGAGGAATAGTGCAGGACCGCCAACGCACCGCGTGCCTGCCGGATATTCTAATGGTAGCGCGTCAGCCTAGCTCAGCATTGTGCTGAGTGTAATCTCACTAATGGGGGTGCCGGTGAAAGCACCTTGATTCGCGGGTTATGTAAGTTTTCATGTCCGCTCTTGGCACTAAGCGGACATGCGATTGATTGTGGCGAGGCTGGCACTAAGGCGATCTCTGATCTAACCTTCTAATTGGACCATTCGATTAGGCTTGGTCAGTTATTCGGAGCTCAAACGGGACGATCGATGAAAGCGCGTGCACATTTGGTTCCCATCGTGGGGCCGCGCAATATGCGAAGACTTGGGATAATTGCGACCTGGCTCTGCATCGGGCTTGCACTCCCGTCGGTCTCAGTGGGGCAAGACCAGAACACGCTGCCGCGGGTGGTCGTCCTTGCGACAGGTGGAACCATCGCGGGCCAAACCGACCCAGCTACTGGCGCGTTGGAGGCGCAACTGAGCGGCGAGGACATCGTGGCGTCGGTCCCCGGCCTTAGCGAAGTGGCCCGCGTGAGCGCGGAGCAAATTGCCAATGTCGGCAGCCGGGACATGACCCCTGAAATTTGGCGAACACTCGCCAACCGCACGAATGAGCTGCTGGCATCGCCCGAAATCACCGGTGTGGTCGTGACCCATGGAACCGACACGTTGGAGGAGACGGCCTATTTTCTTGATCTTGCTGTGACAAGCGAAAAGCCCGTCATCGTCGTTGGAGCACAGCGCGCGCCCACATATTTTGATACCGACGGACCGCGCAACATGCTCAACGCTGTACGCGTAGCGGTGTCCGAAGAGGCCATAGGAATGGGTACGTTGGTCGTAATGAACGGGCAAATTAACGCCGCGCGCGACGTAACAAAGACCAACACGCTGGACGTGGAGACGTTTCGGACTCTTGAATTCGGTGCACTCGGCGTTGCCGATATCGAGGCCGTGCGTTTTTATCGCGCTCCGCTTCGCCGGCAGACAATCGCGCTCCGCGAGAGCGATCGGCTCGGGCGTGTGGAAATCGTGAGCGAGTATGTGGGCTCTGACGGGCGTTTGATCCGCTTGCTTTTGGCCGATGGTGATCTTGACGGGCTAGTTATCGAGGGTGTGGGGCTGGGCCACGTAAGCTCGCGGACTTTGGAAGCCATCCGTGAGGTGCGCGCGCAGGGAATCCCCGTTGTTCTCAGCACACGCGTTCCCACGGGCCGGGTGGTCCCGCTTTACGTAATCAACTCCCAACTGCTCGAGCTGGGATGCATCGAGGCGGACAATTTAAGCGCGCAAAAGGCACGCGTTCTTCTCATGCTGGCGATGACTCGAACCCGCAATTCGGCTGAACTACAAAGCTATTTCGATCGCTGACGTGCGTTATTGGGAATTCGACGGGACATTTGCGCGCAAGTCTTGCGAAACCGCTGGTAAAAATATCCGGCGGGCCGCTATGGTTCGCGGGTTCAGCGTTAGCCGGGCGAATGCCGGCGAAAACTGGGAGTTCGTCAATGTCCAAGCATAATCCGTTTTTCGTTGCGCTCGCAGCGTGCCTGATTGCACAGATGCTGCAGGGCGCCGCGCCCGAGCTTGGCGAGGTCGTCGGCGACAATGTCTATACCAATTGCGAATATCGCGTTGCCGCCATTTTTCCGGGCGAACCGATGGTCAGGGATTTTACCTATCGCGACGGCGAGCGCAGTGCGCCCGCGCGGCAGTTCTATCTTAATGACGATGGCGCGTTCCTCAGTGTTACCGTCGCCCATTTTGCCGACGGTCCCGAAGAAGACCAGTCGCTTGTCGATAGCGCGGCGGAAGCGTTACATGCACGGGGCGAGCTCCGTTTCGAGGAGAGCGTGTTCTACGACACGCCGCGCATTCCGGGACGCCAATACAGCATCTTGCTTGCCGACGGGCGCTTTCTTCGCGGCAGCGTGTACACCGCGCGCAACCGCCTCTACATCACCGAGGCGATTTCCGATCCGGCCGATGTTGATGCTTTCAAATTCGAACAATCTGTTTCGATGATTGATGAAAACGGCACCGATCTTGACGGCAACCCAATATTGGCGACCCCCACAATCGGGCCGAGCGGCGGACTTCCCTCGCGCCAGTATGATTGCGGAAGCTAGCGATAGAGCGCATCGAGCGCGCCCGTGCGGTCCAGCTCCTCAATGAAACTTGAATCGTAGAAATCTTCGATTCTGTGGGCGCGCATTTCGGGAGTGTCATAAATCTCCATGATGATGGCGATGCCGTCGACGGAAGGGTAAGGCTTTTCCGGAAAATTCGAAGCCGCCGCATACATACTATCCAGCGTTGGCGCATCAATAATGTTTAGCCATTTGGCGACGGAAGCATCGAAAGCCGCGCGGTCGCGTTTCATAAGGGCGATTGCTTCGACAGCAGATTTGACGAAACGCGAAGCAATGTCGCGATTACCGGCAAGCCAGCTGCGCTCCGCATTAATGCCCGAACCCGCAAACGGAAGTGCATAGTCTTGCAGATCGACGACGTCATTGAGCCCGGCTTCGGGCGCAAGTGCTACCAATACGGCACTTGCTAATGTGGCGTCGGCGCGGCCTTCAGTGATGTCACTGATTGTACTGGCGCGTTCCACCAAAGTTATATCGCTGCCGGGCGTCCAACCCATGGCTCGCGCGAAAGACAATAATCCTATATGTCCCGCCCTGCCGATGTTGGAAAAGCCAAGTCGTTTGCCGCGCAGATCGTCAACGTTACGAATATCCGACGACGCGATGATGTGGCCCTTCACCATATCTTCGAGGCTTGCCAGCACCACGCGATTGATCCCACCGGTATAGACCGCGCCATAAATGGAAGGAGAGGCGCCACCCACCAAGATGGGCGCATCGTCGCTATTCTCGCGCACGGTTTCGGGCGGTACAACCACGCCCGATCGGCGCGCAAGCTCGGCGGCGCCGGGTGAAATGAACTGATGAATTTCGAGCCCATTACGTTCATAGATGCCGTTATCGGCGGCAATCAGAAACGGGATTTTGTTGATTGTGATATCGCCCAGCCCGACATCGACGGAAATCAAGTTTTCGGCGGCGCGCGCGGGGGCCGCACACAGCAGAGCCGCAAGTATCATTCCGAGCGCATAGCGCATGATCGCCTCTCTCTGGTGGAGCCAAATAACCCAAGGCCGAGCCAAGGACATTAGCGCCATACCGCATGGCTGAGAAGCGGTGGCAATGATCGGTGTTGGTGAATCACGTCCATCCCCAGTATGGTTTCCCGGTTCATGGCGACCTAGACGAATGCCGGCGAAGCAGAGAAGTTCATCGATGTCCAAGCATAGCCCGCTCTGCGTAGCGCTTATATCGTGCCTGTTTGCACCATTGCTGCAGGGCGCCGCGCCTGAACTTGGCGAGGTTGTTGGCGACAATGTCTATACGAATTGCGAATATCGCGTCGCGGCCATGTTTCCGGGCGAACCGATGATCCGGAACGTCACATATCAGCTCGGTGATAGCAGCGCGCCCGCACGGGAATTCTATTTCGAGCGCGACACGGGTCTTCTTAGCGTTACGGTCGCCCATTTTGCCGACGGTCCGGACTTCGACCAATCTCTCCTCGACGGCGCGGCCGCTTCTTTTCGGGGCCGAGGCGAGGTCCGTTTCGAGTTCGAGGTGTCCTATGACGTTCCGGCTATTCCAGGGCGTCAGTTCAGTATCGCGCTCGCCGATGGGCGCCTGCTTCGTGCCCATGTCTATATGGCCGACCACCGCCTTTACATCACCGAAGCAACCTCCGATCCGACCGATGTCGTCGCTTTTCATTTCGAAGAATCGGTTTCGCTCATTGACGCAAACGGCACCGATCTTGATACCAACCCAGTGACCGAGACCAACACGTTCGGAGCCCCCGCCGGGCTCCCTTCACGCCAATATGATTGTTCGCGCTTGTACCGGCGCTAGCGGCCGTATTTTCTCTTGCTGATTTTACTTTCTTGAACGATACGCCTTCGTAATCGGCCAGCCCTGCGTCAATTTTCCGCTTTTTGCCGGCTGAGACCGCTGACAAGGAGCGAGTTGCAGTGGATATCTGAAATACCCATGACTAGGTTTACCTTTTGGGCTAATCTGCAGTTTAGCTCCTTGCCGCAAACCTGCAGCGATGTGTTTGGAGCGATTCAGGGGAGAAATTCGTGAAAATAACAACCTATGCATCCGCCGCTATCATCGCGATGGCGATGAGTGTTGGAGGGGCATCTGCCGAAGAGCAAATCTCATTAATGAGGGACACGGCTTCGGCGCCCGCCGAAGAACAGATTTCCATAATGAAGGACATCCCTCCGGCAATCCCGATGACAGACGAGCAGCTTGGCGAAACTGTGGGCGCGAATGAGGGCCATGGCTATAGACGGCGCTGGTTCCATAGACGGTTCAAGATGATTCCATGCCAATTTTGCGAAGAGTAACAATGACCAATTTTTGAGGTGATTTTCCGGGCGGGGAACAAATGTCTCCGCCCAGTTTTTTTGGGACCCATGTGGCACGAGTGTTCGCTAGTGGCTCGAGGCCGGCATATGCCTCTCCTCAAACCGACATCCACGGAAATAAGACCTGAAGCGGCCGCAAGCGCAATTGCACCGGACCGCATGTTTGCCGGCAAAGCGGGCTCCCTAATCCCAGCTGCAATGCGCGCGTTTTATCGCTAGGCCGGCCATCAAAATTTTCCTTAGATTGACCCGGATAGATCAACTTCCTAGCCTTCGGGCGCAGCAACAAAACCCTGAGCTTTGCGAGGCAAGCCGATTATGGGGAGGAGAGCATAATGTCCGAATCCACGAATAGGCCGGGTCCCGAAAAGCCGAATAAGAAGTCTACAGATGCTCCCCTAGACAGGCGAAAATTTCTCGGCTCGGGTGCCGCGGTCGGCGCCGTGGCGCTCGGTGCGGTGCACGCGCAACCAGCGCAGGCTGCAACCGCACCCAACTGGGATCGCGAGGTAGATGTTGTCGTTATTGGCGGCGGCGCCGGTGGCCTCGTTGCAGCCATTGCGGCGCGCGAGAAGGGCGCTTCGGTGCTCATCGTGGAGAAAAATTTCGATATTGGCGGTCGCGCGGTGATGAGCTTCGGTGGGCTCTATCTTGGCGGCGGCAATCGGATGCAGGAAGCACTTGGGCTCGACGATAATCCGGACAAAGTGTTTGACGATTGGTCGCGCCCCGAAATGCCGATGGGCCGTTTTAGCGACCGCGAATTGGTGCGGGTTTATGCCGACAATAATTTGGATCTGTTTCAGTGGTTGGAGGGGCATGGCATCAAATGGGATGCATATCGGCCTAATCCCGATCGCCTCAATCGCGAGCGCACTAGGCTGAATGTTGTACCTTGGCCAAACGAACCGACGGGTCCGGCGCGGGGCTCCGGCTTTGTGCGGCCGCTAGAGCAGACCGCGCGCGGCATGGGCGTAGAAATTGTTTTGCAGCGTCAAATGACGAAAATTCACCGCGAGGAAGCGCAATCGGGGAGGGTCGTGGGAATCTCAAGCGTCGGCGTCGATGAAACCTATAATCAGAATAACAACACAATGAATATTCGCGCCCGCAAGGGCGTGATCGTTGCGACGGGGGGAAGCGCTGGAAATCCCGCCTTCCGCACTATGTTCGATGTGCGTTTGACCGAAGAGTACCAGGCCGAAAACAGCGAATGGTCGGAGCGCACCGCCGATGGTGAGATCGCCGCGATGGAGATCGGCGCCGCGCTTGGCGCAACCGCCTGCCAGACCACGCAAGATGACCATTTGATCAACAAAGGCCGCATGGGCAAGAAGAGCAATGGCTCGGGGACCGTCCTTTACCCGGGCGCGCCGCATTTCTTCCGCGGTCGTGCGACCGGCCTCGTTGTGGAAGATTTCCAGAACGTCATTTTGGTGAAGGAGAACGGGGTTCGCTTCTACGCCGAGACCGCAGGCAATCGCGATTATGAATATTTCGCCGCCGCGCTCGCATGGACGGGCGATCCGGCGAAGATGAATGGCGGAGGGCCGATCTGGGCGATTTTCGATTCAGATGCGGTGGCACGTGAGAACTGGCAGGTTACGCCGCCTTATGTCGATCCCGACGGCTATTTCTTCCAAGCCGACACCATCGAAGAATTGGCAAGTAAAATCGACAATGAATATCAATGGCGGCCGATGCCTGCGCAAAAGCTGAGCGAGACGGTCGCGCGCTATAATTCTTTTGTCGATACGGGCGTGGATTCGGATTTCAACAAACCGACGCCGATGTATAAAATAGCAACGCCGTCTTTTTATGCCGCCTGGCACACGCCGGCCCTGCACGATTCCTATACCGGCATCAGGATCAACGACACCGCCCAGGTTCTCGATCTACACGGCAGCGAAATCCCCGGTCTTTATGCTTGTGGAGATTCAGCCGGTGGCTTCGGCCAACACGGTATCTGCCGGGCGGCGGTTTTTGGCCGTCTCGGCGGTTGGCATGCCGCCGAACAAGCGGGCTAACAGTGCATGCAAGGCAAGCGAAGCTCGTTGGACGAACGGAAATTCGGTGTTTTAGCAGTAGATTTTCCGTGCAGATGGTGCACGCTGGCGGAATGACGCATAATTATCTTTAGGAAATTCATGCTGGTGGGGAATCCATGTCGCGCAGTGCTTTTGTTGAATCTCTAGTCGTATCTCTCGTGGCTGCTGCCGCACCGGCCCTATGGGCAATCGATGCGCAAGCCGCGGATGCCAAATCGATGCCGATCTTCGAGGTCGACGAAGCGTGGCCGCATATGCCGGCGAATATGAAGTTTGGCGATGTCTCGAGTATCGCCCTCGACGATATGGACAATGCCTTTGTACTCACGCGTCCGCGCACGCTTTCTCCGGAAGACGCCGGACAAGCCGCGCCGCCGGTGACGATTTTTGACGCGGAGGGAAATTATTTAGGCGGCTGGGGCGGCGATGCGCCAGGCTATGAATGGCCGCAGCGAGAGCACGGCATATTGGTAGATGCCAAAGGCTTTGTCTGGCTCGGCGGAAATTCCTGTCCCACCAACGGATTTCCCGGCCTATTGCCGGTGGCCGACGACCAGCTTTTGAAATTCGACCGAGACGGACATTTTGTCTTGCAGATCGGCCACAGCAATCAAAGTGGGGGCAATTCCGATACCGATAATTTACACCGCCCGGCGGACGCGCAATATGTCGAAGCGACGAACGAATTAATTGTGGCCGATGGCTATGGCAATCACCGCGTTGCCGTGTTCGATGCCGATAGCGGCGCGTTCAAGCGCATGTGGGGCGCTTTCGGCTCTGAGCCGGTCGATGAAGATTCCTGTGCGGTGATACGTTATGAAGAGTTTTCCGAGCCGGGCCGGCAGCAATTTTCCATCGTGCATGCCATTCGCGTCGCCGATGACGGCATGGTCTATGTCGCGGATCGCGAAAACCGCCGCGTCCAGAAGTTTACGAGCGACGGTACATTCATCAAGCAATTGACGATGGGTGATGGGGCTTTCGCGCGCAATCTGGCGTTCTCCCCGGATCAGCAATTGCTTTATGTCGGTGCCGACACTGGGATCGCCGTTATCGATCCCGAAACGCTGGAATATATTGGCATCATCCAGCCAGAAGGTATTGTCAGCTCCGGCCATCACATCCAGACTGATTCCGAAGGCAATCTCTATATTGCCGCGACGCCGCTGGGGATGCAGCGCCTAACGTTCATGGGAATGGCGGATTAGGGATTGGTTCGGGGCGGGGCGTTTTTGGTCTGGCGAAATATGTTGCGTGGATTATTTGAACCGACAGCGCTAAGCGGCCAACCCTAGTCACGGCCACAGGTCCGTGGACAAAGCGGACACGCACGTCCTCGCCCGAATTTTACCTCATTTGTTCGCCAAAGTGCTCTCATTGAAAGTTTGGGCGCGGCATCGAACCATAAGACCTGCAGCGTAAAAAAAATTAAACGCGCCCTAATCCTAAATTGTGGGACTGCAACAGGCCGAACTTGTGCTGAGCAAAGAGAGAAGGGAAACGCTTCATGTCATTTAATGTCGGCGAGAGCAGTGGTGGCGGCGCGATGGTCAGTGTGAATCTCGTCCCGCTGATCGATGTCATGCTCGTCTTGCTCATACTTTTTATCGTCACCATTCCAATTCAAACCCATGCGGTAAAATTGGACATGCCAGGGCCGGTGCCTCCGAGGTTCACGCAACCGGAAGTCGTCGATCTGGAAATCGATTTCGACGGTACGGTGATCTGGAATGGTAGTGTGGTGCCAAACCGCGCCACCTTGTGGGCCTATCTCGAAAATGTCGGCTATGAGAGCGATCAGCCGGAAATTCATCTTCGGCCCAATCGCTTGGCGCGTTACGAGACGGTTGCGCTGGTTCTTGCCGACGCGCAGAGCCTGGGCGTCGAGAAAATTGGATTTGTCGGTACTGAAGAATTTGCGAATTAGTCGAAGGTATTAATATTCGCAGTTTATCTATTCGCCCCAAGCCACAATTGGCGCGAACATGTCGTCGATTTGGGGCGCGGGCGCGGTCACGAAGCCCTGATCGACCAAATATTGCATCAATGTTTCGAGCGTCTTGCGGTTAGGCTCAATGCCATAAGGATAGGGATCGCCGCCGAACAGCGCGTCGGCTTCCTCGACCTCGTGATTCAACCACGGCACCATGTAGCGCATGGTGCCGGTAAAGCGCATTTGGGACAGCGCCCATTTTTTGGACTCTTCGCACGCTTTGACGATGTTCTCTGCCACCCACGGTTTTTCGCGGTGCAGTTCCTCAAGTATGACGAGAGCGTGCATAATCGGGTAGATGCCGGTCTTTTTATAGAATGCGCGCTCGGTCTTGCGATAGTCAGGAAACAGGCGCTCTATTTGGGAATGAGTCTTAAAGGCATTTGGCGCGCGCGCACCAAAATAGGCCGCGACCTCGCCCGATATCAGCAAATCATTAATCGATTTTCCTGCCGGCGCACTAACGATATCGATCTTGTGAGCGGGGCGCAGGTCCATGTCTTTGTCCGGTGGCCTTGCGCCATTCACCCCTCCCTCGACCCAAGTGCAGCCGGAAAGATTCACGCCATGTTCATGCTGCAAAATCCCGCGGATCCAAGTCGCGGCGGTCTGGCGGTATTGCTGCACCCCGATGTGCTTGCCTTCCAAATCTTTGGGCGAATGAATGCCGAGTTCGCGATTGCCGAATATATAGGCGTGGCGAAACGCGCGGGCCGGAAAGACCGGGATCGCCATATAAGGAAAGGACCCTTTACTGCGCAGGGTGAAATACATCGACAGCGACATTTCCGAAATGTCGAACGCGTCGGTCTTGATCATGCGGGCAAATATTTCCGGCGGCGACTGAATTCCCAAAAATGTGAGATCGACCCCAACTGCCTGCACCAGCCCGCGCGATAGAGCCTCCATATGATCATAGGCGCCGCATGCAAGGGTAAGCGAAAGATTTCCCACATTGGTCTCCAAAGAGTCCACCTAAGGCGAAAGATGGGGTAATCGGCTGGCGCTCTTATCTCTGACGATTGTGGGTGCTGCGCTTCAGGCTGATGTTAGCGCGGGGTCAGTTTTTGCTGCCCCAAACATCAAACAAGGAGAAGCGCAGCATGGAACATTTTGCCGGATTGGACGTATCGGTCAAGGAGACGAGCGTCTGTATTGTGGACGGCACGGGCAAGATCGTGCGGGAAGTGAAGGTGGCAAGCGAGCCGGAGGCGCTGCTTCCGGTGCTGACGAACCCTAGCTACCACTTCAAGCGCATCGGATTGGAAGCCGGACCCTTATCGCAATGGCTCTTCAGTGCTCTTGCCGAAGCGGGCTTGCCGGCGATTTGTGTCGAGACCCGGCATATGAGAGCGGTCTTGAAGGCCCAGATCAACAAGACGGACCGCAACGATGCGCGGGGGATGGCGCAGATGATGCGGGCGGGGCTCTATCGTCCGGTGCATGTAAAGACGTTACGCAGTCAGAAGCACTGAATGCTGCTGACCCACCGCAAGCTGCTTCAGTCGAAGGCTATCTCCATCGACAACGATCTGCGCGGGACCTTACGCAACTTCGGGCTCAAGGTCGGGATGGTGGGGGCTCTGAAGTTCGAGGCACGCATTCGGGAGCTTGTCGCGGACCTTCCGGATATGGCCCTTTTAGTCGAACCGCTTCTTATCGTTCGGCGGGTCCTTCGCGATCAGCTCGCCATCCTGCACCGCAGTTGGCTGGCCATCGTGCGGGACGATGAGGTCTGCAGGCGTCTGATGAGTATCCCTGGGGTCGGCCCTGTGGTGGCTCTGACCTTCCGCGCCAGTGTCGATGTGCCGGCCCGCTTCAAAAACTCCAAGGCGGTTGGGGCGGCATTTGGGCTGACGCCGTCCAAATATCAATCGGGCGAGATCAACCGATCCGGCGCAATATCGAAGTGCGGGGACGAGATGGTGCGGGCGATGCTCTACGAGGCGGCTCATATCATGCTGGTGCGTTCGACAAGATGGTCTTGGCTCAAGGCCTGGGCCATAAAGATCGCCAAGAAGCGCGGGATGAAGAAGGCGATCGTGGCGCTGGCACGCAGACTGGCTGTGGTCATGCACCGCATGTGGATGGATGGCACCGAGTTCCAATGCACAAGGGAAGGCGCAGTGGCATGAGCGCCAAAGCTAATCAAAGAGGATAAGAAGATTTAGGTTCCACCAAGCGGTGGAGTGATGTCCCTCGCGGGACGATGGATGAGGTGAGTTCGTATGTCCGCTTGGACCTGCCGTCCGTCCGATGGCAAGGCCGCCCGAAAGATTGTTCCGCCTCGTCTTCGAACCCCATGATGGAAGGGCCTTAAGTGCCGATTCCGAAGAGAAGCGCGAGCCCGCGAGAGACATAGAAACCGCAACAGTGGAAAGTCTGAAAGTGCTTGACACCCAATGGCCGATTAGAGAAGCGGGCATGGTCGTTGGCAAGTCATCCTGGCGATCGCAGCCGGACCTAAGTGTTGGCCTGAGCGCCACCCCATTGCGCCCAGTCAAAGACTTATCGCCGATAAAAGTGAAATAGCACAAGCGAACAGATTCACACTAAATAACTATTGAGTTCACCAAAATATCGGCAACCGTGCCACGATCTATTATCTGGTTTCCACCGTCTTGAATGTTGAACGGAGCGCTTATTGAGCGTAACGCGTCGGCAATAAGCTGTTGTTTTTTGTCTAGTTGCGAAGGCATCCGAACGATCAAGCCCAGCCCGCTCGGCGCCGGGTTGGCCAGCCCCGTTTCCGTCACGTGAACGACCCTCCATCCGGCGTTCTTGAACGCTAGACCGATGTCATGTGCGTATGGCTCAGCATCTGCGCATTGCGCATCTTGTTTGATCTCAACCATTCCGCTTGTCTGCGCGAGAGCAGCGGATAATGCTGCCCTATCCGCTTCGCAAAGGCCGCGGCGGAATGACCGCACCTTTTGTGTAAGAAGTTCAATCCGAGCGCTTATTTCATCAGGCGAATAGCTCCCAAGCTTTTGCTTGAATTTGGCGATCTCGCGCTCGCGACGCGCGATGACTTTCTTTAAAAACGAAACTTTGCCGCCGGAGAGCCCCTTGGTTAGCAAATAAACCAAGCTAACCACAAAAAACAACGCAATCACGAAAGTCAGAGGGGCCTGCGCGATCACCGCCCACTCGTCCGAAATGTAAGTAATGAAATCCTGCATCAATCCTTAGTCCTTTACTTGAAGGCGACGAAGTTTTACCGGCGCCGGGATTTCGTCGTGTTTCCATTGCGATAGCGCAAGACTCGCGCCGCCTCGTTGGGCCTACCCGCATTCAACAAGGCCGCTCCGGCATCGGCGCGCAGTTCGAGATCGGCCGGCGCCATAGCGATCAGCTTGACGAATACATCATAGGCTTCGGTCTCACGCCGCAAGCGCAACAGAGACGGCGCCTTGAGCCGGAGGAGAGTGGGGTTGCTCGGGGCTCTGTTCGAAGCGCCAATGACAGCTTCAAATCCGGCTCGGGCGCGCGTGAATTTTCCGTCCTCAAAGTTATATTCGGCTAGGGCGAACGACGCCTCAGGCGATTGTCCACCGCGGCCCACATATTCTTCCAGCATCGGTCGCGCACGCTCCGCCTGGCTCAAGCGGCCAGCTAATATGCCGGCTCTGCCCAATAATTCATTTCGTTGCGGCTCGAGCCTCGCTGCTTTTTCATACAGAATGCTGGCGGCGTAATCGGCGCCAGCCTCTTCGGCGAGGCGGGCAAAATATTCCGCCATCGCCGCGCCATCGATGCGATCGACTGCGGGGAGCAAAAGTCTATCGACATTTTGTCGATCGCCGAGAACGATATGCGCGCGAATGGCAACGTCCAGAAGCCCTGCATCATTGCTTTGTCTGAGCAATTCCTCTGCGAGCGAGGCCGCTTCACGCGGTGCACCCGCTGTTAAAATGCGATTGATCCAGCCCACGCGTTCGGCCACTGGTGCCTGGCGCGCAGCCTCCATCATCCATTGCAGCTCTTGGCCATCCGGGCGTGGGCCCCAGAGCCAGTTGAGGGTCTGTGTGTAAGGCGAAATAGGACCTGCGGCGGCCGCAAGCGATTGAAATATGCGTTCGGCGTCGTCATTGCGGCCGATCTCGAGAAGCGCGAAGGCGATCGCGCGCCGCTCGTCACTCGATGTCGCCGGATCTTCGGCCTGGCGGATCAGTGCCTGTGCATGTACCTCGCTGCGTCCCAATTGTTGACGTGTGGCCATTTGAGAAGGTTGGTCTGCCTGCTCACCCGCGCTGAGCTGACCGGGGACGCCCAGTGCTTCGCGCGCTGTGTCCGCGGCGCGTGATCCAAGGGCCTCCGCGTCAGCTGAATCTTGCACCTCCTCGGCCGCAAGCGCGGAAACCGTCTCGCCGGCTTGTTGTGCCGGGCCAAGACTTGCCGGTGGCTGCGCCACATTGGCCTGCTCGATATCGATTGCCGACTCCTCCGGCGCCGGTGTTGCCAAGTCCGCGCCATCTGCGGACTCGCCCGGCGCAGGCTCGTCCAGCGCGGGAACAACGCCGAGGGCAGTACGAATCCGCGAAGCTTGTAATTGCAGATTAGCGTCACCTGCGCCATAGGCCGCGCTTTCCTCGATCTAACGCAGAGCAAGATCTGCCGCGCCCATATTTTCCAAGACATTTGAAAATGCGAGCGTATCGTCCGGATTTTCGCGGATACCATTCCACGCCTCAATGGCTTCGCCGGCGAGATCGTCTCGATTCAACGCCAAAGCCAAAGCAACATGAAACTCGGCCCCATCAAGCGTAATCGCTTCGGGGCGGCTGCGCAGTGCACGTAGACTCAACGCAAGCGCGCGTTCGCGATCGTCTTTGGCCTCAAGCAGTCCTACGAGCTCGTTGAACTCGTCAAGTGTGGCATCGCCACCTTGGGCCATTTCCCACAACGCTTCGGCACGTTCGCCGGGAGGATTGCGGAGAGCGTTCGGAGCAAGGAGATAGAGCGCAACTGCTCCTAACAGGAGAACTGTAAGCGCGGTAACGACGATGCGGTCAGTCATTCCGCACCACCCGCAATGCGCTTGCCGGAGGCTTCGTATATGAGCGCGACAAGGTGCCGCGACAATTCGCGTTCAAGACTTTTTTCGAAAGGCGCAAGCGCAGTTGGGCCGACGGCCATTGGGCCGTGTGAATTTAACGTATCGGTAGTCGTAACTCCGCCCAATTGCCTACGCCTACAGCTTCCGCGATTTGTAGCGCACCGCCCATACGGTGCGCGAGTTTCGTCGCCATCGCCAATCCCAGACTACTTTCGCTCTCATCGGCGCCGGGCTGGACAAAACCTGTCGAGGGCTCGTCCGCATGCGCAGTCTTGTTGGGCGAAATACCCTGGCCACTCACCCGCACAGCAAGGATTATTTCGTCCTCCTCGCTGCAGGCATCCATACGTATAGTGCCCCCTTCAGGGGTATAGCGAACTGCATTCGACAAAATGTTGGTTAGAATTCGTTTAACCACCGTACAATTAGCTTGAATCCTGTGTGGCCTCAAGTGATGGACGCAACACTTTATCTTAATTGGAAAAGATGGAGTGTTCGACGGATCAAGGAAATGGGAATCAGAAAAGCCATTACGGTTTCAGTGCGTTAGAGAAGGACGAAGTTTGGGAGCGTTGGGCTCGGGGTGAAACGCTGAAGGCGATCGGGCGAGTTTTCGGTAAGCCCTCGTCGTCGATTCGTGGTCAGCTGTCGCCCTCTGGCGGGATCCGACCAGCACCCCGGCGGCGTTCAAAGCTGGCTTTGACATTGTCGGAGCGCGAGGAGATCTCCAGAGGTCTCGCGGCGGAACAATCTGCACGCTCTTTGGCAAGGTTGCTGGGCCGTGCGCCCTCGACGGTGAGCCGAGAGATTCGCCGCAATGGCGGCTATGATCGCTACCGCGCGGCATTGTCCGACGAAGCGGCCTTTATACGTGCGCGCCGGCCGAAGCGATGTAAATTGGCGGGCAATGCGCAGTTACGACAGACAGTAGCGCGCAAGCTTAAACAGGATTGGTCGCCCCAGCAGATCGCCGGTTGGCTGAAGCAGATGCATCCCGAAGACGAGAGCAAACGCGTGTCGCACGAGACCATCTATCGAAGCTTATTTATTCAATCCCGTGGGGCATTTAGGAAGGAACTGACCGGGTATCTTCGCTCCAAACGGACAATGCGGCGCTCTAAGCGTGCGAGCTCGCATGGCGATGGCCGTGGGCAGATCACGGATATCGTTTCGATCAGCGAGCGCCCTGCAAGCGTGGAAGATCGTGCGGTGCCCGGTCATTGGGAAGGCGATCTTCTGGCCGGCTCGAAGAACACGCATATCGCAACCTTGGTCGAGCGTCATACCCGCTATGTGATGCTGGCGAAGATCCCCTCTAAGGACACCGAGACAGTCGTGAATGCACTGATCAAACAGGCGAAGAAGCTCCCCACCGAACTCTACAAATCTCTGACCTGGGACCGGGGCAAGGAGCTTGCCGATCACAAGCGCTTTAGCTTGGCGACCAATATCAATGTCTATTTCTGCGATCCGCAAAGCCCTTGGCAGCGTGGCTCCAATGAGAACACCAATGGCCTCCTACGACAGTACTTTCCCAAAGGGACGGACCTATCCGTGCATTCGCAGGCGCACCTAAATAAGATCGCCCGCAGGCTCAACGAAAGGCCACGTCAGACCTTGGGGTTCCAGACCCCGGCAGATAGATTTAATGCCTGTGTTGCGTCCATCACTTGAGGCCACAGGCTCAATCAAGCGACCGGCTTGCGCGTCGGCAAGCAATTGTTCCGAAAGCCGTCCCGCAGCCAGCGGGCGCCCCATCATCGCGGAGACGAAATTCCCGTCCGCGTCGGCAAGTGCGATATTTAGGACGCGATCGGATTCCGTGCTCTGAATAATTTGTGCGGCGCTCGAATCGTCTACGGCATTGACATAGGCGGCGCCGAGCGCTGCCAAACGGTCGAGCGTGCGTCCGGCTTCGCCGGCAAGAACCTGCGCCTGCGCATCGGCGTAAGACGCGCCCATCGCTAAGGTATGCGAATAGTCGCGCTGCACCTGTAACGCTGTTGCCGCTACAAAACATGCAAGGATCAAAAGGACCAAAAGGGCGGTTGCAAGGCGTACATTCCGGGTTGCGGCGCCCATAATGCGCGCCAAGACATTTTTTAGCCCAGAATTTGGCCCGCTATCGGCCCAAGGCGCGGCGATGGCCATAGATGTCTCACCCGGTCACACGAAACGGCGCTGCCCCAAGGGGGTAGCGATTCGCATGTTGTCGTTATCGAAGACGCCTCGGAGGCTGTCACGGGCAGAGCCCCGTCAAGCCTCATTTGCACCCAAAATCTTGCTCACGATTTCGAATAAATTGGCCGAGATCTGTTTTCTGGATGCGATGCTTTCAAGCTCGGCCTTCATTAAAAGCTGTCTTTTCGCGCCATATTTACGCCAACTCTCGAATGCGGTGGCCATACGCGCTGCGGTTTGCGGGTTAATTGCGTCAAGCGTCCTAATGATCTCGGCTACAAGGCGATATCCGGAGCCGGATTTGTCGTGGAAGCGAAGCGGGTTGGCGTTCGCAAAGGCGCCGATCAGCGCGCGCACCCGATTGGGATTTTCGATAGAAAATGCGCGATGTTTCATAAGATCGTGTACGCGCTCTACAGTGTTTGGCTGGGACGACATGGCCTGAACGCCCATCCATTTATCCAAGACAAGCGCGTTTTTCTCAAAACGACGATGGAAATTGTCCAACGCCCGCTCTGCCGACGCGCCGCCGATCCGGGTGAGCGCGCTGAGGCCGGCCATCATGTCGGTCATATTAGTGGCAAGGCGATAGTGCTCATACGCAAATTCCCCGGCTTTCCCATCGCCGGATGCGGTGAGGTAGCGAAGCGCTGCATTTCTCAACGAACGTTTGTCGGCCGCCTCCGCATCGGGGCTAAATCGGCCATCAGAACTGTTGGCCGTATAGAGCTTTTCAATTTCTGGCCCATGCGCCGAGGTGACGCCTAAGATAAGTTCATTCCGCGCCGCATGAATTGCTTCCGGATCGATCGGATCCATCGCGAGCGCAAGTTCGTTTTCACTCGGTGGCATGAGTATCTGCGCTGTGAAGCCGGGGTCCTCAAATCTCTTTTCGTTGCCTGGCCGGCTTGCATTGCTGCGCGCGATCACCGCGCCAATGGCATCAAGATAAAGTTCGTCTACGGTTGGGCGGCGGCCGGCCTGGATATCGCCGATCATTTCCAATGCTATTTCGGAACTTAGCTTTTGTCCGGCTTCCCAGCGGTTGAACGAATCCGTGGCGTGGCGCATCAGAAAAGCACGTTCTGTCCGCCCATTGCCGTCATGAAAGCGTGCGGGCGCAGAAAAATTGTGACCAAGGGAAAGAACTGGCTTCTCTTCAATCCCCTCGAATATAAATTCTTGGCTCTCGCCCGTCAGTTCCAGCACCCGCTCGGTTGGCCCGCGCGCGTTTTCGCCCTGCAAAGTCAGGGGAAGGGGCTTTTCACTGCTTTGTCCGATAAGACCAATTGTAATAGGAATATGCATCGGTTCTTTGTTCGGTTGACCCGGAGTGGCTTTGAGATTTTGCGAAAGCGTCAACCGATAGGTGGAACTCGACGCATCATATTCGCCTTGCGCCCTGATGTCCGGTGTTCCGGCTTGACGGTACCAGAGCCTGAACTGCTTTAGATCGCGCGCGGAAACCTCTTCGAAGCCGCGCACAAAATCCTCCACCGTTGCGGCTTCGCCATCGTGGCGTTCGAAATAGAGGTCCATTCCTTTACTGAAGTTTTCGGCGCCGACGATGGTCTTCAACATTGAAATGACTTCAGCGCCTTTTTCATAAACGGTCGCGGTATAGAAATTATCGATGGCGATATAGGATTGCGGCTGCACGGGATGGGCTAGCGGGCCGGCATCTTCCTGAAACTGCCGTAGGCGAAGGTCTCGGACATCGGAGATCCGGCGCACGGCATGGGAGCGCATATCGCCGGCAAATCCCGACTCCCGAAAGACGGTCAAACCCTCCTTAAGCGAGAGCTGAAACCAATCGCGGCAGGTAATTCTGTTTCCCGTCCAATTATGAAAATATTCATGGCCGACCACGCATTCGATACGCGCATAGTCGTCGTCGGTAGCCGTTTCAGGGCTCGCCAAAAGTAGCTTGTCGTTGAATATGTTAAGGCCTTTGTTCTCCATCGCGCCGAAATTGAACGCGGAAACCGCGACGACCATGAAGATGTCGAGATCATATTCGCGTCCGTAAACCTCTTCGTCCCATTGCATCGAGCGTTTGAGCGAATCCAACGCATATTCGGCGCGGGGCTCATTGCCATGCTCGACATAGATTCGTAGATCGATAGTGCGTCCCGAGGACGTAGAATGCGTGCCGGCAATCGAACCAAGGTCGCCCGCCACAAGGGCGAAGAGATAGCTCGGCTTGGGAAACGGGTCCTGCCAGAGTGCGAAATGACGGCCATCGGTTGTGTCGCCCGATTCGATCGAATTTCCGTTCGACAATAGGACGGGATATTTATATTTCTTCGCCTCGATGCGGGTTTTAAAAGTCGCGAGATTGTCCGGGCGGTCGAGATAATAGGTGATCGCGCTAAAGCCCTCGGGTTCGCACTGCGTGCAGTAGATGCCCTTGGACATGTAGAGGCCCTCGAGCGCGGTGTTCTTTTCCGGCGCGATTTCTGTTGTGATTTCAAGAGTGAAGTTTTCAGGCGGGGCATGGATCGTCAGCTGATGTTCATCGCGATGATAAGCGGATGGCTGAAGCATCTCCCCGTCAATTTTCAGCGATTGAAGATTTAAGTTGTTTCCGTCCAACACCAATGGCGCATTGGAGTCCGCCATTCTGACAATTTTCATTGTCGCGCGCACCCGCGTGGCATCGGGGTCCAGGACAAAGTCCAGGGCGATTTCTGGGATTCTATAGGCGGGCGGCTGATAGTCTTTGAGATGTATGGCGCGCGGCTCGGTCGTTTTCATCGGGTAGGCCTTAGGAAGTCGCAAAGGGTATAGCGCGGGATTCGCGTAAAGAAACCCCACAGCGCCTCGGCACTCTGGTCGAACGATCTGTTAGGGGGCTCCTGGCTGCTCCCCACGAAGGCGTGACGCACGCATCGCTGTTTCAGGATGCGTGCCAATCCAGCTGGGCCCGCATTCCTCTCCACCGCAAAGCTCACGGTCGAGGCGCTCTAATAAGTCCGCCATGTGAGAAGGTTGGATGCCCATGCGGTTAAGCAATATCACAGCATCGTCGTCCGCCTCTTGTTCAAGACCGCGCGTATAGGCCGCTTGCACGAGAATGCCCGGCAAAATCGTTGCCATTTGTGCAAATTGGGTTGGGTCGCCGGTTACAAGCGCGATCGCTGCGGGGATAATTGCGGCCTGGTAGACCGATTGTAAACTGTGCCGGCGATCGACATGAGCGGTTTCATGCGCAAATACGCCTATGATTTCGTCATCATGCTCGCGCAGTTCCCAAAGTTCGTCCGTCAGTATGATTGTGCCGTCCGGCAGTGCTAAGGCGTTTGGCCCAATAAGGGGAGAGGCCCGCAAAAGAAGGCGGTAGCTGTCCTCACCCCGCGCACTTTGCCGTGCAATCCGTGCGAACAAATTTTGTGCCCGTTCTTGGTCGGCTTCGGATAATCGAGAGGGCTCGAAGAACGCAGCATCCAGCGTTTGCAGCGTCTCCTCTCCAATAAACTGATCGACAGATAACGGCGTTCTTTGTGCAAGAAAATTCGCAGTGAACGGTACGCCATAGTAAACGAAGCCAACTCCAGAAACTGCGGTAAACACCACCGCGCCGAGTGCAAGGCGCCATGACCTTTCCAGGCGGTACAGAATTCCGCCCCGGTCTCCCTCGCCAAAATGCGCTAGTAAACGTTCGGCGGCGTCATTGTCGTCGCATTCGAACAAAGCGCCGGAGGGAAATGTCAGACGCCTTGGTAAATTGCCGAGACGCGAAGACACTTGGACAACGCCAATTGGCGCTGCGCTGAGCTCCGTGCCGTCCTCCGAGAAGATTGCTAAAACATCTGTGGTTGCGGCGTGCGCCGCCGTGCGGGCGTTTGCCGGCTGATATCGCGACGCCCCTGGCGCGAAGTAGCGGCCGCTCAGCTCCACCTCTACAATCCGATATCGATATCGAAGAAGCCCGCAATTTCTTCGCCGATGGCGCTTTGTTGGGCAGCAAGTTCCGCTGTGTAGTCGTCAAGCCCATCACGCGCATACAAAGTCAATTTAGAGGCGGTATAACGGGCCATTCTCACGCTTGCCCAAGGGAAAAAGAACCCTAGGGTTACAAAGATCAGTAAAAGATTGCTTGCGACGATCCAGGCCATCGCAAATGGGTTCAGTTGTGAGTCGAGCAAGTGCCGGCCGTCGATTTTTGTATTGTCGACCGCGAGATTGAAGGTCATGGTTCTGATGTACGTTCCTATGACAAGGAAAACAGCCAACGCCAGGACATAAAGTACGATTATGATTCCAAATATTCCCACTGAAACGTCATCGGGATTTGTTTCCATCGCTTCGATGGCAGCTCCAAGCTGACCAAAACCGAGCAGATATCCGAGTATAGTGGCCGTCATCGAGGCCAAAATCCCTAATCCCCACGCGGTGAGATAGACCGAATAGATATCCCAGCCGTCATAGGAGCACGCAAATGATCGTCCACCATAGGTGTGGTGATTGACGTAGAAATAGTTGCGCGCCCTGTGCGCGAGCGGCCACAACGTAAAGAGAGAAATGAATCCTAAGAACGGCCAAAGAACAAAGGCCTTTAGTGCTCCAAAATAAGTGCCAGTGAAATTGAAACGGATATTGCGGTAGCTGGAATTGCGCGCGTTGAAGCGCAATGCCGCATTAGCCAACCAAGGCAACACGATCACGAATGCGATGAACCATCCGCCAAGCAAGGCTGGGCTCAGTGACGAAGTAAGAAGGTAGCTTCCAAACAGAGCCAGCGCAATTGCGCGCCCGATGAGGATGCGAATGGGCAAGGCGTGATAATCAAAACTATGACCAGCGACATATGTGTTGCCGTAGAAATAGCGTTTGGTGCGGACCTTTGCCCACGCACTATAAATGCCGAGCGTGACGATGGTCAGCGCGAGGTTGACGATCCAGATGCGGAAATATTCGCCGCCAGTGCCGCGAAACTCAAACGGATATTCGCCGCGGGGCGTTGTGCTTGTCCCTATCGACTGAACGTCAGACATGCTTGCACCCCGCTGCTGTGATTACAGCGTAGTGTGGCAACGGGATTCACGCAAAAGAAAAGCTGGCGCTCCTAGCGAAGGCGACCTATTCCTCCGCGACCTCTTCAAGATATTCGGAGATCTCCTCCAAATCCTGGGAGAGGTCGACAAGTACCTGTGGGACGCCGTCCGGAGATTTCTTGGCCCAGTCTGTAAGGGTGCGGATGATTTTGGCCATGCGCGGGGTCGCCGTAATGAGGCGTGCCTGGCGTTCGATACGTGTCGGCGACAACGCATATTTGGAGCCGGGCACGCGCCACCCGCCCCATTCATTTTCGCCAGTGACGATTATCGGAAATGTACCGGGATAGGGATGATGCGCGGTCTCTTCGGCTGATTGCCATTTGTTGCGCGCACGAGCGACGCGCCATAGCTCGGCGTCGTCGTTCGCCGAATGCTCGAACTCCATCTCGGCTTGCAATTCATCGGTCGCAAATTCGCGTCCCAGTCCGACATCGTAATAGATGCGAATTGGCTCATCGAAGCCTTTGGTCCAATGGGGCACGACCTTCTCTATAAGTGCCCAGGTTCCTACCGGCTTTACATAGACTCTCTGATTTTTGTGAAATTGTGCGCGCGCCATTCATGCCACCCCGAATCTTCGGCTACGATTACCGGGGCAGGGCTTTAAACAGCGGTTAAACCTTCCGAGAAATTTATCCCGTGCTCCGTAAGGCATTGTTTTTCAAAGGATCGGGATCGAGCTTGCGACCATCCAAGGCTGCTCCAAGCCAGTCCAAACCAGCGGAAAGCCTCACATTTTCGCCAATCACAATGATTGCCGGGCTGTCGGCTTCGGCCGCAATAGGCCCAAGCTCTGCCAAAATAGTTAGCTGGGTCGCCTGGTCGACAAGGGAACCGGAGCTGATAATGGCCGCGGGTTCGCTTGGCGAGCGCCCAGCTTCGATGAGTTTGGCCGCAATCTCTCCCGCCTGGCGACGCGCCATATAAAAAACGAGTGTCGGAGAGCCTTGAGAGATTGCCGTCCAGTTGAATTCCGGGATTTTCCCGTCGGCGCCTGTGCCGGTGAGAAATGTCACCGCCTGATTGGTCTCGCGATGGGTTACCGGGATCCCGGCATACGCCAGCGCTCCGGTTCCCGCGCTCACTCCGGGGACGATGCGAAACGGGATGGCCGCGCGCACAAGCGCAAGCGCCTCTTCGCCGCCGCGGCCAAAGACAAAAGGATCACCGCCTTTGAGCCTTAAGACCTTTAAACCCTTGCGTGCATAGCCGATTAACTGAGCGGAGATGACGGTCTGTTTTGGTGAGGGTCGTCCTGCACGCTTTCCTGCCAAGATAATTTCGGCATCGGGCCGCGCAAGCAGCAGCAATTCCTCGCTGACCAGCGCATCGCTCAAAATTACATCTGCCTCGGCGATCGCGCTCATGGTCAGAAGCGAAGCAAGGCCCGGTTCGCCCGGTCCCGCCCCGGCAAGCCAAACCCAACCAGCTTCCAAACGCGGAAGCGAAAATGTTTCGGCTAGCCGGCGAAGCGCCAGCCGGTTCTCCGGGCCCGGTCGTTGTGGATCTATAGACATTGCACATCACTTTATATGTTAATAATAATATACCACATAAAAACAACGTATAAAAGAGCACTAATGTGCGACAGCGCCTGCCAATAAACTCACCGCTTGTGTACAGGCCAGCGACAGAAGAGAGACATAGTCTAGGAATTGTGCCATTTATTTTTCGATTAGCCCGGCAAGAGTGCAGGCGACCAGGGAGTAAATGTGAATGCGTACAATAATGATAGCGATCGCGGCAGCTGCGATGCTGGTTTCCGGTCCTGTAGCAGCTGCGGCTTGGGAAGAACATCGCTTTGAGGATCTGGGAATCGCCAAAGAATTTCCCGGCGAGCCCACGCGTAGCGCCGGCGAATATGTAACTCCCGTCGTTGGAAGCGCACCTACGACCGATTTCACCTATGAAGAAGACAACATCGTATTCGATATGCGCGTTGTCGAACTTCAGGACAAAGTCGGCATCAGCGCCTCTATTCTGGGCGAGTGTGTCGCCAATGCCGAGGGTGAGGGCACACCACTTGCCAATATGACCAATCGCGTCGAAGGCGGTGAGGATGCGATTTATGGACGCTTGGTAAGTGTCGCGCTCGCCAATGATGGCGGGAGGCGTCAAACGGCTTGCCTCTACAATGCAACCGGCCGGCTTTATGTCATCCGCGCGATCGTGCTTCCCGAACATGGGCAGCCCAATTCCTCGATGGTTATTCGCTTTACCAATTCGCTCAGCTTCGACCTTGAGGGCTATCACTGAGTGCGGGCCATACACCGAACAGAATTCATGAGGGGCCCGGTCAAAACCGGGCCTTTTTTGTTTGTACGCATTTGTTTGGGTTTAAACACGGGCCATTCATTGCAACCCTCCCGCCTCCGCTTTAGACCGATAGCGAAAGATTCGCGGATTCTTTATGCCGACTACTCCAAACAATGAGCCGCGTCCCGAAATGCCGGGTTTTGAAAGTGAAACCCGCATCGCGCAAACGGGCTTTCGCGAATATGATGCGCGTTGGCTATATCCGGATGACATCAATCTTTCTGGAATGCGAGCGCTCGGCTTAGGGCTGGGAACCTACATCCATGAGCTTGGGATCGCTCCGAAGATTGTCGTCGGCCATGATTATCGCTCCTATTCAGAAGTCATTAAGGACGCGCTTTCTCATGGTCTGATAGAGGCGGGATGCGAAGTGCACGACATCGGACTTGCGCTCTCGCCGGTCGCTTATTTCGCGCAATTTGCGCTCGACATCCCCGCAGTTGCGATGGTTACCGCAAGTCACAATGAAAATGGCTGGACCGGTGTGAAAATGGGGGCCGAGCGACCGCTGACCTTTGGTCCCGACGAAATCAATCGATTGAAAGACATTGTACTGGGCGGCGCAGCGCTTGAGCGGCCCGGCGGATCTCTCGTGCGCGTAGAGGGCATGCGCGAGCTTTATCTCGACGATGTTGTTAGGGGCCATCGCCTTTCGCGCCCCATTCGTGTGATTGCGGCCTGCGGCAACGGCACCGCGGGCGCGTTTGCGCCCGAAGCATTGCAGCGTATCGGGGCCGATGTCATTCCGATGGATGCCGAATTGGATTGGAATTTTCCCAAATATAATCCCAATCCCGAAGATATGCAGATGCTGCATGCCATGGGCGATATGGTGCGCGAAACTGGCGCGGAAGTAGCGCTCGGATTTGACGGCGACGGCGATCGCTGCGGCGTGGTCGACGATCGCGGCGAAGAAATATTTGCCGATAAGATCGGTGTGATGATTGCGCGCGATCTCTCACAACAACACAGCGGCGCAACATTTGTCGTCGACGTTAAATCCACCGGCATTTTTCAGGTCGATCCGGTACTGAAGGCACGCGGCGTGACCACAGATTATTGGAAAACCGGGCATTCTTATATCAAGCGCCGCACGGCAGAGCTTGGCGCGCTCGCCGGCTTTGAAAAGAGTGGCCATTACTTTTTCACCCCCCCCATTGGACGCGGCTATGACGATTCTCTGGTTGCCGCCATCGCCATTTTAGAAATGCTCGATCGTGCCGGCGACAAGCGCATCTCCGCGCTGATGGAAGACCTGCCGAAAAGCTGGGGCTCGCCGACCATGGCGCCCTTTTGCCCCGATCTCGATAAATACCGAGTCGCCGAGGAAATCGTAAAGGAATATCAAGGCGTCAAAGCGCGCGGCGAAAAGCTCCTCGGTCTGGATATCGTCGATCTCGTCACCGTCAATGGCGTGCGTGTCGTTCTGGAAGACGGCACTTGGGGGCTGGTGCGTGCGTCTTCGAATAAGCCTTCGCTTGTCGTTGTCTGCGAAAGCCCGGTCTCGGAGGAGCGCATGCGTGCGATGTTTGCTGATATCGATGCGCGGTTATCTAAGCACCCCGAGATCGGTGAATATGATCAGAAGATTTAGGCAGAAAATTTAGGCCGCGAATCCCGGATGTCGACTTTCAGCTATTTTGCTTATGGCTCGAACATGCTTCTAGAGAGATTGCGTGCCCAGGATCGCTGTCCTTCGGCGCGGGTAATCGGCTCAGGCCTTGTCCAAGATTATGAGCTTTGCTTTGCAAAGCGGAGCAAGGATGGTTCAGGCAAGGCCACCTTGGTTCAACGCACGAGCGCAAGGGTCCATGGCGTTCTCTTTGCCGTCGATGAATCTGAACGCGACCAGCTGAAAAAGACCGAAGGCGCCGGAACTCACTATCACGGCGTCGATGATTTTCCGGTTTTAGATGTTCGAGAGGGGACAATAAGGCAGGCGATGAGTTTTTTCGCGGCCTCCGACTATTTCGAGACAAATTTACAGCCCTTCGATTGGTATGTTGCACTGGTGATTGCGGGCGCACAGCAAAACGCTTTGCCGGAGGATCATTTGCAGATTCTACTCAATGTTGAAACCATCGCCGACCCAATCGAGGACCGCCCCACGCGCATCGAAGCGCTTAGAGTTTTGAAGCAGTCTGGATTTGAGAGTCTTATCGGCTAGCTGCGTCAAACATGTTGGTCGATGAGGATCGGATTGCCGTCGGGATCGACGACAATGCAAGAAGCGGGCCCGCTCGTCGTCTCATTGGCTTCGCTTAACCTTTTGATGCCGTCGGCTTTGAGGCTTTTTTTGAATCTCCCGGACATCGGTGAAGCTGTCGAGCGTTTGTCCCGAGGCGTCCCAGCCGGGATTGAACGTCAGCGTGTTCTTATCAAACATGCCTTAAAAGAGGCCGATCACGCAGCTCGGGCTTTTCATGATCAGCCAGCCCTGGTCGGCATCGCCTGCAAAGACTTCAAAACCGAGTTTTTCGTAAAATGCGCGCGAAAGCGAAAAGTCCTTGACCGCGAGGCTGACCGAGAAATTTCCGAGATCCATATTTCAAACCCCTTTTGAGCTGTCGCAGCATCGCGCGGGTTTTGCATGCGCGTTATGCCGCCCTTGCCTCGCTTGAGCGCTTCAAATGACCCAGCGCATCTCTCAGCACGGTCAAATCCGCACCCGGCTTGGTCGCGTTCTCACTTAAATGGCGCCGAAATCCGCGCGCCCCGGGAAGTCCGTGAAAAAGCCCCAGCATGTGTTTGGTCATTGCGTTTAGCGGCACTCCTCTAGCAAGACGGTCCGAGACATATTCCGAATAGCGTTCGACCGCCTCATCGATATCGTGCCGCTCACCGCCAAAGAAGCGCTGATCGACCTCGGCCAAAATCGCGGGCGATTGATAGGCCGCCCGCCCGAGCATAACGCCGTCGACGTGACGCAAATGTTCTTCTGCTTCATCGAGCGTGGCGATGCCGCCATTGAGCACAATGGTGAGATCCGGGTTGGCTTTTTTCAATTCATAGACCAGCGGATAGTTCAAAGGCGGGACACCGCGGTTTTGTTTCGGCGAAAGACGGGAGAGCATGGCCTTGCGCGCGTGGACTGCAAAACTTGTGATCCCCGCATTCGAACAGGCCTCGACCAAAGCAGGCAGGGCGGTCTCGGGATCTTGCTCGTCGACACCGATACGGCATTTTACGGTGATCGGAATCTTCACGGCGGTACACATGGCGCCGACGCATTCGGCCACATGCAGTGGCTCCTCCATCAAGCAAGCGCCAAAGCGTCCCGATTGCACTCTGTCGGAAGGGCAGCCGACATTGAGATTGATTTCGTCGTAGCCAAAATCCTCGCCGACGCGGCTTGCCTCGGCGAGCCTTTTGAGATCGGAGCCGCCAAGCTGTAATGCGACGGGGTGCTCGATATCGGAGAAGCGAAGCAAACGCTCTCTATCGCCGCGCAAGATCGCTTCTGCCGTAAGCATTTCAGTATAGAGACGGGCATTTGTCGACAAATAACGATGGAGGACGCGGCAATGGCGGTCCGTCCACTCCATCATGGGTGCGACGGCGAAAATTGTCTTATCCGAAAGGGCCAGAGTAGAATTCATAGCGGCGTCATAGCGTAAGTTGAGGCCATCCGCACCGTATAGTGACTTGAGAGGCATAAAAAAAACGGCGGAGATTGCTCCCCGCCGGAAAATTCTTCCAAAGAAATAGGCCTTATTCAGGTTCGCGCAAATTGACCGCTTTTTGTCCACGCGCGTCCGGCTCGATATCGAATGCGACTTTTTGGCCTTCCGCGAGGCTGCGCATGCCCGCCGCTTCCACTGCTGTCGCATGGACGAACACGTCCTTGCCGCCATCATCCGGCGCAATAAAACCAAAGCCCTTGGTGGTATTAAAAAACTTGACTGTTCCGACTGTCATGACTGCTCCCTATTCATCGGCTTTCCACTGAGCGCGACATGCGCGTGTGGCGCGACGATTTGCAATTATCAGTTTAGGAAGTTGGCTGTCTCGTCCAAGCGCGCTTTATGCGAGTAAGGAACAACAGTGCGCTTCTTCTGACGGACGCCGCCGCGTAAGGGTTTGCATACATGTTTTACAGGAATTTTTCAATCGAAATTCAAGGCTCGGCCCGGTGCGTGCGGTTATCTTCGGCAGCAATTACGCGCCAAAAGACCCGATTACTTGCTCGCTTTGCTCTGTGCCTCGGCGTCGGCGACTGCCTTTTCCTCAGCATCCCTAGCCAAGCGCAGGGCGCGCAGCTTGGCGGTCTTGGTTGTAATCGCGTCGCGGGCCTTTTCCCGCTCCAAACGGGCTTGCTCGTTGCGGCGTTCCGATTCGCTAAAAAGCTTTTGTGCTTTGCGCTTGGCGGCATCTTTGCGAAGGCTTTCCGCTCCGGCCATTAGGCTCTCCTCAATGAAGTAGGTTCGCGTCAATCGGGGACGGAAGGCGATCTTATCATACGACGCCAGGGACCCACATCGATCAACTGATTGATTCTGATGCCTGTGTAGCACGTATTAGCGGCATAATTGCGGCGCGCGTCATTGCGTCCCCAATATGCACCATTGATTCCCAATTATTCGCAACTGATTACGCTGCGTAGCGGCTAAGATCCTCGTCTTCGGTATCGATTTCGGGAAGTGTCGCCGCGCCATAACGCGGTCCCGAGACCGTGTTGGGGTTAATCAGTGCATTAAGTCTTTCCAAGGTCTCTGGTGTAAGCGCGAGGTCCGCCGCCCAGAAATTTTCCTGCAAATGATCAAGGCTTGTGGTGCCGGGAATAGCGACGACGTGATCGCCTTGGCTGAGCCCCCAGGCAAGCGAAAGCTGCGCCATGGTACAGTTATTTTCCCGTGCGATCGCTGCAAGCCCGTCCAAAAGACCAAGGTTTTGAGAAAAATGCTCAGGCTTGAAACGCGGCATGTTGAGGCGGATGTCTTTTTCGGGCAGCGCGCTTAACTCGCGGACATCGCCGCCAAGAAAGCCGCGCCCAAGCGGGCTGAAAGCGACAAAAGTAACGCCCAGCTCTTTGCACGCGTCGAGAATGGCGGTTTCTGCATTGCGCGTCCAAAGCGAATATTCGGTTTGCACCGCCGCGATGGGGTGAACCGCATGGGCTTTGCGAAGCGTCGTAGCAGATACTTCCGATAGACCGATGGTTTTAATTTTTCCCTGATCGACCAATTCTTTAAGCGCGCCGACAGATTCTTCGATTGGAATGCGTTTGTCCCAACGATGCAGATAATAAAGATCGATGACATCAGTCTGAAGGCGTTGCAGGCTCTCGATGCAAGTTTGTTTGATCTTCGAAGGGCTGCCGTCGATTTCGCGCTTACCCGCAGCATCGCGGAACATGCCGCATTTGCTTGCAAGAAAATATTCGCCGCGGCGGTTTTTAAGGCTATTGCCGAGAAGCGTCTCATTGGAGCCAAAGCCGTAAAGCGCGGCGGTATCGAGATGGGTGTAACCGAGATCAAGCGCTGTTGTCAGGACTTTCGCGCCAGCCTCGGGGCCCGGCGGGTGGCCATAAGCGTGGCTCACACACATGCAGCCAAGCCCTATAGGGGAAACTTCAACGCCGCTTAACAATCTTGTTTGCATTGGAGCGTCTCAGACCACGCACGCACGATCAGGATCGATCATCTGTTCGAGTTTGTCTAAAACCTGCATGCAGGGCAGCACTTGTTCAAGGCTGGAATTGGGCTGGCGGTTCTCTTTGATGGCGGCGATAAATTCGCGGTCTTCCAATTCAATCCCGTCCAGCGAGACGGCGACATCGGAGAGATCGATAGGCTTGTCCTTGCCGTCGACAAGATCGTCGTAATAGGCGCGAAAAGTGCCATTGTCGCAAATGTAACGGAAGAACGAGCCGATCGGACTGTTATTATTGAAGGAGAGCGAAAGCGTACACGTCGCGCCCGAAGGGACTTTCAGGACAATCCCCATATCCATTGCGATCCCCAGCTCGGGGTGACGTGGACCCTGCACCGCATAGCATTCCGAAGAGGTCTCACCGGTCTGGTAATGAAACAAATCCACCGTATGGCAAGCGTGATGCCATAAAAGATGATCGGTCCAGCTGCGCGGCTTGCCGGCAGCATTAATATTGCTGCGGCGGAAGAAATAGGTCTGCACGTCCATTTGCTGAATGGCGAGCTCGCCTTTTACAAGACGCTGCTTGATCCATTGGTGGCTCGGATTGAAGCGGCGGACATGGCCGGCCATGGCAATCATGCCGGTTTCTTTCGATATGGCCACCAGCTCTTCCGAATCTTGGACTTTGTCCGATATCGGAATTTCGATCAGAACCGGTTTGCCTGCGCGCATAACCTGTTCGCCCTGGGCACGATGCATTTGGGTCGGCGTGGCCAGGATCACAGCATCAGCGCGTTCGATCCCCTCGGCCAAATCATGGCCCCAATGGGCAATGCCATATTTATTGGCAATCGCTTCGGTGCCCGCCGGGTTACCGCCGATCAATGAGCTGACCTCGACGCCATCGATGCGCTTTAACGCGTCCAAATGTTTCTGACCAAAGGCGCCTTGTCCGGCAACGCAAATTTTCATGGTTTCACTCTCAAGCAAAAAAGATGAAAGACGGAGACTGGCTCAGCGCCGGTTCTCGAGGATGATATGTCCGACCGCGCAATTGGAAGCGGGGACATGATAAAAGCGGTGGGTCTCGTCGATCTCGTCGTCAAGCGCGCCGCGCATGATCAACCACATCACCATTTCGATGCCTTCCGAACCGCTCTCGCGCAAATATTCGAGATGGGGAATTTTGGTGAGCGCAATTGGGTCTTTGGTGAGATTGTCGAGAAAGCGGGTGTCGAATTCCTTGTTGATCAGCCCGGCACGTTTTCCTTGCAATTGATGCGACATGCCGCCGGTGCCGAAAATAACGATTTTTAGATCCTTTTCGAAGCTCTCCACCGCTTTGCGGATAGCTTTGCCCAGCATGTAACAGCGGTTCCCGGTAGGAACGGGATAGACCACCACATTCACGCACACCGGAATGATGGGGCAGGGCCATTCTTCGGGCTGGCCGAACATCAACGATAGCGGAACGGTGAGGCCGTGATCGACATCCATCTTATTGATGATGGTCATGTCGAATTCGTCTTGCACCGCCGATTGCGCGATGTGCCAGGCAAGCTCGGGATGGCCTTTGATGTTTGGTATCGGGCGTTTGCCCCAGCCTTCATCGACAATGCCGAATTCATCGCCGCAGCCAATGGCGAATGTCGGGATGATATCGAGCGAGAAGGCCGAGGCGTGATCATTGTAAACCACGATGCAGACATCGGGCTTTTCTTTGGCGATCCATTCCTTGGCATGCTTATAGCCGTCGAAAATCGGCTTCCAATAGGGCTCGTCCGATTTGCCGTTATCCAGCGCCGCGCCGATAGCGGGAACATGGCTGCTGGCTACTCCTGCGCTGATCCTAGCCATTATTTTCCCACTCCGATTTGCTGCGATTGCCCTCAATGGGGCGGCCGCCATCAAGCATCATCTTGGCATATTCAGGCTGGGATACGCCGGACATCATGGCCGCGATCTGCTGAAAGGACAGCCCGTCGGTCGCCGCAATCTTGGCGGTAAAATAGATATTTCCGCCCAACTCCAACATGGCATTCCAATCGCGGTCCAGGATCGCCTGTTTTTGCTCCTCCGTCATCGGCCATTTGTCGAGAGTGGCGCGTTGATCCGCTTTAAAAGCTTCGCGGTTCTCAGGCTTCATCAAGGACATGCAAAACATGTTGAGATGATAGCCGCGCCGCGCGCGCTCGACATCGAACACATAGGTGCCGGGAATATCGTCATAGCTGTTCGAAACTCCCATCTTTTAGGCTCCTGCCAGTTCCGGCCAATAAAGCCGCATCGGATTGTCGACCAAAAGCGTCTGTTGCAATTCCGGTGTCACGGCGATTTTTGGAATGACGTCGACCAAACCACCATCGTCGGGTGCCTCTTTCGGCATATTAGGATGGGGCCAATCTGTTCCCCATAAGACGCGATCGGGAAAGGATTCCACAAGTTTTCGTCCAAACGGCACCACATCTTCGAAAGGCGCGCCGGCTTTGGTTAGGCGTTCGGGGCAGCTTACCTTGGTCCAGATATTGTCGTGCTTTTCGAGCATAGCAGTGAAGCGCAGGAAATCGGGATGATCGATGCCCTTTGTGACATCCGGGCGGCCCATATGATCAACCACAATTGTGGTGGGAAGCGAAGTGAAGAAGGATTCCAGCTCAGGCAGATCCTCCATCTCGAAATAGACCACAATATGCCAGCCCAAGGGCACAACACGCGCAGCGATGCGCTCTAAAACATCGCGCGGCGTAAAATCAACTAGGCGCTTGACGAAATTGAAGCGCACGCCGCGCACGCCCGCCAAATCCATCGCGACCAAATCGGCGTCGTCTATTTCTTCGCCTACAACCGCGATGCCGCGCGCCTTGCCACTTGAATGCACCAGCGCATCGAGCAGTGCGGCATTGTCCTTGCCATGGCAGCTCGCTTGAACAATGACGTTTTTGTCGAAGCCGAGATGATCGCGTAGCGCGAAGAGCTTTTCTTTAGGCGCATCGATCGGCGTGTATTTGCGGTCGGGCGCGTAAGGAAACGTCTCCGCAGGCCCGAACACATGACAATGCGCATCCACGGACCCCTCGGGTGCCGTGAATTGCGGCTTTGAGGGATTGGAGTGGAATGGAATATAAGGCGGGTTCTTATGCTCGCTCAGTGTCGTCTCCGTTTTGCGCCTATAATCTCTTACGTCAAATTTCTGGCCGCCTTGATTTTTTCGATCTTCGGAACCAAACGCGGATATACTTTCAGCGCGTTCTTTTCGAAAATCTTATTCTTGTCTTCGTCGCTCATAGGCAGCGCATCAACATAGCGTTTGGTGTCGTCGAAATTATGCCCGGTACGCGGATCGATCCCCGGCACCGCGCCCATCAATTCGGATGCGAACAACACATTATCGGTTGGCACCATATCGGTGAGCAGCTTGATCCCCGGATAATGATAGACGCAGGTATCGAAGAAGATGTTGTTCGCCATCATCTCGTCAAGCTCGGGCCGTCCCATCTTCAAGGCCAGACCGCGATAGCGACCCCAATGGAAGGGCACGGCGCCGCCGCCATGGGGAATGATCAATTTCAGCATTGGGAAGTCCTTGAAAAGATCGGTTTCAATCATCTGCATGAAGGCCGTGGTGTCGGCATTCATGTAATGCGCGCCGGTGGCATGAAAGTTCGGATTGCACGAGGCGCTGACATGGACCATGGCCGGTACATCAAGCTCGATGACTTTCTCGAAAAGCGGATGCCACCATTTGTCGGTCAGCGGCGGCGAAGTCCAATGTCCGCCCGAGGGGTCGGGGTTAAGATTACAACCGACAAAGCCCAGCTCATTGACGCAGCGCTCCAGCTCAGCCGCGCAAACTTCCGGCTTCACGCCGGGGCTTTGCGGCAATTGGCAAACGCCGATGAAATTATTCGGATAGAGCTGGGTTACGCGGTAAATACAATCATTGCTGACCTGCGACCAATCCATGCTCATCTCGACATCGCCGACATGGTGACCCATGCCGGAGGCGCGGGGAGAAAAGACCGTGACATGGGTGCCGCGCTCCACTTGCAGGCGCAGCTGGTTTTTCTCCACGCTCTCGCGAAACTCATCATCACTGATTTTCAGCGAGGCGGGTGTGGGGCGTGCGGACTTATCGCTCCCAGCGGCGATCTGGGCCTTGCGGAACTCCATCAGCGCTTTGGGTTCGGTGGTGTAATGGCCGTGGCAATCGATAATCATGTTCACTCCCCTTGAAAATCAGTGATTCAGGCCGGTTTTGCGGCCCTTATTTGCCAGCCTTATTTAACCGTGTGATCCCTCATCGCGTCGATCATAGCACCGAGATCGCTTGCATGGGCGAGGGCATGTTTTCGCACCGCGCTCCAATCCTGCCTTTGAGCGGTGGCTGTCGCCATCAAGGGCTCAATCCCCGTTTCTTCTACTGTTTTGGCAGCTTCGCGCATCTCTTCGGCCCGCCTGACGCCGTGCTGCAGGGCGCGGGAAATCATATAGCGGGCGAATTTCTCCCAGTCATCACGGGGCAGAAGATCGCTGAGGGAATCGAGCACTTCGCGCTCCACCCCATAGTCGCGCGCCGCCAGCATGGATTCCGATAATAACGCCTCGACGCCTTTGATAATGATGCTGCGGCACATTTTGGTGGCCGAGGCCTTGCCGATCTCATCAGAAAACTTCTCGCCGGCAAAGCCCAGCGGATTGGCACGGGCGATGAATTCTTCTGCATGCGCTCCGCCCAAAAGCATTTTCGAGGCGATACGCTTGCCCGCGATCGGCGTCATGACGGCCGCCTCGACATAACGCCCGCCGGTAGTCTCGATAATGACTTGCGCGCTGCGCTTCATCCCCGGCGAGGCCGAATTCATATCGAGAAAAATCGTGCCCGATGCCATGGCGCTGGTAACAGAACTTGCGGCATCGATATCGGAAGCTGCGGTCACGGCAGAGAGTATCAGCTCGGCATCCTTCACTGCGTCAGAGGCGCTTGCTCCCGCGCGTACTGGACTTAGCCCGATAGCTTTCGAAGGTCCGCTGTTTGGATCATCGAACAAAATATCGAATGCGAAAAGTTCCGCGCCGGCTTTGGTCAGATCCTCGGCCAAAGTCTGTCCGACTTCGCCAAAACCGATCAGCGCGATTTTTTTGAACACGCTCATTTGCCGTCCCAGATGGAGGAGGGGACGTAGACCTCGCCGCGCATGATCTTACGCGCGGTGCGAAGCAGCGCAGAGCGCTGGACCTTCACTTCATCTCCATCGACGCTGATATCTATAGCGATTGTAAAGAAACCCGTCGGGTGTTCGACATCGAGGCTTTTGACGGCGGAAGCTTTTTCGATCCGGGCAACTTCCGCTGCGATGGAGCCCGGAGTGACGCAAGCCGTCGCGACGCTGGCCGCGCCAAAGACGCCAATCGCTTCATGTACGCGGTGGGGAATGAAATTTCTTGTGCAGATCACGCCACCGGCCCGCGGCGGCGCGACCAGACACATTTTCGGAACGGTCTTCTGCGCGACATCGCCGAGATTCATTTTCAGCCCGATCTCGAGGCGGATTTTTTCCACGCGGGCTTTGAGATCGTCATCGGCCCCAAGCTCTTCCGGGCTCTCATAGCCGGTCTTGCCGAAATCGCTGGCGCGCATCACCACCACCGGCATGCCGTTATCGACTGGGGTGACTTCCACGCCTTGGATGCTGGTTTTCACGCCCAAGGGCAGAAGCGAACCACAGGATGAGCCCGCAACATCAAGAAAATCGATGGGGATTGGCGCATGCGTCCCCGGCACGCCATCGATCCGCGCCTCGCCGTCATATTCGACTATGCCGCCCGGTGTTTGCACCCGTGCCACCGCAATGGAATTGCTGTTCACCATATGAATGCGAACATCGGTGAATCCGTCTTGCGCTTTGATAAGCCCCTCTTCGATCGCAAAGGGGCCGATGCCGGCCAGAATATTCCCGCAATTTTGCGATGTGTCGGTGCGCCCCTCATCGACCACCACTTGCAAGAAGAGATAATCGACATCGGCATCCGGGTGGGTGGGCTTAGAGACCACGCCGATTTTTGAGGTCAGCGGATGGGCGCCACCCATGCCATCGATTTGGCGCAAATCTGGCGAGCCCATCACTGCAACAAGCACGCGTGAACGCAGAACTTCATCTGCGGGCAGATCGCGCTCATGAAAATACAAACCCTTCGACGTACCGCCGCGCATAATCACGCAAGGAATGGCGGTCTGCACTTAAATTTACTCCTCCGGCATCTCGTCGATATAGGTGAGGCCCTTTTGCGCCAGCCTTTCGCGCCAGCCATACATGTCGAGGCCCATCTCGCCGTCGATATAGCGCTTGCGGCTTTTGGCTTCTTTTTCTTCGCGGGCGATGGATTTGTCGAGCACCTCTTTGGCGTCATTGCGCCGCACGCAGACAACGCCGTCATCATCGGCGACAATTAGATCGCCCGGGTTGATCAGCTGTCCGCCGCAGACCATCGGCATATTCACGTCGGCCGTTGTTTCTTTGACCGTGCCTTGGGCGCAGACCGCCTTCGACCAAACGGGGAACTTCAACTCGGTCAGCTCGGCGGTATCGCGGCAGCCCGCTTCGATAATCAGGCCCTTCACGCCGCGTGAAACCAGCGAGGTCCCAAGCAGCTCGCCGAAATAGCCGTCTTCGCAAGGTGAGGTTGGCGCCACGACCAACACGTCGCCCGCCTGGCACATCTCGACCGCGACATGGATCATCCAATTATCGCCCGGCGCGACCTGGCAGGTAACCACAGGACCCATCATATGGGCGGGCCGATAGATGGGCCGTAAATAATTGGCGAGAAGGCCGATACGCCCCTGGGCTTCATGCACCGTGGCGACGCCGATTTTGTCATAACCGGCGGTGATTGCGGGATCGACCCGCTTGATATTACGAACGACGACGCTCACGCGAAATCTCCCTTTGATTATAATTGCTTATTAAACAGACACCCAAAGCCTGGACGGCCACATCGCTTCATCGGGCAGAGCGCCGCCAAGCCCCGATATTCCTATCGTCTGAGGGGGTTAGGAGGCAAGCGGGAGGGTAGTGAGCTTGCCCCTTTGGATGCCCCCTTATTTGTCATTCCCGGCGAGCCCTTCGGCAGAAGAGCGAGGGAAGGGAACCCAGGTGGTGACACAACCAAATCGTTTGGCACTTAGGGCCCCTTCCCCTCGCGATATTTCATATCGCTCGACCGGGGATGACAAACTTTGGGTGTGAGTTGGGTTGGGAGGAAGGTGGAAGGGGGTGGGGTGAACCCAGGCGAACAAAACGGGCCGTTTATGACTCGTACTCCCACCCTTTCACCTTGAGACGCACGTGAACCGTGTCGATCTTGTGTTTAACGTCCCAGGCACAGGCGCTCTTCAGCGCGTCATCCAAATTTACAAAATCTTCTGAGTAAATCTCTTCGTCCCCGCGGTCCGATAGGCCATGGCCGACGCCGGCGAAGGACCCGTCAGGGTCACGTTCGATTACGAGATAGGGCGGCCTTCCTTCCGGTAAACTTTCGTCGGGCGACAGGTACACAACGTTGGGCTTGGTACGACGTGAATGCGTCAATTCTTCCTATCTCCATTTATTTTGCGGATCACCCCTTTGCTGCGACCGCATCGACCTCTACGAACCATTTGGGATCGACCAACTGCGAAACATAGATCGCCGTCGATGCGGGCCGATGAGACCCGAGATGTTTGATGCGGGCGTCGCGCACATGCTGGCCGTTCTGGCCCGCAACCATATAGGCCGTAAGCTTGATGATACTGGATACTTCTAAATCATGGGCGTGCAGAAGCGAAACGATGTTCGCGAATACTTGGTCAGCTTGCTCAGCGATGCTTTCGCCTACCGAGCCGTCCATCCGCACGCCGAGTTGACCCGAGAGGAACAACAACTCGGTCCCCGACGGCACCAAGACCGTATGGCTGTAAAGTCCCAAAGGCGCATGCACACAATCGGGATTTGAAAACTCTGGTCCTGTCGTAATCGCGGGTGTCCTTCATTTACGCGGCTCAAGGTGCGGCGCCTGCGTTTGCAGCAAAGTAGCCTCAATGCGTCCACAACCATAATTTTTGTCATCCCGGGCGGGTCCAATTGTTGGTTGCTGTTTGAGCTACGCAAAAATATTTACCTCCCCCTTGCGGGGAGGTCGATCCGGCGGCTTCCGGATTTCATCCGGGTGTCGGCGGATCGGGTGGGGGGATTGAGCACTAACCCCCACCCGATATCGCTCGCTTAACTCGCGCTATCGACCTCCCCGCAAGGGGGAGGTGAGGTAGGCGGGCTTGCACCAATTGACTGAACATAAAATTTTGTCATCCCGGGCGAACGCTAGGGCCGTGTCGTCATGGCCCGACTTGATCGGGCCACCCAGCAGCCGCGCGTCTGCGCGGCTAATGAGTTCTACGTTCGCCTGGGTGGCCCGCTTTTGCGGGCCATGACAATTAGTAGGGATGACAAGTTTTAATGGCTCAATCTGAGCGTCCCCACACGCCGCCCACATTACCCCCTTCCATGCTAGCCTCACGCTATGGAGCAGTCTCACCCCTTAGTTGCGATTATTGTTCTAGGCATTGGCCTCGCCTTTCTCTTTGGGACCATCGCCAATCGCCTGCGCATTACGCCGCTGGTGGGATATATCCTGGCTGGCGTTGCGGTGGGCCCGTTCACGCCGGGCTTTGTTGCCGATCCCGCGCTGGCGCCGCAGCTCGCGGAGATCGGCGTTATATTGTTGATGTTCGGCGTCGGCCTGCATTTTAGCTTGCGCGATTTGCTCAGGCTTTGGGCGCTGGTGGTTCCCGGAGCGCTCATCCAAATCGCAATCTCGACGCTTTTGGGCATGGGGGTGGCGAGCCTTATCGGTTGGCCCTTCGGCACGGCGCTCGCATTCGGGCTGTCACTGTCGATTTCGAGCACCATTGTGCTGACGCGCGCGCTTCAGGCCCAGCATCTTGTCGATTCCGAGCGCGGACACATTGCCGTTGGGTGGTTGATCGTTCAGGACATGCTGACCGTCATCGCACTGGTCTTGATGCCGCCCTTGGCGCTGGCGCTGCAGTCGATCGGCGATCAGGCCGGCGGCGCGATCGATTACAACGATTTGTGGTGGACGCTCAGCTATACGCTCGGCTGGTTCGCCGCCTTTATTGCGCTGATGCTGGTCGCGGGAACAAGGTTCATTCCCATGGTCTTGCATTACATTGCCCATACCGGCTCACGCGAGCTGTTTCGTTTGGCGGTGCTGACCATCGCCTTGGTCGTGTCTTTCGCGGCTGCCGAATTGTTCGGCGTCTCGCTTGCGCTGGGCGCGTTCTTTGCGGGGATGATCTTAAGCGAATCCCCATTAAGCCAGCGCGCCGCCGAAGAAACGCTGCCCTTACGCGATGCCTTTGCGGTTCTCTTTTTTGTTTCCATTGGGATGTTGTTCGATCCCGTCGTTATCTTACGCGATCCGCTGCCGCTGGCGGCGACAGTTGCTGTCGTCTTTTTGGGTAATGGCTGCGTGACCTTTTTCACTGTGCGTCTCTATGGCTATTCGCTTGGAACCGCTTTGTTGGTTGGCGTGGGTCTGGCACAGATCGGCGAGTTCTCTTTCGTTCTGGCCGGGCTTGGCGTCACCCTTGGTTTGCTCGACGAGCGCGCGCGCGATCTGGTGCTGGGCGCATCGCTGATTACGATTTTTGCCAACCCGGCGCTCTATACGTTCGCCCAATATATGAGACGCCGTGCCGCGCCGCCCGCAGCTTTGGAAGAGCCACTGAAAGCTGAGCCAGAAGACGGGCTGGTGCCGAGCACGCTGCAAAACCACGCGGTTCTTATCGGTTATGGCCGGGTGGGACAGTTGGTGGGCGAGCGCCTTGTCGAGAAGGGTTGGCCGCTTTTGGTGATCGAAGACGCGGTGGATATCGTCGAGAAGCTACACGAAAAAAAGGCTGAAGTGATTTTGGGAAATGCGGCCGAGGACCCGGTTTTGGAAGCGGCCAATTTGGCCGCAGCTAAGGTCTTGATCGTTGCGATTCCGAACGCTTTTGAGGCCGGCCAAATTGTCGAACAAGCGCGAGCAATAAATCCGGATATAGAGATTATCGCCCGCGCGCATTTCGATGCCGAAGTGGATCATCTGCTTGAGCATGGCGCGACGCGGGTGGTCATGGGCGAGCGCGAGATTGCCCGCGCGATTTTGGAGCATGCACCGGAGTGGATGCCGCTAGTCGAGGAAGATTTCCCATAGTTTGGCGAGGAAGAGAATAACGAAACGCCGTATCCTTGAGCCCGCGCATCCGAAGGTGCAATAAGCTCAGGAAAAGTGGGCTGGCACGCAATTTGGTTTAGGCCGCATATATATAAGTGCCACATATAATAAGTGCAGGAGCGGAAATGGCGGACGAAACAGCAGTGAGGGTTGCGCGCGGCAGCAAACCTTATAAGAGAATCGCAACTGAAGAAGGCTTTTGCCCGCCGGAACTGCTGAAGATTTATCGCGATCTGATCGAGAACAACAAAGTCGACGATCCTGCCTTCAACACCATGTTTCGTTTTTATTTGGACAGCCCCAGCGCGCGGGTGCGGCAAATCAATAATGGCTTGGTCTCGGTCGATGATTTTCGCCTTGGCCAGATGGACGATGCCGGGATCGATACCGCCATCCTTTCGCTGACCTCGCCCGGCGTACAGGTGATGGAATCAGGCGACGCGGTGTCCTTTGCCGCCTACGCCAATGATTGGCTAGTCGACAAGATGAAGGCACATGCAGATCGCTTCGAAGGGCTCACGGCAGTTGCGCCGCAAGACCCGGCGGCCGCTGCGCGCGAAATACAGCGTGGCCATGAGATGGGCCTAAAAGGCGTCATCATTAATTCGCATACCAAGGGTGAATATCTCGACGATGAGAAATTTTGGGAGATATTCGAGGCCGCTGAAGCGCTCGACACGCCGATCTATCTGCACCCGCAAACCCCGCCGAAAAATGCGTCCGGACCATTTTTGGAGCGCGGGCTGGACGGGGCGATTTACGGTTTTGCGGTGGAAACCGCGCTGCACATGCTGCGCATCTTTATTGCCGGCGTGTTCGATCGTTTTCCGAACCTCACCATGGTCATCGGCCATAATGGCGAGTCGCTGCCGTTTTGGCTTTATCGCTTGGATTACATGCATCGCGCCGGCGTGGTTTCGGAGCGCTATGAATCGATGAAGCCCTTAAAGCGGACCATCAGTGAATATATGCGCGAGAATGTTTACATCACCAATTCTGGTGTCGCCTGGGAGCCGGGCATTAAATTCTGTCAGCAGGTGCTTGGTGTCGATCGCGTTCTCTATGCGATGGATTATCCTTATCAATATGAGCCGGGCGAAGTGTCCAAGCTCGACGAGATGGATATGCCGGACGAAGACAAGAAGAAATTCTTCCAGAGCAATGCGGAAAAGGTTTTCAAGCTCTAATTTGGCTTGAAGTTTAGAGTGCCGTTTCAATGAGCGATGAAATCGACCTAGAGGCCTATTTTAGGCGCATCGGATATGACGGTCCGATTACACCGACGCTTGAAACTTTGCGCGGATTGCATCTGAAACACCCCGCGGCAATTCCGTTTGAAAATCTCAATCCGATCATGGGTCTGCCGGTTCCGATCGATTTGCCCTCGATTGAGGCTAAGCTCCTCCATGCGGGCCGCGGCGGCTATTGCTTCGAGCAAAACGCGCTTTTTTGGGCGGTATTGCGGCAATTGGGCTTTAAAGCCACGGGCCTGGCGGCGCGAGTTTTGCGCGGCGGGCGGCCGGTAGCGCAATCGCCGCGCAGCCATATGTTGCTGCGGATAGAGCTACCGGAAGGCGTGCATATTGCCGATATCGGTTTTGGCAGCACCACACTCACCGCGCCTTTGCGCCTTTTCGATGATTCGCCCCAAGAAACTCCGCATGGGCTGTTTCGTGTGGTGAAAATGGGCGACGAATATGAAGAGCAGGCCCAGTTCGATGACGAATGGCAGTCGCAATATCGCTTCGCACTGCAGGAATATTACCCTCAGGATTATGAATCGCTGAATTGGTATCGCGCGACCCATCCCCAATCGCCTTTTGTCAATATTTTGCAGGTGGCCCGCGCTCTGCCCGACCGCCGTTTGGGATTGCGCGACAGTCAATATGCGATTCGCCATCTCGATGGGCGCAGCGAAAAGCGAGAATTAAAAACGCCGCGCGAGATCATGAATGTGCTGGAGCGCGACTTCGAAATTGCCTTGCCCGAGCCTTTGGCGGATTTGGAATCAGCGTTAAGTCGCATCATGCGGGATTCTACGACCTAATCTCACGCGCTGCATGCGCGCGCGCCATTAATTATTTTTTCTCACGCCTTTTTGTTGCCCCATTGCGGTCATGCTTGCGGCACAGACGCGGTGAAATCTTGCGCATCGTTTCGCCGGGGTAGCATCGTGAATATATTTGCCGACAGCGCGTCTTCAAACAAAACGCATCAATTCGATGCGTTCAGCGCGCTTGCTGCTCCATATGTCAAAAAAACCACTACGATTTGCAGTTAAACGGATGGAGGAAGCTATGAGGAGTAGAGGGACATTCCCGCAGTATTTTTTTAGTGGTTGCGCAGCCATTTCACTGAATGTGGTTGTCATTTCAGCCTGTACGATGAGCGGCGAGCAAGCCATTCACGACGCGGTCGATCAGGAAAGCATGCTGAGCGCAGATATCGTTGCAGAGAACAATGTTCCCGTGCGGGATCGGACGCTTCCACAGCCACCACCTCCATCACCGCCGCCGCCGCCGATGGCGGTGACGCAGTTGGGCGAGCAGGAATTTGGTGTGGTGGGAGAAGTCCTCGTAACCGGGTCCATGATCGCTGGAGCGCAAGCCGTTGGCGTTCCGGTTCATGGTGTGGTTCCGGGTTCGCTCTCTGATGCAGGGAACTATGCGCTTCGTTACGCCTATCCGCAAAACACCGAGCGTTATCCCGACGCAGACCCAAACCCAGTCAAAATCGCTGCGCGCGAGCCGGTTTCGACCTTCTCGGTCGATGTCGACACGACCTCCTACTCCAATATGCGGCGCTTTTTGGAAGACGGTGTCTTGCCGCCATCGGATTCGGTCCGCATCGAGGAGGTGATCAATTATTTCAACTATTCCTATGAGGTGCCGACCGACCGCACCCAGCCCTTCCAGCCCACGCTTGCGGTCTATCCCACGCCGTGGAACGCCGAGACCCAGATTCTTCATGTCGGGATCAAGGGCTTTGATGTTCCGCGCGCCGAGCGGCCCAACGCCAATCTCGTTTTTCTCATCGACACCTCCGGTTCGATGGGCAGTACGGACAAACTACCGCTTTTAAAGCGTTCTTTCCGCATGCTTGTCGATCAGCTTGAGCCTGAAGATAAAGTTTCGATGGTCGTCTATGCCGGTTCCGCCGGTGTGGTCTTGGAACCGACACCGGGCTCCGAAAAAGCAAAAATCTTGGCCGCATTGGATCGGCTTCACGCCGGCGGTTCGACCGCAGGCGGTGAGGGTGTGCGCCAGGCCTATCAATTGGCGAAAGCGAATTTCGACGAAGACGGCGTCAACCGCGTTATTCTCGCAACCGATGGCGATTTTAATGTCGGGATCACCGATCCCGATGCATTGGAAGATTTTGTCGAGCGCGAGCGCGAAAGCGGCGTATTTCTCACCGTGCTCGGATTCGGCGGCGGCAATTATAATGATGTGCCGATGCAAAAACTTTCCCAAGCGGGAAACGGCACCGCCGCCTATATCGATAATCTATCTGAAGCGCGCAAAGTGTTCGTCGGTCAAATATCGGGAACGCTTTTTACCATCGCCAAGGATGTGAAGATCCAAACCGAGTTTAACCCGGCTTGCATCGCCGAATATCGTTTGATCGGATATGAGACCCGGATACTGGACGAGACCGATTTCAACAATGATGCGGTGGACGCCGGCGCTATCGGCTCGGGACACACCGTGACCGCGCTTTATGAAATCACGCCGGTGGGATCAAGCGCACATTTGGCCGATCCCTTGCGTTATGGCGGTCCGCAGGTGACGGGCGATCCCAGTGCAGATCCAAGCGGTGAGCTCGCTTTTGTGAAAATTCGCTACAAGCTTCCTAATGAGGATGTTTTGAATCTCATCACACGTGCCATCACCGATAATGACGTGCGGCCAAATTTCGCAGCGCTGCCCGTCGATATGCGATTTGCCGCGGCGGTTGCGGGGGTTGGTCACCTGATCCGCAATGATCCTTATGTAAAATCAATGGATTACGACGACGCGATTGCGCTCGCTAATGCTGCGCGCGGAGGGGACGAATATGGCTACCGCGCAGAGTTCGTGCAGCTGTTGAGACTTGCAAAATCAGCTGAATCAATGCAAGCGCTCAACCGCCAATAAGATAACAATAATAATGGAAGCACGAGCTTGAACCTCAAGGGCCGGGAGCAATCCCGGCCCTTATTTTATGGGTCCTTCCTTTATAGGCCGCTCTTTTATAGGCCGGCGTGGAGAGGGGCCGTAGACTTGGCCTGCAGACTTGATTCGACGGCCTCATGGACTGGCACCATCTTCAAAGCGCCTTCGGGCTTGGCGTTCTGGTTCTGATCGCATTTGCGCTCTCGGAGAACCGCAAGGCATTTTCCTGGCGTTTGGTGTTATCGGGGATCGCGCTGCAGATTGCCATCGCGCTTGCGCTGCTGGGCGTGCCGGTGGTGCGCGACGCGCTTCTTTCGCTCAATGCGATTGTCGATGCGCTCTCCTCGGCGACCACTGCCGGAACCAGCTTCGTTTTTGGCTATGTTGGTGGAGGAGAGACACCATTCGAGGTGAGCGCGCAGCAAAATAATTTTAGCCTTGCCTTCACTGCATTGCCGCTTGTCATTGTGATGTCGGCTTTGTCGGCCTTGCTTTGGTATTGGAAAATCTTACCGCTGATTGTGAAGGGCCTGTCGACACTGTTGCAAAAATCTTTGGGCCTTGGCGGTGCGGTGGGCTTGGGCGCGGCGGCGAATTTGTTTCTCGGTATGATCGAAGCGCCGCTTCTTATTCGCCCCTATATGGCGCGCCTCACGCGCTCTGAATTGTTCATGCTCTTCACGGTAGGTCTTGCCACGGTCTCAGGGACAGTGATGGTTCTCTATGCGAGTATTTTGGGCACGGCCATTCCCGGCGCGCTGGGCCATATTTTGGTGGCGTCTTTTATTTCGCTTCCCGCCGCGATTGTGGTGGCACGCCTAATGATACCGGGCGAGCAAACGACACCGGCAGATGCCCATATGGCGGTGGAATATCGCTCCAGTATGGATGCGATCACACACGGCACGGAAGACGGCTTAAAACTTTATCTCGGTATATTGGCGATGCTGATCGTTATGGTGGCGCTTGTTGCGCTGGCCAATATCATTATCGGCAATTTGCCGATGCTCGGCGGCGAGCCCATCAGCGTGCAGCGTATTTTCGGCTGGCTCTTTGCGCCTCTTGTCTGGCTTTATGGCGTGCCTTGGGATGAAGCCGCCGCGGCCGGGAGCCTTTTGGGGACCAAAACGATCCTCAATGAGTTCATCGCCTATCTCAACCTTGCCAATCTCCCCGAAGCCACACTCTCGTCGCGTTCGACACTTATTATGCTTTACGCCATGTGCGGCTTTGCCAATTTGGGCTCGGTCGGGATCATGATAGCCGCGGTCTCCAAAATGGTGCCGGAGCGCCGCGACGAGATTGTGGAGCTTTCGCTAAAAGCGCTTGTCTCCGGTACACTCGCCACTGGCATGACCGGCGCGGTGGTCGGCATGATGCCTTTTTTATGATGTGCGGTCTCAATGGATCAACGCAACACTAGCGGCAGGCCTCTCTGCCGGGGGTTAGAACCTCAAAGTCTTTCAGGACCGTTCTTGAGCCGTCCGGCCACTTTTCTCGGATGCGAGAGCGAATAGATCGAAAACACAGCACTCTTCAGAAAGCGTTATCAGAGCAGGCGTTTGACGTTCCCATTGGAGCTGGGCTGGCAGTGATTCCACGGCCCAGGCTTCTCGTGCAAGGTGAACCACGGACTATGCCTTGGGCTCGTAAGCACAAACTCAGACTCCTCCGTTTGCGCCAAGGTGTTGCGTCGACCGGTTGAGGCGGCAATGGGATAAAAAAGAGATGCAGAGTTTTTGGAGCATCACGCTTTGGATTGCCGGCGCTGTCGCCATTCTTGGCGCCTTCGGCATTGCCCGGCTCGAACTCACGCTGCTCTTTATTCAAATCGATGCGCTGATGCTGGCTATTGGTGTGGTGTGCATTTTGAACGCTTATTTTCGGCGCCAAGCGAAATCCAGTGGCGAAAAACCCTAAAGGTGCGCGGGAACTCGCGATGCTTCTTCGCGAGATACGGGCCTGCCGCATCTGCGCCGATGTGCTGGACCATGAGCCGCGCCCGGTATTGCGCTTAAAAGCATCGGTGAAGCTTTGCATCGTTGGCCAAGCGCCCGGCTTGCGCGTTCATGAATCGGGTATCCCCTTTACCGATCCTTCCGGAGAACGTCTGCGCGATTGGATGGGGGTCACTCGCGAGGAATTTTACGACGAGCGAAACATCGGCATTGTCCCGATGGGGTTTTGCTTTCCCGGATATAACGATAAGGGCGCCGACAAGCCGCCACGCCCCGCCTGCGCCAAGGCCTGGCGCGCGAATCTGTTCGACACCGCGCCGAAAATTCCGTTCTTTCTTGCGGTTGGGGGCTATGCCCAAGCCTATCATTTGAAGGGCAGGGCCAAGCGAACATTAACCGAGACGGTGCAAGCCTGGCGCGATTATACTCCTCGGGTTATTCCATTGCCGCACCCGTCTTGGCGCAACAATTCTTGGTTGAAGAAGAATCCGTGGTTCGAAACAGAACTTTTGCCCTATCTCAAGCGCCGCGTAAGGCGCGCGCTCAACTCCGCAGATTAAGCTCGGGGATCGTTTTAAGTGCAGTTTTGAGTTTTCTAGGCGGCACGCCCTTTTTGGCCCATGCCGCCACTGCGGCCGATGCCGCCGGGGCGGCCGAAGAACCACGCACCGAAGCGACAGGCAAGACCGATCCTTTGGAAGCGGAAGTCATCATCGTTCGCGATGGTGCGCGGCTCGTCCTTCGCCATTGGTTGGCCGAGACCCCGCGTGCGATTGTCGTCGCGCTTCACGGCATGAATGATTATTCGCGCGCCTTTGCAATCCCGGCGCCGCGCTGGGCCGAGCTTGGGTTTACGACTTACGCCTATGATCAGCGCGGGTTCGGGCGCTCTCCCGAAGCCGGGCGTTGGCAGGGCTCCGAGACGATGCGGCAAGATTTGCGCGACGTCGTCACCGCGCTACGCGCGCGCCATCCCGATCTCCCGCTCTTTGTGCTTGGCGAGAGCATGGGCGGCGCGGTGGTGATGTCGGCGCTCGATCAAGGCCCTGTTATCGATGCCGATGGCATTGTTCTGATTTCGCCTGCGGTATGGGGGTGGGGCGCGCTCCCCTTCACCCATCGCGCCGCGCTTTGGCTGACCGCCAAAATTGCACCCGGTATGACGATGACCGGCAGCGGGTTAGAGATCACGCCGTCCGATAACATCGAAATGCTGCGCGAGAACGGCCGCGATCCATTGTTCTTGAAAGACACGCGTGCAGATTCGGTTTACGGCCTCGTCGATCTGATGGACGAGGCTTATGAGTCGGGGCCTGCTTTGTCGAGCGCGGCGCAAATGGGCGAACCGATTTTAATCGTCTATGGCGGCAGAGACGAGATCATTCCCAACGAGGCGACCGAAGAACTGCTGGAGCTAGTCGACGACGCGGTCGAGATCAAACATTATCCGGAAGGTTATCACATGATCTTGCGTGATCTCGAAGCTGCACCACGCTGGGACGATGTCGCGAACTGGCTGACCGACCATTTGGACGAGGGTGGCGTCAGCGGCGAGCGCGCCGCCGCAGAACTTGAATCGCAAGAAGCGGCTCCGCGATGAGGTGGGTCCAATTTTTGTCATCCCGGCTGAGTGATGCCCCGCGCGGCCTTGCCGCGCAGGATTTAAAGTTGGCGTGCAAAGCACGCCGGAGCATCGCGAGGGGAAGGGGATCCAGGTGCTAAAATGCGCGCTATCTTCACGACCTGGGTCCCGGGTCTGCAGCGCATCACCGAGGTGCTGCACTGCGCACGGGATGACAGTTATCGGCGTTGCCGCCAAACGCGCCTTAATTATTTCCCAGCGGGTTCACTGCCATGCCACCATGTTCGAGGGTCTCGCCGCTGGGCAGCACCACCGAAACAAGCGTGCCGCCGCGGGTCCCGTCGCGCAACGGATTGAAAACCACTGAGATGGCATCGCCCGCCTGCAGCGTATCGGCGGTCCAGCCGGCGCGGACTTGCTGACCGACCGAGGCCAGTTCCAAAGACCAATCTTCAGCCTCGCCTGTGTCAGTTACCGTCGAGAAGTGCAGCCAGCTATGCGGGTTGATCCCTTCAAAATAGGTGACTGTCGCGTTCATTTCGATCTCTATCGTTTGGTCGAACATGGCGAAGGAATGATGCGCCGAGGCAGGGAAGCCAAAAAGCGCAGCGGCTGCACCGGCAAGCGCGATGGATTTGATTGTCATGTGTTTTTCCCTGTGTGATGCGGCCAAGTTCTCGGCCATACTTGGCGCGAATGATATGGCACGGGCCCCGGCCTTAACAAGCGGGGATTATGTCCCAATGCGTGGGCGTTTGGCGCCGCGCCGCGATGGCGGCTGCTGATTCAGACGCCGGCTCAATAGTAGACAATGCCCATATCCACAATTCGCCAACCAAGAAGACCGCGCCGCAAAAGAAAGCCGAAATCTTGGGCCGGGTCTCTCGGGTCTTCGACCTGGATGTCGAACGCACCCCAAATTCCCCAAATGGGAATACGCATTATACTGATGATCTTTGTCGCGCGCTGCGGTTCTGTTCTCACTAATGCACGAAAATCCTGTAGTAACGACGATTGCGGAACGTCCGCTATATGGTTGTCAAACGCTTCTGCATTCGAAACCACGGCTCGCCAGAACGGGATCATTTCTGCGAACCTTTCATCGCTCGTGCCTATCACTTCGACGAATTCTTCACTTTCCCAATTGGGGCAGGTACCTTCGGCATAGGCGCGATAGGAGGGGAGCTCGGATCCCTCAAAAAGGACGAACTCGGTAACCGGCTCCGCGCCTTCAATGGGATGTGCCTGCCCAATCCTTTCATAACCGCACACAGCGCCATTTTTTGTGATTGGGCTAAGTGCATCGTAAATGGTCTCGTTGCCGGTGCCGCGAAAATTTCCCGTGCAGACCCGCACAGCACCTTCGCTGAATGAGGAAAGGTAGTTACTTACGAATACTGTAGATGTTGAATCGGGCTTGACGATCATTTCGCATATGGGAGGAGGCCAGACAATTTGCGCCTGGGCGCTGGTAACGCTGAACGCGAACATCAAACTCAAAACAGCAGGCAAAATCGCTTCATGGCTCTGTGCTTGAGCTTAAGGCCAAAGCACACGGCTTGCCATCGCGATTGACGTGCCAGCACCTTATTTCAGTGCAGATTTTGATAGAGTGAAGGCAACGAATCTCGCATGACGAGATTTCATCCTAAAAGCGCGGGTTCCGTAAATGCATTTGCGATTCTTCGCGCGCCTAAAGGCGCCATTCCCGCTTGGCAGCAGCGGCATGCATGCGAAGCAGTTGAAGCGGCGGGTCGAGATTGCCTTCGAGCGAGATGGCTTTTTCGAATGACAGGCCGACCAGATTGCTGCGGCGCCATTCGACCTTGGCATCGAAGGCAAAGAAATTTTCCGGTTCAATGAGGACGAATTGGATTGGAAGATGGTCCGAATCAGGCACCGCGATGCGTGCACCGCTCGCAGAGAGGTCGCGGGTCGTGCAATCGAGCGCAAAGCTTCTTGAGCCGAAAACGATTTTACCGGGAAGCCGCATTCTTCGCCGCCCATGGATGCGCAGCTCTTTACCGCTTTTAACTTCAGGTGTCGGTGCCGGTGTTGGTGACTGCATATTCACGATTGGGGGCTCGCTTTGGCGGTTGGGGTTCAATCGAAAGGGACGATTGCGGGCGCAATTCTTGCCCCAAAGCAGAAAAGAAATAGTAAAAACATAGAGCCAGATTTTCGGGAATTCGCGTTAAAATGGGGCGCGCCAGGGAAAATACGAGTCTAAGAGCAGGACAGACAGGCCAATTGTTTTATGGCAAGGTTTTCGGCAGAAAAGCGATGCTATGGCGCATCCGCCCAGCTGAAGGCGGTATTTTGAATCTCGGGAGATTATAATGCGTTTCTTAGCCTTGTTTGCCGTTCTCATGATCTGGTCGTCCGCTCCGGTCCAGGCGGCATCGGCCTGGAATCAATATGTCGACGAAGAGATCGAATTTCTGGTGAATATGCCGGGCGAGCCGGTGGAATCACTTGGCGAATACCGCACCGCCATTTTGGGCCGGGTGCCGAGCACGATTTTGACGACGGAAGATCGCGGGATGGTGTTCACCGTCACCATGGTCGATGTCAGCGAGCGCCTGATGGAAAGCGCGTCCATGTTGCAGGAGATCATCTATATCCGCACCCGCAATCTCGACATCGTTTCGGATAGTCTGTCGCGTGCCGATCCCGGCCCAGGCGCCGTTTATGGCAGGCGGGTTGTCGAAGATAAGCCCGATGGCAGCCGCGTGGTTGCGGCCTTCTATCTCACCCATGGTTATTTGTTTCTGTTCGAGGTGAATATCCCTGCCGGCGGTGACAAGGGCTCTCCGCTTTCGGGGCGCTTTGTCGATTCGGTCAGTTTCGATTTGGTACGCGATTGGAACATTGTTCTGGGCGGAGCGCCGCAATAGCCGGGTTTTCTGCTGGCCGGTTGTTTTGGCGGGTTCGTCTGACTAGTTAGTCTTGTCTATTGGTGCTGAGTGTCACCGCGCATCCCGCGAGAGCCATGAGTTCGATTACTAAAAATGACCGACCAGCAAGTTCTCCTTTTTCTACTCTTTGGCGTTGTGTTCGGTCTTCTTCTATGGGGGCGCATTCGTCACGACCTTGTCGCGGCGATGGGGCTATTCGCCGCGGTCGTATTAGGGCTGGTACCCGACGAAGAGGCTTTTTCCGGCTTTGCTAATCCTGCTGTCGCGATTGTAGCGTTGGTTCTCATCGCCTCGCGCGCGATCGAGAATTCCGGTGCGCTGCGATTGGCCTCCCGCGCGCTTTCGAATTCGGAGCGCAAAACCGGCAACCATATCCTGGCTATGGGTTCGATTGGTGCGACTTTGTCGAGTGTCATCAACAATGTCGCGGCGCTGGCCATGCTGATGCCGCTAGACATTCAGGCCGCGCGTAAAGCAAAACGCCCGCCGGGCCTGACGCTGATGCCGCTCTCCTTCGCAACTATTTTAGGCGGGATGGTGACACTAATCGGCACCCCGCCAAACATCATCGCGGCGGGAATTCGCTACGAGCGCCTAGGCGAGTCCTATGGCATGTTTGATTTTGCGCCGGTGGGTTTATGCGTCGCCATTTCCGGCCTTGCATTTGTTTCGCTTTTTGGTTGGCGCCTTCTAGCCCGGCCAAGCGCCGAAGTGGCGCATGAGCCGCGCGAAGAAGAATTCATGGCCGAGCTGAAAGTGTCCGAAAGCTCCAAACTGGTCGGCAAAACGCTCGGTGAATTCGAAGAGGCCAGAGACGACGCGGGGATCGCAATCGTCGGGCTCTTAAAAGACGACAGACGGTTGGTGAAACGCGCATTGGTCACCTCCGTTGCGCAGGGTGACAGGATCATTGTCGAAGGCGCAACTGACGGTATCGCGAAATTCATCGAGGCGCTTGGGCTGCAGCGCGAAGAGCAGGACAAAGAGAAAACGAAAAGCAAAGCGAAAGACGAAGAGGGCGAAAAGAAAAACTTGCTTTCCGCCTTTGCCGGCGAGAACGAGAACGTCTTGATGGAAGCGGTGGTGCGCGCCGGTGCACGCGTCGAGGGCCGCAATGCAAAATCCTTTCGCCTGCATGCTCGCTTTGGCGTCACTGTGCTTGGTATCTCGCATGATGGGCGCATGCTTCGCGAGAAGCTTAATGAGCGTATCTTAGAGGCCGGCGATCTGGTGCTTCTTTCGGGAACCAAAGATGCCCTTAGCCATGTCGCCGATTGGCTGGGTGTGCTTCCGGTTAATGAAGTCAGCGTTGCGCCGGTTAAAGCCAATTGGCGCATTGGCATCGCAATTGGGTTTTTGGCCGCTGCCATCGCGGTTACGACAATTGGCTGGCTCAGCTTCGAAGTGGCGATTGCCATTGCCGTTGCCGGTTACGCCGCCACAAGGCTGGTTCCGGCGCATGAGTTTTACAGCCAGATCGATTGGTCGATTGTGGTTCTGCTTGCCTGTCTGTTGCCGCTCGGAGAAGCTTTTGACCGTGTTGGCGCCACCGAAATGCTTGCCGGTGCTCTTCTTGGCGCGACCATCGACATGCCGGTTGTGGTTTCGCTGGTGGTCTTGATGGTCGGCACCATGATGCTGTCGGATGTGCTGAATAATGTCGCGACCATTGTTATTGCGGGGCCGCTGGCCATTGCCACCGCGCAGCGTTTGGAAGTTAGTCCGGATACATTTCTTATGGGCGTCACGGTTGCCGCGTGCTGCGCCTTCCTCACGCCTATTGGGCACAAAAACAACATGCTGGTTCTGGGTCCCGGCGGCTATCGATTTGGCGATTATTGGCGCCTTGGCCTGCCTCTGGAGATCCTTGTGATGGTCGTCAGCGTACCGGCACTGCTCTATTTTTGGCCGCTGTAAACACCTCAAAACAAAAAATTTCTTAAAAAAACAAGTAAATCACTTGCGATTTCGATCCTGAACGAATTCTGACAATGCGCGTCAGAACAGGTTCAGTGGCCCTCCCCCATGATCCACCTAACGTCGATGAGGCGTAGAGGCCGTATCCGTTGGGGACGCGGCAAGGAAATGGAGAAAGACAATGAGGATGAGCAAGATCATCACTGCGGCTCTGGCCATAACGCTGATCAGCGCTACTGCCTCGGTCGCCCAACCTGCCGGACGCGGTTTCGATCGCGGAGACAGGATCGAACGCCAGGTCGACCGTCAATTTAATAGGCAGGTCAACCGCCAGGTAAACCGCCAGGGCTATCGCCAGGGTTATCGCCAGGGCTACCGCCAGAGCAATCGCGTCAGTAGGCGCATGGACAGGCGGAACTACCGGGCCAATTGGCGCCAGTTTCGCAGAGGTGGACGTGCCTATCGCTATGACCGGTATGAGTTTCGTAGGTTCGGTCGTGGTCAAAGGTTCCACTACAACCCGCGCCGGCATGTCGTTGTGAACAATTGGCACCGGCACCGTCTGCACCGTCCGTCCCGCGGTTATCATTGGGTGCGGAACGGAAATAGCGGCGACTATATCCTCGCCGCCCTCACGACCGGCGTCATCTTGAACTTGATGTTCAACCACTACTAGACGACGCACGAGCGTAAGAAGAGCGGCCCCGCTTCCCCCGGCGGGGTCGTTTTTCGTATGTTCAAGTTAAGCGCTCTAAAGACGAGGCGGCATTTTACGCAAGGCCCAATCGTGTCACTTTAATCGCGGATTCCCACATCGGTTCTATTTCATGTGCCGCGAGCCGATGTTGGCGCAACGTGTCCGCAACTCCCACTTCCAAATCGGCATGGCTACGCACTTCCATATCCCGCGCGAGTAACAGATCCTCGCCTCGGAGGATTTCAATGCGAATCCGCGTTTTTCTGGTCAGCTTCGGCATGGCTTAAGCTCCCCAAGGGTGTGCGCTAATTGCAAGCGCATGGATCGTGATGCCCCCATCGCGCGCGATGATATTCTCCGCACATAAACAATCAAAGTATTGAGTGAAATCCGGTGAAGGAACTCTTGCTATTTTTTGCGTGATTGTGTGCGAGTAGTAGGAGCGCGGTTGCGCAACGACAGAAGTTCCATCACGGAACTTTTTCGCATTATGCTGCTGTTGTATTATGATCGTTACGGATCGGCAGAAATGCGAGAGGCTAGGAACTAGGCGGGAGAATGCCATGGCAACATTAATGCGTGTGTTCGGTTTGATCTGGGCTTTGCTGGGCACTGCAAACATCATCAAGCAAGACTGGACCGCCGGCGGCAATCCTGCCCTGACCTTCGCCCTCATTTTCAACACGCTGGGGTTTGTTTCCCCCGGCTTGATTGTTTTGGGCTCGGATCGCGCATGGCAAGTTCAAAGCGGGAGGCAGCCGGGCGAAAGCCCCGTCCCCATTGCGCGGAGAAAATAATGCGGGCGGCAATGATCTGCCCGCACTGCGGTAGAGAAGTGGGCGCAGCGGAGGTCCTTTCCTAACGCGTTCAAACTGTAAACAAATGCTTGACAATAGTAATCTATAAGATTACAGTTGCCGCATGATCGTGACGTTCCGCCACAAGGGTTTAAGAGAACTTTTTGAAAACGGAAATTCGAAGAAGATCTCTCCGAAAATGAGCGAAAGGATCGTTCGACGATTGGATAGGATCGATGCCGCAATGGATTTGGCGGAGATCAATGTGCCGGGTTTCAATTTTCACGCCCTGCAAGGCAAGCCCAAACGCTACTCTGTGCATGTGAATGGTCCTTGGTGCATTACTTTCGGTTGGGACGGAGAGAACGCAACAGAGTTGGACCTGGAGCAATATCATTAACACCGTGGGAGCAGAGCAAAGAGGTCAGTGATGACGATTTATAAAGCGAAGCGTCCTGTGAGGGCGCCCACCCACCCGGGTGCAATTTTACGGGAAGATGTTCTTCCGGCTCTCGAACTCAGCGTTTCCGGTGCCGCAGCTGATTTGGGCGTGTCGCGTCAGGCGCTTCATAAAATTCTTTCCGAGAAAGCGGCTATTTCTCCGGAGATGGCGCTTAAGCTGGGCCGCTTATGCGGTGACGGTCCCCACATCTGGCTTAGGATGCAGGCCGCTCATGATGTGTGGCATGCGCGTAAGCGCGTCGGACGTTCGCTCAATAAGGTGCCTGAGCGACACAAGGAATTAGCGGCTCTCGATTGATTAGGTGAAGGGTCGCCCACCGCTCAATACAGCAAAAACTCTTCGCGCTCTTCTGCCCAGGCTTGCTCATCCGGCTCCGCCAACACGCCAAGGTCGTAAGGCGCTGCGTTTGGATCGTCCACCCATTGGCGTAAGGCTCGCCCGCCATTGATGACATCTATGGCAGGCTTTCCCTCTTCATATTCATAAGCGAAATCGCGCCACAGATCGTAATCAGGATAAAGATTGCGGATGGCTTTAAATGCCAGCGCCTGCAATCGCCACGGCCTGAAGCTAAGATGATCATAGCTGGGATCGTCGAGATGAATCTGGATGCCGCTACATAGCTTTCCGACATGCTTGTGAAATGTCGGCTCGAACCAGCAATCGCGAAGGGTGCAGCCTTCAAGCCATTGTGGCGCGAGGCTGCGCATTTCATTCATCACGCGCGGGGCATCGATATCGGGCGCTCCGAATATCTCTAGCGGTCTTGTGGTGCCGCGTCCTTCCGACAAATTTGTGCCCTCGAGCATCACCGTGCCGGGATAGGCGCGTGCCATAGATAAGTTCGGCGCATTGGGACTGGGATTGATCCAAGCACGCTCCCCCAACGGCCAGCCGAAACCAGGCGCGGCGTCTGGTTGCCAGCCTTGCATTTCAATCACCCGATATTCGACATCGAGCCGGCGCTTTTTGATAAACCAAGACCCCAACTCGCCCAGCGTCAGCCCATGGCGCATCGGCATCGGCGCCGCGCCGACAAAACTTTCCCATCCGGGAGTTAGCTTTGGGCCTTCAATCGGCCGGCCGATGGGATTGGGACGATCCAACACCCATAATGCTTTGCGATGCTGCGCGGCAGCCTCCAGCAAATAAAGCAATGTCGTGATAAAGGTATAAATCCGGCAACCCAAATCCTGCAGATCGATGAGGACGACATCGCACGAGCCCATCATCGCGTCGGTAGGCCTTCGAACCTCGCCATAAAGGCTGAAGACCGGGATGCCATGCACCGGATCAATGAAGTCCGGCGATTCAATCATATTGTCTTGCTTATCGCCGCGTACCCCATGTTGCGGACCGAAGACCGCGGTGAGTCTTAGATCACTGCAGGCTGCCAAACCATCAAGCGAATGTGTAAGGTGTTCGGTGACTGATGCGGGATGGGCGAGCAGCGCAACGCGCTTATCTTCGAGCGGCGCGCGCAAGCTAGGCTCTTCAAGAAGCCGGTCGATGCCGAATTTCATATTTGCTCTGCTCTCCTAACTATTCTTGTGGCGGCAGTTTTAGTGCAAAGCAATCTCTATGATGAAAATCCGGAGCGCCGGCAGGGTGGGCCAAACCCCAATAGGATTTATTCCCACTCATTTCTTCGATCACTGCCGAAAGCCCGAGATGCCAAATTCCATCGGCGGGCAGCGTCGATAGGCCAGTAAGATCAAGCGAGACTTGCATTTCGTATCCGTTCTCGTTCGATATGTTTACAAAATACCGTATGGCGATGTCGGTTAAATTCCGGGGATGTCCCGGTCGATGTCGAAAAGTTGAGGTAGGTGTCGCTCTCCTGGAGCCGTTAGGCTCCGGGTGCTGCAAACCCAAAAGGGAGAACGACACCATGGGAAATAATATCCGTAGTTCCAGCCGCCCGAAAGCCCTTGCCCCCTCGATTCCTATGCCGCCGCTGGCGGACGCGATGGACGCAGTCCATCTCAGCGTGGATCGGTTTTGTCTTCTGGCCGGGGTCGAGGCCTTGGCCGAGATGATGGAGGGGGACGCCACGACCGTGTGCGGGGCCCGACATCGCCGCCATGGGGACCGTCGAGGTTATCGCTGGGGCAGGACACATAGCGAGATCGGCTACCACGGCGGCAAAGTGAAGGTGGCCCGGCCACGGGTTCGTGACCGGGCGGGCAAAGAGGTGAGCTTGGAGAGTTGGCAGGCGCTACGCGATGGCAACCTGCTGCTCGAGTGGGCGCTCAACCTGATGGTGCTGAACGTGTCGACCCGCAAGTACCACCGCGCGGTCCGTCTGCCCGAGGGCGACCTGGCGAAAGCGCGTGGCGACGGCACCTCGAAGTCAGCCGTTTCCCGGCGCTTTGTGGCGCTGTCACGCAAGAAGATGAAGGCCTGGCTCGCCTCGGATCTCTCGGAACTCGACCTGCTAGTCATCCAGATCGACGGTCTGCATGTCGGCGACCATGTCCTGATGGCGGCGATCGGCGTCGATGGCAACGGCGACAAGCATGTCCTGGCCGTGGTCGAGGGGGCGACGGAGAACACGGTCGTCGTCCAGGCCTTGATCGACAATCTCCTCGCCAGGGGGCTCGATCCGACACTGCCGCGGCTGTTCATCGTCGATGGCGCGAAGGCACTCAGCAAAGCGATCCGAAACACCTTCGGTGTGGCCGCCGCCATCCAGCGCTGCCAGGTCCACAAGGGCCGTAACATCATCGAGCGCCTGCCCCAACATTTGCACGCGAGCGTCAAGAAGGCGCCCCGTCAGGCCTGGGACCAGGACGACGCAAACAAGGCCGAGCGGCTCTTGCGCAACCTGGTCCGGCGTCTGGAGCATGAGGAACCGGGCGTCTCGGGCAGCATCCTGGAGGGGCTGGAGGAGATCCTCACCGTCATCCGCCTCGGCCTACCGCACGCACTCCGGCGCTCGCTCGCCTGCACCAACATCGTCGAGAACGCGCTCGGCACGGTGCGCCAGCTCACCCGCAACGTCAAACGCTGGAGACACGCCGAGATGGCGCTCAGATGGACCGCCGCCGGCCTGCTGGAGGCCCAGAAAACCTTCCGTCGCCTCAAGGCCTATCGCCAGCTGCCCATCCTCCGAAATGCTCTCCAGGAACACTTGAGAAAGGCTCAGGCCGACAGTGCCATTGAAACCATCATGAAGGCAGCATAGCATCATCAACCAGCGACGCCTGCCCCACGAATTTCAACAGAGATAGGGACATCGCCTAAATTCCGCATGCCTTCTCGGTAGCGGTCAAAGCCATAACCCGCCCATTCACGCGAGGGTGCAAAATTGAACTCGCAATAGGAATCTCGCAAATAGGAGTTATCCGGGACGGCACAAAGAAATGCCTCAAAGCAGCTATGCTCCCAAAGATTCTCGCCGCGTTTGCTTTTGGTCAGGGGAGGAAAGCGAAGCGCGGCCATCCTGCCGGTTACATTATAATGCAGCTGCAATTGGTGCGATCCATGCCGCGCGGCTTGCACTTCGATGCGGCTGACCGCGTCGCAACGCGATTGAGGATGAAGTTTTAGCGCGTGGCGCATATGGGCACCACGCATAACACTCAAGTTATTGATATTATTAGTTAAATTCAATAAGACAAATCTGCATTCCCACATCTGCTCCCACACTTTGCAAAGCAAGCGCCGTACCCGCCTTCTGAGTTCCGATCGATCGGATGGTGTCGGTATTACTTGCGGTGTAACAAGAAACTTATGGTGCATGGCCCCGACTGTTCCTATGTAGCAGCGGAACAAAGACTGCTGCTGATCCACCCCCACTGACTGGTCCAGTTTGAATCTTAGTTCATGGTCGGTCTTTCTGGCAACGGGACGATGGTTTCTGGCGTCGGGGGCCGATAACCGAGGGCACTGTGCGGGCGCTTTGTGTTGTAGTGCCGCCGCCATTGCTCGATGACGATCTGTGCTTCTCTCAAAGAATAGAAGATTTCCCCGTTGAGAAGTTCGTCCCTGAAGCGTGCGTTGAAGCTCTCGATGTAGCCGTTCTCCCAGGGGCTTCCAGGCTCAATGTAGGCGGTCTTTGCTCCAACCACGCTGATCCAGTTGCGTACGGCTTCAGCAACAAACTCCGGCCCATTATCGGAACGAATGTAGGCTGGTACGCCATGCAGAATGAAGAGATCGGTGAGGACATCGATCACATCGGTAGAATTGAGTTTCCGCTTCACCCGAATGGCCAGACATTCCCGACTAAACTCATCCAGGACGTTGAGGGTTCGGAACACGCGCCCATCGTCGGTTCGATGATGAACAAAATCATAGGACCAGACGTGGTTCACATAGCCTGCCCGTAAGCGGACACACGAGCCATCATTGAGCCACAGGCGGCCTTTCTTCGGCTGTTTCTGTGGGACCTTAAGCCCCTCCCGTCGCCATAGGCGCTCCACACGCTTGTCATTGATATGCCAACCGGCCTCTCGAAGGAGGGCGGCAATGCGACGATAGCCGTAGCGGCCATATTGCCGGGCCAGTTCGGTCATGTCGCCGACAAGGCGCTCTTCGTCTTCTTTGCCCCTTGGATCGTGGCGTTGTGTGGTGCGATGCTGACCAAGTACGCGACAGGCACGGCGTTCAGAAACACTCAGCTTGTCACGCACCTGATCAATGCAACACCTACGACGCGAGGGGCTTAGAAGTTTCCCCGGGCGGCCTCCGCTAGGATCTGCTTATCAAGCGTGAGGTCCGCAACAGCCCTTCGAAGCCGTTGGTTCTCCACCTTAAGCCGCTTCAACTGTTTGAGCTGATCTGTACCCATGCCGCCATAGTTCTTGCGCCAGCGGTAGTAGGTGAACGCGGTTACGCCAATCTGGCGAATGGCATCGATCCGAGACTTCCCTTGCCCCAGTAAAACGTCAACCTGACGCAGCTTAGATACGATCTCTTCTGGTTTATGGCGCTTAGCAGCCATCTTCGGTCCTCCTCTTTCCATCACAATAGGGTGGACCAATTCAAAGGGGGAGGATCAGTGCGGCTTAAATATTTGATCATTTCTCTGATATTGGCGGCCCTCACGCAGGCGGCGGCACTGGCGCAATGGCAAGAACATGTCTTTGCCGATCTTGGCATGGCAAAGGAATTTCCTGCTGCTCCCATCATCGAGGAAGGCGAATATCAAACCATTGTCATTGGAGACGTGCCGGTTCCGGCGAGATTCTATTCGGCAGAGGCGGGCGGTGTGGCCCTAAAGATGACCGTTGCCGATATGCGCGCGCCGGATCTAGCAGTCAAAGGCGCAAACGCCATGGGGGAATGCTATTTCGACGCCGAATTGGAAGGCGATGTGCTGTCCAATTTGACGTACCGCCTTGAAGATGGAACCCGATATGGCGTTCACGGCCGTATCGTCCATGTTGAGCCGGGTGATGAGGAAGAAAGCGAGCTGGAGGGCCAAAAGCAAACCAGTTGTTTCTTCGCCAAGGGCCGTCTTTTCAAAAGCGAGGCCATAATTTCCGAAGGTGCCGGGGAGGCGGGCGCAGACATAGCAGCCCGCTTTGTGTGCTCCTTACGCTTCGTTGTTAGTCAATAAGATGTCGGGCCAGCCGGGGAAGACCAAATCACGCGCTGGATGAGTTTTTCTGTGGTCGTCGCCCTGGCCTGCCTTCCTCTCCAAGGCTTGGCGGCGGCCTCAGTGGCTTGGGCAGAATATATGTATGCGGATCTCGGGATCGCGAAAGACTTTCCCGCCGAGCCGAATGTCGAGAGCGGCACTTACGAAACGGCGGTCGCAGGTGCAGGCTCAGTGCCGACCGTGATTTATTCGGTCGAGCAAGATGATGTGGTTTACAAGATGACGGCGGCCGATATGCGCGCGCCCGAATACATTATGCGCGGTGCAAACATATTGTCGGAATGTATTTATCGCGCCGAGCAAGAAGGCATGGTCCTTGCGAAAATGCCACAACGGGTCGAAGACGGCGTGGGCTACCGCGTTTACGGCCATCTTACGAGCGTGGACCTATTCGACAATCAAGGGCGCAAACAGACAAATTGTTTTGTAACCAAGGGGCGGCTTTTCAAGATCGAAGTCATTGTGCGTCCCGCGCATGGGCAGCCAAATTCGTCCCTGGCGATACGCTTTTCCTCTTCTTTGCGCTTTCGCATCGACGGCACAACCTACTCTCCGCCCTAAAGTGATACAGGTCTAACAAATGGCGCGGCTAAGAATTGCGTTGAAGCGTGTTTATGAGGCGCCGTCCGACGATGATGGTCTACGCATCCTTGTCGAGCGGCTTTGGCCGCGCGGCGTTTCTAAGGCCGATGCTAAAATCGATCATTGGCTGAAGGATGTTTCGCCGTCACCGGCGCTTCGCAGCTGGTACGGGCATCAGGTTGAAAAATGGCAGGAATTTAAAAGGCGTTATCGCGGCGAGCTGAAAGAGAACAGCGTAGTTGTCGACGAGTTAATAGAGCTATGCGCGGGAAAGAAGGTCTGTTTCGTCTTTGCCACCAAGGATTCGGAGCACAGCAGCGCCATATTGCTGGGCGATTTCCTGCTCGAAAAAGTGAAATGGAGAAACGCGCAATCGCGCTTGGGGACATTCATGAAATTGTACAGCCGATAAACAAACGCGAGTGCGAAGATGGATGAGGCGGCCGCGGCAGGGTCCGCAATCAAGATCGAGCGAACGCTGACGCTCAGCGCTGAAATTCGTGCGCTGGTTGAATAGCTCGATCATCACCTGAATCAAAATTATTTACCGGGACAACAGCATGCGCTTGCTTTAGAGGAGCTTTTTCAGCCGCACATTCGTTTTTTTGTTGCACGGATGGCGGGAGCGGCTATCGGTTGTGGCGGCGTGGCGCTCTTTTCCAATTTTGCCGAGGTCAAACGCATGTATGTGCGGCCCGAAGCGCGCGGGCGCGGCGCTGCCGATGCAATTATGTCGAGATTGATATCCGAGGCGACGGCGGCAAACTTGATTGTCATGCGCTTGGAGACAGGAACGCGTTCATTCGGTGCGCTGAGATTTTATCAGCGTTACGGCTTTCAATCTTGCAACATATTCGAACCGTATGCCTCGATGGCGCCGGCAGAAATTGCCGAAAGCGTTTTCCTCGAAAAGCAGATTTAGTATCGTTAGGCCGAAGGAGAGTTATTTGAATCCAAACGCTATTTTCGCGCTGCACAGCGCCTTTTCCCGTGCTATAATGGCTCTTGAGGGCAAACTCTTTGGGGAGAGCGTTATGAAAAGAGCAATCGGAATTGTGACGGCGTTTGGTGTTATCGTGAGCGCAAGCGTGGCGATGCAAGCTGCGGAATCGCAGATGCCGGATTGGGCCTATGCGATCCCAATCGTGGCGCCGCCCGAACGCCCGCCCGAAGATGGAACACTTTTCAGCCTCCCGGGAACCGATCGCACATTTACCAACAGCCAAATTAGAGGGCGCAGCCCCACCGATCCCAATCAACGTACGGCGCCTGCCGATTGGTATCCTGGCGATCACCCAGAGATGCCTGACATCGTCGCCAATGGTGATCCGTCACGTAACGTCATTGCCTGTGCGCTTTGCCATATGCCGAACGGCAAGGGCCGTCCGGAGAATGCAGCCCCCGCGGGCTTGCCGAAGGATTATTTCGTTCAGCAGATGAAGGATTTCCAAGACGGTCTTCGTGAGAGCGCCGAGCCGCGCAAGAATAATTATGTGACCATGATCAATATCGCCAAGGGCATGACGGACGAGGAGATCGACCAGGCGGCGGAATATTACTCTTCGATGAAATGGACCAAATGGATCGAAGTTGTCGAAGGTGACATGGTGCCGAAGACCTGGATCCGGGGTGGAATGCATCTCAGGCTCGAGGGCGATGAGGCGGGCATGGAGCCCATCGGCAACCGCATCGTCGAATCGCCAAAGAACACGGAGCACACCGAAGCGCTGCGCGATCCGCGTTCCGGTTTCATCGCCTATGTCCCGGAGGGCGCGGTGGCGAAAGGCGAAGAGCTTGCCACAACGGGTGGCGGCGGAAAAACGATTCAATGCGGTATCTGCCATGGCGAAGAATTGAATGGCCTTGGCACCGTGCCCGGCATTGCAGCGCGCTCGCCCTCTTATCTCGTGCGGCAGCTCTATGACATTCAGCAAGGTAAACGACGCGGGAACATGGCCGCCCTGATGGTACCGGTTGTCGCCAACCTCACCGGCGAGGACATGATAAATATTTCTGCCTATACCGCATCGCTTCCGGCACCGAAGGACGTGCCGGGAAGCTGGTAGAAGGCAGCCTTTGTTTTTATGGCGGCCCGCGCGCCTTGATCGTGATGCGCGATCAAAGCGTCGGCGGCACCGTTATTTCGAACGCAGCAATTGAGGCGTCGGGACGGTCGCTATAGACTCGCAAATTCGTTAGCGGGGGAAGGTGGATTTATGCTTGGATCAAAAACTATCTTTGCAGCCGGATTGGGATTCGCTTTTCTCATTGGCTCTTTTCTTATTGGCGCGCCAAACAGCGCCTTAGCCGCGGCGGCGCAAGGAGAATGGTCGAACATCGCGCCGTCCCTGATAGCGCGCAGTGAAGTTCAAACGGCGGTCATTGACGGTAAGATCTATGTCGTAGGTGGCAATACCTTCGAAATGCGAAATGGCGAGAGCGTTGTCGTCAATGATATGGGGCTCAACGAAGTCTATGATCCCGCGACAAATGAGTGGACCACGCTTGCGCCCGTGCCGAGAGGGGCCAACCATACCGCCATCGCGGCACTGGACGGAAAAATCTATATCGCCGGTGGTTTCACAGAGAGGCGGCATGGCAACACCGTCGATTGGTTCTATGCCTATGATTCCGCACAAGATGTTTGGCAGGCGCTGCCATCGCTCTCTACGCCGCGCGGCTCCCCGGCCATGGCGGCGGTCGACGGGAAAATTCATATCATTAGCGGGCGCGTCGTCGATGCGGACGGGCCCGTCGCAACGCATGAAGTCTTCGATCCGGCAACAAATGTCTGGTCGGCGGCCGCACCTATCCCGACCGCGCGCGATCATGTCGGCATCGCAGTCGTGGACGGAAAAATTCATGTCTATGGCGGGCGTACCTCCACGGGCAATTCCAATGTCGATCTGCATGATATTTATGATCCGGCAAGCGACAGTTGGGTTTCTGCTGCGCCGATGCCGACGGCGCGAAGCAATGGCGGGTTCGCGCTATATCGCGGAATGTTGTTTTTTATCGGCGGCGAATGCAATGATGGCGCTTTCTATGATAGCGAAGCCTATGACACAGCGAACGGAAGCTGGAGCAGCTTCGCAAGACTTCCCGTGGGCCGGCATGCCAATGCCGCTGCCGTCACGGGCGACAAACTCTATGTCTTTGGTGGCACGTCTGGCTGCGGCAGCAATGGGCCGATAACTGAGAATGTCGTATTTGCTTTGCCTTGAGTGGCAGCACGGATAGTGGAGCTGCAATGTAATTCCGCGTTACTCGTCAAACGGTACCAAGATGAGCGTCTATACGAAGAGCTGGCTTGGACTTGTCGTAACCCTCCCGTTGTTCTTTTATCTCTTTTTTGGCGTCCTCTTGCCTTGGATGCGCGAAACGCATCCTCCTCTATTGGCAATGATGGTTGGGTTGCTTGCCGTCGTTGTCATCGGCAATGGAATCATCTTCGGCTATAATTGGTTCTTCATTAAATGCCCCAATTGTGGTATCGGCTTCGGGCCCAAAATGTACCGTCATGGACTTCTCAGCGCGCCCTGGCCGCGGCGCGAGTGCTGGAAATGCGGTGCAGACATGCGGAAGGTCGAGGAGCAGATAAGGCTTGGGCTTCCATTGGAGCCTGTAAACCCCACCGAAAAACCGGCGCAAGGCTTTCCCTTAAGCTTCAAAGGTATTTTTGTTTTTGTCCTTATCTGGAATACGCTCGGTTTGCTGGATCGTTACGTTCAAGGGGGCTTCATGGCTCCACTTGGACAGCTCGCTCTTCTACCGCTGTTATTTCTGTTCCTGCTGGCCCGAAAATTGAAGACCTCCGCTCGCCTTCAAGAATACTTCTTACGCGAAGGTCATGGCGTAAACGAGATAAAAGAATTGCTTTGGTTTTTTCAACTTCTATCCGGCTTCATGTTATTCGTCGGTGTTATTGTTGTTTTTGGGAGCTATTTCGCGCCAAGATAGCGCACACAAGTTGTCTTTTAGGAAAACAAAACCATGCGTATTGCCAGCTTTATACTAACGGCACATAATCATGTGCGCGCCGGTTCCGGTCTTGGCGCAGGATTGGATAAATTATTTTGATTTAGAGGAGCGCTTCAGCGTCAATCTGCCGGGCGAGCCGACGATTGAAGAAACCAGCATCGTCAGCCAAAAGGGCGGCACCTATCCGGCGCGTATCTACCGCGCCAATGACGGCGAAAGCCGTTACATCGTGAAAGTCGTCAATTATACCGGCTCTGTTATTTCGGATGTCCGCGGTTCGATGGCATGGGAGGCGTGGAAATATCGCAAGGCGGTGCTCGAATCCGGCGGTGAAATCACCTTCGACGGATATGCGCAGGTCGATCGGATAGAAGGCCACCAGCTTCAGATCGCCAACGCCGATACCACCCGCACCTATATCGCGCTCAATTTGCTCGCGAGCCGGCTTTATGTCTTGGAAGCGACGGTGCCTGAAAACGCGCCCCCTCCGGCATTGTTTCAAGTCTCGCTGCAAATGCTGGATGAAAATGGTGAGCGCGTAAGTTTCGATATCGACCCCGATGGGCAGCGGACGGATCTGGGCCGCGAAACGCTTCGCTAAAGCGACGCATCATGAAGAGAATCCCAAGGCACTCGTCTGTAGTTCCGTTTATTGTCTGCGTCATCGCGCTGGCAATGTCTGCACTTACGCCCCACGTACAGGCACAGTCTCCGGCGCCGACGGGGGAATTAATTCCGTTCCTCGCTGCGCCCGATTTTGGTTGGCAATCCAATGTCGCCGATTGGCAGGAGCCACCGCCCGGTTACGGCCATGGTCCGATCCCGCCCGATCCCGCGCATCCCTATGTCAGCAATGCCGAATCGGGGAGAACTGGCGGGCAGCCCACATTGCGTATCGGTGATGCAAGAGATCCCATACTAAAGCCCTGGGCCGCGCAGCAGATGTTGGCCTCGAACGAGGAGCTCCTCAGCGGCATAAGGCAGTCGCCATTCTCGGCCCAGGCACGATGCTTTCCCGGCGGCGTTCCGGGGCAACTTCTTTTCCCCTTTGCGCCGCTTTATTTCATGCAAACGCCTAAGGAAGTCTGGATGATGTGGCAGCGCGATCATATGTGGCGCCGCGTAAGGCTTGCGGAAAAACATTCAGCCGATGTGAAGCCTTCATGGTTTGGTGAGTCGATTGGCCATTACGAAAATGGCGATACGCTGGTCATCGACACGATCAGGCTTTCCACCAAGAACAGCTATATCGATAATTTCCGCACTCCGCATAGCGAGAAGCTGCATGTGGTCGAGCGCTTCACGCTTAGCGAAGACGGAAATAGCCTAACCGCGATCGTAACGGTGGAAGATCCCGACACCTTCAACGCGCCGCTCACCATGCAACAGCGTTGGTTCAAGCAAGAGCTCTCTATGAAGGAAATCATTTGCGCGGAGAACAATCGAGATTTTGAAAATCAGATTGTGTTTCCGATGCCCGAGGACCACACGCCTGATTTCTGATCTACCGCGCTTGGCCTGTAGCGCCCAGACACTTTAGCCTCTATCCAAGACCCTCTTGAACGGCGCCACTCGCTTATACGACATCACGCTCTCGCTCATCGAGTTAATGGAGTCCATGATGCGTTGACGATGGCTTTCGCTCAATTCGCCATAAGCGATGACCTGGACATCCACCGTGAACAATGAACTTACGCCGTGCTCGATTGGAACCGTAATCTGGTGCTCATAGCGAAACCAAATATCGGCGAGCGACTTAGGCGCAGCATATTTTCTCGCATAACGCGGATGCATGGAGAGCATGTCCGAGGCGGCCAATCCCCAAACGCTGCGATGATAGGAATGCTCTCCACACATCAGCTTTGTGATCGCATTTGCCGATGCGCGTAGTCTTTCGCTATCAGCGACCGGTTCGTGCAACTGGGCAAAGCTCATTCCCATTTTTGTTTCCGGCGCCCAACCCGAGGGAAACATGAAACAACAGGCTTCGAGTTTTCCTTCGTGCAAGATCGCCACATCTTCCTGCATCAGCAGAGCAAGATCTTTTATCGAAGAGACGCTCCGGCCAAATTCTACTTTGCAGTTTCTGTTTAGGTCCAAGACTTCGGCGGCTTTGTAAGGAAGATTGTTCTCGATGGAAGTGGGCGTTTCAAACCAGGATTGGCCATAAATCCGATCGTCGTCGAACATGGTTTGCTTTGCCGCCATATGCGCGGGCGAAGGAGCATCTCGAACATACGGACCGTCATATTTTTCGAAGTTCGGCAGGGTCGTATAGGGAACGTGAATAATGTCTTTGTAGTTCACGAAATCGAGCGCCTGATTTCTTGTTCGGCTTTGTAGCGGCCGGCGGCACCGGCAATGGCAAAGCCGTCAAATCGTATTGATAATTTCACGGGCCGATTTACGAGAATGGGGTTCGCATATCGCGCTGTATCCATTGCGAAAGCACCCATTTCTCGCCTTTCGTTGGCGCGGTCCCTTCATGCAGCGTTTTTCGATCCGGTTGGCCTTGCCTATCGACGTTCCAAAAGAACATGGCGTCTCCCTTTTTGCCCTTATGCTGCCACGAGAGTTTTGGAAAGGACGTTTCGCCGCCTTCATAGTCATCGTTCAAGTAGAGAAGAAAGGTCAAGACGCGCTGCCTTCCATTTGTGAGTTGGGAGGCATCCAAGCTCGTGGCTGCGACAAAATCGAAATGCGGCTTGTAGGACTGGCCGACCTCATAGTGAAGTATGTTGACCGCCTCCGGGCCTATGGGAAGGCCGATCAGTGCGGAAATGCGTAACCTTAAAACCGCAAAGACCATATCAAGTTTGAACGCGTCGAATGCAACCGCACTATTGGTGCGGGTTTCCGATTGGCGCCGCTCGCCCGAGGCTTGATCGAAAACCGTGGCGGCGGCGCGCTCCGGCTTTTCCCGCTCGATCAGCCAGTCGCAAATCGCTGGCGAGGCGGCATTTTCGACGACCAAGATGCGCGGGTCGCGTGAAACGATCTCCCGCGGAGGAGCTGCCATCCAGCCCGTGAGATCGATTGCATCCCGCAAAGTTTTCCAGTGCGCCTGGTCGGGATCCTTTCTTGTTCCCCGTTCTAGGGCGCCGGTCGCGAGAAGGGTGATCTCGTCGCGCGCAAGCTGCAATCCCCCTTCCGCGGCGCGCGTCAAATAGTCGAAGGCTATGTTCCAGTCGCACTGCACGCCCGCGCCACACGCGTATAGCACCGCGACCACACGCGCAGCTTCCGCGTCGCCTTCCGAGGCGGCTTCAAAAAGCAGTTTTCGTCCATCTTCCCAATTATAGGGTTCTTGCGTGAGAAAGCGCTGGGCGAGCAGCCATTTGGCATGCGCGTCTCCGGCGTCCGCCTTATTCTTGAGTTCGGTGTGTTCGCGCTCGCTCATCTCAATAAATCATATCTGCGGTTAAAGATTGTTTCGAGCAATTTTATGATGGCGTTGAGCCAAAAGCATCATCTGCCGCGCGGTGCCACGTTTTCCACCATTTTTATCTCTGCCGCCCGGGGGCCTGGTGATGTAGGATGATCAAAAATCAAGGCGTCGGCCATAGCTGCCGGGCGCGGGTAAAATTGGGGGCGGCGATGAACATTACAAACAGCTTCACACTTATCGCAGCTTGTATTCTCGGCGCGGCGGCACTTTTGTGGGCCGAAACCGAAACCCGGTTCTTCAGCCAAACGATCGCAGCGGGCGCACCTGCGCCGGGTGAGGCCCTGAGCCAGAGCTATCGCGAAAGCCAACGGGAGAACGAGGCCTATCAGAAGATCGAACCGATAAAGGTTTTCGACAATCTATATTATGTCGGTCCGGGCTATGTGTCGGTTTGGCTGATAACGACATCGGATGGTCTTATCCTGATCGACGGCGCGCATGCGTCCTATGGCGATCATATTTTGGGCAATATCCGTAAAGTTGGACTCGATCCTGCGGACATCGAATATATTTTGATAAGCCACGGCCATCTCGATCATTTCGGCGGCGTGGCGCGCATCCAAGAACTATCCGGCGCGCGGGTGGTGGCGGTCGAAGAGGATTGGAAAATGATTACGGCTGCGGCTGACGGGCCGGGGCGCAGAGGCGGGCCTTCGCCGCGCGTGCCTGCGCGCGACATGGTGGTGGAAGAGGGCGATACGCTCACTTTGGGCGATTCCACGCTCATTATGCACCACACGCCGGGCCATACGCCTGGTGTATTGTCGTTTGAATTCACCGTCTTTGATAATGGCACCCCGCACCGCGCATATTATTCGGGGGGCATGGGCGGACGAGGCGGCGTGCCCGGTTTCGAAGCCGCTGTCGACAGTAGCGAGTGGATTTTGCAATTGGAAAATATCGAAGTCGCGCTGACCGGTCATTCCTGGTTGGGGGGCGGCAGCTATCCCAATGGCGCCATTTTCGAGCGGGCTGCTTTGCTGGCACAGCGCGGGACCAACGATCCGCATCCCTTTGTCGATGCCGCATCTTGGGAGCAATGGATCAACGCCGGATACGAGCGCAATCTCCTTGGTCTTGAGGAAGCAAGGCAGGAGGCTGCAACCAGCGAATAGGTTTTTCGCGGCCGAGCAAACAACCCAATGGACAATGCTTAACGGTCCGAGAGCACTGTTCCATCAGCGCGCGTCACTTCGCGTAAGAGCCCGCCATTGCCGCCATTCACGAGGGGGCGAAACGTCACCGAAATTTCGTCGCCGGGCTTAAGGCTATCGGCTTGCCAACCCTGAGAGCTGAGCATGTTGGGTGCACGCGCCTCGAACGACCATTCCTACGCTTCGCCGGAAGCATCGTTCGCAACCTCGATAGTGATCCAGCTATGTGGATTCCTCCAATCGAATTCCGTGACCGTGCCGTCCATAACGATCTCTTCGTCGGGCGCATAATAAGCGTGCGAGTGGTGGGCGGAGGCGCTTCCCGCTAAGGCCAGTGCGCCAATGCCCGCTAAGCAATAATATCGCGTATTCATTCACTCCTCCCGGCCCGGCCGTTAAGATTTGCCTTAAAGCGAAGCTGTAACAATTCACGGTCCGGCCGTTTTTTATCTCGCAACTTCACTGTCGTAATGAAACTCAAATGCATTGGTAAAACGAACGGCATCCAGCGCGTTCAAATTGCCGTTCTCCGGCAAGATATGCGCCTCAAAACGGTAAAGCCTGCCTTTTGTAAAGTAACATGCCCCAGTCACGCGGCCTCGATTGTCCGGAAGATCGACCGTGATTTCGTGGCCCCATGTTCCGCCTTGCGGGTCTTCGCGTCTGCCCGTTGTGGCCGGGAAATTGCTGACGACAATGCCTGCTTCTTCATAGAGGTTGATGCATTCAAGAACCACATTGGCGCTGCGCTCCAACCTGTCTTGAAAATCCGCAATGGTCATTTGGTACACGATGTTGTCGACTTCGACCTCGAACTGCACCGCCGGGCGCTCGTCTTTAACGGACTCGATCGCCCCTTCGGTAACCGGCAGAAGTCCGAACCTGGCCGCCAGCGAATCGATTTCCGGTTCGCGCCCTTGCCCTTGATCTGCGGTTTCTCCGCTTATGCTTCTCGGTGCTGCGTAGATCGTCTCCGAGCGCTCGGCTGTGGCCGGAAAATCTTTGGAAATACCGAATTCGTCAAGAACGTAGGCTTCCCAGGCTGCGCTGGCGGGCGTGGAAAAGCCTATGGCCGTGCTGATGAGGGCGATGAAGACGAAGAACCTCATGAGAAACCCTTTCTCCTGGCGTTACATGTGCGCTCGTAGGCCAGTGGCGCAAATCTATTTTACCACCAAAACCCGCAGCGCCTAATTGTCCGCAGCGTCCAAAACGACAATTTCGTCTGGGTAGTAGGTCGAGATATCGCCGCAGCTCGGGCATGAGCTGTCGAAAGGATCTCCCAATTCGACCACCGGCTTCAAAAGCGCAATCGGCGCTTCGCAGGTTTTACAAATAACGCCAGGAGTTCCTTTTTCGGAATCTGTCGCGTTTGGCGCCTTGCCGTCGGGCATATGCGATTTCCTTAACGTTGGAACATAGACACTCGGTCTAGGTAATACTTTAAGCGCGAAACTGCCAGCGCTGCGGCCTTCTCATCCCTGTCTGACTGGCCAAAAACCCAATCTATCCCTCTCACGTTGACGCGGATTGGCTCTCGTCGAATTCGTGCTAGTTTTGGGCACTGCGCAGCAGCGTGGGGGTATGGCCCGTCTCGTTTCCAACGTGAAGAGGGTGCCATAAAAAATCTAAGTGCGGGAACCGCACCGCGAGGGAGAGAGTAATGAAATTAAGCGCCGTTTTTGTAGCCATTGTGGGTTTGACGATGGCCTCGCCGGCCCTCGCCCAAGACTGGTTCCTCTATGAGAGCGAAGTTGACCAATTCACGGTCAATTTCCCGGCCGAGCCGGTGATGGAAAATTCAACCTATTATTTGCCGTCGGGAAAGGCTACCAGCGCGCGAATTTATACGGCGACGGATGACGCCGGCATATATAAAGTCACTGTTGTCGACTATGGCGGGCTAAGTGCGAGAGAAATTGCGAGCTCTATCGAAGACGCAGCCGACACATTCAGAAATCGAGACGGCGAAACCACCTTGGATGAATTCGGCTTTTTTGAAGGGGCGAATTCGCAGATCATGCAGGCCTCAAATCCCGACAATAGCCGAAGCTATATAGTCGTCGCCTATTTGCCAGAACGGTCGGGCCTACCCAAACTTTATATTCTCGAGGGGATTTCGCCGCCCGGCGCCGTGGTGGCGGGCGTCTTCCAGCAATCGCTGGGCTGGGTCGATAGTCACGGCACCCGCATTCGCTATCAACGCGATGTCGAAGGCAATCGCTATCGCGTTATTCCGGACGCGGGCGGTGCGCCGCTTCGCAATCGCACGCCGTAAGTGCCGGCCTTAAGCGCAACGCGCTATCGCGTGCGCGTTTTTGCAGCCTTGTTATTGGCACCTTTAGTGCTGGTTGCAGTGACGCCGCAAATCGCCGCCGCGCAAACGGCAACCGATGACAATATCATTGTGACATTATTGGGAACGGGATCGCCCGCGTTAAACCCGGCGCGTTTCGGTCCCTCGACCCTGGTGCAGGCCGGCGGGCTGAATTTGGTCTTCGATGCCGGGCGCGGTTTGACCATTCGTATGGCGCAAGTCGGCGTTCAGCCCGGCGACATCGATGCATTGTTCATCACCCATTTCCATTCCGATCATGTGAACGGATTTTCCGATCTTTGGATGGCCGGTTACATGCTCAATAATCAGAGCGGCGGCCGCCAAGCGCCGTTACACGCCTATGGCGGAATCGGCATGCAGAACATGGCCGAGAATATGGCGCGGGCTTTTGAAGCAGACACCATTGTTCGCACGGTGGGCCGGGGCGCGCCGCCGGGACCCGAAAACATCGTGGCGCATGAGATCGAAAATGATGGAATTATTTTTGATGAGGGCGGCGTGCGGGTGACCGCGTTTCGCGTCACACATATCGAGCAATCCTATGGTTATCGCGTCGATTACCGGAGCCGGTCCGTTCTTCTTAGCGGCGATACAAAATTCGATCCGAACCTTGTTGCCCATGGCGAGGGTGTCGACCTTCTTATTCATCAGGTGCGCATGGCGCCGCCAGGCACCGATAATGGCAATCATACTTTTCCGGAGGAAGCGGGAAGTATTTTTCTCGAGACTTCCACCCAGATGGGCGTCTATTCGCACATCATCTTGCCTGGCTTTGAGAGCACCGATCCCACAGCATTGGCTGAGCTGGAGCGCCGTACGCGTGAAACCTATGATGGGCCACTGACGCTGGGCGTCGATCTATTGCGTTTTGTCGTCAGCGATCAGATAGAGATCGACCGCTCTTTTATTGAGGGCTGAAACCGTTCCAACCGGTTGGCCCTTTGCGCCCAGTTCGACGATGAAAAAAGCTTAATCTGGAGACTAGCCAAGTAGCGAGCGGCATATGGCATTCGGGCCATTGCGGTGGCCTAAACCCGCTGGCCAGAATTGCCCATACATTGTATTTCTGCATCCTGCTTACCCAGCCTGGCGCAAGACGGATTTCTTGGACTATCCGACGAAATTGACGTTCAGGCGTAGGTACAGAAAATGGCGGCGCGGGAAGTGGCGGCTTAAAAAGGAATAAACATGAATAAGTTGGTATTTCGGTTCTTAGCGCTGGGTGCGATTGGCATCACTCCGGTTCTTGCCGACGATTTAACAATCACCACTGCGACAACCGAGCCAGTGGATACCGCGGAAGCTGCAGGTGGAACGGCGGGAGACATCACCATAACCGACGCCGGTTCGATCGATCTCGATACTCTACCGATCCCGGATGGCGAGGACATACCGCCCGCGGCCGTGCCGGCGGTCACGCTGAATTCGGACAATTCCGTTACCAATGATGGCGCAATTTCCGTTAGGCATTTTAGCGAGCCGATCGGTATATTGATCGAGGGAGGCAATGCCGGTGATGTTACGCTTGGCGGCAGTATTATCGTCGAGGGTTCCGACGACGGCCTTGATACCACTACGAATGATGAAAACACCACCTCCGAAGGTATTGGAATATTGCTCGACGATGCCGGCACATTCACTGGTAATATTGTTACCGGCGCGGGCTCGAGCATTACAGCCCGGGGTCTAAACGCGACAGGAATTTTTCTGCAATCGGAAGTCGACGGCGATGTGCTGTTGGACGGGAGCACAACGCTTATCGGCGAGGGTTCTGTGGGCGTTCGCACAACCGACTCGATAACCAGCACTTTTCGCAATAGCGGCTCGATCACCAGCGAACCAAGGGACGATGGCACTGGCGAATTTATACCGACCACCCCTGGTTCGGGAGTCTTTATCGGTGGAAATGTCGGTGAGGGGATATTGAACGATGGGCCGGACGGCGACGCGACGCCAATCGCCCATATTGGCACGCAAGGGTCCGCACCGGCCCTAAGAATTTCTCCGGCGCTAGAATTTGTCGCGGATCAAACGATCGACAATTTTACCGAAATAGGTCTTGTAGATTATAGTTTTATCAATCGCGGCGATATTATCGCACAACCTATTTGGCCGGGTACCGATGCAACCGCGATCCAAATCGGTGGGTCGGATGATTTCACGACGACATTTAGCGGCGATTTTTACAACAGCGGCTCGATACGGGCCTTGTCTACGAGCGACAACGCCAACGCAACACCTTTCCAGTTCGTTCCGAGCGACGCGACCGCTATTGTCTTCGATGCGGGATCGAGCGCGCCCGAACTGCACAACACGGCAAGCGGCATAATCGAGGCCATGACAGATGGTCCAAGCGGCGGTAATACATTGACAATCAATATCGCCGACAGCGCATCACTGCCGAGTTTGCTTAATCACGGCTCGATATTGGCAAATTCGTTTTCAACGAGTGACGAAATATTGGCCCTCGCCGCGATAGCGGTCCGCGATCGGTCCGGTACTTTGCTTAATATCGAAAACCACGGGAGGATTGCGGCAACCGCCAGTGGGCTAAACACCACCACCGTCGCATTTGATCTGACGGATGCGACCGATGCGATCACATTCATGAACACGGGAACGGTGATTGGCGATGTCCTTTTCGGTGGCGGTGTGGATCCCAGCACGCTTACGATTCTAGGCCCAGACGCATCGTTATCCGGCGCGGTCTCGAGCGGCGGCACGGTCGACATTATGATTTCCGGCGATGGCAGCGGCGGAACGCTGAACACGTCCGGTGTGCGCAATGCGGGTATTTTTGATGTTGGCGCGGGCGGCCTTGTCGATATAGAGATTGGGCAAGATCTCGGACCGCTTATTGATGCGCAAGGGGCTTCGGATTTCGCCGTGGGGTCGAGCCTGACACTAACCCCCATAGCCTTCCTCGCAGAAACTACCGGCGGGACGCCTTATGAGTTGATCAAAGCTGATGGCGGGCTCACTGTCGGCGCGGGCGTAACCGATGGCGCCGAAGTCCCGTTTCTGTTCAATGGTGTGTTCAGCACGGATGCGGAGACGCTGTTTCTCGATGTCACGCTTAAATCTGCAGACGAGCTTGGCCTCGTGGACAATGACGCAGCGATTTATCAGGGCGTGGCGCGCGCTGCGCTTCAGGACGATGAGCTTGGCGCATTGCTATTGGGGATTACCACCAATGCGGCGGTTCAGGAGGCAGTCGAACAGTTTGTACCTCACGACAATAATATCTCGCGGGCAACAGGGCTTATGCTTATCGATCCCAACGGCAGCAATGTCGCTGGGCGGCAGCGGCGCATTCGTATGCTCCCAGCTGCGACCGATGAAGGCGGCGTGTGGATTGCGGGAGACTATGAAGCCTTGAGCGCTACAGGCGCAAACGGATATGACGGCAATGGCGTTACTGGCACAATTGGTATCGATTGGGGCGAACGCGGTATCGGACATTTCGGAGTTGCGTATTCCTTTTTCCATGGTGGGGCCGACGGAAGCGGCGTGGTAGGCCGAACCGTAGATGTCGATTGGAGTCTCTTCACGCTCTATATGGGAGTGGATAATGGCCCGGTTTTTGCGAACGCCCAGATGAATGTCGGGTTTGGCAATGTAGAGGGCAAACGGCAAATAAATGTTGGAGGTCTTTCACGTACCGCGCAGACGCGTGACTGGACAGAAATTCTTGCATCGGGAAATTTGTCTGGCGGGTATTTGGTCGATCTTGGCGAATTCCAGCTCGCGCCGCAGGTGGGCGTCGAATATATTTCCCTTAGCCGCAGTGCCTATGAGGAGGCCGGCGCCGGCGCCGGTGTAAACCTAAATATACGGGATTCTCAGGAAAATCTGTTGCGCGGATTTCTCGGCGCATCTCTTGCCGGCACGATCGATTCCGGCGGCGTCACATTACTGCCGCAGGGTCATGTTGGCGTGCAGCATAATTTTCTCAATGATGCGGAAGCGATTATATTGGAGTTCGATTCCGTTCCAGGAACAAGCTATGCCACATTCGGTCAGCAGCCCGGCGCGACCGGTTTCGTCGGTGGAATCGCGTTGGATGTTTCGATGGGATGGTGGACCGTGGGCGCCCATTATGATGCGATTGTCGGCTCCAGCGAGACCGTTCATTCGGCGGGCGGCAATATGTATATCCGGTTTTAGAATACCCTTGCGCTCATTGATGGTCGGCGGGGGCGAAGCTGCGCCCGCGTCTGACGGTGCAGCGCTCCGGCCCGAGTTCACGATTCTTCGTATCTAGGTTAGCCTTGCCTATTGGCTGGCTATCGAGGTCAGCGATTTTCAGAAGGGGTGAGATACAATGCGCATGTTGATGCAAGTTACGCCGGACCACGAGAGTTTCAACGCCGCGGTCAAAGATGGAACCGCCGGACCAAAGATTGGACGCATTCTTGAGGAGCAAAAGCCGGAATCGGTTTACTTCGCCGAGATAGACGGCCAGCGCACCGCGATTATGGTCGTCCATATGGAAGACTCGTCACAAATTCCGAGTTTAGCCGAACCCTAGTTTCTAACTTTTAGCGCGAAAGTGCGACTTCATCCGGTGATGAGTCCCGAAGATTTGGGCAAAGCCGGCTTGGATGAATTGGGCAAGAAGTGGGGCTAGCGAAAACGCGAGAACTATCTGCTTGACCTAATAGTAAAGTGGGGCAGGGCTTGCCGCTCCGCTTTGGCGAGAATAGCGTTTGAACGTTGACGGTGCAGAGATTTGCAAATGACTAGCCGTTGGTTTCTGAGAATGATTGCCACTTTGGGCGCGCTGGTGGCGCTGCCCGGTCTTGCGCTTGCGCAGGGTGAGGATGACGCGCTTCAGCGGCTCACCCTTCCCACGCGTGCAATGGAATATCCTCAGGAAGCCCTTATGGCGAACCAGGAGGAGACAACAATATTGTGATTGACCATCGGATCCGACGGAGAGGTGTTGGATGCGCAGATCGAAGAGACAAGCGGTTTTCCCATCCTCGATCAAGCGGCGATTTTGGTCGCGCGAAATGCGACTCTTTCCGAACCACCGCTGACAGCAGACGGCCAGCCGACGACGGCACAAGCGCTCGCGGATGCAATCTGGACGCTGCCGCTGGAATCGGTCGACGAATATATAAGAGTGGAGAGCTATACGATTGACTCGCCCTCACCTGAGGATGTCGTAACCTATCCTGAGCCGGCGTCTGCGCCAGTTTCGTCGAGCGACTACCCCTGGGTATCGGCATGGCGGGGTGAGGAAGGGAGTGCGGTCGTACAAATTCTTGTAGGCGAGGATGGTTCGGTTCGCGATGCGCACCTCGCAAGCTCAAGCGGATATGAGCGGCTCGACGAGGCGTCTCTATCCATGGTGACGCGCTTTACCTATGTGCCCGGTACGATCAATGGCAGCCCCACCAAAGTTTGGGCTCCACAGAGGATTACATGGTGGCTCCCAGGAAAATCGCGTGGCTCGGTATATGACTGCTTTGACGCGCCGCATGTTTCAGCATTTGAGCGCCGTCAGCGTGTTGCCGAGGGCGAGGCGCTTCCGGAAATCGAGCGTTGGACGCTACTGAAACAAGACGGGGACATTGAAGCTGGTCTGATATTGACGGAACAAGGGTGGCTGAAATTGGCCGAACCGCTGGTCGATGCGATGAATCAGCAGCCGGGGCCAGAAGCGGATTCTGAGCGGCCCCCGGTCTGTTGGGTCTATGACGGACTAAACCCAATGATGCTGGATTAAGCGGCTAGAAATCTTCCGCCGCCACGCGGCGCTCATCATATCAAGCGCAACCCCACTTAATCGTCGTGATCGGCCTGGGCCACGCCGCGCATGGTAGCCAAATTTCCGGACGGCACGGCATTACCATTGAGGACAATCTCAGGCGCGCCTTCCACCGGCTCACCAGTGACGATCACCTGTCCCATCATGAAGGGATGCGGCGTGCAGGTGTAATCATAGGTCCCGGGCTGGTTGTAGGTGACGCCGATGGCTTGGCCATTGCTCATGAGCTCGGTATCGAATCCGCCGCCCGAAGCCGAGGCCGCATTGTGAAGCTCCGCGCCGGTATTGGTGAAGATCACTTCGGTTCCAGCTGGTACAGTGATGCGCGCGGGCACATAGCCGTAATCGACAATTTGCACCTCATTGGTCTCAACAATGGCGCCGGCCAGGCCGACCACACTCACGGGCGGCTCGGGTGCCTCAAAAGGCTGCAGGCGATCGTTCGGTGTTCCTTCGAGCGAAAACGCCCAGATCATATCGCCATTGGCCGATGCGGTTTGAATCGCAACGCCCCCCACAGCAATGGCGACATATTGCACGCCATCGACCTCATAGGTGATGGCCGGGGCATCGGCGCCGGCGCCGGTTTGCCATTGCCAGAGCAAATCGCCGGTTGCGTCATCATAGGCCTGGAAATTGCCGTCCGGCTCGCCGTGAAAGATGAGCCTGCCCGCAGTTGCCAGTGCGCCGCTTCCTTGCCCAATCGAATAGGGCATTTGTTTTTGCCAGGCAATTTCATTGGTGCGGGAATCAACGGCCGTAAAAGTTCCGGCATAGCGCGCGCCGATGGCGGGCGGGCGAAAGCCGCCAAGCCCTTGCACCATGCGGGCTTGTGGGCGGTCGGCGGCAGCGGCATAGAAATAGCCGGTGTGGGGCGAATAGGCCATGGGCGCCCAATTGGGGCCGCCATTGCCGCCCGGCGATTGCAAGATCGGCATGTCGTAAATCACGCCGAAAATGCATTTGGTAATCCATGTCCCAAGCGGCTGCGGGCATTGCGGCATGATGGCATCGCCGCGCGGAATGGGCTGGGTCGGCGAGGAGGCAACACGCGCGTCGAATTCAACTTCCGTTTCGTCGATGCCAATCAGTGGCTCGCCGGTTTCGCGATCGAGAATATAAATCCATCCGGTTTTGCAGGCCTCGGCAATGCCTTTGCGCATCTGGCCTTGATACATTTGATCGAAAAGGATCACCGGGCTAGGGCAATCGAAGTCCCACAGATCGTGATGCACCAATTGGAAATGCCAAGCGTAGGTGCCGTCGAGATGAAGCGCCACGATGGAAGAGCTAAAAAGATTATCGCCCGGACGATTGGCGCCGACGCCGCCGGCATCGGGTCCAGGATTGCCGGTACTAAAATAAACAAGGCCAAGATCGGGATCGATGGCAGGTGTCTGCCACACTGACGAGCCGCCTTGCAGATAGGCACCCGCGCGGATGGGATCGGGATCATCGGGCGCGGGCCAGGTATCTCCGCCGATTTCACCGGGCCCGGCGGCGGTCCAGAAGAGCCAATTCTCTTCGCCGGTTTCGGCGTTAAGCGCCACCACTTTGCCGCGCGACTCACGATCGCCGCCCGCAACGCCGGTATAGACGACGCCATCATGATAGAGCGGCGCCGACGTGATGGTGTAGCCGTCTTCCCAACGTCCGATGGTCGCTTGCCACAGCATTTTGCCATTTGATTTGTCGAGCGCGACTAATGTGCCGTCTAGGCGGCCGAGAAAAATCTTGTCTTCACTCATTGCTGCGCCGCGATTGTTCCAGCCGCAACAAACCGTCGTGATGCTCTGATCGAGATGGGATTTATGTTCCCAAATCAGCGCGCCGGTGGCCGCGTCAATTGCAAACACTTCATTATTGCCCGAGGGGACATACATGATTCCGTCTTCGACCAAGGGTGTCGCTTCGAGCGAATATTTCGCGCCTAAGCCTGAGCCAAGATGCATGACCCAGGCGCTTTTTAGTTTTGAGACATTCCGGCGGTTGATTTGATCCAGCGTCGAATAGCGCGAATTTTTCCAGTCGCCGCCATTGGTCAGCCAATTGCGTCCTGCAGGCTCGCGCAGATCGGCTAGAGAAGACTCAGATAAGCCTAATTCCGATAGGTTCTCAGGAGCGATTACGAGCGATATGGCAATCGCGGAAATGGGAATGGCGGCGATCATCAGCCCATAGGAAAATTTGTTCATCATTGCCCCCGATCGGTGTTTTGGCGCGTGGTTTTTGCGCGCTCACGGGGAGCCTAAAGGAGCAAAGCTGCCACTTCCAGGGGTAGGGTGTTGTGGGCGGTAGGAGCGGCAGACTGAAAATGTACGTTTCGGTCAGCCGTCAGCGCTCCTAGTTTGCGCGCTTCAGATTGTGAACGCGCCGCGCAATAGCCGCGGGCATTTCGGCGCCCCCCACCTCCCTTGCCACCACCTGCCTCTCCATCCCGAAAATCTTCCTCACTTCGGCGACCGCGTATTCTTGGTTGGGATGATTATGCGCAAACTCGCGCGCTTGGCCCTCTGCCTCAATCTCGCTCAACTCGATCAGCCTTGGGCCGATGGTTTCCCATGTCGCTTTCGAGGCGCGGCGTAAGACAACAAAACTCAAACTGTGCCGCCTAATGCTATGAGCATAATCAGCCCAGCCGTGAGCACGGTGGCGATAAGGCCCCAGCCCCATGGTGAGATGAACGCCCAAGGGGTGAATAAAGGCCCTCTTGCTCTTGGCATGGCATCCTCCAGATCGGGAAACTCATAGGCGCGTGCGTAGCCTTCGGGGCTTAGCGCGGCTTTGACGTAATATGGCGGGCAAGTTTGGGCGTAATCGCGTGCGCCATATTCATTTGCGTACTCTCGTCCTGTCACAGCTTTTCCGACCACACTTGTTCCAACCTTGCCTATCCGGTTTACACCCACACCCACTAGGGCTAGAATGGGCGCAAACCGGATATAGGGGAGCGCGCCATGGATGTTCTCGACCGCGCCGATCTCCCATTCCCGCATTCGCTACCCGAGTTCCAGCGACTTTTCCCCGATGATGCGGCCTGCGCCGCCTACCTGGAGAAAGCCCGCTGGGGAGACGGCTTTGCCTGCCCGCACTGCGGCACGGCGGGAGAGCCGTTCCACTTTGAAAACCGCCCTGGCTTCCTGCGCTGCCGCAAGTGCCGCCAGAACACCGGGCTGGACCCATCCAGGAAAAGTGGAGGCGCCCTACACCGTTTGCATTGCTTCTGCCTCGAATTTGACGGGGCTTGTGAAGTCCAGCGTCGAGTGCCGACGGACTGGATTATAGAACCCGTCGATGTATCCGGCTATGGCAGTTTCAGCTTGGCTTCTTGACATGAACACAGTCCTCCAGATCAGTTCTGACTTGATGGTTTTGAAGAAGGTCTCGACGACGGCGTTATCATAGCAATTTCCCTTACCGCTCATTGAGGCGAGGAAACCGAGTTCACCGAGGCGCGCCTGGTATGCGTCTGAGCAGTACTGGCTTCCCCGATCGCTATGGTGGATCACACCGGCGCCAGGTTGGCGCAGCCCGATAGCACGGTTAAGCGCCCTGAGCGGCAGGTCGCTGGTCATGCGAGCGCCCACGGCCCAGCCGATGACGCACCGGGAGTAGAGGTCGAGCATGACGGCCAGGTACAGCCAGCGCCCTGTGCCGTCCAGATATAGCTGATGTCGGCAGCCCATTTCTCGTTGGGTGCCTCGGCGGAGAAGTTCTGGTCGAGAAGGTTCGATGCGACGGCCTTGTTGTGCTGGCTGTCCGTCGTCTTTTTGAACTTCTGTTTCCGTTTTGGAGACAACCCATTTCCCCGCATCAGCCGAGCCACCCTATGGCGTCCAACCTCGATCCCATTCTCGGCAAGCTCGTGATGGACCCGCTCTGCACCGTAGCTCTCGCGGCTGCGCCGAAAGGCTGCCCGGACATGGGCGAGTAGAACCATGTCATCGAGCTGTCGCTGGCTTGGGCCGCGATTGCGCCAAGCGTAGAAGCCTGAGACGCTGACCTGCAGCAGTCTGCACAGGCGGAATATCGGCATCGCCAACCCGGCCCTCTCCGCGTCGATGAACCGGAACCTCATCGACTTTCCCTGGCGAAGAAGGCCAGCGCTTTTTTTAGGAGATCACGTTCCTGACGGGCCAGATCACGCTTTCGGCGTAGACGGGTAATCTCCTTCGCTGCATCCTCATGCGGACCGGAAAGCAAATCCTCCTCACGCAATTCTGCGACCCAGCGGCCGAGCGCGCTGACGCTGATCCCAAGATCTCCTGCTATCTGCCGCTGCCTGCGCCCGCTCGTCTGTAAAAGACGGACGGCTTCTTCCTTGAAGGCCCGATCAAACCGCCGGCCCTTGTTCCCATTCTGCTTCGACATTTGCACCTCCTGCGATCAAAATCCTATCGCAGGACGTCTCCACTTTCGTCAGCAGGGTCCAGGCTGACGGTGGGAACAGTGATGGAGCGTAGCCACACTCCGCTGAACGTCTGGTTCTGGGCCGCTTATCTGGTCGCTAGTCAGACGCCCGGCATGTCCGCCGTGCAGTTTCAGCGACAACTTGGTCTTTCGCGCTACGAGACGGCCTTTCAAATTCTCCACAAGCTCCGCTCGGGCATGGTGCGGCCCAACCAAGACAGGATCGGTGGACAGCCCAAGAACCATGTTGAGGTGGACGAAACCTGGGTTGGCGGGCGAACGCGTGGGGAAGGCCGTGGTGTTCACCACAAGGTTCCCGTCTCCTGTGCCATCGAGGTGCGTCATCGAAAGCCGGGCACCAAGCTCGACAACCGGAAAGACGGACACTATGCCGGACGCGTTCGGCTCGCCGTCGTGCTCGACCGTAGCGCCGAGTCGCTCTGTGGGTTCGTCGAGAGCACCGGCGCGCCGGGATCGCTGATCGTTACTGACGATTGGAGCGGCTATGCTGGCCTCGGTAAGCGCGGCTATGAGCACTTCACTGTTGCCGAGTGTGGTGATCCAGAAGTTGCCGAGCAATACCTGCCGATCATCCATCTGGTTTTCGCCAACCTGAAGACGTGGCTGATCGGGATCCACCACGGCGTTAGCCACCAGCACCTACAAGCCTACCTCAACGAGTTCACCTTCCGCTTCAACAGGCGGTTCTACCCGTTCAACGCCTTCCGCTCATTGCTCGGCATCGCGGGCGACACCTCTGCTCCAACCTATGCCGAGCTTTACTCGGGAGAGTGGCGGCACCCTACATGTAGCGGTCATGGGCGTTAACCGGATAGGCAAGGTTCCAACCTTGGCTCCATCGGCGCGGCATAGGCTTCGCGCACTAATGCGCGCTGGCCATTTAAGTCGCTTAAGATGTCGGTAAGTTGACAGGCGTGATCGAACAGCATGTCGTGGGTCTCCGATGTTGCGGCCTCGCGTGCTGCCTCTAGGAATTTCGAATGGGCGGCGCGCGTAGCACCTTTGGCGCAGTTCAGTGCCGTAATCTCGTAAGAATAGTCGCTGTCGGAAAGCGGGTTGAGGGCCGCCATGTTTTTATCCCGCACCATTGGCCCAGCCTGTTCATGGGCTTCAACAGTATCCGATATATCATCGGACTAGTCAATATAAAAACAGATAATATATCGGACTAAAATCCAGGCATTGGCCGGCGCCGGGAAATCGACGTTTTGCGGCGATTCGTTTTTAGGCGCGTTTTTTGAGTGGCGGCGCGAGGGGCAGCATGCGCGGCTCGCGAAAGAGTTTTCCCGGCATGCTCGATGCCAGAGCGTAAGGAAGGCGGCTGGGATCACCGAGATAGATCCAATTGTGATCGACGCCGTAAAGGTCAAATAACAGTGTTATCACAGAGGGCGGGACCATATTGTCGCCGCGCTCCCAGGCCCGATAGGTGTCTTCGTGAATATCCAGCGCTTCGGCAAAGGCACGGATCTTCTCAAAGCCCAGCGCAAGGCGGACAGCCTTCAGGCGTTCTCCGTAAACCGATTCAGCTTCGCTTCGCTTCTTGGGCATTTGGACATTTTGTCCGATTTTTTTGCACAAGTCATCCTATAAATTCACCTTGATCAATCCTATATAACATCGGATTAATTTCAGCCATGGATCATGCCGAACTCATAGAGGCCCTAGGGGGCGGCACGGTCATCTCCGACTGGCTTTTTAAGCATTCGGGAAAGCGCATTGATCGCGAGGCGGTTTACAAATGCCACAAGCGCAATCTCATACCCTGGAAATGGCGCGGAGCGCTTCTGGTCATGGCCACCGCGCGCCAACTACGCCCGCCAGAGGATTTCTTGCCAGGGGGTCCGTTGTGAAAAACCATCGGTCTGCTGTGAAAAGCGCAAATTCCAGTGCCGGGTATTATGCCATGTCGCGGCACCGTCCACACAGCCGGCAAATTTTAAAGCTGTGCTCCAATGTTTGTGTGTCGTCGAATGCTCCGGTGGCGGGCGATGTCCCTATCTCTGTTGAAATTCGTGGGGCAGGCGTCGCTGGTTGATGATGCTATGCTGCCTTCATGATGGTTTCAATGGCACTGTCGGCCTGAGCCTTTCTCAAGTGTTCCTGGAGAGCATTTCGGAGGATGGGCAGCTGGCGATAGGCCTTGAGGCGACGGAAGGTTTTCTGGGCCTCCAGCAGGCCGGCGGCGGTCCATCTGAGCGCCATCTCGGCGTGTCTCCAGCGTTTGACGTTGCGGGTGAGCTGGCGCACCGTGCCGAGCGCGTTCTCGACGATGTTGGTGCAGGCAAGCGAGCGCCGGAGTTCGTGCGGTAGGCCGGGGCGGATGACGGTGAGGATCTCCTCCAGCCCCTCCAGGATGCTGCCCGAGACGCCCGGTTCCTCATGCTCCAGACGCCGGACCAGGTTGCGCAAGAGCCGCTCGGCCTTGTTTGCGTCGTCCTGGTCCCAGGCCTGACGGAGCGCCTTCTTGACGCTCGCGTGCAAATGTTGGGGCAGGCGCTCGATGATGTTACGGCCCTTGTGGACCTGGCAGCGCTGGATGGCGGCGGCCACACCGAAGGTGTTTCGGATCGCTTTGCTGAGTGCCTTCGCGCCATCGACGATGAACAGCCGCGGCAGTGTCGGATCGAGCCCCCTGGCGAGGAGATTGTCGATCAAGGCCTGGACGATGACCGTGTTCTCCGTCGCCCCCTCGACCACGGCCAGGACATGCTTGTCGCCGTTGCCATCGACGCCGATCGCCGCCATCAGGACATGGTCGCCGACATGCAGACCGTCGATCTGGATGACTAGCAGGTCGAGTTCCGAGAGATCCGAGGCGAGCCAGGCCTTCATCTTCTTGCGTGACAGCGCCACAAAGCGCCGGGAAACGGCCGACTTCGAGGTGCCGTCGCCACGCGCTTTCGCCAGCTCGCCCTCGGGCAGACGGACCGCGCGGTGGTACTTGCGGGTCGACACGTTCAGCACCATCAGGTTGAGCGCCCACTCGAGCAGCAGGTTGGTATCGCGTAGCGCCTGCCAACTCTCCAAGCTCACCTCTTTGCCCGCCCGGTCACGAACCCGTGGCCGGGCCACCTTCACTTTGCCGCCGTGGTAGCCGATCTCGCTATGTGTCCTGCCCCAGCGATAACCTCGACGGTCCCCATGGCGGCGATGTCGGGCCCCGCACACGGTCGTGGCGTCCTCCTCCATCATCTCGGCCAAGGCCTCGACCCCAGCCAGAAGACAAAACCGATCCACGCTGAGATGGACTGCGTCCATCGCGTCCGCCAGCGGCGGCATAGGAATCGAGGGGGCAAGGGCTTTCGGGCGGCTGGAACTACGGATATTATTTCCCATGGTGTCGTTCTCCCTTTTGGGTTTGCAGCACCCGGAGCCTAACGGCTCCAGGAGAGCGACACCTACCTCAACTTTTCAACATCGACCGGGACATCCCCCGGTGGCGAGTTCATGCCGCGCCGCCCTCATGGCTTTACGGCATCGCTTCACGGGAACGTCCTGGAAAAGATGTTTGCGAAATATCAGCGAAAGACGGTCGCGCGCAAAGCTTTGCGTTTCCAATGTGCCATCCACATGTCCTGCGGTTGGTCCCCTTGCACGAACATTGCACCGCGCAAACACCTTCCGAAACAAAAACAATTTTAACGAAGACATTAATCATGGCGCGGGTGGTATCCCCCCACTGTTCCGCTTGCGCTGTGTGCGGCGAAGCTTCGCGCGCTTGACACCACTCCTCGTCAAGAGGCGCAGCTAGCCGCTCCTTGTTCCGGCCAAGCTTTCCCCCCTCAAAAAGCGTGCTGGAATAAGGGCCGGGGGAGGGCGCTCACCCCTGCTCTCCCCCGGCTTAATGTTCGTCCGCGCGATGAAAAACGCGCTTTGAAGACCACCAATCAGTACACGGAGCTTAAGCGCCGCCGCCCGAAAAACAAAAAAAATTCGGCGCGCAGGGAGCACCGTCGCACATTAACTTATGCAAGGAGTCGGTGCGATGAACGATGCGCGATTTATTAACGCTATCGGCGCGCAAAACCATTCGACCGATTCTATTGCAGCGGCGCAAAATAGTGCACCGCATATAGGTCCGCTGCATTCGCGGGTGCTCTCTTTTCTTCGACTAGCGCAAGCCGGTGCAACCGATGAAGAATTAATGGACGGCACCGGCATTGCGCCCAACACGCTGCGCCCGCGCCGGCGCGAATTGCAAATCATGGGCAGGGTCAAGGACAGCGGTGCAACTCGGCCGACCAAATCCGGGCGCAAGGCCGTTGTCTGGGTGGTTGCCAAGTGAGTCCAAAGCTTGGCTGCAGGCATTTTTAGGGGGCGCGATGATTTTTCTAAAACGGGACTGGGGAAATGAAACATATGCTCGATCTAGCTGACGTCGATTGCCGCTGGCCGTTAAAAGGCAAGGGTGCCGATACACTTTTTTGCGCCGAACCGACGGTTTTACCCCCTTATTGCCCGCGCCATTTGCACCGCGCCTATCGCGCAACACCGCCCATAAAGCAGCTGGTTACAGCGGCGCGTGAAGCGTGCACCGCGCAGGCGGCCCCGGCGGCCCCGGCGGACCGGGCGCCGCGGTGGGCCCAAGTCAAAGCGATGGGGACGCTGTGATGCGCTTAAGCGTTCCGGCTATTCGCAAAGTCGTGGAGAAATTCTACGGAATTTCCGAAAAAGACACGCGCGGGCCTCAGCGCACCCGCAAACTCGTGCGTCCCCGCCAGATCGCAATGTATTTGGCGCGTGAGCTCACTCCGGCATCGCTTCCACGGATCGGCATTCATTATGGCCGCGATCACACCACAGTGCTGCATGGCTGCTGCGTGGTGGCAAAGCGCCTTGCCAAAGATCCCTAGCTCAATGACGACATCTCTCATTTTCGCGCGGTTCTCACCGGTGCGCCATTGGTGATCGTGAGCCATCCCAAATATGGCGAGTCCTCCATCACCAGCGTTGTCATTCATACCGCGCCGGCAGATTCCGCTGAATGAGTTTTTTCCCGCCCCCCGGGTAACTTTTTAATTTTAGCAAAGGTATAGAAAATGAATATGGAGCCGGGCTATGACGGCAATCCGCCCATCATCGTTGAGCTGCGTGATTTAGAAGCGAAGAAAAACGGCAAAAACAAGCGCCGCCTTATCATGCGCGTCAAGCCGGGCATTTGGCAGAAGCGCTTGAACCGCGGTCTCATTGCAGCGCATCAAAAAGAAGCCATCGATCGCCTCGAGGACGATTGGAATTCGGCATTGCGCGTTGCCTATTCCTGCGCAGGCGATGGGATCGGCGGCGCGCTGAACGCTTCCGGCCCTCAAGCATCGAAATTGGAAGCGATGGAGCGCATGAAGCGCGCCAAAACGGCAGTCATTGAAGATGCCGGCGCGCTTGGCTGGCAGGTCGTCGATTACGCGGTGATGTTTGATTACACGTTTGAATTGATCGCAAAAAAAATCAAATGCCGGAGGCAAAATGTGGTGCTGCATTTACGCCGCGGGCTCGATGCGCTGGCGCGCCATTACGGGATGCTGTCGTGATGGGGGCGCGGGGCAAAAAGAAACGAGCGTTGATAATTCTTACCGAGCAAGCACCGAGCCTTTAGGATAAAGTGCAACCTCCAAAGCACTGCAAACAAGGCTTCGCCTATGAACCCCGATCCCATCACAATTTATGGCGATTCCATTTCCGGAAATTGCATGAAAGTGCGCTTTGTCTGCGATCGGCTGAAGATTCCCTATCGCTGGATCGAGACAAGCGCGGGGATGTCCCGGTCGATGTTGAAAAGTTGAGGTAGGTGTCGCTCTCCTGGAGCCGTTAGGCTCCGGGTGCTGCAAACCCAAAAGGGAGAACGACATCATGGGAAATAATATCCGTAGTTCCAGCCGCCCGAAAGCCCTTGCCCCCTCGATTCCTATGCCGCCGCTGGGTGCTGAACGTGTCGACCCGCAAGTACCACCGCGCGGTCCGTCTGCCCGAGGGCGAGCTGGCGAAAGCGCGTGGCGAAGGCACCTCGAAGTCGGCCGTTTCCCGGCGCTTTGTGGCGCTGTCACGCAAGAAGATGAAGGCCTGGCTCGCCTCGGATCTCTCGGAACTCGACCTGCTAGTCATCCAGATCGACGGTCTGCATGTCGGCGACCATGTCCTGATGGCGGCGATCGGCGTCGATGGCAACGGCGACAAGCATGTCCTGGCCGTGGTCGAGGGGGCGACGGAGAACACGGTCGTCGTCCAGGCCTTGATCGACAATCTCCTCGCCAGGGGGCTCGATCCGACACTGCCGCGGCTGTTCATCGTCGATGGCGCGAAGGCACTCAGCAAAGCGATCCGAAACACCTTCGGTGTGGCCGCCGCCATCCAGCGCTGCCAGGTCCACAAGGGCCGTAACATCATCGAGCGCCTGCCCCAACATTTGCACGCGAGCGTCAAGAAGGCGCTCCGTCAGGCCTGGGACCAGGACGACGCAAACAAGGCCGAGCGGCTCTTGCGCAACCTGGTCCGGCGTCTGGAGCATGAGGAACCGGGCGTCTCGGGCAGCATCTTGGAGGGGCTGGAGGAGATCCTCACCGTCATCCGCCTCGGCCTACCGCACGAACTCCGGCGCTCGCTCGCCTGCACCAACATCGTCGAGAACGCGCTCGGCACGGTGCGCCAGGTCACCCGCAACGTCAAACGCTGGAGACACGCCGAGATGGCGCTCAGATGGACCGCCGCCGGCCTGCTGGAGGCCCAGAAAACCTTCCGTCGCCTCAAGGCCTATCGCCAGCTGCCCATCCTCCGAAATGCTCTCCAGGAACACTTGAGAAAGGCTCAGGCCGACAGTGCCATTGAAACCATCATGAAGGCAGCATAACATCATCAACCAGCGACGCCTGCCCCACGTATTTCAACAGAGATAGGGACATCGCCGACAAGCGCTCTGAACGCCGAGACGCGGACCGCGAAATTTCTCGCGCTCAATCCTGCGGGCCAGGTTCCGCTTGTAATTCTTGCGGACGATTCCGATCCGAAAGGACGCCCGCTGGCGGAATCGAACGCGATCATGCTCATCCTTGCCGAGGGCTCCGACCTTATCCCGCGCGATTCATTTTAGCGCGCGAAAATGTTCCAGTGGCTTTTTTGGGAGCAATATAGCCATGAGACCGCCATAGCGGTTCGCCGGTTTCACAAAACCTTACTCAAGAAATCCGAGGATGAGATTGACCCCGCGCTCAAACCCCGTGGGGAGCGCGCACTTTCGCTCATGAATTCGCATCTTCACGACCGCAGCTATTTTGTAGGCGAAAGCCTGACCCTCGCCGACATTGCACTGGTCGCTTATACAAGATGGGCCGGCGAGGGCGGTTTTGATCTCGCAAATTGGCTGCATGTGCGCGATTGGGTCAGCCGCATCGAGGAGGAATTAGGGCTCGCTGACTAAAGCGGGGCCTAATTGCCACCACTATCCGGCTTTGTTTGTATTCGACTTGCATCAAAGCGCTTCTTTTAAACGTCTCAAACTGGTTCATTTATGTTACCGCTCTTGCGCCTAACTGAACTCAAACCAAACAGCCGGACCCACCATGACCCTTAGCCATCGCATTTTGCTCGTCTCCGCTGCGCTTGCTCTCCTGTTAGCGACAATGCTCGGCGCTTATGGCGCGCATGGGCTTGAGGGGAGTTTGTCGGTGAATGCGTGGAGCGCCTATCAAACCGCCGTTCAATATCAATATATTCATGGTCTGGGTTTGATCGCGACGGTGCTGGTTGCGCGGGCGCATCCAGGCTCAAAGCTGATCGCGGCGTCTAGCTGGCTGCTGCTGATCGGCATCATTCTATTTTGCGGCAGCATCTATGCGACGTCTTTCGGCGCTCCGGCGTCCCTAGGCGCGCTCGCGCCCTATGGCGGAAGCGCCTTCATGCTCGGCTGGCTGGCGCTGGCGCTTGGCGTGCTGCGCGCCTAGTCACTGATCACTTCATAAAAATAAAGCACTAGCCCGTTCGGCTCGGTGAGGCAGAAATTGCGATGACGCCAGGGCTGATCTTTCAGCTCTTGCGCAATGGGAAGGCCCTTTGCGCAAGCGCGGGCGTAGGCGTCCTCGGTATTGTCAATCTCGATCACCATGAACGCGCCCTGCGGCGGCCGCGCGTCGAATAGATGAGAGGATTTGCCTTCCGCGGAGCGGGCCAGCACTTCGATTAAACCGGAGGCGGCGGCAAAGACGCTTCCCTTGTCATCGGCCCCCCGGTCCCGGCTGTTAATGAGCGGCAGCTCCAAGCCATCGCGATAGAACGCGACCGTTGCGTCATATTGGGGCGTGAAATAGGCGAAGCGGAACTCATTTTTGGTGCTCATGAGAGCCCTCGAAAATCATTGCGGTTTTATAGCAGGCGAGAGAGTCGCGCCTTATGCCGCAACGCTCGAACGGCGCAGTTACCCCAAGCGAATGGCGGGCGAGGCGCCACGGCCTGCTTCGAAAATTGCCTGCGAATGAGCGTCTGCGCGCAGATCCAGCACTCGAGCCGGCATGGAAAACAACGAAAAATAATGCACTTAGTGTCAGGTTAACTTTTCGTAAGGATTTGGGCGCATTCTTATGGTGCACCTAGCGCCTCTTGCTCTCAACTTATTCGAGGTACCGGAGTTGCCGGAAACGCCCCCTGTTCCTCCCCAGTAACCAGGGGCGTTTCCACGTTTGGGGGGTAGGTTTCGTTTTGCGCAGTTAAGTCACCTCGCCCAGGCGCAGTCGAGATCGAACGGCTCGCTCTCCTCGGCGCCGACGATCTGCAGATCGAGTACAGAGCGGCATTCTTTACAGACCAGGCGCTTGAGCGAATGGCGGACCAAATAGTCCGGGCCTTTAAGCGCGATCAATTCCGGCATCGAAATTTTAAGCCGCCGCGGCGGCGTACACTTCCAACAGCCGCCGCCGAGCGTATGCCCGTGGCTGCAAAGGCTCGCGATGGTCTGCGGATTTGGCGGCGGGGGAGGGCGCATGGTGTTTACGTTTCTATCTGCTCGATCGACCGGCTCAATTAGTTGGTTCAATTAATTCGGGGCCGATATTCTTCGGACTGCCGACCGCTTTTCCCACCGGCCATAATTCCATTTGGTCGGCCGGGAAGGGATTTAAAAGTTTTGTCCGCTCCTCCGGCGTGGAAAGCCAAGCCGTAAAATCTTCCCTAGCCAGCATTACGGGCATGCGGTCATGCACGGTTGCGCATAATTCGTTCGGGGCACAGGTCAGAATCGTAAATGTATCTTGCTCGGCCAGGGATTTGGGCTCCCACAGCCCGGCAAAGGCGAAGGGCAAACGGTTTTTGGTGGTGATGTAGAAAGGTTGCTTGCCGCTCTCTATCTTTTTCCACTCGTAAAAGCCGTCGGCGACGACAAGGCAGGGCCGCGATTTGAACGGCGAACGATAGGCAGGCTTTTCCGCCACGGTTTCCGAGCGGGCATTGATCATGCGCGCGCCGTCGCCAGGCGATTTCGCCCACTTTGGAAGCAAGCCCCAGCGCAGCTCGGCCAGCTCGCGTATCCCATCCGTTTCGCGCACCACGAATGAAGTTTGCGTCGGCGCAATGTTGTAGCGCGAAGGGAAATTCGAGGCGAAATATTGCGCCGTCAAATCATAGAGCGCTTTGATTTCGTCCCAGGAATGTTGATCGGTAAAGCGCCCGCACATGATGTAAGCTTAAGGTATTTTCCGCTATGAGATAAAGTGGCGCATCCGCTCTGAAATTCGAGCAGCTATTGGGCCAATATTCTTAAAATGAACGCAAATATTTGCTCCGGCAGCTGAACAAACTTGCTATGCTTTAAGCATAGAGACGAAAATAATGCGCCCGTCCGTTGAGCAAGAAACGCGCGAACTGGCCGGGCGAATGATTGGTAAGGGGAGAAACTATGTCTGAGACATCATCGCCGGCGCAGCTTAATTTGGGGCTCTTATTGCTCCGCTTGGGTGTGGCGGCCGTTATGATTCCGTGGTCGGTCGACAAAATCGTCAATCCGGAGCACACGGCTCGGGTGTTCGAGAATTTCTATTTTATTGGCGGACTCGATGCCTCGGTTTCTGCCGTGCTTGGTGTCGGCCAGCTGGCCATTATCGCTGCCTTTCTATTGGGCTTTTTCAAGAAATGGTCTTATTGCGCGATTTTGCTGATTCATTCCGTCGCGACGTTTACCTCCTGGCAGCAATATCTCGATTTCAATCTGCTCTTCTATGCGGCTTGGCCGATGCTTGCCGCCTGCATCATGTTGTTCATGCTGCGCGATGAAGACACGCTCTATAATATCGGCGGTGGCAAAGCGTAATAATTAACCCTGAGTTTCGTTTAACTGTGTGTCGTTTAATTTGACGCGCATTTGTGCTCAGCTCATTCCGGAAGCGGAATCCCGCCGCTGCCGGGAATGATGCGTATCCTATGGCCTTCGGCATTGGTGTCATAGCTGATGCGCTCGAGATTCTCGTCGGTAATATAAAAAGTACCTTGAAAGGCAAGTGGCGGCGGCGCGCCCGGCGGTGCGCTGGCCTCGACAATATATAACCGCCGCGCATCGATGTTGTGATCCTCATGCAGGATGATCGAGACATATAAAAGCCGCCCATCGGGCTCGGTGATCTGAAGCTTGTGCGCGGGCAGGCGGTCATAACGCGTATAGCCGTCATAGGTGACTTCGCCCCTTTGGCGATAATTTGTTGCGGCATGGGCGATCGCTCCCAACACGACCATCTCCTCGCTATCGCGCGCTGTTGCAAAATCATACGCAGTTGCGAAATCAACGACTATGACTGCGTAGCCTTGCTCCGCTACATTCACCGCATAGCGCCGCGCGGGGAAGGGATTTCCGTTCACCGCGATGTAGGAGATTTCCTCTACGCTGGGCTCTCCCGGAAAACCGATTTGGAAGCGATCCTCAAGACTAAAAAATTCCGACCATGCTTGCGCATGGGAAGAGGCGGGCAAGAGCGATGCCACAAAGTTGAGGGCGATGGCCGCAGCGAGTGCAGAATTAAAGCGCAATCTCGTTCCTCCCAAGGCTTGGCGTAGCCTCAGTTTAGCATGCGAGTGGGCGCGGGCCCAATGCGCCGAAGGCTAGCCGGCAAAACGGTTTGGGGGAGGTTCAGTTTTGCGCTAGTGTCCGCCGCGCGCGGACAATTGTGCCTGGTATTGGCTGGATTATTTTTTGGGCAGATTAGATTGATGACACGAATTGGGCTTGCCTTCGGATTTGCTGTCGGGCTTGGGTCTTCCATGGTGCTTGTTGGCCAGGCTCTTGCCCAAGAAAGCCCCATCCCCGATTTCCATGGCTTTAGTGTCGGCTGGGTTGGTATCGGAAACGAGCTCGATCCGCCGGACAGTGGGCCGGGCCCGGTCACGGCCCATCCGGATTATCCCTATATCTCCAATGCGCAGGCCTCGCGCACCGGCGAAGACGCCAATTTTCGCATTGCCGATCTAGATAACCCCACATTGCAGCCCTGGGTGGTCGAAGCCTTGCGAGTACAGAACGAAGAGGCGCTTTCGGGCGCGCCGATTTTCGACGGCAAAGTGCGTTGCTGGCCGCCGGGCCTGCCGGTCTTCTTGCTTCGTCCCGGCTCGCCGTTATTTTTGCTGCAAAGTGCGGATGAGGTTCAGATTCTATTGGAGCCCAATTCCGAAGTGCGCCGTGTTGCAATGAATGGTCCGCATACGGATAATCCCACGCCGTCCTGGCATGGTGAATCCATCGGCCATTATGAAGGCGATACTCTTGTGGTCGACACCATCGGGCTCGACGATCGCAGCTTTATGGATAATTACCGCACGCCGCACTCCGTTATGCTTCACGTGGTGGAGCGTTATCGCATGATCGATGACGGTGCGATGCTCGAAGTCACCGTGCAGGTGGAAGATCAGGGCGCCTTCACCATGCCCTGGAGCGCAATGCGCCGTTTTCGCAGAGATGTAGGCCGGCTCTTTACCGAGCGCATCTGCGCCGAAAATAACGAGGATTATTTCGGCTATGATCTGCCGCCCATCCCACAGGACAACTCGCCCGATTTTTGAAGGGTGGAGTGGAGGTCGGCTTTTGGTTTCGGAAACGATCTGCTTCGGCGACCCACGCGCCGTAACACTTCGATATCGATTATTGGGTGGCGCATACATTGGATCGGTCATGGGTGACGGATTAAGCGGCATTTCTGGAGGCGTAAGCGGCGTCCGTCTTGGCTGAGGGCCGTCCGCCGGCAGGAGTAACGGCCTGTAATACCAACACGCTGTTGCAACACCTTCGACGAAATACGTTTCAATGTCGTTCACCCCGTCCAACGCCTCGACAAAATAATCGGACAGTTTTCGCCAGCCATCGTTGGTTTGGAGAAGCGCAATGTCGACATGGCCCGGTTCGTTTACACGAATCCATCGGTTGACAGTGGTTGGATGAACCGCCGACCCGCCCCCCGTGTCAACGAGCCTGTAATGTTAACCGTCGAGTCGGTGTCGGCTACCAGCGGGACGGTATGGCAACGGCCGGACGCTCTACCCGGGATAGCGACAAAGTGGATTACGTATGGAATTTGCCACGCGGTGATTGCCCCGTTTTGGTTCGCGGGAATCCAGCGGAACCGTTGGCTAAGAGTTTCCGCGGCACGATCAATGTCGCGTTCGCCGCTGGGATGTGTAATTTCGACGCCATCGGCTTCACCTTCCTCCGACACCAAAATATTCATCGCGACCGTGCCGTGCACACCGCGCCTGATTGCTGATGAGGGATAATCCCGCGCCCGCACGGAAGCGGCTGAGGTGCCGTCTGGTTCCGGTGGCGTCACACCCGGCGGCAAATCCGGTTTGATCAAGTACTCATCTGCCGTCTCCAGCGGCAATTCCCAATTCATATCGACAAGCACATCGACGCTGACCAGCTCGCCTGCCGCATTAGTAGGCGGCGTCGGAAGACGTGCGTCATTGGTAAGAAAAATCGATGCTGCATCCAGGCGTTCATATCCGCTGGATGTTGTTACCTGAGCACCCGACATTTGACCGTCCGTGCCGATGTTGGCGCGTAGAACGACACTGCCCTCTTCATTGGCGATGATAGATTCGACCGGATAGTTTCCGGGCGCAATGGGAAGCGGAAGACGGGGCAGGGGGGCATTGCCGTCGTTTTGCGCGTCTTCAGTTTGCGCGCTGGAAATCGCGGGCAAAATCATCACCGCCATTAGAACGGCAAAACCGGTGATTTTGAGACGTTCAGGCATTGACCGACACCAAACGTTTGGTCGTTTAGACGCTAGCCGCGCTGGTGCTGACTGGCAAGTTGAATGTCACCGAAACGAAATACCGTCACGCCCATTCTTGGTTTTTGGCCCAATCTTCGAAACCTGCCCAAGGAACATCTTCGTACTCGGTCCTTAATTGGGCGATGTCGGCGACATAGCCGACACGCTCGAACCATTCGAACATCAGCGCCATGTCTTCCATCGCGGGGCGGAACATGTCGGGGGAAAGTTCTTGGTAAGCGACTTGCTTGCCGGTGATGCGGCCAAGAATGTCAGCCATTTCGCTTCCCGAAACTTCGTCGGCTGCGATATCGAACCGTTTTCCAATCACGCTGTCTTTGCGCTCAAATAAAGAGGCCGCGAATTCGCCGATGTCGCTTACCGATTGCATTTGAAGAGAAGTGCCGGCGGGCATCGCAACGCCGAGTGTTCCCGACGCGATTCCTTTGACCGTATCGGGAAATAGCAGATTTTCCATGAAATAGGTCGGCGCGCTCACCGTGTGGGGAAGATCAAGCACGGCCAATTTCTTCTCGATGCGAAATTTGCTTTCGAAATGTGGAATCCCGGTTTGCAGATTGGCGCTCCCCACGGAGCTGAAGACGATATGCGGAACTTTCGCCTCGCCATCGGCTTCGCTCTGGACAACTCCTTGTTTGATTTCGATTTCGATCCCACCGGCGGGCGTCGTAACCATAAAGACGCCGTCAACGCCTGCAGCGGCTTTGCTAAGTGCAGCGCGATCGTCATAGGAGGCTTGGAAAAGTTCGGCGCCGGCTGCTTCAAGTGCATTCGCCGAGGCGGCGTTCGGATTACGGACGATGGCCCGAACCCGGTGTCCGCGGCGAAGCAGGGCACGGGCAACCGCACCGCCTTGGTTGCCGGTCGAGCCTGCGACAAGAATGAAGAGATTACTGGTCATGGCGAATTCACTTTCCTTTGAGAGCGTTCGTACCAGTCCAAATTGCGTGCGGAGGAGTATGAACCTCGTTTACAACTAGGCCCAGCGCGCGTGCCACTTACTAATCCCCCACCTCGTCTGCCGCCAAATTCCCGATTATCGCAAGAAGGGTTTTTCGCGTCGCTGCGATGTCGGTCGATTTTACTTTGCCGACGGCAATCCGATTTACTTCTTCGGCCAAGGGAATGAGTTTTCTCTTTAACGCCCGGCCCCTGGGCGTGAGATAGATGTAGATGTTCTTTTTGTTGGTCGGTGTCTGGCGTTTGGCAATAAAGCCGCGCTGCTCCATCGCTTTAAGCGCTCTATAGGTTGTCGGCTCCATCACGCCGGCGCGCGCGCTCAATTCGCGCTGGGTGAGTCCGTCGTTTTCCCAAAGGATTCGCAGAAAGCTCCAATGGCCGAAGGGAATCTCGTAATCGGCAAGCCGCAGCTGCAATGCGCGCACCAGTGCCCGTGTCGCGTCTTTAACAAGATGAGCCAGCCGGTCATTCGGGACGGCCTCTTGCCAATGGCGCAATATTTCGCGCGAGGAAGTATCGCCTCTGGAATTATCAATTCGGGGAGTCTTATTCATGGACTTCCTATTCATTGGGGCCCACCTGCTCGCTCAAGAAAACCTCATGGCCTTCATTGGCGGAACGCAATAGCGCTAGACACACTTCCATGGTGGCCAAGGACCATCTGCCCGAGTGAAGAGGTGCTTTGTCATGGATGATTGCATCGTAAAGCTCGTCAATAACTTCGGCGCGCGGTATTTTCGGCTCGGGTATTTTGTCGTAATATTGCTCCTGATCGCCATAGACCATGACGCCATTGGGCAGCGGTCTTAGATCGGCGTGCTCGCAAGAGGCCAGCACAAAACCGAAATGCTGATGATGGGGTGGGTGGTCATTTGGATCGGAAGCCGCATAATTTGGCCCGCCATAATTGCGCGCAGCTTTCATCACCGCTTCTTCCTCGGCGTTTAAGTCCTGCAGCGATTTTCGGGCGGCGCCGTAAATTGTCGGGTCTTTTTGTTTTCCCGATTCTCCGATCCAGTCGCAAAATTCGTCCGAGTCGAAATGGCCATAACCGCTATAGGTGAGGTTCGCGAAGGCGCCGTTCTCGAAGTTCAGTAGCGCGCTATAGGCGCCTTCCGTAGGGCGGCTTTCATCCCACGCCCCGGTAAGCGCACGAACGCTCCGCACCCTGCCCCCGCCCAATAGCCGTGCGATATCGACTTGATGCGCTGCTTGAGAGAACACAACACCGCCGCCTTGTGTGGTATCGAGTTCTTCGGCGCGGCGCGGGCGATAGAGAAAATCAGTGAAGTTCAACATTTGAATCATGCGCAATGTGCCCATTTTGCCGCCGGCAATATGCTTAGCTGTGCGAAGAATGGGTGCATCGAAACTGTGGCTGTGGCCGATAATAAGATGAACATTGGCCTTTGAGGCCGCTTCGTTCATCCGCATGCATTCGCCCAGATTCAGCGCCATCGGCTTTTCGACCAAAATATGCTTGCCCGCGGCGGCAGCCATTTCGGCATGGCTTACATGCAATTGGTGCGGCGATGCGATATAGACCACAGCGACATTGGGATCGCGGCAAAGCGCTTCGGCGTCTTCATAGATTTTTCTTGAGAAATCTTGGGCAAATCTTTTGCGCGGCGCGAGCAGAGGATCGGCGGCGGCAACAAGTTCCACCCGTGGATCGCTGACAAATGTCGGCAACATCAATGTAAAGGCGCGGCCAAGCCCAAGGGCCCCAATGCGCAGGATTGCATCCGTCATTTGTCACCTCGATTTTCACAGTGCGAACTCAAACGATGAATCCATGAATTGCGCAACAAAGCAAAAGAAAGGAAAGTCATAAACTTAGATTGCTAAGTAAATGCCACTGTGGCAAGTTTATCGGCCTGGAAATAGAGGTTTTGAGGGATCGCGTGCATGCTGAGCCTCGAAGAAAATGAGCTTCTGACGCGGGTCGAGGGCGATGCGCCCATGGGTGCGATCATGCGCGGCCACTGGCTTCCCGCTTGTTTAAGCGAAGAATTGCCTGAGGCGAACGGCAATCCGGTGCGGGTGCGTCTTTTAGGCGAAGATTTGGTTGCGTTTCGCGATTCAGAAGGCCGGGTAGGGCTTTTGGGCGAGCAATGCATGCATAGAAAGGCCTCGCTCTTCTTTGGTCGCAATGAGGGTTGCGGCTTACGCTGTCTTTATCATGGCTGGAAGTTCGGCGTGGATGGGCTGGTACAAGAAACGCCTACGGAAGCGCGGGCCGGCATCGCCGGACGGCTAAAACATAAATCCTATCCAGTGCATGAGGTGGCAGGTTTTATCTGGACCTATATGGGAGATGAGGAAAATGCTCCTCCCTTCACCACACCGGTTTTTGGCGGCGACGACGCGACGCGCATCAGTATCGTCAAAATAATTATAAATTGTAATTGGGCGCAAATTCTGGAAGGGGCCATCGATTCATCGCATTCATCCTTATTGCATTCCTCCGACATGGTTCCGGATAAGGTTGAGGGCGCGAAGGCGACCGATCAATCATGGTACCGTCCGTCGAACGACACTTCGCCGCGAATTCAAGTCGAGCGTACGGGCTATGGCTTTAAATATGCGGCCATACGCCGGCCCTTCGAGAATGAAGAGACGCGTAATTATATAAGGACGACGCTTTTCATCGCGCCCTATAGCGTTCACATCCCGCCAAATGATCGCTACCGCATCGCGGTTCTGCATATTCCATGCGACGACACCCATACCGCGTTTCATTTTATCGCCTTTGGCGGTGAGGCAACGCCCGATACCGAGGCGTGGCGCAAATTCTGCGCGGCGGAAGTGGGCGTCGATGTCGATACGACCTATCGCCATTTGCGGACCTTAGAGAATAATTATCTGCAGGATCGCAAAGCGATGAAAGGCGATTCTTGGACCGGGGTTCCCGGTATTCCGAACCAAGACATTATTATGTGGGAGACCATGGGCCCGATTGTGGACCGCAGCACCGATCGTCTTGGCACCAGCGACGGCGCAATCGCTCAGTTTCGTAAAACCATGATCGAGGCTGCGCGGGCAGCTCAGGCCGATGGAACCATCATCGGCGCGGCGGAAGCCTCAAACCAAGTCAAGCTTCGCAGCTTTGAAGGTGTTGTCCCCAAATCGAGCGATTGGCGCGAGCTTGGCGGCCTAAAGGCGAAGACCGCGACAAAGCCTGTTCAAAGCCAGACTGTGTAGCCTAAACTCTCCCTATGACATTGCATGGAAAGATAGATACGCGCCTGCCGCGCGGCAAAATGCTCGCTAGTATGTGTGCGTTGGTGATTTGCGCGCAACTTGGCGGCGCGTCGGTGGCCTACGCGCAAGATCAAACGGCTTTGGATGAAATGACCATGGCCGTGGGCCAGCGCGGCAATTGGGATACTTCTATTGCCGAGCTTGGGCAGCGCAGCGGCATCTTTGCGAAGCACGGGCTGGAGCTCGAGATTCTCTACACCCAGGGCGGCGGCGAAACTTTGCAAACAGTCATATCGGGCGCGGTCGATGTTGGGGTCGGTCCCTCGGTGATGGCGGTGCTTGGCGCCTATGGCAGGGGAGCGCCGGTGCGGGTGCTGGGTGCGGAAGTCACCGGCGCGACGGATTTGTTCTGGTATGTCCGCTCGGATTCATCGCTGCAATCGGTCAGTGATATTGACGGCGAAACGATTGCCTATTCGACCACTGGGGCCTCGACCCATGAAATCGTAAAAGCATATATCGACCAATATGGCATCACAGCCCGCCCCACGCCGGTGGGCAGTCCGCCCTCGTCATTGACCCAAGTCATGTCAGGGCTTGTCGATGTCGGTTGGTCGGCGCCGCCCTTCGGTTTGGAGCAATTGGACCAGGGCGATATCCGGATTATCGGATCGGGAAATGATGCGGAGCGTTTTGTCGGCCAAACCGTGCGGGTCTTGGCGGTCAATGCCCGCAGGCTCAATGCCGATAGCGATAAATTCACCCGCTTCATGCGCGCTTATCGCGAAACCATTGAATATATGTATGACGATCCGGCGGCCATGGAGCATTTTGCCGATTTCGCAAATGTCTCGGAAGATATTGCGCGGCGCACACGCGATGATTTTTTTCCCAAGCAAGCGCTTGATCCCGATAATATTTTCGGTCTCGATGAAATTATCCCGCTGGCGATTGAACTGCGCTATTTGGGCGCGCCGCTTAGCGACGATCAGTTGGCTGAGCTGATCCAAATCCCGTCACGTGATTAGCGCGGGACCGGCCTAGTTGAAATAGATTGAACGGCTGCGCCATTCGGCCTCGGCAGTCAGTCTTTTTTGGTATTGCCAAGCGTAGCTGCGTCTGCGGCTTCTTTTGCCAGGCGTTGCTCCCGCAAATTCGCGGTTTTGGTGGCGTCGGCTGCGAGTGCCTTTTTGTATTCCTTTTTTGCGGTCGTCTCGGTCTGCTCGGTTTTTTTAAAGTAAGATTCGGCGTTTTTTTCCGCGGCGGATTGCGGCTTTCCACGATTTTTCATTTTTACTCCTTGCAAAAAATATCGTTGCGGCACAAATGTGCCGGGACGAAAGGCAGTCAGAATTCCTCGTGGATCGGTTTTGAATTTAGGAAAAAGTCTCTTTCATCGGATTTAAGGAAAGCCTCGGCTTTGTCGGGATGCACTGCCCATAGTCCCGCTGCCTTGCCCTGGGGCCAATGGAACAAAGCATTTTCGGGCGCTATATTTCGCTTCTTGAAAATGACCGAATCTGCGCAATGGTTGCGGAAAACACGTTCAACCCCGTCTTCAAACTTTTGAGAAATCGGCCGCTCCGCCGATTGATGGAGTTTGCGGATCGCTCGCATAATCGCCCACCGCCTTAGTCCCGCCGGATGGGGAAGTAACACTTCAATCAAGTCGAGAAGGTAGAGATGCTCCGTCTCGATCCGCCGTTCCATAATGAAGTCTGTCCCGCCTAGTCTTTAAGGGCGAGCGAACGGCTTTTCGCTCAAAACATCGTCTTCAGAAAAGAAACCGGCGGGAGCAAAACAATTGCCCCCGCGCAGTTTCAATACGTTTTAGTCATTTCTACAGGCTCAGGCCTCAGCCAGATTTACGGCCTTCGAGCCCTTCGCATCCGGTTGGATATCGAATGAGACGCGCTGGCCTTCCGAGAGACTATTCATGCCGGCTGCCTCAAGCGCGGTCGCATGAACGAACACGTCTTTGGCGCCATCTTCCGGCGAAATAAAGCCGAAGCCCTTATTAGCATTGTAAAACTTTACGGTTCCGATGGTCATATAATTGCTCCTTATGCATCGGGTTCCGCTTAAGCCCATTGCTTAAGCGGTGCGAGGAACGCAATTATCAGATCGGGAAGTCAGGCTGCTTAGTCCAGGCGCGCATTCAGTAAAGTTGCGTTTGGAACAGTGCGCTTCTACTGACGGGAACGCTGTCGCACGCCCTATATGGGGCTTTGCTCGACGAGATGCAATGCTTGGGGCTAATGCATGCTATTGGGAGCAGGTGCCAGACGCCCTTTTATGCTGGTCCAAACACGATCTTTCCTTGGTATTAATCATGTTGGTGCCGGTACCTGTTTCAGGGGTCATGATTCACAGTCCATAATTCACAGGCCAGGATTCAAATGAGCCGGATGACAACGAGTGCCGATCTGACGCCTGGCGAGCTGGCGTCTCTTTCCGGCGTTGCGGGCGGCCTTATGAGCCGAAATATCCCAAAGGCCCATCGCGAACGACTTGTGCAGTTGCGGCTTATCACCGACCAAATGGGAATTCTTATTCCGACGCCCGAGGGTAGAATCGTCGCGGGCAAACTCGGTTAGCCGCTTCGCGGTTGCTGAAGCTATGCCGCAATTGTTAATCGCGGACGGTACGTCATTGCGGACAAGGAGAGGGCATCGTGCGCGTTAGACTTGGATATGAGTTGTTGTATGATTGTCCGCATCCAACGCCGGTGATGCTTCTGCTTAGCATCCACCACAGCCATTTCTCCGACATTGTAGTGCCTGACCATTTGAAGACCGAACCGGCGATTGCAACCGACGCCTATAGAGACGGTTTCGGAAACTGGTGCACCCGGCTTGTTATGCCTGCGGGGCGCACCCGGTTATCGGCAGACGCTATCGTCGACTGCAAAGACACGCCTGATGAGACCGCGCTTGAAGCGCAGCAAATGGCTGTGGAAGATTTGCCGGCAGATGCGTTGGTATTCCTATTGGGAAGCCGATATTGCGAAACGGATCGCCTTTCGCAGACCGCGTGGGATCTCTTCGGAAATTCGCCACCTGGTTGGGCACGCGTCCAAGCCATCTGCGATTACGTTCATGAAGCGATCACATTCGATTATGAAAAGGCCTATCCGGGCAAATCGGCGGTGAACGTGTTGGAAGAAGGCGCCGGCGTGTGCCGTGATTTTACTCATCTCGCGGTTACCTTCTGTCGCTGCATGAATATTCCGACGCGCTATTGCACCGGCTATCTCGGCTTTATGGGCGTGGTGCCGCCACACGGCCCCGCCGATTTCGCGGCGTGGATGGAGGTCTATCTTGGCGGCCAATGGTATATTTTCGATCCGCGAAACAATGTTCCGCGGCTGGGCCGCATTTTGATTGCGCGCGGGCGCGACGCGGCTGATTTTCCGCTCACACACACATTCGGCGACAATGAACTACAAGGCTTCAAAGTGTGGGCGGATGAAATAAGTGAGAACACGGATTCGCTGTAGCGATTTCTGTTCCCAAACGAAGCAGTTGAGCCATACGACGTGCCGGGATTGGAGCGCAGCGTGCCGCTGGCGATTGAGCTAAGATATTTGGGTGAGCCGCTTAGCGACGATCAGCTGAATGAGCTGATCCAAATTCGCCCCCGCGATTAGGGGCTGAGGGGCTTGGATTCGCGGACCTTTTTTCAGCTACGAGCCATCTTCCCTAACCACTTCGCGTTTTGGGAAAAAGAGGGTAGTTTTACCCCAAGCCAATCTTTTTCGTTTTGAGAAGTAAGTTTTAGAAAAGGAAATCCATCATGCGCGCTGTGTTTTTTCTTATTGTCGGAGCCTTTTCTGGTTTCGCCCTTCAAAATGCCATCGCTCAATCGCGGACGCCGGATATTGTGGCGGTAAACCATGTCGGCATGAACGTGCCTAACCTTGCAGAGGCCGCGGAGTTCTACACCGAGGTGATGGGATTTCCCGAGGCGTTCCGGTTGAACAATCGTGAGGGCGAGCTCGATATGGTTTATGTGCAAGTCAGCGAAAATACATTCGTGGAATTGCGCCCCGCCAATGAAAATCGGCCCGCAGGCATTACCCATGTCGGTATGCACGTAAACAATCTGGAAAACCTGCATGCGACCTTGACCGAGCGCGGCGCCGATATCACCCCGGTGCGGGCGAGCGGCGCGGGCACTTTTGCGATCATATCGAATGTCACCGATCCCTTTGGTAACCGCATGGAGCTGCTCGAGCTGCCGCCGGAAGCGCTTCACCGCCAGGCAATGGAACGCTGGCAGTAAGCTTCGCGTCCATTTGAATTGGGTGCGGGGAGAGCATTGGCGGTAAAACCGCCAATGCTCACTCACTCATAACGTAAAGCGGCAATGGGTTTGGCGCGGGCCGACGCGAGCGTTTGCGCCGCGATTGTTGCGAGCGCGATAAGCAGCACCAGCACTCCCGCACCAAGGAACAACCAGGGATTTAAATCGATCCGGTAGGCAAAACCGTTCAACCACCAATCCAAAAAGAAATATGCAATTGGCCAGGCAATAGCATTTGCCATGAGCACGGGTTTGGCAAATTCTTAGGTCAGAAGCTGAAATATATCGCCTGATGCCGCGCCCATCGCTTTGCGAACGCCAATTTCCTTTATCCGGTTTTCCACCGAAAGGGCGCACAAAGCGCGAAGTCCTATGCAAGCCAGCAGCACGGCGATGAAGGCAAACACGCCGAAGGCTTGGGCCTGGCGCAATATCCCGATGTAAAGACTTTGAATATGATCAGACACAAAGAAACGATCGATGGGACCATCCGCGACGGTAGCGTCCCATATGCGATCAATGGCGGTTAATGTTTCGGGGATGTCACGTCCGGAAAGCTTTACATCGATAATATTGGGGTTGGCGTCGAGGGCATAATACATTGTCGGCACAACCTGCCGATCAATCGATCTAAGCGAGAAATCCGGAACCACGCCGACAATTTCAAATGTGCGGGGCTGATTGTCTGGGCCCCAAGACAGGGTCAATGTTTGACCAATCGCAGCCTGGGGCGATTCAAAACCCATGCCGGTGATGCCCGTTGCGTTGAAGATCAGCCCCCTCTCATCCGCGAGAGCTGTATCGGCGCCGCGGATCGGCGAAATCCTCTCGGCAATGGCTTCGAGGCCAAACAGATCGAACAATGCGAAATCCGTCGAGACCATATTGACGAAAAGCGGCTCGCCACTAAGCGTTTCCATCGTCGTAAAGGGTTCCAGCGCTGGCTCATCCGTGCATTGTGGAGTATATTTTGCGCGGGGAGCGGGCGTTTTGTTACGGGATGATGGATGTCAGATGACGTTCACAAATCACATGGTCCGGTAGCGATTGTGTTGTAGAAAGCGAGGAGCGAAATGCGAATGAGTATACGCGTTGCTTCGCCAGCGATTGCGGCGCTCTTGGTAGCGCTTTTCGGGCCCGCTTGGTCTCAAGCTGTGAACACTGATGGGCTTAGTGAGACTAGAATTAGCCGTCTTAGTGTGAGCGATCGCTTTGAGGCGGGCGAGTTCGGCGCGCCGCAAGATGCCGTGCGCCCGGAAACTGCAGAAGCCATGGCAAGTTTGCGCGATCCGGCCGAGGCTTATGTCTATTACGTTGTCCCTTGTGATACGCCGGGCGCAATTCGCGCAGGCTCGCCCGCCGCGCTCCTCCCTGAGGCCATAGATGCGGAAGTCGCGGCCCATCCTGCACAGGCAGTATGCGTTGTCTTGGTTGACGAAAGCCGAACCGACGGCGCGCCATTATTATATTCTTATGACAGCCCTTACCGTTACCCAGGCGGTTATCCCAATCACTATCGCCCCAGCCGTTACTCGCGCACCTATGTAGGTTCGGCCAGCGTCGGCTATTACGGTAGCCGGCGTTATGGTGCTTCCCGCTATGGCCGCTATAGCCGATATGGTTATGGCACGGGTTATTACGGCCCATATCCCGATGGCCCATATGCCTCTACACCCTATTCCAATAATGCCGGGCCGTACGGACCATACCCTTATGGGTCAGTCTATTCCGGCACCTATGGCTATGGCGGCTATCCCTATGGCGCGAGCTATTTTGGCGTAACGCATCTCGGCACTGGGCATTTTGGCGGGCGCAGGTTTGGCAGTTATGGCTATAGAGGTCACAGATTTTATGGGCCTAGCTATTCGGTTCCGAATGGCCGCACAAACCGCGGTCGGGCAAACCGCAGAGGGCGGCGCTATTAGCCGAGCCGTTTGGAATCCCTAACCTCAAGGCCAATCGACATCGGCAGCAAAGGGATTTTCGCCGACGCGTCCCCAGAGTCTGGCGGTCATGCCGACGGCGAAATGCAGCCAAACAGCTATGCAGCGTGCTGAATAAGCGCGCTCAGCAATTTGACCGAAGAAATCTAATTCGACGACCTGCAATCAATCGTCACAAAGTCTTTTGAGGGATATTCCTAAGAGGCGGCAGCTTTTGTCGCAGGTGCGGCGCAGGGAATGTGTACCGTTACCCGCGTACCCTCGCCAAGCATGCTCACAATGTTCAAAGCGCCGCCATGAAGTTCGGCGAGATGTGTCAACGGCGGAGCAAAATTAGTCCACCCGGGCGGAGCAAAACTAGTCCACTTAACGTTATGCGGTACGCGGTGTTGGGGGGGTGTCCCGGTAGTCCATAGGAGGGACCCGCGCTGCTTCGAGTAGCGCTTGCGTTACGCGGAGCGAAGCAGCGCGGGAGGTTCCTGTGGACCCACCGGGTCAACCATTGCACCGGCGGTTAAGCAGGTATTTTTGGGGATTTCCGCCGTTTTTGGCTTTGGTTGAGACGATAGCTCTCGCCGTTCATTTCCAGGATATGGACATGGTGGGTGAGGCGGTCCAGCAAAGCCCCGGTCAGGCGTTCCGAGCCGAATATCTCCGTCCACTCATCGAACGGCAAGTTGGAGGTCACCAGGATCGAGCCCCGCTCGTAGCGCTGGCTGAAGACTTCGAACAGCAGCTCGGCGCCGGTCTTCGAGAGCGGCACGAAGCCGAGTTCGTCGATGATCAGAAGGTGATACTTTGCCAGTTGCTTCTGCAGGCGCAACAGGCGTTTTTCATCCCTGGCCTCCATCAGTTCATGAACCAGGGCAGCGGCCGTGAGGAAGCCGACGGAGAGCCCCTTTTGGCAGGCCGCCAGACCGAGACCGAGGGCGATATGGGTCTTGCCGGTGCCTGAGTTGCCGAGCGCGATGATATTCTCACGACGCTCGACGTATTCGCATCGCGCCAACTCCAGAACCAGCATCTTGTTGAGCGATGCGATGGCCTTGAAGTCGAAGCTGTCGAGGCTTTTGACGGCGGGGAACCTGGCCTGTCTGATCCGCCGCTCGACCATGCGGCGCTCACGGTCGATCAGTTCCAACTCGGTCAGACGGACAAGATACCGCACATGGTCGGCGCCCTCGGTGGCGCATTGGCGGGCCAGCTTGTCGTATTCGCGCAGGAACGTCGGCAGTTTCAGGGTCTTGAGGTGATGGGCCAGCAACACTTGCGGCGTATCGGTCATGACGCGCCTCCACCCAACAAGCTCATATAACTGGCGGCGGCCGTGGTCGCCACGTTGGCCCGAGGCAGGTAGGGATAGATATCCAGGTCGAGTTTGGGCGGGCGTCGCTCGATACGGCACAGCACAAGGTGTTTGACGGCGTCGTAGCCGATCGCACCCAGGCGCAGGGCGTCCTTCACCGCGCCGTGAAGCACCTCGAGATCGAAGGTCTCCAGAAGCCGAAGGACCTGGACGTATTCCCGCTTGCCGGCCTTGCCCATGCGCGCCTCCAGGAGACGGCGCAGGGTTGGGAAGGCATCAGGCAGTTCCCATCGGGCTAGCGGCGCGGCCTGGTCCAGGGCACCGATCTTGTGCTCCAGCAAAGGCAGGTAGTGGATCGGATCGAAGACCATATCTTCCCGGTCGTAGGAACGGGGGTGTCGGGCAATGATCCCGGTGCCGCAACCGATAACCACCTCGTGGACATAGCCACGGATCCAGACTTCCTGATGGCCGTAGGCGACGGGCACGGAATAGTCATTCGTCAGGTAGCGCACCAGGGACAGCGAGTTGACCCGCGTGCCCTGCTTGTCGCACGCGTCGAACGGTGCCGGCAGTGGCCTCTTCAACGCTTCGCGGTCACGCACAAACCGTTCGCCGATGCTCTCGCGGTGGCCGCGCAGGACGTTGCCTTGCCGGTTGCGGCATTGCTCTTCCAGGTGGCCATTGAAGGCGTCCCAGCTCGCGAACCGGGGAAGCGGCGTCATGAAGTTCCGCCGGGCATAGCCGACCACCCCCTCCACATTGCCTTTGTCGTTACCCTTGCCGGGACGGCCGTAGCGGTCCTCGAAGAGGTAATGGGACTACAGCCCGCTGAACGCCCGCGTTCGTTGCCGCGTGCCATCTGACAAGATGCGCGACACCAGACACTTGTCGTTGTCGTAAAGAATCGATTGGGGAACGCCGCCGAAAAAAACAAAGGCTCTGTTGTGCCCGTCCAACCAGGCCTCCGTCGCCGCCGCTGGGTAGGCCGCAACGAAGCAGGCATCGCTGTGGGGAAGTGTCATGACGAAAAAATGCGCCCGATACTTGACGCCGGCGATGATCGCATCCGCCTCGCCAAAGTCCGCTTGAGCATGGCCCGGAGGATGTGACAACGGCACAAACATCTCACGCCGACGAAGGCGCCGTTCCCGAACGTAATCCTTCACGACGGTCTCTTTGCCCGTGAAGCCATGTTCGTCGCGAAGGCGCTCGAATATACGCTTCGCCGTGTGGTGCTGCTTACGGTGAACCGTTCGGTCCTCCTCCAGAATACGGTCGATGATATCCGTGAAGGGGGCCAGTTTCGGGCGTTTCGGTGGCTGGCGTCGCCGATATCCCGGCGGTTCCGAATGCCGCAGCATCTTCCTCACCGTCTCGCGCGCAATGCCAAACCGACTTGCCGCCTCTCGCTAGCTCAGACCATCAACATGGCAGGCCAGCCGAACGCGCAGATATAGGTCCACGGTGTACATCCTCCCGCCTTCCATCTCAAAAAAGATCGAAGGCTACAGGTGGCAGAGTTTTACTCCGCCCGCGGCTGGGAAATCCCGCCGCTTCCGTGGACTAATTTGTCACCGCCGTTCTCAGCCAGGGCGGTTTTCAAAGTGGAACGGCTCTCCCGCCGTGCCGCAGTGCGGGCAGGCAAAGCCGTCTCCCCAGCGGGCTTTCTCCAGGTAGGCGGCGCAGGCCGCATCATCGGGGAAAAGTCGCTGGAACTCGGGTAGCGAATGCGGGAATGGGAGATCGGCGCGGTCGAGAACATCCATGGCGCGCTCCCCTATATCCGGTTTGTGCCCATTCTAGCCCTAGTGGGTGTGGGTGTAAACCGGATAGGCAAGGTATCTTGTAGCACCTCCAGAACGGCGTTTTCCAGATAAGTCAGACCGATCCTGGCGAACGATATGCGGTTTGGCATCTCAAAAGGCCCCTCTTGGCAGCAACCAAAGCGGGCTTCCAGACATAGGGCCGCGCGCGTACGTTGGACGATGGGGAAAGGGTGTTGTTATTGCGGGCGTGAGTCAAGCGCGGTAGTGTCGATTCAGTGTCAAGGCCAATGGAGATCGCTAAATGCCCAAGAACGGAACGAGCGCTAGTGATAAGCTTAAACACCAAGCGTTTGTGCCAGAGAAGGACAGGCCCGTAGCCGAGGTTGTCAACTCCAACTACCAGCCATCGAAAGCAGAGCTTGAACAAGATTTGCGGTTTGAGGGAGCGTTCGAAGAAGCGGCCCGCGCCCTCGTGCAGCCAGTAAATATCCGCCAGGTCATAAAGCCACGTTCATAGCGGGTTCCTGCCATCCGCCTACAATTTGCAAGATGGACTCAGCTTGGTTGCTGAGTCAAAATCCAGCCCGCATTTTGTGATTCGCACCCCTATCCCGGACCCTTGCCTGCTACGCAGCGGGTGAAAGTCCGGGATAGGAGGTGATGGAATGGCAAAGTGCGCCACAAAGCCCCGTACCGTCAGGACGGGCAAGAAGCCTGGGCCGAAGACTGTGAAGGTAAAATCTCACGTCAAGTCCAAACCCAGCAAATGTAAGTAACTACTGCTTACGCTAGGAAGGGCGGTCGGGCCGGAAGCTTGGCCGCCCTTCTTGTTCGTAATTGAATCAGAGCCGGAGTCCCGTGTCAACCGTCACTTTCGTATATAAGTCCCAAAAAATACCCCGTGTTGTGTCTTCAATTGTAGGCGCTCCCTCACATAGGGGAAGGTCTTATACCAAATATTTTGTATTTTCGGCTCTGCGCGCAGGTGAGCTCAGTTTTTCTTTGCACCTGCGCATGCAAGTTCTCTTGTACAATGCCTTGGCTACCTCGGATTAAGCCGCTCAAACTCTTGTTCATCTATGCCAAATTTCTCGCCGTTTTCGTCGAGCATAAAAAGCGTCTGTTGAAACTGCAGCGGCGGCGGCGCACCTTCGGCGACATTTCCTTCCGTAATATAAAGTCGCCGTTCATGGACGAGAATGCCGATCATGGAACGCCGACCGTCCGGCGCCACAAGCGTAAGCAATTGAATGGGAAAACCGTCATTCTCGTTCAATTCCTCATAAAGGACATCGCCGGGCCGTGCGCGCATTCTATCTGCGACATGTTCGACTTCCAGCGTGCGGTGGGCTGCGTCTTCGGGAAGCCTCAGGGCGATCACGCTGAATCGGCCGCGCCGCGTCTCGGCAAAAAACAAAGTGGCTGGAACGTCGCGCCCACTGGAGATGGTGTAGGTGACTGGGTGCAGGCCAGGCGGGGCAGGAAAATTGATGCTGAAGCGATAGTCCTGATTGGCGTATTCCAGGGCTTGAGCAAAGGCCAGGCTCGGCACGAGCATGACCAGAGCCGAACAAATCATTACAAGAACGCGCATTATTTCTTCCCCATTCGACGATCGTGAAACTATATTCTTTACTCCAAGCGTCTGCTAGAATCATATCGTCTTGATGGGAGTTTTTGATGCGTTTTAAGCACTTTTTCACAGCAGGGCTTTTTGGTTTGGCGTTCGCCCTGCCGGCGTCGGCCCATCATTCTCATGCCATGTATAATTCCGATGTCGAAGTGACATTGGTCGGAACCATCACGGAATATCATTGGGTTAATCCCCATACTTGGATTTATTTGGAGGTCGAAGGCGAGGACGGCGCGACCCGCGAATGGGTGATTGAGGGTGGCGGACCCGGCACGCTGACCCGCAGAGGCTGGAGCGGCAACAGCTTCTCTCCTGGAGAGCGCGTGACCGCAAAAGTTCATCCCATTTTGGATGGTAGCAGCGGCGCGCTTCTTGGCATTGTGATAAAAGAATCAGGCGAAGAATTTGACGGTAATTGACCGTTCGTAGCTTTATTCGAGTTCCCGAACGACGCGAAATCCTTGATCGATAAAGCGTAGTTGCGGATTGTTGTCGCGAAAGGCCGAGCGGGTGGTGTGCGGAGCGGTTACCCAAGAACCGCCTCGAAAGGCCCGCTCTTCGCAATCTCCATCTGTTCTTGCCGAGCCGTCCGCCGGCGCCCCCGCATGATCGCGATTCCAGCAATCGGCTGTAAACTCGGCAACATTGCCATGCACATCGTAGAGCTCCCACGGGTTGGGCGCGTAAGAGCCGACCGGGACGGTCCGTCCTTCGGAAGACACATTAAGAAGTGCGGCATGGGCTGTTTGCCCAGGTGCGACTCTTAAAACATTGCCATCGCCCACCGATGTTAGATCCGTTCCGTATGAGCTCGGTGTTGTCGTGTCGGCCCGCGCGGCATATTCCCATTCCGCTTCGCTCGGCAAGCGATAGGTTTGACCGGTCTTGTCGGAAAGCCAGGCTAAATAATTCTCAGCATCGCCAAAATGCACATTAATGACCGGCTGGCTGCCACGGCCATATCCCTGATCGCGCGGCGAGTATTTATCGCATCCGCCTTCCGCGACACAGGCATCCCACTCATCAAATGTCACCTCATAGATTCCAATCGCAAACGGCGATGCGATGGTGACTTGATGTTGGGGTTCCTCGGCGGGAAGTCGTGCTGCGTCTTCGAGCCCCGATCCCATCAAAAAGCTCCCCGCCGGAACGACAATCACTTCAGGACAATTTTCGCAATCGCGAAAGCTCTCGCCGGGCTGAACGCTTTGCGCGATCGCGGCGTGGCTGCATCCAAAAACCAATCCTGTTGCGATGATAAGGGCCGTGGAGCGGGGCTTGAACATGAGGGAAATCCTAGATCTTTAAGGAGCGGCAACGCGGAAATTATCAAACGCGGCTTCGCTGAGCGCCCCTGCGAGCGCGTGGACGGATAGACCGACAGCGCCTTCGGTGAAGTTCGCATCGGTAAGCTCGGCAAGCAAATTACCATTGACCGAAAGGCTCAGTCTATCCCCGATGCACTCCACATGGAGAGAATTGACCGCATCCTCTCCGGTACGGATATGGGGGGAGCCGGTGGGTCCGAGCGATTTATCCAAATGGACTCCATCGATCCATACAGCGATCAAATAATAACCATCGGCGCTAATGCCAAGGTCGTAATAATTATTGCCTTCGGCGCGGCACTCGACGGTTTGCCAATTATCGTCCGTGCCCTCATTGAGGCGAACATCCACATCGACAATTACATCGCTGAAATTCGCGTCATACATAGCGCTGACGCTAGCCCCGGATGCTGTCAGGCTTCGCACCAGCATCTCGCCGTCTTCGATCCTGACCTCTCCATCTCGGAACCTGCCTATAAACCAATTGGGATCGGCGGTTTCGAATTCATCGTAAACTTGCTCCGTTCCCACTGTTTGCGAGAATTGATTTCCACCTGCCAATTCCGGCGTGGCGTCGCAGGAAACAGCAAGCAAAGCAACGAGCTCCAATACAAATAAAGAGCCGCGTCTTGTTGGTTGAAACATTTTCAAAATTCTCCGCTCGATACACGGTGCGTTTTCACTACATTAGCAACGCGATGCATGCATGTCTTTAGCTCGACTCGCAAAACCGCGCGCGTTAGGATTCCGCTCAGAGGTATAAGCCAATGAACCAGCTCCGTATGACGCTAATCTCAATGGGTCTTCTGGCGGCTCTCGCCATTGGTGTGGGCGGCGCACACGCGGCCAGCGCGGACAATGACAATATCGTCGTGACCTTGCTTGGAACCGGAACGCCGGCGCTGAGCGCGACGCGCTTTGGACCCTCCACATTGGTGCAGGCCGGCGGGCTGAATTTGGTATTCGATGCCGGGCGCGGCGCCAGCATTCGGATGGCGCAAAGCGGAATTTCGCCTGGGCAAATCGATGGGCTGTTCATTACCCATTTGCATTCCGACCACGTTAATGGCTTTGCCGATTTGTGGATGGCGGGCTATCGGCCGCACCCTGAGGCGCGCACCGGTCCGTTGAAGATTTACGGCCCTTCCGGAACAAAGCAGCTCGGGGACAATGTGATGCTCGCGTTTCAGGCGGATTCGGATTTGCGCGGGCGCGGCGGGCGCATTCCCGCGAATGCCGAGAAAATCGAGACCAGTGAGATTGTAAATGACGGCGTTGTTTTCGATGAAGCGGGCGTCACCGTGACAGCCTTTCGCGTCAGCCATGTAGAAACCAGCTTTGGCTATCGGGTCGATTATAATGGCAGATCGGTGCTTTTAAGCGGCGATACCAGCTTCGATCAAAATCTGATCGCCAATGGCCAAGGCGTCGATCTTCTTATTCATGAGGTACGGATGCGTCGGCCAGGCGCGGCCAACGGGATTCATACTTCGCCTGAGGAAACCGGAACCGTGTTGAGCGAGACCGGAGCAAAGATGGGCGTCTATTCGCATATCATGCTCGGCCCCGGGCCCCGATCTGATGAAGAAAAAATCCGCGAATTGGAAGCGCGAACCCGAGAAAATTATGACGGCCCGGTCATTGTCGGCGAAGATCTTCTGCGTTTTGTCGTCGCCGATCAGGTGAGCGTGGATGAATCGCTTTTGGAGTAAAGCCCCCTAGTCGCGCGGTTTGTCTGCGTCCGAGACAATGCGCGCGCGAAACGCGGCCTCGTAATCGGCGACTTTCGCGTGCCAGCCCTCAGGGTCGAGGAAATTGTCTGGGCTATAGGCCATGCCCGGCTGGTATTTGTCGTGCATGTTGAACTGACCGGCATGCGAGGCGAGCCAAATATCGGGATTCATCGCCTTTTGTGAGGCGAAAGTGTTTTCGTAATCGTCGACGATTTCGGGATAGCCCGGCATATGGGTGAGATTCACATTGTCGTTTACCGTTCCCATATTGGCGAGGAGCACGTCGTAGCTTCTTCCGCCTTCTTCCACCTCCATCGAAAAGCTGATCGACCCCTTGGTATGGCCCGCGTGGAGATGCACGGTAAGTACGGTACCGCCAAGCTCAATAGTGTCGCCGTCATTTATCATGTGATCGACCGCAATCGGCTCGAAGAGGAGCCCGCGGCCGCCTGGATAGCGATAATCGTCGTCACCGCCCGACACCAGCATCGGAAGGTCGTTTTCATGCATATGTGTTTCGGCGCCGCTCAGATATTTGAGCTCGGCAAGAGCGCCGACATGATCATTGTGCGAGTGAGCCGTTGTGATAATTTCGATGTCGGTGATGTCAAAGCCCAGCGTCTCGATATTGTCGCGGATCATCGGTGCCGAGCTGGCATACCCCGAATTGATCAGAATGTGCCCCTCTTCGGTTGTGATTAAAAAGGACGCCAGATCTTGGGTGCCGACATAATAGAGATTGCCCACAACGCGGAAGCCAGGATAGGCCGTTATCCGATCCGGATTTGTAACATTAGGCTCGGGGATTTGGGCCTGTGAAGCACCACCGAGCGATATGAGCAGAGCCCCCGATAGTACAAATGCTGCGCCGAATTTGGATCGTAATGGCATGGTGAATCTCCCGAGATATTTCTCATGCTTATCGGACGAAACTCTAGCACCAGCGGAGGCTGGATGGTCAAGGCAAAGTCAGTCCACCCCGATCGGAGCAGAGTATTTGGTGCGGATAGACATTCAATGAAGCTGGGCTATGCTTAGTCGCTCACCCGGCCGAAAGATGTGGAACTCGGAAATGCGCGTATTTCCAGTCAGTGCCAGAGTGAAGCTAGGCTTCTCGAAAATAGCTTTCGCCCGCATGGTCCTTGGCACGATCTTCTCACCCAACGCATTTGCGGCAGACATATCACTAAGTGAGGAGGCGCGCGCGCTGACCGCGCCAGTGTTCGAGGCCTACGAAAATATCGATCGCGAACATGCCGCGCTGCCCGAACCGCAAAGCATTGCAGAGCAGCTTATTCGTATGCGCCAATTGGACCAAGATGGTCGTATCGCATGGGCGAAAATCGATTTGAGCAGTCTCCCCCAAGAACAAAGGGACGCCGCACGTGATGAAATGTGGAGAGAAATTTATCGCAGGGATTTGCTCAGTCAGACTCAACTGAAGGCGATGTTGCCTTCGAATGGCTGGTTTCAAATAGGCGAATATGGCGAGGATGCGGTCCGTGCCGCTTTCTTGATTGTACAACACGCAGCAAACGATCCTGATTTTCAGAAAGAAATCCTTGCGCGTATGGAACCGCTGTTGGCAATGGGCGAAGTCGACGCAGACGCCTACGGTATACTCTATGACCGTACGGCCATGCTGGACATAAGGTTTCAGCGCTACGGCTCGCAAATGATCTGCAGAGATAATCAATGGGTGCTTTGGCCGCTGGAAGATCCCGACGGCGTTGATGAAAGGCGTGAGGTGGCGGGGTTTGAACTAGGTATCGAGCAGAACTTGGCGCGTTGGGTGGATCGCTTTCCATGTCAAGGTGACTACCTGGGACCGTTTCCGGAGTAGTCGGCAGGTAGCAGTCTTTTTTCGAGCAGCGCGGTCAATAGCTTTTGTGACAGCTTCCTTTAAGTTTGATGAGCTATCATTATATGTTACGCGCATTATCAGGATTCATGTGGAGGCGTAGATGAAATTCAAAGCGGTCATATTGGGTGGTCTTGCAATCTCACTATTTGGGACGCCGACGCTCGCGCATCATACCGACATCACACTCGATTTCGATCAGGTCGTCGAGGTCTCGGGCACGGTTAAGGAATTCCACATCGCAAGTCCGCATAGCGCACTTTATGTCACGGTTGCCGATGAAAGCGATCGGCGCGCCGATTGGGCATTGGATTTGGAATCGCCCGGGGTCTTAGCGCGTGCCGGCTGGACGCCGACGACAATTGTTCCGGGCGACGAAGTGACGGTGACGCTGCATCCGTTGAAAGACGGCGCACCAGGCGGTAAGGCCCTGACGGTTGAGTTGCCCGACGGCACGGTGATGGGCGAGTAGGGCGCTACGCCTGCGTTGCTCATGCCAGTGTTTGTTCGCGGACATTTGCCAATGTTTTGAAACGCGCCTGAAAGCTCTGCGCATATCGCGCGTAGAGCCAGCCGACGAGAACACAGATGAGCGCAAATCCGGCAAGCTGCACCGGGTGCAGCGATCCCAGCATCGGCTGATCGCCTGCTGCGCTGAGTCCCATTGCCGACCCGATGATTGCCGGGATGATCGACAGCAAATACTACCACCAAATATTGCGTAAGATCTTGCTCTGGCGTTCAAGCTCGCCGCGATAATGGTTGAGCGAGGAGGCGAACTCCGTCCCTGCCGGCATCGATTTCACCGATGCTTGGAAGAATATGTATCCGACGATAAGAAAGCCGCCGAAAAGAGTGATCGCCCAACCGACCTGCGCGGCCATGCTGTCCGCGCCCATGAACAATGCAGGCCCGGCGGCACCGACGGCAAGGACACCGCCCAAAGAAATGGCGCGGTTGCGCCAGCTGACGCTGCGTTCAAAGCGATGGAAATCACGCGTGAGATCGCCCTGCGAAATTTCCTCGCTCATTAAAGGCAGACGGTAAATGGCAGCCAAGCGAAGGCAAAAGAGCATAGGAAGCCCCGCACCCGTGACAAAGGCCCTTCGCGGCGACAAGACCCAATCCGCGCTCAAGATTTCGGCGCCGCTCAATGCGACTAACGCCGCTTGGCTAGCCAGCACGCAGACAATCACCGTCAATACATCGAGTCCAGCCTTCAATGCGGGGCGCTGTGCGTTTTCACGATAGGCATCGCGTAGCAATAGAGCGCCAAGCGCAGCTAGTGTCGGGACGGCGGCGCGTAGCCATCTCGGCAAGTCAATGGCAGCGGCATCACCGGCGGCAATAAAGCCGCCGAAACAAAAGAATAGAAGAAATGCCTGAATCCCAAACATCGGCACATTGGTGTTACGGCGTATTTGGCTTGCAATGAGATGGGGAAGCATTGTGACGACCTCCTTGGTGTATTGCACGGGCGATTTGTAGCGCTCGCAAAGATCTCCGGCGATTTCTTCGCGTACGCAAGAGGGGATGAGAATGCCCACTGCCCGCGAGATCAGCTCTGGCGGGCGGGCTTCCATTTTCCGGACTTCGTATTCCATACTTTCTCTCCCCAACTGTTTTCGACGGCATCGCAAATGCGCCGCGTAGTGATGGCGGATTGACGTAATGCGTTCTCACCGGCCTTTTTCAGCCGGTAATGGCGTTTCGCGCGCCCGCCGCGTTCTGGCGTTGGATCGGAGAGCCAAGATGTGACAAAGCCTTTGTCTTCCAGGCGATCAAGCGTGACATAGACCGGCCCCAGCGAAATCTTTTTGGGCTTGGACAATTCCTCGGCTTTGGCACAGATCGTAACGCCATAGGCATCTTCGCCCAGCGTTAGGATCGCCGTCAGAATCAGCTGCTCGAATTGGCCAAGGGAGGTTTGTTTCGCCATTACTAATACAATGTAGTTTTAATAAGGGCGGCGAGTCAAGGGGGAGGGTTTAATGCGGTGGTAGGAGAGTATTCACCACAAAACCGTCCCGCGTTCCGGTAAGATTGCAAAACTACTCTATCCAAGTGAAACTCATCGATGCTGAGAATTGGAAAGCGTAGGCTTTTTCACAACGGCAGCTATGGAGAGAACGATGAAGAATTCTGAACGGCAGCTCGCAGGCACCTTGCTTTATTTTGCCAGCGCAATTTTTCTCTCGGTATTCGTCCTGGCCGGCGCGCGCACCAACGCCCAGGCGGCGGAGGCTGTTCCGTTTTCCATCGGCGAAGCTTCGCCGGCCAATACTTACCTTGCCATTTGGATGGCCGAGGAGGCCGGGCTCTATGAGGCGCGGGGGCTCGAGCTTCGCGTTGTTCCCATGAATGGCGGCAGCCAGACGGCCCCACAACTGGAGGCCGGAAACATTCAACTCATGCATATTGGAATGTCTTCGGTGGTGCGGGCAAATAGTATGGGCAGCGATCTCAGGGTGATCGGCTCGCTCAGCAATATCATTCGCCAAACAATGTTCTTAGCGCCGGGTGTGCGGGGTGCAGAAGATCTGCGCGGCCGTGCTATCGGGATCAGCAGCGCCGGTTCGGAAAGCGATTCCACCACGACGCTGGTGCTCGAGCGGCTCGGCCTAACACGCGACGATGTTAGGATAAGAGAAATTGGCCGTGATCGCCTCGAGGCTGTGCGTAACGGCGCCGTCGCGGCAACGATGCTGGGAGAGCCGTCGCGCAGCGCAGCGCTTGCCTTCGAGCTTACGCCGATTGTCGATCTTTATGCCGAGCGTATTCCCTGGCTGTTTAGCGGGTTGACGGTGGACCGCGCCTATTTGAACGCCAATCGCGATGTGGTCTTGCGCTTTATGAGAGCAACAATCGAAGGCAATTACATTGCGATTACAAATGAGGTGGGCGCCAAAAACGTTCTTGCGCGGCGGCTTAGCCTGACCGAAGCCGCCATCATCGATGCCAGTTACGACAATTTTAAAGAAGGGACGCCGATCAATGGCGAAATCGATCCCGCCGGCGCAGAAAATATTGTTGTTGCGCTGGCGAGTATGGGCGCGAGCGATGACATCAATGATTACATCGATTTGAGCATCAGCGAAGAGCTGCGCGTGGAAGGCTTCTTCGCCGCGATGGAAGAAAAATATGGGGTGCGTTAGGGAGAAGCGAGCAGCGCGATTACCAGTCTAATTCTTTGCAAAGCGCAGGAAATAATTCTCGCTAAAGCCGGAAACATGCTCTTCCGACACAAGCCGGAAGCCGACGCTTTCGATCTCGGCGATCACGGATGATTTCGGCGCGCGGACATGCTGCGCCCGTTCCGGTGTTCGCTCGTAATCTACTACTATCATTTCGCCGCCATCGCGCAGCGCTTTGTGCATTTCGGCCACCATGGTGATGGGATATTCGAAATGGTGATAGGTGTCCGAAGAAAAAATCACATCGACCGAGTTCTCGGGGAGATTGGGAGTTTGGTCGTCGCCAAGTATGGTCGTGATTTGATCCAAACCCTCTTCCTCTGCCCAATTGTCGATATAGCTAAGAAAATTCGGCGCGATGTCGACGGCTAAGACCTCGCCTTCGGTGCCGACATCGCGGGCGAATAGCCTGGTATAGATGCCGGTGCCTGCGCCAATATCGGCAATTGTTTGGCCCGGCCCCAGTCCAATGGTCGCAATCACCTCTTCGCGCGCGGTGAAGACTTCGCGGCTCTCACCCGAAAAAGATTCTGCATAGCGGCTGGTATCGAGCGCAGGGTCTTTGAAATTTTGATTGATGGTCGGCGCGACGTTCTCTTCGGCTGCCATGGCATGCGCCGAGCTGAGCGGCCCGGCAAGTGCGCTGGCAATTATTACAACGCCAAGGGTGAGAGCCTGGTTCATCTGATATCCCTTTTTATTTCACCGCGTCGCGCGGTACGAAAAACAAAAACGGCAGGCCCAGCGCGAGTACGACCATGCCCGCCGTGGCGCCAATCCCGGTAAAACTGAGGCTGGAGTATAGCATCGCGCCCGCGCTCAAACAGAAGAGAAATGGCGTTAGTGGATAGAGTGGCACAGAGAAGGGCCGGGGCGCGTCCTTTTCCCTAACCCGCAGTAGAAAAAGGCAATCCCGGTCAGGAGAAAGAAAAACCAAAAGACCGGCGCGAGATAATCAACCGCGGTTTGAACCCCGCCGCGGCTAAAGGCGCCAAGTCCAATCAAAAATAATGCGATGGCTCCCTGGACCACAAGGCCCGACACGGGCGCGCCGGTTTTCTCGTTCCAATCACCCAAAAAGCGAAAAAGTGGAAAGCCGCGCCCAAGAGCGAAATTGCCCCGCGCACCCGTAAAGATAGTGACGTTGAGAGTGGTCAGCACAACGATGATGATTAGGATTGTAATTGCGGCAGCGCCGGGCTCGCCAAAGACCGCGCGCATCACATCGCCGGCGACCGCTTGGGACCCGGCAACGCCGTCAACGCCTAAAACATGTAAATAGATCGCGTTGGTCGTCACGTAGCAGACTGTCACGACACCAATGCTAAGAAGTAACGCTCGCGTCATATTGCGCGCACCGTCGCGAATCTCTGCCGATATATATGCCGCCTCGTTCCAGCCGCCATAGGTCAGAAGCACAAAGATCATCGCGGTGCCGATCGCGCTTATCGTTGGCATGGTGGCAGCGCTTGAAGCCGCCGGCGCGGGCTCTGCCGCCAGCCCCGTGGCGGCAAGCGCCGTGAGACCGATTAACGTCAGCGCAAACATCGCTTTTTGAAATCCTGCCGCTTGGCGCACGCCCATTACATTGAGCCCGGTCAACATAATCACCGCCGCCGCAGCAAAGATGGGTGAGGCATAAGTCCCAAGCGCAAGCAAATCCGCCAGATAACCGCCCAGCACAAAGGCAAGAAGCGCGATGCTTCCTGTTTGGATGATCGATGCCCGCGCCCAAGCAAATAAGAACCCGACATGCCTGCCGAAGGCGCGGGAAATAAAATGATACTCACCGCCGGCGCTGGGAAATGCCGTTGCCAGCTCAGCGTAACACAGCGCACCGATAAGCGAGATCGCGCCGCCTGCAATCCAAGCGGCAAGGATGGTCGGCTCGCTTTGTAGCGCGCCTGCGACAATGCTGGGAAAGCGAAATATGCCGACGCCAATGACGATCCCCGCCGTTGCAGCGATGGCCTCGAACAGTGAAAGCGTGGCTTTAGGTTCGGGCTGGCTCATCGGCTTGGAATGATCGCGTGTTAGCTGCGAATTGACAATCGTAAGACGATAGCCAATTTCGGCGGTGTCGAGCGTCTAATCGCGTGTGCGCCACACCATGAATGCGAAAAGCGCCAAGCCCACAAAAACGATGAGCGATCCGAGAGTGGCGATAGGCTCGCCTCGAACGGGCTGTCCGCCATAGATCATATAGAGCCCAACCACTGTGATCACGAGGCCGCCATTTGCGATGCCCATAGGACGGCGGGAAGCGACCCTTCCATTGGGTAGAGTTTGAGATAGACGCCGTAAAGAAATGTCGTCACCCAGCCGATGAGCATGAGATGTGCGTGAGTGACCATCTGGCCATGATCATGTGTAGCCGCCATGTGTAGGCCGAGCGCTAAGCCAATCAATCCAAAGATGCTTGTCTATCCGGTTTACACCCACACCCACTGGGCTAGAATGGGCGCAAACCGGATATAGGGGAGCGCGCCATGGATGTTCTCGACCGCGCTGATCTCCCATTCCCGCATTCGCTACCCGAGTTCCAGCGACTTTTCCCCGATGATGCGGCCTGCGCCGCCTACCTGGAGAAAGCCCGCTGGGGAGACGGCTTTGCCTGCCCGCACTGCGGCACGGCGGGAGAGCCGTTCCACTTTGAAAACCGCCCTGGCGTCCTGCGCTGCCGCAAGTGCCGCCAGAACACCGGGCTGACAGTGGGAACAGTGATGGAGCGTAGCCACACTCCGCTGAACGTCTGGTTCTGGGCCGCTTATCTGGTCGCCAGTCAGACGCCCGGCATGTCCGCCGTGCAGTTTCAGCGGCAACTTGGTCTTTCGCGCTACGAGACGGCCTTTCAAATTCTCCACAAGCTCCGCTCGGGCATGGTGCGGCCCAACCAAGACAGGAGCGGTGGACAGCCCAAGAACCATGTTGAGGTGGACGAACCCTGGGTTGGCGGGCGAACGCGTGGGGAAGGCCGTGGTGTTCACCACAAGGTTCCCGTCTCCTGTGCCATCGAGGTGCGTCATCGAAAGCCGGGCACCAAGCTCGACAACCGGAAAGACGGACGCTATGCCGGACGCGTTCGGCTCGCCGTCGTGCTCGACCGTAGCGCCGAGTCGCTCTGTGGGTTCGTCGAGAGCACCGTCGCGCCGGGATCGCTGATCGTTACTGTCGATTGGAGCGGCTATGCCGCCCTCGGTAAGCGCGGCTATGAGCACTTCGCTGTTGCCGAGCAATACCTGCCGATCATCCATGGACCCTGCTGACGAAAGTGGAGACGTCCTGCGATAGGATTTTGATCGCAGGAGGTGCAAATGTCGAAGCAGAATGGGAACAAGGGCCGGCGGTTTGATCGGGCCTTCAAGGAAGAAGCCGTCCGTCTTTTACAGACGAGCGGGCGCAGGCAGCGGCAGATAGCAGGAGATCTTGGGATCAGCGTCAGCGCGCTCGGCCGCTGGGTCGCAGAATTGCGTGAGGAGGATTTGCTTTCCGGTCCGCATGAGGATGCAGCGAAGGAGATTACCCGTCTACGCCGAGAGCGTGATCTGGCCCGTCAGGAACGTGATCTCCTAAAAAAAGCGCTGGCCTTCTTCGCCAGGGAAAGTCGATGAGGTTCCGGTTCATCGACGCGGAGAGGGCCGGGTTGGCGATGCCGATATTCCGCCTGTGCAGACTGCTGCAGGTCAGCGTCTCAGGCTTCTACGCTTGGCGCAATCGCGGCCCAAGCCAGCGACAGCTCGATGACATGGTTCTACTCGCCCATGTCCGGGCAGCCTTTCGGCGCAGCCGCGAGAGCTACGGTGCAGAGCGGGTCCATCACGAGCTTGCCGAGAATGGGATCGAGGTTGGACGCCATAGGGTGGCTCGGCTGATGCGGGGAAATGGGTTGTCTCCAAAACGGAAACAGAAGTTCAAAAAGACGACGGACAGCCAGCACAACAAGGCCGTCGCATCGAACCTTCTCGACCAGAACTTCTCCGCCGAGGCACCCAACGAGAAATGGGCTGCCGACATCAGCTATATTTGGACGGCACAGGGCTGGCTGTACCTGGCCGTCATGCTCGACCTCTACTCCCGGCGCGTCATCGGCTGGGCCGTGGGCGCTCGCATGACCAGCGACCTGCCGCTCAGGGCGCTTAACCGTGCTATCGGGCTGCGCCAACCTGGCGCCGGTGTGATCCACCATAGCGATCGGGGAAGCCAGTACTGCTCAGACGCATACCAGGCGCGCCTCGGTGAACTCGGTTTCCTCGCCTCAATGAGCGGTAAGGGAAATTGCTATGATAACGCCGTCGTCGAGACCTTCTTCAAAACCATAAAGTCAGAACTGATCTGGAGGACTGTGTTCATGTCAAGAAGCCAAGCTGAAACTGCCATAGCCGGATACATCGACGGGTTCTATAATCCAGTCCGTCGGCACTCGACGCTGGACTTCACAAGCCCCGTCAAATTCGAGGCAGAAGCAATGCAAACGGTGTAGGGCGCCTCCACTTTTCCTGGATGGGTCCACCATCTGGTTTTCGCCAACCTGCAGACGTGGCTGATCGGGACCCACCACGGCGTTAGCCACCAGCACCTACAAGCCTACCTCAACGAGTTCACCTTCCGCTTCAACAGGCGGTTCTACCCGTTCAACGCCTTCCGCTCATTGCTCGGCATCGCGGGCGACACCTCTGCTCCAACCTATGCCGAGCTTTACTCGGGAGAGTGGCGGCACCCTACATGTAGCGGTCATGGGCGTTAACCGGATAGGCAAGCAAAGATGACTGCAGAGCGGAAAAAGCAGACGGTTTGCCCAACTCATAATCGTCCTCCGGTGTTTCACGATTTGAGTCTCAGACGATAGGAGCTTTCCGTTGTCAAAAAAACGTATTTCTCAGCTGCGCCGGTTGGAGCCCTACGACTTAAATCCCACTTCTTTATGCGTTCCATCGCAAAACGGCTTGTTTTTTGAGGCGCCGCAGCGGCACAGGGCGACCTGCTTTCCACGCCAGGCCGCGCGTCCGCTTCCCGATGAGATGGTGACATTGCCCTTTGCAATCAAAGGGCCGTCTTGCAGCGGGGCGATGGTCAGCTTGCCGCCTTTTTCCTCGAATCCCGGACCGGTATCGCCCACGGCGCCAAAATCCTTAAAGCCCGCCGCGTCGTGGCTGTTGTCGCAAAAGGGCTTGTTCTTCAATTGCCCCCAGCGGCAAAGCGCGGCACGAAAAGCGAGCCTCAGCGCTTCCTCGGGCGCGCCCTCAATGCCAAGATCGCCGCGCACATAAAGCGGACCATTATATGCAACATGAATGCTGTTTTCCGGCACAGGCTCTTCGGTTTTGGATCCCGTCTTGTCGCGATAGGTCAGTGCGCCTGTGGGGCATCGCGCAATGACATCCTCAACTTCTTCGTTAGGCGCCAGATCGGGCTGGCACCAAGGTTTTCTTCCGGTGACGAATAGCTCGCCCTTGGCCCGCCCACATTCGCCAATATGAATGCAGAGCTTCCCATTCCATTGCACATCCATCTTTTCGCCGGGATAGGTGAAAGTCTTTTTGTCGCTCATGACTTTGATTTTTCCTCATGCGGCGATTGCGTAAACCGATCGTGACGCAAACCTATAAAACATCAAACGACTATCACGTCGCGCTTATTTTCAAAACCATTTAAGCTTCTTAAACAAAGCCACCTGAGCGACGATGATAGCGATACATAAACCGGTAAATACCAAAAACCCATTATTGTTATCGATGCCCGGTATGCCGCCAACATTGACTCCGAGCAGCCCAGTTAGAAAGCTGAGCGGCAAAAACACTGTCGCGGCAACGGAGAAAATATAGGTGATGTCGTTCAGGCGCCGACCATGAGCATTGTTAAGCTCATCATTGAGGATTTGAGAGCGCTCCCGCAACTCGTGTAGCTCCTCGACATAGCGCGTTACCCGATCCAGGCTCTCGGTAAGGTGCTCTTTGTGCTCGTCCGTGAGCCAACGACGATCGACACTCAGAAGTGTCTCCAACACTTTCTTCTGCGGCGTGACATAGCGCGTGAAAATGGCCGTGCGCTTTCTAACCATGGAGGCATCCTCTGCGATATCGTCCTCACCAGAGGCCAGCAATTCTTCGGCTTTCGATATGCGGTCCTCCAAATCAACGAAAAACGGCTCCATCCTTTCAAACAATCTGTCGGTGAACATCGTCAAAAAGTCGCCGAGGGTGGTTGGGCCTCGGCCGTTTTGAAAAAACGCGACAATGTCATCGATCGCCTTAATGTCGCGCCGGCGCGTGGTGATGATTTTATTGCTGCCAAGCCAAATACGGATGGAGATCATGTCTTCGGGATCCTCACCGTCATGCAGGTTCATCGCCCGCAGAATGATGAGGACGCCATCGTCTTTAACCAGCGCCCGGGGACGTGTTTCCTGAGCCAGCATGGCATCGACTATGATCGGATCAAGGTCTGCGTAGTTTTCAGTAAAATCACGGCTGGCGGGATTAAAGGCGCACATATGAAGCCAGGTAAAGCCGTCGACATACTGCGAGAGATCAACCGGTTCATCCCGCTTCAGTGATTTGCAATGCCCGTCGGTTTCGATCCGGTAAGCCTGAAGAAAAAGATCGTTCTGCATTCCGTTTGGCTCTCATGTTCGAAGAAGAATCAATATTTTGGCGCGTTTCGGCAAGCGTTAAATCCAGCCGCATGGGATTTTCGCACGGCATGGCGTTTTATGCCAAGCGATGCCGGCTTAGGTCGCAAAGAGATCTACGAAATACAAATGACTAGCTTTCAGCCCAATCCAGGGATTTGAAATCAAGACCGTCCACCAAACTAGGTTTGACCACGGCAAAATATGGTGACACATCGAAGTCACGTGGCACGAAGAGGCTGTGGTGCCGAATTTTCAATATCTCTTTGACGCGCTCCTTGCCATCCTTGGTTTCCGTGTTGATGGTCGTGATGTCGGGAAGAATTGGATAGCGAACAGACTGAAAGGCTTCTGCGATTAGAGCCGAACAAATGGCCTTAGTCGGATCGCCGCTTCCCAAAGCAATCATCGGTCTTCTCCATCGCTCAGGAACCGGCGGCGTCGGAATGAGGTAGCGCGCTAAATCAAAGAAGTTTTTCAGGTCGTATCGATAGCCGATTTGATCGCGAGCATATTGGATTATTTGAGCGGTATCGTCGGCGGAAAGATCAATTGGACGGCATATGCGGCAGTGAAATACTGCAAAAGCGTGAATGGCTGTTGCCCGAACGCCGTCCTCGACATTGGCTTCGATAAATTCAAGCGGATGCCCTTCTTCGTCTTTGAGGTCCAGCGTGTCGCCAACATAAAGCGCGACATGTGACCATGTCGATTGGGTCAAATATTTAATCGCTGTGCTAGCCCGGCTGGTGCCCTCTATTAGCAGGACATCGGCCGGCTTAAGAGCCCGACGCAATTTCTCAAGTTTGGTCGGCGGCGACATACCAGGAATGTCGCGATTCCGGGAGAGATAGCGCGCTAGCCATCCTCCGATCGCTCGAGAAATTTGATTCATAGGAGCCTCGTGTTTATTTGCCCTTATCCCTAAGCTCGATCTCTGCCGCGGCGAAAGCGTTGAACGAAAATTGGCGCGAGGGCAAGCATGGCAAGGCCCATAAGAGGTAGGAATATATTTGGTGCGAATATAATTCCGATATCCGGCATTTGCCCTTGATCGAGGAGATCGCCTAGCCTGCTTCCCATGCTTGAAAAAACAAGGGTACCAGGAATGATCCCTAGAAACGCCGCGATCGCAAACACCCGTACCAGGATGCCCACATAGGCGCTAGCAAGATTTACAATCCAAAACGGAAATAGCGGAACAAGCCGCAGGAACAAAAGATAGTTCAAAGCGTTCTGACTAAAACTATCGACCAGTAAACCCAATCTTCCGTCCGGCTTTTTTGAGAAGAGTTCTCTAAAACTCGCGCGCGCGACAACAAAAAGTAGTGTTGCTCAAATTGTTGCGCCGATCACGGCGTAAATTGTGCCGAGCGTCGGGCCAAACAAAAATCCGGGCGCCATGGTACGAAACGCCGCGCCGGGAAGAGAAAGGACAACAAGAAAGGCGTAGGCCGCGATGAAGCCCAGGGCGGTTCCGACAGGATTTTCGGCATCGCGCTCAAGGAGCCAATCATGGTTGGCGGCAAGGGTTTGATAGTCAAGAAAGCCACCTCGAAGGGCAATGAAATAGCTTGCGGCGCTTGCCACTAATATCAGCGGCAAAAGAGCAATTTTTGCCCAGTGCCCTAATGATCGCTTAGGCTCTGCCTTCGTCAAATGTGGCTCCAAAACATTTGCCGCGGCCAGGATAGACCATTGGGCACCTCGTAGGTCTCTTTTTGCGTGATACCTCAAACGAAAGTGTCCGCCTTAAGTCTGTGGCCTCAAGTGATGGACGCAACACTTTATCTTAATTGGAAAAGATGGAGTGTTCGATGGATCAAGGAAATGGGAATCAGAAAAGCCATTACGGTTTCAGTGCGTTAGAGAAGGACGAAGTTTGGGATCGCTGGGCTCGGGGTGAATCGCTGAAGGCGATCGGGCGAGTTTTCGGTAAGCCCTCGTCGTCGATTCGTGGTCAGCTGTCGCCCTATGGTGGGATCCGACCAGCACCCCGGCGCCGTTCAAAGCTGGCTTTGACATTGCCGGAACGCGAGGAGATCTCCAGAGGTCTCGCGGCGGAACAATCTGCACGCTCTTTGGCAAGGTTGCTGGGCCGTGCGCCCTCGACGGTGAGCCGAGAGATACGCCGCAATGGGGGCTATGATCGCTATCGCGCGGCATTGTCCGACGAAGCGGCTTTATACGTGCGCGCCGGCCGAAGCGATGTAAATTGGCGGGCAATGCGCAGTTACGACAGACAGTAGCGCGCAAGCTTAAACAGGATTGGTCGCCCCAGCAGATCGCCGGTTGGCTGAAGCAGATGCATCCCGAAGACGAGAGCAAACGCGTGTCGCACGAGACGATCTATCGAAGCTTATTTATTCAATCCCGTGGGGCATTTAGGAAGGAACTGACCGGGTATCTTCGCTCCAAACGGACAATGCGGCGCTCTAAGCGTGCGAGCTCGCATGGCGATGGCCGTGGGCAGATCACGGATATCGTTTCGATCAGCGAGCGCCCTGCAAGCGTGGAAGATCGTGCGGTGCCCGGTCATTGGGAAGGCGATCTTCTGGCCGGCTCGAAGAACACGCATATCGCAACCTTGGTCGAGCGTCATACCCGCTATGTGATGCTGGCGAAGATCCCCTCTAAGGACACCGAGACAGTCGTGAATGCACTGATCAAACAGGCGAAGAAGCTTCCCACCGAACTCTACAAATCTCTGACCTGGGACCGGGGCAAGGAGCTTGCCGATCACAAGCGCTTTAGCTTGGCGACCAATATCAATGTCTATTTCTGCGATCCGCAAAGCCCTTGGCAGCGTGGCTCCAATGAGAACACCAATGGCCTCCTACGACAATACTTTCCCAAAGGGACGGACCTATCCGTGCATTCGCAGGCGCACCTAAATAAGATCGCCCGCAGGCTCAACGAAAGGCCACGTCAGACCTTGGGGTTCCAGACCCTGGCAGATAGATTTAATGCCTGTGTTGCATCGATCACCTGAGGCCGCACCCTTAAGGCGGACATTTCACATTTCCAACTATGGTCTAGGCAGGCGCCCGGGTTAGCCCCCACCTCCGCCGGCATCCGAGGCTTGCTGCATCGCTGCCGGCCCCACAATACGTTCAAAATCAGAATGTGGTCCAACCCGGCCGTGAATTGGCACATGGGTTTCGACATCCAAGCCCCAGCGCTGAATGGCGCGGTAAAGGGCAACCTCGCGGTCTCTGATTCTCGCAGGAGCAGGTCCGCCCGCTGGCGGAGGGCTATAGTTATCCGCATGGATGACAATTTTCTCCGCCGGTAGGTAGGGGATTAGCATGGTGGCGGCATGATCGATCCCGGGCAAATGAAATAGCATCAATGTGCGCGACCCGTCGCTGATCGCATGCCGGTCCGTCATGGTCTCCAAGCGGAACGGCGCTGGGCCGGTGGTCGCAAAGGGAAAGAGATGAAGCCGGTCGGGATTGAGAACGCGCGACTGCGTGGCAAATACCACCCGATTAAAGAACACTTCATTGGCCTCATGCGTGACCACGGTCGCGCCTTCGGCAACGTAGTTGCGTATTCCACCGATATGATCGAAGTGATGATGAGTGGTGACCAGATAACGGATAGGCTTGCCTGGAATAACACGCTTGATTTCCGCAATCACGGCATAGGAGCGCTCGTCACTCGTTGGGGCTTCGACAACGGTGATGAAATTACGAAATTCGATGGCAACGCTATGAGCCCCGGCGCCGGTCATGTGCCATACGCCGTCGGCAACCTCGGTGGCGATTACATTGACCGGCTGTGGTTCGGCACCGGCAACGTTTTCGGGTACCTCAAGCGCCACATCGACATTCGCCTCGGCTTCAGAGACCCTGTAATCCATCCAGTTGCGCGCAGAATTCGTGGGCAGCAGGAAATTATCGCCCCGATGCGCGTGATAGCGGAAGGGGAACATCACACCGTCGCCGATGTCGCGGTAGTCGCTGTAACGAATCTCATATTGCATGTCGCCCATAACCGGATTGGGTATCCAAGTAATGACACGTTCAAGCACGTTGTTCTCGTCGAACTCGCCGGTGACCCGGTATTTTCCCATAGTCGTAAAGCCGACGACCTTTATTGTCCGATCGGTCAGGGCGAAATAGCGCTCGACGACGGTTGCATCGTCGGATTCCATCGCCGATTTGATGAAGCCGTGTGGCGAGGTCGAAATAAGGAATTGACGCACCTCGGCTTGATTCTGTTGCGGCACGGCCTCGCCATTGGTGTTTAACGTCCAGGCATCGTCGCCGTTGACGAAAGAAAGCGTGCGCCTCTCGCCGACAATGGGCTGGAATCCACCCCCGCGCGAGGGATAATCGCCCTGAGTGACGACCAGCTCTTCGCGTGTGGCACCTGCATTGTAATCGATGGTCAGATCATAACTCTGCAAATTTAGCCGCGCCCAATGCTCTTCCGGAGAAAAGTTCTGGCCCAGAGGCGCGTACCAACCGGCGCCTGAAATATGGAGCGAGTTGAGATTGCTCGCGCCCATCGCCTCATCGGCGGCCGCCAGAAATTCGCTTGCGTCTTCTTGTGCAGTAGCCTCTTGAGCACCCATCGGCCCCATGATCATTGCCAACGCTGCTAAAAATATTCCAAATTTGAGTTTCATAGCCCACCCTCCAAATGGTTTTTCTGTATCTTCCTCCAGGTGGCTCGTCAGTTCAAGCGGTTATGAAAAATGACCAAAAAAGGCCTGTATTGCGGGCATAGGCATGCGAGCGGGCTATGTGCGGACGAAACTTGATAGTAGGGGGCGTGCCATGCAGGGGATGTCCCGGTCGATGTTGAAAAGTTGAGGTAGGTGTCGCTCTCCTGGAGCCGTTAGGCTCCGGGTGCTGCAAACCCAAAAGGGAGAACGACGCCATGGGAAATAATATCCGTAGTTCCAGCCGCCCGAAAGCCCTTGCCCCCTCGATTCCTATGCCGCCGCTGGCGGACGCGATGGACGCAGTCCATCTCAGCGTGGATCGGTTTTGTCTTCTGGCCGAGGTCGAGGCCTTGGCCGAGATGATGGAGGAGGACGCCACGACCGTGTGCGGGGCCCGACATCGCCGCCATGGGGACCGTCGAGGTTATCGCTGGGGCAGGACACATAGCGAGATCGGCTACCACGGCGGCAAAGTGAAGGTGGCCCGGCCACGGGTTCGTGACCGGGCGGGCAAAGAGGTGAGCTTGGAGAGTTGGCAGGCGCTACGCGATGCCAACCTGCTGCTCGAGTGGGCGCTCAACCTGATGGTGCTGAACGTGTCGACCCGCAAGTACCACCGCGCGGTCCGTCTGCCCGAGGGCGACCTGGCGAAAGCGCGTGGCGACGGCACCTCGAAGTCGGCCGTTTCCCGGCGCTTTGTGGCGCTGTCACGCAAGAAGATGAAGGCCTGGCTCGCCTCGGATCTCTCGGAACTCGACCTGCTAGTCATCCAGATCGACGGTCTGCATGTCGGCGACCATGTCCTGATGGCGGCGATCGGCGTCGATGGCAACGGCGACAAGCATGTCCTGGCCGTGGTCGAGGGGGCGACGGAGAACACGGTCGTCGTCCAGGCCTTGATCGACAATCTCCTCGCCAGGGGGCTCGATCCGACACTGCCGCGGCTGTTCATCGTCGATGGCGCGAAGGCACTCAGCAAAGCGATCCGAAACACCTTCGGTGTGGCCGCCGCCATCCAGCGCTGCCAGGTCCACAAGGGCCGTAACATCATCGAGCGCCTGCCCCAACATTTGCACGCGAGCGTCAAGAAGGCGCCCCGTCAGGCCTGGGACCAGGACGACGCAAACAAGGCCGAGCGGCTCTTGCGCAACCTGGTCCGGCGTCTGGAGCATGAGGAACCGGGCGTCTCGGGCAGCATCTTGGAGGGGCTGGAGGAGATCCTCACCGTCATCCGCCCCGGCCTACCGCACGAACTCCGGCGCTCGCTCGCCTGCACCAACATCGTCGAGAACGCGCTCGGCACGGTGCGCCAGGTCACCCGCAACGTCAAACGCTGGAGACACGCCGAGATGGCGCTCAGATGGACCGCCGCCGGCCTGCTGGAGGCCCAGAAAACCTTCCGTCGCCTCAAGGCCTATCGCCAGCTGCCCATCCTCCGAAATGCTCTCCAGGAACACTTGAGAAAGGCTCAGGCCGACAGTGCCATTGAAACCATCATGAAGGCAGCATAGCATCATCAACCAGCGACGCCTGCCCCACGAATTTCAACAGAGATAGGGACATCGCCCCATGCATCCCGCCCTTGCCTTATGGCGGGGGCCTTCTCTTTAAAACGAGCAGATTTGGGCTCAACTTTCTTGCTTTGCGTTCGAGCGTATAGAACAAAGTGGCAAGCCGAGAAACGTCCACGGGCAGGTTCACGATGATTGAAGCGGTAGCAAATTGCTAAATCTACAATGCGCCGGACTATGCTTCGGCGAAAGCAAAACGTCAGATTGACGTGACAGAGTGCAAATCTTTATTACAGCGATATCAACTTTGGCTTAAACTCGCCCAATCCGCTGGAAGAATTATGAATGACAAAGCAATGGTCCTGACCAAGTTGCACGGGTTGACCGCACTCGTTTTATTTGCGCTGATTTTATCGGCGTCAATTTTGGGTCCTGCTAAAGCGCAAGGCGTAATCGGCAAGAACCGTGTAGCGGCCATCGTTGAGCTTGTGAAATTGGCGGACGTTTCGGAAGGTGGGGTGCGTTCGGGTTCTTGTTTGAGGCCGATCGGAGAAATCGGCACGGAGGAGTTTTCAGTTTATCTACTTCTACCCGTTTCGCGGATTGAGGGTTTTGTGGTCGAGTTGTCTGGCGATGACGGAGATGCGAGCGAAGTGATTGCGAATGCTGGGATTGCATCGTTTACCGAGAATGGTAACACGATCATTCGTGGAAATCTCGGCTTTGGATGGGTTGCTGAAGCCTATCGCGTTGCGGCAAACCATATCCGCTCAACCGAACTTCACCTGGACGCTTCTTATGAGGAGGCGCTTGCGCGCGTGCCGACCGAACGCTGCCCGAGACCCTACTCGCAACGCATAGCTCCGCAGCGGCGCTGACGCACTCCTTGCTCCCAAATGATGCGACGCAATTTTTACAGGACAGTTCGTGCCCATTGTGGCAAAATTCAGAATATTGAGTAAAGAATAAGGGAGGTACCGATGCGCTTTTTTGGGATCATAGCGGTTATAGCGATGTTTCTTGCACCTGCCGGAGCGAACGCTCAGGGCTGGTTCGAATATGTCAATCACGATGAGCAGTTTAGCGTCAACTTTCCTATGCAGCCGGAAGTGAGCGATTTCTCTTTTCTCAGCGCAACGGGGTGGAGCGTTCCGGGACGCCTTTTCGAAACCCATGAGGGCGCTTCGCGCTACACGGTCACCGTCGTAAATTATTCCGGCTCTGCGCAGGAAGATATAGGGGCCGCGATCCAGCACGCGGCCGATAGCTACCGCAATAGCGGCGGCGATGTCACTTATGACAATGAGGGCGGTGTCGATGGGATCGACGGTCACATGGTGCAACTAACCAATGAAGACGAAAGCCGCAGCTTTGTGCAAATCGCCTTTCATTTGAACCGGCTTTACATTGTCGATGCCACGGTGCCGGCTGGCTCCATCGTGCCGGGTCATTTTCAGCAATCGCTTGTCATGCTCGACGAACAAGGCCGGCGCGTGCGCTACCAAAGAGACGACAATGGCGAGCGCTTTCGCGTTATTCCGGGCGCCGGGCGAACGCCCTTTGTAGAATAGGCAATGCCAGCAAGTTTTGGGGTACGTGGTCCGCACATATAGAGAGCAGCCTGGCGCATGCGTGGTCAGAAGAAAAAACAAGCGCAGATTGTTGACGAAAGTATCACCGTCGACGGCATCGAACTTCGTTGGCATATGCATAGCGAACCGCAAGTCACCACCGAGTTCGGTCACAAGGGGCGCCGCTTCTCGGTTCGCAAAGCCGAGGGCACACGGCGCGAATTGATGCTCGAGTTTCCCTTTCCGATCGAGACGCCCAATCGCAAGCCGCGCTCGCCGGAAAGTGCAAAGATTTTGCCCAGTGTTCTCGAAGCGGCAATCCGCCAAGCAATAGAGGCCGGTTGGAGGCCGCAATCGAGAGGAAGGGTGTTTAATTTTCGCGTGCAGGAAGATGTGGAGTGAGCGTTAATTTTAAAACTCACTTTGCACAGCTTCGTTCTGATCGGTCATTGACGGCGGGACGGTGATTTGCGATTCTATTGTCACTGTCATTCATTGCGCGTTACGCACATTAAGGGCTCGCCACCGCGCGGGCCTTAAATTTATCTACTCCCAATATCAACTCCATTTTCCATTCGACTCCGCAGGCGTGCCAATCAGTTAGATACGGCCACGACGACAAGCGATTACGGCTGGTACCGTTTAGCTCGGCTGGTTGGCACCTCTCTGGTGTGGAACATCCAATAGAAAAGAGGCACGCCATGCCGATAGGTAGGCCCTCCAAATATGATCCCGCTTATTGCGAGAAAATTGTCGCGCTCGGAAAGCTCGGAAAATCCAAAGCGCAAATCGCGAGCGAATTAGGCGTTGTGCGCAACACTCTCGACAATTGGGCTGCGGAGCATCCCGAGCTTGTCCTAGCTCTGCGCGAAGCACAGGAATACTCCTTGGCCTGGTGGGAGAACATGGCCCAGGCGGTGATGAGCGAACCGGTGCCCGGTTGGAACGCGACTTCGTTTATATTTCAAATGAAAAATCGCTTTCGTAATGATTACCGCGACAAGATAGAAACCAACACGACGCATCAGGGCGAAATCGCAATCACCGGGATCGAGCGCATCATTGTCGACCCGAACTCTTCAACTTAAGACGCCACGTGTCTTCCAGCCATTGCTGCAGCCTGCCCGCTATAAGGGTGCCTATGGTGGAAGGGGCTCGGGCAAGTCGCATTTTTTTGCCGAGCTGACCATCGAAGACTGTTTGCGCGAGCGCGCCATGTTGGTGGTTTGTATTCGCGAAGTGCAAAAGACGCTGGCGCAAAGTTCCAAGCGCTTGATTGAAGGCAAGATTGCATCGCTTGGTGTCGGCTCTCAATTCAGAATATCTCGTGACAAGATTGAGGCGCCGGGCGATGGCGTCATAATTTTTCACGTCCGGCAGGTCTCTCAACGCACTCCGGCCACTCATGGCAAGCAATTCAAGAAAATGGCCAACCAGATTTGCGCCAAGCATGGCTTCGATCCGCTGGGGTTCTAGGGGGGTGGGGTGAGGTGCCGCTTGCTCGCTGGCACGCTGCCCGTTTAAGGGCGTTCGACGGCGCTGTTTCCCTCGCCGGTATCGACCAGGCTACCGTCGGGGTTAAGCAAGACGATCGATTGCTCGAGCCTCAAAGCGTCGAAATCGCCCGGCTCGGTAATCGCCTGGGTAAAGAACAGGGTGTGATTATACATATAGACCGAACCGCGCATTTGGCGGCCATCAGGTTGAAATACGCTTAGCTGCCAACCCGGTATGCCGGGATCATAGGCCACTTCAACTTCAGCGCGCACTTCGCCAAGCGAGCGCATCTGCTCGGCGGCATGATCGAATGCATCGAAATCGACCGCGGGACCATCGGCCAAATTTACGATGGTGACGAAATAATGGTCGGTGTCGCGTTCGACATAAAATTGAGTCGCGGGGACCTCGCTTCCGTCTATGGTCGTGTAGGTGATCTCGCGCATCATCGGAGCGTCGGGAAAATAGGTTTCAAAGCCATAGTCGGGATTAGTGTAGGTGAGGCCGCTCTCGGATTGGGCCAGCGCGATTACGGGAACAAGCACCGTCAATGCCATGCCCAACACTGCAATATTAGCCAATGAATTATGGGCCAATGAATTCAAAACTTCGCGCATTTCAAACTCTCCCCGGCTGCTCTTTTACCGTCAATGCCTAGCATGCCCAAAGCCTAGCATGGACAAGGGGGACGGGCCTAGCGCGGCACGGCGCTGGAGACGGCAAATCCGCGGGTCCCCCATCGGTGCTGCATCTTCTTCTTGTTGTACCGGGGCCGCCGCCCTATGATTGCAATTCACATGGAACCATTGACCAATCCATTGGGGGATGCCGATGTTCTTTAGATCAGCAATTTTCGCGGGTGTTGCATTGTCACTGAGCGTTCCCTCGCTCGTTGTGGCGTGTTTGGCCATGATGGGGCTTTCCGGTCCGGCTTTCGCTCATCATTCCTTTGCGATGTTCGATCAGACTCAAGTCGTGAAAGTCACGGGAACCGTAACGCGGTTCGATTGGCAGAACCCACATACCTGGCTTTATCTCTCTTCGGAGGATGAGGGCGGCACCGAGGTCGCCTATTCCTTCGAGACCTCGAGCCCCAATTCGCTCATGTCCACCGGCTGGACTCCCGACAGCGTTCAGGTAGGCGAGCGCGTAGAAATAGATTTTCATCCGCTGCGGGACGGCACCAGTGGCGGGCAGCTGCGCAACATTTGGTTTCCCGACGGCACCGAATTATGCAACGGGTCGGAGTGCCGCGAAAACTACGGCGTTAACAATTAAGGGCGTCGAGTTTTTGTAAGTATTCGCCGTAGCTTGCGGTTTCACATACGGAATGATTGCAGCTCTGCTGCTCGCTTGCTTGTACTGATCGCTCGCAACGCCGAATACGACACCCGAATCGTGACCCGGCGGAAGGCCAAAACGAGCCGCGAGGACGCTTGCGCAACGATTTTGTTGCCGCCAAAGCGCTGTTAGCTCTTCATTTACTTGGACAATCAATTCTGTCTTGTCCGAGGCGAAATCAGCAATTATCTCTAATAGAAGATTATGCCTGAAATTCGCCTTTAAGGCGCAGGCGCTTTCGATAGGTCGAGCGGACCCAAGAATGTTCGGACAGGCATGAGAGTACGGAATGCGAAATAGGCTTTCTGCAATTGCGGTCATCATATTTGTTGTCGGCTTTGCGGTGTCTTGCGGTCAGGAGGGCGGCGGAAACGCGGTTCCGGGCCTAACCACGCCGACATTGGATGATGGCGCGGCCGCCTTTGAGCGCGGAGACTTCGCAACGGCGTTGACGATTTTTCGTGCGTTGGCCGAGCAAGACAATGTGCGCGCGCAATTTAATCTTGGCGTGATGCACTATCTCGGGCAAGGCACTGCGCAGGATTATAATGAAGCGGCGCGATGGTATCGCATGGCTGCCGACCTCGGCGGTGTGCGCGCGCAGTTCAATCTCGGACTGATGTATGAAAACGGGGAAGGCGTTGCCCAGAATCGCGAAGAGGCCCTCCGCCTGTATCATATGGCGGCGGACCAAAGCCATCCGGGCGCTCAAGCAAAGATAACCGAATTTGCGGCGCTTACGCCGGAATCGGATAGTGTTTCGGACGCATCCGTAACAGATACGGTAGATGACGCTGCGCCGCTCGATGTTGCACAAGCCCCCGCCCCCGCGCCTCCGCCAGCAGCAATAGAGGATGAGGTCGTGCAAGTTGTCGCAGCGCCAGATGAAGTGCCGGCGCCGGAAGCGCTCGCACTCTCGGCACTGACCATGTCCCCCGCTCCGGACGCCGCGCCGCCAGTAGCTGCGCCGGTGGAAGCTGCGCCGCCAGTAGCTGCGCCGGTGGAAGCTGAGCCGGTCGCGACTATGGCCGAGGCGCAGGCAGCCTATGAGCGCGCAGACTTCGCAACTGCCGTGTCCCAATTTCAAGAGCTGGCCGTTCAGGGCGATGCGAGCGCGCAATACACCCTTGGCGTGATGTACGCCAATGGGCAAGGCGTTGGCCAAGACGAAGCACAAGCCGTTCGGTATTTTCGACGGCAGCCGATCAGGGGAATGCAGCAGCGCAATACGACCTTGGTTCCATGTATGCCAACGGGCAAGGCGTGGGTGCGAATGATTTAGCGGCACTGCGATATTATCGCTTGGCGGCCAACCAAGGTCATGGCGCCGCGCAAACAAATTTCTCCCAGATAACCGGCGGTAAATTTGTAGAAGCGAGTACCGCCTATCAGGCTGCAGATTACGCGACCGCTTTTTCGCTTTATCAATTGCTTGCCGATTACGGCGACGCGGACGCGCAGCACAATCTTGGTTTGATGTATGAAAACGGACTGGGCGTCGGCCAAAACACGGCAGAAGCCATGCGCTGGTATCGCTTAGTGGCCGATCAAGCCTTTCCACCTGCGCAAGCCCGCCTGAACGCCCCCTAATCGTTGGATCGCGCGGCAGCAATGCTGTAGTCTGTCTTCCCAGCTCCGGCTGCAAGAATCTGTCGGCAGATCTTGGGTGGCTTTGCCGGCACGACGGCATGGGGGGTTGTAATGGGAAAGTTAATTACACTGGTAATTGCTTTGGTAGTGGGTGTTGCCGGCGGCATTTATCTGGAGCGTCAGCTGTCGATGGGCGCACCGGATGACGTTGAAGCTACGGCGAATAATGGAGCTGCTGCACCGGCTTCCTTTAGCGCTGTGGCCGGCGCGATTGGCACGCAGGATATTTTCGGTCCCTATGAAGTCGTCGAAGGCTGGCCGCAAGATCTCGCGACGCTCCCCGGTCACGAAGATTGGACTTATGGCAGTGCGCGGGGAATTTTTGCCGAAAGCCCGGACCGAGTGTTTTTGCTTGGCGGCGGCGAGCTTCCAGCGCTCGATCGTCCAGGTGAGCGATTGATGAGCGATATCGGTCCCAGCGTATTATTTCCCGTTGGGGGTTTTCCTTGGCGCAACGCTAACCGGGCGACCCCGCCGGGCGGCGGTGGTTCGGGCTCGGACCCGGCGCAAGGCATGGAACTTTGGTCGCAATCTGTCGAGCCCAATCGCGAGCTCGGCGTCGATGCACGCTGGGAACATTCGATTGTGGTCGTGAACCGCGAGGGCGATATCATCGAAGAATGGACGCAGTGGGACGATCTGTTTAAGCGCCCACATTCCGTCTACATCTCTCCCTATGATGCCGAGAAGCATGTCTGGGTGGTCGACGATCACACGCATGCGATTTACAAATTCACCAATGACGGATCGGAGCTGGTGCAAACCATCGGAACGCCCAATGTGGCGGGTGCCGATGGAAGTCATTTCGACCGGCCAACCTTCATGGCTTGGTTGCCGGAAGGAACATTCTTCGTCGCCGATGGTTATAACGGCACGCGGGTAGCAAAATTCGATGCCGAAGGAAATTTTCTCTTGGATTTTGGACTGCCGGGCGAGTCCGGTTCCGAAACGCGCCCCGGCTATATGAATAATGTGCATGGCGTGGCGGTCGATGTCGAAACGCGGCGCGTCTTTGTCAATGACCGCGCCAATCACCGCATTCAGACCTTCGACGAGGACGGCAACTATCTCTCCGAATGGTCAATCGAAACGCGGCCCTCGAGTCTGCATTTTGTGCAGATCGGTGCGGATGGCGCGTTGGTTACCTTCGATCGTAACACCCACAAAATGCTGAAATATGATCTCGAAGGACACCTTATATATTCCTGGGGAACGATCGGTACCTTCGCAGGCACGCTTTGGGGCGTGCATGGTCTCGCGACCGACCAGGAAGGCAATGTCTATGTCGCCGAGGTCGATTCCGGGCGCTTCCAAAAATTTGTTCCGCGCGAAGGCGCAAATCCCGCAACACTGATCGGAAAGCCCGTCTATTCCGCTTGGGAATAAGGGCCGGGCCGCCGTCCATTGGCTTATGGGATTTAGGCGCAAAAATGCCTGTTGCCGTAAAATTGACAATGGACTTCATCTGCCCGTGGTGCCTGATCGGCGAGGCGCGGCTGCGCAACGCCATTGGGGCTCTTCCCGAGGAGGTAGATGTCGAAATCGAGTGGCTGCCCTTTGAGCTCAATCCGTTGGTGCCCCGTCAAGGGATGGCGCGAAACCTGTACCGCACAAATAAATTCGGAAATTTACAACGCTCAAATGAATTGGACGCGCAAACCATTGCTGCAAGCAAAGACGATGGTGTCGTTATCGATTATGACCGTATCTTCAAGACGCCCAATAGTTTTGCGGCGCATCGCCTTTCCTGGTTTGCGGCACGTGAAGGCCGCCAACGCGCGATTGTCGACGGCCTTCTCAAGGGATATTTTGGCGAGGGACATGATATCGGCGATCACGAAGTTCTAATCGAGCTTGCCGCTGCCGCTGGTTTCGAGCGCGAAACTGTGCGCGAATTTCTCGAAAGCAAAATCGGCGCGCGGAAAGTGCGCGCGCTAGAGGCGGAGGCCAAAAATGCAGGCATTCAGGCTGTGCCACATTTCGACATCGAAGGGTCAATGATTGTGGGTGCTGCGGAGTCGGAAGCAATGCGCGAGGCGCTAATCGATGCGTATGATCGCAAAGAGGGTCAGCGCGCATAAGCGCAGAGCCGATATCGATCCCAGCCTACGCCAAGGCCCCAGAAATTTTTTGATAGCGAAACGAAGTTTCTCCAGCCCATATCGTTTTGCAGGAAAGAAGATTGCGAGAGTGGGAATGCAGCTTCATAATTCACGTAAATTGATTCCGGTAGGGTGAGGCGTAGTCCGACACCTGCCGAAGTAAGATATGTTTTACGAAACTCCAGCGCGAGATTTTTGTTCTATACCAAGCCCGCATCGTAATAACCGTAGAGCTGATAGAATTTCAGCCAGGGCCTATTGACATTTCGTCCATAGCGAAGCTCGACCAAACCGCTTAAGCCATGCTCTCCGGAAATGGCGGCATAATCATAGCCGCGACCGAACTGGGCACCGCCCACGGTAAATTCAGCGGAAGCGGGCAAGGCATCTGCCGAAATCTGGCCGGACGCCGCAACATAAAGGCCAAAGGTGTTTCCGATATTTTGATAACGGGAAATTTGCGCTTCTGCTTTGAGGAAATCGCTGCGCGCATCGGCGCGTGTGAGCGAGGAGCCGGGGTTTGACGCGCCGAAAACATCCAACCCCTTCGAAACTTGAGCAAAGATAGCGCTCGTGCCGTTCCAGGCATTGTAACTGACCCGAAGCGAGCCGGTGAGAATCCGCAGCCTGTCGTCATAGTTCGACCCGTTGCTGCGCTCGCCCCAATTGTTGCGATATTCAAAGCCGGCATTGCCCCAAAGAGAAATGCTGCGGCGGCGAACAAATGCGTGCGCAAATCGCGCCGAACCATATGCAACCATTCCTTCGTTGCGTGACGCCTCCTGGGTTCCTCCAGCATCGGCCGATGACACCGCGCCCTGCACAATAATGGATGAGCGCAAACGGTTGACTGGAATCGTGTAGGAGGCTTCGCCATGGGTCAAAGTCTTTGGCGAAGTTGGGGTGGTGAATACGCCAACAGAGAGCCGATCTCCATCTTGGAGGACGGAGTTCACGGACGCGCGGGCATAGGTTTGCAATCTGGTACCGGCCTGCGTCCCGCGATTGTCGACATAAAGGCTTGCATCGAAGAAGTCCGCTTGAACGGTTAGGATAAGACGGTGCGCGCTCATGTCTTGGAGGTTTGGCTCAATGCGGCTTTCGGTGACACTCACGCCGTTCACATCGCCGATGAGCGTTAGCGTTGTCTCAAGCTCGGAAAGGCGAAGCGGACGGTGCATCGTCAGCGCTTGGGCGCGTGCCCGGACGCTGACAATATCGGCGCCCTCAATTACAACATCAGCGATATAGCCTTCGACAATATCAACATAGAGCCGTCCTGCCGCTGCGTCTTGTGGGGGAACGACGGCACGTGACAGGAAATATCCAGCATTGCGGTAATGGGTTGTAATATCTTCGGCAATTTGCGCGATGTCTGTGGGTGTAACTCTGCGCGTGAGATAGGGCTCGTAAAGCGGTGCAAAGTCCAGCGGACTAAAAACAGTCGATCCGCGGATTGTGACTGCGGTCAACACGAACGTGCCCGAACTCTCAATCACCGTGGGCGCAATCTGCTGTACGGTGAGCGCATCTGCGATCAAATCGGGCGTGGCAATCGTGTCTTCCGATGCACCAAATCTGCGAAGGGGCAATCGCCGCTCAACGTCGTCAAAGGAGGCGGCCTGTGTGCCGGTCGCCGGCACGCCCATGACAAAAGCTTCAAGCACCAAGACGCAAGCTATCGCTGCGGATCGACTCTGTATGAATCGACGCCACAAATCCGGCTGCTCGTATTGCGGTTGCGCGTTCTCGTAACAGTACAAAAGGTCGGCCGCTCGGCTTTTGCTTCGCGTAGTCGACTATCAAATTGACGTAAACAAACTACGTAGGAGAGGAGACTTTTGGTTAAGGCGGATCGCGACTTTTTCTACAATATTTGCAATTTATTTAAGTTAATTTCCGTTAACTCGGGCAGCATGATTAATCTCAGCGCTTGTTAAAGTTTCACATGCGAATTTGGTAGCGACAAGAAAAGGGGCGTCCCATGCGCGCGATATTAGCTTTATTGTTTGGACTCTTCGTAGTCTTTGTGGTCGGCACTTATCCCGCGCGAGCACAGGACGGCCAGTGGACGATTATCGAGTCCAGCGGTTCGGTTCTTGTGTTGCAGTCCATGGCGGCGGCACGCCAAGTATCGACGCGCGAGAGCTTAGGGCCAGGATCGACGATCACGACGGGCGGTGATGGCCGCGCTGTACTAAGACGTGGCGAGCAGGAGATCACTGCTGGTCCGAATTCGCGAATTTCGCTCCCCGTAGCCGACGCCAGTGGCTTCACCAGAATTATTCAAGAACTGGGCGCGGCCATGTTTAAGGTCGATAGCCGCGAGGTTCAGCATTTTCAGGTCGATACACCGTTGATCTCGGCTGTCGTCAAAGGAACGACTTTTACCGTTTCTGTGGGGGCAAACAGTCATTCGGTGCATGTCGTCGAAGGGCTGGTCGAAGTCTCGCCGCGCAATGGCGGCATGGCCGTCGGCGTTCCGGCAGGGGTCACCGGTGTCATATTCCGCGATAATCCGGACATTGTTGATCTAAGCGATTCCGCGACCGGCGCGGCGATCGTGCCAGGCCAGGAAGCTTCTCTTGTCATTCCCGAGACCATCGGTGATGCGCCGCTCGATATTGATGGGCTGACCGATGGGTTGGTGCGATCTGAGGTCGTGTCGGCCGAAGTCGCGCGCGCGGGAGATGTTGGTACTGCTGAAGTCGGTTCAGGCGAAGTTGTGGCCGGCGAAATGGGCGTCAAAGGGGAAATTGTCAGGACCGAAGCGTTTACTCTCGAAAACGCGGTCACTGTTGCTGAAAACCGCAATGCCGATGCCGGCGTTTTAAGTGCGGGCGATGTCAACCCGAATAGAGGCAGTGTTAATACGGATCCCGGTGTTGAAAACCCTAATGCCGTTGGCGGAGATGCGGTTGTAGTGGTTGAAAACCCAAATGCCGGAATTACCAACCCATATGCTGGTGTAGGTGATGTCGCTGCTGGTGTTGGAAACCCAAACGCGGCAGACGCCAATCCGAACTCAACTTACGGAAATCCGAACGCTGACAGTCGAAACCCGAATGCGGCTAGTGAAGTCCCCGATGCCGGTAGCGCAGATGCGAATGTCGGCATTCGCAACCCAAATGCAGGTTAATTCGAATTTAGTGTGTCCCTCCTAGAGTTGAGGCCGTTGCCTGATTCAAGTAGGCGGAGGGGGTATTGCAGTTGGCGTTGGTTGCGCGAAATATCGCCGGAGCTGTTCGGTTGATGGTGGCGCCATTACGCGCCGGCATGCTCTGGATTTTTGCGTTCATCACGATCTCCGGCCTGACTTGGGCTGGGGCATTCACGCTAATTGACGACACGCTGATGGACTGGCGCTTTAGACTTCTTGAGCGCGCGCCCACCCAATCCGTGGTCATCGTGGAAATCGATCCACAAAGCATCTCTGAATATCAGAGCTGGCCTTGGTCCCGCTCGGTTTACGCCGATGTCATCAAGGAACTGCAAGATGCGGGCGCCGGAACTATCGCCCTCGATGTCGATTTTTCCTCGCTTTCGGATGAGGAGGGTGACAATACCTTTCGTGACTCTCTAGCGGCGCGGCCTGGAGAAGTGATCTTACCGATATTCTTTCAGCATGAATCTCAAACCGATCCGCAATCGGCCTTAAGGCAGACCGTACCAAACTCATTTTTCCTAGAGCATGCTGTGGTGGCGAGCGTCAATCTGACTATCGATCCCGGTGGCAGCGCGCGCCGCGGATGGTATGGGTTTGCGACGCAGGATGGGTACCGCGCGTCTTTTGCGGCAACTCTGGCAGATATCCCGCCGACCTATGAAGGCGCGTTCCACATCGACTTTTCGATCGATCCGAGCCGCATCCCCCGCCTGTCCATCGCCAATGTTGCGGCGGGTGCGTTCGATCCCAGCATTGTTGCTGGGCGGAAGAATCTGATCGGCGCAACAGCGGTTGAACTTGGTGATGAATTCGTTGCCCCTGTTCATGGCCTGCTTCCCGGCGTCATCTTCCACGCGCTTAGCTATGAAAGTTTGGTCCAGGGGCGCGCGCTTATTCGCGTTCATTATCTAGTTGCTCTCCCTCTGGTCGCGCTTCTTTTCTTCTTCCTCTTCTTTCCCCGTAAAGATTGGACTTGGTCCCGCGTAGCCGCGCTGCATGTGGGTGTGTTTCTTTGCACGATTGCCCTTCCGATTGTGCTTCAGGCCGTTACCCCAATCAGCCTCGATGTCGCGCCGATACTCGCCGCGCAATTCATATGCGTTGTGTTTATGATGGAGAAGGAGCTGGAACGCCGGGCGCGCGAAATGATCCGGCAAAAACTTGAAATCTCCCATCAGAACACTCTTGTTGCCCTTGCCGTGCAAAACAGTACCGACGGCATCATCATCACTGATGAATTGGGATGGATTGAGGTGCTAAACGATCGGGCGGCGAGCCTGCTCGCCATCAAACAGACCATTCGCATTGGACTTGTGCTTGGGTGATCAGCCCCCACTGACTGGTCCAGTTTGAATCTTAGTTCATGGTCGGTCTTTCTGGCAACGGGACGATGGTTTCTGGCGCCGGGGGCCGATAACCGAGGGCACTGTGCGGGCGCTTTGTGTTGTAGTGCCGCCGCCATTGCTCGATGACGATCTGTGCTTCTCTCAAAGAATAGAAGATTTCCCCGTTGAGAAGTTCGTCCCTGAAGCGTGCGTTGAAGCTCTCGATGTAGCCGTTCTCCCAGGGGCTTCCAGGCTCAATGTAGGCGGTCTTTGCTCCAACCACGCTGATCCAGTTGCGTACGGCTTCAGCAACAAACTCCGGCCCATTATCGGAACGAATGTAGGCTGGTACGCCATGCAGAATGAAGAGATCGGTGAGGACATCGATCACATCGGTAGAATTGAGTTTCCGCTTCACCCGAATGGCCAGACATTCCCGACTAAACTCATCCAGGACGTTGAGGGTTCGGAACACGCGCCCATCGTCGGTTCGATGATGAACAAAATCATAGGACCAGACGTGGTTCACATAGCCTGCCCGCAAGCGGACACACGAGCCATCATTGAGCCACAGGCGGCCTTTCTTCGGCTGTTTCTGTGGGACCTTAAGCCCCTCCCGTCGCCATAGGCGCTCCACACGCTTGTCATTGATATGCCAACCGGCCTCTCGAAGGAGGGCGGCAATGCGACGATAGCCGTAGCGGCCATATTGCCGGGCCAGTTCGGTCATGTCGCCGACAAGGCGCTCTTCGTCTTCTTTGCCCCTTGGATCGTGGCGTTGTGTGGTGCGATGCTGACCAAGTACGCGACAGGCACGGCGTTCGGAAACACTCAGCTTGTCACGCACCTGATCAATGCAACACCTACGACGCGAGGGGCTTAGAAGTTTCCCCGGGCGGCCTCCGCTAGGATCTGCTTATCAAGCGTGAGGTCCGCAACAGCCCTTCGAAGCCGTTGGTTCTCCACCTTAAGCCGCTTCAACTGTTTGAGCTGATCTGTACCCATGCCGCCATAGTTCTTGCGCCAGCGGTAGTAGGTGAACGCGGTTACGCCAATCTGGCGAATGGCATCGATCCGAGACTTCCCTTGCCCCAGTAAAACGTCAACCTGACGCAGCTTAGATACGATCTCTTCTGGTTTATGGCGCTTAGCAGCCATCTTCGGTCCTCCTCTTTCCATCACAATAGGGTGGACCAATTCAAAGGGGGAGGATCATGGGGATCTCGTTCCCAATTTTCCCGTTTTCTTGGCCGAGCGCGCAGAAACGAACCAACCCAACCCAGCTTCCAAAAAACAGATATCAGTTTCTTCAGAATATGATGCCCGATTCGGTGGTAACGCGCATGTTTTGGAAGTCATTGGCACCCAAACCACCTACACCGGGCGCCGTGTTGGAACGAAGGGCTCAAATCGAGAGCGGCTAGTTTATGCTTATTCCTTGCGCGACATCACGGCACGCAAGAACATCGAGCGGGCTGAAAAGCAGGCCAAGGAACTGGCGGTCGCAGCGAGCAACACAAAGAGTCAGTTGATCGCCACTATGAGCCATGAGCTGCTGACGCCGTTGAATGCGATCCTTGGCTTTTCCAAAATCCTGCGCAATCAAATGGGCAGACAGGCCAGTGGAGAGAAGGAAAAGGAGTACGCCGGATATATTCATGACAATGGAAAACGTTTGCATTCCATGGTGGATGACGTCCTACAAGTCGCAAAGCTGGAATCAGGCGAGATAAACGCCAATACCAGTGAATTCGTGCCCAAAACGCTTATTGAAGATTGCGCATCTCAGTTCGCTTCTGACATCGAAGCGGCCGGCAAGAAAATTTGGATCGCCGTGCCGGAGCAATTGACAGTCAATGGCGATCAGGAATTGTTGCGTCGCGTTTTAGTTCACTTGCTGTCCAATGCCATGAAATTCACCAATGAAGGTGATGTTATCAATGTGGACGTGTCGGCTTGCGACGTTGACGGGTTACGAATTGAGATTTGCGACACCGGCGCGGGCGTCTCCGAGGCGCATTTGGTAAAACTTTCTGATCCCTTTTATCAGGCCGATAGTTCGCGTAGCCGCAGTCATGACGGTGCAGGATTAGGGCTGTATCTTGCCAAGAAATACGTCGAGCTTCATTCCGGCGCCCTAAGCTTTGAAAGCGATGAGAACGCGTTTTTTAAAGCAATTATCCAACTTCCGCCGTCATGCTTGGTTCGCCGGCGCAACGCAGCCTGATTCAACGAAAATTTGCAGCTTCTTATTGGCAGCGGACTTGGGTGCGTCTACGAAATTTATCCCGGAATCGGTATTCTTGTCCAAATCGGCATGTGGTCGGAGACATCCGCCTTCGTCTTTGAAAGCAAAGCGTTTCGCTTTTTGGCAGATAAATCGTTGAAGCTCGTTCCGTGAACCGCCTGGGCAAATAATTCCGAAAAATCGAACACTCCGCAATCATACTGCCGCCTCAACCGGTCGACGCAACACCTTGGCGCAAACGGAGGAGTCTGAGTTTGTGCTTACGAGCCAAAGGCATAGTCCGTGGTTCACCTTGCACGAGAAGCCTGGGCCGTGGAATCACTGCCAGCCCAGCTCCAATGGGAACGTCAAACGCCTGCTCTGATAACGCTTTCTGAAGAGTGCTGTGTTTTCGATCTATCCGCTCTCGCATCCGAGAAAAGTGGCCGGACGGCTCAAGAACGGTCCTGAAAGACTTTGAGGTTCTAACCCCCGGCAGAGAGGCCTGCCGCTAGTGTTGCGTTGATCCATTGAGACCGCATACCCATTTGGTCCACTCTGACCGGCACTTCGGTTTTCACTGCTTTTGGGAAGACCTTTCTCATTTCTGCCGATAAAGAATGCGATATGATCAAAGGTCTGATTTCGCCGCGCATTGGTCTGAAATAGCGAAGTTTTGCCGGGATGAACGTCTAGAAATGGAAAGTTCATCCGGGCGGAACTTTTCCTTGTCAATAGATTGCTCTCAAGATCAAGCAAGCGCTTTACGATATCAGAGTATTGGGTTTCTGCACTGTTGAACTCCATGTTTAAGTCCGCTAACAGAATCATGTTCTTGTGATACATACGTTTTGACTGCTTGGCGCGCAGAACCAACCATTTTAAAAGCGCAAAAAACTCCCAACTGCGCTCCCCTTTACTGGCGCCATATAATGTGTGGGCATTTATTGCGAGGAAATCGACTGCCTCCGCGTTTCTCTTTCCTAAAATAGAAAAAGACGCGCAATGCGGGGTTCGTATGAACGTCAAAAATCCAGGATGGGGGACATCGCTAAGTCCTAATGGTTTCTTACGCTGTGCGCGTCTCTTGTCATTCTTCTTCTTGAATTCTGAAAAGAATTTTTTCCACCTATTGATATCTTGTTGCAATGTGTTGACGACAACGGAGCGGTCATAGGTGATGTCGGAGACCAGTTCTTGCAGCTTGATACGCGCGGGACGGTACAAATATGCAAGATGTTCTCGTAATCCTCTGCTCCCGGGTGCTGCGCCGGTCGTATCGGACACCAATAGTTCGAAACTTGGACCCAAGGATTTGTGAAGTCGCTGGATGCCCGAAAGCTCGTCTGTGACCTCCTGTATGGCTAGAAGGTCGTAGCGTGAAGCAAAGCGCGCCAGAAATTCCCAGCGCTTTGCCGAGGTGGTTGCTTATCCCAGCTTCAGGGCGTTGAACGAGCCAATGACTACCGAGTCACGCCGCCGCACCGGAAAGCCGAAACGGCTTGGGTTTTGAGATAATGTTCTGTTGATTGCGTTCCAAGTGTTGTCGCTAAATCCTGCCATTGGTTCAACTCCAAGCGTAGCTTGTGAATATCGCATTTTAGGACGTGACGGTACTAACAATGCGCCGGTGCGCGAGCCACTTCAACCGAAAACGGCTTCATCCCTGCGTCAGATGTTTGCGAAAGGCGCGGTCGCGCTTTAGGTGCCATTCGCGGCTCATCGACTCGTGGCGCGTCCCATAGCATTCGGCGTATAGCAACTGCCACACGCGTCCGCGTGTCGAGCGCGCACCCTTCCCTGAATTGTGTTTTTCTAGTCGCTGTTCCAGATCGACCGTCCAGCCGACATAGCTGCGACGCGAATCTTTTTCGCCGCTTCCCAAAACATAAACGAAGAATTTCATATCGGCCGAATGTGCGGACGGTTCGTAGGGTCAGTCTATATCGCGCCGATAAGATTCATGAAATAACTGGTGAGGGAGTGGGCGGGATCGCTCACCAAATATCCCAAAATGTTGATCCTTGCGCCAAATTGGGCGGTGAGGGCGGGCACCAAAAATATGAACGCAAGCAAGATAAGAAAACCGAATGGCTCTAGTCGCAAATAGGGCCCTAGGAAGCGATTAGGCAAAAACGCTGCTAGGACTTTGCTGCCGTCGAGTGGAGGAAGGGGCAGAAGATTAAGAATCGCTAAAACAAAATTGAGCTGGATCGACATCACCAATACGTTCCAAAGAATCGCGTTTTGGTTGGCTGCGCCAAGAACAAAGAAAAAAACGATGACCGCGACAATCGCGAGAGCGATATTTGTGAGCGGGCCAGCCGCGGCAACGATCGCCATGTCGCGGCGTGGACTACCCAGCTGTCTCGGATCAACCGGCACAGGCTTGGCATAGCCGAAAATAAATCCGGTTGTTGCCGCAAGCAGCGCGGGAAGAAGGATGGTGCCGAAGGGATCGATATGACGAATGGGATTGAAGCTCAGGCGCCCGGCGCGCTTTGCTGTGTCATCACCGAAAAATTTGCGGTGTAGCCATGTGCCGCCTCGTGCAAGGTGATGGCAATAATCGCCGGAATCGCGAACAATAAGATTTGAACGATTGTGGGATTCATATGCGGTTCCTAATCTGACGGATTGCCCGCGCGCGCGATTGGGACATTGCAGGCGTACATGTCTGCACGTAAAAAAAGCATCGCGCAATGCGCCCGAGACGAGCGTGGTTTTGCCTATTTTGGGGCGTATGGCAGGCCTATTGTGGGCTCTGAATTTCGAGATTGTACCAAGGAAAAGAATCCCAGCTTAAGACGCGCTCTGTCCCATCGAATAGTTCCGCAAAGCGTCCACCGCCGGCCGAATAGGAGAACTCCTGTACGCGGTCGGGCGGAGTAGTGGTGACATTACGCCCAATATCGATGATTTGGTTTGGGCTGAAAATAAAATATTTCGCCGGATCGTTGGGGTCGAAGAAACTCTGCGCCCGGCCGCCGCGCCGCGCGGCGCCTCGCTCATATTTTATGTGCAACTGAAAGTGCTCGCCGCTTGTGGTTGCGAAATTCCAATCCTCCTCCACAATCGCTTTGCCCTCTATCGTCGAAACCGAGCGATCCATCTCCGCAGTGTTCGCATGCTGGTAGACGCCAAACGGTCCCGGCGCGGCGGCTGCATCCCTTGTAAGCCCGCCGATAATCATCTGCCCCACCAAATCCCCGGCAACCTCTTTCATAGGTATTGCGAGATAAACCATTTGCGTTGATCCCGCACCGACTCCATTTCCTTCCATCAAGCACGGAAAGGCGGTCGATAAAGAGCAGGCGCAGATTTGCGTCCTTGGCATTGCCTTGTTGGGAAATATTTGGCTCCCATCCCGCAGGGAGAAATTTCGCAAGCGCCGCATCGGGCACTTGAAAATCGAGCTGATAGCGATACTCGGCCGATCGCTCGATGACGTTCTGCGCCGCCGCAGAGGGCACGCCCAAAGTGGCGAGCGCCACGAGCCCCAAGTAAAAAAGATTAGCGAAAATGCGAGGCATATGGAATTCCTGTGCTGTTCAGAAGCTAGGAGGTTGCACCCAGCTTTTGAGCTTTAAGAAATGCGAGATGCCCGTTTTGTTCCGCAAACACGACGTTCTCACACCCACTGGATCGCAATGCCTCAATCGGCGGCGAAGCAATAAAAGCGTCCCGCGCCACCGCTACCGTTGAAGGCCTCCAAAGTGCAGCCTTGAGTCGTGTGGGAAGAATTCCACGACGTGTTCCGGCCGCTCATGCGGTCATGGTGACCGATCATGGCGTGATGGTCGACGCTGTCGGAAGTCCAATTACCGCAAGTAAAATCATGGACGCGATTCAATGCTGCAGGAAACGGTCTGCCGTGTGAATCGGAACCCGTAAGTATATCGTGTTCGTTAGGAAGGTCGGGTTGATCGAAGCCATTTACCGGCTCGCCCTTTTCGGTCAGCGCCGTCCTGACGTTGATGAGGTTTGTGTCGCGTTGAACATCGCCATGTAAATCGGCGATATTGCCGGCGATCATAATTCCCTCGGAATTGTACCAAGGCCCTTCGCCAATGCGATCACGTGCATTGACCGCCGGCTGGGTGGGGCTGCGGTGAGCGCTTAAATAGGCGCGCCAGGTTCGATTGCCCGCGCCGACCGCGGCAGCCAATTGCTGGCACTCTGCGTCAGCACCGGCAAGTCCGCCAAGATTGCCGTTATGCATGGTGCTGGTCACGAAGAACCCTATCGGCGGTTGTTCTTCGTTTTGCGCAAGGACAGCGGCAGAACTCAAAACAACGCCCGCGATTGCACCTAGCAAAACAGTTTTATAAATCATAATTTGACCCCCTCTTTTTGGTCTTTTACCAATCGATTTCATACCCAATTACATCAGTCACGAAGGCATTCAGCATGCGATCAGATTTGCCCGATCGCGCGCCAAATATTCATACTCTGTTTTTGTATTCGCGCAATTCTACGAAGCGCTCCTATAAATCGCCGTCTAACAATTCGATGAAGCCGATTCTGGCTTGATAGGCAACTGTGCTCCACCAAATGCGATTCGGATTATTCTGATCGACCTCGACGCGACGTGAATCGGTTTCGGCCTGCGGCAGCGGCAGGTTCAACCATTCCGCCGTTTCGGGATTGTAGCGCGAGATGATGTCGCGGGTGTGGAAAGTCGTCCACATCTCACCGCTCGATTGATCGAAATCCATCGCATAGACGCCATTATGCTCCATGGGTGGGTCGATCACGTCGATCTGGTCTGTCTTGTAATCGATACGCAAGATCTTTCCCGAGCTCCATAAAGCGATCCAGATATTGCCGTCGGGGTCATTATCCATACGGCGCGGATAATCCGTGCCGTCGACCGGAATTTCGAACTCGACGACTTCCCCGCTATCCGGGTCGAAGCGCGCAATGCGATCCACCTGGTTCATCGGCATCCATGCGCGTCCATCGCCTGCAATCGAGATTCCATAACCGCCTGGATTCATCTGGGTTGCGTTCCAGCTCGGCGTATCCCAGGAATCCCATTCGCTGGTGGCGGGATCATACCTTCGCGCCGCGCCTGGGCCGGAAGACCACACAGTGCCATCGGGGTGGAACGCCATGGTGTTGGCATAGGCGGGGCCACGAATTTTATCGGACGGGAAGGGATATTCGGTCCATTCACTATTGGCGATGTCGTAGGTCAGCCAACGATTTCCGAACGCTTCCGACAGCCACAGAATGCCGTCTTTCGTGATCTGCGGATTACCCGGACGCATAAGACCGGTTTGGTTCGGTGGTAGTTCGACTTCGCCAAATTCATAACTCACCGGATCAAGGTGGCCGAGCTTGCCGCCGGCACGCTGATTGGCCCAGCCGGTGCCCCAGGGATCGACCGCGATGTCGTGGTTTTCGACGCCGGGATTTTCCAGCTCATATTGCACCACGCGGTAATTCCTAGCCTCGCCCTGTTGCAATTCGCGCGGGAAGCGGCTGTTCGGATCGGGTGCGTCTAGGGCCGGGTAGTTCTCGGCCAAAAACTCGATCATGATTTCAGCTTCATCTTCCTCTATTGGCGGAACGCCAAGAACTCCCGCTCGCAAGCGCATGTCGTCAACAATATCAGCCCACGCTTGGCGGCCAACACGGCGCGAAATAATCCGTGTCTCCGAATGGCAAGCTACGCAACGTTGGCGAATAATGTCTTTGGCGGGTCCGTCAGAAACATGCTCAAAGGTTGCCAGATATTCGGGCGTACGCCGTGTCCAGGCCGGCTCGAGATAGGGCGCACGCTCTACGTCCAACGACACGTCCATCAGCCCGCTGCCCGCGTCGCCAATCTCCACCGGCGCCGACCATGCGCTCTCAAAATCACCGCCAACGCTTTGTACCGTATAGCTTCCTGCTGGTAGCTTCGAAGCGCTGTAGCGTCCGCCGTCTTGGCTGATATGCATGAAGGTCAGCCGCCGCTCTTCGTTCTTCAATTTCACGAATGCGCCGGCAACAGGTTCCCCGGATGCATCGCGCACAGTGCCTTCAACAACTCCGCTATGGTCTGCGGTAGCAGCTGCGGTTTCAACCTTATTTTCGATTATGGATTCGGGCGTCGTTTCGGCCGCAGTTTCCACTGTGGGTTCGGCCGAGCAACCAGCAGCTAGAAAAACTATTGCAGTAAGTCCGATAACAGTTTGCTTTTTACCTTTAAGCACCAAAAATGCTCCTTGTTGCAGGCCCAATACGCAAAGCGCATCCTCAGATATTGCGGCTAAAACTAGGCGATCATACCCTCGCCCCCGAAGAGGCAAAAGACTACCGCAGAAAAGCGGTTCTCACTAGGTGGCCCGGGCAGAATCCCCGTTTTGATTCCGCCCACTGGTCCCCGGTCGCGCGCAGCGCAATAATCTCTTGGTTTCCTGCGATAATCGCCCTGGTTAAACGAGGCGGCACGGTAGAATTTGGCGCTCACCGGCTCTCAATGGACCTGGTTTGACTGCACTCGGTCCGGTTATTCTGCACAAGGTGAGTCTGGGAGTTTCCTTATCGAGCTTTGCTGAGTATAGCCTCCGATGGTTCAATAAGACTCGCCATGACAGCTCTACGCCCCTCGCTTCGCAATTTCTAACGCCAGGTCGCAAATCGCGACACGCAGGGCGCGCTTGAGACTGCCTTGCTCATTTTGGGTTCCATCGACAGCCGCTATGGCGGTCTGAACGGCGTTGAGTTCGACGATATCGAGTCGGACGAAGCGCGCGGTGATTTCGAGCTTGAGTTCTGCACACGCTTCGCCGCGTCGTTTGGCAGGCTTATTATTGATCCGGACCTCGCAATCAAAGCCATCGATTACGAGCACTTGCTGCTTCGCCACCGCTGGATTGATCTCATATTCACTTTGAGCGGGTTTCGCTCTTCCGATCCTTTTCTTCGGCAGCTCGGAAACGCGCAGGGCGAGAATAAGTTGGCGATAGAAGATGCCAATTTACCACGTTTTCTCGCGATGCTGACGCTGAACTCGCGCGTCGTTACGAGTATTGACTTCGAACAGCTTTGGCGTGCAGACAAGATTTCAGTGGCGTCGGCATTCACGTCTTACCTCCGATCGCGCTATGTGTTCCGCCCGCGCGCTTTCGCGTTCCGTGAAAGATTGCTGGAATGGCTGCCGGATAAGCTGGACCAAGTGACGCTCGGAAGCATGACGCTGTCGCACCTGCAGGACTTGTATATGCACTGCAGCTACGCCATCAGTCCAAAAAAACACGCGATCAAAGCCAAAGTTATGGCGCAGATGCGGCGCACCTGTTTGAAGGTGGGTATAAGCGAAATCGAGCCGGGAAAATCACCTCTCCTCTCCGAGCGGCCTACTGTCGTAATTGTCTGCGAGGAGATCAAATTCGACCATTCGATATATCGCACACATTCGGCTGCCATGTGCGCACTACGCGAGCGTTTCAATGTGGTGGGCATTGTTTACCGCGATCAGATCAGTTCTGAAATCAACGACCTTTTCGATGAGACGGTTGCGATGCCGGAAGGTGATTACTTCGAAGTCGTGCGTGAGATTTCTGAGGAAATCAGGCGTCGTTCGCCCGCGGTCATTATTTTTCCCAGCCTCGGGATGAGACCGCACGCGATCGCCCTGGCGTCGGTGCGGCTTGCGCCCATCCAATGCGCCTCCTATGGGCACGCGGCGTCGACCAGGAGTCTCGCCATCGATTACATGGTCCTACCTGAAGATTTTGTTGGTTCATCGGATCGCTTCTCCGAAAAGCTTTTGGCGCTGCCGGGAGCGGCCATGCCTTTTAGGCCGCCTCATCTCGACAGCCCTGTCTGCAAAGCCGCCCCGGACCGAAAAGAAGACGGAAAGGTTCGCGTTGGCATTCCTTCCTCAGTGATGAAACTCAATCCGAATTTCTTCGCTGCGTTGAAGAGAATCAGCACCAGCGCGAGCACGCCGACAGAGTTTCAGTTCTTCCCGCTAGGCTCTTTTGGTCTCGCGCATGCAGAGCTAACAAGGGTAACTCGTTCGGTCCTGCCCGCGAGCGCTGTTTTTCGTCAATTGTCCTATGGCGACTACCTTGAGCGGCTTAGCAAATGCGATTTCATTCTGTGCCCCTTCCCATACGGGAACACAAACAGCATTGTTGATGCCATCCTCGTCGGACTGCCGGGCATTTGTTTAGATGGACCAGAACCGCACTCCCATATTGATGCGGGACTCTTCCACCGCATGGGATTTCCCGATCAGCTCACCACGAACACGATTGATGATTATGTCTCGGAGGCGGTGAGGATGATCGACGACGTTGAATGGCGAGTCCATTGCCGCGTGATTGCCTTCAATTGCGATCTCGACAAAGCTTTCTTTCGCGGCGATGCAGGTTTGTTCTGCGATGCCATCGTGAAACTCGTTTGGCCCAAAGGAGCGTCAGACTCATAGAGCTCCTTCAATCGCTCTATTGTGGTTTGCGAAAACGCAAGACGATCTGCGATGACGCGAAGCTGGAATGCTCGCTCAAATTGTCATCGGCGCGCGCGAGCGCGTCGCTTTCCGCTTCCAACACAAATCCGGCTGCGGTGACCTCGCTTACAATCGTCTCACGATCTATGCGATGCATCTCGCGTTTCACTTCATCGCTGGCGCCGTCTGCTGCCTCGTGGTCGATCACCAGAAATACGCCGCCCGGCTTTAGTGAATTGAAGATTGAGGCATTAAAGGGGGTTATCGTTTCTACACCCCCGCCATTTCTCAAATCATGGTAGTTGTCAGAGGTCCAAGCGATATCAAGCTGTTCAGGGGTGGCGATCGCCGTCCTGGACGGACTGACCACCGAGACATTGGAATGGGCCGGTTCGGCCGCGATAGCGTTCACACCGTCCGCTGAAGTCGCGCGGCGTTCCATATTTTCGGAAGGAACAACTGCATAGACCCGACCTTGCGCGCCGACCACGTTCGAAAAAATTCGCGTGTAATAGCCGCGACCCGGAAGAACATCAGCTACTTTGTCGCCGGGTTTCATGGTCGAAAAGCTTATGGTGTCGGCTGGTTGGCGGATCGCATCCGCTTCCTTCTCCTCGGCCGAACGCCCTGCGTCGCTGATCGCGGCGCTGACAAAAGCAGGAACGGTTTCCTGCGCCGTGACGGTAAAACCAAACGGAGCAAGCGATACCAGCGCGACCGCTAATGTTAATCTGGTCCGAAGCATGAGATTTCCCTTCTAACAGGCATTGAATCTCCGGCAGCATTTGCCTGACCATGCGTGCACGGGCAAGTATCTTAGCGAAAAAGGCGAGATAGGGCTACCGTGTCAATAGATAAGGTTTGGCTGAAGCGCAGGACAATGCTTGTCGATTGCGGTTGCTGCTCGGCTCCCCGGGCATTAGCCTTCGCTCGAACAAGTCGCTGGGAATTCGCTATGGTTGAACGTATTTTTATCAGCGGATTGGCCGTTTTGATGGCGGCGATTTGGATTCCGGCTTCCTCTACGGCTCAAACACCCACGCAATCCACCTCCCAGGTCAACCCAAACGAGACCATGCCGCGTCTCACGCTTCCCGTTAGGCCGGAAAATTATCCCTCGGATTCCTTCATCGCGAATGAGGAGGGCCACGTCGTTTTAATCGCCAGCATCGGTGTGGACGGTCAAATGTCGAACGCGCGGCTCGAAGCGTCCAGTGGACATGTAAGTCTCGACGAAGCTTCCATCGCCCTTGCAAACGCCGCCCGCCTCCCGGTGCCCCCTACTAATGCTGCAGGGGACTCGGTCAGCGCCGATGTAATTGTCGATGTCATATGGGAACTGCCCGAATCAATCGCCGTGGCGCGGAACGATTCTCCGGAAGCAAATCCCGATGGCTTGGTTCAAGACCCCACCAGTGAATTCGCCGTTGCTTTCTTCCGGCCGGGCGCCGACTTCTCGGGATACGATTAGTTTATTGTTGAGGGGCCAGAGATCGCTTTCAGAGATGGCTGGCGGCGCCAACATTCCCGCGCCACCCGCAATGATATGGAGCGCATTAGGCGAGAGCGCGCTGATTGGTTTCGCGAAGTTTTTATTGCGGAGTTCACAGATGACGGGGCATATCAGCGTGTCGATGAAATGGAACAAGACGTACAGATCATCCGCATAGGGATCGGCGAATTGGATGTTGTGGCGCCGTTTCTCTCCAGTGAAACTGAACCCGGCTATTCGCTCTCAGCAGGGGGAACTGTGGCTACGCTGGTATTGGAATTAATTGATTCAACCAGCGGAGAAGTGCTCGCTCGGATGTTTGACCGGCGGCAAGAGGCAAGCTCGGGCTTCGATTCGCCAACCACGCGCTACAGTAATGAAAAAGACGCGAGAGTCATTTTCAGCCGCTGGGCCGAATTTTTGCGGGCACGATTGGATGAGGATCACAAGATTTGAAAACAGCGCTCCCCTGGCTCAGCCGGACAAGGCGTTGTGGGAGAACGGCTCGGACCCTGAACCGGAATTAAGTGACGCAAAACCGGCTAATGGCACTTGGCGGTCATTCCTTATTGGCTGCCTATAACTCCCCATTGGTCCGAAACAAGACATTTTTGCGTATCCGCGTCATGGCATTGCTCGGGATGACGAAAAGAGATTTGGGTAGTGAGATCGTGGACTCTATTTGGTTTGCTTGGGGTTCTTTTCCTGTCCACGCAGGCGCCCGCTCAGCGGGGCTAGCCTTCTGTGGAATGCGGACGTGGCGTGCGGGACGCATGCTGGATTTTAAGATTTGGAACTTGCGCGCACGAAAATCCTAGGGTGGCAATACCGGCCTGCACGCGCCGGCTGGTTGGGGAGCTGAGATTTTTCCGCAGCGACGCAGTCGTTGGCGGAAATAAGCGGGCGGATCAGGCACAATTCTATGCGCTTCGCGGCAATGCTCAATTCAAGCAGGGAAATCTTGAAAATGCGCTCGCCGATTATAATCTCGCTATTAAGTCCTTTCGGGGAGTGTATTGGATCCACGCCAATCGCGGGGCCGCATATTATGAGATTGGCGAGTATCAGTCTGCGCTTGCATCTTTCGATGAGGCGCTCAGCCTTGCTCCTGATAACGCAATTCTTTTGAGCGGCAGGGCGCGGCTGCTCGCCTGCGCGCCTGACGCGAACGTCTGCGATGGTGCACGGGCAGTAAGCGATGCTTTAAAGGCAATCAGTATAGAGGAGCGGGTCCCGGTTTTTTTCTCGATACGCTTGCCGCCGCCTATGCTGAGAACGGTGCATTTGAAGAAGCGGTAGAGGTGCAGCAAAGGGCGATAGATTTGTCGCCGTCCGGCGATCAGAGCGTGATCGACGAATACCCGTTGCGCCTTAATCTCTATCAGCAAGGCATGCCATTTCGAATGGCGGCGAGACCAGGGACATGAAATTTGAATTTCTGTTTTAATTGAAAGAGTGATGTTTTTGTAGCTTGCCTATGCGCCGCCAAGGTCGAAACGCGGTCAACGCTAACCTCGCATGCGCGATGCAAAATTAACCAAGTTGCGATGGATGCGCGCGCTTTCGGCGGAAAAGCGGAATTGGCGCTCCCGCCTAAACCCGGTCGCTGCCATAACTCATTGAGCCCATTTGCTCTTTAAAACACGCCCGATGGCTGCATTGGAAGACACCGGATTCATGCTACAGTCTCCTCAACTTATTGCCGTATTTGGGCACTGATATTCCCCAGTTAGGGAGTCAGTGAAATAGGGAGGCAATGGTGACGAATTGGCGGCTTAACTTGTTGAAGTTTGGCACGCTTGCGCTTGTGCCAGCGTTTGTAGTTACTCTTGCGATAATTTCGATATCGAGCCCGGTCTTGGCGCAGACCGTCACGACGATAGATTTTGGGCCGGATATTGAAGAGGCAGATCGTCACCGAGCTAATTTGCGGGTGGCCGAGGCCGAAGCCGCATATCAACGCGCCTATACGAAGAGCCCCGAAGATCCAACCGTTCTTGTCCGCTATGCAAGCTTCAAACGTACATTGGGGGCGTATGACGAAACCATCGCACTTCTCAATCGCGCCGAAATGGCAATGGCAAATGGTGCGGTTCTGATCGGGGGACCGGAATATCTTCAACTCACAAAGGGTATCACCTTTTATCGGACCGGCGTCGATTACGAGGCCGCCGCCGCAATCTTTCAAAAATTCATCGAGGATTATCCGGATTCTGCCGCTTACCACTTACATCTCGCTTTTTCGGAGATTGGCCGCGGCAACCAGGAAGATGCGTTAAAAAATCTTGAGATCGCTGAGCAATTATTTGGTGATCGCCTCATCAGCTATCGGGCGGCGACTCTCGCGCTTGGTTACGCCAAACTTGGCCGTACGCACGATGCGATGCGGCTGTTTGGCCAATTGCAGGCAATGGAGAGCGTGAGCCAAGCAGCATGGGCTGCGGCCTACATTGCGCTAGGCAATCACGAGCAAGCACTCGGGCCGCTTGAAGATGCCATTACCAATCCGGAAACGATTTCCGGCGCTACCAATGTCTTGTATTTCTTGGCGGATAATCCGTTCGGCGATCCTGCTCTAAACGGCCCTCGATTTCAGACATTGTTTGACCAGCTTCGGGGCAAACGCGTTTCCGGATAGGCGACGCGTGCACGCATTGGCGCCGGTTGCCCCACTATAGTCCGGTTCAGTTTTGTTTGACGCGATTTCCCGCAAGACGCGCTGTCATTCCACACTCATGCCGGCGACGACCTCGTTCGTCTCCTCGTCCACAATCCACCAGGAGACTCCAAAATCTCGTTCGTCGGAACGATCGAAATGCAATTCATATGAATGTCCGGGCTCGGCCCTGAACAACAGATCGTTTTTTAGTTCGATATAGCCGGTTGGGTCGACGAGCTCACTGACAGGCATTTCCGCGCGAAGCGTGAGCGTATGCGAGCCGGGATGCAAGCGCGCCTCACTGCAGACGAATGTCTCGGGGTCCCGACCCAAGGGCACGGTATTACCATCGATGGCTTCAAGCGAAGCGGATGTGAGGTGAAGGATCGCAATTTCGTCTTCAGCCAAGTTTGGGTCGCCAAACCCGGTGCAGGGAATGGGAGTCACCGTGGCGCAGCCCATCAGGCACCCCGATAGGATCGGAAGCAAAACAAAATGCCGATAGCGAACCGTCATCTAGCCTCCACAACGCTCATGCATTTGCGCCCGCAACTTGAGAAATTATTGTAGCACCGAATTTGTGCGGCTGACACAGTTTGTTACATTTATTCGTCTCACTCCCTTTGGTTGTTATCTGTGCAGTTACGACCACAGGGCGCGCGGTACTGCCGCCATGGATTCCAGCGTTGGATTCGACAAAATGCTTTTAAGGACCAGCTACTTAGGCTAAAGGCTGCCGATCCTATTAACCATGCGCTCATCGAGTTCGCTCTCCGTCGTCGTCGGGGCAAATGCATTGTGGAGTTGCGTAAATGAGTGCCGGCGTAACACTCATCTCCGCAAGAGCGAATCTGTTTGTTGGCGGGGCGCTCGCCTTGGCTATCGTGTCGCCCCCCGCGCATGCTCAGGCGCCTCCACTTGGTCCGGCTTTTCACAACACGTAGGCGCTGCGGATCGATGCTGCAGACGCCCCTCTCATTGACGGCAACCTTTCCGATCCGGCCTGGTCGCGCGTAAAAGCCAGCAGGGCTTTATACTTGTAGAGTTGATGGTGGTTGTCACCATCGTCGGTGTTCTTTCCGCCATCGGGCTTCCGAGAGTTTTTGCTTACATCCGCACTAGCGCCACGGCTGAGGCCAGCCAAGATGCCGCGCGCATTGCATCGGCGATTTCCGCCTATGCGCAGTCGCAACAAAAATCAGCCGCCGCCATAAAGGCTGAAATTGATGGGAAGAACGTGACACCCGATCTTTCAGGTGCCAACGAAACTTACATCCTCATTCTTCAAATCGAACTCGCGCCGGATGCGCAATTCGAATACTCGATCCTTGCAATGGTCGTGGCCCAGGGCCCGGCGAGGGCGAAGTTGCACTGTGCATTATCGCTGAGGGAAGGGCCAATGCCGCTGTTGACGGCGGCTTAGTTCTATTTTCGAGCGCGGCAACAACGGCGCCGGGCTGGGATGGCCACATTAATCGCGTTCCGTTCGTGAACGGCAACACTGATTTAACCGGCGTTGTCCCGGGCGGTTATTGCAATAGCGATCGAACCGCACGCACGGTGTGTGAGGCATGCGCCGATGTCGGTTAGCCCAAAGCGCGCGCCTTACAAAATGAAGTTGGCAAAAAGAGGCTGGCAGCTGCACCTAATATCTAATTCTCCTTCTGCACATACTCCAAGAAATCGGCCCAAGTGACGACGCGGCCGTGCAGCGGTGCGAAGCGTTCGACATCCAGCCCATGAGCCATGATGTTGTCGTAAAGATTGACGCTCTGTGCGCTTGGCGTGTCGGGAAGCGGTGCGCCTTCCGGTGGCGGGGAATAGACATCGGCCTCAATGAGAATTTTTTCCGCCGGCAAATACGCGATCAGCATGCCCTCGGAATGCGGCGTGCCTTGGAGATAATATAGCTGCAAAATCCGCGTGCCGTCCGAGACCGTGTGTGTCATGTCGACGGTCTCGAATTGATAACCTTCGGAAAATTCGGTCGGCGGATAAAGCGATAGCCTGTCGGGCGCCAGCGTCCAGGGCTCGTGCGAGAGCAGCTCTTGCTTATAAAAATCACGATTTGTGACATGGGTGATGATTGCCGCGCCTTCATGGAAGAGCGTGCGAACACCGCCAAGATGATCGTAATGATGGTGGCTATTCACAACATAGCGAATGGGTTTGCCCGGCACCGCTGCGCGCACCGCAGCAATTACCGCTAATGCGCGCGCTTCGTTTTGCGGCGCCTCGATCAGGGTTACATAATCGTCGAACTCGACCGCGACGCTGTGATGGCTGCCACCGGTCAAATAATAGACCCCATCGGCAATCATTTCGGTTTCGACGCGGGGCGCCGGGATGGTGGCGTTTCGTACCGCGTCGGGCACGGAGAGCGCATCGCCGCAATCATTGGGCACGGCATTTGCGACATTGATGTTCAACCGATTGTGCCCGCCATTATAATTCGGCGCTTGGGTTTCATCGTCCCAATCGCCGTGATGGTGGAAGAGGCCGGGGAACTGCACTCCGTTAAAATCGCGCCATTGGGAGAACTCGGCTTCCCAATTCAAATCGCCGCGAACCGGATTGGGAATGCGGGTTTGAATCCGCTCCACGTAATTTTGCTCATTGATGGTGCCGTTGACGCGGAATTTGCCCAGCACCATGAACGAGATCATGTGAATCGTGCGCTGCGGAACCGAAGAAAGTCCGCCCAGCGCGCCGCCTTCATGCCGCGTAATCAAGATCGGGTTGGCGCCCGGCGCCATGGCGCCTCGGACAAAGCCATGCGGCGTCATCCAAATATCAAGCTGACGCAGCTCGGCATCGGAGGGCGCCGCTACGATGTTTCCGTCCTGGTCGTTCCAGGCGAAATTATCAAGGACAAATGTGTTTGTGCGCCGCTCGCCCAAAATCGGCTGGCGCCCACCGCCGCGCGGTGCGTAATCGCCTTGGCGAAGAACACGAATCTCATGCGAGGATTTGGCGTCGTAATTGATGGTCCGGCTGAATTCGGCGAGCTCGACGCGGGGCCAATCATCATGATGGTCCCATTGCTGGCCGATCAAGCCGACATAGCCATTTCCGCTGTAGGAAATGCAGCTTAAATTATCGGCCCCCATACTTTCGGCCGCGGCCTGCAAAATCGATTGCGCGTCCTGCGCCCATGCCGTCCCGCCGCCAAGCGCCAAAACGGCAGCCAAACCCCAAATCTGTTTCCTCATAGCCCCACATCCTCCCCAATCTGTCTTGTCCTTATAATATAAAGAGTAGCACAATCGCGCCCCAGTGTTGCGCGCAAAGCTGAGGCGAGACGAAGGCCAAGATGAAGGGTTTTGCAATCAGGGGCTTAGTTGTTGCCGTCGCCATTCTCCTGGTCTGGCTCGGCTTTACTTATCGATATTCTGGGCAGGACTCGGCTCAAAACATAGCCGAGCAAGCACAGGGTGATGCGTGGCTAGCGCTGACCGGCGCGCGGGTTATCGACGGCACCGGCGCCGCGCCGATCGAAGACGCAGTTTTGCTGATTTCACAGAGGCGGATATTGGCGGTCGGGCCTTCCGAAGCGATTACGATCCCCGATATAGCAACGCGCGTCGATATGGCGGGCAAGACTATTCTTCCCGGCCTAATTAATGCCCACGGCCATGTGACGGTTGACGACAACACACAATTGCCTATGCGCGAGCATATGGAACAGCGGCTCGAAATTTATGCCGATTACGGTGTAACCGCCATCATCAGTCTCGGATCGCGCGGAGAGCCGGACGAGCTTGAAGGCCTTAAAATCCGCGACGAGCAGCGCACCGGCACGCTTAACGGGGCGCGGTTTTTCACCGGCGGGCGAAACGCGCGCGGCGAAACCGAAGAAGAGGCGCGCGCCAGTGTTGCGCATCTAGCGGATATCAATGTCGATATCATTAAATATCACATTAATGGCGGGCCCAATGACATGACGCCACCAATCTATGGTGCGCTGGTCGACGAGGCGAAGAATCGCGGGCTTTTAACCGCCGTGCATATTTACAACCTTAACGCCGCGAAGGGTGCGATCGAGAAGGGCACCAACATCATCGCCCATAGCGTGCGCGACCGGGACGTGGACCAGGAACTCATCGACGAGATGATTAGGCTCGATGTTGGTTATGTTCCGACGCTGACCCGCGATCTTTCGGTTTTTATTTACGAGAATGAACCCGAATTCTTCGAAGATCCTTTTTTTCTGCGCGGGGAAGATGTTTACGCTACCGAAATAGCTTTGTTGAAGGATCCCGCGCAGCAAGACGCAACGCGCAACGATCCCCGGGCGCAGGAAATCAAGATTGCGCTCGATCAGGCCATGCGTAATCTGAAACTTCTATCCGATGGCGGCGTCACCATTGCCATGGGAAGCGATTCCGGCTCGGCAAATGATTGGGGACGCTGGCAAGGCTATTTCGAGCATGTCGAAATGGAAATGATGGTCAAAGCCGGCATGAGTGAGATGCAGGTCTTGGTTGCAGCTACCGGAAATGCCGCGCGCATTATGAATCTCGACGAAATCGGAACGCTGGAGCCCGGCAAATGGGCGGATCTCTTGGTGCTAAACGCAGACCCGCTCGCCGATATCCGCAACACCCGCGAAATCGATTCGGTTTGGATTGCAGGAAACAGGCGGGCTCTCGCACGCTAAGAGCCCGCACCTGTTACCGCTCACGCTTTGACGGGCTGTTCGTGCTTATAAATACTGCCCTTATAGGTCCCAAGTATCCTGCCCAAGACCCTGTTTTGAAGCAGCTCAACCACCTTGTCGCCCAACCGAGCCGAAATCGCGTCGGCAAACATCAATAGGCGCGGCTGGTACGGAACAACGACCCTGGCTTTTTTATGGCTTATGCCGTCGAGGACGGCTCTTGCGACTATTTCTACCGGTATGGGTGTTAGGCGTCTGAACGCCGGCGGCATGTTTTCGGGCTTCACATGCTCAAGTAACGGGGTCTGGGTTAGAGCAGGGTAAAGGCCCGACACATTTACGCCCGATCCTTTCAGCTCTTGGCGCAGGGCATCGGTGAAGCCACTCACAGCGTGCATGATGCTTGAATACCCACCAAACCCCGCAAACGCTTTCTGACCCACCACGGATGACATGTTCATGATATGGCCGGATCTCTGGCGCTTCATAAAGGGTAAAACCGCGCGGGTCGTGTGAACCGTGCCGAGGAAATCGGTTTCTGCCATCATTTTGACGTTCTCGACGAAGGCGTCCCCATCGATCCCGCCGACAAAAGTTCTCCCTGCGTTATTGAAGAGAATGTCTATTCGTCCAAATCTTTCGATAACATTCTTAATCATGGCCTGGACTGAGTCCGCCGATGAAACATCGGCAGGGTGTACCAGCACGTCTTGTGAAAACGCTCTGATTTCGTCGGCGACTGATTCAAGCTTGTCGCGGGAACGGGCCACCAATACACAAATGGCTCCTTCGCGTGCAAAAGCTAGGGCGCTCGCTCTGCCGATGCCGCTGGAAGCACCCGTAACTACGGCGACTTGTTTCTCAAACCGCTTTTTCATGATGTGCATTCCTCAGTGTTCAGTTTGACGTTTTCCAAATCCGCAACCCGCTTTTCGAGCGTTTCGATATTCGAGTCGGCGTATTTCATGCGATCAAAGACATAGTCTTCGGCGGAGTAGTCGAATGCGAGGACCCAGTTTTTTAGAGTTTCGAAAAAGTTTTGAAATGGTTTGTCGGTTTTCATCGAATTAGCCTCTTCTTTCTTCCAATAGGTGTAGATACACGTTTAAACACAAAAAAAGTTCGCCTAATTTTGCTGTGCAATGCTGGATATTGAATTCAGCTCACGCCGTAAAGAAGACCAACGCTTCTTTCCAAATTGAGTTATGAGATGCTCCTGGGCCCTTTGCCAAAGCGGAATTGCTTGCTTAAGCGCGGCTCTTCCTTTGGCCGTCACTTCGACCTGTTTGGATCTGGCGTCCGCACCGGCCACAAGTTCAAGAAGCCTGTCGCGAATGAGGATGTTCAGATTTCGCGTGAGCGTTGTCCGCTCGATCTCAATGGCCCTGGAGAGCTGGGTGATCGACATGGGATCTCTCGCCGAGACCATTGCGAGAACCGTGAACTGTGTATTTTTTAGCCCGCTGGGTTCGAGCGCACGGTCATAGGTCTGTGCCAGCACGCGCGCGGTCTTGCGGACATTAAAACAGGCGCAATTTCCAAATATTAGAGGCTCAGCCATGGTTTTCCTATTCGTTAAGCCGCGTTTGAGCAAGCACACTAGTGTATATACACGTATGTGTCAAGCGCTTGGGCAATATTGCAATGTCGCAAGCACAATGCGGTGGCGCGCGATCTCCCACCGCATGGACAAGCATGGAAGCCCAGACCAGAATGGCGAAACATCAATCGGAAAGGAAACGCGCCGTGACTATTCTTCGTTGTCTTGCATTAATCCTTATCGCTCTAGCCCTGCCGAGCACGGCTGGCGCTTATACCATAAAGGGTAGTGTCGAATGCCCGGACATTGTGAGAGAAGATAGCAACGAGAATTACAGGCTTGCGAATGAATGGTGGCTTCTAGGCTATATCACAGCGCGCAATTACGAGGATGATGCCGACGTGGGTTTGAATATAGAAGACGATAAAATCTATGAGTTGGGGTTAGTTTTTGGAGGCGCAACCAAGGTTCCGACTGGGATGACGTGGCAATCCAAACTTACATAACATTGAGCAACTGAGGTGATCACGAAAAAAGCTCGAGACGCTAGAGTGGTGGGCTTCAAATCGAAAGCCGAAGCTGCTCCGCGCTTTCGTTGTTCTCTTCGCCGAGCGAGGACAGCGTTACTCCCAGAAGGCGAATGCCCTGAGCGACCGGGAAAAGCGTTTCTAATAGCGCAAAAGCGAGTTCTTCGAAGTCGGCCTGTGATGCGAAGGGAAATTCGCGCGTTCGGCTGCGGATGATCCGCTGAAAATCCGCGTATTTCGCTTTCAAGGTAAGCGTGCGGCCGCGAATAGTCGACCCTGGGCCAAAGGTGGGCCCGTGTACTAGCAATATAACGCGTGTTAGTTTGTATTGAAGAAACACCTGGGGGGACGAAGATGGCTGGGGAACAAGTTACAACGAAGGATGTTGGGGGCGAAACGGCGCGTGACAATGAAAGTGAAACGCACGACCAAGAACGCCGCGAAACAATGAAGAAGCTCGGAAAATTGGCAGTCTATACCGCGCCGGCGCTACTCGCATTAATGGCAAAACCCACCAAAGCATTGGCTGTATCTGCACGAGGTTAAACGCACACATTTATTCGCGATGACTTAGTGAAATGTATGGCAAGCAAAAGTGTCAGCTCTCCGTTCGCACTATCTGCACAGCGAATGAGGTTGATGCACTCTAGAAAATTTGTTCTAGCGGCCCACGATCATTGGAGGCGCTACTATAGAGCAGAACACGACAAATAATGCCATTGGGCGCGGCATCGTTGCACCGCGCGCAGGTTTGTCGTCCATTGATTTTGACAGTGGTCTAGTGATTTTCGATCCCCTGCTTGAACGCTTGTTGGCTTACAATGATAGCGCTGCGACCGTTTGGAACGCTATCACGAATGGCGCATCCATAGAAAGTGCAAACGCCATCCTCGCGAAGACCTATGGCATCTCGACAGAGCAAAACTAGAGAGATGCGACTTTAGTTATACAGCACTGGGCGGATGCCAATTTGCTTCAGGGCGCCAGTGTAGATTCTTCACATGTCGCCGCGGCTCCTTTGTATTCCGCCGCAGCCGATCTCGTTTTTAAACCGGATATCGGTCCCAGGCGCACAGCATCCTATCGCATCAATGGGTATTGTTTTCGTACCACGATTTTCGAACGGAGCATTGCACAAGGTCTCGAACGCCTTCTCAGGCCATTCGCCATAGACGCCGATGGCCCGATGCTGGAGTTCACCGTGGAGCCGGCAAGTGGCAGCGCGTTGATGGTGTGTATCGATGGCGTCGAGAAAATTCGTTCAGACTTGGAAAACGAGATCATCGGAGCGATGTTTTAAGCCATAATCGAATTCGCCTATGGCAATCCGCAATGGCTCTCGATTCTACATAGCGGCGCGGTCATTCGCGATGGTCGTGCGCTTTTGTTGACGGGACAAAGTGGTAGCGGAAAAACCACGCTCACCGCCTATCTCTCTGCTACGGGTTTTACCTATGCTGCAGATGACATGGCCGCTCTTGTCGCACCTGACGGATTGCTCGCGCCGTGGCCGGTAACACAAACTCTGAGGCCTGCCAGCTGGGGTGCGCTCTCCGAAGTTATTCCGCAACTAGTGGACATTCCGGTTTGCGCCTCGTGGAAGGGCGAAATAAAATATTTTGCTTCGCCGCCGCAGGCTTCGCCGCAAGAACTTTTCCCCGTCCAGGTAATACTATTTCCGCGTTACGATGCGGCGGCCAAAACGGAGCTCGTTCAACTGCGCCCGCTCGAAGCGTTGCAGCGTATTCTTGGAGACCGCGTCTGGCTCGGCCATCCTTTGCGGGCATCTAACGTGCATTCTTTCCTCGCCTGGCTTGAACATACGCCCGCCTATGCCCTGCACTATAAGGAATTTGACGCGGCTCGCGCGCTCATTGCCGATTATGACTTCTGAACAAACATTAAGCCGCTGGGACTCGTATAATCTGCTCTGCGATCTTCTTAAGCATTGTATAGACGGGTCCGAATGCGCGCTTCCAGTTCAGCCCCCCTGGGAGCAACTGATTACACTATCGAGCCACTATCTGGTTACTCCGGCGCTGGCGTGGTCACTTCGCGATGTTTCCGCCGTCCGAATCGAAGTGCGCGATTTTCTTGATGCGATTCTCGCTCTCAATCGCGAGCGCAACCGAACAATTATTGAAACGCTCGTCTCGGTTCTCGGGGTTTGGGATGCCGAGGGCATTCCGAGCGTTCTTCTAAAGGGCGCAGCGAGCCTTACCACTGGTCTTTATCCTGATTCCGGCATTCGTATTTTGGGCGACATAGACATTTTGGTTCCATCCGATCGGGCAGAAGGGGCCGCGCGCCTCCTTGAGAAGGACGGCTTCGAAGAAGATTCCGGAGACCATGGGGGCCGAAATCATCATCATCTCCCCCCGCTTCGTCATCCGGATTCAGGGATCTGTATCGAAATCCATAAACAGGTCTTGGCAGAGAAATATATCGCATTTCTACCCTCGGTAACCGCGTGGGGTAGCGCGCAAAAATGTGAGGTTGGCGGTTACGCCACGCATCACCTTGCTCCCACCGAGCGTTTCATTCACGCCATGGTCCACACACAGCTTCAAGACAATGGACCCTGCTGACGAAAGTGGAGACGTCCTGCGATAGGATTTTGATCGCAGGAGGTGCAAATGTCGAAGCAGAATGGGAACAAGGGCCGGCGGTTTGATCGGGCCTTCAAGGAAGAAGCCGTCCGTCTTTTACAGACGAGCGGGCGCAGGCAGCGGCAGATAGCAGGAGATCTTGGGATCAGCGTCAGCGCGCTCGGCCGCTGGGTCGCAGAATTGCGTGAGGAGGATTTGCTTTCCGGTCCGCATGAGGATGCAGCGAAGGAGATTACCCGCCTACGCCGAGAGCGTGATCTGGCCCGTCAGGAACGTGATCTCCTAAAAAAAGCGCTGGCCTTCTTCGCCAGGGAAAGTCGATGAGGTTCCGGTTCATCGACGCGGAGAGGGCCGGGTTGGCGATGCCGATATTCCGCCTGTGCAGACTGCTGCAGGTCAGCGTCTCAGGCTTCTACGCTTGGCGCAATCGCGGCCCAAGACAGCGACAGCTCGATGACATGGTTCTACTCGCCCATGTCCGGGCAGCCTTTCGGCGCAGCCGCGAGAGCTACGGTGCAGAGCGGGTCCATCACGAGCTTGCCGAGAATGGGATCGAGGTTGGACGCCATAGGGTGGCTCGGCTGATGCGGGGAAATGGGTTGTCTCCAAAACGGAAACAGAAGTTCAAAAAGACGACGGACAGCCAGCACAACAAGGCCGTCGCATCGAACCTTCTCGACCAGAACTTCTCCGCCGAGGCACCCAACGAGAAATGGGCTGCCGACATCAGCTATATCTGGACGGCACAGGGCTGGCTGTACCTGGCCGTCATGCTCGACCTCTACTCCCGGCGCGTCATCGGCTGGGCCGTGTGCGCTCGCATGACCAGCGACCTGCCGCTCAGGGCGCTTAACCGTGCTATCGGGCTGCGCCAACCTGGCGCCGGTGTGATCCACCATAGCGATCGGGGAAGCCAGTACTGCTCAGACGCATACCAGGCGCGCCTCGGTGAACTCGGTTTCCTCGCCTCAATGAGCGGTAAGGGAAATTGCTATGATAACGCCGTCGTCGAGACCTTCTTCAAAACCATCAAGTCAGAACTGATCTGGAGGACTGTGTTCATGTCAAGAAGCCAAGCTGAAACTGCCATAGCCGGATACATCGACGGGTTCTATAATCCAGTCCGTCGGCACTCGACGCTGGACTTCACAAGCCCCGTCAAATTCGAGGCAGAAGCAATGCAAACGGTGTAGGGCGCCTCCACTTTTCCTGGATGGGTCCACAATCACTATTTTCGGAGAAGATTAGGGCTGCGCCAGATGATGGAACTTGCCATGCTCGCACAGCACCAGCAAAACGACATCGACTGGGAACGCATCGTGAAGTTGTTTCGCGCTGAGAAATATTATCCAGCCCTACAGGAAGGCTGCGAAATTCTTGCGCGGCTATATGGGTTTGAACGCCCAGCAATAATCACAGCACCTCATCGCAATCCGCTGCGCGCCGTGCAGCGCAGGCTCGAGGGGCGCTTCGCTTGGCCCGCCGATATTCTCTGCTATAGCTACAGAAAAATCGCGGACAACCCATACAAAGTTTTCAATGCGTTCCGGCCGAAGAGTTTGCTTTTCCATTTCAAAGACATGCAAAAATATGCGAGCTTTGAGAACTGGAAGTAGGGGCGTTGATCGCGCTCGAACAGCGTTGCAACCCTAAAGGGTTTGTCCGCTTAATCTGACAATCCCCGAACAGTCAGAGAGAGTGGCTTCAAATCGACAGCCGTAGCTGCTCAACGCTTTGCGTGCTCTCTTCGCCATGCGAGGATAGCGTCACTCCCAAAAGGCGAATGCCCTGAGCAACCGGGAAAAGCGTCTCCAATAGCGCAAAAGCGAGCTCTTCGATTTCGGTTTGCACGGCGAATGGAGTTTCGCGCGTTCGGCTGCGGGTGAGCTGCTGAAAATCCGCATATTTTGCTTTAAGCGTCAGCGTGCGGCCGCGAATGTTCGTTCGTTCGCAATGGCGCCAGACCTTTTCTATAACGGGTTTTAGCGCATCGCGCGCCGCATCTAGTGCAACAATATCGTCGGCAAAAGTATTCTCAGCGCCGACGGATTTGCGAGCGCGGTCCGCGCGGACCTCGCGCTCGTCGATGCCGCGCGAAATCCAATAATAATGTGGTCCGGCTTTTCCGAAATGTGCGCTTAAGAATTGCAAACTCTGCGCTTTAAGATCGCCCCCGGTGCGAATACCGAGCTTTTCTATTTTTGCGTCGGTTGCCGGGCCTATGCCGTGAAATTTTCCCACCGGTAGACTCTCGACAAACGCCTCGCCATTTTCAGGCAAGATAACAAACAGCCCATAGGGCTTTCGTTGGTCGGAGGCCATTTTGGCAAGAAATTTATTATAGGAAACGCCGGCAGAAGCCGTGAGCCCGGTCACTGCGCGAATCTCGGCCCTTATCTGTTTGGCTACTTCAGTTGCCGTGGCGATGCCTTTCAAATTCTCAGTGACATCGAGATAGGCCTCGTCCAGTGAAAGAGGTTCAACCAGCGGCGTGTGAGATTTGAAAATATCGCGGATTTGCTGTGAGACTTTCTTGTAAACATCGAAACGTGGTTTCACGAAAATCAGATCAGGACATCGGCGTTTGGCGGTTACCGAAGCAAGGGCAGAGTGCACGCCGAATTTGCGGGCCTCATAGCTGGCGGCCGCCACGACGCCCCTCGCGCGCTCGCCGCCAACCGCAACGGGCTTGCCGCGAAGCTCTGGATTGTCGCGCTGTTCGACCGAGGCATAAAACGCATCCATATCGACATGGATGATTTTACGCTGGGGTGTTTCATTTCTGCGATCGACTTGATCGGATTCCTTGACCAAATCCTTAAGCGTAGCGGAATCAGGCACAAGCATAACTCTAAGTATGTCATGGCCCGCAAAAGCGGGCCACCCAGATGATTATAGAACGCTACTGGCGTATGGACATGCGCCCACTGGGTGGCCCTATCAAGTAGGGCCATGACAGTTTAGCGGGAAAGCGCGCAACGACACAGTGGGTCCCGGCGCGCGCTCCGCTTGACCGGGATGACATTGGTATTTCTGTCGGCACCGCCGCCGAAACTACATAACTACCGTAATCCGCTCGGCCGCCCGCGTGATGCCGGTATAGAGCCAGCGCCGCGCAGAATCGCGAAACAATGCGCTTTGATCGAATAAAAACACGTCATTCCACTGCGAGCCCTGCGATTTGTGGACCGTCAGTGCATAGCCGAAATCAAATTCGTCCGTGTCTTTGCGCTCCGGCCAAGACAGTGTATCGCCTGCCCCAAGGAAAAATTCCTTGCGCACAATCACATGGGCGTTTTTTCGCCTGCCGCCGGCGTCTACCGGCTCCAAGATCATTTTGATGGCTTTGGTCGTCACCAGTTCTATTTCCGCGACGGTCCAAATGCCGCCATTCAAAAGCCCCTTGCGGCGATTATTTCTAAGGCACACCAAACGCTCGCCGATCTCCGGCATCTCACCGTGAATTTCACGCAAGCCACGCAAATGCTGATTATATTTTCGCCGTGTGGCATTGCTTCCAACCAGGAGCTGTTCGGCCGACAGAACATCGTCGGGCGTAATCTCATCGCGCGAAATGACGCGGCTCTCGCCATAATCGCCCAATTCCAATGAGCGCCCTTCGCGCACATCCATCGACATACGAATAATCGGATTGTCCTGCGCCTGCCGATGGACCTCAGACAGCATAAAATCTGGCTCGGCATTGGTGAAGAAGCCTGCGCCCTTCACAGGCGGCAGCTGTTCGGGATCGCCAAGAACCAAGACCGGAATATTGAACGAGAGCAGATCGCGCGCCAGCTCGGCATCCACCATGGAACATTCGTCGATCACGCATAGAGCGGCTTTTGTCAGTGCGCTGCGTGGATCCAATGTGAATTGCGGGCTACCGCCGCCCTCATCATCCAGTTTGTAAATCATGCTGTGGATGGTGCCGGCGTTCTTGCAGCCCTTGGAGCGCATGACCAAAGCGGCCTTGCCTGTGAACGCGCCAAAAGACGTTTTACCGTCGAGGTCCTCGGCAAAATGGCGGGCGAGGGTGGTCTTTCCCGTTCCGGCATAGCCGAAGAGCCGGAACACTTGGCTCTCGCCCCCGACGAGCCAATTCGACACCGCGCGTAAGGCGCCTTCCTGCTCGGGTGACCACTTCACTTGTTCATCTCCGACTTGGGTGTATTGGACCACGCGGTTTGTAGGAACTTGCCCAACAGGGAGCCGGGACGTGGCTCAGTAATGTCGGCTATGCGCCATTCTAGACCCACCACACGGATCGTGGGCTGCTAGTAGACGATGCGGCCGCCGTCTTCCAAATTTTGGCAGACATATTCGGCGACCCGTTGGGTTTCGTCTGATCCATCCTTGCGGACATATTCAACCTGTTTTGTGAATGGCAGATTGAATATCTTCGGATCTTCGATCGTCCAGTCGGATAGTATGGAATTTCCATCTTCAGAGAGGGCCCAGCGTTCGACAAAACGCAACTGGTCCGAATGCGGGAAACCGCTGCTGTCAAGGAAGGTTTGCTCGTCAATATTTACGGTGTCGGTGACCAGCGTATCGCCCTCCCAATGGGCAATCGGATCGCCCATAAATGTGGGGTACATGTTCTCGCGGTGACGATCGGCAAAACGGAGGACCCGGGCGGGACCCGACCACTCACCAATAATCCCAATCGCGTCGTCCCTCTGAAAAATTTCGAACGTCCCGAACATCGCCAGCCTCGGAATGCCCACCGGGCGGCATGCGAGCACGGTATCGATTGTCGAATCTCCGCGCCTGACGCCCGCTTCATTTATGGCGTAGAGCCTTCGCCCCTCTTCGGTAATTTCCAGCGTTTGCCAAGGGATCAACTGACCATTTCCGCAATTGCGAGCGCAACGCCACAGCCCACTAAAGTCGGTTTGCACGGTTTGCGCGGCGCTTGCCGCGATGTCTGCTATCAGGGCGGCGGAGGCCACTACTGCGCATGCAACGCTTGTCACAGCGAAATTTCGTAAGCGCACTTCAATCCCCTCCCTATGCGAGCCGGCATCGCTCTCCCATTTCGGGAAAATGCACGGCCATTAAATAAGACAATTCAGCGGCTGCTGCGAAGCACCGTTCCGTCCGCTTGGGTCACGCTCATGATTGAGCCGCCGGGATCGCCATCCACACGAGGATGAAGCTCAACCGTCACTTCGTCGCCGGCTTTGGCGGTGTCTTTGTACCAACCACCGCGATAAAGCCCCATCAGATTGCCACCCTCTAATGCCCAGACTTCTTCCTGACTTTCGTCATTTACAACCGTCAGCTTCAACCAGACATGAGGGTTGGCGTAGTCCACTCTTTGCACCGTGCCGGTCACAATCATACCCCTGCCACGGTCAAACATCGCAAAGGAATGATGCGCAAGCGCGGCGGTGGAGACAATCAGCAACCCTGCAAGCAGCGAAGATATTGCGGTAATTGGTTTTATGTGTCTCGCATACATTTCTTTTCCCTCAGATGACGAAACCCCGCATCACTTGAGCTTCAAGGCCTGGACCGAACGGCTGTACCGGACCTCACGCGCAAGCGATTTCAAGCAGTCATGCTGCCAAAATTATTATACCCGACATTTCTCGGATGGGCAGCCCACCAGCTGGCGGAACATTGGCGCGATTCGCGTGAGCGGGCCGTTTATAGATTCACGACAATAAGTGTTGGATAGCAATGCGTCCGCATTGGGGTAGGGCAAGAAAAGTAAGGCTCCGTGGACATTCAGGGCCGAAGTTGTCTTTACCAGCGACCATGCTGCCGATCATTCCGGAAAGCTTTAGCGTGCCGACCACGGGAGCGCAGATTGCCGATCGTTACGGCCTAGAATAGCTGCGAGGATTTCCGAACGTTGGCCCATAAAATTCCAATATTGAGACAGTTGTACGGCCCTCCCCAGGGCGTGCGGCAAAGCCCGACTTTAGAAAAAGGCAGGAAAACCCTTGGGAAAGGTGTTTGGCCCCTCGGTTGCAAGGTAAAATATCCGTTAAGGTTTTGGATCTGGGGCGGATAAGAATGCGGGTCTCACGGCGAATTCTATCGATTACGGTTGCGTTCTCAATTCTTGGCGCGATGAATGGCGCCGCGAGCGCCGCTACGAAGATCGGTACGGTCGGAGTTACGCTTACAATTGTTGCCAGCTGCGCAATCACGACTCCGGATTCATCTGAAGTTCCGGCTGGCGATGTCATGTCGGCGCCAAACGAAGCGGCAGACGTGGATTGCTCGCACTCCATACCCTTCGCGGTTGAATTTCAACCGATAGCGTCTGAATTCGATGCAAGCTCAGATCAACCCGCTATGCTCACGGTGGTCTACTGAGCCGACCGGCTTGCTAACAATCGATCCGCTTCACGAAAACATCTCGCGATAATGTCTGTACCATTCGCTTTGAAAGCGTTCATTCGGATCGTACCGGCGTTTTAAACGCAGAAACTCGGCGAAATTCGGGTAACAGGCCTCTATCTGCGTCCGTTCGGCCCAGCGGTGATAGGTAAGATAGTAGCTGCCGCCTCGCTCAATCGCGTGATCGATCAGGCGGCGGAAATCACCTTCTGCTTTGGCAAACCTCGCCGCATCATGAACCACATGTAGATTGAAAATAATGCATGCCCATGGCTCTCTCGCCCATGCGAGCACGCTCTCATTGTCGCGCTCGATCAGACGCACTGTGCCATAGATGACGTTTACCTCATGCGCCCGAAAATCATCCCGCACATAGGATATAAATCCAGCTAGTTCGGCGCGCGGTACATAAATCTCGGTGATCATCTCGGTGGCCCGCGTTGCAGCCCCCAATTGCGCGTCAATCGCGCGATGATAATCGTCAATATAGGTGCTGAGCTGATGGGTATCGGACCAATAGATCTGGCCCGAGGTCGAAAGATAGTAATCCGCATAAGCGTCGAATGCGCGCGCCTTATCGACATGGCCGAGAGAAATCAGTCCCGTCCAATCCTTGGCAGAAAGCGTGCGTTGATCTGCGGCGACGGGCGTGTCAATCGGAACCGGCTGATAGCAGGAAAACACGCCGCGGCTTAAATAGTTCTCCGAGCGATCGTCTGTTGAGAACTGAAAATCGCCATAGGTGTAGCCTTCCGAAATGCGCTGCGCGAAGGCGTCCGCAACATCGTCCATGGTGCTTAATTTAACCACGCGGCGTATTTTTCTGCGCCGCGCAAGGCGCAATTTCACACTCGCAATGACGCCGAAAAGTCCATAGCCGCCAATGGCCAGGCGAAACAGCTCCGCATTTTCGCTGCGGCTGCAATGGCGTGCCATGCCGCTGGCATCAATCAGCGTAAGCGATTCCACATCTTGGATCATCGGGCCGAGTGTCAGGCCTCTGCCATGGGCATTCGCCGAAAGAGCGCCGCCAAGCGTCAGGCGATCAGCACCGGTTTGCTTTTGTATGATCGACCAGGGTTGCCGTTCCCCCTGCTGCAATAGGCTAAGGCCATCGATCAATTCGGGCCATTCGACACCTGATTCCACGTCTACCGTCCCAGCCACCGGGTCGAGCGAAAGAATGCGGTTCATGGAACGCATGTCGAGCAATAGGGAGTCGGTGGCGAATTGCTGGCCGCCCATGGCATGGCGGCTGCCCGAGATGGAAACCGATTTGCCTTCGGTTTCGGCCATGCGCAGCGCATTGCTAAGTGCGTCTAAGCTGTCCGGCCGAACAATTCGCGTGACTCTGGTGGCATTGAGCTGAGCATGTACATCATTGACGATCACATTCTGTTCGTCGCGCGGCCCCGTCGTGCAAGAAGGGACAACCAAGCTTGCGGCCCCCAGCGCCAAACAGTCGCGCCGGTTCAGAATGGAGCGCCTAGGATTTTGCATCGTCTAACCCGCGTGCACCGATAAAAACGAACGCCAAGGCCACTATAGAATACAAATGATATATTGCGTTGTGGCTAAGCCCGAGCGATGGCAAGGATATTTCTCTTTGCTGAGCGAGCGACGCGCAAAGGGCAATCAGCATTCCGAGCGCGCCGACGAGCGCTGCAGTCCTCTCCTTGCGGATATATTCGCTGCTGAAAGCGATAAGCAACACGATGCTGGCAATGCCATAGTTCAATATGGCAACCCAAAATTCGGGTACGACAAATATGACTATAGTCGCGTAGAGCACAAACAATATTAGTACAGCGACGACTAGTTTGCGCGCGACGTGCGGTCCAAAAAACAATTCACCTGCTGCGATCCAAATCGCGCCCGCTGCTATACCCATCGTGACCAAGGTCGTTCGCCATAATATCTGATTGCCGATTTCCGAGCGATCCGGAAAGAAACCGTGAACGACTCCGCCTATTAGCGAGGTCAGCGCAAGTGCCGCCAAAATTGTAGTGAAAGACAATGCGAAGACGCTCAATGAACCAAAGCGGTAGAACCACAATGCAAAGCCCGCGCATTCAAGCGCGATCATCCAATCGGTGATCACAACATCGGCTCCCAGCATCATGATTTGAGCGCGTTCCAATCCGAATAGAATATGCAGATTGCCAAGGCAGCCGTGCTCGACGCCGTGGCGGCATTCAAGGTTCTCCAGCAGCATATCGCTGAGAAGTTACCGCTCAGCGACCATATCCGCGTGTGTGTGAAAAGCGAGCACAACACTCATTAAACACGGTTAATGTTTGCTTAAGAACTACTGTGCTTCCTAGGCGTTGTGTTTCGCGAGGGGCGGCGCGCTTCATTAAGTTGAGCGTGGCTGTAGCGGGGGAATTGGAAATGTGGATCGCGCTGCCGAATTTTAGACGGACAATCCTTTGTACCGTTTTATTGCTTGCTGCTTGTACCAACGGGCCGCCGCCACCGCCTGGTTGGCCGGGGGTCACAACGAACAATGATTTTAATGCGCCCTCATATACCGCCCCTTCATATGTCAGTGAAGGTTGCGCGCGCTCGGAGGATTTGCGCGCGGTAAAGACGGCCGTGATTAAGCAAAGGCTCATGGTGGCTGGGTATTCCTGCCAGGCCGCCGATTTCTACAATGATTTTGTTCGCGCCTATCGGCGAGATCTGCAGGATTCAGACTCTGACTTGCAGAGTTTCTTCTATCGCTTGCATGGTCAGGAAGGCGACCGCGCGCTCGATTCCTTCAAGACACGCATTGCGAATGTTTCGATGAGCGACCGCATTGCCGATAGTGGCGGCTATTGCGCAGATGCGCGGGCGCGTTTTAACAGCGCAATGTCACTTCGTCGCAAGTCGTTGGAAACTTTTCTTGCCAGTCAAACGATCAATACCCGAGAGCGCTTCGCGCCCTGTGACATGAGTACGGCGAGCAATACCCGGTAATGGTATGCAGCTTATCGCTGCGGCCTATCCATCTGTGCAGTGATAGGCCAAATTCACGTTGAAGCTTTTGCAACGGCCAAATATGTCTTGCGTAAGACAATGTTGCCGTCCGGGCTCGAATCTCTGCGCGTCTGAATACCCCCACGCAGCACAGCGCTCCCTTGCGCTGGCTTGGGCAGAATCCCAATCGATAACCGGCCTGTCCGACAGTACATATTGATAGGATAGCTGCACGATGCCGTCTGCCGGGCTGGTTCCTGTGGTCCGAAGCGGATTTTCGGTCGCACATGAAGATGCACAAAAAATTAGAAAAGCTCCCGCAGCGATCTTTGGCATTGGCTTCATTGAAAGCTCCAACCCTTACCCGTCAGCACCGTTTATCAGATGCGGCGCGAAAGCCTGAAAAAGCAAGGTTGATCGGCCGGAGTACCGTTGCGGCAAAAAAGAGAGCCGCCGGTTTGTCCCGGCTGTGAACTAGCGCATGACGCCAGAATCAGAGCAGCGATGGTGATGGCAAGTAATCGCTTCATGACGGATTAACTCCATGCCGGCTGGTGGGCAATTTACAGCAGCCGGGTAGAGAAACCAATATATCTGCCCAGCCTGATCCAGAGGATGCAGGAACGGGCTGAACACGGCCGGCGCGCCTGGGCGACTCTTTGCTCTCTTGCGCCGAATGTCCGCTTTTTGGCGTATACGAACTAGCAGAAACGATGTGTCATGCCGGATTGTCGGCGGGGCCTTTGAGTTCCACGGTATTTCCCTCCGGGTCTTGCAGATAAAGAGAAGGTCCGGTGCCCTCGGCGCCGTAGCGGCGTACCAGTTCGCCAGCCTCGATGCCATGAACGCGCAAATGCTCACGAAGCGCAGATTCCTCAAACGGATCGATCCGCAGGCAGAAATGATCGAGGTTGCGACCATTGGGGTCGGGCGCCCCGCCGCCTTCGCGGCCTAATTCACTTTCAAGATCAACAATATCGATCAGGCTGCTTCCCGCGCGTAATTGGTAGAGGCCGCTTTCGGGGACCGAACGCTCCAGCGCGCAGCCCAGCACATCGCGATAGAAGGCGAGCATCGCCTCAAGATTCGCGGCGCGCAGCACCAAATGATCGAGCGATATGATTTTAAATGCCATGGTGGGCACTATAGCGGCAACCAAGGCGGTCTTAGAAGGCGGTCCTTTTGCGGGCAGATATGGTCATGCCGCATTGCGGGTGGCGTAGATGCTGTAGGCAAATTAAGTTTGCAGCGCGGCAAAGTGCGCGCGATAGGAGCAGAAGACCATGAATCGAATTGAATTTGCCACCCTCATGGCTGGCGCGCTCGCATTTGGTTCCGTGGCCCAGGCCCAGGTTCAGGCGCAGCCCCGCTATCAACCCTCGTCCGTGCGCCCGCCCTTCGAGCAGGTAGAAATCAACACAAACGATCTCGGTAACCAAATCTATATGCTCGACGGAGAGGGTGCGAACATCACGGTTGCTGTCGGCGGTGATGGCGTGATTATGGTTGATACCGAGTTCGCCGAGCTCAACCAGAAGATCAAAGCGGCGATTGCCGCGCTCACCGATTTACCGATCCGTTATTTGATCATCACTCATTTTCACCGCGACCATACCGGGGGCAATGCAGGGTTCGCCCAAGATGGTGCGGTCATCGTGGCGCATGAGAACGTCAAACCCGTAATGGAAACGGGCTCGCTTAACGGGCTTACCGGTAACGTGGTGCCGCCGCAGCCGTTAGAGGCATTGCCTCAAATAAATTATACGGATGCGATGGCGATTTACGTTGAGGGCCAAACAGCCCGGCTTATGCACCAGGGAAATTGGCACACCGATGGCGACAGCCAAATTTATTTTCCCGAAGCCAACGTGCTTGTCGCCGGCGACATCGTAACCTTCGGCGTTTATCCGAACATCGATGTTTCCTATGGCGGAAATATCGACGGCATGATTGAAGGCGTCGAAGCATTGCTCGAAATAGCGAATGACAATACCAAAATCGTCCCGGGCCACGGCCCGTTAGGCACCAAAGCGATGATGATCGAATATCACCAAATGCTGTTGGATGCGCGCGGGCGCATCGCGCAATTGATTGCCGATGGCTTGAGCGAAGACGAAGCCGTGGCAGCAAAACCAAACGCAGATTATACCGCGTCACTCGGTGCAAACGCGCAACGGGCAGGAAATTTCGTGCGCGTTGTTTACCGCTCGCTGGAGAACTGAAGTCTACCTCCTACGCGTGCAGGGAGAAGACTATTGCACCGACGATGATTGGTGGGATAAATCCGCCACTAAGCCGATCAGGCAGAGGACAAATCATGCTGTATCATGGGTGTCGAGCGCAGGCGCTTTCCGGTTGCAAAAAAGACCGCGTTGGCGACTGCCGCCGGAGCGGGCGGGCCACCAGGCTCGCCCATGCCGCCCCACCAGCCATCTTGCGATAGGGTAAAATGCACTTCGATTTCGGGCGTTTGATGAATGCGCATCAAATTATAGCTGTCGAAATTAGTGTTGACGAAACGGCCCTGTTCCAAGCGCAAACCGCCATAGAGCGCGTGCGACAGCTCCCAGCAGACCGCCCCCGTCAATTGCTCGCGCGCGCCCAGCGGATTGATGACATAACCGCTGTTCTGCACCACGATGATCTTCTCGATAAAGAGATCGCCGCGGCGCCCAACCGAAACGGTAGCGCAAGAACCGCAAACGCTGCCGTGATCTTCGGCCACCGCAATGCCCATGCCTTGGCCCTCGGGCAGATCGGTGGTGAAGCCGGAGACCTCTTTGATCTTGTTCAAGACGCGCTGCCAGCGCTCGTTTCCTTCGGTCATTTTGAGGCGCCATTCCAGCGGGTCCCAACCGCCGGCAATCGCGAGCTCGTCGGCAAATTGTTCCATGATAAAGGCGTTTTGGTTCACCCCCGGGCCGCGATGCGTCGCTGTCGGGATGTGGCCGTGATAATTGTGTTTTTCATGGCGCCGGTTGGCAAATTGATAAGGTGAATCGCTGATCGCCACATCGGCGGTTGCCGGTCCGTGTCTGTCCGCCGCCTCGAAGGGAAACCAAACTGCGCGTGAGAAGAACGCTTGGGGCAAGCCATCATCGTCTAGGGAAGCACTTAAACGCGTGTAATGCGGCGGGCGTTGCTTGTCGTGACCGATGTCTTCTTCACGGGTCCAAATAACTTTTGCCGGCTGGCGGGATCGATCGGAAATCACAGCCGCTTGGCGCGTCACCGCCGTGTTGCCGCCGCCATTGCCGCCAAAGGCGCCGCCCAAGAACACCGTGTTCGTGTAAATCTCTCTTGTGTCGCGCCCAAGCTGGTCAGCGACAATCCTAATCGGGGTCATCTGGTCTTGTGTCGGCGACCAGATATCGATGCGTGCATCGGTGACATGAACCGTCGCATTGATCGGCTCCATCCGCGCATGGGTCTCATAGGGGCGGTGAAATTCCGAACGCACAACGCGCGATGGATCGGCTGCTGCGATCATAGCGAGCGCGTCGCCGCCTTCTTCATTGCTGACCGTGCCCGGCACTTCCCAAAGCCGCTCGGCCTCGGATCTTTGCGTGGCATCGCTGATCTCGCCCTCCTCGCCGAAATCCCATTCGATTTGGATAAGATCGAGCGCGACTTTGGCGCGATACCAGCTATCGGCTACGACGGCGAGCCCATCTTGCAAATGGTTCGCGCCACGTTTGCCCCCGACAGCCCGAAACTCGACGACGCCGAGAATGCCCGGACGGTCTTCAATTGCGCTGGCATCATAACTAACCAAGCGGCCCCATGGCACAGGCGTGTTCTTCACTGCCGCGTAAACCATGCCGTCAAGTTCGGTATCGATTGCATAGGCCGCGCTGCCGTTCACCTTTACCGGAACGTCAAGACGCGGGAGCTCATTGCCCAGCAACCACCAATCGCCATAGGCTTTGATCGCGGGTTCTTCATCGAGCGTTACATTAGCTGCCGCGGTCGCGAATTCGGCATAAGTGCCCCTATTATTCCCGGCGCTGAGCTCTCCTTGTTTGGCCGTTACTGCCGAGCGTTCAACGCCCCATGCTTGTGCTGCGGCCTGGCGCAGACGTTCGCGCGCAGAGGCGCCGGCCTGCATGATGTGTGGATGCTGCTGGCGCACCAGCTGCGAGCCATGGGTGGTGGTCACGATATATTCTTCACCCTCATTCACATGGCGATTCATGTCGGCAAAGACTGCGCGCACGCTTTGCCAGGGCACGTCGAGCTCTTCGGCGACCATTGAAGACACCGAAGTCAACGCGCCTTGGCCTTGTTCGGTATGCGGCACGCGTATCGTCACTGTTCCCTCGGCATCAATGGTCAGCCAGGCATTTATCTCCGTGCCATTGGTCGGGGTCGTCCAAGGTTTGGGCGCTATGACCGATGCCATTGCGCCGGGCATGCGAAAGCCGAGGATCATGCCGCCTCCGGCAAGCGCCATGGCGCGGATGAGGGTGCGGCGCGAGACGTTTTTTTCCATGATGGTCATGATATTTCCCTCAGCCTTGGGAAATTTCGGCGGCGCGGTGAATCGCACGGCGAATTTGAGCATAGGTGCCGCAGCGGCACAGATTGCCTTGCATCGCGGCATCGATCTCGCTGTCCGATGGGTTCGGTGAGCGCTCGAGAAGCGTTGCGGCAGCCATGATCTGACCCGATTGGCAGTAGCCGCATTGTGGAACCGATTCCTCTACCCAGGCACGCTGCAAAGCATGGCTCGAGTTCTCGGAAAGTCCCTCGATCGTTTTCACCTCGCGGCCAATTGCGACAGCGACATTAACACTGCAGGATTTGACGAGCTGGCCGTCGACATGCACCGAGCAGGCGCCGCATTCGGCAATGCCGCATCCAAATTTGGTGCCGGTCAGGCGAAGCTTTTCCCGTAACACCCAAAGCAGTGGCGTCTCGGGATCGGTATCGACCTCATGGTCTGTGCCGTTCACGTTAAGGGTCAGTAACATCAAAATCCTCCAAAAACGCGGGCGCGAAATGCGCGCGGGCGCCATGACATGCCGTGAAGTAATGACTCTATGGCCCGGCTAACATGCCACAAAACGCCAGCCGGCAAAATGCAGAGCCACACAGCTTTTGACATCAAATTTGCGTAGGTTTTGTGGACTTCTTATTGGATTCGGCGCTTTGGGGGTTCCACATGCCTAATGCCTCCGGCATTGCGGCCCGCGGCGGCCCGCGGCGGCCCGCGGCGGCGCGCAGCGGCAAAACAGGCGCTGACAGAGGCCCAGTAAACCAAATTGCTTTTTGGACAGAGACGTGTCCTTGCGAATATATCTTTGCTCAAAGCGGACTTTATGCACCGCGCGCCCTATTCTCGCCGACACTCCACATATTAGAGATCGATCAAATTGAGCCAGAATCCAAAATCCACCGTATGGGGTGAACATTCCAAACAATGGGGGCAGATTGGCTCTCCTTGCCGTCCTACCAAAGAGGACGGGCAATTATTGTTGCAGATGGCTGCGCCCTTTTTGTTGGATCGAGCGGATGCAGCGAACATTGTGGTCATGGGTGTCACGCCGGAGATCGTGCAGCTTGACTGGCCGGCGCATGTACGTTTGCAGGCCTTCGATCATAGCGCCGAGATGATCGCTTCCGTATGGCGTCCGCATCCGAATTTGCCCTCGGAGGTGCAGCAGGTTCGCTTGCAGAACATGCCGCTTGCCGACCACTCCGTTGACTGCGTCGTGGGCGATGGCTCACTCACCGATCAACCGGCGCAGCTTCCGCGTGGATCCGCAGAGGATTTTGCGGCTCTGGCGCGCTATGTCGCAAGCGCGACGCAATATTTGCGTGGAATAAAGGAGGATCATTTTATTGGATGCGAAAACAAGGAAATTCTTGTTCGATCGCAAAGCGGCTGCGAGACCATGTGCGATGCCGTCGAACTTGTTTTCAGTCATGCCTATCCTGTCTTCTATTACCATACGGTGAGCGCCCACGCGATCTTGATGCAGCATGGCGTCAGCGTATCAAAATGGGAGTTTCAAAATCCGCCCGGTTAGTTGAAGCAATGGGCGAACTCTAGCTTGCGCGATTTGTGATTCAAACACCCGCTTGTAAGCGCAACAGGCAAACCCCGCCGGTGCTAGCGCTCGTTCCGTCCGGGCATGGCATCCTGGCCGCTTGTGCCTTCCACCTTCGACCAAGAAGTGCGCGGCACCTTTAGGATTTCGCCGAGATTTGCATAGCCCGATCCCGATAGCCGGCAGACCGGATCAAGCAACCTAGGATCGACCCGCCCACCGCGCCACACCGAGGGGTCGACATGGGCATGCACGATGCGGCCAAGCACGATATGCGTGTGCCGGTCGTCGATAATTTGTACGATTTCGCATTCCAGATGCGCTTTCGCTTCGCCGACCCTTGAGGGTCTTACTTTCGCCGAGGGTACCGGCGTTAGCCCGCTCCACTCGAATTCGTCTTCGCCGGGCGGAAAATTGGTCGCCGTGAAATTCATTTTCTCCAGTAAGTCCATGGTCACAATATTGGCGACGAATTCCGGCACTTTTCGCAGATTGCTGACTGTATCCTTCTCATTGTGAGTGCCAAACGCGACGTAGAACGGATCACTGCCCATCATATTAAAATAAGAGTGCGGCGCGAGGTTGCGGATTCCGTCTTCCGACTCGGTCGAAATCCAGCCGATGGGCCGCGGAATAACCAGCGAGGTCATCAGATAGTAGAAGTCGCGCTCGGCCCAGTCTTCTGGAGTGACTTCAATCGGCTTGTCGGCATTTTTGGGCGGGGAGGTTGGAGTATCTGTCATGGGGAATGGACGCTTATCATAGGATTACGAGAAGTGCGCTTCATAGTGCTTTTGGCTGTCGCTCGTCCAGCTCGGCGATAAGCGATTTCGGCGCGACGATGCGAAAGGCGTCCTCCAGAAGCGCAGCGATCTGGTCCCAATTCACATCTTGCCCGCCCGCATGGTCGAGATACATGCCAAGCCAGCCCGAAAAAGTGCCGCTTGATGATGTGGGCGGTTTGAAGAAACGTTTTGGCTGATCCCCAACCAGTGTTTCTTGAACGCCAGGCCCCGCCGGGCACCACAGCGAAATACGGTCATCGCCATTATGGTGGTCGTGGAAATAGCCGATGGGCCGCTTGCCGCGAACAAAGAAGCAAGGCGCACCATGGCTCCGAATTTCGCGCACTTCGGGCAGGTGCAGCGCAACTCTACGCAGTCGGTTGTATTCGCGCGTCCCCATCTTGCCGGAGTCTCGTTTGAAGAGCAGGCAGAGGTCAACAAAACGTCGTTTTAAGCATCGAGAAATGCCCGCGCATATTGCGAGCGGTTCCGCGCATTCGCGTTTGGGCTTCTAAACTTAGAGGCCCGCTATGGGAATGTCCGAGATTTGGCCCAGTTTCACCACACGGACGCGCCGGTTGATGCCGCTCTCGGGCTCGGCCGGTGCGGCAAGGCGGCTTTCGCCGAATCCTATGCTCACTAGACGATCAGCTTCTATTCCATATGAAGTTATGAGGTGATCTCTGACCGCCGCCGCGCGCCTGATCGACAAATCCTGATTGTACTCTTCCGTGCCTCGCGCATCCGCGTGCCCTTCGAGGCGGAAACCATAATCTACAAGCGTATTCGAATTAATCGCCTCGCCAAGCTGGTCAAGTGCCTCATGGGCCTCCGGCGTCAGCACTGCCGAGTCGAACTCAAACCAAACGCGCATGTCAAAAAAGTCGTTTTGGTCGAGCTCAGGTGCAATTAATTCAGCGTTCTCTATTTGACTTGGGCGCATCGCCTGGTAGGTGCGCGGCACTTGATTGGTGCAGGATATCTCATTTGTCGGCCCCCTCCAATCTTGCGGATGAATGGAGCGTGCCAGACGTGCATATTCATCGCGCTCGCAATCGACGCATCGTCATTCAAGGGTGCTGAGAACAACCCAATTTCGGCGAATCCGAAGGGAGTTCGGTTGAACCTGCATTGCCTTGGTGAGATGGCTCATGGAAGAGGCGAATTGGCCCGAATAGCTTTCGGATAAGGCAAGATTGTTAAGGATGGCGGCGGAATTCGGACAGGAATTGAGCGCCTGGCCATAGGCGTTGCGCGCCTCGATGTAACGCTGCTCGAGATCATGGGCCACGCCGAGCGCAGCGAAGGCCCGCCAGTTGTTTTGGTCCCGCTCAATCGCCGCGCCAAGGGCCAAGCGTGCAGCGCTTGTGTTGCCGGCAACCAGATGAGCGTTACCAAGCTCGGTCAGATAATCACTATCGGAGCCAAAAGTGCCTTCTGCGCGTTCAAGTGCGGTGACGGCATCACTGCCTCGGCCGGCGCTGCGCAAACTACGAGAGAGTTGGATTAGGGTTTGAAGGTCTTCAGGGTTCTCTGCTTGCAGTCTTGTGTAACGCGCAATCTCGGCGTCAAAGCGTGCGGTTTTTTCGACAACAATCTGCTGGCCGGGAGCGCCATTCGAAGCGCAAGCCGTAAGGCCAAACGCAAACAAACCGATTAGTGTTAATTGCCTGAAGTGCTTTTTTCCAATGAACATTTCTCAGCCGACTCCTGCGTTTCAAGGAGCCGTGAACATCGCACGCGGAAGTAAATAAGCCTTTGTCCGCTAACCGAAAATTTTAGCAGTTTGCGACCACGGGTACGCGAGAGGTGATCTCAGTGACTTTGTCAGATACTGCGCCGATTTTACGCTCGATGCGCCTCATATTTTTCTCTAATTCCATATTCTTTTTAGGAGCCGCATCGGAGTGAGATTCGAAAGTGTGCGAATAACGAGACAAAAGCGCATATGCGATAAATGCAAACCCTATTCCAAATCCAGCAAGCGCTAAATCCAAAAAAGCGCCCATGCCGTGCAAACCTGCAATTCCCGAGGGCAATATTATGGGTTTAAGAACTGCGCCAGTGGCAAGTCCTGTGATCATACTGATCCACACGGCAAGCCGTGTTTTTTGCATCTTCATGTTGCCCTCCATTTTGTCGCAATAAATCTCACTACATGCAGAATGTTGCGAATGGAACTTTTGCTCTGAAGTCGAGTAAACATAAACTTGATTTTTACCAAACGGGTTTGGCCGGCTCTGCGAAAGTTGCGCGACGCACCCGACAAAGAAAAACGGCTTTTGAATTAATCTGTATCGATAAATTGGCTAGTCTGCGCTGGCAGTTTTATTTCGTGCAGAGCGCATGCTGCGCTCAGCTGCGGCATCGCCTTTGCCGGTTTTTACCATTTATTTTTGCACGCCCTTAAGCGAAGGCATTTTTTGTCGGGCGCACGCCTTTCGCTTGAAAGGATAACATGGATATCGGGATTTGGCTCAGGCAGCCCAGTGAGGTTAGATCGTCGACTGAGTCAGCACGATAAAATCTCTAGGTGAATGCGCGGAAGAGGGTTTTTAGCACCACGAAGATTGTAACCGAGACGCCAGTGCTAAGCGCCGCAACTTCAACCTCGATTTCGCCTTTTTTTCTTTGGCGAAATTCTTCATCCATCGAAGAGCTTTGTGAACCATTGTCGTCTTCTCGCGTCGATATTGAGAAGCCTAAGATGTCACGAAATCGGTTAATATGCGGTTTCTGGCCGCCGGAAACTTCCACACTAGGGCGTCAAAATATCCCGCTACGCGGTCCATCGGCGTTTAGATATCGTTAAGCGCCGCGTCTTCCGCGTGATCCTCATGCGACTGCACTTCGACAAATATCCGTGTGATATCCGGAAATTTTTCTTTGATCCGGCCCTCGAGCCGATCCACGGTTTCCTCGATCCCAACAAGATTTGAACGATCTTCAAAATCGAGGCTTATCGCGGCCAAGATATCGTTCGGCCCGAAATGTACGGTGCGTAACTCATTGACGGCGCACACCAGCGGTTCGTCCAGCGCCATCTGCCGCACCGCTTTCACGGTTGAGGGGCTGGCTGCCTCGCCTGTCAGCAATCCTTTTGTCTCATAGGCAAGGCCCGCCGCGGTCAGCGTAAGGATAACGCCGATCGCAATTGAGGCTGCGGCGTCGGCCCATTCGAGATGTAGAAACTGTACTGCCAATAGTCCTACAAACGCGGCGACGAGGCCCAACATGGCGGCGCTGTCTTCGAACAACACGGTGAAGATAGTGGGGTCTTTCGAGCGCCGCACTTCTTCCAAAAATCCGCGGTTGCCGCGCAGCCGGTTGAATTCGCGATATGCAATCGTCCATGCGACGCCTTCGAAAATCATCGCGGCCCCCAGCACCGCATAATTGACGCCGAAATTACTGATTGGACTGGGCTCGGCAAGTTTGTGGAAGCCTTCGTAAAATGAAATTCCGGCGCCGAGGCCAAAGATCAGGATGGCGACGACGAAGGCCCAGAAGTAAAGCTCCATGCCATAGCCGAAGGGGTGCGCGTCATCTGCCGGGCGGCGCGAGCGGGCGATGCCAAAAAGCAGCAGCCCCTGATTGCTGGTATCGACCAGCGAATGGATGGCCTCGGAAATCATGGCGGACGAACCGGTATAGGACCCGGCAGCAAATTTGGTGATGGCGATCAATGAATTGCCGACGAGCGCGGCATAGACCACCTTTATCGAGCCACTCTTCCCTGCCATCGCTGCCCCCTCGTATTCCAAATTGGTCCCGGAGGTATAAATAGAGTCGCTTGAATTTCCAATATAGCGGCGCCGGCGCCCCTGAAGCTCTATCGGTGTCGAAGGCGAATCTGTTACCTCAGTCCACGCGCCTATTTTGGGTCAGGGGAGCGCTGCTTGTTCGACAAGACCACACGCGTGAATCTTCTGATCGGGACCGGTCATTTTTTCTCGCATTTCTATATTTTGACGCTGCCGCCGCTCTTTTTCGCGTGGCACGAAACCTTCGACGTGAGCTATGCGTGGCTGGGCGCAAGCGTTGCTCTAATGGCTGGTACTACGGCCGTTTTACAAACGCCAGCGGGATATCTGGTCGACAAATACGGCGCCAAAATCTTTTTGATCTGCGGTACCGCTTTGATGGCGGCGGCGGTTGCGGCCATGGCCGCCGCGACCAGCTATTGGCAAATATTAGTTCTCGCCACGCTGTCGGGCGCTGGCAATGCGGTTTTTCACCCTGCGGATTACTCGGTGCTTAGCGGTTCCATCCCGCGCGAGCGGCTAGGGCGCGCTTTTGCGTTTCATCTTTTCACCGGACATTTGGGCTTTGCCCTAGCGCCGCCAATTGTTGTGTTCCTCGCGCTGACATTCGGCTGGCGCTTAGCGGTACTGGCCGTTGGGCTGCTGGGCTTACCGGTGGTGGTCGCAATCATCCTTCAAAGCTCGATCCTCAGCGATCAACCGGCGGATCAGGCCGACAAAGCCACCGCGCGTGGCCCTAAGCGTTCGGCAATTTTTACGCGCCCGATGCTGCTCTTCTTTGCCTTCTTCATGTTTGGTGCCATGGCCCAGGCGGGGGTCCAATCTTGGCTGATTACCGTTTTGCAAACTGTGAACGGCATAAGCCTAGAAATTGCATCTTGGGCGTTGACGGCCTTTGTGAGCGGCACGGTCGTCGGCGTATTGGCCGGCGGTTGGCTCGCCGATCGCTCTGGCGCGCGGCACCTACTCATCGCAAGCATTCTTATTACGGCTTCTGCGAGTTTGATCTTCGCTGTTGGTACGCTTTCACTGCCGAGTCTGCCCATCATGATATTTCTCGCGATTAGCGGTTCGTGTTTTGGCGCCAGCCGGGTCTCGCGCGATATCATTGTAAAAAACGCAGCGCCGCGCGGGCAGATTGGGGTGGTATTCGGCTTCGTGAGTGCCGGGCTGCCTCTCGGGCAAGCAATTACGCCTGTGCCCTTCGGCTATCTCATCGATCGCGGCTATGCGGGATATGTCTTGGTCGCGGTGGCGGGCATCCTCATGCTCAGTCTTCTATGCGGCGGAGGCGCAAGCGCCGGCGAGCGAATGGAGGGGATGTCCCGGTCGATGTTGAAAAGTTGAGGTAGGTGTCGCTCTCCTGGAGCCGTTAGGCTCCGGGTGCTGCAAACCCAAAAGGGAGAACGACACCATGGGAAATAATATCCGTAGTTCCAGCCGCCCGAAAGCCCTTGCCCCCTCGATTCCTATGCCGCCGCTGGCGGACGCGATGGACGCAGTCCATCTCAGCGTGGATCGGTTTTGTCTTCTGGCCGGGGTCGAGGCCTTGGCCGAGATGATGGAGGAGGACGCCACGACCGTGTGCGGGGCCCGACATCGCCGCCATGGGGACCGTCGAGGTTATCGCTGGGGCAGGACACATAACGAGATCGGCTACCACGGCGGCAAAGTGAAGGTGGCCCGGCCACGGGTTCGTGACCGGGCGGGCAAAGAGGTGAGCTTGGAGAGTTGGCAGGCGCTACGCGATGCCAACCTGCTGCTCGAGTGGGCGCTCAACCTGATGGTGCTGAACGTGTCGACCCGCAAGTACCACCGCGCGGTCCGTCTGCCCGAGGGCGAGCTGGCGAAAGCGCGTGGCGACGGCACCTCGAAGTCGGCCGTTTCCCGGCGCTTTGTGGCGCTGTCACGCAAGAAGATGAAGGCCTGGCTCGCCTCGGATCTCTCGGAACTCGACCTGCTAGTCATCCAGATCGACGGTCTGCATGTCGGCGACCATGTCCTGATGGCGGCGATCGGCGTCGATGGCAACGGCGACAAGCATGTCCTGGCCGTGGTCGAGGGGGCGACGGAGAACACGGTCGTCGTCCAGGCCTTGATCGACAATCTCCTCGCCAGGGGGCTCGATCCGACACTGCCGCGGCTGTTCATCGTCGATGGCGCGAAGGCACTCAGCAAAGCGATCCGAAACACCTTCGGTGTGGCCGCCGCCATCCAGCGCTGCCAGGTCCACAAGGGCCGTAACATCATCGAGCGCCTGCCCCAACATTTGCACGCGAGCGTCAAGAAGGCGCTCCGTCAGGCCTGGGACCAGGACGACGCAAACAAGGCCGAGCGGCTCTTGCGCAACCTGGTCCGGCGTCTGGAGCATGAGGAACCGGGCGTCTCGGGCAGCATCCTGGAGGGGCTGGAGGAGATCCTCACCGTCATCCGCCTCGGCCTACCGCACGAACTCCGGCGCTCGCTCGCCTGCACCAACATCGTCGAGAACGCGCTCGGCACGGTGCGCCAGGTCACCCGCAACGTCAAACGCTGGAGACACGCCGAGATGGCGCTCAGATGGACCGCCGCCGGCCTGCTGGAGGCCCAGAAAACCTTCCGTCGCCTCAAGGCCTATCGCCAGCTGCCCATCCTCCGAAATGCTCTCCAGGAACACTTGAGAAAGGCTCAGGCCGACAGTGCCATTGAAACCATCATGAAGGCAGCATAGCATCATCAACCAGCGACGCCTGCCCCACGAATTTCAACAGAGATAGGGACATCGCCCGAATGGAGCCCGAGGAGAGTTAGGTGGGAGGACTAGACACCAGAATGTGTGGCGTCTGCATTTAGCCGACTTTCACGCGATATGCGCGCCCGAAATTCCTACATAAACCGCATAGAGCGACTGGCTTGCGGTCATGAAAAGGCGGTTGCGTCGCGGACCGCCGAAACAAATATTGGCGCAGATTTCGGGAAGCCGGATCATGCCTATGCGATCGCCATCGGGCGCGAAGACTTGCACACCTGGTTGCGCTCCAGCCCAAATATTTCCATCCGCGTCGCAGCGAATTCCGTCGGCCCACGCGATTTCTCCGGTTCCGGGCGTGTCCATCTGAACGAGCTGCCGGCCGTTACTCAAACTCGTTCCGGCCACGCCCCAGACTTTGATGTCCTGCGGATTAGGGAAAAATGTGTCGGCCACATACAACTTCGTGTAATCAGGCGAGAAGCAAAGACCGTTGGGCTGAACCACTTCGTCACTGACCATCGCGATCGCACCCGAGCCGGGATCGACCCGGTAAACGGCTTGTTTGGTTTCCGATTCCGCGCGGTTGCCTTCGTAATTACCCGCAATCCCCCAGGTCGGATCGGTGAACCATATCCCGCCATCGGGATGGACCACGACATCATTGGGTGAGTTTAATCTATTGCCATTAAATCGATCGGCAATCGTCGTGACGCTGCCATCGCCCTCATAGCGCGCCACGCGCCGCCCGCCATGCTCGCAAGAGAGTTGCCGGCCTTGATAATCGAATGTGTTGCCATTGCTGTAACCGGAGGGCTTACGAAATGTTGTGACCCGGGCATCGTCCCCAATCCAACGCTGTTGCACATTGTTTGGAATGTCGCTCCACACCAGATAGCGCCCGACACCGTTCCATGCCGGCCCTTCGGCCCAAAGCGTGCCGGTGTGCAGGCGCTGAATCGGCGATTGAAAAAGAATATATTGCTCAAAGCGCGGATCGAGCGCGATCACATCAGGGTCGGGATAGGGCAAGGGGTTTTGCCCGGACCAATCGCGGGGCGTCGCTTCAAGCGAGATGGTTTGCTCTGCCGCCCTCAATTGAGGCGAGGCGAGCACCGACGCGCTCAGCATTGCCGCGACAACAGCTCGTCTATTCCAAATTGGAGGCTTTCTATTCCAGGGTGATGCCATCGCATCGTCATCCGTATCAATTTTCATGGAAACCCCTCGAACGCCTAGCTTTGTGACCATCACTTCGGAACTTTAACCGCCGGCGCTCCAATTTCAATCTTGGGTTGCACGAAGCTGTCCGACACGAAGAAATTGGAGTGCACAGAGAAGACAGGCAACCGAATTTATGGCATCGTTTTGCAGGCACTGGCCCGTTTTCGCGGGCAGACGATAGACGGGGAGAGAAGTCAAATGCGGTTGTTGGCAATTGCAGTTGCAGCGATTATTTCAGCACTTGCGTTGGGGTTCAGTTCCAGCCCCAGCATGGCCGCGTCGTGGGAAGAGCATCGCTATGAAGCGGATGATCTGGCGATGTTGAAGGCATGGCCCGGCGAGCCGACGCGAACAACGATCGAATATGCGACTCCGGTTATTGGCGCCGCTTCGGCAGAACAATTGGTCTATGAAGAGGACAATATTATCTTTCGTATGACCGTGGTCATGTTGCCCGATAGTGGGGATGTCGGAGCAAGCATATTCGGCGAATGTGTGGCCATGGCCGAGGCAGAGGGCACGCCGGTCGCAAACATGACAGCACGCGTGGAGCCGGGAGCGCGCGCGGTTTACGGCAGGCTCGTTTCGGTGAACCTCGCCGATGATGGTGGACGCGCTCAGACCGCGTGCTTTTTCACCAAAGGAAAACTATACAAAATCGAAGCTATTATTTTGCCCGAACATGGCCAACCGAATTCCTCGATGGCCATCAGGTTTACCAACTCCCTCAGTTTCAATATCGACCGGGCATATGAATGACGCGACGGGTGATCTGCACCTCTAGCGGGGTATTCGAATGGGAAGGTTAGTCCGTCTCGGCGGCGCGGTTCTCATCATATTGGGGAGCCTTCACGCTATTCATGTTGGCCGCTCGGAAGATGTTGAACCCTACCTTTGGGCAGTCTCATTGTTTTTGATTGTGCAAGGCGCTTTGACGCTTATTTTCCTGCGCCGTAGCCGGCCCTAGTTTTAACCGGCTTACGAAATACATGGTGCGGTTTTTGTGTTATTGTTCTTAGGTTCAAAATGGAGAGCATCGATGCGTTCAAGAAATTTATTTGTTGTAGCGATTTTGGCCGCGCTCGCCTCTTCGCCCGCATGGGCGCAAGGCTGGATTGAGTTAAATGACCTTGCTTGGGGTGTCGGAATAAATTTTCCGCACGAGCCTGTTGGCGTGGACATCGAATATATGTCTTCCGAAGATAGAATTGTCCCTGGGCGGGTTTGGGCCGCCGAAACCGAGGGCGGACACTATTCCCTGACCGCGGTCAGCTTCGAATCCGACCCCACCGATTCGCTCACTGCGGTTTTCTATGCAACTGCCGCTCTACGCGCAAAGGGTACGCCCACCTATGACAATTATCATGCGTTGGACGGTGTTCCCGGCTGGATGATGAGCGTGACCGGAACGGATGGACGGTTAATCCAATCTTTTTCCCTATTTCTCAATCAGCGTCTCTACATCGCAGAGGGAAGCGTCGCGCCTGGCTATCCACCGCCGTCGAATTTCCAGCAATCGATTACGGTCATCGATGCTACCGGCGAAAGAATTGTGTTGAATAATTGAGCGTGATCTCGCTGGCCGTTACTCCGCGAACTCTTCCGAGACGTAAGCCGCGACATCGGCGATTTCCTGCGCAGAGAGTAGATTTCCAAACGCAGGCATTTCGTTGCGTCCGCCCCGAACCAAAACCGAAACGAAGGCCCGGTCGTCGGCATTGCCGAGCGTTGGCCCTTCATGGCCGCCGGTTCCATCCGCGCCATGACAAAAGGCGCAGGTCTGCGAAAAGACCAAGCGGCCGGCATCCACATCGGCCTCAGTTACGCTAAGATCGGTTTCGGTATCCTCGGTCCCTTCATCCTCCGATATCAGCACCGCGTCTATTGGAGGCGCAGCGACGGGATCGAGTGTTCCTTCTAATGAGAAAAGCCACACACTATCGCCGCGGGGCGAGCGCGCAAAGAGGTTTCCCGCGGAATAGGCAACAACATATTGCACGCCATCATGTTCGAAGATGGAGGGCGGCGCATTCACGCCGGCGCCGGTTTGAAATTCCCAAAGATGCGATCCGTCAGCCGCATCCAGCGCCATAAAGCGCCCGTCACTGCGCCCGACGAAAACAAGTCCCGACGCAGTCACCGCCGAGCCGCTATAACAGGGGCGAAGCCATCTTTGCTGCCAGACAAGGCGGTTAGTGGTCATGTCGAGCGCGGCAAAAATACCCATGCGCGGGAAATGAAGTTGGCCGCGCAACGGCCCGCCGACGCGCCGCTCGCCTAGCATCGGCATTTCATTGTTAACTGGGTCGGTGTAGGCCGTAGCCTGGTAGCGGTCGGTCGCGCAGACATAAAGTATTTGGTTCACGGGATCATAGGAATTGGGAGGCCAGTTGGCGCCACCGCTGGAACCGGGCCGATACACGCCGGGCTCGTCCCAATAGGGTGTGAAGATTCGCCCGCCATTGACGATTTTAAACCCTTCCGGCGCAATATCGATGCTTTGCGGAACAAATCCATCGCCGATGGGATGGGGCTGCGTCGCAGCTGTTGCCTGGCGCGGCTCTTGCGGCACCGACAGTTCTTCGATGCCGACAATCGGCTCACCGGTTTCGCGGTCCAGAATGTAAACCCAACCGGTTTTGCTTGCCGCTCCAAGACCTTTTCTCATCGTGCCGTTCATATCGAGATCGAACAACACGACATCCGTCGACATGTCGTAATCCCAAATGTCGTGATGGACGGTTTGATAATGCCAGCGATATGTGCCGCTCATCGCATCGAGCGCGAGGACGGAAGAGGTGAAAAGATTGTCGCCCGCGCGGTAAGAGCCGTCGAGATCGGGATTGGCGTTGGCGGTCGAAAAATAGATTAGGCCTAGCTCGGGATCGACTGCCGGCGTTTCCCACACCGAGCCGCCGCCATAGCGCCAGGCCTCATTGTCTTGCGGCCAAGTGTCATTGCCAAACTCGCCAGGCGCTGGGATGGTGTAAAAAGTCCAGGCGAGTGTACCGTCCACCGCATTATAGGCTTTTACCCGCCCACGCGTTGCGCGCTCCGCGCCCGCAAAGCCTGTGATCACCAAGCCGTTGTAATAGAGTGGCGCGCTGGTGATGGTATAACCCTCTTCCCAGCGTTCGGCCTGCACCGACCAAAGCACTTCTCCGTCGGTTTGACTTACCGCGACCAGCTTTCCGTCAAGTTGGCCGACAAAGACTTTGCCGTCGCCGAATCCGACGCCGCGGCTGGTCCAGCCGCAGCACACCGTGTCGATCATGTCGTCGAGATCGGCTTGGTATTTCCAAAGAATCTCACCCGTCGCGACGGATAGTGCGAACACATCATTGGCGCCGGTCGGGATGTAAATCACGCCATCATAAACGATAGGCGATGCCTCGCCCGAATAGCGCGGGCCGGATCCCGAACCGTCGAGATGGGTGCGCCAGACCGCTTTTAAGTTTCCAAGATTCTCCCGCGTGATTTGGGTAAGCGGCGAATAGCGCTGATTGGCAAGATTGCCGCCACGGGTCGGCCAATTACTGGTTGGAAGGGCGCTTAATTCTTGCCCCGAGAAAGCAGGCGCGGGGCGGATAGCGGTCGTTTGCGCATAGGCGCCACTGGCTGCGACAAGCGCGGCCAAGACGCAAAGCATGGGGGCAAAAAGGACTGAACCTTGCTTAACGCGATCTACAAACCGTCCCATTTTCCTCCGCATCGATGCCTCCCCTAATTGTCCTTATGATTTTTATCACTCGCAATGAGCGCCTGGTGCATAGCCGTGCCGAATTTTCGAGCCCCAGCGGCGCTTACGCTATGCTCCATTTGCCGTTATTGATGTCGAACTTCAATTTTCCCTCGGCCCGCATCCGCATCAACAAATCTTGCAGAGCGTCGGTGCTCTTATTGCTGGGGTCAACCCGTTGCTGGATCGCATAAAGGGCGCGGGGCTTATCCAGCGCCGCAATTACGTCTTCTTCTCTCGTCATGTTTGATGCTCCCTATTCATGCTCGTCTCAGGGCTTCGCAGATGATCGCGGGCGACGCAAGGGCCGAATCTGGCGAATATCTGTTTCGCTGTGCGGAGGTCAAACTAGTTCGAATAGCGGTTATATTGCCGTCCGTGCTAGTCTCTCCATTGTGGGCAATGGAAAGGCAGGGCGATGGCGTCCGGCTTCCGCGGCGATAGGAAGGGAGTTGGATTATGCGCAATGGTGTCTTAGTTGCACTGTTTCTGGCGTTTTCGTTTACCTCCAATGCAATCGCGCAAGAGTGGATGGAATATGAAAATGTGGCTGATAATTTCGCAGTCAATTTTCCAGGCGAACCAACGATGGAAAACATTACCTACCGTCTCGGCTCCGGGAGGGAGGTTACTGCGCGCGTTTACAGCGTTGAAAACGACGCGGGCGTGTTTGCCGTCACGGTCGTCGATTATGAGGGCGTAGACGAAGACGAAGCTGCGAACGCCATAGCGTATGCAGCGGAAAAATTTCGACAGCGCGCGAGCAGGGTGACTTCCGACGAGGTGGGCGGCTATGAGGGCATGGATACGCACATGCTTCAGCTTACCAATCCCGATGAATCGCGCAGCTTCATTGCGATTGTTCATCCGCCGGCGAATACAGGCATAGTGCGCCTTTTCATCGCCGAAGGGCGTGCGCCGCCAGATGGCATCGTCCCGGGGCTGTTCCAGCAATCACTCTCATTGCGTGACCAAGATGGAGTGCGCGTGCGCTATAACCGCGATCTCGACGGCAACCGCTATCGCGTCATTCCGGGCTCAGGCGGAGAACCACTACGGAGCCGGCCACAATGAGCTAGAGCGCCGGTTAGATTAAGCGCAAGCACAAATTCCAGCATTCCCGCCGCGCTGTTGGCCCAATATTCGCGAAGAGGCAACGCGCCTATTCTGTAACTCCGAGGGCTTCGCGGCACGCTGCGCCATTGCATAATTCTGTCCCGTCCGCGAGTACAAGCGTCTTTACGTGCCCTCCAGGCGTACCGTCTCTAAGCGGACTGAAGCCGACTTCGACGCGATCGCCAGCCACAACCATGTCCGGTGACCAGCCAGAGGCGGCGAGGCGGCCGGTCGATGAGGCTTCAAAGGACCATGTCACTGCATTCCCGGCCTCATCCGTGACCGCAACATGAATCCAAGTGTGCGGATTAATCCAATTGTAGTCGGTTACGTTGCCAGTCAGAGTTACTGTTTGTGTTGAGTCGAACATCGCAAAAGAATGGTGCCAAGGAGGCATTGTCTATGCAGGCGTCCCAACTTTCATCGGCGTTACTGTCCGGTGCCCTAGTTTCACTGGTACTGATTCTCGCTCTGCCAGGCGCCGCGATGGCGCAAGCTCAGGGCACTTCGGTTTACCGCAATGCCGATTACCGCTTCGAGATTATTTTTCCCGAACAGCCTATGGAGCGGGATATTTCCTATGAGACGAAGGACGGCGCCAGCGTTACCGCGAGGCAGTTCTACGTCGAGCGGGGAACGAACCAATACCACCTGACCGTGGTGATTTTGCCCGACGGGCCAGCGATCGATTCGGATGCAGTCGAACATGCTGCGGAGCAAATTCGTGGGTTGGGCGAGGTGCGCTTTGAGTATGAAGTGGCCTATGATCCGGGCATTCCAGGCTGGCAGCTCACTGTTTTGCACAATGATGGCCGCCAGGTACGGTCTACTGTCTATGTGGGATCACAATCTCTATATCGTCGAAGCCCTCACCGCAGTGGGAGATACTGCGGCGCTTATGTTTGATCAGTCGATTTTTTTGCTCAACGCAGACGGCACCGAGGTCGACACCGGCACGGGGAACAGGCCCGCCGAAGCCCCGCAATAAGCGCACCTACGGAAAACCGTTGAAAACCCGACTGGTTTAATAATCGGCGGATTCCGAGCCGTCACAAAATCTCGCGCCGTTACACAATTTTGTGCCGTCCGGAAGAACGAGGACACGCAATTGTCCACCGCGCGCGCCATCTTTCAGCGGATTAAATCCGATCTCGACCTGTTCGCCCGCTGCGACACTGTCGGCTCTCCAGCCGGCAACAGCGAGGTTACGGGGCCCCCCGCCTTCAAAGGACCATGTCTGCGGGCTCCCTCTCTCGTCCGTGACCGATACGTGAAGCCAGGCATGAGGATTGATCCACTCGAACTCCGTGACCGTGCCCGTCAAATTCACAAATTGCGTTTGGTCGAACATAGCGAAGGAATGATGCCCAGACGCCGGAACCGCAAACAACGTAAGTGCAAGTCCCGCAAAACCTAATGCCTTAGCGTACATTGGTGCCTCCCAAATATTATTGGTCAATGAACTCGCATGACGATAACCTAGACGATATATTATAGGGCGGCGTAGAGGGTGCCACAAGGGACCGGCACTTGCCGGGCAGCGATACGGCTGAAGTTGCATCGCGAGGAAGGCGACGCGTGGTAGGAATATCGAGTGTAATGGCGAGAAATAGACAGGAGGCATTGATGCGGTTCACAGGCTTGGCAATTTTAGTCAGCGCGGCACTCATGTTGACGGCAATACCGGCGCAGGCTCAGTGGCGCGGATATATCTCTCGCGATTTGGGAATCACTTTCCATGCACCTGGCGAAATGACCACGGAAAGAGGATCCTATGAAGGCGAAAGGTCGGGAGAGCATCCGGCGATCATCTACCGGTCCATTGCGGACGACATCGAATACAAGGTGATGGTGACCGACTTCAGAGAACGGTCAGGCGAAGGAGCAAGCCTGCTGGTCGAGGCCGCTTTCGTATTTCAAGACGATAGGAATGTGTTGATGGACACCTATGCCCGCGTCGACGAGACCTATGGACGCAAGGTCACGGTCGATCTGCCGGATAATGGCGGACGCTCTATGGGCGCGTTCTATTTTCACGAGGGCTATCTTTATCAGTTCTTTTCCACGGTATTGCCGGCGAATGGCGACTATGCCACGTCTTTTATGGGACGCTTCATCGATTCGCACTCCTTCGGGTTGGAGCGCGTCAACGAGGGTGAGATTGAGTTGGGCTTGCCTGAATAGACGTGACCGTACAAACCTAATAATTTCCATCGGCGCGTGGCAGACGTTTGAAGCGGCACGGCAGCTTTGGTCTAGCCGCGCGCTGCTCCAAACACCCTCTTCAAAAGAAGCGAAGCTCTTAAATCAGGATGCCGGTTGGGCTGCCATCCGAAAGGCCGTGCCGTTCTCAAAAAGATCGAGGCGAGATCTAAAATCGTCCAGTACGGCTTGATTGCCGGCGGGCAACAATTCGATCGCCCGCTGCTCTTCGGCCACTGCTCTGTCGAAATCGCCATTCGCCGCATAGGCGACTGCGAGGCAATCAATATAGGCCGGTTGCCCCGGTGAGATATCGTTCACTCTTTGAGCGTCGGCGAGAGCTTGTGGAGCGTTGCGGAATTCCTCGCCGGGTGCAGCAGCAAGGATTAATGCCCTGTTGTTCAATGCGGTCGCGGAGTCAGGACTTAAATTTATTGCAGCGTCGTAAGATACAATCGCCTCGCCAAAATCACCTGCCAGAAAATAGGCGTCGCCGCGCTGTATGTGGATCCAGAAAACGCTGCCATAGGCGTTGACAGACCGGTCGTAATCCGCAAGTGCGAGTCCTTGGTTGCCTTGTCTTGCATGCGCATTGGCGCGCAGCATGTAACGGATTGCGCGCTCGAAGCGGCCATTTCCACCGGTCCTGCGATTTTCTTGCTGCACCAGCTGCCTCGTACAGGCAGGGATCGCTACTTGGGGGTTTCGCGCTGCGCACTGTCCAAACTCAATAGCAAAACACGCGTCCGAATCTCCTACGTTGCAAAGATTGTGGCGTACGTCCCGCTCATCGGCCGTATCCGGCATCCCTGGTTCGCCCATATGGAACCGATTTGTAGAGCCCGTCCCTGGGCTTCCCTGAGCAGATGCGGATGTGGACATGGTGGATATGAATGGGACTGTGAGCAACACCAGCAATAATGTCGATATTCTCATATTCCTGCGCTCCCTTTTTTGTGGTTGTAACCGATCATTGGTGGCCCATCGTTTTCTCCAGCGCGCCCAGGCGTAGAGAGTACACTAACAGTAAAGATAAATCTAACCACGGAATCCAAAGAAAAAATTGCCTCCAAGGGCGCCGCGCAAATGCGACTTGTAGGGATTCCCACCGGGACAGCGGTTTGCGCTGTGCTTACGACAAGATTGATGGCATTTGTTTCGCTGCTTATGGTCATTGCAACAGGCTTGCCGATTGCGTTTGGCTTTCAATTGGAATTTCGAGACCAAATTCTATTGGGGTCTGCTTTTGTAGCCGGTATTGGGTTGCTGGTAGGGATACTCGTTCTAGATTCCATCCGCGAACGCGTCCCGATCCTTCAGTGTTCAATTTTTATCGCAAAAATTACCCAGGTCTCGAAAGACCTTGGCAGGGCTCTGACAAGCAAGGGCCATACGCCGCTCAGCCTGCTGTTTTCAACGCTGACGCATTTGCTGCGCGTATCGATTTTCGCTGCGATTGCGGGCGCCTTGCATGCAAATGTTGGCTTCGCTGCCCTCTACGCCCTCATCCCAATCGCCCTGTTAGTCGCCATGGTACCGATCACACTAGGAGGCTGGGGGATACGAGAGATAAGCCTCGTCTTCTTTTTGGGTTGGGTAAGCGTGCCGGCCAGTGTCGCTCTCAGTATCTCCATTACCTTCGGATTGCTTCGGCTTGTCATGGCCGCGATCGGCGGGATCGTATGGCTCTTCACGCGTTCCCATCACTATGAGCTCCAAGTGGCAGATATCTCGGATTGACGGCCATCTTGTTTTTTTGGCGGGAGGTCAGGGCTACGGCTTGGCGCTCCGCCATTGCAGTAGCGCGTGCGCATAATGGTGCAATTCCAGCTGAACGTTGGAGGCTATTCGCGCTGTTTTGCGCCAACGCGCTGAAAGGAAGTGGCGCTTAAGGACAAATGCTTGCGGCACCTAGCCGGCGCTCCTATGGTTTATCCATCAAACGGGAGCAAACCGGTGCATAGAATTCCGCGATTCGGGACCATAGCAACAAGTATCGCGGGCAGCGCGGCGGCTCTTCTTTTAGGGTGTTCCTTTTGCCTTTTGTCCCATTGCAAGGGATGTCACCGGCGAACGCGCAGTCTTCCGCGCAGATTCCTAATTTTTACCCTTATGTCGATGTCGCTTGGGTAAGTCTAAGCAATGATTTTATTCCAAGCGAAAGCGGCCCGGTGCCGGTCACTTTCGATCCGCTCCATCCCTATGTAGGAAACCGTCAGCCCGAACCCGCAAGTTTTCGCGTCGCCGATCTTTCCAATCCGAATGTGATGCCTTGGGTAATCGAGACGATGAAGGCGCCTAACGAGGAGGTTATCGCCGGTGGCATGGGTTATACGCCGCGCTCGGCCTGTAGGCTTGCGGGAGTTCCGGCTTTTTTCTTATTCGTCCGCGAACCGGTTTTAATTTTTCAGGGACACGACGAAGTCTTGATTGTTTATTCCGGGGACGCACAGATCAGGCGCATTCACATGAACGTACCGCATGCAGCCGATCTGAAACCAAGCTGGTATGGCGATTCCGTGGGCCATTATGAGGGTGGCGCGTTGGTGATCGACACGATCGGTCTCGATACCAGAAGCTATGTCGATAATTACCGTACGCCGCACAGCGAACATCTACATGTCACCGAGCGCTGGTCCATGAACGAAGCTGGCGAAATATTGGAAGCGCAGTTTACCGTCGAAGATGAAAAAACATTCTACGTACCTTGGATGGCGTATATGCGCTACGGCCGCATTAATCGAAAGATGCAAGAACTGCCATGCGCTGAAAATAACCGGTTTACCGAAGTGGCTGGACACAAAGTGCCCACAGCAACGAAACTTGATTTCTAGTCGAGGCGCGCAGTGCAAATCTGGTGCCTTATGAATTCGCTTAAAGCGAGGAGACAAAAAATGAATCGGACAAAGAGGCTTGTTGTTTTGAGCACCATTATGGGCGTTTCGGTCCTGGCGGTCGGGCAGGGGTCCGCCCAAATTGGGGGGCAAGCTCAGAACAAGAGCGTGAGTCCAGACACCATCACGCCGGCGGAATTTCTCAGCTGGGAGGAGGAGTTCAAGAATTGGGGCCGCTGGGGGCCGGACGATCAAATGGGCATGTCGAATTTGATAACGCCGGAGAAGATCAAAAGCGCGACCGAATTGGTGCAAGACGGTACAGTGATTTCACTAGCCCATCCTGTGCCGAAAGTTGTGGCGGCAGACGTCAGGGAGAATGGGCTCTTCAACCGTTCGACCAACCGAATCGGCCCGACCGGAACCAGCGATACCTATAGCGTGAGTTATCACGGTCTCACGGTGGCGCATATGGATACCTGGTGTCACCGCTTTTTCGACGGCGAAATGTATAACGGCATACCAGTCGAAGGGAATCTTTCGGAAGAGGAAGGCTGCGCTGAGGGCAGCGTGATGAATTGGAAAGACGGCGTCACGACACGCGCGGTCCTGTACGATATCCCGGCTCTAAAAGGCGTCGAGTGGCTCGAGCCCGGAGAAGTCGTCACCCGCGCCGATCTCGAAGCATTCGAGGAAATGTCCGGCGTGCGCGCAGGGCCTGGCGATGTGGTTGTGCTCTATACCGGACGCTGGAAACGGCGCGCGGCAATGGGCGCATGGCGCGACGATGTCCCGGGCTATTATGTCGATACCGTTCCCTGGATTCACGAGCGCGAGCCTGCTTTTATTGCGCATGATTTTAACATCGATTGGGGCCCGAGAACCGGATGGACCGAGGAGGTCGGCATTCGCGGCGGCCCGATCCACCAAGCGGTGTTGCATTGGATGGGGATCAACATTCTGGAATGTCTTGACCTGGAGCGCGCGGTGGAAGTTGCGCGCGAAAAAGATCGCTATGAGTTCCTGATCACTTGGGCGCCATTACCAGTTGAAGGCGGCAGCGGCTCGCCAGTGAACCCATTGGCGATCTTCTGAGAGGCGCGTATCGCCGCTTCAGTATTCCTCGAGATCCTCTGCAACGAGAATCTCGCCGGTGAAGTGCATCCCAACTTGCTCACGAAAGCGCTCATAGTCGTCACTGGGATCACCCGAATTCGGTAAATGGGTCAATAACACGGCCTTCACTCCGGCGCGCTCGGCCATTCTTCCAACTTCTTCTTGGGTGAGATGCTCTTCGACCTTATGCCGAAGATAACCTTGCTGCTCGGTGGGCGTCATAATATCCCATGCGCCGGCTGCGATGCGCCTCTCCCTAATTTCATCGGCACTGGCGAAGGTAACTTCCGTGACCAAAAGATCCGCGCCGCGGCTTAACTCGGTCAGCGCATCGCTCGGGCCGGTGTCCCCGGTAAATACGATAACTCTATCGGGCGTCTCAAAGCGGTAGGAATAGGATTTGTATTTGCCGAAGGCGGGGCTACCCGGCTGAAAATTAAAGTGGGAGTTTTCAACTGCCGTGACAGCAATGTTTTCGTCGCGATAGATAATTCCGGTATCCACCTCGTGGCTTTCGACGATGTCTCCAATCAGCAAAGTTCGGTTTCCATCGCTGACCCTGATTTCCGAGCTGATTGTCAAAAACTGAATCATACCGTCGGTGAGCGCGCGGGTTCCCGCCGGACCGTAAATTTCGATCGCAACGGATCTTCCCAAATTATATTCAGAAGTCACCAGCGCCGGCAGGCCGCCAACATGATCATCGTGCCCGTGCGAAATAAATATATGTCCAATATCGGCGATCTGAATGCCGGCCTCCGTCAAACGGCGCGTTGTTCCGATTCCTGCGTCCACCAAATAGAGCGTGTCATTGACGATCAGGAGATTGGACGATTGGGCGCGCTCTATCGTCGGGCGCGGACCGCTTCTGGTGCCGACAGTGATGAGGCGCGTGGAGGAATTGGCGGCGGTGCCGGTCGCGCGTTCTTGGGCAAGGGCTTTTTGAGCCGGTGCAATTGCGCCCAGAAAAAGAGCGCCCACAAAAACGAATTTGGAGAATATTTGCATCGGCTTTCCGACTAGAAAATACGAAAGTTTCAATATGGTATTCAGTATACGGAATATAAGTGATGATCTAAAGGATAGATTGGCACAGTGTCGCCAAGCGTACCACCGCTAGGGAGGCGTGGGTTTTCGTGCTAGATTTTTTGCGATGAATGCCGTGGAGTGACTTCATGCGAGTGAGCCTGAGCATTTTGGCCTTGGTACTTGTTTTTGCGTTCGCCGGACCGAATGCGGCAAGCGGGCAAGAAATCGACGCCTCGCTTTACCGTGACTTGGAATATCGGTTCGCAGCCATTTTCCCAGATACGCCCCAGTCGAGGGAGATTTCCTACCTCACCAAGGACGGCACTTCCCAACCGGCGCAGCAATTTTATGTCGAGCAAGGAACCAACCAATATTTGGTGACCGTGGTGGCGCTGCCTGCAGGTCCGGCAATCGATTATTACGCGGTCAAACATGCCGCGGATCAAATGTGGCTCAAGGGTGAAGTCCGCTTCGAATATGACGACGCATATGATCCGGGAATACCGGGCCGGCAGCTCAACATTCTTCAGCCCGATGGCCGCCAGTTGCGCGTTTCGACCTATATGTGGGACCACAATCTTTACATCGCCGAGGCGGTGGTGACACCGGGCGATATGGCCGCGCTGAAATTGGAGCAATCGCTTCTTTTACTCGATGCGGATGGCGAGCCACTTGATACGGGATCAGGAAACTGTCCCATTGCACCGCCGGATTGAGAAAATTGCTTCCTTGTCACCCATAGGGCTCGAAGCTAGAATTTTCACAAAGAAAATCGGCACGCGATTTATACGCTGGAGGAAATGCGATGCGCCTTCTCGGACTTGTTGCAGTGGCTTTGGCCTTACTTCTTTCGGGCGGAGCCCAGGCCCAGCCTTGGATATCCTATCACTCCGTGGAGGATCGCTTCGCGATCTGGTTTCCAAGCGACCCGTTGATCGAAAACATCGAGTGGATCGACGCGCATGATGATGTACGCCCAGCCCGGCGCTATACGGCAGAGCGCAATGGCGATGTCTTTACGGTGATCGCTATCGATTTAACACAAGCCGATTGGGACGTTAAAAGAGCGGCCTACCCGCATGCGGCAACGCTCTACCGTCAAAAAGGCACGGTGACCTATGATGGCTGGGCCCACACCGATCGGATCGATGGGCACCGGCTGCAAATAACCCAAGACGACGGACGCAGGCTTTATTTTGTGACCCATTTCGAAGGCGATATTCTGTACATTCTTGACGCCAATGTCTCGCCGCGCTCGCCGCCGCCGGGGCGGTTCGAGCAAGGTCTGCAACTTCTCGATCTGGAAGGTGAGCGCGTTCGCTACGATTTGGAGGGCAACCGGATACCACGCACCGACGACCTTCATGATGCTTTGGGCGGCGCTGACCTGGACGGGCCAATCAATTTGGGCCAGGGCGATCAGTTTTTCCAACAGTAGGAATCTTTGCTAGAATTTAGTCAGGAATGTTGGCACGCGATGCTGCGCGCGGGAGGGATGCGATGCGAACTTTAGGCTTTTTTGTCGGTGCTCTGGTCATAGCCCTGTCCAGCGGTGCCCAAGCGCAGGCTTGGACGTCCTATCTTGCCGAGGAAGATCGTTTCGCGATCTGGTTTCCGACTGAGCCAAATATCGAAGAAATCGAATGGCTCGACGAATATGACAATATCCGTGCCGCACGGCGCTATTCGGCCGAGCGGAACGGCAATATCTACAGTCTGATCGCAGTCGACTATTCCGACGCGGATTGGGATGTCTTAAACGGCGCGTTTCCGCATGCTGCAACTCTCTACCGTCAAAAGGGGCGGGTGACCTATGACGCGTTCACTCACACCGATCGCATTCATGGTCATAGGCTACAAATTACGCAGGACAACGGGCGGCGGATTCATTTCACGACGCTTTTATATGACGGCATATTGTACATTATCGACGCCAACGTTTCAGCGCGTTCGGCGCCGCCAGGACAGTTCGAAGAGGGCTTACAAATTCTCGATCGCGTAGGGGTGCGCGTTCGCTATAATGAGCAAGGCAATCGCATGCCAAGGACCGACGATTTGCAACAGGCGCTTGGCGGCCCCGATCTCGACGGACCAATCCTTTCCGGAGAGGGCGACGAATATCTCCCTCCGTAGCTGCGAAATTAAGGTTTGGAATACGTAAACGAAGCGAGCCCGAGCTAGCCGGCTTGTAGCCGGGCCTCGCGGAACGAGACCAGGGTGCGCCGGCTCTCATCCATAGCGCAAACCGCACGCAACGAAGGCTCTCGATCAAGGTCAACCGGCCGATGGTTTTCAGTTCCGGGTAATCCTTTAGCGCGGTCGGCAGCTTGTAATAGGGAATGCGGCTGCTCAAATGATGCACATGATGCATGCCGATATTGGCCGTAATCCAGCGCAGCACGGGCGGGAGGTCGTAGAACGAACTACCGTGCAGCGCTGCGTCGTGCATTTTCCACTCGGGATCACGGTCCCAGCATGTGGTCTCGAATTGATGTTGCACATAGAACAGCCATACGCCCACAGAAGCGGCGATCACCGTGATAGGCAATTGCACGAGCAAGAACGCCTTAATCCCAACGAACCACACCAGCGCGGCAATGACGATCGCTGTCGCGGCATTGGTTGCCATTGTGCTAACCCAAGGCATCGAGCCGTCGCGCATAAATCCGACCGGCAAGCGATGTTGCAGCAAAAACAGATGGGCCGGACCCAGCACAAACAAGACAAAGGGGTGACGGTATGTACGATATTTAAGCCGGCCCCAAAGTGAGAGCGATTGGTATTCCGCTAATGTAAGCGTCTCAATATCGCCAATCCCTCGGCGGCTGAGATTGCCCGAACTTGCATGATGGGTGGCGTGTGAACGCCGCCATAGATCATAAGGCGTCAGCGTAAGAACGCCGAGCGCACGTCCGACCCAATCATTTACCCGGCGATTTTGAAAAAACGTGCCGTGCCCGCAATCATGCTGAATCAAGAACAAGCGAAGGAGGAACCCCGCCGCTGGGATGGCAAGAAGCAGCAAGAGAAAATAGCTGTATTCGAGCGCCACCAGCGTCGCCGTCCACATCAGTGCGAAGGGAACAAGCGTAATTACGATTTCAATGATGCTACGCAAAGCGTCCGGTTCACGATATTGGGAAAGAGTTTTGGCCCAATTTCGTGCCTTAGGCGCCGCAGTGTTCGGCGTCGCAATATTTACGCTGTTGGAAATCGCTAATTTTCCTTTTTCCACCAAGCGCACAGACCCGGCGCCGGTACCGAACCCCAACTCCCGCGCCCCCCGGAGCGGAATCGTTGGATACTCTAAAGACTAGGCTACAGCCCAAAGCCACTATGGCAATATTGCGCCGCATGAACGGGGCAATTAGTCACAGGCGATGACAAAAATACCCGCTTCAAGCGTCCGCTAAGCAACACTAACTGCCATCCTAGCTACGATTTTGGCATGCTCATTCGTTTTGAAGCGAATCCAGCGCGTCGATTTGTTTTTGATATTTGCTCGCGGCCCTAGCGTTCATCCACCAGATTTCTCCGCTCACGGTGACGACCACGCCAATAAGCATAAGAAGGACAGTAGCCGTCGCATAAAGTGGCATCTGTTGTGCTTGCATATCCAACGCAACGCCAATTGTGATTACCACAAAGCCGGGAAGACCGGGGGCTAGGTACCACTTCCAAACCGTTCGCTTCGCGTTGCGTTGTTTTTCAAGTTCCCGCTTATGGTATTCGAGCCAGGTCAATTCAGCTGCCTCTTCGGGCAAGGTGCCGGCAGAAAGGCGTTTCCGTCATCAAAACAAATGGGACTGTTGAGCGTGTTTCATAGGGGAGGATCTGGCTCATCTTTGTTTGATGTTAAGCCGCTTGGCGTTGATGGTTCAAGCGGCGGTTTTGGGTGGTCAGTTTTTTGATCCTTTTTCTCTTTTCGATGATGGCGGTGTGGCGTCCAAAGTAGGCGTCGGCTGGAGTTACGTTGCCGATGCTCTCGTGGTAGCGTTGGTTGTTGTAGTGATCGACGAAGGCGCTGATCTGGTTTTCGAGATCGCCGGGTAGATAATAATTTTCAAGCAGGATCCGGTTCTTCAGCGTTTGATGCCAGCGCTCGATCTTGCCCTGGGTTTGCGGGTGATACGGTGCGCCCCGAACGTGATCCATACCGTGGTCCTCGAGCCATTCAGCCAGATCGCCGGAGATATAGGACGAGCCGTTGTCGCTGAGCAGCCTCGGCTTGTGGACGACATTGGCGCGATTGCAGCCTGAGGCTTCTAGCGCCAACTTCAGTGTTGCCGTCACATCGTCCGCCGTCATGTTGGTGCAGAGCTTCCAAGCAATGATGTAGCGGGAATAGTCGTCCAGGATGGTCGACAGGTAAAACCAGCCCCAGCCGATGACCTTGAGATAGGTGAAGTCGGTCTGCCACAGCTGGTTCGGCGCCGTGGTCTTGTCGCGGAACTCATCGGCTGCCTTGATGACCACGAAAGCGGGGCTGGTGATCAGGTCGTGGGCCTTGAGAAGCCGGTAAACCGAGGCTTCCGAGACAAAGTAGCCCCTGGTGTCCGTAAACCTGACGGCCAGTTCCCGGGGCGACAGTTGCGTCTCCTCCAGGGCAAGATCGATGATCTGCCCCCGGACATCATCCGGGATCCGGTTCCACATCCGGCCCGGGCTGCTGTTGCGATCCTCAAGACCGGCGTCGCCAAAGGCCAGAAAGCGATCGTACCAGCGATAAAAGGTGGTCTTCGGAATGCCCAGCTTGTCCAAAGTGGACCCGACGCCCAGGTGGGACTGCTCGACCAGGCGGATGATCTCCAGCTTCTCGGATGCGGGATACCTCATTCCTCGCCTCCCCCATGCCCGATCATATTTTTTTTGAGAAGACGGTTCTCCAGCGAAAGTTCGGCGACCAACTCCTTCAAGTCGCGCATCTCCTGGCGCAGGCCTTTAACCTCGCCCGAGGTCGCTTGGCGCCCGGTGTCGCCGGCGAGCCGCTTCTTGCCCGCTTCCAAAAACTCTTTCGACCAGCTGTAATACAGACCCTCGGCGATGCCCTCGCGGCGGCACAAGGCGGCGATGCTCTCCTCGCCGCGCAGGCCCGACACCACGATCCGGATCTTCTCCTCAGCCGTATACTGCTTGCGTGTCTTGCGCCGAATATCCCGAACCGTTCTCTCCGCCGGGTCGTTCTTGCTCATTGATTTCTGTCTCATCTTCGTTCCCTTCGGTCACTACGATGAGCCAGAAATCCTCCGTTATGCAATTACCTCAATTCGTCCCAAAGGCGCTGACGTCAGACACAAAGTTGCGGCGATGGTCATCGCGCTGCCGATTTTTATCAGGAGTGGAGGAAATATGAAAATGTAGAGACCAAAAACAGGAATTGCGATGGCCGCGCCAACATATTCTCGGATGTTTCAACGAATTATCTGCCAGTGAGACTTCTTGGCCTTTTCTTGGAGCTGTTCAGGTGACATCGGTACGGTTTCCGTTTCCTGGTCTTTCCAAAGCGCTTTGATGCGTTCTTCTAAGGGCCTGTTGCTCATTGTGTCGTCCGTTCACGAAAGCGGTGCGCAAGCACGGTCTTAATGCGATGAATCTTGGTGGCCACATTGCCTGGAGACAATCCGGTTATTTGCGCTATGGCGGCAGCGTCCAACTCCTGGGGATGTCCCGGTCGATGTTGAAAAGTTGAGGTAGGTGTCGCTCTCCTGGAGCCGTTAGGCTCCGGGTGCTGCAAACCCAAAAGGGAGAACGACACCATGGGAAATAATATCCGTAGTTCCAGCCTCCCGAAAGCCCTTGCCCCCTCGATTCCTATGCCGCCCCTGGCGGACGCGATGGACGCAGTCCATCTCAGCGTGGATCGGTTTTGTCTTCTGGCTGGGGTCGAGGCCTTGGCCGAGATGATGGAGGAGGACGCCACGACCGTGTGCGGGGCCCGACATCGCCGCCATGGGGACCGTCGAGGTTATCGCTGGGGCAGGACACATAGCGAGATCGGCTACCACGGCGGCAAAGTGAAGGTGGCCCGGCCACGGGTTCGTGACCGGGCGGGCAAAGAGGTGAGCTTGGAGAGTTGGCAGGCGCTACGCGATACCAACCTGCTGCTCGAGTGGGCGCTCAACCTGATGGTGCTGAACGTGTCGACCCGCAAGTACCACCGCGCGGTCCGTCTGCCCGAGGGCGACCTGGCGAAAGCGCGTGGCGACGGCACCTCGAAGTCGGCCGTTTCCCGGCGCTTTGTGGCGCTGTCACGCAAGAAGATGAAGGCCTGGCTCGCCTCGGATCTCTCGGAACTCGACCTGCTAGTCATCCAGATCGACGGTCTGCATGTCGGCGACCATGTCCTGATGGCGGCGATCGGCGTCGATGGCAACGGCGACAAGCATGTCCTGGCCGTGGTCGAGGGGGCGACGGAGAACACGGTCATCGTCCAGGCCTTGACCGACAATCTCCTCGCCAGGGGGCTCGATCCGACACTGCCGCGGCTGTTCATCGTCGATGGCGCGAAGGCACTCAGCAAAGCGATCCGAAACACCTTCGGTGTGGCCGCCGCCATCCAGCGCTGCCAGGTCCACAAGGGCCGTAACATCATCGAGCGCCTGCCCCAACATTTGCACGCGAGCGTCAAGAAGGCGCCCCGTCAGGCCTGGGACCAGGACGACGCAAACAAGGCCGAGCGGCTCTTGCGCAACCTGGTCCGGCGTCTGGAGCATGAGGAACCGGGCGTCTCGGGCAGCATCCTGGAGGGGCTGGAGGAGATCCTCACCGTCATCCGCCTCGGCCTACCGCACGAACTCCGGCGCTCGCTCGCCTGCACCAACATCGTCGAGAACGCTCTCGGCACGGTGCGCCAGGTCACCCGCAACGTCAAACGCTGGAGACACGCCGAGATGGCGCTCAGATGGACCGCCGCCGGCCTGCTGGAGGCCCAGAAAACCTTCCGTCGCCTCAAGGCCTATCGCCAGCTGCCCATCCTCCGAAATGCTCTCCAGGAACACTTGAGAAAGGCTCAGGCCGACAGTGCCATTGAAACCATCATGAAGGCAGCATAGCATCATCAACCAGCGACGCCTGCCCCACGAATTTCAACAGAGATAGGGACATCGCCCAACTCCTCAAGATAGAGAAGGATGATTTGACGATCCGGCGACTTCAGACTCTGTATTAAGCCCAAAAGTTCGTCACGCTCTTGCTGGTCCGACATTGCCAGTTCAGGATTGTCGTCGGACGGGGCTTCGCTAATGTCTTCCAGCGACATCAAGTGCTGCGCCTTCAAACGACTTCGCCGCGCGACATGCGAAGCCGAAATATTGTGGGTGATGCGATAGGTCCAGGTGCGCACTGAGCAACGGCCACCGAAAACCGAAAAGCTGCGCCAAAGCGCGAAATGAATGTCTTGCAATAGATCGTGACGCAAATCGGGATCAGCTTCATAAGCGCGCGCAAGCCGGTCTAACGCCGGACCGTAATCTGCAATTGCCTGACGATAATCCTTATCCTGACTACTACCTTCGGTCGAGTTAGGCGTATCTCTCTCCCGGTCCGCCACACGCCCCCGCTAAAATTTCTTGCCGTTAATAAGGTAGTCGATGCAAAAACAAATTTCTTACATGGCACCAGCGTCTTAAATTATGTTTTTCCTCAAACGTCGTGGAGACAACAGCAAAAAATCCAAGCTTTCTCACTTTAGTGGCCGGGCGGAGTGTGACAGATTAGTGAAGCAACTCGGCCAAATATCGTGACGGGCTTCAAAGAGAGGGATGAGATGGGCGAATTATGGAAAAGAATAGCGCTTCCGCCCGACCCCAATACACGGCCGGGGCATTGGACGCTTTCCAAAGGCGCTTGCGATAGCCACATCCATGTCTTCGGTCCGCCGCATAAATTTCCCTATGCCGAGGGACGGCGCTACACGCCGCCGGCGGCGCCGATCGAGCATTACCGCAATGTCCAGGCAATCACCGGGCTCAGCCGCGCTGTAGTGGTTCAGCCGAGCGCCCACGGCACCGACAACCGCGCGATCCTTGACGCCATTGCGGGCTCAAACGGCAATATTCTCGGCATCGCCAATATCGATGCTTCTATGGGTGAAGGCGAGCTCGACGAATTAAAGGCCAATGGCATTTTGGGCGCACGCTTTTCCCTGATGGGAGAGCGCGACAACAGCCCCAGTGTTGAGGAGGTCAATTTCCATCTGCCGCGTATGCAGAAACGCGATTGGATGGTTGATCTTCACGTCGATCCCGACGATTTGGTCGTGCATGAGAAATTTGTCCGCGCGCTGCCGATTGTTACGGTTATCGATCACATGGCGCGCGTGCGTCCGGCGGGCGGGCTGGGCCAGCCGGCCTTTCAGTTGCTGCTCGATTTATTGAAGGATGATCGATTCTGGGTGAAACTTTGTAGTTTCGACAAGCTCAGCGAAGTGCCCAAGGCGCGTGTTGAAAGCGGTCTTCCCTTCAGGGACATGATTCCCTTTGCGCAAGCGGTGATCGCCGTCGCGCCGGACAGAGTATTGTGGGGTTCGGATTGGCCGCACGGCAATACGTTCAAGCCGGGCCGGACCCCGAATGAAGGCGATCTACTGGATATTTTAAAGGAAATTGCTCCCGACGAAGAAACTAGAACGCGCATTCTCGTAGACAACCCGCAACGCCTGTTTGGATTCCCTGCTCTATAAGCGAATAATTGTCAGTATAGGATTCGCGGGAAACTGGAGTTCCTAGAAGTCCACGCGGTTGGCCGTCGGCACCGGTACCAGGCCTTGGTTAAAGCGATCGCCGCTGTTTTCCTGACAAAGCGCTTCTTCGAAGGGCTCATCCACAAATTCATAAAGCTGCATGACCGAAAATGGCTGGGTATAGGCGCCGGGGTCTTCGACGGTTGCAATCACCTGTAACACCCGCCGGCCCGGCTCCGTAAAAGTTTCGTCGCCCGGCCGCGTCGCATCGGTGAGCAGCGCTGGCGAGCCCTCAACTACACTGTAGCGTTCCACCACATGCAGTGCTTCGGTATGCGGCGTACCGAATTTGTCGACCATGCTGTCGTCACGTAGTCCAATTGTATCGACGACCAATGTGTCGCCCTCGTAATGGCCTACAGACTCGCCCATCCAGCTCGGATCGACAGTCTCGGAATGTTTTTGGTTGAGTTGGATATGCCGTATGGATTGATTGCGCTGATAGGTAATCGTGATTTCGTTCTCTTCTTGCAAGAAAAGGACGGAGTCGCCGAAGCTAAGTATACCCGGCACGCCGGGCGGCCAGCAACGTGCCGAGGCATCGAAGGCCACGCCGCCTGAGAACGTGATTTCATTTCGCATACGGATGTGTTCTGCGGCCCAGGCTAGAAGAAGTGGACTCGTGTCGTCCCCTACACGTGGCGTCGGCATCCTTCCGCTCTGGTTTGCGTAATGCGGATGCTCAGGATGATCGCCGATTGGTCCTCGCGCACCGGGTGCGCTGATGGGCGGTGGGCTTTGATTGGCCTGGCGCGAAACCCAGACATAATCACCGGTGGAAAAATCCGGTATTGCAGGCGCCGAATTCTGTGCAAGCGATGAGGTAAAAACGAGCGCAAAGGCCAAACCAAGGCAGGGTGCAATGCGCGAGCCCATATTCATCGCACTCTCCAATTGTGTCGAGGGGATGCAGCCTAACAAGTTTCAATAGCTAACGAAAATGCCGCTACGCATTGCGCTGGGCCTAGGCAAGAAACTAGGCTCTGATTAGAGCAATCAAGGAGCAAGAAAATGCTTGGGGATATGCGAACAGGCAGGTTTGGTTTCGCACTCTTTTTGGGGCTGGGGCTTATATTTATGCCCGCACGCCTCGATGCGCAGGAAAATGGCGCTGAACTACCGCTGATTAAGATTGTCGCCACAGGCGGCACAATTGCTAACTCACCTGACGGTCGCATGGCCGTCGAGACAGTCTTGGCGCAGATACCGCAAATTGCCGAACATGCGCGGATTGAAGTCACCGATTACGCCCGCATTGGCTCGTCTTCGATTACGGTCCAAAACTGGGTCGATATCGCCAATTTAATCAACGAAATCTTTGAGACCGAGCCCGAAATTGCGGGAATTGTCGTGACCCATGGCTCTAACACCTCGGAGGAGACCGCCTATTTCCTCTCACTAACAGTCAACCATTCTAAGCCGGTCGTGCTGACGGCGGCGCAGCGTCAGCAAAACACTCTCGGCACCGAAGGCACGCGCAATTTATTCGACGCCATTCGCGTCGCCGCCGATCCGGATGCTGCCGGAAAGGGCGTGTTGTTGGCGGTAAACGAGATGATTCACGCCGCCCGTGACGTGACGAAACGCATTTCCGTTCGCGTAGAAACTTGGGATTCGGGCGATACGGGCGCTCTGGGCTTGATCGATGGCGATCAGGTGACGCTCTACCGTAGCCCAACCTATCGGCACACGATGCAATCTGAGGTGCAGCTTGCGCCAAACACCACGCTTGAGACCCAATTGCCGCGTGTCGACATTGTTTATGCTTATGCCGGCGCAGATGGAGCCTTGGCCCAAGCAGCGGCAGACGCGGGCGCACGCGCAATTATTGTCGCGGGATTCCCAACCGGTGCAGCAGCCCCTATGCAATATGACGTGCTGAACCGCATACGCGACAATGGCATTCATATTATTGTTGCAAATCGCGGCGGGCTGGGACGGATCAATAATCCCGTAAACAATAATTACATCTCGGCAGACAATCTAACGCCGCAAAAGGCGCGCATACTCGCCATGCTCGCAATCGCGCGCGACGCTTCGGACGATTTTCTGCGCCGGGTGATGGCTTCGCACTAAATTCGAGTTCGACTGGTTCCTGACGAGAATCCGCAACCAAAGCAGGGTGGGCCGGTACTATTTATTCCCGTTGCGCCGCGTGCCTAAGCGTTTCGATTACGCCGGGCGGTTGGTTGAGTATCATCGATACTTTCGTTGCGACTTCGGCACCATGCGCCGGCTGAATTGGAATGTTCAATGTTTCGGCCTGTGCGCGCAATTCAACATCATTTGCGGCCTGCATATATGCGTCGCGTAAGACGGCAAGCCGGCCTGGCGGAATACCGGGAGGTCCCGCCGTTGGCCGGCCAACCTCGGCGATCAATTCCACGAGATCCAACAAACGTAGATCGTCCGGATCGGTAATAAAGTCACGGGCTTGCGGCACGCCCGGCACACCCGAATGTTCTCCTGCAATTGCCAATGCGTATTTTCCATTGCCGTTCTCAACAAAATCGGCATTCGAGCTTGCTGCCTCCAGCGCACCAACCACTTCGCCGCGCAGCATGCTGAGCTGGGTATCGCCTCCGGTGATATTGGTAATCAGCCGGACATTCAAACCGAGCATGTCCATCAGCATGCGTGTTTCGATGTGTGAGGCGGCTCCGATTCCCGAGGAGGCCAGGCGCGCCGTTTCGGCTACCGTCTGAAGCTCCTCAATTCTGCCGAACCCTGAATTATTCGCCAGTACCAAGGTGCGGCCCTCATCGGCCAATTTGCCGATCCAACTCATTTCGCTGAGGTCGAAACGGATACCCTGCATTTCCAACATCTGGCTGTAGAGGAGACCGGTGTTGAACGTCCCGAAGGTTAGACCGTCCGGCCTTGCCACATAGATCATGTTTGCGCCGATAATGTTGCCGGCACCGGGAACGTTGCGCACGATGATGCGCGTCTCAGGCAGATATTTTCCCATATTCCGGGCGAGTAACCGGCCATAGGTGTCATAGCCACCGCCCGCAGTGGTTGCGACGATATATGTGATCGTCCGTCCACGGAAGAAATCCGCATCTTCGCTCTGCGCCAAGGCAAAGCCGGGCACGCAGAGCATAAGCGCGGCGAGGAGCGCCTTGGCCGGGAATCGCATTGCCATATTTTCAACCTCATTTGCGCCGCGGCGCCTCACCGGTAGCGCTCGCCTGGTGCAATTGTTTCAAATTCGGCCGCGAACTCTATAGCGCGCACCAAGATAGGCAAGTAATTGCCCCATATTCGCCTTGTGCCGGCCGCCAGAAATTGCACGATTTGCGCCCCTATTGGCGAATTGTCTGCCCCGCCGCGCCTCCTATCCCAAACCTAAACTAAAGCCCGATCACACTATTTTACAGGGCTACCCAACAATATTGCCGTGCCAGGTTAAAATTGATATGGGAAACGTAATAACTGAAGGGCTGGCGGCAAGCCGCCACCGCCCCGAAGTGCAAATTTAGTTCAACCATTTTGTTGGGAAGGACACTATGAACAAGAAACTCGTTTTAGAAACAACCGCCCCATTTCAAGGTTTAGCCGAGCTCGTCGCTTATGATGAGGGCCTTTTCGAGAAGGAAGGCATCACGGTTGAGTGGGCCGACCGTGAAAAGGGCGTCGACAAGACTCCGCAGCTTCACATCACCGACCATAAGGATGCGCCACGATTTGCGAGCCATGGCAAAATGATGGAGCAAGGCAAAGCCGATCTTTATAACGCTTGCGAATGGGGCAATTATTCGCGTGTTGAAGGAACCAATGTCGGCAGCCGCCAAGTCGGCCGCCGTTCGATCGTAACTTATGCCGCGCTGGTTGTACGCGGGGATTCGAAGATACAGACCCCGCAGCAATTCGCTAATGTTCAGATCGGCGTTCCGATGTTCTCGGGTACACATTACCTTACGCTTCAAATGCTCGAAGGTTTTGTGCCGCGGGACTTGATCAAAATTGGCCGCGTGCCGAACGGCTCAAACTATCGTTACAAATTGCTGATGGATGGCGTGGTTGAGGCGACGACGCTCACCGAGCCGTATATTTCGTTAGCAGAGAAGAATGGTTGCCGCGTGGTTGTTTCAGCGTTCCATCACGGAACGGAAGTTGCGTCCGATCGTGTCGACGCCGAAACATATGCCGCGTTCAATCGCGGAGTGCGCGAAGCCGTGCGCCGTATCAATGCGAACAAGGCCGCGTATATGCATTACTTCATCGATTACTACAAAAAGCTCGATCCCGAAGGGATGGCGCAGCTAAGTATCAGCGATCTTCGGGAAAGCCGCCTCCTGCTTGTCGATCCGGCGCCGATTCCGGATGACGAGAGGCGTCGCACCTTCGAGTGGATGAAGAGCTGGGATTTCTTGGAAACACATGACGATGATGATTCCTCTCTGGTCAATGAAGAAGTGCAGTCGGTTGGCAATCTGAAGACACCGGACGAAGCCCGCGTGTCGCCTTCTTGAGTTTGAACTCTCCAATTTGAGGCGGACTATTCGAGTCCGAAGCAAATTGTGTGAATTCTATGGGAGCAGTTAAATGCTGAAGCGCTTGCTTATGGTTGCTGCAGGCGTTGCGGTGGCTTTAGCTGCTCCCATCTCTGCCTTCGCTGCAGACGCAAGTTTCTACCAGGGCAAAACGGTTACCTATATCGTCGCAACGGATCCGGGCGGCGGTTACGATACTTATGGCCGCATGATCGCCCGCTACATGCAAAAGTATTTGCCGGGTTCGCGCTTCGTGGTGCGCAATGTTCCCGGCGCTGGGAATATTATCGGAGCCAATCTGATATACACCTCGCGGCCCAACGGCCTGACAATCGGCATGTTCAACTCTGGTCTGATTTACAACCAGCTGATGGGCACACAGGGCATTCGCTTCGATCTGACCAAGATGAGCTGGGTCGGTAAGGCATCCAACCAAATTCGTGTCATGGTGATTGGGACCAATTCTGGGTTCAACAGTTTTGATGAAATGCTTCGGGCAGCGGAGCCGGTCAAGTTCTCGTCTCCAGGTGTCGGCTCGGCGGGATATCTCGATTCACGTATCCTCGACACCATTTTTCCGCAATTCGATATTCAGACCATCCCGGGATTTGACGGCGCTGAAGGCGAACTCAGCATGATGCGCGGCGAAATTCATGCCCAGGTCGCTATCGCCAGCTCCCTCGAACAATTCGTCGAAAATGGAAACGGATTTTTCGGCCTTGCGATGAGCCCTATGGCCCGAGAAGTCCTGCCCGATATTGCACTCGCCACCGACTATGTAAGTGACCCGCAGAGCCTGCGTCTTCTTGGATTGCTTGAGGCATTGTCGGATCTTGGCCGATTAACTTCGGGCCCGCCCGATGTTCCGGCCGATGTACTTGCTGTTCTTCGTGAGGCACATCGCCAGGCGATAAGTGATCCGGACCTCCTTGCCGAGGCCATGCAAATAAATATCCCGATCGATGCCGGCTCGGGCGATTACGTTGAAATGCGGATCAATGAGGTTCTCAATCAACCGCCGGAGACGATCACCTTGCTGAAAAGCGCGGCAACCAGCCGGTAGTTTGAGTTGGATTTTCGATCTTTCGCAAGTTAGGCCAGTCTATTGAGGCAAACCAGACGCGACGCCCGCTTTTTTTGTGTAGGAATATTTATACCCAGGACACCCTATGACGGTACAAACCGAGGCTGTTGATTTCTTAACGTTTGACAACAGCTATGCGCGCTTACCGGATCGGTTTTTCTCGCGCCTTTCGCCCACGCCGGTCGCGGCGCCCCGCCTCATTCGATTGAACCACAATCTCGCATTCCAGCTCGGGCTTGATCCGGCCCAACTTTCCACGCCGCAAGGGATTGCAATACTCGCGGGTAATCATGTGCCTACGACCGGCACGCCACTCGCTATGGCCTATGCCGGGCATCAGTTCGGACATTTCTCGCCTCAACTTGGCGATGGACGGGCAATTCTTCTTGGGGAAATTGTTGATCGCGAAGGTGTGCGCCGGGACATCCAGTTGAAGGGCTCCGGACCTACTCCATTTTCTCGGCAGGGCGATGGACGTGCCGCGCTAGGTCCGGTGCTACGAGAATACATCATCAGCGAGGCCATGGCGACGCTTGGCATCCCGACAACCAGGGCGCTTGCAGCGGTGGCAACCGGGGAAAGCGTAATACGCGAGCGCATCTTGCCTGGTGCCGTTCTCACCCGTGTTGCGTCAAGCCACATCCGCGTCGGTACGTTTCAGTATTTTGCTGCGCGCCGCGATGAAGAAGCGATCAAAGAGCTCGCCGGTTACGCAATCGCGCGCCATTACCCGGACGCTGCCGACGCCGCAAATCCCTACCGCGCCTTTCTCGATCTGGTGATTACACGCCAGGCCGATCTTGTTGCGCGCTGGCTGCTTGTCGGATTCATCCATGGCGTAATGAACACGGACAATATGACAATTTCGGGAGAGACGATTGATTATGGTCCCTGCGCTTTCATGGACACATACGATCCCGACACGGTCTACAGCTCAATCGATGAAGCGGGCCGTTACGCCTATGGCAACCAGTTGCGCATGGCCCACTGGAACCTTGCCCGCTTTGCGGAGGCTTTGGTTCCATTGCTCGGCGAGGACAAAGATGCTGGACTCAAAGAAGCGCAGGACGCGATCGATGCCTTCGTTCCACAACATGAAGCAGCCTATGGCGCTGGCTTAAGCCGTAAGCTTGGCCTGCGCGGGCAACGCCCGGACGATCTGGCGCTGGCGCAGGAACTATTGGATCAGATGGCAACCAACGGTTTGGATTTTACCGGGACGTTTCGCGCGCTCAGCGAAGCGGCGGCAAGCCCCGAACACGAAGCAGTGTTGCGCAGTTGGTTTGCCGATCCAGAGGCGTTCGAGGATTGGATCGTAAAATGGAGACGCCGGCTCGATGAAGAGGTTGGGGATGCGGATAACATTCGGGCGTTCATGTTTAAGACAAATCCCATTTTTATCCCACGCAACCATCTCGTGGAGGAGGCAATTTCTGCGGCCGAGAATGATGACGATTTTTCGCCGTTCGAAACGTTGCTGAGTGTGCTCGCTAAACCTTTCGAGGATCAACCGAGCCATAGCCGCTACGCCAGACCGCCAACGCCCGATCAAATTGTACATCAAACGTTTTGCGGCACCTGACTTTCGGCGGTCAGAGCAGCAATCAAAGTGCGAACTTCGATATATCGAACGCGAAATTACGGGTCCATCAGAAAAGGTAGGCCTTGGGCGTAAAGATCGAAGCGGCTCCGAAAATCGTCCATTGAGGACTGTTCGCGCACCGGTAGTAAGTCTATCGCACGCTGAGACTCTTGAGCTGCCGTTTCGAAATCGCCATTCGCAGCATAAGCAACTGCCAGGACATCGATATAGGCCGGTTGTCCTGGCGCAAGCTGATCGACTCTTTGCGCGTCCAAAAGGGCTTGCGCAGGGTCACGGAGCTCTTCCTCACTCGCTGCCGCTGTGATCAACGCACGGTAAATCAGCGCCTCTTCCGAATCTGGACTTATATTGGCGGCGGCATCGTAAGATTCCAGCGCTTCTTCATTGTTGCCGGCAAGAAAATAAGCGTTCGCTCGCTGCATTTGAATCCAATATGCCCTTCGATCGGCGGTGATCGCGCGGTCGTAATCCGAAAGCGCGCGATCTATATCGCCCTGTTTCGCGTAGGCATTGCCGCGCAGTGCGTAGCGGGCTGCGCGATCGCCGCGGAGATTTCCTGGCTTCACCCGATTGTCTTGCGTTGCCAATTGCCGCGTGCAGGCTGGAATGGCCAATCTCGGATTGGGATCGGCGCATTGTCCAAATTCAAGTGAGAAGCACGCAGCTAAGTCTCCCACGCCACAATCCTGGTGCCGCGGGTCAAGTTGGGCCTGGGCGAGCGTGGATACAGTTGAAGCAACAATCAATGTTGATAGGAGTACAGTTCCCTTCATTGGTTAGCTTCTCCTTATCGCGCCCCGAATTTGCAGCCCTGGCCTCGACAACATGAGCGTTCATATGAACGTGCGGTCTCAATGCATCAACGCAACACTAGCGGCAGGCCTCTCTGCCGGGGGTTAGAACCTCAAAGTCTTCCAGGACCGTTCTTGAGCCGTCCGGCCACTTTTCTCGGATGCGAGAGCGAATAGATCGAAAACACAGCACTCTTCAGAAAGCGTTATCAGAGCAGGCGTTTGACGTTCCCATTGGAGCTGGGCTGGCAGTGATTCCACGGCCCAGGCTTCTCGTGCAAGGTGAACCACGGACTATGCCTTTGGCTCGTAAGCACAAACTCAGACTCCTCCGTTTGCGCCAAGGTGTTGCGTCGACCGGTTGAGGCGGCAACGTGAAAGATACAATAATGAAGAGGACAAAAATAGCCGCTGCGGCTATAAAGCCATTGGCCGTCAGAACGTAGAGTTTATTGGCTTACTCGCGGATGTAAAAAAAAACAGGAAGCTACGCGCTAAGCTACGACTAGTGTCGAATTTCGGCTAGTCTTGGAAAATTGTAGGGAAAGAACTAATATGCGCCTGTTAAATCTGGTTCTTGCAATTATTTACTCGCTCTACTCATTTTCTGCGCTAGCGCAGGGCTGGTTTGAGTATGTGGATAATGAGGAACTATTCGGCGTTAATCTGCCGCAGGAGCCAATGGTGGAAGAGTTCACCTATGAATCTGAGTTTCATGCCGCGCTCCCGGCAAAAAAATACGCGGCGTCGGACGGGCAGGTGGATTACAGCGTCATTGTCGTTGACTATGGGCCAACGACGATAACCGGCGACCGCGCCAAATGGGATTTTTACGGCTCGGTTGCGTTCGCGGCGTGGAATATTCGGCAGCGGGGAGGGGAGATCACCTTTGATGGTTGGGCCCAGGCCGACCGGATTCCCGGGCATCAGCTACAAATAACGAATGCAGATGGCACTCGCAGCTACATTGAGATGCATTCCCATGGGACGCGCCTCTATATCGTCGAGGCCGTCGCGCCGCCGGAAGTAACCCCACCAATTCATTTTCAGCAATCTCTCATTATTCTCGACGAAAGCGGGGAAATCGTCCGCTATGACACGGATTTGCGTACGCGCATTGACGCGGGGCGCTAAGCCATTGGGTGTCTGCAACATATCGGTGTAGTTAAGAATTGACGGCACCACCGTTCGAATTGACGCAGTGCCGCATTAGCGAGGTCACTTTATGAGTTTTCGGTTTGCAACAACAGGATTTCTTCTCGGCGCCGCTTCAGTCCTTTTCGGAGTGAGTAGCGCGCAAGCAGCGGACATGCAAAAAGTGGTATTCGCGGGCGGCTGCTTTTGGTGCACGGAGTCAGACTTCGACAAGGTGGACGGCGTTGTTGAGACCATTTCCGGCTATGCGAATGGCAATATTCCCAATCCGACTTACGAACAGGTTTCCCGAGGTGGGACCGGCTATGTCGAAGTTGTAGAAGTCACCTATGACGCGGACATTGTAAGCTATGAGGAGCTGTTGGAAGCTTACTGGCCCAGTATCGACCCGCTCGATGGCGACGGGCAATTTTGCGATCAGGGAGAGAGCTATCGCCCCGCCATTTTTTACGGGAATGATGCGCAGCGTATGGCGGCTGAAACTTCACAAGGGCTTGTAGCGGAAGTCTACGAAATAAACGGTATAGCAGTAGCGATTGAAGAGTTAACCAGCTTTTACCCGGCTGAGGATTATCATCAAGATTATTACGAGAAGAATCCTATTCGCTATAATTACTACCGATGGGGCTGCGGCCGCGACGCTCGCTTAAAAGAAGTCTGGGGCGAAACAAAGCGCCTCAGTCTTTTTGACTGATGGCGCTCGCATAGAATTTTAGCGCGCGCCCGGTTCGATGCCGATCCCACTCCAAAGCGCACCCGCTTCTTCGCGAGTCATATAGGCGATGAACGCGCGCGCAATGTCTTTGTGTGCGCTTTGCGCCGAGACGCCGGCGACATAAGTCGTCTGGACTTGGATTTCGCTTGGTAAGGGCCCGACTATTGCAATGCCATCGACCGAGACCAGCGGCGTCATATTCTGGATGGCAATTTCGGTGTCGTTCGCCAGAAGATATTCTCCGGCAAGCCCCTCGTTCAGAAGGACCGTCTTGTCCGCGATCTGATCGGCAATTCCAAGACCGAAGAAAATGCGCGACATGATTATGCCACTGGAAATATTGGCCTCGGGATTCATGTGAACGATTGAGTCCGCTCCAAGCATCGCGGAACGAAATTCGTCGACGGTTCCGATATTCGGTTGGGGCGCGCCGTCACGAACCGCCACGTCAATGCCGATATGACCGATCGGAACAACGCTGCCTTCCTCTACTATGCGGGAGAAGAGAAACGAGTCCATCGCCACGTCTGAGGCGATGATGATGTCGGCCTCTTCGCCGGACTCGATCATCTTGATCCTCCCCCTTTGAATTGGTCCACCCTATTGTGATGGAAAGAGGAGGACCGAAGATGGCTGCTAAGCGCCATAAACCAGAAGAGATCGTATCTAAGCTGTGTCAGGTTGACGTTTTACTGGGGCAAGGGAAGTCTCGGATCGATGCCATTCGCCAGATTGGCGTAACCGCGTTCACCTACTACCGCTGGCGCAAGAACTATGGCGGCATGGGTACAGATCAGCTCAAACAGTTGAAGCGGCTTAAGGTGGAGAACCAACGGCTTCGAAGGGCTGTTGCGGACCTCACGCTTGATAAGCAGATCCTAGCGGAGGCCGCCCGGGGAAACTTCTAAGCCCCTCGCGTCGTAGGTGTTGCATTGATCAGGTGCGTGACAAGCTGAGTGTTTCCGAACGCCGTGCCTGTCGCGTACTTGGTCAGCATCGCACCACACAACGCCACGATCCAAGGGGCAAAGAAGACGAAGAGCGTCTTGTCGGCGACATGACCGAACTGGCCCGGCAATATGCCCGCTACGGCTATCGTCGCATTGCCGCCCTCCTTCGAGAGGCCGGTTGGCATATCAATGACAAGCGTGTGGAGCGCCTATGGCGACGGGAGGGGCTTAAGGTCCCACAGAAACAGCCGAAGAAAGGCCGCCTGTGGCTCAATGATGGCTCGTGTGTCCGCTTGCGGGCAGGCTATGTGAACCACGTCTGGTCCTATGATTTTGTTCATCATCGAACCGACGATGGGCGCGTGTTCCGAACCCTCAACGTCCTGGATGAGTTTAGTCGGGAATGTCTGGCCATTCGGGTGAAGCGGAAACTCAATTCTACCGATGTGATCGATGTCCTCACCGATCTCTTCATTCTGCATGGCGTACCAGCCTATATTCATTCCGATAATGGGCCGGAGTTTGTTGCTAAAGCCGTACGCAACTGGATCAGCGTGGTTGGAGCAAAGACCGCCTACATTGAGCCTGGAAGCCTCTGGGAGAACGGCTACATCGAGAGCTTCAACGCACGCTTCAGGGACGAACTTCTCAACGGGGAAATCTTCTATTCTTTGAGAGAAGCACAGATCGTCATCGAGCAATGGCGGCGGCACTACAACACAAAGCGCCCGCACAGTGCCCTCGGTTATCGGCCCCCGGCGCCAGAAACCATCGTCCCGTTGCCAGAAAGACCGACCATGAACTAAGATTCAAACTGGACCAGTCAGTGGGGGCTGATCACTGCTCCAAATGCTGGAACTTGCCCTGCTGGTGCGGCATCACTCAACAGAACTAAACTGGGATCGCATCGCAGAGAATTTTCACGCCGCGGCACATTATTCAATTTTACAAAACAGTATTGAATTTATCGTGCGCCAATTTGGTGTGGATAGACCATCAACGATTGCCGCGCCTGATCGCGATCCGCTCCGTTCGTTACGAAAAAGGCTTGAAGGCCGCTTCGAATGGCCGGGCTATGTCATGGCCAATTATTTTGCTTTTTACCTGCGATTCATTAGAGAGAGGCCCCAGAAACTACTCGGAATATTTCACCCGTGGCGCTTGGCCCGCCATATCCATGAAAATTTTGTGCGACCATGGCGGTCGTCCAAATGGCGCTGATCTTTCCGTCATATCGCAACTCGTGTAGCGTCTACTCGCAGAGCGAACACCGGAATCACTCCATGCCCTCATTCCCAGCTAAAGTTCCTGCTAAATCGATTGCTATAGCCGCATGCATTGCGGCGCTGCTTTCAATATCGGTTTCGGCTCATCACTCGCATTCTATGTTCGATAGCGACACGATGGACCCTGCTGACGAAAGTGGAGACGTCCTGCGATAGGATTTTGATCGCAGGAGGTGCAAATGTCGAAGCAGAATGGGAACAAGGGCCGGCGGTTTGATCGGGCCTTCAAGGAAGAAGCCGTCCGTCTTTTACAGACGAGCGGGCGCAGGCAGCGGCAGATAGCAGGAGATCTTGGGATCAGCGTTAGCGCGCTCGGCCGCTGGGTCGCAGAATTGCGTGAGGAGGATTTGCTTTCCGGTCCGCATGAGGATGCAGCGAAGGAGATTACCCGCCTACGCCGAGAGCGTGATCTGGCCCGTCAGGAACGTGATCTCCTAAAAAAAGCGCTGGCCTTCTTCGCCAGGGAAAGTCGATGAGGTTCCGGTTCATCGACGCGGAGAGGGCCGGGTTGGCGATGCCGATATTCCGCCTGTGCAGACTGCTGCAGGTCAGCGTCTCAGGCTTCTACGCTTGGCGCAATCGCGGCCCAAGCCAGCGACAGCTCGATGACATGGTTCTACTCGCCCATGTCCGGGCAGCCTTTCGGCGCAGCCGCGAGAGCTACGGTGCAGAGCGGGTCCATCACGAGCTTGCCGAGAATGGGATCGAGGTTGGACGCCATAGGGTGGCTCGGCTGATGCGGGGAAATGGGTTGTCTCCAAAACGGAAACAGAAGTTCAAAAAGACGACGGACAGCCAGCACAACAAGGCCGTCGCATCGAACCTTCTCGACCAGAACTTCTCCGCCGAGGCACCCAACGAGAAATGGGCTGCCGACATCAGCTATATTTGGACGGCACAGGGCTGGCTGTACCTGGCCGTCATGCTCGACCTCTACTCCCGGCGCGTCATCGGCTGGGCCGTGGGCGCTCGCATGACCAGCGACCTGCCGCTCAGGGCGCTTAACCGTGCTATCGGGCTGCGCCAACCTGGCGCCGGTGTGATCCACCATAGCGATCGGGGAAGCCAGTACTGCTCAGACGCATACCAGGCGCGCCTCGGTGAACTCGGTTTCCTCGCCTCAATGAGCGGTAAGGGAAATTGCTATGATAACGCCGTCGTCGAGACCTTCTTCAAAACCATCAAGTCAGAACTGATCTGGAGGACTGTGTTCATGTCAAGAAGCCAAGCTGAAACTGCCATAGCCGGATACATCGACGGGTTCCATAATCCTGTCCGTCGGCACTCGACGCGGGACTTCACAAGCCCCGTCAAATTCGAGGCAGAAGCAATGCAAACGGTGTAGGGCGCCTCCACTTTTCCTGGATGGGTCCACCTCGATAGTTTTGACTTTCGGGTGATCCCGTCGTTGAACAAGTTCCTGGTTATGGAGTTGGCTCGCTGTGAATATATTGACCGAAACGAAAACGTCATCGCCCTGGGAAACAGCGGAACCGGCAAAACCCATGTCGCCATCGGGCTGGGATTGGCCGCGTGTCAGAAGGGCCTGAAGGTTGGTTTCACGACCGCCGCCTCCCTGGTCCACGAACTCATCGAGGCTCGGGATGAGAAACGCCTGTTACGGATGCAAAAACAACTCGCGAGTTACAAGCTCCTCATCGTCGATGAACTCGGGTTCGTGCCTCTTTCCAAGACCGGCGCCGAGCTGTTGTTCGAGATCTTCAGCCAGCGCTACGAGCGCGGCTCGACATTGGTCACGAGCAACCTGCCGTTTGACGAATGGACCGAGGTGTTCGGCACCGAGCGTCTCACCGGCGCCCTTCTCGACCGCCTAACACACCACGTCCACATCCTCGAGATGAACGGCGAAAGCTATCGCCTCAACCAGAGCCGCATCCGTCAAACCAAACCAGCCTGAGAACGCTTGAACACGTGGGTCCACAGGCCCCTCCCACGCGCGCCACGTCGCTTGTGCGTGTGGAAGCGCGCCGCGACGCGCGTGGGTCCCTCCCGTGGACTACGTGGACAAGCCCGCCAGCGCCAAGTGGCCCAATTTTACTCCGCCCCAGTGGCCGAATTTTGCTCCGCCATTGACACTTCGTCTTCGTGATCGACGGCACGCCACAAATAGTGCGTCTTTCCATTGATCCTTGCCTATCCGGTTTACACCCACACCCACTAGGGCTAGAATGGGCGCAAACCGGATATAGGGGAGCGCGCCATGGATGTTCTCGACCGCGCCGATCTCCCATTCCCGCATTCGCTACCCGAGTTCCAGCGACTTTTCCCCGATGATGCGGCCTGCGCCGCCTGCCTGGAGAAAGCCCGCTGGGGAGACGGCTTTGCCTGCCCGCACTGCGGCACGGCGGGAGAGCCGTTCCACTTTGAAAACCGCCCTGGCGTCCTGCGCTGCCGCAAGTGCCGCCAGAACACCGGGCTGACGGTGGGAACAGTGATGGAGCGTAGCCACACTCCGCTGAACGTCTGGTTCTGGGCCGCTTATCTGGTCGCCAGTCAGACGCCCGGCATGTCCGCCGTGCAGTTTCAGCGGCAACTTGGTCTTTCGCGCTACGAGACGGACTTTCAAATTCTCCACAAGCTCCGCTCGGGCATGGTGCGGCCCAACCAAGACAGGATCGGTGGACAGCCCAAGAACCATGTTGAGGTGGACGAAACCTGGGTTGGCGGGCGAACGCGTGGGGAAGGCCGTGGTGTTCACCACAAGGTTCCCGTCTCCTGTGCCATCGAGGTGCGTCATCGAAAGCCGGGCACCAAGCTCGACAACCGGAAAGACGGACGCTATGCCGGACGCGTTCGGCTCGCCGTCGTGCTCGACCGTAGCGCCGAGTCGCTCTATGGGTTCGTCGAGAGCACCGTCGCGCCGGGATCGCTGATCGTTACTGACGATTGGAGCGGCTATGCTGGCCTCGGTAAGCGCGGCTATGAGCACTTCGCTGTTGCCGAGTGTGGTGATCCAGAGGTTGCCGAGCAATACCTGCCGATCATCCATCTGGTTTTCGCCAACCTGAAGACGTGGCTGATCGGGATCCACCACGGCGTTAGCCACCAGCACCTACAAGCCTCCCTCAACGAGTTCACCTTCCGCTTCAACAGGCGGTTCTACCCGTTCAACGCCTTCCGCTCATTGCTCGGCATCGCGGGCGACACCTCTGCTCCAACCTATGCCGAGCTTTACTCGGGAGAGTGGCGGCACCCTACATGTAGCGGTCATGGGCGTTAACCGGATAGGCAAGGTTTATTGCTTGCGCTATCGGTCATTGGTGGCGCGCTATCCGCTGTTGCTCCGGCGCAAGCTCAAACTCAAGACGTTGGAGATTTTTCCGGCCTATGGACGAGGGGCCCCGTATCTCAGTCTTTTTTTAGACAGCCGGAAAGCGGCCCAGGCCCGGTTGTTAATCTGACGCCCCCGCCTCCCACCGCGGGCGGCGGCGCCGGTAATCCCAATCGGGGCGATCATACCAATCCGATTTTGCAGCCCTGGGCGGCGGAATTGGTCCTACGCCGCGCCGAGGCCGATCGCGCCTGCAGGCCCGAACTTAACTCGCAAAGTGTTTGCCGGCCGTATGGTCTGCCGTTTATTTTGCAGCTCAATGACACAGTGCAATTTCTGCACACCCCCAATGAATTCGTTATTCTTTATGCTCGTGAGGGGCTCCCGCGAATTATCGGCGATGTCCCTATCTCTGTTAAAATTCGTGGGGCAGGCGTCGCTGGTTGATGATGCTATGCTGCCTTCATGATGGTTTCAATGGCACTGTCGGCCAGAGCCTTTCTCAAGTGTTCCTGGAGAGCATTTCGGAGGATGGGCAGCTGGCGATAGGCCTTGAGGCGACGGAAGGTTTTCTGGGCCTCCAGCAGGCCGGCGGCGGTCCATCTGAGCGCCATCTCGGCGTGTCTCCAGCGTTTGACGTTGCGGGTGACCTGGCGCACCGTGCCGAGCGCGTTCTCGACGATGTTGGTGCAGGCGAGCGAGCGCCGGAGTTCGTGCGGTAGGCCGAGGAGGATGACGGTGAGGATCTCCTCCAGCCCCTCCAGGATGCTGCCCGAGACGCCCGGTTCCTCATGCTCCAGACGCCGGACCAGGTTGCGCAAGAGCCGCTCGGCCTTGTTTGCGTCGTCCTGGTCCCAGGCCTGACGGAGCGCCTTCTTGACGCTCGCGTGCAAATGTTGGGGCAGGCGCTCGATGATGTTACGGCCCTTGTGGACCTGGCAGCGCTGGATGGCGGCGGCCACACCGAAGGTGTTTCGGATCGCTTTGCTGAGTGCCTTCGCGCCATCGACGATGAACAGCCGCGGCAGTGTCGGATCGAGCCCCCTGGCGAGGAGATTGTCGATCAAGGCCTGGACGACGACCGTGTTCTCCGTCGCCCCCTCGACCACGGCCAGGACATGCTTGTCGCCGTTGCCATCGACGCCGATCGCCGCCATCAGGACATGGTCGCCGACATGCAGACCGTCGATCTGGATGACTAGCAGGTCGAGTTCCGAGAGATCCGAGGCGAGCCAGGCCTTCATCTTCTTGCGTGACAGCGCCACAAAGCGCCGGGAAACGGCCGACTTCGAGGTGCCGTCGCCACGCGCTTTCGCCAGCTCGCCCTCGGGCAGACGGACCGCGCGGTGGTACTTGCGGGTCGACACGTTCAGCACCATCAGGTTGAGCGCCCACTCGAGCAGCAGGTTGGCATCGCGTAGCGCCTGCCAACTCTCCAAGCTCACCTCTTTGCCCGCCCGGTCACGAACCCGTGGCCGGGCCACCTTCACTTTGCCGCCGTGGTAGCCGATCTCGCTATGTGTCCTGCCCCAGCGATAACCTCGACGGTCCCCATGGCGGCGATGTCGGGCCCCGCACACGGTCGTGGCGTCCTCCTCCATCATCTCGGCCAAGGCCTCGACCTCGGCCAGAAGACAAAACCGATCCACGCTGAGATGGACTGCGTCCATCGCGTCCGCCAGCGGCGGCATAGGAATCGAGGGGGCAAGGGCTTTCGGGCGGCTGGAACTACGGATATTATTTCCCATGGTGTCGTTCTCCCTTTTGGGTTTGCAGCACCCGGAGCCTAACGGCTCCAGGAGAGCGACACCTACCTCAACTTTTCAACATCGACCGGGACATCCCCGAATTATCCATATGAATGTGGGACATCCAGACGATTTTGAGCGGAGCACGTACGGACATTCCATTGGGCATTGGGATGGCGATACGCTCATCGTCGATACACTCGGCATGACCGACGAAACCTAGGTCGATGGCTTGGGAACGCCCCACACAGATCGGCTTCGGGTTGTCGAGCGCTACCGAAAAATCGCGGAGGACCAGATCCGCGTCGACTTCACAGTCGAAGATCCCGGCGCCTTCACGACGCCATGGTCGGCCTATGTCGTTTATTCGCAACGCGCTGGCGATTATCACGAACAGCCATGCGCCGAGAATAACATCAATCCTTACCGGGCTGGAACAAGATATCCCAAGCGACAGCACACCGGATTTTTAGGCCTATTGGCCTCCGATTTTGGGCTTGAATGATCTGCTGTTTTCGGATCAAGCGGGTTAAGCGTCTGCGCGTGTTTGCCGTTTTCGCTCTGTTGTTGCCCCGCGTTTTTGCCTATACCACCGCCACTATTATCGATGGTGCCCCATCTACTTGTTCGGGTGCTTCACAACACAAAGGGAGAGAAGAATGATTGGTAAGGGAAGAATGTTAGCAGGAGCGGCAGCTAGCGCTATTTTTGCGTTGGCCGCGTTTGGCGCCTCGGCGCAAGTCGATTCCAGATTCGTTGTTTCCGGCGAGCTCGCTGACGAAGTTGGCGAAATGAATATGATCAATGCGGCAACCGCCATGGCGATCACCCAGGCTTGCGTGCGTATGGCGACAGAGCGCGGACAACATGCTGCCATCGTGATCTTGGATAATTTTGGAAATGTAGTGCACCAGCACCGTATGGACGGTGCGGCTCGCCGTACTGCGATTTACACTGCCGAATTAAAAGCGGAGACAGCCCTTCTTACCCGTCGGCCAAGCGTGTTGCGGATGAATAATGTTATCCGCCGTCCCGAACGCTCGACGCGCGAGTGGAACCTTGGTTACTTCCCTAATGCCGGTGGCTTGCCGATTTGGGTCGAGCGTCAGATCATTGGCTATATCGGCATTGGCGGCATGGCACCGCGTCCGCCGGAATGGAGCGATGAGGTTTGCGCCCATCGCGCAATGGAAGAAGTCATTGGCTCGCAGCCGCCATTGTCGGAAATCGCGACTGCACAATAAAACGCGCGCGGTTTTTACTTCCGTAGATTTTCAAACGACACTAAAGGGCCTCGCAGAAATGCGGGGCCTTTACTTTTTTGTCGCGTTTCTTGCTTGGAATACCTCAATCTTGAATACTACCAGGCGGTAAATTCAAGAAACGCAATTCACATCATATGTCGGAGGGCACAACGACATGACACCATGGGAAATTAAAGCGCGCGAATTTGTAAACTGTAATTGCGACTATGGTTGTCCATGTCAGTTCAATGCCGTTCTAACCAAGGGCAATTGCGAGGCCATCGCGGGCATTCAAATCGACGAAGGCCATTATGGCGATGTGGATCTCAGTGGGTTGCGGATTGCCACAATATTTTATTGGCCTGGAGCGATTCACGAAGGGAACGGAAAGTATCAGGCTGTCGTCGATGAGCGTGCTGATGAAAAACAACGTGGAGCACTACTCAATATTATGTCGGGAGAGGACACGGACCCGTTTGCAACCATGTTTGCAGTTTTTGCGACGATCGTTTCGAAAAGCTTTGAACCGATTTTTGCACCGATTGATTTTGAAGTGGATGTCGATGGCCGCACGGGCCGACTTTCGATCCCCGGCATTGCTGAAATGAAAGGCGAGCCAATTCGCAATCCCGTCACGGGTAACATACGCCGCGCGCGCATTGATTTGCCCAATAGATTCGAGTACACGCTTGCGGAAATGGGTAGCGGTACCAGCAAGAGCACTGGAAATATCCCCCTCGAGTTGACGAATAGCTATGGCCAGTTTGCGAATATTCATTTGAACAATCATGGGATCGTCCGAAACTAATCCGCTGCTATCGGTAATTGGATGCTTGTCTAAGCGGTTCACCACATTCCGACGAACCAATGCGCGCGTTTGACCAAAAGCCGGCATGATCAGTCAATCTGCTTGGTATAATAATGCCGCAAGCCAAGATAGACTGTGCGAAGTCGTATTGCGCGGAGCTGGGAGAATGATGGGGATCGGCTCGGGACGGGCAAGCCAGGTTGGCGCCAGTATCAATTTGACCGCTTGGACGCTGGCCGGTTTGCTGCTCGCGACCGGCGTCTCGAACGCGCAGAGTTTTCAGTTGATCGAAGCAAGTATTGGCGATTTGCACAGATCATTGGCTTCTGGCGAGATTACATGCCGCGCCCTCGTCGAGGGTTATCTTTCCCGGATCGAAGTTTACGACAAGCAAGGGCCGTCGCTTAACGCCATCCAGCACATTAACACCAACGCGCTTGAGGAAGCGGACGCGCTTGATGCCGCATTCGATGCGTCGGGGCTGGTTGGCCCGCTGCACTGCGTTCCGGTACTGCTCAAAGATCAAGTTGAAACCCGGGATATGCCGACCACCTATGGTTCGGCTGTCTTCGCCGGATTCGTCTCAGGGCGTGATGCCACCATCGTCACCCGGATGAATGAAGCTGGCGCAATCATTCTCGCCAAAACGAATATGGGCGAGTTCGCATCGCGCTATGTCGGCTCGGCCTATGGCATTACCCGCAATGCCTATGATCCCACGCGCAACCCGAGCGGCTCTTCGGGCGGCACAGCTTCTGGTATCGCGGCGAATTTTGGCATGGTCGGAATTGGCGAGGATACCGGAGGCTCGGTTAGGGGGCCTGCCGCGGTTAGCAATCTGGTGGGATTACGACCAAGCGTGCCCTTGGTGAGCCGCTTTGGAATGATGCCTGCCACGCCTTCCGTCGATACCCTCGGTCCGATGACCCGAACAGTGACGGATGCGGCGATCCTTTTGGATGTGCTCGCGGGTTATGACCCCAACGATCCGGTGACCGCATATTCAGTCGGGCGGGTCCCGGTGAGCTATAGGGATTTTCTCGATGAGGACGGTTTAGCCGGTGCGCGCATCGGCGTTATCCGTCAGCCCATGGGCCCGCGAACGGATCCGGATTCCGAGGACTATAGGAAAGTGTGGGCAGTGATGGACCGCGCAATAGACGATATCGCCTCACTCGGCGCCGAAATCGTCGATCCCGTGGAGATTGCGCAGCTCGAACTGGTCGATTCGATTTATGGTGCGAACAGGTTCGAGACCGAGCAGGCTGTCAATGATTATTTGGCGGGGTTTCCTCACGCGCCGGTCTCAAGCCTTGGGGAAATTCTACTCACCGGGAAAGTCATACCCTGGCGCGCGGCACGCTTTATAAATCTGGTAGGCCGCACGCCTTTGGATCCCGCGCGTCTTGTGGTTCAACAGAGAACCGAAGAGGTGCGCCGATCTGTGCTTATTCTTATGGCCGAAGCCAATCTCGATGCGCTTCTCTACGCGACCTATGATCATCAGCCAGCAAAAATTGCCGATGATGTTCTTACCAATGCGAACACAGACGATGCTTATAATATCGGTAACAATCGGCGCTTTGCCCCGCTCATGAGGTTCCCCGCAATCAGCGTGCCGGCAGGCTTCACGGAGGATGATCTACCCGTGGGGCTCGAGCTTATGGGCCGAGAGTTCAGCGAAGGGATGCTCCTTCGCTTTGCCTATGCCTATGAGCAAGCAACAAAACATCGCCGCCCACCCGCAACCACACCGCCCCTATCCGCTGCTCCTTGATCTGCGCGGACATCTCAGCGCTAGCATTGCGTTCGCTTTGAGATTTATGCCTCAGCCATTCGCCGTGGTCGGGTCGATCATGCGCTTTATCTCGGTCACCTTCGTGGCCGGAAAACCTGACATTTCCGAATGCTTATGGATCAGGTCTTCGCTCTCGGCGAGATAAATGCAGAAGGTTTTGTTACCGGCAACATAAGAATGCTGCCACTGAATTTTGGGCGCAAGCTCGCGGAGCACTTCATTAGATTTTTGTGACGCAGCGCGAAGCTGCTCGCGTTCGAAGGAACCAACCTCGGGAATATCCCGCTCGATAACAAACATGCGCATGCTCTTCTAGCTCCTGTGTTTCCGCTGGGTTACGGTTTTTGACCATGTGACCACAGTATGGCCTCGAATGGACAACCTATCGGCAAGAAAATTGTTTTTTCGGCGCCCACGCCCCTACGTAATTCCTAATAGTTCGGATTCTCATACACGATTTTCCCGCCAACCATAGTCATCACGACATCCGCATCGCGGATGCAAGTTTCAGGACATGTCATGATGTCGTCTGCAAGGACAACCAGATCGGCATGTTTGCCGCTCTCGATTGATCCTTTGCTGTCTTCCTCGAATGTAAGATGAGCGTTGCTGATGGTGGTAAGGCGCACCGCTTCTTCGCGCGTAATCGCCTGGTCTGCTCCAAAAACGCCGCCCGTGATCGTATCCCTGGTTATGAAATGATAAAGGACCCATAGAGGCGGAAAGGGGACGACCGATGCGTCCGTGCCGCCGGAGACCGGAATATTTTCATCGAGATAGGTGCGCACCGGTGTTACCCAATCGGCGCGCGCACGGCCCCAATATTTGTCCAGACTGGGTCCCGCCACATAAAGATGGTTCTGCGCCGAGATTGTCAGGCCCAAATTACGAATACGCGGGAAATGATCCATCGCCGGGATAAACCCGTGCTCGATGGACCAGCGCTTTCCAACGATCGATTGCTCGGCATTCACTTTCTCATAGACATCGAGCACAAGATCGATTGCCGCATCGCCCACCGCATGGGTCGAGACCGGCCATTGAAGACGATTCAGCTCTTGGACAGTCATCAAATAGTTTTCAGGCTCGGTTGTGTTGATCCCGTAATAAGTGCCGTCTTGGTCCCAAGGCGCGGCGTAGGGCTCGCGCATCCAGCCGCCTTCAAAGCCCCCATCGACGCCAAGCTTGATCCCGCCATTCTTCAGCCATTCATCGCCCTCTCTGGGCTGCACATCCCAGGTCTCTAGCCTTTGGCGGATTTCATCTGGGTTGTTCACGTCGCGCAGGCGAAGCAAATGGGTGATTCGCATGGTCAACTCGCCACGGCGCTGCATTTCTTGCAACAGGCGATATTCCTCGATCGAACCGCTGGGATGGCGAATGCTGGTCAGCCCGGCTGCGTGAAGCCGTTCATATTGCGCGAGACGATCTTCGATTTGCTCGTCGAGTGTCTGCTCGGGCGCCGGTGGTAGATCAACAAGCAAGCGGGCGCGGTCCAGCAATTCGCCGTTGAGTGTCCCGTCCGGATAGAGGCTGATCTGACCGCCTTCAGGGCTAGCCGTGGTCTCGTCGATGTTCCACCGGGAAAGCGCCAAACTGTTGAGAATATATTCGTGCCCCCCGCGTATGACGATTACGGGATTGTCCGGCGCGACGGCATCAAGATCACGGCGTAAGGGGAGCCGCTGCTCTGCCAGCTGCGCTTCGTGCCAGTCCCGATTGGTCAGGATGAGCTCACCAGCCTCGCTCTCGGCGACGCGCGCGGCAATGGCATCGAGGGCTTCTTCCATCGTGCGCGTGCGCGATAGATCGACGCCAGGGCCGCCACCCGCATTGTGAAGATGATTATCCATCAAACCCGGAAAAACCGTTCTGCCGACAAGATCGATTTGTTCGGTATCGGGTCCCACCATTGCAAGAATTTCTTCGCTCGAGCCCACCGTGGAAAAGCGCTCGCCCGTGATGGCAAGGGCCTCGGCATAGGAAAATTCTGCATCGACGGTCACGATCTTGCCGTTGAAGAGGATCATGTCCGGCGCGACCGCATTCCCTTCGTCCGAAGAATCACATCCTGCAAGGCCGAGCAGGACGCAGCCGTAAAGCACGTAGATCAAGTTTGCCGACGATCTCATAATGACAGGAACCTCTTCAATCTCGCGGAAGGCTTTATCGTGGCGCCGCCTAGACGAAATTTTGTATCGGCGGTTGGATGAGATTATGGCATTGGAAAGCCATGATCTAGCACCAGCATCAGCAAACCAGATGCCATGCCGAGCGCAGGGGAGCGTGATCGGGTGCTCCCGGCTTGGTTTGAGATATTTTCGCGGCAAGAGGTGTATTCTTTGCTAGAAATACCCTCAAAATTGGGTGCGGGCCGAGGCGCAAAACAAATAGGGGCACTAGGCATGAAATCTTTGGCTTCGCTTGCGGTCATAGGGGTTGTCGTCATAGCGGCGGCATTTGCGGTGCTGCGCTTTCAAAATGTCACCGAGGGCGCGCAAACAGAACGAAGTCAAACACAAACCGCGATTGCGCTACCAACGATTGTGCTGGCCGAGCAAGGCAATTTCTACGCCGGCGGCCAGTACGACACCGAGTACGCCAATGCACATTTCATCGGCCAGATCTATGTCGAGTATCGCATCCCGGAAGATTTACGCCATCCCTTTCCGATCGTACTGGTGCATGGCGGCGGCGTTCACGGTGCGACCTGGTTTTCAACGCCCGACGGCCGGCCCGGCTGGGCGCAATATTTTCTGCGTCAGGGTTATGCGGTCTATGTAGTCGATCAAGTCTGACGCGGACGCTCGCCCTATTTCGAAGAAATCTATGGTGAGCGCACATCGCAATCGCGGGAATATGTCCTGCAAAAATTTACCTCGCAGGAAAATTACGAGCTCTGGCCCCAGGCGGCCTTACATACGCAATGGCTCGGCACCGGCATGCCGGGCGATCCAGTGTTCGATCAATATTGGTCGGGCTCGGTCCCCAGCATGGAACGCCGGGCCGAGCGGGCGCAGATGAATGTTGATGCGCTGACGGCATTGCTTGACCGCGTTGGGCCATCGATCCTTTTGGTGCATTTGCAATCGGGCGCTTATGCCTGGCCATTGGCCCAAGAGCGGCCAGATTTGGTCAAAGCCATTGTCGCTGCCGAGCCCTATGGTCCGCCGGTGCATGACGTGGTCGTGCGAAGCGCGCAGCGCTTTGACCGCGGCTGGGAAGAAACCATTCAGCAGACCGAAGACGATTACTACCGCGATAACCCGGCTTTAAAGGCTTATGGGCTCACGCGGATCCCGTAGAAATATTTGCCCGAAGTAACAGACGAATCTCCATTGGAGTTTGTCCAGGAAGATGCACCGCAACAGCGCGATCTTTCACGCTGCTGGCGCCAAGCCGAGCCCGCGCGTCAACTCGTCGATGTCGGCGGAAGGCCGATCATGATCATAGAAGGCGAGGCGTCTTTCTACGCCGGCTATAATCATTGCGACGTACAATATTTGCAGCAGGCCGGCGCTGATGTGGATTTTATAAAACTCGCCGATCTCGGCATTACCGGAAATGGCCACATGCTGATGCTGGAGAAAAACAGCGATGAAGTGGCGCAAATCGTCGTCGATTGGCTCGAGGAAAATGTCACACCGCTCGAGGAAGGCGAAATCATTGCAGCCCGCGACCCGCAAAATACGAAACCACCACTTGAGCTTGCAGATGAGGGCAATTTCTATGCCGGCGGGCACTATGACGATGCCAATCCTGGCCAACACATGATCTGGCAGATCTATGTCGAGTATCAAATCCCCGCGCAGCAAACCCATCCCTTTCCCATCCTAATGGTGCATGGCGGCGGCCAAACCGGTGCGGGCTGGCGCTCGACTGCAGATGGGCGCGAGGGTTGGGCGCAATATTTTCTGCGGCGCGGCTATGCGGTCTACAGCGCCGATCAAGTGGGGCGCGGACGTTCGCCCTATACGCCTGAAGTCTACGGCCCGAGCGATGAGCAATCTCTGACCTATGTGCTTGAGAAATTTACTTCGCAGGAAAATTATGGCGCGTGGCCGCAAGCGGCGCTTCACACCCAATGGCCGGGCGAGGGCATGCCGGGCGACCCCACATTCGATCAATATTGGGCTTCCGATGCGCCGTCCATGCAGATGGGCGTGGCGGCATCACGCAACAATATTGAAGCGCTTGCCGCGCTGGTGGATCGTATTGGCCCTGTGATCCTATTGGTGCATTCGCAATCCGGCGCTCTGGCCTGGCCGCTGGCGCAAATTCGTCCCGATCACATCAAAGCCATTGCAGCGGCAGAGCCATCGGGCCCGCCCGTGCATCAGATCGTCGTGCGCTCGAGCGCGCAGCGCTTTGGGGTCGGTTGGGAAGAAGCCTGGCAGCATAATGAGCAAGATCACTACCGCGATATTCCGCGGGTGAAACAATACGGCCTTGGCTATACGCCGTTTGAATATGTTCCGGCCGTCACCGAAGATTCGCCATTGGAATTCGAGCAGGAAGAAATTGCGCAAGCGTCCGATTATGCGCGCTGTTGGCGGCAGCAGGAGCCTGCACGAACGCTTCCCATTCTTGGCGAGCGACCAATCATGAGTTTACGCGCGCCGGCTTCCTTCTACACCGGCTATAATCACTGCAATGTGCAATATCTCGAACAGGCGGGCGTCGCGGTCGATCACATCTCACTGGACGAGCTCGGCATTCACGGCAATGGGCATATGATGATGTTCGAAGAAAACAGCGACGAGATCGCGCAGGTCATTCTCGAATGGATCGAGGAAAATGTCGGCCCGATGGAAGCGGGCGTGCAGGACAATTAATTGCTGGCGGTTCTGAGCAATGCGAACCCTCAGCAGGGTCGGTTTAGATTTCGCGTGTTCGTCGGGGCCGTTTCATCAGCAGACTGTCCTATAATGGGCGCACGGTGCTAAGGCGTTGCGACTTATGAAAAAGCATTGGCGAGAGAGAGGTATTTTCCGTTGGCGCTATCACCCAGCTGGTAGACAATTGTAACCAGAAAAAGCGCGATGCCGCCGATAACAAAACCGTATTCGGTGGATGTTACGCCCGAATCGTCGCGTAAAAACCGAGAAACAAATGCCATTGCTGAAAATCCCCTCTATTGATCCGCTATGACTTCCAAAACGCCCCGAATCGAGAATTTGGGGGGTACTGGCTCAGTAGCAAGCATATCGAAGCAGGAAACGTGCCATGCCAGCGGGCTATGGCGCCCAAAAGGCTTTTGTCAGCAGGCCCATATTGCAGTGCGGCATGGGGGTCCGATTTGCCCGCGCAAGCAGACTCCGGCGCTGCAGCATGAAATGTCCGCTTATGACCCAGGCTGTGTGAAAACGTGGTCGGGTCTGGTGGTTGGTAGCGTAAGCGGAGGTCGGGGCGGGATTATGCGACCCGACGCGTCCAATTCAGTAAAATCGGTCCGCGGAGATGCCTAACGGCTCCTTGATGCGAAGAATGCTGGGTTATGGGGCCCCCTGAGCCCGTCTCATGCGTGGATCGCCTCTATCAATCCGCCAACGCCAAGAATCTTCATCACGCGTTTCATGTTGTAGGCCAGAACGTGCAGCGCCATTTCGGTGCCGACGTGCTCGAGCGTTTTCATCTGGAAGTGTGTAGCTCCCATCCACGACTTTATCGTACCGAAGGGATGCTCCACGGTCTGGCGGCGCACGCGCATCTTGCCCGGATTTCGATCGAGCCGCGCCTGAACTCTCTCAAGGACGGCTTCGTGTTCCCAACGTGAGATCCGGCGCTCCCGAGCCGTCGTGCACTTGCTTTTCAGCGCACACGCCTGACAGGCAGCCGTCCAATAGCGGCGCAGCATCTTACCGGCCTCTTCGTTGGTATAGCGATAGGTGAGCTGCTCGGACCCATCCAGGAAAAGTGGAGGCGCCCTACACCGTTTACATTGCTTCTGCCTCGAATTTGACGGGGCTTGTGAAGTCCAGCGTCGAGTGCCGACGGACTGGATTATAGAACCCGTCGATGTATCCGGCTATGGCAGTTTCAGCTTGGCTTCTTGACATGAACGCAGTCCTCCAGATCAGTTCTGACTTGATGGTTTGGAAGAAGGTCTCGACGACGGTGTTATCATAGCAATTTCCCTTACCGCTCATTGAGGCGAGGAAACCGAGTTCACCGAGGCGCGCCTGGTATGCGTCTGAGCAGTACTGGCTTCCCCGATCGCTATGGTGGATCACACCGGCGCCAGGTTGGCGCAGCCCGATAGCACGGTTAAGCGCCCTGAGCGGCAGGTCGCTGGTCATGCGAGCGCCCACGGCCCAGCCGATGACGCGCCGGGAGTAGAGGTCGAGCATGACGGCCAGGTACAGCCAGCCCTGTGCCGTCCAGATATAGCTGATGTCGGCAGCCCATTTCTCGTTGGGTGCCTCGGCGGAGAAGTTCTGGTCGAGAAGGTTCGATGCGATGGCCTTGTTGTGCTGGCTGTCCGTCGTCTTTTTGAACTTCTGTTTCCGTTTTGGAGACAACCCATTTCCCCGCATCAGCCGAGCCACCCTATGGCGTCCAACCTCGATCCCATTCTCGGCAAGCTCGTGATGGACCCGCTCTGCACCGTAGCTCTCGCGGCTGCGCCGAAAGGCTGCCCGGACATGGGCGAGTAGAACCATGTCATCGAGCTGTCGCTGGCTTGGGCCGCGATTGCGCCAAGCGTAGAAGCCTGAGACGCTGACCTGCAGCAGTCTGCACAGGCGGAATATCGGCATCGCCAACCCGGCCCTCTCCGCGTCGATGAACCGGAACCTCATCGACTTTCCCTGGCGAAGAAGGTCAGCGCTTTTTTTAGGAGATCACGTTCCTGACGGGCCAGATCACGCTCTCGGCGTAGGCGGGTAATCTCCTTCGCTGCATCCTCATGCGGACCGGAAAGCAAATCCTCCTCACGCAATTCTGCGACCCAGCGGCCGAGCGCGCTGACGCTGATCCCAAGATCTCCTGCTATCTGCCGCTGCCTGCGCCCGCTCGTCTGTAAAAGACGGACGGCTTCTTCCTTGAAGGCCCGATCAAACCGCCGGCCCTTGTTCCCATTCTGCTTCGACATTTGCCCCTCCTGCGATCAAAATCCTATCGCAGGACGTCTCCACTTTCGTCAGCAGGGTCCAGGGAAGTGAAGGTGGCAAGTGAGACGGAGGCGCTGCTTCCGGTGCTGACGAACCCTAGCTACCACTTCAAGCGCATCGGATTGGAAGCCGGACCCTTATCGCAATGGCTCTTCAGTGCTCTTGCCGAAGCGGGCTTGCCGGCGATTTGTGTCGAGACCCGGCATATGAGAGCGGTCTTGAAGGCCCAGATCAACAAGACGGACCGCAACGATGCGCGGGGGATGGCGCAGATGATGCGGGCGGGGCTCTATCGTCCGGTGCATGTAAAGACGTTACGCAGTCAGAAGCACCGAATGCTGCTGACCCACCGCAAGCTGCTTCAGTCGAAGGCTACCTCCATCGACAACGATCTGCGCGGGACCTTACGCAACTTCGGGCTCAAGGTCGGGATGGTGGGGGCTCTGAAGTTCGAGGCACGCATTCGGGAGCTTGTCGCGGACCTTCCGGATATGGCCCTTTTAGTCGAACCGCTTCTTATCGTTCGGCGGGTCCTTCGCGATCAGCTCGCCATCCTGCACCGCAGTTTGCTGGCCATCGTGCGGGACGATGAGGTCTGCAGGCGTCTGATGAGTATCCCTGGGGTCGGCCCTGTGGTGGCTCTGACCTTCCGCGCCAGTGTCGATGTGCCGGCCCGCTTCAAAAACTCCAAGGCGGTTGGGGCGGCATTTGGGCTGACGCCGTCCAAATATCAATCGGGCGAGATCAACCGATCCGGCGCAATATCGAAGTGCGGGGACGAGATGGTGCGGGCGATGCTCTACGAGGCGGCTCATATCATGCGGGTGCGTTCGACAAGATGGTCTTGGCTCAAGGCCTGGGCCATAAAGATCGCCAAGAAGCGCGGGATGAAGAAGGCGATCGTGGCGCTGGCACGCAGACTGGCTGTGGTCATGCACCGCATGTGGATGGATGGCACCGAGTTCCAATGCACAAGGGAAGGCGCAGTGGCATGAGCGCCAAAGCCAATCAAAGAGGATAGGAGGATTTAGGTTCCACCAAGCGGTGGAGTGATGTCCCTCGCGGGACGATGGATGAGGTGAGTTCGTATGTCCGCTTGGACCTGCCGTCCGTCCGATGGCAAGGCCGCCCGAAAGATTGTTCCGCCTCGTCTTCGAACCCCATGATGGAAGGGCCTTAAGTGCCGATTCCGAAGAGAAGCGCGAGCCCGCGAGAGACATAGAAACCGCAACAGTGGAAAGTCTGAAAGTGCTTGACACCCAATGGCCGATTAGAGAAGCGGACATCCGTGTACGCAATTTCGGTCGGTCTTGCATCACGAAGCGTTCATACACAGTTGTGGCACCAGATGGTCTATAGTGGTCCAATATTCCGATATTCACACCGAAAGCGCCTTATCGGCGGGAGGACAGTCGAATGAAGCCAATTTTCAGCTCACGGGGGCGCATGCCGCCAAATCGCAAACCTGCACCTAGACGCCTGATGATTGCCGGGGCGGTTGGGGTCATCGCTACGATGCTTGCTATGGGCGCGCAGGCTCACGTTACCATTTGGCCGCGCGAGTCGCTTTCTGGCGCCACGGAAAAATATGCCGTGCGTGTGCCGACGGAAGGCGATGTGACGACGACGGGTGCCGAGCTCGAAGTACCCGACGGGGTCGTGGTCGAGGTCTTGTCAGTTCCAAACGGTTGGACCTACGAAACGACGCGGCGCGACGGACGGATCGTCGCTATTTCATGGGCCATGGATATCGCTCCCGGTGAATTTGCCGAATTCGGGTTTGTTGCGCGCAATCCGAGAGACGGAACAACTGAACTCGTCTGGACGCTACGCCAACTTTTTGCCGACGGCACGGTTCGGGACTGGACCATGGGACCGAACGGTATTCGCCCGACGGCTGTTACGACCCTAAGCCCGAGAACGCGCTAGCGACCTATGGACTCTGCCGAGAATAAAGAGGCCGGGGCGCTATCTTCAAAGCGAAGTCTGGTCATCGCCAGTCTGGCGGCGCTCGTCGGCGCCGCTATTTTGCTTGTGACCCTCATATTGCCGGCTGAATACGGCGTCGATCCACTGGGAACTGGCGCGGCACTTGGGGTTCTTCCACTTTCGGGTACGGTGGTCGTTGACCAGTCCGACGCTCTGACGGTCCTGTCGCTAACCCCAACAATCGATGGGCCCATCGGCCATTATGGCGACGGGTTCAAGCACGACACGGCAGAATTCGTCTTGGAACCGTATGAATATGTCGAATACAAATACCACCTCGAAGCCGGTGCAACGATGCTCTATTCCTGGACGAGCACCGACACCGTCATTCACGATTTTCACGGCGATCCGGACGAAAATCCGACCGCCGTGCAATCCTACGATATGCGTAATTTGAGTTCCGGAAATGGCAGCTTTACAGCGCCCTTCACCGGGATTCACGGTTGGTATTGGGAGAACCCCGGCGGCAATAGAATAGTCGTAAATGTTACGGCTTCCGGATTCTACCCTTGGGCAGTGGAAATTCACTATGATGGTACGCGGCTACGTCACGATATCATGCCGCTAAAAGCCACTGCGCCCAACGCGGATTAGTTGTGCTAAGATAATAGGTAGTGGTTTTCGGCTATGCGGAAACGAAAAGGGGGATGTCCCGGTCGATGTTGAAAAGTTGAGGTAGGTGTCGCTCTCCTGGAGCCGTTAGGCTCCGGGTGCTGCAAACCCAAAAGGGAGAACGACGCCATGGGAAATAATATCCGTAGTTCCAGCCGCCCGAAAGCCCTTGCCCCCTCGATTCCTATGCCGCCGCTGGCGGACGCGATGGACGCAGTCCATCTCAGCGTGGATCGGTTTTGTCTTCTGGCCGAGGTCGAGGCCTTGGCCGAGATGATGGAGGAGGACGCCACGACCGTGTGCGGGGCCCGCCATCGCCGCCATGGGGACCGTCGAGGTTATCGCTGGGGCAGGACACATAGCGAGATCGGCTACCACGGCGGCAAAGTGAAGGTGGCCCGGCCACGGGTTCGTGACCGGGCGGGCAAAGAGGTGAGCTTGGAGAGTTGGCAGGCGCTACGCGATGGCAACCTGCTGCTCGAGTGGGCGCTCAACCTGATGGTGCTGAACGTGTCGACCCGCAAGTACCACCGCGCGGTCCGTCTGCCCGAGGGCGACCTGGACCCTGCTGATGAAAGTGGAGACGTCATGCGATAGGATTTTGATCGCAGGAGGTGCAAATGTCGAAGCAGAATGGGAACAAGGGCCGGCGGTTTGTGGCGCTGTCACGCAAGAAGATGAAGGCCTGGCTCGCCTCGGATCTCTCGGAACTCGACCTGCTAGTCATCCAGATCGACGGTCTGCATGTCGGCGACCATGTCCTGATGGCGGCGATCGGCGTCGATGGCAACGGCGACAAGCATGTCCTGGCCGTGGTCGAGGGGGCGACGGAGAACACGGTCGTCGTCCAGGCCTTGATCGACAATCTCCTCGCCAGGGGGCTCGATCCGACACTGCCGCGGCTGTTCATCGTCGATGGCGCGAAGGCACTCAGCAAAGCGATCCGAAACACCTTCGGTGTGGCCGCCGCCATCCAGCGCTGCCAGGTCCACAAGGGCCGTAACATCATCGAGCGCCTGCCCCAACATTTGCACGCGAGCGTCAAGAAGGCGCCCCGTCAGGCCTGGGACCAGGACGACGCAAACAAGGCCGAGCGGCTCTTGCGTAACCTGGTCCGGCGTCTGGAGCATGAGGAACCGGGCGTCTCGGGCAGCATCCTGGAGGGGCTGGAGGAGATCCTCACCGTCATCCGCCTCGGCCTACCGCACGAACTCCGGCGCTCGCTCGCCTGCACCAACATCGTCGAGAACGCGCTCGGCACGGTGCGCCAGGTCACCCGCAACGTCAAACGCTGGAGACACGCCGAGATGGCGCTCAGATGGATCGCCGCCGGCCTGCTGGAGGCCCAGAAAACCTTCCGTCGCCTCAAGGCCTATCGCCAGCTGCCCATCCTCCGAAATGCTCTCCAGGAACACTTGAGAAAGGCTCAGGCCGACAGTGCCATTGAAACCATCATGAAGGCAGCATAGCATCATCAACCAGCGACGCCTGCCCCACGAATTTCAACAGAGATAGGGACATCGCCACGAAAAGGAGAAAACACCATGAGGCACGCTTTGAGTGTTGTGAGCGTTATCGCCCTTATGCTTGGTGCTGCGCCTTCCCTGGCGCATGAGGAGTTCCGCCTGATCGGCACCATTACCGGAGAGAACGATTCCAAACTTGTCGTCACGGAGAAGAGCGGCCGTGTAGTCTTAGTCGGATTGGATAACCAGACTTATATACATCGCGACAGCGAATGGGTGGACGTTTCCGAGGTAACCGAAGGCAGCAATGTGGTGGTTGATGCATGGGGCGACGATTACACTGATCTTCTCGCGTTGGAGATTCGGCTCGTGCCCTCGATTACTGCGCCTACGAACTGACCGTAGCCACGCCAAACATAATCCGGACGAAGCATGGGACGATTTGTGCCCGAAATTAGACAAAGCGTGGCTGCGAGCGGGATCGCGGCGCTCATCTTCGCCGTGCTCTTTGCAAGCGATGCGAGCGCACATGGCATCACGGGCAAGGATGCGATCTTCCTTCAAAATGTAGATGGCGCCGCGATCGGCGCCTTCATCTATCTTGGGGCGAAGCATATGGTGACCGGCTACGATCACCTCCTTTTTCTCGTCGGCGTAATATTTTTTCTGTACCGTCTGAAGGATGTCGTTCAATACGTCACTCTGTTCACCATCGGCCATAGCGTCACGCTTCTTGTTGGCCTTCTCGGCGGCGTTCACGCCAATCCCTATCTGATCGACGCCATTATCGGCTTTTCCGTTGCCTATAAGGCCTTCGACAATATGGACGGCTTTAAACGGTTTATCGGCTTTCAGCCGAACGCCAAGATTGCGGTTTTGGTTTTCGGCTTCTTTCACGGCTTCGGCTTGGCGACGAAACTGCAGGATTTTGCGCTGGGCGAAGAGGGCCTTGTCGCCAATATTTTGAGCTTCAATATCGGTGTGGAAATTGGCCAAGTTTTGGCGTTGACCGCCGTGCTTATTGCATTGAGTTTCTGGCGCACCCAAGAGAGCTATCTCCGCAATGCCTTCACAACCAACACGGTGTTAATGGGCTGCGGCTTCCTTCTTGTCGGCTATCAGCTTTCCGGTTACTTCATCATCGGTTGAATGCGAACGCGCTCACCTGTTGCTGTGACGTGCTTGATCGTGAAAACCCTAATCTTAGGATGCAATAAATACCCGCTATTGGCACCAAGCAGACATATTGCGGCGCTGCACAGATGTCTGCCCTTGGGGGCAAAGCGGACATCGGGGCCTCCCTACGACAGCGTGAACAATGTGGTTTAGCACAATGAACGAAGCTGCGTTTACTCCAGCGGCTCGATCTTCATTACCGTCGCTTGGTGGTTCGAGCCCATCCACAGCACCGGACGTGGTCCGCTATTATCGACGGACACACGCCGCCCATTGGTTTCGATCGGCATCAAATATTGGATTGTCTCTCCGGTCTCGATATTTATGCGCGTCACCAAATCATCCATTGTGTTGTTGGTCCAGATCCAGCCCGTCTCATCGTGTTGTGCGTCATAGGGCATGGAATAGGCGCCCGGAACCGGCCACTCGGCGAAGGTGAGAGTCTTGGTATCGAACATCCCCACATTGCCCGCACCATACTCGGCAAAAAATAGGCGATCCTGGCTGTCCATCCGCCCGCGCCGCGGCCGCGAACGGTTGGTCGGCGTCTTATAGCGCGTCGACACGCCGGTCTTGGCGTCGACTTTCCAAATATTTTCGCTCGGAAAATCCAGCAAAAAAGCGTTGTTGTCTGAGTCGGTATAAAGCCCATAGGCGCCATGCCTTGGCCTTACCGGCAACTCCTTGAAGGGCTGGAACCAGGGTTCGAAAATTCCGCTGGCGAGGTCGAGGCGGCCAATCACCGGGTGATCGGCATCATTGAACCAGACTTTGCCGTCGACGCTTGAATGGGTCGGCGAGACCATAGCCTGCTGGGTGCGTTCGTCGATCATGTCGTCGGGCAAGGGATAGAACTGGAACTCTTCCGCATCGGGGTCGAACTTTGCGACGCCCGCCTGATTCATTAAACCAAGCCAGATATTACCGTCCTCGTCGAATTCGACATCAAGATTTCCTGTGGCGTAGCCCTCGGGACGTAAAGAGGGATAGGGAAATTCTTTGATGTCGCCGCTGTCGGGATCGAGTCTTGTAAGCGAGTTTCCCCCAAAATCCGAAATCCAAACATAACCATTGGGCCCGCGCACTGAATCATGCGGCTGCATAGTTTTGCGCGGCAATTCGAATGAAGTGATGATGACGCGCGTCGCCTCTCCGCTGGGACGTGCCCGGGTCTTGAGCGGAAAATTCCACTTCGGCGAAGCCGATAAATTGACCGAGGCGAGATAGTTCGCCAGCCGTTCGATGGCTTCCGTCGCCGCACCGCCTCTGCCGCTTGGGACAAGACGTGTCTGAACCCTGCCCGGAATCGACTGGCTCGACCTCAATGCCATGCGCGGGACGAGATCGGTTTTGATTTGTTCGGCGTTATAGGTTGAACTCAGCGGTACGCTCAATTGATGGCAAGTCATACAGCCGAAGAGGAATCTTTTTTCCGATTCGGTCCCCGGCAGGCTCGTCAACCATTCTGAATTGGTCATTTGGTAGGCAATATTTTCGTTGGGCGCGAGCGTCAGGTCTACGGCCGTGCCATGGTCGCTCACAGTGATCCGTCTATGACCGTCAAGCGCATATCCACCGGCGCGAATTCTCAAGATGTAGTTACCGGGTTCGAGCCGCCCATCGGGAAAGCTATAACGGCCGTGTTCGTCGCTCACCACAGTCACTGAGATGTTCGAATCTTCTTTCCGAGCGGTGACGAGTACGCCTTCCATGGCGCCTTCTTGAGCCGAACTCACTTGACCGGTTAGCTCGGCAGCTGTGGCGCCGCCGGACGATCTGGACCCATCCAGGAAAAGTGGAGGCGCCCTACACCGTTTGCATTGCTTCTGCCTCGAATTTGACGGGGCTTGTGAAGTCCAGCGTCGAGTGCCGACGGACTGGATTATAGAACCCGTCGATGTATCCGGCTATGGCAGTTTCAGCTTGGCTTCTTGACATGAACACAGTCCTCCAGATCAGTTCTGACTTGATGGTTTTGAAGAAGGTCTCGACGACGGCGTTATCATAGCAATTTCCCTTACCGCTCATTGAGGCGAGGAAACCGAGTTCACCGAGGCGCGCCTGGTATGCGTCTGAGCAGTACTGGCTTCCCCGATCGCTATGGTGGATCACACCGGCGCCAGGTTGGCGCAGCCCGATAGCACGGTTAAGCGCCCTGAGCGGCAGGTCGCTGGTCATGCGAGCGCCCACGGCCCAGCCGATGACGCGCCGGGAGTAGAGGTCGAGCATGACGGCCAGGTACAGCCAGCCCTGTGCCGTCCAGATATAGCTGATGTCGGCAGCCCATTTCTCGTTGGGTGCCTCGGCGGAGAAGTTCTGGTCGAGAAGGTTCGATGTGACGGCCTTGTTGTGCTGGCTGTCAGTCGTCTTTTTGAACTTCTGTTTCCGTTTTGGAGACAACCCATTTCCCCGCATCAGCCGAGCCACCCTATGGCGTCCAACCTCGATCCCATTCTCGGCAAGCTCGTGATGGACCCGCTCTGCACCGTAGCTCTCGCGGCTGCGCCGAAAGGCTGCCCGGACATGGGCGAGTAGAACCATGTCATCGAGCTGTCGCCGGCTTGGGCCGCGATTGCGCCAAGCGTAGAAGCCTGAGACGCTGACCTGCAGCAGTCTGCACAGGCGGAATATCGGCATCGCCAACCCGGCCCTCTCCGCGTCGATGAACCGGAACCTCATCGACTTTCCCTGGCGAAGAAGGCCAGCGCTTTTTTTAGGAGATCACGTTCCTGACGGGCCAGATCACGCTCTCGGCGTAGACGGGTAATCTCCTTCGCTGCATCCTCATGCGGACCGGAAAGCAAATCCTCCTCACGCAATTCTGCGACCCAGCGGCCGAGCGCGCTGACGCTGATCCCAAGATCTCCTGCTATCTGCCGCTGCCTGCGCCCGCTCGTCTGTAAAAGACGGACGGCTTCTTCCTTGAAGGCCCGATCAAACCGCCGGCCCTTGTTCCCATTCTGCTTCGACATTTGCACCTCCTGCGATCAAAATCCTATCGCAGGACGTCTCCACTTTCGTCAGCAGGGTCCATGGTTCTGGGCCGCTTATCTGGTCGCCAGTCAGACGCCTGGCATGTCCGCCGTGCAGTTTCAGCGGCAACTTGGTCTTTCGCGCTACGAGACGGCCTTTCAAATTCTCCACAAGCTCCGCTCGGGCATGGTGCGGCCCAACCAAGACAGGATCGGTGGACAGCCCAAGAACCATGTTGAGGTGGACGAAACCTGGGTTGGCGGGCGAACGCGTGGGGAAGGCCGTGGTGTTCACCACAAGGTTCCCGTCTCCTGTGCCATCGAGGTGCGTCATCGAAAGCCGGGCACCAAGCTCGACAACCGGAAAGACGGACGCTATGCCGGACGCGTTCGGCTCGCCGTCGTGCTCGACCGTAGCGCCGAGTCGCTCTGTGGGTTCGTCGAGAGCACCGTCGCGCCGGGATCGCTGATCGTTACTGACGATTGGAGCGGCAATGCTGGCCTCGGTAAGCGCGGCTATGAGCACTTCGCTGTTGCCGAGCAATACCTGCCGATCATCCATCTGGTTTTCGCCAACCTGAAGACGTGGCTGATCGGGATCCACCACGGCGTTAGCCACCAGCACCTACAAGCCTACCTCAACGAGTTCACCTTCCGCTTCAACAGGCGGTTCTACCCGTTCAACGCCTTCCGCTCATTGCTCGGCATCGCGGGCGACACCTCTGCTCCAACCTATGCCGAGCTTTACTCGGGAGAGTGGCGGCACCCTACATGTAGCGGTCATGGGCGTTAACCGGATAGGCAAGCCTTATTCCATTTACCGATCAGAAATTGGCGGATCTCCTCTCTTCCTTGCAAAAACTTGGAGCGGTTCCGCCACTCGGAGTCTTCCGTATAGGCAAGCGCAACTTTGTTCGGGTCTAGCGTGTTCCAAGCATCTTCGGCCGCCTGAACTTTGGCCCGTGCAGTTTCCTCAGAAAACGGCGGCAGGGGTGGTTTGGTTTCCATAAATTGAACTTATCTTGACTTAAAGACATTCGCCAAACATCTGCAGACCGACCGCGGCAAAGTGAAATGCTACACCCTGCAATCCGATCTCACAGATTGGATATACGGATACATCACTTGTTTGGAAAGTGCCCCTTACGCGGCGCTCTCGCGGCGCGGCAGTTTCCAGTTCGGGCGGACAAAATGGCACGTATAGCCGTGTGGCGCGCGCTCCAGATAATCCTGATGTTCCGGCTCGGCTTCCCAAAAATCGCCAACGGGTTCGATCTCAGTCACCACTTTGCCCGGCCATAGGCCCGATGCATCGACATCTTTTATGGTATCTTCCGCTACCTTCTTTTGTGCATCATCGGTGTAGTAGATCGCCGAGCGATAGCTGGGCCCCGTATCATTGCCTTGACGGTTTGGCGTCGAGGGATCGTGGATTTGGAAGAAAAATTCCAGTATATCCCGAAAACGCGTTTTGGCCGGGTCGAATATAATTTCGATCCCTTCGGCATGGCTGCCATGATTACGATAAGTCGCGTTGGCAACATCGCCGCCGGTGTACCCGACACGCGTGGACACCACGCCCGGCAGCCCCCGGATCAAATCCTGCATGCCCCAAAAACAGCCCCCGGCAAGAACGGCTCGTTCATTCGTCATCTAATGCTCTCCAATTGGTCATTGTAGCTCCCAATATAGGTACGTTTCCCTTCAGCTTCCATATGCGGTGAAAGACGATATTCAGCGAGTGACATGCAATCTCCGCTGCCGATTATGTTCTTGATCAAATAAAAGATTAAAACCAATGCTTCGATGTAATTTTAGGTGAGTAATAGTGACGGTTCGGGTGAGTGGTACGGTGGGCTATGCCGAAGAGGCGGAAGCGCTTGTCGAATCCTATGAGCGCATCCCCTTTGCCGAGCTCCATAGTGAAATCCTTCATCTCATCCCAAGCGCGCCCTGCCGTGCCTTAGATATTGGCTCGGGAACGGGACGCGATGCGGCAGCACTCGCTGAGCTGGGCCATGATGTGGTGGCGATCGAGCCGATCAATGAGTTTCGGGTGCGCGCGGTAGCTTTGCATCCTTCGCCGCGGATAGAATGGCTGAATGACAGCCTGCCGGATTTGGCCGTTCTTGCGAAACGCGGGGACCGGTTCGATCTCATCATGCTCACTGCTGTCTGGATGCATCTGGATAAAAAGCAGCGCCGTAAGGCCATGCAACGCATTGCCTCGCACATGCGCGCGGGCGGCGTTTTGATTCTTACGCTTCGTTACGGACCGGTTCCGCCGGGACGGCGCATGTTTAATGTTTCCGCCAAAGAGACGATTGCTCTGGCGGAAAACGAAGGCCTGAAATTACTAATGAAGCTCGAAAATCAGGAGAGTTTCTTTGGGCGCCCTGGCGTAAGCCGGACACGCTTGGCATTCTCAAAACCTGAGGAGGTGGCATGATTGGATTGATAAAATCTACTTTGCAAATGCCGATTCCATGGCTTGTTTGGTTCGCATTTCTCGGTGCAGCGAATCTCGTCGCGCCGCTCTATTTCATTCAGACGCTTGAAGCACGAATGACCTTGGCTCTGTTTTGCGCCGGCGTGATTACGCAATCACTTATTCACGCGAAGCTCGGCTTCGTCAGATTGCTCGGGATTGGCCATATATACTGGATACCCCTTGTGATTTGGCTCGGCTTCCGCCTCGGCGAGTTCGGCATCGAGGGCAGTTTCGGCCTCTGGCTGGTCTCTTTGCTGCTTTTGAACTCCGTCTCGCTGATTATCGATGCAACAGATGTCACACGCTATATTCTGGGCGAACGATCACCATTTTATTGAGCTGATTTCGAAGCCATCGGTGGGGTGACAGAGCTCCGCCTCGCCTTGGCTCTTTTTATGCGCCATGCATTAGCCATTGGGGGGCGCCTCAGGAGATGATGATATCCGGCGCCTGGATTTATGAGAGTTGAGAACGCGCATAACGAATATTCATGCCCAGGCAAAGCCCCGCAGCGGGCTAACGCTCACTAAAAAAGCTGCGGGAATTTTGCCCTTAACTGCTCGCGCAAGCCCGGAGTGACATCGACGACCGGCGGGAAGGTGCCCTTCAATTTCATGTCATAGGGAATGCAAGCGTCGACCAGAATGCGATTGTTGAAATTGCCCGGCAAAAATAGCGGGTCGCGCTTCGAGGCCCAGGCTTTTTGGATCAAATCGATATCGGTCATCGGGTCGAAGCGTGTGCACATCGCCCACAACACTTGATCGAGATCGCCGGCATCGATGTCATCGTCTACGACGACTGTCCATTTGCCGGCATAGGCCCCGCCTTGGCAGGACGACGCGACATGCAACACATTGCGCGAATGTCCGGGATAACGTTGCTTGATTTGGATTGCGGTAAAGCGCGTTGCCGGTCCGGCCTCATGATTCCATACGCCCAAAATATCCGGCAGGCCGCAGGCATCTAATGCGCGCCACACTTGGGCTGAGCCCGCAATGCCTTTGAGCAATCCGGTCTCGTCGACGGGTTTGTGCTGCGGCGCGCATGTTAGGATCGGATTGTTGCGATAAAGGATGTTTTTGACATCCATATAGGCCCGCTTCTGAACATCGTCGGAGTAATATCCCATCCACTCGCCGAACGGGCCTTCGGGCAACACGTTTCCCGGCACCATCTCACCTTCGATGGCAATCTCGGCATCCGCTGGAACGGGATAGCCGGTATAGGGTCCGCGAATGACATCGATCGGCTCGCCGCGAAGACCTCCGGCAACATCCAGCTCGCTTACCCCATCTGGCAACGGGCTCGCCGAGAGCATGAACAGCAATGGGTCCTGGCCGCATAGAACTACCACTTTCATCGATTTACCGCGCGCAAAGTTTTTATCGCGGTGAATGCGGCCGTGTTTGCCCTCTGTTATCTGACAGCCGATTTTCTTGCTGTCGTAAACTTGGTTGCGGTAGGTCCCAAGATTGAACCAACCATCATCGGGATCTTGGGTGATCACGCAGTTCGCGGTTCCGATATAGCGCGCTGTGTCTTGTTCATGGTGGCGCGGCACGGGAAATTTCAGAACGTCGACATCATCGCCCTCAACAATATTTTCTAAAATAGGGCCGCTATCGACGTAACGCGGCGGGGTTGGCTTTAGATACTGTAGCCGCGCATGATATTTTTTGACAATGTCAACCTTGCGGTCATATTCCAAAGGTAAGCCGAGCGACAGTGCCACGCGTTTCACGGAAGAAAACTGGCCGTAAAGCGTGCGGTATCCCTTCTCATAGTCCGGAATCTCATCAAACAAGAAAGCCGGCGCATTGCCGCGGCTTTGCTCGGTGAGCATATGGGTGATTGCGCCCATTTCCGTGTCCCAATGGGCCCCGTTAACGCGCGTCAGCTCGCCCATCTTCTCCACAGTGTCGATCCATTCGCGCAATCCGCGATATTGAAAGCCGCCAGAGTTGGGCTCAGCGTTGGAGTCGGTTTCGTTGCTCATTATTTTTCCTGACAGCTGGGCGCGTAATTTCGACTGGTCCCGTGCCCAGTCCATTCGTCGCCGCGTTTTGGTAAGATAAGGGCGCGCAAGGCTATTATTTGGGAAACGGTAATTATATCCTATAGACAAGTCCAGTCGGCCATCCTGGTTGCTCATGCAACAAAAGCGGCGTTCGGCAAGGCAGTTCTGTATTCGTTTCCACAGGAACCAAGATGAAGCCAGCGCCGTTTCGCTACCACACGCCGCAAAGTGTGGACGAGGCCGTCGCGCTTCTCGCCAAAGTCGCGCCCAATGACGGCCGGGTTTTGGCGGGCGGCCAGAGCTTGGTGCCTATGATGGCCCTGCGCTTGGCGCGGCCCGAAGATTTGGTCGATATCAACGCGATCGAAGCGCTTGGCCAATGCGTTAGCGAAGGCGAATATTTGTCGATCGGCGCCTGCGTACGCCACGCTGCATTTCACGGCTCAGTCGTCGAGAACCCACTAGGTGCGCTCCTTAGCGAGGTTGCAAACCATATCGCGCATTATCCCATTCGCACGCGCGGCACCTTTTGCGGCAGTCTTGCCCATGCCGATCCCTCTTCGGAGTGGTGTCTTGTCGCCGCGGCGTTGGGCGCTGAAATCCGTGCTCAAAGCATGCGCGGCACGCGTATCATTGCTGTCGAGGAATTCTTTCACGGCGCCATGGTGACCGCGCTGGTGCCGGACGAATTGCTAACTGAAATCCGGCTGCCATTGCTTAAGCCCGATAGCGTCTTCGGCTTTTATGAATTTAGCCGCCGGGCGGGCGATTATGCGCTTTGCGCTGCCCTTGCTCTCTATATAATCAAAGATGGAGTGATGACCGAGCCGCGGCTTGCGCTCGCGGGCGCCGAAAACAATCCGCGGCGAATTGCCGAGGCTGAGGCGGTGTTGAACGGCGAGCGTCCGACCAGCGAAGTTTTCCGTGCGGCAGCGCATGCCGCCTCCGAAGCAATTGACCCGCTAACCGACGCACAAGTCTCAGCTGATTTTCGGCGTAAGCTCGTTCGCACGGTAGCTGAGCGCGCTCTGGCGCGAACGGTGTAGAGCGATGGACAAGATTGCGTTTTCGCTCAACATCAATGGCCGCGATTATGCCGTGGACGTAGAGCCGCGCCGAACCCTTAGCGATGTCATCCGAGAAGATTGTGGCCTCACGGGCACGCACACAGGTTGCGAGCATGGCGTCTGCGGCGCTTGTACGGTGATTGTCGACAGCGAGCCGGCGCGCTCTTGCCTGATGTTTGCGGTCCAGGCCGCGGGCAAATCCATTAGAACCGTCGAGGGTCTGGCAGACGGAGACGAACTTCACCCGCTGCAAAAAGCCTTCAAGGAACAACACGCGCTGCAATGCGGCTTTTGCACCCCGGGATTTTTGATGTTGGTCATCGCTACTTTGGAGCGCGATCCCGAAATTTCGGATGAGGCGCTTGATGAAGTGCTCTCGTCCAATCTTTGCCGCTGCACGGGCTACATAAATATTATACGCGCTGTGCGCAGCGTTCGGGATGCGGGTAAATGAGCGACACGCAACGCATCATTGGCCGCTCGGTGCCGCGCTTAGAAGACCAGGTATTGCTAAAAGGCGAGGGCCGCTTTGCCGCAGATATTTCCTTTCCGAACCAGCTGCACATGCGCGTTGTGCGCTCTTCCAACGCCCATGGGCGTATTCTTTCAATCGATGCTGCGGCAGCGCGCGCTGCGCCGGGCGTTGTTGCGGTTTGGACTTCAGAAAATATTCAGGACGTTCCACCTATCGATTTCCGTGATCCGGCGGCAGAAGCGCTAGGCCCCTATCGCCAGCCGGCATTGGCACACAAGATTATTCGCTATGTCGGGGAGCCCGTAGCGGTCGTATTCGCTGAAGATCCCTATTTGGCCGAAGACGCCGCCGAATTGGTTGAGATTGATATTGAAGAGCTGCCGCCCTTGCTCAATGCCAGTGATTCCCCGGGTGAATTTGCAGAAAATGTTGGAACTGAGCCATTGGTGCTGAAAAGCGCCTATGGCGATAGTCAGGCAGCTTTCGAAAACGCCCATGCGGTAATTGAGCTAGATCTGAGTATCGGGCGTCATTCCGCGGTGCCTTTAGAAACGCGCGGTGCGCTTGCGACTTATAATCCTCAAAAGGATCTGATCGAGCTATTCGGCGCAGCCAAGGTCCCCCACCGCAATCGCGACACGCTGATGCGCATGCTAAAGCGCGAAGTTCATTTGCATGAAGGCCATGTCGGCGGCGGCTTTGGCGTTCGCGGAGAGATTTACCCCGAAGATGTTTTGGTATGCGTTGCGGCTTTGCGGCTGGGCCGCCCTATCAAATGGATCGAAGACCGCTATGAGAATCTGATGGCGGCCAATCAGTCGCGCGGTCAGCGCCATCTGGCAAAGATCGCTGTCGATGCTGAAGGCCGCGTGCTGGCACTGCAGGATGAATTTTTTCACGATCAAGGCGCTTACGTCCGCACCCATGGCGCGCGCGTGCCCGAGCTGACCATGGGGATGCTGCCCGGGCCTTATCGGATTCCGTCCTTTCAGGCAGAGGCGCATTTCCGCCTCACCAACAAGACCCCGGCTGCCACCTATCGTGCGCCCGGCCGTTATGAGGGCAGTTTTGTGCGCGAGCGCCTAATGGATGCCGTCGCCGAAAAATTGGGAATCGACCGCATTGAGATTCGCCGCCGCAATTTGGTGAGCAAAGACGAGATGCCCTATGCACGGCCGCTCACCACTCTTGGGACTGAAGTCGTATTAGATTCGGGTGACTATGAGCTGCTTCTCGACAAGGCGATGGCGCGTTTCGGTTGGGATGAAGCTGCAAAAGCAACGCAGCTGCGCCGCGCGGATGGCGAATATGTCGGCATTGGACTCGGCTATTTTGTCGAGAAAACAGGACTTGGCCCCACGGACAGCGCCCATGTGAGCGTGGATTCTTCAGGCGCAATTGAAATTGTCACTGGTGGCGCCTCGCTGGGGCAAGGTTTCGAGACGGTGATGGCACAAATTTGCGCCGAAGCGCTTGGTGTCGATTACGCGAATATTAGTGTTATCCATGGCCAGACTGATCGCATTACGAAGGGCATCGGCGCGCATGCCAGCCGCGCAACCGTGATGACGGGGAGCGCGGTGCATATTGCGGCTCTGAACGTTCGCACCAAACTACTCGAAGCTGCGGCAGTTCTGATGCAAACAAAGTCCGCCGCACTCGACATTGTCGATGGACAAATCATCTCAATCGAGAACGCAGCAGGACCATCTCTCTCAATTGCTGCGGCTGCGGGCGATGACGGCATCAGCGCGGAAGGCGCGTTTCACGTCGATCACATGGCCTATCCTTACGGAATTCACATGGCGCAAATCCGTGTCGATCAAGGAACGGGCGCGGTCAAAGTAGAACGCTACCTTGTCGCTTACGACGTTGGGCGCGCCGTTAATCCGAAGCTCGTCGAGGGGCAAATTGTCGGTGGTTTTGCGCAAGGCTTAGGCGGCGCTCTGTTTGAAGAATTTTTGTATGACGAACAGGGACAGCCATTGTCTGTGACATTTGCCGATTATCTTATTCCGACGCTCAGCGAAGTGCCCGACATCGATGTCTTGGTGACGGAAGATGCGCCGAGCCCGCTCAATCCGCTTGGTATTAAGGGAGCCGGTGAAGCAGGAACAAATGCCGTCGCTGCCGCCATCGCGTCTGCCATTGACGATGCCATCGGAAAGCCCGGCGCGGTGACCGAAATTCCCGTTACACCGCAGCGTTTGATGGCGTTGATGCAGGACTAGTGCGGTGCTCGCATTTCTTGACCCCCGTCACACCCAGGCATAGTCTTTGACTGCTTGGAGCTGATTGATGGTCGAAAATTTCGTCATGCGAGTAAATGGAGAGGAAAGGGCGGTTACTGTCGAGCCCGACACGCCACTTCTTTACGTGCTGCGAAACGATTTCGAATTGGACGGCCCAAAATTTGGCTGCGGCCTGTCGCAATGCGGCGCCTGCGCGGTACTGCGTGATGGCGTAGAAATTCGCTCTTGTGTCACGCCCATATCAGCCGTTTCGGGCGCGGAGATTACCACCAGCGAGGGGCTTGGAGCCGAAGCGCAACCAACCGCCCTGCAAGCCGCGTTTATCGACGAACAGGTTCCCCAATGTGGCTATTGCATTAGTGGAATGATGATTGCCGCGACGGCACTACTTGAACGCATTCCGAACCCCACGCGCGATGAAATAAAAACCGCAATGAATGGCCATCTCTGCCGCTGCGGGGCGCATCTTAGAATAATCCGTGCGATCGAGCGCGCGGCTGGCGCGGTGGAGCCGGTATGACACGCCTTAATGCCACTCGGCGCGAATTTATGCAGAACTCTGGCGCGCTTGTTGTCGGAATTTCGATTGGCGGCGCGGCCACAGCAAATGCAGCGCAGTCGGAAAACCTTATTCGGGGATTGGATCCCGCCAATCTCGATTCTTGGATTGCGATCGCGCGCGACGGCGGCGTGAGCGTTTATACCGGACGTGTCGATTTGGGCACCGGCACCGAAATCGTGCTGGCGCAATTTGCAGCCGAAGAGCTTGATGTGCCGGTCGGGCGTGTTCGCGTCATTATGGGCGATACGCGTGTGACGCCCGACCAAGGAAAAACCACAGCTAGCCTCAGTGTCATTCGCGGTTCGCAGCCCATTCGCATTGCGGCGGCCGAAGCACGCGCGGCTTTGATAAAACTTGGCTCGGAAGAATTAGGTATTGCCGAAGCGGATTTGGAAGTCAGTGAGGGGATCGTTCACCCAAAAGGCTTGCCCGATGAGGGTATCTCTTACGGCGAGCTGATTGGGGGCAAGAATTTTTCGATCACGCTTGAGCTAGCCGGTACCACGGTGGAAGACATCTCGCGCGGCGTGATGCTCAAAGAAAGCGCGCCGCTCAAAGCGATTGCGGATTACCAGGTCATCGGCCAATCGATACCGCGGCCCGACATCCCGGCCAAAGTCGCCGGGACATATGAATATGTTCACAATGTCCGGGTGCCCGACATGCTGCATGGCCGAATTATTCGCCCACCATCAATGGGATCGATACTGCTTGTCGTATCGGACACCCCCATCCGCGATATTCCAGGCGCGCAGCTCGTGCGCCGAAACAATTTTCTCGGTGTTGTGGCACCCCGGGAAGAAGATGCCATCAAAGCGGCGCGCGCGCTTCGCCCTGAATGGAGCGAAGTAGAGCCGCTTCCCGAATTCGATCAAATCTATAACGAATTGCCCAACCAGCCCGTCGTCGCGGATTTGATGAGTTACAATGACGGCGATATCGAAGCTGGTCTTGCCAGGGGGCAGCATAGGCTCAAAGCGAGCTATAATTTTCCCTTCCAAGAACACGCAATGATCGGACCGTCCTGTGCCGTTGCCGATGTCCATGCCTTACACGCGACAATCTGGTCTGGTTCGCAATGGCCGCAAGGCGATCGCAGCGATATCGCAACCATGCTTGGCATGGCCTTAGATGATGTGCAGCTCATCTGGCATTCGGCATCCGGGTCTTATGGGCGGCTCGCTTGCGATGATGCCGCCGCCGATGCCGCGATCATGTCTCAGATCATTGGCCGCCCGGTTCGTGTGCAATGGATGCGCGACGACGAACATGGTTGGGAGCCCTTAAGCCCGGCCATGACCATGAGCATTGAAGGGGCTTGCGATGAAAATGGCCGCATCACCGCATTCGATTATCTTCAATATTCGCCCAGCCATTCGACCGGTGAAAAAGGCAATCACATTGCCTGGCATCTGATTGGTGGTGCGCCGGGCTGGGGACGGATGAGCGGTGGCGGCGCTGCGCTTTGGTACGACATTGAGGCCAAACGCGCCCGCAATATCTATGTCGAACCTTGGCTGCGCGGAATATACTTGCGCTCGCCGGGAGGGTTTCAGTCGATCTTCGCCTATGAGCGTTTCATTGACGAGCTGAGCAGGCAAGCGGGAATCGATCCGCTTGCATTTCGCCTCAATAATGTTTCCGATCCGCGCGAGCGCGATGTACTCCAGGCGGTTGCCGAGATGAGCAATTGGAATTCTGGCACGCCGGCGCAAACCGAGAGCAATGGCAACACATTGGCGGGGCGCGGCATTGCTATGGGCCGCTACGGGCGAGAGGGCGGAAGCATATCGGCGCTGGTGGTCGATGTTAACATTGAACGCGATAGCGGAAAGATCAAGCTAGAGCGCGTCTTTATCGCTTTTGACTGCGGCCATGTCATTAATCCCGACGGGCTCATCAATCAGGTTGAGGGTGGATTGTTGCAAGGCCTTAGCCGCGCTCTGCATGAAGAAGTGCGTTTTGATCGCAAAAAGATCACTGGCCTCGATTGGAACGCCTATCCAATCATCACCTTTACGGAAGTCCCGGAAGTCGAAACGCGGCTTATTTCGCGTCCCGATTTGCCCTGGGCTTCCGCGGGCGAAGCGGGGCAGGTTGCGACGGCGGCAGCGCTTGCCAACGCGGTTGCAAATGCGACAGGTGGGCGGCCCAATCGGCTGCCGCTCAAACCCGAATACGTAAAGACGCTGATTTAGATGGCTATGAGATGGAAGAGTTTGGGGCTTAGAGCCGTTTTGATTTCATTATTGGCGGCAATTATTTCTATTGTCGGCATTTTCATTGTGCCAGCGCATGCCCAAAGCGTCGAAGAGTTTTATTCAGATCATGTGCTTGAGCTCTATATCGGGTTTTCCGCCGGAGGCGGATATGACGCATACGGACGATTAGTCGCGCGCCATATCGGCAAGCACATTCCCGGAAATCCCACAATCGTTGTGGTCAATATGGATGGCGCCGGCAGCTTGAAGCTCGCCAATTGGCTCTACAATGCCGCGCCTAAAGACGGCAGCGTCATTGGTACGGTCAATCGCGGCGTTCCTTTCGAGCCGCTTGTTGGGATACGCGAAATGGCGCGCTTCGATGCCACAAATTTTACCTGGCTGGGAAGCGCCAATGACGAGGTGACCGTATGTGTCGCCTGGGAGCGCACAGGCATTAAGAGCTTCGATGAGCTTTATGAGCGCGAGTTGATCGTTGCCGGCACCGGTCAAGCGGGCGACGACCCGTTGGTAAAACTTATTGCGGGCGTGCTTGGTGTACGCCTTCGTTTGGTGACGGGCTATGCCGGTGCCAATGAGGCCAATTTTGCCATGGAGCGGGGCGAGGTCGATGGCCGCTGCGCCTGGTCATGGTCGAGCGTCAAATCCACTCGGCAGCACTGGCTCGACAATGATAATATTGAAGTCCTGTTGCAATTGGGATTTCAAAAACATGCCGACCTGCCCGATGTACCTTCGATGTTGGATTTGGCCCGCACCGAAGAAGAGCGCCAGATCATGCGTTTGGTATTGGTGCGCGGGGTCTTGGGCCGCCCCTTTATGGCGCCCCCCGATATTCCAGCAGATCGTGCGGCAGCACTGCAACAAGCCTTTGCGGCAACGGTTATCGACCCGCAATTTTTAAGCGAAGCCGCGCGCCAGCGTCTGGAAATTATTCCGATTTCAGGAGAAGAGATTCAGCGGCTCGTCACTGAGGCCTATGCAACACCGGATGATGTCGTGGCCAAGACACGAGAGATCATTCGGTAAGGGTAAACAACCAAAGCTTGTCATCCCGGACGCGAAGCGACCCGGGACCCACCGCGTCATTGTCTCTGTGGGTCCTGGGTCTCGCACCCCCGCGCTTTGCGCGGAATTGGAAAAATGCGCGGCGTCGCCGCGCGGGCGCTCGCCCGGGATGGAAATTGTGTTTATTCGCGTTCAGTAAAACGTCGCTCTACCGCAACATCTCTCGTGCCCGCTCCACCGTATCGGGTGCAGTCATATAAACTTCGGCAAGAATTTGGCGCAGCTCTGGGCTCAATACCGGCCTCACTTCGGCGCGCAATGTTTCAGCCTCGGCCAGAAATTCGGGATCGACAATGGTGGCGTTAAATGCCGCCTCAAGGGCCGCGGCGCGATCGGCGGGGATGCCGGGTGGCGCCAAGAAGGGGCGGCCAAAGGGTCCTGTCGCCATAACGAGCTGCAATAGCTGCTGATCTCGCTCGCTATCCGCCAAATCAATAATCAGCGGAATATGAGGCAATTCTGGATGCTTAGTTAGTCCAAGTTGCAGCAGAACATTGATTGTTCCGTTTTCGAGCCAATCAGGACGCGTTACTTTCACACTGGCCCAGGACCAGCCGCATCTGCCATCGACCTCGCCGCGTTCCATCGCGGCATTGATCTCGTTACCGCCGGGATAGCCGGTGATGGAGCGAATCCTCACGTCCAATACGCCGCGCAAAAGTCCGTGCAGGAAATATTCATCGGCGCCCGGTCCCGTGCCGCCGATAATGAGTTCTTCGTCGTAAAGCTGATCGAATCTCGTGATGCCGGTATGGGCCATCGCGACGCATACAGTGACTTCTTCATTGGCGCTGCCGAGCCAGAAGAATTCTGTGGGATCGTATTTGGCGAAATCCCGTTGGCCCAATAGCGGCATGAAGGGCACGCCCTGGTTTACCGTTCCAATTGCGCTGCCGTCTTTGGGCGCGGCGCTGTACATCCAGTTTGCCAGCCTTAGGCTGCCCGCACCTTCCATATTGACGGGAACAACTGTTGGAGTGCCGGGGATGTGGCGTCCGATGTGACGCGCGACCAAGCGCCCATAAAGGTCGTATCCGCCGCCGACGGAGTAACCAATATAAAGAGTGATGTCCGTACCGGCGTAGAACTCTTCAACGCTCTGAGCGCGCGCCGGGGCGGCGATGCTAAGCGCGATTGCAACCGTCAGTGCCACCAAAGCTTGATTATAATTCATGCGGGTATGTTCACCTTCGGGGAGCGACAAAAAAGCCATTCCTATGCCAGAGCGGCGCAGCCTATCCCATGTCGATTTCCGGCCCAAGGCGAATATTTCCGGACCAATTCCGCCGTTCCCACCTCATTTGGCGCCTTCTTCCACAGTGGGCGTGGGCCTGAGTTTGATTGACGATTTAAGGGTGCTGGCGTAGTTTGCACCCCAGGAAATCACGCATTGTCGAGGCACGACGGAACTGATCTCGCCTCACTTGGAGGCCTAGAAATCGGTCTGCCGCGCAAGCTGGGAGGTTATCTTGAAGAAACTTGTTTTGGAAACAACGGCGCCCTTTCAGGGCTTAGCCGAATTGATCGCCTCTGATGAAGGCTTGTTCGAAAAGGAAGGGGTCAAAGTCGAGTGGATTGACCGCGACGAGACAGCATTGAGGCCGGTCCAGGCGCTAACTTCTGATGTGAAGGAAGCCAATCCCTTCAGCAGCCATGGCAAATTGCTCGAGCAGGGCAAGGCTGACATGTACAATGCCTGCGAATGGGGTAATTACCAGCGCGTCTCTGACACGGGCGTAAAAAGCCGCCAACTTGGCCGCCGCGCGATCGTCACCTTTGCTGCGATTGTCGTGCGCCCGGACTCACCGGTCTATAACGCGGCGCAACTCGCGAACCGCACCGTCGGCGTTCCGTTCTATGCCGGTACGCATTATCTCGCGCTGCATCTATTGGAAGGCTTTATTGCGCGCGATCAAATCAAGGTTGTTCGCGCGCCGCAGGGCTCGCGCACCCGCTTGGATCTGATGATGAAAGGTGAGGTTGAGGCGACCACGCTGACCGAGCCCTATCTCACTTTGGCCGAAAAGAAAGGCTGCCGGATTATTTGCTCGGCATCCTTCTTCGGCACGGAAGTGGCATCGGATAGGGTCGATGAAGAAACCTATGCTGCGTTCAATCGCGCGGTGCGCGCGGCGGTTGCTCTGTTTAACGCCGACAAGAGCAAGTATATGCATTACTTCATCGACTATCATAAGCGGAAAGATCCCGAGATCGGCGAGCTGAAAGTGTCCGATCTGCGCGAGAGCCGCATTGTGTTGCGCGATCCGGCGCCCATCCCGCTCGAGGAATTGCAGCGCACTTATGAATGGATCAAAGGTTGGGGCATGCTCGAAGATGCCGCATCGCATCTCGATCTTGTCGATCTTGAGGTGATGCACTCGAAGCAGGCGCATCTCGAACCGGTGCTGAGGACTTAAGGATCAGTTTCAGCCTGATTACAGTACCAGATATTGTCATCACCCGGCCGCGTTTTGCGCGCCGATAGTTAGAATTATGTGCTTTACACACGAAGTCAGCTATTGGCACGGATGCGATCTCTAATCTAAGTTTTGATCCAGGCCGTTGAGACGAGCTGGCGTCAGCATCGATTTTGAGGGAGCAAAGATTAGTGAGTGAACAGGCAGTCCAGAGCGGCCAAGTGCCTCAAAGCGAAACCGTCAGCGCGTCCACACGCTTGATGCTGGGCCGTTTCGCGGAGCAGTTTTCGGACGCGCCGATCTCCTTCGACATTATATTACCGGATACGAGCGTACAGCGATTTGGCCTCGGAGAGCCGAGCTTCACGTTCACGATAAAAAATAAGCAAGGCCTGCGTGCGCTTGCGAGCATCGATGAGGGACGCATTGGGGATGCCTATGTCGCCGGCGACATAGATATAGAAGGCGACATGTTGCAGCCCTTCCAACTGCGCGCGCAGATGAAGGATATGCACCCCATCGCCTATCTCTGGCGTTTTCTGCAGCCCTTAATGTTCGGCCAAGTGCGTACGAACCGCAGCGCGATTGCCGATCATTATGATATCGATTCCGATTTCTTTCTGAGTTTCCTAGATCCCGTTACCCCTTGCTACACCCAAGGCGTCTATGCGGACGACGACGAGACGCTAACCGTCGCCACCATCCGGAAATTCGATTATTGCTTTGAGCAATGTAAGTTGAAGCCCGATGACAATATTTTGGAGATCGGCCCGGGCTGGGGCGCGTGGTTCGAATATGCTTCGAAGCTCGGCGTCAAATGCACCGGCCTTACGATCTCGCAAGAATCGGTCGATTTTCTTGAACGCAAATCCGAAAAGCTTGGCTTTGATTGGGAGATCATTTTTTCCGACTTGCTCGCCTATAAGACGGACAAGAAATACGATGCGATCGTCATCATGGGTGTCATCGAACATTTGCCGCAATATGACCGGGTGCTCGAAAAGTTCATGTCGCTTATCAAGCCCGGGGGACGGATATTCCTCGACGGCAGCGCCTGCACCAAGAAATACGAGCTCTCTTCCTTCATGGTAAAATATATCTATGGCGGCAATCATTCCTTCCTCGTGCTGCACGACTTCTTAGACAAGCTGGCTAAGACCCCGCTCGAAGTCCTTGAAATCCAGAATGATCGTCACTCTTATTTTCTGACCTTCGTGCAATGGGCCCGAAATTTCGACGCTAACAAAGAGAAAATCGTCGAGCGTTTCGGCGACTTTAACTTTCGCCGTTTCCGGCTCTATCTTTGGGGCGCCGCCTATGAATTCCAAAGCCGAAACACCGATTGCTACCGCTTGATCATCCGCAACACGGTGGATGGCCGCTCGGACTAGCATGGTCGAGACGCGCCCGATCGATGGCAATTTGTTTGACGGCCTTGCCGCGCAATCCGACGAAGAGCAGTTCACCGATCTCCTCAATACGCCCGGCTTGAAAATCGAACGCATCGTTTCGATGGGGCAGGTAACAGAACCGGGCACATGGCTTGATCAAGCCTGGACCGAATGGGTGCTCGTTATCTCGGGCGCGGCCGCAATTTTGTTCGAAGAAGAAGCGGAGCCGCATCAACTGAAAGCTGGCGATTATTTGATGATCGAACCGCATTGCCGCCATCGCGTCACTTGGACCAAGGAAAACGAGCCGACAATCTGGCTCGCGGTGCATTTTGGCGATTTGCCAGAGACGGACGGCGCGGGTTGATTTCGTTCCTCTAGGGCTCGTCAGAGGCAACCGCATGTTGTTCTTGAGTTTTTCAGATCCGGTTTTTCACTTTAAGCGCAGTCAAAAGGGGCTGGGTCCGCTACCAGAGGCGTCGCCCGCCCGCTGAAGCACTCGCCCGTCGGAGAACCGCACGGTCCCAAGCCGGCCGGCACGCGTCCCATCGCGAATAGGATTCATTATGACAGTCACTTGGTCTCCCGCCTTCACGGAGTCGGCGGTCCAACCACCGCGCGCCATTTGGCCGGTGGAATTGGCTTCCAAGATCCAGATGCGCTCCGCGCCGTTCTCATCCTCGACCATGACATGAAGCCAGCAATGCGGATTGGTCCATTCTCATTCCGTAACCGTGCCGGTGATCGAGGTCTCGACCGCTCTGTCATACATAGTGATGGAATGGTGTCCGAATGCAGGGAAGGCGAACAGCGCGATGACGAAAGATAGTGGGGCGGTGATATTTAGGATTTTTGAGTTCATCGCCTCCTCCCAAGACATAATCTGCACCAAAAAAGGACCAAGCGTCCTTGATGCCAAAGCCTAACGCATCACGGCGTGGCTGATAACTGCAAACACGCGATAAGTCTCCTTGCAAGCAACAGTTGGCCTCCCATCCGACGCAGAAATACCTGTTTTGGCGAAGGAATCTCCTGCCCATCGGCCTGGAGCTAAGGACCGGGATCGAGTATCTTTGTACATCCGCGATACTGCACGCAAAGCGCTAATTGGGAAGCGCGAGTTAAACGGGGATAACCATGGCCGAAAGTTTTTCTCTCAATATCAACGGCACAAACCATGTCGTCGAAATCGACGATGCGTCCATGCCGCTTCTCTATGCATTGCGCGATGAGCTTGGTTTTAACAATCCGCGCTTTGGCTGCGGACTGGGCCAATGTGGCGCATGTACGGTTCATTTAAACGGTAGACCGATCCGTAGCTGCGTGGTTCCGGTTTCGTCATTAGGTCCAGAAGATTCCATCACCACATTGGCCGGACTCGGAACGCCCGAACAGCCGCACCCGATTCAAACGGCATGGCTGGACGAGCAAGTCTCTCAATGCGCCTATTGCATCAATGGCTGGATCATGACGGCGGCCGCTCTGTTGGATGAAAACCCAAATCCCAGCGACGAGGAAATTAAAAGCGCATTATCCAGCCTCATCTGTCGCTGCGGCACGCATGGGGCGGCTTTCCGCGCCGTTAAGCGTGCGGTTCAAGCGCGCGAGGCTGGAGCAGGCGAGACGGGAACAGAGGGGACAACAGGCTGATGTCCGATCAATCCAATCGCTTGAGTGTAAATCGCCGCGCCTTTATTGCCGCTTCAGGTGCGCTGGTCGTCGGCTATGCTGCCGGTCTCGACAAACTGGCGGCGGCGGAAGCAGGCTCTGCGGACAAACCTCCGCTTATTCCCGATGAGCTTGATTCCTATCTTGAAATCACACCGGATGGCACGGTTACGGTCCTTTATGGGCGCATCGATGGCGGTCAGGGCTTACAGACTTCGATCGCGCAAATGGTCGCCGAAGAATTGGACGTGGATTATTCGAGCGTCCAAATCGTGATGAGCGACACTGCGCGCACGGTGAATATGGGCGGCGCCAGCGGCGCGCTCGGCGTGTCGCGTAGCGGTATGTATTTGCGCAGCTGCGCCGCCGAAGCGCGACGTTTGTTGGTGGACGAGGCGGCTATCGTCCTCGACACGCCTGCGCAAGAGTTGAGCGTTACCAATGGGGTCATCCACAGCCAAAACGATTCAAACAAATCGATCTCTTACGCCGATCTAATTGGCGGGAAATATTTCAACTCAAAAGTGAATTGGAACGGTGGTTACGGTAACGGACTTCTCGTTTCGGGCGAGGCGATGCTTAAGTCGCCGTCGGAGTTTAAAATTATCGGGACTTCGATTCCACGCGAAGATTTGCCCCTCAAAGTTTTCGCTCAGCTTGATATGGTCGGCGATGTCCGGCTGCCCGACATGCTGCATGGGCGCATGATCCGCCCCACGATCGCCGGTGCGGTTCCGGTGGCCGTCGATGAAGCCTCGATTGCCGATATTCCGGATGCGCAAATTGTTTGGATTAAGGATCTTCTTGGCGTCGTTGCGCCCAAGGAGTGGAACGCCGTGCGCGCGGCGCGCCAATTGAAAGTGACTTGGTCTGAATCTCATCCGAATTTTCCCGGCCACGACAATCTGCACGAACACATCCGCAACGCGCCGATCATCGCGCAGGCTAATCCGGTGGAAGTCGGCTCGGTAGAGAATGGCCTAGCCCAAGCCGTGCGGATCATCGAGGGCGAATATGAATATCCCACCCATTCGCATGCCAGCAATGGACCGGGATGCGGCCTAGCCGATGTAAGTGCGGACGACGCCACGATTTGGACCAGCACACAGAAACCGCATTACGCGCAAGAGGGCATTGCCGATCTGTTGGGCTTACCTGTCGAGAGCGTGCGCGTGATCTGGATACACGGCACCGGCTCTTATGGGCGAAACGATCAGGGCGACGCCACCGCCGACGCTGCCGTGCTTTCGCAGCATCTCGGGCGCCCAGTGCGCGTACAATATATGCGTCACGAAGGCACGGCCTGGGACCCGAAGGGGACGGCGACGGTCAATCGTAGTCGGGTGGGTCTTGACGTATCGGGAAAGGTGATTGCTTACGAGAATATCAGCAAGGCGTTCTCGCGCCAGAACACCGGGACCAGGGAGGGCCGCGCGGCAGATGTTCTTGCGGGGCACCTTTTGGGCGTGGAAACGAGGCCAAATAATATTTTTGAATACCCCAAGGCCTCATACACCTTTGCTCATTACCGGCTCGGCTGGGAGGTCATTCCGCCGCTTATGGAGCGCGCCTCGCCGCTGCGCTCCACTCATCTTCGTGATCCTTATGGGCCGCCCATTCTATTCGGCAGTGAATCGTTTATCGACGAAGTGGCAGCCGCGACCAACACCGATCCCGTCGCATTCCGGCTAAAATATCTCACCCATTGGCGTGATCGCGAGGCGATCGAAATTGCCGCTAGAGAATATGGTTGGGAGGAGCGCCCTTCGCCGCGGTCCGATCAGGCGGATGCCGAAATTGCGGTTGGGCGCGGCATCGCCTTCCGTAGACATTTTGAGACTTTCATTGCGCTCATTGCGGATATTCGCGTGAACCGTGCGACGGGAGAGATCGAGATCCCGCGCCTGGTCTGCGCCCATGATTGCGGTTTGATCGTTAACCCCGAAACGCTGCGCCACGTGATCGACCGCCAATTAGTGTACGGCACCAGCCGGACGATGTTCGAGGAACTCCGCTTCGATGAGAACATGGTCACAAGTGTCGATTGGAATAGCTACCCGGTGCTCCACATGGAATCGGTTCCGGATTCGATCGAAATTCATTTGATCGACAGGCCGGATTCCGCGCCCTCCGGCGCAGCCGAGATGGCGCTTGGTCTTGTGCCGGCTGCGGTCGGCAATGCTGTTTTTGATGCGACCGGCGTGCGCCTAAGGCGCGTTCCCTTCACCCCCGAACGGGTTGCGGAGGCGCTTTCCGTTTAGAACGCGGGCTGATCTGGTTTTAGCTCTTGCCGATACGCTCGTAGCCAGTCGGTGGCTGAACGCTGGAGACAGAATTACCGCTTGCTGCGGCCAACAGCCAAACGGACCCAGAAGCCGGCTGTGGCGCCGGTGGCGCGAGAGCTGCCTCTGAACTAACATTCCAACCACAAGACTTATTGGGAAAGCGGCCAACTATTGCCGCAGGGGAGTGAACAATGATCCATTTTCGGAATGCGAAGCCTCTAATTGCGGCGGCGTCTTTGCTTGCATTGCTGCCAGTTGCGGCGATCTCCTTTCCCAGTGTTTATCCAACGGGAACAACGATTTACCAGCCCGATAAAACCTGGGGCGGCTACACTTTGTTCAATTCGGTCGACGGGGCGGTCCTGATTGATATGAACGGCACTGAGCTGCGTCGCTGGGAAGAGATTTGGGGCCATCCCCCCAGGATTCTTCCAGGCGGGCAGATCATGGGCGGCGTTGGCCAGCGAACGCCCTATCAAGAAGTGATTGCCCTCACCCAACAGGACTGGGACGGCAAAATCATTTGGCAATATGATCGGGCCGAGCAAGTTCAAACCGAGGATGGAGAAACAGTTTGGGCTGCAAGGCAACATCACGACTGGCAGCGTGAAGGCAGCCCGGCCGGTTATTATGCGCAGTCCGAGCCTTTGCTTGACCGTGGACGCACGCTTGTTCTTGGTCATAAGGAATTGATCAATTTGGAGACCAGCGACAAGCGCTTGGAAGACGACTACATCTACGAGTTGTCTTGGGACGGAGAGATCCTCTGGGAATGGTCGGCCAATGAACATATTGACGAATTTGGCTTCTCCGAAGACGCACGCAATGCGATCTATCGCTCGGTAAGTTTCACCGAAGCGCAACAGAGCGCCGACTGGCTTCACATTAACGGTATGTCCTATATCGGTCCCAATCATTGGTATGATGACGGCGATGAACGATTTCATCCCGACAATGTTATTTTCAGCAGCCGCCAAGCGAATATCGTTGTCATTATCGACCGCACAGGTTCCGTTGTTTGGCGGATCGGTCCCGATTACCGCGCAACAGAAGCAATGCGCGCGCTTGGCCAGGTCAGTGGCCAGCACCACCCTCACATCATCCCAATAGGTTTGCCGGGCGCTGGAAATCTAATGTTTTTCGACAATGGTGGGAGCGCGGGATATGGCGCGGGGACCCCTGGCGGACCCGATGGCAGAAATGTCGTGACTCGAAATTATTCTCGCGTGCTCGAGATCAATCCGGTCACGCTTGAGAAAGTGTGGGAGTACGCAATTCCGGGCGGGGTGAATTTTCAATTCTACAGCCCCAATGTGAGTTCGGCCCAACGTTTGGCCAATGGCAATACGCTGATCACCGAAGGCGCAGCCGGCCGCATATTCGAAGCGACCGCAGAAAAGGAAATCGTGTGGGAATATGTGAACCCGTATTTCAATGCGAACAATGGCAGAAATAATATGTATCGGGCCTATCGCGTTCCTTATGATTGGATTCCGCAATTGTCGCGTCCGCAAGAAAGAGCGGTTATTCCGCCCAACCTTGCAGAGTTTCACATCGAGCCCCAATAGATAAAGGACTGCCAATAGCGCTCGCAGCTTCACGCGGGTGAGGGCAGCATCACTATGACTCAACATTATTCGTCCAACCTTACGGCTGAGCGTCCAACTTTCGTGACCCATCTTGAATGCGGCATGACGGGGGAGCGCGTGGAGGCGGATAAGATCCATAACCTCTCTGCTGCCAGCAAACCGTTTCTCGTCCGATATGATTTGGAAGCAGTCACCAAATCTCTGAGCAGGGACGATCTGACACATCGCGCCCCGGATTTCTGGCGCTACCGCGAGCTCCTTCCCGTGCGTCGAACGGAAAACATTGTCTCGCTAGGCGAATGCCTGACTCCAATCATCGAGGCACAGAACATTGTGAGAGACGGCTCGCTTCTCATTAAGGATGAAGGGCGTTTGCCGACCGGCTCGTTCAAAGCGCGCGGTCTTGCAATGGCGGTGAGCATGGCCAAAGAGCTTGGCATTACCCGCGTGGCAATGCCGACCAACGGCAATGCCGGGGCGGCGCTTGCCGCCTATGGCACCAAAGCGGGCATGGATGTCACGATTTTCTGCCCCGAGGACACACCGGCGGTGAACGTCAATGAAATCGCGCTGCAGGGCGCGCGCGTCTATCTCGTCAATGGTCTCATCAATGATTGCGGCAAGCTTGTCGGCGACGGCAAGGCCATCACCGGTTGGTTCGATGTTTCGACCTTGAAGGAGCCCTATCGGATCGAAGGCAAGAAGACGATGGGGCTGGAGTTGGCCGAACAGTTGGGCTGGGATGTGCCCGATGTCATTTTCTATCCCACAGGCGGCGGCACCGGCTTGATCGGCATGTGGAAGGCCTTTGCAGAAATGGAGGCGCTCGGTTGGATCGGGCCGAAGCGCCCGCGCATGGTTGCCGTGCAGGCAACCGGCTGTGCACCCATCGTAAAGGCATGGGAAGACGGGGTCGAGCATGCGCCGCTTTGGCAAAACGCCCATACCATCGCGGCGGGCATTCGCGTTCCTGCCGCCGTGGGCGACTTCTTGATTTTGCGCGCGGTACGAGAGTCGAACGGTTTTGCCATCGCGGTTGAAGACGAGGCTATCACGCGAGCGCAAACAGAGATGGCGCAAACCGAAGGGCTATTACTTTGCTCTGAAGGCGCCGCCACTTACGCCGCTTGGAAGCAATCGCTCAAAGAAGGCCGCATCAATAAGGGCGAGCGCGCGCTTCTCTTCAATTGCGCGACGGGACTAAAATATCCAATGCCGACGGCAGGGATACCGCTCGACCGTCACAGCAAAATCGATTTCGCAAAACTTTGAATGAAGTGGGGCTTTAAGCCGAGATGAAACCGGCATCGCAGGGAATAGCACTCCACACGCTAGGCGGACCGGCGGTGTTCCTATTGTTGATCCTGTTGCCGCTGCCCGGCATTCCGTTTCCGGTCCGCGCCAGCCTCGGCCTGTTGGTGTGGATGTCGTGGTGGTGGATTGCACAGCCGGTGCACCTTGCCGTCACCGGATTCCTGCCCTTGGTAGTGCTTGCGCTTTTCAATTTTCTGCCGGTGGGCGCAATCCTGCCGGCCTATGCGCAGCAGCTCGTCATCTTGCTTATAGGCGCAAACATCCTGGCGACCTTATGGAAGCGATGGGGGCTGGACCGCAGAATCGCATTGGTCTCGTTGTTGGGCGTTGGAACAAGCACCAGGCGCCAGATCCTTGTTTGGTTCGCCGTCGCAGTGGTCTTGAGCTCGTTTCTTCCCAACACCGTTGTCGCAGCAGCGATGATGCCGATCGTCGTTGCGATGCTGCGCTTCATCGGCATCGAAGACATTGGAAAGAGCGCATTCGGAACCGCCCTGCTAATTGCTGTGGCTTGGGGAACCAGCGTAGGGGGCGCCGGCACGCCGCTGGGGGGTGCACCCAATCTTCTCACGGTTCAGTTTCTGGAAACACAACTCCTCGATCGTGAGTTTCTGTTCACGACTTGGGTCACGCGCCTGCTGCCTTTGACCGCTTTGATCGCGCTTGTGTCATTCATTTTCATGCGCTTCGCCTTTAAACCCGAAATGAAACAGGTGGAGGGAACCCGAACCTATTTCACCCAAGAGCTTTCATCGCTCGGGAAGATGAGCACTCCCGAAAAATGGGGGTTGTTCTTCTTTGCCGCCGCGACGCTTCTCGCCTTTACGCGTCAGCTCTATGCTGGTCTTCTTCCAGGGCTGACGCCCGCCTTTGCCTTTCTGACTTTTGGTATTCTCAGCTTCACCATCCGCCATAAGGGCGAGCCATTGCTGCGCTGGGACTATGCGCAGCAAAACATGATTTGGGGCTTGATCTATCTCTTTGCAGGTGGCTCTGCCCTTGGCCAGATATTAAGCGATACCGGTACCGCGCAGTTTCTAGCTGAGCGCTTAATACCCTTTGCCGGCGGCGGAGGCTTTGCGGCGATTGTCGTATTTGCGTGCTTAACGGTGCTGCTCACGCAAATAACAAGTAACACCGCCGCTGTCGCAATTGTCGTACCGATTACGATCAGCACCTTCGAGAGCTTGGGACTTAATCCGATTCCCTTTGTTTATATCGTCGCCGTTGCGGGCAATTTCGGCATCATGCTTCCTTCCTCAGCCGGAGGGCCGGCTATCGCGGCCGGCTATGGGGTCAATCTGAAAACGATGTTTTCTTGGGGGCTGTGGCTGACGGGACTGATCCTGATCGTGATCATCGGAATGGGTTATCTGTTAGCGACCTATTGGCCGGGCTTCGGCGTGGCGTGAACGCGGGACGCCCGAGCCGGATTTACTCGGTAGCGCCGGCGCCGATGATTTACGCTGAAGCAAACTGGTCCAAGAATAGCTAGTTAGGCTTGCCCCTAGATTCTGGACCCGCGTCGACTACTCAATTGCTTCTTAATGCGTTTTCGGGCAGTTTCGTAATGAGTATCGGTTCACCCATACCCAAGAGATTGGGTCAGGCGTGCTTCACCTGTAGTGGTATTTGGGCTAAAATACCTCGTTTGAGGCTTGCCTATCCGGTTAACGCCCATGACCGCTACATGTAGGGTGCCGCCACTCTCCCGAGTAAAGCTCGGCATAGGTTGGAGCAGAGGTGTCGCCCGCGATGCCGAGCAATGAGCGGAAGGCGTTGAACGGGTAGAACCGCCTGTTGAAGCGGAAGGTGAACTCGTTGAGGTAGGCTTGTAGGTGCTGGTGGCTAACGCCGTGGTGGATCCCGATCAGCCACGTCTTCAGGTTGGCGAAAACCAGATGGATGATCGGCAGGTATTGCTCGGCAACCTCTGGATCACCACACTCGGTAACAGCGAAGTGCTCATAGCCGCGCTTACCGAGGCCAGCATAGCCGCTCCAATCGTCAGTAACGATCAGCGATCCCGGCGCGACGGTGCTCTCGACGAACCCACAGAGCGACTCGGCGCTACGGTCGAGCACGACGGCGAGCCGAACGCGTCCGGCATAGCGTCCGTCTTTCCGGTTGTCGAGCTTGGTGCCCGGCTTTCGATGACGCACCTCGATGGCACAGGAGACGGGAACCTTGTGGTGAACACCACGGCCTTCCCCACGCGTTCGCCCGCCAACCCAGGTTTCGTCCACCTCAACATGGTTCTTGGGCTGTCCACCGATCCTGTCTTGGTTGGGCCGCACCATGCCCGAGCGGAGCTTGTGGAGAATTTGAAAGGCCGTCTCGTAGCGCGAAAGACCAAGTTGCCGCTGAAACTGCACGGCGGACATGCCGGGCGTCTGACTTGCGACCAGATAAGCGGCCCAGAACCAGACGTTCAGCGGAGTGTGGCTACGCTCCATCACTGTTCCCACCGTCAGCCCGGTGTTCTGGCGGCACTTGCGGCAGCACAGGACGCCAGGGCGGTTTTCAAAGTGGAACGGCTCTCCCGCCGTGCCGCAGTGCGGGCAGGCAAAGCCGTCTCCCCAGCGGGCTTTCTCCAGGTAGGCGGCGCAGGCCGCATCATCGGGGAAAAGTCGCTGGAACTCGGGTAGCGAATGCGGGAATGGGAGATCAGCGCGGTCGAGAACATCCATGGCGCGCTCCCCTATATTCGGTTTGCGCCCATTCTAGCCCTAGTGGGTGTGGGTGTAAACCGGATAGGCAAGGTTTGAGGCAATCCACGCCTCTTCTGCTGTATTATTTAATTTAAACGGGCGGCCTGGATCTTCCACTTAAGTACTTCAGGCGGCGGGGGAAATTTTGGGGGCATGAGAATAATGAAATGGAACACCTATTTGCTGCTCGGGGGAGCAGTTCTGGGGACATCTCTGGTACCGAATGTGGCGCCGGCCCAGGATGCAGGAGATTTTTTGATCCGACTTCGCGCAATTAGCGTGATACCCGATGTTTGGGCACCACAAATACTCTGGGTGGCCAGGCTTGGGTGAGAACCGAATATGCGCCGGAAATAGATTTCACCTATTTCTTTACCGACAATATTGCGGGTGAGTTGGCTGTGTCGACCTCAAATCATCTTGTGGAAGTAAGGAATTCCACAATGGGCACCCTTGACGTTGGGCATGTGCGGCTTGTGCCTGTGATTGCGACACTTCAGTATCGTTTCCGTCCTGACCCGATGTTGAGCCCCTATCTTGGAGTTGGGGTAAACTACATTGTTGCCGCCGACGAAAGTCCTGGTACCAGCGTCTCTCGTCTTTGATAACAATTGGAGCCTCAATCTCGATATCAAAAAATTACTCTCGGCTACCGATGTGAGTATCAATGGTGGTGCCATCACGGCAAAAGGGACCGACATTGATCCATGGATCTTCGGCGTCGGCGTTGGGTATACGGTTAGTCCATAGCCATATTTGGTACGTTGAAATTAGACGGTTTGGTAGAGGCTGGGTCCAAGTGGCCCAGTCTCTCGCCGTTTGCACCATTGGTGCGTATTGTCACCACGGCACGGCAGCGCGCTCAAATGGTTGGTGCTGGCAGCAGACGATATGTCCGTTCCGCACGGTTATTTGTCAGCTCTTCACGGGTATGGTCGACGGCGCGCGCTCGACTATACGCTCTGGGGCTGGCATTCTAATAATCGCCGACAGTCTCGAATTCGCGCCGGGTGACGACAATGACGAAACAAGCCGCGCTATTTGCTTTTAGCCTTTGTCTTGGTCTTTGCCTGGGGGCGGGATCTTCCGCCTTTGCGCAGGACCGCTCGCAATCGCGTTCCATGGTCGCATCTAAAGGCGGCATTGTTGCAAGCGAAAGCGTGCTGGCGTCCCAAGTCGGCGCCTCGATCTTAGAGCAAGGTGGCAACGCCATCGACGCCGCTGTCGCGACCAATGCGATGATGGGTTTGATCGCGCCGATGAATGACGGCATCGGCGGCGATCTATTTGTCATCGTTTATGATGCCAGTAGCGGCGAACTTACCGGCTTGAACGCGTCGGGCTGGGCGCCGGCGAAGCTCACCCCGGAATATCTGCGCAGCAAAGGCATAAACACCATGCCGCGAAGCGGCATCAATTCCGTGACGGTCCCGGGTACTGTTGATGGCTGGGACATGCTGCTCACGCGATTTGGAAATATGAGCTTCAGGCAAGTACTAGCGCCCGCTATCGCGCATGCGGAGGAGGGGTTTGCGGTTGGCGAAGTCGTCAGCATCTATTGGCGGGACAGTGTTGCGGCACTTCGGGGCGACGCACCGACGGCACAAACATTCTTGATTAATGGCCGCGCGCCGGAGATGGGCGAAATCTTCCGCAATTCGGATCTCGCCTGGGCCTACCGTCAGATCGCCGATCACGGCCGTGACGCCCTCTACAGCGGTGCGGTTGCACAAAAAATCATTGCCACGTCGCAAAGACTTGGCGGCACGATGGAGATGGCCGATCTCGCGGAGTTCAAAAGCGAATGGGTTGATCCGATTTCGACAGATTACCGCGGCTGGACCGTTACGGAATTGCCGCCCAATGGCCAGGGCATCGCTGCGCTGGAAATGCTCAACATCATGGAGCGCTTTCCCGTGGCGAGCTACGGGCATAACTCGGTGCGCGCATTGCACGTGATGATCGAAGCGAAAAAGCTCGCCTATGCCGATATGATCCGTTACAACGCGGACCCGAATTTTTCGAATATTCCCGTCGCGGGAATGAATTCGAAGGTTTACGCCGAGAGGCGTGCAGACCTTATCGATATCGGCGCCGCCAATTGCTCAGTCCCGGCCGGTCTACCGCCTGGGACCGACCGCGGCACCACCTATCTTTCGGTGGTCGATGCTGAGGGCAATATGGTCTCGCTCATCCAAAGTAATTTTTCTTCCGTGGGATTCGGCGCCGGTCTTGCCGTCGAGGGCGCAGGATTTGTGTTACAAAATCGTGGTGGGCTCTTCACGCTCAACCGATCGAGCCCGAACGTACTTGCCTCTCACAAGCGTCCTATCCACACCATTATCCCTGCTTTTATGGCGCGCGGCGACACGCGGATTGCGTTCGGAATTATGGGCGGCTGGAACCAGGCGCAAGCCCATGCGCAATTCGTGTCCAATATTGTCGATTTCGGAATGAACGTGCAGGGCTCGCTCGACGCGCCGCGCTTTTCAAAAGACACTTTCCCCGGCTGTGACGTTAATTTCGAAGCCCGGATTTCTGCATCGACACGCGCGGAGCTGGCCGCGCTTGGGCATGGAATTGTTATGCGCGGTGATTTTTCCTCCACGCGCATGGGGGCAGGCCAGGCAGTTTTGCGCGACTTCAGCACGGGTGTGAATTTTGGCGCGTCCGATCCGCGCAAAGACGGCGCCGCTATTTCAGAGTTGCGCCGCCCCTCCACACCCTAAAAACGGCAACGCCGTACAGTACCGCGCGTATATACGCTCAGTGTTTTTGTAGAAATTCGATCACAGCCTGGTTGAACACATCCGGCTGTTCCCAGATGAGCACATGTCCGGCCTCTGGGATCACAAGCCATTCATAGGGCACGCTAAGATGTTGGCTCCACAAGCGCATTGCGCCGGACGGAGTCACCAGATCGATACCGCCCGCGATAACGAAGATCGGTACATTAAGCGTTGCTATTTTTTGAGGCGTGTTGGGGGTCAGCAGAGGCGGTTCGATAGCGTCCTCCTGCCTTGAACTATCGTGTATCTCCAACCAGCGCACGACACCTTCCGGGTTCATGCCGCGATAGGTCGGGCTCAGTTCGCGAATTTCCGAAGGCTGTTGCCGCATGCCTGGAATCTCGGCGCGTATCCGGAAAGCATCGCCTTCCGGATCATTATCCAAACCAAGACCGCTCGCCGCAATGACCAGGCTTTTCACGCGCTCAGGTTTCCAAATCGCGTAATCGAAAGCGAAATAGCCGCCATTGGCGGTTCCGATAAGATGGACCTCATCTAACTCAAGAAAATCGAACAGCGCATCGAGGCTTTCGGCGACGGGAAACGGGTTTTGCCCCTCGTGAACAATACTCTTGCCCCAACCGGGCTTATCGAAACTAATTGCGCGATAACCGGCCTCGACAAGCGCAGGAACATTATTCTGCCAAATCTCGGAATTGCCGGTGTTCGGGTGAAAGAGAATAATTGGCTCGCCTGTCCCGCCGCTATCGGTGATCCAGAGCTGCACATTTGGCAGATCGATCAACCGCCCCCTTAAATCGCTTTGGGAATCGGCGGCCAGTGCGCTGGGCGCGGTGAAATGGCCGGCTAAGGCAAGCAAGGCGGGAAGGCGCCATTTCATAATTTGTAATCCTCAACTGCCGAGCAGCCTTATTGACGAGCATCTGCGCAAGAATATTAGGTTATGGCTGGTCTGCGGCGCAATGAGACAGGCGCTTTTGCTTTGGCGATGTCCCTATCTCTGTTGAAATTCGTGGGGCAGGCGTCGCTGGTTGATGATGCTATGCTGCCTTCATGATGGTTTCAATGGCACTGTCGGCCTGAGCCTTTCTCAAGTGTTCCTGGAGAGCATTTCGGAGGATGGGCAGCTGGCGATAGGCCTTGAGGCGACGGAAGGTTTTCTGGGCCTCCAGCAGGCCGGCGGCGGTCCATCTGAGCGCCATCTCGGCGTGTCTCCAGCGTTTGACGTTGCGGGTGACCTGGCGCACCGTGCCGAGCGCGTTCTCGACGATGTTGGTGCAGGCGAGCGAGCGCCGGAGTTCGTGCGGTAGGCCGAGGCGGATGACGGTGAGGATCTCCTCCAGCCCCTCCAGGATGCTGCCCGAGACGCCCGGTTCCTCATGCTCCAGACGCCGGACCAGGTTGCGCAAGAGCCGCTCGGCCTTGTTTGCGTCGTCCTGGTCCCAGGACTGACGGAGCGCCTTCTTGACGCTCGCGTGCAAATGTTGGGGCAGGCGCTCGATGATGTTACGGCCCTTGTGGACCTGGCAGCGCTGGATGGCGGCGGCCACACCGAAGGTGTTTCGGATCGCTTTGCTGAGTGTCTTCGCGCCATCGACGATGAACAGCCGCGGCAGTGTCGGATCGAGCCCCCTGGCGAGGAGATTGTCGATCAAGGCCTGGACGATGACCGTGTTCTCCGTCGCCCCCTCGACCACGGCCAGGACATGCTTGTCGCCGTTGCCATCGACGCCGATCGCCGCCATCAGGACATGGTCGCCGACATGCAGACCGTCGATCTGGATGACTAGCAGGTCGAGTTCCGAGAGATCCGAGGCGAGCCAGGCCTTCATCTTCTTGCGTGACAGCGCCACAAAGCGCCGGGAAACGGCCGACTTCGAGGTGCCGTCGCCACGCGCTTTCGCCAGCTCGCCCTCGGGCAGACGGACCGCGCGGTGGTACTTGCGGGTCGACACGTTCAGCACCATCAGGTTGAGCGCCCACTCGAGCAGCAGGTTGCCATCGCGTAGCGCCTGCCAACTCTCCAAGCTCACCTCTTTGCCCGCCCGGTCACGAACCCGTGGCCGGGCCACCTTCACTTTGCCACCGTGGTAGCCGATCTCGCTATGTGTCCTGCCCCAGCGATAACCTCGACGGTCCCCATGGCGGCGATGTCGGGCCCCGCACACGGTCGTGGCGTCCTCCTCCATCATCTCGGCCAAGGCCTCGACCCCGGCCAGAAGACAAAACCGATCCACGCTGAGATGGACTGCGTCCATCGCGTCCGCCAGCGGCGGCATAGGAACCGAGGGGGCAAGGGCTTTCGGGCGGCTGGAACTACGGATATTATTTCCCATGGTGTCGTTCTCCCTTTTGGGTTTGCAGCACCCGGAGCCTAACGGCTCCAGGAGAGCGACACCTACCTCAACTTTTCAACATCGACCGGGACATCCCCTTTGCTTTCCCCCTCCTCCAATAGGTTTTCCTCTTTCCAATGATCTCTTAGGATTGTTCCCGATGGAGGATTGGACGCTACGTCGAGCCGATGCGCGGGACGCTGACGCCCTAGAAGGCTGCATTGATGCAGCCTATGCGCCATATTTGGCGCGCATTCGCGACCTACCGCCTGTGTTGGAAGATTGCGACGCGGAGATCGCGAACAATCTCGTATGGGTGGTGGAAGCGAATGGTCGTATCGTTGGTGGACTTGTCCTTATCTCGTGTGACGACTTTATGCTGCTTGCAAATGTGGCGGTAGATCTAAACATGAAGGGTGCAGGGATAGGGCGTCGGCTTTTGACATTTGCCGAAACCGAGGCGAAGGATCGTGGGTATGTTGAGATGCGCCTCAATACCCATGCCGAAATGTCTGAAACTATCGATCTCTACTTACGCAATGGCTGGTCGCAATTGAGCCGGAACGGAACCAAGATCAGCATGACAAAACATTTGTTAGAGTGACGACTGCATGTGCGCGTGTCCGCCAGACAAATTGAATATGGTGCGCAAAGCGCATGCTTGATTTTAATTCGCCTCGCCGGCCGGAGAAATGTCATGACAACCACCAAAATCAGCGCTGCCGCCTTCGCGCTTCTTGCTGCCGTTTCTTTGTTTCCGAAGGTCGCCAATGCACAAAATATTGTCGATGAGTGGAGCGCGGTAGAAGTGCCATCGCCGCCCGAACTTCATCGGGTGACGATAGAGCCGGAGACCACCGCGCTTCTTGTCATGGGATTTGTCTATGGCTCGTGCAATTTGGAGCGGCGTCCGCGCTGCGTTGCAACGATCCCGGCGGTGAAGACGCTTCTTGAGGGCGCGCGCGCGCATAGCGTTTTGGTGATGTTCAGCGTCCCCACCAATGACCCGACGGGCCTAGAGATTGCCGACGAACTTGCAAGACTTCCTGGAGAAGAGCTTATTCCGCCGAACGGACCGAATAAGTTCTTGCCCTTTGACCAGGACTTCAATCGCTTTGAAGGGCTTGATCTCGAGGCAACGCTCCGCGCGCGGGGCATTGATACGATCATTACGGTTGGGACACAGGTTCAGACCGCCGTCTTGCATACCGCAGCCGAAGGAGCATTATGGGGCTTCAATGTCATTGTTCCCATAGACGGGATGTCGGGCAACACGCTCTATTCCGAGCAATATACCGCATGGCATCTCGCCAATACGCAGCGCGTCATGCAGCGCGTGCGCCTAACGCGTGTCGATTTAATCGATTATTGAATTCACCGCCGGCGAGTGACTGAGATTTCCACAGGCCATATGAGGCGCCTCGACACCGTCGAACCTAGTTGGATAGGGGCTTTGTGAAAGGGTATTTATTTGGAATGACAAAGCCCAAAGCAGTTTTTGTATGCGGTCCCTGGGGCAGCGGTACGTCGGTGGTTGCAGGCATCCTGGACAAGGCGGGGCTAAAAGGAGTGCCTCCTTATTGGAAGGTAAACGATCCGCGAACGCCCAATACCTATGAATCAATCTTGTTCTGAAACGCTGTGCTTGAAGTTGCTTCACAGCTTCCATTTCGCTTGCACTCTAACGACAGAGGCAAAATTGTCGCCAGACTGACGGCGTTTTGCGCTGAGATTTTGTCATTGTTTCCGCTTCAAGAAGAACAAGCCGCCTATTACTTGAAATTTCCGCTGGCGTGCCTCGTACTGCCCGAATTGGCTCAAATCTTTGACGCAAAATTTGTTTACGTCCTTCGTCCGGCTGCGGAGATCGAGCAGTCGCGCAAGAGGCGCAAATGGCGCTTCCGTTTCGGACCGGCCTCGGTTGCAATAGTCCATTCTCTTCTGTTCGATTTCTACATCGAACAGGATGCACCGATTCATTTTGTTAAATACAAGGAACTTCTTGCTAATCCGGCGAAGATCGCTGCGGAGATGATCGCGTTTTGCGGCATCAAGCCCAATGAGCCGTTTGACGACATCGTTGGCCTTGTACGAGTGGAATAGCTGGTTTTAAGCGCACGGACGGCCCAAAAGAGGATTGACTTCGCGCCGCCACCCCCTCCCATCATGTTCCGCTTTCGTTATGATCGTCGGCACGAGAACAAATTAGGAAAGCTGGCAGTATGAGACTCTGGATGATCGGAATCTTGGCGCTTCTCTGGCCGGCGCAATTATGGGCCCAGCCCCTCGATCTCAGCGGGTATGAATTGGTCGATCTCACCCATTCCTATGATGCGGACACAATCTATTGGCCCACCTCGCCGACACGCTTTGAGTTGGACGAGCTCTCGCGCGGTCAAACCGAAGGCGATTGTATACTTGACACCACCAAACAGAATGATTATATATATCTCACAAGGAGATAGCTATGAGCGTTCTGTCAGATCCTATTTTTCACAACGAGAAAGCCGCAATCGAGTATGTGGAAAGCATCCTGTGGCCGGATGGTACTGTGTGCCCGCACTGCGGAGTTGTGGACAACGCTTATACGTTAAATGGCAAGCGGGCGCGTCCGGGCCTGCGGCGCTGCAAGGACTGCAAGAAGGATTTCACCGTCAAGGTTGGCACTGTGTTTGAGGCGAGCCATGTGTCCATGTGCCATTGGCTCCAGGCGACCTACTTGCTAACCGCAAGCAAGAAGGGCTTCAGCGCCCATCAACTCCACAGGACGCTGGGCGTGACCTACAAAACGGCATGGTTCATGTTCCATCGGCTGCGCGAGGCCATGAGGACCGGCGAACTCGCAGCGTTTGGTGCAGGTGGTGGTGTTGTCGAGGTGGACGAAACTTTCATTGGCCACGACAAAACAATCAAACCGAAGCACTGTAAGAAGGGTCGCGGATACGCGCACAAGCACAAGGTGCTGGCATTGGTGGACCGCAGCACTGGACGCGCTCGGTCTATGGTGGTGGACGATCTCAAGGCCAAAACGCTTGTCCCTATCCTGAGAGAGAACATCGCAAAGGAAGCTACTGTCTACACCGATGAGGCTACCCAGTATCAGAACCTCACCAGTCACTTCGCAGCACACGATTACGTTCGCCACGGCGCCGGGGAATATGGACGTGGAGATATCCACACCAACACCATCGAAGGCTATTTCAGCATCTTTAAACGCGGCATGAAGGGCGTTTACCAGCACTGTGCCAAGAATCACTTGCATCGCTACGCCACTGAATTCGAGTTCCGGTACAACAACCGTGTAGCCAATGGCGCTGACGATGAAGACAGGGCGGTGTTGGCGCTACGGGGAGTGAAGGGAAAACGGCTGAAATACGCTTGATTAGTAAGCCATCGTAGGGGCTAGTGTTGGCACAAGCCGCGCGGCGGCTAGCACTGGACACAGTGGGAGTCAAGCCCTATATGTGTTTCCCAACCAACTAGGGGCACATTATGTCGGGAGATAAATTCAAGGCACTAGTTCATTTAATGGTGCATGAGTGCCAAGACAACCCTACGAGGCTCGGGTCCGTACGCCTGAATAAGGCTCTGTGGTTCGTCGATATGCTCTCATACCAAGCGAACGGGGTGTCGCTCACGGGCGAGAAATATGTGAAGCGGGCAAAGGGGCCGGTTCCGATGACAATACTTGCCACCTTGAGAGACCTTCAGGCCGAAAAAGCGATACTCATTCAGGAGCCAGAGTTTCAGTTCGACACAAGAAAATATATCTCTCTTAGGCAGCCAGACACAAACCTGTTGTCAAACGAGGAGCGTAAAGTGGCCAGGCTAGTGCTTGATGCCGTTTGCAAACGAGCCGCCAATAAAATTATCGAGATGACTCACGAGGAGATATGGGAGGCGGCAACAGAGGGGGAGGAGATTCCTTTATTTGCCACACTAGCTAGTGGCAGGGGGGAAATCACTGATGATGTCAGATACTGGGCTGATGCTGCTATCGAACAAATCGAGGTCGTGAAGGCTGCGTAATGAAGTGGTCTGTGTACCGGGACGTTGCGCTGGACCAACAGGCGCAGGACTTTGTGGATGGAGTCTCCGCAGAGGCCAAGCGATTTGAAGATCAGTGGAGGGGGGTAGAGTGGCTTCTCGCGAGGACACCGGAAAATGGAACGCCACGTTTTCCCAACGACGCCACGAAGTATCTTATCTATGTTTTCCCTGGTAACCCATGGGCAGAAACACGAGATCTTTGGGTCCTGTATTCTTATGACGACGACAGAGTTGTAATCCACCTGGCACGGTTCGGTGTAGAATATGAATAATACTGCGCAGGTTCATAGGTTCAGGAAAGCGGCACGGGAATCCGGTGCAGACATGAGCAAGGAAGAGTTCGCTCGCGTCATCGGCAAGATCACGAAGCCTACGCCACCAGGTGCGAAAGACGATCCGGTACCAGGCGCGCGGATCGAGGAAGATAGAGAATGATGGACTGCCTTTGTGGCTGTGGCGAAACCGTTACCTCAGACAGTAAGTTTCTCCCTGGGCACGACCAAAAGCTGAGAGTGGCCATAGAGAATGCTGCGGGTGGCTTGGAAGCCCTCAAGGAACTTGTAGAAGGCCACATTGGCCGACCCATAAGCTCCAAATAAATAGGAGCCAGTTAGTGGTGCAAACTATATAATCGCCAAACCGAAGGCGGTTGGTTCTATTCGGCGTTCTCCTTTTCGATGCCCGAGCATGGCGGCACCCATCTCGATGCGCCTTATCATTTCTTCGAAGACGGAAACACGATCGATCAAGTGCCTTTGACCCAGCTTTTAGGTGCCGCATTCGTCATAGATGTTAGCGACCAAGCTGCAAGCGATCGTGATTATCGGCTTAGTTTGGACGATGTCATGGATTTTGAGGCGCAGCATGGAGAAATCGCCGAGGGTGGCATCGTCATTTTGCGCACGGGCTGGAGTGCGTTTTGGCCCGATGTCCTCGCCTATTTGGGAGACGACACGCCCAACGATGCGTCCAATCTCTCTTTTCCCAGTTTCGGGGAAGAGGCGGTGGAGTTTCTCATCAATGAACGAGCCATTTCTGCCATCGGCGTCGATACGGCGTCCATCGATTATGGCCAAAGCCAAGATTTTCCGGTCCATCGCATTGCAGGCCGCGCCAATGTGCCGGGTCTCGAAAATCTCAGCGCCCTTGAAGGCTTGCCGCCGACGGGCGCGAATATCATCGCATTGCCGATCAAAATCGCAGGTAGCAGAGGCGGTCCGGTGCGCGGCGTGGCGTTGTTGCCAAAGCCTGAAGCGGAAAATTGAGCGTATTGGCACGCGCCCCGTGCCTTCCCCCTGGCGTGAATTGCGTATTATAATACGTACTTCATGGGTTCTGTCCCAAGCTTGAGCGCTGGGAACAAGGGGGGTCTCATGTATTCGGTATTTGTATTTCTTTCGGGGATTGCTGTTGGCTTGTTCTTTCACGACCCCGTCATCCAAGTCGTTTAATATATTCGCTTCGGGCTTTAGGATTTTTTCGATAACGCTCGCAGGCGATGTCCGTGTGATGAACGCGTAACGTACCGGCGCCACTGCGAACGCGCCTCATCGCCATTATCTAAGCGCTGGAGACAAAGGCGGTCGGACGCCAAGCGTGTGCGAAGAAAAAATTTCAGCTCTAGAGAAGAAAAATGGTGGACGCGACTGGGATTGAACCAGTGACCCCTCGCGTGTGAAGCGAGTGCTCTCCCGCTGAGCTACGCGTCCTCCAGGTCTTTGGCTATAGGAGCGGGGCCCAAATGAAGTCAAGCGGAGGGGGTGCTTCGCCCTTATTTGTCATCCTGGCCCCTGCGCTTTGCGCGGAATCAATAGAAAACTCTCGGCCCGCGCGGGCCGAGCTTGTCCGGGATGACAAGTTTTTTTACGCGCTCGATCTCGGCATGCTCAGCGCGAAGAAACCCATTACCCCAGAAGCTTCGCGACCAGCGCGGGAACATCTGCGAAATCGCCGGTAGTTACGTCGGCCCCGAGTTCGTGCGCGGGCTCGATCGTATAACCATAGCTCATGGCGATCACCGGAATTGCGGCAGCCTTTGCTGCGGCAACATCGACCGCGCTGTCGCCAACCATCACCGTGCGCTTCACATTTCCCTCAAGCGCGCTTACCACATCCAAAATGTGACCTGGGTTGGGCTTGTTGATGGGTGTGCGTCCGGCGCCGATCACGGCGCCGAAATGGCCTGCCAAATCCAGCTTGTCGAGAAGCAGCTCGGTGAGATCATGCGGTTTGTTCGTGCAGACACCGAGGTGAAATCCATCGCTCTTTAAAGACTCAAGCGTCTCCACGACGTGCGGGAAAGCCCGGCTCTCATTTGCGATGTTATCGCGGTAATGGCGCAGGAATTCTTCGCTATGTTTGAGCAATTGTTCTTCCGATAGAGCCGCTCCGGTTTTCTCGAAGGCGCGCATAAAAAGCGGGCGCACACCGAAACCGACAAGACTACGGAGTTCCGCACTATCGAGCGTGCGATGGCCGGCTTCCTTCAAGACCACGTTCAAAGCGGCCATAAGATCGGGCGCGGTATCGACCAAAGTTCCGTCGAGATCGAAAATGATGGTTTTTCTAATGCTCATCGCCGCTGGTCACGCATAAGGCTCGTTTTTCGCTTCTGTTAACTTTTAGCGGCCTAATTAAGGTCTCAAAGCCGCAAATCCATCATTGAAGGGCCAGAATTAAGCCGGAAAAGGCCCAAATGGAAAGAATAAGAAACAAATCGTCAATTTACGCTTGGCATAATGAGCATTAACCAAGCGCTCCGAACTGGGCCCCGAACTGAGCAAAGCGTAGACAAATAGCCATGGCTTTTATTTTATGACCGAATCACAGCTTGCAGTTGTCGTCCTTGCCGCCGGGCAGGGGACGCGGATGAATTCCGCGATCCCCAAAGTGCTGCATCCCATCGGCGGGCAGCCGATGCTGCAGCATGTACTGAATGTTGCCGACGATATCGGCGCGTCGAGAAAAGTCGTGGTGGTCGCACCGGGCGCTTCCCAAGTCGAGGAGTTGGCAGCAGCGCATGGCGCTGCAACGGTGATGCAGGAACGCCAGCTCGGCACCGGCCATGCGGTTGCCGCGACCGAGACCGCGCTTAATGGATTCGACGGGACCCTGCTGGTTCTTTTCGGCGACACGCCGCTTCTCACTGCGGCCACGCTCACGGCGCTTGTGTCGCAACTCGGAAAGGATACGGAGATTGCCGCGCTCGGTTTTCGTGCCGAGGATCCTACCGGTTATGGCCGCATGGTTTGCGACGGCGATCGTTTGCTCGGTATTGTCGAACATAAGGATGCGACGCCTGAAGAGCGCTCGATCGATTTGTGCTTTGCCGGTATTTTAGCTGCGGATGCGCATTCACTGTTCGATCTCCTGCGCCGGGTCGAGAATCAAAACGCGCAAGGCGAATATTATCTGACCGACGTGATTGCCCTTGCCCGCGGGATTGGGCTTTCGTCCACACCTGCCGAAGGATCGGCAGAAGAGATGATGGGCGTGAACTCGCCAAGCCAATTGGCCGAGGCGGAAGCCGCCTATCAGACGCGTAGGCGCGCCGAGTTAATGGAGGAGGGCGTTTTATTTGCCGCGCCCGAGACCGTGTTTTTGTCGGCCGACACTCTTATCGAGAAAGGCGCGCGCGTCGGGCCCTATGTCGTGTTCGCGCCGGGCGTGACAGTCCATAGCGGGGCGGAGATCAAAGCCTTCTCTCATTTGGAAGGCGCGGAAGTGGGTGAGGGCGCAATTGTAGGCCCCTTCGCGCGGCTGCGCCCCGGGGCAATTCTTCAGGAAAATGTCCATGTTGGCAATTTTGTCGAAGTGAAAAATGCGCTGCTGGAGAAAGGCGCCAAGGCCAATCATCTGACCTATCTGGGCGATGCGCAGGTTGGCGCCGGGACCAATATCGGCGCCGGAACCATCACCTGCAATTATGACGGCTATGGCAAAAACCGCACCGAGATCGGTGAGAACGTCTTTGTCGGCTCCAACACTGCGCTGGTCGCCCCGGTGACGCTCGGCAATGATTCCATTGTCGCAGCGGGCAGCGTCATAACCAAAAATGTCGAAGCGGATTCATTGGCAATTGGCCGCGGTGAGCAAAAGATGCAGAGCGGCGCTGCGGAACGGGTTCGCGCTAACGCCAAAGCCCGCAGCGACGAACAGAAGAAAGGTTGATCCATGTGTGGGATCATCGGTATTGCTGGACGAAAAGAGGTCGCAGGGCAGATATTGGGCGCGCTGAAGCGTCTTGAATATCGTGGCTATGATTCCGCCGGCATTGCGACACTTGTAGACGGGCAAATTGAACGTCGCCGCTCGGCGGGAAAGCTAGATAGGCTTTCCACTCTTCTTGCCGCAGAACCTTTGGGTGGCATCACCGGAATCGGCCATACCCGCTGGGCAACGCATGGAGCGCCGACCGAGCTCAACGCCCATCCCCATGCCTCACCGCGCGTGGCGCTGGTCCACAATGGAATTATCGAAAATTTCCGCGAGCTGCGCGAAGAATTACGCGCCGCCGGACATAGTTTCGAATCCGAAACCGACACCGAAACAGCGGTGCATTTGGTCACCCATTATCTCGATCAGGGCATGACGCCGGCGCAAGCTGCCAAAACAGCCACCCGCCGGCTCACCGGCGCGTTTGCACTGGTGATGATTTTCAAAGGTGAGGAATCTTTTTTGGTTGGCGCCCGCCGCGGCAGTCCTCTTGCAATCGGTTACGGTGAGAACGAGGCTTATCTCGGCTCCGACGCGTTTTCGCTGGCGCCTTTCACCTCTCGTATCGCCTATCTCGAAGATGGCGACGTGGTCATAGTCCGCGAGGCAGATGTCGAAATCTTCGATGCCGACGATCGGCCGGCAAAACGCGGGATCTCAATCGTCACTCAAGCCTCGGTCATGGTCGACAAGGGTGGACGACGCCATTTCATGGCGAAGGAAATCCACGAACAGCCTGAAGTCGTTGGTCATACGCTGTCGCGATATCTCGACGCCGCTGGGCCTTGTGTGCATCTACCGGCTGAGGCAACGAAATTGCTTGCCGACGCGCCCCGTCTGACAATATCGGCCTGCGGAACCGCATATTACGCTGGGCTCATAGGAAAATATTGGTTCGAGCAATTGGCGAAACTGCCGGTCGAAGCCGATATCGCCTCCGAGCTTCGCTATCGCGATCCGATTTACCCTAAGGGCGGGGCTGCTCTCTATGTTTCGCAATCGGGTGAAACAGCGGACACACTTGCCGCACTTCGAGACGCGAAAAAAGCGAAACAGCGTATCGCCGCGATCGTCAATGTTGCCGATAGCTCCATCGCGCGCGAATCCGAAATCGTGCTGCCAACCTATGCCGGGCCCGAAATCGGCGTTGCCTCTACCAAGGCGTTTACCTGCCAGCTTTCCGTATTGGCTGCGCTTGCCATTGGCGCCGGTCGGGCGCGCGGCGCACTCAATTTGGACGACGAAAAGCGCCTCACGGAGCTTTTATTGGAAACCCCGCGTCATATGGTCGATCTGTTGGCTCAAGATGCACGCATTGAAGCATTAGGCCATGAAGTCGCTAAGGCGCGTGATGTGCTCTATTTCGGGCGCGGCGTTAGCTATCCGCTGGCGCTTGAGGGCGCTCTGAAATTGAAGGAAGTTTCCTATATTCACGCCGAAGGCTATGCCGCCGGCGAGATGAAGCATGGTCCCATCGCGCTTATCGACGAAGACGTTCCTGTTATTGTGATCGCGCCCTGCGACAATCTGTTCGAAAAAACTATTTCCAATATGCACGAAGTGATGGCGCGCGGCGGCAAGGTGCTTCTCATTTCCGATGCCCAAGGCAAGAAGCGCGCCGGCGACGGCGTTTGGGAGCATATCGAAGTACCCGAAGTTGATGCCCTGCTCGTGCCCTTGGTTTATGCCCTGCCGGTGCAATTGCTCGCCTATCATACGGCTGTGGCCAAAGGCACCGATGTGGATCAGCCACGCAACCTCGCCAAATCCATTACCGTGGAATAGACTCGAACCGTTCGCGAAACGGGTTCTGAAACTGGACTGGATGGCGCCGTGATGGGCTTGCTTATGGCAATCATATTCGTTCTGGTGTGCTGCTTACTGGCGTATGGGATTGGCATTCTTGCCGAAAAGATATTGTCAAAACTGGTCAATCAAAGAGTTGGCAAGTTAGTTGGTCGCGCAACTTTCGTGGTTTTGACAGGGATACTTCTCTATTTTTTGTACCAAGACGTGACAAGATTTGGACTGTTGTGAGAATTGCGTGTCGCGATACTTGAAATTGGAAATTTATCCGTCACTGTGAAATAGACACGGGCGGACAAACTGCAGGCAGATATCAGCATATGCTTGGTCTGAAATGGGGTCGGGGCGGTAAGCCCCCAGAATTTCCGGTCGAATTCGACGAGGACGATAAAGAAATCGTCCAACACGTCATCGATAAGAAACTCTCTATGGTCGGGCGTGAGCGTTTGTTCGCAACGCTCATGGCCTGCCGCCATGTTGCACGAAACGATATCGAGGGCGATTTCGTCGAATGCGGTGTTTGGCGCGGCGGCAACGGGATGATCGCGGCAGATATTTTCTCGCGCCTTTGCAAACCTGCCAAGATTTACCTCTACGATACATTCGCTGGCATGACCGAACCGACGATGCACGATATCGAAACGATCACCGGCGAGCAGGCAAGCGCGCGATATGCGCGCGAGAGGAAAGACGCGAAAAACGATTGGTGCTACGCCTCGCTCGGCGATGTACAACGCAATTTCCGCGAAGTCGGCCCCTTAAGCGACTATGTCCGTATGATTGAGGGCGACGTACTCGAGACTCTAATGAACGAAGATAATTTGCCGAACAATGTTTCGGTATTGCGGCTCGACACCGATTGGTACGAATCGACAAAGTTGGAGCTCGAAACTTTCTGGCCGCGTCTTCAACCGGGTGGCATTTTGATCGTTGACGATTACGGCCATTGGGGTGGGGCCCGCAAAGCCGTTGACGAGTATTTCGAGGGGCAGAGCCGTCCGTTCTTCCACTATACCGACTATACCGGGCGTATGGCCGTAAAGCCCTGATATTGGGTGAGCGCGCTATTGGATTAGACAGCACGCGCTCGTCCCGTATAGATATCGGCATGACAAATCCGCCAACCCTCCCTAACGACCTTGATGCCTTTAAGCGTGCCGCCGCGGCTGGCGCGCTCGATTATGTCGAGGACGGTATGAAGATAGGGCTCGGGACCGGCTCTACCGCCGAGGCCTTTCTCGAGCTCTTGGCCGCCAAGGTCCAGGCCGGCTTGAAAATTATCGGGACACCGACCTCGCAGCGCACGGCCGATAAGGCTCGCGCCCTCGGTATTGCCATCGAAGAACTCGACAGCTTGGGTGAGCTCGATCTCGTGGTCGACGGCGCCGATGAGGCCGACCATGATTTTAATCTCATCAAGGGCGGCGGCGGGGCGTTATTGCGAGAGAAAATTGTCGCCAATTCGGCAGCCCAGATGGTGGTCATTGCCGACGAAACTAAGCTGGTGCACAAACTCGGCGGTTTTGATTTGCCCGTCGAGGTCATTGCCTTTGGTCATGGAACCACCGCCTCGCGGATCGTTTTTGCCTCCGAACAGCTTGGCTATTTGAATCTAGTCCCAAAACTACGCATGCAAAAAGGTGCGCCGTTCAAAACCGACAACAGCAACTACATCTATGATTGTCCCTATGGCGCCATCGCCGACGCCAAAACTTTGGCCGACAGTTTGTCTTGCATAACGGGCGTTGCCGAGCATGGTCTCTTTGTCGATATCGCAACCTCATTGATCATTGCAGGCGCGCACGGCGTGAGCGTCACCAACCGCAAATTCGACAAGGCTTAGCTTAAGCGCGCATGTCCTATGATTATGATCTTTTTGTTATAGGCGCGGGCTCCGGCGGCGTGCGCGCGGCACGCATGGCGGCCGCCACCGGTGCGCGGGTGGGTATCGCCGAGGATGACCGCTTTGGCGGCACCTGCGTAATCCGCGGCTGCGTTCCAAAAAAGTTTATGGTCTATGCCAGTCATTTTTCTGAAATCTATGAAGACGCGGCGGGATATGGTTGGACGCTTGGCGAAACCCATTTCGACTGGCCGACATTTATCGCCAATAAAGACAAAGAAATAGCGCGTTTGGAAGGCCTTTACCGCCAAGCCGTCTCGCGCCACGACGGAGTGATATTCGACGATCGCGCGACTTTAAAAGACGCTCACACGGTCCATCTCATCAATTCCAATCGCGACGTCACGGCGAAGACGATATTGATAGCGACTGGTGGTCATTCACTGCGCGAGATTGACGGGGCGGGGGCTGAGTGCTGCCTCACCTCGACCGAAGTTTTTCAAATGGAGAAATTGCCGAAGTCGATCGTTATTGCCGGTGGTGGGTATATCGCGCTGGAGTTCGCGCATATTTTTCACGGCATGGGTTCGGACGTAACGCTTGTCTATCGCGGACCGAAAGTCTTGCGTGGTTTCGATGGGGATGTCCGCGATGCGCTTCAGGAGTCGATGCAAAAAAAAGGCATTCGCCTTATTCTCAATACGACGTTTGCCTCTTGCCAGCACAAAAGCGATCAAAAACATGTCGTTACGCATTCGGGCGAAAACCTAATCGTCGATGAAGTGCTCCTGGCCATCGGGCGGCGTCCGAACGTCGTCGGTTTGGGCCTCCAGGAAATTGGGATCAAATGCGGCGTAAATGGCAATGTCATTGTCGATGAGTATTCGCGCACTTCTGTCGAGAATATTTACGCCATCGGTGATGTCACCGGCCGTATGGAACTAACGCCCGTCGCCATTCATGAGGCCATGTGTTTCGTGAAAACTGTCTTTGAAGACAACCCAACTGCGCCCGACCATGAATTAGTGGCCACCGCTGTTTTTACGCAGCCCGAAATTGGCACGGTCGGAATGAGCGAAGAAAAAGCGCTCGAGTTCGGCCACGCAATCGATATTTATAAGACCAGCTTTAGGCCCCTAAAGCATGCGCTCACCGGACGTGACGAAAAAACGCTGATGAAGCTGGTCGTAGACAGCGTCAGCGACAAGGTCCTTGGCTGCCATATTTTCGGTCCGGAAGCGGGCGAGATGGTCCAACTTGTTGCCGTTGCGCTGAAGATGGGAGCGACCAAGGCACAGTTCGACGCCACCATCGCCGTCCACCCGACAACCGCCGAGGAACTTGTGACTATGCGGCGCAAATTCGCCAGCCGCGCGCCTTAGTTACAACGCTCTGAAAACATGCGTTATTTAGAGCTCTGGGCGATAAACGCATCGCTATTCTGTGTCCGGTGGGTATTTTGAGGATAAAAGCCCAGTGCTATGAAATATCTGGCGAAACCGGTGTTCATCGCCTATATCCACGGCCCCGACTGAAGGAGCCCGATTAAAGGAGAATTCCTTGGCTGAGGCCTGGAACCCAAATAGCTGGCGGAGTAAGCCCATCCGCCAAGTCCCGGAATATTCGGATGCGCATGCGCTGGAAGCCGTCGAGGCGCTCTTGAAGACCGCCCCGCCGCTGGTGTTTGCCGGCGAAGCACGCAAATTAACGGGAAGCCTCGGCGAAGTTGCCGAAGGCCGTGCTTTTTTGCTTCAGGGCGGCGATTGCGCGGAGAGCTTCGCCGAATTTCACGCGGACAATATCCGCGACACTTTCCGTGTGCTTTTGCAAATGGCGGTCGTGCTGACATTCGCGGGAACCATGCCGGTGGCGAAAGTGGGCCGCATTGCCGGCCAGTTCTCCAAACCGCGCAGTGAAGATACCGAGACGCGCGATGAGGTAACGCTTCCCTCATATCGTGGTGACAATATCAATGGCATCGAGTTCGACGCTGCTGTGCGCGAGCCCGATCCGCAAAGGCTGATTCAGGCCTATGGCCAGGCCGCGGCGACGCTTAATCTTTTGCGTGCCTTCGCGAGCGGTGGTTATGCCGATTTGCATAACGTGCATCGTTGGACCCTAGGCTTTATTTCGGGATCGCCTTCGGGAGAGCGTTACCGCGCGCTTGCCGAGCGGATCAGCGAATCCCTGGCGTTCATGGCAGCCTGCGGAATTACTTCGGAATTAGTGCCGCAGTTGCAGACGACGGACTTTTACACCAGTCACGAAGCGCTGCACCTTCGCTATGAGCAGACCCTGACGCGGATCGATTCCACTTCCGGCGATTGGTACGACACCTCGGCGCATATGCTTTGGGTAGGCGATCGCACACGTCAGCTGGAAGGCGCGCATCTCGAATTTTGCCGTGGCATTAATAATCCCATCGGGTTGAAATGCGGCCCTAGCCTTGGCGAAGACGAATTGCTTCGCGTGATCGATGTCTTGAACCCGGAAAACATTCCCGGACGTTTGACGTTGATCTGCCGTTTCGGCGCGGACAAGGTAGGTGAGAATTTCCCAAAACTGCTTCGCAAGGTCACGCGCGAGGGGCGCAAGGTTGTGTGGTCCTGCGATCCGATGCACGGCAATACCATTAAATCGTCGACCGGCTACAAGACGCGGCCCTTCGACCGGGTTCTCAAAGAAGCGCAGACCTTCTTCGAGGTGCACCGCGCCGAGGGCACCCATGCCGGTGGCGTTCATGTCGAAATGACTGGACAGAACGTGACCGAATGTCTCGGCGGTGCCCAAGCGATTTCGGAGGAAGACCTCTCCAGCCGCTATCACACCCATTGCGACCCGCGTCTAAATGCCAGCCAGGCCTTGGAACTTGCTTTCCTGATCGCAGAAGGCATACGCGATGAGCGCCGGGGGCGTGTTTCGGAACCGCGCGCGGCTTCAGCCTAACATTTGGGGCTCAAGGCCAGCGTAGATATGTCGCTCTTTCCACCTGAAACCTTCGCTCAGGCGAAATAGTTAATTTATGTTAATGACTTAGCTCCTCGGTGTGTAACAAGGCGAAACATTTTATGAGTGGCATTGGAGCTCGGTTACGCGCATTCACAAATTAAGCATAACCCGCCAAAGCAAAGGCCTATCTGGTTTGAACCTCCATATTGTCCCCAGAGTTGAGAAGCTCCGCACTGCTGTGATCGGCGCGGGCGTGTTCGGTCGCCTGCATATGGCGAAGTATCGGGCCCTGGACCGCGTTGACCTTGTAGCGGTCGCCGATCCGTCCGAAACGGCGCGCAGCGCTGCCGAGCTGAAATATGGCGTAAAGACCCATGCCGATTGGCGCGAATTAAAAGGCGTGGTCGACGTGGTCAGTATTTGTTCGCCCGCCAGTACCCATGGCGAAATCGTGCGCGGCTTCCTTGAAGCGGGCGTGCATGTCTTGGTGGAAAAGCCGATCGCAACGAATTTGGAAGAAGCGGAAGAGCTTATTGCGCTCGCTGCAGCAAGGGGCCTTGTTTTGACGGTGGGCCATCAGGAGCGTTTCGTTCTTGCCGATAGTGGTCTTCTGTCATTTTCGGATGCACCCCTTAGCATCGAATGCGTCCGAGCGGGGCCCTGGACTGGCCGCTGCACCGATGTCAGCGCGGTAATGGATCTGATGACCCATGATCTCGATTTGATTCATCGCTTGGTGCCGGGCGAAATTGACGATGTTCGTGCTTCGGGACGCGTCGTGGCGGGGCCTTTCACAGATGAAATGACCGCTAATATATCGTTTGAGGATGGCTGCGAAGTAAAACTCTTCGCCAGCCGCGTTTCCGAGACCCGCGAGCGCTCCATGCGGCTTGTTTATGGGGACGGCGTGATCGAATTCGATTTTCTTACCCGCTTGATCCGCAATACGACGAGCCGTGTTTTACAGCCTCCTGAACTTGCCGATCCGCTGGGTGACGAAATCGCATCTTTTGTGACCGAGGTCGAAGGCGGTCCAATGTCTCTGGTGCGCCCCGAAGAAGCGCGCCGTGCCCTCGAAACGGCGCTTCTCATTGAAGAGGCGGCCGCACAGGGTGTTCCGGCGGCACGTAAAGTCGAAGCGCCGATCAGCGTTCCGCTTTCAGCATAAAGCAGTCCAACCGCGCCGCGCGCACCTGCTTTCTTTCCCTGACCGTTCATTGGCCGTGCGTCAGAGCATGAAACGGTCAGATTGAACCATTCTGACGTGGACGGTTTGCGACAAGGTCGAGGGATTTGTCGAGGAGCATAGCGGGACTATGGTCGAGACAAAGCCCGAAGGATTTTGTGCAAACCCGCCCGTCCCTTCGGGTTTGCGTCCGGCGGGCGCCCACTTTGTCATACGGCTTGCCCGATGCGCATACATCGCGCTTCGCCGCCTTCCTCGTGGATCGCCTCGCCGAGCCGCAAACAGAATTGATTCAATCTGGCCGTATCATGCTCTAAGCGGTAAAGAGCGCTTATGAGCACTCCCCCGCCAGACCAGTTCGCAATTGTGATTGCTCAGCTCAATCCCATTGTCGGCGATATTGAGGGCAATCTTGCTTTGGCGCGTGACGCGCGGGGGCAAGCCCATGCGCTCGGCGCGGACCTCATTGTGTTCAGTGAATTGTTCATTACTGGCTATCCGCCCGAAGACTTGGTTATGAAACGTGCCTTTCGAGACAGCGCCAAGGCGGCAATCGATGCGCTGGCCGCAGATACGTCCGACGGCGGCCCCGCTGTCCTTATCGGCGTTCCTTGGGAGTCGCCCGGCAAGCCCTATAACGCGGTGGCCTATTGCGATGGCGGCGCTGTTGCCGATTTAACCTTCAAGCATGAACTGCCCAATTATGGCGTCTTCGATGAACTGCGCGTCTTTGCGCGCGGGCCGCTTCAAGGGCCGTTGAACATACGCGGTCTGCGTATCGGCGTTCCCATTTGCGAAGACATATGGCTTGCCGATGTCACCGAGTGTCAGGCAGAAACCGGTGCGGAAATTCTTCTTGTGCCCAATGGCTCGCCCTTTGATCTTTCCAAACGCGACGAGCGGCTCAACCACGCGGTTGGGCGAGTCGTTGAAACCCGTTTGCCGCTTGTCTATGTCAACCAAATTGGGGGCCAGGACGAGCTTGTCTTCGATGGTGGGTCGTTTGTATTGAATGCCGACCGGAAATTTGCGCTTCAATTACCTTTCTTCGAAGAACAGATCGTGCTGACGCGCTGGCGGCGCGAGGCTGAAGGCTGGGTCTGTGAGAGCGGCGAGATTGCGGGCGAGCAGAGCGATACCGAGCTCCTCCACAGCGCGATGACGCTCGGCCTCAAAGATTATGTCGAGAAGAACCGCTTTAGTGGTGTTGTCATTGGTCTTTCGGGTGGAGTCGATTCGGCGTTGACAGCGGCGGTCGCAGTGGACGCTTTGGGCGCGGAGAAAGTGCGCTGTGTGATGATGCCCTCGCGCTTTACTTCGGACGAGAGCTTACGCGACGGTCAGGAGATCGCGCGACTACTTGGCGTCGCCTATGAAAATGTGTCCATCGAAGAGCCTGTTCGGGTGTTCGATGAAATATTGGCGCCGGTTTTTGAAGAGCGCGAGGCCGATGCAACGGAGGAAAACATTCAAGCCCGCATTCGCGGCGTGATCCTTATGGCGATCTCCAACAAATTCGGTTCGATGGTGGTGACCACCGGGAACAAGTCAGAAATGAGTGTGGGCTATGCAACGCTTTATGGCGATATGAATGGCGGCTATAGCGTTTTGAAAGATCTCTATAAGACCCAAGTCTATGCGCTTTCAAAATGGCGCAATGAAAATCGCCCCGGAGGCGCTCTGGGTCCGAAGGGACCAGTAATGCCGAACAATGTGATTACCAGGGTACCGACGGGCGAGCTTCGTGCAGATCAGACCGATCAGGATTCCCTCCCGCCCTATGACGTTCTCGACGGTATATTGGAATGCCTCGTTGAGGGCGAAATGAGCGCCGACGACATTGTAGCCAAGGGTTATGATCGCGAAACAGTCAAGCGTGTGGAGCATATGGTTTACGTCGCCGAATATAAGCGCCGTCAGGCGCCACCTGGCGTGAAACTCACCACACGCAATTTCGGCCGCGACCGGCGCTACCCGATAACGAATGCGTTCCGCGATGCCCGATAACATTCTTGTTCGCTTCGCGCCATCGCCCACGGGGCTTCTTCATGCCGGCAATGCCCGCACGGCGGTGATGAATTATCTGTTCACTTACGCAAATGGTGGAAAATTTCTCTTACGCATCGATGACACCGATCGTGAGCGCTCGACAAAGGAATTCGAAGCCGCGATTTTGGAAGACCTCGCCTGGCTTGGTGTTCGTCATGATGCGCTTGCGCGCCAATCAGCGCGCGAAGAGCGCTACCATTTGGCAGTTGATAGATTGAAAGAGGCGGGCAAGCTCTATCCTTGTTACGAAACGCCGGACGAGCTCGACAGAAAGCGCAAGCGGCTTCAGGCAAGGCACCTTCCGCCGGTTTACGATCGGGCAGCGCTTAAATTAGACGATGAAGAGCGTGCGAAATTGGAAGCCGAGGGGGGTAAGCCTCATTGGCGATTTTTATTGTCCCGGACAAAGATTGCCTGGGACGATCTCGTTCGCGGACATGTCGAAATCGATACCGCAAATGTTTCGGATCCGGTGTTGATCCGCGCCGACGGGAGCTATCTCTACACGCTACCATCCGTAGTTGACGATTTCGAGCTTGGCGTCAGCCATGTCATTCGCGGCGAGGATCATGTGACGAACAGCGCCGCGCAGGTTGAGATATTCCAAGCCCTCGGCGCAGCACCGCCGCGCTTTGCGCATCATCCACTTCTTGTGGGTGCGAAAGGTGAGGCCCTTTCCAAACGGTTGGGCTCGCTCTCACTCCAGCGCATGCGCGAAGATGGGATTGAGCCACTCGCGCTCGCGACCTATCTCGCCAAAATTGGGACTTCGGACCCTGTGGAACCGAAACCTTCCTTGGATGAGCTGAGCGCCGAATTCAAATTTTCGAAGATCGGCCGCGCCCCGGCACGGTTCGATCCAGCCGAGCTGGGCGCCTTGAGCGCGAAACTGCTCCACCGGCTTGAATATGCCGAAGTTCGCGAGAAATTGGCTTTGTTGGATTGTGATATCGGGCCGGAGTTCTGGGAAGCGGTACGCTCAAATATTACGAAGATTGCCGACGTGGTTGAATTTAAGTCTCTAATCGAAGGGCCCGTGGTGCCAACGCGCGAAGATATCGAAATGCTGGGAAAAGCCGCGGAACTCCTGCCCGACGAGCCTTTCACGCTTGAGAGCTGGGGCGCCTGGACCAAGGCGGTCGCAAGCGAGACGGGTCGAAAAGGGCGTGGGCTGTATCATCCTTTGCGCCTTGCGCTCACGGGGCGCGAAAATGGACCGGAGCTGGCAAAGCTGCTACCGCTCATCGGGCGGGCACGGGTGCTCGCGCGCCTTAAAGGAGAGACGGCATGACCACCAGGGTCATCGACATTTGCCGGATTTGCATTATTTGCGGCTAGCCGCCGCAAAAAGACTCTCCCCCTATCTACATCGCTAATATTGGTTTTGCCGCATTGAGTCGTTTCGGTCTTCTTCGGAAGTGCGTTTCAACGGCTCAGTCATTCGAACGAAATACTGCTATTGAGAAATAATATGGCGCTTCGCCTCTACAACACGCTGACCAAGTCCAAAGAAGATTTCCGTCCCTTGGACGAAAAAAATGTCCGCCTCTATGTCTGCGGACCAACGGTCTATGATTACGCCCATATCGGCAATGCGCGGCCTGAGATTGTCTTCGACGTATTGTTCCGGCTGCTGCGCCATCTCTATGGCGAGGCGCATGTCACCTATGTCCGCAACATCACCGATGTGGACGACAAGATAAATGCGCGGGCGGCGGCGGAAGGTTGCTCCATTCGCGAGCTGACCGAAAACACCGCGGCGCAGTTTCACAATGATGTTTCCGCGTTGGGCTGTATGCCACCGACCCATGAGCCGCGCGCGACAGAATATATCGCTCAGATGGTTGCAATGATCGAGGCATTGATCGCAAACGGCAATGCCTATACGGCGGAAGGCCATGTGCTCTTTGACGTTTCGTCGAAAGCCGATTACGGCAAACTCTCGCGACGCTCGATCAATGAGATGGTGGCAGGTGCGCGCGTTGAAGTTGCGCCTTACAAGAAAAATCCGATGGATTTTGTTTTGTGGAAACCTTCTACGTCTGAATTACCGGGCTGGGACTCACCCTGGGGCCGCGGACGGCCTGGCTGGCATATCGAATGCTCGGCGATGAGCGCAACGCTATTGGGCGAGAGTTTCGACATTCATGGCGGCGGCATCGATCTTCAATTTCCCCATCATGAAAACGAAATCGCACAATCCCAGAGCGTGTATGGCGACAACTCTTTTGCAAAAATCTGGATGCATAATGGGTTTCTGCAAGTCGAAGGGCAGAAGATGTCCAAAAGCTTGGGAAATTTCTTTACGATTCAGGATTTGCTGAAAGATTGGCCGGGCGAGGTGTTGCGCTTCAACATGCTTCGCACCCATTATCGCCAACCGTTCGATTGGACGTTGCGCGCATTGAAGGAGAGTTTGGCCGTACTCGAGCGCTGGTATGCGATTGCAGAACCCATCGCTACTCACAGTCTGGGCAAAGATTTCCTGGCCGCATTATGCGATGATCTAAATACCCCGCAGGCTATTTCCGAGCTTCACAAGGCTCACGAGCGTGAATTGGCGGGTGGTTTGGGCCTTCTCGGGTTTTCCAGCGTTCGAGAGAAAATCGCAATAAAGGGTTCGGTTGATGTGGAAGAAATCGCAAAAAGCATCGAGGCGCGCAACGCCGCGCGTAAAGCCAAAGACTTTGCCGAGGCCGACCGCATTCGCGACGCATTATTGGAAAAGGGCATCATGTTGAAAGACGGCCCCGACGGCACAGACTGGGAGGTCAAGCGATGAGGTGTGCTCAAACCCAGAGCTCGCCCGGGGTGACAGATAGGGGGGTGCGCAAATGACGCGCGAGCGCCTCTATTTGTTCGACACGACTTTGCGCGATGGGGCGCAAACGCAAGGCGTCGATTTCTCGGCCGAAGACAAGAACACAATCGCGCGTGAGCTGGACGAGCTCGGTGTCGATTATATCGAAGGCGGGTGGCCGGGTGCGAACCCAACCGACACCGCTTTCTTCACCAGCCCGCCTGCTTTGCAAAACGCCAAGCTTACCGCCTTCGGCATGACCAAGCGTTCAGGTAGGAGTGCGGGCAATGATCCAGGGCTCGCAGCATTGCTCGACACCAATGCCGGCGCGATTTGCCTAGTGGGAAAGAGTTGGGATTTCCAAGTTGAGGTTGCTTTGGGAATTTCGCTTAGCGAAAACATCACCAACATAACCGAATCCATTGCAGCCGTGCTGGGCAAAAAGCGCGAAGCCTTGTTCGACGCCGAACATTTCTTCGACGGCTACAAAGCCAATAAGGACTATGCAATGTCCTGCCTTGAAGCGGCGCTAGAGGCCGGCGTGTCCTGGTTGGTGCTGTGCGACACCAATGGCGGCACCATGCCGGAAGTGGCGTACAGAATTGTTTCCGAGGTGAAAGCCAAATTCCCAAAGGCCAATCTCGGCATTCACGCCCATAATGATACCGAGCAGGCAGTGGCCGTCAGCCTGGCCGCGGTGCGCGGCGGCGTGCGCCAAGTGCAAGGCACGTTGAACGGGTTGGGTGAGCGCTGCGGCAATGCCAATCTTTGTTCTGTGGCGGCCAATATCATGTTGAAAGAACCGTATTTTTCTGAATTGGAATGCAAAGTTTCAGTGGATGGATTGACCAAGCTCACTTCGACCTCGAGGTTGTTGGACGAAATTTTGAACCGCGCGCCCAACCGACACGCCGCCTATGTCGGGCCTTCGGCGTTTGCCCATAAGGGCGGGCTGCATGTCTCTGCAGTGCAAAAAGATCCACGCACCTATGAACATGTGGTGCCGGAATTGGTCGGCAATAGCCGCCACATTTTGGTATCCGATCAGGCGGGGCGATCGAATATTTTGGCGCGGCTTGCCGAAAGTGGGATCGATGTCGATGCAAAGGACGAGCGCATCGCGCGGCTTTTGGATGATGTAAAGCAGCGTGAATTTTTGGGCTATGCCTATGATGGGGCGGATGCTTCGTTCGAACTGCTGGCCCGGCGCGCGCTCGGTCAGGTCCCTGAATATTTCTACGTCGAAGGCTTTCGCGTGATTGTCGAGCGCCGCCACAATGCGTTGGGCGAGCTCATCACCGTTTCGGAAGCATCCGTGAAGCTCGAGGTAGATGGGAAGGCGTTCCACAATGTCGGTACCGGAAACGGTCCGGTCAACGCGCTCGATCAGGCCTTGCGCAAGGATTTGGGAAAATATTCGAGCTATCTGAAAGGCTTAAGGCTGGTCGACTTCAAGGTTCGCATTCTCACCGGCGGCACCGAGGCAGTGACGCGGGTGATGATTGAGAGCGCGGATGACGAGGGCCGGCGCTGGTTCACGGTTGGCGTTTCCCCGAATATTGTCGATGCGTCCTTTGAGGCGCTTTCGGATTCAGTTTGCTACATGCTCTATCGCGACGGCGCGACGGCATAAACCATGCCGCAACAAGATACGCGCGCCGGGCTGCTCTATGGAGTAGCCGCTTATACGTTGTGGGGTCTTAGCCCGCTTTACTGGCATCTGTTGATTGCGATCCCGCATTGGGAAATCACGGTTCACCGCGTCATTTGGTGCGCGGTTGCGGTCGGAACCGTCATCGCATTCAGTGGCCGCCTCGCAAATATTATCGAAAGTCTTCGCAGCAAACGGCTTCTTGCGACGCTAATGGTTACCGGCCTTCTGATCGCCTTCAACTGGGGCGTTATGGTTTGGGCGGCGGTCTCCGAGCAGATCCTTCAAGCCGCATTCGGTTACTTCATCAATCCGCTGGCCAATATCGCGCTTGGGGTCCTGCTCTTGGGCGAGAGATTAAGTGTTCTTCGTTGGGTCGCTGTTGCGCTCGGGGTCGCCGCCGTGGTGGTTCAAGCTATAGCGCTTGGCGCAGTTCCCTATATTGCTCTGGCCTTGGGTCTGTCTTTTTCTTTTTACGGTTACTTTCGCAAGATCGCCAATATTGGCGGCCTGGATGGCGTTTTTGTGGAAGCGATGTTGTTGCTCCCCTTTGGCTTTGTCCTTGTGGTCTATTGGCAGGCCAGCGGCCAAGCCATGTTTTTGAATGGAAATCCGTATACGGATATTTTGCTTATTCTCTGCGGCCCTATCACCGCTGTGCCGCTTATTTTATTTTCCACCGCGGCGCGCCAACTGCGCCTCAGCACGCTCGGTTTTTTACAATATATTGGTCCGACCATAGCTTTGGTGGTGGCCGTCTACGCCTTTGGGGAAGTTTTTACGCTGGTCCACGGGCTGACCTTTGGATGTGTATGGTGCGCGCTTCTACTTCTGGCCTTCGACCGAGAGAAGCGACTCAAGCCGATGCCCGCTGCTCCACAAAAATCTTGATAGCGTCTTCGGGCGTGTCCACGATTTTGAATAGATCCTTGGACGCCAAATTGGCAAAGCCATGCGCGATCGAATGTTCGATCAAGCCGATAAGTGGTTCAAAATAGTTTTTTGTGTTGATCAAGACGATTGGCTTCGTGTGTTGCTTGAGTTGCGCCTCGGTATAGGCCTCGAAAAATTCGTCGAGCGTGCCAAGCCCGCCGGCCAGCACCGCAAAGCCCTCAGCGGCTACGAACATCTTTGTCTTGCGCTCATTGAGTGTTTCGGTCACCACGATCTTGGAGGCATCACGAAGTGGTGGTTCCAAATGACGCAGGAAGTCCGGGATGATGCCAAGAATTTGACCATCTTCTTCGGTGACGCCCCCCGCAACTTCTCCCATGAGGCCGATTCGTCCGCCTCCAAATACCAGCCGAAAGCCGTTTCTCGCGATCAGTGTTCCGAAACGACGGGCAGCCTGCGCAAAGGCGGGATCGTCGCCATGCGAGGAGCCACAAAATACGCATATTCCGGGCAAGGAGTTCGAAATGACGGATGCCCTCCGATCTATTTTCAACTATATGCGGCCCGATAGCACATTTAATGACATGTTTAGCCCATCTGATTTTCAACCCCCAGGCCAATTGCGCGGTTTTGGGAGTAGGGCTTGCTAGAATCTCCCGCCACTCGGTAGAGAGGGGAGTAGCCTCACGCCTGGCCCGCGCGGCCAAGGGAAAGAATGTTTCATCTATGAATACCTATGGCGGCAGATCTTTAAAGCATGGCAGCGTGCGCGACGGCGATCCGAGCCTGCAGCCGCTGACCGAGATTATTCCCTATCTGTGGCCCAAGCGAAGGCCCGACCTCAAAACGCGCGCGATCATCTCGGTTGTGCTGCTTGTGCTTGCGAAATTGATAACCGTGGCCGTGCCTTTCTTGCTCAAAGGAGCGATCGACTATCTTGAAGAAAACCCATTGGCTGTTGCCGTCGCCGTGCCAGTCGCATTCATTGTCGCTTACGGTTTCGCCAGAGTCATGATGCAGGCCATTGCGCAAGTTCGCGACGCGATATTCACCAAAGTCGTCTATCACGCCCTGCGCCAGATCGCGGTTCAGACCTTTCATCACATGCACGCGCTGTCGCTGCGTTTTCATTTGGAGCGGCGCACCGGCGGCCTTTCGCGCGTTATCGACCGCGGCACCAAAGCCATAGACCGCCTCCTAGCGCTTTTCGTCTCGCATGGACTGCCGACGCTGCTCGAAGTTGTCCTGATCGCCGGCGTATTATTTTGGCAGTTCGATTTCTGGTTTGCGCTCGTAATCATATTGATGATTACCGCCTATATTTATTCTACATTTCGTATTACGCGCTGGCGCATCGCCATTCGGCGCAAGATGAACGATTCCGACAATGAGGCGAACACTAAGGCGGTTGACAGTCTCCTTAATTACGAGACCGTAAAATATTTCAACGCCGAAATGCATGAAGAGAAGCGCTTCGATTCGGCGATGGTAAAATACGCCGACGCGTCGATTATGACGCAATATTCGCTGTCCATTCTCAATACCGTGCAGGCTGTAATTGTTGCTGCGGGCCTTATCACCATCATGTGGATGAGCGTGGTGGCAATCCAGGCCGGTACGCAAACCCTTGGCGATCTGGTGATGGTCAACGCGTTGCTGATTCAGTTTGCGCAGCCACTACATCTTTTGGGCACCGTGTACCGCGACACGCAGCAGGCGCTAATCGATATGGAGGCGATGTTCTCTCTCCTGCGCCAGCCTCCCGAAGTCGAAGATTCGCCTAATGCCAGACCGCTTGAGGTCAAGAAAGGCGAGATCGTCTTCGAAGATGTCGTCTTTTCCTATGAGCGCGAGCGTACGGTTCTAAAAGGCGTCAGTTTTCGCGTTCCGGAAGGCAAAACCGTTGCAATTGTCGGCCCCTCAGGGGCGGGAAAATCGACAATCTCCCGCATTCTTTACCGGTTCTACGACATTCAGTCGGGCAGTGTGACCATAGACGGCCAAGACATTCGTGACGTAACTCAAGCCTCGCTGCGTTCTGCAATCGGGATTGTTCCCCAAGATACTGTCTTGTTCAACGACACCATCCACTACAATATTTCCTATGGCCGCATCGGTGCATCGGAGGCAGAAATTCTCGAAGCAGCGCGCCTTGCCAAAATAGATCCATTCATTCGTCAGCTTCCGCAAGGTTATGAGAGCATGGTCGGCGAGCGCGGATTGAAGCTTTCGGGCGGCGAAAAGCAGCGTGTCGCGATTGCGCGCACCCTTTTGAAGAACCCCCCGATCCTTATTCTGGACGAGGCGACATCGGCGCTCGACACCCATACTGAGCGCGAGATTCAGTCCGCGCTGAAATTGGTATCAAAGAACCGAACGGCATTGGTGATCGCACATAGGCTTTCGACAATTATCGATGCCGATGAGATCCTTGTGCTCGATCATGGGCGTATCGTCGAACGCGGCAAGCATGACGATCTTGTGGCGAGGGGCGGGGCCTATGCTGCGATGTGGAACCGGCAGCGCGAGGCGGCCGAGGTGCGCGCGCGGCTGCAGGCCGTTGAAAACGATCCCATGGTTACGCCCGGGATCGCGCATGAAGGCGAGGATGCGCCCCAAAGTGCAGAAACGCACCCCGCAGAAGTGGCGGAATAAGGTGGCTTTAACCTATTCGAGTTCGATGCGGTCGACCTCGATGCCCTTCTTTCCCTCGCGGGTTGAGAATTGAATTCGTTGTTCGGACAACAGGTTCGAAAGGCCGGAACGGCGGAGCGCGCTTGCATGGATATAGACGTCCGCCGCGCCGCTATCGGGCACGGCAAAGCCGAAGCCTTTTTGCTCGTTGAAAAACTTGACCTGGCCCGGCTCCATCGGGCCCGAAGGGGCATCGGATTGCGCTTGCCCCCCGCCGTGCTTGCCATCCGGGTCGGCGGTTGAAAGATCGACATTATGCACGGCGCTCACCTGCATGCCGCGCTGGCCTTCCGAGACATCGCAAGTAACTGTCGCCCCGAGCGGCAGATCTTCCACCCCGATCGCAGCCAGCGCAGAGGCGTGACAGAACGCGTCCGTCCCATCATCCAGGGTTACGAAGCCAAATCCCTTATTGGGATTATACCATTTCACAATCGCCCGCGTGCCCGCGGCGCTCGTTTCATCCGAATTCGACATATCGTATGCCGTGCGTTAGTGCCCCAGTGCTCTCATGGTTAGAACGCCAACATTCTGCGCTGGAGTGGGCTGGGCGGCAAGTCTGAAATCGCCTCGCCAGCATGAGGGGCGCAGGAAAAAGCTATGTTTGGCCGATAATTTCATTGCGATTGGAGCCGTGGCTCCGCTCGACCAGCGGGAGCCCGCCGCTTCGTTTGCGCAGTGTGGGCATGAACCGCGCAGCACGATTGGACGTGAGGCGCTTCTTTTAATAGGAGAGGCGCGCGAATTATCGGTGCCGCTAAAATCGAGAGCCATAATTATAAGAGGTCACGAATGAGCCAAGAGGACGAGGAAGACGCAGGCGGACGAGTATATTTCTCCAATGCGGGGCGTAGCCTCGAGGGGGAAGATGAAATCGTTCTGATTAGCGTTGGCGTCGATATCGGCTCGTCCACCTCGCATATTATTTTCTCGCGTCTCGTGTTGGAGCGTCTCGACAACCGATATGTGGTCTCCAAACGCGAGATCATCCACCAATCGGAAGTTCTGTTGACGCCCTATGCCGCCGACCGCTCCATCGATGTCGATGGTCTCGGGGCCTTCATTGCCGAGCAATATAAGATTGCCGATATCGTTCCGGAAGAAATCGATACCGGTGCGCTCATTCTCACCGGCGTTGCGGTACGGCGCAAAGATGCAAGGGCAATAGGGGAATTATTCGCGGCCCAAGCCGGAAAATTTGTGGCATTGAGCGCCGGAGATGCGCTGGAGGCGACGCTTTCGGCTTTCGGCTCGGGCGCGGCGGCGCGTTCTATCCGCGATGCCGCCACCACCATGAATATCGATATCGGCGGCGGCACGACCAAGATCGCGCTTTGCGAGGAAGGTCGGGTGAAGGACATTACCGCCATCGATGTCGGCGCTCGTGTGGTCGCGCTCGACTGCGAGGGAAAAGTCGCGCGGCTCGAAGAGGCGGGCGCGCGCTTTGCCGCCGATCTGGGGCTGGATGTGAAATTAGGGGCCGCGCCTCCTGACGGCGCGATGGAAAAAATTGCCGAACATATGGCCGACAAATTATTGGAAGCGATCGGCGGGAAAACGCTCTCCGAGAATACGGCCTCGCTTCTAAGGCTCGAGCCCATGACTGCGCGGGTGAAACCTGAAATCCTGACCTTCTCCGGCGGCGTCTCGGAATTTATCTATGGCCGCGAGACGGGAAGCTATGGCGATCTCGGAGCCTCACTTGCAAAGGCAATCCGCGAGCGCGTCGAGAAATGGGGCGTCAAGATCGAAACCAGCACCGAAGGCATTCGTGCCACCGTAGTCGGCGCCTCGCAATATACCGTGCAGGTCAGCGGCAGCACCATCTTTGTCAGCCCGGCCGACACACTGCCCGTGCGCAATATTCCGGTGATTGTCCCCGATGTTCCTTTGGATGCGGAAGAGCTCGATCCTGAAGCCTTTGCAGTGGCTATCGCTCGCGCGCTTCGCCGTCTCGATTTGCACGATCACGAAAAACCGGTGGCGATTTTCTATCGCTGGCAAGGCTCAGCGACTTATGCGCGGCTCGATGGATTTGCTCGCGGCATGGCCAAGGGGATGGAGCCGATTTTGGCGCGCGGCATGCCGTTGATTTTGGTCGGTGATGGCGATGTCGGCGGCTTGATCGGGATTCACTATGCCGAGGAGTTGAAATTTAAAAGTCCCGTCGTCTCGATCGACGGCATCACAATGAGCGAATTGGATTTTATCGATATCGGCGCATTGCTACCCTCATCGGGCGCCGTTCCCGTTGTGATAAAATCGCTGGTGTTTCCTGCCAACGCGACATTGGGCAAAGCGGCGTAACCTCACTTCTTATCCGCGTGTAACAGCCGTTCCAGTTCTTGCGCGACCTGCTGCGCCGATTGAATCATCTGTTTTTCGTCGTCATAAAATGGATGTTGATCGATCAGCATTTTTTCGTCCTGCTCTTCGAACACTTTCACCGTGCGGCGCGCTTCGGACGGTTCAATCCCCAGCTCCTCTAAAGTTCTCTCGGTAAGCCGTAAGCCCGAATGAAATGTTTCGCGCACGATGTTGTGGGCGCCGCGATCCATCAGGATATGGGCATGCTGGCGGTTGCGCGCGCGTGTGAGAATTTTCAAATGCGGAAAATGGCGCTTCACATTCTCGATAATTTTGAGGGTTTCCTCAAAATTATCGATTGCGATGACAATCAGCTTTGCTTGAGCCGCGCCGGCTGCACGCAGCATCTCCACGCGTGTGGGGTTGCCGTAAAAGGCCGTGGCGCCAAAACGACGCACCAGTGCCACTTGCTCGGCGCTGGGGTCGAGCGCCGTGAAGGGGATTTTCAGCATTAAAAGAACGCGTCCGACAATTTGGCCCATGCGCCCGAAGCCGCAAATGATGACGGCGTCCTCGCCATGCACATCGTCATATTTGGGCGCTTCGGTCTTCTTGAACAGAGGTGCGATACGCGTTTCCTGGAGCCAAAAAAGAAACGGCGTCAGAAGCATTGAGAGCGTGATCACCAGCATGAAGAACTCGGACTGCTCTGTGCCGATAATTCCCGCCGCAATCGCAACTGCGAAAATAACAAAACCGAACTCGCCCGCTTGCGGCAGGGTGAAGGCAAAGCGTGTGGCGTCCAGCGAGGACTGCCCGGCGATTTTGGCCAGGCCGAGCCCAATGATGCCTTTGATAAGCAGCAGACCCAGCACGGCGGAGAGCACAAGCGCCGGTTCCAAGACTAGCAGTCCCAAATTTGCTGACATCCCGACCGAGATAAAGAACACGCCCAAGAGCAGCCCCTCAAAGGGTTCGATGTCGGCGCGTAACTGATGGCGATATTCCGAATCGGAAAGAAGTACACCGGCAATAAAGGCCCCGAGCGACATGGAGAGCCCTACGGCGTTCACTAGCGCCGCGGTGCCGATCACGATGGCGAGCGTCGTCGCGGTAATATCTCCGGCGTTTTCGCGCGCTCGACCATGCGAAATACGGGCCGGATCAGATAGCGGCCACCAACAAGAATGATGAGTAGCGCGGCAATGCCCATTGCCATGGATTGCCAAAGGTCCTGCGGCGCTGCGGGCATGCCCGATTGCAACGCAGGAATAAGCGCGACCACCGGAATGACCGCGATGTCTTGAAATAAAAGAACGGAAAATGCGTCGCGTCCGGCATGCGAAGTTAAAAGCTCGCGTTCCGCCAGCATGGGCAACACCATGGCGGTCGAGGACAGCGAAAGGGCAAAGCTGACAACAAGCGCGATGGTCCATTCGAACTCGAAGAATAGAAGGATGGAACATAAAATGCCGGCGGTGATGAAAACCTGTGCCGCGCCGAGGCCCAGGACTGAACGACGCATCACCCAAAGCCGCGTCGGACGTAATTCAAGCCCGATGACGAAAAGCAGCATCACCACGCCGAGCTCGGACACATGGGCGATGTTTTCGACATCGCTCACCAGCGCAAAGCCTGCTGGGCCGATGACAAGGCCGGCAGCGAGATAGCCAAGAACGCTTCCCATACCGAGGCGGCGCGCGATCGGGACCGCGATGATGGCAGCGATTAGAAGAATGACGATGATGTAGAGAAATTCCATGCGGCGCAGATTAGCCTGATTTCGTCCGCAACGTCAGGTGGCGGCTTTGAGCCCGGAGGCTGCAGCTGAGGCATGCGGGGAGGGGAAAGCGTACGGCCCAAGTCGCAAAAGAAGCATTGCGGCGGAAACGACCAGCGCGATGGAAATCATATGGCTCACATTGTAGGAGCCGCTGTAATCAAAGGCGAAGCCGTGCGCCATTGGGCCGAAGCCCGAACCTAGCGCAAAAAGCGCGAACACATAGCCGTAAATTTCTCCAAACGACCTAATGCCGAAATAGCGGCTGACGAGGAAACCCATAAGGTCAATTTCCGCGCCGAGACCCAGGCCAAGTCCGATGATTGCGAGAAAAAGACCAAAGCCGGTTGCTCCGCTGATCAGGAGCGCAAGACTTATCAACGGCAGAGAGAAAAAGAACGCGGCGACATAGGGCGCGAAATAGCGGTCCAATAGATAACCGGAAACCAAGCGCCCGATGATTGTCGATATTCCGACACCGATCATCATTGACGCCGCGGTCTGTAGATCCATCCCGCGGTCGGTAAGATAGGGGACAAGATGCCCTATGGTCCCAAGGATGGCGCTCGCAAACAGGATCGCCGCAATACCGATCGTCCAGAACTGATACGAACGAATCGCATCACGCCCGAACGTGCCCGGAATGGTCGCGCTATCTGCAGCGCGATTTCGAGCGAAGCGCTCGTCGGCTTGTCCTACGAAAAATGCAACCGCGGGAAAGGCAATGATAAAAGTCGTCAGTCCAAGGCCGATATAGGCCTCACGCCAGCCATAGGAATCGACTAAAAATTGTGTCCAAAGCGGGATGAGTGAGGTTCCGATGCCAACCCCCGCCATGGCGACGCCGAGCGCAATGCCACGCCGCGCATCAAAGCATGCAGCGACGGCTTTCGCGTAAGGTAGTGGAGATTGCCCGGCGCTGAAGAGGCCGCAGATCGCGTATAGCACGAAGAACATGATCGGCGATGCCGGCGTCAGTGAGATCGCGGCGACACTCAGTGAAAAAAGCGTGATGAAGGTCAGGCTGGTTCTTCGAATGCCGTAGCGATCAATGAGAATGCCGACAAAGGGCGTGGCGAGCGCCGCGGTCACGTGCGCAAAGAAGTTGGCGGCGCCAACCGTTCCACGCGCCCAACCGAATTCCATTGTGATGGGAGTAAGAAAAATCCCAAACGTAAAAAAGTACAATCGCGCCATTGCCGACAATCAATCCGATTGTCGATCCACCCGCGACCCACCAGGGGCTCTTGAGTTGAATTGCGCTCATCCGCGTGCCTCGACGCAGGCCCTGCTATTCCGCCGCCTTCGCGCGTGCTGAAGGGATGAGCAAACCGGTCGTTCCGCCGAGAATGCTCTCGCCATCGGCGCCAAGTGCGCGAATGTCGTCGACAAATTTCTTGACCGGCTCGCGCGTGCGGATTTCCTGCGGGTAGTCGGTTGCAAAAACAATCCGGGACGCAGGGAGTTCGACCAAGGCGGTCTTCACAGAGCCGACCTGGCCGCAAAATCCGGCGGTGTCGAAGACAAGGCGCTCGTTCAAATAATGATCGAAATCTTTTTCCGGAGTCGCGCCGTGACGCTCATTGCCCAGCGTGCCCCAAAACTCCTTGTCTTGGAATCCGCGTACCCGGCCCAGCATGGAGGAAATGCCGCCCGAAAGATGCGCCATTTGAATCGTCAAATTGGGATGGCGGTCGAGAACGCCGGAATTGATCAACCTGATAGTCGCCATAATGAGCGAGAATTCGCGCCCGACCGCGCGCGCAGTATCGAAGGCATTAAATTGTTCCGGAAAGTTCAGCTTCAGTGCAGGGTGGACAAAGACATAGAGGCCGCGCTTTTCTGCTTCTGTCCAAAAGGGCCCGAATTCGGGCGCATCGAGAAAGAGCCCGTTTACTTCCGAGGTGATGATCACACCAGGGAAGCCAAGCTCGTCGGCACAGCGCGCGAGCTCTTTTAACGATTCCGCACCACCCAATGGATGGACATGGGCGCAACCAATGAAGCGTCCCGGGTAATCAAGCTCCGCTTGTTTGGCGCAGTCATTAATGATGATCGAGCGATCGAGCGGTGCGCACATGCCGGCGCCACTGGTCAGGACCGAGGCGTCGATTCCGGCCGTGTCCATCATCGCGACATGTTCGTCGAGATCGTAAAGGAGGCTATGCGCGGTGTAGCTCGGCGCACCGGTATCGTCATATTGAATGATCATCTTGTCGCCCAAATCTTCCTTAAAGAGTTGGCGCGGCGTGAAGTGATGCTGAAAATCGACGATCATGGTGGGTCCTTGCGATGAGATCAGGCGTTAAATCTTGTGGGTTCGAGCCGAGGCCGGATTTCTAACATTAGAGGCCCTAGACGCAAGCGCTCTGTTAACCGTGAATGGAAATGCCCGCTTTCCTCGCGCCTTAGCCCCGTTGGCGCTATTGAACCGGCTTAGCCAAACGCGCGACACTGTCCCGAACTGGCACAGATCGGACGATCTCGGACATGACGCTTATTTTGTCGAATGAGGATGTGGCAAAACTCCTCTCGGTGCGCGAATGCATCGATGTGTTGGACGAAGCCTATGTCGAGCTCGCCGAAGGGCGCGGGGTTTCGCGCCGGCGCTCCGATTCCCTCACCAGCACTGAACGCAAAGACGCGGTTTACAGTTTGAAATCGATGGATGGCATAGTTCCGAAACTAGGTGTCGGTGCAGTGCGAATAAATTCCGATATTGTGACCTGGCCTGAAGAAGACGGCATTATGCGCCGGGTCAAAATCCCATCTGCGCCGAACAAGCGCTATGTTGGTCTTGTTCTCTTGTTTTCCAGCATTACCGGCGAGCCGCTGGCGATATTTCCCGACGGCATCATGCAGCGCATTCGTGTTGGCTCGGCTAATGGTTTAGGCATTCGCTATCTCGCGCGCGAGGACGCGACCAGTATCGGCATATTGGGCTCGGGCTGGCAGGCTGGGACGCAGCTCATGGCCGCCTGCGCGGTTCGCGACATCAAGACCATTCGCTGCTTCAGCCCCAATCAGACAAACCGCGAGAAATTTGCGCGCGAGATGAGCGAAACTCTTGGCGTGGAAGTGGCGCCAGTGGGTTCTGCCGAAGAGGCTGTGAAAAATGCCGACATCGCGATGTGCGCGACCAATACGCTTGAGCCGGTTTTCTTCGAGCGTTGGGTTGAGCCGGGAATGCATCTCAGCTCGATCAAGCGTCCCGAAATCGAGCCCGCCGCAATTGAGCGTGCCGCTGTTTTCTTTCTTCACAGCAATGACGGTAAGCCTATCCATGTCTTGGCCAAAGACATCAAAGTTGAGGAGGCCACTGGCGACAAGGGCTGGGGCGTCGGCAAGGAAATCGATTTTGCGAACCTCCCGACATTGCCGCTTCTGTGCAATGGCAGCGCGGCCGGGCGTAGCTCACCCGAACAAGTAACACTCTTTTTGAATAATATTGGTCTTGGCTATCAATTCGCCGCCGCCGGGTCTGTTGTGTACCGCAAGGCGAAGGAGCAGGGCCTCGGCAATGATCTGCCGACCGACTGGTTCACCGAAGATGTCCATCCATAACAAAGCATCCAATGATTGGGAGCGTGGGACTATGCGTAAAAATTTGACAGTTGCGATTGTTGCAGGGCTAGGCCTTGCGTTCGGTTTGGTGAGTAATGCCAGTACCGATGGCTATGAATATTATGTTCCACCCGTGGTCCACAAGGGGATGTCCCGGTCGATGTTGAAAAGTTGAGGTAGGTGTCGCTCTCCTGGAGCCGTTAGGCTCCGGGTGCTGCAAACCCAAAAGGGAGAACGACACCATGGGAAATAATATCCGTAGTTCCAGCCGCCCGAAAGCCCTTGCCCCCTCGATTCCTATGCCACCGCTGGCGGACGCGATGGAATACATACCTAGTTCCATGGGTTATCAGGCGTTACGATTTTAGCATATTATTCAAGACATTATCACCTAAAGCGCTTCTTGCGTGATCACACATTGTCGCCTAATATCGTTTTTTTTGTGGGATATAATGAGGGTAATGAAAACGCGACTCACGGCGGCATTCGTCAAAACCGTCAAAAGGCCGGGCGCGTATTGCGATCAACACGGCTTGCGGCTGTGTGTGCGCCAATCTAGCAAGAAAAAGTTGATTTCAAAACAATGGAGTTGGCGCGGCACAATCGGCGGCAAGCGGCGCGACGTTGGCTTGGGCGGTTTTCCGTATATCACGCTGGCCGAAGCGCGCGCGACGGCTTTTGAGTACCGCAAGTTGGCGCGAGGCGGTGGCGATCCCCGGACACTGAGGGCCCGTTCTGACATACCGACATTTGCCGAAGCCGTCGAAAAGGTGATCGCGCTCCATGCACAGACATGGAAGAATGGCGGCAAATCGGAAACGCAATGGCGGGGCAGCTTGCGGGATTATGCGATGCCACAGCTTGGCGGCAAGCGCGTTTCCGAAATCTCTTCCGGCGACGTTTTGGCCGTGCTGGTTCCGCATTGGCAACCGAAACGCGAGACCATGCGGCGCTTGCGAGGCCGGATCAGCGCGATCATGCAGTGGGCTATCGCGCAAAACTACCGCGCCGACAACCCGGCTGGCGATGCCGTCACGGCGGCGCTTCCGCGAAATAATCATATTGTCACGCACCAACGGTCTTTGCCTTATGCGGAGGTCGCAGATGCAATCGCCAAGGTAAGGGCGTCCAAGGCGTCTTTGACCGCAAAACTTGCCATCGAGTTTCTAATCCTGACGGCGGCACGAAGCGGCGAAACACGCGGCGCGACATGGGACGAAATCGACACCGATTCGGCAACGTGGATCGTTCCCGCCGAACGCATGAAGTCGAAGCGTGCGCATCGCGTTCCTTTGCCGTCGCGTGCGCTCGAAATCTTGGCGGAAGCGCGCGAGCTTTCAGACGGAAGCGGTTTGATTTTTCCTTCCGCGCGATCCGGCGCGCTTGCGGCTGCGACTCTGGCAAAGTTGCTGCACGATCTTGGAATCGGGGGAACCGTTCACGGTTTTCGTTCTTCGTTCCGCGATTGGGCGGCGGAATGTTCCGACGCACCGCGCGAGGTCTGCGAAATGGCTTTGTCGCATGTCGAAGGCAGCGCGGTTGAACGCGCATACCGAAGAACAGATTTGTTTGAACGACGCCGCAAATTGATGGAAGAGTGGGCGGCTTATGTCGCCCGTTGACAGCGCTTGCGAACGGTAGTGTATTGATCGAGTCGTGCGATTCGCATCGCAAGCCTCATAGAGAACGATAAAGAAAAGAAAAGAAATGACGATACATTTTTCTCTCTTGAGGCGGGTGGGCTGCGCGTATGCCAGATACAAAAATCCCCGAAAAATTTATATTGCGAATCCGAGAAGTTTCCGCATTGACTGGCGTTCCTGCGCCGTCGATCCATAGGCGATACCGCGCCGGATCGTTCCCCGTTCCGCTGCGCCTAGGGCAAAATTCTATCGGATGGAGACGCGACGAAATCGTTGCGTGGCTCGATTCGTTGCCGCGCGCTACGGGCGAAGCGACCGGGGAGGTGCCGAAATGAACAAAACGGCGGCCCGTTAAGGCCGCCGCCGTTGTCGTCGAGCGCTTCCGCGCGAAAAGCTGATTACAGTAGCTTTCATATCGCGGTGCATCCGGGGCGGCAATGATTTTTTTCGCGGGCACTGGAGAGGGACTCTCACGCCCGCAGCCGAGGCAGACCTGATGGCGGAGACCGGGGCAAACCTGGAATTTGAGTGTTGGGGGCGGAGACCGGCGAGAGCGCCAGCGACCAGTTGGTGAAGTGTACTCCGAGGGCGCGACCAGTGGTGAGGCCACATGGCCGGTGCGCGCTCCGCCCATGCGCTCCCGGCCTGGCTCCGAGAGGCACGCAAGAGCGAAATGCCCAACCCTCTGGAAGTGTCGCTTTTGTCGCGTTTCCAGAGGGAAAGGGACAGGTGCGCCCGCACTCCGACCATCACCAAGAGGCACAGACATGATCGAAGCAAGTCCAAGACAAAAGAAATACGCAGCCTCGTTAATCGTAAGGGCGTGCGAACCACTAACGGCTGACGAGGCCGGTCATTTGATTCGCGATTTACGACGCGAGGAAACGGCATTTCCTGACCTGCTTGAGGGAATCATCAAGGCCGACAAAGGCAACGACAAAGAGAGGTTGGGTCACCTGCTTGCCTCGGCAAAACGCCGTGTGAAACACGGAGCTTGGTTGCAAACGCTTGACAAGCTGGGCATAAGCCACCGTCGCGCGCAGCGGCTGATGGCGAAAACATAACGGCGCGTGTGGACGGCTTGAGACGTGAGAGGGCCTTTATGGCACCGGCCAAATCTTCTCCTGGGGGGGTGTTCCGGGGTGGGTAGTACCGAACTCCATGAAATGGTAGCCAAAACTCTTCAATTTTCCCCCGAAGAAGTGTCAGCTGTTGTCGATATACATGCCTGTACGGAAGACACCATGGGCCAAGTTAATGAGTTGGTAAGTTACGAATAGGAGAAACAACAAAGGTAAAAACAAGGCTATTTGCCCTCCTGTACTAGATATAAGATAGGCTACATATATCATTCCTGAAATTGAAAGAAACAATAGGAACAAAATTCCAGCACCTTTGGCTTTCAAAGAAAGACCTTTGTCTGAAACGTTCAAATCCACTTCTACTTCAGGTCTATTTTCTTCGTTCTCTTTCATTTCTTTCGATACTCTGCTGACGCAAGCTGGCCCGAAAGCAGGGGAGCCAGAGTTGATATTATCATATTTCCAGGCAAGCCATGATCCTACTTGACTACCTCTCCGGACTGACGGTCTCGCAAGGCCGCCTCGCCGGGCAGGCGTTCCGTGTCCTTCCGTGGCAGCGGCGGTTTATGTCTGGCGCGTTCAGGCCCGGCGTGCAATCGGCTGCGCTGAGTGTTGGGCGTGGCAACGGCAAGACGGCTTTGTTGTCCGGGATCGCTTGCGCGACTCTTGACGGTCCGCTTGCGGTGCCGAGGGGCGAGACTGTCATTGTCGCTTCGAGCTTCGAGCAAGCGCGGATCGGGTTTGAACATTGCCTCGCGTTTATGGGCGAAAAATTAGACGACCGTGAGCGGTGGAAAATTTGGGACACAGCGCAACAAGCGAGGATCGAGAATCGCGTCACGGGGGCCAGGGTGCGCTGCATCGGTTCCGATCCGCGCCGGGCGCATGGTCTTGCGCCGGTGCTTGTGTTGGCCGATGAGCCCGCACAATGGCCGGAAACGACCGGCGAGCGCATGGTTGCGGCATTGCGAACGGCGGCGGGCAAACAACCGCACTCGCGTTTTGTGGCCTTGGGCACGCGGCCAGCGGACCCGGAACACTGGTTTGCAAAGGCGTTGGCGGGCGGTGCGGACTATTCGCAATGCCACGCGGCCGGGCCGTCCGATCCCAAGTTTCAAGAACGCACCTGGCGCAAGGCTAACCCTTCCCTGTCTGCCATGCCGGATTTGTTGGAAGCGATCCGCACCGAGGCGAAGCAAGCCCGGCGCGATCCTTCCCTGCTGGCGGCGTTCGAGGCGCTAAGGCTGAACCTGGGCACCGAAGATGTCGCGATTCAAACCCTGCTGGGCACGATCCTTTGGCAGGAAATAGAGGGCGACGCGGAACGGGCCGGGCCATGCGTTTGGGGCGTTGACCTGGGCACAAGCGCGGCGCAATCCGCCGTAGCTGCGTATTGGCCGGAAACCGGGCGGTTAGAGGCGTTGTCCGCTTTCCCCAGCGAGCCAAACCTTGCGGATCGCGGGCTAAGGGATGGCGTGGGGCGGCTTTATGCCGAGTGCGCCAGGCGCGGCGAACTGCTGACCATTGGGCAGCGGGCGGTTGATATTCCGGCGCTGCTACAGGCGGCCTTGGGGCACTTTGGGCGACCGTCGCGGATCGTCGCTGACCGCTGGCGGGAAGCTGAACTGAGGGACGCCCTGGGCGTGGCCAGGGTTCCGGTGGCGCCACTTGAGATTCGGGGAATGGGCTTCAAAGATGGTGCGGAAGATGTGCGTGGGTTCCGGCGCGGTTGTGCCGATGGCCGGGTGGCGCCGGTGCCTAGCTTGCTGTTGCGATCCGCGATGGCGGAAGCCCGCACCGTGAGCGATCCGGCAGGCAATTCCAAGCTGGCGAAGGGAAGCCAGGGCGGGCGCAGATCGCGCGCACGCGATGATGCGGCGGCGGCGGCGATCCTGGCCGTTTCTGCGGGGGTACGCATACCGGCTGCACCTAAACGCCGCTGGCAATATCGGGGGATGGTGGGCTAAACACCCACCGCTGGAACGTCTCTGGGCGCGACGGTTGGCCAGAAGGTGCAGCGCAAGCGCTTCACGTGGCGCGGGCTGTTCGGCGGAGTGAGAGAGGGTGCAGGGTAGATGTCCAACAAGGCCGAGGGTGCAAAGAGACGCACAAGAAAGAAGCAGGAATGGAATGTAGGCGTAGCGGTAACCCAGGCTCGTGCCATGCGGCTGGTTGCGGACGACCTCCTAAAATCTCTAAGTCAGATGAAGTCGGGTGATGGTCAAGTCCATAGGCTGTTCGGTTACACTTTATCGGCGGTACTCTTGCGTGCCTTCGCGACCGAACTGATGCTGAAGGTACTGTCCTTCATGAAGACAGGTAAATATAGGAAGGACATGGAGGGTCATGATCTGCTGGTTTTGTTTAATGATTTGGACTGCGAGACCAAGCAGCAGATATGTAAACTTGAAGGAACACATGGCATCGCGCCGATGGCGCAAATCCTTGAGAAGCACAGAGATGACTTCGTGGATTGGCGATACCTCGGGGATATCGACGGGAAGCACGTCGACTTTTGGGACCTAGACAAGGCGTTGTTCATCCTTATGGAGGTCCATCAAGCGTCCCAGCCGCCGGGGCAGGGGTCCATATAAGCACCCGAAAGCACCCCGCAGCATGAGCCGCCACCACACCCACCTAAATTCCCGGCGCTGGGCCGCCGTGCGGCGTTTTGTGTTCGCGCGCGACGGTTGGCACGAGCAGGCGTAGCGGAAGCGCCACATCAAGCCTGGAGCCTAAAGACATGAACATTCGAAAGTTCCCAATCACAAGTTGGACACGGGTTCAAAACCGCCACGGAAAACGGAGCGTAAGCTGCGCAATTTCGAACCGTTGGCTACGCTTTGGAGAACCTTCACAGCAGTCACACTATTTCGGCACACCCATATGGCTCGATGTGATGACGGATACTGAAGACGAAAATGGCAAGCTCAAATCGAAGAAGTTATGCACTCTATGTGTCACAGTCGAACAATTGCAGAAACTCATGGATGAAGTTGGTGACGGCGCCTAAGGGCGGCTTGGGCACCCGAATCCCCTAGTCTGTGCAGTCGCTCGGAAACTCAATCTCGCAGAGGCGGACATAAGCCGACACCACACCCGCCTGAATGCCCACCGCTGGCAAGCCGTGCGGCGTTTTGTCGTTCACAACCATACGCCTGAGATTTGCACTGCAAATCCGGAGACCAATAGTCCAGCCCCCCATTTGCCGCGTTTGGAGTCGCGCAGTAGAGCAAAATAAGCTGGCCCACTGTAACCCATACCTGGCGTTGCCCGCTCGGCCGCTTCAACTTTGCTAACAAACAGGATGGACGCCAAGAGAAAGGCGCCTAGTGCATCCAAGAGAAGGCCCAACGTAATCAATGCCTGACCCAAATGACCATCGAGGCACTGATCGATAGCTGAAATCATGTCTATGAACTGTTCCATACCTGCAAATTCAGTTCGGGTCAGTCCCTACAAGGCCACTTCCCGGAGTCATACCTCTTGGCACCATGAGCGAAGCACATAGAGCCCTTGATCGGCGCCGCTGGTCAATCGTCCGGCGCCAAGTCTTCGAGCGCGACGGCTGGCGTTGCTGTCATTGCGGGCGCGCCGGGCGGCTTGAGTGCGATCACATCACGCCACTAGAGCGCGAGCCAGGGCAAGACGCGTTCGATCCGAGCGGACTCCAGACACTTTGCCGCTCTTGTCACATCACGAAGACCGCCCGTGAAAACCGGCGTGCGCTGACTCCGGCTGAGACTGCATGGCGCGAACTCGTAAACGAGATGCTTCCTTAGGACTTGATTGAAATTGAACCTACCGCGTGCTTGGGGAACATTAGGTTGCCATTTATCAGTATACAGATTATTATGCCGTTCATCAGTATACGGAGTTTTCCATGATTCTGCACCATCGTTCCTGATCCGCACTCATTTTAAGGAAGCACAATGACCGCAACCCAAAAGCGTCTTCGCGAATTGGGCGAGCGTCAAAGCAAAGAACGCCAGAAGATGGCCGAACTATCGCTTGTCGAATCACTATCAGATGAGCAACGCGCCGAACTCGATACCATCGAAAAAAGCACACCGGACTTAGAGCGCCAAATCCGCGCCGCAACCGTCGCGCTTGAGACAGAAGAAAAAGAAGCCGAGACCCGAGCCGCAGACAACCCGGACGCCGAACAACGCGAGCGCGTCGAGCTTCGACGCAAGGCACGCCTGACCAACTATCTCATGGCCGAATTGTCCGGCAAACGCATTGACGGTGCTGAGCTTGAACTGCGGCAAGCCGCTGGCGTCGATCAAATCCCTTTGGAACTATTTGATTCCGGGCCGAGCACAGAAAAGCGCGCGGATACAACGACCGGTGCCCCGTCCACTACAGGGGTCAATCTTGATCCCATTCGACCCATGATCTACGCGCGGTCAGTGCTGCCGCGCATTGGCGTAGCAATGCCCAGGTCGAAAACGGGCGGGTTTCTTACAGCGACCATCACCACCGGCTTGAGTGCGGCGGCTACGGCAAAGGGCGCTAAGAAGGAATCCAGCGCCGCCGTCCTGACTCCGAAAGCCACGTCACCGCACCGTGTGTCCGCGCGGCTATCAGTGGCGGTTGAAGATGTTGCAGCAGTCGGCGTCGCCAACTTTGAAAGCGCCCTACGTCAAAATTTGATGTTGGCGATGAGCGACGAATTGGACAAGTTGGGCCTTAACGGCGATCCGAACACCACAGCCGCCGAACCGGAAGGGCTGCTAACGCAGCTTGACGATCCCGCAAACCCGACCGATGTTGTTGACTTCGATGGTTTTGTCCAACTTGCAGCCGATGCGATTGACGGCGGACCATGGGCCGAAGGCTTAGGCGATGTGAAGCTGTTGGTTAATGCGGACACCGCGCGGCTTGCGGAGCGCACCTTTCAAAGCGCAACATCTTACAAAGGCGAGTTGTCCGCAGGCGCTTACCTGCGCGACAAGTCAGGCGGATTCTTTTCCTCACGCCGGATGCCTGCGACCGACACAACCATTGCCCAGTGTCTTCGAGTCCGTATGGCGACGATGGGCCTGGATGGTGTCGACGCGATACGCTTGGCGTGCTGCCCGGTATGGAATCAAATTGGAATAGACGACATTTATTCCGATTCTGGTTCCGGGATTCGGCACTTCACGTTGCATCATTTGATCGGCGACGTTCTGGTTGAACAAGTCAATGCGTTCGAACGCGTTGACCTGAAGATCGCGGTCTAATGGCGTTGAGGCTTCAACGTCATGGAACTGGAACTTTTCTTTGATGCCGAACTAGAGATTCGGGCAAAGGGTGGGGGCCGCACCCTTCGTGGCGCGTTCCCATACAATCGAACGGCAACGATCCGGGATCGCGGCAGGATACGAAAGGAGCGTTTTGGCAAGCGGGCCTTTGGTTGGCAGATACGCGAGTTTGAAAAGTTGCAAGGCGAACTCGCCAAGGTGATGAAAGGCGCACACGCGGAGGCGGTTTCAATTTTGAGAGAAAAGATTGAGCGCCGGAACGTGAATCTTTTGAGCGGCCATGATTACAACCAGCCCCTAGCTTCTTTGAAAGCGGGCAATCTTAAACTTGTCGACTCCGATGATGCGTTACGCTTCGAGGCCGATCTACCACCCGAGGGTAAGCAACCGTCATGGATGCGCGATGCGATTCTATCGGTAGAAAACGGTTTGGCTAGCGGCGTGTCGCCAGGTTTCCGGATTCCACCGGCCGGCACCGTCGCCAATGCCGAGGAAATAATCCCGGAGCCCGGCAACCCCGGCGTGTCGATCCGCCAGATCAACCAGGCCGTGTTGTACGAGCTTTCGATTGTGAGTCGACCGGCTTATGGCGAAACAACGGTTGAAGCGCGCGACAACGAACACGCGATCGCGCAACCCCGGAGGCGGCGCATATGGCTCTGACACCATGGCCGGATGATCCTGTCGAACTCGCCGCCGCTATTACGCGGCTGTCCGGCGAAATCAAAGGCCGCACGTTGAATCAAGATGGCACCGTCAACGATGATGTGACGAATCACCTTGGAGAGGTCGCGTCGGCAATGGTCGAGGAGTACGCGCCTGGCGCACCGCAAGCACTCAAAGATGAAGCTTCCATAAGATTTTGTGGAGCGCTCGCCCAATCCGATTATGGAACTATCCTGAAAGAGGATATCGGGCCGCGAAGCGTCGAGTACGTCACCAATCACGCTTCGATGTTTCGTAATTCTGGTGCAGCGATGTTGCTCACCAGGTGGAAGAAACGCCGGGGCGGGGCAATCTGATGCGCTGGCCGTGGTCGAAAATTGAGAAGCGCGAAAGCGGTGGCGATTTTTCCGATGCGATTGTCCGATTACTAGAATCACAAGCGGCGGGCACCGCTGCGGATGCCAGCTCCACGGCTGCCGTCGAGGCGGCGTCTGGGGCGTTGTCGAGGGCATTTGCATCGGCAACCGTCGAGGGCGAGTCCTGGGTGCAGGAAACCGTCACGCCGTCTTTCCTGGCGCAATGTGGACGCGATCTGATCCGCTCCGGCGACTCGATGCATGTTCTTCGTGTCGGCAGTGACGGCGCGGTGCAACTGATTCCGTGTTCAAGCTGGCATTGGGAAGGCTCTCACGATCCGGACTCATGGACCGTGCGAGCGACTGCCTACGGGCCAAGCACAAGCACGACATGGAACCTGCCAGCGTCGTCCGTTGTTTTCGTTCGCTGGGGATCTACACCAGGGCAACCTTATGTCGGGACGGGTCCGCTCTCGTGGGCACACACGACCGCACGACTTCAATCTGAGAGTGAGCGATCACTTGCTGACGAATCGGCTGGACCGTTATCGCAATTGATCGCCGTACCGAGCGACGGCGGCGACGACTCCGACACCGATCCATTGAAGATGCTCAAAGCCGATATCCGAGCAGCACGAGGCAAGGCAATACTTGTCGAAACTACTGCCGCAGCATGGGACACGGGGAAGGCGGCGGCTCCTCAAAGAGATTGGAAACCGGCCCGGCTTGGACCGACGCCGCCCGAAAGCATGGTTGCGATATCCAAAGATTCGTTCGCCAGGGTTCTCGCGTCCTGCGGCGCTTCGCCCGCGCTTTTCGATGATAGCGACGGCACCGCGAAACGCGAAGCCTTGCGGCAATTCCACCTTGGCACCGTCAAACCGCTCGCCAAGATGCTTGAGCACGAACTGACGGCGAAACTTGAAACGCCAGTGCGCCTGCAATTCGATCTCTACAACATCGATCTCGCCGGAAGGGCGCAAGCGTTCCAAAAATTGATTGTCGGAGGCGTCGGCGTCAACGAGGCGCTTATGACGACAGGGTTATTGTCCGATGAAGCGTGAGCTATTTCCTTTCGCGGGCAAAAAACAAGCTTTCGAGTCCGCAAAAGAGCTTGACGCGCAGGTAAAAAACGCGCTGTCCGACCCGCCGCGCGGCGATCCGCGCAAGTGCGGACTTTGCGGCACGGAATTTCAACCGTCGGTCAAGTTTAGGGTGCTTTGCTTGAATTGTAGAAAACACCGGGCTTTCCTTTAATGGCGGTTTGCAGCGTTCATAGGTGCGCCCGCGCTGTTGAAGTGCACATTTCCGGCCTTTGCCCGATGCACCGTGCACGCCAGCGCCGCCATGGAAGCGTCCATATTCTCAATACGCCACCCGATTGGACCGAGGCCGAAATCGCTTTGTTGATGGCTGCAAAACTGACTCCGCATGATGCCCGCTTTGCCGGGCCGGACCCGGACGAATCACTCGCCGCTGTCGCCAAGAAAATTGGGCGATCAGTCAACGCGTGCCGCTGCAAGCGCGCCAGGCTTGAGCTTGGACGCGGCCACAAAGTTGGCACGCAATGGACCGTGCAAGGGCTTTGGGTGCCGCGTGAGGATCGAATCATCCGCGATCACCTGTCGCCGGACGGCCAGCCGGTCGCGCCTGGGACTTGGCCGGAGGTCGCGCTGTATCTTGGCCGGACGCTGGGCGCTGTGAGGACTCGGGCGTCAAAGCTGCGGGCTCACGCGCGAGAGGCACGCAACCATCCGATTCGTTAAGCTCTTATGTTACGCGCTTGTGCATCACGAGTGTATCAAATGATACACTCGTTCTTCGCGGCTTTCCTGGGCCGGACCATCGAAAAGCCCATTTTCGCGTTGCGCCGATAGGCGTCACTTCATGCCAATCAACTGTATCATTTGATACAGTTGATTGTGGTCCGGCTCGCATCGGCGCTTCGCTGAATGAATCCGAAACCCCAAAAAACGGAGGCGCCACACCATGATCTGCGGGTGGGTTATAACGAGGGACACGATTTTACGTAAAACTTAATTATCTTTTATAATCAATATGTTAATGCTGTATACTGTCGGACGCGATGGACGCAGTCCATCTCAGCGTGGATCGGTTTTGTCTTCTGGCCGGGGTCGAGGCCTTGGCCGAGATGATGGAGGAGGACGCCACGACCGTGTGCGGGGCCTGACATCGCCGCCATGGGGACCGTCGAGGTTATCGCTGGGGCAGGACACATAGCGAGATCGGCTACCACGGCGGCAAAGTGAAGGTGGCCCGGCCACGGGTTCGTGAGCGGGCGGGCAAAGAGGTGAGCTTGGAGAGTTGGCAGGCGCTACGCGATGGCAACCTGCTGCTCGAGTGGGCGCTCAACCTGATGGTGCTGAACGTGTCGACCCGCAAGTACCACCGCGCGGTCCGTCTGCCCGAGGGCGAGCTGGCGAAAGCGCGTGGCGACGGCACCTCGAAGTCGGCCGTTTCCCGGCGCTTTGTGGCGCTGTCACGCAAGAAGATGAAGGCCTGGCTCGCCTCGGATCTCTCGGAACTCGACCTGCTAGTCATCCAGATCGACGGTCTGCATGTCGGCGACCATGTCCTGATGGCGGCGATCGGCGTCGATGGCAACGGCGACAAGCATGTCCTGGCCGTGGTCGAGGGGGCGACGGAGAACACGGTCATCGTCCAGGCCTTGATCGACAATCTCCTCGCCAGGGGGCTCGATCCGACACTGCCGCGGCTGTTCATCGTCGATGGCGCGAAGGCACTCAGCAAAGCGATCCGAAACACCTTCGGTGTGGCCGCCGCCATCCAGCGCTGCCAGGTCCACAAGGGCCGTAACATCATCGAGCGCCTGCCCCAACATTTGCACGCGAGCGTCAAGAAGGCGCTCCGTCAGGCCTGGGACCAGGACGACGCAAACAAGGCCGAGCGGCTCTTGCGCAACCTGGTCCGGCGTCTGGAGCATGAGGAACCGGGCGTCTCGGGCAGCATCCTGGAGGGGCTGGAGGAGATCCTCACCGTCATCCGCCTCGGCCTACCGCACGAACTCCGGCGCTCGCTCGCCTGCACCAACATCGTCGAGAACGCGCTCGGCACGGTGCGCCAGCTCACCCGCAACGTCAAACGCTGGAGACACGCCGAGATGGCGCTCAGATGGACCGCCGCCGGCCTGCTGGAGGCCCAGAAAACCTTCCGTCGCCTCAAGGCCTATCGCCAGCTGCCCATCCTCCGAAATGCTCTCCAGGAACACTTGAGAAAGGCTCAGGCCGACAGTGCCATTGAAACCATCATGAAGGCAGCATAGCATCATCAACCCACGACGCCTGCCCCACGAATTTCAACAGAGATAGGGACATCGCCGTCCACAAAACTCCGGTCTATGAGCACCACGCCTATGAGCACGAAACCTATCGGCAGGAATATGTCTATGTTAAGCAGTCTCGCGAATTAAACGGCCAGCTGAGCTTCAGCGGATGGTCGGGAGGCGTTGGAAACACTGCCGGCGCATCGGGCGGTGGTGGTGGTGGCTTTGTCGTCTTGGGCGGCAATAGAGGATTCGGCTTTGGCGGCGCAGGTGCTTTTGCCGGCGCGGCTGCTTTCGCGAGCGCCAGCGCCAGCGCATCCGTATCCTTTAGCGGAGGCGGTGGCGGCCATGGCGGTGGTCATGGTGGCGGAGGCCATGGCGGCGGCGGGCACTAGGCCGTAGCGGAATTAGGTCGACTTCTGCGCGCATGCGGGGGATGTCCGCGCTGCTGGTGCGACCTCTCGACCCACATACCATTGGGGCGTAGCTTGCAGGGCAGGAAACCGCCCGAATGGGAGGGCACGAGCGCACGCATAGCTGATATCGCCTATTGGCTGCGCCTTGAGGCGTATTTTGGCCTAAAGAATCCGCTAACCCCATTGACCCTAAGGGTAAATTGCTGACGTTATTGTCCCTCAAAAAGAGTTGGGGGAGGGTGCGTTCAGGCCGTGTTTGCTAAGGGGCCCGTTCGTGGACAGGAGACATCGGGATTTGCCGCCCAATTTGAAGTGCGGTTTTCATCGCACGAGCCCAGGTTTACTCGGGTTTTCATTTGCGGTGGCCTGAACTTGTGTCGCAATCTTCACCCCACAAAGTGAAGACAGGCGGATACGCCCCGAGGGAAGGACATTTCTGATGGAAGTGGTGTTAGACGCCGCAGGGGTGGCGTTGTTTGAGATACTTCAGCCGGACCGGATGATTTTCTTGGTCTTCGGCGTTTGTATCGGCCTGATGATCGGAATTTTGCCTGGCATGAGCGGCATTGCCGGCATGGCCCTACTTATTCCCTTTACCTACGATATGGAGCCCATCACCGCGATCGCTTTTCTCCTGGGTCTTGGCTCGGTCACTACCACCAGCGATGTCATGACCGCCGTCTTGTTCGGGGTGCCCGGACATTCCTCTGCGCAAGCAACTGTGCTCGAAGGCTATCCCATGGCCAAGCGCGGCGAAGCCGGCCGCGCCCTAAGTGTGTCTTACGCCGCAGCGATGCTGGGCGGTTTGTTCGGCGCCCTCATATTGGGACTCACGCTCCCAGTGCTACGTCCGTTGATGCTCTATATCGGCTCGCCGGAACTTCTCGCCGCCGCGCTTTTCGGAATTTCGATGGTGGCCTCGCTGTCGGGCAGCGCGCCTTTACGCGGTCTCGTTGCTGCGGGCCTCGGAATAACCTTCGCCATGGTTGGCGCCGATCCGCAAACCGGAACGCTGCGCTGGACCATGGGCACGCTTTATCTTTGGGACGGCTTGCCGCTTTTGCCGGTGGCGCTTGGTCTCTTCGCAATACCGGAACTTTGCGATCTTTCGATTTCGCGCTCTGCTGTTTCGAAAGTGAAAAATTTCAATGTTACGGCAGGAATGGCCGACGGCATACGCGATGTGATGCGGCATTGGTTTCTTGCGGTGCGTTGCGGCGGCATCGGTGCGGCCATCGGAGCGGTGCCGGGCCTCGGTTCCGCCGTTGTCGGCTGGCTCGCTTACGCGCATGCTTTGCGCACGGAAAAGGACGCCCAGAAAACCTTTGGCAAGGGCGATGTGCGCGGTCTCATCGCGTCTGAATCGGCAAACAACGCGAAGGAGGGAGGGGCGCTTATTCCGACCATCGCCTTCGGCGTTCCGGGTAGCGCATCAATGGCGATTTTGCTCGGCGCTTTTCTTATTCATGGATTGGTACCGGGCCCCGAAATGCTCGAGCGCAATCTCGACATAACCTATGCCATGGTCTGGAGTGTCGCGATTGCGAACATTCTTGGCGCGGCGCTTTGTTTCATGTTCAGCGGCTTCTTCGCCAAAGTCACGACTCTGCGCTACACGCTGATTATCCCGGTCATTCTGGTGATTGTTTACGTCGGGGCGTTCCAGGCCTCCCGTGACTGGGGCGATCTCTACACGCTGTTTGCTTTCGGGGTTCTCGGTTGGTTCATGAAGCAGTTGCGTTGGCCGCGGCCGCCGCTGATTCTCGGCTTTGTTCTCGGCGAGATCATCGAACGCTACATGTTCATTTCTAGCGGTCGTTATGGTTGGGAATGGTTGCTCCATCCCATCGTTTTTGTTCTCTTAACGATGGCGTTGTTCAGTTTTGTAAGGCCTTTCATGCAACACGTGCGCTCGGCGGGTGGCGTTGTGAAACTCCTGTCCGGCTATGGCAGACCGAGGTTTCAGCCGGAAGACGCATTTCCAATTGCCATGCTCGTCATGTTGATTGCCATGCTTTCACAGACAATGGGTTGGCAGTATGGCGCGCGGCTGGTGCCTCTATTTGTTGGCATAATCGTTGTTCCTGCATTGGCGATCAGTCTCTTTAACCAAGTGTTCCGCCGTATCAGGGGGGAAGAAAAATTAGCCCATAATGCTGCCGAGGGTATCATTGAAGAGGTCGAAGAGAAGCTGCACATGGATATCGCAGCGGATCATGGCTCGCTTCTACAAAACGAAGTTCTTCGTCGTGCGGCCATCTATCTTGGATGGGTTGTTTCGCTCATGGCATCGATCGGCATTATAGGTTTCATTCCTTCCGCGCCTCTATTCGTGATTGCGTATATGCGCCTCGAACGTAAAGAACCTTGGTGGTTGGCGCTTCCGATGGGAGCGGGGATGGGGCTGTTTCTCTATTTGATCTTCAACGAACTTTTGAACGTCATTTGGCCCGGAACCTATCTCGGCGAATGGTTTCCCGCCTTGAGCTTTATTCCTTCGGTTTAGCGGGATAACGCCGGGGGCCTAAGCAAAGCGATTTGTTTGCCTCGAATTTGGCATGAATTAGCGTTACGATATCCGCGAGGGCAGGGGCCTGATTAGGAGTGTTTGTTGTGAATTCTAGGTTGAGAAGAATCTGGCGGTCCCTGGCGGTATTCTCCACTCTTCTTCTGTCATCGTCTTTTGTAGCTGGGCCGGTAAACGCACAGAGTGTGGAAGAGTTCTACGAAGACAATGTCCTTTCGCTTTACATCGGATTTTCCGTAGGCGGCGGTTACGACGCCTATGGGCGCCTCCTTTCGCGTCATATCGGAAAGCACCTTCCCGGAAACCCGACGGTCGTTCCCATCAATATGGAGGGCGCCGGGAGCCTGAAACTTGCCAATTGGCTTTATAACGCGGCGCCGCAAGACGGCAGCGCGATCGGTATCATTAGCCGTGGCGTTCCCTTTGAACCGCTGGTCGGCAATCCCGTCTCGGCATTGTTCGACGCCTCTCAATATACTTGGATCGGTAGCACGACCGACGAAGTGAGCGTTTGCGCGACCTGGGAGCGCACCGGGATCACCAGGTTCGAACAGCTCTATGATCAAGAACTGATTGTCGGTGGCACGGGATCGGGGGCCGATGCAGATGTTTTTCCGAAAATCATTCGAGGCGTGCTGGGCGCAAATCTTCGGTTGGTGAGTGGGTATCCTGGCGGTAACGACATCGAATTTGCCATGGAGCGCGGCGAAGTGGATGGACGCTGTGGCTGGTCCTGGTCCAGCATTGTTGCCACCAAGCAGCAATGGCTCGATGACGGAACGATCAATATTTTGGTGCAGCTTGCACTTCATAAGCATCCTGATCTGCCAGACGTTCCCCTGATTACCGATTTGGCGCGCACCGAGGAAGAGCGAGCGATTTTCCGCTTGATCTTTGTCCGTTGTGTCCTCGGGCGGCCGTTCTTGGGTCCGCCAAACATGCCCGCCGACCGTGCGGCCGCGCTGCGCGCGGCCTTCGATGCGACCATGCTCGATCCTGAATTTTTGGAAGAGGCGATGCGCTCGCGGCTGGAAATCACGCCTATTCCCGGCAATGAGTTGCAAGAACTTGTGGCCGAAGTTTATGCGGCACCGCCCGAGATTGTCGCTAAAACGCGGGAATATCTCAGGGCCAGATAGCCGGTACCGGCGTGCTTGATAAAGCGCCGCGTGGGCGGCTATAGGGCTCTCAATGATGTACCGCTAGAGCACCGAGTCCAAGGGGTTTGGGGGAGTTACCGTCAGACGCATTCGAGCATCTGTTCGGCATCCTTTCATTGGGTGCGGGATGTCTAAGCCGAGTCTGTCTCGCTTCCTCCGACAATTGAAACGAAAACTGGTTATTCGAAGAAAATGGCGACAGGTCGAAGATGAGCAAAGGTAAAATCGAGCGTAAATGGCAATCCGACATGATTGTCGATCTGATCAAGCGCTATAATTTTCCTTACATCACGATGAACCCGGGTGCGAGCTTTCGCGGCCTGCACGATTCCATCATCAATTACGGCGAGAACGATCCTCCGATGCTGCTCTGCCAGCACGAGGAAATCGCAGTCCAAATCGCGCACGGTTATTCAAAGGCGAGTTTTGGCAAGCCCATGCTCGTGATTTTGCACAATCTTGTCGGTCTCCTGCATGCGACCATGGCGATTTATTACGCCTTTATTGATCGCGCTCCGATGTTCATCATCGGCGCTACCGGGCCAATGCATGAAGGCAAGCGCCGGCCTGACATTGATTGGAAGCATACCGCGCTCGTGCAAGGCGAAGTTATTCGCCAATACACAAAGTGGGATTACCAGCCGCACGCGATCGACGGTGTTCCGGAATCTTTTGCCCGCGCCTATTCGATCATGCTCACCGAGCCGCATGGCCCAGTTTACATGTGTTACGACGCGGCAATGCAGGAGGAGCCGATCACCTATGAGGTACCTCAACCTCCCATAGGCTCGGTCGATGTGCCAGCTCCCACAATGCCCAATCCGCAAGCATTGGAAGCCATCGCCGACAAATTGGTGGCATCCGAGAATCCGGTTTTGCTGGCCCAATATGTCGGGCGCCATGAGGGCGGTTTCGAAAATATGGTGGAGCTGGCGGAAACCATCGGCGGGCCGGTTTGGGACGGAAATTCGTCGCTCAATTTTCCCAATCGGCATCCTCTATGTGTGACATTCGACAAAAGCATCTTTGAAACTGCCGATTTGGTCGTCGGTCTGGACGTGCGTGATTGGGAAAAGCAAACGCATCGCTTCAGTGTAACGGAGCGCGGCAATCTTACCGGCCCACCGGCGAGTTGCGATCATGTGGAAGTCGGCTTTGCCGAAGTCGGCATAAGCAAATGGGCAATGGATTACGGGCGCATGCAGCCTTGCTCGATACGCGCGCTTGGCGACACCAAGCCCGGAATTCCGGAGCTCACAAGGCTTATTAAGCAACGCGTTGATGGCAATGGCGCCGCGCAAGAAAAGATCGCGAAGCGCAAAGAAGCGATCGGCAAGCGCCATGATGGCTTGTTTGCCAAATGGGACGCGGAAGCGCGCCAAGGCTGGGACAGTGTTCCGATGACCCCGCAGCGTTTGGCGCTGGAAATGTGGGATGTCATCAAAGATGAAGACTGGGTGCTTACCGCCAATACATTGAAATATTGGGTGCGCAAACTTTGGAATTTCGACAAGGCCTATCGCCATCCGGGACAAGACATCGGAACCTCAACACAAGTCGGCATTTCGCTAGGTGTTGGCTTGGCGAATAAAGGGACCGGGCGACTTGTTGTCGATATTCAACCCGATGGCGATTTGATGTTCGATGCCGGCGCGCTTTGGTTCGCGGCGAAGCACGAAATCCCAATGCTGTTCGTGATGTATAATAACCGCGCCTATTACAATGACTGGGACCACCAGATACATCTGGCTCATGAGCGCCATACCGATGAGGCCAAGGCTCATATTGGAATGGATTTGTTCGGCCCCGATCCTGATTTTGGCGCACTCGCGCGCTCGATGGGCGTGTGGGGCGAGGGGCCCATCGAAAAAGGTGAAGATCTTGGTCCTGTGTTGCGCCGCGCAATTGAAGTCGTGAAGTCGGGCAAGCCGGCTTTGGTTGATGCGGTCACATCGAGGATCACACAAAAGGCGTTCCACGCATGATCGAACAGATCGGCATTATCGGTTTAGGCAAGATGGGCTTGCCCATGACCGGGCATATGCTCAAAAGCGGCCTTCAAGTTGCGGGCTACGACCTTGATGCCGAACGCGTCACAGAAGCTGAAAAGCTTGGCGCAAAAACTTGTGCAAGCCCGAAGGAAGTCGCCGAACAAAGCGATCTGATCATCATTATTGTAGGTTTTGACTCCGAGGTGAACGAGGTTCTGTACGCCGATAACGGAATATTTGCCGGTGCGCGCGACAACGCCATCATCGCGGTGGCCTCGACCGTTTATCAGGAAACAATGCTGGAGATCGGCGAGGCAGCGGCGAAGCAGAGTAAGGGCTTACGCGTTCTCGATATGCCGCTCTGCCGTGCGGAGCGCGCGGCGGTGGATGGAACGCTTTTGCTCTTGGGTGGCGGCGATCCCGAGCTCTTTAAAGAGTGTGATAAAGCCTTCTCATCATTTTCGTCTGATATTCGTGTCTTAGGTGGACTTGGTGCCGGTCAGGTCGGGAAGATGATCAATAATCTTCTTCTTTGGTCCTGTATCTCGGCAAACTATGAGGGCTTAAAGCTCGGCGAGGCGATGGGGCTCGATCCTGAAGTATTGCGCCAGGCACTTCTCATCAGCAGCGGCAAGAATTGGGCGCTCGAAACCTGGCATTTGGAACGCGCCATGCCTTGGGCGGAAAAGGACATGACCATCGTGATGCACGAGGCCGATCGTTTCCGTCTTACAATGCCGCTATCCGGGGTCGTGAAAGAAGTGATCAAAGGCGTGAAGATCGAACGCGGTTACCCCTCGCCAAAACCACGGAAATAGCATTACGGGAGTCCCCAAATGACGTATGCGCTGAATGATTTCTGTACCGAACTCAATACTCTGTTGAAGGAGAAAGGCAAGGACGGCATTTCCGATGTCATGGAGAAGCTGAAGCTTCTTCTCGCCAACGCAGACTTTGTGGCCGAGACATTTAACGAAGATACGCCGAAGGGAAAACGCACGCTTTATCACGATACGGATTCGGACGCCTATGTGTTCGCTCATGTCCATCAACCCGGCAAGCGCGGCAAGCCCCATAGCCATGGCGAGTCTTGGGCCGTCTATGGCACCGCCAAAGGCTACACGCTGATGACGGAATGGGAGCGTGCAAACGACGCGTCGGAGGATCCTGTTGCCCTAAAAAAGAGTGCGCATTACCGCTTGAGCGAGGGCGATGCTCACGCTTATGGACCGGGTGTCATGCATTCGACGGAGCATCCCGAAAAATGCTGGGTCATCCGAATAACTGGAACGAATTTGAATGAAATTCCGCGCTACCATTTCAATGCGGAAACGGATTTGATTCTCGAAGATAGCTAAACCCATTGCACTAGGCGTAATTGTTCGAATTGTGATCCTTGGCGCCTCCACTTCGCTTCCCAGGGGAATAATCCATGCGATCGGACCGTATTGAAGGACAGCCCGACGACAAAGTGGGGTGGGGAAGCGATATCGCGGCGGCCATGCTGCGGCGCTTCGGTATTCCTTATGTCAGCCTTAATCCCGGCGCCAGCTATCGCGGCCTGCACGATTCCCTCGTCAATCATCTCGGCAATGAGAAGCCGTCAATGGTGCTCGCGCTGCATGAAGACCATGCGGTGAGCATCGCGCATGGCTATGCCAAGGCGACAGGCGAGCCGATGGCCTGTGTGTTGCATTCGAATGTCGGGCTGATGCACGGCATGATGGGGCTCTATAATGCATGGTGCGATCGCGTTCCGATGATCGTTTTGGGCGCAACCGGACCCGTCGATGCGGCAGCGCGCCGGCCTTGGATCGATTGGATACACACTTCCTCAGATCAGGCCGAGCTTATCCGCAGCTTCGTGAAATGGGACAACCAGCCGGCGTCCCCCGACGCGCTTGTAGAATCCATGGCGCGCGCAAATCTTCTCACGCGCACTGAGCCGACCGCGCCGGTTTATGTTTGCCTTGATGCGGGCTTGCAGGAATCTTCACTAGAGTCGGAGCCCGATTGGCCTGATTTGGCGCGGATCGAAGCGCCGGCGCGCTCTCGTCCGGCGCGGAACGATGTCGAGGCCGCAGCTAGCATACTGAAAGTAGCCAAACGTCCGCTCATCTTGATGGGCCGGACAGATTGGTCTCAAGAAGGATGGGATGCGCGTGTAAAGCTTGCCGAGCGTCTTGGGGCGGTTGTTTTTACCGATCTTAAAAATCATGCGGCCTTCCCGACCGATCACCCGGCGCATATCGCGCCGACAATTCCGCGGCTTAACCCGGCCACACGCGAAGTGATCGCCGAGGCCGATGCAATCCTTTCCCTCGACTGGGTGGATTTCGGCGGCGTGATGGGCGCAGCCGCCAAAGGCGATGCGCGTCCCCAAGTGATTCACGCAACTCTGGATCACACGCTCCATAATGGCGCACATATGAACTATCACCGGCTCGGCGAAGCCGATGTCCGCATCGCTGCCTCCGCCTATGCAGTTGTCGCCGATTTGCTTGAGATTTTGGGTTCCGAAACCAAACCGGTTTGGCGTGAAAAATTCGCCGCAAAATCTAAAGTGGGCGACGGGCGCATTAGTGTTGCCTCCATAGCAAGCTCTTTGCGCGAAGCCGTGTCGGACCCGGACAAGGTTAGCTTCGCCGCATTGTGCCGAGGGTTTCCCACCGAGCTATGGCCATTTCGCGATCCGGCAGCCTATCTCGGCAAGGATGGCGGAGGTGGTATCGGCTCGGGTCCCGGTCTATCCGTGGGCGCGGCGTTGGCGCTGTCGGAGCGTGGACGTCAGACCATTGCGATTCTTGGCGACGGCGATTTTTGCATGGGCGCCATGGCCATTTGGAGCGCGGCGCACGCGAAAATTCCGCTTCTCGTGCTGATCAATAATAACCGCTCCTATTTCAACGACGAACTGCACCAGGAAACGGTCGCGCGGCGGCGCAATCGCCCGGTGGAAAATCGTTGGATCGGTCAACGCATTTCTGATCCCAATATCGACATTGCCAAATTGGCCGAGGCGCAAGGCGCGGTGGGTATCGGGCCGGTGATCGAACTCGATCAATTGAAGGGCGCGCTCGAACAGGGCTTGGAAGTCCTAAATTCGGGCGGCGTTTGCATTGTCGACATTCATGTCACACCGGGTAAAGAACGCAGTGCAGCTGAAACGATTCAAGCGCGCAGCTAAGTTTCGCCCACCGGGACCGAAAAGCGTGTTGTGTTCCACGTAAAAGCCACAATTTCATTTTACCTCTTGCGAGGGGCCAACCGAGAGGATGGTTCAGGATGGACATTGCACCGCAAAGCGACGGAGCGTGGTTTCGTCTTACCGCGTGACCATGGTCCGCATGATGCGCATTTGTATTTTCGCGGTCGTATGCGGACCGAAATATTAATTGAAAAATGAAGCAGGGGCCGGCGTGTCGATAGCGGCATGAACAGGCTTTTGCATAATTCCCGGATCGATGCCGGGTTGGCAGTCAGCCAAGCTCAGGAACCTCGCCGGTTTTTGCCGGCGGGGTTTCGCCTTTTGAGAGTTCGGTTAGACTGGTAAAATCGAGAGCTAACAACATGGCAATGCGTCAGAGAAAGATGCCTGCAATGCGAAAGCCGCTGTCGCGGCAGATGCTTCGCTTCGCGTTTTTAGCTCTATTCGGTGGCATGCTTACACTCCTGGCTTCGAGTGACGAGCCCCGGGCGGCGGTTCAAGGGGGTGGGGTTCTTCTTGAAATTGATGGTGCGATCGGGCCTGCCACTGCGGCCTATATAGAAAGTGGATTGGAAGAGGCTTCGGCGCGCGGCGCGACGATCGTGGTCCTGCGCATGGACACGCCGGGCGGACTCGATACCTCCATGCGCGAAATTATTCAGCTCATCATCGCATCCGAAATTCCTGTCGCAAGCTATGTCGGTCCCAGCGGCGCGCGCGCCGCCAGTGCAGGGACCTATATTCTTTATGCAAGCCACATTGCAGCAATGGCGCCAGGCACAAATCTCGGTGCGGCAACTCCTGTCTCGCTTGGCGGCGGCGGTCTCCCCTTTATGCCTGGGGCACAAGATCAAGGCGAAGAGGCGGATCAGCCGAACCAAGCGGCTGACGATGCGCCGAGCGATGTGGAAGGCGATGAAAATGTAGAGGAAGCGCCTGCAAATGGCGCCTCGCCAGAAACCGCCATGGAGGCAAAAGTCATCAATGACGCCATTGCCTATATTCGCTCGCTCGCCGAGATGCGCGGACGCAACGCCGATTGGGCGGAGAGCGCAGTCCGCGAAGCTGCGAGTTTGCCGGCCAGCGAAGCGCTTGCAGAAAATGTGGTGGATGTGCTCGCGACCAGCATCCAAGATCTCTTAGCACAAATAGACGGCCGCACCGTAACCGTCGGCGAAGATGAAATAGCACTTGAAACGCAGGGTCTCACGCTGGAAGTAATCGCACCTGACTGGCGCAACAATGCACTTGCAGTCATCACCAACCCGAACGTTGCCATGATACTCATGATGATCGGGTTTTACGGTCTCATGTTCGAGTTTTTTCATCCCGGCTCGCTCTATCCCGGAACCATTGGAGCGATTTGTCTGCTCGTTGCGCTTTATGCGCTGGCCGCCCTGCCGCTCAATTTTGCCGGGCTTGCACTCATCTTGCTGGGTATTGCGCTGATTATAGGAGAAATGTTCACGCCCTCGGTCGGCATATTGGGAATAGGCGGGACGATAGCCGTCACTTTGGGTGCAATCTTCTTTATCGATACGGAGTCGCAGCAATTCCAAATTTCTTGGTCCGTAATCGTTGGCATCGCATTTATCACCGGCGCGTTCAGCTTGCTTGTTGCTTATCTCGCCGCCTCATCGTTCCGTCGCAAAGTGGTAACCGGTCAAGAAGAGATGGTGGGGCTCGACGGCAAAGTGCTCGATTGGAATGGCAATTCGGGTCGCGTTTTGGTTCATAGCGAGCGCTGGAACGCGATCGCCGAGCACCCGCTGGCGCCTGGGCAATCTATACGGGTCAAAAAAATGGATGGCCTCACATTGGAGATCGAGCCGTCCGATACACAGACGGCCTAGAGGAGAATAAATAGATGTATGGAATCGCAACGGTTGTAGTTCTTGTCCTCGTGTTCTTGTACGCGGCGGTCAAAATCCTCCGCGAATATGAACGAGGCATTGTGTTCACGCTTGGCCGTTTCACGGGCGTAAAGGGGCCGGGATTGATCATTCTCGTCCCCTTTATTCAGCAAATGGTGCGTGTGGATCAGCGTACATTGGTGCTCGATGTACCCACTCAAGACGTAATCTCGAACGACAATGTTTCGGTGAAAGTAAATGCGGTAATCTATTTTCGCGTGGTCGACCCAGCCAACGCCATCATCCAGGTGGAGAATTACGAGCAAGCGACCAGCCAACTAGCGCAAACGACGTTGCGTTCCGTCCTTGGCAAGCACGAACTCGACGAAATGCTGTCGGAACGCGAAAAGCTCAACGGTGACATTCAAGTCATACTCGACGAGCAGACGGATGCCTGGGGAATAAAAGTTGCCAATGTCGAGATCAAACATGTCGATCTCGACGAAAGCATGATCCGCACGATCGCTCGCCAAGCCGAGGCGGAACGTGAGCGGCGTGCGAAGGTGATCAACGCCGATGGCGAGTTCCAGGCAGCACAGAAACTGGTGGAGGCGGGAGAGATTCTCTCAAGTAGCCCGGAGGCGATGCAGCTCAGATATTTGTCGACTTTGGGCGTTATCGGCGCTCAAAATAATTCGACGGTCGTTTTTCCATTCCCGATGGAGATGATGAAATTTATTAAGGGCATGACCAAGGAATAAGGCCTTTCCCGCATTCAGCTAATTGTCAGCTTGGCGTCAGGCAAATGCCAGGCGCGGCATGCATGATCTTTTCGAAAAGACGCTTCAAGCATTTGCTTGGGGCGCGGAGGAGGTCATGAGTAACAGATCAAAACTATTGGCATGCGTTGCGGTGGCAGCCCTTTCCCTAGGGGGCGCCGCTTCGGCCCGCCATTCATTCGCCATGTTCGACAACAGCACGACAGTCAAGGTGCGTGGCGAAGTAGACGATTTCGAGTGGATCAACCCGCATGTTTGGCTTCACATTAAGACGCCGGACGAAAGCGGACACGAAGTTGTCTGGTCCTTCGAAGCCGGTTCGCCGGGCCAGCTTGGACAAAGCGGTTGTACTATTGAAAGGGTGCTGTCACATTAACAGGGTGACCTGCTGCTGATGGCGCTTTAATGTCGCTAGATGCAGAAAATCTCCTATGCCCGATACCGATTTCCACCGGTGATCATTCAGCACGCCGTCTGGCTGTATTACCGGTTTCCCCTCAGCTACCGAGACGTCGAAGATCTGCTTGTCGAACGTGGTATAGATGTTTCTTACGAAACGGTGCGGCGCTGGGCATTGAAGTTTGGACAGGCCTACGCCCGGAGACTGAGGACAACGCGCCCTCGACCAGACGCCCGGTGGCACCTCGATGAGGTGTTCGTGTCCATCGCCGGAAAGCGGATGTATCTATGGCGTGCTGTCGATAGCGAAGGCGAAGTGCTGGATATCCTTGTTCAGTCACGCAGAAACAAGAATGCAGCGCTTAAGTTGATGCGTAAACTGTTGAAAAAGCAAAGGTTTGTCCCTGATGCCTTCGTCACAGACAAACTGCCATCTTATGGTGCTGCTCTGAAGGATTTAGGCCTTACAAAGCACCATGATTTTGGTGGCAGGAAGAACAACCGGGCAGAGAATTCTCACTTGCCGGTCCGGCAACGTGAACGACGAATGCAACGTTTCAAATCGGCTCGATCAGCGCAGCAATTTCTCTCTACCCACGCCACCGTCTACAACACCTTCAACGTCCAACGTCATCTGATTTCCCGAAAAACATTGCGCCGGTTTCGCAACCACGCAATGGGCCTGTGGCAAACCGCCACCGCTGCCGTTTGAGTAGGACCTCCGTGCTAAATTCTCGTTACTACCGTTCAATAACGTGACAACGCAGCTGGAAGTTCTCAGGCGCTGGATCGTCAAGACGGGCTCGGACATGCCGGAACAGTTGCGAGTGTGGGAGCCGGAGAGCAATAGCGAGGCGAAACGCTTGCGACTGCAGCCGACTCAAAATCATTTGATCGGAATGGTGGTTGAGGCATTGGTGATTGGGAACGACACTCTCAATCGTTGGGAGAAAAGCGAGAGAAAGCAAGAGCGGTTGCAGCGGGAGCGAGAGCAGTTTCAAGGCGATTATATGGAGGCGATCAGAGAGGCCGTTGCAAAACCGCTCAAGGAGTTTTCCAATAAGTATGTCATCAAGATCCTGAACAACATGAGGGTCCGCCCATGGGGAAAAAGAATGGAGACAAGGGGTTGACCGAGGATGACTTGGTAGAACTGACCAAGGAACAGCCGCTCAAGCCAGCGGGTATTGACGCAATAGTGCCGACAATCAAGGTCAGAAAGCATTTCCCCAACCTTTATGCGACGCGTAATGATGCGACGAAGGACAAGGGCTTCGCTTATTCGATCTGCGACGCGGTGGCCGAAGTTCTGACTAAAGAAGTTGTGACTAACGAAGTTATGACTATCAAAGAGCGATCGACGAGTTACCGAACCGTTCAAAGAGCATGGATGGCTTATCGCAATCTAAAGTCGCCGTCTGACAATAAGTAGCCGCTTATTTGGCACATGCAAGGGAATGAGAATTTCGGCATGTAGTGGCTTTCCAGAGAAATATGGAGGCCCTCATGACCGACTCTCTACTCCGCCGCCCGGACGTTGAAGCCCTGACCGGGTTCTCTCGAGCCTGGATTTATGCGGCAATGTTGCGGAGCGATTTCCCCCGCCCGATCAAGATCGGCAGGCGCGCCGTCGCTTGGCCGAAATCTGCGATCGACGAATGGATCGAAGCTCGCAAGGCCGAAGCCGGCATCGGCACTGGAAGCTGATCCGGTGGCCCGCAAGAGAAAGCGCTCTTCCTGGTATGGCCGGAACGCGCACAGTGGAACTCGCAATCAAGGCGGCAACGCCGGTGGCTTTGCGGCAGGCGGGAGAAGCATCGACTTTGCGACGGTCAACGCCGTCGCGCTCGAAAACTTGTCCGCCCTGGCGGCCCGCTGGTTGCCGGACGGACGACGTGAAGGCCGTGAATGGGTGGCGCTCAACCCGCGCCGTAACGACCGCTCGCCGGGATCGTTCCGCATCAACCTGCAAACCGGAAAATGGGCCGACTTCGCGACTGACGACGCGCGTGGCGGCGATCCGGTATCGCTGGCTGCGTATCTACTCGGTGCGTCCCAGGGCGAAGCCGCGCGTTCGCTAGCGGCAATGCTTGGAGTCGGGAAATGACAGCCGACGGGAGAATGTTCACGCCGTTGAGCGACAGCGCGCGCACGTCTGCGACTGAAGCGGGCCGATCCGACGCTGACGAATGCCTGCTTGCCATTCCCGTTCCCAACGACGTGCCGGAACCCAACTGGTCGAAGTTGCGGCCGACAGACGCCGATGGGGATCCGACCAATGTTTGGACCTACCGGACGCCGAATGGAAGCCGTGCCTTTCTGGTTGCGCGGTGGGACAAGCCGGACGGTGGCAAGGAGATACGCCCGGTGACATGGAATGGACGCCGGTGGGAATGCCGGGCCATGCCGAAGCAGCGGCCACCCTACAAGTTAGCCGAGCTCCTATCCCAGGCCAACAAACTAGTCTTGATCGTGGAAGGCGAGAAATGCGCCGACGCAGCGGCGACCGTATTTCGCGATCATGTCACCACAACATGGGCGGGCGGGTCGAGCGCATGGGACAAGACCGACTGGAGCCCGCTGGCTGGCCGCGAAGTGCTTCTGGTCGCCGACGCCGACGAACCGGGACGCAGAGCCATGACCGCTATCGCAGGACAGCTAGCGGAACTTGATTGCACAGTGCTGGTTACGTTGCCGTCCGACGCCGAGGGCAGCGACGGTCGAAAGGGCCGCGACATTGCGGACGTGCTGGCGGAATTCGGTGCCGACCACGCGCGGGATTGGGTAGAAAGCCCCGCCCGCGACTGGTCGCCCGAGACCGGCGCGTACGATACGGCGAAGGACTGGAAGACGCGCTTGTCGAACGAAGCACAACTGATCCGGGAGCGCCGTTCGAGCCCGACATGATTCGAAAAATCGTGAATCTGAAACGCGATCTGCCCGCCGATTGGCAGCGGTTACGCAGACACCTGAAAGAATCCGCCGTTCTGGTCGTTGAACTCGACGCGGCAGTTACCTGCGCAGAACGGAACGCCAGCGGCGACAACTTACGGGGCCGTCCGGTCAAATGGAACGATCCTGAGCCGTGGGACAATCCGGTGGACGGGGGCATGCTGTTGGACAAGATCGCCGAGACGATCAGCGTCCATGTCTCGATGACCACCAGGCTGGCCGATGCCGTGGCGCTGTGGGTCGTTCACACCTACATCCATGACTGGCTTGAAATTTCCACTTTCATGATTGTGACAAGCGCCACTAAGCGCTGCGGCAAGTCTACGTTGATGGAGGTTACCGGAGAACTAGTCTGGCGACCCTTGCCAGTGAGCGGAAGCATCACGACGGCGGTAATGTTTCGCGTCAATGAACTTAACCGTCCGACGCTGATGCTCGATGAGATGGATACCCAGCTGAAAAACGCTCCTGAGCTTCGAGGTGTCATCAACGGTTCCCAACGGCGCGCTCAGGCACGAGTGCTGCGTACGGTCGGCGAAGATTACGAACCGCGCGAATTCGCAACCTTTTGCCCTAAAGCGTTTGCCAGCATAAGCGACCTGCCGGATACGGTGTGCGATAGATCGCTTGTGATCCGGCTTAGGCGGCGCGGACATAGCGGTGACGCACTCTTACGGTGGCGCACTCTTACGGTGGCGCGACCGCGACTTGGCTACAATCAAGTCGACAAAACGAAAGCTCGTCCGATGGATGGACGACAACGGTGACCGAATTCTTGCAAGAAGGAGCGAGGTGACGTTCCCGCCCGGCCTTAACGACCGGGCCCGCGATGCCTGGGAGGCGCTGTTCGCAATTGCGGATGTTGCCGGTGGCGGGTGGCCGGAGCGGGCGCGATGCGCCTGCGAGTCCGTCCAGGCAAACACCGATAATGAGACCGGAGCGCGGGAGCAATTATTGGCCGACCTGCGGAAGGTTTTCCGCGACGCCGGCGACCCGCCTTCCATGCCGACCGGCAAGTACGGTGAAGCGCACGGCAACGCAATCATTCCCGCCCTGTGCGCGATGGAGGATCGCCCGTGGTCCGAATGGCGGGACAAACCGCTGACGCCGCGTGGCTTGGCGACTCTGCTCAAGCCCTTCGGGATTACGCCCGGTACGATCCGGCTACCCGGTGGTTCGACGCCCAAGGGCTATAAGCGGGAAGCGCTGGAATCCGCGTGGCAACTCTATCTACCCGAAGGAGAGGGTTCCTTATCCGCCACAACGCCACAACCCAGTTCCAACAAGCGTCTTCGGGACTTTCCATCCGCCACAGGCCCTCGCGGTGTGGCGGATACGGGAACGCAGAATCCCGCTTTCGGCAAGGATTGTGGCGTTGTGGCGGATAGCAACCCGGTGCCCAGGGAGAGGAACGGTGTTAACGGCCATAATGGCTCGTTACAGGAGTTATTCGCCGACGGCGACGAACAGATCACGATTCTCAAATACGACGGCGAAATGTCGCCGGCCGTTACCGAACGGATGGCTGAGCGCCTATATGGACTTGAACCGGGAACACTCCCCGGTGGGAGGACGCGACCATGACGATGTGCTGTCGCGGCGGCCGGTGGCTCAACATCCCGCCGCATAACATTCAGAACCAAAACCATCTGCCATGCCTGGCTGCACGTTGCGGGGAGCGGTGGCACGAAGACCGGAAAGGGCAGGCCGTCACGGTGGTCGATGCATCAGGAATCAAGGAAAGGAGTACCAGTAGATGACAAGGAAAAAGCCCCTTAAGGGAAAGGAAGCGACGACTGTTGTCGCCAACGCACCAAAAAAAGGAAAGGTCGTCTGAAGGCGATCGGTGGCTCGCAATCCGACCTTTGGAACGTCACCATCGCCAACCAGGCAGTTCAGTCTTGGCGGACAGGAAACATCGATATGAGAACGGCGGTGACAAATTAGTCCACGGAAGCGGCGGGATTTCACAGCCGCGGGCGGAGTAAAACTCTGCCACCTGTAGCCTTCGATCTTTTTTGAGATGGAAGGCGGGAGGATGTACTGGACCCTGCTGACGAAAGTGGAGACGTCCTGCGATAGGATTTTGATCGCAGGAGGTGCAAATGTCGAAGCAGAATGGGAACAAGGGCCGGCGGTTTGATCGGGCCTTCAAGGAAGAAGCCGTCCGTCTTTTACAGACGAGCGGGCGCAGGCAGCGGCAGATAGCAGGAGATCTTGGGATCAGCGTCAGCGCGCTCGGCCGCTGGGTCGCAGAATTGCGTGAGGAGGATTTGCTTTCCGGTCCGCATGAGGATGCAGCGAAGGAGATTACCCGTCTACGCCGAGAGCGTGATCTGGCCCGTCAGGAACGTGATCTCCTAAAAAAAGCGCTAGCCTTCTTCGCCAGGGAAAGTCGATGAGGTTCCGGTTCATCGACGCGGAGAGGGCCGGGTTGGCGATGCCGATATTCCGCCTGTGCAGACTGCTGCAGGTCAGCGTCTCAGGCTTCTACGCTTGGCGCAATCGCGGCCCAAGCCAGCGACAGCTCGATGACATGGTTCTACTCGCCCATGTCCGGGCAGCCTTTCGGCGCAGCCGCGAGAGCTAGGGTGCAGAGCGGGTCCATCACGAGCTTGCCGAGAATGGGATCGAGGTTGGACGCCATAGGGTGGCTCGGCTGATGCGGGGAAATGGGTTGTCTCCAAAACGGAAACAGAAGTTCAAAAAGACGACGGACAGCCAGCACAACAAGGCCGTCGCATCGAACCTTCTCGACCAGAACTTCTCCGCCGAGGCACCCAACGAGAAATGGGCTGCCGACATCAGCTATATCTGGACGGCACAGGGCTGGCTGTACCTGGCCGTCATGCTCGACCTCTACTCCCGGCGCGTCATCGGCTGGGCCGTGGGCGCTCGCATGACCAGCGACCTGCCGCTCAGGGCGCTTAACCGTGCTATCGGGCTGTGCCAACCTGGCGCCGGTGTGATCCACCATAGCGATCGGGGAAGCCAGTACTGCTCAGACGCATACCAGGCGCGCCTCGGTGAACTCGGTTTCCTCGCCTCAATGAGCGGTAAGGGAAATTGCTATGATAACGCCGTCGTCGAGACCTTCTTCAAAACCATCAAGTCAGAACTGATCTGGAGGACTGTGTTCATGTCAAGAAGCCAAGCTGAAACTGGACCCTGCTGACGAAAGTGGAGACGTCCTGCGATAGGATTTTGATCGCAGGAGGTGCAAATGTCGAAGCAGAATGGGAACAAGGGCCGGCGGTTTGATCGGGCCTTCAAGGAAGAAGCCGTCCGTCTTTTACAGACGAGCGGGCGCAGGCAGCGGCAGATAGCAGGAGATCTTGGGATCAGCGTCAGCGCGCTCGGCCGCTGGGTCGCAGAATTGCGTGAGGAGGATTTGCTTTCCGGTCCGCATGAGGATGCAGCGAAGGAGACTACCCGCCTACGCCGAGAGCGTGATCTGGCCCGTCAGGAACGTGATCTCCTAAAAAAAGCGCTGGCCTTCTTCGCCAGGGAAAGTCGATGAGGTTCCGGTTCATCGACGCGGAGAGGGCCGGGTTGGCGATGCCGATATTCCGCCTGTGCAGACTGCTGCAGGTCAGCGTCTCAGGCTTCTACGCTTGGTGCAATCGCGGCCCAAGCCAGCGACAGCTCGATGACATGGTTCTACTCGCCCATGTCCGGGCAGCCTTTCGGCGCAGCCGCGAGAGCTACGGTGCAGAGCGGGTCCATCACGAGCTTGCCGAGAATGGGATCGAGGTTGGACGCCATAGGGTGGCTCGGCTGATGCGGGGAAATGGGTTGTCTCCAAAACGGAAACAGAAGTTCAAAAAGACGACGGACAGCCAGCACAACAAGGCCGTCGCATCGAACCTTCTCGACCAGAACTTCTCCGCCGAGGCACCCAACGAGAAATGGGCTGCCGACATCAGCTATATCTGGACGGCACAGGGCTGGCTGTACCTGGCCGTCATGCTCGACCTCTACTCCCGGCGCGTCATCGGCTGGGCCGTGGGCGCTCGCATGACCAGCGACCTGCCGCTCAGGGCGCTTAACCGTGCTATCGGGCTGCGCCAACCTGGCGCCGGTGTGATCCACCATAGCGATCGGGGAAGCCAGTACTGCTCAGACGCATACCAGGCGCGCCTCGGTGAACTCGGTTTCCTCGCCTCAATGAGCGGTAAGGGAAATTGCTATGATAACGCCGTCGTCGAGACCTTCTTCAAAACCATCAAGTCAGAACTGATCTGGAGGACTGTGTTCATGTCAAGAAGCCAAGCTGAAACTGCCATAGCCGGATACTGGACATGTCTCACATTTGTTCCGGGTCCTTGATTGGATATTTTACCAACAAGGAGAATCATCATGGGACACAGACACAGCGAAGAATTCAGGCGTGAGGCGGTTCGCATTGCGCAGACGAGCGGACTTACCCGCAAACAGATTGCATCAGATTTAGGCATTGGCTTTTCGACATTGAGCAATTGGGTTCAGTCGATGAAGCAAGATGAGCTGTCGTCGGCCCCACAAGAGGATCTGGCGAAGGAGAATGAGCGCCTGCGCAGAGAAGTTCGCCTCCTCAAGGAGGAGAGGGATCTGTTAAAAAGGGCAACAGTGTTCTTCGCGGAGCAAAGCAAATGAGATTTGCCTTCGTTGACGAACACCGCCACCAGGTCCCTGTCGAACGACTTTGCCAGATAATGGATGTCACGTCGCGTGGTTATCGGGCCTGGCGCAGCCGTCCAATCAGCCAGCGTCAGCGTAACGATCTGGTTCTGTTGGCCCATATCAGAGAGCAACACCGTTTGAGTCTTGGCAGTTACGGACGTCCGCGTATGACGGAGGAATTGAAAGAGCTGGGCTTGAACGTCGGTCATCGTCGTGTTGGGCGTTTGATGCGTGAAAACGGTATATCCGTTGTCAGAACCCGTAAATACAAGGCGACAACAGACAGCAATCATCGTTTCAACATTGCACCGAACCTGCTGAACCGTGACTTCACAGCCACCCTGCCAAACCAGAAATGGGCAGGTGATATCAGCTACATCTGGACGCGCGAGGGGTGGTTATATCTCGCCGTGATGCTGGACCTTCATTCGCGTCGTGTCATCGGCTGGGCTGTCAGCAACCGGCTCAAGCGTGATCTGGCAATTAGAGCTTTGGATATGGCGGTGGCCCTTCGCAAGCCGCCACCAGGATGCACTCATCATACGGATCGGGGCAGCCAGTATTGTTCGCACGACTATCAGAAGCGATTGCGTCAACACGGCTTCAAAGTCTCAATGAGCGGCAAAGGCGACTGCTACGACAATGCGGTGGTCGAGACCTTCTTCAAAACGCTAAAGGCTGAACTGATCTGGCGCCAAACCTGGTACACCAGAAGAGGGGTTGAGGGCGCGCTCTTTCAGTACATCAACGGCTTCTACAATCTGCGCAGACGCCATTCAGCTTTGGGAGGTAAAAGCCCCTTGGCCTTCGAACAAAAGGCCGCTTAAATGAGTAGCGGATCCGGAATCAAACCGGGACAAGTCCATACAAGGGTTCCGAACCGGTAAGCGAACTGACAGCGCTCGTGGCGCTGATCCGCCGGGTCTGCGGCATTGATGCGAAGGTCTCGCCCTATTCGGAAACCGTGCGCCGCAACTTCCAGAATTGGATCAGGACGCGCCACAGCGGCGGCGGAGAGAAATTCAATGAAGCGCAGATGGACTGGCTCCGCATGATCCGGGACCACATTATCAGCTCGTTTCATTTGGATCGTAACGACCTCGAGATGTCTCCCTTCGACGGCAAGGGTGGCATGGGCCAAATGTACAAGCTCTTCAGTGACCGGATGGATAGCGTCATTGATGAATTGAATGAGGCATTGGTGGCGTGACCGATGGACCTATGCCAGATATGCCCGACGGTTGGCAGGTGGCAAGCCTCTGTATGGTCACGGAAGTGAACCCAAAACTGGATAAGTCTGCCGGTAATGACAATTCAACAGTGTCATTCGTCCCAATGCCTGCCGTAGGAGCGGGTACAGGCACCATTGATGTTAGTCGGACCCGAAGCCTTCAAGACGTGAAGAAAGGTTACAAGCATTTTCGAGAAGGCGACGTGCTTTTTGCAAAAATCACGCCGTGTATGGAAAACGGCAAGATGGCGATAGTTACGTCTCTGAAGCACAGCCTTGGATTTGGCTCAACCGAGTTCCATGTGTTGAGACCCAATCGCGAGATCAGTGCTCAATACATCTACTATTTTGTTTCGTCGGAGCAGTTTCGCAGAGATGCTCAGCACAATATGACCGGCGCAGTTGGTCAGCGCCGAGTCCCGGCTCCGTATCTGGCAGACCAATCCGTTCCGGTGCCACCAGCGCGAGAACAGCGACGCATCGTCGCTAAGATCGAAGAACTGTTTTCCGAACTGGACAAGGGCATCGAAAGCCTGAAGACAGCGCGCGCGCAGCTCAACGTCTACCGCCAGGCTGTGCTCAAGTACGCCTTCGAAGGCAAGCTCACGGCGCAATGGCGCGAAGAGAACAAATACAAGCTTGAGACGCCCGAGCAATTGCGCGCCCGCATCAAGCGGGAGCAGGCGGCACGTTACGAGAAGCAACTCCGGGAGTGGAAGGCTGCTGTCAAGGGATGGGAGTCGAAGGATAAGCCGGGCAAGAAGCCTGCGAAACCAACGAAGTTGAAGGAGACATCACGCCTATACTTAGACGAAACGAAATCGCTTCCATCCCTCGCCGATGGTTTGGACCCATCCAGGAAAAGTGGAGGCGCCCTACACCGTTTGCATTGCTTCTGCCTCGAATTTGACGTGGCTTGTGAAGTCCAGCGTCGAGTGCCGACGGACTGGATTATAGAACCCGTCGATGTATCCGGCTATGGCAGTTTCAGCTTGGCTTCTTGACATGAACACAGTCCTCCAGATCAGTTCTGACTTGATGGTTTTGAAGAAGGTCTCGACGACGGCGTTATCATAGCAATTTCCCTTACCCCTCATTGAGGCGAGGAAACCGAGTTCACCGAGGCGCGCCTGGTATGCGTCTGAGCAGTACTGGCTTCCCCGATCGCTATGGTGGATCACACCGGCGCCAGGTTGGCGCAGCCCGATAGCACGGTTAAGCGCCCTGAGCGGCAGGTCGCTGGTCATGCGAGCGCCCACGGCCCAGCCGATGACGCGCCGGGAGTAGAGGTCGAGCATGACGGCGCAACTGTACTGGACCGCGACCAGGCGGACCTCGGTTTCTTGGAGATCGTAGATGCCTGGCTGCGTGAGGAGTTGTCTGGCGAAGCCAGCGGGCTGCTCGCAGAATTGGTTCTACAAGATCCCGGCGGAACTGTGGGGCTGATCCGCAGCATTCTCAACCATCTCCGCCGTTATCGCGTCATCAACCACGATGCTCCGGAAGAATTGGCGCCGCTCGCAATAGCCTTCCAGAAGGCTGCGGAAGAATTCAAGCCATTCGTAGCTGACTCAAATGTCAACGAGGCGGAAACCGCTGTCATCGCCGGCCAATTCGGAGAATTGGCCGGGGCGATAGAGTTCCCCGTGACTGCTGAAACGCCCGCCGACTTTGTCAAGCTGTTGCTCACAACTCCTCACTCTGGCCTGTGCACGACTTCTGGAAGCTTTCGGAAATATCAAAAAAAAGGAAAGTGGGGCGAGGCGGCCAAGCGGAAAGGCTTGGCGAAGGCTGATGGCGATCAGCTCAACGCCAAGGCCAACGCTCACTACGACCGGTGCTGCGAGACTTGGACTGCGTTGCTTCAAGCTGCCGCGTCATGCGTCCTCGCCGATCTGATCCAGCTCGTGCGGCCGGTTGTGGAGCGCTTTCGCGAGCACAAGCGGTCTGCCGCACTTCTTGATTTCGACGACCTAATTTTCGCTGCGCGCGATTTGTTGCGCGACCACGATGACGTGCGCCGGGCACTTGCGGCACGATTTACCCACGTTCTTGTCGGTGAGTTTCAGGACACGGATCCGCTGCAAACCGAGATTTTCTGGCGTCTCTGCGGCGACCCACCGGCAAACGGGGAAACCGGTGAAGGGACGTCTTTCGAACTCCGTCCTGGCACCCCATTCCTTTGGAGCGGCATGCATGAGGCCGTCTCGTGGAGCCTATAGGGGTTCAGGCCGTATTAATTGTGGGCGTGGCGAAAAGTTCTCTAGTGGCAGGCGCCGGGCCTGACTGTGGGCCGCGCAGTCAAATACGCCGGTCGACAAGTGCCGCGCCGGCCCGTACGTGCCCGCCTCGTTCCCAGCGTCATTCAGCGACGTGTGGCCGGCAGTCATCCGACCCAGTGCATCCTGTTACCCCGCTCGTCCACCAGGGAGTCGACCACGAAGCTTTTCCTGATCGAGGCCGCCCAACTTAGACGCCGCTGCTTGCCGCGCCGTTCCTACCGTAGCACCGACTACTCGGTGTCAGCCGCATACGCCCATCATGAGGTTCCGCTTCACCACCGTGGCCGCGCTTGTCCATGAACCCATCAAGGCCGCAAACGATCGCGGCCTGCAACGCCTTCAAAAGCAGCTCACCCGCCATGATATTTTCGAACAGGGCCGAGCAGCCGCCCTGGTCTAGTGGCGTCAACTTGCGGCTGACAGTCCTCAATTGTAGTTTCTACAGGTCCAATGCAGTTAGTCTGGCAATGTCTCAAGAATGCTTACAACGTGTTGCTTGTTCTCAGTTGTTACGTGGTAAGACATGTGGGATCAATAACGCATAGTATAATAAAATATAATATTTATCAGATAGTTAATGAATAATAATTGCGGACAACGCGTCCTCGACCAAACGCGCGGTGGCACCTTGATGAGGTGTTCGTGTCTATCGCCGGAAAGCGCATGTATCTATGGCGTGCTGTCGATAGCGAAGGCGAAGTGCTGGATATCCTTGTTCAGTCACGCAGAAACAAGAATGCAGCGCTTAAGTTGATGCGTAAACTGTTGAAAAAGCAAAGGTTTGTCCCTGATGCCTTCGTCACAGACAAACTGCCATCTTATGGTGCTGCTCTGAAGGATTTAGGCCTTACAAAGCACCATGATTTTGGTGGCAGGAAGAACAACCGGGCGGAGAATTCTCACTTGCCGGTCCGGCAACGTGAACGACGAATGCAACGTTTCAAATCGGCTCGATCAGCGCAGCAATTTCTCTCTACCCACGCCACCGTCTACAACACCTTCAACGTCCAACGTCATCTGATTTCCCGAAAAACATTGTGCCGGTTTCGCAACCACGCAATGGGCCTGTGGCAAACCGCCACCGCTGCCGTTTGAGTAGGACCTCCGTGCTAAATTCTCGTTACTACCGTTCAATAACGTGACAACGCCATTGACATTGCGTAGAGCAGCCATCGACAATTTACCGAGATTTGGAGTGAATCCGGTTAACGTGACAAAGTCGTACCAATGACCCGCGAAAGTGCCATTGAAGTAAACACGGTCGAGCCGCGCTCCGACATGGCCGCGTCAGATACGGCAGCTGCCTCCAGCCTTATCGATCGCGCCGGGCGCATGGTCCGCAGACTACAGTATGGGGACGAGCTTAATTCCGCCCAGTGGGAAAGGTTGCGGTTTCTGGCCACCACAGCGCTGGCCGCAGACGATATCGATCGCTTGCACATCGATTTTATCGGCTGTGAGCGGGCGGATCGGGAGTAGGGGCCGTGGCCCTCATTCACCGCCTACTGTTTCGTGCCGCACAGCGCTTGGCCACTGATCCGCGTGTGAAGGAGAAAGCGGCGGAACTGATCGAGACCGAGGTCAAGCCGCGGGTGCGCGACGCCTGGAAGCAGGCCAAGCCGCGCATCGACGCCGCCAAATCAGACTTGGCGCAGATCGCGTCGGAAACCGACCCGCGAGAGAAGCCAAAAGAGTTCGCGGTCCGAGTCAAACAGCGGTTGTTCTCACGCAAGCGGTGAGACTAGAGCGCTCCGCGGTTGACCGTGGCACCGACGGCATTGTCAGACTAAATGGGCTGGACCGGCAGAACCTTCAATTGAGGACCTCTAGGCGACGTGTCTCAGCGACAAGGGGTAGCGGACATACATCATCACCGCGAGGCGGATTACCTCAGGCGAACTGTTGAAATAACGGAAAGGGTTGTGCACCGCCTGAGGCTACGAGACCTTACGTCCCCACTAAAGGCGATTTGCTCTGACAATGCCACGGGCGACGAAGCTGGCTCAACAACAGGAAAATTCTAACATACGATTTTAGTCTGACAATGCCGCCGGCTAGGCTCGATTTCGGTCCTTACGAAACGAATTCGGTCCTGGGGGAGCCCCTACCTCAGGCGGCTCCGCGCACATATTGATTGAACCATTCAATCGTACGCGTCCACGCTTGCTCGGCCGTTACCCTGTTGTAACGTTCGGGCGTCGCGTCATTGAAGAACCCATGCACTGAATCCGGATAAATGTGCCCCTCATAGGTGACGTTGTTGTCCCGCAGCGCCGCTTCTTGCGCGGGGTAGCCCTCTGACAGACGCATGTCGAGCGCACCATGGTGAATCAGCACGGCGGCCCTGATATTGGGAACCTCTGCCGGATCCGTAGGGCCGCCATAGAACGGTGTGCGGCCTCAGGTGATCGATGCAACACATTCATTGAATTTCTCTGCCGGGGTCTGGAACCCCAAGGTCTGACGTGGCCTTTCGTTGAGCCTGCGGGCGATCTTATTTAGGTGCGCCTGCGAATGCACGGATAGGTCCGCCCCTTTGGGAAAGTACTGTCGTAGGAGGCCATTGGTGTTCTCATTGGAGCCACGCTGCCAAGGGCTTTGCGGATCGCAGAAATAGACATTGATATTGGTCGCCAAGCTAAAGCGCTTGTGATCGGCAAGCTCCTTGCCCCGGTCCCAGGTCAGAGATTTGTAGAGTTCGGTGGGAAGCTTCTTCGCCTGTTTGATCAGTGCATTTACGACTGTCTCGGTGTCCTTAGAGGGGATCTTCGCCAGCACCACATAGCGGGTATGACGCTCGACCAAGGTTGCGATATGCGTGTTCTTCGAGCCGGCCAGAAGATCGCCTTCCCAATGACCGGGCACCGCACGATCTTCCACGCTTGCAGGGCGCTCGCTGATCGAAACGATATCCGTGATCTGCCCACGGCCATCGCCATGCGAGCTCGCACGCTTAGAGCGCCGCATTGTCCGTTTGGAGCGAAGATACCCGGTCAGTTCCTTCCTAAATGCCCCACGGGATTGAATAAATAAGCTTCGATAGATCGTCTCGTGCGACACGCGTTTGCTCTCGTCTTCGGGATGCATCTGCTTCATCCAACCGGCGATCTGCTGGGGCGACCAATCCTGTTTAAGCTTGCGCGCTACTGTCTGTCGTAACTGCGCATTGCCCGCCAATTTACATCGCTTCGGCCGGCGCGCACGTATAAAGGCCGCTTCGTCGGACAATGCCGCGCGGTAGCGATCATAGCCCCCATTGCGGCGAATCTCTCGGCTCACCGTCGAGGGCGCACGGCCCAGCAACCTTGCCAAAGAGCGTGCAGATTGTTCCGCCGCGAGACCTCTGGAGATCTCCTCGCGCTCCGACAATGTCAAAGCCAGCTTTGAACGCCGCCGGGGTGCTGGTCGGATCCCACCAGAGGGCGACAGCTGGCCACGAATCGACGAGGAGGACTTGCCAAAAACCCGCCCGATCGACTTCAGCGATTCACCCCGAGCCCAGCGATCCCACACCTCCGCCTTCTCTAACGCACTGAAACCGTAACGACTTCTTTGATCCTCAATTCCTTGATCCGGCATTGTCAGAGTAAATTGGCTTGAGCCGGGAAGTAAGGTCTCGTAGCCTCCGGCGATGCAGAATCCCTTTCGTTATTTCAACAATTCGCCTAAGGTAATCCGCAGCGCGGTGATGCTGTATGTCCGCTACCCCTTGTCGCTGAGACAGGTCGAAGATCTTCTGCTCGAGCGCGGCATCGACATCTGCCATGAGACCGTGCGGCACTGGTGGAACCGCTTTGGTCCGTTGTTTGCAGCCGAGATCCGGAAACGCCGTGTTCGTCATGGATCCTATTCGCTGTGGCGCTGGCATCTTGATGAGGTGTTCGTCCGCATCAACGGTGAGACACATTACCTATGGCGCGCCGTTGACCATGAAGGCGAAGTTCTTGAGGTTTTGGCCACGAAACGGCGGGATCGCGAAGCCGCGCTTAGGTTTCTGAGGCGGGCTATGAAGCGGTATGGCCGGCCGGCTTCGATCGTCACGGATAGGCTACAATCATACCGGGCTGCGATGAAGGTGATCGGCAACGAGGGTTGCCAAGAGACCAGGCGCTGGCTCAACAACCGGGCGGAAAACTCACATCGGCCCTTTCGAAGGCGGGAAGGGGCAATGGCGCGGTTCAGAGATATCAGGACCCTGCGAAATTCGCCTCCGTCCATGCTTCGATCCACAACCATTTCAGCCACCAACGCCATCTCAACCGTCGCGACATTTTCAAGCAAGACCGGGCCGCCGCCCTGGCCGAATGGCGGCAACTTGCAGCCTAAAAGTCCTCGATTGTAGATTCTACAGGTCCGACCCAGTTAGTCTGACAATGCCGCCTGGCTCAACCGCAACAGGCGGCTGGCAAAAGACTTCGAGGCCATAATCGCTACAGCCCAGGCTTGGCTCTTCATCGCCATTGTCCAACTCCTAACCAGACGGATCGCAAGATATTGAAAAACAAACATTCTTTATGGGCCAGACTCTTAGAGATAGAGATCGTCAAGAAAACCGCTGGCATCGATCTCTTCCATGATGCTGTTGTCGTAGAAATCTTCGGCCGTAAACCGTTCGGTTCCAAGCTCCGGAAAGAGCTCTATGGTCTTACGTAGCCCTTCGACGCAGGCGTAGGGTTTGCGCGGCAGCCACGCACCACGCGCGATAATGTCCTGGGCCAGCGTATCATCTTGAACGCCGTTCCAATCCCGAAGCACACGCCGCGTTAGATCTGGCTGCTGGTGAAAAATCGAAATCGCTTCGGCAATTACAATCATTAGGCGGCGCGCTTTTTCCCGATTGACCGGGTCCTGCAGCCAAACCGGATCGACGGCGACGCTGTTGCCGCCAATGTCTTCATTCCAATCACCCGTATCAAACAAAACTGGATAGCCCGCGCTTTTGGCGGTCGAATAGGCGATCTCATTGACGAGAATTACATCGACCGATCCGTCCACAAGTTCTTCGAGACCATCGTTTTCGACATCGATAAGCGTGATATCTGTCTGGTAATCCCAGCCCATGCGCTGCGCCAGAAGACGCGCCTGAAAACCGAGCGTATTCGTCATGCTCGAGACACCGATATTTTTGCCGCGAAGATCTTCGAGCGTCGCGACCTCCGCGTCGATGCCCATTCGCCCGATAATGCTCGCACGCACGGCGCAATCTGTGGAGCCCACGTCTATCAAATGCGGTTCATCGGGGGCACGCGCCGCGCCGAGCAACATGGGCGTTCCGCCTCTAAACCAGGCCTCCGGAGCAGCGTCTTCCATTCCCGGCTTAGGAGGAATTTCTCTTCCACCGTCAAAATCCGGACCGGGAATAAGTAAGTTCATGTCCAGCCCGTGCTTTTCAAAGAGTCCCTGATCCCAAGCAATGACAAGGGGTAATTTGGTGAGGAAGCGATTCCCCGCGTTTAAAGTGATGGGGAGCAAGTCGGACTGAGCCGCACTTTGCGGCGTGTTGGTATCAACAGTGGGTTGGTTGGCATCCCCGGCAATTTGATCTGCGTCTGTACAGCCATGCGCAAACGACAACGTCACCAGTACTGCGCCGAGAACACGCGCGACCGTCCACCTCTTCCGATTTATCATCTCTTCGCCCCACTATTGCTTTGGTTGGTTTCAACTTTGCTTCGACAATTGCGTCACGCTCATTAGAAAGAAAGAGAGGCACAAATCTATAGAACCGCCGGTTGCGTCCGATCTTTCGTAACACCATAGCCGCGTTCGCCTAGATGGGGAACTAGGAGCCATTTAAGGACCAGGGCGGCATTGTCAGACTAAATCGGCTTGAGCCGGGAAGTAAGGTCTCCTAGCCTCCGGCGATGCACAATCCCTTCCGTTATTTCAATAGCTCGCCCGAGGTAATCCGCAGCGCAGTGATGCTGTATGTGAGGTTTCCGCTCTCCCTCAGGCAGGTCGAGGATCTTCTCAATGAACGGGGCATTGATGTCAGTTACGAAACGATACGATATTGGTGGAACCGCTTTGGCCCGTTGTTTGCCGCCGAGATCCGGAACCGCCGTATTCGCCATGGATCCTATTCACTGTGGCGCTGGCATCTTGATGAGGTGTTCGTCCGGATCAACGGCGAAACCCATTATCTATGGCGTGCCGTTGACCATGAAGGCGAAGTGCTTGAGGTCTATGCCACGAAACGGCGGGACCGCGAAGCTGCGCTTGAGTTTCTGAAGCGGACTATGAAGCGGTATGGCCGGCCAGCCACGATCGTCACGGATAGGCTACAATCATACCGGGCTGCGATGAAGGTGATCGGCAACGAGGGCCGCCAAGAGACCAGGCGCTGGCTCAACAACCGGGCGGAAAACTCACATCAACCCTTCCGGCGACGGGAACGCGCAATGGCCAAATTCAGGGAGGTCAGAACTCTGCAGAAATTCGCCTCCGTCCATGCTTCGATCCACAACCATTTCAACCACCAACGCCATCTCAACTGCCGCGACATATTCAAACAAGCCCGAGCCGCTGCGCTGGCCGAATGGCGGCAACTTGCAGCATAAAAAATTCTCGATTGTAGATTCTACAGACCCGACCCAGTTAGTCTGACAATGCCCTTGCACCTTACACGAAAGCGCGTAAGTCTTACACGTAAGAGCGTAAGGTTTACGTAAGAGGGACGAACCCATGGACGAAGCCGAAAAGAAGGCCGCTCAAGCAAAATACATGCGGGATTATCGGGCTCGAAAGCGGCGGGCGCTTTTGCGACCCACACCGAAGCCGAAACGGAAACCCGTCAAAGCCGATGCCCGTGTATTTAGAATCGATTGTCCGGACGATGCTTATGAGTGCGTTGATTGCTCTGAGCTAGCGATTCCAGGGATGCTGCGTTGCCAAGTGTGCCGTGAGGGCCATAACCGCCGACAGGCCGAGCGGTACGCCAGAGGCGAAACCAAAATGGCGCGGGCCGTCGCCGCGCGGCGGGCTTGGATCGCAAAACATGGAGGGACGAATGGCTGACAAAGACGCACCGGCCTTTAGCGCTGAAGTGTACAAGCAGATCGACGAGCTTTGTTTTTGGTGGCAAGCAGAGAGAAAAAAAGAGGGTAAACGCGTTCCTCAAGATGGCGTCCTTTGCCTACTCGATTGCGTTGCTGATTACCGGATGCAGCTTGAATTGATCCGCGAAGAAAAGCGCAAGATCGACGCCATGATAGCGGAGGGACGAACGCCTCTCGGCACGAAGCATTGATATGGCAACCTTCAAACCAAACTCGGTCAAAGAGATTCCGCTTTCGCCGGACGAATTCGAAGCCGCCAAGCGGGTCTGCGAGTGGTGGGCCGACTGCCTGGAAGACATGGGCTATCCCTGTCCGCCCGACGCGCTGCGAACCCTGATACATTGCGCGCTCGCCCATAGAGTCCTTGTCGACGCCATCGACGCAGAAACTGACGACGAGCCCGAGCATGTCGAGACGGCGCACTAATGTGGCCGGGGGTACCCCTTGGGAGGCTTTATGGCACCGCTAGGCACCCCGAAGCCCGCGCGTTTCGGGCGGCCTAGGCACGCCATAATAAACACGCGAGCGCTTGAGCGGTACATTGAGGGCCTGACCATCTCGCAGGGGCGGCACCGGGGCGAGCCTTTCAAATTGCTTCCGTGGCAACGCCGATTTATCCGGGGCGCTTTCTCACAGCCTGGAGACGCGGCGCTTTCAGTCGCGCGCGGCGGGGGCAAGACGACATTATGCGCTGCGATCGGGGCCGCTTCTATCGACGGGCCGCTTGCCGAACCTATGGCCGAGACGCTGATTATCGCGTCTAGTTTCGATCAGGGCTTAAATGCGTTCCGGCATGTTCGGGAATTTCTGAGACCGAAGCTTGAGGCCGCACCTCGCCGCTACCGGATTCAAGACTCCGTGAATAGGTGTGTGTACCGAAAATTAGATTCTCGCACACCTGTGGTGTAGGCCGCCCAGAATTGGGTGTGCGGTGACGGTCCCGGTGCGCTCGATGGGGCGCGGGTGGGGGGAATCTTTGGCCAAGGACCGGTGCGTCCGGGCGTCTTTGTAGTACTGAACATAGGCCGAGAGCACTCGGCGCAAATGGGTATCGTTGACCACGATCACGTGGTCCAAACACTCCCGACGTATAGTTCCGATGACGCGCTCAGTATGGCCGTTTTGCCAAGGCGATCGAAAGCTCGTTGGTCGGTCTCGAATACCCATCGCACGAACGCGTCGCTTGAAGACGCCACCGAACTTCACGTCGTTGTCTCTAATTAAGAATTTTGGCGCTGAATCCCATGGAAAGGCTTCCGTGATTTGTTGAGCAAGCCACATCGCGGTGGGCTCGCCCGTAACCGTCAGAAGGACAATCTTACGTCGGGCATGATTCAGGACGACGAACACGTAGAGCTCTTCGAACAAGAAAGTTGGAACTGTGAATAAGTCTATCGAGGCGATGCCTTCAGCCTGATTCAGAAGGAAGGTCGTCCAGCTTTGTCCTCCCCGGAAGGGAGGTCGTCGGAGCATGTATTTCGCGACCGTCGATTGAGCGACCGAGAAGCCGAGCTTCAATAATTCTCCATGGATTCTTGGAGATCCCCACAAGGGATTCTCCCTACACATGCGCTGTATCAAATCACGAAGTTCTTTATCGATCTTGGGGCGTCCGAGGCGCAGACCGGGGGACCTCCAGCGCCAATAACGCCGAACCCCTTGCCGGTGCCAGCGGGTGACCGTTTCCGGCCGCACGACTTCCACGCTTTCAAGAACCGTCGGAAAGGCCCGAGATATCCCGACCAAGAAGGAGCGATCAAAGTTCGATAATTGGACCCGGCACGAACGCTTCCTGAGGGCGATGTTGAGCTGATGACGCAGGCTGACAATCTCCGCCTCAAGCTGGGACTGAGACTTAAAGGCGCTCCGAAATGCAAAATAGATCGTCAGTAGGACCTTCAGCATCGCCCAAAAGAATGGGCTGAGTCGGCCTCCTCATGCGAGTCTTCCCCAGTTCCCAGCTGAATCGACTTTTCGGTACACACAGGACTAGTTTTGCTCCGCCCGGGTGGACTAATTTTGCTCCGCCGTTGACAGGAAGATGTGAATGGTTCGCTCACCCGTGAGCAATATGAGGATTTCATTGACCGCACGGAAAAGAAGCTTGGTCTGGAAGACCAGCCAAGGGCCATTGTCTTTCATGTGAAGAATGGTCGCGAGCATGCTCATGTTGCCTGGTCCCGCATCTATTGGGACGAAGACAAACAGAAACACCTAGCCAAGCACATGGATCATGACAGGCAAAAGCTGAGATCCATTGTCCGCGAGTTTGCCAAGGATCACGACCTCCAGCTACCCGAGGGCATGCAGCACGATATTGGCGCGGATCGGTTCAATGAGACGGCAAAAAAAGAAAGCCGCATGGACAAGCAGCGCAAAGATCGGACCGGAGAAACCAAAGCCGATCATATGATGATCATCACAGAGATTTGGAAAGACCGCGATACGCCGGATCGGCTTGTCGAAGAGCTTGAAGATAACGGCTACTATTTGTGCCGTGGCGACAAAATTCCCTTCGCCGTCGTTGATCTTTACGGCGAAGTTTATAGCCTGCCCAAAATGATTGATGACCGACGCGCCAATACCAAAATGGTGAGAGAGTTCTTAGGCGCTGATTATGCCACCGACAAGATTCAGCATTTCAGTGTCGCTCAGAAACATGTGCGCGGATTAAGCTCATCAAAGGCGCAGGACTTGAAAGAAGAGTTCCGCGTCAGGGCGGATGACCTGACGTTTAAGCTGAAGAAGATGCAGGCCGAACGGATTGGACCCATCCAGGAAAAGTGGAGGCGCTCTACACCGTTTGCATTGCTTCTGCCTCGAATTTGACGGGGCTTGTGAAGTCCAGCGTCGAGTGCCGACGGACTGGATTATAGAACCCGTCGATGTATCCGGCTATGGCAGTTTCAGCTTGGCTTCTTGACATGAACACAGTCCTCCAGGGCGATGTCCCTATCTCTGTTGAAATTCGTGGGGCAGGCGTCGCTGGTTGATGATGCTATGTTGCCTTCATGATGGTTTCAATGGCACTGTCGGCCTGAGCCTTTCTCAAGTGTTCCTGGAGAGCATTTCGGAGGATGGGCAGCTGGCGATAGGCCTTGAGGCGACGGAAGGTTTTCTGGGCCTCCAGCAGGCCGGCGGCGGTCCATCTGAGCGCCATCTCGGCGTGTCTCCAGCGTTTGACGTTGCGGGTGACCTGGCGCACCGTGCCGAGCGCGTTCTCGACGATGTTGGTGCAGGCGAGCGAGCGCCGGAGTTCGTGCGGTAGGCCGAGGCGGATGACGGTGAGGATCTCCTCCAGCCCCTCCAGGATGCTGCCCGAGACGCCCGGTTCCTCATGCTCCAGACGCCGGACCAGGTTGCGCAAGAGCCGCTCGGCCTTGTTTGCGTCGTCCTGGTCCCAGGCCTGACGGAGCGCCTTCTTGACGCTCGCGTGCAAATGTTGGGGCAGGCGCTCGATGATGTTACGGCCCTTGTGGACCTGGCAGCGCTGGATGGCGGCGGCCACACCGAAGGTGTTTCGGATCGCTTTGCTGAGTGCCTTCGCGCCATCGACGATGAACAGCCGCGGCAGTGTCGGATCGAGCCCCCTGGCGAGGAGATTGTCGATCAAGGCCTGGACGACGACCGTGTTCTCCGTCGCCCCCTCGACCACGGCCAGGACATGCTTGTCGCCGTTGCCATCGACGCCGATCGCCGCCATCAGGACATGGTCGCTGACATGCAGACCGTCGATCTGGATGACTAGCAGGTCGAGTTCCGAGAGATCCGAGGCGAGCCAGGCCTTCATCTTCTTGCGTGACAGCGCCACAAAGCGCCGGGAAACGGCCGACTTCGAGGTGCCGTCGCCACGCGCTTTCGCCAGCTCGCCCTCGGGCAGACGGACCGCGCGGTGGTACTTGCGGGTCGACACGTTCAGCACCATCAGGTTGAGCGCCCACTCGAGCAGCAGGTTGCCATCGCGTAGCGCCTGCCAACTCTCCAAGCTCACCTCTTTGCCCGCCCGCTCACGAACCCGTGGCCGGGCCACCTTCACTTTGCCGCCGTGGTAGCCGATCTCGCTATGTGTCCTGCCCCAGCGATAACCTCGACGGTCCCCATGGCGGCGATGTCGGGCCCCGCACACGGTCGTGGCGTCCCCCTCCATCATCTCGGCCAAGGCCTCGACCCCGGCCAGAAGACAAAACCGATCCACGCTGAGATGGACTGCGTCCATCGCGTCCGACGCAGAATGTTGCTAACTTATTGAATATACGGGGCATTTAATGACAGCGCCATGAGCGTACCCCCGGTGATACCCTCATACAATAAGAGACAATGGCAGACTTCTAACTCCCTGCTCCGGTGATGATTGCTGGTAGAGCCGCGCGCAGATCATGCCGCGACCCCTTGAAGCGATCCGGCCTGACTTTTTTGGTCCTCGTTAAGTGTATCATTTTGCACTTTCTGACCATCGGCCAGGACTTCATGAATCTTCATCCGGGCGAACCGCAATGATACGTTAGCCAGATTTGCGACCTCTCGTGCGTAGTTTGTCGTTTGGAACACCTGGACCGTCTCAAAGCCCTTCGGAGCGTCTCCACCCTCCATGTATCGCCGCAGCGGCGCGCCCTCGTTCGGCGGGATCGTCCAGATACAAACATCTTTGCCAGCCTCGGCTGCCCCAAGCATGAGAACGCGGGCGAGCAACAAGCATCTTGTGAGCGCCACAGGCCGACACAGTTCTTCGCCGTTCTCGGTCAAGCGGCGGTCTAAACCGCACAAGTAAATCGTGCCGCGAATACGCTGGCGCGCGCTTGACTTTTGCGGTGTGTTTTGGGAGGTTTGCTTCGTCATTTGGCGGGTTCCATCCGCTAAGTGCGCTAGATCAGCCAGCCAAGCCGATCCGTCAATGCCCGCGCACATACGCGGGCATTGCTCGTTAAGCTTACACGATTCGCTGTTTGCGGCAAAATCGGCTTCATAACGGCCCCTCAAGCCTCGCTCGGCATGACCGAGTCGCATGGTTGACCATAAGCGAAGCTTCAGAGCGCAGTTTTACCGCCCTAGTCCGTACTGCGCCCGGTGTCCGGCCCAAATGGTAAGCGACCTCCGGCCAAGTCCCTTTCGGTGTTACCTCGCCGGGCGGTGCCATGTGATCGCGGATGATTCGATCCTCACGCGCCGTCTAAAGCCCTTCGCAGGTCCATTGCCGCCCGACCTTGTGGCCGCGCGCGCGCTCAAGTTTCCCGCGCTTGGAACGGCAGGCATTGAGTGACCGCCCCAGCCTCTTGGAAACCGCCGCAAGTGATTCGTCCGGGTCCGGGCCGTGGCGTCGTTGATCGTGCGGAGTCAATTTTGCAGCCATCAGCAAAGCGATTTCGGCCTCGCCCCAATCGCGGGCCGTGTGGGTGATGTGGACGCTTCCATACCGCCGCCGTCGCGTATAGTGCACTGAACAAAGGTTGCAATATTTCACTTTCACTGGCCGGTCGCATCGCAGAATTGTGCATGTCGCCATCAAAAATAGGCCCGATGTTTTCGGCAGCATGGGCAAAGCATCCTAAACTTGGTCGTCGGCTGAAATTTCGTGCCGCAATTTCCGCACTTGCGCGGATCGCCGCGCGGCAGATCGCGCGGCACACTTTTTGTCGTCGCGTCCAAATCCGCCGCGCGCTCGAAAACGTGTTTTTTGCCTGCGTAGGGAATTAGCTCATGCGGCATCGGACAATAACCCTGTCGTCATGAGCGCCTCGTTGACGCCGACGCCACCGGCGACAAGTTTCTGGAACGACATCGCCCTTCCGGCCAAATCGACGTTGTACAAATCGAAGCTCAATTTAACCGTCGCCCCCAACTTCGTCGTGAGTTCGGTTTCCAGAATCCGCGCCAATGGCCGCACGGTCCCAATGTGCCATTGCCGCAAGGCTTCGCGCTTTGATGTTCCATCCGAATCATCGAACAAGGCGGGCGAACATCCACAGGCCGCAAGCATCCGGGCGAAGCTATCTTTTGCAACCATCACCATTGCTTCAGTTGGCGCAGGCCCGAGGCGTGCAGGTTTCCAATCTCTTTGAGGAGCGCCCGCCTTGCCTGTGTCCCACGCTGCGGCGGTTGTTTAGACTAGCATCGCTTTGCCGCGTGCTTTTGAAATATCGGCTTTCAATAACTTGAGCGGATCTCCGTCGCCGCCGTCGCCGCCATCAGCCGGAACGGCGATCAACTGCCCGATTGGTCCACTTGATTCGTCGGCAAGTGATCTCTCAACTTCGCTTTGCAAGCGTGCAGTGGTGCTCGCCCATGATGTCGGCCCAGTGCCGATATAGGGCTGCCCTGGTGTAGATCCCCAGCGAACGAAAACAACGGAAGCCCCCGGCAGGTTCCATGTGGTCGAAGTGCTCGGCCCGTAGGCCGTTGCTTGCGTGGTCCAGGAATCCGGGTCGTGATTTCCTTCCCAATGCCATGAGCTGCACGGGATTAACTGCACCATACCAGTGTCGCCGACTCGAATGACGTGCATCGAATCGCCTGCGCGGATTAGATCGCGGCCTACTTGCGCCAAGAAAGTTGGCGTGACGGTTTCCTGCACCCAGTCCTCGCCATCGACGGTTGCCGATGCAAAGGCCCTGCTGAGCAGCCCAGCCGCAGCTTCGACGGCTGCCGTGCTTGAAGCATCCGCCGCCGATCCCGCCGCTTGTGCTTCTAATAATCTCACTACGGCATCGGAGAAATCGCCACCGGAATCACGCCACTCATTTTTCTACCAAGGCCATTTCATCCGATGCCGCCTGCGCGACGAACACGCCATTGAGACAGCAGCATTGCAGCGCCGCTGTTTCTAAAAGCGCTCGCATGATTGGTGACATAATCGACAGTGCGCGGGCCTATGCCCTCTTTCAGGATGGTTCCGAAATCGCTTTGCGCCAGGTACCCGCTGAATCGGATCACAGCTTCATCTTTGAGCGCTTGCGGCGCGCCGCTGGCATAATTTTCCACCAGGCCCGACGCGACCTCGCCAAGGTGATTCGTTACGTCCGTATTGGTGGTCAGGTCTAGATTGATCGTTCGGCCTTGTATCTCCCCCGACAGCCGCGCAATAGCGGCGGCGCGGGCGGCAACGCTTGTGATGGGCGGCCAGGGACTTAGAGCCACCATGGCAGACGCCTTGATCGTTTTAGGTCTTGCGTATGCCGATCGTTAGCGCGCAGATCGACTGCTGCGTCTTCATAGGCTGGCGAAGTCACAATGCTGAATTCGCGCAGAACTGCCGCGCGAATCACCCGTATCGCAACGTCTGGGTTTCCTGGTTCGGGCTCTATCACTTCCGCACCCGGTACAACGTCTTTGGGCGGAACAATGAATCCCGGAGATAAACCAGTCATGAGCCCCGCCGCAATGGCCCGCTCTGCATCTATCACCCAGCTCGGAGGATCGTCCGGCAGCTTGGCCTCGAAGGTCACGGCATCGTCGCCATCTTTTATTTTGAGGGTACCTGATTGCCTAGATGCAATCGGCTTGCCGAAATCATGCCCGACTAGAATATCTATGCGTCTTTCCGGTTCTTGCTCGATGGCGAAGCGGAAAGCCCTCGAATCAAACTTTTCCTTTCGCACCCGGTCACTATTCCGCATCGTCGCCATGCTGCCATAGTTGAAACGGCCAGTTAGCAGGCGTGCGCCGCCACTCTTGCGGATTTCGAGAGCACCATCGAAGACGGGATAATCGGTCATGGCGACTCGCTGACAATGCACGGACAAACGAGGTCATCCGTCCACAAAAAAACCTGCGAGCCAGTCACGGGTTTAACGGTGAATGTTCCGGACGACTCGATCCTAAAAGCGCGGTCGGTTGCGCTCGGCATGGCCGACGCTTCGCGCACGAAAAGTGTCGCGACCGTCGAAAGATTCTGAAGGACGTAGGACGTTCCGACAGCAAGCCCCAGAGCTGAAACAATGTCAGCCGGGACCGGCGAAGCATCAAAATCCAAAGACGCCATAAATCACCATCAGGACAGTTGAAAAGCGACTTGCTCATAGGCATCCACCTGAACCAAAACCACGTCGCCAACCAAAACGTGCGCCGTGAAATAGCGTTCGCCGGACGCCGATCCGCTGAAAATGTCATCAATGGAAATCATGCCCCAATGCGGACAAATCGCCGTTCTCATCGCACCGGCCCCACCCATCATCGAGCGGCCTTTGCGAAACAAAATCCCTTGCTGCACATCGTCAACGCTTTCGAACGTCGCAGCATCCGGCATTCTTTTATTTGTCCAAAGTCCGCCGGTTTCACGCGCCGCGTATGCGGCGGCGCTCATTTCGCCTTTGTAACTCGCGGCGCTCTGAAAAGTGCGCGCCGCAAGCGCCATCGTTTGCGGACCGCAGACAATGGCGACATCTTTCAAACGAGCTGCCCATATTCCATCAATGCCGGATGCGTGCGCCGATGCAAAACCGTCAAAATCAGCAACGGCGGTTGTTGCAGCGGGGTCCGTCAGGCGCTGAAAAACGCCAGCGAGATTCGGTGCGGTGCCGTCGCCATTGATTACTTGATTGTCTAATGCATCGCTCAAAACAAGAGCCACGTTTTCGCGGAGGGTGGACTCAAAATTCGTTGCGCCGACATTCGCGACATCTTCAACTGCAATTCCGAGACGCGCAGAGATTCTTTTCGCCTTGACGGCCGTAACAGTGAAGGTCGCAACGGTCGCCATCGCCTCGCCGCCCTTGGCCTGTGCCGCCGCCGCCAATGATGTAGATATTGTCGCCGACGCATAGCTGCCCGACATGACTCGCGGCATTTCAATGCCGATCATTGGCGCAATCGAATTGGCGAACACAGCCGGGCGAATCCGATCCAGGTTCACGCCTACGGTGCTTGGTGTCCCGGTCACGGCGTCGGCGCGCTGCTCGGTTTCACGAGGCACGTCCCAGAGCTCAAGCGGAATTCCATCCGTGATCCCTGCGGCGCTTCGCAGCTCGGCTTCCGCACCGCTCACTTGCTGACCTGCGAGTCTTGATGTCAGAAAAGTTGTCAACGAAGCCTTTGAGCGAAGCGCGCTGCGCTCACGTTGTTCGGCGTCCGGGTTGTCGGCCGCGCGTGTTTCGGCCTCTTTCCCTTCTTCCTCAAGTGCGACCGTCGCAGCGCGAATCTGCCGCTCAAGATCGGGCGTTGACCTTTCGATAGTATCGAGTTCGGCGCGTTGCTCATCTGATAGTGATTCGACAAGCGATAGCTCGGCCATCTTCTGGCGTTCTTTGCTTTGACGCTCGCGCAATTCGTGAAGACGCTTTTGGGTTGCGGTCATTGTGCTTCCTTAAAATGAGAGCGGATCAGGAACGATGGTGCAGAATCATGGAAAAGTCCGTATACTGATGAGTGGCATAATAGTCTGTATACGGATAAATTGCAACCTAATGTTCCCCAAGCACGCGGTAGGTTCAATCAAGTCCTAAGGAAGCATCTCGTTTACGAGTTCGCGCCATGCAATCTCAGCCGGAGTCAGTGCGCGTCGGTTTTCTTTGCGCGTTTTCTCGATATGGCAAGAGCGGCAAAGCGTCTGGAGTCCGTTCGGGTCATAAACATCTTGCGCCGGCTCGCGCTGTAGAGGTGTGACGTGGTCGGCTTCCAGGCGTCCGGCGCGCTTACAGATAACGCAGCGGTAGCCGTCGCGCTTGAATACAACACGCCGGACGGCCGCCCAGCGGCGTGCATTCAGGCGGGTGTGGTGATTGCTCATTGTACCAACACCAAGTTGTGACCCGGTGAGTAGATGCTAGGGTTCCATTCTCTGATCAATCGGGCAGGACAAATGGATTCGCTAATTGAAAGCATCACCGCCGGTGCGGCTGCGGCACTGTTCGCGACAGCAATATTGGGGCTAGTGACATGGATTTATCATTTGGTGGGACGACGCCGCGACCAGAAATATATTCGAAATATAATAAGTGAAGGCAAAGAGCGTGTATTGAAGGCAAAAGACACGTACCACGTTGGTATGAAGGCAACCATTGGTGGGGACGTTCTACGGGCCGCACAGTATAACAACATGATAACAAAATTAAACGTTGCTTTGAAAAAGTGGGCGACTCATTTAACTCATGACCAACGTAAAGACATTCTTGATTCTTTAGACTGGTATCATACGGATGGATTGCAATTCACCTCAATAGGTGGAGTTGCAAAAGAAGTGGCTGTGCCTCCCGGAAAATGGCCTACAATGGAAATGTCGTTGGACCTAGCGAAAGCGAAGTTCGAGAAATTACAGTCCATTAAATGGCTAAACTTGTGACATCACCAGTGATCAAAAACTATATGGGAAGCATTCACCCCACCATTCCCGCGTAGCGCCAGCGCGGGCGCTTCGGCGCGCGCGACTGCGCCCCGGCTGCGAGCGTGAGGGCTGCCGCCACGTCATCGCGGGCGGTATTGTGGGTAGGGTCGCTTTTGACAAGCCGCACATTGCCGCCGTCATCGTTCTTCACTGTAGCGACGGCAAGTGAAGCGGTGAGTAGAAGCCGCGACGATTGCTCGCAGGACATGCCGCCGTCCAGCGCCAGCTTGCGGATCGCCCCAATATCTTCCGCCGCTTCGCTCCACCGCGTGCGCCGTGCCACGATAGGCGTCTGGGGCATTGTCAGACTAAAATCGTATGTTAGAATTTTCTTGTTGTTGAGCCAACTTCGTCGCCCGTGCTTGTCCGGTCTAAGCCAGACAAAACATGGGTGTGCGCCCTAAAATCCCCAAAAGGGACAGAGAGCGACGACCAAGCAGATTTAATCTGACAATGCCGTCCCAAATGTTTTGATGACGGACAATGCCGAAAACAGCCTACAATCAGTTAACTTGACAATGCCATCTCAACCGCTGTGATATTTTCAAACAAGACCGATAGACCGCCCTGGCCGAATGGCGTCAACTTGTAGCCTGACAGTCCTCAATTGTAGGTTCTACAGGTCCGACCCAGTTAGTCTGACAATGCCGCCACAGACGTTATCCGGAATTCGTCGCACCCATGATTCCCCTTAAGGACGACAATCCCACAGAGCTGAAGCCCGTCATCACGATGGCGCTGATCATACTGTGCAGCCTTGTATTCCTGGGCCAGGTGGGCATGCCGGGCGTCGAGGGCCGGAGGTTCGTATTCGAGTACGGGTTCATCCCAGCGCTCCTTTTCACCGATGCACAGCCCTCTGGCTGGATCCCGCCGCTGGCAACGGAACTGACCGTGATCACGTCCATGTTCCTGCATGGCGGCTGGCTGCACCTGATCGGCAACATGCTCTACCTGTGGATCTTCGGTAACAATGTGGAGGACGCCGTGGGCCACGGGAAGTTCGTCGTCTTCTACATTGTCTGCGGCATTGCAGCGGCGATGGCCCAGGGCCTGGCCAACCCCGGTTCGACAATCCCCATGGTGGGGGCCAGTGGTGCCATCGGTGGAATTCTTGGCGCCTACATGTTGCTCTATCCAAAGGCCCAGGTGCTGGTGCTGATCCCGCTGGGCCTGTTCGCCCATTTGGTGCGCATCCCGGCGGTTTTCGTGCTTGGGTTCTGGTTCGTGCTGCAGTTCATCTCCCAGGCCCTAGCCGGTCCCCAGAGCGGAGGCGGGGTTGCTTACTGGGCCCATGTAGGGGGGTTCGTGGCCGGGGCGCTGTTGATTTTGTTCATGCGCCGACCGGGGGTGACCCTGTTGCACCAAGCGGTCGGTGGGCCGAAAGCGCACCCGTTTCGACCAAGTACCACCCCCACCCACCGAAGAAGAAGCCACATTCCCCAAGTCGGCGGGAAGCACCGTAGCGGCTCGGGACCTTGGGGGCGGGGATGAAGCTCGGCCAGCTTTCGCTCCTGGCCGCGTTTCCGCTGGTGCCCTGTGTTGTAGACGGCATTGTCACGTTATTGAATGATCGTGCCGCGAATTGGTATAAAACTCAAACTCAAGCGGCAACGGTGGCGGTTTGCCACAGGCCCATTGCGTGGTTGCGAAACTGGCGCAATGTTTTTCGGGAAATCAGATGGCGTTGGACGTTGAAGGTGTTGTAGACGGTGGCGTGGGTAGAGAGAAACCGCTGCGCTGATCGAGCCGATTTGAAACGTTGCATTCGTCGTTCCCGCTGTCGGACAGGCAAGTGAGAATTCTCCGCCCGGTTGTTCTTCCTGCCACCAAAATCATGGTGCTTGGCAAGGCGTTGTCACACTAACAGGGTGACCTGTTGCTGATGGCGCCGTAATGTCACTGGATGCAGAAAATCTCCTATGCCCGATACCGCTTTCCACCGATGATCATTCAGCACTCCGTCTGGCTGTATTACCGGTTTCCCCTCAGCTACCGAGACGTCGAAGATCTGCTCGCTGAACGTGGTATTGATGTTTCTTACGAAACGGTGCGGCGCTGGGCATTGAAGTTTGGGCAGGCCTATGCCCGGAGACTGAGGACAACGCGCCCTCGACCAGATGTCCGGTGGCACCTTGATGAGGTGTTCGTGTCCATCGCCGGCAAGCGGATGTATCTATGGCGCGCTGTCGATAGCGAAGGCGAAGTGCTGGATATCCTGGTTCAGTCACGCAGAAACAAGAATGCAGCGCTTAAGTTGATGCGCAGACTGTTGAAAAGACAAGGCTTTGTCCCTGATGCCTTCGTCACAGACAAACTGCCAGCTTATGGTGCTGCTCTGAAGGATATGGGCCTTGCCAAGCACCATGATTTTGGTGGCAGGGAGAACAACCGGGCGGAGAATTCTCACTTGCCGGTCCGGCAACGCGAACGACGAATGCAACGTTTCAAATCGGCTCGATCAGCGCAGCGGTTTCTCTCTACCCACGCCACCGTCTACATTACCTTCAACGTTCAACGTCATCTGGTTTCCCGAAAAACATTGCGCCAGTTTCGCAACCAAGCAATGGGCCTGTGGCAAACCGCCACCGCTGCCGCTTGAGCTTGAGTTCTATGCCAATTCGCGGCACGATCGTTAAATAACGTGACAACACCCCGTGGGGATTGAATCATCTTCCAGTCAAAATCACGAGGTTTTAAGAAGTGTCCAATTTGCAACCTGAGAACCCTTGATTGTGGCTTCTACAGGTCCGACCCAGTTAGTCTGACAATGCCTGTTGGTGAGTGTTTTGTCTGCTTTCTAGCCATGGTAGCGCAATGATCCTAGAACCAAAAAACAAAAAACACGCTGTAAAGGGTTATTGTGGTCACTGAAACAGACGCTGCTCGCCGGCATTCGCTGCACGGCCAGTGGTCTTCCAGACTGGCTTTCGTTCTTGCAGTGACGGGATCCGCGGTCGGTCTGGGTAACATCTGGCGTTTCCCATACATCGCGGGTGAGAATGGTGGCGGGGCATTCGTGCTCGCCTATCTCGTATGCATCGTCATAGTGGGTTTGCCGATCATGATGGCTGAGGTTCTCATCGGTCGGCGCGGCAGGCGCAACCCCGTTGCAACGATGAGACTGCTCGGCGAAGGGGAGTCCGGAACCGGAAACTGGCGTCTAGTCGGCGCCGTCGGTGTATGTACGGGATTCCTGATTCTATCCTTTTATGCCGTCATTGCCGGCTGGGCCATTGCCTACGTCGGAGTGGCTGCAAGCAACGCCTTTGAGGGGGCGGATGCGAGTGCCGTGGCACAGATTTTCGATTCGCTCGCCTCGAACCCGTTACGGACGGGATTCTGGTACACGACATTCCTGGCGGCGACCGCGCTCGTAATTGCGCGCGGCGTCAAGCAGGGCATCGAGCGTGCAGTGCGAGTGCTCATGCCGACGCTCGTCGTGCTGTTACTCGTGTTGCTCGCCTACAGCATAATGCAGGGCAGCTTCGCCGAAGGCGTGGTTTTTCTGTTTGAGCCCCGTTTCGAGGAATTGACTCGCGATGGGATGATGGAAGCGCTCGGCCACGCGTTCTTCACGCTCAGCGTCGGGATGGGCACTGTGATGGCTTACGGGGCTTATCTGCCGGGTGATATATCCATCGTTCGAACATCTGTTGCCGTCGTCGCTGCCGATACTGCGATAGCTTTGCTCGCGGCGCTCGTCGTATTCCCGATCGTGTTCGCGAACGGTCTCGCGCCCGACGCCGGTCCAGGGCTCGTGTTTCAATCGCTGCCGCTCGCGTTCGGCCAGATGCCCGGCGGTGCGATCATCGCGACGATCTTTTTCCTGCTCCTGACGTTCGCTGCCTGGACATCGGCAATCAGCTTGATGGAGCCCGCAGCCGCGTGGTTCATCGAGACGCTTCAGTTCACTCGCACGCAAGCCGCCGGCGTCGTCATGGGCATTACCTGGCTCCTTGGCTTGCTCACTGTGTTTTCGTTCAGCACCTGGAGCGGCTTTACGTTTCTGCGCGGCACATTTTTCGACAACATCGATTTTTTGAGCAATAGCATTTTACTGCCGCTCGGCGGCCTCGCTATCATCATTTTCGCCGGCTGGGTCATGGCTCGCAGATCGACCGCCGATGAGTTGGACCCGAAGGCCGGTACCACCTACAAGGTATGGCGCTTCACCGCACGGTTCATCACGCCGCTTGCAGTGGTAGCTGTGTTGCTGCATGGCGTAGGCTTGATCTAGGCGTAGTCGGTGCCTTCCGTCTCAGGAGCAGCGTGCACGTTGGCATTGTCCGACTAACTGGATCAGACCTGTAGAAGGCATTGTCAGAGCAAATCGCCTTGAGCCTGGAAGTAAGGTTTCGTAGCCTCTGGCGATGCAAAATCCCTTTCGTTATTTCAACAGTTCGCCTGAGGTAATCCGCCTCGCGGTGATGATGTATGTCCTGTGTGTACCGAAAATTAGATTCTCGCATACCTGTGGTGTAGGCCGCCCAGAATTGGGTGTGCGGTGACGGTCCCGGTGCGCTCGATGGGGCGCGGGTGGGGGGAATCTTTGGCCAAGGACCGGTGTGTCCGGGCGTCATTGTAGTACTGAACATAGGCCGAGAGCACTCGGCGCAAATGGGTATCGTTGACCACGATCACGTGGTCCAAACACTCCCGACGTATAGTTCCGATGACGCGCTCAGTATGGCCGTTTTGCCAAGGCGATCGAAAGCTCGTTGGTTGGTCTCGAATACCCATCGCACGAACGCGTCGCTTGAAGACGCCACCGAACTTCACGTCGTTGTCTCTAATTAAGAATTTTGGCGCTGAATCCCATGGAAAGGCTTCCGTGATTTGTTGAGCAAGCCACATCGCGGTGGGCTCGCCCGTAACCGTCAGAAGGACAATCTTACGTCGGGCATGATTCAGGACGACGAACACGTAGAGCTCTTCGAACAAGAAAGTTGGAACTGTGAATAAGTCTATCGAGGCGATGCCTTCAGCCTGATTCAGAAGGAAGGTCGTCCAGCTTTGTCCTCCCCGGAAGGGAGGTCGTCGGAGCATGTATTTCGCGACCGTCGATTGAGCGACCGAGAAGCCGAGCTTCAATAATTCTCCATGGATTCTTGGAGATCCCCACAAGGGATTCTCCCTACACATGCGCTGTATCAAATCACGAAGTTCTTTATCGATCTTGGGGCGTCCGAGGCGCAGACCGGGGGACCTCCAGCGCCAATAACGCCGAACCCCTTGCCGGTGCCAGCGGGTGACCGTTTCCGGCCGCACGACTTTCACGCTTTCAAGAACCGTCGGAAAGGCCCGAGATATCCCGACCAAGAAGGAGCGATCAAAGTTCGATAATTGGACCCGGCACGAACGCTTCCTGAGGGCGATGTTCAGCTGAAGGGATGTCCCGGTCGATGTTGAAAAGTTGAGGTAGGTGTCGCTCTCCTGGAGCCGTTAGGCTCCGGGTGCTGCAAACCCAAAAGGGAGAACGACACCATGGGAAATAATATCCGTAGTTCCAGCCGCCCGAAAGCCCTTGCCCCCTCGATTCCTATGCCGCCGCTGGCGGACGCGATGGACGCGGTCCATCTCAGCGTGGATCGGTTTTGTCTTCTGGCCGGGGTCGAGGCCTTGGCCGAGATGATGGAGGAGGACGCCACGATCGTGTGCGGGGCCCGACATCGCCGCCATGGGGACCGTCGAGGTTATCGCTGGGGCAGGACACATAGCGAGATCGGCTACCACGGTGGCAAAGTGAAGGTGGCCCGGCCACGGGTTCGTGACCGGGCGGGCAAAGAGGTGAGCTTGGAGAGTTGGCAGGCGCTACGCGATGCCAACCTGCTGCTCGAGTGGGCGCTCAACCTGATGGTGCTGAACGTGTCGACCCGCAAGTACCACCGCGCGGTCCGTCTGCCCGAGGGCGAGCTGGCGAAAGCGCGTGGCGACGGCACCTCGAAGTCGGCCGTTTCCCGGCGCTTTGTGGCGCTGTCACGCAAGAAGATGAAGGCCTGGCTCGCCTCGGATCTCTCGGAACTCGACCTGCTAGTCATCCAGATCGACGGTCTGCATGTCGGCGACCATGTCCTGATGGCGGCGATCGGCGTCGATGGCAACGGCGACAAGCATGTCCTGGCCGTGGTCGAGGGGGCGACGGAGAACACGGTCGTCGTCCAGGCCTTGATCGACAATCTCCTCGCCAGGGGGCTCGATCCGACACTGCCGCGGCTGTTCATCGTCGATGGCGCGAAGGCACTCAGCAAAGCGATCCGAAACACCTTCGGTGTGGCCGCCGCCATCCAGCGCTGCCAGGTCCACAAGGGCCGTAACATCATCGAGCGCCTGCCCCAACATTTGCACGCGAGCGTCAAGAAGGCGCTCCGTCAGGCCTGGGACCAGGACGACGCAAACAAGGCCGAGCGGCTCTTGCGCAACCTGGTCCGGCGTCTGGAGCATGAGGAACCGGGCGTCTCGGGCAGCATCCTGGAGGGGCTGGAGGAGATCCTCACCGTCATCCGCCTCGGCCTACCGCACGCACTCCGGCGCTCGCTCGCCTGCACCAACATCGTCGAGAACGCGCTCGGCACGGTGCGCCAGGTCACCCGCAACGTTAAACGCTGGAGACACGCCGAGATGGCGCTCAGATGGACCGCCGCCGGCCTGCTGGAGGCCCAGAAAACCTTCCGTCGCCTCAAGGCCTATCGCCAGCTGCCCATCCTCCGAAATGCTCTCCAGGAACACTTGAGAAAGGCTCAGGCCGACAGTGCCATTGAAACCATCATGAAGGCAGCATAGCATCATCAACCAGCGACGCCTGCCCCACGAATTTCAACAGAGATAGGGACATCGCCTCAGCTGATGACGCAGGCTGACAATCTCCGCCTCAAGCTGGGACTGAGACTTAAAGGCGCTCCGAAATGCAAAATAGATCGTCAGTAGGACCTTCAGCATCGCCCCAAAGAATGGGCTGAGTCGGCCTCCTCATGCGAGTCTTCCCCAGTTCCCAGCTGAATCGACTTTTCGGTACACACAGGATCTCTCATCAGCCTTCACGCCCGGCTTCATTGAGGCCAGACACGCAACAGGCCGTTCTGAATGCCATCGCCAAAGCGCGTAAATGGTTAGATGATCTTGTCACAGGCCGCTTTTCTTCCATCGAAGAAATCGCAGGCGATGAAGAGCTTACGGAGCGCTACGTTCGCCAGCTCATGTCGCTCGCGTTTGCATCGCCGGAATTTGTCAGGACAATCTTGCGCCGGGAGGGAAGTGAGAATTTGACGCTCACCGCACTCGCCTCGTCGTTTCCCGTCTCGTGGCCGGCGCAGACCCGGTTATTGCAGACAAAACGCTGAAGTAGACCTTATCTTCATGTGTGGGGTGATCTCTGCCTTTGCTGGGGCATTGTCAGACTAAATCTGCTTGGTCGTCTCTCCCTGTTCCCTTTTGGGGATTTAAGGGCGCAAAAACAGGTTTTGTCTGGCTTAGACCGGACAAGCACAGGCGACGAAGATGGCTCAACAACGAGAAAATTCTAACATACGATTTTAGTCTGACAATGCCTCAATGACTTCAAGCTGGCCCCCAGACGTATAGCAAGGGTCCGCCCCTATGTTGCTATGGTCAAGCGGCTCCAAGCCGAAGGCGTGACGCCCGCCACGGTCGAATACCTGAAGTGCGAGAATGACGAAGATGATTACGAGTGGGCAATCGTTGAGATGGTGGATGAGGCAGCGAAGGAAGTTCCGAATTTACCGACCGTTCTGGAGCGCGAGGCCATCGATAATTTGAATGCTCTACGATATCCGAAGGATGAGGATGACAAATGACAGAAGATGAGCAGTACCAAATCATCGGCAAACACACCGTCGATCAGACCAATGCCAGGCAGCATCTCGGTTGCCTCATAGCCAAGGCGCGCCAATATAGGGATGCGCTCAAGCAGGCAGTAGAGGTGCTAGATGTGGTTCTTGGCGACGATGCGGCGCCGCTGGTTCCTGTCGGCCATAAGTCCACCCCATCAAACGATGAATTGACTGCGCTACTTGCCGAGATCAAGAAAACATCTGAACGTATCGGTGAACTGACACGCGATATGGAGGCTTTGACTCGATGATGCCCTACCGCCCAAAACTCGATCCGAAGGTGGACCTTGCTGGCGCAACCCCGGAGACGCTGGCGCGGGCGCTGTTCCGCCGTACGGAACCGTTACGCCCCGGAGCCCGACGAAAGCCCGTTGTCCGCGATGAGGTCTCGGTAGAGAAGGTTGTGCCCGACCAGCCGGGAGACGGTGTGCCGCATCTGCGAAAGCGTTCCTGAGTCCCGAATATTGTGCTTTGCAGCAAACTCTTGGACGTAGCGATCTAGATGTTTAGGACTGATCTTATGGAAAGTTCCCTTATGAGCGCGCTTCAGCATCGACCAGAACGACTCGATGCCGTTGGTATGGGCCATGCCGTTCACGTACTCGCTGACCGAGTGCTTGACGCTTTCATGCGGGTTCGGAATGCCCTCGTAGGCTACGGCGTCATCGGTATAGACAATCGCGTCCGGCTCGGCATTTTCGGCCACGAAGCCTTGCAGCGTTTCTCTGTCGGTGTTCTTGATCACCTTGGCGTTAACCTTGTTCGTGGCGCGGTCCTTCGCGCCGATTACCGCCACCATGTCCACCGGGCCGCGGCCCGTCGCCGCCTTGCGCTTGGCGTTCGACATGTTCTTGCGCTTCCCGCCAACATAGGTTTCGTCAAATTCGACCGGCCCGTAGAACGGGCCCTCGCCATCGTCCGCCCAGGCTTCCCTGATGCGATGCAGCATGAACCATGCCGTCGGCTGGGAAACGCCAAGATCGCGTTTCAGCTTCATGGACGAAACCGACTTGAGGTTTGTCAGGCAAAGGTAAATAGCTATAGCCCACTTGCGCAACGGTATTTTCGACCGCTGCATGGCCGTACCGGTCTTGACGCTGAAGTAGGAGCGGCAATCCGTACACCAATAAGGCATCTTGACATGAGAGGCTTCGCTGGTTCGAACCGATCCGCATTTCGGGCAATGGCGACCATCCGGCCAGATGATGGATTCAAACCACGTGGTCGCCGCTTCCTCGGACGGGAACATGTCCATCAGCTCGACGACGGTGAGTCCCTTGCGATGGGCTTTTCCGGGTGCTTTCTTCGCCATTTCCGCTCTCCCTTTCTACCCTTGAAGTATAGGGAGGAGACGTGAAAATGTCAACCGTTCTTTGTAATCCCCCATCAATGCCCCCTAAAAGTTCACGCGCGCCTGAATACCCAGCGTCCGCCCGCGGTCGGCGAACGCATAGTACGAGTTCATGCCGAATGTTGACCCGGCAAGCGGCGTATTGGCGCCGAGCTGAATAAACCGCTTGTCGGTCAGGTTCCGGCCGACGAACGCGACCTGCCACAGGCCGGTATTAGGCCCGAACGCGATGCGGGTATTCAAGGTCGCATAGCCGCCCTGAATCAGGTTGGGGTCGTACCTGCCGGAGGCGTCGTACTTGGACGTGAAGAACATATCCAAGCTGCCGTCCAGCCGGTATTCCAAGGCGATCGGGTAAAAGACATTAAGTGCTAGCGTTCCCTGAACATCGGAAACGAGCTTCTTGCTATTGCCCGTATAATCGCACAACTCAGGCACCATATCGCCGTCCAGGTCCACATCCGGCGCTTGACCGAAATAGCATTGGCCGCTGCGGAAGTCTTTGAACTCGAAATCCGTCAACGCGAGACTGCCCGACAAAGCCACATATTCATGTAGCCGCCAGAGGCCTTGCATTTCCACGCCCATGACTTCCGCGCTGGCCGCATTACCGACGTTGGAGCCGAGCGTGCCGTCAAAGATTGAAATCTGGAGGTCATCGACTTCGGTGAAGAAGCCGGCGATGTTGAATTCGCCAGCACCGCCGAGCAACGTAGTCTTGGCGCCGATTTCGTAGTTGTTCACCTGCTCATCCTCGAATTCGAATGAATCCGCCATGGTCGGCGATGCGCCACGGTTGTTGGCGCGAAAGTCGAAACCGCCGCTCTTGTAGCCACGCGTCCAGCCGGCATATAGCAGCAGTTCGGAAGACGGCTCATAGACCAGCTTGATATCGGGTGAGAAACGGGTCTCTTTCCGCACTCCCGAAACAGGCAATGCGCCAAGCTGCGATATCAGGAACGCGCCCGGCGGGCCGAGCGCTGCAAGGTTCGTGGACGTGAAGCCAAACACGTCGGCGGCTACCAAAGGCGCGTCTACTTGCGCCGCGGGCAAGCTGCCGCCGCCTTCAGCCTGGATCGACAGCGTGCGGAAACCGTCCTTTTTTTCGTGGCTGATACGCCCGCCCAACTGCAGCACCAGTGGATCCAAAACCTGCACATTGAGCTGCGCGAAGGCGGAGTACGCCTCCGCATCCACCTTCGCAATGCGCGCGGCCTGGGTGCCGGACAACAAACTGCCGACTCCCGACGATAGGATGTTGAGCGCAGGAACCAAAAGCGAAGCCGGCTGAACGATAATCCGGTCGGCGTAGTCGTGGTCGCTGATTTGGAAGTAAAGTCCGGATACGAAGTCAAAGCCCTCGAATATTGGCGACGTCAATCTCAGCTCCTGGCTGAATTGACCATATTCCTCCTCCCCGGCGCCCAGGAAAATGTTGCCACCAGTGAAATCGCAATCGCAAACTTGCTCATAGGCCAGTTTCGAAAACGCCGAAATCGACCTCAATTCGTACTCCCCGATGTTCCAGTCCACATTGAGCACGTAGGTTTGCATCTCGCTATTGCTGAAATCGCCGTTGGAGCTGCGTTGACCGTCCAACGTGTTGTTCAGCGTGCTGGTGGGAGCGCCAAAAAGGCCGACAAGAAGCTGCGAATAGGTCAAGCCGGCGAACAGGCCATCCAGAGCGGGCGTTTCGTTGAGCACTTCGATCTGGCGCCCGACCACGTCGAAGTTGCTGTGCTCGACCTTGAGGCTGGCCATGATGTCGTCTGTCACATCGTACTCAAGCGTGCCGCGGACGGTCCAATCATTGCGCTGTGGTTCATCGCGATCCAATGTGAGATTGTGAACGTAGCCGCCCAGGTAGCGGTAGCGCGCCGCGGCGCGGGCGCGCAGCCGGTCGCCCAGCGGCCCTGAAATCGCGCCCTCGGTGATGGTCTCCCCGTCTACGAATTCGTAAGTGGTGGTGAGATAGCCTTCAACCGAAGGGGTGGGTTTGGCCGTGGTAACGTTGAGGGCGCCGGCGATGGAGTTCTTGCCGAATAGGATGGTCTGCGGCCCACGCAGTACTTCCACCCGTTCCAGATCCAAAAACGGAGCGCGCGCCTGCTGGGCGCGCGGATAGTGGGTGCCGTCCACGTAATATCCAACGGACTGCTCGAACGCTCGATTGCTACCAGAGCCGATGCCCCGAATGAAGATGTTCGTGCCGATGGCGGTTTCCGTCATGGTGAAGTTCGGCACCAAGAACTGCAGGTCCTCGGCCTTCTGAATGTTCGTATCCTGAAGTGTCATGCCGGAGATGACGGCAATGGAGATCGGGGTGTCTTGCAGAACTTGCACGCGCGACTGCGCTGTGACGACGACCTCCTCGATCGCATCCTGCGCGGAGGCTGACCCGCCATCGGACAGCGTAAGCACAGCGACCAACGCCGAGGAACACAGAAGAGTAGCCTTGTAGCTAGGATGGGCGATCACAAAACCTTCTCGTTTCAACGTGAATTCCAATGCAGCTAAGCAAAGCAATCTGTCTTGTAGCAGAAACCCGTCCTGTTGATGCTGCCTGTGGGCATTGTCAGACTAAAATCGAATGTTAGGATTTTCCCGTTGTTGAGCCAGCTTCATCGCCCGCGCTTGTCCGGTCTAAACCAGACAAAACGTGTCTTTGTGCCCTAAAATCCACAAAAGGGAACAGGAAGAGACGACCAAGGAGATTTAATCTGACAATGCCGGTCACCCTGTTAGTGTGACGACGCCAACGTGACAATGCCTGCCCATGAAGTGCAGAGCCAGTATTTCGATGGGTAGAATGGAATCTGATTGACGCAGCGGGTTGATAACATGCGCACCATGCCCTCCTTGCTCTTCGTCCTGATCCTGTTCGGCAGGATCGACGTCGCGGCCGCCCAAGACGAGACGCTAACGCTCGATGAAATCGTCACGCTCAAGACCGTGGCATCGGCAGCACTTTCACCCAGCGGCGAACACATTGCCTATCTACTCAACGCCCCCCGCGTACCGTACGTCGACGAGGACGGGGGCGCCTACCGTGAATTACACATCACCTATCTTGAGGGCAATTCCCGCGGATTCATTACCGGCGAGGTCAATGTCGGGCAGATCGCCTGGTCCATAGACGGCGAGACGGTCTACTACCTGGCCGAGCGGAACGACGATGATGAATTCCGGGCGTTGTACGGCATTCCGCTTACCGGCGGCGAGTCCCAGCGCCTCTATGCCCACGAAGCGAACATTCAGAGTTTTTCGCCTTCCCCCGACGGTCGGCACATCACGTTTCTGGCCACGGACGCGAATCCGCCCGAGCGTGGCCAATTGGCGGACCTTGGATTCAGGGCCGTTGTATACGGCGAGTCCAGGCAACCAACGCGGGTCTGGACACTGGATCTGGAGGCGGATGAGCCCGAAGGCGTTGTCACATTAACAGGGTGACCTGTTTCTGATGGCGCAGTAGTGTCGCTGGATGCAGAAAATCTCTTATGCCCGATACCGATTTCCCCCCGTGATCATTCAGCACGCTGTCTGGCTGTATTTCCGGTTTCCCCTCAACTATCGAGACATCGAAGACCTGGTCGCTGAACGTGGTATTGATCTTTCTTACGAAACGGTCCGGCGCTGGGCATTGAAGTTTGGGCAGGCCTATGCCCGGAGACTGAGGACAACGCGCCCTCGGCCAGATGTCCGGTGGCACCTTGATGAGGTGTTCGTGTCCATCGCCGGCAAGCGGATGTATCTATGGCGCGCTGTCGATAGCGAAGGCGAAGTGCTGGATATCCTGGTTCAGTCACGCAGAAACAAGAAGGCAGCGCTCAAGTTGATGCGTAAACTGTTGAAAAAGCAAAGGTTTGTTCCTGATGCCTTCGTCACAGACAAACTGCCATCTTATGGTGCTGCTCTGAAGGATTTAGGCCTTACAAAGCACCATGATTTTGGTGGCAGGAAGAACAACCGAGCCGAGAATTCTCACTTGCCGGTCCGGCAACGCGAACGACGAATGCAACGTTTCAAATCGGCTCGATCAGCGCAGCGATTTCTCTCTACCCACGCCACCGTCTACAACACCTTCAACGCCCAACGTCATCTGATTTCCCGAAAAACATTGCGCCGGTTTCGCGACCACGCAATGGGCCTGTGGCAAACCGCCACCGCCACCGCTTGAGCTTGAGTTCTATGCCAATTCACAGCACGATCGTTCAATAACGTGACAACACCGCTGAAGGTGCGGTGGCGAATAGTGAGGGGGACGACGTGAGACAATCTATTATCGCTGTCATTTGTGTCGGGTTTTCTGTGATCCTAACGTCCTGCGGCGGCGGATCGAGTTCCGGCATGAAGAGCGTGCCGGTAGTAACTGTTCTTCCTACCCCTACCCCTACCCCTACCCCTGACCCTACCCCAGAACCGATGCCAGAACCGATGCCAGGGCCGTCGGAAGGAAGCCTCCTGCCTGAGATAGCGGTAACTTCTGTTCTATCGGAAGACTTTTATATCAATCTTGCCGGACAGAGAATTTGGTTAGAAACTTCATGCGATGCGGCCTCTTGCAGCATCACTATACTGGGCCAGACGGAGATAATCCCGCTAGATCAGTTCGGTCTGGCTCTGGCTAATCCCGCCACCGAGGTCGGTGAGGTCACAATGACAAGTGGCATTCAATCCGCCACGGTTCGTCAAGAAAGTGATAACATCAGTTTAGAAGGATACGGTGCCTGGGCGGAGTATCAACTAGGCTTCCTAGGCACGGTCGATGCAGCGTTCTCCGGCATCCCTGTAAGTATATTTATGCCGTTCGTGATAGGAACGGGGGTGGATACAAATCCCGTCTCAGGGTCTGCGACCTGGACCGGCACAATGATGGGCCAGGATTATTCTGATCCGCTCGGCAGCAACGAAGCCGTGTTTGGGGATGCTCAGATAGACGTGAATTTTGCAGACCTGAATCTTAATGTTCTGTTTTCCAACATAGTTGGGCGCACGACGAATGAAGCCTTCGAGGATATAAACTGGCCGGACCTAATGATGGAGAACGGTCGATTTTCGGGAGAGGGGATTCAAGGCCAGTTCTTCGGCCCTAATCACGAGGAAGCCGCCGGAGTCTTCAACAAGAGTGATATTCTCGGTGCGTTCGGGACTACTCGGGAATAGGTTCAAATGCCCCCATTACTTTCGTTTGGCTATGCGCCAAGGCGAAAACATCTCTACTCTGACTGCGAGGATCCTTTCTCGGGAACCAGCCCTGTTCTGAGATGCTTCGCGTCGACGCTGCCTTGCTGCGCCATCAGCAGCAGGTCACCCTGTTAATGTGACAGCACCTTCTCACTTATCCGGGGGTGACGCCATCGATATCCGTCGACCAACGCCACCCTCTGTCCTCGACGAGCGCTGCAAACTCGACCATGTTCATCACCTGCAGGCGTTCAAGCCGTTCGATTTCAGCGCCTTTGACGGTGAAGAAAAAGAGCTCTTCGAATATGCAGCCGGACGGGCAATCTCCCCACGCATGTCGAACGACTACATGCCAAATCCCTTGTGACTCCGATGCCTCGATATCGGAACCGTCTTCCAAGTACATGTTCGGCTCCGCGAATTCGATTCCCCCCATCATTGAGTACGCCCTGCTCGCCGCGTAAACGTTCAAATGCTCATTGAAGTAAAAGACGCCGGAGTTGAAGGACGAAAACAGCTCTACGGCCGATAGACCAAGTCGTGCATTGAGGGCATCGAATTCCACATGCCCGGTGTGCAGCGTGACGGACCCGGTAGTTGCATCGTCGAGAAGGCCGGAAACGGCTTCATACATGTCCGGCCCCAGGTCGACAACCAACTCCCCGAGCGCATGGGTCTGCCGCACGGTTATGTCCGCGATCGCCGGATACGCGTCTCGAATCCGGGATAGGACCGGCTCAATCTCGTGGGTAAGCGCACGTCGTTTCCCTGCGTCCACCAGCAATTCGCCGCTTTCTCTTTGCAGGATCCTATGAGCCAAGACAGCGGCCTCCGTAGGCGTGGGCGGTTGCCGGGAGTCCACGCGTATGACAAGAGATTCTGTGGCCCCATCCGAGGCTTCTGGATTCGGTATAGCGCCGCAGCCGGCCAGCACCAGGGCGCAGCACGCCGTGGACCAGACGACAATCACCTCGATCAGATGTTTGAAATCATATCTTCGTCCACGAAATGCTCGTACGTTCATGCAAATCCTCAAATATCGTGGATCACAGGCCCGGCTCGTGTTTTCTCGTCAGCATTTCTGCGCCGCTTCCCCGTGACCTGAATCCCAAGAATTGGACCATTTTGAGGCATTGTCAGACTAAATGGGCTGGAACTGCAGAACCTTCAATTGAGGACCTCTAGGCTGCAAGTTGCCGCCATTCGGCCAGGGCGGCGGACCGGTCTTGCTTGAAAATATCGCGGCTGTTGAGATGGCGTTGGTGGTTGAAGTGGTTGTGGATCGAAGCATGGACGGAGGAGAATTTCTGCAGGGTCCTGATATCTCTGAACCGCGCCATTGCCCCTTCCCGCCTTCGAAAGGGCCGATGTGAGTTTTCCGCCCGGTTGTTGAGCCAGCGCCTGGTCTCTTGGCAACCCTCGTTGCCGATCACCTTCATCGCAGCCCGGTATGACTGTAGCCTATCCGTGACGATCGAAGCCGGCCGGCCATAACGCTTCATAGCCCGCCTCAGAAACCTAAGCGCGGCTTCGCGGTCCCGCCGTTTCGTGGCCAAAACCTCAAGAACTTCGCCTTCATGGTCAACGGCGCGCCATAGGTAATGTGTCTCGCCGTTGATGCGGACGAACACCTCATCAAGATGCCAGCGCCACAGCGAATAGGATCCATGACGAATACGGCGTTTCCGGATCTCGGCTGCAAACAACGGACCAAAGCGGTTCCACCAGTACCGCACGGTCTCATAGCAGATGTCGATTCCGCGCTCGAACAGAAGATCTTCGACCTGTCTCAGCGACAAGGGGTAGCGGACATACATCATCACCGCGAGGCGGATTACCTCAGGCGAACTGTTGAAATAACGAAAGGGATTTTGCATCGCCAGAGGCTACGAAACCTTACTTCCAGGCTCAAGGCGATTTGCTCTGACAATGCCCCTGGCTCTCCTATCCCAGCCCCGGACTGTTCTCACCGCTCTTGAACTAGTCGGTTCTTGCGGGCTGAGCTATGATCTGCCGCGGTCGATGGCGGCACCGTCGGTCCAGATGGCGGCCGCAGTTTATGGGGTGATCTGTCATGCAGAGGTGTGTCCTGTCATTCTCCGTTTTCGTCGCGGGCCTCGCCTTGCCGGTTCTGGCCGCCGCGCAATCGCATAGCGATCCAGAGATTCCTAATTTAACCGGAGGCTGGGGCCGCATCGGCGAATTCGTCGAGATGTTGGAGCCGATCCCCGGAGATCCCGGGCCCGGTCCCTTGCGAGTCCATCCGGATTATCCGCATGTCGACGGCAGCTACGGAACGGACCTGCAGTGGATACCCGACTTGAGCAATCCGATCCTGGCGCCCGCGACATTGAAGAGAGCCAGGAGCGTTGCCGAAGCGGGCAAGCAGAGCATCCCGCACGTCAAGGACGAGGGAATGTGCCAGCCGTCCGGGGTTCCGATGTTGTGGAACAGGCGCGAGACGGTCCAGATCCTCCAGACGCCCAGCCAGGTGACGATCATCAATCCGCGCGATCAGCAGTTCCGCAGAATCTATCTCAACGTGCCGCATTCCAACGATCCAGGACACACCTGGTACGGCGAATCCGTCGGCCGTTACGAGGGCGGGGACACGCTCGTGATCGACACCATCGGACAGAACGACATCACGCAGATCGACCGCTTCGGAACACGGCATTCGGAGAAGATCCATGTCGTCGAACGCATCCGCATTTCAGAAGACGGACAATCTTTGGAGACGCAATTCACGATTGTTGATCCCGTCGCCTACACCATGCCGTGGCGGGGACGCGTGCGCCACACGCCGAGGCCGGACAATTGGATCGAGCAGGTCTGCGCCGAGAACAACCGCTATGTCGGCGAGGTCACCGTCCATGGCGAGATCACCAGGGATGTTCCGACTCCGACGGATTTGACGCCCGACTTCTAAGGCAAGATGGAAACCTCGGCATTGTCAGACTAAAATCGTATGTTAGAATTTTCTCGTTGTTGAGCCAGCTTCGTCGTCCGTGCTTGTCCGGTCTAAGCCAGACAGAACATTTATTTATGCCCTGAAATCCCCAAAAGGGGACAGGGAGAGACGACCAAGCAGATTTAATCTGACAATGCCAACTTGTGTGGTGCTTGCAGTGGCCCGGCACCAGCTGGGACCGCCCTCAGGCTCTACAGGAGTTTTGCTCATGAAGCCTACAAGAAGCGCCGCGATCACGCTTGGCCTACTGTTTCTCACAGCTTGCGGTGGCGGCGGGACTGTTACACCCGTCGCCTCTATCCCCGCGCCAGCGCCGCCAATGGCACCGCAAGTGACAAGGATATCCGACATTCCGTGGCAGGTCGAAGACCCCGCCGCAGCCAGATCTTTTACTGGAGGCATCGCGCCGGTACCGACCACCTCGGCACAAATAGGGGCGCGCCTCACAGGTTTGAAGAATGGCGCCGATGCCCTGATTTTGACCGACTTGCACGATCCAACTTTCGCATTCGTTGGTTATATCTCGACATATTGCCTCGCCACCACATGCGTTACTTCGGATGGTCTGATATCGCTTTGGGATAGCGAGTTCGATGCCGGCGAACACCAATCCGTCATGACAAAAAATGGAGTTCAAACGGTGCAGAGCCGGGATTTGTCCACCATTGACGAAGGAACGCTCAGTGTCGGCTCATATGGGGCCTGGATGAACTACAACGCCTTTTCAATCGAAGCGTCCCTCGTTGAATACCCCGACGGAAACGCCGAGGCCATTATTGTTGGTAGGTCATTCGGCGATGCTACCGGTTCGTCTCCGGTCAGAGGTGCGGCCACCTGGGAAGGCGTCATGATCGGAGAAGATTTTGGGTTTGACGGCACCGTTCAGGGTGACGCTAGCGTCACGGTCGATTTCACGGAAATAGACGCTGATGTTTCTTTCACCAATGTCTTTAACCTAGACGCCAAAACAGCCATCGGTTCGATGCATTGGTCCAATCTCGTGATTGGCCCGGACGGTCGTTTCGGATCTTCGGACATCAAGGCTACATTCTACGGGCGGAATCATGAGGAAGTCGGCGGCGTGTTCGAGCGCAACAATATTGTTGGGGCGTTTGGCGCAACGCGGGAGTAGTATCTGAAAGTGAGCCCCGGATGTTTGGGTCAGGCGGGGCTCTCAACACTCACGTCAAAAGGGGAATCCATGTGAGCGATAATACTCGTCAACCTTCCGTGGGAGGGCATTGTCAAGTTAACCGGATTCACTCTGATATCTCTGTAAACTGTCGATGACTGCTCTACGCAATTCCAATGTCTTAGCCTCATGTAGAAATGCCGAAAACTGAACCACTCCGGGTTTGGCGGAGGCTCCTGGGCTCGAGAGGAGGAGGACGATGCCGACCGTGGCGATCATCGGCGCGAGCCGGGGTATCGGTCTCGGACTGGTCGAGCACTACGCAGCCGAGGGATGGCGGGTGCATGCCACGACACGCACCCCAGAGCGCCCCGGGGCGCTTGGCGAGGTGGCCGGAGATGTACACATCCGTGGCCTAGAGGTGACCGACCCCGCGCAGCGGCAGACGTTCCGCGATGCGCTGGGGGATGAGGCGATTGACGTCCTGATCCACAATGCGGGTGTCTACGGTGAAGGCATGAGCGCCGCCGCCGTGCACCGTATCAACGCAGAGGCCCCGATCGAGATGGCCGAATTGCTGATGGACACGGTCGTGCGAAGCTGGCAGCGCAAGATTGCGCTTATCACCAGCACGATGGGCTCACGCCGCGGGTCGCGCCGCAGCCTCGGGAATTACGGCGAGTCGAAGGCGGCGCTCAACGACAGGTTCAGGGCGCTAGAGGAAATCTGGCGCGGGCGGGGCTGCCTCGCGGTGGTCATCCATCCGGGGTGGGTCCACACCGACATGGGCGGTCCAAGTGCCGTGGTGTCAGTGGACGAGAGTGCCCGCGGCATCTCCAAAGTCATGGCCAGCCTCGATGAATCCCGACACGGCCGATTCTGGACCTGGGAGGGAAAGGAGCATCCGTGGTAGAGGCCGCGCTGTGGCACTGTCAGAGTAAATCGCCTTGAGCCAGGATGTAAGCTCTCGCAACGGCATTGTCAGACTAAAATCCTATGTTAGAATTTTCCCATTGTTGAGCCCGCTTCGTCGCCCGTTCTTGTCTGGTCTAAGCCAGACAAAATAAGTTGTTGCTTCCTGAAATCCCCAAGAGGGGACAGGGAGAGATGGCAGTGTCAAAGCAAATCGGCTTGAGCCTGGAATGAAGCTCCCGTAGCCTCTGGCGATGCACAATCCTTTTCGTTATTTCAACAGTTTACCTGAGGTGATCCGCCTGACGGTGATGATGTACATCCGCTACCCGTTGTCACTGAGGCAGCTCGAAGATGTGCTGTTCGAGCGCGGCATCGACATCTGCCATGAGACCGTACGGTTGTGGTGGAACCGGTTTGGTCCATTGTTTGCCGCTGAGATCAGGAAGCGCCGCGTTCATGATGCCTCATATTCCCGATGGTGCTGGCACCTGGACGAGGTGTTTATCAGGATCAATGGTGAGACGCATTACCTTTGGCGTGCGGTGGACCATGAGTAACGTATTGATCAGCGTTGGGGACGTCGGGTGCCGACAGGGCGACGGCGTTCTCAATAACGTGACAACGCCCCCCTACACTCAATGTCGCTTCCTCTGACAATTCCTCCACGACCACCACTATTGTTGTGGACTTAGCGACCGCCGCCTCTTCTGGCAGGCACGGCCAGAGAGTTTGCGCCATCATTGTTGCGGATTGCGCGGCCGCCACTGTTGTTGCGCACAGGCGGTCCGCCAACGCGCGCACCGCCTCTTCTGGCAGGCACGGCCAGAGAGTTTGCGCCATCATTGTTGCGGATTACGCGACCGCTGCGATTGTTGCGCACAGGCGGTCCGCCAACGCGCGCACCGCCTCTTCTGGCAGGCACGGCCAGAGAGTTTGCGCCATCATTGTTGCGGATTGCGCGGCCGCCACTGTTGTTGCGCACGGCCGGTCCGCCAAGACGCGCACCGCCTCTTCTGGCAGGCACGGCCAGAGAGTTTGCGCCATCATTGTTGCGGATTACGCGACCGCTGCGATTGTTGCGCACAGGCGGTCCGCCAACGCGCGCACCGCCTCTTCTGGCAGGCACGGCCAGAGAGTTTGCGCCATCATTGTTGCGGATTACGCGACCGCTGCGATTGTTGCGCACAGGCGGTCCGCCAACGCGCGCACCGCCTCTTCTGGCAGGCACGGCCAGAGAGTTTGCGCCATCATTGTTGCGGATTGCGCGACCGCCACTGTTGTTGCGCGCAGCCGGTCCGCCAAGACGCGCACCGCCTCTTCTGGCAGGCACGGCCAGAGAGTTTGCGCCATCATTGTTGCGGATTACGCGACCGCTGCGATTGTTGCGCGCTGCCGGTCCGCCAACGCGCGCACCGCCTCTTCTGGCAGGCACGGCCAGAGAGTTTGCGCCATTGCCGCCGCGGCGGACGATATTACCGCTCCAATATCTGTTGCCGCCGCGGCTCCAATCAATGCGTGGCCGTGCTCCGCGCCATTCGTTGCGTCTCCAACCATTGTTGAGCCAGAACCAATTTGTACCGCCATAGGCGCGGTAATAGATCGGTCCGCCATACCAGATGCCGCCGGAATAGACCGGATCGCTCCATATTTGGTAACGGCAATAGTCTGACGGATAGCCCCAGGGTGGCGTGTAGTAGTCGCAAGACGCGTCGTAAATGGCGGTGCTGGCGTAGTAGCCGCCACCGTAATAGCTACCAGTGGCAGCACAACCCGACAGCAGCGTCATAACCGCAACTGCACAGACAGTCATCGGAAACCGTTTCATAGGTGCCTCCAGGTTCAGTTGCCGACTCGCCCCTACGTCCATCGCAACAATCGCAGATACTAGCTGAACCGCACATGAATGGCTGACTTGACGGAATTATTGTACCAGTGGGAAGGAGAGATTGTTGCATCGGCGCGGCCAATCGAGCGCGACCCCTAACGTCGCGCCGAGTAGGCCGTCCTTTGGGCATTGTCAGAGTAAATTGGCTTGAGCCGGGAAGTTAAGGTCTCGTAGCCTCCGGCGATGCACAATCCTTTCCGTTATTTTAATAGCTCGCCCGAGGTAATCCGCAGCGCAGTGATGCTGTATGTGAGGTTTCCGCTCTCCCTCAGGCAGGTCGAGGATCTTCTCAACGAACGGGGCATTGATGTCAGTTACGAAACGGTACGATATTGGTGGAACCGCTTTGGCCCGTTGTTTGCCGCCGAGATCCGGAAACGCCGAATTCGTCATAGATCCTATTCGTTGTGGCGCTGGCATCTTGATGAGGTGTTTGTCCGTATCAATGGCGAAACACATTACCTATGGCGTGCCGTTGACCATGAAGGCGAAGTGCTTGAGGTTTTGGCCACGAAACGGCGGGATCGTGAAGCCGCGCTTAGGTTTCTGAGGCGGGCTATGAAGCGTTATGGCCGGCCGGCTTCGATCATCACGGACAGGCTACGGTCATACTGGGCTGCGATGAAGGTGATCGGCAACGAGGGCCGCCAAGAGATCAAGCGTTGGTTGAACAACCGCGCGGAAAACTCACATCAGCCCTTCCGACGACGGGAAAGGGCGATGGCCAAATTCAGGGAGGTAAAAACTCTGCAGAAATTCGCCTCCGTCCATGCTTCGATCCATAACCACTTCAACCACCAACGCCATCTCAACCGCCGCGATATTTTCAAACAAGCCCGAGCCGCCGCCCTGGCCGAATGGCGGCAACTTGCAGCATAAAGGTCCTCAATTGAAGGTTCTGCAGGTCCAGCCCATTTAGTCTGACAATGCCAATGCGGGGTCTCACTAACCGATACAAGAAATCTGATTAACTTAACTAGTAGGCAGCTTCTGCGCTGTCCTCACAAAATCTTGCGCCGTTACACAATTTTGTACCGTCCGGAAGAATGAGGGTACGCAATTGTCCGCCGCGCGTGCCATCTATCATCGGATTAAATCCGATCTCGACCTGTTCGCCTGCTGCGACACTGTCTGCTCTCCAGCCAGCAGAAGCGAGGCCACCGAGGTTACCGCCTTCAAAGGACCATGTCTCCGCGCTCCCGCTCCCGTTCGTGACCGATACGTGAAGCCAGGCATGAGGGTTGATCCACTCGAACTCCGTGACCGTGCCCGTCAGATTCATGAATTGCGTTTGGTCAAACATGGAGAAGGAATGATGCCCGAACGCCGGAACCGCAAACAGCGATAGCGCAAGTCCCGCAATGCCAAATGTCTTAGAGTACATCGGCGCCTCCCAAAGATGATTGCTCAAAGAACTCGTATGGCGGTAATTTAAGCTGTACATTATAGGGCGGCGCCGAGGTTTCACAAGGGACCGGTAACGTTCCAGACGGCGTCCCGCCGATGGAAGCATGCGGGCAAAAGGCGAATCACCGACAGGAGGCACGAATGCGGTTCACGAGCTTAGTGATCTTGGTGGGTACTGCGCTGATGTTTATGGCAGTTCCTGCGCAAGCTCAGTGGCGCGGATATATTAGTCGCGATTTAGGATTCTCCTACCATGCACCCGGAGAGGTGACGGCGGAAAGAGGAACATATGAGGGCGAAAGATCAGGAGAGCACCCGACGATCGTTTATCGCTCGGTCGCAGATGACATCGAATACAAAATGGTCGTGACCGATTTTACGGAACGCTCGGACGAGGGGGCAAGCCTGCTGATCGAGGCTGCATTCATATTTCAAGACGACAAAAATGTGTTGATGGACACCTATGCCCGCATCGACGCGACTTATGGCCGTAAAGTCACGATTGACCTCCCCGACAATGGCGGCCGCTCAATGGGGTCCTTCTATTTCCACCAAGGCTATCTCTATCAGTCCTTTGCTACGGTGCTGCCGGCGAATGGGGATTATGCGTCGCCCAACATAGGGCGTTTCATCGATTCGATCTCATTCGGGGACGCCCGCGTAAATGAAGGCGTGACGGAACTAAGATTACCGGAGTAGGCATGGTGCAACTGGCGTGTAAATGTCCTGTGTGTACCGAAAAGTCGATTCAGCTGGGAACTGGGGAAGACTCGCATGAGGAGGCCGACTCAGCCCATTCTTTGGGGCGATGCTGAAGGTCCTACTGACGATCTATTTTGCATTTCGGAGCGCCTTTAAGTCTCAGTCCCAGCTTGAGGCGGAGATTGTCAGCCTGCGTCATCAGCTGAACATCGCCCTCAGGAAGCGTTCGTGCCGGGTCCAATTATCGAACTTTGATCGCTCCTTCTTGGTCGGGATATCTCGGGCCTTTCCGACGGTTCTTGAAAGCGTGAAAGTCGTGCGGCCGGAAACGGTCACCCGCTGGCACCGGCAAGGGGTTCGGCGTTATTGGCGCTGGAGGTCCCCCGGTCTGCGCCTCGGACGCCCCAAGATCGATAAAGAACTTCGTGATTTGATACAGCGCATGTGTAGGGAGAATCCCTTGTGGGGATCTCCAAGAATCCATGGAGAATTATTGAAGCTCGGCTTCTCGGTCGCTCAATCGACGGTCGCGAAATACATGCTCCGGCGACCTCCCTTCCGGGGAGGACAAAGCTGGACGACCTTCCTTCTGAATCAGGCTGAAGGCATCGCCTCGATAGACTTATTCACAGTTCCAACTTTCTTGTTCGAAGAGCTCTACGTGTTCGTCGTCCTGAATCATGCCCGACGTAAGATTGTCCTTCTGACGGTTACGGGCGAGCCCACCGCGATGTGGCTTGCTCAACAAATCACGGAAGCCTTTCCATGGGATTCAGCGCCAAAATTCTTAATTAGAGACAACGACGTGAAGTTCGGTGGCGTCTTAAAGCGACGCGTTCGTGCGATGGGTATTCGAGACCGACCAACGAGCTTTCGATCGCCTTGGCAAAACGGCCATACTGAGCGCGTCATCGGAACTATACGTCGGGAGTGTTTGGACCACGTGATCGTGGTCAACGATACCCATTTGCGCCGAGTGCTCTCGGCCTATGTTCAGTACTACAATGACGCCCGGACGCACCGGTCCTTGGCCAAAGATTCCCCCCACCCGCGCCCCATCGAGCGCACCGGGACCGTCACCGCACACCCAATTCTGGGCGGCCTACACCACAGGTATGCGAGAATCTAATTTTCGGTACACACACCACCTTTTATCGCTGGTACGATCACTTTCTGGCCTTTGGCGACGCCGGTCTTGAGGATCGCAACAGCAGCCCGGGCCGGGTGTGGAACCGGATCCCGGATGATGTCCGGGGGCAGATCATCGATCTTGCCCTGGAGGAGACGCAACTGTCGCCCCGGGAACTGGCCGTCAGGTTTACGGACACCAGGGGCTACTTTGTCTCGGAAGCCTCGGTTTACCGGCTTCTCAAGGCCCACGGCCTGATCACCAGCCCGGCTTTCGTGGTCATCAAGGCAGCCGATGAGTTCCGCGACAAGACCACGGCGCCGAACCAGCTGTGGCAGACCGACTTCACCTATCTCAAGGTCATCGGCTGGGGCTGGTTTTACCTGTCGACCATCCTGGACGACTATTCCCGCTACATAATTGCTTGGAAGCTCTGCACCAACATGACGGCGGACGATGTGACGGCAACACTGAAGTTGGCGCTAGAAGCCTCAGGCTGCAATCGCGCCAATGTCGTCCACAAGCCGAGGCTGCTCAGCGACAACGGCTCGTCCTATATCTCCGGCGATCTGGCTGAATGGCTCGAGGACCACGGTATGGATCACGTTCGGGGCGCACCGTATCACCCGCAAACCCAGGGCAAGATCGAGCGCTGGCATCAAACGCTGAAGAACCGGATCCTGCTTGAAAATTATGATCTACCCGGCGATCTCGAAAACCAGATCAGCGCCTTCGTCGATCACTACAACAACCAACGCTACCACGAGAGCATCGGCAACGTAACTCCAGCCGACGCCTACTTTGGACGCCACACCGCCATCATCGAAAAGAGAAAAAGGATCAAAAAACTGACCACCCAAAACCGCCGCTTGGACCATCAACGCCAAGCGGCTTAACATCAAACAAAGATGAGCCAGATCCTCCCTTATGAAACACGCTCAACAGTCCCATTTGTTTTGATGACGGACACGATATTGGTGGAACCGCTTTGGCCCGTTGTTTGCCGCCGAGATCCGGAAACGTCGCATTCGTCACGGATCCTATTCGTTGTGGCGCTGGCATCTTGATGAGGTGTTCGTCCGGATCAACGGCGAGACATGTTATCTATGGCGTGCTGTGGACCATGAAGGCGAAGTGCTTGAGGTCTATGCCACGAAGCGCCGAGACCGCGAAGCCGCGCTTAGGTTTCTGAAGCGGGCTATGAAGCGTTATGGCCGGCCGGCTTCGATCATCACGGACAGGCTACGGTCATACCGGGCTGCGATGAAGGTGATCGGCAACGAGGGCCGCCAAGAGATCAGGCGCTGGCTCAACAACCGGGCGGAAAACTCACATCAACCCTTCCGGCGACGGGAACGCGCAATGGCCAAATTCAGGGAGGTAAGAACTCTGCAGAAATTCGCCGCCGTCCATGCTTCGATCCATAACCACTTCAACCACCAACGCCATCTCAACCGTCGCGATATTTTCAAGCAAGCCCGAGCCGCTGCGCTGGCCGAGTGGTGTCAACTTGCAGCCTAAAAAATCCTCGATTGTAGATTCTACAGGTCCGACCCATTAGTCTGACAATGCCTGCCACCGAGTTCCTGGTACATTTTTACGCCGCCGCGCCAGCACATTTTTACGCCGCCGTTGACATTTTCCTTCCCTATTGCGAATGCGTCTCATTATTTATATGATAACAGGACGCTAATCGCGGCAGAAAACCAATCCGCCCAAAAATGGGAACCAGGACAACAGTATGAACGAAGAGACGAATGAAATTGAGAGCGAAGTCCAGCGCCGTGGAAATACACCGGCGAGATCAGGCACACAGAACCCTCGAACTCTCAGGAGCGCCGACCTTCTTGGCAACACTCAGGAGATGATCATAGAGCACGGCGGCGATCAGTATCGCTTGCGTTGCACAAGCAAGGGAAAGCTGATTCTGACAAAATAATCCCGAAGGGCCAGCGGCAGAGCCGTTTTCGGACCATCTGCAGGCCTGTCGAAATCGATCATAAACAGTCCCAGCCAGCCACTCATGGCCAAAGCGCTCACGGCAGCCAGCCCGGACAAACACCAAAAGGCTGAAAAGCCTAAGGGGAAGTTTCTATGGCTGGTAATTTTCTTTCAGCTGGGGTGTGCGCCGTATTCAACCTCTGCATTTTGGGGAGCGTTGCGCAGGCCCAAAACACTGGCGCACCTGAAGCCCCGGTGCCCGTACCGGAAAGTTTGCAGACCCAACCGCCCGCCCAGGCGGGTTATCGAAACATAATCGATACCATCACGGTCACGGCCACCAGGAACCCGATCCGGTCGTTCGAATATCCCGGCATGGTATCGGTGATCGGGCGCGAGGAACTGCGGACCCGGCAGCCGTCCACGCCGGACGACATTCTCAATCTCGTTCCGAATGTCGAGTTCACCGGCGGCCCACGAAGGACCGGCGAAACGCCCAGCATTAGGGGGTTCTCCGGCGCCGATGTCATTGTACTGCTTGACGGTGCACGGCAGAACTTCGGCTCCACCCATGATGGGCGCTTATTTATCGATCCAAGCTTACTTGAGCGCGTCGAGGTCGTGCGCGGACCGGCGTCGTCACTCTACGGCAGTGGCGGCACCGGTGGCGTCATCGAGTTCCGCACGATAGACGCGGCAGATTTCCTGACACCAGATGAAACCGTTGGTGCGACAATTTCAGGCGGCTATCAGACCGTGAACCGAGAGCGACTCGGGACGTTCACAGTTTACGCAAAACCAATCGACGGTCTCGACTTCGTCGGTAGCGTTACCAAGCGGGATTCCGGATCCATCAAGCTCGGTGATGGCAACGAGCTCACCAACACGGACGATGACATCGTCTCGGGGCTCGCCAAGGCGAGTTTCAAGATCAACGATCACCATCGGATTGAAGGCGCGCTCATCAGCTTCAACAACAAGGCCCGGGAGCCAAATAACGGCCAGGGTTCGGGCGACGGCACGGCGGTCGGGCTTGTCGACAAGGACATTCGATCGACGACTCTTCGGGCCGCCTACGGCTTCAGGAATCCGCACAACGATCTGGTCGACCTCGACGTCGTCGTTTATCGCACGGACATGCAAGTCGACGAGCTGCGCCTCGACGGTGACGGGATCGGGCCCACGGGCGAGCTCATAAAACGAGATGTCGATACGACAGGAATCCGGCTGGACAACAGATCACGGTTCAAGCTCTCCGACACGCTCGCTGTAACGCTAACCTATGGCGGCGAGCTCTACCGCGACGAGCAGGATGGCGCTGCCGGCTCCGGCGAGCGCGAAGGCGTGCCGGATGCGGACGCCAACTTCTACGGTCTCTTCGCCCAGGCCGAAATGACGATCTCCAAACCATTTGGAGTCCTTCCAGGGAATTTCCTCGTCATTCCCGGCGTCCGGTACGACGATTACAATACCTCAAGCCCGCTCGCAGTCGACAACAATAAGAGCAAGGTCTCTCCCAGGATCGGCGGCAGCTACCTGCCTACTGATTGGCTTATATTCTTCGGCAACTATGCCCAGGCTTTTCGGGCGCCGACAGTCAATGAAATCTATCTGACGGGAACGCATTTTCAGATACCACTAGGGCAGAGCAGCGTCGTTAACCGATTCATGCCCAACCCCGGTCTAAAGCCGCAGAATACCCAGAACGTCGAGTTCGGCGGCGGCCTGACGTTCGATGATACTATCGAATCTAACGATCAGTTTCGGGTCAAGGCCTCGCGTTTCTGGCTTGAGGGTGAGGACTTCATCGATCTTTCCGTCGATCAACCCTCGGTGTTCGGACAGCGCGGGCCTTTGCCCCAATGCTTTGTTCCGGGCGCTTGCGACGGGACCACGATTTCGAGAAATGTGGCCAATGCGAAGCTATGGGGAGCAGAGGTCGAGGCCTCCTACGAGAACACGCGCGTACTGGTTGGGCTGGGTTTCTCGACCATCGACGGCGAGGACGAGGATACTGGCTACAAGCTCGGCGTTCTGACGCCGAACCAGTTCACCGTCAACGGCATGCTCAAGCTGCCCGAGATCGATTCCATCATCGGGTGGCGCATGCTCGCTGCGGACAAGTTCGGCGACGTCAACGACCCAGATGAGGAACGTGACGGATACGCCGTCCACAATTTCTATTTCACCTGGCAGCCATCTGAAAACCCACTCAAAGGACTGCGCGTTGGCCTTGGCATCGATAACGCCTTCGATAAGGCGTACTCACGCGTCTTTACCGGCGCTACCGAGGCCGGACGCAACTTCAAGGGTTTGGTCGGCTATTCGCTCGCATGGTGAGAAGACAGATAAACCTCGGAACAAGGAGTGCACAGATGAACCTTTCCGCCGCCGCAGAAGGCGAGCCAGCGTCCGCTTTGAAGGAGCGCTGGCTCGCCCTCAAAGTCGAGGAGCCTGGCCTTCGTCAGCGCGATGGCGCCGCCAGGCTGGGCGTCACCGAATCTGAGCTCGTCGCTTCGCATTGCGGCGACGGTGTCAAGCGGCTGGATGGACCGTGGGGCGACCTCATTCAGGGTCTCCCCGATCTTGGGACCGTGATGGCGTTGACCCGGAACGAGAGCGCTGTGCACGAAAAAGTCGGTTGCTTCGACAAGATTTCCATTTTCCAGAACATGGGGCTCGTGCTGAACGAGGACATTGATCTCAGGATCTTCCTCAATCACTGGCACTCAGGCTTCGCGGTGAGCGAGGAGACCCGTAGCCGTGTCCTGCGGAGTCTGCAGTTCTATGACGTGGATGGTACGGCGGTGCACAAGGTCTACCTCCGCGAGGAGAGCAACGATGAGGCGTTCGGCACGCTCGTCGATAAATACTTGCACGCAGACCAGTCGGCCGGGCAACGTGTCCTTCCAAAAGCCAAGCCGCCGACCAGCCGTCCCGACGGGGAAATCGACCGTTCAGTCTTGCGTGACCGCTGGCAGGCGCTCCAGGATGTGCATGACTTCCATGCCATGTTGCAGGAATTGGGCGCGGGACGCGTGCAAGCATTCCGCCTGGTGGGCGACGACATCGCGTATCGGGTCGATAAGGACAGCTTCCGGACAGCTCTAGAGAAGGCCGCTGTGAGCGAAACGCCGGTAATGATCTTTACCGGTAACCCCGGCGTGATCCAGATCCACACGGGGCCGGTGCGCAAGCTCAAGGAAGTGGGACCCTGGTACAACGTCCTTGATCCCGGATTTAACCTTCACCTGCAACAAGATCGGATCGCGAGCGCCTGGGTGATCAAGAAGCCGACCCGCGACGGGGTCGTGACCTCCCTGGAGATATTCGATGCGGACAACCAACAGATCGCCTGGATGTTCGGCAAGCGCAAGCCGGGGGAGCAGGAGCGCGAGGATTGGCGCGCGCTCGTAAACGCCCTCGAGCCGGAGGGGGCACCCATCCGATGACCCGCCGTCTATTCTTTGCAGTCTGTTTGCTGTTGGCTTGGCCGCTCCTCGATCCGGGAACCTCGAACGTCGAGGCCCAGACCATCGACGCAACGGGTCGGACGGTTACCATTCACGATAGCAAGCGTGTCGTTTCCGTCGGTGGCGCGGTGTCGGAGATCGTCTTCGCGCTCGGCCTGTCCGATCGCATCATCGCCGTCGATTCAACCAGCCTCTATCCGGAGGAACTCACCTCGAAACCCAATGTCGGCTACATGCGCCAATTGGCTGCGGAGCCGATCCTGGCGCTCGAGCCTTCCTTGGTGCTGGCTATCCAAGACTCTGGCCCACCGTCGGTGCTGGACCAGTTGCGCGAAGCGGGTCTTCCCGTCGTGCTCATTCCCGACGACCCCTCGGTTCGCGGCGTCCTCGACAAGATCGAGCGGGTTGCTGAGGCTTTGGATGAGCAAGAGAAGGGGCGGGCCCTCAAGACACGGCTCGAGACAGAGCTCAACACGTTGGCCGCCTCGGTCGGTCGCCTCCCGGTGCGGCCGCGCGTGCTCTTTCTCTTATCTGTCGGCGGTGGAGGAGCGCCACTCGCCGCGGGCCGCAAAACGTCGGCAGCAGGGATCATCGAGCTGGCTGGTGGCGTCAATACAGTAGATGCCTTCGAAGGTTACAAGCCGCTATCGCCCGAGGCCGCAATCACCGCCGCACCGGATGTCATTCTGGTGACCAACCGTTCGTTGGACCTTTTGGGCGGTGTGGCGGGCCTGCTCAGCATCCCGGAGATCGCGTTGACGCCGGCGGGACAAAGCCGCCGCGTCGTGGCTATGGACGACCTTCTTTTGCTCGGTTTCGGGCCGCGGACCGGTTCCGCGATCAAGCAACTCGCTAAGCGTCTGTATCCGGGAATCACTCTGCACGCAGCAACGCAATAATTGGCGACCGGAAAATAGGCGCCGGTCCATGAACACTGCTGCTACCACCGAGATCATGACGGTCGCTGTGCAGAGCCAACGCCGCAGAGTGGCTGTCCTGTGGGCCTTTGGGGGCCTGCTAACGCTGGCCTTCCTGCTCTCTGTCGGCTGGGGCGCGGTGACCATTTCACCAGGACAAATCCTAGCCATCGTCGCTGATACTCTTGGATTCGAGTTGCCGTGGGATTTTGCGCGCCGCGAGGAGGCGGTTCTGCTTGCCATTCGCCTGCCACGGACGTGTCTCGGAATGCTTGCAGGCGCCGCCCTCGCTGTTTCAGGCGCCTCATTGCAGGGACTGTTCCGTAATCCCCTGGCCGATCCCGCACTGATCGGCGTCTCGACCGGCGCGGCCCTCGCAGCAGTCGGTGTTATCGTCCTCGGCGCTGGTCTCGCGGCTTCAATTTCGTCCACCGTCGGGCACTTCCTGTTGCCCATTGCCGCCTTTGCCGGTGGACTGCTCACCACGCTGCTCGTCTACAGGATCGCCAACCGTGACGGCCGCACTGATGTCGCTACCATGCTACTCGCCGGGGTAGCCCTCAACGCCATTGCCTCTGCGGGCATCGGCCTTCTGATCTTCGTCAGCACCGATCAGCAGCTTCGCGATCTGAACTTCTGGCTGCTCGGCAGCCTCGGAGGGGTGACCTGGGCCAAGATGCTCCCGGCCGCGCCGCTCATCGCTTCGGCCATCGTGGCGCTGCCGTTGCTCGCGCGGCATCTCAACGCGCTGCTCCTCGGAGAGATCGAAGCGCTTCATCTGGGTTTTCACGTGGAGCGCACCAAGCGCCTCATCGTTGTCCTCGCGGCCCTGGCAACCGGTGCTTCCGTCGCGCTCACGGGCGTCATCGGCTTTGTGGGGCTCGTGGTCCCACACTTGGTGCGTCTCATGATCGGGCCGGACCACCGGACGCTATTGCCGGCTTCCATCCTGTTGGGCGCCAGCTTGATGCTGGTCGCCGATCTTGCCGCGCGCACCGTCGTCTTGCCTGCCGAGCTACCCATAGGAATCCTAACCAGCTGCGTCGGAGGACCTTTTTTTCTGTGGCTCCTGCTTCGCCGACGTTCCCTGGAAGGCTGGTGATGCTGCGAGCATGCAACATCAGAGTTGATCTCGGTCAAACAATCGTTCTCCATGATGTCTCGCTTTCGATCGCTCCCGGAGAGGTTGTCGCTGTTCTGGGCCCGAATGGCGCCGGCAAGTCGACACTCCTTGCCGTACTTTCCGGCGCCCTAGTCCCGCATACGGGTCACGCCACTCTCGAGAATCGCCCATTGTCCAGATGGTCACCGCAAGCGCTCGCCCGGAAGCGAGCCGTCTTGCCGCAACACTCGGAACTTGCCTTTCCTTTTCGCGTTTTGGAGGTGGTGCTGCTCGGACGCTCTCCCCATGCCGGCACCACCAGTCGCGGGAAAGACCTCGCGGTCGCCAAGGGGGCTCTCATGGAGACCGAAGCTAATCATCTTGCTGACCGCATTTATACGACCCTTTCCGGTGGTGAGCGGCAGCGGGTCCAAATGGCTCGTATTCTTTCGCAAATCGATTTCTCAACAACGAATAACCAGGTTGCTGATCGCTACCTCCTGCTCGACGAGCCGACCTCCAGTCTCGACCTTGCTCACCAGCACGCGACCCTTGTGACGGCGCGCCGGGCGGCTGACCGAGGGATTGGTGTGATGGCGATCCTTCACGATCTCAATCTGGCAGCCATGTACGCGGACCGGATCGTGGTTCTGCACGGCGGGCGCGTCGCCGCCGAAGGCTTACCGGAAGATGTATTAACCGAGACGATGGTCCGTCAGGCCTTCAATTTGTCAGTCAGCATCACTCGCCACCCGACGCGGGGATGCCTTCATGTCATTGCCGTCTAATCAGGAAAGTTGAAATGGATCAGAACGTCGCAGCATCAAAGCGAGGCGGATTACTTTGAGCGAACTGGTGAAATAACGGAAGGGATTGTGCATCAACGGAGGCTACGAGGGCATTGTCACTGGTGCTGTCACACTAACAGGGTGACCTGTTACTGATGGCGCAGCAATGTCGCTGGATGCAGAAAATCTCCTATGCCCGATACCGCTTTCCATCCGTGGCATTGTCAGACTAAATTCGCTTGAGCCGGAAAGTAAGGTCTCGTAGCCTCCGGCGATGCACAATCCCTTCCGTTATTTCAATAGCTCGCCCGAGGTCATCCGCAGCGCAGTGATGCTGTATGTGAGGTTTCCGCTCTCCCTCAGGCAGGTCGAGGATCTGCTCAACGAACGGGGCATTGATGTCAGTTACGAAACGGTACGATATTGGTGGAACCGCTTTGGCCCGTTGTTTGCCGCCGAGATCCGGAAACGCCGTATTCGCCATGGATCCTATTGGCATTGTCAAGTTAACTGATTGTAGGCTGTTTTCGACATTTCTCCATGAGGCTAAGCCATTGAAATTGCGTAGAGCAGCCATCGAAAATTTACCGAGATTTCTGAGTGAATCCGGTTAACTTGACAAAGCCCATCGCGACCCAGCCCCGGCAGGAGGCGATCCGCGCGCTCGGCACCGCGCCGGCGGATGCGGTCTGATGGCAAACCACCACCGCCATCGCTGCCGCTTGAGCTTGGGTTCTATGCCAATTCGCAGCCCGATCGTTCAATAACGTGACAATACCGGCCGAACTACGGTTGAGCGTCCTGCCGCTCGCCTCTCGTCGCCAGCGCCACCGCGTCGGCCCCGTCGCCGCAGCTCAAAGCAGACCGCAATTTTGTGCTCATTTCAGGCGCCCTGTTACGCCCAAATATTTCCCTGAAAGGCGAAATTATTTCCCTGTTCCGTTCAAGAAATTCCCTGTTATTTTTTTAGGGAATTTGGCCGTAACCGCCTCTAATACCTACCATATTTTACCCTTCAAAAGGCGATTCCCGTCCAAAAGTGACGAAATTCCCTGTTAATTCCCTGTTTAACAGGGAATTTGAGGCCGAGACGCGCTCGATCCCTGCTGCATGCACAGCCACACAGCGTTAGTCTTTGTTCAGATTATTGTCCCTTGATAATAGGTCCGAGTTTTCCGGCGGTTAGCACGCTCATTTGCCGGATTGCGCGTAACAGAGACCGGCTTTCTGACTCTGTTGCGCGGTTTCTTCGAGAAGTCTCTGCTGGCGATTTCCGGGCTTCCCGTTTTATCAGGCGAATGCGGCACGAGAGCGGTTCGAGCATAGCTGAGACCGTTTCGATCATCGTCCCTTTAGCGTTCGGGCCACCGGCACCCTTGGCGATTCGGCAGCCTGCACCTCTAGCAAAGGCAAAGAACACCCTGCGGATGAAGATAAGGTCTACTTCAGCGTTGTGTCTGCAATAACCGGGTCTGCGCCGGCCACGAGACGGGAAAGGACGAGGCGAGTGCGGTGAGCGTCAAATTCTCACTTCCCTCCCGGCGCAAGATTGTCCTGACAAATTCCGGCGATGCAAACGCGAGCGACATGAGCTGGCGAACGTAGCGCTCCGTAATCTCTTCATCGCCTGCGATTTCTTCGATGGAAGAAAAGCGGCCTGTGACAAGATCATCTAACCATTTACGCGCTTTGGCGATGGCATGCAGAATGGCCTGTTGCGTGTCCGGCCTCAATGAAGCCGAACGTGAAGGCTGATGAGAGATCCCTTTCTTTGCCACGGCGCATTTCTTCGCCCAGGGCAATTTTATGCTGTGAACTTCGGGGGCTTCAGGCTCCAATGAGCCCCCATTGTGGAGGTCCGAACCGTTCTGCGTGTCAGAACGCGCCTTCAGTACAATCTCGATGGCATCCACATGCACTACAATCCGGCTAATATACTGCTCGAGGCATTGTCAGACTAAATCGGCTTGAGCCGGGAAGTAAGGTCTCCTAGCCTCCAGCGATGCACAATCCCTTCCGTTATTTCAATAGTTCGCCCGAAGTAATCCGCAGCGCAGTGATGCTGTATGTGAGGTTTCCGCTCTCCCTCAGGCAGGTCGAGGATCTGCTCAACGAACGGGGCATTGATGTCAGTTACGAAACGGTACGATATTGGTGGAACCGCTTTGGCCCGTTGTTTGCCGCCGAGATCCGGAAACGCCGCATTCGTCATGGATCCTATTCGCTGTGGCGCTGGCATCTTGATGAGGTGTTCGTCCGGATCAACGGTGAGACATGTTATCTATGGCGTGCTGTTGACCATGAAGGCGAAGTGCTTGAGGTCTACGCCACGAAACGGCGGGACCGCGAAGCCGCGCTTAAGTTTCTGAGGCGAGCTATGAAGCGTTATGGCCGGCCGGCCACGATCGTCACGGATAGGCTACGTTCATACCGGGCTGCGATGAAGGTGATCGGCAACGTGTCTGACGTCAGCGCCTTTGGGACGAATTGAGGTAATTGCATAACGGAGGATTTCTGGCTCATCGTAGTGACCGAAGGGAACGAAGATGAGCCAGAAATCAATGAGCAAGAACGACCCGGCGGAGAGAACGGTTCGGGATATTCGGCGCAAGACACGCAAGCAGTATACGGCTGAGGAGAAGATCCGGATCGTGGTGTCGGGCCTGCGCGGCGAGGAGAGCATCGCCGCCTTGTGCCGCCGCGAGGGCATCGCCGAGGGTCTGTATTACAGCTGGTCGAAAGAGTTTTTGGAAGCGGGCAAGAAGCGGCTCGCCGGCGACACCGGGCGCCAAGCGACCTCGGGCGAGGTTAAAGGCCTGCGCCAGGAGATGCGCGACTTGAAGGAGTTGGTCGCCGAACTGTCGCTGGAGAACCGTCTTCTCAAAAAAAATATGATCGGGCATGGGGGAGGCGAGGAATGAGGTATCCCGCATCCGAGAAGCTGGAGATCATCCGCCTGGTCGAGCAGTCCCACCTGGGCGTCGGGTCCACTTTGGACAAGCTGGGCATTCCGAAGACCACCTTTTATCGCTGGTACGATCGCTTTCTGGCCTTTGGCGACGCCGGTCTTGAGGATCGCAACAGCAGCCCGGGCCGGGTGTGGAACCGGATCCCGGATGATGTCCGGGGGCAGATCATCGATCTTGCCCTGGAGGAGACGCAACTGTCGCCCCGGGAACTGGCCGTCAGGTTTACGGACACCAGGGGCTACTTTGTCTCGGAAGCCTCGGTTTACCGGCTTCTCAAGGCCCACGGCCTGATCACCAGCCCCGCTTTCGTGGTCATCAAGGCAGCCGATGTGTCCGTCATCAAAACAAATGGGACTGTTGAGCGTGTTTCATAAGGGAGGATCTGGCTCATCTTTGTTTGATGTTAAGCCGCTTGGCGTTGATGGTTCAAGCGGCGGTTTTGGGTGGTCAGTTTTTTGATCCTTTTTCTCTTTTCGATGATGGCGGTGTGGCGTCCAAAGTAGGCGTCGGCTGGAGTTACGTTGCCGATGCTCTCGTGGTAGCGTTGGTTGTTGTAGTGATCGACGAAGGCGCTGATCTGGTTTTCGAGATCGCCGGGTAGATAATAATTTTCAAGCAGGATCCGGTTCTTCAGCGTTTGATGCCAGCGCTCGATCTTGCCCTGGGTTTGCGGGTGATACGGTGCGCCCCGAACGTGATCCATACCGTGGTCCTCGAGCCATTCAGCCAGATCGCCGGAGATATAGGACGAGCCGTTGTCGCTGAGCAGCCTCGGCTTGTGGACGACATTGGCGCGATTGCAGCCTGAGGCTTCTAGCGCCAACTTCAGTGTTGCCGTCACATCGTCCGCCGTCATGTTGGTGCAGAGCTTCCAAGCAATTATGTAGCGGGAATAGTCGTCCAGGATGGTCGACAGGTAAAACCAGCCCCAGCCGATGACCTTGAGATAGGTGAAGTCGGTCTGCCACAGCTGGTTCGGCGCCGTGGTCTTGTCGCGGAACTCATCGGCTGCCTTGATGACCACGAAAGCGGGGCTGGTGATCAGGCCGTGGGCCTTGAGAAGCCGGTAAACCGAGGCTTCCGAGACAAAGTAGCCCCTGGTGTCCGTAAACCTGACGGCCAGTTCCCGGGGCGACAGTTGCGTCTCCTCCAGGGCAAGATCGATGATCTGCCCCCGGACATCATCCGGGATCCGGTTCCACACCCGGCCCGGGCTGCTGTTGCGATCCTCAAGACCGGCGTCGCCAAAGGCCAGAAAGCGATCGTACCAGCGATAAAAGGTGGTCTTCGGAATGCCCAGCTTGTCCAAAGTGGACCCGACGCCCAGGTGGGACTGCTCGACCAGGCGGATGATCTCCAGCTTCTCGGATGCGGGATACCTCATTCCTCGCCTCCCCCATGCCCGATCATATTTTTTTTGAGAAGACGGTTCTCCAGCGACAGTTCGGCGACCAACTCCTTCAAGTCGCGCATCTCCTGGCGCAGGCCTTTAACCTCGCCCGAGGTCGCTTGGCGCCCGGTGTCGCCGGCGAGCCGCTTCTTGCCCGCTTCCAAAAACTCTTTCGACCAGCTGTAATACAGACCCTCGGCGATGCCCTCGCGGCGGCACAAGGCGGCGATGCTCTCCTCGCCGCGCAGGCCCGACACCACGATCCGGATCTTCTCCTCAGCCGTATACTGCTTGCGTGTCTTGCGCCGAATATCCCGAACCGTTCTCTCCGCCGGGTCGTTCTTGCTCATTGATTTCTGTCTCATCTTCGTTCCCTTCGGTCACTACGATGAGCCAGAAATCCTCCGTTATGCAATTACCTCAATTCGTCCCAAAGGCGCTGACGTCAGACAGTCCTCCAGAAGGCTTTGTCAAGTTAACCGGATTCACTCCGAAATCTCGATAAATTGTCGATTGCTGGTCTATGTAATTTCAATGGCTTAGCCTCATTCAGAGATGCCGAAAAAAGCCTCAAATCAGTTAACTTGACAATGCCCAATCATGTCCATCGGAGCGAGAGAGTGGGCTCGCAAAGGTCGATAATTACAGCCGTTGGTATTATTATTTCCGCTTGCGCAACGGATAATGAGTTTCGGCACACGGGAGCCAGCCGCCCCGATGGGATCGTGCAGCTATCCTATCAATATGTTTTGTCTGACCGGCCGGTACTCGATTGGGCCGTAGCGCAACGCACCGCGGAAGCACGCTGCAACGCTTGGGGATATAGCGGCGCGCAGAGATCTGAGAACCGGCGGCGTTCTTGCCTCACCCAAGATATTTTCGGCCGCTGCAAAAGCTACCGCGTGAATGTGGCTTATCAATGCACAGATCGCGGCGTCCCAATCGGGCGCGAAGGATGGCAAGAAGAGAAACCAGGGAAATGAAGAGGATCCACGCGGCAAGGCTCGGGTCACTCATGGTGCCGGTCCTGCTGATGGCAGGATGCGCAAGCGGCCCTCCGATCATTGTTGGATCCGGTCCGGCGAAAGTGGAGAGGGCTTGCCTGGCAATCAATGAGTCGATGAACCATGAATTGACACCGGCTGAGGTCACTTGGTGTAAGAGCAATCTGGCGATCTGGTACGCCGAGAGTCGGTTTCCACGAGCCGACCCAGCCGATCAATATGACGAAGACGCACAACTTGCGTATTTCAGACAACGGATGGTGGGATGCAAACGGGCGGCGGACAGTTATGAACTGAGTGGTCTTGACCGGCGCAACATGCTGATGCGTTGTTTGGTGATCACGAGACGCTGAACAACCGGACAACGGACATCATCCCCCGTCGCAGTGAATGATCGGGCGCGTCAACTTGACAATTCCGTCAGGCTGTAAAGAAAGCGAATACGGTCCAGCAGAACGCAGGGCATTGTCAGAGTAAATTGGCTTGAGCCGGGAAGTAAGGTTTCGTAGCCTCCGGCGATGCAAAATCCCTTTCGCTATTTCAACAGTTCGCCTGAGGTAATCCGCAGCGCGGTGTTGTCGAGCATGGCATCGGCGAGCAGGCGCTTGAGCGTCCCATTCTCCGCCTCAAGGGCTTTCAGCCTCTTCGCGTCGGAGACCTCCATCCCGCCAAACTTGGCCTTCCATGCGTACAAAGACGCCGGCGACATCCCGTGCCTACGGCAAAGCTCGGCAACGGGTACCCCCGCTTCATGTTCCTTCAATATCCCGATGATCTGTTCTTCGGAAAAACGCGATCGTTTCATTCGTCCAGTCCCTTCTTCAAGGCCGGACTCCAGTATCAAATGGAGGAACTATCGGGGGTCACAGCAGGCATTGTCAGATTAAATTTTCTTGGTAGCCTTTCCATGTCCCTTTTTGGGGATTTCAGGGCGCAAAGTCATGTTCTGTCCAGATTAGACCAGACAAGCACGGGCGACGAAGATGGCTCAACAACGTGAAAATTCTAACATACGATTATAGTCTGACAATGCCCTGCTTGGCGTTGCCATGAGGACATCGATCCTGTCATCGCTGAAATCGCGGAAGTGCGAGACCAGCTAACGCAATGAGACCCTGCTGCAGGCTGAGGCCGCTGATCTGTTTCTGATGGCGGCCGGCCCCTAGCCCGGATAGTTCATGAAGCTGGGCGGTCGATTGTGATTGGCGGGTCGCGGCGAAGCTTAATCGGCGCTTTTTGGATTTCCTGAGCTATCCCGGCGTATAGTCGAACGCTGCTTCGCTTCGGTATAGCTCGACAACGGTCTCGGCAGATCCGACGGCGGCCCTCACAGATGCTTCCGTGAGGTCCAGAACACGATAGGCGCCATCAATCTGTGCCACGGCATCGACCCGACGGTATATTCTGCCATTGGCTTCCGCGTAACTTGCCAGACCCTTGAGTTTCGGAAGCGCGTCGCTGAACTGAGCGCCATGGGGATCCACAATATCGGCAGCAATCGTCCCGTCTGGCAATTCCGCAAAGAATATGAAGTCTGGCCTGACAATCTTGGTGTCGGAGCCGTCTTCGTAGGTTACGCCGAGAGAGTCCTGACTTGCCCGTGACGGATTGCGATACCAACCAATCGTATCTTTACGGCCCAATTCGACCGAAAGAACACGTTGCTCCCAGGAGTTAATGCTCTCGGGAAAGAGCCCATCCTCGTCGCACAGCAGGTGCTTCTCAAAACGGGGAAGGACGATTTGTGTGCCATCCGCTTCGCGAGCCGTCGTCGGTTGCAGCCACATGTGGGGCCGGGCCAGATCGACGTCCAACGGATCAGCGCTCATTTCTCTGATCTGCCGATATACCTCTTGCCGCTCGTCCGACAGGCTTTTGATCGGCACCCGATACTGAATGAGCCACTGGTTTGAGAGCTTCTCCGCCGCCGCTTCGAGATCGCCTTGGATATCTGGGACAAGCCCCATTGCCGCAACCGTGGTGTGGGCTTCAATCAGAGCATCTTCCGGGCCTTCGTCACCAGGGGCCTTGCTTGCGAGATGTTCGCTGTAGGTCTTGCCAAGATCGGGACTGATGACGCGGGTAGCTCGTTTATAGGCGTCCTCGATGATCGCATAGTCGGCCGCCTCTACGAAGTCGTTAAACGACATCGCCTTGGTTTCGACGTCCGCCTTTACCGTCTTGCCCTCGACGGTCAACATCGCATCACGAGCCTTTTTGATTTCCTCAGCGTAGCGGACCTGCGCACCATCGAGCACCTTGTGCATTTCCGTGTGCGCATTCTTCCCGGCATCCGCAAGAAGCGCGCCTACCGCCAGTTCATGCGCCAACGCGGTCAATCGCTTGACCGGGCGAGCCTGTCGCTTCGGCAGAGACTGGGAGGGCAGCGAAAGCAACTTCTGCCAGACATCTTCGGGGATCGCGGGATTCGGCTTCATCTCGCGGGGATTGATCAAGACGCGGCGCCCCGGGAGTTCTTCTCCCACCTCGCCGCCGGTCATTAGCGCCGTTACGACGGCGTTGTCACATTAACAGGGTGACCTGTTTCTGATGGCGCAGTAATGTCGCTGGATGCAGAAAATCTCTTATGCCCGATACCGATTTCCCCCCGTGATCATTCAGCACGCTGTCTGGCTGTATTTCCGGTTTCCCCTCAGCTATCGAGACATCGAAGACCTGGTCGCTGAACGTGGTATTGATCTTTCTTACGAAACGGTCCGGCGCTGGGCATTGAAGTTTGGGCAGGTGTGTGTACCGAAAAGTCGATTCAGCTGGGAACTGGGGAAGACTCGCATGAGGAGGCCGACTCAGCCCATTCTTTGGGGCGATGCTGAAGGTCCTACTGACGATCTATTTTGCATTTCGGAGCGCCTTTAAGTCTCAGTCCCAGCTTGAGGCGGAGATTGTCAGCCTGCGTCATCAGCTGAACATCGCCCTCAGGAAGCGTTCGTGCCGGGTCCAATTATCGAACTTTGATCGTTCCTTCTTGGTCGGGATATCTCGGGCCTTTCCGACGGTTCTTGAAAGCGTGAAAGTCGTGCGGCCGGAAACGGTCACCCGCTGGCACCGGCAAGGGGTTCGGCGTTATTGGCGCTGGAGGTCCCCCGGTCTGCGCCTCGGACGCCCCAAGATCGATAAAGAACTTCGTGATTTGATACAGCGCATGTGTAGGGAGAATCCCTTGTGGGGATCTCCAAGAATCCATGGAGAATTATTGAAGCTCGGCTTCTCGGTCGCTCAATCGACGGTCGCGAAATACATGCTCCGACGACCTCCCTTCCGGGGAGGACAAAGCTGGACGACCTTCCTTCTGAATCAGGCTGAAGGCATCGCCTCGATAGACTTATTCACAGTTCCAACTTTCTTGTTCGAAGAGCTCTACGTGTTCGTCGTCCTGAATCATGCCCGACGTAAGATTGTCCTTCTGACGGTTACGGGCGAGCCCACCGCGATGTGGCTTGCTCAACAAATCACGGAAGCCTTTCCATGGGATTCAGCGCCAAAATTCTTAATTAGAGACAACGACGTGAAGTTCTGTGGCGTCTTCAAGCGACGCGTTCGTGCGATGGGTATTCGAGACCGACCAACGAGCTTTCGATCGCCTTGGCAAAACGGCCATACTGAGCGCGTCATCGGAACTATACGTCGGGAGTGTTTGGACCACGTGATCGTGGTCAACGATACCCATTTGCGCCGAGTGCTCTCGGCCTATGTTCAGTACTACAAAGACGCCCGGACGCACCGGTCCTTGGCCAAAGATTCCCCCCACCCGCGCCCCATCGAGCGCACCGGGACCGTCACCGCACACCCAATTCTGGGCGGCCTACACCACAGGTATGCGAGAATCTAATTTTCGGTACACAGAGGTCGAGGCACCGACTTACGCCAAGCTATATTCCGGTGACTGGAAGCATCCTACATCTAGTGGGTGCCTGTACTAACCGGATAGGCATGGATCGAACGTATCCAAACCTCAGCGTCGGACCAGATTGCCCTCACAGCATAATTCATAATCGGTCTTGCTCTGACGTACGTTGCGAGCCCAAGCGAACAGCTACCGGGTTGACTGTTTGACGATTTTTCCTTGATTGTCCATCACGCCGATTGTGCTGCCACTGTAATGTTTCAGTGCGCTTTCAACAGCCTCCTTGTTAGTACCGGCCACATAAACAGATCCTCGATGTCCTTGGAGCTGCCGACCAGCATCAGTGACACTTTCAGGTGTCTCTACTTCGATCGTGACGTTATCTGCCTTGATGTCCGGCCCCCCACCTTGGTTGTAGTCTGTGTTGTACATTTTGGCTAGCCGCTTTGCTGTGGTCTTGTGGGATCGACTTTCTGACATTGGACTTTCTCCGTTTGCTTGAGAAGGCGAGGTGAGCCACGTTTCTCCTCATGAGGCATACTTTAGGCCCAACTGCTCGCGAAATTTTGCTATATGGTGCGCAAACTTCAGTAGTTCAAGGTTTTGACTACGTCTATATTTTGAAATTAGCGACAGTTAATGAAATCGCCCAACCAACACAGCATGGAATGCTGACCTAAACTTGTCCCTTCCGAAAACCTAATCAGTCGACTGTTAAGCAGCCGTTTTGAATGCAGCCATTGGTATTGTCAACGGCGGAGCAAAATTAGTCCACCCGGGCGGAGTAAAACTAGTCCTGTGTGTACCGAAAAGTCGATTCAGCTGGGAACTGGGGAAGACTCGCATGAGGAGGCCGACTCAGCCCATTCTTTGGGGCGATGCTGAAGGTCCTACTGACGATCTATTTTGCATTTCGGAGCGCCTTTAAGTCTCAGTCCCAGCTTGAGGCGGAGATTGTCAGCCTGCGTCATCAGCTGAACATCGCCCTCAGGAAGCGTTCGTGCCGGGTCCAATTATCGAACTTTGATCGCTCCTTCTTGGTCGGGATATCTCGGGCCTTTCCGACGGTTCTTGAAAGCGTGAAAGTCGTGCGGCCGGAAACGGTCACCCGCTGGCACCGGCAAGGGGTTCGGCGTTATTGGCGCTGGAGGTCCCCCGGTCTGCGCCTCGGACGCCCCAAGATCGATAAAGAACTTCGTGATTTGATACAGCGCATGTGTAGGGAGAATCCCTTGTGGGGATCTCCAAGAATCCATGGAGAATTATTGAAGCTCGGCTTCTCGGTCGCTCAATCGACGGTCGCGAAATACATGCTCCGACGACCTCCCTTCCGGGGAGGACAAAGCTGGACAACCTTCCTTCTGAATCAGGCTGAAGGCATCGCCTCGATAGACTTATTCACAGTTCCAACTTTCTTGTTCGAAGAGCTCTACGTGTTCGTCGTCCTGAATCATGCCCGACGTAAGATTGTCCTTCTGACGGTTACGGGCGAGCCCACCGCGATGTGGCTTGCTCAACAAATCACGGAAGCCTTTCCATGGGATTCAGCGCCAAAATTCTTAATTAGAGACAACGACGTGAAGTTCGGTGGCGTCTTCAAGCGACGCGTTCGTGCGATGGGTATTCGAGACCGACCAACGAGCTTTCGATCGCCTTGGCAAAACGGCCATACTGAGCGCGTCATCGGAACTATACGTCGGGAGTGTTTGGACCACGTTATCGTGGTCAACGATACCCATTTGCGCCGAGTGCTCTCGGCCTATGTTCAGTACTACAATGACGCCCGGACGCACGGGTCCTTGGCCAAAGATTCCCCCCACCCGCGCCCCATCGAGCGCACCGGGACCGTCACCGCACACCCAATTCTGGGCGGCCTACACCACAGGTATGCGAGAATCTAATTTTCGGTACACACACAATTTACTCTGACAATGCCCGGAAAACTCACATCAGCCCTTTCGAAGGCGGGAAGGGGCAATGGCGCGGTTCAGAGATATCAGGACCCTGCAGAAATTCGCCTCCGTCCATGCTTCGATCCACAACCATTTCAGCCACCAACGCATCTCAACCGTCGCGACATTTTCAAGCAAGACCGGGCCGCCGCCCTGGCCGAATGGCGGCAACTTGCAGCCTAAAAGTCCTCGATTGTAGATTCTACAGGTCCGACCCAGTTAGTCTGACAATGCCCCGTGTCTGCTTCGACCTTCAGCGCCGGGACTCCGGAGCGCCTGCCATCGACAGCACCAACCGCACCAGGTCCGCCTGCCGCGACAGGCCGTGCTTGGTGAAAATGCGCTTCACATGCGAGCGGATCGTACTTTCCTCGCGGCCCGTCGTTATGGCGATCTCACGGACGCTCATGCCATCGGCCAACAACACCGCCACCCGGCTCTCCATCCCCGTGAGGCCGAGAGCCGCCACTGCCACGGCCGGATCGATGCGGGTCCGGCTCGCAGGGTCGACGACCAGAACGAGCGCCGCGACCGGCCAGAGGTGGAAGTCCGTCTCCTGCCGGCCCACCGGGTTGACGTGCAGCACAAGCGGCGGCAAGGCCGCCAAGCGTCTCACCATCGTCGAGCCGCCGGCACCCTGACCCCCGAACCGCGGCAGGGCTCGCGTCAACAGCCCTTGGAGTTCGGTATTGTCCTCCGGCGCCTGGGCGTACAGAAAATCGCCCTCGTCAAACAGACCGTCGCCGGTCCGCAGCACATCCTGGGCCCGGTCGTTCGCCGCCACGATCCGCCCGCGCCCATCAAGCTGGACGATGCCCAACCCGGTGGTGTCGAGCAGCTTCGCAAGGGACGCACCTAGGGCGTCAGCTTCGGCCAGCGTCTGCTGGACGCGCACGGTCTGACGGATATGGGGCAGGAGACGCCGGATCGAGCCGAGCTGGGCTGACGACCAGCCGTCCCCGTCAACCGGGTCGTTGACGACCCAGACGATGCGCGAGCCGTTGGGCCCGTCGAGGCGCACACTGACGCTGTTCTGGGCGTGGTCGCGGGGCAGCGCCTCGTTGTACGCCACGGAAGTCTTCAGCTCCTCCTCGGTGTAGAGATCGGTAACATGGACCAGCCGGCTGTCGGGCAGATGCCGCAGGCGCGGGACCCGTTCGTCCAGGGCGTAGTAGTTCTCGAAGTAGTCGCGCTCCAGTTCCCGGTGCCGTTGTCCACGGAAGAACGACCACGCAAAGTAGATACGGATGTCCTTTTCGGAGTTCCCGTCGCCGAACGCCATGCTGCTGCCATGCGCTCGGAGGGCGTCATCGATCAGCGCGGTGGCGGGCGACCAGCGGGCACGGTCGAGCGCCGCCTCATGCAACGAGGCCAGGATGCCGTCAAACGCCTCCCGTTCGCTCATGACCACGCCTTCTCCTGGTCACGCCCAGTGGACCCGGTACCCGTAGTCTCCCGCGGCGCGCGACCTCCCTGGTTGCCGATATGCCCCGCAGCAATCCTACAGACCGATGCCGCCGGGTCCGCTCCCGGCTGCGGCGCTGTCACGGGCTTGGAGGGTAAGGCGTTCGCGCGTTTCCGCACATCCCCAATATTGGGGAGATTTGACGGAGTTTCCGGCAGTATCGCAGGAACTTGCAGGACGGCCGTTCCGACCCGCGGCTGTTCCCCCTTCAGCGCCGAGTCGCGGAAGCGCCGGCCGGCAACGCCGCCAACCGTATCCGCCCCGCCTGCCACGAGAGGCCGTGCCTGGCGAACATGTGCTTCACGGGCGAACGGAGCGTGCGCTCCCTGCCGCCCACAGCAGCAATGCCTTAGGCCCTGACGCACCGCACCGTCAGCGATTGGAGGCCCCGGAGCACGATGCCCTTGCGGAACCTCGGGCGCTTCGCGAGCAAGTCTATCTGCGAGAACCGCTCAAGCAACATCTCGATAACGATCCGGCCTTCCAGGCGTGCGAGTGGAGCGCCAAGACAATGGTGGATGCCGCGTCCGAACGACAGGTGCAAGCCCTGGCTGCGTCCGACATCCAGACGGTCGGGATCCTCGAAGACCTCCGGATCCCGGTTGGCCGCGCCGAGAAGCAGGACGACGTTGTCGCGTTTGCGCAATGCAAACCCATTCACCTCGCAATCCGCGAGCACGCGCCGGAAATCCGCCTGCACCGGAGAGTCGAAACGCAACAGCTCCTCCACCGCCCCCGGGATCAGGTTCGGGTCGTTCCTCAGCCGCTGAAGCTGTTCGGGATCTCGAAGCAAAGCCAGCATGCCGTTGCCGATGAGGTTGGCGCCGGTCTCGTTGCCGGCGCTCAGGAGCAAGCGCAGCATGTTCAGTGTCTCGCGTTCGCTCAGGCGTCCGCCTTCGTCCTCCGCCCGCGCCAGTGCGCTAACGATATCGTCCCTCGGCTCCGCCCGCCGCGCCTCAATGATCGGCCGAAAATAGGCATCGAATGCCCTGGAGGCAGTCTCGCCGACCTCACGCTCTCGCGGGCTGATTGTCGGTTCCAGCAAACGCGCGCGCTGGGCCGACCAGATCTTGAACCGCTCCCTGTCCTCCGGCGGCACGCCCAGCATCTCGGCGATCACGATGACCGACAAGGGCCGGGCCACCGCCTGCATGAGATCAAATTCGACCGTGTCCTCGATGTCGTCCAACAGCGATCCGATAATGCTGCGGATGCGGGGTTCAAGGTCGTTGACCGCTTTGGGCGTAAACGCCTTTTTCACAAGCGCCCTGAGCCGCGTGTGGTCGGGCGGGTCAAGGAACAGCATGGTGAATTCTTCGGGCGGGGGCAACATGGCTTGCTGCCGGGACGACAGCGTACCCTTGCGCGGATCGCTGCCGAAATGTCGGTGGTCGCGAAGGATGGCATCGACATCGGCGTGGCGCGTGAACAACCAGGCCTTAAGTAATCGGCTACGATGCACCGAATCCCCGGTGCGAAGGGCCGCATAGACGGGATAGGGATCCTGGGCCGTGCGGGAGGACAGCGGGTTGTAACTCACCCCGCTCTGCAACCGCTCGCGCAGCATCGCCACGCCCGCGCCCACAGAACGCACCGCCTCGCCAAACGACAACATCATCCCCCTCAAGCCACCTCTTTGCATGGATCATCGCGACGAAGTCTTATCATTGGGTTCTTTCACCGCTGGGGCCAGTTTAAATGCCACATAAGTTCAACGCCGCCCGACGACACAAGTCTGATAAGGCGCGGTACCGGATGACCAACTGGTCTGACTATAACGAGGGCATTGTCAGATTAAATCTTCTTGGTCATCTATCCCCGCCCCTTTTGGAAATTTTAGGGCGCACAGACAAGTTTTGTATGGCTTAGACCAGACAACCACGGGCGACGAAGCTGGCTCAACAACGAGAAAATTCTAAACTACTATTTTAATCTGACAATGCCGTTACTGGATGTGAAATACCAACTATGAACCTCGCGTTGCGTTTCCAGCGCTTTCTGCCGCTGGCTACGGTGCTTCCTGCTCTTCCGGCAGGAGCGTAATATTCACTGGGGTGTCGTAGTAATTGTCAGCCCCTCTGGCAGAGTCGACCGCCCATCGGCATTGTAAGACTAAAATCGTATGTTAGAATTTTCTCGTTGTTGAGCCAGCTTCGTCGCCCGTGCTTGTCCGGTTTCAGCCAGACAAAACCTTTTTTTGCGCCCTAAAATCCCCAAAAGGGAACAAGGAAAGACGACCAAGAAATTTAATCTGACAATGTCCTTTTTTGCACTCTATCCATGACGAACTTGCGGACAAATATAACGAACAACAAAAACCCGCAGATAAGTGAAACAACCCCACACACCAAAAAAAATGAGCCCCGTCCGAGTGGCGCCGGACGAGGCCTTGAGTGATCTTGGTGTTAGTCCCGGATTGCGCCGAATGCGCCGCTGATCTGTTCGCGATTGAAGATACCGCCAACTTCTTCATGGTCTGGCCCGTAGAACTGGCCGAAAATTTGGCCCGGTATAAGCGCCCCAGGCGGGATCTCGCCGCCTTCTTCAATTAGATCAATCGCGCCAGAATCACTTATATCATCGGAGAAAACACCGCCGTCAAGTTCCAGGCCACCCCAGATGATATCGCTGTGAGCCTGTCCAGTGTCTAAATCGCTTATACCGGTGAAAGATACGCCAACGGTGTCGGCGTCGAAATCCACGGCAATGCTGGCGTCTCCCGTAACGAGATTGCCGAAGGTATCCGCCTCATTTTCCTCGTCTATCCCCGCCATCGCTCCAGTCCAAGTTGCGGTGCCGATTGACGGGTTAGTCTCGCTCGGAGTGCCAACCGACGATACTCCCGTGAACGGATCTTCTCCCCCGGAGAAATTGACGAAGAAGAAACTGTTATCGAGCCAGGCACCTAGGGCGTTGTAATCGGTGTCAACGATAATAGCGCCCTCAACGCCGTTGCGGGTGTCAATTAGCTCAAAATCACCCCCGTCCTCCTTCGAAAAATCAGTGGGGTCAAGGGATGGAATAGAGGGCTGCGGCGTCGATATAATGTTTGCTGACCACGGATCGTCCTCATCATCCGGGTTTCCGTCAACCGTTATTCCATAAACCACAGTGTCAGACTCGTCGATAATGGCCTGGAGATCGTCCCTGATTTCAGATGGGTCCGGCACCACTGCCGGAATCGGCACCTGGGGCAACGCCGGTAAGATGCCGCCACCGTGTTCTCCGCCACCGCAGGCGGCAAGAAAAAGCAAGCTTGCAGCGGGCACGAGGGACGTAATAGTGCGAGTTGACATTATGTATTCCTTTGTGGTTGCCATCCATGTCGGCGGTCTCAAGGCCACTCCAAAATCGTACCGGAAATTTTAAGTTGAGAAGTGCCAGCGTACTTCGCACTTCGTGATCGGGTGCGCCTCAACAGTGGTCAAGATTCTTCCAGTTGCAATATTTAGACAGGTGGTGCGCCGGTGTATCTCCCCAACATTGGGGAGATTTGAGGGAAATTGTCACGTTATTTGGCATTGTCAGACTAAAATCGTATGTTAGAATTTTCCCGTTGTTGAATCAGCTTCGTCGCCCGTGCTTGTTTGGTCTAAGCTAGACAAAACATGTTTTTGCGTTCTGAAATCCCCAAAAGGGAACAAGGAAAGACGACCAAGCAGATTTAGTCTGACAATACCGCATGGACGGAGGCGAATTTCTGCAGGGTCCTGATATCTCTGAACCGCGCCATTGCCTGTGTGTACCGAAAAGTCGATTCAGCTGGGAACTGGGGAAGACTCGCATGAGGAGGCCGACTCAGCCCATTCTTTGGGGCGATGCTGAAGGTCCTACTGACGATCTATTTTGCATTTCGGAGCGCCTTTAAGTCTCAGTCCCAGCTTGAGGCGGAGATTGTCAGCCTGCGTCATCAGCTGAACATCGCCCTCAGGAAGCGTTCGTGCCGGGTCCAATTATCGAACTTTGATCGCTCCTTCTTGGTCGGGATATCTCGGGCCTTTCCGACGGTTCTTGAAAGCGTGAAAGTCGTGCGGCCGGAAACGGTCACCCGCTGGCACCGGCAAGGGGTTCGGCGTTATTGGCGCTGGAGGTCCCCCGGTCTGCGCCTCGGACGCCCCAAGATCGATAAAGAACTTCGTGATTTGATACAGCGCATGTGTAGGGAGAATCCCTTGTGGGGATCTCCAAGAATCCATGGAGAATTATTGAAGCTCGGCTTCTCGGTCGCTCAATCGACAGTCGCGAAATACATGCTCCGACGACCTCCCTTCCGGGGAGGACAAAGCTGGACGACCTTCCTTCTGAATCAGGCTGAAGGCATCGCCTCGATAGACTTATTCACAGTTCCAACTTTCTTGTTCGAAGAGCTCTACGTGTTCGTCGTCCTGAATCATGCCCGACGTAAGATTGTCCTTCTGACGGTTACGGGCGAGCCCACCGCGATGTGGCTTGCTCAACAAATCACGGAAGCCTTTCCATGGGATTCAGCGCCAAAATTCTTAATTGGAGACAACGACGTGAAGTTCGGTGGCGTCTTCAAGCGACGCGTTCGTGCGATGGGTATTCGAGACCGACCAACGAGCTTTCGATCGCCTTGGCAAAACGGCCATACTGAGCGCGTCGTCGGAACTATACGTCGGGAGGGCATTGTCAGACTAACTGGCGCAGAGAAGAAGAACCCGTAATACAGGACTTTCAGGCTGCAAGTTGACGCCACTCGGCCAGCGCAGCGGCTCGGGCTTGTTTGAAAATGTCGCGGCAGTTGAGATGGCGTTGGTGGTTGAAATGGTTGTGGATCGAAGCATGGACGGAGGCGAATTTCTGCAGAGTTCTTACCTCCCTGAATTTGGCCATTGCGCGTTCCCGTCGCCGGAAGGGTTGATGTGAGTTTTCCGCGCGGTTGTTGAGCCAGCGCTTGGTCTCTTGGCGGCCCTCGTTCCCGATCACCTTCATCGCAGCCCGGTATGACCGAAGCCTGTCCGTGACGATCGAAGCCGGCCGGCCATAACGCCTCATAGCTCGCTTCAGAAACTTAAGCGCGGCTTCGCGGTCTCGCCGTTTCGTGGCATAGACCTCAAGCACTTCGCCTTCATGATCCACAGCACGCCATAGGTAATGTGTTTCGCCATTGATACGGACGAACACCTCATCAAGATGCCAGCGCCACAACGAATAGGATCCGTGACGAATGCGGCGTTTCCGGATCTCGGCGGCAAACAACGGGCCAAAGCGGTTCCACCAATATCGTACCGTTTCGTAACTGACATCAATGCCCCGTTCGTTGAGCAGATCCTCGACCTGCCTGAGGGAGAGCGGAAACCTCACATACAGCATCACTGCGCTGCGGATGACCTCGGGCGAGCTATTGAAATAACGGAAGGGATTGTGCATCGCCGGAGGCTACGAGACCTTACTTCCCGGCTCAAGCCGATTTAGTCTGACAATGCCCCGCAACAAGATTTTATTGACTGAAGGGGTCACAATGAAGACGGCACGCAAGCGCGTCAGATTTAAGCCAGCCACCGCCGGATTGAAGCCTTCCAGCTACCAGCCGAGCAAGGCCGAGCTTGAGGAAGATGTGAGCATCAACGCGAGCCCCGAAGCGGTCGCGCGCGCCATCATGCGTGGCGGCGCTGCGCCGCGAGATCACATGAGCAAAACCGCCAGAAAATGAGTGCCGTGGGCACTATTCGATATAAGTCCCAAAATTTTCACGCCGCACGCGGTGTAACTTCTTTCTCAATCCGCTTGCGTAAATCTCTATCGGCGACATCCAGGTCATAGCGGGACTGAAGGTTGATCCAGAACTCCGGGGTCGTCCCGAAGTAACGCGCCAGCCGAAGAGCCGTGTCCGTCGTGATTGCCCGCCGTCCACGTACAATATCGTTGGCGCGTGAGCGTGGCACATTGATGGTATTGGCGAACTCGTAGACGCTGAGCGTCATCGGCTTCAGGAACTCCTCGCGCAGGATCTCGCCGGGATGAATTGGTGGCAACCGTTTGCCCGTAGTGACTTCGGAGAAGTCAAATTGGTGGCTGTCGATATCTTCACGTTTGATGGTCATGGTTCGCTCCTCAATGGTAGTCGACGATCTCGACGTCCCAGGCGTCTTCATTGCGCCATGCGAAGCAGATCCGCCACTGATCGTTGACGCGAATGCTATGTTGTCCGCGGCGGTCTCCTCGCAAAGGCTCGAGGCGGTTGCCCGGTGGAACGCGTAAATCTTCGAGTTTCGCCGCCGCATCGACTGCCAGCAGCTTTGCCCGGGCTCGCCTCTGGATCTGCCCTGGCAGACCTTTCACGGCATAGCCGGAGAAAATGGCCACTGTGCGTTTTTCGGCGAAACTTTTGATCATGACAAAGCGTACCGTATGTCGGTACGTCCTGTCAAGAGTTACGTTCCGTCTAACAGTACATTACGAACAGGGACGGCATTGTCAGACTAAATGGGCTGGTACTGCAGAACCTTCAATTGGGCATTGTCAGACTAAATCTGCTTGGTCGTCTCTCCCTGTTCCCTTTTGGGGATTTAAGGGCGCAAAAACAGGTTTTGTCTGGCTTAGACCGGACAAGCACAGGCGACGAAGATGGCTCAACAACGAGAAAATTCTAACATACGATTTTAGTCTGACAATGCCCTCCCGACGTATAGTTCCGATGACGCGCTCAGTATGGCCGTTTTGCCAAGGCGATCGAAAGCTCGTTGGTCGGTCTCGAATACCCATCGCACGAACGCGTCGCTTGAAGACGCCACAGAACTTCACGTCGTTGTCTCTAATTAAGAATTTTGGCGCTGAATCCCATGGAAAGGCTTCCGTGATTTGTTGAGCAAGCCACATCGCGGTGGGCTCGCCCGTAACCGTCAGAAGGACAATCTTACGTCGGGCATGATTCAGGACGACGAACACGTAGAGCTCTTCGAACAAGAAAGTTGGAACTGTGAATAAGTCTATCGAGGCGATGCCTTCAGCCTGATTCAGAAGGAAGGTCGTCCAGCTTTGTCCTCCCCGGAAGGGAGGTCGTCGGAGCATGTATTTCGCGACCGTCGATTGAGCGACCGAGAAGCCGAGCTTCAATAATTCTCCATGGATTCTTGGAGATCCCCACAAGGGATTCTCCCTACACATGCGCTGTATCAAATCACGAAGTTCTTTATCGATCTTGGGGCGTCCGAGGCGCAGACCGGGGGACCTCCAGCGCCAATAACGCCGAACCCCTTGCCGGTGCCAGCGGGTGACCGTTTCCGGCCGCACGACTTTCACGCTTTCAAGAACCGTCGGAAAGGCCCGAGATATCCCGACCAAGAAGGAGCGATCAAAGTTCGATAATTGGACCCGGCACGAACGCTTCCTGAGGGCGATGTTCAGCTGATGACGCAGGCTGACAATCTCCGCCTCAAGCTGGGACTGAGACTTAAAGGCGCTCCGAAATGCAAAATAGATCGTCAGTAGGACCTTCAGCATCGCCCCAAAGAATGGGCTGAGTCGGCCTCCTCATGCGAGTCTTCCCCAGTTCCCAGCTGAATCGACTTTTCGGTACACACACATCGACAATTTACCGAGATTTCGGAGTGAATCCGGTTAACTTGACAAAGCCATGCAGTCCTTGCCTGGACGCAGGATACCGACGTTCAATGGTATTACATCGCGCCGGGCAAGCCGACCCAAAACGCCTTTTGCGAGGCGTTTAATGCTTGCCTATCCGGTTAACGCCCATGACCGCTACATGTAGGGTGCCGCCACTCTCCCGAGTAAAGCTCGGCATAGGTTGGAGCAGAGGTGTCGCCCGCGATGCCGAGCAATGAGCGGAAGGCGTTGAACGGGTAGAACCGCCTGTTGAAGCGGAAGGTGAACTCGTTGAGGTAGGCTTGTAGGTGCTGGTGGCTAACGCCGTGGTGGATCCCGATCAGCCACGTCTTCAGGTTGGCGAAAACCAGATGGATGATCGGCAGGTATTGCTCGGCAACCTCTGGATCACCACACTCGGCAACAGCGAAGTGCTCATAGCCGCGCTTACCGAGGCCAGCATAGCCGCTCCAATCGTCAGTAACGATCAGCGATCCCGGCGCGACGGTGCTCTCGACGAGGCATTGTCAGACTAAATGGGCTTGAGCCGGGAAGTAAGGTTTCGTAGCCTCCGGCGATGCACAATCCCTTCCGTTATTTCAATAGCTCGCCCGAGGTAATCCGCAGCGCTGTGATGCTGTATGTGAGGTTTCCGCTCTCCCTCAGGCAGGTCGAGGATCTGCTCAACGAACGGGGCATTGATGTCAGTTACGAAACGGTACGATATTGGTGGAACCGCTTTGGCCCGTTGTTTGCCGCCGAGATCCGGAAACGCCGTATTCGCCATGGATCCTATTCGTTGTGGCGCTGGCATCTTGATGAGGTGTTCGTCCGGATCAACGGCGAGACATGTTATCTATGGCGTGCCGTTGACCATGAAGGCGAAGTGCTTGAGGTCTATGCCACGAAACGCCGAGACCGCGAAGCCGCGCTGGAGTTTCTGAAGCGGGCTATGAAGCGTTATGGCCAGCCGGCTTCGATCGTCACGGATAGGCTACAATCATACCGGGCTGCGATGAAGGTGATCGGCAACGAGGGCCGCCAAGAGACCAGGCGCTGGCTCAACAACCGGGCAGAAAACTCACATCTACCCTTCCGGCGACGGGAACGCGCTATGGCCAAATTCAGGGAGGTAAAAACTCTGCAGGAATTCGCCTCCGTCCATGCTTCGATCCACAACCATTTCAACCACCAACGCCATCCCAACCGTCGCGACATTTTCAAGCAAGACCGGTCCGCCGCCCTGGCCGAATGGCGGCAACTTGCAGCCTAGAGGTCCTCAATTGAAGGTTCTGCAGGTCCAGTCCATTTAGTCTGACAATGCCATTTTGTGAGGTCTGCGATATCTGAAAAGGGGTGGGCCGTTTACAAGGAGTGGCGCCACGACGGTGCGCGTTTTTTTATGTCGGTCCGCCACGCGCGCCGCAACACTACAGATCGTAATCTGGGGGAATTATTGGCTCAACATTTGTAAATCCTGGGAGGAAAATATGGGTATATCGAAAAAATGGCTTGCAACCGGTGTCGCGATTGTTATCGCCGCTAGCGTGACAACGGCAATGGCGCAGCGTGTTCCTGACGAGTTCACTATTGGCGGCTCGGAGCTTACCTTTACGCTTCCGAACGGCACGGAGTTATCGGCTGCTGCGGCGCTGAACGACTATCTCTCGATCAATTCTGCTACCGCGCGGCGTCTTTCCAACACATGTTTTGACGTCATCGAGCGCGAAACCGGCGCTACCAGCGCGACGATAGTTATACTTAATCCCTACGGCCTGGTGGTGGATCAACATTCAAAAGACGGTCAACGCTACACCAGTATCAAAATTACGGAAAACAAAGCGCATGTTGCGCTAAACTACCGTCGCTCGACACTAAGCATTAATGAGGTCCTTCCCGACGATCCATGGCAACTCTTCCGTTACCATCAGATCGGTTTGGATGCCGGACAAGCCGGTGGCGTCCCCATTATCGTCAACGACCAATTGATTGGCGCCATGGGCATTGGTGGAGTTCCAGGTGTCGGCCAGGGCTATCACGCTCTTGCCATGATGTGCCTAGAGGAAATCTTTGGGCCTCAAGGTTAGTATGCGTTGTTGCCCTGCGTGGTAGAGCTTCGCGAAAGCGTTGCTCTGCCGCGTCCGGCACGCCGATCTGGTGGTCGCAAAGGGATCAAATCAATGTTTCGGCGCGGATGAAACACTTAATGAATTGCCGAAACTTGCCTCACACTTGTTTCGGTGTGTGCTTGCCTGCCGACCAATCCGTGCCCCTTAGCGTTTGCGAGACTTTATCAAACGCGACATCTTCGAGCTCAGTGGCAAGCGAATCGTTCCAGCGATTGAGAAAGCCGTACCAGCTCACCACGCCGAGAATTTCGACAACGCCGTCTTCGCCATAATGTTTTTTCACCGCCTCGACATCCTCATCATTGACCATATTGGGAACCGAAGCTGCACATTGCGCGAATCTCAGTGCGGCGCGTTCGGCCACGTCGAACAGGGACGATCTCTCATAGTCCCAAATCGCAGTAATTTTCTCGGCGCTCGATCCGCTTAACTCGGAATTATTTGCAGTATGCGCCACACAATATTGGCAACCCGCTGCCTTGCTCGCGATGTGGCCAACAAGCGCCAGTGTATCTGCGGGCACGCTATTTTCGGGATCGAACACGGCTTGTCGTAGCGCGCGAAACGCGGCCAACATTTTGGGCCGCCGTGCCATCACCAAATTAGAATTCGGCACATAACCATGCGCCGCTTCATAAGGCTTGAAAAATTTCTCGTCGAGTTCGGGCACATCTTCGCGGCGTAGCGGCGTCACGCGTGTCATGGTTTTTCTCCGCCATTAGCTTTCACCCAATGCTCTCCAACCCGCCCGGCAACTGCGCGGCAACAAGAACAAACGCAACCACGCAAGGCACATCGCCATTGTTGGTCCAATTGTGCACCGTCCCGCGTTGCACAACAACATCGCCCGCCTTCAAATGCACCTTTTCGCCCTCATCAAGCTCCATATCGATCGCGCCCGAAACAACCACCGCATAATCGATGCTTTCGGTGCGATGATTGCGCGGTGCGACGCCGGGCTCATATCGGCAAATGCGAAACACGGAACCCCCCGGCACGGTGGATTTCTCCACCTCAGATGAGATGTCGTGAAACGTGCTCACATCGGCCGGCAATTGATCGCTGGCCCAGACGACCACCGAATCCTGGCCCGGCCGGCGAGAAATGACATTGCTTGCGATTTCATCTATGGCGACGCGCGCCTTTCCATTTGCATCATGACCGGTAACAACGCGGCGAATTTGAAGTGCCATATGAATTCCTTTGCTGGTTTTTTGATTTTCGTTCTGAACGCACTCGGGCAGATTGATCGCCTGAAGCTTAGTAGGCATTGTCAGACTAAATGGGCTGGACCTGCAGAACCTTCAATTGAGGACCTTTATGCTGCAAGTTGCCGCCACTCGGCCAGCGCAGCGGCTCGGGCTTGTTTGAAAATATCGCGGCGGTTGAGATGGCGTTGGTGGTTGAAGTGGTTATGGATCGAAGCATGGACGGAGGCGAATTTCTGCAGAGTTTTTACCTCCCTGAATTTGGCCATCGCCCTTTCCCGTCGTCGGAAGGGCTGATGTGAGTTTTCCGCGCGGTTGTTCAACCAACGCTTGATCTCTTGGCGGCCCTCGTTGCCGATCACCTTCATCGCAGCCCGGTATGACCGTAGCCTGTCCGTGATGATCGAAGCCGGCCGGCCATAACGCTTCATAGCCCGCCTCAGAAACCTAAGCGCGGCTTCACGATCCCGCCGTTTCGTGGCCAAAACCTCAAGCACTTCGCCTTCATGGTCAACGGCACGCCATAGGTAATGTGTTTCGCCATTGATACGGACAAACACCTCATCAAGATGCCAGCGCCACAACGAATAGGATCTATGACGAATTCGGCGTTTCCGGATCTCGGCGGCAAACAACGGGCCAAAGCGGTTCCACCAATATCGTACCGTTTCGTAACTGACATCAATGCCCCGTTCGTTGAGCAGATCCTCGACCTGCCTGAGGGAGAGCGGAAACCTCACATACAGCATCACTGCGCTGCGGATTACCTCGGGCGAGCTATTGAAATAACGGAAAGGATTGTGCATCGCCGGAGGCTAGGAGACCTTACTTCCTGGCTCAAGCCGATTTAGTCTGACAATGCCACAGGGTGACCTGTTTCTGATGGCGCAGTAATGTCGCTGGATGCAGAAAATCTCTTATGCCCGATACCGATTTCCCCCCGTGATCATTCAGCACGCTGTCTGGCTGTATTTCCGGTTTCCCCTCAGCTATCGAGACATCGAAGACCTGGTCGCTGAACGTGGTATTGATCTTTCTTACGAAACGGTCCGGCGCTGGGCATTGAAGTTTGGGCAGGCCTATGCCCGGAGACTGAGGACAACGCGCCCTCGGCCAGATGTCCGGTGGCACCTTGATGAGGTGTTCGTGTCCATCGCCGGCAAGCGGATGTATCTATGGCGCGCTGTCGATAGCGAAGGCGAAGTGCTGGATATCCTGGTTCAGTCACGCAGAAACAAGAAGGCAGCGCTCAAGTTGATGCGTAAACTGTTGAAAAAGCAAAGGTTTGTCCCTGATGCCTTCGTCACAGACAAACTGCCATCTTATGGTGCTGCTCTGAAGGATTTAGGCCTTACAAAGCACCATGATTTTGGTGGCAGGAAGAACAACCGGGCCGAGAATTCTCACTTGCCGGTACGGCAACGCGAACGACGAATGCAACGTTTCAAATCGGCTCGATCAGCGCAGCGATTTCTCTCTACACACGCCACCGTCTACAACACCTTCAACGTCCAACGTCATCTGATTTCCCGAAAGACATTGCGCCAGTTTCGCAACCAAGCAATGAGCCTGTGGCAAACCGCCACCGCCACCGCTTGAGCTTGAGTTCTATGCCAATTCACAGCACGATCGTTCAATAACGTGACAACACCCATTGCACAGTCTTTCAGGTCGGGGAGCGAGTAGACGATCTTGCCACCGAACCTGTGGAACACTGGGCCCTCTTCCCTGGCCTGACAGCTGTCGAGCTTGCGGGGTGAGGTCAACAGGAACTCGGCCGCCTCCCGAGAGGCGAAGAAGATGTTCTGCAGCCTGGGCGGGTCGTGTAAACGATAAGAATGCGCAGAGACTTCCTTGATGTCATCGGATCATACCGTTTAGTGCGCAGAATTGCGGTAAAATGCATAAGAGTGGCGGAGACCGCGGTCCAGCCTCGGCGTGGTCTGCCAATAAGTACGCTTGTCTCGTTTGAAATTGGCAAGGGGACGCATCGGCAGCGTGGGGCGGATGCCGAAGACGAGCGCCCAAGGGGGCCGACTGCGCTGGATATGTCTGCGTTCGCGCGCGAAGGCAATGTCACATGCCGTAGAAGAGTTTCCCGTACTTCTCGAACAATATTCTGTTGAGCTTGTCGACGAAGTCCAACACTTCCTTGATGTACTGGTCGTCCGATAGGACTCTTGCTGCCCACCCTCGATAGGGCAGTGTAGCAAACGGGACGATTAGCGAGACGTGGCCGACGCTCTCGCGAAGCGGCTTGTATTGCGGTGAGAAACCGCGGTCGACGTTCCCGCGCAACGAGAAGTCGAGAACGTCCTGCCATGAACCGTGGACAGTGTCCGAGAATGTGCCGTACGCCACGGCGTACAGCTCTTCGCCCACCACTTCCTTGAAGATCTGGTGAAACGTCTTGCCCTGCACGCGCCAATCATTCTGGATTTGTTCTTCGAAGCTGTGTTCGTCCAACCCCTCCAGCGCGAGCTTTTCGTTGATCGAGCGCAACAGGCGCTGCCCGGCCTTGCTGCGATAGTACTCGGACCCGGAAGCCGCTTGTTCGAGCATCTTGAACCGGTTCCTGTAGGAGCAGCGCCGATAGTCTTCCAACGTCGATTTGTCCGTACGGAGTAGATATTTCGCGGTAACGGCCACTTCGATGAGCGATCGTTCAGCGATGGCCGCGTACTCTGCGCTGTCCTCCTTGTAAATCCAGACGATCAGCTTGAGCAGTTTCCATGTGCGGACGAGCAGACCGAGTATCGCGGCGTCGTCGATTGAGAAGCCCGTTGGGTTCCTTTCGCCGTTCTTCAGTCGGGAGAGGATGTCGAGAATCTCCGCGACATCCTCGAAGAAAGCCAACGCCAACTGGTCCGCCTCCGGCTCTGAAGCAAAGAGCCGCTCCAAGTAGGCGGAGTCGTATTTGGCAAGGATGTCCTGGATCTCGTTCATGGTCGTGGGTTTGAGCGGGCCTCTATCGAGAACGGAGTCGCCTACCTCTGATCGGGGGACGTGGAACCATCAGCGGTCGGGCCGTCGTAAAGTTCATCGAACCTATGGTAGATTGAGCGGGAGTAGTCGTGGATACGATCGAACGTCTGGCGCATTGAGTCGTCCTGTATCTGGATTCTGTCGCTCCAAAGAACGTACGGGGGCGTCGCGTATCGCACCAAAGGCAGAAGCACCCGAGCATCGACGCCGTGGTACAGAGCGAACGCGGAGAACGTGTGGTCGTCGTTCCTGGACAGGCACCAGTCCATGGATTCGTTCCACGAACCGTGTATGGCCTCCGACAAGATGCCGTAAACGAACGGATACTCGGCTGGGCCGGCGACTTCGCCGAAGATGTCGTACAGCGACTTTCCCTGGAGGCGCCAACGATTGCGTTTCTGTGCGGCGAAGCTTTGCTTGGTCAATCCCTCGAGAGCGAGGTCGTCGAGGGCGGAGCGTAGAACGCGCTGACCCGCGGGCGTACGAAAGAACTCGGACCCGCTCTCGTGGCCGCGCAGTATCCGGAGCGTGTCCTTGTACGAACACCGTCGGAAGTCCTCAACGGCCTCGTCTCCTTCCCGCAACAGATAGGTGCCGACGATCGCCGACTCGATCAACGGGCGAGAGAACACGGCGAGGTGATCGCCATTGCCCAGCTCATAGAACTTGCAAACTAACCGGAACAGCTTTGCGATGCGTGTCAGAAGCCCGACGATGGGTGCGTCGGCAAGGCCGTATCCGGAGGGGTCTCGACTCGGGTTGCGCCGCAACGTGATCAAACGATAGGTGCTGGCTACATCCTCGCAAAAAGTCAGCGCAAGCCGGTTGACGTCGTCAAGCGAGTCGAGGCGGTCGAGAAGACCTTGGTCCTCGTACTTGAACCAAATTCGGTTGCACTCGTTCATACGGCGACTGACTCAGAAGGGGGGTGGGCGACGCTTGCCACAACTATCTACACCGAATCGGACGCAAGATGCGCGTAGCGAGCCGTTATCTGCCCTTCCGGTGGCCAAGCATTTTGCCGATCATCGGCAGGTGCTCGCCCAGTGTGAGCGGGCGAGAACAGAACCTGTGACGTAAACTGCGCGCGCTCATTGGCTAGTGGTTTTGTCAGCACCCTACCTCCCAGGTTCCGAGCCAACATGCCGCTTCCGTAGTAGCGGCCAGATCGAATGTCGGGTGGTGCTGTCACATTAACAGGGTGACCTGTCGCTGATGGCGCTTTAATGGTGTTGTCACGTTATTGAACGATCGTGCTGTGAATTGGCATAGAACTCAAGCTCAAGCGGTGGCGGTGGCGGTTTGCCACAGGCTCATTGCTTGGTTGCGAAACCGGCGCAATGTTTTTCGGGAAATCAGATGACGTTGGACGTTGAAGGTGTTGTAGACGGTGGCGTGGGTAGAGAGAAATCGCTGCGCTGATCGAGCCGATTTGAAACGTTGCATTCGTCGTTCGCGTTGCCGTACCGGCAAGTGAGAATTCTCGGCCCGGTTGTTCTTCCTGCCACCAAAATCATGGTGCTTTGTAAGGCCTAAATCCTTCAGAGCAGCACCATAAGATGGCAGTTTGTCTGTGACGAAGGCATCAGGAACAAACCTTTGCTTTTTCAACAGTTTACGCATCAACTTAAGCGCTGCCTTCTTGTTTCTGCGTGACTGAACCAGGATATCCAGCACTTCGCCTTCGCTATCGACAGCTAGCTCATTCTTGCTATTTGATGTCAGGACACGCTACCTAATTGATAACACGTCATAATTTAGCTATCAAAAATCCAGCAAGAAAACCATGTACAAATCCGTAATCAAATTGAAAGCGGATTGGTTACAACTCCAGCGCAGCCAGGCGCACTTTTGTCGTATGCTTTCTCCGGCGCCCCGTTTTCGGTTCCGCCGGAGCACGCTCTCTATGCACCTTTCGCGGCCCACAAAAAAAAGGGCCCAGGCGGAGTGATGTAAGGATCAGTTCTTCTGATTGTCTGTCGGGAACGCAGTCAATGTATGAGTGCTCGCAACCTCGCCCGGCACGGCCGCGTTCATCAGCGTTTCGATTCGATCAGCAATACGCTGAGCGGGTTCCCTGAGTTGATCGATGGTCCAGTTGGCGGCATGATCTTCAGGGAAATTACCGCGGCCTGCCCGGTTGACCAAGCGGTCGGTGAGCGAAGTCGGAAGCATCAGTTCACACTCCGCCACGGCGATGAAACAATCCCGCATGCCCTGGAACCAGAATTTCGCACCGCCCGCTTCACTGATCCGGCTGTAGAGATGATGCGGATCCTCTATATGGCCCGATGCGCTGGTGGGTGATGGGAACACCCAGGCACGAAGACGGGCCAGCAGACCCATGCTCGCCGAGCGCCGGCGATCAAGGATGGCCGTGAGGTGTTTTGTCATGGGAAGGGCGAGGTGAACGCCAGTTCTTGTCTTGCCCAGCCTTAATGTTCGCGCCTCCATGTCGACCCGTTCCCAGCGCAGGGTCAGCACTTCGTCGCGGTGCATTCCGGTATAGATCGCGCACCACAGCGCATCCCGCATTACCGGGTTGAACATTTCCGCCTCGATCCCTGTCCGCCAGCACGGCAAGATCTCGGCGGGTGTCGAAATCGTTCGCCGCGCTTTGCGGTGGAAGCTTCCGCCCGTGTCAAGCCAGAGACTGACCGGGTTGCGTAAGCCCTCGAAATCCGCGCAGGGCCGTTGGTAGACCGACCTTAGAAGAGAGATTATCCGGTTGGCCGCCGACCAGCCATGGTCGGTGGTAATGAGCCCGAAGCGGTCCTTGATATCCTCGTATTCTATCGTATCGAGGGGACGTGAGAGCCAGTCGCCGAGATAGCGCTTCATTTCGTAGCGGTAAAGCTCGTCGGTGCGCTTCGCGCGTCCGGTATCGGCCCTCATGTAGGCCTCAAAGGCCGCCGCGAGCGTCGGCATAGCGAGGGTTTCGGCGCGTGCTTTTTGCGGATCGTCGCCGCAAGCGGCGCGTTCAATGATCTTGCGGGCGCGCTGCCGTGCGTGACCGGGGAGCATCTGCCCGACCTTGCCGATAACCAGACGCTTGTTGAGAGCATTCCTGCCGCCCGCCCGGGTGCGGAAGTTGACGATGAAGGATTTGATGCCGGTGGGATGCACCCGGACACCAAAGCCGGCCACCTTGTCGTCCCAGGCGATCCAGGACTTTTCCGCTGGTTCCAGAGCGGCGATGACCGGAATGGTGAGGGCGGTGCGCAGCTTGGCGGTGCGTTTGCGGGATTTCCCGTTCATAGCGAATGGATGGCGGAATGACCCAGCGTAGTCAACAGATTTGAGTCACCAAAGTTTCCGGACGGTAGGGCTACAGGTTGTGATCAACGTGCTGGAGTCACCACCAAGGGGCGGTATTTGTTTGCAATTCACCGAGAATTTGGTAGTATGGGACATCAGTATCGTAGCTAGGCGTAGAGTTGCCGGCTTTACAACGTCAGGCTCATAACCTGAAGGTCGAAGGTTCAAATCCTTCCCCCGCACCCAAAGAAAACCATTGGAAATATTGCTATTTTATAGCAGATTCTTTTTCCCAGCCTGAACTCTTATTTTCAAACCGTAAGCATACCGAAAGCGGAATCAAGTTAAGTCGAGCGCATCCTGGCGCTGCTCTGTCATACACATTTGCAAACTCGACCCACTTTCGTGTCAATCGGCGTCAAAGATTCACAGCTTATTTGCGGGCAATCTCCCCCTCCCTTTCGCACGGTGGAGGTGATCCGAGACGTGCCCGCACCGCGCCCATCCCGGTAACGCCAGGCGCGAGGCTCTTACGCGGCAGGCCTGCGAGGCATTGTCAGACTAACTGTACCGGATTTGTAGAACCTACGATCGAGGAATATCAGGATGCAAGTTGATGCGACTCGGCCAGGGCGGCGTCTCGATCTTGTTTGAAAATGGCACGGCAGTTGAAATGACGTTCATGGTTGAAGTGGTTGTGGATCAGGGTCTCGACGGCGGAGAATTGTCGCAAGCCTACTCCAGTTAGTCTGACAATGCCTTGCGGTGGACTAGTCTGTCGTTCGTGTGCCCAACATCGCGCCTGAATCGTTAGTCGCACCAAGCCCAGTGGCCAGCAACCCTCCGAGCAGCATTCCGAGCGCGAGGTCATCCTCAGCGCCGAACGAATGTCGTACCAGCTGTCAACGGCGGAGCAAAATTAGTCCACCCGGGCGGAGCAAAACTAGTCCACTTAACGTTATGCGGTACGCGGTGTTGGGGGGTTGTCCCGGTAGTCCATAGGAGGGACCCGCGCTGCTTCGAGTAGCGCTTGCGTTACGCGGAGCGACGCAGCGTGGGAGGTTCCTGTGGACCCACCGGGTCAACCATTGCACCGGCGGTTAAGCAGGTATTTTTGGGGATTTCCGCCGTTTTTGGCTTTGGTTGAGACGATAGCTCTCGCCGTTCATTTCCAGGATATGGACATGGTGGGTGAGGCGGTCCAGCAAAGCCCCGGTCAGGCGTTCCGAGCCGAATATCTCCGTCCACTCATCGAACGGCAAGTTGGAGGTCACCAGGATCGAGCCCCGCTCGTAGCGCTGGCTGAAGACTTCGAACAGCAGCTCGGCGCCGGTCTTCGAGAGCGGCACGAAGCAGAGTTCGTCGATGATCAGAAGGTGATACTTTGCCAGTTGCTTCTGCAGGCGCAACAGGCGTTTTTCATCCCTGGCCTCCATCAGTTCATGAACCAGGGCAGCGGCCGTGAGGAAGCCGACGGAGAGCCCCTTTTGGCAGGCCGCCAGACCGAGACCGAGGGCGATATGGGTCTTGCCGGTGCCTGAGTTGCCGAGCGCGATGATATTCTCACGACGCTCGACGTATTCGCATCGCGCCAACTCCAGAACCAGCATCTTGTTGAGCGATGCGATGGCCTTGAAGTCGAAGCTGTCGAGGCTTTTGACGGCGGGGAACCTGGCCTGTCTGATCCGCCGCTCGACCATGCGGCGCTCACGGTCGATCAGTTCCAACTCGGTCAGACGGACAAGATACTGCACATGGTCGGCGCCCTCGGTGGCGCATTGGCGGGCCAGCTTGTCGTATTCGCGCAGGAACGTCGGCAGTTTCAGGGTCTTGAGGTGATGGGCCAGCAACACTTGCGGCGTATCGGTCATGACGCGCCTCCACCCAACAAGCTCATATAACTGGCGGCGGCCGTGGTCGCCACGTTGGCCCGAGGCAGGTAGGGATAGATATCCAGGTCGAGTTTGGGCGGGCGTCGCTCGATACGGCACAGCACAAGGTGTTTGAGGGCGTCGTAGCCGATCGCACCCAGGCGCAGGGCGTCCTTCACCGCGCCGTGAAGCACCTCGAGATCGAAGGTCTCCAGAAGCCGAAGGACCTGGACGTATTCCCGCTTGCCGGCCTTGCCCATGCGCGCCTCCAGGAGACGGCGCAGGGTTGGGAAGGCATCAGGCAGTTCCCATCCGGCTAGCGGCGCGGCCTGATCCAGGGCACCGATCTTGTGCTCCAGCAAAGGCAGGTAGTGGATCGGATCGAAGACCATATCTTCCCGGTCGTAGGAACGGGGGTGTCGGGCAATGATCCCGGTGCCGCAACCGATAACCACCTCGTGGACATAGCCACGGATCCAGACTTCCTGATGGCCGTAGGCGACGGGCACGGAATAGTCATTCGTCCGGTAGCGCACCAGGGACAGCGAGTTGACCCGCGTGCCCTGCTTGTCGCACGCGTCGAACGGTGCCGGCAGTGGCCTCTTCAACGCTTCGCGGTCACGCACAAACCGTTCGCCGATGCTCTCGCGGTGGCCGCGCAGGACGTTGCCTTGCCGGTTGCGGCATTGCTCTTCCAGGTGGCCATTGAAGGCGTCCCAGCTCGCGAACCGGGGAAGCGGCGTCATGAAGTTCCGCCGGGCATAGCCGACCACCCCCTCCACATTGCCTTTGTCGTTACCCTTGCCGGGACGGCCGTAGCGGTCCTCGAAGAGGTAATGGGACTGCAGCCCGCTGAACGCCCGCGTTCGTTGCCGCGTGCCATCTGACAAGATGCGCGACACCAGACACTTGTCGTTGTCGTAAAGAATCGATTGGGGAACGCCGCCGAAAAAAACAAAGGCTCTGTTGTGCCCGTCCAGCCAGGCCTCCGTCGCCGCCGCCGGGTAGGCCGCAACGAAGCAGGCATCGCTGTGGGGAAGTGTCATGACGAAAAAATGCGCCCGATCCTTGACGCCGGCGATGATCGCATCCGCCTCGCCAAAGTCCGCTTGAGCATGGCCCGGAGGATGTGACAACGGCACAAACATCTCACGCCGACGAAGGCGCCGTTCCCGAACGTAATCCTTCACGATGGTCTCTTTGCCCGTGAAGCCATGTTCGTCGCGAAGGCGCTCGAATATACGCTTCGCCGTGTGGTGCTGCTTACGGTGAACCGTTCGGTCCTCCTCCAGAATACGGTCGATGATATCCGTGAAGGGGGCCAGTTTCGGGCGTTTCGGTGGCTGGCGTCGCCGATATCCCGGCGGTTCCGAATGCCGCAGCATCTTCCTCACCGTCTCGCGCGCAATGCCAAACCGACTTGCCGCCTCTCGCTGGCTCAGACCATCAACATGGCAGGCCAGCCGAACGCGCAGATATAGGTCCACGGTGTACATCCTCCCGCCTTCCATCTCAAAAAAGATCGAAGGCTACAGGTGGCAGAGTTTTACTCCGCCCGCGGCTGGGAAATCCCGCCGCTTCCGTGGACTAATTTGTCACCGCCGTTCTCACCAGCTGACCGCGTCTGTCGAAGATCAGGGTCGTCGGCGTACCACGCATGCCATAGGCCGCCATCGTCATCGGCATCGGGCCCGATGTTGCCGGTTGGTCGATTCCAACCGGGAAGGTGACATGGTATTCGTGGAGGAAGGCTTCGAGAGCGACCGTTCTCTCCGCCGGGTCGTTCTTGCTCATTGATTTCTGTCTCATCTTCGTTCCCTTCGGTCACTACGATGAGCCAGAAATCCTCCGTTATGCAATTACCTCAATTCGTCCCAAAGGCGCTGACGTCAGACAGTGTTGCCGAAGGAACATCCTTTATTATGGAAATCTGCTCTTCAGCAGGAGCCGAAGCGGTGTCCTTCATTACGGAGAACTGCTCTTCCGCAGATACTGATCCGATGCTCATCGCAAACGCGATGGCAGCGGCGGACGCATATGTCGTGATATTCATAACTACCCCCTTTGATTGGTCCTAAACTTAACGTAGCAAGTTCGAGGCAAAGAGCCAATCGGCAGCCCTGCCCCAATGCCTGTTTTCGGGGGTGAACCGGACACCGGTGCTGCACCGCAAATGTCCGCTCATGTCAAAAGCGGACATTGTCCTTACTCGCTCGATCCAAGAGAGCCAGCCAGGCCACCCAGATTACTAATCTGCAGTCTCTTCTCCACGCGATGGAGCTCCGTAGGCGACCTTCCATATCGCGAACCCAGCTGCTGCGCCTGCAACAGCTATGCCGATCGAGCCTCTGAAGAGCGCCGACCATCCGTCTTCCGTGAGGCGGTCGTTAATTGCCGTAATCCCCCCGAAATCCTCGGTGAGAAACGAAATGAGACTCAATCCCTGCCAGTTCGGATACAACAGAGACAATAATACGAATCCCGCGGCACCAAGAACCGCACCTAAACAAACCGAGTCAAACCAGTTTCGGCGACCAAAATAATGTAGCAGACGCCAAATGGGCGCTCCGACAATCAATACGCCGCCGACGAAGAATGCAGATACATAGCCAAAGAACATCAGGATCAACTGAGTGTTGGATGTTCCTGCCACGCTCGCGATTTCCCCAAACTTGGACGGCTCCAATGCAACAAAAGTTGCAAGCTCAAGAAGGAAAACCAAGGCACCAACAGCCGCACCGATTAGCATGGCAGCCATTGCACGAGGAATTGTGATGGCATATTTGGCGTGCTTCATATGCTGTCTCCCTGTCCGATGTGAGCGTTCCCTATTGACAGGCAGAACTTATCCCAGATGTGGCAAACTCGCACGAGCCACAACAACACACTGGCCCAAACATCTGGAGAGAAGTGAGATCGGTTCAGAAAAAAATCGTCAAATGGCTGCCCTTTATGTCCGCTCTGCCCCTGCGGTCTCAGGTGGTCGACGCAACACTAGCGGCAAGTCTGTCTTCCGGGGGTTAGAACCTCAAAGTCTTTCAGGACCGTTCTTGAGCCGTCCGGCCAGTTTTCTCGGATGCGAGAGCGAATAGATCGAAAACACAGCCCTCTTCAGAAAGCGCTGTCATAGCGGGCGTTTGACGTTCCCATTGGAGCTGGGCTGGCAGTGATCCCACGGCCCAGGCTTCTCGTGCAAGGTGAACCACGGTCTATGTCTTTAGCTCGTAAGCACAAACTCAGACACTTTCGTTTAGGGCAAAGTGTTGCGTCGACCACCTGAGGCCACACCCCGAAAACGGACATTTAGGTGCAGCGCAGCAATTTCCGCTTAGTGCCAAGAGCGGACATTCGATGGCCGTATTGAGTTTTCCACCACGCCCCGATCGGGATGGCTTTCTGAACATGGGGCTGACTATACTTTGGCAGACATACGCGAGAGGGCAGGCATGGTCAGCAAAGAGCAGAAGGCCGATATCCTTGGGCATATCGACAAAGACGATCTGGCAGAACTAACAAGGGATCTGGTCGACATCTCAAGCCCAACCGGGCACGAGCAGGCGATCGGCGAATTCATGCTCGACTGGTTCAGCCGCAACGGATTGAAGACGATCCGGCAGGACGTTGCGCCAGACCGGATCAATGCCGTCGGCATCCTCTCAGGGACCGGCGGCGGCGCCTCGCTGATGATCAATGGTCATCTCGACACCAGCTTCACGGGTACGGACGAGGACCGCGTGCTCACGCGCGATCTCGATCCGGTGGAGGATTTGCGCGGCGCGATCCGCGACGGGAAGGTCTATGGCCTCGGGGCGTCGAATATGAAATGCGGTCTTGCGGCCTTTATGTCCGCGGGCAGGGCGCTGAAGGACTCGGGCATGGCGATCAAGGGCGATCTCATTCTCGCGGGCGTCGCCGGCGAAATTTCGCGTTCGCCAATCGGCCCATATCAGTCCGAGGATTATCGCGGCGAGGGCGCCGGCACGCGTCACCTGCTGACGCATGGCGTGCAGTCGGATTATGCGATCTGCGCCGACGGTTCGGCGCTGTCGGTGGTTCGCGCTCAGACCGGCGTGGCGCAGTTCAGGATCACTACCTTCGGCACGCCGCGCTCGGTCTGGGGCAAGACGCGCAAAGCGGCACCGCCGAAGGATAACAATGCGATTCTCAAGATGCTCGACATCATTGCGGCGGTGGATGCTTGGGGCGAGGATTTCGAAGAGAGGACCGTCTATCAATCGCGCCATGACGGCCCGATCATCTCCAAGGTGAACATCGGCGCCATTGTCGGCGGTGCGCCCTACCGGCCGAACTACTCCGCGGGTATTTGCGAACTCTATGTCGATGTGCGTTTTCCGCCCAAGACGACGCCCGTAGAGGTGCAGCGTCAGCTCAGTGCCGTTCTGGCGCAGACGGAGCACAAGCACGAGCGCGAAATGTACCGTTCCATGATGGGCTATGACGCCGAAGGCGTCGACCAGGTCGCCGAGACGCTGGAGCAGGCTTTTCAGGCGCTCTATGGCGAACAGACGCCGAAAGTCTCCACCGGCCGCTCCAGCATCTGGACCGACACAAACATCTACAACGAGATGGGAATCCCCTGCTGCAAGTTCGGACCTCGCGGCGAACGCTGGAAGACGCGCTCGGAGCAGGTAGAGATCGAGGAAATCTATCGCGCGGCGCAGGTCTATGCTTTGGCGGCTGCGGAAATTTGCAATTGGCAACCATAAGCATCGGGCGACACGCTCACTCGCCCTTCAATTGGGCGGCGCGCTGAATGTCCGCTCATGTCAAAAGCCGACATTTTATGCTGCGGTGCAAGTTTTTACTTTGATTGCCGTTAGAGCAACGCCTTCTATCGTGCAGGCTTAAAAAGAGCCGTTCAGGCCAGCAACCAGCAAGCTTATGCTGCTCCTGGCGGAAAAACGTACTCGCCAATTACCACGCCAACCCCATAGTGAAGCAAAGTTTCGTATGCCAAGGCTGCATGGGAAATGAATAAAGGCATTCGAAAATGCGCCAAATATTCATGGGCGCTCACGTTTCCAGTTTCGCCGTTTGTGTTGATGACTGAGTACGTTCTTGTTTCCGCGGCGCTGAAATTGTCACGGGTTAAGCTATTGATGACGTTTAGCGAATGAGCAACCCGGTTTATAAGCTTTCCCAGATCGTTTCCTTTTGAATTGGGCTTTTCAAGCGGTGTGTCAGCGAGACGAGACGAGGTCTGGTTCGCAATGCGCGTTAACGATCTTACATGCTCCCCATAGGTCTGACTGCGCGGTTAGAGCTTTGCATTCACTATACTTATCGGATCAGTATTCGTGGCCTCACAGTGAGCGGCCGCCTTGTGCAGAAGTGCCATTTGACACTCAAGCATCTGTCGGAATACGGGTACCGTGCAGTCATATATTGGAATCGGCATACTTCAAGAATCCAACGGGGGAGTGTTTACAACCGTATTCGGTCGACAACTAATATTCGGCCGTAGTGCAGTTGTCGACGGGCTGCACAATCTCAGTACCTTGTTCCATGAGTTCAAATGAATGCCTTCCTGGATGTCCGCTCATGTCAAAAGCCGACATTTTATGCTGCGGTGCGGGAGTCGGCTTTACCCCCAAAGGCGAACGTGGGTAATAATGGCCGGGCTGAGAAGCAATAAGAAGGGGAAACACCATGTTTAATTCGGCTTCCATCATGGCTCGGAGAGGAATACGAGTTTTCGTCGGCATTCGGGCTCACTTACTTGTGGCAGGTGTCGCGGTAGTTCTCTCCCTGGCCTCTGGCCACGCTCTCGCGGCGGATGTCAGTGAAGACACAATCATCGTGACCTTGCTTGGCACCGGGACGCCTCAGTTGAATCCACGGCGCTTCGGATATTCAACTCTGGTGCAGGCCGGAGGGCTGAACTTGGTGTTCGATGCCGGAAGGGGGTCCAGTATTCGGATGGGGCAAGTAGGCGCTTCGCTGGGTCGCATCAATGCACTATTCATCACCCATTTCCATTCCGATCATGTCAACGGACTTCCCGATCTCTGGATGGCCGGATACATGGGAACCGGGTCTCGCCAAACACCGCTTCAACTTTACGGTCCGACGGGCATAACAAATATGGCCGACAATATGATGGCCACTTTTCAGACCGATACAGCGGCCCGGACGCAAGGTGGAAATGTCCCCGCCGGTGCGGAAAAAATTGAAGCCCATGAGATCGATTCGGACGGCGTTGTTTTTGACGAGGCCGGGGTAAGGGTGACCGCGTTCAGTGTCACTCACATCGATCCGAGTTACGGCTACCGGGTCGATTACGGAGGAAAATCTGTACTCATCAGTGGCGATACGAGGTTTGATCAGAATCTTATCGAGCATGGCGAAGGCGTCGATCTGCTGGTCCATCAGGTGAGAATGAGGCCGCCGGGAGCCGACAATGGAAACCACACCTCGCCGGAAGACGCCGGCAGAGTGTTTGCTACCACGGGCGCGAAGATGGGTGTCTATTCGCACATCAACTTAGGTGGCCGCTCGAGTAGCGATCCCGCGGGATTGGAGGAGCTTGTGGCTCGCACACGCGAGACCTATGACGGGCCACTGACGGTGGGGGAAGATCTGTTGCGTTTCGTCATCGCAGAACAGGTCTCTGTCGATTCATCTTATATAGGGAGATGATTCTCAACCCAGCTTCAGCGTTACAGTCGGTAAAGTGGGGTGGAGAGACAGTCTCATTCCGGCTTAGAGAGGACGCCAGCTCATGTCAAAAGCCGACATTTTATGCTGCGGTGCGGGAGCCCGCTATTGGGGTGCGGTCTCAATGCATCAACGCAACACTAGCGGCAGGCCTCTCTGCCGGGGGTTAGAACCTCAAAGTCTTTCAGGACCGTTCTTGAGCCGTCCGGCCACTTTTCTCGGATGCGAGAGCGAATAGATCGAAAACACAGCACTCTTCAGAAAGCGTTATCAGAGCAGGCGTTTGACGTTCCCATTGGAGCTGGGCTGGCAGTGATTCCACGGCCCAGGCTTCTCGTGCAAGGTGAACCACGGACTATGCCTTTGGCTCGTAAGCACAAACTCAGACTCCTCCGTTTGCGCCAAGGTGTTGCGTCGACCGGTTGAGGCGGCAGGGCTAAAGCGGACATTCTGCACCTCATTTCAAATGGCCCGAAAATGGAGTCCGGTCAGCGCGTAGAACGGCGTTTATGTGAAGGGTACTGAACCACTCGGGATCGCAGAACGCTCATCCCCAGAGTCACGCCGGACCAGTTTGAGGTGTCCTGAACGGCTTGGGCACAGCGGCCGACCCGACAAAATTTATTACCACTGACGTCAGCCGCGAAACTCGTTTCGCCGCTGTAGTCGTCATCACGGTAACCGCAACGCGGCCAGCGCTCCTGGATAATTTGCGCTCGAGATCTGCACAACGATGTACTGCGTTCCATCGTGCATGTAACCCATCATTCCGTAGCGCCCTGGCGCTGGCAGTTCAACGCTTCCAAGGTTTGCGCCAGTACTCTTGTCTATAGCATGCAGGACGGGCGCGCCTGCTCCACCCTCAGCAGCAATGAGCAATGACTTCGTAACCATCGTGATCGGATGGGAGGGCACACCTGTTTTTGGAATCTCTAAACCTTGGAGTGCAGGATGATTCTTGATTCGGTCGGGAGTGTCTCCGTTAGGAATAGCCCAGATGTGCTCCCCAGTATTCATGTCTAAAGCGACGATTTCGCTGTATGGGGGCTTTAGTATCGGCAAACCCTGAGGACCTCTACCTAAAAAATCACCACGATTGGCGACAACCCAATCCGAAATAGTTTCACCAGTAGTCATAGGATCATCAGGCTCATCCATCTCACTTCCAGGCACAACGTTTTCAGACCGACAACCGCGTAATGTTGGAACATAGAGCACGCCGCTCTCTGGGTCCGCCGACGGTGGACCAAAAATATTAGATGCGCCGCTGGGACAACTTACAAATGATCGTAAACCGGATGGGTGCCCGACCTGGATCGGAGGATTAAAAAGAGGCCCAGTCCGGTAATCCTTCATGACCTCTATGGCTGCAGCTCTCAATTCGGGAGTAAATTCGATCAAATCGTCTTCAGTTAATCCTTGCAACTGAAAGGCTGCCGGCTTGGTCGGAAATGGTTGAGTTGGCGAGAGCTTCTCTCCTGGTATCTCTGACTGCGGAACAGGACGCTCCTCCATGGGCCAGACTGGCTCGCCAGTTTCACGATTAAAGGTATAAGCAAAACCTTGCTTCGTGGTTTCAACTAGAATGGGCGTTGGCACCCCATCTACCGTTACATCAAGCAAAACTGGTGCCGCTGGATTATCAAAATTCCAAATATCATGGTGAACTGTTTGGAAGTGCCAGACCCGCTCACCGGTCTCCACATCTAGAGCGATGATGCTTGTGCCATACAGATTATCACCTGGGCGAAAACCACCGTAGAAATCCATTGTGGGAGGATTGGTTGGAACATAAACGAGCCCAAGCTCAGGATCCGCAGACATGGGAGCCCAGGAAGAAACATCTCCGGTTGTTTTCCACGCATCATTTTCCCAAGTGTCATGGCCAAATTCCCCAGGACGCGGGATGACGTGAAATTTCCAGAGAAACTCACCGGTCGCGGCATCGTACGCTAAAATGTCGCCCGGTATATTTTCAGTCCGAGTCTGATAGTACCCCTGCTCATGAACATTACCGACGATCACCACTCCGTTAACTACTATCGGTGGAGAGGAGGTGCTCAGGTTACCTAATTCCTTGGGGATCCCATTGTAAGGATCATAGGTAAAGCCTGAAGTCAGCCACGGTTCCCAATCACGAACTAGATCGGGGAGCATGTCCACTACCCCCGTTTGTGGAAATCCCTCAATCGGTACAGCGTTACCCCAACCCTCCAGAGGGCGCCCGGTTTCAGCATCTAAGGCATGTAGAAAGAATCCAGGACTACTGGTATATATTACACCCCTGCCATTTACCTCCGCGTAGGCAACCCCTTTGCCATAGTTATTCCGCATACCACGATCAAAACGTGTCGTATGAGGCTCGCGGTGAGTCCACATGGTCTCCCCTGTGGAAGGATCAATAGCAGCTACCGTACGACGCTGTCCCGCGACCGTGTAGAGTAACCCGTCAACATAAAGCGGTGTGGAACGAAAGACATAGTCGACACCTGGTCCATAGTTGTCACCCCGCCAGATCCATGCAACCTCAAGTTCTTCAAAATTATCTGCATTGATCTGATCCAGCGGGGTATAGCGCGTATGGGAGGCATTCCCACCAAGGTAGCGCCACTCCCCCTCGGAACCTGTGTTCTCTTGCGAGAACAAGGTACCCCAACAGAAAAAGGAAGCTACTACGGCTAGAGCCACACTTCTTGAAAATGTTTTTTTGCTTTTCTTAATCATTGACCTTTCCTCCTGGGTCACACGCTATCTTTGCTTTTGAAGAACCGGGCGAAAGCTCGCTGTCCACAAGCGCCTCAATCTTCGCGACCGTATTGAGTTCAATATTTGTGGGCTCCTCTTCCTCGGCTACGCTCGTGTCGGTAGTTTCCTCGCAACCAACTGACACTGCCACGATTAATGGGAATAAGACTAGTGCCGTAATCGTCTGCACTCTCTTTTCCATTTGTCATCTCACTAGATAACTGGATTTCGCCAAGCAGACTTGGACTAACGGCTTTAGTAGCAGCGAAATAGTGAACTCATGTCCGCTTAGTGCCAATAGCGGACATTGGCTCTCATCAAAAGTTGGGCCGCCCACTTTGCCGACGCCTCATTCCTACCAAAGCGAATTGACGACGGTTCCTGAATGCTGAGCGGAGATTTCGCACTTCTGCGCCCAGGCCACAAATGCCTTGAAATCTTCCCAGTCCGACATGGCTCGCTGCCAATGATCGGCTATCCCCGCCGTGCTTTCATAGATTTCATCCAGCACATAGACGGTTTTGCCCGTGGGGGCAGAACCCGGATCAAGCGAATTAGATGGGTCGTCCCCTTTGGAGACATTGTAGGTGAGCAACGCCTTATCGCCGTCGCGATGGTGGGTCTTCGCGATCCAAATATTGTGGCTGGCGAACAAGCGATCACCTTCGGCGACATCAGCCTGATCTGCCTTGAACACAAAATTCAAATGAATCTTACCCCTGTAGTCCATGATCGATGTCCTCCCTCAGCTAGAGATTCGTGCTGGTGCTCCGCACGGATATTATTGCCGACGATATGATGCCCACAGTCCAGCCTATGAGCCAAGATATTATCATATTTGGATCAAGCGGACACTCGGGCCGAATCCGAGAATGCCCGCTCTACCCCCGAAAGCGGACATCAATGTTGCAGTGCAATATGTCCGCTAAGTACCAGAAGCAGACATTGGTGATGAGCAGCCATGGCTAAGGAGATGCGTCTACCGGCGGAACTCCAAACAATCGAAACGGCCCAGTTTCCAAACCCGCTAACCGCGTCACGGGTAGAAGGAGTCGAGGCAAAGATGCTATATCGTGAGCGATCAACCGACACGAGTGTGAGGAGCACGCTTAGAGATGCACATATTCTCAAATTGTAATGTAGATCTGCGATCGAATGCGCTGCCGGTCGGCTTCGGAATATCCTCCGCAGCAGCATTCGGCACCATCCTAGCGCTAATCGCATCGTTCAGCGGAGTAATCCCTGCTTCGCATGCCGCAGACATTGAGCATGCCGCCGCCGATTTCTCGGGCTATTGGGAGCGGCCCGAAACACCCGGGGGGGCAGCGGTATTTTACCCGATAGTGGACGAGCCCGTACCGGTAAGTATCAGCGAGGAAGCGGGCGAGTTGCGGCAGGGCCAGCAATATCTGGGCGACTATACCAACCCTATTCTTCTGCCCCATGCCGCAGAGGCGGTTAGGGCGCAACATGAAACCTACCGTCGAGGGGAGGGCGTTTGGTCGGCTTGGGCGCTTTGCTGGCCGGCTGGCGTTCCTCTCGCATTCAGCATGGTCTGGGCGGTTCAATTCTTACAATCCGAAGACGAGGTCACGATCATCTACCATATGAGCCAGTCGGTTCGACACGTTTACCTCAACGAAGGACACCCCGCCGATCCCAAAGTCTCATGGTTCGGTCATTCCGTAGGGCATTACGAAGGAGACCATACGCTCGTTATTGATACGATCGCGCAGGACCCACGAGCCCTGATCGATCGCTTTGGAACGCCGAAGAGCGAAGCGATGCGCATTGTCGAAAGATATACGATCTCCCCCGACGGACAGCGCTTGGATATTGAGTTCAACGTAGAAGATCCCCGGACGTTCACGACGGCGTGGTCGGCGAGAGTCAGCTATGTGAGAATGCCTCCGAGAAGCGGAGAGGGCCCGCAGGAAGCGATATTTCCCGAATTTATTTGTCCCGAAAATAATCGCGACGCTGCGGGCGGAGGGCATCCGATTCCGGTGGCAACAATGCCAAATTTCTAGATCAAAAATTCGCGTGCGAGATTTGAGCGCCAAACAAATGTCCGCTCACCCCCTGCGGTCTCAGGTGGTCGACGCAACACTAGCGGCAAGTCTGTCTACCGGGGGTTAGAACCTCAAAGTCTTTCAGGACCGTTCTTGAGCCGTCCGGCCACTTTTCTCGGATGCGAGAGCGAATAGATCGAAAACACAGCCCTCTTCAGAAAGCGCTGTCAGAGCGGGCGTTTGACGTTCCCATTGGAGCTGGGCTGGCAGTGATCCCACGGCCCAGGCTTCTCGTGCAAGGTGAACCACGGACTATGTCTTTGTCTCGCAAGCACAAACTCAGACACTTCCGTTTAGGGCAAGGTGTTGCGTCGACCACCTGAGGCCACACCCCGAAAGCGGACATTTAGGTGCAGTGCAGCAATGTCCGCTTAGTGCCAATAGCGGTCATCTCATGTTGGAATGCAAGAGTCCACTTTACCTCCGAAAAGAGCCGGGCAGGTAGCATCTGGTTTCACGGTCGTTGCAAACTCGCGATAACAACAGATACCGCGATGAGGTTGAACATCGCGGTATCTGCATCAATTGCTGCAACTTGCCCGGTGGGCCTCTATCTACCAGCGCGCATCGAGGCAACAGCTTCATCGGTCGAAATTACATCGTTTGCTATGAAACGAAAGTTGGTCAAAGCGGCTTCGTAACCATTTCCGTCTGAGACGATTGCGGCCGCTGTAGCATCAGTGACCACAGCGACTTCGAACCCTTGCTCCATCAGCTCGCGCATATGTGACTCGGTGCAAAGGTTGGCGGACATGCCGGCCAGTACGACGCGACTGATTCCTCGTTTGCGCAGCTGCAATACGAGATCGTTGGTTTCAGGGCCGTAGACCTTGTGCGGACTAGTAACGACCGTCTCTCCGTCATTGATGTACTGCTTGTAACTCTCGAGCCAGTCGGCACCCGAGCCCTCAAAGCCTTCAGTTGTTAAGGCGCCGGGTCTGTCGAACATGCCAATGTTGTGCATTAGCACTTCAAGAGCACCTTCGAATTTCCAGCCGTTATCGTGTGGAAAGTAATAGTGCGGCGAAACAAAAACTTCATAGCCGTTCGTTTTTGCTGCACTAAACAACGAGTCGATATTGGCTACTGTGTTGTTCTCCGTAACGCTTTCACCAACCACACCCCAGGTCACACCGTCAGGACTTAGAAAATCGTTTTGTGGGTCGGTGATGACTAGCGCGGTGTTGGACGGATCAATCGTCATTCCGGGATCGGGCAACTGGGCAGCTGCCTGTTCGACTGAAGCAAACAGGGCAGTCATTGCCAGAACAGCGGTGACTTTTGAAAAGTTCATTACATTCTTGAGAACGGCGGTGACAAATTAGTCCACGGAAGCGGCGGGATTTCGCAGCTGCGGGCGGAGTAAAACTCTGCCACCTGTAGCCTTCGATCTTTTTTGAGATGGAAGGCGGGAGGATGTACACCGTGGACCTATATCTGCGCGTTCGGCTGGCCTGCCATGTTGATGGTCTGAGCCAGCGAGAGGCGGCAAGTCGGTTTGGCATTGCGCGCGAGACGGTGAGGAAGATGCTGCGGCATTCGGAACCGCCGGGATATCGGCGACGCCAGCCACCGAAACGCCCGAAACTGGCCCCCTTCACGGATATCATCGACCGTATTCTGGAGGAGGACCGAACGGTTCACCGTAAGCAGCACCACACGGCGAAGCGTATATTCGAGCGCCTTCGCGCCGAACATGGCTTCACGGGCAAAGAGACCATCGTGAAGGATTACGTTCGGGAACGGCGCCTTCGTCGGCGTGAGATGTTTGTGCCGTTGTCACATCCTCCGGGCCATGCTCAAGCGGACTTTGGCGAGGCGGATGCGATCATCGCCGGCGTCAAGGATCGGGCGCATTTTTTCGTCATGACACTTCCCCACAGCGATGCCTGCTTCGTTGCGGCCTACCAGGCGGCGGCGACGGAGGCCTGGCTGGACGGGCACAACAGAGCCTTTGTTTTTTTCGGCGGCGTTCCCCAATCGATTCTTTACGACAACGACAAGTGTCTGGTGTCGCGCATCTTGTCAGATGGCACGCGGCAACGAACGCGGGCGTTCAGCGGGCTGCAGTCCCATTACCTCTTCGAGGACCGCTACGGCCGTCCCGGCAAGGGTAACGACAAAGGCAATGTGGAGGGGGTGGTCGGCTATGCCCGGCGGAACTTCATGACGCCGCTTCCCCGGTTCGCGAGCTGGGACGCCTTCAATGGCCACCTGGAAGAGCAATGCCGCAACCGGCAAGGCAACGTCCTGCGCGGCCACCGCGAGAGCATCGGCGAACGGTTTGTGCGTGACCGCGAAGCGTTGAAGAGGCCACTGCCGGCACCGTTCGACGCGTGCGACAAGCAGGGCACGCGGGTCAACTCGCTGTCCCTGGTGCGCTACCGGACGAATGACTATTCCGTGCCCGTCGCCTACGGCCATCAGGAAGTCTGGATCCGTGGCTATGTCCACGAGGTGGTTATCGGTTGCGGCGCCGGGATCATTGCCCGACACCCCCGTTCCTACGACCGGGAAGATATGGTCTTCGATCCGATCCACTACCTGCCTTTGCTGGAGCACAAGATCGGTGCCCTGGATCAGGCCGCGCCGCTAGCCGGATGGGAACTGCCTGATGCCTTCCCAACCCTGCGCCGATGGAGTGGACGCCCCCATCTGACGGCGTCATAGCGCCAGGAAGGAACGCACGCGGGGTGCGTTCGATCAACGAAGGAGGCATCCGTGGAGAAAGTTACTATCATCGGCATCGACATATCAAAAAGGAGCTTTCAACTTCATGGGGCGACGGCAGAAGGTGAGCCGGTCTTCCGCAAAATGCTTTCGCGGGGGAAGTTCCTTGCATTCCTCTCCGAAGTGCCGCCGTGCCAGATTGTGATGGAGGCGTGCGGCGGTGCGCATCACTGGGGTCGGCAGATCATCGCTCTTGGCCACACATGCAAGCTGATCCCACCGATCTATGTCAAACCGTTTCTCAAGCGCCAGAAGAATGACACCAATGACGCGGCCGCGATTGTCGAGGCGGCGCAGCGCCCGACCATGCGGTTCGTGGCGGTGAAGTCGGAAGAAGCGCAGGCGGATGCAATGTTGTTTCGCACCCGCGCGCTCCTTGTCCGCCAACGCACGCAGACGATCAATTCACTGCGGGGCCAGCTGGCGGAGTTCGGCGTGATCGCGGCACAGGGTGTGGGGAGCATCGCAATGCTACGGTTTGAATGGGGAACGGCGAAGGCGACGCTTCCCGAACAGGTCGTGCCGATGACCGAGCTGCTGTTCGAGCAGATCGCCGCACTCAGCCAGAAGATCGCCGGCCTTGAGAAGGAGATCCGTTCCAGGACCCGGGCGCGCGAGGAGATGCAGCGGCTGATGACGATCCCCGGAATCGGATCGATCTGTGCGATGGCGGTGAATGCTTTTGCGCCACCGATGGAAAGTTTCGGTTGCGGACGCGACTTTGCGGCCTGGGTCGGGCTGACGCCGCGGCAGCATTCGACGGCCGGCAAGCAACGGCTCGGCAGGATTACAAAGATGGGGCAGCGCGACCTCCGCCAGTTGCTCGTCCTGGGGGCAACGTCAGTTCTCTGGCATATGCGCAAGCGCGAGGATCTGGGCGACCCCTGGCTCCGGAGGATGCTGATGGCTGGAAAGCCGCCGAAGCTGGTCGCAGTCGCACTGGCGAACAAGATGGCGCGCATCATCTGGGCGCTGTCGGTCAAGAAGGAAACCTACCGGGCACCAGCAGCGGTTGCCGCTGGTGCGGAATAGCTACCCGGAAGAGAAAGGCTGTTTGGCATTGGAACGCCGGGCTCTGCGGACACGGTCTTGAAGGTGTGATGCGCGGATAACCCCGGTTGGTGCGGTTGGGACGAAAGACAACATAGGGGCAAAAGGTCAAAAAGACGGGGTCGGAAAAACCACTAGGAGACGCATGGCTGTGAAGCATACCGCCGCACCGATTTGGATCCGATCCACGAACACCATATGGGCCCGCGGCGCATGAACGCCGCTTCACAGAGGCCGAACATACGACAGTACCTGACCGCATGTCACAAGTTGTTCAAATTCCTTCTTGCACTGCAGGGGGCGTCCACATACGTCTCCTGGAGGCGCGCATGGGCAAGGCCGGCAAGCGGGAATACGTCCAGGTCCTTCGGCTTCTGGAGACCTTCGATCTCGAGGTGCTTCACGGCGCGGTGAAGGACGCCCTGCGCCTGGGTGCGATCGGCTACGACGCCCTCAAACACCTTGTGCTGTGCCGTATCGAGCGACGCCCGCCCAAACTCGACCTGGATATCTATCCCTACCTGCCTCGGGCCAACGTGGCGACCACGGCCGCCGCCAGTTATATGAGCTTGTTGGGTGGAGGCGCGTCATGACCGATACGCCGCAAGTGTTGCTGGCCCATCACCTCAAGACCCTGAAACTGCCGACGTTCCTGCGCGAATACGACAAGCTGGCCCGCCAATGCGCCACCGAGGGCGCCGACCATGTGCGGTATCTTGTCCGTCTGACCGAGTTGGAACTGATCGACCGTGAGCGCCGCATGGTCGAGCGGCGGATCAGACAGGCCAGGTTCCCCGCCGTCAAAAGCCTCGACAGCTTCGACTTCAAGGCCATCGCATCGCTCAACAAGATGCTGGTTCTGGAGTTGGCGCGATGCGAATACGTCGAGCGTCGTGAGAATATCATCGCGCTCGGCAACTCAGGCACCGGCAAGACCCATATCGCCCTCGGTCTCGGTCTGGCGGCCTGCCAAAAGGGGCTCTCCGTCGGCTTCCTCACGGCCGCTGCCCTGGTTCATGAACTGATGGAGGCCAGGGATGAAAAACGCCTGTTGCGCCTGCAGAAGCAACTGGCAAAGTATCACCTTCTGATCATCGACGAACTCGGCTTCGTGCCGCTCTCGAAGACCGGCGCCGAGCTGCTGTTCGAAGTCTTCAGCCAGCGCTACGAGCGGGGCTCGATCCTGGTGACCTCCAACTTGCCGTTCGATGAGTGGACGGAGATATTCGGCTCGGAACGCCTGACCGGGGCTTTGCTGGACCGCCTCACCCACCATGTCCATATCCTGGAAATGAACGGCGAGAGCTATCGTCTCAACCAAAGCCAAAAACGGCGGAAATCCCCAAAAATACCTGCTTAACCGCCGGTGCAATGGTTGACCCGGTGGGTCCACAGGAACCTCCCAACACCGCGTACCGCATAACGTTAAGTGGACTAGTTTTGCTCCGCCCGGGTGGACTAATTTTGCTCCGCCATTGACATACATTCTCCTCTGAATCGCTTTTGGTTATGACCGCTAGTAGGCTACGTCTGAATATGCAGAGCAACTATGTCTAAAAGGCCTATTTTTATGTCAGATCATCCAAATAAATTCCCCGACGGGTTAACTACGGTATTAGCCAAACTTGGCTTGAAAGGGGAGATTTTCATGCAAGCGGATCTGTGTGGGCAGTGGGCGATGGATACATCTGGTGACCGCAAAGCACCGTTCCATCTGGTGGAGCGAGGCACGGGCTGGTTGCACACCTCAGGCCAGGAACAACCTCGACTGCTTGGGAGCGGTGATTTCATCGTATTCCCGCACGATGCAGCACATTGCATTTCCAACGGACCGGAACGCCCACCCGACGCAATCATCAATCAAATCCCGGAAACTGACACGGGCCAAGTTACCAGTCTTTTGTGTGGTTTTTTCGAGTTTCAAAATCGAAGCGCCTGGCCATTGCTCGATAGTCTTCCAGACGTGATTGTTCTGGACTTGAAGGAAGGCGGCGGCCAACACTCCGCGTATCCTTTGGTACAGTTGATGATTACAGAACTACAACAGAAACAACCGGGTATGCGCGCGGCGCTGAACCGACTTGCCTACCTGCTCTTTATTCAAATACTTCGTATGCAAATTTCCTCGGGCACCACCGAGGGCATGTTATTCGCGCTGGCTGACAATCAGATCGGTGCTGCTCTCAACCTCATTCACGATCATTTCAAGCGCGATTGGACCGTCGTCGGCTTGGCCAGGAAGATTGGGATGAGTCGATCCGTATTCTCCCAAAAATTCGTGCACATGACTGGCAAGACGCCGATGCGTTATCTCGCCGAATGGCGAATCTTGGAGGCGTCGGACATGTTAAGGACTACGGATACTTCCATGGCAACCATTGCAGAAAACATCGGCTACGGCTCGGAGACGGCATTTCGCAAAGCATTTCGAAAAATCGCGGAGGAAACTCCAGGAGACGTTCGTCGGCGTGCTCATCGGGATTTGTTGAACTAGGTCGCGGCGCCCCATCGAAGTGCGCCGCCGCATATACTCATCACCGACGAATCTCTCAACGACTTCACGCGGTCGGCAATGATTGAACATCAAAACGTAGAACGCCTGCGCGTTCTCTTTATTTTGCTCGAGGTTGGTGATCATTCTCGTCGTATCCGGTTGCTTGGTTCCAACCTGACAAAGATTCTAAACTAGCCGTATTGATGAGTTAGGGATTTTAATAACTTGATCCAGAAAGACAGCCGGAATCCGTATATTGCCAACGAGCTTCATGTCCGCTTTGGGCCAAAAGCCGACATTTCGGGCCTTTTGTGGAATGTCTGCTTAGTGCCAATAGCAGACGTCGCTCGAGCTAGTCGCATTGTCCTTCTTCACTCCTCTACATAGGAGCGGTCAACTTCGACTTGATCACGGATCACAAAGCGCAGCAGATCGCTGCCGACCGTTAGGGGCCCGTTATAGGTCTCTCGCGTCCGCGCCACCAGCTCGGCTAGCGCCTGCGGGTCAGTGGTGTCACGGCCCGTCACAAGGATGTGCGAATAGACGCCCATCTTCGTATTTATCTATAGGAAAATCAAAAATCCGTTTCCGGTGGTATCTACGTTGCGTCGGGGCACCCCTTCCCTTTGGAGCACTGTGCATGGGGGCCGTCTCGGGAGTCCTATAGGGGTTCAGGCCGTATTAGTTGGGGGGTGTACGGAAAGTTCTCTAGTGGCAGGCTCCGGGCCTGACGGTGGGCCGCGCTGTCAAATACACCGGTCGCCAAGCGCCGCGACAGACCGTGTGTGCCCAGCGCCGTCCCAGTATCATTCAGTGACGTGTGGCCGGCAGTCGTCCGACCCAGTGCATTCTGTCACCCTGCTCGTCCAACAATGGGTCGACGCCGAAGTATTTTCTAAGCGAGGCCGCCCAGCTTAGACGCCATGGCTTGCCAAGGCGTTTTTGTCCCAGCAGAGCGAACACGGTGTCGTGCGTGCGGGCCTTGGTTCGCGGGGCCAGCAGCCCGAAGTAGCGGATGTTGTGCCGGTAACGGTCAGGCACGTGATCGGCCAGCGTGGCCACGAAGTCAGCCAGCGTGTACTTTGTCATGACCATTTGTTTCGTCCGCGTGTCTTTCGTCAAGAATTGGACTTCGTGACGGTCAATGCGCTTGAATCGGCGCTGTGCGATGGGGGGACGGCGGGCGTAGCGGCCCGCGTAGGCGAGGAACTGTTTCTTGCCCCGGAACCGTTGGATGTGGGTATTCCACCACCGCTCGTGTTGTCGGCGCAGGAGGTCCACGAGTTGGGACCTGGTCTGGTCAGTATCCAAGAGTCTCTTGCGATGCGCTTCTCTTAGGTGGGTCACCACGGCGTAGCGCCACAGGGGCATCAATTCCTCGCTGTCGAGCGGCACCCGCCGCCAAGCTGTTCCCTCGGCATTAAGCCCACCCCCTGAGACGAGCACGTGCAGATGACAATTGAAGTTCAGATGGCGCCCGAAAGTATGCGGGATCACCAGGATCATCAGCCGCACGCCGTATGTCTGGAAGACCCAATGTTCGATAATCTTGGCCCCCAGGACCGGTAGGTCGTGGAGCAGGTGGCGGTTCTGCTTGAACAAGGGCCAGAGCACATCCGGCATTGTGAGGGTAACGTGGGTATAGCGGGTGTCGGGGAGGTCCCGCCATCGCTCGCGCTGCCAGAGCGTCGTGGCCCGGTAGCCGCAACTCGGGCAGGCGCGGGACTTGCACGTGTGGTAGACGACCCGTGTCTCATTGTCGGAGGCGAACACCTCGGCGCCCAGCGCAGCGGTGCCGCAGTTCAAAACCTTTTGGAACGCCTCCCGCACGGCGGGCCTCATCTGCTCATGGTCCCAGTTGGGCCGTGTCAGGGCGAGGATGTGCTTGAGTGGCTGTCGCTTGAGTGGTGGCACGGTCGGCTGCCTCATGGGCGCGTCTCCCCCAGCAGCTGGTCGTACAGGTCGCGGGTCACCACGATTGCGGGTCCTGGCAGTTCCGCTACGTGCAGTGTTACCTTCTCCAGAGCGCCTTGTGCGAGGCGGGCCAGCCGTGTGGCGAAATGTTCCACCGACAAAACATTGTCCTGCCGGACTTCGTGATTGCGAAGCAGGTTGTGGATGTCGTGGCGGATAGCCTGTTGGATGTTTTTGCCGGTAAGGTATTTCATGAGTTCTTCGTTCTGCTGGTTCGATGGCAGACGGCGCCATTGCCACGCTCGATGGATCGTGACCTCTCCCCGGCGCAGTGCGTCGTGCACCTCTGGGGTTGTGGTTGCCAGCAGTTGCTTGACCTTAGTCACATTGCCGGTCCCCACACCGGCGGCGCGGGCGAGTTCCACACGGACGTCAATGGTGTCAGCTTTCGTCAACTTTGACGAAAGCTTCCCTGCGCCTCCCTGGCGCTGGTGTTCCCGGGCGCGGGCACGCCAATAGGGCTCCAGGGCCAGCGCCATCACGATCCGGCAAAAGTCGTTCAGCCGGTCCGTGCGGCGATGCTTTTCCAGCATGAATATGAGGGCTTCATCGTCGGTCAGGTCGTACTCGATGCACGGCAGGGTTGGCCGGCCCTGCTGGCGGGCCAAAGCCCACCGCTCATGGCCGTCGAGGATCAGGCCGTCCCGGGTCGTCAGCAACGGTTCGATGATGGGGCGGAGCTCTGCCGGGTCGTCGGAGATCGTTGCGGTCGCCAACGGTCCGCAGACCTTCAGATACACCGAATGGGCGCGCAGTTGCTCAAGCGAACAATGGACCAGCCGGAGTTCAGGAGCCGTGGGACCGCCCGGCGTTGCGACCGTGGCCGCCTGCAGCACGGTCTGTGCCGTGCGTCCCGCGCCGTGCGGCGTGCTTTGATCTAGCGGTTCAGCCAACCATCGATCACCGCTTCTAGTAGGCCTAGGGCTCGCTTTGTGACGGATTGCCACAACGCCTTCCCTAGCCGCGTGCCTGATCGGCCTGGGTAGTACTGGCGAACGTGTTCGCCTCGGTCCAGGCCTCAAGGTCGCTGCTCCGGTAGAGCACACGCCGTCCCGCCTTCACGAAGCGCGGGCCGTTACCCTCTACGCGGTAGCGCTCAAGTGTACGGGGCGAAATGCGAAGAAGCTCGGCAGCCTCGATTTGAGTAAGGTAGATCCCGGTTTTCATGTTCTGACCCTCAATCGTTGCGCCGCGAAAGTCGGCGAATCTCGATAAGTCAGAACGTACGGAGGCGTGCGTCTGTCGTCTGCCGATAACAACCTGCAGATTCCAAAAATGCAGGATGGGTCACAGTGTTAGGAGTTTTCGGAAGGCCCCAGCGCCTTGAAAACCTTGGTCGTTCGCTCACGAATGGAACTATCCGAAGGCTCCTCTCCCGTCGATTCCAAAAACCAAGACTGGAGTTTTCTAACAAGTTCAGCCTGAGTATCTGGAAGGCCTTCGTCGTGAATTGACACGCAAATCTGCAGCCAGCACGCTTCCCAATCCCACTTGGGTGGGCGTCCACCGGAGCGGGGAGACGACATGGCCTTCGCGTCAGTAATTGTACCTTCTGGCGGATGTTCCACGACGATCCCCTCCGCGACCTTAGTCATGAAGTGAGCCTCAATATGGCTCATGAGCTCTTGTTCGGGGATCAGGACTATACCCTCAAGTAAGTCACCTCTTTTGACAGCAAGCCGCGCCTTTTCTGATCTAAAGACTTTCCATACGCTACCCTGTGCCCAGCTCTCGATGGGCAGCGCATGCTTGCTGCCATACTCGGTCAGGATGCAAGCGGAAACGACCTTGGAGTAAAGCACCTTCCGGAATTCGTTCCTCGCTGTTTTGTACCGCTGCAACGCAGACCTTTCCTCCTTCCAGAGACGTTCAAGTTCTTCCCTTTCTGCCTCAAACCGCTCGACAGCTTCTTCGTACGTCAGGCGCACCCGTCGCCCTTCGGCGACATAGGAAACGGTCTGTTGTTTTTGCCTGAGGACTCCCTCGGGAGTTTCCCCACACTGGGTTGGGGTATACGGCCGCTTTGGCGCTTGGGGCGGGCCAAGCACGAAGTTGCGGGCAAGGTGTTCCTCGCCTGTCCAGGCGTCGGGCAGCAACGCTTTACCGAATAGCTCAAACGCCTCACTCAGGAGGAGTTGACCTTCAGGAGTCCAGGGACGAGCCGATGCTGGCCGCTCTTCCAAGATTCTGCGTGTGTAGGGTTCCATTTCCACCATAGCCTTCGCTGCTTGTCTTACTTTATGGATGTCACAACACCATCCCCAATAGGTCGTCCTATCGCTGCTGCGCTGCTGGCGGAAACCGCTTCATTGTCTGTGCCATCGGATCATCAATATAATGGGCATAGCACTGCCTGGTTAACGCCGAACGATTTGCAAGGCGCGAATCCTGATCGACGAATGGATAATACATTGGAACACCAAACGACCTTTACCCTCCAAAAAGCCCATCCACCCGGTGTTGAACAGAAATTGAGCTCAATCTGAGCGGATAAGGTTCTTGGAATGTCGAGAACATTTTGAATTGACCGGTTTATGTACAAAACGAATTGACTGCTTCAATTATGGTTGGTTGCTCCGTGGACGAGCCGCAGCGAGCGTAAGATAGCGGAGGCTTGTCCACAGTTTGGGCACCTGTCGAAGCGGATCACGCGGCCTTGTTCTGGTCGATGTCGATCGGCACGCCGTCTTTGTCGTAACGCGCCAGGCAGCGCGGCCCGTGGATGGGTAGTGGTACAGTTTGAATTGGCGGCCTTGGTTGTTGTTAACCTATCGCACTGGACATGTCTCACATTTGTTCCGGGTCCTTGATTGGATATTTTACCAACAAGGAGAATCATCATGGGACACAGACACAGCGAAGAATTCAGGCGTGAGGCGGTTCGCATTGCGCAGACGAGCGGGCTTACCCGCAAACAGATTGCATCAGATTTAGGCATTGGCTTTTCGACATTGAGCAATTGGGTCCAGTCGATGAAGCAAGAGGAGCTGTCGTCGGCCCCACAAGAGGATCTGGCGAAGGAGAATGAGCGCCTGCGCAGAGAAGTTCGTCTCCTCAAGGAGGAGAGGGATCTGTTAAAAAAGGCAACAGTGTTCTTCGCGGAGCAAAGCAAATGAGATTTTACTTCGTCGACGAACACCGCCACCAGGTCCCTGTCGAACGGCTTTGCCGGATAATGGATGTCACGTCGCGTGGTTATCGGGCCTGGCGCAGCCGTCCAATCAGCCAGCGTCAGCGTGACGATCTGGTTCTGTTGGCCCATATCAGAGAGCAACACCGTTTGAGTCTTGGCAGTTACGGACGTCCGCGTATGACGGAGGAATTGAAAGAGCTGGGCTTGAACGTCGGTCATCGTCGTGTTGGGCGTTTGATGCGCGACAACGGTATATCCGTTGTCAGAACCCGTAAATACAAGGTGACAACAGACAGCCATCATCGTTTCAACATTGCGCCGAACCTGCTGAACCGCGACTTCACAGCTACCCTGCCAAACCAGAAATGGGCAGGTGATATCAGCTACATCTGGACGCGCGAGGGGTGGTTATATCTCGCCGTGATGCTGGACCTTCATTCGCGTCGTGTCATCGGCTGGGCTGTCAGCAACCGGCTCAAGCGTGATCTGGCAATTAGAGCTTTGGATATGGCGGTGGCCCTTCGCAAGCCGCCACCAGGATGCACTCATCATACGGATCGGGGCAGCCAGTATTGTTCGCACGACTATCAGAAGCGATTGCGTCAACACGGCTTCAAAGTCTCAATGAGCGGCAAAGGCGACTGCTACGACAATGCGGTGGTCGAGACCTTCTTCAAAACGCTAAAGGCTGAACTGATCTGGCGCCAAACCTGGTACACCAGAAGAGGGGTCGAGGGCGCGCTCTTTCAGTACATCAACGGCTTCTACAATCTGCGCAGACGCCATTCAGCTTTGGGAGGTAAAAGCCCCTTGGCCTTCGAACAAAAGGCCGCTTAAATGAGTAGCGGATCCGGAATCAAACCGGGACAAGTCCACTTGAACCGTGATCTGTTGTCCAGCCGGATTCCTGTCGTATCGACATCTCGTTTTATGAGCTCGCCCGTGGGCCCGATCCCGTCACCGTCGAGGCGCAGCTCGTCGACTTGCATGTCCGTGCGATAAACGACGACGTCGAGGTCGACCAGATCGTTGTGCGGATTCCTGAAGCCGTAGGCGGCCCGAAGAGTCGTCGATCGAATGTCCTTGTCGACAAGCCCGACCGCCGTGCCGTCGCCCGAACCCTGGCCGTTATTTGGCTCCCGGGCCTTGTTGTTGAAGCTGATGAGCGCGCCTTCAATCCGATGGTGATCGTTGATCTTGAAACTCGCCTTGGCGAGCCCCGAGACGATGTCATCGTCCGTGTTGGTGAGCTCGTTGCCATCACCGAGCTTGATGGATCCGGAATCCCGCTTGGTAACGCTACCGACGAAGTCGAGACCGTCGATTGGTTTTGCGTAAACTGTGAACGTCCCGAGTCGCTCTCGGTTCACGGTCTGATAGCCGCCTGAAATTGTCGCACCAACGGTTTCATCTGGTGTCAGGAAATCTGCCGCGTCTATCGTGCGGAACTCGATGACGCCACCGGTGCCGCCACTGCCGTAGAGTGACGACGCCGGTCCGCGCACGACCTCGACGCGCTCAAGTAAGCTTGGATCGATAAATAAGCGCCCATCATGGGTGGAGCCGAAGTTCTGCCGTGCACCGTCAAGCAGTACAATGACATCGGCGCCGGAGAACCCCCTAATGCTGGGCGTTTCGCCGGTCCTTCGTGGGCCGCCGGTGAACTCGACATTCGGAACGAGATTGAGAATGTCGTCCGGCGTGGACGGCTGCCGGGTCCGCAGTTCCTCGCGCCCGATCACCGATACCATGCCGGGATATTCGAACGACCGGATCGGGTTCCTGGTGGCCGTGACCGTGATGGTATCGATTATGTTTCGATAACCCGCCTGGGCGGGCGGTTGGGTCTGCAAACTTTCCGGTACGGGCACCGGGGCTTCAGGTGCGCCAGTGTTTTGGGCCTGCGCAACGCTCCCCAAAATGCAGAGGTTGAATACGGCGCACACCCCAGCTGAAAGAAAATTACCAGCCATAGAAACTTCCCCTTAGGCTTTTCAGCCTTTTGGTGTTTGTCCGGGCTGGCTGCCGTGAGCGCTTTGGCCATGAGTGGCTGGCTGGGACTGTTTATGATCGATTTCGACAGGCCTGCAGATGGTCCGAAAACGGCTCTGCCGCTGGCCCTTCGGGATTATTTTGTCAGAATCAGCTTTCCCTTGCTTGTGCAACGCAAGCGATACTGATCGCCGCCGTGCTCTATGATCATCTCCTGAGTGTTGCCAAGAAGGTCGGCGCTCCTGAGAGTTCGAGGGTTCTGTGTGCCTGATCTCGCCGGTGTATTTCCACGGCGCTGGACTTCGCTCTCAATTTCATTCGTCTCTTCGTTCATACTGTTGTCCTGGTTCCCATTTTTGGGCGGATTGGTTTTCTGCCGCGATTAGCGTCCTGTTATCATATAAATAATGAGACGCATTCGCAATAGGGAAGGAAAATGTCAACGGCGGCGTAAAAATGTGCTGGCGCGGCGGCGTAAAAATGTACCAGGAACTCGGTGGCAGGCATTGTCAGACTAATGGGTCGGACCTGTAGAATCTACAATCGAGGATTTTTTAGGCTGCAAGTTGACACCACTCGGCCAGCGCAGCGGCTCGGGCTTGCTTGAAAATATCGCGACGGTTGAGATGGCGTTGGTGGTTGAAGTGGTTATGGATCGAAGCATGGACGGCGGCGAATTTCTGCAGAGTTCTTACCTCCCTGAATTTGGCCATTGCGCGTTCCCGTCGCCGGAAGGGTTGATGTGAGTTTTCCGCCCGGTTGTTGAGCCAGCGCCTGATCTCTTGGCGGCCCTCGTTGCCGATCACCTTCATCGCAGCCCGGTATGACCGTAGCCTGTCCGTGATGATCGAAGCCGGCCGGCCATAACGCTTCATAGCCCGCTTCAGAAACCTAAGCGCGGCTTCGCGGTCTCGGCGCTTCGTGGCATAGACCTCAAGCACTTCGCCTTCATGGTCCACAGCACGCCATAGATAACATGTCTCGCCGTTGATCCGGACGAACACCTCATCAAGATGCCAGCGCCACAACGAATAGGATCCGTGACGAATGCGACGTTTCCGGATCTCGGCGGCAAACAACGGGCCAAAGCGGTTCCACCAATATCGTGTCCGTCATCAAAACAAATGGGACTGTTGAGCGTGTTTCATAAGGGAGGATCTGGCTCATCTTTGTTTGATGTTAAGCCGCTTGGCGTTGATGGTCCAAGCGGCGGTTTTGGGTGGTCAGTTTTTTGATCCTTTTTCTCTTTTCGATGATGGCGGTGTGGCGTCCAAAGTAGGCGTCGGCTGGAGTTACGTTGCCGATGCTCTCGTGGTAGCGTTGGTTGTTGTAGTGATCGACGAAGGCGCTGATCTGGTTTTCGAGATCGCCGGGTAGATCATAATTTTCAAGCAGGATCCGGTTCTTCAGCGTTTGATGCCAGCGCTCGATCTTGCCCTGGGTTTGCGGGTGATACGGTGCGCCCCGAACGTGATCCATACCGTGGTCCTCGAGCCATTCAGCCAGATCGCCGGAGATATAGGACGAGCCGTTGTCGCTGAGCAGCCTCGGCTTGTGGACGACATTGGCGCGATTGCAGCCTGAGGCTTCTAGCGCCAACTTCAGTGTTGCCGTCACATCGTCCGCCGTCATGTTGGTGCAGAGCTTCCAAGCAATTATGTAGCGGGAATAGTCGTCCAGGATGGTCGACAGGTAAAACCAGCCCCAGCCGATGACCTTGAGATAGGTGAAGTCGGTCTGCCACAGCTGGTTCGGCGCCGTGGTCTTGTCGCGGAACTCATCGGCTGCCTTGATGACCACGAAAGCCGGGCTGGTGATCAGGCCGTGGGCCTTGAGAAGCCGGTAAACCGAGGCTTCCGAGACAAAGTAGCCCCTGGTGTCCGTAAACCTGACGGCCAGTTCCCGGGGCGACAGTTGCGTCTCCTCCAGGGCAAGATCGATGATCTGCCCCCGGACATCATCCGGGATCCGGTTCCACACCCGGCCCGGGCTGCTGTTGCGATCCTCAAGACCGGCGTCGCCAAAGGCCAGAAAGTGATCGTACCAGCGATAAAAGGTGGTCTTCGGAATGCCCAGCTTGTCCAAAGTGGACCCGACGCCCAGGTGGGACTGCTCGACCAAGCGGATGATCTCCAGCTTCTCGGATGCGGGATACCTCATTCCTCGCCTCCCCCATGCCCGATCATATTTTTTTGAGAAGACGGTTCTCCAGCGAAAGTTCGGCGACCAACTCCTTCAAGTCGCGCATCTCCTGGCGCAGGCCTTTAACCTCGCCCGAGGTCGCTTGGCGCCCGGTGTCGCCGGCGAGCCGCTTCTTGCCCGCTTCCAAAAACTCTTTCGACCAGCTGTAATACAGACCCTCGGCGATGCCCTCGCGGCGGCACAAGGCGGCGATGCTCTCCTCGCCGCGCAGGCCCGACACCACGATCCGGATCTTCTCCTCAGCCGTATACTGCTTGCGTGTCTTGCGCCGAATATCCCGAACCGTTCTCTCCGCCGGGTCGTTCTTGCTCATTGATTTCTGTCTCATCTTCGTTCCCTTCGGTCACTACGATGAGCCAGAAATCCTCCGTTATGCAATTACCTCAATTCGTCCCAAAGGCGCTGACGTCAGACATTCGTTGTGGCGCTGGCATCTTGATGAGGTGTTTGTCCGTATCAATGGCGAAACACATTACCTATGGCGTGCTGTGGATCATGAAGGCGAAGTGCTTGAGGTCTATGCCACGAAACGGCGAGACCGCGTGGCTGCGCTTAAGTTTCTGAGGCGAGCTATGAAGCGCCATGGCCTGCCGGCCACGATCGTCACGGACAGGCTTCGGTCATACCGGGCTGCCATGAAAGTGATCGGCAACGAGGGCCGCCAAGAGATCAAGCGTTGGTTGAACAACCGCGCGGAAAACTCACATCAACCCTTCCGGCGACGGGAACGCGCTATGGCCAAATTCAGGGAGGTCAGAACTCTGCAGAAATTCGCCTCCGTCCATGCTTCGATCCACAACCATTTCAACCACCAACGCCATCTCAACCGTAGCGATATTTTCAAACAAGCCCGAGCCGCTGCGCTGGCCGAATGGCGGCAACTTGCAGCCTAAAAGTCCTCAATTGAAGGTTCTGCAGGTCCAGCCCATTTAGTCTGACAATGCCCCTCACCGGGTTGGAACACGATATTCCGGCCGACGCGACGCCGGATTTTTAGCTTCCGATTGAAAGTTGGATAGGCCGCGCAGGCGCTGCGGGCACCGGCGGATGGCGTCGTGCGCGGTGTGAACTCCCTGTGAATGCAAATCCTCGTTTGTGGGCTGGAAGCACCCCAAGCCTACGTGTCATAATTTCTTCGAATTGAGCTCTGGGGGAGAAGAAATGCGCTCGACTTCTGTTTACCAATTGCTGGCAGTTTGTTTCAGCCTGCTTGTTTGGGGCGCATCGAGCCCCGTCACTGCGCAAGGGCAGGGGGCGCTGGTTCTTCAGGGAGGTACGCTCATTGATGGCCTGGGCGGTCCACCGCTCGAAAATGCGGTCATTGTCATCGAGGGCAACCGTTTCGCCGCGGTGGGAGCTGAGGGGAGTGTTGCCATTCCCGCCAATGCGGAAGTCGTCGAACTCGGTGGAAAATATATTCTCCCCGGGCTTGTCGACGGCAAGACCAATTGGAATTGGCCGTATGGAGAGGCCTATCTGAATTGGGGCGTCACCTCAGGTTTTGTTGATGGCGGGCGCAATGACGAAGGCATCGCCGAGCGTGATGCAATGAACCATGGCGTTTATGCCGGTCCGCGCCTTCATCATGGCGTTGTGGGTGTTCGCGGGCCCGGGCCCGATCTGGACCGGCCGCAGCGTTACTCGCCGGGCGCCGGGGCGATCACGCCCTACTCGCCGGAGGAAGCGCGGCAGATCACACGTGATCTTATTGCCGCGGGTGCGGATTTCATTGGCATTGGCGATGGCGATGGTCCGCTCGAAATTTGGGAAGCGGTCGTTGAAGAAGCGCTCGCCGCGGGCCTCGCAGTTTCATGCCGCTGCATGGGTCCACAATTGCGCGGGTTGGAAGCCTCGCGGCTCGGCGTGACGGCCCTCATTCACGCGGGCAATCTTGGCGCGACATTGACCACCAATCAGGAGAAGTGGGCGAATGCCGGGAATACCGGCCGCGGCGGTCCCGAGCCGACGGCGCCACCTGACGCGTTTGCCGAAATGGATATGTCCCGCGTCGATGACGTGATCCAAGAACTGATCGACAATAATGCCTATGTCTCGCCCGAAACCGTGGCGTTGGCGCGTGGTGGGTTCTATTCGATCCACGAAAGCGTGCAGCGAGATGCTGAAACGCTCTTTAATGATCCGGAACTCCGTGCCTATTACGCGGACTACTATTTCTTCGACTTGCTCGACAATGTTCGCGACGCCGAAGAATATGTCTCACCGGAAATTTATGAGCAGCGCATGGCCGGCTACCGCAACAAAGCCGAGTTCATGCGCCACTTCTCCGCTGCGGGCGGCAAACTCATTGTTTCGTCCGATATCAGCCAAGCTGCGCCCGGCATTGGTGTGCATCAAGAAATGCACATCATGCAGGCTGACTTCGACGTGCCGCCGATGAAAATCATCCAGGGCGCGACAAGGTGGAATGCCGATGCGCGCGGTATCGAGGACATTGGCTCTATCGAGGCCGGTAAGTTTGCAGACGTGCTTATTCTCAACTCCAATCCGCTCGACGATATTACCAACTCGCGTGACATTCACATGGTGATTAAGGACGGCAAGATTTGGGAGCGGGGCTATCACGCCGAATATGGCGGCCGCATGTTCGCCAACAACAGCTATAATGATGACCGGTCGGTTGTGGGCAATGCCGACTGGGCGGAAGTCGTGCGCGGCTCGATTCCCGGCCGAGATCGTCTGCCCGAAGGCGCGCCCGCGCCTAGTCCGCGGATTTCGCCGACCCCGGTGATCGATATGATCAGCCCTCGTACGATCGTGCAGGGCAGTGCCGACACCGTCGTGACGTTAAAAGGCGTCAGCTTCGTCGAGCGCAGCAAAGTCTTTATGGCGGTGGCGCCCGACGGCGATCCCGGGAACGCGGGGACGCCGCTGACGACGCGCGTAGTGAGCAACGACGTCATCGAAGTGACGCTGCCAAGTCACGTTTTAGGCAGCGCCGGAAAATTGAAGCTCGTCGTAAAAAACCCAACACCCATCAGCAGTGCCGAATGGGGGGACACCTCGAACACGGCCCATATTTTGGTGCCGTTCTCTTTTACGCAGAGCTATTTCTCCAAAGTCCATGACGAGACGGGATATTAGGAGGATCAGCGTCCGGCCTGGCGCTTTCGCTCGCTTGCTCGTAGCGAATTCACGGCGCGCTAACCTTGGTAGGAACCGATCTGGCTCGCAGCCATGGCAAGCGGAGGCTCGTCGCAACGGTCTTTGAGATCACGCGTAAATGATTTGAACGCATCAAGTTGCGGGAGCGGATTGCTGCCGTCCGGCGTGGACACCACCGCGTGGTGGACAAAGGTCAGTCCATCTTCAAGCTTGTAGGAAGAATAGCTAATTCCCTCGGGGCGCGCCTGTGCCAGCTCCGCGAACACGGCTTTGATGAGGTTTTCGTTTTCTTCTGCACGGCCCGGCTTGATCTTATAGCGAACAATGGCATTGTCAGAGTAAATTGGCTTGAGCCGGGAAGTAAGGTTTCGTAGCCTCCGGCGATGCAAAATCCCTTCCGTTATTTCAACAGTTCGCCTGAGGTAATCCGCAGCGCGGTGATGCTGTATGTCCGCTACCCCTTGTCGCTGAGACAGGTCGAAGATCTTCTGTTCGAGCGCGGAATCGACATCTGCCTCTGGCGTACTGGGTTGTTGCAGAGAGCAAAGCGATAACGGCTTTGGCGCCGGACGCGTTCGCGTAGGCAGCGATACATCGCGTGACCACACCGTTGGGCCATATCGCCTTCCGGAACTCCTGGTCGTACCAGCCAATCGGCTCGATAGGGCGGACAACGCCATATCCACCCGAGATGATGAGCAGGCCCGCTCCTGCCCTGGCAAGTACGTCAAGCGCATCGCCGGCCGCCCGATACAGGGTGCCGGTGTATCGTTCGGCGGCCGGCAGAAGCGCCGACTCGTCGAGCTTCGCCTGCGGTGCATTATCGGAACGCCGGGTTCTCCATTCTGCGGCAAGACCACGGGGAAGCGAATGGAGCACGCAAGTACCGCGAGCAGCTATGCGCCGCCCACCCCGCCGCTTGGCTCCCGAACACGGGAGGACGACGAGAGTGGTTGAAACCGACAGGTGCGGTATCTCGGCCGCAGCGGCAGGACAGGCGCGCTCATGCGAATGCTTCCCGCACTCGGCGCGGGGTGCGCGGCGTCGACCGGGCCGAGAATATGGCGTTGTCACATTAACAGGGTGACCTGTTTCTGATGGCGCAGTAGTGTCGCTGGATGCAGAAAATCTCTTATGCCCGATACCGATTTCCCCCCGTGATCATTCAGCACGCTGTCTGGCTGTATTTCCGGTTTCCCCTAAGCTATCGAGACATCGAAGACCTGGTCGCTGAACGTGGTATTGATCTTTCTTACGAAACGGTCCGGCGCAGGGCATTGAAGTTTGGGCAGGCCTATGCCCGGAGACTGAGGACAACGCGCCCTCGGCCAGATGTCCGGTGGCACCTTGATGAGGTGTTCGTGTCCATCGCCGGCAAGCGGATGTATCTATGGCGCGCTGTCGATAGCGAAGGCGAAGTGCTGGATATACTGGTTCAGTAACGCAGAAACAAGAAGGCCGCGCTTAAGTTGATGCGCAAGCTGTTGAAAAAGCAAGGATTTGTCCCTGACGCATTCGTCACAGACAAACTGCCATCTTACGGTGCTGCTTTGAAGGATATGGGCCTTGCCCAGCACCATGATTTTGGTGGCAGGAAGAACAACCGAGCTGAGAATTCTCACTTGCCGGTCCGACAACGCGAACGACGAATGCAACGTTTCAAATCGGCTCGATCAGCGCAGCGATTTCTCTCTACACACGCCACCGTCTACAACACCTTCAACGTCCAACGTCATCTGATTTCCCGAAAGACATTGCGCCAGTTTCGCAACCAAGCAATGAGCCTGTGGCAAACCGCCACCGCCACCGCTTGAGCTTGAGTTCTATGCCAATTCACAGCACGATCGTTCAATAACGTGACAACACCTTCTTTGGGTCTCTCAAGACCGAACTCGTGCACCGTACCCGGTTTCGTACCCGACGCGAGGCCAGGGCTGCGCTATTCGAGTACATCGAGATCTTCTATAACCAACGACGGCGCCACTCGAGCATCGGCTACCGGACGCCGGCACAGGCCAGGAGAGATATGACCATCGATCAGGCCGCATAGGTGAAGAACTACCTGGTCCGGATTTTGGGAGCAACGTCAGTTTTCGACTTGCCTTCCTTCCTTAGCCGCAAAATCAGCAAGTTGCTCGATTGTAATCTGATTAAATCTTTGTTTGTTTTTTGGTTTCCATGCAATCCCGTTAGGTTTAACCCGAAGAGTTCCGATAACTTTACCTTCTTCTGTTATTTTAAAATCGTGACTCGTTGGCGCCTGAAATACTTTTCTCGGCATGCCTATACTCTCCGATGGTTTATTTCTATTCTCTTACAGGGGAAATCTGACTATGAACCAATATCATAGTCCGATCAGGTCCGAAAGCCGGAGGTCAAATTATGGTAAATGATATTGATGAATTATGGACAAGGCTGGAGGAATTAGGACTTGAAGAAGTCCGAAAAAGGCTGGTGCAAAAGGTCTATGGTCCGCAAAACATATCAAAGGTAGAGGAATGGATAGCGTCTAAAGAGCGTGAGCAAAAAGAAGCAGAAGCACAACGCAAAGAGGATTTACAAAAACAGGAGATAGAAATACAGCGTCAAACCAAAGACGCAGTAGAACGGTCGGCGGAAGCGGCTGAGCGGTCAGCAAGTGCAGCAGAAGATTCCGCACAGTCAGCAAAACAATCCACAAAGATGGCTGCTAAGTCTGGTAAGTATGTCAAAGCAGCGACAATTGCAGCGGTATTATCCGCAGTTGCTGCGTTTTTCTCTTTGTTCCTTGATTAATTTGAAAACACGCCTTGTATAACATTAGGTATAACGGTTTTCTCTACATCCTGAAAAAAATCTATATCAAAAGCTTAGGCTATTTGTTCCGCCGAGATGGCGTTGGTGATTGAAATGGTTGTGGATCGAGGCATGGACGGAGGAGAATTTCATCAGGGTCTTGACATCTCTGAACCGCGCCATTGCCCCTTCCCACCTTCGCAAGGGTTGATGTGAGTTTTCCGCCCGGTTGTTCAGCCAACGACCGCAGGTCTGGGCGGCAGCATTACCCATCACCTTCATCGCAGGGCATTGTCAGACTAAAATCGTATGGTAGACTTTTCCCGTTGTTGAGTTCCCTTTGTCGTCCGTGCTTGTCTGGTATAAGCTAGACAAAGCCAGCGTTTGAGCCCTTAAATCGGCATTGTCAGACTAACTGGGTCGGACCTGAAGAATCTACAATCGAGGATTTTTAGGCTGCAAGTTGACACCACTCGGCCAGCGCAGCGGCTCGGGCTTGTTTGAAAATATCACGGCGGTTGAGATGGCGTTGGTGGTTGAAATGGTTATGGATCGAAGCATGGACGGAGGCGAATTTCTGCAGAGTTCTGACCTCCCTGAATTTGGCCATTGCGCGTTCCCGTCGCCGGAAGGGTAGATGTGAGTTTTCTGCCCGGTTGTTGAGCCAGCGCCTGGTCTCTTGGCGGCCCTCGTTGCCGATCACCTTCATCGCAGCCCGGTATGGGCATTGTCAGACTAAATCGGCTTGAGCCGGGAAGTAAGGTCTCCTAGCCTCCGGCGATGCACAATCCCTTCCGTTATTTCAATAGCTCGCCCGAGGTAATCCGCAGCGCAGTGATGCTGTATGTGAGGTTTCCGCTCTCCCTCAGGCAGGTCGAGGATCTTCTCAATGAACGGGGCATTGATGTCAGTTACGAAACGGTACGATATTGGTGGAACCGCTTTGGCCCGTTGTTTGCCGCCGAGATCCGGAACTGCCGTATTCGCCATGGATCCTATTCACTGTGGCGCTGGCATCTTGATGAGGTGTTCGTCCGGATCAACGGCGAAACCCATTATCTATGGCGTGCCGTTGACCATGAAGGCGAAGTGCTTGAGGTCTATGCCACGAAACGGCGGGACCGCGAAGCCGCGCTTGAGTTTCTGAAGCGGACTATGAAGCGGTATGGCCGGCCAGCCACGATCGTCACGGATAGGCTACAATCATACCGGGCTGCGATGAAGGTGATCGGCAACGAGGGCCGCCAAGAGACCAGGCGCTGGCTCAACAACCGGGCGGAAAACTCACATCAACCCTTCCGGCGACGGGAACGCGCAATGGCCAAATTCAGGGAGGTCAGAACTCTGCAGAAATTCGCCTCCGTCCATGCTTCGATCCATAACCATTTCAACCACCAACGCCATCTCAACTGCCGCGACATATTCAAACAAGCCCGAGCCGCTGCGCTGGCCGAATGGCGGCAACTTGCAGCATAAAAAATTCTCGATTGTAGATTCTACAGATCCGACCCAGTTAGTCTGACAATGCCCGCCGCCGTCTTCGAGGCGCTGTTCTATGGCAACGACGACTATGACTTTGAGCCCGATCCTGGCGCGGTCGTCATCTGGTTCAGTGACGACCCGTCCCTGAATGAGCAGTCCCGTTGGCGCCTTCAGGAGGCATCCGACAAGCTGACAATCTCCGACCTCGTCACGGTGGGGAACAACTTCTCCAGAGGGAAGTTCCAGCCCGGAAGGATTTACTTCCTAAACACACAGAAGCTGTCGAAGAACAGCCTCCTGGTGCGCGCTCATGATCCTGACGATACGGCGGTTGAAAAGGACGACTGTCAGGTGCGGATCATGCCCGATCTGCGCTCGCATACGATTTGGGATACGATCCAAAATACCTTCGAGGATCCAGATCTAACGCTCTACCTCGTGCTGGACGAAGCCCATCGCGGCATGCGGGAGGGCAAGCGACCCAACGTTGACGGTAAGACAACCATCGTCAAACAGCTGATTAACGGTTCTTGCTCGGTCCCTGGTATTCCTGTTGTCTGGGGTATCTCGGCCACCGTGCAACGGTTCAACGACGCGGTTTCTGGTATGCAGGGGCGCGGCACCCTGCCCAATGTTATGGTCGATGCGAAGAAGGTGCAGGATTCTGGCCTTCTGAAGGACACCATCGATCTCGACGTGCCCGACGAAACCGGCAATTTCTCAACGGTTCTTCTGCGCCGGGGGGCGGACAAGCTACGAGACATTTCGAACGGTGTTGTCACGTTATTGAACGATCGTGCTGTGAATTGGCATAGAACTCAAGCTCAAGCGGTGGCGGTGGCGGTTTGCCACAGGCTCATTGCTTGGTTGCGAAACTGGCGCAATGTCTTTCGGGAAATCAGATGACGTTGGGCGTTGAAGGTGTTGTAGACGGTGGCGTGGGTAGAGAGAAATCGCTGCGCTGATCGAGCCGATTTGAAACGTTGCATTCGTCGTTCGCGTTGCCGGACAGGCAAGTGAGAATTCTCGGCTCGGTTGTGCTTCCTGCCACCAAAATCATGGTGCTGGGCAAGGCCCATATCCTTCAAAGCAGCACCGTAAGATGGCAGTTTGTCTGTGACGAATGCGTCAGGGACAAATCCTTGCTTTTTCAACAGCTTGCACATCAACTTGAGCGCTGCCTTCTTGTTTCTGCGTGACTGAACCAGGATATCCAGCACTTCGCCTTCGCTATCGACAGCGCGCCATAGATACATCCGCTTGCCGGCGATGGACACGAACACCTCATCAAGGTGCCACCGGACATCTGGCCGAGGGCGCGTTGTCCTCAGTCTCCGGGCATAGGCCTGCCCAAACTTCAATGCCCAGCGCCGGACCGTTTCGTAAGAAAGATCAATACCACGTTCAGCGACCAGGTCTTCGATGTCTCGATAGCTGAGGGGAAACCGGAAATACAGCCAGACAGCGTGCTGAATGATCACGGGGGGAAATCGGTATCGGCCATAAGAGATTTTCTGCATCCAGCGACATTACTGCGCCATCAGAAACAGGTCACCCTGTTAATGTGACAACGCCCTTCAGACACTTGGTCAATCGATGACATGGTTACCTCCACAGAGTTATGTTGCGACACCACTCTGAAAAGTGGATCACAATCCACCCCATGGAATCTTCAACCACCAACGCCATCTCAACCGTCGCGACATTTTCAAGCAAGACCGGGCCGCCGCCCTGGCCGAATGGCGGAAACTTGCAGCCTAGAGGTCCTCAATCGAAGGTTCTGCAGGTCCAGCCCATTTAGTCTGACAATGCCTGGCGGAGTAATGTCGCTGGACGCAGAAAATCTCCTATGCCCGATACCGATTTCCACCTGTGATCAAATTGGCGACAATACGCATCTGCCTAATAGATTATGAGTCCATGATACGAGAGTGTGGTCTCCTGTGCTCGAACGCTGGCATGGGGTTGGACGAGGCAGGAAGGTAAGACACGCTAGGATTGTCCCGGAACTTGGCTGCAATACGGATCAAAATGATGCAACCACCTTTTCCGCTGGCGGGTTATCGGTTGGGGAGGGCTTGCCCATGATCGGCAATCACAATATGTGCGGCCATGGATATGCCGAGACCGGGCATGGCAGCAACGCACGGAGCATCTTTTGGGCCCTGCTGCTGACCGGGGGCTTCATGTTCATCGAGGTGATCGGCGGCGTGATCTCGGGATCTCTAGCGCTGCTGGCCGATGCCGCCCACATGCTTGTCGATACGGTGGCCCTGCTGTTTGCCTGGATCGCGTTCCGGCTGAGCCGCAGGACAGCCGACAAGGCACGCACTTACGGCTACCACCGCTTTCCGGTTCTCGCCGCCTTTACCAACGGCATTAGCCTTATATTCATCGTGGGCTGGATCTTCGCCGAGGCAGCCGGCCGGCTCGTCAACCCGACTGAGGTGCTCCCCGGCCCAATGCTGGCGGTGGCGGGTCTTGGCCTTGTCGTCAATGTCGCCGCGTTCGCCGTGCTCCATGGAGCCGACCGAAACAACCTGAATGTCCGTGGCGCCCTCTTGCACGTGCTGGGCGACATGCTCGGTTCGGCTGCGGCGGTCGGCGCGGCGCTGATCATCATGACGACCGGCTGGATGCCGATCGACCCGCTACTCTCGGTTCTGGTCGGGCTACTGGTGCTGCGCAGCGCCTGGTTTCTGGTGAAGGATGCGGCGCATGTGCTTCTTGAAGGCGTTCCCAGGCAATTGGAGGTCCGCGAAATCGGCCCGGATCTGGTTTCGCACATCGCCGTTGTCGAGGATGTGCATCATGTGCATGCTTGGTCCTTGTCGCAAGAGCGCTCGTTGCTGACCCTGCACGCACGAATCAGTGAGGGCGCCAACCCGGATTCGGCCACTGCCGAAATTCAAGCCCGCTTAGGCAAACGCTTCGATATCAGCCACGTCACGGTGCAAATCGAGTTGGAGGGCTGCACCGACGGTTCCTTACACGCCCCGTAGGTCAACCACGCGCTCCTTGCCCGGCGTTGTCACACTAACAGGATGACCTGTTGCTGATGGCGCCGTAATGTCGCTGGAGCATTTGTGGTGTTGTCACGTTATTGAACGATCATGCTGTGAATTGGCATAGAACTCAAGCTCAAGCGGTGGCGGTGGCGGTTTGCCACAGGCTCATTGCTTGGTTGCGAAACCGGCGCAATGTTTTTCGGGAAATCAGATGACGTTGGACGTTGAAGGTGTTGTAGACGATGGCGTGGGTAGAGAGAAATCGCTGCGCTGATCGAGCCGATTTGAAACGTTGCATTCGTCGTTCGCGTTGCCGTACCGGCAAGTGAGAATTCTCGGCCCGGTTGTTCTTCCTGCCACCAAAATCATGGTGCTTTGTAAGGCCTAAATCCTTCAGAGCAGCACCATAAGATGGCAGTTTGTCTGTGACGAAGGCATCAGGAACAAACCTTTGCTTTTTCAACAGTTTACGCATCAACTTAAGCGCTGCCTTCTTGTTTCTGCGTGACTGAACCAGGATATCCAGCACTTCGCCTTCGCTATCGACAGCGCGCCATAGATACATGCGCTTTCCGGCGATGGACACGAACACCTCATCGAGGTGCCACCGGACATCTGGCCGAGGGCGCGTTGTCCTCAGTCTCCGGGCATAGGTGTCAACGGCGGAGCAAAATTAGTCCACCCGGGCGGAGCAAAACTAGTCCACTTAACGTTATGCGGTACGCGGTGTTGGGGGGGTGTCCCGGTAGTCCATAGGAGGGACCCGCGCTGCTGCGTGTAGCGCTTGCGTTACGCGGAGCGAAGCAGCGTGGGAGGTTCCTGTGGACCCACCGGGTCAACCATTGCACCGGCGGTTAAGCAGGTATTTTTAGGGATTTCCGCCGTTTTTTGGCTTTGGTTGAGACGATAGCTCTCGCCGTTCATTTCCAGGATATGGACATGGTGGGTGAGGCGGTCCAGCAAAGCCCCGGTCAGGCGTTCCGAGCCGAATATCTCCGTCCACTCATCGAACGGCAAGTTGGAGGTCACCAGGATCGAGCCCCGCTCGTAGCGCTGGCTGAAGACTTCGAACAGCAGCTCGGCGCCGGTCTTCGAGAGCGGCACGAAGCCGAGTTCGTCGATGATCAGAAGGTGATACTTTGCCAGTTGTTTCTGCAGGCGCAACAGGCGTTTTTCATCCCTAGCCTCCATCAGTTCATGAACCAGGGCAGCGGCCGTGAGGAAGCCGACGGAGAGCCCCTTTTGGCAGGCCGCCAGACCGAGACCGAGGGCGATATGGGTCTTGCCGGTGCCTGAGTTGCCGAGCGCGATGATATTCTCACGACGCTCGACGTATTCGCATCGCGCCAACTCCAGAACCAGCATCTTGTTGAGCGATGCGATGGCCTTGAAGTCGAAGCTGTCGAGGCTTTTGACGGCGGGGAACCTGGCCTGTCTGATCCGCCGCTCGACCATGCGGCGCTCACGGTCGATCAGTTCCAACTCGGTCAGACGGACAAGATACCGCACATGGTCGGCGCCCTCGGTGGCGCATTGGCGGGCCAGCTTGTCGTATTCGCGCAGGAACGTCGGCAGTTTCAGGGTCTTGAGGTGATGGGCCAGCAACACTTGCGGCGTATCGGTCATGACGCGCCTCCACCCAACAAGCTCATATAACTGGCGGCGGCCGTGGTCGCCACGTTGGCCCGAGGCAGGTAGGGATAGATATCCAGGTCGAGTTTGGGCGGGCGTCGCTCGATACGGCACAGCACAAGGTGTTTGACGGGCATTGTCAGACTAAATGGGCTGGACCTGAAGAACCTTCAATTGAGGACTTTTAGGCTGCAAGTTGACACCACTCAGCCAGCGCAGCGTCTCGCTCTTGTTTGAAAATATCGCGGCGGTTGAGATGGCGTTGGTGGTTGAAGTGGTTGTGGATCGAAGCATGGACGGAGGTGAATTTCTGCAGAGTTTTTACCTCCCTGAATTTGGCCATTGCGCGTTCCCGTCGCCGGAAGGGTAGATGTGAGTTTTCTGCCCGGTTGTTGAGCCAGCGCCTGGTCTCTTGGCAACCCTCGTTGCCGATCACCTTCATCGCAGCCCGGTATGACCGTAGCCTGTCCGTGATGATCGTGGCTGGCCGGCCATAACGCTTCATAGCCCGCCTCAGAAACCTAAGCGCGGCTTCACGATCCCGCCGTTTCGTGGCATAGACCTCAAGCACTTCGCCTTCATGGTCAACGGCACGCCATAGATAATGGGTCTCGCCATTGATGCGGACGAACACCTCATCAAGATGCCAGCGCCACAGCGAATAGGATCTATGACGAATACGGCGTTTCCGGATCTCGGCTGCAAACAACGGACCAAAGCGGTTCCACCAGTACCGCACGGTCTCGTGGCAGATGTCGATTCCGCGCTCGAACAGAAGATCTTCGACCTGTCTCAGCGACAAGGGGTAGCGGACATACAGCATCACCGCGCTGCGGATTACCTCAGGCGAACTGTTGAAATAACGGAAGGGATTTTGCATCGCCGGAGGCTACGAAACCTTACTTCCCGGCTCAAGCCAATTTACTCTGACAATGCCCGGATCAGGCTTGACCAAAAGAGGATCTTTACATCAGGCCGCCTGCCTCTCCTCTCCGTCCGGGTCCGCAACTCGGGTGTTAGAGACTGTCGGCTCCGCCGCGAGCCGTCGCCGCCAATCCGCTAGGACTTCTTGCTCAATGCCAAGCGCCAATGCGGCCGCCTCGTCGATGACTCTCCGTACCGTACACTCCTCGGCCTGCCGCATGGGAAGCAGCTCCATCTCACAGGTCTGGTCGAAGGCATCCTTCAATGTCTGCCAAGCGGGGTTGTCGGGCTTCGGAATGCGGATCTCCCGTAGATGTGCCACCTGCCAAGTCGGATATGTCAGCGTTTTGCCGCGACGGTTGAGCAGCATCAGCCGAGCCGGGGTGGCGTTCCACCAGGCGGCAAGTGCCTTCGCAATGAATTCGTCGTCCACTGCTACCGGAACCCACCAGCCGAAAGAAGGCTGGGCCGTCCATAAACCCGTGAGTCGGCCGCTGACGGTATTGAGGCGCATCGTAACCAGCAGACGGCTTCGTCGCCTGCGGTATCGATCAGCCAAACCTTCCTTGCCCTTGTTGGGCCGATACCATGCGTCAGGTTGAGCGAACATTGTTCGTCGCAAAACGCCACCAACGGAATGAAAGCCCGGCAGGGCTCCGGGTGCGCCCAGTTCGCACACCTCGTAGGCGTCCTGAATTCGTCGTCCGTCCGGTCCAATTTCATAACGCTGCCCGGCCGGTTCCAAAAGAGCGTTTCTCTCCAAGCTCAGCGCCGCATCCGCAAGCGCGGCGTCGAACCATTGCACGGGCGTCCAGTCGCCAGCCTGCACGAGGGCTGCCGGCCAGAGATGCATCGTGCCCCAGTCTTCTGCGCGACCGCTTGCGATGGCGTCAACCGCCGCGACCGCCTCCTCGACATTTTCGGGCATTCGGCGAAGCGAGACGAACTCGGTCGGCGGCCGCTCACCTTCGGGCCAGCGCCGACAGATGAGGAGACATTCGTGGATGCTGGTGTTCTCCGAAAAGGCGATCCGCCGCGGGTCGTGTGTCGTCACGATGCGCTCGATATGGAAGCGCTCCGCGAGGAACCGCCGTTCGGAGATGCCGGCAGCTCCGGTGCAGGCGGTGACCGGTAGCACTTTCGCCAGGGTGCCCCGCGCGGAGTGCAGGAGATGCTCGGCAAGCGGCGTGAAGAATGTCCTGATGCTGTTGATGGTGATGGCGCTGCCCGCTGGCCGGTCGCGCTGCTCGATCCTGTCGCGGATGTCGAGCTCATGCTGCTGCATCCGCTTGACAGCCTCTGCACTAAATTTCCTCCCTCGTTTCCTGTTGTCGGTGAAGGGCGGATTCATGATGACCAGGTCGAGATTCTCCAGCGGGAATACCGCTTCCTCCGCCCGATCAATCTGTTCGGCCCCAAGCCCGCCCAAGGTTCGCAGCGGATGGACCAGGCGACCGAGAGAGACTTCCCGGTCCGCCGCGGCGAGAAGCTCCAGCGATCCGGCCCTGACGCTGCCATCGCTCTGTGGCCCGTGCCGCATGGTGAGCAGGTTCATGCGCTCGTAGTCCACGGTCGGGGCGCCGAGCGTCATGTTGCAGGCAGCAAGCTGGACGGCATGCCGGTTGATGTCGAGGGCTTTGTCAAGTTAACCGGATTCACTCCGAGATCTTGGTAAACTGTCGATGGCTGCTCCACGCAGTTTCAATGACTTAGCCTCATGTAGAAATGCCTAAAACAGCCTACAAGCAGTTAACTTGACAATGCCCGTGGCGGTCCACGCCCCGCTGGGCGAAGTCGAATGGCAGGGCACGGTGTCGCATACCGAGGCGACGCTGCCCGGCGGGGTGCCGCTGATTATGGCGCCGGTTTCGTCCGGCAAGTCGCTGCTCGACCAAGTCGAGGAGCGCGGGAGGTTCCCCGGGATTCATCAACGCTGGTGCACCGCGTCTCACAAGCGGGGCCCCATCGAGCGAGAGCTCCGCCGCTGGCATTGTCAGAGTAAATTGGCTTGAGCCGGGAAGTAAGGTTTCGTAGCCTCCGGCGATGCACAATCCATTCCGTTATTTCAACAATTCGCCTGAGGTAATCCGCAGCGCGGTGATGCTGTATGTCCGCTACCCCTTGTCGCTGAGACAGGTCGAAGATCTTCTGTTCGAACGCGGAATCGACATCTGCCATGAGACCGTGCGGTACTGGTGGAGGCATTGTCAGATTAAATCTGCTTGGTCGTCTCTCCCTGTCCCCTTTTGGGGATTTCAGGGCGCAAAAACAGGTTTTGTCTGGCTTAGACCGGACAAGCACAGGCGACGAAGATGGCTCAACAACGAGAAAATTCTAACATACGATTTTAGTCTGACAATGCCCGGAAGACGCTGTTGCGAATCAGTGTATCGCGTGTTCGATTGGCTGGTTCGCGGTTTTTACACCGGGTCTGTTGTTCGTGCCCGGATCCGCCCTCTCTGGCCCAGAGCCATGTCTTACTAACCATTTGAAATTGCGTACTTTAATAAAGCCCATGCGCCCCGGGTAACGTTTCCTTTTTTAGTATCGATTTTTCTGGTTTTCTGGTAAGCATGACTCATTAGCGCCATGCACCTCAACGCTCTCATCTTTAAGCGAATGCTGGATGAGATTCTCCAGATGGAGGCTGCGGATGAGGGGTCGGGGTGGATGGTTGGGTTCAATTCGAGTCCAGTTGTTAGAAGCTTGATGGTCTCACTTTCAGGTTGTTTCCTGGGTGAGATCTCCCAAATGGGACGCAGAGCGAGTCGGGTGGTGGCAGCAACGTAGGCCGGATGGCCGGACACGACGTGGATAGCACGTTCGAGTCCAGTTGTTAGAAGCCCGGTGGTCTCACTTCCAGGTTGTTTCCTGGGTGAGATCTTCCAGATGGGTAACCGTAGAGCGGGTCAAGTGCTGGCAGCAACGTAGGCTGGATGGCCGGGCACGAGGCGGATTGCAAAACTGAATTCGAGTCCAGTTGTTAGAAGCTCGATGTTATCACTTTCAGGTGGATTCCTGGGTGAGATCTCCCGGATGGGCGACCGCAGAGCGGGTCGAGTGCTGGCAGCAACGTAGGCTGGATGGCCGGACGCGACAAGGAAACCCTTTGTCTCGCCGGCTTTATTGTATCTGAAGTGCGGCGAGCCTCAAGTCAGGAGGCCATCGTGCCAAAGCAAAATCAAAAAACTTCAAAGCCCGTGATCGAGATGCGGCCATTGGGCTCGCTTACGCCATTCGACCGCAATGCGCGTACCCATTCACGCAAGCAAATCGGAAAGATCGCAAACAGCATCTCCAAGTTCGGCTTTACCAATCCGATCTTGATTGATGCAAAAAGCAGGATCGTCGCAGGCCATGGCCGTGCGGCCGCGGCGAAGATGCTTGGATTGGAATCGGTCCCGACGATTGCGATCGAGCACCTCAACGAGGCTGAGCTTCGAGCCTATGTCCTTGCCGACAACAGACTTGCCGAGGAGGCCGGTTGGGACAAGGACATACTGCGTCTTGAGTTCCAACATCTCTCTTCACTGGAACTCGACTTCGATCTCACCCTCACCGGATTCGAGTCCGCCGAGATTGAGGTGTTTCTCGACGATGGGGAGGATGAGCCCGAGGATACGCCGCCCCCGGCGATCGATCGCAACAAGCCATCGATCAGCGCTGTGGGGGATTTATGGAGCATTGGGCCGCACCGTCTTTTGTGCGCCGATGCCTTGAAGCGCGAGAGCTATTCGACGCTTCTTAGTGGTGAGCAAGCCCAGCTCGTCTTCATTGATCCGCCCTATAATGTCCCGGTGCCCGGGCACGTCTCCGGGCTCGGTAAGGCCTCCCATGAAGACTTCGCCATGGCATCGGGCGAGATGTCGGAGGCCCAATTCACCGGGTTCTTAGAGACGGTCTTCGAGCGCCTGGCGTCGGTGAGCGTTAACGGCGCCATTCACTTCATCTGCATGGATTGGCGCCATTTTCCCGAACTCTCGAAGGCGGGTGCAAGGGTCTATGGCGAGCTCAAGAACCTTTGTGTCTGGGTCAAAAGCAATGGCGGGATGGGTTCCCTCTACCGCTCCCGCCATGAGCTGATCGCGGTCTACAAGAACGGAAGCGCCACCCATATCAACAATGTCGAGCTCGGCCGGTACGGGCGCTACCGGACCAATGTCTGGGAATATGCCGGCCTCAATAGTTTCCAGACGGATCGGGATGAAACACTCGCGCTTCATCCCACCGTCAAGCCGGTCGCCCTCGTCAAAGACGCGATCCTGGATTGCTCGCATCGGGGCGGGATTGTGCTCGACGCCTTTGCCGGCTCCGGCACGACGATCATCGCTTCCGAAAAGGCCGGTCGCTGGGGCTTCGGGATCGAAATAGATCCCTACTATGTCGATGTTGCTCTTGAGCGCATCAAGGAGGCAACCAGGATAGAGCCGGTCGATGCGATGGGCCGAACACTCGAAGAACGCCGTGAAACGAATTTGCCGGGCAACAAGACCTTCCGGCGGAGAAGGAAGACCAAGTCACTCAAAGCCGTAAAGGAGGTCTTCCATGGCTAAGGACAACGATAATCGAGAAGAAAACGAGCAGAAGGACTACGAAGTCGGATACCGCAAGACGCCCAAGGCATCGCGTTTCAAACCCGGTCAATCGGGAAATCCGAAAGGCCGGCCCAAGGCGAGCAACAACTTCACAACCGACGTCAAAACCCTCTTGGCTGCCCCCGTGAAGGTCAAGAGGGACGGGAAACTACAAATCGTGTCCTCTCAAAAAGCGGTGCTCTTGCGGTTTGCCGACAAAGCCCTGGCAAAAGGAGATATCCGTGCACTGGATAAGCTCCTGGATTTGGCCCGGACCTTCAATGATGACGTGTCACTCGAGGCCGAGAGCGACCCTCTTTCGGAAACCGATCTGGATATCTGCGAAGGCATCATTGTGCGCAGACACATGGAAGTCGAAGACGACGAGGACGAGCTTGATGGCAAGGAGGAGCTGCTCCCATGAACATCGCCATCAATCAACATGAAGTGCTTCGCCGTATTTTGCGTGCCGATCTTCCCTCGTTTACGAGAAAGGTTTTCCATACGCTGGAGCCGGCGGCCGGGTACCAGCACAATTGGCACATCGATGCGGTCGCTAACCAGCTAAGGAAATGCGTTGAAGGCAGCCGGCGGCGGCTGATCATCACACAGCCGCCGCGATCGCTTAAATCGATGACAACATCGGTTGCCTTCGTCGCCTGGGCCCTAGGACATGACCCATCGCTCAATTTCTTATGCGTCAGCTATTCAAACGAGCTTGCGGCCCATTTCCATCGGCAATTCCGGCAGGTCGTGTCCAGCGGTTGGTACCGGTTGCTGTTTCCGAACATGCGGCTGAAGCGGGACACCGACGGAGAGTGTATCACGACCCGTAACGGCGGGCGCCTTGCGGTCTCGGTCGGGGGCACGGTGACGGGGCGCGGTGCCGACATCATCATCATTGACGATCCGCTAAAGGCGGAAGACGCACATTCGGAGAAGGCCAGGGTCTCGGTGAATGATTGGGTTCGCTCGACGCTGATTACGCGACAGAACGACAAGCGCAGCGGCGTCATCATTTTGGTTATGCAACGTCTCCACGAAGACGATCTTGCCGGTGCGCTTCTGGGAAATCCGGATTGGACGCATCTTGACCTTCCCGCAATAGCGGTGGAGTCGGAGCGTGTCGCTATTGATCCATATAAACACCATTATCGCCTGGTGGGAGAAGCGTTGCACCCTGAGCGCGAGCCGATTGAGGTCTTGAATAAGATCAAGGACGAGATCGGAAGCCTGATGTTCTCGGCGCAATATCAGCAGCGCCCCGTGCCTGCGGAAGGCAATATCGTCAAACGGGACTGGTTTCCCCTATATGATAGTCTGCCAACCAGCGATGGCTTCCAGTGTGTGCAAAGTTGGGATTGCGCGTCAGGCACGAACGACAATAACGACTATTCGGTTTGTACGACCTGGCGCTACGAACGCCATCACCATTACCTCGTCGATGTTTTGCGGATGCGAAAGGATTTCCCTGGTCTTTGCCGCTCGGTTATGGGGCTCGCCTACGAGTATGGGGCCGATCAGATTCTCATCGAGGATGCGGGGCCCGGTCAGCAACTTATCGCAGAGCTGGAAAATGGGCCGTACAACTTCGAAGTCCCGGTGCTGGGCATTAAACCAGAGGGTAGCAAAGAGTTTCGTATGATCGGGGTGAGTGCCTGTATCGAATCCGGTCAAGTCTTCTTGCCCAAGAACGCCAAGTGGCTTGATGACTTCCTGAACGAGATCCTCGCGTTTCCGCGCTCAAGGCACGACGATCAGGTCGACAGTTTTTCGCAATTCTTGAATTGGGCGCGCAGCCACCGCCCTGCCACCGTCACTACCCAGTCGTTTTACCTCTAGACGAGCAATCGTCCCGTCTGGCGCGGGCGCATGATTGGAGGTGCCCGCGCGCTCTAACAAAATGCTCACGATCACGGCAAAAGAGCCAGGAAGTTGCTCCGTTTCGTCTGGACTTCACGCCGCGGAAGAGCGTTCGTCGTGCGGACGGTAAGGGGCCCGCAACGAAACCAGGAGGAGCGACAGTTGGCAAAATCAGCAAAATTAGGCGGCAACAAACAAGAAGCAACCAGAGGTGGAACGCGCGCAAGGGGCAAAGGTGGTAGGCGAACAAAGTCCCGTACGGCGGCAAATAAGGCCGCCGCCAAGTCAGCCTCGCCCAAGGAACCCTCAAAAAAACCCACTGCATCCGAAAATTCAAAGACGAACGCGATCGTCAAATTGCTATGGCGCCAGCGCGGAGCCTCTATCGCGGAGATCCAGAAGGCAACGGGCTGGCAACCTCACAGTGTGCGGGGGTTCTTGTCTGGGACGGTGAAGAAGCGCCTAGGGCACAAATTACTGTCCGAGAGGCGCCCAGGCGGCGAGCGGCGCTACAAGATTGGAGCGCGCTGATGGGTCGGGTTGGAGGCAAGGAGCCTTGCCCCGGGGACATTGCCAGGACCGAATCTGAAATTGTCCGAATCCGATCGCTCGCCATCACTGAACTTCGCACCGAGTGGAGCGCAATGTTTAGGCGGGGGCCGCCACCGAAGGCGCTGACCAAGGATCTTCTTGCACGCATGATATGTTTTAGGATTCAGGAGGAGGCCTATGGGGGATTTGACCGCGCGACTCTCAAAGTCCTCAACGCTTTTGCCGATAAGGCGCCGGTAGATACTCGTGATTTCCAACGCTTCAAGCCCGGCACGGAACTATATCGCGAATACAACGCTGAGCGTCATGTTGTCGTCGTAATGGAGGATGGTTACGCGTGGCAAGGAAAGACCTACGCTAGCCTTTCGACCATCGCCAAGGCCATTACGGGCACGCATTGGAACGGACCGCGTTTCTTTGGGTTGCGCCGGACAAGCAAAGGCAAGCTCACCAGGAATATCCGAGAGATGAGCGAGTGCGGCACCGATCCATCCCTCCACGCGGGCATGTGATGACCGCGGCAAGAAAACTTTTCCGCTGCGCGATCTACACGCGCAAATCCACCGAACGTAATCTCGACTTGGAGTTCAATTCGTTGGATGCCCAACGGGAGGCTTGCGAGGCGTATATAACGAGTCAGGCCCATGAGGGCTGGCGGCTCATTCCCGACCCCTATGATGACGGGGGGTTATCGGGGGCCTCGCTCGAACGGCCTGCGCTGCAGACGCTACTCTTTGAAATCAATGCCGGAAAGATCGATACGGTCGTCGTCTACAAGGTTGACCGCCTGACGCGTTCGCTGACCGATTTTGCCAAACTCGTCGAACTATTCGACAAACATGATGTGTCGTTCGTATCGATTACCCAATCCTTCAACACAACCTCCAGCATGGGGCGGTTGACGCTGAATGTTCTGCTTTCCTTTGCTCAATTCGAACGCGAGGTGATCGGCGAACGCGTGCGCGACAAGATCGCGGCCTCGAAGCGCAAGGGGCTTTGGACCGGCGGGCCAACGTCACTTGGCTATGTGAACATCGGAAAGAAGCTGGTCGTCGTGCCAAAAGAGGCAGAGACGGTTCGAACGATATACAGGCGATATCTGGAGTTGGGCTCGATAAGCCTGCTGGCAAAAGACCTCGATCGCAAAGGGATCAGAAGCAAGAGGCGTCCTTTGGCCAAGGGCACGCTCAAGGGCGGCTGCCGGATTGGAGCCGGCGCCCTCGGGTATCTCTTGCGTAACCGCCTCTATGTCGGTGAGATCATGTATCAGGGTCAAATCCATCCTGGCGAGCATGAGCCGATCTTGGACCGTGCTCTCTTTGACGAAGTGCAGGCCAGACTCTCAGCCAACAGGGTCAAGCGCAGGACAAGGATCCGTGGATCATCTGCCATGTTGACGGGGTACATCCACGACGCAGCGGGCAACCGCATGAGCCCATCTCATACGAGCAAAAGGGGTAGGCGGCACAGGTATTATGTTTCTCGAGCAGTCCTGCAGCGCCGTCACGAACTTGCAGGACCGGTCACACGTGTCCCCGCGCCCCAGATAGAGGCGGTGGTCATGCAAGGACTGCGATCGTATCTTGATGCTGCTCAAATCAAATATGACGATTGCCGTGAAGATCGCATTTTGATCGAGGAATACATTAGCCGGATTGTAGTGCATGTGGACGCAATCGAGATTGTACTGAAGGCGCGTTCTGACACGCAGAACGGTTCGGACATCCACAATGAGGGCTCATTGGAGCCCGAAGCCCCCGAAGCTCACAGCATAAAATTGCCCTGGACGAAGAAATGCGCCGTGGCAAAGAAAGGCATCTCTCATCAGCCTTCACGCCCGGCTTCATTGAGGCCAGACACGCAAGAGGCGATTCTGAATGCTATCGCCAAAGCGCGTAAATGGTTAGATGATCTTGTCACAGGCCGCTTTTCTGCCATCGAAGAAATCGCAGGCGATGAAGAGCTTACGGAGCGCTACGTTCGCCAGCTCATGTCGCTCGCGTTTGCATCGCCCGAATTTGTCAGGACAATCTTGCGCCGGGAGGGAAGTGAGAATTTGACGCTCACCGCACTCGCCTCGTCGTTTCCCGTCTCGTGGCCGGCGCAGACCCGGTTATTGCAGACAAAACGCTGAAGTAGACCTTCTCTTCATGTGTGGGGTGATCTCTGCCTTTGCTGGAGGTGCAGGCAGCCGGATCGCCAAGGGTGCCGGTAGCCCGATCGCTAAAGGGCCGATGATCGAAACGGTCTCAGCTATGCTCGAACCGGTCTCGTGCCACATTCGCCTGATAAAACGGGAAGCCCGGAAATCGCCAGCAGAGACTTCTCGAAGAAACCGCGCAACAAAGTCAGAAAGGCAGTCTCTGTTACACGCAATCCGACAAATTAGCGTGCTAACCACCGGAAAACCCGGACTTATTATGAAGAGACAATAAACCGTACAACGACTGACGCTGCGTGGCTGTGCATGCAGTAGGGGTCACGCGCGTCTCGGCCTCAAATTCCCTGTTAAACAGGGAATTAACAGGGAATTTCGTCAATTTTGGACAAGAATCGCCCTTTGAAGGGTAAAATATGGTAGGTATTGGAGGCGGTTACAGCCAAATTCCCTAAAAAAATAACAGGGAATTTTTTGAACGGAACAGGGAAATAATTTCGCCTTTCAGGGAAATATTTGGGTGTAACAGGGCGCCTGAAATGAGCGCAAAATTACGGTCTGCTTCGAGCTATGGCGACGCGGCTGACGCGCTGGCGCTGGCGACGAGAGGCGAGCGGCAGGACGCTCAACCGCAGTTTGGCCGGTATTGTCACGTTATTGAACGATCGGGCTGCGAATTGGCATAGAACCCAAGCTCAAGCGGCAGCGGTGGCGGTTTGCCATAGGCCTATTGCGCGTCACTATCGTTCAGTAACGTGACAATGCCCTTCATAGAACTTTGCTCTTTCCCAGACAGCGATCATAGATGGAAAGTTCCAGCTCAAAATGGTCCAATTCTTGGGATGCAGGTCACGGGGAAGCGGCGCAGAAATGCTGACGAGAAACCACGAGCCGAGCCTGTGATCCACGATATTTGAGGATTTGCATGAACGTACGAGCGTTTCGTGGACGAAGATGTGATTTCAAACATCTGATCGAGGTGATTGTCGTCTGGCCCACGGTGTGCTGCGCCATGTTGCTGGCCGGCTGCGGCGCTATACCGAACTCGGAAGCCTCGGATGGGCCCCCAGAATCTCTTGTCATGCGCGTGGACTCCCGGCAACAGCCCACGCCTACGGAAGCCGCTGTCCTGGCTCATAGGATCCTGCAAAGAGAAAGCGGCGAGTTGCTGGTGGACGAAGGGAGACGACGTGCGCTTGCCCGCGAAATTGAGCCGGTCCTATCCCGGATTCGAGACGCGCATCCGGCGATGGCGGACATAACCGTGCGGCAGACCCACGCGTTTGGGGAGTTGGTTGTCACCCTGGAGCCGGACATGTCCGAAGCCCTTTCCGGTCTTCTTGACGATGCAACCACCGGATCCGTTACGCTGCACACCGGGCATGAGGAATTCGATGCCCTCAATGCACGACTTGGTTTATCGGCCGTAGAGCTGTTTTCGTCCCTCAACTCCGGCGTCTTTTATTTCAATGAGCATTTGAACGTTTACGCGGCGAGCAGGGCGTACTCAATGATGGGGGGAATCGAATTGGCGGAACCAAACATGTACCTGGAAGACGGTTCCGATATCGAGGCATCGAAGTCACAAGGGATTTGGCATGTAGTCATTCGACATGCGTGGGGAGATTGCCCATCCGGCTGCATATTCGAAGAGCTCTTTTTCTTCACCGTCAAAGGCGCTGGAGTTGAACGGCTTGAACGCCTGCAGGCGATGAACATGGTCGAGTTTTCAGCGCTCGTCGAGGGCAGAAGGTGGCGTTGGTCGACGGATGTCGATTGGGTCCCCCCAGGATAAGTGAGAAGGTGCTGTCACATTAACAGGGTGACCTGCTGCTGATGGCGCAGCAAGGCATTGTCAGATTAAATCTGCTTGGTCGTCGCTCTCTGTCCCTTTTGGGGATTTCAGGGCACAAAAACACGTTTTGTCTGGCTTAGACCGGACAAGCACGGGAGACGAAGGTGGCTCAACAACAGGAAAATCCTACAATTCGATTTGTCTGACAATGCCCAACCTGGTGCTCTATGACCTGACTTTGGAGTATCTATATGAGGAAAAGCAAGAATGCGCGGACAAAGCAGAGACTGGCGCAGAAAGCTGCCCAGAAGAAGCGCCGACGCAGGAAGTCGAAGGATCGGGGACAGGGCCAAACCCTGGCTCCCACCTTTCACATGTTGCGCAATCCGTTCGAGGGATTGAGCGACGATCAGTGACGGTCGGCGATCGAGGAAATCGCCAGGAACAACGAGGAAAAATACCAGGAAGCGCTGTCCGAACTGAAAGCAATACTACGGCGGCACCATCCCCTCCTCGTGCTCTCGCACATGTCGTCCTATGGCCTCAGCGTCGCAATCGACGAGACCGCCGGCCTCACGAAGCTCGACAGCGACTACGAGATGTTTCCGTACCACGTCGAGATCCTGCAGGCACTGTTGCTTCAAATCCCTCCCGAGGAGCTGTCTGGCAAGCCGTTAGGGCCGCAAGTGCTAACGCAAGTCTGGGATCAGGTGAAGACGCTGTGCGACGCCCACAACTTCCGTCAGATCGACCCCGCCGGCGTGCAACTTCGGGACGACGAAATGGCCGTCGCACTTGCGCAACAACTCATGCGAAGCGCCACGCAGGCCGTCCGAAACTGGGGCTATCCCTCCCAGATCAAGCGTATCGCACGCGAACTTTACTGTCCGTTCGACGCGCGGCTGCTGGAAGCCCAAGGGTTTTCTGCCTCGGACGTCTTCGATGTCTTTGAGACGATGGTCACCCAAGTCGAGTCCAGGCAGTCGTTTCATCTCAACACGCTCGTAAATCTATTCAGATCGTCCGGTACAGACGGACGACTTTTGGTCGAAAACTACCATGAATTAATCGGTCTCGAAAAAGAGAAAGCCGAGCAATTTGTCGATGACCTCAACGTGGAGGAAACGGCTCTGGACCGCGTTCGTTCCATGATTAGAGCCCACTATGATTTGCGACTGCCCGAGGTGTATACGTTTCTCGCGACCGATCTTGCGGATACGCTCGATCTCGACGAAGACAGAGTGAGCGCCGTCCTCGACCAGTACGCACTCCCCTTGGGAGCGTTGAGCGACTACGAGACCGAGCATCTTCATCTATCCAATCCGGTGTGGAAAAAGCCTCTCGTCAAACTGGGCGCCGGCGAATACTTCTGTGCCTTGCCTGCGGGCTTCTTTAGCTTCGTAATCCCCTGCATGGAAGCCGTCCTTGTTCCGTTTGCGGTTGCAGTAAGCGACCACCGCGCGGAGTATCTCGAGTCAAAAGTTGCCGAGATAGTTGAGAAACGGTTTCCCAGCTCCCACATTAAGAGGAATTTCAAGTGGGTTGAGGATGGAACGACCTACGAAACGGACCTAATTGCATTCATCGACTCGTTTGCCCTGGTGATCGAATGCAAGTCCGGAAAAGTCACGCCGCCGGCGTTGCGGGGTGCGCCAGATCGGTTGCGCAAGCACATTCGAGAGCTTTTGATCGACCCCAATCTGCAATCGTTGCGGCTAAAGAGGCGCCTTGAGTTTCTTGGCTCCCATCCGAACGCAGCAGATTCCATTCGTGATCGAATCGGATATGACTTGGCCAATGTGCGCAAGGTGGTGAGGGTCTCTGGACATGTCTCACATTTGTTCCGGGTCCTTGATTGGATATTTTACCAACAAGGAGAATCATCATGGGACACAGACACAGCGAAGAATTCAGGCGTGAGGCGGTTCGCATTGCGCAGACGAGCGGACTTACCCGCAGACAGATTGCATCAGATTTAGGCATTGGCTTTTCGACATTGAGCAATTGGGTTCAGTCGATGAAGCAAGATGAGCTGTCGTCGGCCCCACAAGAGGATCTGGCGAAGGAGAATGAGCGCCTGCGCAGAGAAGTTCGCCTCCTCAAGGAGGAGAGGGATCTGTTAAAAAAGGCAACAGTGTTCTTCGCGGAGCAAAGCAAATGAGATTTGCCTTCGTTGACGAACACCGCCACCAGGTCCCTGTCGAACGACTTTGCCGGATAATGGATGTCACGTCGCGTGGTTATCGGGCCTGGCGCAGCCGTCCAATCAGCCAGCGTCAGCGTAACGATCTGGTTCTGTTGGCCCATATCAGAGAGCAACACCGTTTGAGTCTTGGCAGTTACGGACGTCCGCGTATGACGGAGGAATTGAAAGAGCTGGGCTTGAACGTCGGTCATCGTCGTGTTGGGCGTTTGATGCGTGAAAACGGTATATCCGTTGTCAGAACCCGTAAATACAAGGCGACAACAGACAGCAATCATCGTTTCAACATTGCACCGAACCTGCTGAACCGTGACTTCACAGCCACCCTGCCAAACCAGAAATGGGCAGGTGATATCAGCTACATCTGGACGCGCGAGGGGTGGTTATATCTCGCCGTGATGCTGGACCTTCATTCGCGTCGTGTCATCGGCTGGGCTGTCAGCAACCGGCTCAAGCGTGATCTGGCAATTAGAGCTTTGGATATGGCGGTGGCCCTTCGCAAGCCGCCACCAGGATGCACTCATCATACGGATCGGGGCAGCCAGTATTGTTCGCACGACTATCAGAAGCGATTGCGTCAACACGGCTTCAAAGTCTCAATGAGCGGCAAAGGCGACTGCTACGACAATGCGGTGGTCGAGACCTTCTTCAAAACGCTAAAGGCTGAACTGATCTGGCGCCAAACCTGGTACACCAGAAGAGGGGTTGAGGGCGCGCTCTTTCAGTACATCAACGGCTTCTACAATCTGCGCAGACGCCATTCAGCTTTGGGAGGTAAAAGCCCCTTGGCCTTCGAACAAAAGGCCGCTTAAATGAGTAGCGGATCCGGAATCAAACCGGGACAAGTCCACTCGGTGTATTTGGAAGGACTTGGACCGTTCCAGTCAAGCCTCAAGGAGTTGGAGGACACACGCTGGTTTCCAGCAGACTTCGTCCCCTGCCCGACTATGAATCTGGCAGACTTCGAAACAGTCTTCGACGTTCTTGATCATCCGGTTCAGATCCTCCACTACCTGATGAAACGCGAGGCAACCGAAGCGTCTGTCAGATACCTTGCCGACGAGCTTGATCTTCTCGGCCTGTATCTCACGACGCTCTTGGAATTCGGCAATGTGGAGCCCGACGTTGAATTCACGCTCACCGGTATGTCGGCCCCGTTGGATACCTACTACAACTCCCTTGATGCGGGGGTGACCCTGGACAAGCCTCGACCGGCGATTTCACCACTATTCGCAGCCATCTTTTCTCAGCTGGAAAGGCGCAGCGCCGCCCGGTGGACGGAGATCGGGGTGGCCCTCAACATGTTCTCGCCCGACGACCAGATCAAGATCACGAGGATGCTCGTAAAGCTCGAGAAGCGAGTCCACAGGAATTGGCGGACGCAGGGACACGACAACATGGTGGTCTGCATCCCACCTAAAGCCTCCACCTACGCGCTGAGCTACGTGATGTTCAAGAACGGAAACGCCAAGGAGAGTCGGGGCTTCATGGAACATGCGGCGGTTACCGCATTGGAGTCCGACCACGTCCAAACCGTAGTCGTCATTGGCAAGAACATCGATCGAGACGACGCGGCTTATGACGCCATCGCTTTATTTGGGGCTCCGACGGGCACGCGTGGTTAGCTCCGGCCCTGCTTCCCCCCAAGGAGGCCCGGTCAAGCCTCGCCGCCCCCAGGGCACTCCCGGGAAGACGCGCCGTCGCGCGAAAGATCGGATTGCTTCGATCCGATCTGGCGGTGCGCCACCTGCCTCGCCGGAGGATACGCTCTTCGAAGTCGTGTGTGAGGAAGTCTTTCGGAACTGGAAGCCGCGGACGAGGAGGGTCCGCTTTGACCTCTATCCATCGACCGTCGCGTGATCGCGTGCGGAATCCTGCGGTCCTGACGGCGACACCTGCCTCAGCCGACGGGAGTTCCTGCGGCATCTGACGGCGGATCGTCCGTCTTCCCGAACATCCCCTCTATCCCGTCGAATCGCGGCCCGCGATTCGTCCGTTTCGCCGCGTGCGACGGCCGCCGGGGCGGGCGATTCGCGGCCCTGCGGGGTGGTCGCCCGCCAGGCGGCGCCGCGACCAGTCATCGTCCTGTCCTCTCCTGTCCTCGTGAGTCCTCTCCTGGGTGGTCGTTTGGGGAGGTGCAGAGTGCTGGTAACAAACGACCGGACCGACTTCACGACGCTGGTGCAGCGCGAGCCTCGCCATACCGGCCTGGTCTGTATCACGGTAGGGGGCATTGTCAGACTAAATCTTCTTGGCCGTCTCTCCCTGTCCCCTATTGGGGATTTCAGGGCACAAAAACTCGTTTTGTTTGGCTTAGACCGGACAAGCACAGGCGACGAAGATGGCTCAACAACGAGAAAATTCTAACATACGATTTTAGTCTGACAATGCCGACCAGTGCGGTACTGGTGGAACCGCTTTGGTCCGTTGTTTGCGGCCGAGATTCGGAAACGCCGTATTCGTCATGGATCCTATTCGCTGTGGCGCTGGCATCTTGATGAGGTGTTCATCCGGATCAACGGCGAGGCAGGCATTGTCAGATTAAATCTTCTTGGTCGTCTCTCCCTGTCCCCTATTGGGGATTTCAGGGCACAAAAACTCGTTTTGTTTGGCTTAGACCGGACAAGCACAGGCGACGAAGATGGCTCAACAACAAGAAAATTCTAACATACGATTTTAGTCTGACAATGCAGCCGCGACATATTCAAACAAGCCCGAGCCGCTGCGCTGGCCGAGTGGTGTCAACTTGCAGCCTAGGGGTCCTCAATTGAAGGTTCTGTAGGTCCAGCCCATGTAGTCTGACAATGCCGTTGCAACTCCTACGCAGCCGCGAGCGCGCGGCGGCCGGAGAGAGGCTTTCCAGGGAAACCGGCATGACGTTCGTTGAGACGCGCAGCGGCGAGTGCATCGACGGGGTCTACCGGCACCCGCTCCGGCTCGCCAGCGGCAAGGTCGCCGTCATCGAGAAGGGCCGCGAGTTCACCCTCGTTCCCTGGAAGCCGGTGCTCAAACGCCGGCTCGGGCAGAGCGTCACCGGTATCATGCGGGGCGCGTCGGCGTCGTTCGAGCTGGCGCGGAAGCGGGGGATTGGGATTGGGTAACCAGCAGACTACGATAGATCGGGACAATGGAACCAAGTGCGACATAGGATGTTTCGACCAAGGCACATGTCGAGACGTTGAATCGAGAATGAAGAAGCCGTCCCACAAATACGTTGGCGACAAGACAATCAATGCTTTATTGGAGCGCTACTCCTGCCCGGTTCCTTTTCACATCATGCGCGCACGCTGCCTCGGCAACATCGCGACTCCCAAGCTCGATGCCTCGCCCCTGCGGACCATCGAGGGCTTTTGGGACGGCGAGCTACCCGAGTTCGATGACGGAGATGCAGCCAACGAGCTGTTCCATGCGCTTATGAGCCTATGGAACGAAATGGCGAAACATCAATCGGGTACCAAGCCGTTTCGCTTGGTCAGGGTGACCGTCAAACCTGACCCGGATGACCTCCGTCGCCTTTGCCTGACGCGCACGGAAGAACTCGAAGGCTTCATCGACGGCTTGTTCGGTGACAAAGAAGTCATCGACCTTCCCGAACGCGCCACCCAAGGCCTGGAAAGGCTCGGCGAGATCAACGCCATGATGCGCGGCATCCTCGATCTCATGGAAAGGGACTCGCCGCCGCCGGCGTCGGACAAGGACTTGGCGAATACGCTCAAGAACGTGCGAGAGCTCTCACGTATCGCGGAGAAGGAGCTCCATGCGGTTGTGCTAGCCTGCAAGCGGGCGCGCCAACAGGTTCTCTCGACCATCCCGATGGACAAACCTACGATCCATTGAAATGCCTAGGCGACGAAGCTGGCTCAACAACGTGAAAGTTCTAACATACGATTTTAGTCTGACAATGCCGGTCATGGAGCACCTGGGCGGCATCCGGACAGCCGAGGCCCACGGCGCGGGTACGCTCAGGACGTCGACACTGGGCGCGGTGCCGATCAGTGAGTCCAAGCCCGCCTCGCTTGTCGCCCACTACAACATCGGGCATTGTCAGACTAAATCGGCTTGAGCCGGGAAGTAAGGTCTCCTAGCCTCCGGCGATGCACAATCCCTTCCGTTATTTCAATAGCTCGCCCGAGCTAATCCGCAGCGCAGTGATGCTGTATGTGAGGTTTCCGCTCTCCCTCAGGCAGGTCGAGGATCTGCTCAACGAACGGGGCATTGATGTCAGTTACGAAACGGTACGATATTGGTGGAACCGCTTTGGCCCGTTGTTTGCCGCCGAGATCCGGAAACGCCGCATTCGTCATGGATCCTATTCGCTGTGGCGCTGGCATCTTGATGAGGTGTTCGTCCGGATCAACGGCGAGACATGTTATCTATGGCGTGCTGTTGACCATGAAGGCGAAGTGCTTGAGGTCTATGCCACGAAACGGCGAGACCGCGAAGCCGCGCTTAGGTTTCTGAGGCGAGCTATGAAGCGTTATGGCCGGCCGGCTTCGATCATCACGGACAGGTTACGGTCATACCGGGCTGCGATGAAGGTGATCGGCAACGAGGGCCGCCAAGAGATCAAGCGTTGGTTGAACAACCGGGCAGAAAACTCACATCAGCCCTTTCGAAGGCGGGAAGGGGCAATGGCACGGTTCAGAGATATCAAGACCCTGCAGAAATTCGCCTCCGTCCATGCTTCGATCCATAACCACTTCAGCCACCAACGCCATCTCAACCGTCGCGACATTTTCAAACAAGCCCGAGCCGCTGCGCTGGCCGAGTGGCGGCAACTTGCAGCCTAGAGGTCCCCAATTGAAGGTTCTGCAGGTCCAGCCCATTTAGTCTGACAATGCCCCTCACCGGGTTGGAACACGATATTCCGGCCGACGCGACGCCGGATTTTTAGCTTCCGATTGAAAGTTGGATAGGCCGCGCAGGCGCTGCGGGCACCGGCGGATGGCGTCGTGCGCGGTGTGAACTCCCTGTGAATGCAAATCCTCGTTTGTGGGCTGGAAGCACCCCAAGCCTACGTGTCATAATTTCTTCGAATTGAGCTCTGGGGGAGAAGAAATGCGCTCGACTTCTGTTTACCAATTGCTGGCAGTTTGTTTCAGCCTGCTTGTTTGGGGCGCATCGAGCCCCGTCACTGCGCAAGGGCAGGGGGCGCTGGTTCTTCAGGGAGGTACGCTCATTGATGGCCTGGGCGGTCCACCGCTCGAAAATGCGGTCATTGTCATCGAGGGCAACCGTTTCGCCGCGGTGGGAGCTGAGGGGAGTGTTGCCATTCCCGCCAATGCGGAAGTCGTCGAACTCGGTGGAAAATATATTCTCCCCGGGCTTGTCGACGGCAAGACCAATTGGAATTGGCCGTATGGAGAGGCCTATCTGAATTGGGGCGTCACCTCAGGTTTTGTTGATGGCGGGCGCAATGACGAAGGCATCGCCGAGCGTGATGCAATGAACCATGGCGTTTATGCCGGTCCGCGCCTTCATCATGGCGTTGTGGGTGTTCGCGGGCCCGGGCCCGATCTGGACCGGCCGCAGCGTTACTCGCCGGGCGCCGGGGCGATCACGCCCTACTCGCCGGAGGAAGCGCGGCAGATCACACGTGATCTTATTGCCGCGGGTGCGGATTTCATTGGCATTGGCGATGGCGATGGTCCGCTCGAAATTTGGGAAGCGGTCGTTGAAGAAGCGCTCGCCGCGGGCCTCGCAGTTTCATGCCGCTGCATGGGTCCACAATTGCGCGGGTTGGAAGCCTCGCGGCTCGGCGTGACGGCCCTCATTCACGCGGGCAATCTTGGCGCGACATTGACCACCAATCAGGAGAAGTGGGCGAATGCCGGGAATACCGGCCGCGGCGGTCCCGAGCCGACGGCGCCACCTGACGCGTTTGCCGAAATGGATATGTCCCGCGTCGATGACGTGATCCAAGAACTGATCGACAATAATGCCTATGTCTCGCCCGAAACCGTGGCGTTGGCGCGTGGTGGGTTCTATTCGATCCACGAAAGCGTGCAGCGAGATGCTGAAACGCTCTTTAATGATCCGGAACTCCGTGCCTATTACGCGGACTACTATTTCTTCGACTTGCTCGACAATGTTCGCGACGCCGAAGAATATGTCTCACCGGAAATTTATGAGCAGCGCATGGCCGGCTACCGCAACAAAGCCGAGTTCATGCGCCACTTCTCCGCTGCGGGCGGCAAACTCATTGTTTCGTCCGATATCAGCCAAGCTGCGCCCGGCATTGGTGTGCATCAAGAAATGCACATCATGCAGGCTGACTTCGACGTGCCGCCGATGAAAATCATCCAGGGCGCGACAAGGTGGAATGCCGATGCGCGCGGTATCGAGGACATTGGCTCTATCGAGGCCGGTAAGTTTGCAGACGTGCTTATTCTCAACTCCAATCCGCTCGACGATATTACCAACTCGCGTGACATTCACATGGTGATTAAGGACGGCAAGATTTGGGAGCGGGGCTATCACGCCGAATATGGCGGCCGCATGTTCGCCAACAACAGCTATAATGATGACCGGTCGGTTGTGGGCAATGCCGACTGGGCGGAAGTCGTGCGCGGCTCGATTCCCGGCCGAGATCGTCTGCCCGAAGGCGCGCCCGCGCCTAGTCCGCGGATTTCGCCGACCCCGGTGATCGATATGATCAGCCCTCGTACGATCGTGCAGGGCAGTGCCGACACCGTCGTGACGTTAAAAGGCGTCAGCTTCGTCGAGCGCAGCAAAGTCTTTATGGCGGTGGCGCCCGACGGCGATCCCGGGAACGCGGGGACGCCGCTGACGACGCGCGTAGTGAGCAACGACGTCATCGAAGTGACGCTGCCAAGTCACGTTTTAGGCAGCGCCGGAAAATTGAAGCTCGTCGTAAAAAACCCAACACCCATCAGCAGTGCCGAATGGGGGGACACCTCGAACACGGCCCATATTTTGGTGCCGTTCTCTTTTACGCAGAGCTATTTCTCCAAAGTCCATGACGAGACGGGATATTAGGAGGATCAGCGTCCGGCCTGGCGCTTTCGCTCGCTTGCTCGTAGCGAATTCACGGCGCGCTAACCTTGGTAGGAACCGATCTGGCTCGCAGCCATGGCAAGCGGAGGCTCGTCGCAACGGTCTTTGAGATCACGCGTAAATGATTTGAACGCATCAAGTTGCGGGAGCGGATTGCTGCCGTCCGGCGTGGACACCACCGCGTGGTGGACAAAGGTCAGTCCATCTTCAAGCTTGTAGGAAGAATAGCTAATTCCCTCGGGGCGCGCCTGTGCCAGCTCCGCGAACACGGCTTTGATGAGGTTTTCGTTTTCTTCTGCACGGCCCGGCTTGATCTTATAGCGAACAATAACTTGTTTCATCTTAATATTCCTTCACTAGAGCGGGATGACTCGATTGTGAATCGAATAGGGATTCCCTTGGTTGGCTGGAGTTGATTCCTTGTCGTGAGGACGACAGGGGAGGCTTGAGCGATGACACGACCGATTTCGATGGATTTGCGCGAACGCGCGATGGCGCGGCTGGCCGACGGACAGAGTGTCCGGCAGGTGGCCGCGGCGCGCCCGCGCAAGATCGTCGGGGATCACGAGGCCTGGCTCCTGGAGCGGATCGAGACCCCGTTCACCCTGCGCGGTTTGGTCTCTGAACTGGCCGCGCGCGGACTCAAGGTGGATTACCGCACGGTCTGGAAGGCGGTGCACCGCGCCGGCTACTCCTTTAAAAAAAACCGCGCTGGCCGACGAGCAACACCGGCCGGACGTTGCACACCGCAGGGCGCGCTGGAAACGCCACCAGAAACGGGTTGATCCGCGCCGGCTGGTCTTTATCGACGAGACCTGGGCCAAAACCAATATGGCGCCCTTGCGCGGCTGGGCGCCCAGGGGCGAACGCCTGATCGGGCGCGCGCCGCACGGCCACTGGCGCACCATGACGTTTGTCGCCGCGTTGCGCGTCGACCGGATCGACGCGCCCTGCGTCCTCGACGGCCCGGTCAACGGCGACGCCTTCCGCGCCTATGTCGAACAGTTCCTCGTCCCGACACTGGCGCCGGGCGATGTGGTGGTGATGGACAATCTCGCCAGTCACAAAGGCGCAGCCGTCAGGAAGGCGATCCGACAGGCCCGTGCCCACTTGCTGTTCCTGCCGCCGGCATTGTCAGACTAAAATCGTATGTTAAAATTTTCTCGTTGTTGAGCCATCTTCGTCGCCTGTGCTTGTCCGGTCTAAGCCAGACAAAACCTGTTTTTGCGCCCTTAAATCCCCAAAAGGGAACAGGAAGAGACGACCAAGCAGATTTAGTCTGACAATGCCCGTAACTGTTCGGTCGGGCTGGGATGGCTCCGACGGGCATTGTCAGACTAATGGGTCGGACCTGTAGAATCTACAATCGAGGATTTTTTAGGCTGCAAGTTGACACCACTCGGCCAGCGCAGCGGCTCGGGCTTGCTTGAAAATATCGCGACGGTTGAGATGGCGTTGGTGGTTGAAGTGGTTATGGATCGAAGCATGGACGGCGGCGAATTTCTGCAGAGTTCTTACCTCCCTGAATTTGGCCATTGCGCGTTCCCGTCGCCGGAAGGGTAGATGTGAGTTTTCCGCGCGGTTGTTCAACCAACGCTTGATCTCTTGGCGGCCCTCGTTGCCGATCACCTTCATCGCAGCCCGGTATGACCGTAGCCTGTCCGTGATGATCGAAGCCGGCCGGCCATAACGCTTCATAGCCCGCCTCAGAAACCTAAGCGCGGCTTCACGATCCCGCCGTTTCGTGGCCAAAACCTCAAGCACTTCGCCTTCATGGTCAACGGCACGCCATAGGTAATGTGTTTCGCCATTGATACGGACAAACACCTCATCAAGATGCCAGCGCCACAACGAATAGGATCCATGGCGAATACGGCGTTTCCGGATCTCGGCGGCAAACAACGGGCCAAAGCGGTTCCACCAATATCGTACCGTTTCGTAACTGACATCAATGCCCCGTTCGTTGAGCAGATCCTCGACCTGCCTGAGGGAGAGCGGAAACCTCACATACAGCATCACTGCGCTGCGGATTACCTCGGGCGAGCTATTGAAATAACGGAAGGGATTGTGCATCGCCGGAGGCTAGGAGACCTTACCTTCCGGCTCAAGCCGATTTAGTCTGACAATGCCTCACGGACAGGTTACGGTCATACCGGGCGGCGATGAAGGTGATCGGCAACGAGGGCCGCCAAGAGACCAGGCGCTGGCTCAACAACCGGGCGGAAAACTCACATCAGCCCTTTCGAAGGCGGGAAGGGGCAATGGCACGGTTCAGAGATGTCAGGACCTTGCAGAAATTCGCCTCCGTCCATGCTTCGATCCATAACCACTTCAACCACCAACGCCATCTCAACCGTCGCGATATTTTCAAACAAGCCCGAGCCGCTGCGCTGGCCGAGTGGTGTCAACTTGCAGCCTAAAAATCCTCGATTGTAGATTCTACAGGTCCGACGCAGTTAGTCTGACAATGCCCGTCGCAGGTAAATGCGGGGGGCGTCGGTGTCGTTCGACCTCGCCCTGAAACACGGCATCGGGATCGGGTAGCGTGTGCGGCAGCCCGTTGAGGATGGAGATGTTATCCGATATTATCGGATTTATTAGCATCCGGATGCGGAGGCCGATATGGCATTGGTCAAGAAGAGCATTACCGTGACCGACCGGCAGGAACGCTGGATCAGGGCGCAGATAACAAGCGGCGAATACGGCAACGACAGCGAATATGTCCGCGACCTGATCCGCCGCGATCAGGAACAGAACGCACAGTTCCGCGCCTTGAAGGAGGCGATCCAGGACGGTTTGGAGAGCGGCGTCAGCGACAAGACCGTGAAGGAGGTTTGGGCCGAGGCAGAGCAGCGTTATCGCGCGCCGCGTGACTGACTATCGACTCACGTCGCGGGCCGAGGCCGACCTCGCCGGGATCGCCGACTACACCATCGAGGCTTTCGGCATCGAACAGGCACGGCGCTATCGAGACGATCTCGAAGCATGCTTTCGCAATCTCGCTGGGAACCCACGACTGGGCCGAAGCGCCGAAGCACTCGCGCCGGGTCTCCGGCGCTTCGAGCACCGCGCGCATGCCGTGTTCTATGTCGAGGACGAAGGCCGCGTTCTGATCGTGCGCATCCTGCACGCGAGCATGGATGCACCGCGCCACTTGTGACGGCACGAGGCGGGCGATCCGGTTGTGCGGCAGTCGATCTTGATGCACCGAGCATCACTATGGTGAGCTCGTTGTAGCGCACGCAAACGATCAACGTCTTGCGCGGTTATCTGGCGGAGTATGGAGTAGTCGCTCCGCAGGGTGTGGCTCATGTCGGCCTCAGTACGAAGATCGGCGACCTGGGGAAATGGGAGTCCCGTGAGCATCTCAAAATGGCGGTGGAAAGGCGCCGCCAGGGCCTCACAACCGACGTTGATTGCCTACCCCGAACGACTGTGGCTAGAATATTTGGAGCGCAAGAAGAGGTCGGGGCATATGGAAGAGTGGTTGAAGATCATTATCCCATTGATCTCCGTGGCTGTTCCTTTGGTGGTCGCGATTGTCGCGTGGTGTTTGAATGAATGCAGCAAACGAAAATGGGAGAACCACAAACGCAAGGAAGACAGGTACGAAGCTTTTCTGAAGTCGATATACGGATTCTACGCGACCTCTGAAAACACCGAAAAGAAGGAGAACTTCCTTCAGGAATTCCGTCTTTCCTGGCTGTACTGCCCGGACGCGGTGATTAGAACAGGAAACGCTTTTCTCGACACTGTCGCTACGGGAGCCAAATCCTCGGACGAAAAGAAGGAAAAGGCACTCGCAAAGTTTGAGCTTGCTCTGAGACGAGACCTTCATGGAAAGACAGAATTGACCGTGGAGGACCACAGAAATTGGCGCAGCACCTAACCTATCCGTCACCGCCGAAGTTGGCTGCTATAGAACGACCGAAATCCCGAACCGCACCTATGGGTATTTTAGCCGCGTCGTTTCGCACCTGATCGACAAAAAACTTCGCTTTCTGGTCTTAGCTCACCTTCACTGTCCTTCGCCCGTGTTATCTCGTCCTTCCCCTCTTGGACCACGCTGGACATCAAGCAGTTGAATTAGAACCGATTCTCTTCCGATCCTTGGCGCCTTTGCCGGACCTCCGGCGCCACTTCCGGCAAGGGATCGATGAGCATTGTCAGACTAAAATCGTATGTTAGAATTTTCTCGTTGTTGAGCCATCTTCGTCGCCCGCGCTTGTCCGGTGTAAGCCAGACAAAACATGTCTTTGCGTCCTGAAATCCCCCAATGGGGACAGGGCGAGACGACCAAGAAGATTTAGTCTGACAATGCCAGAAATTGCCTTCACCGATGCCGCGCTGGCGCCGATAAAGCAACTGCGCGAGGATCTCGCCACCGAACTTAAGGCGCGTATCAAGGAAGAGGACAGCACGGTCCCGATGCCGGACGGGCCGTGGGCCTATTACCGTCGTTTCGTCACCGGCGGTCAGTATCCGATCCTGTGCCGCCGGCCGCGCGACGCGGCAGACGACCCGCAGGAGCACATCCTGCTGGATGGCAACCGCGAGTCGGGGGGGCAGAGCTTTTTCGCCATCCACGGTACGGCGCATACATCTGATCATGGCCTGTTCGCTTATGCGGTGGACAATAGGGGCTCCGAATACGGCGTTGTCACATTAACAGGGTGACCTGTTTCTGATGGCGCAGTAGTGTCGCTGGATGCAGAAAATCTCTTATGCCCGATACCGATTTCCCCCCGTGATCATTCAGCACGCTGTCTGGCTGTATTTCCGGTTTCCCCTAAGCTATCGAGACATCGAAGACCTGGTCGCTGAACGTGGTATTGATCTTTCTTACGAAACGGTCCGGCGCTGGGCATTGAAGTTTGGGCAGGCCTATGCCCGGAGACTGAGGACAACGCGCCCTCGGCCAGATGTCCGGTGGCACCTTGATGAGGTGTTCGTGTCCATCGCCGGCAAGCGGATGTATCTATGGCGCGCTGTCGATAGCGAAGGCGAAGTGCTGGATATCCTGGTTCAGTCACGCAGAAACAAGAAGGCAGCGCTCAAGTTGATGCGCAAGCTGTTGAAAAAGCAAGGATTTGTCCCTGACGCATTCGTCACAGACAAACTGCCATCTTACGGTGCTGCTTTGAAGGATATGGGCCTTGCCCAGCACCATGATTTTGGTGGCAGGAAGAACAACCGAGCTGAGAATTCTCACTTGCCGGTCCGACAACGCGAACGACGAATGCAACGTTTCAAATCGGCTCGATCAGCGCAGCGATTTCTCTCTACACACGCCACCGTCTACAACACCTTCAACGTCCAACGTCATCTGATTTCCCGAAAGACATTGCGCCAGTTTCGCAACCAAGCAATGAGCCTGTGGCAAACCGCCACCGCCACCGCTTGAGCTTGAGTTCTATGCCAATTCACAGCACGATCGTTCAATAACGTGACAACACCGTTCGAGTACCGGGGTGAGGACGAGGCCACGGGCGGCGGAACGGGTATGTCACATGCCTGGCGCAAGAGCGCACTGTTCGACCGCTTCCTGGGTTTTGAGGTGAGGCTCGAAGACACCGGCGTGGTGCTGCATTGACAGGCATGCCGGGAGAACCAGCGACCGCCGCGCTCCGGGTGCTCAAAGAGGTGTTCGGGTTCAATGTCTTCCGCCCCGGCCAGGAAGCGGCCATCGACGCATTGCTGGCCGGGCGCAACGTGCTCACGGTGATGCCGACGGGATCGGGTAAGTCGCTGTGCTTCCAGGTCCCCGCGCTGATCATGGAGGGGTTCGCTGTCGTGGTGTCCCCGCTGATCGCTTTGATGCGGGACCAGGTCGCCGCCCTGCGGCTTGCCGGCATCGCGGCCGATAGCATCAACTCCGCCAATGACCGTGGCGACAACATCACCGCCTGGCGTCGGGCATCGTCCGGCCAAACCCGGTTTCTCTACATGGCGCCGGAGCGGCTGATGACCGAGCAGATGCTGGCGGCGCTGGCCCGGCTGCCGGTGACGCTGTTCGCCATCGACGAGGCCCATTGCATCTCTCAGTGGGGACCGGCCTTCCGGCCGGAATATGAGAACCTGTGCCGGTTGCGGGACCTCTTCCCCGGGGTTCCCATCGCCGCGCTGACTGCGACCGCCGATGAAGTGACCCGGGAGGACATCGCTGACCGGCTGTTCGGGGGCGCGGTGGAGAATGTGGTCCTGGGCTTTGACCGTCCCAACATCAAGCTGTCGGTAGAGATGAAGCGCGACTGGAAGCAGCAGTTGCGGGGTTTCATCGCCCGCTATGACGGCGCAAGCGGTATCGTCTATTGCCTGTCGCGCAGGAAGACGGAGGAAACCGCCGCGCTTCTGACGGCGGACGGGGTGCGGGCGCTGCCCTATCACGCGGGTATGGACAAGGAGGACCGGGAGGCGCACCAGAACATTTTCATGACCGATCCGGGCGTGGTTATCGTCGCCACCATCGCCTTCGGCATGGGCATCGACAAGGCGGATGTGCGCTATGTGTTCCACACCGATCTGCCGGGCAGCATCGAGGCCTATTACCAGGAGATCGGCCGCGGAGGGCGTGACGGCGCGCCCGCCGAGGCTCATATGCTCTATGGCCTGGCCGACATCCGGATGCGGCGGCAGTTTATCGAGAACGAGGACGCGGGTGCCGAGCGCAATCGGCGCGAGCACAAGCGGCTCGATGCGCTGCTTGGCTACTGCGAGGCGCCGTCCTGCCGCCGGATCACCCTGCTCGATTATTTCGGGGAGAGGATAGAGGCTTGCGGCAATTGCGATGTCTGTCTCGACCCGGCGGAGCGGGTCGACGGCACAGAGGACGCCCGGAAGATACTGTCGGCGGTCTTCCGCTCCGGCGAGCGGTTCGGCGCGGCGCATGTGATCGATATCCTGCGCGGGACGGAGACCGAAAAGATCACGCGCGCCGGGCATCACCGGCTACCCACTTTCGGTACCGGTGAGGCCCGGAGCAAGAACGAATGGCGCTCGCTGATCCGCCAGTTGGTGGCGACCGGGTTACTGAGGCTCGACGTGGCCGGATATGGCGGGTTAGAGATAACCAACAAGGGCCGTGCCCTGCTGCACGGCGATGGTGAGTTCCTCTACCGCAAGGATACAGTGGTTACGGGGGCGTCATCGCCATCGCGGAAAACACGTGGGCGGCGGGACAAGGAAGCTGGCCGTCCGCTGGACGGTGATCAGGCGGCGCTGCTGGACGCGCTCAAAGCACTTCGGCTTGAACTCGCAAGGGCACGCGGCGTGCCGGCCTATATCGTGTTTCCCGACCGCACGCTGATCGACATGGCGCGCCGAAGCCCGCGCACACAAGAGGAGTTCGCCGAAGTCAACGGCGTCGGCGCGGCCAAGCTCAAGCAGTTCGCAAAACCGTTTCTGGCCGCGATCGATGGCGCCCTGTCAGATGCGGGTTGAGCGCGGGGCCTGCGCCAATGGGATCGGCATTGATGGCAAAGACCGGCTTGCTGCGTTCGGATGTTCATATTATGTTCTTTTGATTGATTTACGCTGATTGACCCCCAACGGCTTGTCATGACCGATCAGATCGTCATCACCGAGAAATCCAGCCAGGCTAAGGATGTTCGTGCTGCCGTCGGATCCCGTTACGGTACCGTTCTTCCAGCCGAGGGCCATCTGCTCGATCTGTGCGAGCCGGAAGATGTAAACCCGGCCTGGAAGCGTTGGTCGGCGGTACTGCTAAGGCCCGAGGGGCTGTACGTCACCAAACCAGCTCCGGGCGGCAATAAGGCAGCCAAGCTGAAAGCCATTCGCACGGCTCTGGGCAGCGCCAAACGGGTGTGGCTCGCCACTGATTGCGACCGCGAAGGGCAACTCATCGGCCAGGAGGTCCTGGAACACTGCGACTATCGCGGCGAGGTCCTGAGGGTGTTGTTTACTGCGCAGGATTCACAAACCATCCGTGAGGCGTTCGTCCGCGCCCGGCCCAACAGTGAACATGCCAATCTCTACGCCGCCGCTGTCGCGCGCCGGCAGGCCGACCAAATCTACAATCTGTCGTTGACGCGCACCGCGACCGTCACGCTCGGCCGGGGTGTGCGGGGTGTGATCGGGGTCGGCCGGGTCAAGACGCCGACGCTCGCGATCGCCTGCAAGCGGGAACTGGAGATCCGCGACTTCGTTCCGGTGACCTACTTCGAGGTTGTTGCCGAGGCAGAAGTGAAAGCCGGGGCTATCAGGATGCGGCACGCGCCGAGGATCCTCAAGCGGGATGACGCCGAGGCCGTTGTTAAGGCGGCGCAGGACTTTGAGGGGCCGCTACGCGTGTGGGTAGAGGATAAGCGCCAACGCCCGCCCAGGCTCCACGATCTGCCCTCGTTGCAAAAGCTTTGCAGCGCCCGGTTCGGCTGGCCTGCTGCCAAGACTTTGGAAGTGGCGCAGGAACTCTACGACGGCGCGGGCAAGAAGATCCTCACCTATCCACGCGCCGAGGTGCGCTACCTGCCCGAAAGCGCGGTCACGGACGGAGCGAAGATCGTCAGAGCGTTGCAGGCGGGGAAAGCCTACGGCGCGATCTCCGTGCCGTCGCCGCCGTCGATCCGCAAAGGGCGGAACGGCAGCTTCTACGATAAAGGGATCAAGGGCGCGAGCCATCACGCAGTCATTCCCAACGTCAACACGGTTGAGGGTCTGGGCGAGATCTGGCCGCGCCTGTCGGGCGCCGAGAAGAAGCTGTTCGACGCCGTTGCGCGGTCATACCTCGCGTCGGTCATGCCCGATTACCGCTACCGGCAGACGACGGTAACACTGGACGTGTGCGGCTTCGAGTTTCGTTCCGCCGGCCGCCAGCCCATCGAACCCGGCTGGCGCAGCGCCTTTCCCGACTGGCGGCCCGCCGACGAGAAGGGTGAGGCGGCGCAAACGCTGCCCATGCTGCGCGACAAGGAGCCGGCGAGATTGCGCGATCCGGAGATCGAGGACAAGGAAACCCGGCCGCCGCCGAGCTACAAGGAAGGTACACTGATCGAAGCGATGCAGAATGCCTGGCGCTTCGTCGAGGACAAGGCCCTGCGGGACCGTCTCAAGGAGGCCAAGGGGATCGGCACACCGGCGACGCGGGCGGAGATCATAGCCGGGCTGAAGAAGCAGGGGTTCCTGACGGCACAAGGAAAGAACATCGTGCCGACAGATCGGGGGCTGGCGCTGTTCAAGGTACTGAAACACGCTGATCCGGCTTTGGTGGACCCGGGCGTGACGGCGGAACTGGAATGCCTGCTGGACGATGTTGTGACCGGCAAACAGGAGATGATGGGTGCAATCGATGAAGTGTGTGCTGCCGCCCGACGCATCATCGGTAGGCTCGCGGATGGCATTGCGGCCGGAGAGAGGATTGAACCGAGCGATGCTTTCAACAGTGATAACAACAAGGGGCGGCCGACGGCGGCGGCAATGAAACGGTTCGCAGCTTCGATCGCCAAGCGCAAGGGCATCAAGCCACCGAAGGGGTATACGAAATCGACAGCGGTATGCCGAGCGTTCCTGGATCTGCATGCACCAAAGAAAGGGTCAGGGAATGGCGATGCGCGCGTCGCTGCAGACACATCCAACAGGCCGCCGAGCCCAGCGCAGATGTCGTTCGCCGAGGTGATCGCGCGGGAGACCGGCGTCGCCGTGCCCGAGAAGGCCAGGGCCTGTTCGGTCGCAATGTCCAAGTGGATCGACGCGAACCGGCGGGCGAAGCCTGTAAAGGGCCGCAAGGCGCGGGCGGAGAATACGCGGGTTCCGAAGGTGAAAGGAAATACAGCGCAGGCGAAAATACCGCGGAAGCGGAATTTGAAAAGCGCGGCAGAGGGAGCGGCCTAAACCGAGGGTGTCAATCGGCGTGGAAATTTTACCCTCTAGAATCAAGGGATCTCAATAGGTTAGTGCGCCGATCGGCATCGAACCTGCGCGCCGAACGACACTATCGTAGCGTAAGGTTCGATCAGGACCGCTTTGCGGTCTGGTTCCGCCAGATGCCGCGCCTCGCTCGGATGCACCGCCCGCTCACGGAACTCGTGACGCGAGCCGATATGGTCGAAATGGCTGTGGGTCGGCATCCGGAAGGAAGCCGGGCTGCCCGGTCTGCGCATTCACGACTGCCGGCATACCTGGGCCTCGCAGGGCATCATGAACGGCGTCAGGCTCACCACCGTCGGGCGGCTGCTCGGACACCGCCAACGCGAGACCACGGCGATCTATGCCCATCTCGACGATAGCGCGTTGCGCGACGCCGCCCCGCAGGCGGCGGCCGTCATCACCCGAGCGATGGGATACAGGGCCGAAGCGCCGCCACTGACGGCAGAAGCGGGAGAAACGGACGAGGCCGACAACGTCGCAGCCGGCACGGAATCCGATCGACTCAACGACACGGAAAACCGGATCAGTCGAGTCGATCCGCCTGAGCTCGCCACGACGCGGGACACGATCCCTAGTGTCGGCTCCGATTTCAGATTGTCTCGTGGCGCCGTCGGTGGTTGCTGTGATCTGGTGGAGTTCTAGGATACTTGCGGGTTGCTGATGGGGGAGAGTCTCGTTCGCATGACAAACCGTAATAATATGGCAGGCCTCTTGATTGACGCATCAACACGCTCGTCGACCTCGTCGACGCGCCGGCGCGATGTGTTCATCCTCGGCGCAGGTTTCTCGAAAGCCATCTGCATGCAGATGCCAACAATGGTCGAGCTTGGTGCGGAGGTGAGAAAAAGGCTTGCAGAAGTCCCAAGTTTTTCCTCCGCCATACCCGATTCTCTTGGTGATAACATCGAGCTGTGGATGACCTGTGTGTACCGAAAAGTCGATTCAGCTGGGAACTGGGGAAGACTCGCATGAGGAGGCCGACTCAGCCCATTCTTTGGGGCGATGCTGAAGGTCCTACTGACGATCTATTTTGCATTTCGGAGCGCCTTTAAGTCTCAGTCCCAGCTTGAGGCAGAGATTGTCAGCCTGCGTCATCAGCTGAACATCGCCCTCAGGAAGCGTTCGTGCCGGGTCCAATTATCGAACTTTGATCGCTCCTTCTTGGTCGGGATATCTCGGGCCTTTCCGACGGTTCTTGAAAGCGTGAAAGTCGTGCGGCCGGAAACGGTCACCCGCTGGCACCGGCAAGGGGTTCGGCGTTATTGGCGCTGGAGGTCCCCCGGTCTGCGCCTCGGACGCCCCAAGATCGATAAAGAACTTCGTGATTTGATACAGCGCATGTGTAGGGAGAATCCCTTGTGGGGATCTCCAAGAATCCATGGAGAATTATTGAAGCTCGGCTTCTCGGTCGCTCAATCGACGGTCGCGAAATACATGCTCCGACGACCTCCCTTCCGGGGAGGACAAAGCTGGACGACCTTCCTTCTGAATCAGGCTGAAGGCATCGCCTCGATAGACTTATTCACAGTTCCAACTTTCTTGTTCGAAGAGCTCTACGTGTTCGTCGTCCTGAATCATGCCCGACGTAAGATTGTCCTTCTGACGGTTACGGGCGAGCCCACCGCGATGTGGCTTGCTCAACAAATCACGGAAGCCTTTCCATGGGATTCAGCGCCAAAATTCTTAATTAGAGACAACGACGTGAAGTTCGGTGGCGTCTTCAAGCGACGCGTTCGTGCGATGGGTATTCGAGACCGACCAACGAGCTTTCGATCGCCTTGGCAAAACGGCCATACTGAGCGCGTCATCGGAACTATACGTCGGGAGTGTTTGGACCACGTGATCGTGGTCAACGATACCTATTTGCGCCGAGTGCTCTCGGCCTATGTTCAGTACTACAATGACGCCCGGACGCACCGGTCCTTGGCCAAAGATTCCCCCCACCCGCGCCCCATCGAGCGCACCGGGACCGTCACCGCACACCCAATTCTAGGCGGCCTACACCACAGGTATGCGAGAATCTAATTTTCGGTACACACAGGACCCGACGCCCAGGTGGGACTGCTCGACCAGGCGGATGATCTCCAGCTTCTCGGATGCGGGATACCTCATTCCTCGCCTCCCCCATGCCCGATCATATTTTTTTTGAGAAGACGGTTCTCCAGCGAAAGTTCGGCGACCAACTCCTTCAAGTCGCGCATCGCCTGGCGCAGGCCTTTAACCTCGCCCGAGGTCGCTTGGCGCCCGGTGTCGCCGGCGAGCCGCTTCTTGCCCGCTTCCAAAAACTCTTTCGACCAGCTGTAATACAGACCCTCGGCGATGCCCTCGCGGCGGCACAAGGCGGCGATGCTCTCCTCGCCGCGCAGGCCCGACACCACGATCCGGATCTTCTCCTCAGCCGTATACTGCTTGCGTGTCTTGCGCCGAATATCCCGAACCGTTCTCTCCGCCGGGTCGTTCTTGCTCATTGATTTCTGTCTCATCTTCGTTCCCTTCGGTCACTACGATGAGCCAGAAATCCTCCGTTATGCAATTACCTCAATTCGTCCCAAAGGCGCTGACGTCAGACAGTGGACGTCGTCGAACTCGCTACCATGTTGCGGCGGCAAGGCATCCATTGCGGCCGATTCGACTTGTATCTCTGGTCCTATTGTGAACGCGAAGTCCAAAAGACAAGTCGTCTGCGCGGGCGGTTCAACCAGCTGTTCAACACCGACTGACGCCATGAAGCGCGGGCGCACCACCCGTCGCGGTCGCCCGCGCCAATTCCTCCTGCTATGACAGCATATCGTTACCGGCAAAAGGGCGCCGGCCTTCGCGGCCACATCGAACACCGCCGTCAGCTACCTTCTCTCCCCAGCCTCGCAAGCGATTAGCTGGGTGGGTTACCCAGCTCCACATGTAGTGGATGTCCCTCAAGTGAGGTTGAGCGAACACCCGCGCTTTTTGGTGGTCGCCAATATTGGAGACAAATCAGCAGCCAAGCCTTTTCTCCAGCGGCGAGGCCAGCAATCACCCCACGATATCGGCAATGCGATTCGCGATATAGCTTGAACCTCCGATGGGCTAATTGGTCTCAGCGAGCTGCTGACACATTAACAGGGTGACTTGTAAATGTGACAACCCACGGAAGGAGCCCGGGAGCCCTCAGGCCTCGACCGTCATCTGCACAAGGGCCAGACCTGATACCAGGAATCGCAACGGAAGCGCTCATCGCAACGCACGAGCTGCGACTCGTAGCTGCGGGCGGTATCCCTCACCCGCTCTGCGGTACGCTGCACTACCGGCTTATCCCTCCAGCTGCCGCGGCTGTAGCCGCCCTGGCCTTCGTGATAGGCAAGATAGAGCCGGTAGGCGTCAGTACGGGGAATGCCCAGCCGGCGCCAAGTGTTGTGGTTGTACCAGCCGATGAAGTCTAGCGCGTCTTCCATGTCCGAACGGCTCCTGAACAGCCGGCCCCGCTCCTCCTCATACTCCTGCCACACCGGATCTTGGGCCTGGGCGTAGCCCCTGGCCGAAGATGCCCGCCCCAGCGGGACGAACAGGAACCACTGGCGAGGTGGCCTCGCGTCAGCCCGGTAGCTCGACTCGTGGCGCACGAACGCCATCTGAATGTGCACCGGCGTCCCCCATTCCTCCGCCGAGGCGCGGGCGTAATCGTACCATTCAGGATATTGCTCGAAGACCGCGCACAGGTCGGCCTGCCCCGTCGGGGGAGAGGAGACGCACGCCGCAGTGAGCACGGTCGAGGCAAGGATGACACATGTGAGATTGACCGCTTTCACTCCATCGGTTCTCCCGAATCAGCGCTGAGCCGGAATGATACCTGAACGTTTTCGCCACGTTAACCGGATGCACTCCAAATCTCGGTAAATAGCCGAGGGCTTCTCTACGCAATGTCAGTGGCTTAGCGTCATGGAAACATGCCAAAAACAGCTTACAATCACTTAACATGACAATGCCGTTGACATCCCGCCGGCATCACCTCAACAAGCGAGGCGGCGTTTTTGTTGTGATCACGGCTGGAGATTATTCGATGACCGGTAAACAGAAGTGAACCGATGACGGCGCACCAACCAAGGCCCGCGGCCTAAACCCGAGCGCGCGGCACACTCTGGAAAGGGCGCACGCGAAAGTCGTGCCCCGCGCTGTGGCGGTGACGCAATTTCCATTTCCCCGGCTCCTTGCTCGCACACGCGAAACGAGAGAAGCGATGAAATCCAACGGCGACAACCACAACCAGGACGTTCGCTATGAGCCAGACGAGCGGCCTCCGATCGCGCTCACCGTCGGGCTTGGATTCCAGTACGCCATGCTCTCCGTCGCGGGCGTTGTGCTGACGCCGGCGATTCTGATCGGCGTGGTGGGCGGCAGTGAAGCCTACTTGTCATGGGCGGTGTTCGCCGCTCTCCTGATCAGTGGGGTGACCACTGTGGTCCAAGCTGTCCGCGTCGGGCGCATAGGCTCTGGCTACCTCTTGGTCATGGGTAGCAGCAGTGCCTTCCTCGCCATCTGCGTTTCAGCGCTCGAGCGGGGCGGGGGTGGGCTGCTGGCAAGTCTGATCGTCATTTCGTCCCTGTGTCAGTTCATGCTTGCGGCGAGGTTATCGCTGTTTCGAAAGATATTCACCCCGACCGTAGCTGGCACCGTGCTGATGCTGATTCCGGTGACCATCGGACCCATCATCCTAAGCAAATCATCCTAAGCAAACTTAGCGATGTGCCGGCGGACGCATCGCCCGCCGCCGCCCCAGTCACCGCGGCCGTAACCTTCGCGTTGATAGTCGCGATCTCGCTCCGCGGGTCCGGCTCCTGGAGGCTCTGGGGAGCGGCCATCGGTATGCTCGCGGGTTGCCTGACCGGGGGCCTGGCATTCGGTATCTACGACACGGCGCGCGTCCTTGACGCTGCCTGGATCGGGTGGCCGGCGATCGCTTGGTCCGGATTTGACCTTAGCTTCGGCCCCGATTTTTGGGCCCTCCTGCCGGCATTCATATTGGTGACGCTCGTCGGCGCCCTGGACACGATCGGCGACGGCATCGCCATCCAGCGGATCTCGTGGCGCAGGCCACGCGCCATCGACTTCCTGTCGATACAAGGTGCGCTCGCAGCCGACGCCCTGGGCAACCTGTTCTCCGGCCTTGCAGGTACTGTACCGAACACCACCTATGCGAACAGCATCGCGGTCGCCGAGCTCACCAGGGTGGCGTCCTGTTACGTTGGCGTGTGTGTCGGGATAATCTTCGTCGGGCTGGCGTTCCTGCCCAAGGTCGTGGCCGTCATAGTTGCGATCCCGGGACCGGTGGTAGCCGCCTACTTCATCGTGCTGATGTCGTTCCTCTTCATCCTGGGCATGAGAATTCTCATGCACGACGGCTTCGACTATCGGAAGGGCATCGCGGTGGGGATCGCGTTCTGGTTGGGAGTTGCGTTCCAGCTCGACTGGGTGTTCCCAGAGTACTTCCAAGGGCCGTGGAGTGAATTGCTCGGGAACGGTATGACGGTTGGCGGCTTCACCGTGATCGTCCTGATGCAGTTCGTGGAGCTGACCGGGCCACGCCGCCGACGCATCAAGACGGCATTGACTCTTGAGGCATTCTCAAAGATTGACGCGTTCCTGTCCGACTTCGCTGCCCGCGGTCGCCGGAACAAGGAGATGACCGAACGGCTCCGGGCGGTCGGCGAGGAGATGGTGGTCACCCTCACCGGGCGGGAAGAGAACGGAACGGCGAACGGCGAGCGGCTACTGCTGCTGATCGCACGCGATGACGGCGACGCGGTCGATCTAGAATTCGTCGCTACGACCGACGAGACGAATCTCGAGGATCGGATAGCGCTGCTTAGCGAACAGGTCGCGGGGCCGCCGGTCGAGGAAGAAGTCTCCCTGCGGCTGCTGCGCCATTACGCATCATCGGTGCGCCACCAGCAGTTCCACGACACGGATGTCGTCACGGTTCGCGTGGGACCGCCCGTCTCGCAATGACAGGCAGATCATACCAGGCTCCTCTTCGACGAGATCACCGCCCGGCGCGCGGCGGACTTCACCGTCGAGAGTGCAAAGCCCGAACACGGCCACCGCGAACAGCGCTCCATCTGGGTCTCCAGCGAGATCAACGACTACCTGAACTTCTCCGGCGTCGGTCAGGTCTTCGCCGTGCGGAGCGAAACCGTCTTGCCCAACGTTGAAGGACCGACCTACGCTGTTGACGGGCTACGGTCGGCCCTTCAACTCAACCCGCGTCCAACTCTCTCATAAGACGTGGACCACTTAGTGGGGGCAGGCCAGACAAAGCCCTCGGCTTAGGCCGCGCCGACCAGTCGACGACGATGTGTGTGTGGAAGAGAGGCATCTGCGCTCCGATAACATCCCCAACGATGTTCTCAATGGTAACCTGGGCGATACCGCCGCGCACCTGCTCATCCGTGAACTCGCCCTGGAGTGCAGCTATAACACCGCCGGTATCCGCGAACACATATGTTCCGATACTGGAGGCGAGCAGCCACAGGCCGGCATTCTCGTTTACACCGTTACGGCGGACACTGACGGTACGTTCGGCGGACTCATGAATCTCGGCAACTCGCCATACTCAAGGCGAGAGCGAACGGTTATCACGCTGCCTCCGCTAGTTCGCGTAACGCGCTTGCCAACAATCGGAATTCCTCGGTTCTCAACGACGTCCGGCGCCATGCCAGTCCAATCCGGCGTGACGCGGGCGCCGCAAGCCGCAAGAGCGAGATACCCGTTCCCCGCGTGATGTGAGCGTCGAGCGCGAGCCGAGGGACGAGCGTGACGCCGATGCCCGCCGCCACCATCTGCACTAGCGTGAGCAGGCTGCTGGCCTCGAACTGCGCCCGCGCCTTCCTGTCGCCCATGCGGCAGACGTCCAGCGCGTGGCCGCGCAGACAATGACCCTCCTCCAGCAGCAGGAGCCGTTCGCCGGCGAGCGCTTCTACCGAGACCTCGCCAGCGCCGGCGAGCGCATGAGTCCGATTGCAGGCGAACAGAAACTCATCCTCGAAAATTACCTCGGTGCCCAGGTCTCCGGTATCGTAAGGCAGCGCAATCAGGGCAACGTCCAGCTCCCCGTCGTCCAGCCGGGCAAGCAGCGCGGCGGTCTGCTCCTCCCTCAGGTAGACCGTCAGCTTTGGAAATCTCTCTCGCAGCACCGGCAGGACGCCGGGCAGGTAGAACGGGCCGATCGTCGGGATCACGCCGAGGCGCATCTCCCCCGTCATCGGAGAGCAGCCCGCCCGGGCCAGTTCCATGACCTCTTCGGCGTCCCGCAACAGCGCCTTTGCCCGCTCCGCAACCTGCATGCCAATGCGCGTAATCAGCACGCGTCGGTTCGAGCGCTCCGCGACCGCGGCCCCGAGCACCGACTCGAGATCGCGAATGCCTGCGCTCAACGTCGATTGGGTAACGTGGCAACGCTCCGACGCACGGCCGAAGTGCCGGGTGTCGGCCAATGCCACCAGGTACTCGAGCTGTTTCATCGTGGGCAAGTGCTTCATGCGGCATCTCCGGGAGCCTATTTCGTAATATGCGATTATTGTAATCAATATTCATCGTTGTACACGATGTCACGCAACTCCTACGCTCACCCCTGCAGTCAAGTCGGGTGACGTGATGACGGAGTTTCCTTCCCATGAATCAGGGCATCGGCATCGAAATCAGCGAGGAGAACCGGAACGCAGTTGCGCGGCTTCCCGCTGTTGCCGACCGTGGGCCGAGGGAACCGATGTTCTGCGCGGGGCACACGACGGACGGGCGGCAGTGCGCGGAAACCGCCATGGGCCCCGTTTACGCCGCGAACCGTCGCCATGCCGCGGCTGTTGCCGCGAGAGGCCCGGCCGACAGGCGCCGGGGTGCGGTCTCCGGAATCGTTTCAATCCACTGAACATGCAAAGGAGAAAACCATGAACGACGGCAAGTGCCCGGTCATGCACGGGACTCGCGGAAACGCCGCTGGCGGCGGCACGTCGAACCGGGACTGGTGGCCGAACCAGTTGAACCTCAGCGTGCTCCACCAGCACTCTCCCTTGTCTAACCCGATGGGCGAGACCTTCGACTATGTCAATGAGTTCGAGAGCCTCGACCTCGACGCGGTCAAGCAGGACATCTTCGAGCTGCTGACCGCGTCGCAGGACTGGTGGCCGGCCGACTACGGCCACTATGGGCCGCTCTTCATCCGGATGGCGTGGCACAGCGCCGGCACCTACCGGACCGGCGACGGTCGCGGCGGCGCACGCACCGGCACGCAGCGTTTTGCGCCGCTCAACAGCTGGTGTTGTCACGTTATTGAACGATCGTGCTGTGAATTGGCATAGAACTCAAGCTCAAGCGGTGGCGGTGGCGGTTTGCCACAGGCCCATTGCTTGGTTGCGAAACTGGCGCAATGTTTTTCGGGAAATCAGATGACGTTGGGCGTTGAAGGTGTTGTAGACGGTGGCGTGGGTAGAGAGAAATCGCTGCGCTGATCGAGCCGATTTGAAACGTTGCATTCGTCGTTCGCGTTGCCGGACAGGCAAGTGAGAATTCTCGGCTCGGTTGTTCTTCCTGCCACCAAAATCATGGTGCTTTGTAAGGCCTAAATCCTTCAGAGCAGCACCATAAGATGGCAGTTTGTCTGTGACGAAGGCATCAGGGACAAACCTTTGCTTTTTCAACAGTTTACGCATCAACTTAAGCGCTGCCTTCTTGTTTCTGCGTGACTGAACCAGGATATCCAGCACTTCGCCTTCGCTATCGACAGCGCGCCATAGATACATCCGCTTGCCGGCGATGGACACGAACACCTCATCAAGGTGCCACCGGACATCTGGCCGAGGGCGCGTTGTCCTCAGTCTCCGGGCATAGGCCTGCCCAAACTTCAATGCCCAGCGCCGGACCGTTTCGTAAGAAAGATCAATACCACGTTCAGCGACCAGGTCTTCGATGTCTCGATAGCTGAGGGGAAACCGGAAATACAGCCAGACAGCGTGCTGAATGATCACGGGGGGAAATCGGTATCGGGCATAAGAGATTTTCTGCATCCAGCGACATTACTGCGCCATCAGAAACAGGTCACCCTGTTAATGTGACAACGCCCCTCGATGGCAAAGAGATCAGAAGCAAGAGGCGTCCTTTGGCCAGGGGCACGCTCAAGGGCGGCTGCCGGATTGGAGCCGGCGCCCTCGGGTACCTCCTGCGTAACCACCTTTATGTCGGTGAGATCATGTATCAGGGTCAAATCCATCCTGGCGAGCATGAGCCGATCTTGGACCGTGCTCTTTTTGACGAAGTGCAGGCCAGACTCTCAGCCAACAGGGTCAAGCGCAGGGCAAGGATCCGTGGATCATCTGCCATGTTGACGGGGTACATCCATGACGCAGCGGGCCACCGCATGAGCCCATCTCATACGAGCAAAAGGGGCAGGCGGCACCGGTATTATGTTTCTCGAGCAGTCCTGCAGCGTCGTCACGAACTTGCAGGACCGGTCACACGCGTCCCCGCGCCCCAGATAGAGGCGGTGGTCATGCAAGGACTACGATCGCATCTTGATGTTGCTCAAATCAAATATGACGGTTGCCGTGAAGATCGCATTTTGATCGAGGAATACATTAGCCGGATTGTAGTGCATGTGGACGCAATCGAGATTGTACTGAAGGCGCGTTCTGACACGCAGAACGGTTCGGACATCCACAATGAGGGCTCATTGGAGCCCGAAGCCCCCGAAGTTCACAGCATAAAATTGCCCTGGACGAAGAAATGCGCCGTGGCAAAGAAAGGCATCTCTCATCAGCCTTCACGCCCGGCTTCATTGAGGCCAGACACGCAACAGGCCGTTCTGAATGCCATCGCCAAAGCGCGTAAATGGTTAGATGATCTTGTCACAGGCCGCTTTTCTGCCATCGAAGAAATCGCAGGCGATGAAGAGCTTACGGAGCGCTACGTTCGCCAGCTCATGTCGCTCGCGTTTGCATCGCCCGAATTTGTCAGGACAATCTTGCGCCGGGAGGGAAGTGAGAATTTGACGCTCACCGCACTCGCCTCGTCGTTTCCCGTCTCGTGGCCGGCGCAGACCCGGTTATTGCAGACAAAACGCTGAAGTAGACCTTCTCTTCATGTGTGGGGTGATCTCTGCCTTTGCTGGAGGTGCAGGCAGCCGGATCGCCAAGGGTGCCGGTAGCCCGATCGCTAAAGGGCCGATGATCGAAACGGTCTCAGCTATGCTCGAACCGGTCTCGTGCCACATTCGCCTGATAAAACGGGAAGCCCGGAAATCGCCAGCAGAGACTTCTCGAAGAAACCGCGCAACAAAGTCAGAAAGGCAGTCTCTGTTACACGCAATCCGACAAATTAGCGTGCTAACCACCGGAAAACCCGGACTTATTATGAAGAGACAATAAACCGTACAACGACTGACGCTGCGTGGCTGGGGAACTAGGATTCGAACCTAGACTGGCGGAGTCAGAGTCCGCTGTCCTACCGTTAGACGATTCCCCAACTAGAGCCCGCCTTAAAGGGCGTAAGTGGTCCAATTAGCGTTTTGCGCCCCTCAGGACAAGGTTTTGCGCCCGTGTGCGCCTCCACTTAACCGGCCCTCAAATCTCTTTTGCCATCAAAACTGCGTGGCCCTCACGATAATGAAGGAAGGGGTTGGGCACCAATGCGCGGCGCATTAATTCGCGATAGCCGAGGCGCTGATAAAGCCGGAAGGCGCCAACATTGCGCTCGAATCAAATCAGGCTGACGCGCGGCAAGCCGAGCTCCCTCGCGCGCGCTTCGGCCCTTTCCATAAGCTTCGTTCCAAGGCCCTGGCCACGGAATTCCATTTCTACGGCAACGCCGGAAACATAAAGGCTTCCATAGTCTTCCAGCTCCATATAAGGGCGCAGCACCGGGTCGGCCTCGGGCGCGGCGCCCGGGTCCTCTTCCCCCTGGTCATTTTCCATTTCAAAGCAATGGAGCATTCCAGCGCCTCGCCTTCCTTGGCAATTCGACTCCATACATAGGCGGCGAGGCCATCCGATGAGATTAGAAACATTCTTGCGATGGCTGGAGCGTCGGCTTTCACGGCCGGACGGATCAAAAATTCAGCCATTTTTTTACTCTTTTCATGCCCAGGTCTTGAGTCACCGTCATTATCGCCTCTTGGTTGCCATGCTCGCCCCATCGGGCCAAGCTGCAAAAAAAACAGCGTACCGGACTAAAGGCACGCAAGGAGAAGAAAAGTGGCGCAACGCGCCCAAAGAAGGAAAAGGCGCCACCCCTATAGCCGGCGCAAGCCCAGGCCGCAAAACCGCGGCGACGGACCGGTTTTGGGCGCCATCGATGTCGGTACCAATGCTTGCCGTCTTTTGGTCGCTGTGCCCCAGCGGGGCAATGGCGTTGCCATGCCGCAAGTTATCGATTCCTACACCGCAAACGTGCGCCTCGGCGAAGGTTTGGAGCGCCACGGGATCATTACCGAGGCCGCGCTGAACCGCACAATCAAAGCGCTGAAGATTTGCTCCGATCGCTTAAAGCGCAATGGCGTCACTCATGTCCGCGCGATTGCCACCGAAACCTGCCGCCGCGCCGAGAATACGGATGCACTGATTACACGCGCACGCGATGAGACCGGTATCGAGCTTGTGGTCATCTCGCCGGAAGAAGAAGCACATCTGGCGGCTGAAGGCTGTTTGCCGCTGATCGGCAAGGATTTCGAAGGGGCGCTGATTTTCGATATTGGCGGCGGTTCGACCGAGCTCATATTGGTTTGCGCAACCCCCAATGGTCCAACACCATTTGAAATCGCCGCTTGGGCCTCGGTCTCGGTTGGTGTCGTGCGCCTAGCCGAACGCTTTGGCGGACATAATTTGCCCGCCACTGCCTTTCAGCCGATGCGCCAAATCGTGCGCGATATGCTCGACGAAGTGCGCGAAAATTTGGGCGCGGATCGCTTTGATCCCTATAATTTTCATCTGCTCGGTACCTCCGGCACGCTCACCACCATTGCCGGAATTAAGCTCGGGCTTCAGCGCTATGTTCGCAGCCGCATCGACGGTCAATGGCTGGTGCGCGGCGAAGTATTGCGCATTACAGATCGTGTCGTGCGTGAAGATTTCGACGGCCGGTCAAAGATTAACTGTATCGGCAAGGACCGCGCTGATCTGGTTCTGCCTGGCTGCGCTATTTTATCGGCGATTATGGAAGATTGGCCGGCGCAGCATTTGCGTGTCGCCGATCGCGGTTTGCGCGAGGGGCTCCTGCTCGGCTTGTTAAAAGAGGCGGGCGAGGAGCGCGTCCTCGAAGGGGCCAAGCGTCAAGCGGCCTGGGCCGAAGCCGAGCGGACTAAAACAGGCGCTTCCACTGGAGGGCGGATAATGAAGATATTGGAGCATCTTCGTTCCTCTGTACGCTTGGGATGAGCCAGATGGGTATGGGGAAATATCTAGCCTCGCCTTGAGCCTCCTCACCCTGAATAGCCCCGAGTTTTCTAGACGCCTTCGGTTTTCATTTTCTGCTGCCGTTCGAACTCGACGGGTGACAGCATCCCGTTCCTCACATGCTTTCGCGTCGGGTTGTAGAACATTTCGATATAGTCGAACACATCCCGCCTGGCTTCGGCTCGGGTCCCGTAAGTCCTGCGCCGTATCCGTTCGCGCTTGAGCAGGTTGAAGAAGCTCTCCGCGACAGCATTGTCATGACAGTTTCCGCGTCGGCTCATCGAGTGCTCCAGATTGTGATGCTTGAGGAATGATGCCCAGTCCATGCTGGTGAACTGGGAACCCTGGTCCGAGTGAATCAGCACCTTGCTCTTCGGCTTCCGACGCCAGACGGCCATGAGCAGAGCCTGCAGGACCATGTCCGTTGTCTGACGGCTTTGCATGGACCAGCCTACGACACGGCGAGAATAGAGATCGATCACAACCGCCAGATAAGCGAAGCCTTCCAGCGTCCTGATGTAAGTAATATCTGTCACCCAGACCCTGTCCGGTGCCTCCACATCAAACCGCCGGTCCAGTGTGTTGTCGACGACCAATGATGGTTTGCCGCCATAGCTGCCCGGCCGGCGCTTGTAGCCGATCTGGGCCTTGATGCCTGCCAGGCTGGCCAGACGTGCGACGCGGTTCGGGCAGCACGCCTCGCCCTGGTCGAGTAGGTCATCGTGCAGCTTGCGATAGCCATACACCTTGCCGCTGTCCTTCCAGGCCTCGCGGATGAGCTCCGTCTGGCGAGCATCTTCCCTTGCTCGCTTGCTCAGCGGGTTCTTCAGCCAGGCATAGAAGCCGCTCGGTTGGATGCGCAGGCACCGGCACATCGCCCGCACCGAGAACAGCGGGCGATGCTTGGCAACGAACGCGTACTTCACTTTGCATCCTTGGCAAAATACGCGGTGGCTTTTTTTAGGATGTCACGCTCCTCGGTGACACGCGCCAGCTCTCGCTTCAGCCGCCTTATCTCTGCCGGCTGATCGTCCTTCACCGCAGCACCGGGAGAAGCGGCGTACCGCTTTATCCAGCCGTAAAGCGAATGCGTGCTGACACCCAAACGCTGCGAAACCTCCAAAACCGGATAGCCGCGCTCCGTAATCTGTTTGATCGCATCTAACTTGAAATCCTCGGTGAAATTGCCTTTGCCCATGATAGTCTCCTTGCCTCAAAATTAGGGAAGAAGGTGTCTACGAATCTAAGGGCTATTCAGACTGGCTCAGCATGAGGGTTAGAGTTATGCCTTGTGCGAAATGTAGCAATAAAATTGAAACCGAAATCACGCGATGACGAACGAAAAAAAACCTAGCTCCGGGCGCTCTCTCAGCGGGCGGCGCTTACGCGTGCGCGTGAAAACCGCTAAAGGACGAACAACCTCTTCAACGCGCTGGCTCGCCCGCCAGCTCAACGATCCTTATGTTTCGGAGGCAAGATCCAGGGGCTACCGCTCTCGCTCCGCTTTTAAGCTCATCGAATTGGACGACAAACTCCACCTTCTAAAGAAGGGTGCGAAACTGCTCGATCTCGGCGCCGCTCCGGGCGGTTGGTGCCAAGTTGCGAGAGACCGCATTGGCCCTCCGGGGGTAATTGTCGCTGCCGATATGATTGCAATGGAGCCGCTTGCCGATGTTCAAATCTTGCATCTCGATGTGCTGGCTCCTGAGGCGCTTGAGAGCGTTCGCCAGGCCCTAGACGGCCCCGCTGATGTGGTTTTGACCGACATGGCAGCGCCGACTACCGGCCATCGCCAAACCGATCACGTGCGGACCGTGGCTCTTTTTGAGGCAGCGTTGGAGGTCGCAGAGGAAGTGCTCAAACCTGGGGGCGTCTTCGTCGGAAAGCTCTTTCAGGGCGGAGCCGCGCCCGAGCTCCTGGCCCGACTCAGAAAGATCTTTCGCGCGGTCAAACACGTAAAACCGCCGGCCTCGCGGGCCTCTTCGGTGGAGCTCTATTTGGTCGCCCAGGGCTTTCGTGGCCACAAGTGAGGTTCTCCACAAATCATGGCCGTCTCAAAGGTGGCCAGCCATCGAGCGTGCATAAGCACGCCTAGATCGGTGACTATGTGGGTCTACTGCCTGCATCGCCATTGCGGGAAGCTTTCACCTCCCCGCAATGGGGGAGGCAAAGTCCAGATTTATCTTATTTAGGCGCAAACGATAGGATAGGGCGGTGCGGAAGAACCCGGCCTTGTACCCGCGCGCGGCTTCTGATACCCCCTGCGCCTCGATAAGGCCCATTCCGCACAAGGAATCCCTTTGACTATTCGTGAAGCGCTTACATTCGACGACGTGCTGCTGGTTCCAGCAGCCTCGAGTGTGCTTCCTGGCCAAGTCGACACCAAAACCCGTCTTACAAAGGACATCAAGCTCGGCATTCCGTTGATCTCTGCGGCAATGGACACAGTGACCGAAGCCGATCTCGCCATTGCCATGGCCCAGGCCGGAGGCCTTGGTGTTATTCACCGCAATCTGACTTCGGAAGAACAGGCCGATCAGGTTCGCCGGGTGAAGAAGTTCGAATCCGGCATGGTGGTCAATCCAGTGACGATCGCGCCGGGCGCGAAACTGGCCGATGCGCTGGCACTGATGGAACAGCATCACATCTCCGGGATTCCGGTAGTGGAAGGAAACGGCAAAGGACCAGGAAAGCTCGTCGGCATTCTCACCAATCGCGACGTGCGCTTTGCGCAGGACTATAGCCAAAAAGTCGCCGAGCTGATGACCAAAGAAAATCTTATCACAGTGCGCGACGGCATTCCCATCGAAGACGCCAAGGCGCTGTTGCATACGCACCGGATTGAAAAATTAGTGGTTGTCGACGAAGGCTATAATTGCGTCGGCTTGGTCACCGTGAAGGATATCGAAAAGGCGCAAAAATTCCCCAATGCCTGCAAGGATGAGCGCGGACGGTTGCGTGTCGCCGCCGCGACCAATGTGGGCGATAAGGGCCTTGGGCGCGCTTTAGCGCTGCTCGAAGCCGAATGCGATGTGATTGTGGTCGACACCGCACATGGCCATTCGGCTGGCGTGTTGGACACGGTCTCGCGCATCAAACGCGAATCTAATTACGCGCGCGTGCTGGCGGGAAACGTCGCGACCGCCGACGGCGCCAAGGCGCTGATCGATGCCGGTGCGGATGCCATCAAGGTCGGTATTGGGCCGGGCTCGATTTGCACCACGCGCGTCGTCGCAGGTGTCGGCGTCCCGCAGCTCACCGCGATCATGGATTGCGCCGAGGTGGCACATAAACAAGGCGTACCGGTGATCGGCGATGGTGGAATAAAATATTCCGGCGATCTTGCAAAAGCGATTGCCGCTGGCGCCGATTGCGCAATGGTCGGCAGCCTTCTGGCCGGCACAGATGAAAGCCCGGGGGACGTGTTCCTGTATCAGGGCCGCTCCTACAAGGGCTATCGTGGCATGGGCTCGCTCGGCGCGATGGCCCGCGGCAGTGCCGATCGCTATTTCCAGCAAGATGTGACCGACACGCTGAAATTGGTGCCTGAAGGCATTGAGGGCCAGGTGCCTTATAAAGGCCCGGTCGGTTCGGTGGTGCATCAGATCGTCGGGGGCTTGCGTGCGGCGATGGGCTATACCGGTTGCCCCACCATCGAAGAATTTCATAAGCGGCCTGAATTCGTCCGCATCACCAGCGCCGGCATGCAGGAAAGCCATATTCACGGCGTCATAGTGACGCGCGAAAGCCCGAACTATCCGGGCAGCCAATAAAGCGCGATAAATAGATGGCAAAACGCAAAGCCATTTACGTCGACGGTTTCAGTCACAAAAATCCCATTCCACCTGCTAGCCGGCTGGGAAATTTTGTCGCCACGGGAATCGTTTCGGGACGCGATACGAACCGCAATGTCTCGCCCGATCCGGTGAACCAAGCGCGCGCCATGTTCGTGAATTTAGAAATTATTCTAAAGGCGGCAGGCGCGTCATTCGACGACATCCTAAAACTCAGTGTTTGGATCGCGGGAGAGAGTATCCGCGCGCACCTCAACACCGCCTGGCTTGAGGTGTTTCCCGACCCCGATACCCGTCCCGCGCGTCAAGTGATGATCTACGCGCATTTGACGGAAGGTCAGCTTCTCACCTGCGATGCGCTGGTGGTGCTGGGGCAGTGACATTAGCCTCGTCCTGAGCCCTTACCCTGAGCTCGTCGAAGGGGGCGAAGGACGAGTAGACACGCAGAGAAATTTAGAAAAGCAAAGGAAATCGCTATGTCACTTTCAGGTGAGTGTTTTTGCGGCGGCGTAAATTATCGAATAGATGGAAAACTCTTCGACGCGAGATCGTGCCACTGTTCTCGGTGTTGCAAGGCGTTCAGCGCTCAGGCGTCGGCCTACGCTCTTGTCGAGCCGGGGTCGTTTTCATGGGTCTGCGGCGAAGAACTTTTGACCTCATATGTCGGAAAGAACGGAGCAGGAAAGCAATTCTGCAGCAAATGCGGTTCTACTTTGTGCGGAATAGTGAATGGCAAGATCCACGGGGTTACGCTTGGAACATTGAATGATGATGCTGTCGTGAAGCTGGAGAGGCATATTTTCGTCGCTTCGAAAGCTGCTTGGGAAGTTATCCCACACGGAGTTCTTCAGTATGACAGTTTTCCACCTGAGGGCGCGTGAGTCCTTGCTTGTGGTGCTGGGGGAGTAGGGGAGATTCTCTGCTCTCCTTGTCATGGCCCGCAAAAGCGGGCCACCCAGGCGGGCATAGGTTTCATTCGACCGCGCGGACGCACGGTCACTGGGTGGCCCGATCAAGTCGGACCATGACAATTTTGGTAGAGAAAAAACACAGCCCCCACCCTGAGCCTCCTCATCCCGAGCTTGTCGAGGGACGAAGGGTGAGGGTGAATAACCCCACCTCAATCCTTCGCGAACTGATGGTCCAAATGGATCACGCGCAGTAATTTCCAGCCATAGTGCTCCATAATGGCGGGAACTCCCGGCTCGCAATCTGAAACCTCGATCTGCACCACGCCTTTGTTTTTGGCGAAGAAATTTTCCATGCCGGACAAACAGCGCTCCGCTTCGCCCTCGACATCGATCTTCACAAAGGCGCGCCGGGCCTCAAGCGGCAAAACATCGTCGAAGCGTGCAACATCGATTTTCTCGGATTTTTGAAAGACATTGGCGGGGCGGTCTGCGGTGGCGACATCCAAGCGCGCCAGATTGGTCGATTTGGGGTCCATAAAAATTGTCTGGCCCGAAACATTTTTATCGCTAAGCGCCAAGCGATGGGCCGTAATCTTGTCATCAAGCCGATTGGCGAAAATATTGGCGCAAAGCTGATTGTAATTGCGTTTGACCGGCTCGAAGGCGATCACCTCGCGCACATTCGGCTCCTGCCCTAAGACAATTGCGTAAAGCCCGAAATTGGCGCCGATATCTATCACTAAATCCAAATCGCGCGCGGCGGTCTCTTTGCGTGCATGATCGAATTGCGTTTTTTCATAAGGCACGCGCGCCAAGACGCGGTTATCAGTCCAGTTGCGCGGATTGAGAACGAAATTCGCTCCCTCATGCCTTCCCAAAACGGGAAATGAGCGCAGGCGCGTTAGCCTTTTACGGATGGACTGGAGGAGACTGGTCACATTTCGTCTCTACGTGCCGAATGGGAAAAATACAAGCGAACAGCTTTTTTACCTCCCCCCTGCGCGGGGAGGTCGATCCGCTTGAGCGCGCAGCGAGAAAGCGGATCGGGTGGGGGGGGGTGCCAAAGTACCCCCACCCGTCTTGCAATGACTGCGTCATATGCTCGCCGACCTCCCCGCGAGGGGGAGGTGAAACGCGGGTGTGGCTGCGGCGTGGAGTTCTTGAATGCATTGCCCTCGTTTGGACATCAGTAGCGACTCTCTATAGACATCGCGGCAATCACCAGCACTCCAGCGGAAATACTCCCATGACCCCGGAAGCGCGGCTGCAAGCTGCTATCGAAATCTTGACCGACGCGCTTCAGACCCAACAGCCGGTCGATCGTTACCTCAAATATTGGTTTTCGGGCCGGCGCTTTGCAGGATCGAAAGATCGCGCGGCCATCTCGGAGCGCGTCTATGGCGCTTTGCGCCGCCACGCCGAATTCGCCTGGCGTATGAAATCCGAAGCGCCGCGCTCGGTATTGATTGCAAGCCTGTTGGATGAAGGGCTGTCCGCTAAAGAGATCAAAGAGCTCTTTGCGCGAGGCAATTACGGCCCCGAACCTTTAGGCGAGGAGGAGCAATCAGCCCTAAATACTCCGTGTAGGGAAGATCCGCCCAACCATGTTCGCGGCGGCTATCCGAAATGGCTGGAGGACGAATTACAGCGCGCTTTCGGCGAGAAAACCGTGCCTCAGATGCAGGCAATGCTCGCACGCGCCCCTGTCGATTTGCGCGTCAATACATTGCGTGCGGAGCGTGATGACATGTTGACGGGATTGCGCTCGCTGGATTTTAACGCCGCGCCGACGCCTTATTCGCCGTATGGTATCCGCATCCCAACATCCAAGGGCTTGGGGGCGCTGCGCTACACCCAGTTCTTTCAGACCGGCGCCATCGAAATTCAAGATGAGGCCTCTCAGATCGCAGCACTCGTTTGCGGCGCTGAGCCCGGCATGCGCGTGCTCGACCTGGCAGCGGGCGCGGGCGGAAAATCGCTGGCGCTCGCGGCCCACATGCAAAATAAGGGTGAGATTGTCGCCTGCGATAATGATGCAAAGCGTCTAGCGCAGCTTGCTCCGCGTGCAAGACGTGCAGGCGCAAATATCATTCGTAGCCGCGTTTTGGGCAAAGAAAAACCGCAAGGAAAATTCGACATCGTCTTTGTCGATGCACCGTGCAGCGGCTCGGGCACTTGGCGGCGCAGCCCGGAGATGAAATGGCGCCTGAAGGAGGAGCAACTAAAAGCCTTTGCTTCGCTGCAATCGCATTTGCTGGAACGCGCCTCGAGCTATGTCCGCAAGGGCGGGCGTCTTGTCTATGCGACCTGCTCGATCCTGCCCAAAGAAAATACCGACCAAATCGCCGCCTTTCAAAGCCGCATCAAGGGTTTTGAAACCAAGGATGCCTCTTCCCTTTGGACGAGCGCCGTGGGCACAAAGTCACCGCCCGGTTTGGGCCATTTTTTTGTGGGTACTCCGGCAACGACAGGGACGGACGGCTTCTTTGCTTGCGTGCTTGCGCGGAACTGAATTAGCTGGCAAAGCCCCTTGATGTTAGAGCGTGATACGGCTTTGAAGTTGCGGAGTGTCATGAACCTGACCTGGAAATCGGCGCTTATGGGAAGTGTTATCGCTTTGGCGATAAGCGGTAATGCGCTCGCGCAAACCGAGGACTATATGCGCCGGGCCGAGGAGGCTGCGACCCGTGGCGATAGTTTGAGCGCCATTCAGCTATATCAATCGGCAATTATCTACGCCCCGGCAACGATTGAACCCTATCTCGGCATTGCCGAATTTTATTCCAATAGCGTTCAGCAGGATCTCGCTGAAAAATATTTCGACATTGCGCTTGAGCTGGACCCGGCAAATCCTATTGCCCACAAAGGGCTAGCGCTTATCGCGCTGAGCCAAGGCGATGTCGAAGGCGCCGAGGCGCGCCACGAAATTCTCAATGAGGCCTGTGCAGCCGCCTGTCCCGAGGCCGCGGAAGTTCGCGACGCGATAAGCGCAAACGCTTCTTCGCCGATGGTGGTCGACTAAATTTCATGGCCTCTGTTCTCGTCATCGATTTTGGAAGCCAGGTTACACAATTGATCGTGCGCCGCGTCCGCGAGGCGGGCGTTTATTGCGAAGTCGCACCGTTTCATTCCGCGCAAAAAGCGCTGGAACAGGACAAACCGAAAGCAATTATTCTTTCCGGCGGACCCGACACCACAATGCGCGAGGGCAGCCCCCGTGCGCCGGAAAGCGTATTCAAGCTTGGCGTTCCGGTGCTCGGTATTTGCTATGGCCAGCAGACATTGGTCACGCAATTGGGCGGTAAGGTCGAGCCGCATGACAAGCGCGAATTCGGCCGCGCCGAAATCGAAATTGGCGATGAAAGTCCGCTATTCGAGGGCGTTTGGCCGGTCGGTTCGCACGATACTGTCTGGATGAGCCATGGCGACCACGTAACGGCGCTCCCCGAAGGCTTCAAAGTCATTGCCCATAGCGCCAATGCGCCTTTCGCTGCGATTGCCGACGAGAAACGGCGTTTTTATGGGGTGATGTTTCATCCCGAGGTCGTGCATACGCCGCGCGGCGCTGCACTGATCAAGAATTTCACGCAAAAAGTTGCTGGGATTGACGCCGATTGGAATATGGAGACCTTCCGCGCCGAGGAAATTGCGCGTATCCGCAAACAAGTCGGCAAGGGCCGCGTGATATGCGGGTTGTCGGGCGGGGTGGATTCCTCTGTGGCCGCAGTTCTTATTCACGAGGCGATCGGCGAGCAGCTCACCTGCATCTTTGTCGATACTGGTTTGATGCGCGCAGGCGAATCCGACGAAGTCGTTTCGCTCTTTCGCGGGGCTTACAATATCCCGCTTGTTCACGTCGAAGCGTCCAAGCTTTTCTTGGACCGCCTTGAGGGCGTCTCGGATCCGGAAGAAAAACGCAAAATCATTGGCGCGACTTTCATTGATGTCTTCGACTCGGAAGAAAAAAAACTCGGCGGCGCAGAATTTCTCGCCCAAGGAACGCTTTACCCTGATGTTATCGAGAGCGTCTCGGCGCTGGGCGGCCCTTCGGCGACGATCAAATCGCATCACAATGTCGGCGGGCTGCCCGAACGCATGAAGCTCAAACTGGTCGAGCCGCTGCGCGAGCTCTTCAAAGACGAAGTGCGCGAGCTTGGCCGCGAACTAGGACTGCCCGATCATTTTGTCGGGCGGCATCCTTTTCCGGGCCCAGGCCTTACCATTCGGGTGCCGGGCGAAATTACGGGAGAAAAGCTCGAGACTTTGCGCAAAGCCGATACCATCTATCTCGATGAAATCCGCAAGGCAGGTCTTTATGACGAGATTTGGCAGGGTTTTGCTGTGCTCTTGCCGGTCAAAACCGTCGGCGTCATGGGCGATGACCGCACCTATGAACATGTCTGCGCCTTGCGCGCGGTGACATCGACCGACGGCATGACCGCCGACACCTATCCCTTCAGCCATGAATTTCTATCGCGCACCGCCACAAGGATCGTGAACGAAGTTAAAGGCATCAACCGCGTCGTATATGACGTAACCTCAAAACCGCCCGGCACCATCGAGTGGGAGTAGGGGCGAGGTCGTAATATTGAGCGAAGTGGTGTGATCTGAATGCCTACTTTCAGAGGTAAAGCGGGCTCCCGCACTGCAGCATGGAATGTCCGCTCCTAACCCAAAGCGGGCCTGCAGGGCAACGCTAACATTGCATCCGCACTGCTGGGACTATTGGGATAAGATGGACGAAGCGTCATTAGTGCCTGTGGCGGCAACCCCGCTCTAGCTCGGTTTCAGCTGCCTGGACCCATCCAGGAAAAGTGGAGGCGCCCTACACCGTTTGCATTGCTTCTGCCTCGAATTTGACGGGGCTTGTGAAGTCCAGCGTCGAGTGCCGACGGACTGGATTATAGAACCCGTCGATGTATCCGGCTATGGCAGTTTCAGCTTGGCTTCTTGACATGAACACAGTCCTCCAGATCAGTTCTGACTTGATGGTTTTGAAGAAGGTCTCGACGACGGCGTTATCATAGCAATTTCCCTTACCGCTCATTGAGGCGAGGAAACCGAGTTCACCGAGGCGCGCCTGGTATGCGTCTGAGCAGTACTGGCTTCCCCGATCGCTATGGTGGATCACACCGGCGCCAGGTTGGCGCAGCCCGATAGCACGGTTAAGCGCCCTGAGCGGCAGGTCGCTGGTCATGCGAGCGCCCACGGCCCAGCCGATGACGCACCGGGAGTAGAGGTCGAGCATGACGGCCGGGTACAGCCAGCCCTGTGCCGTCCAGATATAGCTGATGTCGGCAGCCCATTTCTCGTTGGGTGCCTCGGCGGAGAAGTTCTGGTCGAGAAGGTTCGATGCGACGGCCTTGTTGTGCTGGCTGTCCGTCGTCTTTTTGAACTTCTGTTTCCGTTTTGGAGACAACCCATTTCCCCGCATCAGCCGAGCCACCCTATGGCGTCCAACCTCGATCCCATTCTCGGCAAGCTCGTGATGGACCCGCTCTGCACCGTAGCTCTCGCGGCTGCGCCGAAAGGCTGCCCGGACATGGGCGAGTAGAACCATGTCATCGAGCTGTCGCTGGCTTGGGCCGCGATTGCGCCAAGCGTAGAAGCCTGAGACGCTGACCTGCAGCAGTCTGCACAGGCGGAATATCGGCATCGCCAACCCGGCCCTCTCCGCGTCGATGAACCGGAACCTCATCGACTTTCCCTGGCGCGCCTGTGCCAGCGCTTTTTTTAGGAGATCACGTTCCTGACGGGCCAGATCACGCTCTCGGCGTAGGCGGGTAATCTCCTTCGCTGCATCCTCATGCGGACCGGAAAGCAAATCCTCCTCACGCAATTCTGCGACCCAGCGGCCGAGCGCGCTGACGCTGATCTGTCCGTCATCAAAACAAATGGGACTGTTGAGCGTGTTTCATAAGGGAGGATCTGGCTCATCTTTGTTTGATGTTAAGCCGCTTGGCGTTGATGGTTCAAGCGGCGGTTTTGGGTGGTCAGTTTTTTGATCCTTTTTCTCTTTTCGATGATGGCGGTGTGGCGTCCAAAGTAGGCGTCGGCTGGAGTTACGTTGCCGATGCTCTCGTGGTAGCGTTGGTTGTTGTAGTGATCGACGAAGGCGCTGATCTGGTTTTCGAGATCGCCGGGTAGATAATAATTTTCAAGCAGGATCCGGTTCTTCAGCGTTTGATGCCAGCGCTCGATCTTGCCCTGGGTTTGCGGGTGATACGGTGCGCCCCGAACGTGATCCATACCGTGGTCCTCGAGCCATTCAGCCAGATCGCCGGAGATATAGGACGAGCCGTTGTCGCTGAGCAGCCTCGGCTTGTGGACGACATTGGCGCGATTGCAGCCTGAGGCTTCTAGCGCCAACTTCAGTGTTGCCGTCACATCGTCCGCCGTCATGTTGGTGCAGAGCTTCCAAGCAATGATGTAGCGGGAATAGTCGTCCAGGATGGTCGACAGGTAAAACCAGCCCCAGCCGATGACCTTGAGATAGGTGAAGTCGGTCTGCCACAGCTGGTTCGGCGCCGTGGTCTTGTCGCGGAACTCATCGACTGCCTTGATGACCACGAAAGCGGGGCTGGTGATCAGGCCGTGGGCCTTGAGAAGCCGGTAAACCAAGGCTTCCGAGACAAAGTAGCCCCTGGTGTCCGTAAACCTGACGGCCAGTTCCCGGGGCGACAGTTGCGTCTCCTCCAGGGCAAGATCGATGATCTGCCCCCGGACATCATCCGGGATCCGGTTCCACATCCGGCCCGGGCTGCTGTTGCGATCCTCAAGACCGGCGTCGCCAAAGGCCAGAAAGCGATCGTACCAGCGATAAAAGGTGGTCTTCGGAATGCCCAGCTTGTCCAAAGTGGACCCGACGCCCAGGTGGGACTGCTCGACCAGGCGGATGATCTCCAGCTTCTCGGATGCGGGATACCTCATTCCTCGCCTCCCCCATGCCCGATCATATTTTTTTTGAGAAGACGGTTCTCCAGCGAAAGTTCGGCGACCAACTCCTTCAAGTCGCGCATCTCCTGGCGCAGGCCTTTAACCTCGCCCGAGGTCGCTTGGCGCCCGGTGTCGCCGGCGAGCCGCTTCTTGCCCGCTTCCAAAAACTCTTTCGACCAGCTGTAATACAGACCCTCGGCGATGCCCTCGCGGCGGCACAAGGCGGCGATGCTCTCCTCGCCGCGCAGGCCCGACACCACGATCCGGATCTTCTCCTCAGCCGTATACTGCTTGCGTGTCTTGCGCCGAATATCCCGAACCGTTCTCTCCGCCGGGTCGTTCTTGCTCATTGATTTCTGTCTCATCTTCGTTCCCTTCGGTCACTACGATGAGCCAGAAATCCTCCGTTATGCAATTACCTCAATTCGTCCCAAAGGCGCTGACGTCAGACACGCTGATCCCAAGATCTCCTGCTATCTGCCGCTGCCTGCGCTCGCTCGTCTGTAAAAGACGGACGGCTTCTTCCTTGAAGGCCCGATCAAACCGCCGGCCCTTGTTCCCATTCTGCTTCGACATTTGCACCTCCTGCGATCAAAATCCTATCGCAGGACGCCTCCACTTTCGTCAGCAGGGTCCAGTCTTCACCAACGACCGCGAGCAACCTCGAAAAGTGAGAATAGATTTCGGAAGCAGCTTCTCACGGGCAGCTTACCACGGTTCACTTCCTTAGCGAATCCAACTTTATCATGCGCCATGCCCAAAGAAGGTGGTCCCCTAATAAATATGGACTTCGCCGGTTTAGCGAAGCCTGCGACTACACTTGTGGAAAAAGTTTCAGATGCCGTCGGGGGAATTGCTAAACCTTGGCAGATCGTGCGGGTAGCAAAGGCAAAGTCGCAAGCAGGGATCATTAGAACAACCGGAGCCGTTGAGGCCGGCTCTATAATGGAGCGCGCGAAAAATCGTCTGATGCACGAAGAAGTTCAGAAACAGGAAAATATCGAGTCGATTACTGCAAAGGCGATCCCGAATCTAACTCATCAGGCCAAACCGGAGGACATCGAGAAAGATTGGTTTTCGTATTTCTTTGATCGTGCCAGGTTGGTGTCCGACGACGAAATGCAATCCCTCTGGTCGAATATCCTATCTGGCGAGGCTAACCAGCCAGGAAAATTCTCAAGACGAACAATAGATGTTGTGAGCATTTTGAGTAAGGCTGACGCTCAACTGCTTACAAACCTTTGCTCGCTTGTCTGGAGATTGGATCTTTACTACCCGCTGATCCTTGATCGGGACGATGAGATTTTTTCGGCGCGTGGATTGAACTTCGATGCTCTAACTCACTTGGCTTCATTAGGACTAATCACATATGCTAGTACGACAGGGTACGTAACGGATCCCCAGCCAAAGCATTCTGGTTATTCTTATTTTGGTAAGGAGGTTCATGTCGAGTATCCAACGGATAACTTTGAGATGGAAATCGGATGTACAATCTTTACGATGGTTGGCGCCGAGCTTTTGGAATTGTGTGGAGCAAAACCCTACGATGAATTTTATGACTATGTAATCAAGAAATGGAATAGTCAGGGCTACACCTTGTCATTTCCCACGTCGTAGAACCACGCAGCATCAGACGATTTAGCGCACTCACTATCTTTAGTTGGATTGGACAACGCGGACGTCCGCTCTTGGCTCGAAACGGACATATTGCAGTGCGTTCGCAGTGTTCGCTTTACCCAGGTTGGTCCCGTACCTTCGTTTGATATAGTGTTTTCGTCGAAGCAGTTCGCGTTGCGCGCGATCCAAATTGAACGCCTGGGAGAACACTATGCAGCAATTGAGAATACTCGCCTGCTCAGCCGTGTTTGGCGCCATGGTGGCGGTCCCCTTTTCTGCCCAGTGCGCTTTCGCGCAGGCTAACGCCCCGATCATTTATGAAGGCGCCCGGCTGATCATCGGTCCGGCGAGCACGGCTCCAATCGAAAACGGAGCGTTCATAGTTGAGAACGGCGTAATCAGGGCGATCGGAAACCGTGACGAAGTAACGGCGCTGGCCGGCGTTGCCCGTGTAGATTTGAGCGGCAAGACGGTCATGCCGGCTATGATCGATGTGCATGCCCATCTCGGCTACGAGAAATACACCAGCGCGGCCGGAGATTCGCGCTCTGAGCACTACACTCCCGAGAATTTGCTCGATCATTTTCAGCGTTCCGCCTATTACGGCATTGGCACGGTGAATGATGGCGGCAGCGCGGTGGTCCCGATGTCCCTGCAGTTCCAGGCGGATCAGCGCTCCGGGAAATATCCGCCGGCGGCGCACTATTTGTTTAACCCGGGCGTCGTCCCGCCCGAAGGCGGTCCGGACCACATATTGATCAGGGGCACGCGCCCCTTAAATGCCAATTATGAAGTGACAACGCCTGTCGAGGCGCGCGCGGCGGTGCGGGACATTGCCGCCAAGGGTATCGGGCATCTTAAAATATGGATCGGCGATCGCGCCGGTACCTATCCGCCGATGCTGGCCGAGGTCTCCGATGCGGTTTTAGACGAGGCGCATAAGCACGGCATCGAAGTCCATGCCCATGCCACGAGTTTGAGAGATCAAAAAGAAATCGTTGCGGCGGGTGCCGATGTGCTGGTGCACATGGTGGACGACGAGGCGCTCGACGACGCTTACCTTGCCCTCCTCGCCGACAAAAAACCTTACTGGGTCCCGGTTATCGGCTACGGATTGGGCCCGGGACTTCGCCGGGAGGTGTGCAACAACGAGCCGTTTGCCACCGAGACGCTGTCCCCGACGATCCTCGCAGAAATAATGCAGGCCGATTGTGGGGGCCGGGCTGACGAGACCGTGGTCCGCGCGTGGTTTGAGGAAAATTTCACCAAGATGATCGAAGCCGGCGCCAGAATAGTACTGGGCACCGATGCGGGCGTCCGTCCCTCCAAAACCTTCGGGGCCTCGGCGCATCACGAGCTTGCCATTTTTGTGGGTTTGGGGCTTCCCGAGAATGAGGCGATTGCGGCGGCAACGGCGCGGGCGGCGGAGGTGCTTGGTCTCGGCAATGTTGGAGTGCTGGCGCAAGGCAAAGATGCGGACTTCCTCGTGCTCGACGCCAACCCGCTCGACGACATTCTGAACACACGGAAAATTTCAGCGGTTTATTTGCGCGGGGGAAAACTCGATCGCGATGCGTTGCTGGCCAAATGGAACGGGACGGCCCCTGAGAATTGATCTGAGCGTTGATCTGCCTCCCGCCGCGCCCGCGATAAATTGCTGCCGTGACGATCATCAACTTTTTTCAGATTTTTTCTGCGAAAAATGTGGATAGATTTGCGCATCTGCAGGTCTACATCTGCGATGCGAACAGGCTTCCACAACTAAACACCTCTCGCACATCGCTCGGCTAATAGTATTCTGTTAGCAGGTGATTCGCGGCCTTGCATCGAAGCGCTCCGCTTCTGATTATCGCGCCCCAAACACCGCATAATTATGAGAGCACAACTAAAGATGGAGCAGGAGGCTTTTCGCCAGGTTCCCTATGATGTGGAAGTCGAACAGGCGCTTCTCGGCGCGTTGCTGATCGACAATTATGCGCTGGAACGCATTTCCAACGTTCTTAAACCCGAACATTTTTACGACCCGCTTCATGTACGTCTCTATGAGGCGATCGAACATATGTGGGCCAAAGGCCATGCCGTCACGCCGCTCACTTTAAGATCGGCGATGGATAATGATGAGGGTCTCGCCGAAGTCGGCGGGCAGGATTATCTGGTGAGTCTGGCGCGCTCTTCGCCGGCACTTCCCAACGCCAAGGATTATGCCCGCATCCTTGCCGAGCTCGCCATGCGCCGCGAATTGATCCGGGTCGGCGAAGACATTGTGAACATCGCCTTCGAGGCCGGCGCCGAAATGGCGCCACCCGACCAGATCGACGAGGCCGAAAAGGCGCTTTACCGGGTGGCCGAGCGGGGCCGCTATGGCGAAGGTCCTATGGGCTTCGACGCGGCCCTAGCGGCGGCGGTCAGTCAGGCTGAAAAGGCCCTCGCGCGGGGTGGGCACATTTCGGGTGTACCATCGGGATTTGCCGATTTGGATGCGATTTTAGGTGGGCTTAACCCTTCCGATCTTCTGATCGTTGCCGGCCGCCCGGGCATGGGAAAAACGGCCCTTGCAACCAATATGGCTTTTCATGTTTCGCGGATTTGGGCGCGGGACAAGGCGGATAATGTTGAGGAGCCGCGTGGCTCGCCAGTATTGTTTTTCTCGCTTGAAATGGCAGCCTCTCAGCTTTCTGCGCGTATTTTATCCGAGCAAACCGAAATCGAGATGCGCAAAATCCGCACCGGACGGTTTAACGATGCGGAATGGGATCGCTTCGTGCAAACCGCGCAAAAATTGAGTGATCTGCCGCTTTACATCGACGATACCGGCGGCATTTCGATTGCCCAGATCGCGGCGCGCTCGCGGCGCTTGAAGCGCGAGAAGGGAATCGGGTTGATAGTTATCGACTATTTGCAATTGGTGGAATCTTCACGCCGGGCCGAGAACCGTGTGCAGGAAATTTCCGAAGTGACTAAGGGTCTGAAGGCCCTGGCCAAGGAATTGGACGTTCCGGTGATGGCCCTCTCGCAGCTCTCGCGCGGTGTCGATAGCCGCGACGACAAGCGGCCCGTGCTTTCCGATTTGCGCGAATCTGGTTCCATCGAACAGGACGCAGATGTGGTGATGTTCGTCTATCGCGAGGAATATTATTTGAAGTCCCGCGAGCCGGATATCGGCACTCCCGAGCACGCTACTTGGTACGAGAAATTGGAACGTGCCCTGAACCGCGCCGAGATCATGGTCGAAAAACACCGCCATGGCCCGACTAACAAGGTTAACCTTTTCTTCGACCAGCGGTTCACGCGCTTCTCGGATTTGGCGTCGGACAATTGATCGTCACGATCTTCCGGACAAAGTTAAGGCCGGAGAGTGCGGACGAATATTATGCTCTGTTAATCCGCATGAAAGAATTGGCGGCTTCCATGCCGGGTTTTATATCGCATAAGACGTTCGAGGCGGAAGACGGCGAACGCGCCACCATTGTCGAGTTCGAATCTGAGGAAGCGCAGGCCGCTTGGCGCAATCACCCCGAGCATGCTGAGGTCCAGCGTCTCGGCCGTGAGAGATTCTATTCCGAATATGATTTGAAAGTGTGCGAGCTCAAACGGGCGTCGCGGCATAAGAAATAGTAGCAGCAAGCGTAATCCCCATAATGTCACCCCGCTCAAGCGAAGCGCGCGCCGCCGTGCCGCGCAGAACTTAGGGTTGGCGTGCGACGCACACTGGGGCGAAGCGTTTGCACAGCTCGTTCCCCCCACCCGATCCGCCCTCACGCTGCTCGATCGGATCGACCTCCCCGCAAAAGGGGGAGGTAAGGAAGAGAAGGGCACCACAATTCTTGCTGGGGTAAACGCTAAACTTGGCCAAGAAAAACTTTTTTCTTCCCGTATTTCGCCACATAGACCAGTCAATTTTATCCTTCTTGACCTCCCCCTTGAGGGGGGGGTCGCGAGTGGTCTTTGCCACGAGTGGGTGGGGGGGGGTGAGCAAAGAACACGCAAAGCACCTTCGATCACGTCTCACCGATGCCGAACGTATTCTGTGGAGGCGCTTGCGCGTGTTCAAGTCTCATGGCTTTCACTTTCGCCGCCAAGGTCCAATTGAAAAATACATCCTCGATTTTGTTTGCCATCGCGCGAAGGTGATTATCGAATTAGATGGTTCGCAGCATGCGAAAGAAGAGCAAATCAGACGCGACGAGAAACGAACAAGGTTTCTGAAAAGCCGTGGGTATCGTGTTATGCGGGTTTGGAACAATGATGTCTTCGAGAATCCGGACGGCGTTGCCGAGGCTGTGCTTGCGTTGGCTCGTTCCCCCCCACCCCTCTCGTGATGACTGCGTCATTCACTTGCCGACCTCCCGGCGAAGGGGGAGGTGAGGATTAGGGTGGCGCGCTGTTACACCAAAAACAACAGCAGCACCGGCACGGTAATCACAGACAGCAATGTCGATACGACGACGAGGCTTGCGATCTCTTCGGGCTTGGTGTCGTAGATTTGGCTGTAGACATAATTATATACCGCGACCGGCATTGCGCATTGCAGAACAAAGGCGCCGCGCTCTGCGCCTTCAAAACCGAATAAATAGGCAATTGTGAATCCGACCGCAGTCCCCATGCCAATCCGCACGAATGACAGATAGGTCGAGCGCGAAAAGGTCGTCACCGGAATACGCGCAAGCGAGGCCCCCAACATAAGAAGCATCAATGGAATGGTGAGCCCCGAAAGAATATCCAGCGTGTTGTCGATCCAAATAGGCATTTGAATCGCGAAATAACCAAAAATGATTCCGAGGGCCGCCGCAGGCACAACGGGGCTTTTAAGTGCCGCGCGCCAGCGCCCCTGTCCTGCGGTGATCGTTTGCCCCACCGTGTGATTTCCCACAGAGACGATGGCAAAGATTGCAATTGCGTAATTCAGTCCCTCATCGCCGAAGGCGTAAAGGGCCAGTGGGAGCCCAAGATTGCCGCTATTGGGAAAGGCCATGGAGGCCAAATAGACTTGCGGCGACAGCCCGCTCGCTTTCAACGTCGTGAACCCAATCACCAGATGGGCGCTCATCGCGACAATCGTCGCGCCGATGATGATGGCGAGCGCTTCCGGGGCAACTGTTGTGTGAGAGAGATTGTTGAAGATCAAAACCGGCGTGCCGATTGTCCCGACCAGAAAGGTTATCGTCTTGCCGTCGAACGGCTTGCCAGCGCGCGCGATGCCGTAGCCGACAAGCACGGTGAGAAGAACGGGCAATACGGCTGCGAGAATCACCTGCATAAAAGACGATGTGCCCGAGCGCTGCTTTGCGTACAAGCCCCGCAATCTTCCTTACCTCCCCCTCGCGGGGAGGTCGATCAAGCCGAGCCCGGACTTGATCCGGGGGAGGCGGATCGGGTGGGGGGACCCCCACCCGGATCGCGATATCTCGAGCCTTCCGGCCCTCGATCTGCTCTCCGACCTCCCCGCAAGGGGGAGGTAAGGTTTCTCCTTATTTTCACGAGCTCTTTTTCTATTCTGGCCCGGTTTGACTAGGTCGCGCCCTTGTCGTTCTCTCCCGCCATGAATTTGACCCAAACCCAGGCAAATATTGGCGATATGCAGGATAATGCGCCCCCAAATTCGATCGCGCGACTAAGCGTGGATTTGGCCGCGCTTGGTGCGAATTACAAAGAGTTGGGGCGCCGCGCGGCCCCGGCCGCTATTGCGCCCGTCGTGAAAGCAGACGGCTATGGCTTGGGGATGGCGCGTATCGCTCAAAAGCTGGCTGTCTTGGGCGCGGAGAGTTTCTTCGTCGCGCGGATAGAGGAGGGGATTACGCTTCGCCCAATTGTTCCAAACGCGCGCATTTTTGTATTCCACGGTCTTACCCCCGGGACGGCATCGTCCTATGTCGCAAATGGGCTGATTCCGATCCTCAATACCACTGAAGAAATAGCAGAATATTCGGCGCATGCTCGAGGCAGCCGTAACGTGCTCGATGCCGCTATTCAGATCGATACCGGCATGAATCGCTCGGGGCTTTCCAGCGAAGATGTTTCTGCCCTTAGCGCAAATCCGGCTGGCGCACTCGAAGGTCTCAATCTTGTGTTGATTATGAGTCATCTTGCTTGCGCAGATGAGCCGGCGCACGCGCTCAATCGCAAACAGCTTGAACGCTTTCGCGCATCCCTGGAGGCTCTGCCGCCGGCGCCGGCAAGCCTGGCCGCCACTGCCGGAATCGAATTGGGCAAGGAGTTTCTTTTTGACATGGTCCGGCCGGGCATCGGGCTTTATGGCGGTAATCCCCTTCAAGCGCGAAGCGAGTCCGATGGAAGCAACCCTTACTCCACCGTCGCGACACTTACCGCCAATGTGCTCCATACCCGCCATATCAAAGAAGGGGAAACCGTCGGCTATGGCGCGATCTACACAGCACCGAAGCCCAGCCGATTGGCGATACTACCTTTGGGCTATGCCGATGGGCTGATCCGCGCTATGGGCGCAGCTGGCCATGCTGCGATCAATGGCGTTCGCGTTGCCTTTGCCGGACGTATCTCGATGGATTTGGTAGCGCTCGAAATAACCGAGCTTGACGAAGACAAATGCAATAGCGGTACGGAGGTGGAATTTTTGGGTAAGACGATCTCCCTCGAAGAAGTTGCGCTGGCCGCCGGAACAATTGGTCATGAGGTGCTCACTTCGCTTTCACCACGCGTCGCGCGCGTTTATGCCAAGGGCTAGAGGTCAATGAATTTTCTTGCCGCAATCGGTCGCGCATTTTTGGGTTTTATTGCCGTTACGGGCCAGCTCGCAATGTTCACCGGCGAGGCGCTTTCACACCTTGTTCGCCCGCCGATCTACACAGTTCTGATCTTCCAGCAGATGCTGCGGATCGGTTATTTTTCGCTGCCCGTGGTTGGGCTGACCGCGTTTTTCACCGGCGCAGTCTTGTGCCTGCAAATATTCATCGGCGGCAGTCGTTATGGGGCCGAGGCCGCTGTTCCGCAGATCGTTGTGCTCGGAATCGTGCGCGAGTTGGGGCCGGTGATCGCCGGCCTGATGGTTTCTGGCCGGGTTTCGGCGGCGATCGCCGCAGAGATCGGCACCATGCGCGTGACCGAGCAGATCGACGCGCTGACAACGCTCTCAACAAACCCGTTCAAATATCTTGTCGTGCCGCGCCTTGTCGCGGCAGTCATCAGCATGCCGATATTGGTTGCTGTTGCCGATTCCATCGGCGTTTTTGGTGGCTACATCGTCGGCACACAAAGCCTCGGCTTTAACGGCGCCGTCTACATTCAAAACACGATGGATTTTGTGACCAATTCCGACATTATTTCCGGCCTCGTTAAAGCCGCCGTGTTCGGATTCATCATTGCGCTCATGGGCTGCTATCACGGCTTCAATTCTAAGGGTGGCGCGCAAGGCGTGGGCGCGGCAACGACCGCTGCAGTGGTGTCGGCAAGCATTCTTATTCTTTCTGCCAATTACCTCATGACCTCAATCTTGTTTCAGGAATGAGTGAGATGAGCCCCACTGTCACAAGTGAAATTCCGAAAATTGCACTTCAAGGCGTTAAAAAAAGCTTTGGTAAAAAAACCGTGCTCGACGGAATCGATCTCAGTATCGACAAGGGCGAGTCCGTCGTTATTATCGGCGGCTCGGGCAGTGGAAAATCCGTCACCATAAAGTGCATTCTCGGCATTCTTCGCGCGAGCGCGGGAAAAGTGATCGTAGACGGCGAAGATGTGACGCGTATCGCCGGCGCTAAGCGTGACGCCTATTTACGAAAATTCGGCATGTTGTTTCAGGGTGGTGCGCTCTTTGACAGCCTGCCGGTTTGGGAAAATGTCGCCTTCGGGCTCATTCAGGGCCATGGCGTAAAGCGCAAAGATGCACGCGAACTAGCCTTGGGCAAACTCGCCCAGGTCGGCTTGGACGACGAAGTCGCGGATCTATCGCCCGCTAAGCTTTCAGGCGGTATGCAAAAGCGTGTCGGGCTTGCTCGCGCTATCGCGGCCGATCCGGAAATTATCTTTTTTGACGAACCAACCACGGGCTTAGATCCGATTATGGCAGACATCATCAATGATCTGATTGCCTCTACCGTGAAGGACCTTGGTGTGACCGCCTTATCGATTACCCATGACATGGCGAGTGCGCGTAAAATCTCTAACCGGATCGCAATGCTCTACAAGGGAAAAATCATTTGGGATGGGCCGACGGTCGATATCGATTCGTGCGGCAATCCTTATGTCGAACAGTTTATTCGCGGTTCCGCAGATGGTCCGATCAAGATGGAGGTCCGGCGCTGATGGCCCGAAGCGGCGTCAATTTCTCCTGCCAAGCGTGCGGCGCGGTGCACTCAAAATGGTCCGGCCGCTGCGATGATTGCGGCGCCTGGAACACTTTGGTGGAAGAGGGCCCATCGCCACCCGCCGGTGCCGGCGCACGGCGTAGTGTGAAGGGCAGGCGCTTTGCTTTGGAAGGTCTGGCCTCGAAGGACAAGGAGCCTCAGCGCCTTGTTTGCGGCATTCCCGAATTTGATCGTGTTGCCGGTGGCGGGCTTGTGCCTGGCTCTGCGCTGCTTATCGGGGGTGATCCGGGCGTCGGAAAATCGACCATCATGTTCCAAGCACTCGCCTCCTATGCCAAATCGGGCGGCCGCGCGGTCTATATTTCTGGTGAAGAAGCGCTGGCGCAAATGCGTTTGCACGCGGCACGAATGGGGTTGTCCGATTCCCCGATGGAACTCGGCTCGGCAACATGTGTCGAGGATATTCTAGCGACATTGGGGGTGGGAAAACCGCCCGGCATGCTCGTGATCGATTCCATTCAAACCATATGGACACAAAGCTTGGATGCCCCGCCCGGTACCATCACGCAGCTTCGCACGGCGACCCATGATCTGGTGCGCTATGCGAAAGCGTCCGGTACGGCGCTGCTGTTAATTGGTCACGTGACCAAGGACGGCCAGATCGCTGGGCCTAAAGCGGTCGAGCACCTTGTCGATGCGGTTCTCTATTTCGAGGGTGAGCGCGGCCATCATTTCCGAATTTTGCGTGCTGTGAAAAACCGTTTCGGGCCTACCGACGAGATCGGCGTTTTCGAGATGACCGGAAGCGGCCTCGAGGAAGTTGCAAATCCGTCGGCGCTTTTCCTTGGCGATCGTTCCGGTCTTGCACCCGGTTCCGCAGTATTTGCCGGCGTGGAAGGAACGCGCCCACTGCTGGTAGAAATTCAGGCCCTGGTGGCGCCGGCATCCTATGGAACGCCGCGGCGCGCGGTGGTCGGCTGGGACAATGCACGTCTATCTATGGTGCTGGCTGTTCTCGATGCCCGAGGCGGGCTCGGAATATCGGGCCAGGATGTCTATTTGAACGTGGCAGGCGGCCTCAAAGTAAATGAGCCTGCAGCGGATTTAGCCGCGGCTGCAGCGCTTATTTCCTCTTTCAGCGGCAAACCCGTTTCTGGGGACTGTGTGGTGTTCGGCGAGATCAGCCTATCGGGCGATGTGCGCTCAGTGCCGCATGGCGAGTCGCGGCTTAAAGAAGCAGAGAAACTTGGTTTTAAGAGTGCAATATTGCCTAAGGGCACAAAAACCGGGGGTTCTGGCCTTCAAATTACCCATGTGGCCGATGTGGCGGAGCTGGCAGAGGTAATTTGCGGTGAAAACGCCAAGCTTGGGCGCTCTGCTGGCGGCCCGAAAGTGGTACAATCCGCCCCAAGCTGAGGCGAATCATGGGTGAAGTTTTCGTCACCATTGTCGATCTTCTGATCGCAGTTGTGATTTTGGTGTCCGCTTTATTTGCGACATGGCGCGGTCTGCTGCGCGAAACGCTGTCCATCTTTTCTTGGGCGGTCTCTGCCTATTTGACGCTGCGTCTTTTCCCAAGTTTTCGGCCAATGCTGCGCGAGTATATTTCGCCCGATTGGCTTGCCGATTTTGGCGTGTTTGTCGGCATCTTTATGATCGTTCTGATTCCCCTGTCCTATATGAGCCATCGCTTTGCCGAGACCGTCAAACGAACGGAAATTGGCCCGGTAGATCGTGCGTTGGGCTTTGTCTTTGGGGTCGGACGAGGGCTTGTCATTGTTGGCCTCGCCCACATCGTATTCTCGATTCTGGTTCCGCCGCAGAGCCAGCCCTCTTGGTTAATGGAGGCGCGGCTATTCCCGGTCGTCGAAAACACGAGCGACGTATTGCTGTCCTTGGTCCCCCCACCGGACGACATCCCGTTAAGCGATTTGACTGCTACTCCTAGCTTCACGGCCGCGCCAGAGCCGATTGCCCTCCCTCAAACCGCCGAAAATCCGCCTTTGGAGGCGGATTCGCAAACCTATGGCGCCGAGGAACGCGCCGCGCTAGATAGGCTCATCGAAACCACGGGAGCACCTTAAGGACTCCTACGGAATGACAGCCCCTTTCGACGACAAATTGCATGACGAATGCGGCGTCTTCGGCGTGTTCGGTCATGAGGACGCGCCGGCGCTCACCGCGCTCGGGCTGCATGCGCTTCAGCATAGGGGGCAAGAGGCGGCGGGAATCGTCGCCTTCGACGGAACGCAGTTTACCGCCGAGCGTCATATCGGTCTTGTGGGCGATGTGTTTGGCAAGCATGGACACGCCGCGCATTTGCGTGGGCCGCATGCCATCGGCCATGTGCGCTACTCGACAGCCGGAGGCTCGGTTGCCCGCAATGTTCAACCCCTGTTCGCCGATCTTGCCGGCGGTGGGCTCACGATTGCGCATAACGGAAATCTCACCAATGCGCGCACTTTGCGTAACGAGCTGGTGCGCGATGGAGCGATCTTCCATTCCACTTCCGATACCGAAGTGATGATTCATCTCACCGCCAGAAGCAAGTTTAAGCCGGTAGCCGAGCGATTGATCGACGCGTTGAAGCAAGTCGAGGGCGCCTATTCCTTGGTCGCGCTGACCTCAAAAAAACTCGTCGGTGCACGCGATCCGTATGGCGTGCGGCCTTTGGTTTTGGGCAAGCTCGACGATGCCTGGATTTTGGCCTCGGAGTCCTGCGCCTTCGATATTATCGGCGCCGAATTCGTGCGCGACGTCGAGCCAGGAGAAATGGTTGTCATCACCCATGACGGGATCGAATCGTTGAAGCCCTTTGCGTCAAAACCGCAACGCTTCTGCATCTTCGAATATGTCTATTTTTCCCGGCCTGATTCCCAGGTCGAAGATCGGAATGTCTATGACGTGCGGCGCAATATTGGCGCGGAGCTTGCGGATGAGGCGCCGGTTGCCGCCGATATGGTTGTTCCGGTTCCCGATTCTGGCGTTCCAGCGGCGCTCGGCTTCGCCGAGGCCTCGGGGATGCCTTTCGAACTGGGGATCACGCGCAATCATTATGTCGGGCGAACATTTATTGAGCCGTCCGACCGCATTCGCCATCTTGGCGTGAAGCTCAAGCACAATCCCAACCGGCAAAAACTTAAAGGTAAGCGTGTGGTGCTGGTGGATGATTCCATCGTGCGCGGTACGACATCGAAAAAAATCGTCGAGATGGTACGCGGGGCCGGCGCGTTAGAAGTGCATTTTCGAATTGCCAGCCCGCCGACGACGCATTCTTGTTTTTACGGTGTCGATACGCCCGACCGCGAAGACTTGCTCGCCCATAAGTTTGATGTCGAAGGAATGCGCAGATTTATTCAAGCCGACAGCCTCGCTTTTGTTTCGAAGGATGGGCTTTATCGCGCGGTGGGCGGAGCGCGGCGCAATAATGATGCCCCGCAATTTTGCGATGCGTGTTTCACGGGCGATTATCCGATTGAGCCCGTTGAGCCGGATGCGGACATTGCTCAGCGTCAGCTTTCCTTGCTCGTCGAAGCGGTGTGATGCCCGACGCTGGCTTGCTTTCGGGGCGCGTTGCGCTCGTCACCGGCGCGTCGCGGGGGATCGGGCGTGCTGCAGCACTGGCGCTCAGCAAGGCTGGCGCACATATGGTCTTGGTGGCGCGCACGATCGGTGGGCTCGAAGAAGTCGATGACGAAATCAAACAGGGCGGCGGCGAAGCGACTTTGGTGCCGCTTGATCTAAAAGATTTTGATGGTCTGGACCGCATGGGCGCGTCGATCTTCGAGCGCTGGGGAAAGCTGGACGCTCTGCTTGGAAATGCCGGTATTCTCGGGCAAACGACGCCAATCGCGCATTTACAGCCAAAAATGTGGGACGAAATCGTTGCAGTGAACATTACTGCAAATTACCGGCTGATACGCTCGCTTGATCCGCTCTTGAAACGCTCCGACGCTGGGCGTGCGCTCTTCATAAGCTCGGGCGTGGCGCGCAACCCAAGGCCCTTTTGGGGCGGCTATGCCGCGAGCAAGGCGGCGCTTGAGTCTATGGTGCTCACCTATGCGCAAGAGTGCGCGGGCACCAATGTGAAGGTGAACCTCTTTAATCCCGGCGCAACGCGCACAAATATGCGGGCCCAGGCCATGCCAGGCGAAGACCCGATGAGCTTGCCTTCTCCAGAAGATATGGCCCCACAAATTGTAGAGCTGTTGCTGCCCTCATGCGAGAAGAACGGCGAGCTCGTCACGTCGGTGCGTTAGTTATTTATTCGCAAACGGATTCTTAGACGATTTCGTATTGAATCGTATCGGCGTTCCCAACAGCTTGAACTTCGAGCGCAATCCATTGGCGAGATAGCGCAGATAGGTTTCGTGTAGTGCGGGTAATTGATTTCCGAACAACACGAAAGTCGGTGGGCGGGCTTTCGCCTGGGTCATATAGCGGATGCGTATGCGCCGCCCGCGTATCGCTGGGGGCGGATGGCGCTCCAATGCGTCCTCAAGAAAGCGGTTAAGCACGGAAGTAGGAAGGCGCGTATTCCAAATGCGGTCTGCTTGCATGACCGCGGGCATAAGGCGCTCCATCCCTTCTCCGGTGAGCGCGGAGACCGCAACCAGCTCGGCACCAAAGACTTGCGGCAATAAACGGTCGACTTCTTCGCGTAAGGTCTTAAGCGCGCCTTGCCGGTCTTCGATCAGATCCCATTTATTGACCGCAATGATCAGCGCGCGCCCCTCGCGCGCCGTCATGTCGGCAATGCTTAGATCCTGGCGCTCCAATGTCTGGGTTGCATCCATGACCAGCACAACGCAATCGGCGAATCGGATCGCGTTTAGTGTGGAATCGACCGACATTTTCTCAATGCGATCCGCGACTCTGGCTTTCTTTCTGAGGCCCGCGGTGTCGTGCAGTAGGATTTCACGGCCCTCATATTGCCATTCCGCAAGCACCGCATCGCGTGTGATGCCCGCTTCGGGTCCGACCAACGAACGGTTTTGGCCTAATATCCGATTGAGAAGACTGGATTTTCCGACATTGGGCCGTCCGACAATCGCAAGCCTTAGACTGCGCCTCTCATCCTCACCTTCGTCATCGTCTTCGCTGTCATTGTCTTCGCAGTCATTTTCTAAATCGTCGTTCTGATTTTCGGTGGCGTAGGGTGCCAGCGCAGCAACTAGCTCGGCGAAGCCAATGCCGTGTTCTGCGGAGAGCGCGATGGGTTCGTCAAATCCCAAAGCAAAGGCTTCCATGAGCCCGGGTTCGGCGGCGCGCCCTTCGCATTTATTGGCCGCCAGGATCACCGGCTTGCCGCTCTTGCGTAAGGCCTCGCCGACAATTTCGTCGCCCGGCGTCACGCCCTCCCGCGCGTCGATGAGGAAGAGACAAATTTCCGCCTCTTCGATGGCTGCTTCGGTCTGCGCTAGCATGCGCGCCTGAAGAGTTTCAGGGGGGGCTTTTTCAAAGCCTGCCGTATCGATGAGACGAAGTTCCAGCCCCGCGAAACTGTTAAGTGCGACGCTCCAGTCGCGCGTCACGCCCGGCGTGTTATCGACGATGGCGCGTTTTGAACCGGCCAGCCGATTAAACAGCGTCGATTTTCCGACATTGGGACGGCCCACAATGGCAATGCTGAGGGGCATCACGCGACCTCGTCTAGGAACGGCTGGTGAATGCGAATGCGGCCGCCTTCAAATTGCGCCGCCGACCTTTTGAAAGCGGGGTGCTAACGCAGTGCGATGAGTTCCGCCTCGTTGGTCAGGACATATAAAATCCCGTTCGCCATAATTGGCGCAATAAAGGTTCCTCCGGGTATTCCGATCTGATTGGCAACCTGACCGGTCGAAGGAAGCAGCGATACGCCGCGCCCATCCGAGGAAAACAACAGCAAGCGGTTGTTCACCAGCAACGGGCCGGTCCATATGATCACGCCATCGCGATCTTCTGGATCTTCGAAAGCCGGGAGTTGTGTTACCCATTTTATCCGCCCGTCGCCGCGGTTGAGGCACAAAACTTGTCCCTCGGTGGAAACGACATAGACGAATTCACCGACCACAAGTGGCGTCTGAATGCCCGGAACGTTGCGCGTCCAAGCGCGCCCTCCCGTCCGCATATTTATTCCGACAAGCGTCCCTGAATGACTGATGGCGAATACCATGTCGTTATCGACGACAGGCCGCCCCGCAATATCGTTGAGAACCGTCAACGCGGTCACATTCGTGGTACGCGCGAGCTGGTCAACCCAATATGGAATGCCGTTATCGGTTCGCAAAGCATAAAGCTCGCCCGACGTGTAGGGCACGATGACCGTATCGCCGGCAACTGCCGCGTTTGAGCTGGCGGCGAGGGCGGAAGGCTCTGCAATACCGCGATGCTGCCATAGGATCTCGCCAGTATCCGAGTTGAGAACGAGTAGCTGGTTTTCCAGTGTGATCACATAGACGCGGCCATCGGCGACAGTCGGGGAGGCGTGAATCGGCGTATCGGTTGTGACACTCCAGATTTCTTCGCCCGTATTCGCGTTGAGCGCTACGGCGAGACGGTGGCCGGTGGTGGCGTATATACGCCCATCTTCATAGGCGATTCCGCCGCCATAGTTGCGATCGGGGTTGTCTTCGCCGTCCAGCGCCAAATCGCGGTTCCAAACCGGAGCGCCTGAACCAGAATTATAGGTAAAGACGTGGCCTGACGCATCGAGGACGAAGACTTTCCCGTCGGCGACAATCGGGGAGGAGGTAAGAATCGAACGCCAATCTGTGCCCTTTCCGGCGTCGACCTGCCATATCGGTTGAAGCGATCCGGTGGCCAGTAAGTGAGGAATCCTATTGTTGGAATTTGATGCCGGAAGCGGCCACGCCTCGTTCGACGTCGGAGGCGGCAATTCAACCTCTATCTCCTCCATCTGCGGATCGGCGGTAAAGTCCGCTTCCGCCGCCATGATGGGAATTCGCTCTCCCTCTAAAATGGGATCCTCACCGGCGAAAGTGACGAGGTCGGTAAGGGTCTCGCATCCTGCCAAAGGCAATGTCGCGATCAGCGCTATAGCCAGTGGAATTTGCCTGCGCATAGTCATTTTAGGGAGCCTCTTGATCGTTTTGTTCGGCGGTTGCTGTCGGTAATTCTGCTGCGCCGCTGGGAGTTTCACTCTCTCCCGCCTCAGGCGCATTTGTCGCCTGGGCAGCGTTTGCACGCAAGAACTGCGCAATTGCTCCGGCCCTCTGAGTAGTGCCTTCCGACACACCCGGATCGATCGCGAGCGCTTGATAAGCCGCCGCCGCTTCTTCCCGGTTTCCGGCTTGCAAATCCAAATAAGCGGAAATTTCCGCCGCTGCGAAGCGCCAAGGGCTTTGCCCGTCCTGCAGCGGTGCAATAATTGAGTCTACCTCAGCTCGGGGCGCCGTTTCGGCAAGGAGCCAAGCAAGTTGCAGACGCGCGGGAGAGCTAAGGAGTGGACTGGGGTCTTCGATGAGCTGACGCAAGCTTTCGATCGCCGCGTCGCGTTTTCCTTGGACGAGTTGTGCCTTGGCCAACTGAAACTCGGCGAGCTTCGCGTAACCGGCAGGTGCGTCGGCTGTAAATGTGATCAAGTCCGATTCTGCTTGTGGGACATTTCCGGCCTCGGCCACTCCCAGAGCCGTGTTGAACTCCAATGAAGCCGCTTCCCGTTGAGACTGGCTATATCGTTCCCAGGCCTGCCAGCCAGCAACGCTCACCACGACCGCACCGGCCGCGATGATGATGAACGTGCCGTAGCTCTTCCAGAGCTGTTCCCAGCGTTCTTTTCTGACTTCTTCTTCGACTTCACTGAAGATGTCGACCACGGAATCATTTCCTCAACTGCGCGAGCCGCCATGATGGCGTGACAAGCCTTTGATCGTATAGGGATTTAGCCGTTTGTCGGGCCGCTGGCAAAGGCTTATCCGCGCTATGCCCTTTTCTTCATGCTGTAGACATTTTCCTTAGACGGAAAACGCCGTTTTCGGACATCGCCAGCGTAGGCTTCCACCGCTGCTTCGATTTCCGCCCCCAAATGGGCATATTCCCTGACAAATCTAGGCGGAGCCGGGTTGAGCCCAAGCATGTCCTCGGTCACCAGGATCTGTCCATCGCAATCGGGAGAAGCGCCAATCCCGATCGTCGGAATCGCGACTTCGCCCGTGATCTTTGCCGCCAATGGTTCCGTCATGGCCTCAAGAACGAGGGCAAAAGCGCCTGCCTCATCAACCGCTCTGGCGTCCGCGACAATGGCATCCCACTCGGAATGCTCGCGTCCTTGGGTTTTAAATCCACCCAGAACCTGAACCATTTGAGGTGTCATCCCGACATGGCCCACAACCGGAATGCCGCGCAGTGTCAAATAGCGGATTGTTTCCACCATGCGCGCCCCGCCTTCGAGCTTTACTGCACTGCAGCCCGTCTCCTGCATCACGCGCGAGGCATTGCGAAATGCGATCTCCGGACTTTCCTCATAGGATCCAAAGGGCATATCGACAACAACCAACGCTTGTTTCGCGCCGCGCATCACCGCTTTGCCGTGCAAGATCATCATGTCGAGCGTGACGCCAAGTGTGGTTTCCATGCCGTGAATAACCATGCCGAGCGTATCGCCGACGAGCATCAGATCGACATGTTTATCGAGAAGGCCCGCGGTATGCGCATGGTAGCAAGTCAGACAAACGATTGGCGTCTTGCCCTTGCGCGCTCGGATTTCCGGCGCTGTGATGCGGTGTGTGGTCATATGCTCACCCGTGGCCAATATCATGTGCCCCAGTTTTGTGCGCTTATGCTAGCACATTAGAGCGTGTGGCGTCCGTCAAAGCTATCGCCCCCGGATATTTTCCAGGAAATTGGGCTTTGAATAAAGAACTCGGCCCGAAAACTAGTCCGTTGCTTCCGTAGCCTCCGCTACAGAATTTATTTATATCATTGAATTATATTACTATTTTATATGCTCTTATTAGCTCACCCCCAATTTCGTCCAATAATTAGTACAAGCTTTTCTGGTATTCTGCGGGACCGCTTAGGAAAATTGGCCCCTGTACGCAGACTTCAATTGTCTGGTGCCACCGGTGCCACATAAAACGCCGCCACCTGTCAACGACGGACCAAAAGTCAGCTACCATGGCGGCGAATAGTGTCGGCCATGCGATATTTCCCGCCGGTTATCATGTGGCTTTGCCGCGGTAGCCGGTAGGAGGGTCTCACGGGGCTTCGTGTCGCGCCGTGTCTGACGCGAAGCGAAGCCGCGGGGTGGGTTGCTGTTGACCTATCGCGTCAACCCTGGCCCTGGTGATTTGTCGCTAGCTCATGATCTGTCCGTTTAGGTATCCTATTGTGACTCGTCCGAGTGATGGGTCACGACACGACGGCGTGCCTTAGCCTCGCGTTCCGATTGCTCGAAAGCGATGGCCTCTAACGAGGTGGGGGGCCGCCGTATCCGTCACACCGTCACAACCGTTGGTAACCGGGACTTTGCGCGTTTTCGTATCCGTCACAGGGTTCAAGTTTGTGACGGATACTGAACCGCTGGAATCGTTGCTAGGCAAGGGTTCTGACGGTGTGACGGATGGAGATGGGGTATCTTATATGGAATAGTTCCTCCACACCTTAACGAAGGCACTGTGTTTGCAACCTTTCGCGGTTCTGCCAGATGTGGAGATTCCTTCGGCGCGGATTGTGCTTGGCGCGCTGCTGAACGGCTTGAGCAAGGTCGTCAACGTTTTGTGCGTGTCGGCGTTCATGAGGTCCGATTCGGTGGCCCAATAGTGAGTCGTCCCAGGCGAAATGCCCGTCAATTTGGGTTGTCGAGCACTCGGCACGATGACTTGGCAATGACCGGAATGGGACCCGCGCCATTGATGAAGGGGGGGGGTCTCGGATTTCGATCGGCGGTGGATGAAGTACCTATGTATATCCGCGTCTCAATTTTTTTAGCCTACGCGCGAGGTGTCAATGGCAGCCGAAAATTGCACATCTTTTACAATCAAGGATCAATCACTTGGAGCTTCCGGTCGCACCCCCAGACGCGGTGTAGGGGACGTGGGACTCGGTGGAGCCGTGAGTAAGCGGATTGGTGCAGCGACCGCCAAGAGTCTGGCGGCGGCAAACCGCTTATCCACAGAGGGCGGTCGTCGCCGTTCCTGTTTATGTTTTGGCTGACTATCACGCAGCGGCTCTCTTGTAGCTCCTATCTGAAGCTGGCCTGCAGCAGGTTCTGATGCTCCCGCATGCGGTAGATGTTGCCGCGGATGTTGACGATGTGGCAGTTGCGCGCCAGCCTCGACGATCGCAGCCACGTCGTTACTGTCATTCTTCTGCTGCTTCAGAAATGGCTTGACATAGATCGGCGGGATCAGCTTGCACCTGTGGCCAAGGGTGATGATCTGTCGGCCCCAATGGTGCGCGCCGCCGCAGTCTTCCATCACAACCAGGCACGGCGGCACTTCGGAGAAGAATAGGAAAAACTTTTCTCGCGAAAGCTTTTTGCCGAACACCGGCTTGCCTTCCGCCGTTGCCCCATGGAGTTAGAAACTCCTTTTCGATATATCGATACCGACGATAGCAACTTACTCCACGGACGCCTCCTTCGTTGATCGAACGCACCACGCGTGCGTTTCTTTCTGGCGCCTATGACGCCGTCAGACGGGTGCGTCCACTCCATCACTTCAGGAACCGCAGTGCTGCCTCGCGATCCTGACGTTTCGTTGCAAAGACTTCGAGCACTTCGCCTTCGTGATCAAAGGCACGCCACAAATTGTGCTTCTCCCCATTGGTCCTTACGAACACTTCGTCCAGGTGCCAGCGCCAGTTTGAATACGAGTGATAATGAACCCGGCGCTTGCTGATCTCGGCTGCAAACAGCGGACCAAAACGGTTCCACCAGTACCGCACGGTCTCATGGCAAATGTTGATGCCCCGTTCGAACAGAAGATCTTCGACCTGTCTCAGCGACAAGGGGTAGCGGACATACAACATCACCGCGCTGCGGATTACCTCAGGCGAATTGTTGAACCGACATTCCCCAGATGCCATCCAAATTCGTGGAAATCGTACCACTTTCCCATCGCCAAGGGTACTGTATCCCCTTTGCAGCCATCCGATGGCATGATTTTGGTAATCGGCCCGCGCTTGGAAGGCCACTCGGTCATTTTTCTCGCCATCCAGACACACTTCTCCTGTCGCTTTCTCCTCGCCGTCGATTCCCTCGGCCTACGCCGGAGCGGGTCTTCGCCGCAGATCATCAATCAAGCTCAGGATTTTCCGGAATAGGTCCCTCGGCACCGCCACCTCAGCCAATTGGAACGTAACGTAGCGGCCATGTCGGACAACCTTGGCCCCTATCTTCACCAGCTTGTCGCGCAACGTCGTCATCGACCAGTGCTCCACCTCCTTCGGCAAGGCCAGTGTCCACATGAAGCTGCCCAGATTATATGCCAGCGCGTGAAGCTGGAGCCGAACGGCATTGTTGCGGAACTTGCGACATGACAGACGGGTCCAGTTGATGGCGTTCTTGCCTTCCTTGATGTGCTGCTCTGCCGTGCCACGGTGATTATAGAACGCCACCACCCGCTTGGTAGGGCGCGACAGATTAGTGACGATGAAACCGACGCGAGGAACCAGCTCGCCGGGATGCCACTCCACTTTGGCCACGACACGGCGCTTCTTGTTCCACGATCCAGCCTGATAGCTGAAGCTGGCGTGGAAACGGCGAACATGGTCGGGCGGGCGACCGACAGGTCGCGTAAGCAGATGGGCAATGTTCCGCTGGAGAATCGCGTTCGCTTTGAGGCGGATGACGTAGAGTAATCCCTCGGCTTCGAGATATTCGTATATCTCCGGTGAGGCGAAGGCGGCATCGCCACGAAAATACAGCCGCACCTTCCTTTCCTTATAGCGCATCACCACCGGCTCCAGAACATTCCGCAATCCGTCAGCACTGTGAACATTACCGGGGCGCAGGGAACATCTCTCCAAGTCGCCGAACTGGTTGAACAGGAACAGGGGATGATAGCAGGTGCAGCCGAAGTGGCCGTTGTAAGCTGTGCCTTCCTGGTCGCCATGGGTCGGGCTGACGGAGCTATCCATGTCGAGGATGATCATCTTCGGCGGATGGCGGTCATGAACCTTGTTGATCCACACCCCGTTCATGTCGGCCAAGGCTTCAACGTTCTCGTCGGCGGCCAATAGCTCCGTCTCGAAGCGTCCCATCTGGCTGGTGAAAGCGGCCTGTCTTTCGATGGCCTTGCCGCCGACAATCCAGCGCATGGCGGGATCACGACCCAGACGATCGGCATCGTTCACGTCGTCGTATCCGCCAAGACGGCCAAAGACGGACTGACGGAACTGCCCCGTTAGGCCGTGCCATCCGTTCTTGCCGGTACGGCTGTCGTGGAAAACACCCTCGGCCATCTCAGTCAGGCCGAGGGCATCGTCAAGCTCCCGGTAGGCGAGCAACCCGGCATCAGAGGTGATCTTGGAACCGTGGAATTCAAGCTTCAAGCGACGGTCAAAAACGACCCGAAGGCACCCCGGTTTCGATTCACCCATCGGGTGTGCCATATCCGCCGCTCCATGCATGCTACAACTTCATGGTTCTTATGGAAGAATCGCCCTTGCCTATCCGGTTTACACCCACACCTACTAGGGCTAGAATGGGCGCAAACCGGATATAGGGGAGCGCGCCATGGATGTTCTCGACCGCGCCGATCTCCCATTCCCGCATTCGCTACCCGAGTTCCAGCGACTTTTCCCCGATGATGCGGCCTGCGCCGCCTACCTGGAGAAAGCCCGCTGGGGAGACGGCTTTGCCTGCCTGCACTGCGGCACGGCGGGAGAGCCGTTCCACTTTGAAAACCGCCCTGGCGTCCTGCGCTGCCGCAAGTGCCGCCAGAACACCGGGCTGACGGTGGGAACAGTGATGGAGCGTAGCCACACTCCGCTGAACGTCTGGTTCTGTGCCGCTTATCTGGTCGCCAGTCAGACGCCTGGCATGTCCGCCGTGCAGTTTCAGCGGCAACTTGGTCTTTCGCGCTACGAGACAGCCTTTCAAATTCTCTACAAGCTCCGCTCGGGCATGGTGCGGCCCAACCAAGACAGGATCGGTGGACAGCCCAAGAACCATGTTGAGGTGGACGAAACCTGGGTTGGCGGGCGAACGCGTAGGGAAGGCCGTGGTGTTCACCACAAGGTTCCCGTCTCCTGTGCCATCGAGGTGCGTCATCGAAAGCCGGGCACCAAGCTCGACAACCGGAAAGACGGACACTATGCCGGACGCGTTCGGCTCGCCGTCGTGCTCGACCGTAGCGCCGAGTCGCTCTGTGGGTTCGTCGAGAGCACCGTCGCGCCGGGATCGCTGATCGTTACTGACGATTGGAGCGGCTATGCTGGCCTCGGTAAGCGCGGCTATGAGCACTTCGCTGTTGCCGAGTGTGGTGATCCAGAAGTTGCCGAGCAATACCTGCCGATCATCCATCTGGTTTTCGCCAACCTGAAGACGTGGCTGATCGGGATCCACCACGGCGTTAGCCACCAGCACCTACAAGCCTACCTCAACGAGTTCACCTTCCGCTTCAACAGGCGGTTCTACCCGTTCAACGCCTTCCGCTCATTGCTCGGCATCGCGGGTGACACCTCTACTCCAACCTATGCCGAGCTTTACTCGGGAGAGTGGCGGCACCCTACATGTAGCGGTCATGGGCGTTAACCGGATAGGCAAGGAATCGCCTTCTCGCCGCACTGAATATCGACGCTACTTGGGAAATACGGGTTGAAATAACGAAAAGGATTTTGCATCGCCAGAGGCTACGAAACCTTACTTCCCGGCTCAAGCCGATTTAGTCTGACAATGCCTTCCCGCGCGCCCCCACAAAAAAGTCAACGCGTGTATATAATTCCCTAAAACTCGTCCGCTTGGGCCATCATCATGCAACCAAGCACGAATGCTGCTGAGCGCTTTAATGTGTCCTCTTTGGCTTCTTCTTTTGCGTAGATGAACGCAAAAGCACCGTTGAGAACCAGTAAACCGCCTAATATTCTATAAAAGATTTGGAAAAAACGACCGCTGGCAAAAGCGCCCCTGTTTCCACGTAAAGTGGCACAGCCACAGTGACTATCACAATAAATATAGCATAATTAAGCACAAGTATCGCGGTGTTTGACTGAGAACGAACGTAGCTCCAAACAGAGAGCTTCTCTTTCTTGTCTATTTTGCCTTCAACTTGAGGACTGGACGCGGAAAACAAACGCCGCACCAAAGTCGGTATACGATCCATCGAGAAATAGAGAACGCATAAAACTGCGGTTATGCCCCACACCACCCAGGGGTTTGCATCGGGCCACGTCAACATTGCACCCCACCCTGCACCGACAACAATAAGTGGGGGCAGAGCGCCCTTGATATATTCCCGCATGCCCGTAACCGTCTGCAGCGCCAGCCTCCCCAGATCACCCCGCAGGTAGCAGGCACTGTAGCGCTTTCTGGCGTCAGGGTGCGAATCCCAGCCAATCGCCAAGGAAAGTCTACGCGTGTAGCTAATTCTAATTCCCGGCAAAAGGCGTCACGCCCCCCAGAGTCAACTCGGGTGTATAACTCCCATTAAAATTGCGCTGAACAGCCATCTACAATTTACCGAGATTTCGGAGTAAATCAGGTTAACTTGACAAAGCCGTTTGCTGAGTGGACCGGGATATTCGGCTCGCCGGGTGGCCGGCTGTTCGGATGGATGGAGGAGGCGCCTCGCCTTAGCGCCGACCGCGCCCCAAACCGCGCCTGGGACCATAACCATAGTGCCCACGGGCGAAGTTTCTGCGCAATCTTGGGCCCGCATGCAACGCGCCGCGATGCCAGCGCCCGCCATGCCAATATTGGCGGCTTCCGCGGTAGTCGCGATAGTGGAACGGACCGTGATGCCCGGCGCCGCCGAAGAAAACCCGCCCGCGATAGAGCGGATAATGGCAATAGCGCGGCCGCCCATAATAGGCCGGTAACACGGATTATAGTGAACCGAAACATGCGGTCCGCCATAGCCGCCGCCATAGCCATAGGAAAAACTGAAACTCGAGGCCGCATTTGCAGGCTGGGCTGTGGTCAAGGCCGCGCCGGTCAATACCAGCGCTCCGAAAGTGAGTTTGGCGAGGGATTTCATGTCTGGTCTCCTCTCAGAAATCCCTCCACATCTCTCAACCTATTGGCAGGAGCATGAATCGAAGCTGAACGATTTGGTCAGGTTTCAAGGCCTCTTTTTGAGGGCCGTCTTGTCGCGCACACACCGCCGAACCAGGAGCCGAGCGCGAGAAAAAACCACGGCGTGTCCCTTGACGGTGTGGCTGCCTATCCCTAACTACCACCCCATGGGTTGGCACTCTCTATGGAAGAGTGCTGCTAAATCGGGAATTTTTACCTTAACTCATTGATTTTTCTAATTCTAACGGAGGGAGCACCCCTATGAAATTTCGTCCGCTCGGAGACCGCGTGGTCGTCCGCCGCGTCCAGGAGGAGCAAAAGACCGCCGGCGGGATCATTATCCCCGACACCGCCCAAGAGAAGCCGCAGGAAGGCGAGATCGTCTCGGTCGGCCCTGGAGCACTCGACGACAAGGGCAAACGCGTCGCCCCGGAAGTCAAAGCCGGCGAGCGCGTGTTGTTCGGCAAATGGTCGGGCACCGAAGTGAAAATCGACGGCGAGGACCTCATCATTATGAAGGAGTCCGACATCATGGGCGTCATCGAGGCCGGTAAGGCTAAGAAAAAATCCCGCTAATCAGTCTACAGATTTTCTGTACAAAGAATTTTTAGGAGAATTAAGAAAATGGCAGCAAAAGACGTCAAATTCGGCTCGGACGCGCGGGAGAAACTCCTTAGCGGCGTCGATATTCTTGCCGATGCGGTCAAAGTGACATTGGGACCTAAGGGCCGCAATGTCGTCATCGAGAAAAGCTTCGGCGCCCCGCGCACGACCAAAGACGGCGTGGCCGTGGCGAAGGAAATCGAGCTTAGTGACAAATTCGAAAATATGGGCGCACAGATGGTGCGCGAGGTAGCGCAGAAGACCAACGACACTGCCGGAGACGGCACCACGACGGCGACGATCCTGGCCCAGGCCATCGTGCGCGAAGGCGCCAAGGCTGTGGCCGCGGGCATGAACCCGATGGATCTGAGGCGCGGCGTCGACAAAGCAGTGGAAACTGTTGTCGCCGATCTCAAAAAGCGCTCCAAGAAAGTCAGAGACAATGAAGAGATCGCCCAAGTCGGCACGATCTCGGCCAATGGCGATGGCACTGTCGGCAATATGATCGCCGAAGCAATGGCCAAAGTCGGCAATGAAGGCGTCATCACGATCGAAGAAGCCAAGAGCCTCGAGACAGAATTGGAAGTGGTCGAGGGCATGCAGTTCGACCGCGGATATCTCTCCCCCTATTTCGTCACCAATCCCGACAAAATGGTCTGTGATTTAGAAGAGCCGCATATTCTCATTTTCGAGAAAAAGCTCTCCACCCTCCAGCCCATGCTCCCGATCCTTGAAACGGTCGTACAGTCGAGCCGTCCCATCCTGATCATTTCCGAGGAAGTGGAAGGCGAGGCCTTAGCGACTCTCGTCGTCAATAAGCTGCGCGGCGGCCTCAAGGTCTCAGCCGTGAAGGCGCCGGGCTTCGGCGATCGCCGCAAAGCGATGCTGGAAGACATTGCAATCGTCACCGGCGGCCAAGTTGTATCCGAAGATCTCGGCATCAAGCTCGAAAATGTCACGATTGACATGTTGGGTACGGCTAAGCGGGTGCAGATCACCAAGGACGACACCACCATCATCGACGGGGCCGGCAAGAAGGGCAGCATCCAGGCCCGCGTCGGCCAGATCAAAAAGCAGATCGAGGAAACGACGTCCGATTACGATCGCGAAAAGCTGCAAGAACGCCTGGCGAAGCTCGCGGGCGGTGTTGCGGTTATCCGCGTCGGAGGCGCGACCGAGATCGAGGTCAAGGAGCGTAAGGACCGCGTCGATGACGCGCTCAACGCCACCAAGGCCGCGGTCGAGGAAGGCGTGGTTTCCGGCGGCGGCACGGCGCTTCTCTATGCCACCAAGGCGCTGAAGAAACTGGAAGGCGATAACGACGATCAGGATGCGGGCATCGCGATCGTGCGCAGGGCAATCCAATCACCCCTTCGTCAGATCGTCGAGAACGCGGGCGTGGAAGCCTCTATCATCGTCGGCAAGCTTTTGGAGCAAAAATCTGCAACCTACGGCTTCGACGCGCAAGACGAAGAATATGTCGACATGATCGAGGCAGGCATTATCGATCCGACCAAAGTCGTGCGCACCGCATTGCAAGATGCGGCCTCCGTTGCCGGGATTCTCATCACCACCGAGGCAATGGTTGCCGAGCGTCCGCAGAAGCCTGCGGCCGGCGGCGGTCACGACCATGGCGGCGGCATGGGCGATATGGGCATGTGATCAAGCCGTTCGCATCAGAGTTGAGAAGGGCCGGGAGAAATTCCGGCCCTTCTTCTTTTCCGTCTTCACGGTTACCGCTTCGGTGCATAGATCCAAGTAGCTCTGATCTCCGGTGCATTGATTGGCATTGTCTGACGTCAGCGCCTTTGGGACGAATTGAGGTAATTGCATAACGGAGGATTTCTGGCTCATCGTAGTGACCGAAGGGAACGAAGATGAGACAGAAATCAATGAGCAAGAACGACCCGGCGGAGAGAACGGTTCGGGATATTCGGCGCAATACACGCAAGCAGTATGGACCCATCCAGGAAAAGTGGAGGGCTTTTGGAGGCAGTTGGTTTCGAATATCTCGGAATCTACCGCGAAGTTGGCTTTAAGTTCGGCGAATGGCTCGATGTCGGTTGGTGGCAGCGATTGCTGGATAAGTAGATTCAGCCCCTTTTCGGGCCTCCTTGCCCCCTGCCCACCATTTCCGCTATATGCCGCCACTTATGACCCGGGTGCGGTCGCTTGGGGCCGGTTTTGCCGGTTTGCCGGATGGTCCGGTATCCCTTCGAACCAACGCATGATCGGCGGATCCCTTCCCGCCGCATGTGCCGCGCCTAAAAAGGAAGGATGACGCCACATGGCTCTATACGAGCACATGCTGATCGCGCGCCAGGACATCAGCGCACAGCAAGTCGATGCACTTGCGACCCATCTCAAAACCATCGTCGAAACCGAAGGCGGTAAGGTCGAGAAGCAAGAATATTGGGGGCTTCGGACGCTTGCCTATCGGATCAAAAAGAACCGCAAGGGCCACTATGTTCTCTTGGATCTGGATGCGCCCGCCAACGCCATTGCCGAATTGGAGCGTCAGCTCAATATCAACGAGGATGTGCTGCGTTACATGTCGGTGCGAGTGGAAGCCTTCGAGCAATCGAATTCCAGCCGCAAGCGCGAGCGCGAAGACGCGGATAAAAACAGAGCCAAGGGCGCAACAGCTGAAGCAGGTAAAGCACCCGCAGAGGCTGGATCGGCGGCGCAAAAAGGAGACAAAGCATGAGCACGCAACCCCCTCTTGCGCGCCGGCCTTTTTTCCGCCGCCGTAAGACTTGTCCCTTCTCGGGCGATAACGCACCGAAAATCGATTATAAGGATGTGAAGCTTCTGCAGCGCTATATATCCGAGCGCGGCAAGATCGTCCCCTCCCGCGTCACCGCAGTCAGCGCAAAAAAGCAGCGCGAATTGGCGAGGGCCATTAAGCGTGCGCGCTTTATGGCGCTCTTGCCCTATCTCGTGAAATAGGAGGCGGCAATGGAAGTGGTTCTCCTGGAACGGGTCGAGAAACTTGGCCAAATGGGCGATGTCGTGAAGGTGAAAGACGGCTACGCGCGTAATTTTCTTCTAGCGAAGAAAAAGGCTTTGCGCGCTACCAAGGCCAATCTTACCTATTTCGAAGATCAACGCGCACAACTCGAAGCGCGTAACCTCGATCAAAAGAAAGAAGCCAGCGCCGTTGCCACCAAATTGGAAGGCCAGGTTTTCGTACTCCTGCGTCAGGCCGGCGACCGTGGCCAGCTTTACGGCTCGGTCAGCACGCGTGACATTGCCGGTGCAATTTCCACCGGCGGCTTCTCGATTGAGCGTGGGCAGGTCCCGCTCGACAAACCCATAAAAATGATCGGTCTCTACCCAACAATTGTTATTCTTCATCCGGAAGTTCGTGCAACCGTCACCATCAATGTGGCGCGAACGGAGGAAGAAGCCGAACGTCAGGCGCGCGGTGAGGATGTTCTGGCCGAGCAGACCGAAGCAGAAGAAGCCGAGGCCGACGCTGAAAAAGCCAAATCCGATGCTAATGCCAATGCAGAGGCTGTCTTCGAAGAGGGTGCCGGGCCGAAAGCCGACGACGAAATCGAAACCGATTCGGACGAAACCCCAACGGAGTCCGCAGCTGAAGACGCAGCTGAGACTTCAACTGGAGCGGAGGTCACGTCCGCCATAATTATTTCCTAGCGCATCCTGACTCGTTAAAAAACTCCATTATAATATTGATTAATTGTCTGTTGTCGTCTTGCGCCATCTTGCGATTTCTCGCACCTTCCCGTAAATTATATGGTATGTAATATGGAGTAACTATCATGGCATTTGGTCGCAAGCCGAAAGGAAAGCATCCCGACAAGAGATTGACGCCGGTTTTCGTGCGCAAGACCTCCAAACCTGGCCGGTATTGCGACGGCAATGGCTTGTATTTGAAGGTCGATACATCCTGTGCACGGAGGTGGGAGCAAAGGCTCGTGATCCAGGGACGACAGCGGACGCTCGGGCTTGGTGGCGTGCCGCTAGTATCGCTGGCAGAGGCCCGCGAGAAAGCGCTTGCCAACCGCAAGGCCGCACGCGCCGGCGGAGATCCGATGGACCTTCGACGGCAAGCAAGCATACCCACCTTCGAGGCAGCCGTGACGGCCGTCGTTGAACTTCACCGGCCGAGTTGGCGTAACGCCAAGCACGCCGCGCAGTGGGAGGCAACTTTGCGCACCTACGTCTACCCTCGCCTGGGCAAGCGCCCGGTGTCGAATATCTACACGGCAGATGTCCTTAGCGTGCTCATGCCGATCTGGCACGAGAAACCGGAAACCGCGCGACGTGTGCGCCAACGCATCTCGACCGTCATGAAGTGGGCAGTGGCCCAAGGCTTCAGACAGGACAACCCGGGCGGTGACGCCATCGGCGCTGTACTTCCCAAGCAAAAAAGCAAAGGCATGGGCCATCATAAGGCCCTGCCGCATGGCGAAGTCGCCGGCGCCATCAAGGCCGTGCGTGCGTCCGGTAGAAGGGCGGCTGTCAAACTGGCCTTTGAGTTCCTGATCCTGACGGCCGCACGATCTGGCGAGGTCCGGCTTATGGCGTGGAGCGAGATCGACATAGACGCGGCTATCTGGACCATTCCTGCCGACCGGATGAAAGCCGGGCGCGCACACCGTGTCCCACTGTGTGCGCGAGCCCTGGAGATACTGGCCGAAGCACGGCAACTCGGGAACGGAAGCGGTCTGGTCTTCCCCGAACGCGGCCCGGCAAGCCGCTGTCCGACATGACGTTGTCCAAATTGATGCGCGACCTTAGTCTGGACGCCGTGCCGCACGGCTTCCGGTCGAGTTTCCGCGATTGGGCGGCGGAATGCACTAATGCATCTCGCGCAGTCATGGAGGCGGCACTGGCCCATGTGGTCATCAACAAGGTGGAGGCGGCCTACGCGCGTTCGGACCTGTTCGGACGACGCTCAAAGCTGATGGAACAGTGGGCTGAATATCTGGCGATCAACCCCGAGGCGACGGTCATTCCGATGGTCCGACATGTAAACCGGACAGCTGCGTAAGAGCAAGCGCTGCGCAATTGAGAAGCGCCAAGCGCGAGAAGAGTTGTGTGTACCGAAAACTCGATTCACCGGAAAATAGGGCAAATTCGGCAGGCGTTAGTCGCCAACCAGGCTCCACCGAGCGAACCAGATTCACGCAACTGAGGTTTCTGGGAAGGAGGCCATCTGACTGAATTGCCGTGGTTTCTAGCTGAATCGACTTTTCGGTACACACAAGACAAGGTGGAGATGATGGGGATTCGTTGCGCATTAGGAATAAAAACTTGGGTCACCATTGGGGCAGTTCTTCTCCTATGTGCCTGTGGTCAGGCGGCTGATCCTTCAGGTGAAGCCGGAGCCGAAAACGGAGTCGGCGGTGAAGTGGTTCTAAATCGGGGCAACGGTGCCGAGCCGAACAGCCTTGACCCTCATCGTGCCTCGGGAACGTGGGAGAGCAACATTATCGGTGACATGATTGTAGGCCTATTGACCGACGACGCCGAAGGTAAACCGATTCCTGGCGCGGCTGAACAGTGGGAAGTTTCGGACGACGGTCTGACTTGGACGTTTTTCTTGCGCGACCATACATGGTCAGACGGCGTGCCGGTTACGGCAGAAGATTTTGTTTTTGCATGGCAGAGAATTCTTAACCCCGAGACTGCAGCAGCCTATGCGTCCATTTTGTATGTCTTCAAAAATGCGGAAGCGATCAATTCCGGGGAGATGCCACCCGAGGCTTTGGGCGCACGCGCTATTGATGCTCAAACGCTCGAACTGCAACTGGAGAATCCCGCGCCCTATCTAACTGAGATGCTAACCCACTTCACAACCTATCCGGTCCCACGTCATGCAGCCGAAGTCCACGGAGACGCATGGACCAGAGCAGGGAATTACGTCGGCAATGGCCCGTATGTTCTCTCCGAATGGGTGCTCAGTGACCAAGTTACTCTCGTCAAGAACCCCCTTTTCTACGACGCCGAAAACGTTCAGATCGATAGGGTTGTTTTCTATCCCACAACGGACGCAATGGCAGCTCTGAACCGCTTCCGCGCTGGTGAGTTAGACACACAGGACCCCCTTCCGAGCCAACAAATTGATTGGTTACGTTCCAACATGCCCGAGGCGGTGCATATCGAGCCTTATCTCGGGGTGAGCTATACGCTCGTCAATCATGAACGCCCTCCTTTTGACGATGTGCGCGTGCGTGAAGCCCTCAACCTCGCCTATGATAGAGAAACAGTTACCGAGCAAGTCATAAGACTTGGTGCCCCCCCAGCCTATGGCATCGTACCGCCAGGCGTAGCCAATTATCCAGGAGGCAATGAGCTTTCGTTTAGGGACCTGCCATATGCCGAGCGCATCGCGCGCGCGCAATCTCTGATGCAGGAAGCGGGCTACGGGCCAGACAATCGCCTTGTCACAACACTTTCCACTACGACTTCGCCCGATTCCAGACGAATTGCCGCTGTCATACAACAGATGTGGCAGCAGGTTTACATCGACGTAGAGGTCGTTAACAACGACGTGCAGATTCATTATCTCAAGTTACAGGAAGGCGATTTCGATATCGGGGGTGCGGGCTGGATTGGTGATTTCAACGACGCGCGCAATTTTCTGTTTCTCCTGATGACCGACAATGGTGGCCTAAACTATGGCCGTTACAATAATCCCGCGTTTGATGAAGTAATTAGACAGTCAGACGAAGAGCAAGACCTTGTCACACGCGGCGAGCTACTGGCGGAGGCAGAGAGGATTGCGCTCGATGACTTCGCCTGGATTCCAACACGCTACGTTGTGACAACGAATTTGGTACATCCGTACGTCAAAGGTTGGATTACGAACATCTCAGACGTGAACCGTACCCGTTGGTTGTCGTTGGAACGATAGCAAGGCGGTACGTATGCCCTGTGTGTACCGAAAAGTCGATTCAGCTGGGAACTGGGGAAGACTCGCATGAGGAGGCCGACTCAGCCCATTCTTTGGGGCGATGCTGAAGGTCCTACTGACGATCTATTTTGCATTTCGGAGCGCCTTTAAGTCTCAGTCCCAGCTTGAGGCGGAGATTGTCAGCCTGCGTCATCAGCTGAACATCGCCCTCAGGAAGCGTTCGTGCCGGGTCCAATTATCGAACTTTGATCGCTCCTTCTTGGTCGGGATATCTCGGGCCTTTCCGACGGTTCTTGAAAGCGTGAAAGTCGTGCGGACGGAAACGTGAGAACGGCGGTGACAAATTAGTCCACGGAAGCGGCGGGATTTCCCAGCCGCGGGCGGAGTAAAACTCTGCCACCTGTAGCCTTCGATCTTTTTTGAGATGGAAGGCGGAAGGATGTACACCGTAGACCTATATCTGCGCGTTCGGCTGGCCTGCCATGTTGATGGTCTGAGCCAGCGAGAGGCGGCAAGTCGGTTTGGCATTGCGCGCGAGACGGTGAGGAAGATGCTGCGGCATTCGGAACCGCCGGGATATCGGCGACGCCAGCCACCGAAACGCCCGAAACTGGCCCCCTTCACGGATATCATCGACCGTATTCTGGAGGAGGACCGAACGGTTCACCGTAAGCAGCACCACACGGCGAAGCGTATATTCGAGCGCCTTCGTGACGAACATGGCTTCACGGGCAAAGAGACCATCGTGAAGGATTACGTTCGGGAACGGCGCCTTCGTCGGCGTGAGATGTTTGTGCCGTTGTCACATCCTCCGGGCCATGCTCAAGCGGACTTTGGCGAGGCGGATGCGATCATCGCCGGCGTCAAGTATCGGGCGCATTTTTTCGTCATGACACTTCCCCACAGCGATGCCTGCTTCGTTGCGGCCTACCCGGCGGCGGCGACGGAGGCCTGGCTGGACGGGCACAACAGAGCCTTTGTTTTTTTCGGCGGCGTTCCCCAATCGATTCTTTACGACAACGACAAGTGTCTGGTGTCGCACATCTTGTCAGATGGCACGCGGCAACGAACGCGGGCGTTCAGCGGGCTGCAGTCCCATTACCTCTTCGAGGACCGCTACGGCCGTCCCGGCAAGGGTAACGACAAAGGCAATGTGGAGGGGGTGGTCGGCTATGCCCGGCGGAACTTCATGACGCCGCTTCCCCGGTTCGCGAGCTGGGACGCCTTCAATGGCCACCTGGAAGAGCAATGCCGCAACCGGCAAGGCAACGTCCTGCGCGGCCACCGCGAGAGCATCGGCGAACGGTTTGTGCGTGACCGCGAAGCGTTGAAGAGGCCACTGCCGGCACCGTTCGACGCGTGCGACAAGCAGGGCACGCGGGTCAACTCGCTGTCCCTGGTGCGCTACCGGACGAATGACTATTCCGTGCCCGTCGCCTACGGCCATCAGGAAGTCTGGATCCGTGGCTATGTCCACGAGGTGGTTATCGGTTGCGGCACCGGGATCATTGCCCGACACCCCCGTTCCTACGACCGGGAAGATATGGTCTTCGATCCGATCCACTACCTGCCTTTGCTGGAGCACAAGATCGGTGCCCTGGATCAGGCCGCGCCGCTAGCCGGATGGGAACTGCCTGATGCCTTCCCAACCCTGCGCCGTCTCCTGGAGGCGCGCATGGGCAAGGCCGGCAAGCGGGAATACGTCCAGGTCCTTCGGCTTCTGGAGACCTTCGATCTCGAGGTGCTTCACGGCGCGGTGAAGGACGCCCTGCGCCTGGGTGCGATCGGCTACGACGCCGTCAAACACCTTGTGCTGTGCCGTATCGAGCGACGCCCGCCCAAACTCGACCTGGATATCTATCCCTACCTGCCTCGGGCCAACGTGGCGACCACGGCCGCCGCCAGTTATATGAGCTTGTTGGGTGGAGGCGCGTCATGACCGATACGCCGCAAGTGTTGCTGGCCCATCACCTCAAGACCCTGAAACTGCCGACGTTCCTGCGCGAATACGACAAGCTGGCCCGCCAATGCGCCACCGAGGGCGCCGACCATGTGCGGTATCTTGTCCGTCTGACCGAGTTGGAACTGATCGACCGTGAGCGCCGCATGGTCGAGCGGCGGATCAGACAGGCCAGGTTCCCCGCCGTCAAAAGCCTCGACAGCTTCGACTTCAAGGCCATCGCATCGCTCAACAAGATGCTGGTTCTGGAGTTGGCGCGATGCGAATACGTCGAGCGTCGTGAGAATATCATCGCGCTCGGCAACTCAGGCACCGGCAAGACCCATATCGCCCTCGGTCTCGGTCTGGCGGCCTGCCAAAAGGGGCTCTCCGTCGGCTTCCTCACGGCCGCTGCCCTGGTTCATGAACTGATGGAGGCCAGGGATGAAAAACGCCTGTTGCGCCTGCAGAAACAACTGGCAAAGCATCACCTTCTGATCATCGACGAACTCGGCTTCGTGCCGCTCTCGAAGACCGGCGCCGAGCTGCTGTTCGAAGTCTTCAGCCAGCGCTACGAGCGGGGCTCGATCCTGGTGACCTCCAACTTGCCGTTCGATGAGTGGACGGAGATATTCGGCTCGGAACGCCTGACCGGGGCTTTGCTGGACCGCCTCACCCACCATGTCCATATCCTGGAAATGAACGGCGAGAGCTATCGTCTCAACCAAAGCCAAAAACGGCGGAAATCCCCAAAAATACCTGCTTAACCGCCGGTGCAATGGTTGACCCGGTGGGTCCACAGGAACCTCCCACGCTGCTTCGCTCCGCGTAACGCAAGCGCTACTCGAAGCAGCGCGGGTCCCTCCTAAGGACTACCGGGACAACCCCCCAACACCGCGTACCGCATAACGTTAAGTGGACTAGTTTTGCTCCGCCCGGGTGGACTAATTTTGCTCCGCCGTTGACAGGACATGGACCGCGCTGGATAGCGACTCCAAGCTGATCGTCTCATGGCTGGTTGGCGGACGTGACGGCGAATACGTGATTTCCTTCATGGACGATCTCCGGTCCCGTCTGGCAAATCGCGTTCAACTGACCACAGATGGCCACAAGGCTTACCTAGAAGCCATCGAGGGCGCCTTTGGCGGCGATGTGGACTATGCCCAGCTTATCAAGATATACGGCGAACCCACGGGCCAGAAGGGCCATGAGCGCAAGTACAGCCCTTCGGAATGCACGGGAACACGCAAGCGCCGCGTTGAAGGCAACCCTGACTACCGGCATGTATCGACCAGCCATGTCGAGCGCCAGAACCTCACCATGCGTATGCACATGCGTCGCTTCACCCGGCTCACCAATGCGTTTTCTAAGAAGTTTGAAAATCACATGCACATGGTTGCGCTCTACACCATGTTCTACAATTTCTGCCGCATCCATAAGACCCTACGCGTCACACCCGCTATGGAGTCCGGTCTGACGGGTCGCGTTTGGGGAATAGAAGATATTTTGGCGATTATAGACGAGCGCGCACCGAAGCCTGGTCGGCCCAGGGCTTACAAGAAGCAGATTTCAAACTGATGCACTACCAAAGATCCGCTTCACCGTATGACGCTGCTTCTTCGGACGCTCAAGGTCCTCAAGAAGCCACTGATCAATAGTGGACCCTGCTGACGAAAGTGGAGACGTCCTGCGATAGGATTTTGATCGCAGGAAGTGCAAATGTCAAAGCAGAATGGGAACAAGGGCCGGCGGTTTGATCGGGCCTTCAAGGAAGAAGCCGTCCGTCTTTTACAGACGAGCGGGCGCAGGCAGCGGCAGATAGCAGGAGATCTTGGGATCAGCGTCAGCGCGCTCGGCCGCTGGGTCGCAGAATTGCGTGAGGAGGATTTGCTTTCCGGTCCGCATGAGGATGCAGCGAAGGAGATTACCCGTCTACGCCGAGAGCGTGATCTGGCCCGTCAGGAACGTGATCTCCTAAAAAAAGCGCTGGCCTTCTTCGCCAGGGAAAGTCGATGAGGTTCCGGTTCATCGACGCGGAGAGGGCCGGGTTGGCGATGCCGATATTCCGCCTGTGCAGACTGCTGCAGGTCAGCGTCTCAGGCTTCTACGCTTGGCGCAATCGCGGCCCAAGACAGCGACAGCTCGATGACATGGTTCTACTCGCCCATGTCCGGGCAGCCTTTCGGCGCAGCCGCGAGAGCTACGGTGCAGAGCGGGTCCATCACGAGCTTGCCGAGAATGGGATCGAGGTTGGACGCCATAGGGTGGCTCGGCTGATGCGGGGAAATGGGTTGTCTCCAAAACGGAAACAGAAGTTCAAAAAGACGACGGACAGCCAGCACAACAAGGCCGTCGCATCGAACCTTCTCGACCAGAACTTCTCCGCCGAGGCACCCAACGAGAAATGGGCTGCCGACATCAGCTATATCTGGACGGCACAGGGCTGGCTGTACCTGGCCGTCATGCTCGACCTCTACTCCCGGCGCGTCATCGGCTGGGCCGTGGGCGCTCGCATGACCAGCGACCTGCCGCTCAGGGCGCTTAACCGTGCTATCGGGCTGCGCCAACCTGGCGCCGGTGTGATCCACCATAGCGATCGGGGAAGCCAGTACTGCTCAGACGCATACCAGGCGCGCCTCGGTGAACTCGGTTTCCTCGCCTCAATGAGCGGTAAGGGAAATTGCTATGATAACGCCGTCGTCGAGACCTTCTTCAAAACCATCAAGTCAGAACTGATCTGGAGGACTGTGTTCATGTCAAGAAGCCAAGCTGAAACTGCCATAGCCGGATACATCGACGGGTTCTATAATCCAGTCCGTCGGCACTCGACGCTGGACTTCACAAGCCCCGTCAAATTCGAGGCAGAAGCAATGCAAACGGTGTAGGGCGCCTCCACTTTTCCTGGATGGGTCCAGATCGCTGTCGCCGTCCGCGAGCCGCCGCAGGCCCTCGGCGAACGATGCCGTGCTCAGCTTCAGCTCGACCCCGGGGCAGATCTGGTGGAACTGGCCGATGGCGGCGGGCAGGATTGCGTGCATCCACATCGGATCTGCCGTGATCCGGAAGCTGCCGGTACGACCTGAGACGGCCGCCTCGATCGTCTGTCCGTCGGCACTCGACGCTGGACTTCACAAGCCCCGTCAAATTCGAGGCAGAAGCAATGCAAACGGTGTAGGGCGCCTCCACTTTTCCTGGATGGGTCCAGTCCCGCGCAGATAGTTGTCGATGGAGATAGCCTTCGACTGAAGCAGCTTGCGGTGGGTCAGCAGCATTATCTGCGCCATCCCCCGCGCATCGTTGCGGTCCGTCTTGTTGATCTGGGCCTTCAAGACCGCTCTCATATGCCGGGTCTCGACACAAATCGCCGGCAAGCCCGCTTCGGCAAGAGCACTGAAGAGCCATTGCGATTAAGGGCCCGGCTTCCAATCCGATGCGCTTGAAGTGGTAGCTAGGGTTCGTCAGCACCGGAAGCAGCGCCTCCGGCTCGCTTGCCACCTTCACTTCCCGTACGATCTTGCCCGTGCCGTCCACAATACAGACGCTCGTCTCCTTGACCGATACGTCCAATCCGGCAAAATGTTCCATGCTGCGCTTCTCCTTGTTTGATGTTTGGGGCAGCAAAAACTGACCCCGTGCTAACATCAGCCTGAAGCGCAGCACCCACAATCGTCAGAGATAAGAGCGCCGGCCGATTACCCCATCTTTCGGGGGTGGACCGGACATTTGACCTTTAACGTGAGGCCAAAAGGTAGGCCGCCCGCCACTGCTTTACGACGACGGGCGCTCAGCCGATTTCTAACGCCGCTTCCGCCGGTAAGAAGACTGTGCCCTGTGCCTCTGCCACTGCTCGGTAGGTCAATACTCCTTCATGGACGTTCAAGCCGGCACGCAAATACGGATCATCCGTCATTGCTTTTTTGACCCCTAATTCCGCCATTTGCACGACAAAAGTTAGGGTTGCGTTATTCAATGCAAGCGTCGAGGTTCGCGCCACGGCGCCGGGCATGTTGGTAACGCAATAATGCACGACATCATGTAATTTATAGGTTGGCTGCGCATGCGTAGTGGGGCGCGAGGTCTCCGCACATCCGCCCTGATCGATCGCAACATCGACGATCACGGAACCCTTGCGCATCTCTTTGACCATGTCATCCGTGATCAGCTTTGGTGCGGCGGCGCCCGGCACCAAGACCGCACCGACGATCAAATCCGCCGTTGTCACATGTTCTTCGACGGCGTCGATGGTCGAATAGACGGTGCTGAGTTTGGCGCCAAATCGAAGATCAAGATCGTAGAGGCAGGGTAACGAAATATCGATCACCGTCACATGCGCTTCCATCCCCATCGCCATGCGCGCGGCGTTGGTGCCTACGACCCCGCCGCCAAGGATCGTCACCTTGGCCGCAGGCACGCCGGGAACGCCGCCGAGAAGCTGCCCACGACCGCCCGCTTCCATCTCCAGACAATGCGCGCCCGCCTGGATGGACATGCGCCCGGCCACTTCGCTCATCGGGGCGAGCAGAGGCAGGCCGCCGCGCGGATCGGTTACCGTCTCGTAGGCGATGCCGGTGATGCCGGCACCAAGAAGGGCTCCAGTCAGCTTCGGATCGGCCGCAAGGTGGAGATAAGTAAAAAGCGTCTGACCTTTTCGCAGCAGCCGTGTCTCCTCGGGTTGTGGTTCCTTCACCTTGACGATTAACTCCGCTGCCCCAAACACCTCAGCGGCGTCGGCCACGACGGCACCGCCTGCGCGCGTATACATGGCGTTGTCCAGACCGATGGCTTCACCTGCGTTAGTCTCGACCAGCACTTGGTGTCCGCGCGCTGTCAATTCGCGAACGGCGGCGGGAGTCATACCGACACGAAATTCGTTGTTCTTGGTTTCCCGTGGAACTCCTATGCGCATGACGTCGCTACGAATAAAGGCGCAGCAGAGCCGCGTGGTAATACATACGCTCTGCATTGGTGAAGTGGCGCGAACGCGCTCTGGAACGGCGGTTGCGCGTGAATGTAAGCCGGAAGAAATCGAGATTACTCTGCATCGTAATGCTTAGCCTTTGGGACCGGGTAATAAAGGATCGTTCTAGCGCAATCTCAACCCTGGAAGGGTTTGCGCCTGGCGATGTCCCTATCTCTGTTGAAATTCGTGGGGCAGGCGTCGCTGGTTGATGATGTTATGCTGCCTTCATGATGGTTTCAATGGCACTGTCGGCCTGAGCCTTTCTCAAGTGTTCCTGGAGAGCATTTCGGAGGATGGGCAGCTGGCGATAGGCCTTGAGGCGACGGAAGGTTTTCTGGGCCTCCAGCAGGCCAGCGGCGGTCCATCTGAGCGCCATCTCGGCGTGTCTCCAGCGTTTGACGTTGCGGGTGACCTGGCGCACCGTGCCGAGCGCGTTCTCGACGATGTTGGTGCAGGCGAGCGAGCGCCGGAGTGCGTGCGGTAGGCCGAGGCGGATGATGGTGAGGATCTCCTCCAGCCCCTCCAGGATGCTGCCCGAGACGCCCGGTTCCTCATGCTCCAGACGCCGGACCAGGTTGCGCAAGAGCCGCTCGGCCTTGTTTGCGTCGTCCTGGTCCCAGGCCTGACGGGGCGCCTTCTTGACGCTCGCGTGCAAATGTTGGGGCAGGCGCTCGATGATGTTACGGCCCTTGTGGACCTGGCAGCGCTGGATGGCGGCGGCCACACCGAAGGTGTTTCGGATCGCTTTGCTGAGTGCCTTCGCGCCATCGACGATGAACAGCCGCGGCAGTGTCGGATCGAGCCCCCTGGCGAGGAGATTGTCGATCAAGGCCTGGACGACGACCGTGTTCTCCGTCGCCCCCTCGACCACGGCCAGGACATGCTTGTCGCCGTTGCCATCGACGCCGATCGCCGCCATCAGGACATGGTCGCCGACATGCAGACCGTCGATCTGGATGACTAGCAGGTCGAGTTCCGAGAGATCCGAGGCGAGCCAGGCCTTCATCTTCTTGCCTGACAGCGCCACAAAGCGCCGGGAAACGGCCGACTTCGAGGTGCCGTCGCCACGCGCTTTCGCCAGCTCGCCCTCGGGCAGACGGACCGCGCGGTGGTACTTGCGGGTCGACACGTTCAGCACCATCAGGTTGAGCGCCCACTCGAGCAGCAGGTTGGCATCGCGTAGCGCCTGCCAACTCTCCAAGCTCACCTCTTTGCCCGCCCGGTCACGAACCCGTGGCCGGGCCACCTTCACTTTGCCGCCGTGGTAGCCGATCTCGCTATGTGTCCTGCCCCAGCGATAACCTCGACGGTCCCCATGGCGGCGATGTCGGGCCCCGCACACGGTCGTGGCGTCCTCCTCCATCATCTCGGCCAAGGCCTCGACCCCGGCCAGAAGACAAAACCGATCCACGCTGAGATGGACTGCGTCCATCGCGTCCGCCAGCGGCGGCATAGGAATCGAGGGGGCAAGGGCTTTCGGGCGGCTGGAACTACGGATATTATTTCCCATGGTGTCGTTCTCCCTTTTGGGTTTGCAGCACCCGGAGCCTAACGGCTCCAGGAGAGCGACACCTACCTCAACTTTTCAACATCGACCGGGACATCCCCGACTACGCGGCCGGGCGTTGGATTGCGGGTCTGTCGCTCAGCTTTAGCGAAGGCAACGGAAACTACCGTCTGGACGGCAGGGAAGGCGCGCTCGAGGGCATTGTCAGACTAACTGGATCAGACCTGTAAAACACACAATTAGGGATTCTCAGGCTGCGAGTTGATGCCACTTGGCCAGGGCGGCGGCTCGGCCCTGTTTGAAAATGTCGCGGTGGGGGAGATGACGTTCGTGGTTGAAGTGGTTGTAGATCAAGGCCTGGACGATGGTAAACTTTTGAGAATTATACACTTAACTAGATTAATCCTTGCCTATCCGGTTAACGCCCATGACCGCTACATGTAGGGTGCCGCCACTCTCCCGAGTAAAGCTCGGCATAGGTTGGAGCAGAGGTGTCGCCCGCGATGCCGAGCAATGAGCGGAAGGCGTTGAACGGGTAGAACCGCCTGTTGAAGCGGAAGGTGAACTCGTTGAGGTAGGCTTGTAGGTGCTGGTGGCATTGTCAGACTAAATCGGCTTGAGCCGGGAAGTAAGGTCTCCTAGCCTCCGGCGATGCACAATCCCTTCCGTTATTTCAATAGCTCGCCCGAGGTAATCCGCAGCGCAGTGATGCTGTATGTGAGGTTTCCGCTCTCCCTCAGGCAGGTCGAGGATCTTCTCAACGAACGGGGCATTGATGTCAGTTACGAAACGATACGATATTGGTGGAACCGCTTTGGCCCGTTGTTTGCCGCCGAGATCCGGAACCGCCGTATTCGCCATGGATCCTATTCACTGTGGCGCTGGCATCTTGATGAGGTGTTCGTCCGGATCAACGGCGAAACCCATTATCTATGGCGTGCCGTTGACCATGAAGGCGAAGTGCTTGAGGTCTATGCCACGAAACGGCGGGACCGCGAAGCTGCGCTTGAGTTTCTGAAGCGGACTATGAAGCGGTATGGCCAGCCAGCCACGATCGTCACGGATAGGCTACAATCATACCGGGCTGCGATGAAGGTGATCGGCAACGAGGGCCGCCAAGAGACCAGGCGCTGGCTCAACAACCGGGCGGAAAACTCACATCAACCCTTCCGGCGACGGGAACGCGCAATGGCCAAATTCAGGGAGGTCAGAACTCTGCAGAAATTCGCCTCCGTCCATGCCTCGATCCACAACCATTTCAACCACCAACGCCATCTCAACCGCCGCGATATTTTCAAGCAAGACCGAGCCGCTGCCCTGGCCGAGTGGTGTCAACTTGCAGCCTAAAAAGTTCTCGATTGTAGATTCTACAGATCCGACCCAGTTAGTCTGACAATGCCTGCTGGAGGCCCAGAAAACCTTCCGTCGCCTCAAGGCCTATCGCCAGCTGCCCATCCTCCGAAATGCTCTCCAGGAACACTTGAGAAAGGCTCAGGCCGACAGTGCCATTGAAACCATCATGAAGGCAGCATAGCATCATCAACCAGCGACGCCTGCCCCACGAATTTCAACAGAGATAGGGAGATCGCCGCTTCGCGCGAGGCCTCAAAACTGCGGCTGACCACAAGAACCGACTCTTCAGTTGCGGCCTCGTTTCCCATGAGATTTCTCCTTCTTCGAAAGTTTGGTTTTTAGATGTGTGTCGAGGCGCTCAAAGCTTTCGCTCCAAAAACGTCGGTAAAATTCCAGCCACTCGGACGTGTCACGAATGCCGCGTGTGTTCAGCGTATATTTACGAAATTGGCCTTCGCGCCTTTGGGAAATGAGGGTTAAGAGGGTTGGCTCATTTTGTTGCCTCGAAAGGAGGCCAAAATGAGGCATTGTCACGTTAAGTGATTGTAAGCTGTTTTCGGCATGTCTGCATGAGGCTAAGCCATTGACATTGCGTAGAGCAGCCATCGACAATTTACTGAGATTTGGAGTGAATCCGGTTAGCGTGACAAAGCCCTGGTGAAGCCGGAGGCCCGTTGATCCCTCGCGAGGTTTCATCCACAGTCGTGCCGGGAGCTGGAGGTGCGCCCGCGTCGCGCGCCCACGATGGCAGGCCGATAGCGTTCAGGAGGGGACATGGGATTCGTCGTCGACGTCGTTTTGCCGCTCGCCCTCGCCTTCATCATGCTGGCGTTGGGGCTCGGGCTCACGTTCGACGACTTCGCCCGCGTGCTGCACCGCCCGCGCGATTTCGCGGTCGGCGCCCTCTCCCAGGTCGTGGTGCTGCCGGCGGTCGCCTTCATCCTGGCCAGCATCTGGCCGATGGCGCCTGAGCTGGCCCTCGGCCTGATGATCATCGCTGCCGCGCCGGGCGGCGTGACGTCGAACATCCTGACGGCGTTCGCGCGCGGCGACGTCGCGCTGTCGATCTCGCTGACCGCGGTGATCAGCCTGCTGAGCGTGGTCACCATCCCGATCATCGTGGTGTTTTCCTACGCCCGGTTCATCGGCGAGCAGGCGGGCAGGGACGTTTCGGTCGCCGGCACCGCGTTCAGCGTCTTCCTGATCGTCGCCGTCCCGGTCCTGATCGGCCTGCTGGTCCGCCGCTTCGCCGAGGACTTCGCGCGGCGGGCGGAGCCGGCGGCCCGGCGGGTGTCCGCGGTGCTGTTCGTCCTCGTGCTTGCCGGCGCGATCTATCAGGAACGTGGCAACATCGTCACCTATTTCGCGCAGGCCGGGCTGGTCACCCTCGTCCTCAACCTGCTGATGATGGTCATCGCCTATCTCCTGGCGCGGACGTTCGCTACCGGCCCGAGCCAGCGGATCGCGATCTCGATCGAATGTGGGCTGCAGAACGGAACACTCGCCATCGCCGTCGCGGTGCTCCTGTTCGGCGGCGGACTCGCGACGGTGCCGGCGGCCACCTACAGCCTGATCATGTTCGCCACCGCGCTCGTCTACGTCGCGCTGCTGCGGCGCGGTTGAGGGCCGTCGCCGATCCGGGGCGCTGGAGCGGTTCCGAATTGATCGAGCCCGCTCAGGGGCATTGTCAGACTAAATGGGCTGGACCTGCAGAACCTTCAATTGAGGACCTCTAGGCTGCAAGTTGCCGCCATTCGGCCAGGGCGGCGGACCGGTCTTGCTTGAAAATGTCGCGACGGTTGAGATGGCGTTTGAATAGCCCCTAGATTCGTAGACACCTTCTTCCCTAATTTTGAGGCAAGGAGACTATCATGGGCAAAGGCAATTTCACCGAGGATTTCAAGTTAGATGCGATCAAACAGATTACGGAGCGCGGCTATCCGGTTTTGGAGGTTTCGCAGCGTTTGGGTGTCAGCACGCATTCGCTTTACGGCTGGATAAAGCGGTACGCCGCTTCTCCCGGTGCTGCGGTGAAGGACGATCAGCCGGCAGAGATATGGACCCATCCAGGAAAAGTGGAGGCGCCCTACACCGTTTGCATTGCTTCTGCCTCGAATTTGACGGGGCTTGTGAAGTCCAGCGTCGAGTGCCGACGGACTGGATTATAGAACCCGTCGATGTATCCGGCTATGGCAGTTTCAGCTTGGCTTCTTGACATGAACACAGTCCTCCAGATCAGTTCTGACTTGATGGTTTTGAAGAAGGTCTCGACGACGACGTTATCATGGCGTTGTCACGTTATTGAACGGTAGTAACGAGAATTTAGCACGGAGGTCCTACTCAAACGGCAGCGGTGGCGGTTTGCCACAGGCCCATTGCGTGGTTGC